>CBDEGK010000008.1:0-1275466 GCA_965237855.1 Halieaceae bacterium | reverse complement strand
TTTGATCTTTGAATATGGGAATTCAATACCAATTACAAAAAGAAGTAAGATAACACCAATTTCAGCAAAAAGATTTGCCAGCGTAACTACAGCCCCAATTATCATGATAAAAGCTAAATCAGTAACAAAAGTATTAGGAGGAAGTTCAGGAGTAATTTGTTCAATTAAACTAGTAACAGTATTGTTAAGTGTATTTTGAATTCCACCTGAATCTAATTGAAGTGGAATGTTTTGCATGTTATCATTTAACAAATTTGTTTAAAAATGATCGGTCATTAAAAATTTAGAAATCAAATCAATTGAATAAAAAATAATTGAAGGTAGGCTCAAAAAATTTCGTAATGTTTAACCTCTTTATGCCCAGTTATCATAAACTAAACGCAGAGTGATGATTAGGTCAACTGAATAAAATGTAGAGATATGACCTGGGGTATCTGACTGCGTAATTGGTTACGTTGTAATTACCTGACTATTAATAGTACGGTACCATACCGTACTATATGATTCAATGTGAATTTTGTCCGAGAGGGTTTATTGAAACAGTAAATGGCTTGGCTGAAAAGACCTTTCATGAATTACTTCATGAACCAAGAGTTGTAAACAAGTAACTCTTTACATTTTTTATTTTAGAGCTAACTTTTTTATCATTAAATTTTTAATTCAATCTATATGGCTGCTAAAACTACAAAGAAAAAAACATCAAAACAAGCAAAAAAAATTACAAAAAAAGAGCCAAATCCATCAGTCATACTCAAAAAAGTAGCATCAGTTACAGATTCTAACAAAGCACTACAAAAGGAAATTAAAGTAATGTCAAAAATTTTTGGTGAAAACCAAAAAGTCTTAGTATCAATGAAAGGAATGATAGACACACTAACATCAACATTAGAGCATATTCAAAAACAATCTAAACAAATCAACATTATTGAAGAAGATACACAAAAGCTGTATGCCGGACTAAATCAAGTAAGAGCACAATCTAATCTAGTCAATAAAATCAATAATCAGACAGACAAGCTACAAGAAGAGATTAGTAGAATTTCTGACTCGCAAAAATCATCAAAATCTCAAGGACTATCTCAACAAGTAGAAGATAGTATGAATTCAATTAGAAATAATTCTGAAATGATTATAAAAATTGCTCAGAGAATTGACGAGGTAAGAGATGATCTCAGAAAAGTATCTGGAAAGACAGATTCATTTTTAGAAATTAGTTCTGAAATGACTAAACTAAAAGACAACATAGAAAAGATTGCAGGAAAAACTGGAAGTGTAGAAACTGGAACTCAAATCATTGAGAGTCTCAAACAAGAGCTTGGAAAAGTTGCCGAGGGAGCAGGATATGGATCAAATATTAGTGCAGAATTAGATGCAATTAAGATCACAATTGATGCCATATCTTCTAAAGCCTCAAAAATTGATTCATTGGGAGGAGTGATTGACGGCCTCAAGCAGCAATTTGACACTATAGCATTAAAGGCAAATTCTGTGGAGGGATTGAGCCTAGAATCAATCAAAGAGTTAGGAGGTAAAATAAATACAATTGAGCAAAAAATGGCTTCAGTTTCAGACATTGTAAAAAGACAAGATGCATCTACTGCAGAATTTTATAAAAAATCTGAAAAATTGTTTGAAGAGATTCAATCAGTCAAAAATGTTACAAACAAGGTATCAAGTGATTCATCAAAAGAGATGATGGCATTGCTAAAGCTTTCAGAATATCAATCAACCATCAGAATGAATGCAGAATCAAAGTATGGAGAAGCAAAAGATCTTGAAAAGATGGCAGTACAAACTTCAAACATTGTTAATCTATTTGATAGAATTTCAATTGAATTAGGTGAAAAAATTCCACTTCCTCACGAAGTAAGACAATGGGCAGTAAGTAAAATTTTAGATTGTGCAGATAAATGGGAGATTAGATTTAGTGATGTTTATTCAATTTTAACAAATGCCATTGGAAGAGATATGTTCAAGGAAGCTGTAAGAATACAACAGGTAAGAGACATTTATGGAATTAGAGCAGTAGATGAAATTAGAAAAGATCTAAATATTTCTTAAATTCCTGTATCAACTTCTTTGAGTTGTTCTTTCTTTGTTTTTAATGCAGCAAAAATTGCCAATATTGCAGCAATCCAAATTGCACTATACATTACATTTGGAGCACTAACATATGCATATGGAGTTGCATCCATAATATTGATCCCCAACTGTAAAGCACTATCATTCAAATCCATCATTCCGGTATGATATGCGGAGCTATCTTTTGGTATAGTTGAAATTTTATCAACAGTAGTAATCATAGTCTTTACATCATTTTGCATTCTAAGAAAGTTTGTAGAGTCCGTAGGGAATAACCAAACAGGGTTTATAGAAATGAGTTCACCATTTTCGTTTGTTACTTGAGGCATGTTTTCCTTTACGATATCTATATCGGCACTAATTGCCATTAAATGAGCACGAATTGCAGCAGGATCAGAAGAGCCTATAATTCCATCAAAGTGGCCCCTCATCCTATCAAGAGGGTAAATGTCAGTGTTATAACCAGCAACTGCCATGGATCCTCCAAAAATTATAATTCCAACAATACCAACCATAGAAAGTTTGTAAACAATATTTGCCATTTTCTCGTTCTTAGTCATTACATGATTATTACTTGATTTATTTCTTTTAAATCGCGTATGAGATAGGCTCATGTAGGCAATATAGAAAAATCCAACAGCTTGCAACCCAATAATTGGTACAAAGATAGGGTTGTTTGAAAAAATTGCGATAAAGATTCCCATTACTCCATACACACCAAAAAATATCTCTAAAAGAGTAGTTTGTGTAAAAGGTAAGTTGTATGCCTTGTCTCTCCAGTCATCTTCTTTTTTTATAATTCCATATTTTGGCGTTCTAAGAAATTCATTTTTCTTTCCAAGTACTGCATCAAATACTGCAACAGTATTGTTTACTGACATTCCAGCATTATAGATTAATAATCCAGGTAAGATCTTTGCTTTTGATTTCCAGGATTTATGATACATGCTCTGCATAATCATAATGTATGCACCAGGTCCCATTGCAAGATATGTTGCAATTGTTAGGGCAGGAAGAAAACTGACCACATAGAGGTTGACTTGTCCTGCTAACAAAATTGGTAATGTTAAAAATTGTATCAGCATTAATGGATAAACTATATGACGAGTAAGTTGAATGAATGCTTGAATCTTTGCTTCAATTGAAACTTTCCGTTTAAGTGCAATATCAGAGAGTAGTTTTATTGCACATTGAATAGAACCTTTTGCCCAACGGAATTGTTGTCGTTTAGCACCATTCATTTGAACAGGAAGTTCTGCATCAACTACAATGTCAGGTAAGAACACACATTTCCATCCTTTCATTTGTGCTCTATAGCTCAAATCAAGATCTTCAACTAGAGTAGCAGAATGCCAACCTCCAGCATCTTCAATACATTCACGTTTCCAAATTCCTGCAGTGCCATTGAAATTCATGAATAGATGAGAATTACTTTTTGCTTTTTGTTCTATGAGAAAATGAAAATCAAGAGCAAGAGCCTGTGCTTGAGTAATCATAGAATAGTTTTCATTTACATGTCCCCAACGACATTGAATAAGACCAATATCTGGTTTTGAAAAGTGAGGGATTGCTCGTTTGAGAAACCATGTGGGAGGTATAAAGTCAGCATCAAAGATGGCAACAAGTTCTGTGTCTGTTGTTTGCATAGCGTGTTTCAATGCACCTGCCTTGTACCCTTTTCTTGTTCCGCGCCTCACATGTTCAATTTGAAACCCTTGTTTCTTGTAATCATCAACTATACCACCAAGTAATTCAACGGTATCATCGTCTGAATCATCACATACCATTATGCGCAGTTTGTCTTTAGGATAATCTAAATTACAAACGGCATCAACAAGTCTTTTTGCAACATATTTTTCGTTGTATATCGGTAATTGGATTGTAACTGATGGAGTTCCCCAATCAGTAGTAGGATGAACACTGTTTCTTTTTCGAGAAAGAAGTGCAAGATAATAGAAATTACAAGTGTATGCGGTAATTATAATGGCAGATATTATGAATAGATCAAATACAAATGAAGTGAAAGGGTTGATTGGCATATCCTAATTTCTCAGAATCACTAATTGTTATTTATACTTGCAAGGAATTTTAATTATTTTTGCTCATAGATCTTGATTGCTTGTGGTGGACAAACACCTTCACATGCAAGACAAAAGATACAATCTGGTTCTTTTGACATTAACGGTTTCTGTTCTGAGCCAGGATTTCCAGGAGTATCAAACCACTCATAAACACCAACAGGGCATGCTTCAATACATCCACCATCTGCAATACAAATATCATAATCTACTGAAACAAATTCTCCCCAAACTCCCATGATTCCATTACCTGTACCTCTTCGTCCCCAAGTTTTGATTGCATATCCAGCAGCATCATATGCTGCAGATGATTTCATTTTTGATTTGTATTCGACATCAATTGGACCTGGTTTAGCACCATCAGGAATTTCAATTGCTCCATCATCTTCTTCTTCATCATCTTCTGTTGCTTCAACAGCTTTTGCTTTTGCACCAAGAACAATTTTTGCTAGTGGTGTAAGCTCTTCAAGTTTTTGAATAGCTGCAACCTCAGAAATTTTTTCGGTTTTTACATAATAAGAAACTAATTTGTCTGACAAGATAGTATTACGTAAAATAGTATCAATTACCATTTTTGCAAAATGATCTGCTTTCTTTCTATAATCTTTAACCCAGTTTGGATCACCAAATTTTTCAATTGGGAAAATTTGATAGATGATATCAACGACTTCCCCGGTAACAATTTCTACTGTAACAGACAAGTCAACTTCTTTGTATCCCTTTGCATCAGGATCTCGCATGTTTTGTTCTGTCCAGCGATATGTTGCATAAATTCTGTCTGCATACATATCCATTTCAAATGCCTTTTTGAGTCCATCATGAACTGATTGTAGTTCTGCTGGGTCTTCTAGTTTAACTGGTAGTCTGTAAAGTCCAATCTTGAATCCATGTAATGGATAAACACCACGTTTTGCAGTTGGAGCCTCCATGGACCAAACTCGATCTTTTAAAAGTAATGACATTTGATTTTGGTAACTCGAATTTAGTTAAAAAGGTTATCAGTCGTTATCGTCAGGGCAAGTGAGCTCTCTAATCTCAGTGTATTTTTTTTCCATTGCTTCAGCATGGACTACTACCTGAGATAGGTCATGAGAATCTTTTGGAAAATACCATCTAATTGGAACCCAATGTCCAATTCCATCCATGTCATGGATCATTCCCTTATCAGCTTTGACATTTAGTTTTTCATCAATAGATGTCTCTTTTAGAGTAAGACCTCTTTTGGTTTTATCTTCCATGACAAAAGATGTATTGCCATCCTTGATAAAATAAAAAGAGCCTTTCTTAAGAACAGGAAGATCTAAAAGCAATTTATTTTTCTACTGGATTTCCTATCATGTTACCCCATTCAGTCCAAGAACCATCATAGTTTCGAACTTTGGAATAACCGAGTAGATATTTTAAAACAAACCAACTATGAGAAGATCTTTCTCCAATTCTACAATAACAAATTACATCCTTATCTGGAGTAACACCCTTTGGTTCATAATTTTGTTTTAACTCTTCAGCTGCCTTGAATGTTCCATCAGCATCATTAACTGCAGTTGCCCATGGAATATTATTTGCACTTGGAATGTGTCCACCTCTTTGTGCATGCTCCATTGGATATTCTGGAGGGGCAGTTATTTCACCAGAAAATTCAGCAGGAGATCTTACATCAACCATTACAGTGTCTTCTTTTCCTAATGCTCTACTAACATCAAATAGATAAGCACGTAATCCTTCATCTGGAGGTTGTGCATTGTATGTTGTTTGTGTCATTTGTGGTTCATCAGTAGTGTAATCTTTATTTTCTAATTCCCATTTTTTTCTTCCACCATTCATGATCTTTAGATTTTCATGTCCATAATATTTGAAAACCCAGAAAACAAATGCTGCAAACCAATTGTTAAAGTCACCATAAAGAATTACTTCAGTATCAGAGGTAATTCCATTCTTTGACATTAATGCTTCAAATTGTTTTTTACCAATGATATCTCTTGTAACTGGATCATTAATGTCACGTTTCCACCATATGAGACTAGCACCATTAATGTGACCTTTTTGATATCCATTTACAGGATCGTAATCAACTTCCACTAGTTTTCTATTTTCATTAGGAGGATTTTGTGATACCCATTCAGTATCTACTAAAACTTCAGGGTGTGCGTAATTCATAATTTGTACGGATTTGTTTGCATACTTAATTGTTTTTCCAATACGTCAAAAATATCATTTTTATGTAAATGGAATTCAGAAGAACTGCTTGAAACTTCAAAAAGTTGCAGTGGTAAGTAAGGTAGGTTCGAAAGATGCAGAACAAGCTGGAAAAGATGTTGTGCAAAAGCTTTTGGCAAAAAAATCTACAGTATATACAATTTCACCAATTGAAGTAAAAGGAGCTAAAAAATTGAAACATTAGAGGAGTTAAAAAAAGAGAATCTAGATCTCATCATTACGCTTGGTGGGGATGGAACAACTCTACGAGTTTTTAGATATTTAGCAAATGAAACACCAATTTTAACAATTAACGTAGGAGGAAATAGAGGAATTTTATCAGAAATAACAATTGAAGAATTTGATGAAGCAATTAATCAAATTTTAAAAAATAAGTTCTTCTTAGACAAAAGAACAAGAGTTATTGCATCTTGTGAAGGAAAAGAATTTCCACCAGCATTAAATGAGATTTACATTAGTAGAACAAATCTGACTAAAACTGCTGAAATTGAAATAAAATTTCAAAATGATACTGTAAAACAAAAAATGGATGGCGTAATTGTTGCAACTCCTAGTGGATCAACTGGTCACTCATTTTCATTAGGAGGTCCAATTTTGCATGAAAGTTTGGATGTTCTAATCATAACTCCTGTTGCACCAGTATACAGATTGGAATCAATTGTAGTTCCAGATGAAAAGATTGAGATTATATGTTCTCATGATTGCAATATTGTAATGGATGCTCAAGTGATTAAATCTGCAGGATATGGGGAATCAATAATTATTAAAAAATACAAAAAACCAGCAGTCTTTGTTAGATTAAAAAAACGAGGACTAAGACAAATGAGTAAACTTGGATTTTAGAATTTTAGATGCTAGTGCATTTTATGCAGGAGTTCCATTTAGATCATCTAATGATTGTTATACAACATCCCAGGTGTATGATGAAATCAAACACATAAAGAAAAATCATGGTGCACTTGAAACCTTACTTGAAACTAACAGGCTAAAAATCAGAGAACCAAGTAAAGAATCAACAAATGCTGCAATAAAGGCAGCAAAAGACACGGGGGATTTTCCACAGTTATCAAAACAGGACATTTCAATTCTTGCATTATGCATAGAAATGAATGGAGAGATAATTAGTGATGATTTTGCAGTTTCAAATGTAGCAAAGAATCTAGGTTTGAAAGTATCACCAATAATGACTCAGGGAATAAAAGATGTAGGAAAATGGGTTCACTATTGTCCAGGATGCAGAACTAATCATACTAATGGAAAAGAGTGCCCAACATGTGGAACACCGCTAAAAAGAAAATTACTCAAGGGAGAATCTCCTTCTGTAACGCTCAACAAATGAGTTAATTGAGATTTGATAAAATAAGTATCAGTTATTTACGAAAGAAAAAAGCAAAATTTATGAGAAATAATTTAGAATCTTCTGAAATCTCCTCAAATGAGTGGTTATCACTAAACCAGTTTCTCTACGAGATAAAACAGATTGACTCTCAATGCGTATCGGTCTACTATCCATACGGTAAGGGACAAGAAACCATCTCTTTACTGCAGGAAACAAAAAGAAAAGAATCATTTGAAATAATTAAATCAGAAATTGAAAAAAGAATCACAGATCTTAAAAAAAATCCCTCATCTGTAGGCAAGTTTGCAAAAACCCTTTGTATTTTTGGATGGATGAAGAACGGAAAAGTACACACCAAAGAGATTGGAACCTCAAAGAAACTGCCCTACATCTACATGATAAGCAAAAAACCATACATTAAACCATTCCAAGATATTCTTAAAACCAATTATGATATTTTGCTAGTAACACTTGATCAAAAATCAGCAAGAATACAGAAATTTCATGGAAGTCAAATAATACAAGAAGCTAAACTTCGAATTGACCTGCAAGGAAGACACAAAAAAGGTGGACAGAGTCAGGGAAGGTTCCTAAGGGCAAGACAAACCAAAATTCATGTTTTCTTCAAGAAAGTTGCAAACAAAGTTAGAATGATGGATTCAAATTCTGAGTTACTCTTATTGGGCGGAATTGGTCCTGCAAAAACAGAATTTTATGATGAACTTAATTCGGAGTTGGTAAAAAAATGTCGATTTGTAGAAACCTTATCTTTTTCCACTCCAATAAGTGATGTTCATAAGAAAATAATACATCACTTGTACCAACATAGAAGAAAGTATGTTGCTGAAATTATTGAAAAATATGAAGAACTATTCAAAGAAGGACTAACTGCAAAAAGAAATGATGTTATTTACAAAGCATTAGAAATTGGAGCAGTAGATACACTAATCGTTTCTGCAGACTATCACACCAATTCTCAGTTCAAAAACATAATGAAAATGCTGGAGATTGCAAAAAATACATCCTCCAAAATAGAGTTTGCAGTTTCTCCAAAAATAATTAAAAAACTAGAAATTCATAATTCAGTTTTAGCCATACTTCGATATAGAATAAAATAATTCTTCGTTAGATCATGTATCATGCAAGGTTTTTTGATTAGATTTTTTGAGAAATTTGCTTTTAGATTCTAACATTTTTTTAATTTTCTTTGCTCGTGCATCACCTAGTCCTTCAACTTTTGCAAGTTCTGCACTTGTAGCAGTAAAAACTTTGAAAGGAGTTCCGAATTTTTCAAGCATTCTAACTGCAAATTTTTCACCTATTCCGGGTAAACTGCAAAGAACTGAGAGTTGTTGTCTTTCTAAATTAGAAGATTTTTTGATTTTCTTCAAATAAGGTCCCTTTGGAGAATCTTTTTTGGAGCACAATGAGACTAGTAATTTAGCTGTATGAGCAGCACTAGGAGTAGGTATTATTGGAATTTTAAAATCAAGAACAACCGTAGAGAGTGCACCATAAAATATCAAGGGGTTATCAGTAATTTCTTCAATTTCATCAACGTTTCCTTCAACTAGGACAATTGGATGTTCAAAATGTTCTTTTAGTCTTGAGCACTGATCAAAGAGTCTTCCATCAAATACAGATGACATATGTAATCACCAATTGGAAGTGTTTTCATTTCTACATTCAAGCCAACTGATTTTAGAAGGTCAGGAATTCCACTTTTTCGTTCTCTTTCATCTACAATAATTCGAAGGTTTTCTAATTTCACAATAATAGTTGTAAAGATTTGTTAATATCTTATTTGAAATTGGTATGAAAGATTATTTTCTAGGATTGTCTTGTGCTGCTGCTGGAGGAGGACTTGTAGAACCACTTTTCATCATTTCAGTGATTTTTGTTTCTTGTTCTTTAAGAGATTCTTTGACACGAATTTCTTGTTTTTCAAGAACTGTTACACGCGTTTTTGCCATCTCTTGTTTCTCTTCTAATTCAGCAATTAATTCTTGTTTTGTTGATTTGATTAATACAGTGCCAGCATGTTTGAATACTGCATCTCCATCTGCAGCTTTCTTTAATTCCTCAAGTGCTTTTTCTGATTCTGCTTTTTCCATTTCAAGATGTTGTTTTTGAGTCGTAATTGACTGAAGATCCTGTTGAGATTGCTGTAATTTCATTAGTTGCTCTTGAAGCCATGGAGGCATTTGTGGTGCTGACATATTTATTCAGAAATTTTATTTCATTATATCTTTATCTAATACCAAAAAAGTATCCTTACAAATTTGCTAGGCACGATTTTTATTCATAATGTAAGTGAGTAGTTTATGGTTTGTATGGCACAAACTTACCTTGACTTTTGATTACTATTGCTTCAACCCACAAATCTTTCTTCTTCTCATCAAGTCTGTAAACAAGGTAAACAGTTCTTTTATCAACCTTCATTACAAATTTGACATGTTGGAATGGATTTCCTTTTTTACCAAGTTCATTAATTATTCTATGAACTCTATCCCAACTCTCTGAGATGTCCTGAAAGAGAGGCTGGGAGGTCATTGCTATTTTTCTAATTTGGTTACGAAAAAGTTTAGATACCTTTAGCTCGTACAATGCTAATCACGTGGTATCCTATTTTTCTAAATCCTTGAGGGTGTAAGTGCTGGTACCCGCCGCTGACGTCAGTCCGGCAATAGAGGCGGTATTGACGATATGGCCCTCGCCCTGCTCGATCATGACCGGGGTAAAATCGCGGATTCCATTGATGACGCCGTGCAGGTTTACCCCCAGCACCCAGTCCCATTCGGCCTGCGGAACCTCCCATACTGGGCCGCCACCACCGACGCCGGCGTTGTTGAATAACAGGTGGGCGGCGCCAAACCGATCGAGGGTGTTGGTGGAGAATTCGGAGACTGCCTCGGCGCTGGCGACATCTACTATCGCGGTGAGGGTCTCCGCGCCCAGCGCCTGCATCTCGCTGGCGGCTGCCTCCAGTGCGGCCGCATCCACATCCGCCAGTGCCAGCTTCATGCCTTCTTTAGCGGCACGTCGGGCCAGGCTTAAACCGATGCCACTGCCGGCACCGGTGATGACTGCTACTTTGTTCTCGAAGTTGTGCATTGTGGCTCCCGCCTTTTCTGGAGAGCTCAATGTAAACGATCGACCCTGACTAAAGAAGCGCCCGATAGCTGGCGGCGTATGCTATGTGGTCAGAGAGACGTGCTCGAGGGAGATATAGGACGTGTTAGTAAACCTGCGGTATGTCGCGGAATGGTCCTCCGCTGTCACCGACAAACCCGTGCAAGCCCGCATGCTGGGCCAGGATTTCGTGTTGTGGCGAGACCAGCAGGGTGCGGTGCATTGTGCCAGCGATGTGTGTCTGCACCGGGGTGGGTCGCTGTCCGCCGGATCGCGCCCGCATCGACGCTTATCCCACCCAGTAAGCCTATGGCATGATCTGGGTATTTCTCGGCGATGCGCCGGAGGAAGAGCGCCAGCCAACGGTGACCAAACCTGAAGGGCATCTGAATGGTATGACGGTTCGTATCCAGATTGATATCAACCCGACCATGTCGATCCTGATGTTTGATGCCAATACCCCGGTGGATGAGCACAACACCAGCACCTTCGCGACGCAATTGCGCACGTTTTACAAGCACGACCTGTTTGATAGTGGCTCACGCAAACGCCTGCGCCTGATCGAGCAAAATGGCTGGCAGATAGATTGCGCCAAGGTAGCTGAGGCCGCGGGACGTAAAGTGTTGACGATTCCCTCGCCGCACCGACGCGACCACCCCGGTCTGGATTGGGTGATGGAGACCGTACCGCTGGTGCCGCCGGTCAGCACCTCGGCTCCCCTCAACCCGGTTGAGGACGGTGAAGCAGCCTAGTGCTTCCAGTCTTTGTAGGCGTTGTAGGCCGGCTTGATATCGGCTTCGACCTCCTCCAAACGCTCCGCCAGCCATTGAACCCATTCGCCGAAGCGGGGATTGTTGTGCTTTTCCCGATTCTCGCTGCACCAGGGTTTGATGGCTCGCCACATCTCTATCAGCAAGCCGCCACAGAGCTCCTGCACGATTTCAAAGGAGGCGATCTTGCGATACACCAGCAATCCCATGGTCTCGAAGGTCATGCCGACGATCTGTGCTGCCTCTTCATACTCAGGGCCCATGGCGCGCATTTGCTCGATGTTGGAGTTTTTCGGCAAGGCCTTGATCAGGGTAATTGCCCGCGCCAGCTCCGGCTCAGCGAAGCGCCGGCAAAGATCCGCGGCCACCTGGTCGCGGCGGCCCTTGCGAAATTCAAAAAATTGCACGGCGCCAAAAATGCCCGCCAATACGATGGTGATTGCACCGAAGATCTCGGCGATGGCTGCATAGGTGGCTAATTCAGTCGCCATGAAACACCGCTAACTTTCCGTCTGTCGATCAATGCTGGCTTGCAGCCAGTGTTCTTTAGCCTCTGCCTGCTCGATCTGCAGGTTCAGGTCTGCCAGCTCGGCATCCTGCACGCCCTTGCTCTCGTTGCGCAGCGCCTTGATGGTTTCGTGTACTTGCTCCAGCTGTTCGCGCAGGTCTTCCAGGTTGGCTGCTTCTTCCGCTTTGTCGAAGATGCGCTCTTCCGGCACGTCGTCCAGTGTCTGGGGCCCTTGATGTAACACCGGTCGCTCGGGGATCACCTTCTGCTTTGGGTCGACAGCGCGCTGTGCCATATAGGAGGGCGAGACGATTTCCACGCCGTGGCCGTGCAAAATAGCCAAGGCTTTTTTGCGCAAGTTAGACCGGGCGGTGAGCAAGTTCTTGGTGTCTGGCAGAAATCCCGCCGTTCGGTAGGCGACCGCGTGATCCAGTAAATCCTGAACCAGCACGAAGGGCTCTTCCAACCCGGCATCGGTGGCGGCCTGTTTCAGCAGTTCCTCTACCTGGGTATAGGGAATGTCGTAGCCGAGGGAGATTTCCGCGGAGATGATGGTGCCCTCCCGGTGTAACACGGTCACCGGGCTATTTATCAGCAGGATATTCGGCAGGGTGGTCAAGTCACGCCACTCGGTTTGAATCTGTGTTTGTAGCAGTGAACGGCGAGTGACACGGCCAAACTGGTTGTCGACGCGAATGAAGTCGCCGGGTCGAATGGTATTGCTGTTCTGCAACATGAGCCCCGCTATAGCGTTGGAGACAAAGGTGGTCGAAGACAGGGCGATGACAGCGGTGAGCAGTACGCCAACCAGGCTTAGCACCTGGCCCTGGGTCTGATCCGAAATGGGCAACAGTAGAATGATGGCTACCAGTGCGAGCAGCAGCAACAGGAAGCGCAGGAATTGATAGGTGGTCGAGGAACTGCTGCTATCTTGTTGTCGGCGTGAGATCCACAGATTGACGGCCAGTAGCGTGAGCAGGGTAAAGCCCGCTGTGCCTAGCGCAGGAACAAAACTCTGCAAGATCGTGAACCAGTCGGCCATCGTTCGCTCTTTTTCTGACAGTGTAATGCTCTGCAGGCGGGAACGCTATTTGACGGTCTAGATTAAATGACCTAACAATAGGTCATATTTATTTCAGGGTAGATCAATACAAATGAAAACAGTGGTGGTTACTGGCAGCACCCGGGGTATTGGCCGCGGCCTGGCGGCGAATTTGGCAGCGACCAGGTGATTGGTTGCGCCTGCGACATCACTCACGTTGAGCAGCTACAGGGTTTGTGGGACGCGGCGGCCCGAGTATTCGGCAGCGTCGATGTGTGGATCAACAATGCCGGTACGGACATTGCGCACAAGCCGATCTATGAGGCGAATGCAGACGATCTCAGACACGTGGTTGAGGCCAACCTGCTGGGTATGCTCTACGCCAATAAAGTGGCCATGGCTGGAATGAAGGCACAGGGGTATGGCCAAATCTGGAATATGGAGGGGTTCGGCTCCAATGGCATGAGTCAGAGGGGCCTGTCGCCCTATGGTGCTACCAAGCGCGCAGTGAACTACCTCAATACGGCCCTGCGCAAAGATGCGCAGGGAACCGGCGTGCACGTGTGTACGCTGAGCCCGGGGATGGTGTTGTGGTCTACTAAAAGTGGACACCTTGTATAGACTGTAAAAATCAAATACGAGGTGAACAATGACAAGTAGACAAAAACGGAACTTTCCTGATGATTTCAAGCAAGATGCCGTGGCATTGGTGATTGAGCAGGGCTATACCATAGTCGCAGCGTAAGCGCTCCATTAAGTGCATCCTATCGGCCTGAGCCGAAGCCTGCCATGCTCGTGTTTTCTCACTGGAGCACGCCATGCCCATCAAACCGATCTCACAACGCCAGCGCTACTGGCTTGACTGTCACCAGCAGTGTAAAACTGACCCACTAGCGACAATTTAAAACTGACCCACCTGAGGCACAATTACCGCCAATTTCAATCAAGAGAGAGGCGGTGTAAATGAGATGTTGAATCAGGAGCAATTAGTGGACATACACGTTTTACATCGACAAGGGACGAGCATCCGCAGTATCGCCAAAGAAATGAACCTATCACGCAATACCGTACGTCGTTATCTGCGCGATGCTGCCAAAACACCTCGCTATTCTCAGCGCGAGAAAAGGCCGTCTAAACTGGACTCGTTCAAACCCTATTTAGGAGAGCGTATCGAGGCAGCGAAACCCTATTGGATACCGGCGACAGTCTTGTTTCGAGAGATTCTGGCGCGAGGCTACCAAGGCAAAGAAGGTATTCTGAGAGATTATCTCCGACAATTTAAGCCGAAGGCGAAAGATCCAGTCGTTCGCTTTGAGACACCGCCTGGCCAGCAGTTACAGGTAGATTTCACGACGATTCGGCGAGGCAGAAATAGGCTTAAGGCCTTCGTTGCCACCCTGGGATACAGTCGAGCAACCTACGTACGATTCAGTCAATACGAACGGCAGGAGGATTGGTTAGCGGGTATTGAAGGTGCGTTACACTACTTTGGAGGCGTGCCTGAGGAACTGCTATTCGATAATGCCAAGTGCATCATGATTGAGCGAGACGCCTTTGGTGCCGGGAAACATCGGTGGAACGCCAGTTTGTTGAACATGGCTCGTGATAATGGTTTTAGATTGCGCGCCTGTCGGCCCTACCGTGCTAAGACCAAGGGCAAAGTCGAGCGATTCAACGGTTATCTTAAAGGTAGTTTTATCACACCACTGGCCGCGTCACTGAAGCAATCCGGGCTGGCGCTGGACGTGGAGGTAGCCAATGGGCAGGTGGGTCATTGGCTCGCTGACATTGCACATCAGCGAATTCACGGGACAACAGGCCAAAAGCCGCAGGTATTGCTCGATCATGAGCGATTAAGCCTCATGCCGCTGCCTTTGGCGCAGCGCTTGGTGGCTCAGGACAAACCGCGAAGCAATGCCCAGGCACTCCCGATCGAAAGTCTCCAGCATCCGCTGAGTACCTATGACCAGCTGCTGGGAGTTGCTGTATGAACCTGCAGATGGAAAGAGTGCAGCAAGCCTGCGAAGTGCTTAAACTCGGTGCTGTGGCATTGGAATGGTCCGCTATCGCTGACAGGGCCTCCGGTGACGAGTCATCACTGGCTGACTTTCTTGAGCAGCTACTGCGGGTTGAGATAGACGCCAGGATGCTCCGCACCCGCGAGACTTTGCTGAGGTTTGCAGGGTTGCCGTCCGTCAAGCGTTTTGAAGACTATGACTTCAAGTTCGCCACCGGTGCACCGCGCAGGCAACTCCAGGAATTAACCAGTTTGGCCTTCATCGAGCGTGCAGAGAATATCGTGCTGCTTGGACCCAGTGGTGTCGGTAAAAGCCACCTGGCGATCAGCCTGGCATACCAGGCGGTCATGAATGGGATCAAAACACGCTTCATTACGGCGGCGGATCTCATGCTGCAACTGGCCACCGCAAAAAAGCAGGACCGACTAGAGTCTTACCTCAAACGAAGTATCCAGGCACCTAAGTTGCTCATAATTGATGAAATAGGTTATCTGCCATTTGGCCGGGAAGAAGCCAATCTGTTTTTTAATGTCATTGCTAAACGTTATGAGCAAAGCAGTGTCATTGTGACCAGCAACTTGCCATTCTCGCAATGGTCTACTGCGTTTGCTGATGATCAGACCTTAACCGCGGCTTTACTCGACAGATTGTTACACCATGCACATATCGTCCAGATATCGGGGAGCAGCTACCGACTCAAGGGAAAGAAAGCGGCCGGTATCGTCCCGGCAGCAAGCCAATCATTGGTTAAATAACGGAAAGAAAACGCTGAGGGTGGGTCAATTTTAAATTGCTGATTAGCACGGCAAGGTGGGTCAGATTTGGACTGCTGTTGACATCTGAGGGCTTAAGGGATTGAATCCCCCTCTCTGTGAGCTTAATCTTCGACTTAATTGTTGTAGCCATGAGTCCACCTGTAGTCCACTTGTGAGTTGGATTTCAAGGTGAAAAAGAGGTGCCTAGATGCCCCACAGGCCACGTGTTCTGGGCCTTTTAGCGCTTACGAATGAGCTGCTCTACCGACTGAGCTATTCCGGCATGTACCGTGAGGGCGGCAATTCTATAGACAGCTTTGGGTGCAGGCAAGCTAGCCGCTACAGAATGTGGGCTGTGCACTGGTAAACACACTCGAACAAGAGTAAATTTGCCAATAGAAACAAGAGGCTGCAGCGTATAACTAAGAGAGATCTTCAGGCAGTGGACAAGTTCAACCTGAAGTTTAAAGGCGAAATTTTGCCCGGTCACGATCCAGCCCGGGTTGTGAAGCTGTTCGCCAGCTCCTTCCACATCGCCGACCCCGAGCGAGCCGAAAAATTCTTCAGTGGCGAGGAGATCACCCTGCGCCGCAATCTGCCCAAAGACGAAGCTGCCAGGATCTTCGTAAACCTGCGCCAGATTGGTATGGTGACCTTCACCGAGAAGATCGAGGAGAAGATCGAAGAGAAGATCGTCGAAGAAGTCATTCTGAGCAGCGAGCCAGAGCCTGTTGACAGCCCTGAGTCCATTGACAGCCCTGAGCCTGTTGACAGCCCTGAGCCAACCTCGGTACGTCGCAAACGCCAACCCGGCGCGCCCAACTTCTTCGCCTTACGCCTCTCCGATCGGGCCGGTGCCCATGATGAAGAAATAGAGCGCTCCACCACATTCACCAAAGCGCCGTTAATTGCCGCAGGCATCGCTCTGTTAGCCTTCATACTGGTTGGCGCCCGCTTCTGGAGTCAGAACCAGATGGACACCGCCACCGGCCTTGGCGGCATCAATATCGACGCCCGCCAACAACCGGTCGTGCAAATAGCAGATGGCCTCTACTGGCATGACCGCGCCGGCATCGATACCCGTGTTCTCGACCTGTTCAGCACCGGGCTCTCGCCCGTACTGCAGTTTGACTTCTTTGGCAGTGGTGAATTGTTGCTGTTACAGGGCGGCCATCTCAACAGCAATAGCGAGTTGTTGGCCGGATTGCTGGGAAACTCGCCGCAACCGCTAGCCACACTGAAACATTGTGATAGCCACGGCATGAGCTGTTCTGAGTTGGCGCGCACATCCAAGGTCATTGAGTTCCTGGTCGATCGCCGTACCAATACGATTATTCTCGCCAGTGCAGAGCGCGACGTATTAGAGAAGTTGGATCTGAACGGCAACACACTCGCCAGTCGGCCGATGGAACTCACCGCCCCACTTCACCTGAACCTGCAGGAAGGCATTCTTTACCTGAGCCAGGGTGAGTCGGATACCATCACCGTGTTGAAACCGGATGACCGCGACTTTGGCATGGAGTTGGACAATATCGCCTTGTCGGTTGACGGATCCAGCCTGAGCGGTCACATATTCCCCGGCGATTTTGTGTATGGCAACGAACGTTGGTGGGTCATCATGCAGTCCCGGGACGCCAGCACCGCGGGCCTGTACCTGTTCAGCTCGCGCTGGAAATTCGAACGAGAGATACCTCTACCAGCTGCTTCGCGCCCTGTTGAGCTTAATCGCTGGTCTTCAAAAATCCTCGTCAGCGACCCGGACCAGCAGAGCATTTATCGTTTTGATACCGCTGGCCGAGAGGAGAAGAACTTTGCCTCTGAGTCCGTCATCGCGGCGCTCAATGATCAACAGGCAGCGCTCAACCTGTCACAGTCACTGCAGGCGTTAATCCTGGTTATGCTGTTTGGCGTTGCCGCAGGCATGCTCGCTCTCAGCATTTTGAACACCATGCGCGAGCAAATCTACACCGCGCCGGCGGATGACAGTGAAGCGGGATTCGATATCAATAGCGCCGACATCGAGTGGTTGGCACCCGCTGTAGACTCAGATAAAAAGCTGCGCCAGATTGGCTACAGTCTCGCTGGCAGCGCGGTGGTGGCTCTGGTGGGTTCTTTTCTGATCGAGCTCAGCATTTGGGCAATGCTGGCAATCAGCTTAATATTGACCGGTGTCGGTGGGCTCTATTTCGCTCTGCAGAGAGCCTGCAGTTGCCACCTGGGCATCCTCGGCGACCGATTGATCGTGGTCGACCACACCAACACCTACCGGGTAGGAGCTGGCCCCAAAATACAGTACCTCCACAACTATGTAATGATCGACGACGTCATCGTCTACCTCGGCAATCGCCTGGTCTCTCAGTTCGCCAACGAACCCCTGCACCAGCGCTTCCAACCGCTTTTTACCACCGGCATAAAGGTGGACAGGGCCACCCTGCGGGTAAAATTGATACAGCGGCGTCATCCCATGTTGCTGGGTATCAGTGGCCTGGCGTTGACAGTACTCAGCGCCGCCGTGCTTATTGCGATGACGCAGTAAAAGCCTCCACCTCGCGCCATACGCGCATCAGGTTGCCACCCAGAATCAGACCAATATCTGACTCGCTATAGCCACGGCCGAGCAAGCCATCGATCAGGTTGGGATAGCTCGCCACATCTTTCAATCCCACCGGTAAGGTGTCGCCGACGCCATCATAGTCAGAACCAATGCCGACCGCGTTGACTCCCGCAAGAGCCACCACGTGGTCAAACTGGTCAAGTACAATGTCCATATCAGCGTAGGGACAAGGATGCTGTTGGCGGTACTGGGCCTGGAATTCAAACGCCTCACGACTCATCACCGGAACATTGTTGGCCTCCATAAAAGATGCCCGGGCCTTCTTGTAGAGAACATCCCAATCGATGGCCACCTGGCTAACAAACTGGGAGCCGAAATTAATCTGGATAACCCCTCCCTTTCGGCCCAGCAGCTGAATCATCTCGTCACTCATATTACGCTCGAAGCCGGGGGTAAACTTACGGGCGCTGGAGTGACTGGCGATCACTGGTACCTGTGAGAGCTGCATGACCTGGTAAAACGCGTCATCTGAGATATGCGACACATCAATCATCATCCCGGTTGTGTTCATCGCCGGGATCAGCTCCTTGCCAAAGGGGGAAAGTCCACCCCAGTGCTTGTTGCTGTCATACGAAGAATCGCTGATGTGGTTGCTCTTGGAATGAGCCAATGTGATATAGCGGATGCCTCGCTTGTGGAAATAGTCGAGGTTGTCCAGGCTGCCCTCCAGGGGCGTGCCGTTTTCCATGCCCATGGCTAGTGATATCAGCCCACGACGCTGGTTTATGGTGACGTCGGCGGTGCTGCGTGGAATGGCAAACTTCTCGGGCGCTCGCCCCACCAGTGCCTCGACACGGTCGATCAGGCGATTGGCCAAATCCTGGCCGCCGCCCTCCTCTTCATACTTGGCGGGAATATAGATCGACATAAAGGGCACGTCGAGCCCGCCTTTAACAGCGCGCGGATAGTCAAACTGACCCCCGCGTCTGGCACGTGTGGCATCCTCATACTTGTATTCAAGCCTAATCGGCAGATCAATATGGGTATCGACAACAAGGTATTTGTCAGCAATGCGAATGGCCTGGTCGGAGGCAGACCAGGATGAGTTCGTCAGTATCAGGCTCGTCAACAGTACAACTCTGAACATAAATCTCTCCATCGGAATCTGGATCAAATCCTGCCTGTACACCGCTCACAGTGCAAGTCCCGTGGTATGCTAAAGCGCATGAGCGACGACACCAACAATAAGACAGTTGCACTGTTTGTGACCTGCCTGGCCGACCTGTTTCGCCCCAGTGTGGCGTTCGCCACGATCAAGTTATTGGAGGACGCCGGCTGTCATGTCGAGGTCCCCGAATTGCAAACCTGTTGCGGCCAGCCGGCCTACAACACCGGTGCGTACGCCGAAACCCGGGCGGTTGCCAAACAAGTCATCGCGGCATTCGCCGATTTCAGCTGGGTGGTGACCCCCTCGGGCTCCTGTGCGGGCATGTTGAAACATCACTACCCCAAATTACTCAGAGACAGCCCCGAATGGCATGCCCGGGCTGTAGAACTGGCCGAAAGAACCTGGGAAATCACTGGGTTCCTGGCCGAGGTCTTGCACTACCAACCGGCTCAAGGGGCAAGTAAGTTAGACGGCAAAACCTATACCTATCACGACAGCTGCGCGGGTCTGCGCGAGATGGGTATCAAACAACAGCCCCGGCAGTTGCTAAAAGAGTTACAGGGCATTGAGATTGAAGAACTTGCCAACACCGAGGTGTGCTGCGGCTTTGGCGGTACTTTCTGCGCAAAAATGCCTGAAATTTCCGAGAAAATGGTAGATGACAAGCTAGACAGCGCCCTGGCCACCGAGGCTGATGTCTTGCTGGGCGGCGACCTGGGTTGCCTGATGAACATCGCCGGCCGAGTCAGCCGACGGGGTCAGCAGTTGGAAGTTCGCCACGTCGCCGAAGTGCTGGCGGGTATGACTGACGATGCCGGCATTGGGGAATCGCAGACTTGAAGCAGACCAGCCTTCAATTTCTGGAAGTCGCCCATGACAATATGGCGAAGCAAGACTTGCGGCAGCACATGGACGGCCTGGGAAAAACACTCCCCGCCGCTCGCGCCGAGGCCATGGAGGTAATGGGCAATTTTGAAGAATTGCGCAGTCATGTCCGTGAGGTAAAAGACCACACACTGAATAATCTCGACTACTACCTCACCCGCTATGAGGAAAATGTCGTTCAGCGCAGCGGCCATGTTCACTGGGCATCGAGCAGCGATGATCTGAATCGCATTGTGGCGGATATCTGTCGGCAGGCGGACGCCCGCAGCGTGGCCAAGGGCAAGTCCATGGTCACGGAGGAGACGGGGTTGACTGAGCATTTGCAACAAAGCGGACTTGAAGTCACCGAGACTGACCTGGGCGAATACATCATCCAGCTGGCCGACGAGCCCCCCAGCCATATCGTGGGGCCGGCCTTTCACAAAACCCCGCAAGAAATTCGCGAACTGTTCCTGGATCATCACGACCTGGGTGAACGCTCGCTCGAAACGCCCACGGAAATGGTGCGGGAAGCGCGACAGATATTGCGGCAGAAATTCCTGGCCGCCGACGTGGGCATCATCGGTTCCAACGCCTTGATCGCCGAAGACGGGCGCACCATGCTGATCACCAATGAAGGCAATGGCGATCTCTGTTCTAACCTGCCAAAAACACTGATCGTCTGCACCACCATCGAGAAGGTGCTGCCCCGTCCGGAAGATGCCACGGCCATGCTGCGCCTGCTGACAAGGTCGGCGATTGCGCTGCCAGCCTCGGCCTATACCAGCTTCTACCTGGGCCCGAGACGCGATGAAGACCTGGATGGTCCCGATGAGTTTCACGTGGTGCTGCTTGATAATCGACGCACCGACATTCTCGGCAGTGACTACCAGGATATGCTGCGCTGTATGCGCTGCGGCGCCTGCATGAATCACTGCCCGGTGTATATTGGCGCCGGCGGCCATGCTTACGGCTGGGTCTATCCCGGCCCCATGGGCTCCATATTGACACCCCTGCTAACCAGCCTGGAACAGTCCAACGCCCTCCCCAATGCCTGCACCACGTGTGGGCGCTGTGCCGAGGTGTGCCCCGCTGACATTCCCCTGCCCGACTTGCTGCGGGATTTACGCGCGGAAGAAAAACGCAAGAAGCTGTCACCAACGCGCTGGCGCTGGGGCCTCAAACTGCACGGCTGGCTGCTGCGGATGCCGCGCCTATACCGGTTGCTGACCGGCCTGGTCATTCGCATCATGCATATACTGGGGCGTAAACGCGGCTCACTAGAATCACTGATTATGGCCAATGGCTGGACCCAGATCAGAGATTTCCCAGCACCACAGAAATCCACCTTTATGAGCCAGTGGAAAAACCGTGACTGATACCCGCAGTGAAATCCTCGCTCGCGTTCATCGCGCCCAGGGCCAGCACCTGCAGCAGGCGGAAATTCATGAAGCCCTGGCCGAGCTGGGTGCTGCACCGGCCGTCAACCTGGCCAGCAGCGATCTGGTCGAATCGTTTCTGCGCCAGTTGGATCCCCAGTTTGCCACCGCCTCTATTGTTCGCGATCGCGGCACCGCGGTACAGGCCATTTCGGATTACGTGTACGAGCGCTATCACAATCGGCAAGTGGTGGCCGGTCACGACAGTAAGTTAGCGGCCTTGCCGTGGCGCGATGGCGGTGTACTGGCCCGCTTTGATGCCTGCAATCCGGAGGATCCCGTCAGTGTCAGTTATGCCAAGGTAGGCATCGCTGAAACTGGCAGCCTGGCGGTATATTGCGACCGCTCCAACCCGGGCATCAATAACTGGCTGGTGCAGGATCATATTATCCTGCTGGACGTCGAAGACCTGGTGGCGGACTACGAACAGGCCTGGCGGCGGCTGCGCGAGGTACAGATACGCGATGGCAGCCCGCGTGGTATCAGCTTTATATCGGGCCCCTCCTCCACCTCAGACATCAAGATAGAGAAGGTAATTGGTGCCCACGGTCCCAGCCGCCTTCACATCGTCTTGATTGGTAACGTCGTGGCTCTGCAGTCTGCGGTTGCCGAAGACTAGCTAAATAGCTCCGCGAGATAGTTCTCCAATGACTGCCATGAACGCTGATTGGCGCTGGCATTGTAGACAGTCCCGAAATCAGGATCGTTAGCCGCCGGGTTGGTAAAGGCATGCATGGTATTGCCGTTGGCGTGCAACTGCCAGTCGGCCCCAGCGGCCTTCATCTCCTCGGCAAAGGCCAGTACCTGCTCTGGTGTGGCCATGGGATCATCCCAGCCGTGCTCAACCAGTATCTTGCAATTGATCGCCTTGCCAGCAGTATTGTCCGGCGCGCTGAGAATGCCATGGAAACTCGCCACCCCCGCAACGGGCAATCCAATGCGCGCCATTTCCAGCACGCACAAGCCGCCAAAACAGAAGCCCATGGCGGCGATGCGTGATTCATTGATCTCCGCTACCCCCTGTGCCGCCTCAACCACGGCCGCCAATCGTGACTGCAACAGCAGGCGGTTTTCGGTGAGGCCGTTCATTAAGGCAAACGCCTGCTCCTTGGTCTCGGCGGTGACGCCTTTGCCATAAAGATCCAGCGCGAAGCCCACGTAACCCAATTCCGCCAGCGCCACGGCCTTGTCACACTCGAATTGCTCCCGCCCACGAAAGGCGTGTGATACCAACACCCCGGGTTGCGGAGCGGTGTTCTCGTCGTCCCAGGCCAGGAATGCCTCAAAATTATTCCCATCGTGACGGTAATCTAGGGTGCGGGTCTGAATAGTCATATTTCTCATCCATATAGGGGATTGTTCAAAGACGACATCTTCCGTATCTTGCTGGGCAGTTGCAATACACAGGACAAGAATATGCATCTCGCCTTCAGTTCAATGAACACACCCAATGACCCCGCGCCGCCCGTGTTGGCGAAAGCTCTGGAAGATCGCGGTTTTGAGTCACTCTGGTACGGTGAACACAGTCATATTCCCTGCGCTCGCCAAACACCGTATCCACCGGGTGGCGAAATGCCGGACCCTTACAAACTGATGATGGACCCCTACGTGTCCCTGATGGCCGCCGCCGCGGCCACCACCACCTTGAAATTCGGCACCGGCATTGCGCTGCTGATGGAGCGGGATATTTTTGCCCAGGCGAAAACTATAGCCACCCTGGATCGCCTGTCCGATGGTCGGGTCATGATTGGCACCGGTGTCGGCTGGAATGAAGAAGAATTCAGCAATGCCAATCCCCACCCTTTCAACAAGCGCTATGGGGTATTGCGGGAAACGGTAGAAGCCACCCGCGCCCTGTGGCGGGATGAAGAAGCGGAATACCACGGTGACTATATTAACTTCGACGCGGTCTGGTGCGAGCCCAAACCCCTGCAGGCCGGCGGTCCACCGATCTTCCTGGGTGCCATGGGCCCCCTCGGTGTAAAACACGCCGCCAGCTGGGCCGACGGCTGGTACCCGGTGGATGTAGCCATGGGCGATGTCGCAGAGTCGCTGGCCAAATTTAAAGAGTTGGTTAAAGAAGCGGGACGCGACCCTGCAGATGTTCAAATCAACATCCAGATCATGGATACTACCGACCTGGACAAGCTCAAAGGCTATCGCGATATGGGCATTGAGCGGGCCACTGTGGGTGTGGCGATGGATACGTGGGATAAGCCCGACGAGGTCTTGCCCATGATTGATCGCTTCGCCGAAATAATCCCCGACCTGAAGGATTGACCATGACTCGATTATTCAGCATTTTTCTTGCCCTGGCGCTGATCGCCAGTCCCGCCCTGGCGGACAAAGACCAGAAGAAGCGCGATAAAATCGACAAGACCGCGGCCAGCGTGCTCGAGCGCCTGTACGAAGAACAGCCCGAGACCAAGGCAGAAATTGCCGGCGCGGTCGGTTACGCTGCCTTCTCCAACGTCGGTGTCAACGTCATTTTCTTCTCCGCGGTGGCGGCAGCGGCGTGGTGGTCAACAACAGTTCCGGTGAGCGCACTTACATGAACATGGGCAGTGCGGGCGTCGGCCTGGGTCTCGGAGTAAAGGACTTCCGGGCTGTGTTTGTCTTCCACAAGCAATCCGTCCTCGACAACTTCATCAACAGCGGCTGGGATTTCTCCGGCCAAGCTGATGCTACGGCCAAATCCACGGATCGCGGCGGCGAAGTAAGTGCCAGCGGTACCATCGTCAATGGTGTCAGTATTTACCAGATGACCGAAGCGGGCCTGGCACTGCAAGCGACACTGCAGGGCACCAAGTACTGGAAGAGTGATTCCCTGAACTGATTGACAGCTGTATCTGGCCGATCCTGTCATTGTCGAAAAACCCGCTCGTGGCTAGTGTGGACTCTCTGATTCAGGGAGATTCCGATGCAGCATTTGAAAGACAAAGTAGTTCTGATTACCGGCGGTGGTAGTGGCATGGGCCAACAGGCCGCCCGCTTATGCGGTGAAGCCGGTGCCATGGTGGCACTACTCGATGTCAACGAGCCGGGTATGGCGGAAACCTGCGCAATGGGGGCAGATATCCATGCTTTTCCAGCTGACATTACTGACTTTGCCGCCGTGCAAAGTGCCACCGACAATATTGAGTCCAAGCTGGGCCCGATTTTCCGCGTCTACAATTCCGCGGCCATCATGCCGTTCGGCAAACTGATTGAGCAGGACAATGCTACTGCCCACAAGATCATGGACATTAACTACGGTGGCCTGTTGAATATTTCCCAGGCGACGCTGCCGCGGATGGTCGAGCGTGGCGAGGGTGAGTTCATCAGCTTCGCCTCCATGGCGGGCATTATTCCCACCATGATCACCGGCGTCTATTCAGCCTCGAAGGCTGCCGTGGCTTTCCACACCGAAATTCTCTATCACGAAAACATTAGTAGCGGCGTCAAATTCGCCTGCGTCTGCCCGCCCCCTGTTAACACCCCGCTGCTGAAGCAGGGCCATGAAACCCATTGGCCGAAGATGATCGAGGCCGGTCCCAACCTCATCACCCCGGTGGAAATGATTGAAGCCATCGAAGATCACCTGGCCCGGGACAAGTTCTGGGTATTTTACGGCAAGGGTGCAAAGGTCGGACCGCTGATGCGACGGCTGGCGCCGGGACTGATCTGGAAGCAGGTGCACGACGTAGAGGGTTTCTAGCTATCACAGTGCTATAGTTTTGCCATGAAAATAATAAAGCGATTGATAGCACTCTCTCTATGCGCCGCAGTCCTAACCGGCTGTGGCGACCCCAGCGCAATACAGCAACGCTCCCGGCAAATGCCCGAGTGGTATGAAGATGCCAAGCTCGGCATCTTCATTCACTGGGGCCTGCCCTCCGTGCCCGCCTATGCGGCCGGTGATACCTTCGGGCCGGGCGAGTTGGCACATCGTATGCTCGAAAATGATGGCAGTCCGGAGATGCCTTATTCCGAGTGGTACCTGTTTTCATTACAAATTCCGAACGGCAAAACCCGCGATTATCATGAGCGGACCTTCGGCATGGATGCCCCCTATCGGGACTTCCAGCCGATCTACGAACAACGGGTCGCCGCAGGCTGGAATCCCGATGACTGGGCGCAGTTCTTTGCCAACAGTGGTGCGCGCTACGTGGTACTGGTATCCAAACACCACGACGGCTACTCGCTGTGGCCGAGTGAGGTAGAAAGCCCACACAGCGACAACTGGCACAGTGAACAGGACCTGGTCGGTGAACTGGGTACTGCCGTACGTAACCAGGGCATGAAGTATGGCCTGTATTACTCCACTGGCCTGGACTGGTCTTTCAAACTCGCCAGCGGCGGCGATTTCTTCAGTAATTTTCTGCGCTCAGCGCCGCCGGGGCAGGACTACGGCGACTACGTATATGCGCACATGGTGGAACTCATCGATCAATACCAGCCCGACCTGCTGTGGGCGGACATCGGCTATCCCTCGAAGGGCAATCTCGACGGCCTCCTCACTTACTACTTTGAGAACGTTCCCGATGGGGTCATCAATGATCGCTGGGAGGAATTCGACTTTCTCGGCAAGGTCGCCGACTACCCGGGCGGTGCCTGGATTCTGAAACAGCTGGCACGCTGGAGCATCAATCGTGAGCTTGACCCCTTGCTGGACAACCCCACCCGCTTCGGATTCAAAACCGAGGAATACGCCAATCTGCCCGGCATACCCGATTTCAAATGGGAGTCGACACGCGGGCTCGGTGGCTCCTTTGGTTTCAACCAACTTGAAACCGCGGACGACATGCTCACCGGTGCCGAACTCATCCACTATGTGATCGACACGGTGTCCAAGAACGGCAACGTATTGATCAACGTGGGGCCGGACAGCCATGGCCAGATACCCGAGATTCAACAGCAACCGTTGCGTGAACTGGGCGCGTGGCTGGCAACTAATGGGGAGGCAATTTATGGCACCCGCCCCTGGCAGCGCTTCGGAGAGAACTCGGTAGAGGGCATCGCTGTTCGCTACACGCAGAAGGACAGTTCGCTCTACGCCATTACCCTGGCCACTCCAGAATCCACACTGACCCTGCCGGGACCGATGCCGGGAGTTAGCGATGTGCTTTTGCTAGGCCATGGGCCAGTTTCTTTTAATTCGATGGCCGCTGGTATACAGATTCAACTGCCAGACACCCCCCTGGCGGAACAATCAGCCTATACTTTTGCTCTCCAACTGAAATAGCAAAGGAAAACGCCTATGCCAGCACCCGACAAAAAGGCCCTGTTGAACTGGGCCACCAATTACCCGCTGTTGTGGAACGCCGGTGTTAAGCAGGACTGGGTTGATAATTACCGCACGGTCGTACAGGGCGACAATGTACGCATGCTCGACCCGGTCGGCACGCCGGAGAAAGTCGGTTTTACCCACTGCTGCGAAGACTCCTGGGATTTGTTTCAACCGCGGGTGCGCTTCAAAATCCAGGAGGGCACCCTGTTTGTGTGCGGCAATGAGGTGGCATGGTGTCTTGAAAACCACTTTGAAGGCCCTGACGGCCCACAAATTCAATACAGCCTGGAAACTTATGTCTACGGTGACGATGGCTCTCTCGATATAAAAACTTACTACCGCGTGCCCACGCATCAGGATGAAAGTATCGGCGACCTGTTTGAAGAATACCTGCCTGAGAACGCCGACGGGATGTAGTGAGCATGGCGAAAACCGGCAACGAAGACCAACCGGGCACGGCTGAAGGCGCTGCCATGGGCCGCGCCATGCACAGCCTACACAGCGACAAGCCGGTGCTGGATGACAGCTGGGCTATCCACCTGTTGTCGCCTGAGACTCGCCAACAAGTTCAATCGATGAACCCTGAAGATGGCGTGCAAGTTATCGAGGGCTTTGATTCCAACCCGGTGCTGGCGGTGAATATTGGCGGGCTTCGCTACGCCGAGGACCTGGTCGAAGCCTGTGTTAAACAGGGCATTGATCAATACCTGGTGCTGGGTGCTGGCCTCGACACTTTCGCCCTGCGCCGTGATGACCTGGTAGATCGTTGCCGGGTGTTTGAAGTAGACCATCCCGACACTCAGGCTTTGAAACGGCAACGTATTGCTGAAGCGCAAACCAGACCGGCTTCAATGCCAGAGTTTATCGCCGTGGATTTCGAGACCGACAGTCTGCTGGATAAGATACGCGGCTCTGCTTACGATGCCGAAAAACTCAGCGTGGTGTCCTGGCTGAACACAATTCCTTATCTTACTGAAGAAGCAGTCTCTGCAACCCTCTCAGATCTGGCCCAGGTGATGGCCGCGGGCAGCAAATTGGTGTTGAACTATCCCGCTGATATTGAATTCAGTGCAGAGCAAATCGAGTTCATCACTCAATTGATGAAGTATACGGATTTGACCAACGAACCAATGTTATGTCGCTGGACGCCGGATGCGTTCGAGGGATTGTTACAGTGGCATGGCTTCGACATCGTCGAGCATGCCACTGAGGTAGATCTGACTGAGCGGTATTTCGAAAACCGGGAGGACGGCTTTGCGCCGGGCCTCCCGTTTCGTGTGATTACCAGTTCTTACGCAGGGTAACACCCCAGGTGCGTGGCTCAACATAGTAGGCAATCATCTTACCTTCCTGCAGCACTGAGTCGGCAATTGTGGGAGTGTATTCCTCATCGGTTAGATTGCGACCCCAGGCAGTCAGCTGGATATCGTACTGCTCAAAAATCAAACCCGCGCGAAGATTAACCAACGCATAGTCGCCATCCCATTTCAGCGGATCATTATTTACGTCAGTCATTCTCTCATCGGTGTAGATATACTCGCCGTAGACAAAGCCAGTAATGTCGCTGGACAGGTGGAATTCCTGATTGCCCGACAGCACCAGCACATGTTCCGGATTACCGGCGAATGGATCGCCGCTGTGATCACAAGAACCACCGTCGTCGTTTAGACCGGGATCTGGTTCACCCGTATGCCAGGGCGTTGTAACCCAGCAGGCCGAGGCTGGAAACTCTGCATATTCCGCCTTGTTGTATGCATAGCCCAGGGTCAGGCTGGTGGTTGCGGTAGGCTGCCAAAACATATCCAGCTCGAGACCTTCCGCCTCGGCGGTACCCGCATTAGCCAACACGAAGCCTTCTCCCTGAAACGAAGATGTTTGTAAATCTTCGAACTTAGTACTGTGCAATGCCACATTGACCCGCAACGCCTGGTCCGGGAATTCAGCCTTCATACCGATTTCGTAGGCGTCTGATGTCTCTGCATCAAACAACACGTCAAAGGCTTCGTCAATTCGGTCGGTGTTGATACCGCCGGCCTTATAACCTGTACCGTAAGAGACGTAGAACATGGTGGCATCGTTGGCGAACCAGCTCAGCTTGATAGTGCCCGTGGTCTGGTCATCATCGAGATCCTCACTAACATCAGCATGCGGCTTCGTTCCTGTGAACAGCCAAAAGCCCCAGCCAGGAGAAACAAAATCCAGGGTGTCGGAAGCATCCTCGATAAACCTGTTCTCCAGTTCCTTCTTCTCTTTGGTCCAGCGTAGGCCGGCTGTCAGCACGAAAGCCTCACTGATACTGTAGTCGATCTGGCCGAAAACCGCATAGCTTTCATGGTCCTGCTCGGCAAAGTTGGTGGAGCCGGTTCCGGCTGGAAACGCCTCGCCAAACGCGCTCACCAGAGCGGTTGTGTCTTCACCCATAAATAATTGCCCCTCAGTGTCCATTTCCTGAGTGAAGTAATACAGACCAGCGACGTAGTTAAAATTATCGTAGTCATTGCTGATCCGCAATTCCTGGCTAAAGTTGGTCTGGTCAACGGTCTTATCTTGCACCAACGCATCGATATTGCCGAAGTCGGCATCCAGGTGGTCAAATGACTCGAAGGTTCGATAAGCTGAAATACTTGTCAGCAGGCCAACGCCAGTGTGCCAGTCAATCTGGGCCGAGATACCCGAGTCCTCATTACTGGACGTTGGCAGAAAGCTGTGCGAGACCTGGTAGTCATAGAAATTCTCGCCCTGCAGTACCGTGCCACCCAGATCGTTCTCAATAAGAGTATCCGTACCGGTTTTTCCCGGTATCCCGTCGGCGACATAGTTATTCTTCCAGGTGCCAGCAGCGCAGCAAACCTCGTCTATTTCAGCGGTATCGGCGATAATGTGAATGCTGAGATCATCGTTGGGCGTCCACAGGGCCTGTGCTCGAATGCCCCAGCGATCGCGATCATTCATTGTCTCATCGCCGAACTCAACCGAGTCTACAAAACCATCACGTTCCATACCAAAGCCGGTCAAGCGGAAGGCCAGCACATCCTCAATTGCGCTGAAAGAGACCGCGCCGCTGCCGCTGAGTAAGCCGTAGTCACCTGCTGTGGCTTCCACGTAAGCTGTACCCTCGTGATCCGGTTTCTTACTAAAAATTGATACTGCACCAGCCGGCGAATTGCGGCCAAACAGGGTGCCCTGAGGGCCGCGCAGAACCTCAATGGCGCCGATGTCGATCAGGTTATTGACCATCGAACCCTGCCGGGAGCGATACACGCCGTCCACGTATAGGCCGACCGAGGATTCAAGGGCAAAGTTCTGCGAGCTGGTAAAGACCCCGCGTATGCTGAAGGTCGTCTGCGATGAGCTCTGCGACTGGCCAACCCGCAAGCTGGGTATGTTGGCCTGCAAGTCAAAGAGGTCCTTGGCGCCAGTCTGCTCAACCATCTCGCCGGTAAAGGCGGATACAGCGACGGGTACATCCTGCAGGTTCTGTTCGCGCTTCTGCGCGGTCACAATCACTTCTTCCAGCATCTGTGCTTGAAGTGGTGCGGATGAAACCGCGCCAATGGCGAGTGCCAGTGCTGTCTTGCGGAGGGGAGATATCATTAACGTATACCCTTTTATAAATTATTCGAATGTGTGCAGCGTCATCTTCAACGAATTAGTAGCTACATACAAGGGACGCTTTTGTGACAAAAAACCTCAATTGCTCACAAGCATTGCTCTAATTAGGGGTAAGTGCTGGCGGCCGGCAAATACCTCGTCTCCGAGCCGAAAGGTAGGCGTGCCCAACTTGCCACCACCGGCCCAGTCTGCGGGTATATTTCATCCTCGGCGAATTCAATGCCCCAGTCCTCGGCAGCTGAGCCTGATTGCGCCGGTGTATAGCGGGATTCATCATGCCGGTGGTTTTCCAGACGGTAACGGCGGTGGCGAGCGCCGCGGCTCCTATCACCATCATCCGCCCCACCAGGTATACGCCCACGGATCGGATACCAGTGCAGCGGCACATCCACCTCCTCTGCCAACGCCTTGATGGAGTTGATAGCGGCCCGGCTGGCGTAATCGGAAAGATCCACACCAACATCCAGGGTTTGAGTAGAGATCGACGGCAGCCTGTCATCCGGAAACAGGGGATTGGCAATATCCGGTGCCGGGCCGACCTCGCCCTGCAGTTGCCATTGAATTCTCGGCAAATGTTCCCGGCCGAAGTACATCTCGTCACCGACAAGGTATGTCGGAACACCAAAAATACCCGCGTCGAAGGCACTGGTTTGTAGCTGCTGGTTTTCCAGGGCGCCTTCGCCCAGGGCGTAATCGGTAAACCCCCGCGTGATCGCGCCCGCGTCAGCCAGAACAGATTCGACAATGGTGAGGTCTTCCACATCCAGCTCACGCTTCCAGAAGGGCACATACACGCCATCGATATAGCGCTGCAGGATGTCATCGCCCTGCTGTTTGGCCCACAGCATGCCGATAGCCGCGAGATGGGTATCCCAGATTTTTTCGGTACCGCGAATGATCATGCCGCGCAGATTGGCGTAACGCCGGCAGTCGTAATAGGCGTACTTCACCCCCGACCACTGTTCAGGGCTGCGGGAGTGCTCTTTGACCTTGCCAGATTTGTCCAGCCTGGCACTGCCAAGATAACTGGGTATATCCAGTACAAAGGGATACCAGTCGATGTCGATGCCCAACTCCGCCGCCAATCTTCGCGTGGGTTCAATCGCCAGGTAGGCGTAGGGGCTTTTGAAATCAATGTAGACAGCCAGCGCAGCCATTGAGAGGATAAGTCCATGGAATTGAAAACAACCCAGTATAACGTCGACGGCCCTACGGCGACGATCACATTATCGCGGCCCCGCAAACGCAATGCCTGGACGGGACGCATGCATACCGAGTATCGCCACTGCCTGTCACTGGCCGAGGCGGATAAAACGGTGCGGGTGATTGTTGTTACCGGCGACCCCGAGGGTAAGGCATTTTGCGCGGGAGCGGATCTCGGTGGACTGGAGAAGATTTCGCAACAAGGTGAGTACGATGCGGGCATTGATGACACTATCGCCAAGCCGGGCTATGGCGTTGCCGAAGAATTCGATGCCACTTTTGCCTATCACTTCGGCTTGAGCAAGCCCACTATTGCCGCCATAAATGGTGCCGCCGCCGGGGTCGGGCTGGTGCTGGCCGCCTATTGTGACCTGCGCTTTGCGGTGGCTGGCGCCAAGTTCACCACCGCCCACGGCCGCTTCAACTTTGCCCCGGAATACGGCCTGTCCTGGTTGTTACCCAGGTTGATCGGCATCACCCATGCCAATGACTTGTTGCTGTCGAGCCGCGTGTTTACTTCCGAGGAAGCCATGGCCATGGGATTTCTGAATCGCTTACTCAGCCGTGAGGCATTAATGCCTGCGGTTTACGAGTATGCCCAAACACTGGCTGAGGGTTGTTCTCCTGGGTCTGTGCGGGAGTCGAAACGGCAGCTATATCTTGACCAACACCGCAGTGCGGCCGCCTCGGTTCAAGAGAGTGAACGCCTGTTGCATGAAATGGCCCGCCATCCCGATTATGCTGAAGGTATCGCGGCGTGGATGGAGAAGCGCCCCCCTCAATGGTCAGGCGAAGAAGAGTAAACAGATGGACAAAACCTACAAGATTATCCAGGGCTATACCGGCGAGATCGCCCAGCACCAGATTCGCGTGGTACAGGCCTGCCCTTTCATGGAGTTAGTGGGGGCACTCGCACATCATCCAGAGAAGCAGGGAATTGATGCGGGTGAGATTGCCGGCATCGGTCCTATCGGTGTTACCACCACCTGCAACCTGGATGAAATATTGGCGATGGATGCAGATTGCGTCTTGTACAACCCGCCGACCGAACGCTACGACGACATTATCCCCCTGCTGGCCAGTGGCAAGAACGTGATCAGTATCATGGCCGGCTGGAACCCCAAGAAGGCCAAGTGCTACCCGGATATCGTCAAGGCTTGCGAGCAGGGCCAGTCGTCGCTGTATGGCACCGGCCTTAACCCAGGCCTGAGCTACGAACTGGCACTGTTAGCTTCATCGGTATGCACCGACGTGGAGTCTATTTATATTCGTACCTGCGAGCCGCAGGCCTCGCTCAGTGAAGTGTTCCTGACCACCTTTGGCTTTGGTAAAACCCAGGAACAACTCGACAGCGCCCAGGATGTCACCTACGCCATCTTCAAAAACCTGCTGACGATTACTGACTTGCTCTGTGAAAAGTTGAACCTGCCCCACGACGGCCACAGTTTCACTTGCGATTACGAACCCGCCACCCAGGATTACGTCGACAAGATCACGATTCTGAAAGGCACCATGGCGGGCCTGTTGGTGAAGGCATCAACAACCTTGGGTGATACCCCAGTCGCCACCATCGAAGTGCGCTTTCTGCTCGGTGAGGACTATGTCACCGAAGCCTTCCTCGAAGGCCGACCCGTACAAGGCTGGGTAGAAGTGGATGTGCGTGGCACCCCCGGTAGCCGCATCACTCACGAGGTGTACATGGAAGAAGACATCATCGGCACCTGGTCCACCGGCACCCGCGCCATCAATGTCATTCCCTTTGTCTGTGACGCCCCACCGGGCCTGCTGTCACCCCTGGACCTCCCCCTCAGCCGTATGCTCCCCCTCACCCGATCAAGGGGTCAGACCTCTTGAAATTAGAATCAAGAGGTCTGACCCCTTGATCTGTCAACCAGCTGTGAGGGGTGGGCGCTTATCCCACCAGGGTTGGGCTTCTTCCAGTTGCCCCGCCAGCTGTAGCAACAGCTCTTCATCACCATAGGCGGCGGTAAACATCATGCCCAGCGGCAAGTTATCCTCGCTCCAATGTAGTGGCAATGAGATTGAGGGTTGGCCGGTCTGGTTAAACAGGGCCGTATCACCCATAAAGCCAAATAACCGGTCGGCATACTCTTCGGCGGGGGCATCACCGATATAGCCCACTTCCACCGGTGGGCTAGCCAGGGTCGGCCCCAACAGCAGATCGTACTGCTGGTGGAAATAACCCATCGCCCGACCCGCCGTTTGGTTAGCCTGGATCGCCGCAATGTATTCAGTTGCGCTGACCGCAGCACCCATGGCCACGGTAAAGCGCGTGCCGTCCTCCATATCCAGGTCATCAATTGAACAACCCAGTTGTTCCGCGCGCTGATGAGCACCCAGCGCAGCATTGGCGGAAATAATCGTGAAGCCCTGCATCGCTGCGGCGGCCAATTCCGGCGGCGGAGCCACCTCTTCCACCCGGTGGCCGAGACTCTCCAGCAAGCCAATGGTGTGCTTCAGCCCGGAAATCGCTTCTGCGCTGTACTCGCCCTGGCCGATTTTGTCGAAATACACGCCAATGGTCAGTTCTGCCGGTGGTCGGCTTGCCGCTGCCATATAAATGCTGTCGTAATGGGGCGCCGAATAGGGCTCACCAATCTCAAAGCCACCGGTGACATCCAGCATTGCGGCGGTGTCACGCACAGTGCGGCTCACCACATGGTTCATCGATTGACCACCCCAGCCCTCCGCCTTGTCCGGGCCAAAGGGAATGCGACCCCGACTCGGTTTCAAACCCACCAAACCGGTGCAGGCTGCCGGAATACGTATGGAACCACCCCCATCAGACGCATGAGCCACCGGCAATATACCCGCGGCCACTGCCGAGCTGGCACCTCCACTGGAGCCGCCCGGCGTGGTATTGGTATTCCAGGGGTTGCGACTGGGTCCAAAGGCCTTGGGTTCGGTCACCGGCATCAAGCCCAGCTCCGGCGAATTGGTGCGACCAAAAATCACCAGGCCCGCTTCTTTATAACGCGCCACCAGGGTGCTGTCGTGATCAGCCACATTATCCCGGTACATATTGCTGCCGTTGCTGACCACAGCCCCCTTGATGAGTTGGTGGAGACCCTTGATGAGGAAAGGCACACCGGCAAACAGGCCATCGGGTAAACCTGCTGCGATCGCTGCGCGGGCTTCGTCATAATATTTGTAGACGACGGCATTGAGCTCGCCGTTGACTTGCTCGGTGCGAGCAATGGCTTCCTCCAGCAGTTCTTCGGCGCCCACGTCCCCCTGCCGCACCAGGGCTGCCAGGCCCAGACCATCGTATTCGTCATACTCTTTAAAACCACTCATAGGGATCTTCCTTAAGACAGCTTGAAATGCAGATTACCGTCGGCTCAGGATCAACGGCAAATTGTCTTTGATCCTTCAGCAGTTCACCGGGAATGTGTCTCAAGTCAGTGTTATTCTTTTGTTCGGTATAAACCTGTGCTGGCGCACCCATAGTGCTAAAAACTCTCAGTATTAAGTGTGCTCCGAATTATACTTCTAAAACCAGTACAGAACTTGACTGAGTAGAACACGCCCCGCTGACATCCAATTAGAGAAAATCGATCATGACTAAAATGCCTGCCCTCACCTTACTGGCCACACCCGGCCGCCGCAGCAAGGTGCTCGATCTTGCTGTAGAAGCGGAAAAGCGCGGATTTACCGGCCTGTATGTGCCGAGCATCAGCGCCACCCTGCCCTTTTGTCAGTCCGTACTGGAAGCGACCTCGACGATTGAAGTGGCGTCTTCTATTCAACCTATTTACTACTATAACCCCAGGGAACTCGCGGCAACGGCTGCCTACATGCACGAAGTGGGCGGCGGCCGATTCCGCCTGGGTTTGGGCGTGAGCCACGAGGTTATGCGCTCACAGTTTGGGGTTAGCGGGCGCAGCGAAAAACCGGTTTCAGACATGCGCGACTACGTCACCGATTTACGTGCGGCTGAACCAGCGGCTGGCCCGCTACCACCGATTATTCTGGCCACATTGCGCTCGAAAATGCTGGCGCTGGCCTCTGCCAGTGCCGAGGGAGCAGTGTGGGCCAACGCAGCTCGCAGCTATATGTCTACCCAGATTGCTGAAGTGCCCGACGAGGTAAAGTCATCTGGCTTCACGACCGCTGTGATGATTCCCACCACCATCGATGAAGACGAGGAAGCCGCAGCCGCAGTGAATCGGAAAACCTTACAGATGTACCTGCACTTGCCCAACTACCGCAATTACTGGAGGGCGGCGGGTTACGGCGAAGAGATGCAGGCCGTGGAAGAGGCTATTACGGCGGGCAATGTCGACACCCTCGCAACAATTGCCGGTGACCGCTGGCTCGCCGATGTCACCCTCTACGGCAGCGCCAGCAAGGTGCGCGAGGGGCTGGAGGCCTGGTATGACGCTGGCGTGGATAGCCCGATACTGGTGCCCTCTTCCACCAGCGGCGGAATGGCCAAGGCAGCACAGGAGTTGTTCGACATCTTCGCCTGATCATTTGATTTTCCGGTAAGGTAGCCGCAGGTGTTTCTGATAACGGTTATCATCATGCTCGTCACGGTCGGGAGTTTTGTCGGCGTCACCTAACTACTGCAAGACACCTACCTGCGACATTCCAACCGCGAATTACTCACTATCTCTACGGATGGTCTCTAGCGTGAGGATGAACAGAATGCTTCGTAGCCACAAATACAATTTATTTAACCTATATATATCAATTGCTTAGATACGCTCCATCGTCAACCTTCCCGGTATCTTCCCGAGTTCCAGCGCGCATATTGCAACCCTTTCTGGACGCTGTGTACAAACATACACATGTCACTCTAAAAGCTCGTATTTACTAGTTGGCGACTGAAAGGAGTTCGAAAGCTTGGCTTGATAGCCTTGGTGTTCCTGTCAACAATGCCGATCCTTTTGAAGCTGATAATGAACTGCAAAGCTCACACACATTTACTTGCAACAGCCCTGCTGTTGCTTGTATCTACCGTGGCGATGGCTGGTGAGCGTGTTCACCTGCTCATTCCCGGTGGGGCTGGCGGCGGTTGGGATAGCACCGCAAGAGGCGTAGGAGAGGTGCTCGCTCGATCTGGATTAGTGGAGGCATCCTCATATGAAAATATGTCAGGGGGTGATGGCAGCAAGGCCATCGCCCACCTCATTGAAACTGCTGAGCGGCAACACAATACACTAATGATCAGTTCCTCTCCGATCATTCTCAAATCCCTGAAAGGAATCTTTCCACAGACTTATAAGGATCTGGTTCCTGTAGCGACAGCCATCGCCGATTATGGCGCTTTTGTTGTCAAGGCCGATTCGAGCTATCACCATTGGCAGCAGGTCGTAGCGGATTACAAACTAGACCCGCGCAACGTTCTGGTCGCCGGAGGTTCAGTGCGTGGCAGCATGGACCATCTTGTCGCGGCCCTCGCTTTCAATAAGTCGGGGGCGGATGTGCGGCAGATGAGATACATCCCCTACAACGCCGGCGCCAAGGCCATGGTGGGGCTGTTGTCGGGAGAGACCCAACTGCTCTCGACCGGCCTCAGTGAGGCGACTGCCCTGGCGAAACAGGGCGAGGTCAGAATTCTCGCCATGACGGCCGGCGAGCGCGTCGACTACGCACGCGATATTCCCACCTTTGTCGAGCAAGGAATTGATGTGCGATTTACCAACTGGCGGGGATTCTTCGCAGCACCCGGCTTCCCGCCAGAACGTCAGCAACATTATCAACAACTTATTGCCGAGATGTACAAAACCGCAGAGTGGGAAGGTATTCGCCGCAGCCGTGGCTGGACCAATCTGTATATTGCCGGGCAGGATTTTGTCGATTTCCTGGCTGACCAGGAGCGCGAGCTTGGCAAGATCATGATAGAGCTGGGTATGCAAAAGTAACCACCACATGATTGGAGCGCGGTATTAGCACCGCAATTACAAAGCATGGAAATGAAGTTAATAGATAATAAAGACAACGTGGGAAGCATGCTGCTATTGCTCTTTTCGCTTTTTTACCTGAGATATCTCTTTGATATTCCTCTCGATCCTACCGCTGGCGATGACTTCTTTACCGCACGAACCCTGCCAATGGGGCTGGCCATAATCACAATCGTTTGTGCGCTCGTTCAGCTTTTTTTGCCCGACACAGATTCGGAGGATGCCAGCATCAGCGGGGTGATAGTGGGGTTTCGTTGGCAGCGGACGTTGCTGCTGATCCTGTTGATGATAGTGTACTCGCTGGGCTTCAGTTTTTTTGGATTTGTACTCGCCACCTTCCTGTTCCTGATGATCGGATTTTACATCCTGGGAGAGAGGCGCTTTGGTCTCTCCTTCTCCGTAGCCGGTGGGCTGGTGCTGTTTATGTGGGGAATGTTAACGCAGCTGTTTGGACTGTACCTTGATACCGGAACGCTGTATCGACTAGTGCTGGGGGCCGCCTGATGCTGGAAGGAATAATAACCGGACTGGATACCGCGTTTACTCCCATCAACCTGATGATGGTGTTCCTGGGCTGCTTCGCAGGAACCTTTATCGGCATGCTACCGGGTTTGGGGCCGGTTTCGGCGGTCGCACTGATGATTCCGATTACCTACGGATTTGACCCCGCATCGGGGATGATCCTCATGGCAGGCGTGTACTACGGCGCGGTATTTGGCGGCTCGACCTCGGCAATTTTGATCAATGCGCCGGGAGTTTCAGGGGCCGTGGCAACTGCCTTTGATGGCCACCCCATGGCAAAGAATGGCCAAGCGGGCAGAGCCTTGGCGCTGGCGGCGTACAGCTCGTTTTCCGGCGGCACCATTGGCGCCATCTTACTTTTCGTGTTCGTGCCAATCCTCGCCAGGGTGAGTCTCAGTTTCCAGTCTGCCGACTATTTCGCACTTATGTTATTCGGCTGTACCGCAATTGCTGCATTTTCCGGCAAGGGGCAGGTATTGAAAGCGGTCTTGATGACGCTATTGGGGTTGATGCTGGCCACAGTAGGGCAGGACCCGTCCGGTGTGCAGCGCTTTACATTTGGGCAGCCTGACCTGTATGACGGCATCAGTTTTCTGCTCTTGTCGATGGCCACATTTGCCCTGGCTGAAGCATTGCTGGTCGTGCTGCGGGGTGATTCATCAGCAGAACAATCCAAGTCAGAAGACATGTCTCGCGATGCACTCGGCTCGCTGAAATTAAGCAAGGAAGAAGTGAAGGATGTAGCGCCAGTTGTTGCCCGATCGTCCCTGTTGGGGTTTTTCGTGGGTATCCTCCCGGGCGCCGGCGCGACCATCGCCTCTTTTCTGGCCTACGGGATGGAACGAAATATTGCCTCTGAGGAACAGAAAGAGGAATTTGGGAAAGGCAGCGCACGGGGGCTGGCAGCGCCGGAAACAGCCAATAATGCCGCTTCAACCGGTTCCTTTGTACCACTGCTAACCCTGGGTATCCCCGGTTCTGCGACGACGGCGGTTATGCTGGGGGCCTTGCTTTCCTACGGTGTTCAGCCCGGACCCAGACTATACATTGATCACCCGGAGGTGTTCTGGTCGGTTATCATTTCCATGTACCTCGGCAACATCATTCTGCTGGTATTGAACCTGCCCTTGATTCCCTACATAGCCAAGCTTCTCGATATTCCCCGACAACTACTGACACCGATTATCCTGTTTTTTTCGCTGATCGGCGTGTACCTGGTGTCATTCAACACCGTGGATCTGACCATGATGGTTGTCATCGGTGTCATCGCCCTCACGTTTCGCATCCTGGATTTTCCGTTGGCCCCACTATTACTCGGATTCATTCTGGGCGGAATGCTGGAGGATAATTTGAGGCGAGCCCTGCTGATTTGGGATGGCTCGTGGGCATTCCTTTGGCAGCGACCGATCACGGCAACTATTATGGTGATCACCCTGATCACTATTTGCCTCCCCCTGTGGTCCGCGATCCGCGGTAGGCGTCAAAAAACCGTCACCGATGTGTTCGCCGAATGAGTCTTGTAGCCAACAGGGAAAGTGGACTACAAAGGACTCACCCGGTATCTAAACTTGGGAATCGTCTGATTCGGCGGCTCGCTGCGCTGATCTTTGCTGCCCTACTGGTGGCCTGTGATTCGGCGCCTCCCGGGGCATCTGCTGTCCTGCAATCTCCAGCGTCGCTGCGCGTGATTACTTCCGGGGGTTTTGCCGCTGCATTTGATATTTTGCGGCCAATGTTCGAGGCTGAAACGGGCATCGATATCACTGTGAGTTATGGCTCCTCTTCCGGCGGCGCCCCCGATTCAATTCCCGTTCGCCTGCAAAGTGGTGAGTATTTCGATGTTTTGATCATGTCCCGGCCGGCATTGGATCGATTGACAGTCCAGGACGTGGTCTATGCATCATCAATGACCGATCTGGTCAAATCCACTATCGGCATGGCCGTCAAGTCAGGTGCCCCAAACCAGACATCAGCACTGAACAGGCATTCCTGAAGGTGCTGAGCGACGCAGATTCAATCGGTTATTCGGCAAGCGTGAGCGGCACTTATTTGTCAACCAGGCTGTGGCCGAAAATGGGTATTTGGACAGCGATCCAAGACAAGAGCATACGTATCGAGAGCGAGCGCGTGGCCACCGTGGTCGCCCGGGGAGAGGTGGAAATTGGATTTCAGCAAATCAGTGAGATCCTGCCGATCTCCGGGGCAAGTTACGTGGCTCCCATTCCCGAATCCCTGCAGCTGACAACAGTTTATTCAACGGGGATAAGCAAGCGCACCCGGCATCAGGCCGCTGCACAGAGCTTGATTACATTTCTTGCATCCAAAGAGGTAGCGGCAATCATACAATCGACCGGGCTCATTCCCGTAGTGCTAGAAGGGCCCGAGCAAGCGGTGGAATATCGCGATGATGGATATCCGAGCCAGCCAATCATAATGGTCGTGGGTTTCGGCGTTGGCGGCAGTGCCGATCGCATGGCGCGGATAATGTCGAGGTATGTTTCTGACGCTCTCGGCCAGCCGGTTCAGGTAGTGAACAAAAAAGGCGCAGGCACGTTATTGGCGGCCAATTATGTTTTGTCTCGCCCAGATGATGGCCATACTCTGTTCGCATCAACTTTTTCCCCCTACTTATTGAATACCTTGCTAAGTGGGACTGCAGAATATGCTCTCGAGGATTTTTCCTATCTGAACTTCCAGTGGTTCGACGAAGACCTTTTCGCCCTCTACAAGAACTCCCGGTACAAGGATATGGCTGACCTGCTGGAGGCCATACGCTCCAAACCCAAGACAGTAAGGGCCTCTGTTGTGAAAGGGTCGGCCGGTCACTTGATGGCAAAGCTGCTGCTGGAAGTGAATCACATTCCCCAGGAGAACCTGAATCTCGTCACCTACAACAGTGGGGGCAAGGCGCGCGCCGCTGTGGCTGGTGGCGTGGTGGATTTCATCGTTATAAGTGCAAAGGGATCAGAAAGTATCCGCGAGTATCTGCGCCCACTGGCCATCGTCAGCGACCGGCCAAGTAAAGACTGGGACGTGCCCACGCTGAACCAGCTACTGGCCCCGATGGGTGTTCAGGCACCCGTACTACCGGGATCCCTGCGGGGCTATGCCACCTCAACAGCGTTTAAAAAATCCTATCCAAAACGATACGAGAAGCTGGCGCTGGCGATCAGGACGGCTTTGCAGAACCCCGACCTGCAAGCGCAGCTTGAACGGTCTGAGATAGGTTACCGTTGGATAGGCCCGGAGATGGCCGAAGCCATCATGATCGAGAACTTGGAGACGTTCACCAAGTACTCCTACCTCCTGAAATGAAACCTGCCGATATGAGCCCTATCCCTGGAAAATACTCAACTCACCAAAAAGCAGACCTCTGCATCCTCGTCATTCTGGCGGGTTTGATAGCAGCCTACCTGTTCCATGTATTGTCTGTTTCGACACATCTACTGAACATTATACTGGTTCTTCCCGCTTCCGCCCTGGCATTGGTGCTATGCGGCTTTGAGCTTTTCTGCCAATCGAAAGCCCCGGGGGAAGAAGAGCGGCCTCAAGAATCAGTTCGATCCGTGTTGCCGGTAATAGCGCTGTTTTCTGCCTACGTATTCACCTTGCCATGGTTGGGGTTTGACGTGGGTACTGCCGTTTTCGTCGCCGCGTTCTTGCTGGTTCATGGTGAAAAACGCTGGCATTGGGCTATTGCCTACGGTGTTGTATTTGGGTCTACGGTGGCGTTGGCGTTTTCTACGCTGCTGCCTTACCCAATGCCAATGCTGCTCATGGCCTCCGAGTACTAGGTGCTGCAATGATAGATCTTGAGGCGCTACAAGGAGGGCTAAGCTTACTTTTTTTGGATTTCACGCCGTGGCTAATCGTAATTCCCGGCATCCTCATCGGACTGGTATTTGGCGCCGTACCAGGTTTGCAGATTTCGATGGCGATGGCCATTTTTCTGCCCTTTACCCTTTACATGGATTTCCTTCAGGCCATGTTATTCCTGACCGCCATATTTACCGGTGGCGGATTCGGGGGCAGCATTCCCGCAATTCTAATGAATATACCCGGCACCTCATCATCGATCGCAACCGCCTTCGACGGCTACCCCATGTCCCGGCAAGGCCGGCACAATACCGCGTTGGGAATTGCATTGGGTGCTTCCTGCATTGGCGTACTGATCGGCTACAGCATACTTCTGCTGTTGATTGACCCCCTTTCAGACCTCGTTTTGAAACTCGGGCCCGCTGAAATGGCCGCGGTTGTAATCTGGGGTATTACTCTGATATCCAGTTTGAGTGGGGAGAACCTGAGCAAGGGACTGATTGCTGGAATCATCGGCCTGCTGCTGGGAACAGTTGGCTTTAGTGAGATCGGTACTGCCAGGGCCACCTTTGGTAGTGACTACCTGCTGGATGGCATCCCCGCTATTCCCGCGATGATGGGTATGTTTGCCGCCTCCGAATTATTCAAGTTGGTGAATACCGATTACCTGATCGAAGATAGCGAGGCCCGTCGAGTCAGTGTTAAAGAAATTTTTCGGGGGTTTGTCAGCGCCTTTAACTATCGAGGGATTATTCTGCGTGGAAGTATTATTGGCGTCTTTGTTGGCGCTGTCCCTGGTGTTGGCTCATCGGTAGCCAACTTGCTGTCTTATATTGCAACAAAACGTAAACACAAGAATCCCGATTCCTTCGGGCAGGGCAACCCTGAGGGTGTTATTGCTTCAGAAGCTGCAAACAGTACGTCTGAAGCGGGATCCATGGCAACACTTCTGGCCCTGGGTATACCTGGTGGAGGTGCAACCGCCGTCATGCTCGCCGCTTTCGCGATGCACAATATTACGGGTGGCCCCCAGTTTATTCGAGAACAGACCGATGTTGTTTATGCGATCATCTTTGCCAATTTCGGCCAGGCATTTCTTCTCATCTTCTTGGGCCTGATGTTTATTCCGCTACTGGCGAACGTGGTGAAGGTGCCAATGAATTACCTTATTCCCACGGTATTATCGCTGGCTGTTTTCGGTGCATTCGGTCTGACAGGTAACATGTCGGGGCCGGTCACTGTGGTGGTTTTCGCGGTTATAGGCTGGCTATTCAAACGCTTCGATTATTCAGTTCCGGCAGCGGTTATCGGGCTACTATTGGGGGGTATGGCCGAAGACTCACTGATTTATAGCTACCAGATCAGCGGTGGGCAATGGAGCTACTTGCTTGAGAGGCCAATCGCTATCGCCATATTGATGATGCTGTGCTTCTCACTATTTGGTGGAAAACTGGTCAATGCGCTGAGCAATAGAGTAAAAAACTAAAAAGGGATTTCAAACGTCCGGATTGGGAAAAATACAGCGTATGCAAGTTCCCCGGTCATTATTACCAGATCGAATCTCCATTCTCCCGTGGTGTACCAATACCACTTCCTTGACTATGGCCAGGCCGAGACCCGTGCCATCCTGATCGTTGCTGGCCCTGAAAAATCGCTCGGTAACCAGTTGTCTCAGCTCAGGCGCGATTCCCGGACCCCGATCTTTTACTTCCAGGATTGAGCTGGCCCCCTCTACGTAGGTAAGGACGTCGATTGAGCTTGAGTTGTCCCCATATTTGTGGGCGTTTTCGAGTAGATTGATGAATATTTCAATCATGAGGGTTTCATTGCCGACAATGAACGTTGGCTTCAATTGGGCATTTACCGGTTCATTATTCGGTACTTCTGAGAATCGATTGATGCAGGCCATTGCTATTTCAGCAAGATCAATCCGTTCCTTCTTGGTCTGGTCGAAAGCGGCGGCTTCGGTATAGCTGAGATGGAGAAGTTGGTGAGCCAGGCGCGCGATCCGATCCGCATTGTTTTTAATTTTTTGAATCGCCAATTTCTCGGTATCAGTTTTCGCCCGGCGTATCGCCGTATCACTCTGCAGTGTCAACGCCGCTATGGGCGTTATCAATTGATGAGAGGCGTTTTCCAGAAAGCGCCTGGTAAGCCCGATCTGGTTGGCCAGGCGTGTGAAGAGTTCGTTGATACTGCCCGCCAAAGACTGTATCTCCAGGGGCATTTTATCTGTTTCCAGCGGCGTCAGGTCGTGAATGTCGCGGGACTTTAACGCACTCTGTAGGTGGCTTAGTGGTTTTAGGCCGAGATAGACACCGATTAACAATAAGCCGGTCACGATAACTATCAGGATAACGATGCGAAATACATTGTCGACCATTGTATCCAGCACAAACTGGTTTCGGTCCTTTATGGTTTGCGCCACAAAAGCCTGGGTCCACCCACTGAACTGGTGGTGCTTTGACAACATCGAGACTGCGATCACCCTGACAGGTTCATTCAGGTACACCGCATCGTATAGCACCACATGATTGTCAATTTGTTCAAGTCCGCCCTCTGGCTCAGGCATATCGTTGTAGCCGACCAGGAAACTTCCGTTTGGTCCCAATACCTTGTAATAGAGTTTGTCATTAGTCGTCTGGTGAATGAGCTCGAGTAGTTCAACGGTCAACAGATCGCCTTCGGAAGAAATGGCGTACTCAGAAATACTGAGCGCGAGATTCACCAAAATTCGGTCAAACAACTCGGTGGACGTGCGCTGGGTGTTGAGGTAAAGGCTTGAAAGGTGCGCGAAAGACAATAGCAGCAGCGGAACAATCAGCCAGCCCAGTAAACGACCCTTGAGGGTCTTGTGCAGATTAGTCAACGCCATCAATATTCAACGCGTAGCCCAAACCGCGGCGGGTGACGATGCGCACGTTTGAATCAGAGAGCTTTTTGCGCAGTCGATGGATATAAATTTCAACCGAGGAGATATCCGCCTCATCATCAAAGCTGAATATGTGGCTGGCAATACTTTGCTTACTGATAAGCTGGCCCTTCTTCTGGATCAGTATCTCTAACACCGCGCGCTCGCGCGGAGAAAAATCCAGGTCCTTGCCGTCAACTAGAAACTCGCGGGTGGTCTGCACAAAGGACAGGTCGCCAAATTCCAGGCAGGGGTTTCGCGCACCCGAGTCACGGCGCAGCAGCGCGCGAACCCACGCTTCAAATTCATCGAGCGCGAATGGTTTAACCAGGTAATCGTCAGCACCAAAATCCAAACCGGACACCCGATCCGCCACCGATATTCGAGCTGAAATGATTAATACCGGCGTGGTGCCACCGCCCGCCCGGAATTCTTTCAGCACGGTAATGCCATCTGTGTCGGGTAGGTTCAGATCAAGTATCAGAATGTCGAACTCCGCTACCGCAATGGAGCTTTGCAGGTACTTTCCCTCGGCGAACCAATCGCTGGCGATGCCCATATCGGAGAGTGACTGAACGATACACTCGGCGATATCGCTATTGTCCTCTATGACCAGGGCGCGCATGGCGGAGCTAACCTTTTAGTAGGGATAAACCACATAATCGTACACGAAACAGATGGAATAATAGTTGTGCTCATCGAGCCACGGAGCCGGAAATACCTAGGCTTGCGAGCGCCATAATTCTGCCACAGTATGCTGGCTTAAGCGTCGATTATAGTGTTTTTTGCAACTGGTGAACGTCGTATCAATAAAACCAGCATGCGAAATTCCAAAGTGAGGGGAGTACTTGAACAGGCTCACGCTCCAAATATTACTACCTCTGTGCTTGACCATTGGTAGCGCCTCGGCGATCACCGAAGATGTGCCCGTGGATTTCAGTAACAAAACCATCGAGTTCGTCGTTCCTTATATGCCCGGCGGCGGTACAGATACCTGGGCTCGAACAGTACTCCCCTACCTGGGTCGCTACCTGCCAGGGCAACCTGAAATTGTCATCAACAACGTGCCGGGGGGGAACGCCTCGAGGGCGGCCAATGCGTATGCTGAGCAGGCCAAGCCTGATGGACTTTCTGCGCTGGTTACTGCCGCCTCCAATTAACTCTCCTATTTGTTGGATGACCCTCGGGTTCACTACGATTTTCGCCAGTGGCGCGCTCTCCTGGCATATCGTGCCGGTATGGTCGTATACACCTCGCCCAAAATGGGTGTACGCAACATGCAGGAGTTACTGGAGAAGCCGGACAAGCATCTCGTGTTAGCGAGCATGGGGCCAACCTCGGACGATATCTTTGTATTGCTGGCATTCGATCTACTGGATGTGGATGTCAGCTCGATTTTTGGTTCCAGGGGACGGGGTCCAGCACGCAAAATCTATGAACGCGGGGATGCGAATATTGATTTTCAAACCACTGCAGCCTACATGACCTTCGTAAAACCGCAGGAATTAAAGGGCCAGGCGATACCCTTGTTCAGCCTGGGAGCTTTTGATGATGATATGGAATATGTCCGCGACCCGCTTTTCCCTCAGTTGCCCAATCTCGCGGAAGTCTATGAACATGTTCACGGCCGACCACCCAGCGGGGAGGCCTGGGAAGCGTGGTTTTCCCTCTACAAAGCCGGACTTGGGTCACTGAAGTTGGTGGTCGCTCCCAGGAATACGCCCAACGAAATTATGCGATCCTATGAAGAGGCTATCACCCGCCTGCAGCAGGACCCCGAGTTCAACGCCGCTGTTGTTGGCGTGGTTGGAGAGCGCAGCATTATTGGCGGCAGGGATGCAGATCTGCTCTTCCAAAGGCGTACAAGCTTGCCTGAAGCCACCGCGCTCTGGCTTAAATCCTGGATCTACGATCGCTACAAAGTACGACTGTAAGGCTTCCCTCCCCCTCCCCTTCTTCCTCCTCCCTGTTTGGCGAAGAAAAATATCCCCTGAGTGAAAGGTAACTGAAAGCTTGCCAGGCCTACTATTCGCCAACCTAGCGAGAAGTGCTGCCGCATTACTCTGGTATGGGTAACAAAATACAAACAGATGGGGATATGATAATTATGAACAGCCATTCGAAACAGCCGCAGTTTATCAAGAGCAAAATTGCACTAGCAGTTCTGATTGCATCGGGCACCGCGCCTGTAACTGTCTATGCGCAGGGTCCCGTCCTGGAAGAAATCGTTGTCACGGGTTCCAACATTCGCCGCAAAAGAGATTTTGAAACACCCTCTCCTATCCAAACCATTGATAGCGAGATGATCGACGGGGCAGGCATAGGCCAGATGCAAGACCTGCTGCGGGTGCTACCGGCCAACGCGGGTTCAGAGTTGAACAACAGCCAGCAAGACCGGCAAGGTACTTCACAATTCAGCCTGCGCGGACTTGGCGTTGGCGGCACACTTACCTTGATAAACGGCCGTCGCGCCGGTCAGGCCGCAGTTACCACTGCACAGGGCTTCTTCTTCACAGACATCAACCAGTTTCCACCCAACATGATTGAAAGCGTTGAAGTATTGTTGGATGGCGCATCGGCCACCTACGGATCTGAAGCAGTGGGTGGTGTGGTTAATGTCAGAACCCGTACGGGTTTCGAAGGCTTTGAAATCGGTGCAGAGTACCGTGACAATGACAACAACCCCGCCGCGGGATTCAACGCCGCTTTCGGTGCAGCTTTTGATCGAGGGCATTTTACCACCTTCTTCAATTACAGCCAGCAAGACAGAGCACATCGTGGAGATTTTGATTGGCTTGTTGATCGCGCCGATGCCTTCTCTTTCGATGCGGATGAAAATTTGTATGACTCTTCAACGGGTGCCGGGCGCTTTCAGCACGGTATTGATCCCGATGGTGACGGCTTCTACGAACGCCAGGGCAATACGGTTCCCGCGCCAGGCTGTGGCTCACAAAATCCCGCGGGTGGTCGAATCAATACATTTATTGATGGCACCAACTGTCGCTATCAGTTCATTGACCAGAGAACACTGATCGCTGAAGAGACGCGGTGGCAGTTGTTTAGTCAGTTTGACTACGAACTGACCGACAATGTGTCAATCTTCGCAGAGATGAGTTTTTCCAGCAATGAAATCCTGGACACCATTGGTGGGGCGGTCATGGACTTGCGGCTGGATGACGATGGCCACTATGTACCCGCCGACCACCCATTCAACTACTTCGTATTAGATGGCGAAGATCTGACCTGGGATCCTGACGCGGTTGCCGCTGACCCCTCCCAGGCTGTCGACGTGGTCGTCCGCCAACGCCCATTAACCACCTACGACGGTGATCTGGGCGAGGACATCAAACGACAGTTTGACAATACCCGCCTTATGTTTGGTTTTGACGCGGATCTCTCGAGCGCATGGAGTCTGAATGCCTCCTATGTGTATTCTCGGTCTCTATTGAATGATACCCAGGCTAGAAGCTACTACACGCCAGCCTATCGTGATGCCATAGCATCAGGTCGATGGAACCCCTTCACCAGCGGCTGGGCCACACCGGATGCTGTTTCGGTAAAAGACGGGGCCAGCGTTGCCGGCAACACCGTTTACGGGGGTGACAGTGATTTAGCGATGTTTGCGGTGAACAGGACATTTGAAAAGGAAACCATCCAACAGGTCTTTGAAACCATCTTGAGTGGCGACCTGTTCGAGATTAATGGGAATATGGTAGTCGTTGGGGTTGGCGCCCAATACCGTGATACCGAGTTCAGTGATATTGCCGACAGCTTGTCTGAATTTCAAATTGATGGTCGGACTGACCCTGTTTTTTCCACTGTCAAAGCCGACCAGGATGTCTACGCGATCTTCGGTGAAGCCATCTTTCCCGTCACTGATTCGCTTGAAATACAAGCCGCAGTACGTTACGAGGACTATGGCACCAACCAGGGCGGTGACAGTACTGATCCGAAGCTGGGTATCAAGTGGGAGGCTACCGACACTGTCACCTTGAGAGGATCCATTGGTACATCGTTCCAGGCACCATCCATCAAGAACATTACCGGCTCTGTGGGAGCTGGAGCATTACCCGACCCCATCTTGACCGAGGTATTTGATGCGGGGCCGGGATCGAGTTGTGATTCTGACGTAACTGATTCCTTCAATTCCGCGCAGATCACCACCGGCGGAGGTCTGGAACCTCAGGAAGCTACCAATTGGAACTTAGGTGCCATATTCAGGGGTGAAAGGTTCACCGGCTCCATTGATTACTTCTCCTATGAATTCGAAGACCTGATTGGCCCAGGTGAACCCTTTGGATCAATTGTCGCCGGCGAGTGTGTGAATGGTGTCTATGTGCCAGATGAACGCGTTGTAAGGAACGGTGTAGGCGAGTTGAGCGATGTAACAACCAGTTTCATCAACCTCGGCGGTGTGGATACGGACGGCGTGGATATTGCTGCGGCCTATGCTTTCGACGGAGTGATGGGCGGCCTGCTACTGCTGGACGCAAAGGCGACCTACATCAACTCCTTTGACATCGATGCTGGCGATGGCAGCCCTGAGTTTGACGGCGCCGGCAACAGAAACAGCTTTATTGACCTGCTCGGATCTGTGCCGGATTTACGCGTGAATGTCGGCGCCACCTGGACCAATGACAGGCATGTTGCGGGAATGTACGTCCGCTACATTACTGAATATGACGACAGGGGACCGGGCGTCACCAACGACGCTATCGATGACAATACTACGCTTGATCTACAATATGGGTATACCTTCGATGAGGTGCTGGGTTCGGGCACAACCAGTGTGACCATTGGTGTGAACAATGTTACCGATGAAGAACCCCCCGCCATTGATAGAGCTTCCATCAACGGTCGCATCGGTTTCGACCAGCAGGTTCATGATCCTCGTGGGCGCATTGCGTACTTGAGATTGAAGCACACGTTTTAAGCAAACTACAGGCCTGGAGCTGCTAGCGATGATTGGGTTGATTCGCGCAAAGGTTTTTTCAATCAGCACCAGGCCCTGTGAACTTTCTCCTGGGCGTGAGCCTTTGACCACCATGATGTTCATGGTGGTCTTTTTTCTTTCCGGCCCGCCGGATTCCTTGGCCGGTGGTAATTCATTAGTAGCAGGCTTATCAGCATGTTCACAGTTTGAGAGTGATGCTCAACGCCTGGACTGTTTTGACAAATTCACCCGATCACTCACAAATCCGGCTGGCGATGTGTCTGAAGAGCCTCAGGTTGTCCTCGAGCCTACGACAGCGAAGTCAACCATTCCGGAGTCTGGAGAAGATTCGTTTGGTGAGAAGTACTTGCCAAAATCACGTGAATCGGAACCTCATACAGCCGTAAATTATCAGTTACTTGCGACCTATAAAGACCACAAAAAGCGCTGGAACTTCGAATTCGACAATGGACAAACCTGGCAGCAAATAGAGCCCAGGTACCTGCCGACGCCAGATGAACTGCCCTTACAAGTCAGCATTTCAAAAGGCGTATTCGGAAGCCATGGCTTGCGGGCGGAGTATCTCGGGAAAACTGTAAAAGTAAGGCGGGTGCAATAGAGTATGCGCCAGCCTCTATTCAAGTGATCCGCTCGCTGTGCTTATCCAGGCCCAGCCTCTGGCTGACATCTTGAAGCAGCCGCCTGGCCTGGTATGGGTCAGAGAGTCCTCCTTTCCTGAAGGCTTCCTCCAGCGCTTTGAGGGCAAGACCCCACTCGTTCCGTTCCAATAGCTGCCGGGCAAGTTGTATCGAGACGTCCCCGGTTTTTGATTTACGGGCCAGCAGTTGAATCATTGGACTGTCCTCGTCGAGTCGTGTGTTCTAACGCTTGGTATTGGCTTCCACCGCCTCCAGGAAACCCGTCATATCGACGAGAGTTTCCTTCGAGGGCTCTGTGCTTTTACCTTGCAGGTCGCTGGTAATAGTGCCCTGGGCCACTGTATCAATCAGGGCAGCTTTCAAATTCGCCGCATAGTCTGCGAGCGCTTGGTTACCCTCTCTGCCGGCCACGGTTTCCAGTGCATTGGCCAGGGCGTAGATCAGCGCGGATGGATTGAAATGACACACCACCCCTTCCGTCTCCAGGTATTTGAGATACAGGTCATGGGCTGTGCCGTGAGGCGCCTCATACAGCATGGTGCCGTCCTTGCTCTCGATAATCGAACTGGCAGTTGCCAGACTGCCACCGAGAGCGGCGGATATATCCGAAAAGATATCCCCATCCAGGTTTTGCGCAGGGTAGAGCGCACTACGAGGCGGGTCGGTAATCATTTTCTTGAGCTGGCTTGAAGGCCGCATAATCATAAAGGACGGCGGCTGCGTACCCCGTTTGGCCAGCTTGTAACGCACATCGGTGATGGCAGTGCTGAACACCTCGTCATACTCCATGTATTCGCGCTTCAGGCCAAAATACACCTCTTTGTTCTTTTCAGAAGCGTCGCGAAAAACCTGTGTAACCCAGTCCGTGATGGACTCCCTGTCATTGGACATCAAAAGTATGGGGTCGCCCTCCTTCACACTTCGCGCATGTAACTCCACACCGTCAACGATGACCTTGAGAATGCCATGCTCCTCCGCCGGCATGTTAAAGCTACCGTATTGATCCCCTCCCCCTGCGCTCATACGGGAGATGGACACATGAGATTTACGGCCTGGGATACCGTGTTTCTTCAGCTCGCCGACCAACTTGTACAGCTTGCGCCCCGTGGTGTTGTCAGGTACCCCCCATAAGGCACGTTGAGGCGGGTTGGCGACAATACGCGCGGCCTGGGCATCGATCAATTCGTAGTGATAGTGCAAACCAAGTTGCTCGAGTTGGCCTCTATATCCGTGATCGAGAATACCTTCTATCACCCTGCGCATCACGCCATCATAGCCGGGGATGACTGTGTCTTTCAGGCCCAGGTATACGTCCCTGCGTTCAGTGATGGCGCGCTGGAAAAAACGATGCGCCCAGGCCTCTATTTCGTCAATATCGTTGCTCGCAAGCAGCCAGGGATCCCCTTTTCTGATTACCCTGCGGTGAAGTTCCACCGGATTCCCGCTGCTACCGACGAACATCAGCCTTAACACGCCAGTCGCTCTGGACAGTTCATTGTGGCTGTGTTTTATGCCGCCACCGTCCATGGTCATTACCTCGATATCGCGATCTATCCATTCAGGCTGCTGTACTTTCAGGTTTTGAAATTGAATGTCCTCGCGGGTTATGTTGCCGCCAATCCCCTTTCGAATGGCACCATTGGGGGATTTGGTCGCCAGTTTATCGAGTTGGGCTTCGCCTCTATCCGGATGTTTGTCGAGCAACTGATCCAGTTGCTGCCGGTTGACAGTCATGCCGGCATTCTTGACTCCCACGCCGTGAACTTTGAGGGCCTCTATGGCCTGTAGCACCGCTTCGCCATTGGTGACAAGTCGGTTTTCGGCTGACAGGTCAATCTCTATCAGCTGCATATCGAGCCGCCGGGTCACGAATAGATCCAGGATGCGATCGAACGCGACCTGGGCCATTTCATCGCCATGCAGGATGACTAACGGTTTCGCAACTTTAATTCGATCGGTCATGGACTTTCCCCGGGGCTTCCTGTGTGGGCTCAAAAGCCACGCGCCCGTATTCACTGCAGCTCGATTTTGGCAAACCCAGCTTGCAAGTAATGAGAAGAGGTGGCCTTCCAGTCAGGGTATGAGGTTAGCAAATCAAGCTTTCAGGATGCTTTCACGGGCTCAGCCTGGACGGCGAGAATTTCGCCAACGTGGCCGCCCAGGTAGTTATTTGATAGCGCTTATCGTTTCGGAGAGCTATGCTTGGGGCAGTAGAACTAACGACTAAACATTTACCCGGCTGAATACTTGCCTGGGGACTCTTCAAGGGACTTTACATGATGCAACACCTGGCTCTCATTCCCTTTCTCCTGTTTGTGGAAGCTCATCCGGTCCGTGTCTAAGACGAAACATAAACGCATCAGCGTCGCTGCCAGCATCTGCTGGCTGTTGCTGACGGTTGGTAACTGCACTGCCATGGTGGTTGCTCCCGCGGGCGACATGGATTGCTGCGACCCTGTGGCGTTGTCGTGCTGTAAACCTGCGCCCACAGCGCTGGCCTACAAATTTGATGATTGCGAGAACGATTTTACTACTCTATTCCCCCTGGACACTGCCGGGCCGGCGTTGATCGATGCTTTACCCGCTGCACGAGGCGCAGTCAGCGCCGACTGGCACCATCACACCCCACTTCGACGATTACATCTACTCAACTGCAGTTTTTTGATTTGAGTCAGCTGCCCCCGCGGCATCTTTCCCAATTGAGAACTGTAACTCCCTCGTGACCGGCACACCGCCTGTCCGAACGAATGTGGATGAAACAACATGCAAAAGAAACTATGGCTGGCGTCTCTGCTCCTGTTGGCATTTATAGCCGGTGGACTGGCTACCTGGAAGCTGTCCCCCCGAACCGAAACAACGTCGACACAGACACCGATAGATGAACCGGTTGCCCCCGCCTATTGGGTAGCACCCATGGATCCCAACTACCGCCGACAACAGCCCGGCAAATCGCCGATGGGTATGGACCTGGTGCCGGTCTACGCGACCGAGGTCACCGGGGCAACAGATGACCCAAAAAATGTGGTGAGGATCTCACCGGCGGTGGAAAACAACCTCGGCGTCAAAACGGCGGCAGTGACCTTGTCCCCGTTGCAGGCGAACATTAACACCGTGGGCTACGTGCAGTTCGACGAAGACCGGTTGCACCATGTTCATTTGCGGGTGGACGGCTGGATAGAAAGTCTCAATGTCAGTGCCGTCGGCGAGCGGGTTGAGGCCGGACAAGTGTTGTTTGAATTGTATTCACCCACCCTGTTCAACGCCCAGAAAGACCTTGTTTCCGCGCTAAAAACCAATGAACCTGAACTTGTTAAAGCCGCCCGTCAGCGACTGCGCTTATTGGGGCTCACATCCATCCAGATCAAGGAATTAGAGAAATCGCGGGAGGCGCGTGAACGCATCGCCTTCTACGCTCAGCACAGCGGCATTGTCAGTGACCTGAATGTTCGCCACGGCATGTTTATCCAACCCGCCAGCGAGATCATGGCCATCGGCGCCATAGATACCGTGTGGGTTATCGCCGAAGTGTTTGAGCGGCAGTTGCCGTGGCTGGCAGCCGGCCAGGAGGTCACCATGTCAGTCGACAGTTATCCCGGTCAACGCTGGCAGGCCCGAATTGACTACATCTATCCGGTGTTGAACCCACAGTCGCGAACCGTGCAAGTGCGCATCCGAATCGACAATCAAGACCGGCGCCTGCGGCCTAACATGTTCGCCAGCCTGTTGATCCACGCGCGTGATTCCGCACCGGTGCTCAATATACCGCGCTCGGCGCTCATCCTGGGCGGGCGCGGCCAACGCGTGGTCAAAGCCCTGGGCGATGGCCGTTTTCACAGTGTTGGGGTTAGCGTCGGTCGCGAAGCCGGCGAACGGGTTGAAATCCTTGATGGGCTGTCCGAGAGCGATCGCGTGGTGGTGTCGGCGCAGTTCCTGATTGATTCCGAATCCAACATCGATGCCGAGAGCGCCCGCTTGCAGGGGCTGGATACTGAGGTGTCTGTCGATGATTGAGCGATTGATTGAACTGTCCATCCGTCGTCGCGGTACCGTGATATTACTGAGCCTGCTGTTAATCGGTCTGTCCGTGAATGCCCTCAAAAATACCCCGGTTGATGCCATACCGGATTTGTCCGATGTCCAGGTTATTATCAAAACTTCGGTGCCGGGCCAGGCACCGCAGGTTGTCGAAGACCAGGTCACTTATCCCATGACCACTGCCATGCTGGCGGTGCCCAAAGCGACGACCGTGCGCGGCTACTCCTTCTTCGGTGACTCCTACGTCTATGTCATTTTTGAGGAAGGCACCGACATGTACTGGGCACGCTCGAGAGTACTTGAGTACCTGAGCCAGGTGCGTGGACGCCTGCCCGCCAACGTTGAACCGCAATTGGGACCGGATGCCACCGGGGTGGGCTGGGTTTACCAGTACGCGCTGGTCGATCGAACGGGCAAGTTGAGCCTGGCAGAATTGCGCACCCTGCAAGATTGGTTTCTGCGCTTTGAATTACAAACTGTTGCCGGTGTTGCCGAAGTGGCCACCGTGGGTGGCATGGTAAAGCAATACCAGGTGGTGGTTGATCCCAATAAGTTGAGAGCCTTCGGAATTCCCCTGCAGCATATTCGCACGGCGATTGAGCGCGGTAACCAGGAAGCCGGCGCGTCGGTGATAGAAATGGCGGAAGCCGAGTACATGGTCCGCGCCAGTGGCTATTTACAGTCGGTCGACGACATCGGGCAAGTGCCCCTGGGGCTGAATGATCGCGGCGTACCCCTGCTGCTCGCCGACGTGGCCAGGGTCAGTGAGGGACCGCAAATGCGTCGCGGTATCGCCGAACTGAACGGCGAAGGCGAAGTGGTCGGCGGTATTGTGGTAATGCGCTACGGTGAGAATGCGCAAGCCACCATCGCCGGTGTCAAAGCCCGGCTAGAGCAATTGCGCAGCGGTTTACCTGCAGGTGTGGAGGTGGTTGAGGTTTATGATCGCTCGCGATTGATCAGTGCCGCCATCGCCAACCTTTCGAGCAAGCTGTCCCAGGAATTGTTGGTGGTGGCCTTGATCTGCGCGGTGTTTCTGTTTCACCTGCGCTCATCGTTGGTCGTGGTCATCAGCTTACCAGTGGCAGTGCTGGCGGCCTTTTTATTGATGCGCTGGCAGGGCATCAACGCCAACATCATGTCCCTGGGCGGCATTGCGATAGCGATTGGGGCGATGGTCGATGGCGCCATCGTTATGTTGGACAACCTGCATCGTCACGCCGAAAAAACTCCCTTGACTGAAGAAAATCGTTGGCAGATTGTGAGCCAGGCGGCGGCAGAAGTTGGCCGACCCTTGTTTTTTTCCCTGCTTATCATAACGGTCAGCTTTGTACCGGTGTTTGCGCTACAAGCCCAGGAAGGCCGGCTGTTTGCCCCACTCGCCTACACCAAGACCTATGCCATGGCGGCGGTCACCATATTGGCGGTCACGCTGGTACCGGTGCTGATGGGTTATTTCGTGCGCGGCACCATCGGCGCTAGTAAGAACCCGTTGAATCGCCTGCTGATAGCGGCGTATCGGCCCTTATTACAACTGGTGCTGCGCTTTCCCAAGATCGTCTGTGTGCTGGCGCTGCTGTTGATGGCGACCACCTGGTGGCCCCTGCAGAAAATCGGTGGTGAGTTTATGCCACCGCTGGACGAGGGTGACCTAATGTACATGCCCTCAACCTACGCCGGCATCTCCATCGGCAAGGCCAGGGAATTGCTGCAACAAACGGATAAGCTCATTGCCAGTGTGCCGGAAGTCGACACCGTGTTTGGCAAGATGGGCCGGGCCGACACAGCGACAGACCCGGCCCCGCTGACCATGATGGAGACCACCATTCAATTTAAACCGCGCGAGCAATGGCGACCGGGACTGACACCGGCTGCATTGCGCAAGGAATTGGAAATGTTGGTGCAGTTTCCCGGCGTGGCCAACAGCTGGGTCATGCCCATAAAAACGCGTATTGATATGCAGGCAACCGGCATCAAGACGCCACTGGGTATCAAAGTCGCGGGGCCCAACCTGGCCGGTATCGGCAAAATAAGCCTGGAACTGGAGGCTGTTTTGGCTAGCCTGCCGGAGACAGCATCGGTCTACGCGGAGCGAGTGGTCGGCGGTCGCTACATAGAAGTGGACATCGACCGGGGCGCAGCAGCGCGCTACGGCCTCAATATTGCCGATGTCCAACTGGTCATCGATACCGCCATCGGCGGCAGTAACGTGACCGAGACCATTGAAGGACTGGAGCGCTTCCCGGTCAACCTGCGCTACCCCCAGCGTTTTCGAGATTCGCTGGAACAACTCAAGCTACTGCCGATCGTGACATCGACGGGCGGTAGTATTGTGCTGGCGGACGTGGCCAGGGTCGCCGTCGCCGATGGCCCGCCGGCGATAAAGAGTGAGAACGCTCGCCTCACCGGCTGGATCTATATCAGCATCACAGACATAGACCTGAGTTCTTACGTGCGCCTGGCAAGTAAGGCTATTGCAGAGCAAGTCAGCCTGCCCCCGGGCTACACCCTGGACTGGGCGGGCCAGTATGAGTACATGGAACGCGCCAAGCAGCGCCTGTTGATCGTGGTGCCACTGACCTTTGCGGTAATCGTGATGTTGCTGTACCTGAATTTTCGCCAGCCGGTACAGGTATTGCTCATTATATCGACCTTGCCACTCGCACTGGTGGGCGGCTTCTGGTTCATCTGGTGGCAGGAATACCAACTGTCGGTGGCCGTAGCAGTGGGGCTTATTGCCCTGGCCGGTGTGGCAGTGGAGATTGGTGTGCTGATGCTGACCTACCTGGAACAGGCCTGGCAGTCTCAATTGAGTAAATCATCCGCGCAAACACTCCCTGCTGGTGAGACTGAGCTGCAGGCGGCTATTGTCGCCGGCGCAGGTTTGCGCGTACGCCCTATCATGATGACAGTTCTCGCCACTATCGCCGGACTGGTGCCGGCCATGTTGGGAGAAGCCGCCGGCTCAGAAGTGCTACAGCGCATCGCTGGGCCGATGATCGGTGGCCTTGTCACCTCCGTGTTATTGTCCCTGCTGCTTATTCCCGCCGTATTTTTATTGTGGAAGCGGCGCAGCTTATGAACGAAAACAACAGGGTCAGGTCAAAGTATCAAAGGAATTGGGGAGAATCACATTGAAAAGGAATCTGGTTGAAATCTACGCGCTGGCTGTCTGCTTCTTCACGGTTGCCTGCTTCGTCATTGTTGCGGGAATGACTACTTGGAACGTGGTTGAGTTGTCCGCACCGGAATTTACCATCGATAACTATGTCTATGAGGGCCATTTTTCCGACGACAACTACCGCCGTTGGCACAGCGGGCCGATGGCGTTTCCCGGCGAGCGCATCCGTTATCTCAATCCAGAAGCTGCCCCGGTTGACCCAGTAGCTATACCACAGAGAAAAACCCGGGAAGAAAACTGGCAGCAGGCACTGGCAGGAGAACGACGTGGAGCCCTGCAGAGCCTGGTTCGCAATGCCATTATATTAGTCATTGCCCTGCTGGTTTTTCTTGCACACTGGACCATCGCCAGGAGGTCACGCGGGTAGACGACATGCCAGAACATAGAGGGATGTAAGATGCATCAGCAGCGAGACTGTATCTATGCCCAGCAATGAGTCCATTGTAAAAGTGCAGACCATGTACATTGCCTACTATGGGCGACCCGGAGACCCCGGCGGCGTGGACTTCTGGGCGGGCGAACTCGACGCCGCTGGCGGTAACCTCAACACGCTGATCGACGCTTTCGGCGAGTCCCAGGAATTTGTCGATCTCTACGGCGATTTAGGCTCAGAGGAACTCGTGGCGATGCTGTTTCTGCAGGTTCTCGGGCGAGAGGCGGATAGCGAAGGCCTACAGTTCTATATCCACTTACTTGACTCCGGCGCCAAATCGCTGGCGTCCATCGCCCTGGATATTGCCAATGGTGTCCAGGGTAGCGATATCGATACCCTCGACAATAAACTGGCACTAGCGCAAGCCTTCACCACACTTATTGTGGATGCAGCTGTTGTCTATGGCGAGGCGGAAATTGCCCAGGCGAAAGTACTGATGGCGATGGTAGACAGTGATAGCGCCAGTGTAGACCTCGCCGTCGCCACAGCCGACATTGCCACCTGGGAAAGCGACGACGCACCAGCCGATTCCAACAACGGCAGTACCTTATCTGTCACCACTCCCGTCACCGGCATCCTGGATTTAGACCGCGATAGCGACGTGTATGCGATCGAGCTAGAAGCGGGGGTTGAGTATTACTTTAACCTGGCCGGGCTCAGCAGCGGCGGCGGCACCCTACTCGACCCGTGGTTGGGACTCGGACTTAACTCCGGTTCTGAGTATCTGGCGTTCGATGACGATAGCGGTGCGGGCCTCAATAGCCTCTTGGTGTTTACTCCCGACTCAACCGCCATTTACTATATTGCAGCTGAGGCGTCGGGAGGCCTTGGCACTGGCACTTACACCCTGAGCGTGGATTGGTTGGGCAACGACACCATTGCCGCAGACACCAGCACCGGGGCAAGCCTGGTGGTGGGAGAAACCCTCAGCAGCCACCTTGACGCCGCCGCAGATGAAGATTGGTTTGCCATAGAACTGACGGCAGGCATTCAGTATCGTCTTAAGCTATCCGGTCTAGAGCACGGCGGTAGTTCTTTATCCGACCCGGCGCTGGCCCTGCACGATGAAGCCGGCACACTCCTTGTGGATGACGACGATAGCGGCTCTGGACTGGATAGCCTGATTCTCTATGTCCCCGATGTGAGCGGCACCTATTACCTGGTTGCGGCAAATCACCAGGGTGGCGTGGGTTCCTACTCGCTGACCGCCAGGGAACCATTCAACAAGACCCTGCTCACGATCACCTTCGAGGACCCCAACGGCGAGTTGGACAATTACCGTGAGCTGATCGAGACCAATTTACAAGCCGCCTGGGATAACTGGGACCTGTATATTGATGCGGAGTATGACGCCGTGTTGGACCTGGTGGTCGGCCCCTTTACGCAAGAGGCCAACGCCGATGATGAGTTCGTACTGGCTTTCGCCGGACCTGAAATGTATGCCGGAGTGGGTTATTCAGACGATATCCTGCAGGGCGTTCCAGATCTGGAGCTCAGTACAGGTGCAGATGCCAATGGTACCGACCCCGATGGCCGCATCATGATTAATACTATTGCTCTCGAGGAACGGGGATATCTTGACTTCACTGTAAATGACTTTACCGCCAGCCGCTGGGTTAGTTTCGAAGAAGTCATGACCCACGAGTTGGGTCATGTTCTCGGCTTCGACGGCCTTTCTTTTGGTGATTATAGAACGCACTTCGAAGCACTTGTCGATTCGGTAGCTGCAGAATTCACGGGTAGCTATGCCATTACTGCCAATGGCGGCCCCGTGGCGCTGGATGAAGAAACACTGCACCACCTGGATCATGAGACTTTTGAAGGGTCAATAATGACACCCTTTGCCAGTCGTGGCGGCGGTGATGAGATTACTGATCTCGAGATTGCCATACTCGCGGATATTGGGCTGCCTATCCATGCGGAATATCTTTTTAGTTGAAGCCGGTGGGGGCGCGCACAAGCCCTACGCCCGGCGCACTACTGCGGAGCCCTCGTTTCGGCGTCGGCTGCTCGAACTCCTGACGCTCATGGTCGCGCTTGCCTTGACCGGGCCAATCCCGGATGGTCGGGCTGGCGTCACCGGCTCAGGCTCCGTCGAGATCAAGGTCCTCACTTACAACATCAAGGGCCTTCCCCTGACGAACCTTGATTGCTTGGAGAAGATCGGCGAGATCCTGGCCGAGCGCCGGGAGCGGGGCGACGAGCCGGACATCGTCCTGCTGCAGGAGGCCTACGTCAGCCGGTCCAAGCAGGTGCGGATGCGCGCGGGCTATCCCCACGCGATCGTGGGCACCGACGGGCAGCGGGGTGTCTTCACAAACAGCAGCGGGCTCGAGCTCCTCAGCAACTTCCCAATTTTGGCCAAGTACAGCAGGCTGTTCGGCGAGTGTGCATTTCCGGAGTGCTTCCTCTCTAAGGGGATCATCGGTGCGACCCTGGAGATCCCCCGGGTCCCCTATCCCGTCGAGATATTCAACACCCACCTCCAGGCCGATACCGGCAACGACTGGGTCCGAGAGCGGCAAATCGATGACATCGAGGACTTCCTGGGCGGCCTCCAGTTCGGCGCACATCCCGCGATATTCGCCGGCGACTTCAACTTCAAGCCCAAGCATGACAGCTACACCATCTTCATTCGCAAGCTCCCCTTCGTGGAGGCGGGCTACCACTGCCTCCAGGCCGTGTCGAGGGACTGCGAGGTCGTGCACAGCACTCACGGCGTGACGGACTGGAACGACGTCTGGAAGTCCTCCCACGACCGTCACTTCTACTACCAGCCCGCAGAGAGCCCACTGCGGATCGAGCCCGTCCGCCTGATCCTCAACTTCACAGAGAAGTGGTGCGGGGAGTTCCTCTCCAACCATTGGGGTTACGAAGTCCACTATCGGATCTCGTGGTAGTGTCCAGCGCAGGAGCTGGCGCGGAAGCATCAATTGGCGGGGTGCTGACAATACGGGGAGGCCAAGCAGGTGGTCCGTTCTTGACCAACCCTATTCGCCCTGAGATCATCAGTAACCGGGGCGCAGCATAGGTGAGACCATGACCGATATACAAAAACTCCACCATAGCGCATACCGTTGCCGCGACTCCGAAGTGACCCGCGCGTTCTACGAAGACTTCCTCGGGCTGCACCTGGTCAATGCTTTAGAGATTAGCGCGACCAAGAGCGGCCGCGAGACTCGCGTGTTACACAGTTTCTTCGCCATGGTCGATGACTCATGCCTGGCTTTTTTCGAGGCGCCTGATCAACCTTTTGAGTTCAAGGACCAACACGATTTCGACCTGCATATTGCGCTGGAGGTCGACTACCCTACCCTTGAATCAATGCTGGAGAAAGGTCGCACCCAGGGCATCGACACCCGGGGGATTTCCGACCACGGCTTTATTCATTCCATCTATTTTCGCGACCCAAATGGCTATGTCGTAGAGCTTACGGCGCAGGTGGAGGAGCGCTCCGGAACCCTGGAACCAGGCGCCGCCCGCGATGTATTGGACGCATGGCAGCGCTCTAAGCCCGGAGGAAATCTGCAGTAGCTGAGCTTCACTCCGAGACGGACTTTTGGTGGAACACGCGGGAGAAAAAAAATTCCCCGCCCTGGGTGGTGAGGCATTTCCGTTTGTATGGCGCGTCCTCAAAATAACTCATATCGACTGATACTATACGAGGGTAAATATCCGCTCCTCCAGAAGCTCCCTCATCCCTGTTTTTTGGAGAACCACCTTCTTACCTCCGGCGTTTGTAAAAATGATGGGAGTTATAGTCGAGGGCACTCGCTCTTTCACAAAGTTGAGATCAACCTCAATGAGAAGCTGCCCCTTTTGAACCCGATCACCCATCGAGACAAAGTTCCGAAAGCCTTCTCCGTCTAGCTTCACTGTATCGATTCCAAAATGAATCAGAACTTCCCTGCCGTCATCCGACAAGAGCCCGATAACGTGATTTGTTTTGAAAAGGCTCGCCACGCTTCCGCAAAAGGGTGCATGAATTTTCCCCCCGCTGGTACGATGGCATACCCCGGACCCATGATCTCCTCCGAGAAGTGTTTTACTTTTCGTCATTTGATGAAGACTGGAAATTTGAGAAGGAAGGTGACGTGGGCGCTTACTGGGGACTCTGGGACAAGGACGGTGTACCGAAATATGTCTGAGACGTGCAATGAAAGCGGGGCGGGCAACGACACTGCTCTTACGTGGGAGCATGGCAATGCTATCTGCTACTCCGGCTCTATGACTGCACTCCCCATGCCGAAATCGTCCTCAGTGTGATCAGCCGCGAATCCATGGACTTCAAGGTTATGCTTGGGGTAGACCTGGCCGCCGAGGTGAGCAACCCGCACTGTCCCTGGGGCGCGGATTTCAGTGAGGAAGTACTGGCGGAGAATCGGCAGTTTGGCAACGAGGCCAGCGTCGAGTGGACGGACCATATGGTGCCGGTGGCAAGCCTGGTGGCCTACGCGCGTAAGATCAAGAGCGCGATCAAGCAGCCCGTTACTTTCTGCGAAAACTACGTTCCCTGGACGTACAAGCTAGAACCGCTGGTGGCCGAGCTGGATTTTGTCTCCATACACACCTATCCAGCCTGGGAATACCGAACCCTGGAGGATGCGCTTGAGTACACCAAGCAGAACTACCACGAAGTTGTGCATCACTACCCGGGCAAGCCCGTTGTCATTACCGAGGCCGGGTGGACCACAGCTTCGAATGGTCGTGGCATTGAGCCCGAAAACGCTCCCGAAGAGCTGCAGGCGAGCTACTACGACCAGTTACTCGAATGGACCAATGACGAAAAAATTCTCACGTTCGTGTTCGAGGCATTTGACGAGCTCTGGAAGGGCTCTCCCCATCCAATGGAGCCGGAGAAGCACTGGGGGCTGTTTACGGTCAATCGAACACCAAAATTGGTCATGCGGGAACTCTACTCCGAGCTCGTAGCTGAATCTCGCTGATACCGGGTGAAGAAAAAGTACTCAAGCATCCACGAGTGGCTTCCAGTCGCGTAAGTTCCCGCGCTCCCGCCCTGTACTCGGCGTGAACCACGTCCGTACTTTATTTCAGGGACCGACCTGAGGTTTACAGGCCGACCACGCAATTCTTTCTAAACTTACGGCAATGTGGGATGAGTCCGGCCTTTGAAATCCAGTCGCCTTGATCCATACTATGGACGAGACGCGAACCCATTAAGAAGGTGCAAACAACGGCTTCATGATTCATAACTTCATGGCGGCCTTTTCCATCCGCTGGCAACGAGCCACCGGTGGCGGCCTGTTTCACAATGAACTCAATATCATCCGTCGCATTGTCTTCTTCGGGGTCTACCTGTGGGTATTGCTGGTAGTACACGCCCTGGCCATGGTCATGTTCGAAGGGCTCGACTTCCCGGATGCTCTCTGGCTCAGTGTGACCACAATTACCACTGTGGGTTACGGTGATTTCTCGGCCGGCACTTTCCTGGGACGGGCCTCCACGGTGGTGCTGCTGTATATTGGCGGTATTTTCCTGCTGGCGCAGGTGGCCAGCGATTATGTCGCCTACCGCATTGCACGCCGCGAACGTATTCACGATGGAAAATGGGATTGGCATATGCAAGACCACATATTGATTTTGAACGCACCGGTGTACAACGCCGAAATTTATTTCCGCCGCATCGTGGGCCAGATCCGGGAACTAAAGGAATTCGAGCAAACCCCGACCCAGATACTTACCACTATCTTCGAACAGGGTCTGCCCACCAGTCTGCAGGAAATGGGAGTGCGTCACTACCACGGCTCACCCAATAAATTTGATGACCTGAAACACGTCGATATCGATTCGGCCCGGCATATCCTGGTGTTGGCACAGAACGAATATGACACGGCGGCGGACAGCATTACTTTCGATATCGTGCACCGGCTCAATGAACTGGGCGTGGTGGGTAGAACCTTCGTGGAGTGTGTGGACGACGAAAACCGCGAGCGCCTGCATGACATTGGTGCGCGGGTGGTGTTGCGCCCCATACGTTCCTACCCAGAGATCGTGGTGCGGGCTATGGTGGCGCCGGGCTCCGAGGCTATCATTGAGGATTTTTTCACCCACGACGGTGACCATCCCGTTCGCTACAAGGTCGACATCCAAGGTATGGCCTGGTACCAGGTGATCAGCGCTCTTGCGCGGGCGGATTTTGGCACTGCCATGGGTTATATCGACCCGCAGACAGACCATGTGGTGCCCAACCCCTCCGCTAACACCCGGGTGACCACCCGCGCGTTGATCGTGCTGGTGCGGGAATCCGCGGAGCCCAGTGCCGAGGCAGTGCGCCAATGCCTGGCGGAGATTTATTCCAGCACCTGAGGTGTTCAGCGCGAACTTTACTGAGAACTCGCGTGAATCTCGCTTATCCCCGCGTAATCGAGATCGCCTAAATCGGGCACTACAGCATCGGCTTCCCTGAAGTAATCCCCATGACCGTGACGGTCGACGCCGATACAGACAAAGCCACCGCACTTGGCCGCGGTTACGCCCGATAGCGCATCTTCAAACACCACACAGTCGTCAATGTCCAGGTTTAGTTTCTGTTATGAAATGGTGTTGCACTATGCGCACCTGGCACCGGATCATTTGAGCCACGCAGCCACGAGAATCGAACGGGATTGGGACATCGTAGAGTAAATCCCTACGAAAAACCTACGCTAAAAAGACAAAGGCCTATGTCGTTAAACATAAGCCTTTGATATATTTGGCGCGTCGGATTGCCGCATCACCGGCACGATTCGAATCCGAATGCGGCCCAGTACGACCGCCTGGTTCGTAGCCACAAATGTAGTTAGCTGAACCTTTATAAATCAACCACTTAGATACGGTCCGTCCTCAAAACACCGCGTATCAACCCGTATTCCACCGCACAAACCCTACGCCACAGCCACCCCCGTTAGATATGATCCTGTCGGGTATTGGCGTCGTATCCGCCGTCGACAAAGAGCAGAGAACCATTGACATAGCTCGCAGATGAACTGAGCAGAAACACAATGCAGTGTGCAACCTCCTCCGGTTGTCCGGCCCGGTTGATCGGCGTCGCGTCCAGCAGTGCCTGCATGACCGGTGCGTACTCCTCACTGGCAAACAGGGGCTCAGTCATGGGGGTAAGGATGGGGCCCGGCGCTACCGCATTCACCCGGACACCCTCCCGGCCATAGGCCATGGCATTGCGTTGCATCCAGAACACCAGCGCGCGCTTTGTCAGCATATAGTGAGTGCCATCGGCGACAGCATCCGCCGCCGTCAGCGCCGCGTCCTCATTACCCGCCAACAAGACGTCAATAAAGTCCTCACCACCGACCTCCATGGGGGCGGAATTTGAGGACAACAGGACGACACTGCCCTGCCTGCTGGCCAGGGACGACCGCAACCCTTCGACCAGTTCAACCGTACCGAAGTAGTTCACCGAAGTGATCAGCCGGCCCGGCGGCGTGCCACCGGCGAGCCCCGCAAGGGGTACGAAGCCATCCAAGCCATCGGGCGCCCGTTCCAGAATGCCATCAATTGCCGCTTTGCGGCCTTCGGCGTTAGACAGATCGGCGATGATATCGGCTTCCTTGATATCGACATTGATCACCGAATGGCCTTGTTCTTTGAGCATCGGTATCAGTGATGCGCCAATTCCCGATGCGCCGCCAGTACATGCGTAAATTCCCATTAGTACCTCCGTTAAGTCCTGCTAAAATTTTGAGTAATACTATGACCGTAGAGATCGCTGACGCTCTGACTTAGTTCTTTATAGCAGTTGTCATTTCCTGCCCCGATTTCGTCAGGCACGTCGTCTTGAATATAGCCGATTCCCGGCACCGTGGTCTGTTGCCGGTTATTCCATTGAGAGCAGTACTCCAGCATCTCATCTCTGATTGCGACGCTTGATTTAGCCTGTAGCCGATATGGGGCTTAGTCGAGCTCGCGATACTCATCCAGCGCGTCGCCGATATAATCGACCAGCAACCAGCCATCAGGCAGCACCTCTGCATCAGCCATGATGCACACGTTGAAATTTCCCGCATAACTCCACACGGTGATATTGAGGCCAACGCCTCCCGTGACCTGCCCTATCGACAACCAATTGCTAACGGTTGCCGCGCCAAGTTTCAGTGGCTCTTGCGGCCCCGCCACATTGGACAACACCAGGTTACCCGCCTGGCTTATACGCCCCCGGGTTCGGTCCAATAACCATCCCATCACACGCGCGTACAATTCCGGCATCAACTCCAAGACACGAGTCATATTGACCTCGCGGGTCGCCCGCAGATAGTTTTTCATCTCGACAGCTGAATCGTGGGCAACCTTCAATCGCTCCAATGGGTCGGCGATATGACTTGGCACCCACATATAGCCGTTCCCCACAAAGTTGCCCACCAGGTCGTCTTGCTCTGGCGGAGGGCGCAGGTTCACAGGCAGCGAAGCGACCAGCGGACCGGCTGCATCCGCATCGATCGCCAAATCTTTGAACAGCTTCCGAACGGCACCCGCGCATACCGCGACAAACAGGTCATTGATGGTCACCCCCAGATGTTTGCTGATTGCTTTGATCTCATTGAGGTCAAAGGTCTTGTACACAAAAGTACGACGGTGCGATAAAGCGGTATTGAAGGGGGAATAAGGCGCATCGGCGGGACCGGGCGGTAGCGCCCTGCCCCCAGCTTCGCACTCCTTGCGATACTTCCTTAATTTTCGGAACCCGCGCACGATTACCGGCAATTCCCGGAGGAACAAAAGAGGCAGGTCGAGCAGGCCTTTGAGCAGTAGCCGCCCAGGCCCCGGCGCCGTGTGCTTTTTCAACTCTGCAATGGGGTACGACCGGTATTTTTCCGGCTGCAACACTCGCTCCAGAATTCGCGCCGCGCCAGTACCATCGGTATAGGCATGGTGGAATAAACTCACCACCGCCGCCTTACCGTCGGCCAGACCGTCAACGATCCAGCAAAGCCACTGCGGCACGCTTTGATCGAGAGGGTATGCGTACAACTCCGAAACCAGTTGGCTGAATGCGCGCTCATCCCCCGGCGCAGGACAGGTCACATGCCGCAAGTGGTAGCGGATATCGAAATCATCGGCCTGCACCCAAACCGGATGGTTGAGTCCAAATGGGATCCTGGCTAATTTCCACTGCAGCATGGGAACCGTCTTGATACCCGCGGAAATCTCCTCCACCAGGGTTTCATAGCACGGCATGGACTCCTCATCGTAGTCGATCATGGCGATCTTCAGGGTGTGTTGGTACCATCGGGGTCGTTCGCTATAGACCAGATAGGCGCTCAGGCCATCCAGGCGTCTCATGTCAGTGCCTTGATTCCCTGCTCTACACCGGTTACCAGAGCATCCATATCGCCCAAGGTCTCAGCACAGCCATGAAAGCCGATAACAAGCTTGGAGTGGGTTGATGTAATGGCACAGGACAAAGCCATCATGCCGTCGGCTAAAGGCGCCATGGGAATGACTGATTCGACCGCTGCACCAGCCACATACAGGGGTACTGGTGCGCCGGGTACGTTGGTAACAATGGTATTGGCTATTTTCAGCCGGCTCATCAGGTCAAAGCGAGTGACCAGGCGTAAGGCTGACTCCAGCAGGAAGGGAGAAAATACAGCCATCAGATCTTTGCCGTCGATGGGCCCCTTGGTTTTTGGCCGTGCCTGGTGTTTCAAAATTCGCGTATCCCCGCTAATCGCCTGCAGTCGCTCTGCGATATCGGTCTGTGTATTGTGCAAGTTGACCGATTGGACCGAAACCGCGTTGCCCGCTTTGCCATCTTGTTCACTACGAACGCTCACAGGCATAACCGCCACCTGGTCAAAGTCGACGGGCTCGCCCTTTGCCGCGTAATGGTGGTCCAGGGCTACGGAACACAGCGTCAGGGCCAGGTCATTGACAGTGCAGCCGTGTCGCTTGCTGATCTTCTTAACGCGAGCCAGATCCAACTCCTTCCATGCCACCAACCGCTCTCTTGATAAGCGATCAGGATTCAAAGAAGTTTTTTGTACCGTCACGTCTGATAGGGTCGGCTCATCCTGGTTGGCCACCAAATTTTTGTCGGCCAGGCTGTCGGCCACCTTTAAGGCTGCGGCCCTCAACAGGGGGCGGGCACTATTGCGGATCAGTTGCGGTGTTTTGACGAAGCCGCGATCGATGCTTTCACGCAGCGCATCGGAAATCAGTTGACCAGCCCTGGGTTCCTCAGCCGCCGGCCAGGGGTTGGTGCGCGGTTTATCGGGCCGGCGAGGCTCTAGATCATGCAGGCCCGCCAGGGCTTCTACGGCACCGACGCCGTCAAGAATACCGTGATGTATATGGGTCGCTACGGCTATTTTGCCGCCTCTCAGGCCTTCGATGACTTCAAATTGCCATAGGGGCCTGTCTGTGGGGATGGGTTTTTGCGAAAACTCGCCGAGATGCTCGGCCAGTTGTCGGTAGCCGCCCGGTTTCTTAACCCGTGTGGCGCAAATGTGATTGCTGACATCGAAGTTGGGATCGTCCACCAGGCGGATCGAGCCAATTTTCAGCTTGTCCTGCAGTGGTTTCTGACGCATCAGCGGGATCTTCTCCATCCGCGCCGCCAGGTGGTTGGCAATATCCTCCCCACTAAGCTCCCACTCTGTGGCTTTTGGATTGAGAATCATGGCACCGCCCATGGGTAGGGGCGCCATTCCCGCTTCTTCCATTTTGAAAAAGGCTTGATCAAAAAGTGAAAGTTTCATCGGCTTTCCTCACTTAAATTGGCGCACAACCAGGACTTTTCTTGGGAATGTTTTCCGCCCAACGGGGCTCGACATAACCCACCTCGGCCAGCCACCGTATGGAGTCCTCCAGCGTCATGCGAAGATCCCGGAAATCGAAATCCAGTTCCTGCTTTAGTCTTGTGTTGTCGGCGGGTGGCCATTGGGTGGCGTAGTCCGCCGTTTCGGCAGTAAGGGGCATTTCCATCGCAATAAAATCGAATCCGCCGATGTAATCGAAAATGGTGCCCAGCAGTCGCATAAACCTGGGTGGGAATCTCCTGCGGCTGACCTCGTGGCCCGTGATGTGGTCGATCATATCGGCGTATTCTTTCCAGCCGATAAAATGGCCTCCCACCAGGTAACGCCCAACTTTTTTAGTTTCGAACAGCTTCACATGCACGTCCGCCACATCCCGGACATCGATAATTTGCGCGCCGCTGGCGGTAACGGGGAAGAACTTATTGAATCCGAAAGCCATGGTATCCATCGCCACGGTCTTGCCGGGATCGCCGGGCCCCATCACTATCGCAGGATAGGTGATGGCTATCGGCACCCCCTTTTCTTGCAGGTCGCGCACGTAGTTTTCGATTTCGATCTTGGATTTCCCGTAGCCGTTCTCGGAATTGCCGATGGGTGAGTCCTCGGACATCACTTTCAGGCCCCGTGAAAACAAAGCGGTGATACTGGACACGTGGAGGATGAACTGCATGTCGCGTTCTACGGCGCTGCCGATAACCAGTTTGGCGCCATCGATATTGTTGCGCATCGTTTTCTCGGCGTCCCGGGCGTCGACGTTGACCATTGCGGCGGCGTGGATGACCCCATCGCAGCCCTCCATAGCCTGAAGAATGGCGCTCTCGTTTGCCATATCACCAATGGCGAAATTATCAATACTCACATCGTAGGGTTCAAAAACCCGTCGCATCTTCTCTTCGCTGCGTACCAGCAGACTCACCTCGTGCCCCGCCTCTATGAGGGCCAGTGTGGTGTGTAGACCAACGAAACCCGTGCTGCCTGTGACCATAATTCGCATAACTTAATCTCCTTTCTCTAGATCCTGTCGATTGCAAATACTGAATTGGTATCGATATCCAGCCGCGGTAAAACTTTATCGGCGATCAACTCCAAGCTGGGCCACGATAGATCCGGCGGCATACCGCCCGTCAAAGGGTTTATTCCTATGACTCCCAAATCACCGAGACCTAGTGCCATTTCAACGCATTCATCCGGCGTCAAAATGGCATACCGACCTGTTGCGCGCAACGCATCGGGGTCGTCAGCCAAGATAAAAGGATTGTTATCGCCGCTAGCCTCTTGAGCCCAGCGCGCGTAGCAGTTGGTTTCATGCATCGCATACGGTGCGATTTCGGACCACGATCTGTCCGGATCTTCGCTAACATACAAAAACAGCGGGCATTTTTCTTCATAAATTAACCCTGTATTTCCCAAGCGGTGGCTCTCTTCGATGTAGACTTGAGACGTTTCAGGACTGGCCGGCATGTAACCGTCGGCAATTCTGGCCGCGCGTTTTGCCGCGGCCTTGGAACTGCCTCCCAAAATTATTTGCGGACCGTTCTCCTGTACAGGTGTGGGCGTGACACGAACTTTTCGGCCCTGGTAGGTAAACTCTTCTCCCGTCCACGCCTGCCGCAGCGTGTGAATGCCTTCCTCAACCAGGGACGGACGTTTTTTTAACGACACGTTGAACATCTCGAACTCACTCGGAACATAACCGGCCGCCATCACCAAATCGACGCGTCCGCCACTGATAATATCCAGCACGGCAATGTCTTCCGCCAATCGTAGCGGATCGTGAAACGGCAGAACGATCACCGAGGTGGTCAGGCGTATGCGGCTGGTCACCGCAGCCATGGCGCTTAAGGTCGTAAGCGGAGACGGACAGTAACCATCGTCGCTACCGTGATGCTCGCACACCCAAACCGAACCTACACCGTTTTTTTCCGCCCACTGCACTTGCTCCAACGCGCAGGCATACAGGTCTCGATGGGTAACGGGGCTGAATGGCGCGCATCGGAAATCGTACCTCAAATAGATTCGGTTTTTCATTGAACTTTCCTTCATTGTGTTGGGGTATTTTTATCGAAAGGGCCGAACAGAAAGGCGTAGTAATCCAAAAGGCTCGATCAAAAAGTGAAAGTTTCATAGTCGATTTCAACTCCTGCTATTGTTTAGCTCATACCCAGCGCGTCGAGCGCGAATTGTTTCGTCCAGGGATAATCGGCCTTACCCGCTGGCGAACGTTTGATCTGATCACAGATCACCAGGTGGCGGGGAATCTTGTAGCTGGCGATATTTCCGCGACAGAACTCCTTCATGTCCATGTAATCCAGTTGCTCGCCGGGACGCAACTGGACCACGGCGGTGATAGCCTGGCCGAAGCGTTCATCCGGTACACCCACCACCACGGTATCGTAGACCTTGGGGTTGCCTTTCAGGGTCGACTCTACCTCTTCCGGAAACACCTTTTCGCCACCGGTATTGATGCTGGTTGAACCACGGCCCAATAACCGCACACTGCCGTCGGCTTCAACGGTGGCCAGGTCGCCGGGGATGGACCAGCGTTGGCCGTTGGCCTCAACGAAAGTTGCCGCCGTTTTTTCGGGCGCATTGTAATAACCGAGGGGGATATGCCCACCCCGAGCCATGTGGCCCACGACACCGGAGCCCGGCGTAACTGGCTGCATATTGTCATCCAACACCTGAACGAATTCGCTCACCGTAAAACTCAGCTCTGCGGATGCCTCGGTGTTCTTGTCGCTGATTTTGTCGGCAATGACCCCGGTTTCCGAAGAGCCAAGACCGTCGATCACCATTGTGTGGGGTAGCAAATCCAGCATGCGCTGTTTCACCGCTGGCGACAGAATCGCGCCGCCCGAGGCGATCACGAATAAGGAGGAGGTATCGTAATCATCGGCATTGGCCTCCATATCGTCCATGAGCGGGGTGCCCATGGCATCGCCTACAATGGATAAAACACTAACGCCCTCTGTGCCAATCGCGGCCCAGATCTTTTTCACATCAAAGTTGCCCCTGGCGGGGATGACCAGCTTGCCGCCACCCAATAGTTGTATCAAGGCTGCCCACTGGGCCGCCGCGTGCATAAATGGGGGAGCCGCCAGGCTGGCCATCTGAACCTCCGCTATGCGCTCCTTCAGTTGCTCGGGAGCAGTAATGGCGCCTTGGGTTCTAAACGGGTCGCCGCCGCCCAGGGAGGCAAAGAAAATATCTTCATGACGCCACATCACGCCTTTCGGCATGCCCGTGGTGCCGCCGGTGTAAATGATGTACACGTCGTCGGCGCTGCGTGGTTCAAACTCTCGCGCGGGCGATGATGCCGCCAGACTCGATTCGTACTCCGCCCAGTCAACCGGCGCTATTGCCTCAGTACCGTCGTCCACCATGATGTAGGTGGTTAGTTTCGGTGCACTGGACGCTACTGCCGCTACCTGGGGCAAAAACTCCCGTTGTACAACCAATGCGACCAAATCGGCGTCGTCATAAAGATACGTCAGTTCCCCCTCAACATAGTTGTAATTGATGTTGATAGGAACGGCGCGCAGTTTATAGGCCGCCAACATGCCTTCGATATACTCGTTGCTGTTGCACAACTGCAGACCGATATGATCGCCCGCCTTCACACCCCGGGAACGCAGGAAATTGGCCAACCGGTTAGCCCTTTGTTCCAGTTCCCCGAATTTAAAGCGGCGATCCTCGGTAATAATCGCTTCCCTATCCGGCACGGTATCTGCCACCATTTCGAACAAATCAGCCAGGTTATACGTCGTCATATTTCCTCCACTGTCGAACATGGATCACAAAGGGTAAGGTTTCGATGCTCATACATTGGTCGTGTGGTAATCCCAGCTAAAAGCGGATCGTTGCGAAGACAGGGGTAAAAATCTACTCAGGCCCTGCGCGGGCCGTCTGGTAGGCGGCTCCAGCTCCTTGTTCCTCACGAATTGCGCTATTCGGCCAATCGCCAGCCTGGCTTCCGGCAGCGTATTTTGCGTATGCCACACATGGGGCATTCTCTTCCAGACTTCCAGATAGAAGGGGGTACCCACCGCGCGCGCTTGTTCGGCTACCCGGGTGGTGTCGTCCAGCAATATTTCGGTGCTGCCCACCTGGCCCAATATAGGGGGCAGGCCACTCAAATCACCAAATACTGGAGAAGCCAACGGATCTTCCGGCGAGGCGCCATTCAGATACACTTGATGCATCCCGGAGCTACGACCGTTTGGCAGCATGGGATCCCGCCATCGATTGAATTGCCGGGACTTTCCACTGAAGGTCAGATCGGTTAAGGCAGAGAGCATGACCGCCGCGCCGGGCAGCGGGTGGCCCTCGTCTCGCAGTGCCAGCATCGTGGCCAGAACCAGGTTCCCACCGGCGGAATCACCGGCTATCACAATACTCTCAGGCTCACACCCTTCTTCCAACAAGCTCAGGTAGGCTGCCTTGCAATCCTCCAGCCCCGTGGGGAAAGGATGCTCTGGTGCCAGACGATAATGCACGATAAGAGCATCCGATCCGGAAGCCAAACATATTTTCTGCACCAGCTGTCGATGTGCGGCCGGCGTTCGCATGACGAACCCACCCCCCGGCAGGTAGAGAATAGTCTGCTCGGAATCAGCTGCTTTTCGACATAGTTTCTCACCAGAGAAACTTGTTTTGCTGATCTCAACAAGGTCGAATTCTTCAGTCTCCGGCAGTGCGAGAAGCTTCGCGTCATGCCGTTCAACAATGCTTCGCATAAACTCCAGCGAGCCGAACCGCATCATCTGCTTGATGGAGACTCGTAACACCATATTGATAAGAAGCGCTTGCCAGCTTGGCACCAGTTTTCTCCTACGATTTATAGGGAGGACCCCAGGGCGCCCCTAGAAGCGGTAACTAACCGTGATGCCGGTAGTACGCGGCGAGATCAGGCTCAGGTCGTTGTAATCCGCTCCCAGGGCTCGTTTACTGATCACCTCATCGTCGTCCAACGCATTCTTGACAAAAACCTTGGCGGACCAGCTATCGTTGCGTACCCCAGCGAACAGGTCCAGTTGGTAGTAATCATCGGTAGTCAAGCGTCCAGCGGAATCGCCCGGCACTTCCGACTCACCGCGATAGTTGAACAAACCGTTGATAAACCACTCGCCCTGGATCGCATCAAAGTTTTGAAAATACTCACTCTGCAACACGAAGGACCAATCCGGCTGGGAACCGGCCACCTCACCTTCCGCATCACACACGTTGAACAGATTGTCCGGGCCCAGTGGCGGCTGACTGGGATCGTTACAGGGAACCTCGCCGTCGGTAAATTCCACCTGCGACCAGGCCAGGGAAGTGAACATCGTCCAGTTCTCGGTCAGCAACATGCGAAATTCGCCCTCGATGCCCAGCTGTTCGGCCTCGTCGACATTAACGTAGACTATGTTGATGTCGGTGGGCGCCATCGTGGTGTTGTCCCAGACCTGGTAGCTGGGAATTACCTGGTAATCCTCGTAGAGGGAATAGTAGGCCGCCATGGAATACTGGGCCCGACCATCCATCAAGCTGCCCTTGAAGCCAATCTCGACGCTGTTAACGCTCTCGCCGTCGTAAGACAACTGCTCCTCGGGCACGACGCCCTGGATATCAAAGTTAGGCGCGCCCGGGCGAAAGCCGCTGTCGATGGTGCCATAGAAATTGTGGTCGTCGTTGAAAGCGTGGGAGAGCTTAACGGTACCGGTCCACTCCTTCTCGGTGGTGCCTACCGCCAGGTTACAGGGGGCTGCGCTGCCATCAGAGCAAGGGATCGGAATCACAAGCGCGGGATCGGTTACATTGCCACCAGGCTCCATGGTGGAGCCAACCAGCAGATTAACGGTTGAATTATTCTCGGTAGCATTTTCAAATTCGTTGTAGCGAATGCCCACAGTCAAGGTGGTGTCCGGCGTCAAGTAAAAGTCGTTGTGGCTGAACACCGCATTGACTTCACTATCGGTGGGAATACCCAGGAAAATGCTCGCCACAAACCCGCTGCTGGGGACATTGCTGAATACGGGCACCCCGGTCTGGGTACTCATCTTGGAGTAGTAATAGCCGAACTGCGTGTCCCACCACTCGAAGGGGCTGGCGACTCCCCGCAGCTCCAACTGGTCGCCGTCCTCGGTCTCCTGCGTGCTCGCGACAGTCTGCACTGGCTGCTCGGTCCCGTCCTCGTCACTGTCGTTGTCGATTGAGAAATCATGCTGGGCGATAAAAAGCTTCCATTCCACCGCACCCATATCCCAGTTGAGATGCAGGGTGTACAGATCGTCCTCCTGCTTATTCATCTGATCCGGCGAATCCTGGATGGAGGTGCGATCACCGGCCTCGAGCTGGAAAGGCGCCGTGGGCGTGATGCTCTCCAGGGGGCGGTAGGTTGTCCGAGTCCTGTGACTCCACATGGGTCCAGCCAAGCTTCGCGGAGAACGTGTCGGTTGGTTCCCACAACAGTTTGGCCCGGTAGCCGTCGCTGTTGATCTCGTTGTCCTTGCCGCGCACAATATTTTCAAGACCGGTTTCCCGCTGGTCCGAGAGAACTGCGAGACGTAAGCCCAGCTCGTTCTCAATCAGGGGAACGGAGATAGCGCCCTGGAGATTGTAGCCTTCGGGGTCCTGGTAAGAGCCAGTGATGTAGCCTTCAATTTCGGACAGGTTGGGGTCGCCAGTTTCCATGATCAGGGCGCCGGTCGGTGAAGGTTGACCGTACAGGGTGCCCTGGGGCCCACGCAGTATCTGTACCCGTTTTATGTCGAACATCTGTTTGAAGATAAAGTTGGTCGAAAAGCCCCCATACCAGTCATCCAGGTAGACACCAACCCGGGACGGTGCGGCCTGTTGGGCCAGGGTGCCCACACCTCGGAGCGCGACACCGGTGTTAGCGTCACCCTGGTTGCGAATTTCCACGCCGGCGGTAAGCTTGCTCAATTCATCGGCCTGGAACATGTCGAAATCGCGAATTTGCTCGCCGGAAACAACATTGACTGTCAGTGGCGCTTCCACCAGCGTCTCTTCCTTTTTCTGCGCTGTGACAACGACCTCTTCTAGCATCAGGGACCGGGTACCGCTGTCCTGCGCAAATACGGGCATAGCACCGGGTGCTGCGATAGCCAGAGCCAGAACGGTTTTTCCTGCAAATTGCTTACTGTTGACGGTTAACATGTTTTTTCACCTGGTTGTATTCCTGTTATGAGCTGGCTAATCCAGTGTGACCGTCCTGGAATAGTCTCCGACTGCTGGGCCCTGTTCGCCATTAAGCTGCGACACGGTATCGAACCGCATACTATTAGTAAAATGGATTATAGTAATCGTGTTATGAACAGTATTAATATAGAAAAAGAGGGAGGGATAGGGTAAAGGAGTACGTCAATTTTTTAGCAGGGCATAGGCTTGCAGCTAACCGTCCAGATCGGCGGCTACGCTTACTATGAGGTTTTTCATCCACTGGTGGCCGGTATCATAACGTGACCGCTCGTGCCAACAGAGGTGCACACTGAAGCCTGGCAGCTTTATCGGCGGCCGGTATACCTGGTAATGTTGCTCTCCGGGGTGGTGATCCACAATACGCTGGGGAATAGTGCCGATCAGCTTAGAATTTTCGACTATGGAAATAAGACTGCTGATATAAGGGGTGGAAATAGACCTCGTTCTCTGCAGGCCGTTTTTTTCCAGCATGCGATCGACGATATCTTTTCAGTCTTCATCAGGTGAAAGAACCGCATGCTGTGCTTTTAGGAACTGGTGCTTTGTTAGCCTTTTCCCCAGTTGTGGGTGGTTATTCTGGGCGATGCTACAGTAGTGATCACTGAACAGGTAACAGTCCTCTAAATACAGCTTCTCTTTTGGCGATCGGCCAATAAAAAAATCTATCTCACCGGCCTCGAAGTCAGCCATATTTTTCGGCGTGACCTTCCGAAAATTTAATTGAATATTAGCCGCCTGGTTTTCCAAGCGTAATAACAGTGGGCGAATCAGCAGTAGCTCGCTGTAATCTGTGATGATCAGAGAGAAGCTTCTGCGATCAGTGAGAGGATCAAAGATTTTCGCTGGTGTCAGTGTTTGCTCCAGCTCGATCAGAATTTTTCTGATGGGTTCACGCAGTGCAAGGGCTCTTTCAGTCGCTTCCATGCCTTTACCACCGCGAACCAAAACAGGATACTGAAGCATTTCCCTCAGCCGGGAAAGGCAGTGGCTCATTGCCGACTGCGTGATATTGGCACGCTCTGCGGCACGTGACACATTACGCTCTTGCATGAGCAGTTCAAACATCAGCAATAGGTTGAGGTCGTGCTTTTTGATATTAACAATGTTCATGGCGACATAAGCCCAATACATTTTACTAATGTAACGATGTTATCTATTCTGCCTGTAAATTGACAGGGGGTAGAGATGAGGACTTGTCCGGTAAACCACTTAATGACCATCGAAAACTTCCAGGAAGGAGCGCCCTATTCTCTTTTCCGGCAGTTGCGACAAGATAAGGCTGTGGCCTGGGAAGACGAGAATATCTCAGCTCTCGGTGGTCACTGGAATGTGTTCAGCAAAGAATGTGTCGATAAGGTGATGAAATCGCCGGCTATCTTCAGTAATGCCGGCGGCCCTCACCTGGAAGACCCCCCTAAAGAGATGATTCAGGGTACCAACGTTTCGCTTAATTTGATGGACGCCCCCCTCCACAAAAAGAATCGTTCGCTGGTTGACCACGCCTTCAAACCCGCCGCCATTAATCGCCGGGAGGATCATATTCGCCAGATCGCGGCGCATATCATCGACGAAGTCATTGACAAGGGACAGTGTGAGTTTGTGGGGGAGGTAGCCCAACGCTTACCACTGGCAGTTATTTGCTGGATCCTTGGTGTGCCCGAGACCGAAAAGAAAATGGTCTGCGACCTCGCGAATACCATGATGCTGGCCAATGACCCGGATTTCTCAGGCGGCCCGGAAGAAAGCTTTGCCGCGCAGGCGCAACTGGTAATGTATGGTGCCGGACTGGCAGCAGACCATCGTTTGCACCCGAGGGACTCGCTCACCATGGACATGTTGCTGGCGAAGGACGATGACTTCCAGCTCGGTGACCATGAATACGGTTTGTTTTTCCTCAACCTCATCATCGGTGGCATTGAAACCACCCGCAATTCTACGGCCTTTGGTTTGGCGGAGCTGATCCGGCATCCGGATCAATATCAAATGCTAGCCGCGGACCCCACATTGATACCTGACGCGGTGGATGAAATAGTGCGTTTCCGCACTCCAATTACTTACTATCGCCGCACCGCGACCCAAGATTTTGAGCTGGCGGGTGAGAAGATAAAGCAGGGGCATACCGTTATTTGCTGGTTGGCAGCCGCCAATCATGATGAGCAGTTTTTTGAACAAGCTGAGCGCTTCGACATCACCCGTTGTCAGCGGGAATCTGTGCGCAAGCATTCCCGTAGCTTCGGCGTTGGCCCCCATTTTTGTATCGGCATTCATCTAGCCCGACTTCAACTCAAAATCATGTTCGAAGAGATAACCACCAGACTGTGCAATGTAGAGTTTGTCGAGGAGCCAAAACAGGCGCTCTCGGTCTTTGTGGACGGCTATAAGGAAATGCACATTAGCTTTGATAAAGCGTTAGCGGAATAATTGAATCCTTTTATCAGGAAACCAGATAGAGAACGATGAAGTTAATAATATCTGAGGAGGCTTACCTCTATGCAAGACATTGAATCACTGCTGGCGAAGGAATCTATTCGCGATGCTTTGTCCCGCTACTGCCGCGGCCTGGACCGCATGGATAAGGAGATGGCCTATTCCGTATGGCATAAGGATGCATCTACGAACTACCACGGCATCTACGAGGGCACCGGTTATGGGTTTATCGATTGGGTTTGGGAAGCACACACCTTCATGCAGTGTCATTCTCACCAAATTACCAATGTACTCATTGATGTCGATGGTGATCAGGCGGTCAGCGAAGCGTATATCACAGTTGTGCTGTGGACATTGCCAGACGAGGCCGGGAAGCAAACAGAAATAGTTGGCCGGGGGCGTTATTTGGACCACTGGTTAAAGCGGGATGGCAGCTGGCGGGTCGCGCGGCGTGAGTATGTGCAGGACATGCATACCCTGATTGAGTTGACCAAGAGTGATGTGAGTAGCGTATCGGCTCGCGATACATCTGATGCTTCGTTTCCTTTCCTCGCCTCTCATAGCAACGCAACAGGACAAAGCTTCAAGTCAGCACTTGGACCATTGAACCCTTTGCCCGCGTGAACCTAACTCAGGTTGAGCACAGCAATCAACACGGCGGCTCTAACAACATTTCCGTCGCACAACTGAAGAGGAAATAACCAAGATGAATCAACTACAAGATAAGGTCGCCATCGTCACCGGCGCAGCGCGAGGCATAGGCGAAGCAACGGCCAAGCGCTTCATTGAGGAGGGTGCCAAAGCGCTGTTGCGTGAAAGCTACGATGTGGAGGTTAGAATTCACTCCATAGATCTAACCGCGAATGATCTTGAGCAGCAACTAGATACTGTGGTCGATAATCTTGATGTAGGGTTGATGATCTACAATGCAGGCGCGATGCATGGGGCAGAGCTTACTGGAAAATATCTATATAGAGAGCAGGAGACGGCATGACTTACAACTTCGACCCCGAACTCAGCGCCATGATTGAACTGGTACCCCACATCAATTTTGGCGACCCTGTAGCCGCCCGTAGCGGTATGAATGAAATGATGGCAGCCCTGAATGCCAATATCGATGAGAGCGGCATCCGCATTGAGGACCTCACTATCCCCGGCCCGGCAGGAGCACCGGAGCTGCCGATTCGCACCTATACACCAGAGCACCTGACAGGCACGACCGCAGGACTTATTTATATCCACGGCGGTGGCTTTGCGGGGGGTAACCTGGACAGCGAACATGGAGGGGCTGTCGATTTGTGTAGGGGGCTAGGCATTGTCATTGTCTCAGTCGATTACCGCTTGGCCCCGGAGAATCCGTACCCTGCAGGCCTTGAAGACTGTTATGCGGCGCTCTGTTGGACTCGGGAAAACGCCGCGAACCTGAATATTGACGTGGATAGAATTGCCGTGATGGGCGGCAGTGCCGGTGGTGGTTTGTCGGCAGCGCTGGCCCTGCTGACCCGTGATCGCAACGGCCCCAAATTGTGCTTCCAGCTGCTGGGTATGCCCGAGTTGGATGATCGCTTGCAAACCGCTAGCATGGTGAAATTTACTGACACGCCTCTGTGGCATCGCCCCAATGCCATCTTAAGCTGGCAGTACTATCTGGGGGATGACCATACCCCCGGCGGGGATGATGTGCCTTATCATGCGGCACCAGCGCGAGCCACCGTTGAAGAGCTGGTTGGCCTGCCTCCCGCCTATGTGACGACCATGGAATACGATCCACTGCGCGATGAAGGGATTGAATACGCCCTGCGCATGTTGCAAGCGGGCGTGAATGTCGAGTTGCATAGTTTTCCGGGTACTTACCACGGCTCCAGTATGGTGACTAATGCCGCGGTTAGTATTAGAGGATTAGAGGAAACTAAGGTGGCACTGCGGCGCGGTCTTGGACTATAGCGCTATTTCGATTAGCCATGACTATACTCCATTATTCGTTTCAAAAAAGCAGCGTGGGTGTCAGTCCACAATATAAAATATAAAGATAATTTTTTTGTCACGAACCAACATTACTTACTTTAACGGGAGTATTGTTGGTTCAGTCGTGGGCAAGGCTTGTTATTGTTATATCGAAAATAGAGGAGCTCGTCGTACATCACGCATTGTCTAGCTCAAGACGGCACAGCTTACAGAAATAAGCTTGCTGTGAGATCTGACCTATTACGTACTGACCAAGTGAAAGCCATTGATTTTTTGTCATTCGGCGTAGCCAGTATGTATAACAAGCCATTTCCCATTACAGCAGAGCGAAAAAAATGATATTGATAAACCAATTCAACAGCCCGTCTGAGCTACTACATTTAAATAATATCGTAGACCATGATGATTTTATAAACTCGGTTATCTAGGCGAGCGTTGATGTCGAACTCGTATGTAATACTTGCGCCGCGCGTGAATCTTACTTTTTCCCAAAAGTGATATTCATTTCCTTATACCCATCCATGAACACAGAGCGCACGTTTTTCGGTTCATCGGTGAATTGAATATTTGTCATGCGCGTGGTGATCTGCTCAAAAATGAGATTGAGTTGCAATCGGGCCAGGTGGAAACCCAGGCAGTGATGGGTGCGAAGCCGAAGGTTCGAAGATCCCTGCGAACTGATTCCCGTTGACAGCGCGTCACATCAAAACTGTCGGGCTCTTCAAATACCGTTTCATCCCGATTCGCCGCCGCAAACCAAACAATCACCGTGTCGCCTTGCTTGATCTGCTCACCTGCTAACTCGGTGTCTTGCAGCGCGGTTCGACGGTAATTCATGATGGGGGGCGAAACCGCAGGATCTCCTCAACCGCGTCGGATACCAATGCAAGATCCTCAGCCAGCAGTTGAAATTGATCGGGGTGGCGGATCAACTCCGCCAATCCATAGGCCGCCGTGTTACGGGTGGTTTCAATACCACCAATAATCAGGTTGAGGAATAGTAAGCCGTATTCCTGATCGCTGAGCTGATTTCCGTCATCCTCGGCCAGCAGCAGGTCCATGGTCAACGAATCCCGGGGGTTAGTGCGATGATCCGCCGCCAGCGCCGCCCCGTAGCGGACCAACCCTGCCTGGGCAGCAATGCTCTCTTCTGGTCCCGCCGAAAAATCGGGATCATCTGCCAGCATCATGGTATTGGTGAGATCGCATACTTTCTGCTTCTCCTCCTCAGGTATGCCTAAAATCCAGGAAATTACCGCTAACGGCAGAGGCTGGGCCACGCTATGCACAAACTCGCAGGACCCCTGGTCGATAATGTCGTCAATCAGTCCCTGGGCAATCTGGCGAATGACGTCCTCGCGACTGCTTATGGGTTCCGGCTTGAACGCTTTATCGATCAGCGACCGGGTTTTTCTATGCACCTTGCCATCCATCAAATTAGGCGACACCGCACCTTCCCGGATCGTCCCCGATGGAGGATTGTCCAGGCGCGGGCCGCTGGCATTACTGAACACGTCGGGCGCTCGCATCACCGCATCCACATGCTCCCGCGAGAAAACATTCCAATGCCCGCCCCGCGGGGAGACATCGTCTTCCTCCCAGACCACGGGCCCATTCTGCCGCCACTCGTGCAACAGGGGGTAAGCCGCCCCCTGGGCAAAATTGTCGAGGGTCATTAAGCGATTAACGGGGCAAGTGGCCATAGCACTCTCCTTTACATTTTAGAGCAAGATAGCTAACGTTCTGGTTTCAGTAAAATGTATTACACCGGTATGTCCATGCATGAAACTAATAATAGAAGATACGACTTGAATCTATTGACCGTGTTTGAATTCTTGATGAAGGAACGCCGTGTTACCCCTATTTTCCCCAATTTGGGTACTGCCAAGTTAACTTCTGCAGGTCCGAAAAAACCAGCAGCTCATCTTTAGACCACTGCCTCTGCCCAACGTGAAAACGCACCTGTCCTGAGACTTCGGTAATGCTCCGCTGATACCAGATGCCTGCCAAGGTTGAATAGATTGTAAACCGTAGCATGAACACCCAGGAATCGCTGCGCTTGCCCGATAGACTTGAACCCCCGCATACCCCGCTCTCGCACACGTGTCGGTTGATGCGATAGCTCTGCCCGGTTGTTGGCATGCTGAGATGTATCGTGAATCGTCTCGGGGATCAGCTCCCGGTGAGCGACACCGTAGCTTCTCAATTTGTCCGTGACGATCTTCCTGGGTTCACCGTTATGATTCCGGACCAACCGCCTGAAGAAGCGTTTGGCAGCCTTGCCATCCCGGCGGGTCTGTAGAAACACATCGACTATTTCACCATCCTGATCGACTGCACGCCACAGGTACTGCTGCTTGCCGCCTATCTTCACGAAGACCTCATCGATGAAAAACGTGTCCCCGAATCCATGGTGCTTCCGTTTCAAGCGCTTCGCGTATTGAGGCCCGAACTTGTTACACCACAGACGAATCGCTTCACGGCTGACCGTGATGCGCCGCTCCGCCAATAGATCTTCGATATCCCCGTGGCTGAGATTGAACCGGTAGTATAACCACACGGTGTATTGGATGATTTCGGGCGGGAATCGATGGCGTTTGTATAGGCTTGCAGGTCTAGTCATCTGGGGATTGTCGCCCAAACGGCGTTAATTTGGCAGTACCTAGTAAAGTGATAGCAAATGCGGGTGGGTCGATAATCATGAATGAAATAACCAAGAAAATGCAGCTACTTGAGCTGCAGTACCAAGAAATTTCGGGATTGCGCTCCAGAAATTTCTACAAGATCTACTACAGCAATATTTGTCAGTCCGACCTTATCGTATTGGGCATGGTAATCCCCCCGGGAAGTAGCTGACGCCAAAAGTAGAATTTTCTCGTAGTATTAACGCAGGAGATTCTGCATGAAGACATCAAGGTTCAAGGACAGCCAAATCATTGCCATCCTCAAGCAGGCTGAGGCTGGTACGCCAGTTTCCGATCTGTGCCGGGAGCACGGCATGAGCAGTGCCACCTTCTACAAGTGGCGCGCCAAATACGGCGGCATGGACGCCTCACTCATGAAGCGTATGAAGGAACTCGAGGATGAGAACCGGCGACTCAAGAAGATGTACGCCGAGACCAAATTAGAGGCGGAGATCGTCAAGGAGGCCCTGGCAAAAAAGTGGTAAAGCCATCTCGTCGTAAGGAGATGGCCAAAGCCGTGGTAGAGCAACAGGGCGTGTCGGTACGCCTGGCTTGTCGCGCATTCTGTATCAGCGAGACCTGCTATCGCTATCAGGCCAAGCATTCGAGCGACAATGCGTTGATCGCCGATTGGTTACTGCGATTGACGATGACCAATCGAACCTGGGGTTTCGGGTTGTGCTATTTGTACCTGCGCAATGTGAAGGGCTACCCGTACAATCACAAGCGCGTATACCGCATTTACAGGGAGTTAGAGCTGAACCTACGGATTAAGCCCAGGCGGCGGTTAAAGCGCGACGTGCCGGATGAGCTAGCCGTACCTCGTCAAATTAACATCATGTGGTCGATGGATTTTATGCATGACAGCCTGGCCGATGGCCGCAGCTTCAGGACGTTCAATGTCATCGACGACTACAATCGCGAGGGGCTGGGTATTGAGGTGGATTTCTCATTACCGGCGGTGCGTGTCATACGGGCACTGGAGCAAATCATCGAGTGGCGTGGTAAGCCCAATTCCATTCGCTGCGACAACGTTCTAAGTCTGGAGTCAAGTTATCTACACACAAAAGATCTCCCTCCACCGCCCTAGGCGGCGTTGCGAGCAACCAGGCACCATATTCCCAGGTTTCCTTCCGCCCATTTATGGATAGTTCTCGCCCATTATAAACACAGGATCTGACTAGCAGTCCTCACCATTCCCAACACGAGATACAGGTCCAGGCAGAAGACCCAAACATTGTCTACGAGGTCAAAACGCCTCTACGGCCCCACAGAGAGGGTTCATCCGCCTGGTTATCTAACCCCATAAAAGGGTCGATAATCGGTCTCGTGCTTGATCACGGAATATGCAACTCTTGCCATTTTGGCGGCAACAGCTGTTAACGCCTTACGGCGTAGATCTCGATTTTCTCTATCGCGCGCTATGTACCTTTGGAACTTGTCGCGAAAGCTATTTTCTCGCTGTCTGACGGCTATTTGACCGGCCATCCAGAATGCACGTCGAAGGCGAGCGTTCCCGTATTTGGAGAGTTTGCTCTGACCACGAAATTGCCCGGATTGGCGTGTGGCAAGATCGAATCCGCAGAACTTCAAAAACTGTCGATAGTGTCCAAATCTGCGAAGGTCCCCAGCCTCAGCGAGGATGGTTAAGGCATGTATAGGCCCAATACCGGGCAGCTGCTGCAAGCGAATAAAGTCAGGGTGAGCGCCCAATTGTTCTTGTGCATGTGCTTCTATCGTATCGCGGTGTTTAATCAGTTGTCGCATCTGGGTGATAACTAGCCGATACATCACTATGGCAGAGGATGACTCCGATATGGGCAAACCTGTAGAGGATGCGGCCGTGTCATAAATATCTGATAACACACGTGTTTTAGCGACTTTTCGACCCACGAGGTCCCACGCCGCCATAATAAATTGTTCTCGGCTGAGCGCCTGTATTGTGCCGGGTGTAGGGAACTCATGAAGGAATCTGAAGAACCAGTCGGAGCGGGAGTTATGCCGAAATCGGTCAATCTCAGGAAAGTACAACGGCAGATAGTGCGTCTGTAGTCGATGCAGGACTTCAGTCTTATCTTTGGATATCGCATCATGGGTTTTGGACATTTCTTGCCAATCGTTGATGCCGACTTGAAGCGGATCCTGATATCGCTGCACATTCCCAGTGGCCAACATATACAGCATCACCTGGGCGTCCTTGGGGTCGTTCTTATCCCAACTGTTATGAAGGGCCTCTCGCGTCCGAGCCAAGGCAACGGAGGAAATCAAGTGCACGTTGAATCCGGCGGATACTAATCTCCAGGCAATGGCTCTATGGTAGTTTCCAGTCGCTTCAAAGCCAACATCAACAGGATCTTTGAAGCTGGAGAGCAATTGAATAAATCGGTCGTGGTCTACGCGCTCATTTGTAATGCTCATCTTGTACCGATTCCTTCCCAGCTCCTGAATCAGGATGTCGTTCCTGCTCTTGGAAATATCGATGGCTACTAATGTACTGGTTTTAGATATATCGTGAATTACGGTCATGGCAACATGCCTCCTGTTGTGAGAGTTCGCATTCTTACTTTAGGAGATCTACATGTTGCTGTGGCCACTACGAGCACTCTATTGGAAGCTCTGACCAGTTAAGAGCTCTGTTCCATATGTACAATGGTCCCGAACTAATCAGTGGCCAACTGATGGAGTGGGCTGAGAAACAACAGATTAGGCTACACTATATCCAGCCCGGCAATCCGCAACAGAACGCGTACGTGGAGCGCTTCAACAGAACGGTTCGACACGAGTGGCTGAACCAGCACCTGTTTGAATCGATCGAATATGCCCAGCACACTGCCACTCGCTGGTTGTGGCAATACAACACAGAACGGCCAAACATGGCCATTGGAGGAATTACCCCGTATCAGAAGTTGGCGCAAGCCGCATGAGCTCTACTTTTGTGCGCAGCTAATAATAGGGGGATTACCCATCGACAGCTCGCTGGCAGCACAGTCCTCGATATGTTGGGTCCAGGCGGCACGGTTCATTTTGGGTGTGGTGGTCGGTTGCGGTGACTGGGGTGGCGTCAGTTCGGGTGATGCGGGATCAATGGGGTTCATAGCGAGTCCTCCTCTGTGTGAGGACAGACTACAAAATCTCCGAGGACTAGATCAATGTGCAGTTAAACACCCGCTTACTCCTGAACAGACCCGAATTAAGGCCTGTATTATTGGCGTGAAATAGAAGTCACGAAATTCTGCTCAATGTAGCAGATGGCAATGTTTCAACAACTCGAATATTTTTGAATATAACTGGACAAACTGTTGCTTTCTTTGACTTCATCATGCGGAACCAACAAATATTTCCACTCCTTTCCTTTGTTAGCCTTCAGATATTCACTGGCATTGGAACACCAGTTCACGCCAGACTTTTCTTTCTCTGTTACTTCTTCATTCCATGAACCATCTGCTTCCCGATGTTGGGTGCTCTTTGTTTCAATCATCAGGACGCAATCGCCTAGCTCGGCGATAAAGTCGGGGACATACTCCGGGTGCTCGGTACCCTTTTTGTAATACATTTTGAATTGGCCTTTTGCGGGTTTAAACCACTTGATCGAGTCGCGCTCCAAAATGATGGAGAAACGGCGCTCCGTATCGGAGTCGAACTTTTGAATGGGGTATAGGCATCGACGGAAATGGCCGAATAGCATTTGTTTGATCTTGCCGACTTCGCTAACGGTATCACGGTAATTGTGAATGTCCTGGCCCAGAGCCGCAGTATACGAACACTCTTTCAAAGGCGTAAAACCGCTGCGTATCTCGACCTCGTATTCAGTCGCATCCTCATAAAAGTGGCTGTCCAGTTGGGTGTGTATGACTTTGGCAATCGTGTCACCTTGGTTTTGAAGAACATTCTCAACATCCTTATCATCCTTCAAATAGGACTGAAGATGCTCGACGGCCTGCTTCGACAAGTCGTACAGGGTGTCGACATGTTCATCGTAGGAAATGTCATCATAATTAAAGAGCTTTTTAAGGATGTAGTTTTCCTTAATCGGCTCATAGTTGCCTGAGTCACCTTCACCAATTTCTGTCTGCTCGTTGGTTTGCAAGCTCTGGCTTATCAGGGCGCGCTCGATGGGCTGCAGACGTAGCTGGGTCAGTTCCAAGGTGAAGGGTCGGTAGCCGTAGGTGATTTCGCCTTTAGGCACAACGATGACGCGCGGGATATCAATGGTGTGATCGACAATCAGCTGTGTTGTTTTGGCAATCACCGCCTCGATATCGATCTTATCGTGTTCTTCTATGCCCAAATCGAGAGCTGTCTGTTTTGATCCGGTAAGTTGTTCATTGACAGCCTTAAGGATCTCGGTTTGTACACTGCCTTCGAGTAGCGAGCCACTAGTGGGAGCTTCTTCAGGTTTGTGCTGAAACTGTTTGATGACCGCCAGTGTAATCTGCGCCACTTTGGTTTCGGCAACGCCGTTAAACACTGGTGTTTCTGGGGTTTTGACGGTGTAGCTGGTACCCGCACTGCCCGTCGGGGTGATACCACTGATTAATCCATCAAGGTTTGAACCCACCTGCACATTTTCTTTTTTGACATCGTCTTCAGGGCTTTCTAGATAAATTTCTTTCAGACGCAGTGGATTGTTGGGGTTATTCGCTTCATCGACAATTTCCTGAAACTTGTCGTGGGCCACAATGCTTAAACGGTCTACGGCTTCGACCCCAGTGCGTCGGCCATAGGGCAAACGTAAACCACGGCCAATGGATTGTTCAATCAAGGTACGTGCATTGGCGGCGCGCAGCGGGACGATGGTGTAGAGGTTGGTGACATCCCAGCCTTCTTTGAGCATATTGACGTGAATCACAATTTCCGTCGGTTCGTCCACGCTTTCAACCGCCAGCAGGCTGGCTATCATTTCTTCTTCTGCGGCACCGCTTTGGCTGCTGTCGACCTGAATGACCTTGTCCTTGTAGCGCTCCTCAAAGACTGCCTCCAGTTTATCTTTTAATGCGGCCGCATGGGTGGTATCGCGGGCGATGACCAGCATAAAGGGTTTAACTACTTCCACCTCATTTTCGTGAGCATAGGTGAGTAATTCCACTTTGGTGGCTTCATGCAGGCGAATACCGTCCATCAGTTTGATGGTTTCAACTTCTTCCTTGGTGTGTTGCGTGACGTCAAAGTTACGCTGCGTTACCACCGCAGGTTCTTTCACAAAACCATCTTCCATGGCTTGGGCAAGCATATATCGCACAACCACATTTTTAAACTTTGTTGGCTTGCCGGTGCCGCCTTTTTTCTCGACATATGGTGTGGCTGTTAGTTCAAGGCCCAAAACCGGGTTTAACTCATTGATCGCCTTCACTCCGGCGCTGGCCCGGTAACGGTGGGACTCATCCATTAACAACACCAAATCTGGCAGATTGGCCAAGTGGTTGAAGTAGCTATCCCCCAGGTACTCGGACAATCGTTTGATTCGCGGAGCCTTGCCGCCGCGTACTTCGGAATTAATTTTGGCGATATTGAAGACGTTGACCCGGACATTGGATAAAAAGGCATCCATCGTCATAGCACCGCGTTGTTCGTAGTTGTCGCCGGTAATCACTTCTGGTGGATAAGCCGAAAACTCCGCAATACCTTTAAACACATATTTAGCGGTGCCCGGGGTGAAGTCAGCTATTAACTTCTCGTAAATAGTCAGGTTAGGTGCCAATACAAAAAAATTCTTGATGCCATAAGCTAAATGCAAATAGCTGATAAAGGCACCCATTAAGCGGGTCTTGCCGACACCAGTTGCCAGCGCAAAGCAAAGGGACGGGAAATCACGTTCGAAGTCTTCCAGCTCCAGAAATTCAGCTTTTAGGGTTTCCAGTAATGCCGGCACATCGTGCTTTGGGTCAAGTAAACGCTCATCGGTGGCATCGATGGCTTTGGCCAGGGCTTCGAGTGATTCTCGCTGTGGTGCACGCAGGCTTAAGCGACCTGAAATACCGTTAATATGCCTTGTTTTCATTTTTATTCCTTCAATACTAAAACAGGTCTTCTTGTTCAGGGTCACGTTCGGCCATCGGCAAGTTTTGCACATTCAGACTGTAATCGTCGTGTGCCCATTCGCAGCGGCTGAGTACCATTTTGGGTATTTTTTTTATGGTTAAGTTGGCGAAGCGGTCTGGCTTGCAGCGAAAGGCGGCGCAACAGACCAACAGGGTGCGGTCGCTACCGACTTCTTCAGAGATTTGTTCCAGCTTTTCTACCGACAGGTTTTGGGTGGTGACGGTGATGAAATCCGTTTCAGTGGAGTAGCCGTGATTCCACCATTCCGTATCAGAAGGTGAATAAGTAAAACTTTCGAGTTTGCAGATGGCCTCGGCAAGCATGACTGAATTGTATTCTTTGTTGATGACCCAATTATCCCACTGGTCCTTCTCCAATAATGAGGGCGCCAAGCTGTAATATTGGAATCCGCCACCGCCTTCCCAATTCACCGATTTAGTAATTCCACCTTGGTCTTTTCCTGAAATTATTTTTTTCAATCTGGGAGCAATGACAGTGTCGCAGTGCTCACCTAGTTCAATCATAATCCATTTTCGGCCCATCTTGTGAGCCACAGCACCAGTAGTACCTGAGCCAGCAAAAGAATCTAAAACAATCTCACCGGGGCTTGATGCAATCTGTATAACTCTTTCAATTAGTCTTTCTGGCTTGGGTGTGTCGAAGGGCAAGTCACCAGGAAATAAAGATTGAATTTCTCTTTTTGCTTCTTGAGAATGACCAACTTCCGTATGGGGCCACCAAGTTCTTGGCACCATTCCACCCTGCACTTCGTTCAGGTATAGCTTTACTGCTGGATTATTATCACCATCATCACCAAATAGAATTCTACCCTCCTCAACCATACCCCAAAAATCTTTCTCTAGCATTCGCCAATGGCTACCTTTGGGAGGGCGAACTTTTCTTCCAGATGGAATTTCTACCTCATACATTAAGCCTTCATGACGCTCTCCACCTGCAAAAATAGGCCCCAGTCTCCAAACGCCTTTAGGGTCACCATCAAGATTCTTATATTTGCTTAAACTTTTTTCATCGCGCGGAAGAAGATTTCTAACCTTCTTCCAGTCAACGCCCATAGGTGAATAAAGCAAGACATAATTGTGGCCGGGAGATATCGCAGCCGCATTACTCCTGCCATAAAAATTTTCCCAGACAATGGAAGAAATAAATGCATTACGACCAAATATTTCATCACATAAAACCTTCAAGTAATGTGCTTCATTATCATCGATAGTTATCCAAAGCGAACCATCATGTGAAAGTAGATTTCGAATGATTTCCAATCTATCCCGCATAAGTGAAAGCCAAATAGAGTGTTCAATACCATCATCATAATGTTCAAAGGCGCTACCTGTATTGTAGGGCGGATCAATAAACACACACTTAACCTTACCTGTATATTTTTGCTCCAACGCCTTTAATGCCAACAAGTTATCTCCAAAAATAAGTTTATTATCAAAGATATCATTTTCAGTAACTTTATGGCTGGCATGGTAAGACTTACTAGGATCTTCCAGCAAAATGCGCGGTTCCAGCTTTGGCCGGTTGTCCTTTCCTATCCAGGTTAGCTCTAGTTTTGTTTTTCTCATTTCATACTCTCTAATTCTTGCAGCCTTTCTAAACTTGATCGATCTAAAGTTGTTCGGATTTTCCAGCAAGGTAATTTGTTAACGCCTGATTGTAGGGGTCTTCTTGTCCCAGGCGCCCTTGTAAGTTAATCACTGTTTGATCGCCTCCCCTATTTTGTGTGGCAATCATTACCTTGTGGATCAGTCTTGCCGTATCGGTTATTCGTTTAAAGAAGGCATGGGGGGCGCTGCCATAGCCGTCGCTTTGATACAAGTCGACGAACTGTTGACGCAACTCATCAAAAGGCGCACTAACCAAACCTTCTATCTGCTCCGCGGAGACAATTTCTGCACCGTTTATTTTATTGGTTAGTCGCTTCATTAATACATTTGCGAGTGCATAACCACAATGACGATACGTCAATCTTTCCGGGCTAGGTGAAGATTTATCAGCCACCTTTAGTAAATCCTGTATCACGCTGTACACTCTAACTACATTGATCGCCTTGCTACCGGAAAGATCAGCAGTAAACAGGTTTTTATAGGCTTCCGATTCGGTATTGGTAAACTGGCTCAGTTCTGTCTTCAATCGGGCCGGATAACGAATATCGTTATTAAAACAGGCAAGTGCTTTTGCCAGAGTTTCAATATCAATAACAGGTATGCCTGTTTTTACTTGCCATTGAGGCCTGTAATGGTAATCGACACCAAAAAGCGTTATTTCCTGCCGCAAGCGCTCCTGATTGTCATCCAGCGCTGCGAAATTCGATAAGTCCACCGGGTTTTGAAGATTTCTCGCCTTGGTAACCTGTTTATGGAACTGACTGGTAGTGCCCGCATTAATCAATGTCAGCATGACTTGTGCAGCGGAGATATCTGCATCAGGATATTGCTGCCTGAATTGCGCAGCGGTAGCGATAGTTTGTGCACCATTCACCACCGACATACCTAGCACCTCGAAATCCCGAGTGGTTTTTTCCCCCTTCAATTTCGATCGCTGCTTAATGGAACTACCAATAATGGTAACGCCATTATTTAGATAGAAGAAATTTTCAGGTTCATTGAGAAGAGTCTTCTTGATTGCCGCATTAACGCCCCGTCGCCCGGTTCCAATAAAATAGCGAATGTTTTTTTCATAAAGACTCTTTCCATAATCTTGATGAAGTTGAATTAGTTCTTCAATTTTCACAATACCGAAAATCGTTTTCCTGGGATCATTGACGGAGCTGTAATTGTGGATACGAATTTTTTCATTGACAAGCTTTACCGCTTGTTCCTCCCGTAGTGCCTGCTCGACGCTGTTTGCGTTAAACTCCACCAATTCTTGCTGCAGTTGGTCGTCGCCGTCATCCTGCTCGGCCTGGATTATTTGTCGAATTTCATTTTGTGCCTGAATAGAAATACCATCACCGGTATAAGCAATAATTAGTTTGATGACATCGCATTTATCAAGTGCATCTTCAATGCTTTGTTCAAGGTTTTCTACATTTTGATTAAATGTCTCAAATTGCTTGTTGATAAGCTGTTTTACACCACTGAGAAATGCCTGAGCCTCATTAAATTTGAACTGCTCGCTCGCTTTCAATTTTGACTGAACGAAATACAATGTTTTTTCGGATTCGTGATAGTAAATGGCATCAACACCGTTGTCGTTATAGTCATCTACTACCGCCAGTGCCGCAGCTTTAGGATTCAAATCAAAAAGAGTATCCAGCACAAATGCACTGAAAGCGCGTGATATTTGTTTTCCTGGTTTGTCCGACGGGTTAGCATCGCCAAGCAAGGGCGGCAAATGTGGTACATACCGTTCTTTGAGAATACCCTTTAACGCACTGAGCATCGGTTCTTGTATTGCTGGCACTACATCACACTCCATTGGATGGTAAACAAGGATTCTATTTCTGTCTTTTTATTCAGCTTAAGCTCCAGGCTATCGATAAGTTCTTCCCGACGCTCATCCACTTCATCCTGTTTGTCAAACAACGTCCTGCGGCTTTTGTTGCGAAGGCTCTCCAGCTTTCTCTGTTGTTTTTGCAGGGCTAATTTTTCTTCCAGGGTGGGGGCGATTTTTGACTCTCGGCGGACCTGTTTGATCTCTTTATCCATATCCTTGATAGTTTGTTCCAGTCCATTTTTAAGATCATCGGCCCAGTCGTCCAACTTGTTCACCTCCTGTTCGAAGAAACTCAAATTACGGTCATTGACAGTTTTTTCAACGGTGTTGCGAACTTGTTCCAGTCGCTGATTCAAGGTAGTGATGACGGCTTGATCCATTGAATCCCCCGCCAGTACTTGTACCACCTCCGCCGGGAGTTGCATCAGCTTTTGCGCAGTTTCGGCGCGTAGCCATTGACCCTCGCTGTTGATAGCTGCGAATAACAGGTAATCTTCGCTGCGCTCCAGGGATTCAATACTGAATTTTTGTAATACTAGGCTACCGGACTGCCCTATCAGCGCTTCGATGACCGATATTTTGGCTGTATGTGCACTGTAATTGAATGCCACCCTCGCACTCGTCAACACCTTGTTCTTGGCCTGATCAACAACCCATTCACCCAATGTGTGGGATAAGCGGTAAGTATGTGCAGGCGGCAGACCCGCCCCGGTAACTTGATGTAGTTTGTTACCGCGCTGCATAAGCTGGTAGCTGCCTGCAGGCGATTCACCCACGGCTTTGGTCAACTCAAAACGGTGACTGTTTTCGTCGAACACTGCCCGGGTATGTAGCTGGTGCTCAGTTACCGCCCAAAACCAGCGGCCAATTTTATCCAGCCGCTGCTCAGCGGCATTCAGCTGCATTTTTAGCAGGTCGTGAATATCCTCGTCAAAATTCTCCAATAGCAGCTGCCGGATCTGCTGCATTTTTTCGCTGATGTCGCCTTCCAGTTCTTTTTGCAACTGGGAAAAAGCGCTTTCAATTTGATCGGTGGTGCGGCAGGTGTCATAGATAGCCTGAATGCGCTTTTCAAAGTCCAGGCCTGACTCGATGCTACCCAATACATCATCAGAGGCACCGAATACACCATCAAAGAGATGAAACTTTTCCGTTAAGAGTTCAAGTACCCGTTGATCGGCCAGATTGTCCTTATTCAGAAAGTTGATCACCACCACATCAAATTTTTGCCCATAGCGATGACAGCGCCCAATACGTTGTTCTACCCGTTGCGGGTTCCATGGCAGGTCATAGTTAATGACCAACGAACAGAATTGCAGATTCACCCCTTCGGCCGCCGCTTCGGTAGCAATCATGATGTCGGCATGCTCGCGAAAGTGGTCGATAAGCGCGGTACGCCGATCGATCTGTGGTGAACCGCTAATGTTGTCAGTGCCCTGGTTTTCCGCAAGCCACTGCTGGTAGATTTCGGTAGCCGCAGGATTGTTGTTGGAACCGCTAAAGGTCACGATCTTGCCCGCATAATCATTTCCCGCGAGGAATTGCGCCAGGTATTCCTGAGTACGGCGTGACTCGGTAAAGACAATGACTTTTGTCGGTGCTCCCATAGCAGCCATCTGTTCAAAGCCCTGGGTCAGCGCGATGAGCAATGCCGTGGCCTTGCTGTCGGTGGTAATGGCTTTCGCCAGCTCTATATAGCCTGCAAGTTCTTTGATTTCCAAGCTGAGCTGCTGCTGGTTTACAGCGCGATGACTCTCAGCATTATCAAACTCGGTGACTTCTTCAATGTACTCTTGTTCCAGGTCGTCGTCTTCGACCAGCTGGGCAATAAGATCGTCTTCGTCCTGCTGGCCGGTTTGCAGTGCCTCTAAACGGCGTTTGATTGTCTGTAAGGTGTTCAGCACCGCACTGGAACTTGAGGCCAATAACTTGCGTAAAATAAGGCCGACTAAATGGCGCTGGTTTTTGGGTAAGGCGTAACTCTGCTCCGCCTCCAGCAACGCGGTGATGCCATTGTAGAGTTGCTGCTCCTTGATAGTGGGCGTAAACGGTACGGTGATGGTTTTGCGCTGTGTATAACGGATGTATTCGAGGACATCCTTGCGCAAGGTGCGAGAAACAAAGCTGCCAAGCCGGGCTTTAAGCGCCGGCATGGCGTTTTGGTTTTGAATATACTGCTGGCGGAAAGATCGGTCGTCACCAAAGATATGCTCATCAATCACGGTGGATAAACCGTATAGTTCCATCAGGGAGTTTTGCAACGGGGCCGCAGTAAGCAACAGTTTTTTGCGGCCCGGTAGTGCGCGTTTTAATGCCTGGCCCATTTTGTTGCTGGCGCGGTGTGCATTGCGCAATTTATGAGCTTCATCGATAACCACAAGATCCCAGGGTACCGTCAACAACGGTTCTTCAAGTCGCGCTGCATAGTGGTACGACATGATGACGGCACGCCGGTCTGCGAGCGGATTGTGGACACCCTGCTTTTGCAATTTTCCCCAGGTTTTGGCATCAAGGATCTGTGATGGCAGATTGAATTTATCCTGTAGTTCCTGCGCCCACTGCCGACGAAGTGATGCGGGGCAAATAATCAATAATTTACGCTTACGCTCTGCCCAGTACTGAGAGAGTACCAGACCCGCCTCGATGGTCTTGCCCAGGCCCACCTCGTCGGCAAGCACGACCCCTTTATTGAGAGGGTTGTTGAGAGCAAAGAGGGCGGCATTGATCTGGTGTGGGTTGAGATCCACGCTGGCATCGAAGAGAGACTGGGAAAGTCTGTCCACATCGTTCGCGGCATGATGAATGGTGAGTTCATGCGCGAAGTATTTGGCCTGGTAGTCGGTGATCAATTTATAACTCGATAAATATTTTTAACTAATTGATTATTATAGTATTTTATCTATATTTTCGTAACCGCAACTTCTACTCCATATGATGCGGAAGCAGCGCTTCAATTTCCTCAAGGCACGTTGCCTTTGGTAGTTCTGTAAATATGTGCCGCAAGTAGCGGTACGGTTCAATATTATTCGCCTTGGCCGTTTCAATCAAACTGTACAGATTCGCCGTGGCATTCGCTCCGGCCACACTGTCACAGAATAGGTAATTCTTTCGCCCCACCACGAAGGGACGTATCGCGTTCTCTATCAGGTTGTTGTCGATCCGCAGGTCACCATGCTCAACATACACGATCAGACCAGGCCATTGCTTATGCATGTAGTTCAACGCCTTGCCCAGGGCCGATTGTTTTGGCACCAGTGGCAGATGCTCATCCAGCCATTGGCGCAGGTCGTCCAGCAGGGGAAGGGCCTCCTTCTGTCGCTTGTCTCTGCGTTCGTCAACACTCAGATCAGCGGCTTCGCGCTCGATGCGGTACAAAGCCCTGATCTTCTTCAAGGCAACACCTGGCAGTGATGCAGGATCAGGCTTCAACTGCGACTTTAACGCCTCATCGAACTTGCGCCGGGCATGGGCCATACACCCCAGCCGTGTGATGGCGGAGCCTGCACACACTTTCGCGTAGCCTTCATAGCCATCGGTCTGTAGATACCCCGCGAAGCCCTCTAGCAGTCGCACAGGTACGGCCTGGCTGCGGCTGGGATCATAGTCATACAGCACCATCGGGTGTTTTGGCGGCCCGCCCTGGCGTACCCACAAATACGACTTACTTTGCGCCTTGCGCCCCAGTTCCTTGAGCACCTGGATGGTGGTCTCGTCCATGCCAATGTAATGGCCAGCCAGCATTCGTTCGCCTAGCAAATTAATTAGCGGCTGGATTGCCATCCCCGCCTTAATCATCCACTGGGCCATGGTAGAGCGCGGTAAATCGATGCCACTGCGCCGTAGCTGTGTCTCTTGCCGGTACAGGGGCAAGCTATCCACGTACTTGGCCGTGACGATATGCGCCAGTGTGCCGGGCGATGCCATCGTCTTGGGCAACAGCTGCGGTGGCATCGGTGCGGTCTTGATCTGCCCTTCGCACTGCGGGCAACCGTAGACCGTCTTGATGTGACGCAGCACCTGGATTTGCGCGGGAATGATATCCAGTTGTTCACAGCTGCGTTCGCTGATGACCGTCAGGGTGCTTTGGCACTGCTTGCACTGGCAGGCCTCGCCTTCCAGGGTATGCACGATGTTGATTCGGGGTAATTCGGGCGGCAAAGGCTTACGACGGCCTCGGGTTCTTCTATGGGCCGGCACAATCATTGAATCATCGGCATCAGCGTCCTCCTGGGAGGTGCCGCTAACAGCCTCGGCCTCTGGAAGGCTAATATCACCGGCTAACAGTGATAACTGATCAATGTTGAACTTCTCACTACGCGCACCGAAGTGCTGGTGACGCGACAGGCGAATCTGCTCCAACAAACCCTCAACGAACTGATGCAGGTGCGACAGCTTCGATTCCTGAGACTTGTACAGTGTCAGCAGTGCATCGTAATCGGTTGGCAAAGCAGCGTCGGTCATGGCTATATTATACTGCTGTGGTGATGGCAGACACACAGAAAAACCTTACAAAACCCGCTGGTGGGGTAAATAAGCGTGTCCTTGCATCACGGTCAGGTTGTAACCGGCGAGCAGCCAATCAACCTGCTGCGTATTGAGTTCAACAACCGACAATGGCAATGAAGCGGGCCACTGAAAACGAGACTTATCCAGTCGTTTCATGAGCAGTGCAAAGCCATTGCCTTCCCAGGCCACCATTTTGATGAGGGTGCGTTGGCGGTTGCAGAAGATGAACAACTGCGCGCTGAACGGATCGAGGGCCATCTCGCCCTCTACGATGGCGACCAGGCCGTTGATGGATTTACGCATATCCACGGCGTCCCGGTACAAATGGATACGCGCATCAACACCGGGGCGTATCATGATGCCTCGCGGGCCACGGTAATCAGGTCTCTGAGCAAACCCCGGTCAATGGTGCCTTGCAACTCCAGGCGAAAGCCATTGGGCATGAAAAGACTGGCTGTGGGGGTATTCCGCGTTGGCACCACGGAGACAAAGCCCGGCTTTTTGCCTTTGCGTGTGTCCGGCAGATGTCCTGCGATGATGAGCCGTGTTTTCCAGCCATAGAGGTGTTTGGCCTTGAGTTGGTGTGCGGCGGCGTAATCGACCAGGGAACCACCACTGGTGGCAGCGGTGTTCAGATGGTCAAGCCAGTAGCGCTGGCGCTGTGTGATCGGTTTGATGGGCATGGCGTGCTCCAGTGAGAAAACACGAGCATGGCAGGCTTCGGCTCAGGCCGATAGGATGCACTTAATGGAGCGCTTACAGAGATTGCAGCGAATGTGGTCGTTGAACTACTGGATGACGAGCAGATGGCCACGCCTATTTACTTCACGGATATTAATTCGGCAGAAGAAGCCGATCAATTCACCAAGGCGCCGCTGATCTGCTTTTGGAATGAGAAGCCCCTTGCTAAAGGAACATCTTTCGAGCTTTCCATCAATAGCCGCATTGTTAGCGAACGGCTGGAAACAGTCTTATCTCGCGAACGAGCGGAGTTTGAGATTGCCAAGGCACTTGTAATTGGTGGGCTCAGGCATATTTTCATGGACTCCGTCCACAACACCTGTGAACTCCTGGACGCTGGCCCGAGCCAAATTTTCGAACACGGCCAACGATTGGAAATTCCAAAAGGATAAACACATGCACATACTCTCACCACAATATGCCGAAGATTTTATCAACGGACGAACCTGGAATTTCAATCGGGTCGAGGGTTTAACCCACCCAATCGACACCATTAGCGTCGCCAGGCGTAGCGATCTTTCGATAGAAATTCGTGCAACTTCGCAGCTTGTCCCAAAGCAATTACACCATCAACGAGGTGCATTTACGCCCAACGGTGTCGTGGAAATGTCTGACGAGGATACCTGCTCTGTCGAAATAAGTGGAATGTACCTGCGTGGGCAAACGACCAGCTTCGGCTCAAACGGACCATTAACAACCCAAGTCTCACACGCAGCGTCGATCGACGCTGCGATCCAAGATGAAACCGTGGGCGAATATCTCATCGAGTGGCTGGAAAATCTAGGCATCTCGGGCACTCTATGGCCCGAACAAATCGAGTTCCAGTCAGCGGACATCGAAGAAATTACCCTGGACCCATCTGATGAGTACACCATGACAATTACAGGCCCATCAATAACAGAGGGGGGTTCAGTGTGCTGCATCTCCCTGGAGATCGGAAGCCAAAGGCTGTACCTGGTCGATCTGAAAAAAAGAGACTTGGAAAACTCCACCTTCATTATGTATCGCGGTATGCCCAGCGAAGAGGTACGCGCAAGAATCAGGAGTGCCCTTTCCTTCTGCTTGGGCAGCCATTTAATTACGCTGGGGCACATTGTCGTAGACTCGGCATGGAAACCCTGCTCATTCCGACTAACACACGGCAACGCAATCGGGGATAAAGGCTCGATGTTTCCCCCACCCATTGACCTCTCCATAAAGAAAGGCCGGAGTCCGCTCTGCAAAAGCAAGTTGGCAAATTTAGCCAACGCCATCTACAAAAGCCATGAAACGTATGGCCTTGATGCCTGGTTTTGGATGTATTGGCACGCGAAAACCGCTCCCTACCATGTGGCTGGCGTCCAATGGGGAGCTTGTTTAGAAGCGCTCCAGCGAGCATATAAAAGGAACAATAAGAAAACATTCTCCAGTGTAATTATTGAGGACAAAGCCAAACGTAAAAAACTTCTCAATGCTTTACGCAAAACTCTAACGGAGATCACCAGCGGATGGGAGCTGTCGGAACAACAAGAGGAATGGATCAATAATAACCTCAGCAACGTCAATACACTTTCCCAACCCAATTACATTAAGAAATTATTCGACCGCCTGAGTATGGACTTGTCGCAGGAAGAAATGGATGCCTGGGGCGCAAGAAACGAGGGAGCACACGGAAGACTTGGTCATGACTCTGTAGATTTTAGAAAAACTCTGGAGAATATAACCGTTCTGGAGGTGCTGGTGCACCGCCTTTTTCTCAGGATCATAGGAGCCAATACCTATACCGATTACACCTGTAACGGAAGTCAAGAGCGCGGAATTTCTCAAGCGCAGAGGCTTTTAACATCCAAGGAGAAGTAAATGACCAACCCTGAAATCCGCAAACCACACTCTCTACGCTTCTCCGATAGCGAGTGGAGACAGATCAAACGTATGTCAAAAGCAGCTGGATTTGCCTCGAATGGAGAGTATTGTCGTCAGGTTTTACTGAAAATAATTCCCCCGGAGACTCACAAGAGTGCCAAAAATGATGATGAAAACCACGTTCAGGGTGCCCAACCTGGGACTAAGAACCCGCCCTCTCACATCGAAAAATTGACCGCTGCCTGCGTACTAGAAACCAATATGTTGCTCAGAAGATACGTAAAAGATTACGCCGAAGAGGGTGAAGAGCTCGCACAAACCACCAGAGAGGACCTTGAAAAAGTGCTGCGACAGCACGGTATAGTGAACGAATCGCCCGATGAAATTGAACCGACTGAGGATTAACGGAGCTGAAAATATACAAGAATCGGTCTGGAGATCAGTGAAAATCCACAAGAAATATCGCACTGCGCCTCCAAATGCGTCAGAAATCGCGCCAAGCAACGACTATTCCTGATGGAATTACCTCATTGTGCGTAATACATCGTATTACCTTTCCGCAACATACCCGTGTTACGCGCCGTGTTACGAATCGGGGCGTAACACGCGCAACCCTATGATTTAAAAGCATAATCCTTCGTGTCGTATTACAGGTATTACGCTGTAATACGGCGCGTAACACTGCCGTAACACGGCACTTTATCCTTATATTTCAGCCACTTACATCCGTTTTAGCACACGCAATTTTAGTTGCATAATGTGTGACAAACCAAACCGGCTCCGCCGTAACCTCAACAATCAATTTCTTCTTTCCAATCGCAAGGTCAGCAGCTATTTTCCTTTTTTGCTATGCTTCGCCGCTGTCAAAATTTTGGAGTGCCGTTTTGCCAACGATTCATAAAGGTGGGTGCCCTGTGTGTCAACCTGACCCCATACACTTCTTGTTTGGGATAACATAGATTTCAGGGCCACAGGTACTGGACACACAACATGCCAAAATCACCATCAGAACGGCCTGACACACAAGTTACACCGGAACCGGTGCTGGAGAAACGCACTCGCCGCCAGTTCAAGACCGAGTACAAGTTACGTATTATCGCTGAAGCCGATGCCTGCCAGTACGGTGAGCTTGGCGCGCTGCTGCGCCGCGAAAAACTCTACAGTAGTCAGATCTCGGAATGGCGACGAGAGCTTGCGGAAAATGGCGTGGCTGGATTGAGCAAAAGCGCTCCCGGCCCTGCACCCTTGAAAACGCCAGATCAGCGGCGCATTGAGCAGCTTGAGAAAGAGAATAGTCGCTTGGACCGCAAGTTGGAGATTGCCAACGACTGCCTGGATTTGCAAAAAAAAGCATTGTCGATGCTCGATCATTTACGCAGTGGGAAGGATGTGTGAATAACGTGATGATCCACCGCCCCGTAAGACTGCCATTGACGCGAGCGTGTCATGCGCTGGGCCTCAATCGAAGCACGGTCTACGTTTACCAAAAGCGTGCCGCCAACGATGAACCACCGCGGCGCTCACGGAAGCAGTCGGTGCAGCCGCGCGCCCTCAGTGACCAAGAGCGTGCTGCTGTCGTCGAGACACTGCACAGTGAACCCTATTGTGATCAGCCGCCTGCTGAAGTCTATCAACGCCTGCTGGAACAGGATCAGTATCTGTGTTCGGTCAGCACCATGCACCGTATTCTTCGTGGCTTAGGGGAGACCGGTGACCGTCGGCAGCAGCGGCCAGCCCAGCATCATGCTGTTCCCAGACTGAAAGCCTGCGCCCCTAACGATGTGTGGACATGGGACATTACCAAACTACCGCTGGTGCGGCGGGGCCTCTATTTGTCGCTGTATGTGGTGCTTGACCTGTTTAGCCGTTTTGTCGTGGCCTGGATGGTCTCGCGCAAGGAGAGCAGTGCATTATCGAAACAGCTGATGGACGAAGCCACGGCCCGTTACGGTATAGCGCCAGGCCAGCTCACGCTGCACCAGGATCGTGGATCGCCAATGATTGCACACGGGTATTTGGACCTGATGCGAGAACTGGACGTGACCTGCAGTCACAGTCGCCCACGGGTGAGCAATGACAACCCGTTTAGTGAAAGCCAGTTCAAGACGCAAAAGTACCAACCGGATTATCCGGGCCGTTTTAGCGATGCCTCGCATGCCCGGCGCTGGTGTGAAGCTTACTTTGATTGGTACAACTTCGAGCATCATCACAGCGGCCTGGGGGGCTTTACCCCGGAACAGGTTTTTACGGGCCGTTATCACGGGGTTGCCAGGCAAAAACAACGAGTTCTTGATGAACGCTATGAACGTCATCCGGAACGCTTTGTCCGTGGGCGACCGACTGTACCCATGCCGGCAAAGACCGTGGCCATTAACCCGATTGCAGAATCTGGTGATGACACAATGATTGATGATCGCGTTAACTTCCCAACTTTATCAGCCGCGGGCTACATCAAATAGAGTTTATCTTTGAAATGACTGTCCATTTGAGGTTGACACGTTCCGCAGGTCACCAAGCTCGATGGCGAGTTGACCGGCTACCGGAGTTTTTGTGACGAACTGGAGGATGACCTGGCAATTAACTTCTGCCCAGTCTGTGCCGTGACAGTGAGGTGGACGCTGGTTCGCGCTAGGCGCGTTCGATGACAGTGCGTGTCTTGAGATCGGCGAGCAACAATGCCTAGAGACCACACATCGCTCCCTGATCTATCCGAGGTGAGAATTAATCAGTAGCTGAAACACCAACGCGAGTAGCCAGATTCTTGACGCTAAACTTTGCCGTTTTGCACAGCTTCGTGGGCACTGGGCCTAGTCGGTAGCAACGTGAGGATAGTCCAGTATTTTCTGGTCGGCCGTCACCAGCCGCGCCGCAAATCGCCTGGCGGTGGCTACGATGATTCGGTCTGCGGGATCTTTATGGAAATCACCTGGTAGCTGGGTTGATTGCAGCGCTATGCCATTGTCGACGGGGACGAACCTCACCCCTTCAATGGCCTGTACCTCATCGAGCCAGGACGCCAGATCCATTGACAAAACGACGCGCCCCTTCTGAACCAGGAGCGCGATCTCCCACGCGGTGATTGATGATACCAGTACCTCCTGGTCTCCACTCAGCGCATCCTCGATGGCACTTCGGTGGTCCTTAGCAAGTTCAGGGCTGTCGTTGAGCCACCACAGCAGGATATGCGTATCGAGGACAATCAAGGGAGCTCAGCCCAATCTTCTTCCCCGACCGAGGAAAACGGATCCTCATAGGTCATGACAGATCCACGCAGCAGGTCGCGCGGAGATTTTTGTTCGGCCCGCAGCCGGCGAACTTCGACGGTGGGGCGGCCACGGTTTGTAATCACAACTGGCTCGCCACTTTCCTCAATTTTCCTGAGAACTTCCAGCGCGTGTGCTTTGAACTGAGATTTTGATAACGTCTCCATAACCCCCTCCGTGACTATCCCATGTAGTCATTATAACGCATAAGTGACTATAGTACATAGTCATTTGTTCTAAGCACGACAATAGCTAACCTGTCCTTTCTTTTCCACCAGCTTGTCGCACACCCAAAGATACACGCCGAAATCACCATAAGTCCGGTACCAGGTGACTCTTCCGGGCCGGATGGCCAGTACGCTATAGTCATCGCTGCGCACATAGACCTGTAGATCGCCCCGACGGTGTGCACGCGAAACCCGATCCACACCGATTCGCCGAAACTCCCCAGGAACAAATCCTAGCGGTATGTCGCTCTGCACCTCACCGGGGTCCAGTGACGCTGTAAGACAGCGCAACAGTTGACCGTCCACCGCGTAATCGACAACACGAGCCCCCTCCCCGGTCAGCGCCTCTACGATCGTCCGCTGTTTGGCGGGCGGTTCCTGAGTCGCTGCCGATAACATGCCGCTACCGCGTTCAAACGCCACCGCCCGGTAACCGGGTTCACATCCGAAGTTCGCCACATGATTGGGGATTCCCTCAATGCCGTACTCCTGATTCCCGATATAGACATTCATGAGCACGCGCCACGCCGGCCATGACTGATGCCCTGATTCCACTTCAAGGTTTCGCCACTGGCTCCTATTGGCACTCGGGTGATCTGCCCACCGCGACTGAGGTAATCTTGAACCTGCCCGGCAATCTGACGACGCAGACCTTCTCGCTCGGCGCTGGGGCTGGGGCTGGGAGGCACGTCAATCTGGATAAACGATCTCATCTCACACCTCCTCACTGGCATACACCTGGGTCACGCTGTGATCGCCATTGGTCACGAAACACACCTCCTGCCCCAGTTCACAAAAGCGCGAGACGATCACACCCTCGCCACGACAAAGGGCGTGCCAGTTGGTTGTGAGCTGCGCCGGTGTTTGGCTATCACAGTCCCCGAGTCCATGACGCACCAGACAGCGCCCAAAATTAAAGGTGTGGTTGTTGAACAAGGTCTTGGCCGCCTCAGAGACTTCCAGTTGGCCGGTATCAAACAAATGGGTATGGGTCATGGTCGTATCCTCTTTTTTGAAAACGTATTTACTCGGGACGCATCCCGTTCAAGCGCGCGCGGTAAAGGGTGTGGGTTAACGTATCGGGTGAGACACCGAGGCCTCGGGCGATCTGCTTGACGGTGCAGCGCTCACTCTGGAGTTCCATCGCCAGTGCTATCTCCTGATTCCCCAGCAACCGTGGCCGCCCTACTCGCCCCGCCTGTGGCCATGCCCCGTATTTCCCGCCAATCATCGGAGCTGAGCCTGCGTGCTCCAGCGGCAAGACGCTGGTCGCCTGTGGGGCCTTAGTGGGAGTGGGTTGTCGGGGTGTGGGCTGAGTCATTGCTGGTCTCCGTCTGTGTTTGCTATCACCGTCGCCTCGCCTGGCCCCGAGTCTCCCGGCAGGTTCTGGGTGTCAAGGCAGGGGGTTGGAGCGGCCCGCAGCGCTTTTTGCGAGGACACGGACGCCTTGACCCGCAGCGCAGCGAAGGGGAACGCCCGGGTTCTGACGTGAGATCGGGTAAAAGACAGGCGATGCGAGGGTGAGAACACAGATGGAGACATGGCTTGGCCCAACTCTCGACGGCCCATACGGACACTTAGGCGCTACAGGTGAAAGCCTTTAGCCTTTCCCGTGCTGTTCGAGAAGTTAGACACCGAGCCGGGGGAGTGAGGGGTCATGCTTTGGGGGTTACGTTAGTGAGGTGCAGGGCGCACAGCGTCACACGGCAGTCCAGTGTGATGAGCGACTAGCGAAACCCGGAGACGATCGGCCGGCGCTGTTTGCCGGCAACGCCCAGTGTTCAGGAGCGCCGTTAAACAATCAGCACGACATGACATACCAGGCATCAAACTCAGAGGTGTTTACATTAATCTATCCAAAACCCGTGAACAGGAGAAGGGGAGGTGACACCGACATCAAGCACCACAGAAGAAATTGGCGACCCAGAAACCAGCACCCTGAAGGGCCAGGCCGCGTTTGATTTATACAGCGAGGGTGTAAGAGTCTGGAATACCTGGGCCGATGCACATCCGGGCTGGACTGTGGACTTTTTCAGTTGGGATTTTAGCCAACTGGAAGGGGTGGATTTCGAGGAATTTAGGTTCCCAGGGAATGTGTATTTCAGCGGTGCGAAGTTTGGCAAAGGGAGTGTGGATTTCAGCCATGCGAAGTTCGGCAAAGGGAAAGTGTTTTTTTTGAATGCGAAGTTTGGCGAAGGAAATGTGGATTTCAGCGGTACGAAGTTCGGCGAGGGGGATGTGCGTTTCAGCCATACGAAGTTTGGCAAAGGGAATGTGGATTTCAGCGGCACGAAGTTTGGCAAAGGGAATGTGGATTTCAGTGGTACGCAGTTTGGCGAAGGGAATGTGGATTTCAAAGGTACGAAGTTTGGCGAAGGGAATGTGGATTTCAGCGGTACGAAGTTTGGCGAGGGGGACGTGAACTTCCAGAATATCATTTCCACGGGCTCTATCTCCTTCTATCGCGCCACTCTGGGAGAAAACGCAGATTCTGTCAGCTTTGAGAATGCAGATATCGGGGGACGGCTGGATTTGAACAAGGCGACCTTTCATCGGGTACCGGATCTGAGCACAGCGCACCTCGGCAAAGGTCTTTCATTGGTAGGTACCCGGATAACCTATACCGCTAGTCCCCGCGACAACCGCTGGTCACTTAATAAAGCCCTCACCCCGGACGATGCCACGTACTATCGGTTTTTCAAAAAGCAGGCCGCCGATGCCAAAGACCACGAGAAGGAAATTGAGTACTTTTCAATGGAGTTACGAGCACACTACGGACACCAGCAAAACTGGTTCCAGTATCTCCCTACCCTCCTCTATCAGAAACTGAGTGATTACGGGCGCAGCGTGCTGCGGCCCACTCTCGCCTTTGTGGTCATGTGGTTGATCTCGGCTGGCATATTCCACTGGCAGCGTATGCCCGACGCGGTGGGTGGGTTCAAGGAGGCCTTCTGGCTGGCAACCGGGCATCTCTTTACCTTTATGCCCTGGTTGCGAGGCAATCGAAACACACTATTGGAATCACTTTATGGATCCTCAACTAACATCCCATGGGGTGTTCAAGCCCTGGCTCTGGCCGAAAGCGTGCTGTCATTGATCTTTATCTTTTTAATTGCGCTGGCCTTGCGCAACCGGCTGCGGCTTTAACAAGGACTATCGTTGCAAAAGCAAAAAAAGCCGATCTGACGATCAGTCTTTATTGATCAACAAAAAGCGCGAGTGCGCAGCACACGCGGCCTTGTTGCGCGGCGCCAGGGCGCCGTGCCAGCCCAGCCTACAGCAACCCCCGCTCTGCGAAGGAGTAGCTGCCAGTATGGGTGACGATCATGTGATCCAGTATCCGCACATCGATCAGCGCCAACGCCGCCTGCAGGCGCTCAGTGATGCGACGATCGGCCTGGCTTGGCTCGCACACTCCGCTGGGATGGTTATGAGATAAAATGACAGCGGCGCTGTTGTGTCGGATGGCAGCCTTGACGACTTCACGGGGATACACCGCCGCGGCATCCAGGGTGCCCTGAAACAGACATTCGGACTCGATCAGCCGGTTCTGGGAATCCAGAAACAGCACCCAGAAGGCCTCGCGCTCCAGGCCGGCCAGCTGTAAGCGGCAGTAGTTAGCCGATGTCGTGGGGGAGGTCATTGCATCGCCGTTTTTGCGCGCATGGGATTCGATGATGGTCAGCGCTTGCTGGATGATTGCGGTTTCGTCAGGTGAGAACATGAGGCCTCCGGGCCAGTTGATTTGGCCCGAAGACTCTCGGCGGGGTCAGGGTGTCAAGGCAGGCTTTGGAGCGGCCCGCAGCGCTTTTCAGCGAGGACACGGACGCCTTGACCCGCAGCAACGCAAGGGGCACACCCTGACCCCACCGTGAGACAAGGAATGGCCATCAACGACCGGAGAACGTCACCTCTGACGCATCAAAACAGCGCCAGGCGTTGATCGGAGCCGGTTAAAGGTAGACTCGGCTCGTCTTCCTCGGCCCCGCCGGGATCCAGGCGAGCAACTTCAGATAGAATCGCACCGCGTTCCTGCTGCCGTTGTTGCTGGCAGGCTTGCTCGGCCAATCGTTTGCCCCAGCCACCCATCACGTGCGCCGGTGTACGCATGACGGCAAACACCTCGCCGAAGATAGCATCACCGATCACGACTTCTCCAGGGATATGTAGCAACGACAATTGCACGTAGCAGGCCATGGCTACCGTGCGGTCTATGTCAATGGCTCGGACCCATAAGCAGGCCTGCGGGTTGAGGCCTTGCAACGCAAGGGACTCAGCCGCTGCAATCACCATGCTCCCGGCCCCACAGGCGGGTTCCTGTAGCGTTAAAAAACCGCACTCGGGCAAGCTCGCGGCATTGCCCATCACCATTTGCGCCATCATGAGCGACACGTGCCACGGCGTAAAAAACTGCCCGGCCGCGGCGTTGCCAAGCTCGACCGACATAAACACCTCGCCCAGGAAATCGTGGCGCACTTCCAGGGCACGCACGGTAATGGCCAACAACTGGCAGAAGCGATCAAGATCACCCTGCCCGTACCGACCAGCGATAGCCAGGTAGTCTTCTTCGAGTGCCGGCGAAGGCAACAACACATTGTGCAAGCTGACCGCCGACAACTGCACAAAGTCAGCAAAGACCGTGTAACGGCTTTGCCCGTAGTCTATGGCCTTAAAGACCTTCAAGAACTCGGATTTTTCGGGTGTATTTGTCATCAAAGATACCTCGATGGTTGCCGAGATCGGCAGGCCAGGTCACGACCTGGGGCGGACGTAGTCCGTCCGGCGCCGTGCGCCGCCTGTCAAACCCAGCAGGAAAAGAAAGAACCCCGCCCGCAGGACGGGGGAATGATCGGGTTACTGAAAGCCCTTGGGCAGCCACGCGGCACACGCGACTTGCTGGTCTTTGGTCAGGGCGCAGCCCTTGCCATTGATCAGTTCTGCCACCCGCTCGGCCAGTTCGCCTTTTTTGAGATTGCCGCGACTGCTGGCCCAGTCCTCACCGGCCAGTTCGGTGCCGATGGCCAGTAGTTCCGGCTTGGTGATGCGTGAGAAGAAATTCTCTGCCGTGGGTCGCCAGTGCTTGGCCCAGTCAATATTGCAGCGGGCCAGTCCCACCTCGATAACAGGGTTAGAGTCATCGGCTAATTGACCGTACAGGCTTTGTGCGGCACAAAAGGCCGTGATCGCGTCCTTCTCCTTGGGCTTGAGCGCGCAGTAGGCGTCAAACCGTTTAGCATCGGACTTCTTGGCCAGCCAACCCAACGTGAGTTTCTTGCGCCCTACCTCAATCGCCGCTTCCAGCGGGGAACCGGCAATATCATCCCGGCTGCTTTGTACCTCGCTCACCGACAGGCGCACATCGAGGGGCTTGGTTTCCCATTGACCCTTGAGGACTTGCACCGCCAGCGTGTACCCGAGCAGGTCTTTGGCCACCGCTGGGTGCGCGGCCAATTGCGACTTGGCCACCGCCAGCCGGTAAGCGGTCAGATCCTGCGCCAGCGCATTGGAATAGCCCTTCTCGCCCGCCTCTGCACCGCTCTGGCCACTTTGGCTGGCGTCCGCGCTACTGCCGCTCTCCTCGGCGGATTCGCCTTGCCGGAGGGCGTTCAGGGCGGGGATATCAGCTTTGCGCACCAGCCCTTCGCGCAGTGACAGATCACCGCTGTAACCCACGGTCACAAACACCCCGGCCAGTGCTTGCTGTACAGAGTCAAACACATGCAAGGCATCCATTTTGTCCCGCAAGGCATCCTGCTTGTCTTCAACGTCATCAAGGTGGACCTGCATGCTATCCGTCCAGTCCTCTTCGGAAATGTCGTTGAGCCCTTCTTCCAGTTCGCTTAACAACTGGTCTTCCTTGAGCAGATCGTCGGGCCACTCGGCGGGTGGCTCGGCATGAATCCGTCCCATGCCATCGGTCAGGCTGCCATCGTCAATCAGGGCCACCTCGATCCAACCCCAGCCGGTCTTGCCCCGCAGTCGTTCGGCGGTGTCTTCCAGCTTGGCCTGTGCCAGGGTTTGCACCAGTTCCACATCTTCCAGATAACAGTCGCTGTCCTCGGAGAACAGGTCTTCGGTGAGCGGCCCGCCAGCGGCTTTGTAGGCCGCTACCGTGACAAACTTCACCAGTCGGTGGTCACTGGGCAGACTGGATTCGGTGATGGCACGGCGAATGGTGTGGGCATTGAAGTGCCCGCCTTTGATTTCCTTCCAGATCGCGCGCTGGCGCTTGTGGTCAGCCTCCAACGTAAAGGAGATCACGCAGTCCAAATCAAGATCGCCCTTGCGGTAGGCGGTGAGAATCTGCGGAGCAACCCCGGCCAACTTGAGGCGCTTGTTCACCTGCGGCTGTGTGGTGCCAAAGTGGCTGGCTACGTCCTTCACCGTCAGCCCCGCGTCGATCAGGGCCTGAAACGCCTCAAACTCGTCGGCGGGGTGCATGGCTTCGCGCATGACGTTCTCGGCCAGCGAGATTTCCTCGGCGGTGCCGCCCTCCCCGCTCACGACCTTGCAGGGCACGGTGTCGGTGGCCTTGAGCGAACCGGCCTTGACCAGTGCTTGCAGGGCGGCAAAGCGACGACCGCCCGCCTCCACCGCAAAGGTGCCTTTCTTCTCGGTTGGTGTAACCACCAGATTGTTGAGCAGCCCCACCGCGCCAATACTGGCGATCAATGCCTTGTCGGCGGCTTTGTTGCCCTTCGTCTTGCGGACATTACGCTCGCTCGTCACAAGCTGGCGAATTTCTATCGGTTGTATGGTATCTTGGGTTTGCATAAGCAAATTTCCTCATTGAATTTGTTTGTGTGGAAAGGGCTGCTGGCACAGCCCTTTTTTTATGTCTGTGGGTGATCAACCCGACTAAATCCCCTGCCCTCCTGTGGTTCGCTCAGTACTCGCTGGGCAGTAGTAATGTGGTCACGCTCCGGTCCCACTCCGTGATAATCCAGAGCCGTTCGGACTCGGGGTTTTCGGGCAGCGTGTAAGACGAGAACAGCCGCCCCTCCCCGCTGAGCGCTTCGTTGTTCATGGCCCAATCGTCCGTACCCAGATCGCCCCAATCACCGGCCACATGCCGATTGAGGTACACCAGTGGGTTGACCGTATTGGCCTCCACCAGTGCGGCTATGCCTTGCGTCATCACCACCTTTCCGGTGGCAAACGGTTGGCCAAGAATCGGTTTGTTTTCTGGGGCTTCACTCATCATCGGGTGCTCGCCTGCGTGGTCCAGCGGCAAGTCGCTGGTCGCCTGCGGGGCCTTAGTGGAAGTGGGTGCCTGGTTGTTGGATGCTGTCATGGTCGTTTCTCCGTCTGTGTGTGTTTATCACCGTAATGCCGCCTGACGCCGGGCCTCCCGGCAGGTTCCGGGTGGCAAGGGAGTTTTCCTGGGTGGTTAAAGGGCGAGACGTAGAGAGGGGTTATCGACGGAGCAAGGACAAAGGATGCGTAATGATCTTGAGCACCCAGGCCCTTGCGACCCGGGTTCTGACGTGAGACCGGTGAAAGGAAGGCGGTGAAGCGGTGATCACACAGTCGGAGGACCAGGACCGCAGGAAACAACCCGGTGCCCTACGCACACTTGGGCCCTGCAGGTGAAAGGCAAGCGCAGCGCGCAAGCCAACAACGGGTATCATGGTGCTAATTGTCAACAGCAGTCCAAATCTGACCCACCTTGCCGTGCTAATCAGCAATTTAAAATTGACCCACCCTCAGCGTTTTCTTTCCGTTATTTAACCAATGATTGGCTTGCTGCCGGGACGATACCGGCCGCTTTCTTTCCCTTGAGTCGGTAGCTGCTCCCCGATATCTGGACGATATGTGCATGGTGTAACAATCTGTCGAGTAAAGCCGCGGTTAAGGTCTGATCATCAGCAAACGCAGTAGACCATTGCGAGAATGGCAAGTTGCTGGTCACAATGACACTGCTTTGCTCATAACGTTTAGCAATGACATTAAAAAACAGATTGGCTTCTTCCCGGCCAAATGGCAGATAACCTATTTCATCAATTATGAGCAACTTAGGTGCCTGGATACTTCGTTTGAGGTAAGACTCTAGTCGGTCCTGCTTTTTTGCGGTGGCCAGTTGCAGCATGAGATCCGCCGCCGTAATGAAGCGTGTTTTGATCCCATTCATGACCGCCTGGTATGCCAGGCTGATCGCCAGGTGGCTTTTACCGACACCACTGGGTCCAAGCAGCACGATATTCTCTGCACGCTCGATGAAGGCCAAACTGGTTAATTCCTGGAGTTGCCTGCGCGGTGCACCGGTGGCGAACTTGAAGTCATAGTCTTCAAAACGCTTGACGGACGGCAACCCTGCAAACCTCAGCAAAGTCTCGCGGGTGCGGAGCATCCTGGCGTCTATCTCAACCCGCAGTAGCTGCTCAAGAAAGTCAGCCAGTGATGACTCGTCACCGGAGGCCCTGTCAGCGATAGCGGACCATTCCAATGCCACAGCACCGAGTTTAAGCACTTCGCAGGCTTGCTGCACTCTTTCCATCTGCAGGTTCATACAGCAACTCCCAGCAGCTGGTCATAGGTACTCAGCGGATGCTGGAGACTTTCGATCGGGAGTGCCTGGGCATTGCTTCGCGGTTTGTCCTGAGCCACCAAGCGCTGCGCCAAAGGCAGCGGCATGAGGCTTAATCGCTCATGATCGAGCAATACCTGCGGCTTTTGGCCTGTTGTCCCGTGAATTCGCTGATGTGCAATGTCAGCGAGCCAATGACCCACCTGCCCATTGGCTACCTCCACGTCCAGCGCCAGCCCGGATTGCTTCAGTGACGCGGCCAGTGGTGTGATAAAACTACCTTTAAGATAACCGTTGAATCGCTCGACTTTGCCCTTGGTCTTAGCACGGTAGGGCCGACAGGCGCGCAATCTAAAACCATTATCACGAGCCATGTTCAACAAACTGGCGTTCCACCGATGTTTCCCGGCACCAAAGGCGTCTCGCTCAATCATGATGCACTTGGCATTATCGAATAGCAGTTCCTCAGGCACGCCTCCAAAGTAGTGTAACGCACCTTCAATACCCGCTAACCAATCCTCCTGCCGTTCGTATTGACTGAATCGTACGTAGGTTGCTCGACTGTATCCCAGGGTGGCAACGAAGGCCTTAAGCCTATTTCTGCCTCGCCGAATCGTCGTGAAATCTACCTGTAACTGCTGGCCAGGCGGTGTCTCAAAGCGAACGACTGGATCTTTCGCCTTCGGCTTAAATTGTCGGAGATAATCTCTCAGAATACCTTCTTTGCCTTGGTAGCCTCGCGCCAGAATCTCTCGAAACAAGACTGTCGCCGGTATCCAATAGGGTTTCGCTGCCTCGATACGCTCTCCTAAATAGGGTTTGAACGAGTCCAGTTTAGACGGCCTTTTCTCGCGCTGAGAATAGCGAGGTGTTTTGGCAGCATCGCGCAGATAACGACGTACGGTATTGCGTGATAGGTTCATTTCTTTGGCGATACTGCGGATGCTCGTCCCTTGTCGATGTAAAACGTGTATGTCCACTAATTGCTCCTGATTCAACATCTCATTTACACCGCCTCTCTCTTGATTGAAATTGGCGGTAATTGTGCCTCAGGTGGGTCAGTTTTAAATTGTCGCTAGTGGGTCAGTTTTACACTGCTGGTGACAGCTAATGCCCTATGGCACCATGGTGCATCATCGGACAACCTTGGAGAATGTTGTGCTCAATAAGAGTTGCCCAGAGATAGTGTGTTTTATCGCACTGGATCCTGCAGCACCCGCCTTCTTTGGTTTTTCGGAATATCTCGCGGGTCTGGCCCTGATGGTTATCGCCTGGATGATCGCTGACATGCGCTACCGATTCCGCTTGCGCGCCACACCATTTCCATTGCTGCCAGTTTCGTTTTATCTGGTCCTGTCGCTGGGGATACTCACCCTGACAACAGATCTCTGGCGGGCCGAAGGATGGAGGGTCCCGCATTTGCCCGTGTTTACCCCGGGATCCTGGCAGGGGTTTCTCGGCGCCCTACTCCTCCTCACTTTTTTGTCCTGGGCCTGGGTGGCGCTCATTAGGCCGCCCGTGTACGGACGTTGGAACGCGAAGCAATATGCATACGCCCTCTACGATGTAATTCTGAAAGGGTCTCCCGGCGATCTCGCTATCATCGCGGACGAACTCAGACGGTCTGCGCCTGCGCTCGTAACCAGTTGGGCGAGGCCTGCCCGCAAAAGCTGGTTTTGGCCCTGGGCCAAAGAGAGCAATGACGGGAAGCCTCCTCCCGTCGCTGCCTATGCCAACGATCTTCTCCTGCTCATTGCCGACAAGAAATTCTGCCGGGCCATGGTGGCCCACTCACCGGTCACCGCACAGGTATTGTTTCACACGATCAGCGAGGAGCGTGCCTATGACGCCCCCGTGGAGGCTTTTGCAAGAAACTTCGTGGAGGCCGCCTTTGAAGATCCGGACTCTTTCATCTACCACGAATCGTCCAGGTACGAATCCGGCCTGCTGGGCTACCACCAACCGATAACGCAAGCGCTGTTTGGTGATGCCGAAGTGGTGGAACGGGTGGGAACGCTGCTCGATGTTGATTACAAAGTGAGAGACACCTGGGGCCCGGAACAGTGGGAAGCCTACTGCCGGGTTTGTTTGATAGCCCTGGAGGCGACCATCACTCAGAGGGGAATTTGGGCGGTCTCCACTGCCGTAAACCGATTCCTCGGCAAAATCCGGGACGCTACACGAGGTCTACACACCATCAACAAAACAACTGGGTTGAACTGGAACACGGGGCCACAAGCGAATTTGTACGCAGTGACGCATTTTATCAGGGAGGCAGTGAGATTATTGGACGAAGCAGGCGTTCCACAAGGTTTGCTGTTAAGGGTTGCAAGGTAACCGCAACTTCTACTCCATATGATGCGGAAGCAGCGCTTCAATTTCCTCAAGGCACGTTGCCTTTGGTAGTTCTGTAAATATGTGCCGCAAGTAGCGGTACGGTTCAATATTATTCGCCTTGGCCGTTTCAATCAAACTGTACAGATTCGCCGTGGCATTCGCTCCGGCCACACTGTCACAGAATAGGTAATTCTTTCGCCCCACCACGAAGGGACGTATCGCGTTCTCTATCAGGTTGTTGTCGATCCGCAGGTCACCATGCTCAACATACACGATCAGACCAGGCCATTGCTTATGCATGTAGTTCAACGCCTTGCCCAGGGCCGATTGTTTTGGCACCAGTGGCAGATGCTCATCCAGCCATTGGCGCAGGTCGTCCAGCAGGGGAAGGGCCTCCTTCTGTCGCTTGTCTCTGCGTTCGTCAACACTCAGATCAGCGGCTTCGCGCTCGATGCGGTACAAAGCCCTGATCTTCTTCAAGGCAACACCTGGCAGTGATGCAGGATCAGGCTTCAACTGCGACTTTAACGCCTCATCGAACTTGCGCCGGGCATGGGCCATACACCCCAGCCGTGTGATGGCGGAGCCTGCACACACTTTCGCGTAGCCTTCATAGCCATCGGTCTGTAGATACCCCGCGAAGCCCTCTAGCAGTCGCACAGGTACGGCCTGGCTGCGGCTGGGATCATAGTCATACAGCACCATCGGGTGTTTTGGCGGCCCGCCCTGGCGTACCCACAAATACGACTTACTTTGCGCCTTGCGCCCCAGTTCCTTGAGCACCTGGATGGTGGTCTCGTCCATGCCAATGTAATGGCCAGCCAGCATTCGTTCGCCTAGCAAATTAATTAGCGGCTGGATTGCCATCCCCGCCTTAATCATCCACTGGGCCATGGTAGAGCGCGGTAAATCGATGCCACTGCGCCGTAGCTGTGTCTCTTGCCGGTACAGGGGCAAGCTATCCACGTACTTGGCCGTGACGATATGCGCCAGTGTGCCGGGCGATGCCATCGTCTTGGGCAACAGCTGCGGTGGCATCGGTGCGGTCTTGATCTGCCCTTCGCACTGCGGGCAACCGTAGACCGTCTTGATGTGACGCAGCACCTGGATTTGCGCGGGAATGATATCCAGTTGTTCACAGCTGCGTTCGCTGATGACCGTCAGGGTGCTTTGGCACTGCTTGCACTGGCAGGCCTCGCCTTCCAGGGTATGCACGATGTTGATTCGGGGTAATTCGGGCGGCAAAGGCTTACGACGGCCTCGGGTTCTTCTATGGGCCGGCACAATCATTGAATCATCGGCATCAGCGTCCTCCTGGGAGGTGCCGCTAACAGCCTCGGCCTCTGGAAGGCTAATATCACCGGCTAACAGTGATAACTGATCAATGTTGAACTTCTCACTACGCGCACCGAAGTGCTGGTGACGCGACAGGCGAATCTGTTCCAGTAAGTTCCGGATAAAGTCTTGCTGATGGGATAGCTGGGACTGCTGTGTTTCACACAGCGTTCGTAGTGCATCGTAGTCATTGGGTAATACAGGACTCGTCATGAGTGGATTATACATCGGCGTGTTTGGTGATACACCGAACAACGCTATAAAACCCGTTGGTGCGGCAATACATCGTGTCCTTGCATCACGGTGAGGTCATAACCTGCAAGCAGCCAATCAATTTGCTGCGTATTGAGCTCAACAACCGACAATGGCAGTGAAGCGGGCCACTGAAAACGAGACTTGTCTAGCCGTTTCATCAGCAGCACAAAGCCATTGCCCTCCCAGGCCACCATTTTGATGAGGGTGCGTTGGCGGTTGCAGAAGATGAACAACTGCGCGCTGAACGGATCAAGCGCCATCTCTGCTTCCACAATAGCGACCAGGCCGTTGATCGATTTACGCATGTCCACGGCGTCCCGATACAGATGAATGCGCGCATCGGCAGTGGGCCGTATCATGACACTGAGTGGACGGCACTCATGAGATCCTGCAGCAGAGCACGGTCTACAGCACCTTGGAGTTCTAGCCGAAAGCCATTGGGCATGACCAGTGTTGCAGAGGTGTTGCTGCCCACTGAGGTGACAGGTACAAATCCACACTTTTTGCCTTTGCGTGTGTCCGGCAGATGTCCTGCGATGATGAGCCGTGTTTTCCAGCCATAGAGGTGTTTGGCCTTGAGTTGGTGTGCGGCGGCGTAATCGACCAGGGAACCACCACTGGTGGCAGCGGTGTTCAGATGGTCAAGCCAGTAGCGCTGGCGTTGTGAGATCGGTTTGATGGGCATGGCGTGCTCCAGTGAGAAAACACGAGCATGGCAGGCTTCGGCTCAGGCCGATAGGATGCACTTAATGGAGCGCTTACCATGATCGGGGGATACACATGCACTGCAGCTGCTGGCCGTGCAGCCCGTGAACTTGCTCTTTTGGGGAAATGTGCAGGAGATAATAAAAAAAGAAAATGTGAGCCATAGCCTTTTGATGAATAATATGAAATGACCCGTCCGAGAGGATTCGATCATCTGGCATCTGCCTTCGGAAGGGCACGGTTATCAATTCTGGCCAATTAGCAATTGCAATAAATCCGATTTAAATCAAAAGGTTGATGCGCATTGCGCGCAAAGTCAGATGTTGAGAAATATCTGCATCCGCTATATCCAGCACATATCCGTAACCGCAACTTCTACTCCATATGATGCGGAAGCAGCGCTTCAATTTCCTCAAGGCACGTTGCCTTTGGTAGTTCTGTAAATATGTGCCGCAAGTAGGTAACCGCAACTTCTACTCCATATGATGCGGAAGCAGCGCTTCAATTTCCTCAAGGCACGTTGCCTTTGGTAGTTCTGTAAATATGTGCCGCAAGTAGCGGTACGGTTCAATATTATTCGCCTTGGCCGTTTCAATCAAACTGTACAGATTCGCCGTGGCATTCGCTCCGGCCACACTGTCACAGAATAGGTAATTCTTTCGCCCCACCACGAAGGGACGTATGTAACCGCAACTTCTACTCCATATGATGCGGAAGCAGCGCTTCAATTTCCTCAAGGCACGTTGCCTTTGGTAGTTCTGTAAATATGTGCCGCAAGTAGCGGTACGGTTCAATATTATTCGCCTTGGCCGTTTCAATCAAACTGTACAGATTCGCCGTGGCATTCGCTCCGGCCACACTGTCACAGAATAGGTAATTCTTTCGCCCCACCACGAAGGGACGTATCGCGTTCTCTATCAGGTTGTTGTCGATCCGCAGGTCACCATGCTCAACATACACGATCAGACCAGGCCATTGCTTATGCATGTAGTTCAACGCCTTGCCCAGGGCCGATTGTTTTGGCACCAGTGGCAGATGCTCATCCAGCCATTGGCGCAGGTCGTCCAGCAGGGGAAGGGCCTCCTTCTGTCGCTTGTCTCTGCGTTCGTCAACACTCAGATCAGCGGTTTCGCGCTCGATGCGGTACAAAGCCCTGATCTTCTTCAAGGCAACACCTGGCAGTGATGCAGGATCAGGCTTCAACTGCGACTTTAACGCCTCATCGAACTTGCGCCGGGCATGGGCCATACACCCCAGCCGTGTGATGGCGGAGCCTGCACACACTTTCGCGTAGCCTTCATAGCCATCGGTCTGTAGATACCCCGCGAAGCCCTCTAGCAGTCGCACAGGTACGGCCTGGCTGCGGCTGGGATCATAGTCATAAGCACCATCGGGTGTTTTGGCGGCCCGCCCTGGCGTACCCACAAATACGACTTACTTTGCGCCTTGCGCCCCAGTTCCTTGAGCACCTGGATGGTGGTCTCGTCCATGCCAATGTAATGGCCAGCCAGCATTCGTTCGCCTAGCAAATTAATTAGCGGCTGGATTGCCATCCCCGCCTTAATCATCCACTGGGCCATGGTAGAGCGCGGTAAATCGATGCCACTGCGCCGTAGCTGTGTCTCTTGCCGGTACAGGGGCAAGCTATCCACGTACTTGGCCGTGACGATATGCGCCAGTGTGCCGGGCGATGCCATCGTCTTGGGCAACAGCTGCGGTGGCATCGGTGCGGTCTTGATCTGCCCTTCGCACTGCGGGCAACCGTAGACCGTCTTGATGTGACGCAGCACCTGGATTTGCGCGGGAATGATATCCAGTTGTTCACAGCTGCGTTCGCTGATGACCGTCAGGGTGCTTTGGCACTGCTTGCACTGGCAGGCCTCGCCTTCCAGGGTATGCACGATGTTGATTCGGGGTAATTCGGGCGGCAAAGGCTTACGACGGCCTCGGGTTCTTCTATGGGCCGGCACAATCATTGAATCATCGGCATCAGCGTCCTCCTGGGAGGTGCCGCGGTAATCATAGCATCTGCTCGTAGGGCCCAGTTCATTCGACGCGATGATTCGCTCGAACCGGGTTTGCTCCCGCAACGACAATTTCCAAAAAAAAACGCCGAAACTAAAGTAGTCTCGGCGTCTTCAAATTGGTGGAGCCTAGCGGCGGTGCGACGTCTCGCTCGAACCGCTGACCTCAACACTGCCTGTTCTTTCCCTTTCTTAATGAGGCTCAGTTCTATTCCTAAATCCGCCTAAAGATTATGACTGAAATAGCCGCTTCTCTACTCGATCATATACATTGCCCCGCGAACAGCCAGAGTATCCATCCGACCCCTAATCCAACCATAGCCGTTCTCCTCGGCCCATTCTTTCCATTCGCCCCAATCAGCAGCATGCAAATTAAGTGACTCAAAATTTATAACTCTAGGGCGAATCGGGCCGAGCGACTTAATCACCACTATATCGAAACCTTCGCAATCTACTTGCAATACATCTACATCATCAATTGCGTGCTTGGATAGCAACCCCTCTAGCGTATACATAGGACATGTAACAACCTGTACGCACTTTCTTGCTTGCTCAACATCCAGGCCCAGTCTCTGCGCGACCAATGCAGTCACCCTGTCGACATCATAAGATGAAATTGCCGTAGGGTGCCTGCCAACTTTTTCCAAGTATTCGTCCCAATACTTCGGGCTCAAGATATGTAGCTTAAATTCTCCTTCATTGGAACCAATCGCGACGTTTTCAATTATCAGCTCGCCCTCATAGTCTTGATACGATTCTCGTAAAGCAGGAATCAATTGAGGTATCGGTTCAATCAAAAGAGCTTTGCTCGAATAGTAATGAAGTAATGCATGTACTGGATCCTGTTCAACTCCATCATTTGCGCCGACTTGAACAACATTTAGTTCTTCGCCGCTGGATGCCAGACTAGAAAAAACCACATCAAGTAATTCAGGGATAAATGCCCGATATGCATTTTCTTTAAGCAGTAGCTCTACATTTTTCAGTGAATCCAGATTCAATCCCGTTGTGGTCTTAACCATAGACTCTCTGGATATTGCTGGATTAAGTAGTTGCATAGCAATATGTCCAAGCACTTGCACGCCCGATAGCGTATATTTCTCAGGCATATCTTATTCACCTCTTAACGATTCTCTAGTACTCAGTCGTCACAGATAAACAAATTTTTCGCGTTCCTGCAATGCAGCATGTAAGTGCTAGCAAAGGTAGTACATTCATGGAAATTATCTTCAGTAACCATGGCGCCAGGACCGGGGTTACAGGCACCCTTTAAGCTGTTGCACACCCCGCATGACATTACCCGGTTCAGGGGATCCTCATCAGGGCCGCCTTCGCTGGCTGGTTTCAAGTGATCTAGTGCCGACACCCAATGCTTAATTTTTTTGTAATATTTTTTTCAAAAATTTTTTCACATGCCATATATATAGCATGCAAATTAACGCCATGAATCGCCGTAACTGCAGAGGGAGAAATCTCTCCGGATATGGGCATATAAGGGGATAAAGCCTGCCTCATGTTAGCCCTTGGTTAGCCCAGCAAGAAAACGGCCACACGATGGTGGCCGAGGGACTTCTCTACCATACTGATTAGTATGGAGTTTAATTGGTGGAGCCTAGCGGGATCGAACCGCTGACCTCAACACTGCCAGTGTTGCGCTCTCCCAGCTGAGCTAAGGCCCCAAATACTTTCTCTATCAGATCCAACCATACTGGAGGGCGGGATCGAAGGCTACGCGCCCCGCCGTGACCACAACACACCAGTGTTGCGCTCTCCCAGCTGAGCTAAGGCCCCAAAAGAGGTGCGCATTCTAGTGATGCACCCCCCGCCTGTCAAATGAACTTAGACCAGATTGGTGTACTCTTTTTCCAGTTTTTTCAGGCCCTTCTTGGAGACGCCGCCCAGCACCTCGATGGCGTGGCGAATTCGAGCCCGGCTCATGTCCGGACCCAGCAGGGTCATGGCGTCAAAAACAGAGATTGAGGCCGCCGAACCAGATATGGCGATGAAAAACGGTGCCAGAAAATCCTTCATTTTCACCTCCTGCGCATCGGCGATGGCTTTCACGGCATTGAAGATGTCGTCGCGCTGCCAGTTGCGCAGGGCTTCCAGGTGCCAGAGGGTCAATTGCAGGGCTTTGACTATATCCCCCTGCTCACCTTTGCACTCCTGGAAATCTGCCTCGTTGAGCGGCAAGGTACCCGAGGCGAGAAAACTCACCAGTGGCACAAAATCACTGAGGGTTTCCATCCGCTGGCGCGCATGGGGCAGCACGGCGTAGAGATTGTCCTGGTTCAGCGCCCATTCCACCAGGCGCGCGGCCAGCTCTTCGTCGGTGTGGTTCTCGCGAATCCACAGGCCGTTGAGCCAGCTCAGCTTCTCCACGTCGAATATGGGGCCGCCGAGGGAAACCCGTTGAATATCGAAGTTCATCAACATATCGCCGAGGGAGAACTTTTCGCTCTCGTCGGGCATAGACCAGCCCATGCGCCCCAGGTAATTGAGCAGCGCCTCGGGCAGGAAGCCCATACGCTGGTAGTAAAGAATGCTGGTGGGGTTTTTACGCTTGCTCAGCTTGCTCTTGTCGGGATTGCGCAACAGTGGCAAGTGGCACAATTGGGGCATATCCCAACCGAAGTATTCGTACAGTAACTTGTGCTTGGGAGCCGAGTTTATCCACTCCTCACCGCGCAGCACATGGGTGATCTCCATCAGGTGATCGTCTACCACGTTGGCCAGGTGATAGGTGGGCATGCCGTCGGATTTGAGGATGATTTGCGCATCGACCATGGACCAGTCCAGCTCGATATCGCCCCGCAACATGTCGTTGATCGTACAGGCACCCTCTTCCTCGGGCACTATCATGCGAATTACCGCGGCATCGCCTGCGGCCTTTCTGCTCGCCTGCTCCTCTTCACTGAGTCGCAGGTCGGAGGGCTTCAGCGCGCTGGAGTTGCCGGCTTCGCGGCGGGCCTCACGCAGCTGGTTGAGCTCCTCAGGCGTGCGGTAACAGTAAAAAGCCTTGCCCTCTGCCACTAATTGCTCGGCATACTTACCATAAATTTCCATGCGCTCGCTCTGGCGATAGGGGCCATAATCACCACCGAGGTCAGGGCCCTCATCCCACTCCAGACCGAGCCAGCGCAGGCTATCCAGAATGGTCCGCTCTGATTCCGATGTGCTGCGGGCCTGGTCGGTATCCTCAATGCGCAATATAAACTGTCCGCCGTGGGCGCGGGCAAAGCACAGGTTGAACAGCGCAATGTATGCGGTACCAACGTGGGGATCACCGGTGGGGGAAGGGGCGACGCGTGTGCGAACGGTCATGAAGGCTGGCCTGTTAATAAAATGTGGAAACGGGCGGCGATTATACGGGAATTATTGGGGCACGGCAGCTGTGAGGATGCGGATATTGCGATACCAGACTTTGTCGAAATGATCCTGGAAGCCGATGTGACCTTTTAACAAAGTGCCATACTGGGGGCGATCGGTGAACTTGCTCTGGTTATACAGCGCCTGCCACTCGGGGCTGCCCTGCTCAAATTTCGCGGTGAGTTTTTCGTTGAGCCAAAACTCCACCTTGGGTCCATGGGCAATAATATGGACACGGTTCCAATAGCCCACGGCTTGTGTGGTGTCGTGGTCCGGGGCAATCATGTCGTAGTAGGCGCCGGCACGATGGGTGGGGTTTTCGTTGTCGCTGTGCCCGACATTATCCAGCACCTGCATTTCGTAACCTGTCTGATGGATATTCTTGCCGGATTCATCACCGCGAATGAAAATGCCGCTGTTGCCCGCTTCACTGATACGCCACTCCAGCTTCAACTCGAAGTCGGCGAACTGGTCGCGGGAGATCAGGTCACCGCCCCAGCCAACCCGGGCCAAACAACCATTTTCGATCTCCCAGCCATCGTTGACGGCTTGCTCCTGGTAACTGCGCCAGTTTTCCAGGGACTCGCCATTGAACAATAATTCCCAGCCCTGCTTAGACTCCGCCGCGGTGAGCCCATTCACACATTCGCGGGCATCAATTATTGGGTCATCAGCGCAGGCAATCAGCGTCAAAACCATCCAAGTGTTAAATAGCAACCCTTTGATTTTCATAAATTTTTTAGAGTTATCCACATTATGCCGACACCCGATACATCGGACCGCTCCGCCCCCCTAGGATTGGTCGGCCAGGGCCTGGGCTTGCATGCTGAGTTCAGCGGCTTTGAAGGCGTGGGCCTGGGTCATGGCGTTCTCGGTGCAGTTGAGGCAATCGAGGATCAATTGGCCGAAAAAGGGAAAGCCGGATTTACCCAGGCATTCGATCTCCTGCTCACCCTCGCAGTTGACCAGGAATAACTTGGATGAGGGTGCCTCCCGCGCCACATCCAGGTACTTGCGCAATTCCATGGTCCCCTCAGTGCCGACGATGAAAGTACGCCCATCGCCCCAGCTTCTTAGACCATCCGGCGTAAACCAATCCACCCGGGAGTAGAAGGAGGCCCCATTGCTGCCGGTCATGGAGATCTCACCAAAATCCTCCAGCTCAGGTATGGCGTCGTTATTCAAGTTCTCCGCCCGCGCGAAATTAATCGTGGCGTCGCCACAGCCGGCGTAGGTCAGAAACTGCTCAACCTGGTGAGAACCAATATCCGTGAGAATACCGCCGTAACACGCCTTGTCGAAAAACCACAGTGGCCGCGTATTAATGGCCAGTCGGTGCGGTGCCAGGTTTAGTACTTGTAGGACTTGACCAATGGCGCCATCGGCAATCATGTCACCCGCCATCCAGGCGGCGTCGTTATGCAAACGTTCGGCGTAATACACCATGTATTTGCGCCCGGTTACCTTGATGACATCCTTGATGTCTTCCATCTGCGCGAGGGTGGTAAAGGGAGACTTGTCGGTAAAATAGTCCTTCCCCGCCGCCATCACCCGGCGGCCAATTTCGGCGCGCTCGTTCGGTATGGCGGCGCTGGCCACCAGCTTGATATCCGGGTCCTGCAGAATTTGTCCGAAGCGTTCGGCCACTTGTGCCTCAGGAAACATCTCCAGAAATTTCGTCAGCCGAGCCGGGTCGGTGTCATACACCCACTTGAGTGTGCCGCCCGCATCACGCAAGCCATTGCACTGGCCATTAATATGACCATGGTCAAGAAACGCTGCAGCAAATGAAAATTCACCGGCCGCCACCACCGGCTCTATAGCGGCCGTAGGCGCGTAATTCGCCCCATCCTTGATGTCTACCATGGTCTGTCTACCACATCCCCAACTTCACCAGCGTAGAGTACGTGACACTGGCGAGAACCACCACAATGCACAACACCATGGCGAGGTTATACAGCACTGCTCTGCGACCCTCCGGCATGTCATCTCCGAGATAGTCGCGGCTATTGTTCAGCACCAACCAGCCTACGTAGGCGATGGGTAACAGAAATCCACAGATTGCAGAGGTGGGCAGCACCACGTAGGCCCCCATGCTCGACCACACAAAGACTCCCAGCACCGCGGGCGTCGGCAGCAACAGGGCCAGCCTATATTTCTTCGAGTCATGGGACCAACCAAACATCTCGGCTGCCGCGGCGCCACAACAGAGCATGTGCATGACCAGCGAACCCACCGCCATACCCAGCACACCGAAAGTGAAAATCAACTTGCCGGTAACCGCACCCAGGCCCGCCTCGGCGAACATGTTGCTGGCCGCGGCCGGCGACAGCTTGTCGGCGATATCAAGCTCACTGCCATAGAAGGCGCCCGCAGCAGCAATCGAAATTAAACTGGTCACTGCGATATAGGGGATGACCAGACCCAGCACAATGTCGTAGCGCGACAATTCCTGGTGCGCCCGACCCCAACTACGATGCAGCAGGGTATATCCGTAAACAAAGGTCATGTTGATACCCACCGCCGTCCCCAGCGCCGCCATGATTGTGGTCACACCAGCAGCATCAGTGGGCAGAGAACCGGGGATATAGCCTCTCAGCACGGCAGCCCAGTCCACCTGTCCATTAAGCGATGCCGAGATCACCACCCAGGCAAAGCTCACTATAATCATGCCGCTGAGCAACTTGATGCCATTTTCAAACAGGGCAACCGCGCGCCCTCCACTACCGTAATTCCAAGCGGTGTAGGCGCAACCCATCCACACCAATAGCGCCAGCCCCAGCAGGTACAGGTCGCGACCCAAACCGCCGCTCTCCTTGAGGCTAAAACCCGTACCTACCTCGACGATTTCCTCGAGCATGCCCGCGCTCAGGGGATAGTGGGAGAAACCCCAGATAATACTGGAGGCCAGCGCGGCGATAGCCCAGGTCCAGGCCATGGTGGGATGCACATGCTCGCGCATAGCCCTGAACGGCGCCGTACCGGTGCTAAGGGTTTGATGAGACAAGGCAAACAACATGATGCAGCCCACTAGCATAGACAGAGGTTGCACCCACAACAGTTCGTAACCGTAGACACCACCAATCGTCAGGGAGGTAATAGCACTACCGCCTCCCAGCGTCATGGCGCCTTGCAGCCAGCCGGGGCCACTCAGGCGAACATAGGAGGGTAACCTCTGCAGCAAAGGCCGCTGTGCCAGCGCCTCCAGTTCTGCGACTTCACTCATCGGTAGGACTTCTCCATATCAACCTGTGCTTCGATGTCAGCTTTCTCGCGCAATGTCGAATGCGCCAGCTTATCCTCCAGGGCCTGTTGATAGGCGGCGCTATCTAGCGGCAATTCCACTGCACTGCCCTGCCACGCCGACAACAAAATGCCGTTGGCCATGGCCAGGGAATTCAGCCCTTGTGCGGCAGGTGCTATCAACGTGTCTCCATCGAGAATGGCATCGACAAAATTCTGAATAATCAGGGCGTGTTGGTTAACCGATTCCATCGGCGTCAGTTCTTCCATCTCGGTAGCGGGCTGTCCGAACATTTCACGGGTGTTGCGACTGAAGGCGGCTGCGCCGGGCTCATTGCGTTGCAAGGTCAGCCTTTCACCGTCATAACTCAGCGTGCCGAGATCGCCCACAATATCGAGCCGGTTCACCCCCGGCGCTTCGCCAGTGGAGCCCACAAACATGCCGGTGGCCCCGTTGTCGTATTCAAAATAAGCCGTGGCTTCGTCCTCTACTTCAATATCATGGTACTTGCCGAAACCACAGAAGCCGTTGATGCGAACAGGCATACCACACAACCACTGGAAAATATCCAGGTTGTGAATGCATTGGTTCATCAACAGGCCGCCGCCCTCGCCATGCCAGGTGGCCCGCCAGTCACTGACCTGGAAATATACTTCGGGTCGAAACCAGTTGGTCATGGTCCAGTGGCTACGCTGTAGTGCGCCCAGGGCACCGGCATCCATCAGCGACTTCATGCGGGCAAACACCGGGTCCACTCGCTGGTTCAACATCAGTGCGAACACCTGCTCCGGTACAGTCCTGTCGATGAGTTCATCAGCCTCAGCAATGGACAGACCGAGTGGTTTCTCCATCAGCACATGCAGCCCTTTATCCAGGGCATAGCAGCCGATGTCCCGGTGAGACAGGGTGGGTGTAGCAACCAGGACCGCGTCACACAGCCCGCTGTCCACCAGTTCGCGATAGTCGCTGAAATGAGTGCTACCCAGGTCCGCAGCCAGCCCACTGTCACCGCGGGCACACAGTGCGGTGATATCACAGCGTTCTACCGCGCTGCTACGAATCAGCTTGATATGCTGCTGGCCAATATTACCGAGTCCTATAACTCCCAGCCTGATTTTCCTGGTCACTGTGTTAGTCCTCTACCCGTGCCACGGGAATTTTCTGCCCCTGGCGCAGCAGGATTAACCTGTTAACGGCGCCATCGTCTTCGATCACGAACTCAATGCGCACGTCCTCGCCACCGGCAGCGGCCCGGAATGTATTCTCTGTCAGCGGCTCCATCGGGCCACCGCCGTACAGGGGTACTTTCAAGTGCAATTCGCCGTCCTCTTCAAATACGCTGAAGCTCACGAACGACACCTTGTACTTTCCCACAAAGCGGCCATAGCCTCGGTCGATGGCCACCGCCTCCAGTTCCGACACCGTCCAGGGGCTTAAACGCTGCGCACTCTGCGAGCGAATATCAGCCACCTGCTCAAGGCTCACCGGACCTGCCGTGTGCCCCCAGGATCGCCGCAGGTAAATCATCAAGCCAGCCAGGGTTCCATCATCCAGCCCCGGCTGCTGTCCATGCGGCGGCATCACCCCGTCCCAGATCTCACCATCAATTTCTACCGGCCCGGTCATGCCCTGCAGGACAATACGTCCCAGCCATTCGCGCGGGCCGGTAACCCACGGGGAGTTCGCCAACCCGGGTGCCAGGCCGGCAACGCCTTTACCGCTGGCGCCGTGGCACGTGGCACAGCCACTATAGAACTTCTGGCCTTTACTCATCAGCGCCAATTGGGTGGGGCTGAGCGGAGTGATACCCGCCGCTAATTCGTCGCCAGGCCAGGTAAAGGCACGGCGTCCTTTCAGGCGCGCACTCCACAGGGGAGAATCTTCATCGACACTGGAATCGCTGAAAATGGGCGGTGACTCTGCCATCCGCGCCGGCGTGAAGTCACTGCTAATGGAGATATTGTGTAAGCCATCCAGCATGGCTAGTTGTTGCCACTGCAGCGGGCCGGTGCGAGCACTAATTTGTGCGAGCAACTCCAGCAGCTGCTCTTGTTCTGATTCTGGCGCGGGCGCCTCGCTCGCCAGGTCCGTGCGAATACTGCGATAAGCAGAGCCGGTCAGTTGCGCGAGCACATCGGCAGCACCCTCGGAGTGCTCGGCGAAACGCGGATCAACCAGTAGTTCACGCAAGAAAACCAACTCATGACCGAAACTGGCTCGCACCACGGCCTGCTGAACCAGCGGTTGATCGGCATTGGCCGACAGCAGCTCGCGAAGTGTGTCGCGCACGGTGGGGTCATCGGCGTAATCCCCCAGTGCAAAAGCGCTCTGCATACTCAGGGCCATACTGTGGGTTGCGTCAATGGCCAGTAGGTCGGCAGCCACCAATAAGCCCCGCCCGGCGCGCAGCGCCTGCTGACTGCGAGCAGGGTCCCGCTTGGCCAGCGCCGCCAGTACCCCGGCGCGAGTCAGATCACCGCGGCCCTGCAAGGTCCACAGGGCATGAATTGCAGCCAAGGTACTCTCACCTGAAAGCAGCTGCGCCAGTTGCGCGGTCGCTTCGCCCGGCCGCGCTAACAGCAGGCGCTGAGCTGTATCACGCACCCAGCCATTGGGATCAAACAGGGCAATCACTAGTTCCATAGTGCTGCTCTCAGCCAGTTTACTGTGGACGCTGCCGCCACCTCCGTCGCGGTGTCGCACCCGCCAGATACGACCGTGGCCTATGGGCTTGTCCAACTGGCGCTGAAAGATCTGCTCGCGCAGTTCTTCGGTCAGGAAGTGTTGCTCCTGGATGATGCCGCGGTACATATCGATAATATAAAGTGCCCCGTCGGGACCGATATCGGCATCCACGGGTCGGAAACGTTCGTCAGTAGAGGCCAGGAATTCGCGCTGCCCCCATGTCGTATCGTCGTACAGAATATGCGCGGCACTGATCTGCAGGTTGTCCTCGCTCAGACGAAACTGGGCCACCACGTTCCCACCCGGTTCCGGCACAAAGACATCGCGATGAAACAGCGGCGGGAACTGGTCACCGCGGTAAACGGCCAGACCACTTACCGCCGTGGCTTTGTAGAGCCGGCCATCTTCACGCAGGGTGTTGTCCAGGTAGGCCCGGTTAACACCCGGATTGACGCGCGCGGTAAACACTTCCTCGGGGCTGGTCAGCACCTCTGACAAACCCGGTGCATCCAACTGAATGCCTGCCACGATAAGATCGTCAGCGGCAAAAAAGTCCGCGGTAATAAAGTTCGAATTATTGTTGGAAAATATTCGCCCGTAATTATCTTTGCCTATACCCCACTGTCCGCGATAGTTGGTTCTGCGCACCTGCAATTGGCCATCCACCAGACGCAATTCACGATTGGACTTGGCATTAACCAGCCAGTTGTCCAGCCCCGGCAACAGTCCATTTTCCAGGTGCTCGATGCTGGCGCTTTCCTCCTCCAGGCCATAGTCACCAATACGGCGCTTGTTCTCACATACGGCATCACGAGCAGGCAATTCACACAGCCACAGATTCGGCGGCTCACCGACCAGGATGCCACCATTGGTAACGGCCACAGCGCGGGGGTTGACCAGAGCGTCGAGGAATACCTCGCTGACATCCATCTGGCCGTCTCCATCGGTGTCTTCCAACCGCACCACCTGGCCCACAGGCAACTCCTGCCCCGAGCCGTAGGCATCGGGCATGAACCCGCGCATCTCGACTACATAGAGGCGACCGTACTCGTCCCAGGCCATGGCTACCGGGTCTTCCACCAGGGGTTCTGCGACAACTAGTTCAATCTCGAAACCCTCTGGCAGCATGAAATCGGCCAACGCCTGCTGCGGCGACAACACAGGTGCGGGTGCAGTATCCAGGGTCTGGTAAAACTTGATCTCCTTGCTGCCGCCGACCAGGTCGCCATTGCAGATCAGACACCCGGATGCCCGCCTCACAGTTCGCCGGTTCGAATACCAACCGACCGCGGTCGGGCAATCCTGCACTCTGCCAGCGCAAGATGTCCTGTTCACCCACACTGATAATAATCGCATCGCCCAGGGTAACCAGGGTGATCGAGACTGAGTCCGAACCGTCCAGGGATACTCCCTCGAAGGATTCAATTCCGTCACCCGTACTGACCGAGGCTACCGCTTCAGACAGACTTATGCTGAGTTCTGCGTACTGCTTGTCAGGGGATCGCTCACGTATCTTGATGCGATGGGGTTGGTCGCACAGCGACAGATCAAAAACGACCTGCATGTCGCCAAACTGGCGTCGGGACGAAATAACGCCCTCGCTGCCCCGGCCCGCCAGCACGCTATCGTTCACCTGGAAGCCATCTATGCGTTGGTGCTGCCATTCCGCTTCTTCGCTCAAAGGCAATCCCACCGCTGCCACCGCGGGCAATTCCTTGATGCGAATATCGCGCCAGCGCATAACACCGATACCACCGGCATGTACCTGCAGGGCGATGAAGCCCTCTGCGTTCAGGCCGTCCACAAGGTCGGCGGCCGGCACATCATTAATAAAGGTTTTCAGCGATGCACCGCGGGCCTCAACCCGAATATCGTTCCAGTCGTCGTACCTGATGGCCTCGCGAGCTGCTGCATTGTCTTCCAGCGTATTCAGCCAGCCGCGACGCGCCTCATCATAGAGACCGCCAGACCAGGAGCGCTCACTGTGATCCAGTTCTGACTGGTAGCCATAGACCCGCCCATCGCCTCCGCGCTGCTGGGCTCGGAACATGATTCCCGAGTTGCCTAACTCATCCCAGCGAAACTGCAATTTGAGAACAAAATCACGGTAGCTGGCCTCGGTGCGAAGGAAGGTGTTGTCACCCGGGCCGTTAGTGCCGATGATTTCCCCACGCTCGGCCCGAAATGTGGACTCACCGCCAACGCTATACCAACCTTCCAGTGAACGGCCATCGAACAGGGCCACAAAGCCTTCCTCATAAGGTTTGGTCGGTGCGGTCTGTATCTGCCAGACGACAAACAGAAAGAAAGCGACGATGACGCTGAGAATCGCGATTCGGGATTTCATGAAACCTCACTAAATTGGCCTGACCAATTGACCAGTTTAACCGATCACTCTCCAGCAGGGTAGCCCAGGATAGGCCGTCGCGCCTCAACTCACTGCTAATCGATCGATTCGGCTGAAAAGTTACACCCTCCGGGTACCTTGTCCACAAAATCCTGACACCCGATACGTCGGACCGCTCCCCCCCCTGCGGGTTTTGCGGATAAGCCGGGCATAAAAAAGCCCGCCAGAGCGGGCTTAAGTGAGATCAGTCCAATTAGATCAGGATCAGGTCTACTTGTGCCATGAGGCCGATACCGGTGCCGAGGTCGGCGAGCGTGATCATGCTTATCTCAGTAGCAACCACAGCAGAGGTAACCCGCGTGCCGGAAACCTTAGACGCACCTGTTTGCAGCACCACGAACGCAACCAGACTACCGCTACCTGTGGTGGCGAAGATCACGTAATCTTCATCGGCCAGGGTATCAGAATTACCCGTCACGGTAGTGTAATTGGTTAGGGCGGCAATATACGCTATTGCTGCGGTAGTATTAGCGAGAGTCGTCAAAGCGACGGTACTGGTGCCGATTGCGTCATTGACCCTAATATCATTGATACTACCTGAAGAAGAGGCCATGGAGGTGAGTGTAGTTAGCCCGACCGTCAAAACTGGCAACCTATTATTCCCCATAACTTCGCTGAAGGCCGTATCTGAAAGCGCAGTGTTTACATCAATATTCAGCTGGAAGATGTCATTTCCGGTAGTCGTCGTGGTGACGATCGCGCCAAAGTCAGTGATGGTGACACCCAACTGATTCATGGCCACGGTGAAGGTATCCACCCCATCGCCACCAGTAAGCGTATCGGTAGCATCTGCGGCAGTGATAGCGTCATTACCATCGCCGCCAGTCGCCGTATTGGAGCCATTGACAGCGCTGGGTGCCAGCTCGCCTAACACGATGACATCATCCCCATCCTCGCCATTGACGGTAATGGCACCGGTATCGATGGTTTTATCTTCACCAACGAAGCGATCGTCCCCTTCACCCAGGTTGTAGACGAAAACCCGGTCATCCACCAGAACTACCCCATCATCCTCGGTGACGGTGTCGTCCCCATCGCTGCCCGTCACATTCACCGTGACAACATCAACTTCATAGTCAACGCCAGTCAGGTTGAGGCTGGTGTCCCCCAACTCGAAAGTCAATGTCACCAGGGTTGCCCCCACCCCCCATTCATCCACACTGTCCAAGGTGGTCTGGTCGACGCCGACCACACCCGCGGCAGCCCCAAACACCACATCGTCGAACTGAGACAAATTGGTGCCGGATAAATCTACCGCGTCCGCATCGATGATCTCCAGGTCACCACCGACGGTGTTGCTAATCGTGCCCACATTGATGAGCCCGCCGCCATCCAATGACAGATCAACCAGGACGGTTGAATCGACATCAAAGGTGGCAACTCCCGATATGGTGATAACCCACCAAATCCAAGTCTCCATTATCTTCGTTGAGTAGCAAAGTTCCTGAAGCACCGATGAAGCGGGTGACGCCATCATCCAACTGCGCTTCATCAATCTCAATAATCGTCGCCGTGCCGAACTCCACCTCGAGGATAGCGAGACTGCTGACGCGAGTCAGATCCAGGCTGCCAGAGGCCTGTAGAGTATCGTAATAGGTTGTGGTGTCGACCACCTGAGTATTTACCAGGCCGCCGCCGAAAGCCGTATTGCTGCCACCCTCATCAAGGAGAGCATCAATTTGAGTCTGGTTCAACACCAGTGTTTCAGCAATGGCACCGTCGCCCGCCACGAGGGTCCAACCTGAAAAGCTGGTACCGGAAAAATCGTAGGTACCCCGTCCACCGGCAAGCTCAATGGTACCCGTGGTCGCCTCTGCAACCAGGGTCACAACATCGTCGAGACTATCCGTATCAACTTCCAGCGTGGTCACAGTCTCAATGTCTTCCAGTGCTGTTGCACTCAAGTCTGCATTGGTACCGTCAGCAAGGACCAACCTGTCCTGCGCTGACGAACCTTTAATCAAGTCAAAGGACTCGGGGCCGGTTTCGCCCCCATCAGCAGTCGTGGTGAGGGTCAGGGATACAGAATTCTCACCGTCGCCATTAGAAAGGATTAGCGTTTCTACCGACAGATTGTCTGACTCCGTCGCAGAGAGATCAATCTCAGCGCCACTCAAATCCAGGACATCAGTTCCCGTCTGACCTTCGACGGTCTCTGTACCCAGGTCATCTTCATTCTCGTACAGGAAGGTATCGTCGCCAGCACCTCCGCGAAGCACGTCAGCACCATCACCGCCCGACAAGGTGTCATCGCCGTCACCGCCATTAATAACATCGTCCTGATCGCTACCGATTACCGCCTGAATCGATAACAATGTGCCAGATATATCAGGTAACCCGTCCCCATCAAGATCAGAGGTAAAGTTTTGCGTGCCCAGGCTGATGGTGTAATCACCTTCAGCGTCGGTAAAATCAACCGTGTCATCGCCAGCACCACCGCTAAGATCGGCGCGAAGATACTCTTCCACCAGGAAAATGTCGCCGAATGCCGTGCCTGTCACATCAAACTGGGTATCATTATCGTCGCCCCGCAAGATAATTGTGAGTCCATTGGCGCTGCTACTGAAATCTGCTTCCGGTCCGTCCTCCGTCAGAACTACCACGCCACCGAGCAATCCAACTGCATCAACAGCATTCTGATTGCCCTCTTCCACTGATTCATCTGTTTCGTCAACATTCGCGATAAGCGCTTTGGCTCCATCAATGTGGGTATCATCGTAGTCAGCCCCGGTACTATCAACTTCATCTGTGAAGGTATTAGACACTTCCACTTTGTTATCGAGCGCATCGCGATCTGAGTCAACGGCTCCATCGGCAATTTGCTTGGCAATGCTGGCCAGAGTTGCTTCACCGCTTTCCAGGCGTTCCAGGTAAAAGGCCAGGCCGTATTCATCCGCATCGTGGTTGAACATCTGCTGATAGAGATTGTCGATCAACGCCTCGTCGGTGAGCCCGCCGAACCCGTCTTCATACTCGTCAGACTCGCCAAATGCTTCCAACGCCTGGTCCAGGTCATCGGTCTCATCAAATTTGTCACACCAGAATTCAAGGCCTGCTGGATCCGCCGGACGCCCGTAATAGGCTACGTACATCTCTTGAGCGAGGATAAGTTGTAAGCGTTATTTAGTAATGTCACTTTTCCGTTATTTAGAGATGTCACTCTCAGTACAATTCCCCAAGTGTATCAGATGCTTGGGAGGAACCAGGAGTGACATTACTGACAATGAGTCAAACAGAGATTACGAGGTTGCAGGTGATTATGGATGTGGCTGAACGACGCTTAACGCGAGCCCAGGCTGGTGACTTGTTGGGACTGAGTTCGCGTCAGGTTCAACGATTAGTAAACCGCTATCGCCTTGAGGGCGCGGCGGGTCTGATGTCGCGCAAACGTGGTGTCGCTAGCAATCGGAGATACCCAGGCAGTCTGCGGGAATATACGTTGAGCTTGCTTCGTGCCCAGTATGCTGATTTTGGGCCAACGCTGGCCGCGGAGAAGCTGTTGGAATGCCATGAGATCGGTTTATCGGTGGGCACGGTGCGTCAGTGGATGATCGCGGACGGCCTCTGGAAAACCCGGAAAGAACAGCGCAGCCGCGTATATCAACCAAGGCGCCGCCGGGAGTGTTACGGCGAGTTGATTCAGATTGATGGATCAGACCATCACTGGTTTGAGGAGCGTGGTCCGCGATGTACATTACTGGTGTACATCGATGACGCGACTGGCCGGCTGATGGAGCTGCGTTTTTGTGCATCGGAATCGACCTTTGATTATTTTTACGCGACTCGTGAATATCTGGCCAATCACGGTAAGCCGGTGGCATTTTACAGCGATAAACACAGTGTTTTTAGGGTTAATAAGGGTGATGCGACAACCGGCACGGGGATGACCCAGTTCGGCCGAGCCTTGCATGAACTCAACATCGACATCATCTGTGCAAATACCTCTCAGGCCAAGGGACGGGTTGAGCGAGCAAACAAAACACTACAGGACCGTCTGGTCAAAGAGCTTCGCCTGCGGGGTATCGACACACCCCGTGAGGCCAATGCGTTTGCCCCTGAGTTTATTGCTGATTTTAATCGCCGTTTTGGCCGGGAACCGCTTAATCCGAAGGACATTCATCGGCCTCTGGAGTCAGACACGGATCTGGATGATGTGTTTGCCTGGCGTGAGGAACGCACGGTGAGCAACAGTCTGACGGTACAGTATGACCGGGTGGTTTATTTGTTGGAACCCAATGAACAGACGACGCCACTACGCCGCAAGAAGGTTACGGTCTATGACTATCCTGATGGCACGATTGCGATTAAACATCGAGGCTTGCCCCTGCCCTACTCCATTTTTGACAAGGTGTCGCAGGTCAATCAGGGGGCGATTGTGAGTAACAAGCGTTTAGGGGCTGTCCTGGCCTATGCCCAGGAAGAGCAGCAAAAAATGGGGTATCAACGCAGTCAAAAAGCGCCTAAGCGGCGGGGGCAGAAACAGGTCATGCAGGACAAGGTGCGCCAGGTGAATCCGGCAAGCCAGGGCTAAACCGGACAACCACAGAGTGACATTTCTAAATAATTATGAGGGTGACATCTCTAAATGTGCTTAACATAAGTGAAGCTGCAGTTGACATGACTGACCTCCCAAATGGTCGTTGGCACTACTTTGTTTTTATCTAAATATCAGTGCGTTAGTGGTTATTGTTAAAGCGTTTCTACAATATATACCCGTAACTTAAAGGAAACAACCCCTTCCTTTTCAGCCATTTACGGCACTATTTCGCTTTTTGCCGCCTTACTTTACTAACGAATCAACGCCAATTTAGCCTACAAAAAAGCACCTAGCGCCGATATTTCTCCGATAACACCACACTGGTCAAGGTTCGTTGAACCCCTGTAGTTTCGCTGACCCTGTCGATATTTTCTTCCAATTCCGCCGTCGTTTCGCAGTTCAGTAGCGCCACCAGGTCATAGCTACCGCTAACACTGTGCAATGACTCCAGCTCACCCAATTTGATCAGGGCCGTCGCCACTTGGGCCAGGGCCCGGGGCTCCACGGAAATCATCACGTAGGCGCTGACCCGACGACGACTGTAGTCAGTATCCACCCTGACCGTGTAACCGCGTATGACGCCGCGCCGTTCCAGCCGATTCATGCGCTCCTGTACCGTGGGCCGGGTAACTCCCAGCTGCCGGGCCAGGGCCGCCACAGGCTCTCGGGAGTTGGCCTGCAGGGCTCGCAGCAGGTTCTGATCAAGCTCATCCATACTTTATGTAAGATCTACTTTTTATTATGCATATAACAAATTACCAGTATTTACTATTAGATTATACATTTCATAAACACAAGTGGGTAGTATATGGCTAAGCCGTTGATTTATATGGAGTACACACCATGGCCCTGCCACTTACCCATACCCCAGGCAGCCAACACCATCCGGATGCAGCTTTGCTGCAGGCCGCGCGCAGACAATTGCAAAAGCAGCATTACCGGGGACCCATGCTGTTGTTGAGTGGACGCCGCATTGAGGAAGAAGCCCTGCGCTTTCAGCGCGCCCTGCCCCGGGTCACACCGCACTATGCCGTGAAGTGCAACCCGGAGATGCAGGTGCTGCGTACGATCAAGAACGCCGGCTGCGAATTCGAAGTCGCCTCCCGGGATGAGCTGGACCGCCTGCTTGCTATTGGGGTGGAACCCGCCAGTATTTTCTACTCCAATCCTATCAAGTCAGCTGCCTACATCCGCTACGCTGCAGCGCAGGGAGTTCAGTGGTACGTGGTGGACAGTATTGAAGAGGTCGACAAGATACACACTCTTTTCCCACAAGCCTCCCTATACCTTCGCATTGCGGTCAGTAACGAGGGCTCTCTGTGGCCCCTGGAGAGCAAGTTTGGTTGCCAGACCCAGGAGTCCTGGGATGTCATCCAGCACTGCGCCGACATCGGCGCCGACCTGGCAGGCGTTTCCTTTCACGTGGGCTCCCAGTGTTTGAACCCGCAGAACTGGGTACTGGGCATTGAATCTGTCCTCGCCTATTTCCGTATCATGCGCAAACACGGCTTGCGCCCACGCTTACTGAATCTGGGCGGCGGCTTTCCGGCCCGAATCGGCCCCAGTGATCCGACCGTGGACGATTTCGCCCCGCTAATTAATGCCGCACTGGCCAAGGTCCCTGAGCACGTACGCATCATCGCCGAGCCCGGCAGAGCCCTGGTCGCCAGCTCCGGTTGCATCATTAGCGAAGTGGTGGGCAGCGCTACCCGCAGCGGCCAGCGCTGGCTGTATCTTGATACAGGCTACTACGGCGGGCTCAATGAATTTACCGATGCATTCAAATTTTCCCTGTACAGTGATCGGGCCGGGGACGCCGGCGACTGGACTGTGGCGGGCCCGACCTGCGACTCTATTGATGTTGGAGCCCATCACGTAGCGCTGCAGGCCAACATGAAGGCGGGAGATAAGGTGTTTATTCCCAACACCGGCGCCTACACCAGCGCCACCTCGTGCAATTTCAATGGTTTTGATGCGCCGGAAGTAATTTTTCTGCCCTAAACTGGTAGACTGCCGCTCCTTGAATAAGTAGTGAGCGGCAGTGGCCCAGGCTCTTTCACACCGTTTTTGTATTGCCCCGATGATGGATTGGTCCGATCGTCACTGCCGCTATTTCTGGCGGTTACTGAGCGAACGCAGCCTGCTGTACACCGAAATGGTCACCACCGGGGCGCTTATCCACGGCGAACGTGAGCGATTCCTGGGTTTCAACCCTGAGGAACACCCGGTGGCCTTACAACTGGGAGGTAGCGATCCCGCCGAGCTTGCACGCTGCGCCAGTTGGGCCCAAACCTGGGGTTATGATGAGGTCAACCTCAACTGCGGCTGCCCTTCAGACCGGGTGCAGTCTGGACGTTTCGGCGCCTGCCTGATGGCCGAACCAGAATTGGTCCGCGATGGCCTCAAAGCCATGCTGGATGCCTGCGACATACCGGTAACGGTCAAGCACCGCATTGGCATTGACGACATGGAGTCTTATCCAGAGATGCTCGATTTCGTAGGCATCGTAGCCAGCTCTGGCACCCGTACATTCATTGTTCACGCTCGCAAGGCCTGGTTGCAGGGATTGAGCCCAAAACAAAACCGCGAGATTCCCCCGCTGCACTACGATTGGGTCTACCGGCTGAAACGCGATCTGCCGCAGCTGGAAATTGTCATAAATGGTGGCATCAACACTCTGGATGACTGCCGCACGCATCTGCAACACGTCGATGGTGTCATGATCGGCAGGGAAGCCTACCAGAATCCCTACCTACTGGCGGAAGTAGATCACACGCTGTTCACGGACAGCCGCCCATTGGCGAGTAGGGAGCAGGTTCTGTTAAAGTTGTTGCCCTACATTGAGCAACAAATGCAGCAAGGCGTGGCGCTACACCATATCAGTCGTCACATCCTCGGCCTGTTTCAAAGCGTACCCGGCGCCCGTAAATTTCGTCGGCACCTGAGTGAGAACGCCTACAAGCCCAACGCGCCAATCGATGTGCTCACCACCGCACTGGATATGGTGCGCGAGGAAACCCGGCGTATGACAGAGAAAGACCTGGAGCAACAAGCCATATGAGTAGCAAACTGGCTCAACTAAAAGAGATGACCCTGGTGGTCGCCGACACTGGCGACATTGAAGCTATAGCCAAATTTCAGCCGGCGGATGCCACGACCAACCCGTCACTACTACTCAAGGCGGCCCAATTGCCCCACTACGGGGAGCTGGTTCGTTCCGCACGACAAGCTGCTGCGGCACTCGATGTCAGCACCTCTGAACAACTGGCCCACTGCGGCGATTTGTTGGCGGTCAGCATCGGCCGGAAAATATTGTATATCGTGCCCGGACGGGTGTCTACGGAGGTCGATGCACGACTCTCATTCGATACCGGGGCCACCATGGAGCGGGCGCGCAAACTGATCGGCCTGTATGAAGCAGCCGGCATTGGCCGCGAGCGCATTCTGATCAAAATTGCCTCAACCTGGGAGGGTATCCAGGCGGCTCGACAACTGGAACAGGAAGATATCAACTGCAACCTTACCCTACTGTTTGGTTTTGGCCAGGCTGCTGCCTGCGCCGATGCCGGGGTATTTCTCGTCTCGCCTTTCGTGGGTCGTATTCTGGACTGGTACAAGGCCAACACCGATCTGCAAATGGACTCGGCCGATGACGATCCCGGGGTGCAATCGGTTAGTCGAATCTACAATTACTACAAGCAGTACGGTTACAATACCGTTGTGATGGGAGCCAGTTTTCGCAATACCGGGGAAATTGAAGCCCTCGCAGGTTGTGACCGCCTCACTATATCGCCGCAACTGCTCTCGGATTTGGCCGCCGATGATGATAGCTTACCGCGGCGGCTATCGCCGGATTCGAGCGCCGCTACCGAGGGTCGTCTAAACTTGGGTGAGGTGGATTTTCGCTATGAACTCAACTCCGACGCCATGGCGACAGAAAAGTTGGCCGAGGGAATCCGGAATTTTATTGCCGACCAACAGCGACTGGAGCAACTGCTGATGCAAGCCAATGATTGAAACTCTCAAAGCCCTGTTCTCCAAACCGGAAGGTGAAGATTCAGAGGCACTACAGCATCGTCTACAGCTCGCAGCGGCCGCCCTGCTGATTGAAATGTCACGCGCCGACTACGTGGTTGAACCCGAAGAACAACGGACCCTGGAAGTGGTTTTACACGCGGCCCTGGGGATTTCCCAGGACGAAATCGATGAATTGATAGAACTGGCGGGAACTGCCGCCGACAAGGCCACCTCTCTGTACGAGTTTACCCGCCTGATCAACGACCACTACGACAAAGAACAAAAACTGCGATTGATCCAATCCCTGTGGCGTGTGGCATACGCCGACGGAGACTTGAATAAATACGAGGAGCGGCTGATTCGACAGGTGTCTGACCTGATTCATGTGTCGCACAAAGATTTCCTGCGACTGAAGCTGGAAGTATTGCCAACTGCTAATTGAAAACTGTAATTGCGCTCAAGGCTGTTATTGCGCTCAAGGCTGTTATTGCGCTCAAGGCTGTTGTGGAGCTCAAGGCTGTTCCAATACCGTCATCAGATCCTGGAAGCGCTCACGATTTTCTTCGCTCAGATCCATCAACACCCGGTGGGCTTCTATCACTTTCTCCTTCACAGCGATAGCATCCTCCGACACTGCCGGAACATCGGTAATACTGTCAAGCTGTTCGCAACTTTGCTCTCGAATTTCAAAAATACGCTCGAATCCCATACTTTGCAGCAGGCGGTTTATACCAGGGTCAGAGGAATAGACAACCGGTTTAAAGCTGTACTGCCGCTCGGTCCGCAAAGCCAGCTTGGCGAGAATGCCAAGCGTGGTACTGTCTATGCCTTTGGCGTCACAGAGATCGACCACGACGCTTTCAAAGTGGCTGTCTTCAAACATCTGGTCCAGGTAGTCTTCAATGGCAGCGCACAAGCTGACACGCACATCACCCGCCAACTTCAGAGCGTATGCCCCATCGTGTTCAGCAACAAGGAACCGCCCGCTCATCCTCAACCGGCCTTGCCAATGAACAGGGCTGCAATATCATCAGGTGCAGCACTGACTTTATCCAACCCCAACTGAACTACCACCTGCTCCGGTGAGTCTGCGGCCTCATCGAACACATTCAGGAAATACTTTTCTTTTTCCACCAGATTGTCCTGTGGCAAAATTTCCAAAATGCCATCGGAGAACAGTGCCAGCATAAATTGATCAGGCAATTGAACCTGGTATTCACGATAATCTGCATCCTCCATGATGCCAACGGCCGTACCTTCGCCCTGCAGGTAAGTCGCGCCGCCATGGGCGACCAGTACCGGCAGTGGCAAATGACCGGCTACACTATAGCGCAGGGTATTGGTCTCGAGTTCAATAACGCCGACTATCAGGGTGGCGAATTTCCCGATAGCCAGGTCCAGCAAGTCGCGGTTGGCGTGCTCCAACATTGCGGTTGGATTGAGGATGGTGTCATCTCCGCGGTGTATACAGTCGGAGCGCTTGCGGGCAAACAGGTTTTTCAGGAGCACCGTGACGAAAGCCGATGACGAACCATGGCCGGATACATCGGCGATGATGAATGCTGCGTGCCCGTCACCAACCAGGAAATAATCCGTGAAATCCCCACTCAGGTACAGAGAGGGAATGACTGAGTGACTAAACACATAGTCACCCAATCGCAGCGGAGATTCGGGCAACATTCGCATTTGTACGTGACGACCGGCTTGCTGATCTTGCTCCAGCACGCGTACGTTCCCTTCCAGTTTACGTCGATAAGCCTGGTTTTCTCGCCGTAGAACACTCTGCGCCATACAGCGGTCTACTGAGTTGTAAAGAGCGTCCCAGTCATCGATGGGCAGGGTAAAAAAGTCATTAAACCCAAGTCGCAGCGCAGTCATTACCTGCAACTGGTTGGTGTTAGCGGATAACATGATCGCGGTAATTTCAAGCTGACGTTCGGTGAGAAACTGCAGCACCGCATCCCAGGAAATGCCGGGCATTGCGATGTCGCACAACACCATGTCGACGTCTTCGTCGATGTCCCCTTCCAGGGAGGGATCAACCTCGGTAACAATTTCTACGTAGTAGCCGCGCAGGGCCAAACGATCCGCTATCGCTTCAGCAGCGGCGGCATCTTGCTCCAATAATAAAATATGTCCCTTGCGATCGGCCATCAGGGCACACTTCGACAGTTAGTCTCGAAACACTACCTTCATCAGGGGGGGTGCTGCAAGGATATGGCCGCGAACTGCCAAGGATTTCACAAATTAGGGCTTACTCTTCCCAGTCGAATGCATCATCGAAGTCAGAGAACGTGTCTTGCAATAGCCCGTCATTGACGAAAACCTCGCGTTGCTGAAGATAGACATCGCGGAGAAATATATAGCGGTCACCGGAAATCAGCTGTTCCGCGTCAGCCAGAGCAGCCCGGGTATCGATAACCTCCAGGCCGAACAGGAAGGCGCGGGTAGCCAAACTATCAATTCCCCACTGCACCGAGGCGACAGAATCAACAATGTATCCGGTCCCGCTGCGTACCGTACGTGGGCCGAAAAACGGCACCATCAGGTAGGGCCCGGAACTGGCACCCCAGCGCGCCAGGGTGTGGCCAAAGTCAGTTCGATAAGGTGGGATGCCCATTTCCGAGGCAATGTTGAGGAAGCCGAACATACCCACCGTGGAATTAATGATAAAGCGGCCGCCATTCTGGACCGCACCTAAAAATCGTCCCTGCAATACGGCATTGATGGAACCGTTGAAATCGTAGAGATTGGCAAAGAAATTACTCACCCCACGCTCGGCAAAACCCGGCATGACGGTATTGTAACCGCGGGAAACAGGCGCCAGCAGGTGGCGGTCGAGACCGTCATTAAGGATAAATATCTTGCGATTAACACTCTCATAGGGATCGGGATTGGCGCCGCCCTGCGTCGACGCACAAGCCTGCACACAGACAAGTGCCAGCAGCAGGGGCAATAAACGCATTAGTGATGTCATAGTTAATCACAGCCAGATCAAGTATAGAATTATAGCCAGCGGCCGTGTTGCCCGCAAGGGCAGACTTGCGGGCTCTCAGCCGACTGCCTATCAGACAGTGGTTCGAACGCTGGCGACAATGTCCAACTCGAGAAACTGACGCAGCATATTGGCGCCAAACTCGACCACCGAAGTCACCGATGACGAATTCATCTCCGCCGCCAATTGCTCCAGCAATACCAGCCCGCTGGCGCCGGCCTCGTTATCCCGCAGCAACTCCAACAGGCGCGCAGTTGCCGCATTGGATTCCAGGAAGCCCACCTCGTCGTCCCGGTTTCGGTATACCACCAGGTAGGTTGGATCAGGAGGCGGCACATCTGGTTCAAATCCGGGACCAATCTTATGCACCGGGTATTGGTAACTGAGGCTCCACACCAGCGGCGACAATATCGGCACACCTTGTAGGGGATCGACGGCAGCATCTGCCACCTCACCCCCAACCTCCTCCTCGGCCACATCGAGAGCGAGCTCGGCCCACTCATAGTGAACCAATTCCAACAGGAACGGCGGGTCAACCGGGCTCAGGGTGTATTGCTGCATCAAGAACTGGATAAATTCCTGACTAATTTCCAAGAAATAGGGTGTCTGGCAGCGGCAGTCTCGTACAAAGCTGCGCACTAATCGGTGCCAGTCCTCAATACGATACAGGCTGCGGGTCACGGGAAAGCCACCGCTGAGGAAACCTTCGATATTGTTGTAGATAAGATCGTTGTAAATCTTCATGCGCCGCTTTTCAATGCCGTGCGGGCCAGGCACTGAGGCGGGATCACGGATATGTGCCGTAAACTCCCGCTGGGCCTCCTGCAGTGAGGAGGTGATTGCAGCGGGCTCAGGCATAGTCTCGCCCCCCCTGCTCGGTCGCACAAGACTGCAGCTGCCGGATTTGTTCCACTTCCTGCAGCAGCTGCGCCAGTGGCGGAATGTTGAAATCGCGTTCCAGTAGTGTGGGCAACACACCGCAGAGACTATAGGCCTCCGCCAGTAGAGACCACACTGGATCAATGACATCTGAACCGTGCGAATCTACCTTTAAATCCTCCGCCTCGTCGAAGTGCCCGGCGACATGTATATAACGCGCCCGCTGCAGAGGTAATTCACGCAGAAATTCATGGGCATCGTAGCCATGGTTGATACTGTTCACGTAGATATTGTTCACGTCCAACAACAGATCGCAGTCCGCGCCCTCCACAATGGCATGGATAAACTCACTCTCCGACATCGCCTGGTGCGGCGCCGCATAGTACGAGGCATTTTCAAGCGCTATTCGACGACCGAGAATATCCTGTACTAGCTTGACTCGATCGACCACGTGAGCCACCGCTTCTTCGGTAAACGGTATCGGCAGCAAATCATAAAGATGACCATCGTCACCACAATAGGTCAGGTGTTCACTGTAGAGAGGGCAATCATATTCCCCCATGAATGTGCCTATGGCACTCACCAGCTCACGGTCGACAGGTTCGCTGCCGCCAATATTGAGCGACAAGCCATGCAGAACAATGGTGTGACGCTCAGCCAATTCGCGGAATTGCCGGCCGAATCGGCCACCCACACCAATCCAGTTTTCTGGGGCCACTTCCATAAAGTCCAGGCTTCCTGCCTGCATAGACGCAAGCGGGCCCAAAAGGGCCCGCCGCAATCCGAGTCCAGCTCCCTGGAAACTCGCTGTTGGTTCAGACATATATCAGTCAGGCCAGATTTGTCTCAGCCTCCTTTATTCTCGCCGCACTTGCCTTCACCACATTTACCTTCGGCACCCTTGGACTCGCCACACTTGCCTTCGGCACCCTTGGACTCACCGCACTTGCCTTCGGCACCTTTGGACTCGCCGCATTTACCTTCGCCGCACTTGCCTTCGGCTTTCTTACCTTCGCCGCACTTACCTTCGGCTTTCTTACCTTCACCACATTTGCCTTCGCCGCATTTACCTTCGGCTTTCTTGGTTTCTCCCGCGGCGTGGTGGGCAAAGTTCACCAGGTCATAGCCGCCGCTCAGCTGAGTGGCTGAGAATGGATTGATTTCAGCAGAGGCGATGGGTGCCAGCGTCGTTGCCAGGAATGCCACGCCCAATGCAGCAGCTAGGGGTTTTCTTGTGTAGGCCATAATAACTCCATATTGTTTCAGTTCTAATGATTGGTTTGATTGAGAAGAGTAGATACCACAAAGACTCATCGTGCTACCTATGACACAAGTTTAGACAACAAGTTTCATAGTCGCATCTAGATTTTGTTATTTTGTCTACACTGACGACCAAGCCAAGGGATACGGCGTCCCACGGCCATCACGCTGGATTCTCTAGCAGCCAGGTTTCCACCCTCGACCACTGCTCCTGCAAGCGCCTGGCAGAAACCGGTAGCGCGGTACCCAGCGACTGGGCAAACAGGGAGACACGGAACTCCTCCAGCATCCAGCGGTATTGTATGAGCTCAGGGTTAATCAACAGACCATTGCTCGCCTGCCCGAGCAGTTCTGTCAGGGGCTGCTTGAGCTCACTGATCAACTCTCGGTTGGACTGGTCCTTTTGGTGCTGACCACTGAGGCGCTGCAGCCGGTTGAGTGCTGCCTTCAGGTATCGCGGGTACTGACTGGCCCATTCGTAGTCGGTATCGCGCAAGAAACCGGGGCGGAACAGATCGACCAATTGCGCCTCTATATCAGCAATGGCGTGGACACCTGGATCGGATTGCTGCTGACTAAATAGCTGACGCAATTGGGTCAGAGATTCCAGGCTGGCGAACAGAATACGCTCGTAGTCATTGGCAGCTTCTACCAGGCGAGCGCGCCCCTCGGCGATTGCTGCTTTGAAGGCCGCCTCGCTCCGAGGGTCATCCCCGCCAGGCAGCAGGCAACGCGCCAGGCAGGCATCGACCAGGTCTTCAATCAGCACCGCGCGCTCCAGGCCCGAACCCGCCAACACCAGGCTGAATTTATTGCCGCGCAAGGTCTGTTTGCGGATGTAACGAACCTGCTCAGCACAGTAAATGCGCAACAGACAGATTAGACCGCGCCGATGAGCAACCGCCGCGTCTCGCGGGTAATCCAGCATACGTACGGCGACCGTATCGCCGCAATCGATCAGCGCGGGATAGCTCTCTATGTCGATGCCCGCCTGGCGGATGCGCCAGCTGTGTGGAATATCCTGGTCCGGCCAGCGAGTTAGCCCCTCCATGGCCAGCCCATCTTCTTCAACGGGTTGCAGACTGTCACGACTCTGCTGTCGACACTGTTGCAGCAATACTTCCAGGTTGCGACCCTGGGCCAGAAGTTCGCCCTCCCCATCCACCACTTGAAGATGCATACGGTAGTAGTCATCCAATTGTTGTTCGCCCCAATCCTCTGCCTCAATGCGAACACCAGCCATGCGGCTCAGGGCCTCGCCCAGCACCAATGTCAGCGGTCGGTCCTCGGCTTGCATCTGTGTCAGTACCCGGTCCACGTAGTCGGGTACAGGCACCAATTGTTTGCGAATTGACTTGGGCAGACCCTTCACCAACTGAATACATTTCTCCCGCAACAATCCGGGCACCAGCCACTGGAAGCGATAGCGCGGTATACGGTTGAGCAGGCCGACAGGCACAGTCACTGACACACCATCGCGCTCATGCCCAGGCTCGAAGTGATAGCTCAGCTGTAATTCGAAGTCCTGCCAGATCAGCGTATCGGGAAACTGTGCGCCGATCTCCTGCCCAGGCGAACGCATGGACAACTGCTGGCGGGACATCCTCAGTAGTTCATCTGCGCCACGATCGCGCTTCAACCACGCCTTGAGCCGGTTGATGGTAGTGATGTTGTCTGGCAGGCGCTCCAGGTAGAAATCCACCTGGGTTTGCTCGTCCACCACAATGTCCCGTCGTCGAACTTTGGACTCCAATGCCTCCAGCTCTTCAACCATCTGCCGGTTGTGGCGCAAAAAAGTAGGCGGCTGTCTCACCCGCCCTATCACCAAACCCTCGCGCACCAGAATTTCCCTGGCCTCAGCCGCTTGAATCGGCCCATAGTGAACCCGTTGTTTTTCTACCAACACCAGGCCGTAAAGGCTTACCCGATCGTAGGCCATCACCCGACCGGTGCGGGCGTGCCAGCGCGGCTCAAAATAGTGATGCTTCAGAAGCGAGGGGTTAATATCCAGCGCCCACTGTGGATCAATAGCGGCGACACTCCTGGCATAGACCTTGGTGGTTTCGACAATTTCTGCCGCCATCAGCCATTTGGGCTTCAACTTGAATTGGGAGGAACCCGGGAAAATCTGCAACACGCTGTTGCGGCTACCTCGATATTGATGCACTTCATGCCATTGAGCCAAGTTGCCCAACAAGCCACTCAGCAGGGCGCGGTGAATGGCCTGGTAATCCGCTGCATTTTTATTCTGGCCCAATCCAGCCTGTCGACAGGCCAATGTTAACTGGAAATGTATATCGCGCCATTCCAGCAGGCGTGTATAGGAGAGAAATTCTTTCTGGCATTGTCTGCGCCACTGATTTCTACTGAGGGCCTGACGCTGTTCCTCACAGTAGTCCCACAGGGACAACCAGGCCATGAAATCTGACTGCTTGTGCCAGAAACGCCGATGTTTTTCATCCGCCGCCTGCTGTTTGTCTACCGGGCGCTCCCGTGGATCCTGCACACTCAACGCACTGACAATGATCAAAATCTCACGCAGACAGCCACCAGCCGTGGCCGCGAGCATCATGCGGCCGAATCGAGGGTCAACCGGGAAGCCGGACATTTGCCGACCAACATCGGTCAGCCTGCCCTGTTTGTCCACTGCAGCCAATTCTGTCAACAGGGCCATACCATCCCTGATCTGGCGACTGTCCGGCGGCTCGATAAAGGGGAATCTCGCTATATCGCCAAGCTTTAGACGCAGCATTTGCAATATCACGGCGGCCAGGTTGGTACGTCGAATTTCCGGCTCTGTGTATTCCGGTCGAGCGGCAAAATCCTCTTCACTGTAGAGGCGCAGGCACACACCCGCGGCAACTCGACCGCAGCGCCCCATGCGCTGATTAGCGCTGGCCTGGGATATCGCCTCTACCGGCAAACGCTGCATCTTGGTGCGATAGCTATAGCGGCTGACACGGGCAAAGCCAGGGTCAATAACGTAGCGAATGCCGGGAACCGTCAGTGAGGTTTCCGCCACGTTGGTCGACAGCACTACCCGAATGCCGCGCCGCCGGCGAGTCTGGAACACCCGCGACTGTTCGGCGGCGGACAATCGTGCATATAAAGGTAGGACTTCGAGATCACTCAGCTGTGCACGTCGCAACAACTGGGCAAGTTCACGTATCTCTCGTTCACCGCTGAGAAAAACCAACACATCCCCGGTCTCTCCGTAGCGTCGGCAGTGGATGTCCTGCAGTGCCTCCAAGATCCGTTGATTCTGATCAGCGCCATCACCGGCGGCTTCGAGATGTTCCACACTAACCGGCCAGGTGCGGCCCGATACCTCAATGACTGGGGCATCGCTGAAATGCCGGGAGAAGCTGTCTACATCAATAGTTGCCGAGGTAACAATCAGCTTCAAGTCCGGGCGCTTGGGCAGCAGCTGCCTCAGGTAGCCGAGTAGAAAATCGATGTTCAGGCTACGTTCGTGTGCCTCGTCAATAATGAGAGTGTCATACTTGCGCAACATTCGGTCACGCTGTATCTCCGCCAGTAGGATGCCGTCGGTCATTAGCTTGATGCGGGTGTCTGCAGAGGATTGATCAGTGAATCGAACCTGGTAGCCAACGGTAGCTCCCAACTGTTCTCCCAGTTCTTCGGCGATACGCTGAGCCACACTGCGCGCGGCTATTCTGCGGGGCTGGGTGTGACCGATAATACCGCCTTGCCCCCGCCCCAACTGCAGGCAGATCTTGGGCAGCTGCGTGGTTTTACCCGAGCCTGTTTCACCCGCCAGGATCACCACCTGGTTGGCGGCAATGGCCTCAGCAATTTCCTCGCGCCGCTCGGCGACCGGTAGCTCAGCCGGAAAACGGATGATGGGATCAGCCATCCCTCAGGGCTCCGGCTAGCCGGCCAAATGGTTTACAATCACCACCTTCGCTTTTTTTGTTTTTAATACCGATCAAGGATATTCACACTATGAGCACGCTGAGCAACTTTACCTATGATGAAATAGAAATTGGCCAAACCGCCAGTTACAGTAAAACCATCGAGGCGCAGGATATCCAGATGTTTGCCGCCGTCTCCGGAGATGTCAATCCTGTGCACCTGGACGCGGACTTCGCAGCGACCACACAGTTCAAACAACCCATTGCCCATGGCATGCTCACGGGTGCAATCATTTCCGCGGCGTTGGCCATGGAACTACCGGGCCCGGGCACAATTTACCTGGGACAATCCCTGCGTTTTCGTCTTCCCGTCCTCATTGGCGACAGCATTACTATTGAACTGGAAGTTACCGAAAAACGTGACGATCGCAAATTCGTTACCCTGAATTGCAAAGCGGTAAACCAGGATGGAAAAACGGTAGCCAGCGGCGTCGCCGAGGTCATGGCTCCGACCGAAAAACTGGAACTGGAAAAACCCGAGCTGCCGGTATTCTCCGCTGGAGCCTGATCAGGCCTGCCCGGTCGCCGGTTCGAGAAACTGGCCCGGTTCCATGTACTGCAGTTTCAAGTGCACCACACCTGTCGCAGAAAACTCGCCAGCCAACATCAGGGCATTGAACTGACCTTCCTCCTGGGTCAAGCCGGGAACGCCAAACAATACCTCGCCGGTCTCTTTCTCAGTGAAGGTAACAATTTCCTTCTCGGCCTCCAGCTGGCCACTGGTGGAACCGATAAGCGCTTGCAGGCTGGAACGAAAGGCTCCAAAGTTAATTTTGCCGCGAAATTCACTGTTGTCCAGGCTTACATCAAAGCGCAGCTCAGATTCATCTTCCATTTTCAGGTTCATCAGCGCTACCCGCTTGCCCTCTACCAATGCCTTGTACATATTCTTGGCATCTGTGCGTGGCGCTTCAAAAAAGGACTTGTACAGGATATTGCTGGCGATGGTCAGGAATTTGTCGGGGGTAAACTCGTGTTTCTGGTATTCACTCATGGCGGCAAGTCTAACGGCAACCCAGCTCAAACACCATAGTTCGCGTTTACAAGGGCAGTGCGCGCTCTGCTATGATGAGAGTATGACTTCCCCTATTCCACTCACCAGTCCACTACCACGCTTTTTCGCGATCCTGCTGGCCTGTCTATCACCGGCCATTGCCGCTGCCTCCGCACTGGGGCAGTCCAGCTACGCCGAACAGGAGGCAGAGGAAGTTGAACGCGTCAAATCCATGTTGCGATCCTACTACGCCGAGGAGAAAACCCGCGCTAACGAAGCTGAGCAAGGGGCCCAGGAGACCGATTCCTCCCTGGTACTGGCCGGTGAGAGCTACGAGTTCGCTGCGATTGCACTCAGCGGCACCGAGGGTATTTCAGCGCTGGAGCACATTGCCCAGCGCCTGGTAAATGACGCTATCCCTGCCGTGAGGCGAGAAACCAACATCATTTTCAATATAGAAGTACGCCGCAGCGGTAAGCTGGTCAGCAGTAAAGCCTACAGTCTGAAAGCACTTGGCAAATCACAATACATTGCCAAGGTCAGCATGTTGGCCGGTGATGCGCTTTTTATTGTGCGTAAGAACGAATGGGCCGAATCTATTCCGGGCCCGCAGGACCAAAATACCAGCGCGGACTACCTGGTGACGCTCAATGCACCCCCCGACCGGGCGCCCGAGTTGCACATTATTTCCGTGATTGACCTCAAGGCCACGAACTGGACCCAAATCCCGCCCTGGCTCCCCTATATAGGGGCCCTGCCCTCTCAATCGTGAGCAGTGGTGAATCACGCTGGCAGGCGGTGCCGGAGGCTCAACTCAGCTGGGACGGCGGTGCCCCGCGATCCGCTCAATTCGAAGACATCTACTACTCGAGAGATTCCGGCCTGGAGGAAAGCCGCTTCGTGTTTATGCGCGGCAATGACTTGCCCGAGCGCTGGCAGGGACGAGCCCACCACACGATCCTGGAAACGGGTTTCGGTACAGGACTGAATTTCCTCGCCACCTGGCACGCGTGGCGCTCTTGCGAACACCGATGCAGGCATTTGCACTACATCGCCCTGGAGCAATTCCCTCTGCAACCGCGAGACCTGGCCAAGGCACTCGGGTACTGGCCGGAACTGGCGGCCTTATCACAACAACTCCTGGCCACCTACCCCTCACCGCTACCGGGACAACATCGGCTGCACTTCGACGATAACCAAATTACCCTGGACCTGGTCTATGCCCCCGCAGAAGAGGGCCTGGACAGCTTGCAGCAGGACCCACAGCTGACAATTGATAGCTGGTTCCTGGATGGATTTGCCCCCTCGCGCAATCCCGACATGTGGACCCCAAAGCTATATCGTTCAATGGCCGCACTCAGTACTAAAGCCGCCACCTTCGCCACCTTCACTGCAGCGGGCAAGGTCCGTCGCGACCTCCAGGAGGTCGGCTTTGACGTGGTAAAAGTTCCCGGTTTCGGCACCAAGAAAGAGATGCTGAGCGGCGTATTATGCAGCGCATTGCCCAGCCGGGGCTCTCGCTACCTGAACTGGGACCGCCCGGCACAAACGCCAAGCATTGAAGACAAGCAGGCTATCATTCTCGGCGCTGGCCTGGCTGGTGCCACAACCGCAGCGGCCCTTGCCCGCCGCGGCTGGCGAGTGACTGTATTGGAAGCAGAAGCTATTGCCGGTGCCGCATCAGGCAATCTACAAGGCGTGTTGTATACGCGCCTGTCCCATCGACCGTCACCACTCAACAGCTTTTCGGTGCACAGCTATTGCTATGCCCTGCGCCAATATCGTGCACTGTTTGACTCCGGTGCCCTCAGCGAAGGCAGCGACGGGCAGTTTTGTGGAGCTCTGCACCTGCTGGATAACTGGGATGACACGGCAGACTTCGAACGCACGGTAACCAGCTTACCCAGCCTGGCCCGCTATCTTGATGCCAGCGCCAGTGCCGCCGTCAGTGGGCTGGAGCTATGTCCAGCCGGCCTGTTTTTCCCCAACTCCGGTTGGATACACCCACCGGCCCTGTGTCGGGCCCTGTTGGCGCATCCGAATATCGAGGTACGGGAACACTGTGGCACCCTGCAACCGGTGCAGGAAGCGCAGCACTGGCAAGTGTTCGACGGCAGCGGCAAGCTATTGCAACAAACCCAGGTGCTGGTTTTGGCAACGGGTTTTGCCAGTAAATGTGTGCCGCAGACCAACTGGCTGCCACTGCAAAAAATTCGTGGGCAGGTCACTCACCTGCCCAGCCAGGGTACCTTGCAAGCACTGCGCACGGTCTTGTGTCACGAGGGCTACCTACCCCCTGCCCGAGGCGGCCAACACTGCCTGGGAGCCACCTTCGATTTGCGAGACGAAGATACCCAGCTGCGCCCAGATTCGCACCAGTTCAACCTGGATAAATTGAGCGACGCCCTCGGCCTGGACCTGGACCTGCAATCACCAGACCTCGACAAGCTCGAAGGTCGAGTCGGTTTCCGCTGTGCCAGTCCAGATTATTTACCGATTGTAGGACCGGTAGTCGACCATCAGCACTTGCTCAGTAGCTTTGGTTTTCTGCGTAAAAATGCACGCCAGTCGTCCCCGATCCACGGCAGATTCCACCCCGGCTTGTATATCACCACCGCCCATGGCTCACGCGGACTGACCTCAACCCCCCTGGCAGCGGAATTGCTGGCCAGCCAGATCACCGCTGAAGCCTCGCCCCTGCCCCGTGACCTGGTGCAGGCACTGTCCCCCGGTAGATTTCTTATCCGCGACCTGATTCGCAACCGCGTTTAGTTTAGAATAGGCCCCCTTTTTACCCAGGTAGAGTTCAGGATGTCCCAGGCGAGTCAGCCACACCCCGCATTTGAATCCATACGCAGTGAACACGTCGAGTCATTGAATCTTCAGGTGGAGCAATTTCAGCACCGCGCAACCGGAGCCATGCACTATCACCTGGCCGCAGACAATAATGAAAACGTGTTCCTGGTGGCATTACGCACGGTACCGCATGATTCCACCGGTGTGGCACATATCCTTGAACACACGGCCCTGTGTGGCAGTGAACGTTTCCCGGTTCGCGATCCATTCTTCATGATGTTGCGTCGCTCCCTCAACACCTTCATGAATGCCTTCACCAGCAGTGACTGGACCGCGTATCCTTTCGCCAGCCAGAACCGCAAGGATTTCAACAATCTGCTGGACGTGTATCTGGATGCCGTTTTCTTCTCCCGTCTTGACCCGCTGGACTTCGCCCAGGAAGGCCATAGGCTTGAATTTGCCGAGCCGGGCAATGCCGACTCCGAATTGGTATTCAAAGGGGTCGTGTTCAATGAGATGAAAGGCGCGATGAGCTCAGTCACCAGCACCCTGTGGCAAACTTTGTGTCAGCACCTGTTCCCCAGCACCACGTATCATTACAACAGCGGTGGCGATCCTGCAGCTATCCCGGACCTGAGCTACCAACAATTGCTGGACTTCTATCGCAGCCACTATCACCCCAGCAACGCTATTTTCATGACCTTTGGCGACATTCCCGCCTCTGAACACCAACAAACTTTTGAGGATCGGGCACTGGCCCGGTTTGAAAAACTGGATCAGAAGATCGCGGTACCGCCGGAACAACGGCTCAGCGCACCACTGCGGGTCAACGATAGCTATGCGTTTGACGAGTCGGGTAGCAGCGACAACAAAACCCATATTGTCGTGGCCTGGTTGCTGGGTGAGAGCACCGATCTCGAACAATTGCTGGAGGCACAATTACTCTCCAGCGTGCTGCTCGACAACAGTGCCTCACCATTGCAGCAGGCATTGGAAACCACCTCGCTTGGACAGGCGCCATCACCTCTATGCGGACTGGAAGATTCCATGCGGGAGTTGGTGTTTGCCTGCGGCGTAGAGGGCAGCGAGGCCAGCCACCGCGATGAACTGGAGCAACTGGTCATCGCCGTGATTGAAAATGTTGCAACGCAAGGCGTGGCCTATGATCGATTGGCCGCCGTACTGCATCAGCTGGAATTGCACCAACGCGAGATCTCTGGCGACGGCTATCCTTATGGGCTGCAATTGATCCTCACGGCCCTCGGTTGTGCCACCCACTACAGCGATCCCATTGCGGTTCTCAATCTCGACCCGGTGTTGGACAAGCTGCGAGAGAGGATCAAGGATCCCGGCTACATCAAAAATCTGGCACGCACGCTGCTATTGGACAATCAACACCGGGTCACCCTGGTGATGACACCCGACCAAGAACTTTCCGGCAAACAGCAGCAAGCGGAAGTCGAACGACTGGCGGCTATAAAATCCGGATTTACTGCCCAGGACAAGCAGCGGGTGATCGACCTGGCCGAGGAGCTGTCCCAGAGGCAGGAACAGGTGGACGATGATGGCGTGCTACCCAAGGTGGGTTTGGAGGATGTCCCCGACGACATCCCCGAGTTGAGCGCGAAGACCAAAACCCAGGCACATTTGCACCTCGCGCACTACCAGCAGGGAACCAATGGCCTGGTCTACCAACAAATTTTGGCGCCATTGCCGCAACTGTCGGAGCCAGATTGCGAGCTTCTTCCCTATTACAGTAATGCTCTCACCGAGGTGGGATTGGGCGCAGATTCCTACCTCGCGGTTCAGGACCGTCAGTCAGCCACCTGCGGCAGTATCAACGCGTTTACCAGCATGCGCGGTGGAGTCGACAACGAGCAGGAAGTATCGGCCTACCTGGTGCTGTCTGCCAAGGCCCTGCGCAGGAATCACGATGCCACCAGCCAGTTAATGCGCGACACCCTGGAAGCGGTTCGCTTCGAGGAACTGGATCGCCTGCGCGAACTGGTGTCACAGCAGCGAGCCCGACGGGAACAATCAGTTACCGGCAATGGCCACGGCCTGGCTATGACCGCCGCCTGTGCTGGCATGAGTCCCTCTGCCCTGCTCAGCCACCAATTGTCCGGCCTGGCCGGCATCAAGTCCTGCAAAGACCTCGACGATTCCCTGCAAGACCCAACTCAATTGCAGAGTTTTGCCGATCAGTTGCAGGCCATTCACCAGCAAGTCATGGCCATGCCATTCCAACTGCTCACGATTGCCGACGGCGAGGATACGGAGCAACTGGTCCAATCCACCCAGGCCGCCTGGCAGGGATTTGGCCAAACCAATCAAGAAAGCGCCAGTTTTTCGCCCACCCCAATTCGTGAAGCTCGCCGTCAACTCTGGGTTGCCAACACCCAGGTTAATTTTTGCGCCCAGGCCTTTCCGACGGTCGCCATGGACCATCCCGATGCCCCAGCACTGGTAGTACTGGGTGGGTTCCTGCGCAACGGTTACCTGCATCGGGCAATTCGTGAAAAAGGCGGTGCCTACGGCGGCGGCGCCTCCCAGGATTCCAATACCGGCGCCTTTCGCTTCTATTCTTACCGCGACCCACGTCTGGCAGAAACCCTGTCAGACTTCGAGGCGTCCGTTGATTGGTTGTTGAACAGTTCCCATGATCCCGCCGAGCTGGAGCAGGCGATACTGGGTGTTATCGGCGCCCTGGATCGGCCCAGCTCACCCGCCGGTGAAGCCAAGCAGCACTTTCACAACAAGTTGTTTGGCCGCAGTCATGAAAAGCGCAAGCTGTTCAGACAGCGCGTACTTGAACAGGGCGTCGACGATCTGCAGCGGGTCACCGCACAATACCTGCGCCCGGAGTTGGCCAGCACCGCCATCATCAGCAGCCAGGCAGGGGCGGATAGCGCTGGCGACCTGATCGCCGAGCGTGGGTTGGAAGTTATTCAGTTGTAGGCATAAAAAAGGGGGCGGCAGAGCGCCCCAAAAGCCTACGGGGAAAGTTACTCTTCATGCTGCAGAAAGCTGTCCCGGTCGCTGGCCGACCGCCCACGCCTGTGTTCACCCATGCCTTCGCGCATCGCCGCTAGTTCACTCAATTGCTCTTCCGTGAGCACAGTCCGAATCTGCGACATCGTGTAGACGCGGCTATACGCCAACCTGCCGGCTATTTCGCCGAGTTCATCCGCCAGTGCTTGCGCGGTTCCCGCATCAAAGTTCTCAGCCAGCCCATGCATTTCCTCGCGTATCTGACGCTCGCGTTCGCGATCCACCGCATTTTCCAATTGCGCGGCATTGACGATCGCCGAGATCTGTTCCAGTTGGTCGGCACTCAGGTCGAGGTGATGAGACAAGCGGCTTGTCATGTCAAACTCTGCCCCCGCTGGGTTGCCACCGAAGCCGGGCCGGGCGGTGGCTTCTATTGCAAAGACCAGGACCGAGGCACACAGTGCAACAGCTACAATTAGTTTATTCATTGGGTTCAACTCCTCGTTGATTGAATGCCACATCAGCATGTATCAAGTTTAGGAAAACCGCCTGTAAATGTGTGCAACGGCTTTGTAAAGAAGGGTAAAGAATCCTCCAAAGAGGGTAATTGCTAATGACAACCGGGCTTCCTTTATTCACACTTGGGCCATGGAACCCCGCATACTTATTATCGATGACGACAAGGAACTGTGCAGTCTGCTGGCAGATTTCCTGTTGCTAGAGGGATTCAACGTAGCATCAATACATGATGGTGCCGAAGCAATTGAACACTGCAAAGGCAACGACTACGATGCCCTCGTGCTCGACGTTATGCTGCCGCGCGTACAAGGTTTTGACGTCTTGAGAAAACTACGGGAATACAGCAGTGTACCCGTCATTATGTTGACCGCACGCGGCGACGACACCGACCGTATTGTTGGGCTGGAAATGGGTGCGGACGACTACCTGCCTAAACCCTGTAATCCGCGCGAACTCGCAGCGAGGCTGAGGGCAATCCTGAGGCGCGCTGAAAGCAGCACCAACGAAGACAGCCCAACCCTGGAAGTAGACGGCATCCTGCTGGACAAGGCTCAGCGCAGCGTTATGGTTGATGGCGCCACCATCAAGCTGACCACCGCGGAATTCAATGTTCTCGGCGTGCTACTGGAACATGCTGGTGAAGTCGTCAACAAGGAGCTGTTGTCCCAGCAAGCCCTCGGCCGCCCATTGATGGCCTACGACCGCAGTATTGATGTGCATGTCAGCAATATTCGCAAGAAACTTCCTGACCCCGGTAACCAGGAGCGCATCACCAACATTCGAGGCGTCGGTTACCAATTGACGCGAACTTCCGGCAAAGCCTGAGCATGGTGAATCTACACGCCAAGGTTTTCCTGGGCTTCTGGTTGTCCATGCTGGGCATCGTTGGCGCCTGGTTGCTGACCGATCAATATATCAACCAGTCGAACGTGCAGGAGGAAGAATGGGGGGCTACCAATACCCGGCTCCGGAATTCGACCAGCGGCGCGAGCGAGGAGATGGGCGGCGCCCGCCACGGAGAGATCACCCACCACCACCCCGCGCCATTTTCAGGATCCACTATGCCCTGCAGAACCTGTCGCTGGAGGAATTACCTGGCTGGATCGCAGACACCGAGCAGCGCCTGCATCTGCGCATTTTTATTTTCAATCGGCAGGGCGAGGAAATATTTGATGCCGAACCGCTGCCAGGGAGCCGAAAAATTCTTGCACAATTAACCGGCAGGCAACGCTTCGCACAGCTTCGCGAAGGTAATAACCTCCTGTTTGCACAGCAGATAAACCGCCCCGACGAAGGGCGCCTTGCCGCCGTGGTGGTTAACCTGCCACCAAAGTCTCCGTTCATACACGCGTTGACCCAGTATTTATGGCTGCGCCTGTTGCTGGCCGTAGTATTTACCGGTTTGATCAGCTTCCTGGTGTCCCGCTATCTCACCCAACCCCTGAAAGCTCTGCAGTTCGCCGCCAGGCGACTTGCCGAGGGAGAACTCAATACTGTTGTGGTCTACTAAAAGTGGACACCTTGTATAGACTGTAAAAATCAAATACGAGGTGAACAATGACAAGTAGACAAAAACGGAACTTTCCTGATGATTTCAAGCAAGATGCCGTGGCATTGGTGATTGAGCAGGGCTATACCATAGTCGCAGCTGCACGGAGCCTGGATGTTGGCCCAGGGCTACTCGGGCGTTGGAAGCGAGAGCATGAGGCTAATTCCCACATCAATGCACTTGCTAAGGACGAACAAGAGGAACTAAAGCGGCTGCGCCGTGAGGTTCGAGAACTCAAAATGGAGAAAGAAATTCTAAAAAAGGCGTCGGCGTATTTCGCAAAGGAAATGAAGTGAAGTACGCCTTAGTGCAAGGTAATACAGCTCAATATCCAGTAACAATGTTGTGCCGGGTCATCGGTGTAAAGCGTAGCTCCTACTACGCCTGGAGGGCCCGTGGAGGCAAGGTGATTGGTCCTGAAGAGCTGGCTGTCAGGCGGCGAATGAAGTCCCTGTTTACAGATTCTCGGCAGAGTATGGGGAGTCGTAGACTGAGCCGTCAACTTACTGCAGAAGGCTTCTCCATTGGTCGTTATCGCGCCAGGCGGCTCATGAAATCTATGGGCCTCGTCGTCAAATCTAAACGTAAATACAAGGTCACCACTGACAGCAAACATCGATTACCTGTGGCTGACAATGTGCTGAATCGAGCATTTTCACCCGCAAGCCCCAACCAGTGCTGGGGGTCCGATATTACTTATCTTTGGACTCAGGAGGGTTGGGTCTACCTGGCCGTGGTGATTGACCTTTACTCTCGACGAGTTGTTGGCTGGTCTATGGATCGCCGCATGACCAAGGCGCTGGTCATCAGGGCATTGATAATGGCCGTAAGCCTAAGGAATCCACCGCCAGGCTTGATCCACCATTCAGATCGTGGCAGTCAATATGCCAGCCATGCTTACCAAGCACTGCTAAAGCAGCATGGAATCATAGCGAGCATGAGTCGAAAAGGTAATTGCTGGGACAATTCGCCAGTTGAACGATTTTTCAGCAGCCTAAAGCGCGAATGGACGTGTGACCAGGGATATTGCACTCGAGAAGCTGCGATCGCAGATGTCCGGGAGTATGTGGCGGTGTATTACAACGCGAAGCGGCTGCATTCTACGCTGGGATACAAAACGCCGATGGACTACGAATTTAACTTAAGCAAAGTGTCCAAAAATAGTTGACCACAACATACACGTATTGAGGTTCCAGCCACCGGTGGAGATGAAACCGCCAAACTCGGTCGCGATTTCAACACTATGGCGGACCAACTGCAGCAGCAAATCGAGGCACAAAAGCGTCTGTTGAATGATGTTTCCCATGAATTACGCTCCCCCCTGGCGCGGCTGAGAGTAGCGCTGGCATTAGCTGAACGCGATCCTGACACCGCCGCTCAGCAAATGACTCGTATTGAGCATGAAACTGAACGGCTGGATGAACTGATCGCCCAGCTACTACAAGTGCCCGAGTACAATCTTGAACTCGAAGACAGCGTAGACCTGGTCGGACTACTCCGTGAGTTGTGCACCGACGCTCACTACGAAGCACAGGTCGAAAATAAACAGGTGCACTTTGAATGTGTTCTTCACGAGGCTGTTTTGCCAACCAAAGGCGACCTTCTGAAAAAGGCCATCGAGAACGTGATTCGCAATGCCGTCCACTACACTGCCTCGAACAGTAGTGTCCACGTCAATCTACGCAGCGAAGGCTCACAGTTTGCCGTTCGCGTTTGCGATCAGGGTGAAGGTGCACCAGAGTCTGCATTGGAAAGAATATTTGAGCCTTTTTACCGTGTGGATGAAGCTCGCACACGTGAGACCGGTGGCTATGGTCTGGGTCTTTCCATTGCCCGCCAAGCAGTGCTCAAACACAAGGGCAGCATAATCGCCTTCAATCGCACCGAGCCCGGTGAGAAGGGTCTGTGCATTGAAATCAGTTTGCCCGCCGACAGCCGTCAGTAGTTGCTGCTAAAGACCTCTTTCGTATAGTCACCGCCGAAGCCACGATATTGTAAAAAACGTAACTGGCGGCTTTTTTCCTTGAAGTCAGCCGGTAGCTCCGGCCCAAATTTTTTACGCCGGGTCAGGCGAGCCAATTCAGACCAGTCGGTTTCACAAGCATCCATGGCCAGCACGATATGATCGGAACCTGCGCCTTTTTGGCGCAACTCCTGATGAATTCTCTGGGGTCCGTATCCGCGACTACTGCGTTGATGTACATAGCTGTCACAGTAGCGCTGGTCGCACTGCAAACTCTCTTCAGCAAGCGCCGTCAGCGTCTCAGCGACCAGCGCCGTCAGCGTCTCATCAGCCGATGCCGTCAGCGTCTCATTAGAAAAAGTCGCGTCCGCGAACCGTTTGTGCAGCTTGATCTCAAGCTCTGAACGCAGGTGCTCACGCCGGGACAGCAAGTCCATCGCTGCGCGGCGCACATCCGTAGGGTTGATGGCATCAGTCATAATTTCTCCCGGTCAGAAAACAAAAAAGCGTGCCACCAATGGGGGTGTGGCACGCAAATGCGCTAGCACCTGGATAGGGTGTGCCGGCTCTCTTGGAAGAAGATACCGGCATTGGCAGGCTACTCCTCTACGAGGGTCGCCTCTGCCGGGACAGATTCCTCTGTATCTTCCTCGACCTGGGGGTCCGGGGCACTTAAAAGCTGGGCACGAATTTGCCCTTCAATTTCATCCGCAATAGCCGGATTTTCACCCAGGAAGCGAGCTGAATTGGCCTTGCCCTGGCCAATCTTATCGCCCTTATAGGCGTACCAGGCGCCGGATTTATCTACCAGCCCGAGCTTCACACCCAGATCGATAACCTCCCCCATGCGATAAATACCCGAGCCGTACATAATCTGGAACTCGGCCTGTTTGAAGGGCGGGGAAACCTTGTTTTTAACCACTTTTACCCTGGTTTCATTGCCGATTACCTCGTCGCCGTCTTTCACCGCGCCGATACGGCGGATATCGAGGCGAACAGAGGAGTAAAACTTCAGTGCATTGCCACCTGTGGTGGTTTCAGGGCTGCCAAACATCACCCCGATCTTCATGCGAATCTGGTTGATGAAAATCACCATACAATTGGTTTGCTTGATGGTTGCAGTCAACTTGCGCATGGCCTGGCTCAACAAACGCGCCTGTAGGCCGACGTGAGATGCACCCATTTCACCTTCAATCTCAGCCTTGGGCGTCAGTGCCGCCACCGAGTCAATCACCAGTACGTCCACCGCACCCGAGCGCACCAGCATCTCGGTAACTTCGAGGGCCTGCTCGCCGGTATCCGGCTGGGACACAATCAAGTCATCAATCTTGACTCCCAATTTCTCGGCGTAGAGTGGATCCAGGGCATGCTCAGCGTCAATAAATGCCGCTGTGCCACCGATTTTCTGGGCCTCCGCAATCACTTGCAGGGTGAGCGTGGTCTTACCGGAGGATTCCGGCCCGTAGATCTCGACAACCCGCCCTCTCGGCAAGCCGCCGATACCCAGGGCGATATCCAAGCCCAGCGAGCCCGTCGAGATAGAGGGGATTGCCACCCGGTCGTTGTCACCAAGACGCATCACCGTGCCCTTGCCGAACTGCCGTTCAATTTGCCCGAGTGCTGCCTCGAGTGCTTTTTCTTTATTGGCGTCCATAATTCACTCCTTATTAGGAACCTCGCTTCCCAGGGCGAGGTCTGCACCCCGTAGCGGTGGTAGGCCAATCTGGCCTGAGGAATTCACCTGTACGAAGTACTGTATATGTAACCAGTATTCGCTAAAGGACGCAACCCCCCGGGTCATCTTTTTTTCAACCTGTTCGGTCAAAATTCGCCCACAAAAGTTCTACAATAGTATCCTTCAACAATTACACAGGGAACTATCATGGCCGATGTCATGTTTCGCTTTGATATGCGCCAACCGGATATTTGCACCGCCTCCAAGGCAGACATGTACCAGGCCGCTATCGAAATGGCCGCCTGGGGTGACGTCAACGACTTTAACAGCGCCCACTTGTCGGAGCACCACGGCTCCGAAGACAACTACTGCCCCTCACCGCTGGTGCTGGCCGGCGCCATGGCCAGTCGCACCACACAGTTGCAGCTTTATATCTCGGCCTTGATAGCGCCCCTGCACGACCCGGTTCAATTAGCTGAAGACCTGTCGGGGCTGGATATCATCAGCCGCGGCCGGGTCATCCCCATTATCAGCGGTGGCTATCGCGAGGAAGAATTTTCCGCGGTCGGCAAGACGCTTAAAGATCGCAAGCAGTACATGGACGATATCGGCCCCTTCCTGGAAAAGGCCTGGAGCGGCGAAACCTTTCAGCATGGCGACCGCACCATCACCATCAAACCGACGCCCTTTACCGAACCACGACCCATGATCCTCATGGGTGGCAGCAGCAAACCAGCAGCGAGACGTGCCGCCGAACACGCGGATTTCTTCATACCCTCTGGCCCGGAGATTTTTGAATACTACCGGGAGGAATTGAAGAAACACGGAAAAGCCGATCCCGGGCCGATGCCGAACGCACCATCAACCTGCACCTTCGTGGCGGAAAACCCGGATGAGTACTGGGACCAGATCGCGCCCCACGTACAACACGAAACCAACATCTACGCAAAATGGGCCGACAAGGCCCAGGTCTTTAGCCCCTACCATCACTACGACAACACTGACGACCTGCGCGCCGCCGGCGCCTATAAGGTGCAGACACCACAGCAGGTCATTGACGATGTACGCGAGATGATTGCGGCACAGCCGCTGATGTTCCACCCCCTCTGTGGTGGCATTCATCCTGACCTGGGCTGGCAGAGCCTGCACCTTTACGGCGAGAAAGTCCTGCCCACCCTGCGGGCGGAGAATCTAATCTAGGCGCACCAGCCCGAACTTGGCCAGGTACAGCAGCGCACGCTGCAGCGGCAGGTGCATCGCGGCCTCATAGCTCGTCAATATTGCTGACAGGGGCTGCGCCTGCTCGGGTAAACCCCGCCACAAGTCCTGTAACAACGCATCATCGAATAGCTGATTATCGGCGAAGCTATTGAGGCTGCTCTGTCTCAATGCTCGCAACTCCTGGTAGCTACCCAATCGACTCACCTGCGTATCAATATGCAACTGGCTGCCAGCATGGTCAGCAAACACAGCGAAAGGGCTTGGGTACATGGGATTGCTGGCGGAATTGGTATCTGCAGACTGGCGGCGCTCGGCCAGTTCCCGCCAGAGCTGCTGATAGCGGCTGATGATGTGCGCCCAATCAAAGTGTTGCCGGGCGCGAACACTGCCGGCCGCCCCCATCTGCATGCGCAAGTCAGCCGAGTCAGCCAGTTTCAACATAGCCTCCGCTGCGCTGGCAATATCAACGCTGGTTATCATGGCAGTCGCACCAATAAAGCGGTCATAGGTTTCCAGGCCGAGGGCATATCGGCGGGCCAATACTTCAGCTGCTGACGCCGTTGCTATGGTCGTCGCAATCCGCATTCCGTTCTCCCCTTCAACCACCGTATCGCGATAGCCGTTCCAGTCACTGACAATACACGGCAATCCAGCAGCCATGGCTTCTACCGGGGTAAGACCAAAGGTTTCCTGGACATTGTCTGACAAGGAGATGAAGACATCCGCCGCGGCCCACACTGATGCCATCATCAAGTCATCAGCGCCATCCACGAAGTGCACGCTGACATTAGGACAGGCAGCTGTCGCGGAACTAAATTCTTCTCGAATACTGTCGTTGTAAAATTGACCGGCCATCAACAGGTGAATTTTCCGGTAGGGCAGACGTGCCTGGGCCGCTTCAGCCGCCAGGAACATGGGTACCGGGTGGGCCTTGGAGTGGAAGGACAGGCGGCCGGCAAACAGGAACACAACATCTTCTGCCGCGATGCCCAGGCGCTGTCGCAGAGCCACTCCTTGTTCGCTGCTGGCCAGTTGGGCGAAATACTCAGAATCAACTCCCAACGGGATAATCGGCAGCTGCATCCGCGCTTGCACAGGCGCGCCAAAGCGCTCTTCGAGGTAAGCCTGGTGGCCCTCCTGAATGCGTAAAACCACCTCCCTGGCGGCGATTGATGTGCAAATCAGCGCATCCCATTCGCAGGTCGGCGCCACGAGGTTGTCCTGCAGTGACTTGATCACACGCTCGGAAGACAGGGTATGTGTCAAGCCACAAATGCTGAAGTGACCGTCGCCTTGAACCCTGCGCTGCCAGGTTCGCTCAGCCAGGCCGGGGCCCGGCAGGTGTAAAGTGCCTATATCTGCCAGTTCGGGGCTGGCTGGGGATAACGCTTTTAACGGTCTCTTGCGACTGTCCAATGCCCGCAGGTGACGGCCAAAATCTTCACGATGCTGCTTCGATACCAGGGCGTAAAACTGTTCCACTCCTGAGTGCCGTATAAATCCATCGAGGAAACCGGCGCCGGCAGCATGGCGGCCCTTGACTTGAACCCGATCTGATCGGTAAGCATCGGGATGGTAGTAGAGAACGGCGTTGGTAGCAGCTGACATCAGTCCAGCACTTTTTCGTACATCCGATAGCGCTTGTAAGCATCTCCGCCGAAGGACTCAATAATACTGCGCATGCCCTGGTTATCCTCAAGGATCCAGCCCAACTCGGTCTGTTGCATACCATTTTCAACCGCGGCACGGCGCGCGGCATCAATGACCATAAAGGCCATCGCCGGCCCCAACGGCGTGCTCTGAAATTCTGTTCTGACTCCCATCAGCGGCACCCGGCTGGTAGTCACCCCGGTTACTTTCAAGCGCCACAAGGCTTTCAGCCAACCCAGTGGGAAGAGGCTGCCTTTTAAATCGGCTATGGCCTCGTTGATATTGGGTAGCAAAACGATAAAGGCCGTTGGCCGCCCTTCGCACTCAGCAATCTGGACATAGTCGTCGGGCAACAACATGGTCAAAGTTTTCACCGTATCCAGAAATTCGGCTTCACTAAAGGGTACAAAACCCCAGTTGTCCTGCCAGGCATCGTTAAAAATATCGCGCATGACCTCAGCTTCTTGTTCTAACTCTTTGCGACGCAAGGTGCGCACGGTGACTTTGCGCTGCGCCCGTTTTACCAGTTTCGCCATCACCGGTGGTATCGCAAAATCTGAATCTACGATGTAGGCCAGTAAATCCTTAGCGCCCGTATAGCCCTGTGCCTTGATGTGCTGATCGTAAAAGACTCGACCGTGTCCCATCATGACATAGGCCGGTGTATCGAAGCCGTCGACCAGCACCCCCACCTCCTCGTTCACCGAAAGATTATAGGGGCCGCGCACAACGGTCATGCCCTGCCCTCTCAACCAGCTCTCTGCCGCTGCAAACAAAGCAGCGAAAACATCTGCGTCATCAATGGCCTCCGGTAAACCAAAATAGCCGGTGGCATCGCTGTAGCGCTGCAAGTGCAACTCATCCACCTGCGCTGAAATACGGCCCACGAGTTCGCCATCTCTGAATGCCACCCAGGCCTGGGCACGGGCGTGCTCAAAGTAGGGCCGCTTGGGGTCAAATCGATGCTTTTCCAGCAAATTCAACGGTGCTATCCAGTTCGCATCGTCGGCATAAACGTTGTGCGGCACCGCGACAAATTGTTTCAGCGTGGCCGCATCGTCAACAGCCTTTATAATAACTTCGCCTGCCATCAACCGCGTTCCCGGTACAGGCGCGCGTAGGCAATGGCATCCTTGTTATCGATCGGGGTGCCGCTGGCAAGCTCTTCAGTACGGGCACTGATCTCCAGCATGGCTCGACCCAGGTCGATGCCACGAATCACCATGTGGCCGGGTTTCAACAAGGGTTCGGCCGCATAGATCAGCCAGTTGGAGTTCTCGCTGGTGGGCCGAATCCAGGCTGAACGATGGCCAAAGGTTCGCAAGCCTGTCCCCTCAGCCATTTCCGCCACCTCGCGCTCCGCCCGGCCTTTATCCTTGGCCCACTGGGCATCCTCCTCTTCGCCGGTGCCCATCCCGGTCACGTAGTGAAAGGCCATCGGGCCCTCGGTACGGGCGGCCAGCCAGGCCTTCACAAAGCTGACCGGGAAATCCACGTGGATCCAGCGATAGGTGTCCTCGTCCATCCCTATTGAGGAAGCACCCAGCCCCCATAGAACCGTATTCACCTGCGACAGCTCCTCAGTGAGCATGGAGTAATCCGTGAAATCCTCGTGCCGTATTACATTGACGCGGCCGGAGGCCTCGCCCGCTTCCAGACGTGATGTCATACGCCGGGTAAGTGCATAGACCACTTCTACATCCGGATCCTCCATGGCGGCCTTGAGCAGCCCATCTCCAGCGGAGCCGCTGGCACCAAACACCATTACCACCTTGTTGGCTGCATCATTGCGGGCTGCGCCGGGATCGGGGGTGATCGTACCTAGCAGCATGGCGCCGCGAATGTTAAACACCAGGATCAGCGCGAAAAACAGGCCGACTATTCCAAGCAGAATTTTTAGCAGTAGTTTCATGGGAACCCTTGTTCTTTGGATGGCTGCGGCTCAGAGTATCCCTTCAAGCGCTGCTTAGGCAATGCCCCGGGTAACCAGCCTAAAATGAGGACACATGAATAAGAAAACGTTGTTTTTACTTGGAATTGCCTTTCTGGTCGGCGTCTTTGCAGGTTCATCAATGCAGGCACAGCGCCAGCAACAGACGGCTGATGCACTATCGACAAGCCCCGCGTTCACCGCCTGGGATGACTTTACGCAACGCATGAATAAACTGGGGCAACGCTTGTTGCAGGACGATGCAGCCACTGCGGCTACCGGCGGTACCTTCCCGGTAGCCAGCGAACGCGACCGGGCGGAGGCGGTGCGACAACTGGCACACATGATCGTAGAAGGCATACGCCTGCAGTTTGACCATGCCGACACGGACTTCCCCTCCCTCCTGGTCATCAATACCGACACCACCGGCTGGGGCGGCCCCAATGTCGATAACAAGTATCTGCGAACCAGCATTTCCGGAGACTCCACTTACCGACTGACGGGCAACCTCTCCGGGGTGAGGGATATCGCCATTCAAACCAGTCTCGGTGACCTGCACATGAACGAAATTGGCACCTCAGAAACCTGGGATAAATCCTCACTGACGTTGGATGAGCAGGGTAACTTCACGCTTATCATCAGCCCGGAGCCCCACCAGGGTGACTGGCTACCACTGGCGGCAGATCACAAAATACTGTCCTTTCGCATCTACTACGCCGACTGGGAAAAAGACGGCGACGCCGAGCTCTTCGTTGTAAAAGTGGGCAACGAGGGCCTGTCCCCGGCAATCCTCAACGAGGACACCGTGGCCCATCGCCTGGGCAAAGCGGCGGATTGGATAGAGGGCAGCCTGATCGGTTGGAACCGCTGGATGAAAGCGGCACTGATCGCCGACAAGGTCAACGAGTACAATGGCACCCGCTCAGTCGGCGGCGGCTCTTCCACTCTCGTTTACGGCGGCATCCCCTTCGACCTGGCCGAGGATGAAGCCATGATCATTGAAGTCAGCCCGCCTCCGGTCGTTGGCTATTGGTCTTTCCAAACGTATACCCACGCCTGGTTCGACGCCGGTGACTATGCCAACCGGGTGACCAGTCTGAGCATGGAACAGGTCTATCAAGGTGACGATGGCAAAGTCTGGCTGGTGCTGGCCCATCAAGATCCTGGTATTGCCAACTGGCTGGATACCGAAGGACGCCGAGAGGCCATCATTACTCATCGCTGGATGAATGCAGAGGGAGAGCCCGACATATCTGTACAGTTGGTGAAATTTTCAGAGTTGCAAAAATATCTTCCCGCAGAACTTCCTCGAGTCAGCTTCGAACAAAGACGCCAACAAATTGCGACACGACAAAGGCATATTCAGAGCCGTTTTCACAACTGATACAGAGTCAGGGAGCACAATGAACTGGCAAACTATCTCCCGCTTTCTACTCTGTCACGCAGCTCAACCAAACTCTCGGTTGGCATGTCTCCAAATCTCAACAGCCAATTCTCTCGAACTGCGACAAGAGGTTCGGGTATCAGCGAATAGTTTTGAGATTTTCCTTGCTTCTGGACTGCGACCACTCCGCATTCTTTGAGTATTCTCAAATGCTTTGAAATTGCTGGTCGTGATATACCTGTGAATTGCCTGGCAATTTCGCCGGCAGTAATTATCAGCTGCTCTTGCAGAAGATCTAATATCTGCCTGCGCGTCGGATCTGCTATCGCCACATACGCATCCCGAATTGTCATTTTTCAACCATCTCACGCAACGCCGTGAGGTGCTTCATGTCCCAACCCCGTTCATACTCTTGCAAATTGTCCGCCGCGGCGGCACCCATGCGTTCAAAACCATGATGAAAAATTTCTACCAGCGTTCCGTCATACAGCGCGGAAAGCCTTATTGTCCAGAGCGTTGGAACCGGCCACTGATAGGGCTCCTCCCATTGGCTCTCGAAGGAAAGCTCCAGCTGCGGTTCCACAATCAGCACTGGACCCCCAAAATGACGCTCTTCGCCGTTTATGTTCACCGACATTTCCACGTCGCTACCCACCTGTGGGTCGAATTTATGCACGACGTGGCCCAAATTGAGCCACCCCTTTATTCGATCAGAGGATTCGAATTCTCGCCACACTTTTGTGGGAGAAGCATTGATAAAAATTGATCGCCTAACATGCAGGGTACTGATGGTAAGTCCCATGTCGCACTCCTCTCAGTTTGCAGGGATGTGATTCAACACTATACATGTAACCTTTTGGTTACTCAATATGACGCTTGCTGACGTATCAAATGCCACATTAGGACTCTGTTTTTTTGAGCTCTATCTGAGATCTATGAGACAATCCACATTCTCCATGAACTACCGGCAGAACCACCCCCAGTGAGCGAGAAAACAGCGGCCAATAAGGACAAAAACAGCCCGCATACCCCAATGATGGTCCAATACCTGGGCCTCAAGGCGGAGCACCCCAACGACCTGCTGTTCTACCGCATGGGTGACTTCTACGAGTTGTTTTTCGACGACGCCAAACGCGCGGCCGACCTTCTCGATATTACCCTGACCGCCCGCGGTAAAGCTGGTGGCGAACCCATTCCCATGTGCGGCGTGCCCTATCACGCCGCCGAGGGTTACCTGGCCCGGTTGGTAAAAGCCGGTGTATCCGTCGCCATCTGCGAACAAATTGGCGACCCCGCCACCAGTAAGGGCCCGGTTGAACGCAAGGTGATGCGGGTGGTCACGCCCGGCACGGTCAGTGACGAGGCGCTGCTGGAAGAAAGCCGGGACAACCTGTTGATGGCTTTGTGCCAACGGGAGGATCAGTTCGGCATTGCCAGCCTCGATCTCAGCGCGGGCCGTTTCCGGGTCATGGAGGTGACCGGTGAAGAGGCACTCCACAGCGAACTGGAACGATTGAATCCCGCAGAATTACTCTACCAGGAGACCATCTTCTATCCCCAGGTCATCAATCGCCGCGGCGCCCGCAGCCAGCCCACCTGGGAGTTTGACCGCGACAGCGCCGAGAAAGCGCTGAATGATCAGTTTCAGACCCACGACCTGCAGGGTTTTGGCTGCGCCGACCTGCACCTGGCGATCTCTGCGGCGGGTTGTCTGCTGCACTATGTGAAAGATACCCAGCGCACCAGCCTGCCCCATATTGCCGGGCTGGCCCTGGAACGGCGGGAAGACAGTGTCATCCTCGATGCCTCCACCCGCCGCAACCTGGAAATTGATATCAATCTCACCGGCGGCGAAGATCATACTTTGTTCGCGGTGATGAACAGTTGTGTCACCGCTATGGGCGGGCGTAATCTGCGGCGCTGGCTGCACCGCCCGCTGACCGATACCGGTCTGCTGGATGAACGCCACGCGTCGGTGGAGGCCCTCCGCAATGACTACTATTTCGAACCGGTGCGCGAGTGCCTCAAACCCATCGGCGATACCGAGCGCATCCTGGCCCGCGTGGCGTTGCGCTCCGCGCGCCCCCGGGACCTGTCGAGACTGTGCCAATCTCTCGCCGCCCTGCCGGCAATGCGTAACGAATTGAATCGCTGCCAGACACCCTTGCTGGCGCAGCTGCAACAGCAATGCGGCGAATACCCGGACACCGTGGATTTACTGAGCCGGGCGATTATCGAAAATCCGCCGGTGGTGCTGCGCGATGGCGGTGTGATTGCCGATGGCTACGACGCAGACCTGGACGAATTACGTCAGATCAGCGCCAACGCCGGCGACTATCTGCTGGAAATCGAGCGGCGGGAACGGGAGCAAACCGGCCTCAGTACCCTCAAGGTGGGCTACAACCGGGTGCACGGTTATTACATTGAAATCAGCAAAGCTCAATCAGACCGGGCGCCGGTGGAGTATGTGCGCCGTCAGACCCTGAAAAACGCCGAACGCTACATCACGCCGGAGCTGAAAGAATTTGAAGACAAGGCCCTCAGCAGCAAGAGCCGCGCCTTGAGCCGGGAAAAGTACCTGTATGAGCAGCTGTTGGAAACGCTCAATGAGCAACTGCTAGTCCTGCAGCAAACCAGCCAGGCCATCTGCGATCTCGATGTGCTGACCTGCCTGGCAGAACGGGCAGAGAACCTGCGCCTGTGTCGCCCCCGCTTCAGCGACGAGCAATGCCTGGATATCGTGGCGGGTCGTCACCTGGTGGTGGAACAGGTGCTGGATGAACCCTTTATCGCCAACGACTGCCTGCTCAATGATCAGCGTCGGATGCTGTTGATTACCGGCCCCAACATGGGCGGTAAGTCGACCTATATGCGCCAGACCGCGGTGATCGCCCTGCTTGCCCATGTCGGTAGTTTCGTCCCGGCTGACAGTGTCACCCTCTCGGCCGTCGATCGTATCTTTACCCGCATCGGTTCCTCCGACGATTTGGCGGGTGGACGCTCCACCTTTATGGTGGAAATGACCGAAACCGCCAATATCCTCCACAATGCCACCCCCGCCAGCCTGGTGCTGATGGATGAAGTGGGTCGCGGCACCAGCACTTTTGATGGTCTGTCCCTGGCCTGGGCAGCGGCTGTGGCGCTGGCTCAACAGGTGCGGGCCTTCACCCTGTTTGCCACCCACTATTTTGAGCTCACCACCCTGCCTGAACAGTGTCCCAGCATGGCCAATATTCACCTGGATGCCACCGAGTACCAGGATCACGTGGTATTCCTGCACAATATCCAGGAGGGTCCCGCCAACCGCAGCTACGGCTTGCAAGTGGCCAAGCTGGCGGGCATTCCCAGCCACGTGCTGGAAGCTGCCGGCGATAAACTGCGAGAGTTGGAAAGTGGCGACATCGGCTTCTCCGCGCGGCCTTTAGCCCCGGCACTGACTCTGCCTGCGTCGCCCCAACCAGATATGTTCAGCGCGCCAGCGCCCCACCCGGTGGTGGACCAGTTGGAAGCTACTGATATCGACGAGCTGAGCCCCCGGCAGGCTCTAGATTTACTCTACCAACTTAAGAAAGAGCTCTAGAGTTGAGCGGAAATATCGAACGGCTTCAACGGAAATGCGAGTAGTAAATGGGTTCAAAAAGTCCAGTTGAACAGGTAAACTAGCGCCCGTTAGTTTAGACAGCCATTTTTAAAACACCCCAGAGGCTTAAAAGAAATGACGTTTGTTGTTGCCGAACAGTGCATCAAGTGCAAGCACACGGACTGTGTGGAAGTATGCCCCGTAGACTGTTTCTACGAGGGACCCAATATGCTGGTGATTCACCCGGATGAGTGCATCGATTGCGCCCTGTGTGAACCCGAATGCCCGGTAGACGCCATTTACTCTGAAGATGAACTGCCTGAATCGGAACAGGTATTCCTGGAACTGAACGCTGAGTTGGCGGAAATCTGGCCCAACATCACCGAGATGAAAGAATCCCCGGCCGATGCAGAAGAGTGGGAACATAAACCCAATAAACTGGAGAAGTTGGAGCGGTAAGTTCGAGCTTCGACCCCACTAGCCTCCGGCTAGCCGAATATCGACTCACTCGATAATCCCTGCGTCTCCATAATCACCCGCAGCCGTTTCAGGGCCTCGACCTGGATCTGGCGCACCCGTTCCCGGGTCAGGCCGATCTCGTGGCCGACCTCTTCCAGGGTACTGGTTTCGTAACCGCGTAAACCGAAGCGTCGAGAGACGACCTCGCGCTGCTTGTCCGACAATTCACCCAGCCAGTGGCCTATGCTGTCCTTTATATCACTGTCCTGCAGCAGTTGGGCGGGATCAGAGACATGGGCATCGGGAATAGTATCCAATACCGATTTGTCCGACTCCGGACCCAGCGGCGTATCTACCGAGGTGACTCGTTCGTTTAAACCAAGCATGCGCTTTACTTCGCCAATCGGCTTGTCGAGCAATTTTGCGATGTCATCGGCGGAAGGCTCATGATCGAGGCGCTGAGTTAATTCACGGGCCGCCCGCAGGTACACATTCAGCTCTTTCACCACGTGAATAGGCAGGCGAATGGTCCGGGTCTGGTTCATGATGGCCCGCTCGATGGTCTGGCGAATCCACCAGGTAGCATAGGTAGAAAAGCGAAACCCACGCTCGGGGTCGAACTTCTCCACCGCCCGTATCAGGCCGAGGTTACCCTCCTCGATCAGGTCCAGCAGGGTCAGGCCGCGGTTAATATAGCGACGGGCAATTTTCACCACCAGGCGCAGGTTGCTCTCGATCATGCGTTTGCGACCGGCTTCTTCGCCGCGGCGTGACATGCGGGCGAAATAGACTTCCTCTTCAGGAGTCAGCAAGGGCGAGTAACCGATCTCGTTCAGGTATAACTGGGTGGCATCCAGCGACTTGCTGATGCTCTTCTCTTCCTTCGCGGTTGCCGACTTACTGGCAGCGGCCTTTGCAGGTGGGGCAGCTTTTTTGCTTGTCGTCTTCTTGGCAGGGGTCTTCTTTGTCCGCGCTGCTGCTTTCTTCACTGCAGCCTTGCTGGCCACAGCTTTCTTCGCCGCAGTAGATTTAGCGGTTGGTGTTTTTGCGGGGATTTTTTTCCGGGCACCAACCAACTTCTTAGCAGCTGGCTTCTTGCTAGCCGCCTTGGTGGTCTTGATACTGCTTGTACTTCGACTCGTCCGTGTTGTTTTAGTCGCTTTAGCCGATTTGCTATCCGATGCAGCCGTTCTAGCTTCCATGGCAATACCTCGTTATTGTTTTGTTTTCGAGCGTATCCTACAGCCGGCCGAGTAGATTAGCGCGAAGCGAAAACAACTACAAGCGGACATTTTCACCCGCTGGGCAGCGGCCAAGTCCGTGCTAAGCCTTCGGCAGGAGCTTGTTGGGGTCGATGGGTTTGCCTTCACGGCGAATTTCGAAGTGCAGCTTGACCGAGTTGGTCGCGCTGTTGCCTTTCTCGGCAATACGCTGCCCCTGCTTGACCACATCTCCCTCGTCTACCAGCAACCGGCGATTGTGCCCATAGGCGCTGAGATAGACCTCACTGTGCTTAACGATCAACAAATTGCCGTAGCCGACAATACCACTGCCCGCGTACACGACCCGCCCCGGCGCCACCGCTTTTACCGAATCCCCAGCCTTGCCACCAATATCGATGCCCTTGTGAACATCACCGGAAAAACCCCGCACAACCTTGCCCTGCGTCGGCCACTGCCAACTAATTGAACCCTTGACCAGGCCCTCATCGCTGGACTGAACCCTGGTGGTAGTGGGTGCAACGGACGTGGATGTGGAGGTAGTGGTTTTACTTGGGATCGAGGATGATCCGGTCACCTGGTCGGTCAACACCAGCCGCTGCCCCGGGTAAATGGTATAGGGCGATGGGATGCCATTGGCTTTGGCCAGCTTGCGGAAGTCGTAACCGAAACGCCAGGCAATCGCATACAGCGTGTCGCCGCGGCTGACAGAATAATAACCTGCCCTGGGCTTACTGAGATCGCTGCCCTGACTACGCTCCTCCACGGGTGCCCGGCTGGGATCGCCAGCGCAGGCAGTCAGTAGTACAGTCAGCAACACTGTCAGCAGCATTTTCAGCGAGAATGGCAGAAGCAGTCCACGTCGCACCGGCGATCACTCCAACCCAACCTGCATCTGCCCCCATTTGTGATCCACAAACCAGACCAGCCAGGCGCCAAACAAAGCCAGGAGCACGCAGTATAGAAACAAGGGATCGTTGCCGGTTCGAGCCAGATACTCCAGTGGGGATACCGGCAGTTGCTGGGCCGGTTTGAGATCGCCACTACTACTGACCACCCAGGCCAATACTCGTTTCCAGGGCCAGATTGTGGCCAGGGAGCCAAGCAGGAAACCGGTGAGCAGGGCCATGGTCAGAGATCGAAAGTTCAGCAACAGCCAGTGTAAGATACGTGAAAAGACAGCCAGCCCACAAACTGCGCCGACAATAAATATCCCCAGGAAGGCCAGGTCAAAGCCTTTCAGGGCCGCCAGCACCGAGGCATACATACCCAGTAGCACCAGGATAAAGCTACCGGATATACCCGGTAGAATCATCGCGCAGATAGCAATAAAGCCCGCCAGGAAAATCCCGACATTGCCTTCCACGAAACCCGTGAGCGGCGCCAGTGCAATAAACAGCGCCACGACAGCGCCTAGTATCAGCATCCCCGCTTCACGCATCCTCCATTCGGGTATCTGCCGCAATAGCACCAGCGCAGAGGCCAGAATCAAGCCAAAGAAAAACCCCCACAGGGGCTCGGGATAGCGCTCCAGCAGCCAACTGAATATTCCCGCCAGGGAAAATAAGCTGGTGGCAATTCCCGCCAGCAGAACCAGCAGAAAAGCACCGTCGACGTGGCGCCACAGCTGCGTGACCTGGCCCCGGAATAAAAGCCCTATGGCCGTCATATCAACGCTCTTGATAGCGTTTAGCAGGCGCGGGTAAATACCGCTGATAAATGCAACGGTGCCCCCAGATACCCCCGGCACGATATCGGCAGCACCCATGGCCATGCCACGAACAAAAATGCCAACAGGCCTAATCGCGCTCACTTAGCGCACAATGCCCGATCGCAGGGGCACGAAGCGCACTTCGTCGATTGTTTCGACATCGAAACCGGCCGCTGTTCGCACTACGACCTGCAGATGCTGAGTGTCGTCGCCTACCGGAATAACCAATCGGGCACCCGGTGCCAGCTGGCTCAGCAGATCCTGCGGAATTTCCTGCGGCGCCGCCGTGCACAAAATTCCGTCGTAGGGCGCGTGTGTGTCCCAGCCCATGCCACCGTCGCTGTGACTGTACTGCACATTATTAATACGCAGCGCGCGCAAACGGCGTCGAGCTTTGGCCTGCAAGGGTTTGATGCGCTCGGTGCTGTAGACCCGTTTTACCAGTTGAGACAGTACCGCTGTCTGGTAGCCAGAACCGGTACCAATCTCCAATACCTCCTCACAGGGCCCCGCCGCCAACAACAGCTCGGTCATGCGGGCAACAATATAGGGTTGCGACAAGGTCTGTGCATGGCCGATGGGTAGGGCGCTGTCTTCGTAGGCACGCTGGGCCAGGGCCTCATCCAGGAACAAATGACGCGGCGTATTGCGCATCACCTCCAGCACCGCTGTGTCTTGGATGCCCTGTTCCTGCAGTCGCCGTACCATGCGCTCCCGGGTCCGTTGGGAGGTCATCCCGATGCCTCTCTGCTCCAGGCTATCCGCCAAGCTGTTCACCCCTGTTTATAGTTATATCGTCATACTTTAACAGCTCTCGTAATACCGCGGTGGCAAAGCCGCCACGCGGCAGAGAGAAGCGCAGTTGCAAGGCCTCATCATCACAAAACTGCCAGCAAAAGTCATCTGCAAACAGCCGCGCCGCCCGGTAATCCAGCTGTAAGCCCTGCTGCTCCAGGAATTCACACAGTTCGGGGTATGCGCTTGGCGCTACCGGGCCATCGCGGCCAGGTTTCCCCCACAGGGGCAAGGCCAGGTGCAGATCACCAGATTCTGCACGGGCCGGTATATCCGGATCAGTACCATCGTGAAAGAAGTGGCTGGCACTATTGTTCAACATGCAGCGATCACCCTCTTCGGGCACACGCCAGCGATCCTGCCCTACCCTTTGGGCGAGGCTGTCATTGAACAGGGCGGAACGCAGCGCGGACAGGTAGAAACTGCGGCGCTGGCGCCTGGGAGAGGCGGACTCGCCGCGCACCCACGCCAGCGCAGAAACAACATTGCGACCCTGAAAACCGAACCGCTGCTCACCAAAATAGTTGGGCACGCCCTGCTTCGCCACCCATTGCAGCCGCTGCTCGAGGAAGTCACGATCACTGTGCAGCTCTCGCAGGGTGATGTCGAAGTGATTGCGCCGATGCACGCCGCGTCGCAGCTTTTTCCGATGCCGGGCCACTTGTAATACTTTCAATTCAGGTGAGTTCAGTTGTTGCCAGTCAGCATCACCCGTGCCAGCCATGCCAACACTAAACCACTGCTGACAACAGGCATGCTTGTCCTTGAGACCGCTGTAACCAATATCCCGTGGCTGACGGCCCGAAACGCGGGCCAGTTGCTGCACGACATCCTGGGTGTTTAGACCGGTTTTTTCGACTAATAACAGGGCGTGCTCACCCTCTCCGTCTGGGTCAAACCCCAGCTCTTCGACCACCTGGAAATCCCGGTTGGATACCCGCAGCAGCGCTGAGCCCGCAGTACCGGCGCCAGCGCGCGGCCAATCGCGCAACAGGGGGTCATCAATGCTCAGCACAACAACACAACGGCGTGGGCCGCGATACCTTCCTCACGACCGCTGAAGCCCAGGCCCTCTGTGGTCGTTGCCTTAATATTGAGCTGCGTAATGTCGGCCTGCAGGTCGCTGGCAAGATTCTCGCGCATCGCCGCAATGTGAGCCGCCATGCGCGGCGCTTGCGCCACGATGGTCATATCGGCGTTACCGAGTCGGTAACCCGCTGCCTGGACCTTCTGAAACACCTCACGCAGCAGTTCGCGACTGTCGGCATTGGCGTAGGCAGGATCAGAGTCTGGGAAATGGTGGCCGATATCACCGGCGCCGATGGCCCCCAGTAGAGCGTCACACAGCGCGTGGATCAAAACATCGCCATCGGAATGCGCTTGCAATCCACTGTGATGGGGAATTCTCACCCCACCGAGAATAATGTCGTCGCCATCAACACCTACATCACTGAAGCGATGAACATCATAGCCGTGGCCAATTCTCATGTGAGCTCCTCATTGGCCAGCCAGTATTCCGCCAGCACCAGGTCCAGTGGATGGGTAATTTTGATATTGCTGACCGATCCAGCCACCAGGCGTGGCTGCTGGCCCGCTCGCTCCATCGCTGCCGCTTCATCAGTGGAATTCGCGCCTGCCTCGCAGGCAGCACGCACGGCCTCATTCAGTGCCTGGTAGCGAAACATCTGGGGCGTCTGTGCCAACCATAGCCGCGCTCGATTGAGAGTCAGCTCTACGCGGCCTTCCTCATCGGCCTGCTTTACGGTATCACTGACCGGCACCGCCAACAGGCCGCCCACTGGATCACCCCGCAACTCGTGGGCGAGTTTTTCCAACTCTGTTAAGCGTATGCAGGGGCGCGCCGCATCGTGCACCAGCACCCAGTCCTCTGGCGCAGCCACGTCGGCCAAGGCATCCAGACCCGCTAATACGGAATCAGCCCGATGCTCCCCGCCCTGACAGCGAAGCAGTCTCGGCTCAGCGCTGATGGACAGGGAAGGGAAGAAGGTATCGCCGCTGGCCAGGGCCACCACCACTCGCTCCAACCGCGGCCACGCCAGCAACCGAGACAGAGTTTGTTCGAGCATGGGTTTACCCCCACAGTCCAGGTATTGCTTGGGGCGATCAGCCTGCATGCGCGAACCAATACCGGCTGCAGGTACCACCGCAAAATAGCGGCGATCGCTCACGGAGACGCCTCTTGCTCGATAAGCTGGTAGTAAGTTTCCCCCTCCTTGATCAGACCAAGGTCTTCCCGGGCCCGCGTTTCCAGGCTTTCTAGACCGGACTGCAGTTCTAGCACTTCCAGTTCCAGCTCTCGGTTGCGCTGATGCAATTCCCTGTTGCGTTGCTCCTGCAAACCAATTTCTGTGCGTAGCCGTGCTAGCTCAGCTTTGCTGCCTTCAGGCAACCAGAGTCGGTACTGCAGGAACAGTAGCAGCATAAACAAGAGCAGGGCCAGCCACTTCACCGGACTGTCACCCCTGCCTTGGCGGGCTTAGCCCGCTGCCGGAAACTCGGCGCGACCACGATAGGGTGCCCGACCTTGCAGCTCGGCTTCAATGCGCAGCAAGCGGTTGTACTTGGCAACGCGATCAGACCTGCACAGAGAGCCGGTTTTGATCTGGCCTGCTGCCGTGGCTACCGCCAGGTCGGCAATAGTAGTGTCTTCAGTTTCACCGGAACGGTGTGAAATCACCGCGGTGTAGCCAGCCTGTTTAGCCATGGCAATAGCATCCAGAGTTTCACTGAGGCTGCCAATCTGGTTGAACTTGATGAGAATGGAATTGCCCACTCCTCTCTCAATACCTTCGGACAGTATTTTTGTATTGGTGACAAACAGATCATCACCAACCAGCTGCACGCGCTCACCGATTTTGTCCGTGAGAATCTTCCAACTGTCCCAGTCGGACTCGTCCATGCCATCTTCAATCGAGATGATCGGATACTTAACGGACAAATCTGCCAGGTAATCCGCAAACTCAGCCCCGGAGTATTTTGCCCCTTCCCCGCTGAGGTCGTACACACCATCCCGGTAGAACTCGGAAGCGGCACAATCCAGGGCCAGGGCAATATCCCTGTTGAGTTGGTAGCCGGCCTGGGAAACGGCCTCTGAAATAATTGCCAGCGCTGCTTCGTTGGATGGCAGGTTGGGTGCAAAACCACCCTCGTCACCCACAGCCGTACTCAAACCCTCACCAGACAACACCTTCTTCAGCTGGTGAAAAATCTCGGCACCGGCTCGCAGGGCCTCGGCAAACGTGGGCGCGGATACCGGCTGCACCATAAATTCCTGGATGTCGACGTTGTTGTCGGCGTGCTCACCCCCATTGATGATATTCATCATTGGTACCGGCATGGTGAACTCGGTGGTGCCATTAATATCGGCGATATGTTGGTAGAGAGGGAGCTTGCGGCTTTGAGCGGCGGCCTTGGCGGCCGCCAGTGATACCGCCAGGATGGCATTGGCGCCCAGGTTCGCCTTGTTGTCGGTGCCATCAGCATCAATCATCAGCTGATCCAGCAGACGCTGCTCCCTGGCGTCAACGCCCAGTAACAGCTCACGAATCGACCCGTTTACATTGCCCACCGCAGTCAATACGCCTTTGCCGAGATAACGGTTTGCATCCCCGTCCCGCAGTTCCAGTGCCTCTCTTGAACCGGTGGAAGCACCGGAGGGCGCGCAGGCGCTGCCGATGCTGCCGTCCGCCAGTATCACATCGGCCTGCACTGTCGGGTTTCCGCGCGAATCCAGGACTTCATAGCCCTGCACATCGGCAATCGTGCTCATGTGTTGATACTCCGTTGTATAAAAGTGAATACTAACTGATGTTAAGCGGCGGCAGCGACTTAACGGTATCGTCCACCGCTTTCATATGCGCCAGAAATGGCTCCAGTTGGTCCAGCGGCAAAGCACTGGGACCATCACATCGGGCCTGGTCTGGATCCGGGTGAGATTCCAGGAACAGCCCTGCAATACCAATAGCAAGCCCGGCCCGGCCCAGCTCCGCTACCTGGCTGCGCCGCCCGCCGGAGGCCGCTCCCAGGGGATCTCGACATTGCAGAGCGTGGGTGACGTCAAAAATGAGCGGCGCACCCCGGCTGACATCAATCATGGTGCGAAAACCCAGCATATCCACCACCAGATTGTCATAGCCAAGTTGGGTACCGCGCTCACATAACATCACTTTGTCGTTACCACATTCGGCGAACTTCTCGACAATGTTACCCATCTGTCCGGGGCTCAAAAATTGGGGTTTCTTGATATTGATAACCGCACCGGTGTCGGCCATGGCCTGTACCAGGTCTGTCTGGCGGGCCAGAAACGCGGGCAACTGTATAACATCAGCCACCTCTGCCACGGGGGCTGGCTGGTCTGGTTCGTGTACATCGGTGATTACCGGCACCCCGAATTCCGTCTTTACTGCGGCGAGGATCTCCAGACCTTCTTCCATGCCCGGCCCGCGGTAGGAATGAATGGAGGAGCGATTGGCCTTGTCATAAGAGGCCTTGAACACGTAGGGAATACCGAGGCGCTGACACACCTCAACGTACACCGCCGCTACCTGCAGGGCGAAGTCCTTGCTTTCGAGTATGTTCACGCCACCAAACAGGGTAAACGGCCGGTCATTGGCAACGGTAAGATCGGCGATGGCAATGCTGCGCTGGGACATTAGTCAGAGCCCTCCTTATGGGCCAGTGCTGCCTTTACATACGCGGTGAACAAGGGATGGCCACCGCGAGGACGCGAGGTAAACTCCGGGTGAAACTGGCAGGCCAGGAACCAGGGATGGTCGGGCAATTCGACCATTTCTACCAGTGAGTTATCCGCAGACCACCCCGCTATCTTCAGGCCGGCTTCCTGCAACTGATCCGCATAGTTGTTGTTGAACTCCCAACGGTGACGATGGCGCTCAACAATCGTGTCCTGGCCGTAAACCTCTCGAGCCAGGGAGTCCTCGACCAGGTGACAATCCTGCGCGCCCAGGCGCATCGTGCCACCCAGGTCGGAATCTTCACTGCGTATCTCGGTGGTACCGTCAGCATTTTGCCATTCTGTGATCAGACCGATAACTGGATCCGCCGTCGCACGGTTAAACTCGGTGCTATCGGCCTCGGGCAACTTCAACACGTTGCGGGCAAATTCGATCATGGCCACCTGCAAGCCCAGGCAGATGCCCAGGAAGGGTATATTGTTTTCACGCGCGTACTGCACCGTGAGAATTTTGCCGTCTATGCCGCGCTCGCCAAAGCCACCGGGTATCAGGATGGCGTCCGCGTCTTTGAGTACTTCCACGCCCTCGTCGACAACGCGGGATGAATCGATATGCAGGATTTTCACCCGGGACAAGGTCTGGATACCGGCATGCTTCAAGGCTTCGTTGAGAGATTTGTAGGCGTCCAGCAGGCTCATGTATTTGCCCACCATGGCCACGGTGACGTCTTTATCCGCTTCAATCTCTCCGCGCAGAACTTCGTCCCACTCACTAAGGTCTGGAGCCGGACAGTCCAGGCCGAAGCGATCCACCACGATATCATCCAGGCCGTAAGCATTGAGCATGGCGGGGATTTCGTAGATGGAATCCGCGTCAAGTACCGGGATAACCGCACGTTCTTCGACGTTGGTAAACAGGGCTATCTTCTTGCACGCACCCTCTCCTATTTCCACTTCGCAGCGACACAACAAGACGTCGGGCTGCAAGCCGATGGAGCGCAGCTCTTTCACCGAGTGCTGGGTGGGTTTGGTCTTGATCTCACCAGCCGCTGCCAAATATGGCACCAGCGTAAGGTGCATTAGCAGTGCCCGGTTGTAGCCCAGTTCCACTTTCATCTGTCGAGCGGCCTCCAGAAAAGGCAGACTCTCGATGTCTCCCACCGTACCACCAATCTCAACCACCGCAATATCGGCGTCATTGGCCCCGGCTTTTATCCGACGTATGATCTCATCGGTGATGTGGGGAATCACCTGGATGGTCGCGCCCAGATAGTCACCGCGCCGCTCTTTGCGTAGAACCTCATTGTAGACACGACCGCTGGTGAAGTTGTTTCCCTGCTTCATGTTGGCGTGAGTAAAGCGTTCGTAGTGACCCAGATCGAGATCTGTTTCCGCTCCATCTTCGGTGACGAACACCTCGCCGTGCTGGGAAGGTGCCATGGTTCCCGGGTCAACGTTGATGTAGGGGTCGAGCTTGAGAAGGGTAACCTTCAGCCCACGATCTTCAAGAATTGCTGCAAGGGAAGCGGCGGCTATACCTTTCCCCAAAGAGGAAACTACACCACCGGTGACGAACACATAACGCGTCATGAGAAGCCTTTTCTAGCTAGTTGTAGAAACTTATCGGAACTGCTTTATCGACAGCAAGCTAGGGGCCAGTACTGACACCATCCTGCCAAAGATGGGACGCCAGTTTAGCAGAGTTAGCCGGGACGCTCAACGCCAGACCAGTTCCAGCCCGGCTTCCTCTTCTGCGGCCTCGAAGCCCTCGCAAACCCAGAGGTTGGCGACTGCAACCACCTCGTCCTGCCGGTTCAATACCAGTGGTAGATCCTCACGCAACCAGGGCGGAACCCCGTACTCCTGCAGCAGTTTTTTTATAGTCTGGCTGTGCGCACGCCCGCTCGGTCGGCAGCGTTCTCCGCCCCTTCGCGCTATCACATGTAGTTCATCTTCCAGCTCGGCACGTATGCCGGCACCGCTTCGGGGGACAAAATACGGGTCCTCTACCAAGCTGGCATCCACGGGCGACAGAAAAAGACACGTCTGGTACCGCCGCAGCTGGTAGTTTTGGTTGTGCAGTTGCTGTTGCGCCCGGTCGCCGCTCTCGCGCAGCTGACGCACAAACTCAGACAGCGATCGTCGATCTGGGGCATAGTGGCCCAGTTTTTTTAGCCACAGACGTATAAGCTGGCGCTGATTCGCTGCATCGAAACTGTGCCAATCTGTCAGGGACAAGGTGGGTTCGCCAAAAGCTTTTCCCATCCTTAGCTGTAGTTCAGGCTCGAGCTCTGTCTGCAAATCCGCGGCATAGTCGCGCAGGTTTTCTGTGGCGGCGGCAACGCGCTCCCTATAGCTGGGCCAGCGCTCCGCCAATAGAGGCAGCACTTGTCGGCGCAGGTAGTTGCGATCAAAACTATTATCCCGGTTGCTCTCGTCTTCGATCCAGCTCAGCTTGTGAGCGGTGGCATAGGATTCCAGCACCGACCTCGAGTGGAACAACAGTGGACGCAATAGCTGGCCCTGCCCCAGGGTGCGCTGAGCAGGCATGGCCGCCATGCCCTCGACCCCGGCGCCGCGCAGCAGACGCAGAAAAAAGGTTTCTACCTGGTCGTCCTGATGGTGCGCTAACAGCACACATTCTCCGGCCCCGAGCTGTTCTTCAAATACCCGGTAGCGCGCCTCGCGGGCCGCCGCCTCCGGACCTTGACCGGTCTCATTTACCACGACAAGCTCAGCCCGAAATTCAATCTCCAGCGCGTCACATTGCGCCGCACAATGGTCCCGCCAGGTAGTTGCCGAAGCGCTCAGTTGATGATTCACGTGTAAGGCGCACAGGGGTGGCAAGTCGACCTTGCGCATCATATCGGCCAGCAAGTATAGGAGGACGGTAGAGTCCAGGCCACCACTGTAGCCTATATACCAGCGCGCGGATTGCATCCACGGTTGTAGCGTCGCGAGAAGTGCGTGAGTATCCAGGGACACCGTGTCGCCCCGACTGATCAGTTTCCGTAGGACATCAGACGCTGGTAGCGCTGATCCAGCAACTGGTCCAGTGGCAGCGCCTGCAAGCGCTCCAGTTCTGTTACCAGATGTTGTTCAATACGATTGGCTATTTCATCGATATCCCGGTGCGCGCCTCCCAGCGGCTCAGGGATTGTCGCATCGACGATGCCAAGTTCCTCCAGCACACTGGAAGTAACCCCCATGGCTTCGGCAGCGTCCGCGGCCTTCTCTGAAGTCTTCCAGATGATATTGGCACAACCTTCCGGCGAGATAACAAAGTAGGTGGAATATTGCAGCATTACCAGGTGATCGCCGACACCAATTCCCAGTGCTCCGCCGGAACTGCCCTCACCGATGACCACACAAACAATGGGTGTCTTCAAACGTGACATTACTGCCAGGTTCTGGGCAATGGCCTCGGAAATCCCCCGCTCTTCCGAATCGATTCCGGGATAGGCCCCCGGGGTATCGATCAGGGTAATCACGGGCAGCTGGAAACGCTCTGCGATTTTCATGAGCCGCAGAGCTTTGCGATAGCCTTCGGGCTTGGGCATACCGAAATTGCGCGCCACTTTATCCTGTACGCTGCGTCCCTTCTCCTGGCCAATCACCATCACCGGCTCTCCCGCTAGCCGGGCAATGCCGCCGACAATAGCGTGGTCATCGGCAAAATGGCGGTCGCCATGAAGCTCTTCAAATTCAGTAAAGATACGGGGAATGTAGTCCAGGGTATAGGGACGCTGGGGATGCCTGGCTACCTTGACGATATCCCAGGCCGTCAGGTTAGCGTAGATTTTCTCTGTGAGCTTGGTGCTCTTCTCACGCAGGTTGGCAATTTCCGCGCCGATGTTGATGTCATTGTCAGAGCCGACTAATTGCAGCTCTTCAATTTTCACCTCAAGCTCAGCAATGGGCTGTTCAAAGTCCAGGAAATTGGGATTCATGGCGGGCGAATTCTCGTGTTTTAACCGCGCCAAGTGTACACGTTGGGCAGTTTTCGGGCCAGTTTCCCCAACGTGAATTGTTCAGGCAGACTGGCGGTAGTTCAAGCAAACACTCTGATTGCCACAAACATCTCGCAATTGCTCGATCAGTTCATCACTGGGGGAGACCAGCCAGTTTTCACCGAGCCGGATGCGGGCCCGGTTCTCACCCTGGTTGTACCAGAAGGCCACCCGGCAGCTGCCGCGGGCGTGGCCGAGCAGATTTTCCAGCTGCGCCGCCAACTGTTCGTTCACCAGTTCCTCGCGCAGCTCGATGGTGAGCTCAGAGGCCCGGGATTGCCGGGCCTGTAACAGGCTACTGATACTGCTGCTGCGTATGGAGAGCCCACCGGAATATTCGTCATGGCCAACCGTACCTTCAACAATAACGATACTGTCCTTGACCAACATCTCCCGGTTTTCATTGTAAACGTCGGCAAATACCGTCGCCTCAATACGGGCACTACGGTCGTCCAGGGACAATATGGCCATGGTGTCGCCGCGCTTGGTTTTCATGGTTCGGATAGACTCGATCAACCCGGCCACCACCTGCTTTTTTGAACCATCGGCACGCAAATCGGCAATACGCTGGGGAGCAAACTGGCGCAATTCCGCCTCGTATTCATCGAAGGGGTGGCCGGTAATCCACAGGCCCAGGGTGTCCTTTTCCCCCGCCAGGGTTTCCTTGGCCGACCACGGTCGCACCTTGCGATAGGCGTCGTAGACATCCGCGTCCCTGGCTTCAGCTGCCACCTCATCGAACATATCGGCCATGCCGGCGTCTTCATTTTTAGCTTTCTGCTGGGCGGCCAGCAAGGCATCGTCCAGGCTCGCCATTAAAACAGCCCGACCTTCGCCGAAACCATCAAACGCGCCGGATCGAATCAGTGCCTCGATCGCGCGCCGGTTGACCTTGCGAGCATCGGTACGGGCACAAAACTCAAACAGATTGCTAAAGCCACCGTCTGCGTTACGCGTCTCGAGGATATTTTCAATAGGCCCTTCGCCCAGGCCCTTGATGGCTCCCAGCCCATAAATGATCTCGCCCTGACCATTGACGGTGAACCGGTAAGCGCCCTCGTTTACATCCGGGTGCTTGAGGGGCAATTTCATGGAGTGACACTCATCGACGAAGGTCACAATCTTGTCGGTATTTTGCAATTCCGAGCTCATCACCGCCGCCATAAAGGGAGCCGGGTAATGAGCCTTGAGCCAGGTGGTCTGGTAGGACACCAGGGCGTAGGCGGCCGAGTGCGATTTGTTAAAACCGTAACCGGCAAACTTCTCCACCAGGTCAAATATTTTCATCGCCAGGGTGGGGTCGACACCCTTGTCTGCCGCACCGGATTCAAACACTGCTCGCTGCTTGGCCATCTCCTCGGGTTGTTTCTTACCCATGGCGCGACGTAACACGTCGGCGCCACCGAGTGTGTAACCCGCCAGCTCCTGGGCAATTTGCATCACCTGCTCCTGGTAGAGGATGATGCCGTAAGTGGGTTCCAGGATGGGCTGTAGCCACCCGTGCTGATACTGGGCATCCGGGTAAGACACTGCTTCCCGACCGTGCTTGCGATTAATGAAGTTATCCACCATGCCAGACTGCAATGGCCCCGGTCGGAACAGGGCCACCAGCGCGATAATGTCCTCGAAACAATCCGGTTGCAGGCGCTTGATCAGGTCCTTCATGCCGCGGGATTCAAGCTGGAACACCGCCGTGGTCTCGGCACTCTGCAGCAGCTTGAAGCTCTCCCGGCAATCCAGCGGGATGCGCGAAATATCCAGCGGCTCTTCCGCCCCTTCACTGCGCTGTCGATTTATGGTTTCAACCGCCCAATCGATAATCGTCAGTGTGCGCAAGCCGAGGAAGTCAAATTTCACCAGGCCGACGTCTTCCACATCATTCTTGTCGTACTGGGTAACCCGACCGGAACCGGACTCATCGCAGAACAGCGGCGAAAAGTCTGTCAGCTTGGAGGGCGCAATTACCACGCCGCCGGCATGTTTGCCAACGTTGCGAGTGAGCCCTTCCAACTGCTCCGCCATGTCCCAGATTTCCTGGGCCTCGTCGTCATTCCGAAGGAAATCACGCAGAGGTTCCTCGTCTTCCAGCGCCTTCGCCAGAGTCATCCCCACTTCGAAGGGGATCATTTTCGAGAGCTTGTCGGCCAAGCCATAGGATTTCCCCTGCGCCCGGGCCACGTCGCGCACCACCGCCTTGGCGGCCATGGTGCCAAAGGTAATAATCTGGGAAACCGAGTCACGACCGTAGGTTTCTGCAACATAGTTGATGACCCGGTCGCGATTTTCCATACAGAAATCGACGTCGAAGTCAGGCATGGACACCCGCTCGGGGTTGAGGAAGCGCTCGAATAGCAGGTCGTATTCAATCGGGTCGAGGTCGGTGATATCCAGGGCGTAGGCCACCAGCGAACCAGCACCGGATCCGCGCCCCGGCCCCACCGGAATCCCCTGTCTCTTGGACCAACCAATGAAGTCCATGACGATCAGGAAGTAACCCGGGAACCCCATCTGGTTGATTACGTTCAATTCAAAGTCGAGGCGCTCGCGATATTCCTTTTCCCGCGCCGGGAAATCCTCAGATTGCGCATCGAAAATCTTGTGCAAACGTCTGTCGAGGCCCTCGTGGGAGAGTTGGGCGAAGAACTCTTGCATGGTCATCCCATCCGGCACCGGGTAGTCCGGCAGGCAGGGTTTACCCAGCTCTAATTCAACACTACAGCGACGGGCAATTTCCACGGTATTTTCCAGGGCCTCGGGAATATCGCTGAATAGCTCGCGCATTTCCTGCGGCGATTTCAGGCACTGCTGCTCTGAATAGGCGCGTGCGCGGCGCGGGTCGTCAAGGCTGCGCCCTTCGGAAATACAGACCCGTGCTTCGTGGGCCTCGAATTCCGACGCGTCCAGGAAGCGAACGTCATTGGTAGCAACAACTGGACAGTCCGCCTCAGTGGCCAGCGCCACCGCCGAGTGTATATAAAGCTCTTCATGCTCTCGACCGGTGCGTTGTAACTCCAGGTAATACCCATCCGGATAGGTCTGCATCCAGAACGCCAGCCGCTCGCGCGCGACAGCCTGTTTGTTGGCAACCAATGCCTGGCCGACGTCCCCGGCTCGACCGCCGGACAGCGCGATAACACCCTCCGCAAACTCGGGCAACCAGGCCTTGTCTACCTGGGCCACGCCCAGGTGCTGGCCTTCCAGGTAGGCACGGGAGATCAACTCAGTCAGATTGCGGTAGCCCTGTTGATTAGCAGCCAATAGGCACAGGGTGCTGGGGCTGTCCCGATCATCACCCTCATACACCAGCAGGTCTGTTGCAAAAATAGGCTTGATGCCGGCGCTCAGCGCCGCTTTATAGAATTTGACCAGGCCGTAGAAATTGGTTTGGTCACTAATCGCAACCGCAGGCATGCCGAGTTCAGCAATCCGCTGCACCAGGGGCTTGATGCGCACCAGGCCATCCACCAATGAAAATTCCGTGTGTAGGCGAAGGTGAACGAAGTCCGGCATAGCTTATGTTAACAGTTCTTTGACCGGCGCATAGGAACGGCGGTGAATTTCTGTGACACCCAATTGTCTTAAGGCCGCCAGGTGGGCCGTCGTGGGATAGCCCTTGTGCTGGGCCAGGCCGTAGCCGGGATAACGGCGGTCCATCTCCACCATCTCCCCGTCTCGTTGCACCTTGGCGAGAATCGATGCCGCGGCGATCGCTGCCACTTTCTCATCCCCCTTGATTATTGCGTCCGAGCGATAGGACCATTGCGGCAGGCGATTACCATCAACCAGCACATACTCGGGCTGCACCGACAGGGCCTGCACGGCCCGGTGCATGGCCAGCATACTGGCGTGGAGAATATTGAGTTCATCGATTTCCGCGACACTGGCACGGCCTATAGCCCAGGCCGTCACGGAGGCCTTTATTTCCCTGGCCAGCTGCAGGCGTCGTTTCTCGGTGAGTTTCTTCGAATCACGCAGGCCGTCGATGGGCTGCGCCGGGTTGAGAATGACTGCGGCCGCCACCACATCGCCAGCCAGGGGGCCGCGCCCTACTTCGTCGACGCCAGCTAGTAAATCACCCTCGTAGGGCAGGGAAAACAGGTCAGCATCAGAGGCCATTAATAACTAGCGGTCGGCACAGGAGCCTTCAGCGAGCAGATCGTGATTAACGATCTGCACATAGTATCGTCGCGGACGCGCACAACTTGCCATCGACGTCCGCACTAACCTCAAATTTCCAGATACCGCGGCGGTCAGACAACACCTGTGAGCGCAACATCAGTTGATCACCGGGTACTGCCGGACGTTTGAAACGCAGTTTGTCGGCCCCGACAAAATAATAGATAGAGCCATCTGCCGGCTTCTTATCCATGGTCTTGAAGCCCAGAATGCCCGACACCTGCGCCATGGCTTCCAACAACAAGACACCGGGGAAGACCGGTTGCTCGGGAAAATGTCCATCAAAGTACGGTTCGTTCACCGTAATGTTCTTGTAGCCGACAATAGATTCGCCCAGGTTGAGCTCAATCACCCGGTCGACCAACAAAAAGGGGTAACGATGGGGTAAGTACTCCCGGACTTCGTTGACATCCATTATCATTGTCGTCTCCCCTTCAGAACTTTCCGCATCGCTTACTGCGCGGCTGCCGCTTGCTGATTGAGCTTGTCGGTCACCTTGGCGGTAATACTATAGCCATTGTCCGCGTGTATCACGGCAGAGCGTTGCAGCAACAGACCAATGCCTTCACTGGCAATCAGGTCCCGCAATACGGCCTGCACCTTGGGCGTCATCTCCTGCAACAGTGCCTGTCCCAGTTCCTGTTCAGATTTCTGCAGTTTGCGCAGCACGTGTTCCAGGTCAGCATTCTTGTTGGCCAGGCGCTTGCGCGCAGCCTGTTGCTGCTCAGGGTTCATTACCGCCAGATCGTTTTGCAATTCCTTGATCAACGCCTGCCGTTCAGATTGCAGCCTGTCCAGTTCGGCTTTGTCGGCCACGTAATCGTCGAGGGTACGCATGTCGCTTAAACGTTGCTGGGCCTCGTCAGTCTGCAGAATCGCCTCCTCCAGATCAACCACAGCGACACGCCCCTGGGCCAGAGCCAGGTTGGCTGACAGGGCCAATCCCACAGTAATTAATACAACACTCATGTACTTAAGCACGATTTTCTCCATCATTATAAAAGTAGGTCTTAAAAGCCCCGTCCCAGCGTAAACTGGAAGGGCTCATCTTCATCAAATTCGCCTTTGTTGAGTGGCTTGGCCAGGCTGAAGGTCATCGGCCCAAAGCCGGTGATCCAGGTGACACCTACACCCACAGAGTAGCGGATTTCATCTATATCAATATCAAAACAGTTTATCTGCGCCGGGCTGCAGTTGGTATTAAACACGTTACCGGCATCAATAAAGAAGGCCGAGCGAATAGAGCGCTGATCCTTGATGAACGGCAGCGGGAATATCAACTCAATGCCGCCTTCAACAAGAACATTGCCACCAAAGGGATCGGGATCATCTGCCACCTCGTCCACGATCAGCTTACCATCCTGCTCAATATAGCCAAAAATGTCCCCACGGGGGCCACCCACTTCGGTTGGGTTCCCATCTTCATCTATTTGTGTAGTGGGCTGGCCCAGTCGATACAGTTCGGCGGCGGTGCTACGCGGGCCCAGGGTATTGCTTTCATAGCCGCGCACAGAACCAAAACCGCCGGCGTAGAAGTGTTCATAGAAAGGCAACTGGGTAGTGTCACCATAGCCATCGCCGTAGCCGAGTTCGGTGCGGAAGCGCAGGGTAAACTTCCTAAACAGCGGATAATAGTATTCTGCGCGATAGGTCAGCTTATAAAATTCCAGGTCACTGCCCGGCATAGACACTTCCAGTGCCACCGCCTGCGATAGTCCGCGAGTCGCGTTTTGGCCCCGGTTCAAGGTTGACTGATTCCAACTGGAGGTTATGGTCCAATTCAGGAATTCATCGCCATTCTTATCCAGGAAGCCCAACTCCGATGGCCGCGTCAGCTGATCCAGCGTCAGGGTGTTTACCGGCAGGGCGACCTCTGGCTCAAAGTAAGTGCCATTACCCACCGCTTGATTTTCATACCAATAATCGACTCCCTGTTGTAAACGTGGGCTGGCCTTGATTTCCTGCACGGCAAATCGACCGGCAGTGATCTCTGTGTTAGATATTCCGAAGCTGAATCCCAGGCGCTCGGTTTCCCTGATCGGGTAACCGAAGTTGATGGCACCACCCACAGTATCGGTGGTGTAACTGGCCACATTCACCTCTTCAAGATCGGTGGCGCGATAGAAAACATTAAATCCGCGACTGACTCCGTCTTCCGTGTAATAAGGGTTGGTGTAGCTGAAGTTGTAAAAATCCTGGTAACTACTGGAGTTGAGGCCAATACCCACCCGCTTACCACTGCCGAGGAAATTATCCTGCTGAACATTTACTCCCAAGATCAGACCAGTGCCCTGGGCGTAACCAAAGCTGGCACCGATGCTACCCGATGACTGCTCTTCCACCTCGATTTCGACATCGATCAGGTCGTCGTGTCCCGGCACTTCCGGCGTCTCCACTCTGGCCTGCTTGAAAAAGCCCAGGCGTTCGAGGCGGATACGGGAGGTCTCAATGGCCGAGGCGGAGGCCGGCGCACCTTCCATCTGTCGCATTTCGCGGCGCAGCACTTCATCAATGGTACGGGTGTTGCCGCGGAAACTGATGCGACGCACATAGGTACGCTTACCGGGATCAACGAAAAACTTCATGTCCACGGTCATTTCATCGTCGTTGATCTCGGGAATACCCGTTACCTTGGCAAAATTATAACCCTCGTTCCCCAAACGCTGGGTCAGGTATTCCTCGGTACTGGTTACCAACTGCTGAGAAAAAGTCTGCCCTTCGCGGACGATAAGGAAACGACGCAGGTCTTCTGCAGGTAGCACCAGGTCACCAGACAGGTCGACGCTGGTTACCGTGTACTTCTCCCCTTCCGAGACATTGGCGGTGATGTAAACCGCGTCTTTTTCCGGGGTGACCGATACCTGGGTAGAGTCGATGCGAAACTTCAAATAACCGCGGTCCATATAGTAGGAGGTCAGTTTCTCCAGATCACCGCTGAGTTTTTCCTTGGAATACTTGTCGTCACTGGTAATCCACGACAACCAGCCGGTAGATTTCAACTCGAACAGGTCGCCCAGGTCATCGTCGTTGAAGACTGAGTTGCCGACAATATTGATGTGTTTGATGGCCGCTACTGTACCCTCGTTTACATCGATATTGACCGAGACCCGGTTGCGTGGCTCCGGGATGACGTCGGTATCAATACTGGCATCGTAGCGGCCCTGCTGGACATACTGCCGCTGCAGTTCCATCTGCATGCCCTCCAGCGTTGAGCGCCGAAAGACCTTGCCCTCGGACAGGCCGGCACCCTTGAGGCCATCCAGCAACGCCTCGGTCTCGATGGCCTTGTTACCCTCAATGACAATTTCGGAAATACTCGGCCGTTCTGCCACCAGGATAACCAGCACATTGCCATCACGGCCAATTTGAAGGTCATCAAAATTACCGGTGGCAAACAGCGAGCGCGCGGATTGCCGAATCAAATTCTCGTCAATCAGGTCACCCACGGCCAGAGGCACGGCGGCGAACACTGAACCCGCCGAAATACGTTGCAGCCCCTCGACGCGGATATCCGAGACGATAAAGGACTCAGCACGGGCTGTGAGTGCAAGCCATAAAGGGAGGCTCAGCAGCAGGGCCAGAGCTGATTGGTAAGAACGAATCATTGCGAAGTGCTTTATTATCCTTTATAGGCGAGCGAAGTCATTGTAGAGCGCTAACATCATCACACCGACAATGATAAACAGGCCTACCTGGTAGCCAAGCATCTGCACCTTCATCGGCACCGGACGCCCCACCAGTAGTTCAATTATGTAATACATCAGGTGCCCACCGTCCAGGACCGGAACAGGCAACAGATTTAACACCCCAAGACTCACGCTCAACAGGGCCATAAAGGCCACGAAGGCCTCCAAACCAGAGTCTGCAGAAGCGCTGGCCACTTTAGCAATGGTTATCGGACCACTCAAGTTTTTATGGGAAATTAGGCCTGTTAGCATCTTTTTAATGGCTTTCAGTGTGAAAACCACCAGATCCCAGGTGCGCTGGCCAGCCATTACCAGGGCCTCCACTGGCCCGTAGTGGAATTCCCGCAGCATATGTTCAGGCCAGGGCGGAACTTTGACGCTGAGACCAACTTGTCCATAGTCCTCGCCGGCCTCCGTGGTCTTGCGTGCGGGCGTAATTGTCAGCTGCAAGACTTGCGAACCTCGCGCCACCTCGATGCTGATGGTCTGCTCGGGACGCGCCCTGACGTAATCTACCCAGTCAGTCCATTGCAGCAGCTGGTCGCCGTCGGCAGACACAATGTGGTCTCCAGAGCGCAGGCCAGCATGTTCGGCGGGGCTGTCAGACACAATTTCGTTCAACACTACCGGGATGTCTGGGCGATACATCTCAATACCGAGGCCACCAATCAGGTTCGGACGTTCATCCGCAGCCAGCCAGTTTTCCAGCATGCCGTTGGAGTCGTAAACCAGGTCAGAGCCCGGATAACGCACGGAAAAAGCCACGGGGCCAGTATCGCCGATGCGATCCAGCAACCTGAAATTTACCGCTTGCCAGGTCGGCGTCGGATGCCCGTCTATACCCACTATCTCCTGTCCACCCTCCAGGCCTGCTATCTCCGCCACTGAGCCGGCTTCCACTGACTTGATCACTGGCACCACACCACTTTCACCAGTAATAAAAACGAACCAGTACGCCACTACCGCCAGCAACAAATTGGCCAGCGGTCCGGCGGCAACAATGGCGATCCTGGATAATACCGGCTTGCGATTGAAGGCCAGGTGCTGCATACCGGGGGTCACTTCCTCGACGCGCTCGTCCAACATTTTCACGTAGCCACCAAGCGGGATAGCTGCGATCACATATTCTGTATCCAAGCGATCGCGCCATTTAAAGAGAGCCGTACCGAAACCAATTGAGAATCGCTCAACGTGCACCCCACAGCGGCGTGCCACCCAGAAATGTCCATACTCATGAACGGTTACCAGCACGACGAGGGCAAAAATAGTGACTGCGATGGTGTACAACAATTCCAAGACGCTTACCTGTTCAATGTATTGATAAAACTGCGGGCCCGTTCACGGGCCCTGCTATCTGCCTCTTTGACCACAAGCAGGCTTTCGGGTTCAGCGAAACGGCTATCGGCCAGTACCGCCTCAATCACGGCGGCAATGTCGGAAAAACCGATTTCCCGCTCCAGAAAAGCGCTGACCGCCACTTCATTGGCGGCGTTAAGGACGGCAGCGGCGGTTCCGCCTATGCTCGCAGCCTGCCGCGCCAGTTCCAGGCAGGGGAAGCGCAACCCATCTGGCGCGCAAAAGTCCAACCGCGAAGCCCCTATAATATCAAGATCAGCCACCCCTGAGCCAATCCTCTCCGGCCAGGCCAGGCCATAGGCGATGGGGGTTCGCATATCGGGATTGCCCAACTCAGCCAGTACACTGCCATCAATGTATTGCACCATTGAATGCACAATGCTCTGCGGGTGTACCACTATCTCAACCGCCTCCTGCGCCACATCGAATAACCAGCAGGCTTCTATAAGCTCCAGACCTTTATTCATCAAGGTAGCCGAGTCCACCGAAATCTTGCGACCCATGTCCCAGTTGGGATGGGCGCAGGCCTGATCCGGCGTCGCTGTGCGCATTTGCTCCGCCGACCACTCCCGAAAGGGTCCACCCGACGCGGTCAACAGTATCTTGCTGATGCCCGCTTTAAGCGGCCGCGCGCGCTCATCTGTTGGCAGGCATTGGAATATAGCGTTGTGTTCACTGTCTATAGGCAGCAGGGTGGCACCACAGCTGGCGACTGCATCCATAAACAAGCGTCCCGCCATCACCAGGGATTCCTTATTGGCCAACAACACCTTTTTACCCGCCCCTGCAGCTGCCAGCGTTGGTTCCAATCCCGCCGCACCAACAATGGCCGCCATCACGGTATCGACTTCGCCAGCACTGGCCACATCGCACAAGCCCTGCTCTCCGCTCAATACCTGGGTAGAAGAACCCGCCTGGCGCAGGGCAACTTCCAATTGCTGGGCACTGTCGGCGTTGAGCATGACGGCGTAGCTCGGCTGGCAGGCCTCACATTGCTGCAACAAGCTGTCGACGGAGGTATTGGCGGTCAGTGCATAGACCTGGTAGCGATCACTGTGGCGCGCAATTACATCGAGGGTAGAGACCCCAATTGAACCGGTGCTTCCCAGCACAGTGACCCATTGTCTATCGCCACTCACCGAATTAGCCGCCCGCCAGGATCAAACCCAGGGCAAATACCGGCGCCGCCGCAGTATGACCATCGATACGATCGAGTATACCGCCGTGTCCCGGCAATAAAGTTCCACTGTCTTTAACACCACGTTCACGTTTGACCATACTCTCCAGTAAATCACCCAGCACCGATACCAGGGCAGTGAACAACACGATTGCCACGAATCCCATCAGGCTTAGCTGCGGCGGCTGTACCAGGGTATAGGTCAGCCAGGCCAACAGCGCACAAGCCATGAGACCACCCCAAACGCCCTCCCAGGATTTGCCCGGGCTGACCGCCAGGGCCAATTTTCGTCGGCCAAAACGCTTGCCCGCGAAGTAAGCGCCGATATCTGCGGCGGCAACCACGACAAACATATACAACAGTAACCAGCGCCCGTTCGCTTGATTCAACAGGTACAGCACTGCCAACCAGGCGGGTACCAGTACCAGCAGACCCATCAAGCCCATCATGGGCCGAGTGTTCCAAAGTGTCGCGCTAGCCGGATAGCCCATAATCCACAACAGGGCTATAGACCACCACAGGCAGGCCAACCCCAGGATGGGCTGGATCATCTCAAGTTGAAAAGCTTCGGAAAAACCACAGTGTTCATAGACTGCCAACATGATCAGGCCGTGAGCAAAGGCATAGGCCACCCGTGCCCAGCCCTGCCCATAGCCGGCCAGGTTGGACCACTCCCAGGCAGCAATCATCATGGCCAAACCAAACAGAACCGCCAACCCCGGCAGTGGCAAGTACATCACCGCCAGGATCAGGCCGACTGCGAGCCCAACACCAGTAATAATTCTCTGCTTAAGGGCCGTTTTCACCACGCACTCCAAAACGACGTTCTCGGCCGCTGTAGTCTTCTATTGCCAGCCTGAGATCTGCCTCTCCGAAGTCAGGCCACAATGTTTCTGTAAAGTAGAGCTCACTGTAGGCAAACTGCCAGAGCATAAAATTGCTGATGCGATGGTCACCACCGGTTCGCACACACAAATCGGGCCTGGGCAGGTCAGCCAGCGCCATCTGTCGGTCCAGGGTATCAGACGTTATATCATCACTGCGAAGTTCTCCGCGTTCTACCTGCTCAGCCAATTGCCGTGCGGCACGAGCGATATCCCACTGGCCACCATAGTCAGCGGCAATGACCAGGGTGGTATCGGCATTACTCGCGGTCAGCGCTTCCGCTTGTTCAATCAGTTTTTGTATACGATCTGGAAAACGATCGCGTTCGCCGATAAAGCGCATGCGCACACCATCTTCGTGCAGCTCCCGGGTTTCGTTGCGCAGGTAGCGGGCGAACAAGGCCATCAAGTAGCGCACTTCAGGCCGTGGTCGGCCCCAGTTTTCACTGCTGAAGGCAAACAGGGTAAGCACCTTGACGCCATGGTCGCGGCAGCCGCGCAGTACATTGCGAATTGCTTCAACGCCGGCGCGATGACCGGCAGCACCGGGCAAACTGCGCTGCCTGGCCCAGCGATTGTTGCCATCCATGATGATCGCAATGTGCTGAGGAACCATGAATGCGCCGGCCTAAATTTCCAAGAGGTCAGACTCTTTCCCTGACAGCAGCTTCTCCACCTCGGCAGTGAAGGCATCGGTAATCTTCTGCACTTCTTCCCCTCCGCGATGCTCTTCGTCCTCGGATATCTCCTTTTCCTTGAGCAACTCTTTGAGCATGGCGAGAGCGTCTCGGCGAGCGTTGCGCACTGACACTCGCGCTGACTCCGCCTCTGCCTTGGCTTGCTTGATGTAGCCCTTGCGGGTTTCCTCGGTCAGCGCTGGCATGGGAATACGAATGACTTCGCCTGCAGTAGCTGGATTCAGGCCCAGGTCGGATTTCATTATGGCTTTTTCGATATCGGGAACCGTGGACTTGTCCCAGGCCGTCACCGACAGCGTGCGAGCATCTTCAATTGATATATTGGCCATCTGATTGAGGGGCGTATCCGCACCATAATATTGAAGACGGATACCGTCGAGCAAACTTGGGTGGGCTCGCCCGGTACGGATCTTGTTAAAATTGTGTCCGAGCGCCTCCAGAGTTTTACCCATCCGTTCCCGCGCTTCGGTTTTGATATCTTCGATCATTGTGTCATTTCCTCTTATGGATGGATCAAGGTGCCCTCGTCGCCACCGCGAACAATATTCAGCAACGCTCCGGGTTTCTCCATCTCAAATACACGCACTGGTAACTCGTGATCCCGGCACAACACGATGGCAGTGAGATCCATAACTCCTAATTGGCGGTTGAGCACATCGTCGAAGCTCAGCTCGTCGTATCTCTCGGCATCCGCTACCTTCATGGGATCAGCGGAGTAAACTCCGTCTACCTTGGTAGCCTTCAGCATTAATTCTGCCTGCACTTCAATGGCGCGCAGGCAGGCCGAGGAATCCGTAGTAAAAAACGGGTTGCCGGTACCGGCGGCAAAGATCACTACATCACCATTATCCAGCGCACGCATGGCCTTGCGACGATCATAGTGATCCAATACGCCACTCATGGGAATGGCTGACATCACCTGGGTAGAAATATTGGAGCGCTCAAGGGCGTCGCGCATGGCCAGCGCATTCATCACTGTGGCCAGCATACCCATGTGGTCTCCTGTGACGCGGTCGAGGCCAGCTTGCTGCAACGCGGCCCCGCGAAACAAGTTACCGCCGCCAATGACCAGCCCCACCTGCACGCCAATGCCCACCAACTGGCCGATTTCCAGCGCCATCAGGTCCAGGACTTTAGGGTCAATACCAAAGTCCTGCTCACCAGTGAGCGCCTCACCACTCAGTTTCAGCAGTATTCTTTTGTACTTTTTATCACCGCTCTTGCTCGGCATAAACGCGTATCCTGTAAAAAAGCTGAACGTATGGTACAAAAAAAGCGGGGCGGCCGCTTTACCGGCAACAACCCCGCTTCACAATCATCTTAGCCTTAGCCCTTCAGCTGGGCAGCAACCTCGGCAGCAAAATCCACTTCTTCCTTCTCGATGCCCTCTCCCACCTCGAAACGTGAGAACGAAACAACCTCGGCACCGGCATTGGCTACCAGCTTCCCGACGGTCTGATCCGGGTCTTTTACAAAAGGCTGCTCGACCAGGCTGTTTTCCGCCAGGAACTTCTTGATGCGTCCGCCAATCATCTTCTCGATGATCTCCGCCGGCTTGCCGCTATCCTGCGCCTGGGCGGTGAAGATTTCTTTCTCTTTGGCCACGACGTCTGCGGGCATGTCGTCGGCAGACACCACTTGCGGGTTCACAGCAGCTACATGCATGGCTACATCCTTGGCCAGCTCGGCGTCGCCGCCTTTCAGCTGAACCAGTACCGCGATGCGCTTGTTGCCGTGGACATAAGCACCGACCACGCCGTCTTCAGCGCTAGCGGCGGCAGCACGGCGCACGCCAATGTTCTCGCCTATTTTCTGAACCAGTGCTTCGCGCGAAGATTCCAGTGCACCCGCCATCAGGGCAGCGATATCGGTCTGCTTGCTATCATAAGCGGCATCCACCACGCTGCCAACAAAACCCAGGAAACCCTCATCACGGGCAGCAAAGTCCGTCTCGCTATTGATCTCCAACATAATGCCATAGCTGTTGTCGTTGGCGACGCGAATAGACACCACGCCATCGGCAGCCGTACGGCCGGCCTTCTTGGCTGCCTTCATGCCACTGGATTTACGCAATTCTTCAATCGCCATCTCGACATCGTTGTCGGCTGCTTTGAGTGCTTTCTTGCACTCCATCATGCCCAAACCGGTACGCTCGCGCAGCTCTTTCACCAGTGCTATAGACATTGGTATTCCTCCGTTTAATGAGGACGGCCCAGATTTTCCGCTGTGCAGCGGAAAACGTCGGCCGTCCCTGGAATTTCTAGTGTTACTCGGCCTTGGTTTCTTCGGCCGGCGCGTCCTCAGCCACAGTAGCTTCGGCTGCAGTCTCTGCCTCTGCCGCAGCATCGGCTGTCGGTGCTTCTGTCGGTGCTTCTGCAGCCGCTTCTACAGGTGCTTCTGCAGCTGCCTCTACAGGTGCCTCTGCAGCTGCATCGGCTGCCGCAACTTCTGCGTCAGCATCGGCTGCCGGTGCTTCTACAGCATCGGCTGCCGCAGCGTCCACTTCGACGAATTCGTCCTTGGTGGCAATCATCTCGCCGCCTTCCGCACGGCCTTCGATGCAGGCATCTGCAACCGCCTTTACATAGAGCTTGATGGCGCGGATTGCGTCGTCATTGCCGGGAATGATGTAGTCGATACCATCGGGATTGCTGTTGGTATCCACGATACCGATAACCGGGATACCCAACTTATTGGCTTCGGTTACCGCAATACGCTCGTGATCCACGTCGATCACAAACAGCGCGTCGGGAAGACCAGCCATGTCTTTGATTCCACCGATAGAACGCTCCAACTTCTCCATAGTGCGGGAGCGCATCAGGGCTTCTTTCTTGGTCAAACGCTCAAAAGTACCGTCGTCCTGCTGAGCTTCAAGATCGCGCAGCCGCTTGATAGAGGCGCGGATGGTCTTGTAGTTGGTCAGCATGCCACCCAGCCAGCGATGGCTGACGTAGGGCATTCCGGAACGTTGGGCTTCTTCCTTGATCAGCTTGCCAGCGGCACGCTTGGTACCCACAAACAGAATCTTGTTCTTGTTTGAGGTCAGGCCCCTGATCAGGTCGAGAGCTTCGTTGAAAGCGGGAACAGTGTGTTCCAGGTTGATGATATGGATCTTGTTACGTGCGCCAAAAATGTACTGATCCATTTTCGGATTCCAGTAACGGGTCTGGTGTCCGAAGTGTGCGCCTGCCTGCAGCAGGTCGCGCATACTTACTTGCGTCATAGTTTATCTACCTTGTACGGGTTAGTCCTCCACATGCCCCATTCGCCAACCCATTGTTTTACTTGAAAAAAATGAGCACCCTGGCCAATGTGACGACATGTGTGTGTCGTTTTCTTCCCGGTCATATACAGCCCAATGCTGAACCCATGCCTGAAAGAGGCGCGCTTTATACCACAGGGGGGGCACCAAATAAACCAGTTTAGCTCTCTAAGCTGCTGTTTTTCCGTGAAAATATGCGTAAAATAGCCGCCCTTTGCCCCATCCACCCTGCGGAGAACGACGATAACGCTATGGCTGCGACCATCAAAACCGCTGAAGAGCTAGAGAAAATGCGTGTTGCCGGCCGTCTGGCGGCGTCGGTCCTGGAAATGATTGCGCCCCATGTACAGGTCGGGGCGACCACCGGTGAACTCGACCGCATCTGTCACGAGTATATTGTTGGGGAACTGGGTGCGATTCCGGCACCCCTCAATTACAACGGCTTCCCCAAATCCATCTGCACCTCGGTCAACGATGTGGTCTGTCACGGCATTCCTTCAGAAAAGAAGACACTCAAATCCGGCGACATCGTGAACATCGATATCACGGTAATCAAGGATGCCTATCACGGCGATACCAGCGAAATGTTCTGCGTGGGCAAGGTGGCACCCCACGCAGAACGCCTGATCCAGATCACTCAGGAATGTCTGTACCGCGGCATCGAGGTGGTCAAACCTGGCGCTACACTCGGCGATATAGGTCATGTGATCCAGACCTATGCTGAAAAGAATTACTATTCCGTGGTTCGCGAGTATTGCGGACACGGCATCGGCACCATCTTCCACGAAGAGCCGCAGATACTGCACTACGGTAAAGCGGGCAGCGGTATGGAGCTGAAGCCCGGGATGACCTTTACCATTGAGCCCATGGTTAATGCCGGCAAGCGCCACGTGAAACTGAACAAGAAAGATGGGTGGACTGTTACCACCCGTGACGGTCGCCTGTCGGCCCAGTGGGAACACACCCTGGCTGTTACTGAAACTGGCTGCGAAGTCTTTACTGCCCGTGCCAGTGAGCAATTCTGAGCCACTGCCCCTGGCGCTACTGGACCCGGCCGCCCTGGCCGAGGCCTGCGCCAATCCAGGGCAGCGTATTGCCGCACTAAAGGCGCAGTGGCAAGCGGGCCGTGACCACCTCAACGCGCAGTTCGACTCCACCATCGAAGTCGCGCCATTGATCCACCTGCGAGCCCGCTACCTGGATGAGTTTCTCGCCACTATATGGCAGAGCTTCGATTGGCAGGATGCAGAGATAGCATTGATAGCGGTAGGTGGCTACGGCCGCGGTGAGTTGCATCCCCACTCTGACGTCGACCTGCTTATTTTGCTGGGCGACAGTTGTGCCGACAGCGACGACATTATTGAAGGCTTCCTGACCCTGCTGTGGGATATCAAGCTAAGCATTGGTCACAGTGTTCGCACGGTAGCCGACTGCGTGGAAAATGCGAAAGCCGATATCACCGTGGCCACCAGCATGATGGAGTCGCGACTGATCGCCGGCCAAGAGAATCTGTTACACGCCATGCACGAGGCCACCGGACCCAACCGCCTCTGGGCCAGCGACGAGTTCTTCCGGGCCAAGTGGCTGGAGCAAAAGAGCCGCCACGCCAAGTATGCGGATACTGAATACAACCTGGAACCCAACGTTAAAGCCTCTCCCGGAGGCTTACGAGACATCCAGATGATCGGCTGGATAGCTGCACGCCACTTTGGGGAACGTGATCCGAAGGTCCTGGCGCGGCTGGGCTTTCTCACCGATGACGAACTGAGTATTTTGCAAAATGGCCAAGATTTTCTGTGGCGAGTGCGCTACGCACTGCACCTGATCGCCAATCGAGAGGAAGACCGTCTGCTATTTGACAACCAGCGGGAACTGGCGGGCATGTTCGGCTATAAAGACAGCGATCAACGCCTGGCCATTGAGCAGTTCATGCAGCAGTACTACCGCTGGGTGCTGGCCCTGGGGCAGCTCAACGAGGTGTTGATGCAGCACTTTGACCAGGTGATTCTTCGCGCCGCTACCGCCGACGACATCACCAGGGTCAACTCTCGATTCCAGATTCGCAATGGTTATATCGAAGCCAGCAGCGAGGATATGTTCCGCAAGACACCGTCCGCCTTGCTAGAGGTATTTGTTCTCTGTGGCAACAACCCGGACATAGAGGGAATTCATGTCTCAACCATTCGCCTGATTCGCGATAACCGCGAGCTGATTGACGATCAGTTTCGCGCCGATCCTCGCAATCGCCGCTTGTTTATGCAACTCATGCGTTCGCCGCACAAGTTGGCACGCCAACTGCGCCGCATGAATCGTTACGGCATACTCGGCAAGTACCTGCCTGAGTTTGGCAAGATCGTGGGGCAAATGCAGCACGACTTGTTTCATATCTACACCGTCGACGCTCATACCCTGGAAGTGATCAAAAACCTGCGGCGTTTTCAGTACCCCGAGTTTCGCGAGCGCTTCCCGGTAACCAGCAGGGTGGCGTCCAGGCTACCAAAACTGGAGCTACTCTATATCGCCGGCCTCTACCACGATATAGGCAAGGGCCGCGGCGGCGACCACTCTGAGCTGGGAGCGGTAGACGCCGAGGTGTTCTGCGAAAACCACGGCATTAATCCAGTGGATACCAAGCTGGTGTGCTGGCTGGTCCAACATCACCTCTATATGTCCGGCGTGGCGCAACGTAAAGACATTAGCGATCCCGAGGTCGTGCAAGAATTCGCCGAAACCATGGGCGACCAGCTACACCTGGACTACTTGTTTACGCTGACGGTGGCAGATATCAATGCCACCAACCCCACCCTGTGGAACGCCTGGCGGGGCTCACTCCTGCGCCAGCTGTACACCGAGACCAAACGCGCCCTCGCGCGCGGCTTGGAAACACGGGTCGATAAACAGGAGTGGATTGCACAGACGCAACAGCGCGCCCTGGAACAACTGGAGGATCGCGGATTTATTGCCGAGGAAGTGATCGCCCTGTGGCAGGAGAGCGGCGAGGAATACTTCTTGCGAGAAAAGCCTGAGGACATTGTCTGGCACATGGAAGCCATCGCTGAACATTTCGACAAGGACAGCCCCCTGGTGCTGGTTAAATCGGCTACTACCGAAAACAACATTGAGCTGGCCACGCAGATATTCATTCATGTCCGCTCCCAGGATTACCTGTTCGCCGTTGTTGCCGCCGCACTCGAACAACTGGACCTGAGCGTACAGGACGCCCGTGTCTACAACTCGGTTGACGGCATGGCCATGGATACCTTTTACGTGTTGGATGCCAATGGCGGATCTATTTCCCAGGACCCCGGTCGCATCCAGTACATTAGCACCAGGCTGGCAGAACTATTGGCAGATCGCGATCGTTATCCAGAAATTGTGCAACGCCGCACGCCACGCCAGATCAAGTTTTTCTCGGTGCCCACCGAGACCTCGATGGTGATTGACGAGGTGAAGCAGGTCAGCATTCTAGAGGTGACAACCCCCGATAGACCGGGCCTGCTGGCACGTATTGGCCGGATCTTTTTTGAATTCGGCATAGAATTGCAGGCAGCCAAGATCGCTACCCTGGGTGAACGGGTGGAGGATGTGTTCTTCATCACCGACGCTCACGGCCAGCCCATCACCGATGCCAAGTTGGGCGCGGAAATCCAGGCCGCCATCTGCAAAGAACTGGACGAGCAAGCGGCCGCCTAATGAATTCTGAGCTGGAGCTACTGCGGCCCTACCCCTTCGAGAAATTACGCCTGTTGTTCGAGAACATCACCTGCAATGCAGAGTTACCAGCGGTGACACTGGGTATTGGCGAACCGCAACACCCGGCGCCTGAATTTGTGCTGCAAGCGCTGCGCGACAACCTGCAGCTGCTATCCAAATACCCCCTGACCCGGGGCATGCCGGAATTGCGCCACGCCGCCAGCGACTGGCTCGGGCAGCGCTTCCAACTTGCCGGTATCGATTCCGAGCGACAATTGCTGCCCGTTAGCGGCACCCGCGAAGCTCTATTCGCCATCGCCCAGGCAGTGATCAACCGCGCCGACAAGCCCCTGGTGATAGCCCCCAATCCCTTCTACCAGATATATGAAGGTGCCGCGGCACTGGCGGGCGCCGAGCTGGAATTGCTGAACTGCACCATCGACAACGATTTTATTCCCGACTTCGATGCGGTAGCTGCGGACACCTGGCAGCGCTGCCAACTGCTATATCTGTGCAGCCCGGGTAACCCCACCGGCGCAGTGATTCCACAGGCAACCCTGGAAAAGCTGATTGAGCTGGCCCAACAGCACGACTTCGTCATCGCCAGCGATGAATGTTATTCCGAGATATATGCTGACGAATCTCGCCCCCCGGTCGGGCTGTTACAGGCCTGTGCTGCGATGGGTTTGCATGATTACAGCGGCTGCCTGGTGTTCCATAGCCTGTCCAAACGCTCCAACCTGCCAGGGCTGCGTTCCGGCTTTGTCGCCGGGGACGCCGACATTCTCAAGCGATTCATGCTGTATCGCACCTACCAGGGCTGCGCCATGCCACCTCATCACCAGGTGGCCAGTGTTGCCGCCTGGAATGATGAGGTGCACGTGAAAGAAAATCGCAATCAGTATCGACTCAAGTTTGATGTGGTACTGGAAGTCCTCGCCGACCTCTTACCCATGCAACGGCCGCAGGCCAGTTTTTACCTGTGGCCGCAGACGCCGATTGCCGATACCCAATTTGCGGCGAGCCTGTATGAGCAACAGAATCTGACCGTCCTACCCGGACAGTTCCTGGGCCGGGTCAAACACGGCATCAATCCCGGCGAAGGGCACGTCCGCATGGCACTGGTAGCGCCGGTGGACCAATGCAAAGACGCAGCGCAGCGAATTCGTGCTTACCTGGAGTCTCTCTGAGCTATGTTGAAAGCCGATCGGGTGGATTACATCCTGCACAGATTGCGCGCGCTGTACCCGGAAACACCTATACCGCTGGATCACAAGGATCCCTACACCCTCTTGCTGGCCGTGCTGCTGAGCGCCCAGTGTACTGATGAACGAGTCAACACAGTGACGCCTGCGCTGTTTGAACGCGCCGACAATCCCTTCGACATGGCAGTTGTAGCAGTAGAGGATATTCGCGCGATCATTCGGCCCTGTGGCCTGTCGCCGCAGAAGTCGAAAGCCATCTCAAAACTCAGCCAAATCCTGGTGCGGGACCACGCCGGCTGGTGCCGCAGGATATGGCGATGCTGGAAACCCTGCCCGGTGTGGGTCACAAAACGGCCAGCGTGGTGATGAGCCAGGCCTTCGGTGTGGCGGCATTCCCGGTAGATACCCATATTCACCGCCTGGCCCAGCGCTGGGGTCTCACCAGCGGTAAAAACGTGGTGCAAACTGAGAGAGACCTTAAACGGCTGTTCCCGGAAGAATGTTGGAACGAGCTGCACCTGCAGATTATTTATTACGGCCGGCAATACTGTTCAGCACGCGGTTGCGATGGCACCGTCTGTGAGATTTGCACCACCTGTTACCCCAACCGTAAGCATCCCAAGAAAACCCGAAAAGCATGAGCGACAACCAGCCCTTTATCACCTCAGAGGCATCGGAAAGTCCTGCAGTTCTGCGCCAGCGCTTCCAGCAATGGGGCTATCTTCTGATCAAACAGTATTTACCTGCTGAGCAGTGTGACCTGATGCTAGCTGATATTCTCCAGGCAACGCAGCCCTACCTGGATTTCGATACGCATCACCATCACCCGGTCCTGACCGGGGAACCGTTTTCTGAAACCGACCCGACCTGGGACGAGGTCTACCCGCGCATCCAGTCACTGGAGAGCTTTCACAGCTTCTTCCACCAGCCCACCATTCTCGATTTAATGCGAAAGGTGGTAAACGACGAAGTATTCGTCTACCCAATGAAGATGGCCCGTATTTCTACACCGGGCAAGCTTGGCCATGAGACCCCACCCCACCAGGATGCCCACTCTCATAACGCCGGCCCCACCATGGCGGGCATCTGGGTTGCGCTACATGACGTGAGCGAGGAAATGGGTCGGGTCAAAGTACTGCCAAAATCTCATCTTCGCGGCGTGCGATCCATTCACGAGGCCCTCGGTGTAGGCGGTGTGCAGTGCGAGATCTATGACAACGAAACCACCTGGCATGTGTCCGATTTCGAAAAAGGTGATGTGCTGATCTTCCATTCCTGCTGCGTGCACAAGGCGGAACCCAACCGGGCTGCCGAGGCTGCGCGCATCAGCGTGGATACCCGTTTTTGCGACCACGGCGCACCGGTGTTTTCCAGCAACCTGGAACCCCACCACGGCTGGCGCATCGACGACTTAGACTGGGAACGAATCTACGGTGACTGGCGCAATGATCAATATCAATACTACTGGCGGGACTACCCCAACTTGTTTTAGCGGGCAAAAGTTTCAGGGCAGCGGCAGCACCCGTGCCTGCCCGCGGCCGCGTACATCGACAGCAGCTTCCAGCCCATCCTCATCCATCACGATCAGCATAACGTCACCGAGATCACCCCAGCTATTGGGCTCCATGCGATAACCATATTCCGCCATGGGTGCCAAGCACAAAGGCAACCTCGCCTCCCTGCAGAAGGATGGTGGGCGACATGGATGACAACATACGCTTACCCGGTTCGATGGCGTTCATTTCATCGCCTACAACACCAAACTTGTTGGGCACACCGGGTTGTTGTGAAAAGTCGGGTTGCCGAGAAACTTCCCTCGATCGGCAAACACACGCTTCTCTATTTCGGCCAACAGGTGCAGGTACTGAGCAGAGTTGTGATCGACGTCGGCAAAGTGCTCCCCGGCAAATTGATGCATGCCCAGCAACTGGGCCAGGGCGATCCCGCCGGAGCTGGGCGGCGAAGCGGAGATAACCTGGTAGTCACGCCAGGTAAACTGCAACAGCGGCATCCACCGCATTACCGCCTTCTCGTAGAATGCTTGCCGCTGCCTCGGCACTGAGTGGTTCGGGCATGGCAACCGCTGCCTGGCGCGAGTGGAGTGAGGAAATTGCCGCGGAAGAGAAAAACAATATCGCTGCACAATACAAAGAGGTCAATTTCATAGATCGGGAATTAATCAGGGACAAATGGAGGGCTTCATCCTACACTGAATACGACATATTTTTGAGGCTTGACCCCGCCTGCTGTGGAGGCAACGATGAAAATTTCGATCACTTATTGCGCTCAGTGAAACTACAAACCACAGGCTGTCAGTTTGGCTGCCAAAATCAAAGAGTCTCTGGGTGTCGAGACTATACTGATACCAGAGGGGCGAGGAATTTTTGACGTCGTGGTAGAGGGTAAGCTCGTGTATTCGAAATTTAAGACTGGAACATTCCCTGACAATGACCAACTTGTCGGTCTGTTGCTGTCGGATCACGGGGGGCAGAGAAATTGAGGATTCCGCCTAACAAGGCGTTCAACTACGAGGCTTCGCACCAGGCTTCGCGTTAACGCGGCGTTTTGTGTACAAAGTTAAGAGACAGGACCAGCTAAATGGAACATTGCCAGTTTCCGAACCGAACCCGATTCTGAATTATCTGGTGACAATTGTTATGTTGGTAGTGTTTATGAGTTCCCTGCTCTTTGCTTATTAAATCAGATCGCAGAAGGACGATGGCATTTAACAATCGAATTGAGGATAAAACATGTCTATACCACTTCTTTGTATCGCCCTGCTAGCTCTGTTGTGCATCGGGCTGGGATTTTATGTCTCACTGTGCCGAGGGAAAGCCAATACCATGTACGGTGCCACCATTGATCCTGAAGACACCCTGTACAAAGCCCAGCGTGCCCATGGCAATTCCACGGAATACGCACCGATTCTGGCGCTGCTGATTCTTATCCTGAGTCAGGGCCCAGTGGCCACATGGGTGCTATGGTCGATGATGCTGGTCACATTCTTCCGCTATGTGTTTGTGCTCGGCATACTGCTGCCGAAAACCATGGCCGAACCCCACCCCCTGCGCTTTGTCGGCTCATTGGGAACCTATCTGGGCGGCTTCGCGCTGATTGTTGCCCTGTGCATGCAGGCCCTGGGTGCATAAGAACCCTGGCTCAATGCAAGTCAGAAAATATACCGAGGCAGACCACGCGCAATTAGTGTCACTGTGGCAAACCGTTTTTCCCGATGACCCACCCCACAATGAACCTGCGCAAATGATCGCCGCCAAGCTGGCGGTGGATGACCTCATCTTTGTCGCCGAATTCGATGGCCGCCTGTCCGGCGCCTGCATGGCGGGCTATGACGGTCATCGTGGTTGGTTATACGCTGTCGCGGTCTTGCCCGAGCAACGGCGTGGCACCATCGGTGCAGCGCTGGTCCAACACGCCATAACTACCCTGCGTCAGCTGGGCTGCATCAAGGTAAACCTGCAAATTCGTTCCACTAACACCGAGCTAGCAGCCTTCTATAAATCCCTGGGTTTTGAAGTCGAGGATCGACTTAGCATGGGCGTGCGGCTTTGAATTCCCAGCTGGAATCCACCCGATAATAATCATTCACTTTATTTATAGATAGAATTCCTCCAGGCTGGCCGCACCACTAGTCCGGAGCTGTTATGGAAACCTGGGTCCTTTTTACGCTTCTGGCTGCCTTGATGCAGTCGGTTCGCACCGCCGGCCAGAAAAAACTGGCCAGCCACCTGAGCCCAATGGCCACGACAATGGTGCGCTACTTATTTGGCGCGCCCTTTGCCATGGTCTACCTGTACCTGGTCTTCTCCGGCGACCCCTTACAGGCTCTGTCAGAGAATCTCAGCAACCGCTCCTTCCTGGTTTACGCCGTGCTGGCCAGCCTGGCCCAAATTGCCGCCACCGTCTGGCTGGTGCGCGTTCTGACGCTACGCAATTTTGCAGTCGGCACCGTGTTGTCCAAGACAGAAGCCATTCAAACCGCCGTGTTCGGCGTCATTTTTTTCAGTGCCATGCTGTCGATGCTGGGTTGGTTCGCAGTACTGCTGGGCGCCATGGGCGTGCTCACCATGAGTTTCCCCGGCAAGGGCCAGCAAATTGACGTCAGCAGTGTTTGTTATGGTCTGCTGTCGGGCCTAGGCTTCGCCTGCACCGCCCTGTGGTTGCGCCAGGCCAGCCTGAGCTTGGACTACAGTTTCATCGAAAACGCCGCTCTCACGCTGGTATTCACGGTATCGGTGCAGAGTTGTCTCTGCTTCTGTTACGTGGCGGTTAAACAAACCCGGCAATTGCTTGCGCTCGCGCAACAGCTGCCGCTGGCCCTGTTTGTTGGGGCCACCAGTTGTTTCGGTTCAGTTGGCTGGTACACCGCCATGACCTACCAGAATGCCGCATTGGTGAGATCCCTGGGCCAGGTCGAGCTTATTTTTGCCGCGGTCATCACCTACTTCTTTTTCAAGGAGAAGATCTCTCCCCGGGAACTGCTGGGGATCGCCGCCATCACCACCAGCGTGCTGATTCTGCTGCTCGGAGTCTAGTTACTGACAACAACCAATCCGCTATACTAGCGCGCCCTCGAAAGGGGCAAGAATTAGTCAAAGAGCGAAGGAAGGACAATGAGCAATAGCATCTACGCACTCGGCATTGGCGTGGGCACACACAACAGTAACGGTGACTGGCTGGAAATATATTACCCGGTACCGTTGCTCAATCCCGCAGGTGACCTGGTCGCCGTACTCGCTGCAGTGGGCTACCAGGGTGGTAATGTCGCCTTGCCCCTGTCGGCAGACAAGATGGTTGCGCTAGCCGAAAAGCTGGCTGAGGCTGGGCAGGCTGAAGCGGCAGCCGCGGCGCGAACCATGTCCGGCTCTGAACGCCCCCTGGTGGCCTGTGTATTGGCGGCCGATGAGCCCCCTTCCTCGGTGCCGGAGGCCTACCTGAAACTGCACCTGCTGTCCCATCGGCTGGTTAAACCCCACGGCACCAATCTCGATGGCACTTTCGGGGTACTACCAAACGTAGCCTGGACCAGCGAGGGCGCTGTTGATGTGACAGAATTACCGGCCCGGCAGTTACAGGCCCGGCTGGAAAACCGCACCCTGGAAGTCAGCTGTATCGACAAGTTCCCGAAAATGACCAATTACGTGGTTCCCAGCGGTGTCCGCATCGCCCATACCGCGCGGGTACGCCTGGGCGCTTACCTGGGCGAAGGTACCACGGTGATGCACGAAGGCTTTGTTAACTTCAACGCCGGCACCGAGGGTCCCGGTATGATCGAGGGCAGAATTTCCGCAGGCGTCATGATCGGTGCCGGTTCTGACCTCGGCGGCGGCGCTTCCACCATGGGTACGCTGTCCGGCGGCGGCAAGCTGGTCAACGGCATGGGCGAAGGCTGTCTGGTGGGCGCCAATGGCGGTGTCGGTATACCGCTGGGAGATCGTTGCACGGTTGAAGCCGGCCTCTACCTCACCGCCGGCACCAAGCTCAACCTGCTGGACAACCAGGGCGAACTGATAGAGAGAGTCAAAGCGCGGGATCTGGCTGGCAAGTCCGACCTGCTGTTCCGCCGCAATTCAGGTACCGGTGCAGTGGAGTGTCTGAGCAATAAGTCAGCCGTAGAACTCAACGCAGAACTGCACGCACACAACTGATATGTCCAGTACGCTCGAGCTTTGTATCGACCTGATGCGCCGACCATCGGTAACACCCGAGGACAGTGGTTGCCAGGTGGTGATGATGCAACGCCTGGCTGAAACCGGCTTTAGTTGCGAGCCGCTTCGCTTCGGTGACGTCGATAACTTCTGGGCCGAGCACGGCAGCGACGGGCCCATCATTGTCTTCGCTGGACACACCGACGTCGTGCCCACCGGCCCACTGGAAGATTGGGACAGTGATCCTTTTCAGCCCGAGCAGCGCGGTGAGTGCCTGTACGGTCGCGGCGCCGCGGATATGAAGGGCTCTCTGGCCGCCATGGTGGTGGCCTGCGAACAATTCGTGGCCGAACACCCGGATCATCCCGGCCGTATCGGTTTCCTCATCACCTCCGACGAGGAGGGGCCAGCGATTGATGGCACGGTAAAAGTCCTGGACTGGTTACAACAACGGGACAAAACCTTCGACTGGTGCCTGGTGGGCGAGCCTTCCAGTTCTGAGTTGCTCGGTGATGTGATTAAAAATGGCCGCCGCGGTTCCCTCGGAGCCGTGTTGAGTATCCAGGGGGTACAGGGACATATCGCCTACCCGCAGCTGGCGGACAATCCCATTCACCGGGCAATGCCGGCATTGGCTGCGCTTTGCACAGAAGTGTGGGATGAAGGTAACGACTTCTTCCCACCCACCTCCATGCAGATTTCCAATATCAACGGCGGTACCGGCGCCACCAACGTGATCCCCGGCGAGGTGGAAGTGCAGTTCAACTTCCGTTTTTCCACCGAAGTTACCGTCGAGCAACTACAGTCGCGCACGGCGGCAATTCTCAACCAGTTTGCGATGGACTACGTATTGACCTGGAACCTGAGCGGCCAGCCCTTCCTCACCGATTCCGGCAAGCTGGTTGAAGCGACCAGGGGTGCCATCAGGGATTGCCTGGGTCGGGAAACCGCATTATCAACTGCTGGCGGCACCTCCGACGGTCGGTTTATTGCCCCCACCGGCGCCCAGGTGGTGGAGCTGGGGCCCATCAACGCCAGTATTCACAAGCTCAATGAGCATGTCCGAATCGCTGATCTGGATGCGCTGACAGAGGTCTATCAGCGCCTGCTGGAGAAACTACTGCTGTAAGCCCTTAGCCCGTTAACCGCCCTTCAGCCTGTTCAACTGCCCGGCGAGCGCCATTTCCGCTGCCGGTTGATTATGCGTGCCGGTTATAACAATCACCCTGTCCTCCGCCAGCGCCGCCAGGCTTTCAGCCACCACTTGTTCTGCCGTCTGCCACTGCTCCTCAGGGAACCAACCACGATCGAATCCAGCCATGGCTTCTCGATCGTGAAAATCCGACAAGGTAAACCCAGGACACAGACTCTGCACCCGGATGTCATCAGCGGCAACTTCCGCCTGCAGGCTTTCACTGAAGCTGTTGAGAAAGGCTTTACTGGCACAATAAATAGCCCCGCCGGGCAGCACGCTGAATGCACCCAGGGATGACACATTGATGACAGCACCGCCACCGCGCTCCTTCATGAAGGGAATGGCGGCTCGAGACAACGCCAGGGTCGCCGTTATGTGCAGATCAACCATGCCCTGTTGTGGTTCTAATTCGATTTCGGCAAAGTTACCCATGGTGCTGAAACCGGCATTGTTCACCAGGTAGTCCACCGGGCCCTTCTGGCGCAGGGTTTCAATGGTCTGGGTAATGCCGAGCCGGGATTCCAGGTTGGCCACCACCGGGTGCACCTCGGCTTTAGCAACCAGTTCAAGCGCCAATTCCTGCAATTTATCAGCCCGTCTGCCAACGGCGATGATAACGTCACAGCGCTCAGCAAGCTGGCGACAAAACTCCGCACCAATACCGGCGCTGGCACCAGTCACCAACGCCGTCTTCTTTCTCTCGGACATAGTTATTTCCTACTTTGGATTACTAGAGCTGGCGTGGATGGTAACCGCGCTTCTCCAGCAACGCCACCACACCCATATCACCAACCAGGTGGCCGGCACCGACTACCACAAAGTAGACGCCACCGCGTCTCAGGTAGCTATCAATTTTTGCCACCATGCCGCGATTGCGGTCATCAAACATGCGCTCGTGCAAGATTTTATAGGCGGGATCGCGCGCTAATTCATCATCTATCAGAAGACGTTCCAACCGGGCACTATTACCTGCCTTCCAGGCTGACACCAACTCAGTCATGATCAGATCCATCTGGTCGAGCTGCTCAAGCGTTTGTTTTACCAACAGTTCTTCATCAGGGAAATCCATGAGTAAATCGATCTGCTGTTCGATAGTTTCCAGCTCCAGTATTTCCTTTTCACCACGAGCTGCAGCCAGGAAATGACGGTCAACCCCAAACTCCGGGTCAAGCCCCAGTTTCATCATATGCAGAGTTGATAGCGTGGCAACCAACAAACCGGGGCGATATCTGGCCATCACGTCCACGGGCAAACCGAATTGGCGAATAGCTTTTTGCAGGCCAAGCCAGGTACTTGAGGAGATATGCTGCTGCACAGTCTCACCCGGGGGATAGGTGCCACGCTCCAACATCATCTGTTGAATATACAGCTGATTAGCCGTCCCGATATCCACCTCCACCACCAGGGAGTCGGATTTTTCAAACGCCCGCTCAATATCACGGCGCAGTGGGTAGATATCTGGGCGTGCCAGGTGCATGGAACCGAGCAACCAGACCGTGGCGCCGGGCCGTTCAACTTCGTAAAAAAACAATCGCTCGCCCGCCGCTTGTAGCGGTAGGGAGAGGTAAAAACATAGTAAAAACAACAAGGCTCTCATAGTGACCTACTATAACCTAATGTGAACGCTCAGATTAATTTGCGGTCGCACTGGTACAGACATTTGAAGAGGTACTAACCGTGGATTTCGAGTTATTGATGGAACGCCTGCTATTCCTGACCAGCTTTTCCATTCTGGGCCTTCTCGTTGGTCGACTGCTGCGCATCGACAGCTCCATAGGCTGTCTGATCGCGGGCGTTGGCGCTGGCGCACTGCTACCGCTACTGGGTTTTGACACGGGTATTCGCGCGCACAATCTGAAAGACCTGGTGTTCCTCTTGATACTTCCTGTCCTCATCTTCGAAGCAGCCTGGCATCTGAAACCCAGCCTTCTCAAGCGTTGGCTACTACCTGTTCTGCTACTGGCGGTTCCCGGAGTTATTTTGTCGGCGACGTTGACGGCCGCACTGCTGTATGTGGGTATTGGCCATGCGCAGGGTTTCCCCTGGCAGGCGGCCTTGCTAACTGGAGTCATACTCGCCGCCACCGATCCCGCGGCGGTGACGGCGCGTCTGCGGCAGTTGGATACGCCCGAAGGTCTGACCACCATCGTAGAGGGCGAAAGCTTGTTTAACGATGCCTCAGCAGTCGTACTGTTTGGCGTCATTTTGTTGTTCGCAGAAGGTAGCAGCCAGCTTGAACCCGGCAGCTTCGCGATAGAGTTTACCACGGTCTTCATCGGTGGAAGCCTGGCCGGCACCCTGTTCGGCCTGCTGACTGCGATGATTGTGCGGGCCTTGGGATCGGTGCCGGGCAGCAGCGTGGTTTTGTTGTTTTCTGCCCTGGCCAGTTTTTACCTGGCCGAAAATTTGCTCGGGGTATCGGGCATCATGGCAGTGACATTTGCCGCGATTACGGCGCGCCAGCTCTTGCGCGCACAGCGGCACCAGTTGATGCGCGGCGCCGATGATAGCCTGGAATGGCTGGGATTCTTGTTACAGGCCATCCTCTTCACATTGATGGGTCTGGTAATCACCTGGGGCATGTTTCAGGACCGGTGGCTGGCCATGGTGTTGGCAATCGCCGCTTCCATGTTGGCCCGCTTCGCCACTGTCTACAGCTGTAACACACTGAGCGGTCTGTTAGGATGTCACATCGATAAACGCTGGTCACTGCTAATGAGTTGGGGTGGACTGAGGGGTGCCGTCGCCATCGCCCTGGTGCTCGCGCTGCCGGAATCCCTGCCCTATTGGTGGACGATTCAGTCGATGGTATTTGGCGTAGTCCTTTTCAGCTTGTTGATACAAGGCACCAGCACAGGCAAATTGGTGCATAAACTGCAGCTGAAAGCTTAATCCTGCAACTTGCGCTTACTGTAGACATCGAAGCGCACAGCCTTGCCCTTGATAGCAAAAGTCGGCTCGGGCCCTTCTATGACAGCCGCCTTCAGAGGTCGCTTGGCTACCACTCGAAAGGCCGCACGCTGCAGTGCCACCGCCAGCAGCGCCGGAATGTCCTCATCCTCGCCGAGCAGGCTCTGAAACAGCCACATCTCTTTACGAGCTCGCGCGGCCTTGCCACGCTCGGGAAACATTGGATCCAGGTATACCACGTCGGGGAAGGGACCGGCGCTGTCACTCAACCACGTTACGGCATCTGCTAGTCTGATTTGCATGCGCCCGCAGGCAGCCCTCACCGCGGACTGGCCGTCATCCGCGCCACGCTGCCAACCGTCAAGCAAGAGACTGTGCACGACAGGAGATCGTTCCAGACTGATGACGTCGCAGCCCAGGTCTGCCAATACGAAACTATCACCACCCAGGCCCGCGGTGGCGTCCACCACCGACAGTGGTTTGCGCTTGCCCACGCCCACCGCGCGACCCAGCAATTCATTCTGACCGCCGCGGCGGCGATGAGTCATTTTTGTGGAGCCGAAATTTACACCGACCGGGCCAGGAGCGCGCTTGCCAAGTACCTGCAGAAAAATGCCTTGCTCCGATACCGTCAATGCCAATTCAGCATCATCTTCGTCCATCGGCAGCTGGAGTTGTTCGGCGAGTGCCAGCGCCCGGCTGTGGTAGCGAGCGTCGGCACTGCTGACGTGAAGTTTCAACTGTCTTCGGGAGAAAGGGCGTCGCCCAGCAGTACCTGGGGGTCGTTCTTCGCCAGTAGCGCTTCCAGGCGGGCAACATTTTCCTGTATGGCTTCCATGTAGAGGTCCCTCCCACCGAAGTGATCCGCGGCATAGCGATAGCAGGAGTGGAAATAGCCGTCCAGGCGCACCTGGATGGCACTGCGAATAAAGTTTGGCGTCGACTGCATCAGGTGGGAAGGTGACTTGTAGATGATGCCGGTCTTGGTGTACTCACCCTGGGCGCCCGCCATACCTCCTTTAACAAACTCCGGGTATAGCTTGTCACGACATTTTTCCAGGTAGGCCACATCTGCCATCTGCGCAATGAGATCGGCGGTTCCCAACAACCATCCCAGTGTCCGCTCCTCATCCGTTGGCACCTCGATGTCCGTGGGATTAACCTCGTAGCCCGTGAAGTGGACAATACGCTGACAAATAGGCACCGCGTAAGCTAGCCCTACTGTTGGCAGATATTCCGTCATGAACGTCGCGCTTCGACTCACATGGATGCGGGTATATTCGGCTCCATTCTTATGCTGGCTGTCGCGGGTGCGACGGATATAACCGGAATCGTGAAACAGGGCACAGGCAATGCCAGCCACTGCCAGCTCCGATCCCAGCTGGTCATCTTGTCGGTGGTCCATCTCGTGGCCGTCGATCAGGCGGGCCAAGGCCAGGGTGACGTCCAGCACATGCTGGATATTGTGATAACCCACATCACAACCGTGAAAGCCCGGATATTCGCCTCGATAAAGCCGGGCGAAGTCGGCGACAAGAACTGGAATGCTGCTCAGATCGGCACCTGGATAACGCGCGCTGAATATTGCCACTATCGCGTCACTGACCGCAACAGGGTCTGTCACGTCCACGCGGTCACTAACATCTGTGTGGCGAGGCTTACTCATTCTTCCACCACCGATTTAGCCGCGCGTTGGTTGATATCGATCACACTGCGGCCATCAATGCTCTCGCTCTCACCACCCTCTGGGTTATCGAGCGGCGCAGGCAACTCCTCATCTGTTAACCCCAGGGTGAACTCACGTCCGGATTCGAGGGCAATGTCAATCTGCAGACTATAGGCGGCGCGGGAAATACCGTGTTTATCGGTCAGCCGGAATCGACGAGGGACGCCGCCCGTCCGCGCCGGATCGCAGCTCATTGAGGAAATTGCCTCGCCAGCCAGCTGTATGCCGTAGAGTTTTTGCAACTGCTCGCTACAGTAGGCCAGGTAAGCCGGTGTGTCGACCAGACCACCCGCGGCTTCATCCGGCAGGGGCACCTGGAAATCACCGACGTAGAGCTGCCCCGGTTGAGCCAGATCCAGCATCCGTGCGAGCTCGATGGTGACGTCTCCGACGATATAGCTGAATACGGTGGGATTCACGCCCTCCGCCTGGTAGAGCTCGTAGTGACTACCTATATGATAGGCCATGCGAATCACAGGCACGGTGTTGCCTTTACTGGCCTCGCGGGCAATGGCGTTATCCGCAATAACCAGTAGTAAAAAATACAATAAATCCCGGTCAGCACCATCACTAATATCACGGTTCCAGACATAGTAGCCATCACCGGTAGTGGTGCGGGCAAAGTTGATGTCGATGCCCTGGCCCAGTAATTTGTTGTAGGCAGAGTTCATCGAGTAAGACAGGCTGTTGAGCTGACTGGCCTGTTCGAAGGGGGTATAGAGAGAGAATTCGGCTATATCAAACAGCAATACCGCGCGGTTCTCAACATAACTGAGCCCGTAACGTTTGATGATCTGTTCCACCGAATCAATCAGGCGCGGGTCTTCCTCCAGCGGCTCAGATAATTTAATAAAGGTGGCGGAAACATTGAATCGACTGGCAATTTCAAAAAACTCCTCGCGGTCTTTGCGGCGCCTGCCAGAAATCAGCTGGCGGATAAACGCTTCATTGTCACGCTCGTCGCTGTCGCCATCGCTGGCGGAGTAGTTACCCAAAAAATAGTGAGGCACCAATAGCGCCATAATGCCTTTTTCGTTGGAGCTCCAACACAGCACAATATTCTGACCGAGGCGCCATTGCTTACGCAGGGTAGCTTCCAGCGACTTGAGGTTGCCGCGCTGGACTATACTGATGGCTTCACCGGCCGATACGCCGCCTGGTTCTGCGGCTGTTGGAGTGCTGGACATTGTCGAGCTCTTCTGAGTAACAAGGGTTCTCTCGCATTATAGTGTGAAATTCGGCGCCGGGGCTATGCTCTGGAGAAGGCTAGGAGAGTAGATGGAAGGCAAAATGCTCAGAACTGTGATCGGCTTCACGCTCCTGGCAATGTTGGTAAGTGCCTGCGCTGGCTATCGTTTCACAGTGAACGACAAAGTTCTGTACAACCCGGAGCCGCCCTTTGACAGTTATAGCATCGCCGATGAGAACCTGCGTGATTGTGTACATCAGACCATTAGAGATCAAGGCGTCACCGCTGCCAACCAGCTAGAGGAGCTGAACTGCTCCCATGCGGGCATCGGGGACCTGCATGGACTTGAGGTGTTCAGTGGCCTGATCAGGCTTAAACTGTCCAGCAACAACATCGACACGCTAACGCCCCTGCTCGAGCTAGCAAGACTGTCAGAGTTACAAGTGGATGGAAATCAGCTGATCAGTCTGGGAGCGATCTACCAGCTACCCAACCTCACCTATCTGAATGTTGCGGGTAATGATGAACTAGCCTGCCAGGAGTTGGCGAACATGGCCCAGCGCACGGCAGTGAAAATTGATGCACCGGAACACTGTTAGAGCTGCGCTCAGATCAGTTCCAACCAATCGAAGCCCGTTTCCTGACTGGCCCAAATCAGCTCTGAGGTGTCGAGCCCAGACGCACTGAGCGCGGCGGACACCGCCCCACGAGAATTATTTTGCTCACTGATGTGGGCGATTATCAACTGCGTGGGCAATTCGCCCGGTAGGCAGTCAAGCAACCGGGCCGCCTGCACATTGCTCAAATGCCCCCAATCTCCCCCAACACGGCGCTTCAATGATGCGGGATAGGGGCCTTCGGCAAGCATTTGTCGGTCGTGATTACATTCCAGCAGCAGCGCCTGGCAGCCGGCGTAATGATCCAGCACTAACGGGGTAACACTGCCCAGGTCAGTTAGTACGCCTATTTTCATACCGCCGGCAGAGAACACGAATTGGCAGGGTTCACGCGCATCGTGGGGTACGGCAATTGGCATAATCTCCAGGCTGCCAACCGAGAACAGGTGTTCACTGTGAAAATGGCCCAGCGCCGCGACGTCACTACAACGCCCACTGGCCAGGGTGCCATGGGTCATGTAGACAGGAATATCAAAACGCCTGGACAGGCGCGCCACGCCTGAGCAGTGATCGGTATGCTCGTGAGTAACGAGAATGGCATCTAACTCTTCAGCAGATAATTCCAGGCTGGCGAGGCGGCGCTGGGTCTCCCGAATGGAAAAACCGCAATCTACCATCACCGTAGTCGATCCGTGCTGAACAACCGTGGCGTTGCCGCGGCTGCCACTGCCCAGCGAGGCAATTCGCACTAGGCGATATTGCCCTTGATCAGGGCCAGGATGCTCTGGGCATGTCCCTGGGTCAGTGGTCCACCATCCTGTCGGTGAATGGATATCTGTACCGCCTCGGCACCGGTCTCATCGATCTGCAGCCGGTAGTCATATTGCGACAACTGGTTGGCCGGCGCTTCATCACTATTGTCAAACAGCCAGTCCAGCCAACCGGATTCTTCTTCGAGTGGCCGCACATAGTGGATAAAATAAACTTTCTCACTGCGGTCTCGATCCAGAATCTCAAAATTGGACTCCTGTAGCGCTTTGTCCATGGAGGCCCAGGCACGGTAGAAAGGCAGCTCTAGCTTAATGAAGGGATTGCCGTCGCTGTCTTCCTGCATACTGACCCGGCCACTGGCACTGATTGACTGTTGAGCCATCATCGATACCGGCGCCTGCTCAAAATTGTTGGCCACGTACTGGGCCAACTCACGCAGCACCAGGCGCTCTTCGGCGTTATCAGCGGAGGCCTTGGGCCAGCTGTTTACGTCACCGGCCTGGTACATCTGCAATACGTGCAGTTCTGCGGTATTGCGCTGCACACCCTGCTCGATCCTGAATTGGTAACGTTGCGCCATCTTACCTTCCTGCCCTGGAATCCAGGCGGTTTCGATGAGGCCGGCACGCGCCTCGAGCCGCGCTACTGGAATCGCCCCCTGACTCAGGTAGCCGCGAACCTGGGGCCACAACTGGCCCGGTGCAATAGCCACCAGCATCCATTCTTGCTCGCCCAATTTCTGGATCCGCACGACCTCTTCTGAGGATCCCGCAACCAATGGCGCTGGTCGCGGCGCGTCGAATACGCCAGTGACGCGAATATCTTCAGTAATAGGCGGTATCACATAGAGTTGTTGCAGAGCTTCATCATCTTTGTCGGCGGGGACCCGCAAAATTGGCTCAGTACGCGCCAGCCGATAATCATCGCTGCGATCGCGAAAATATCCTTCATCACCGGTCAGCCAACTACAACCTGCCAGAACCGCTATTGCCAGCAGTAGTAAAATTCGGGTCACACCATCACTCCTACTTCACGCAGCGCTTGTTCTACGACGGGCTGAAACTGTTCCGCCAGCGGGGTCATTGGCAGGCGAATGCCGCCACCGATCAGGCCCATGCGTTGCAGCGCCCATTTCACCGGGATGGGATTGGATTCTAGAAACAGCGCGGCGTTGAGTGGCGTCAGCACTGTGTGTATTTGCTCCGCTTTATCGCGCTCACCAGCCATCGCGGCCGCACATAAATCGGCCATGGCTCGAGGCGCCACATTAGCGGTAACCGAAATATTGCCAACAGCACCCATCAGCATCAATTCCATCGCGGTGGGATCATCACCAGAAAATACCTGCATTTTTCCCTGCACCAATTCCAGCACCCGGCGACCCTGCTCCAGGTCGCCAGTGGCCTCCTTGATACCGATGATGTTGTCCACCTCAGCCAGCCGCGCCACCGTTTCCGGCAGCATATTGACACCGGTTCTACCCGGCACATTGTAGAGTATCTGGGGGATAGGCACAGACTCTGCCACTTTCTTGTAATGAAGGTACAGACCCTCCTGGGTGGGTTTGTTGTAGTAGGGCGTCACCAGCAGGCAGGCGTCGGCTCCGACCCGCTGGGCGGCGGCGGTCAGCTCTATGGCTTCGGTGGTGTTATTGGCGCCGGTGCCCGCAATTACCGGTATTTTCCCGGCTATGGAGGCCACAGTCCGAGCGATCACATCACAGTGTTCAGACACTGAAAGTGTGGCGGATTCCCCCGTGGTTCCCACGGCTACAATGCCGCCGGTGCCCTGTGCCACATGCATCTGTAGGAGAGAATCTAGACATTCCCAAGCTACTGTCCCATCATCGTGCATGGGGGTTGCGAGGGCAACGATACTGCCGCTAATCATCTATATACTCCTGTGGAAGACCGCCATTATCCATGCCACAGCTGAGATAACAACCTGACCGCAGCGGAACCCGCAATATATAGGAGATCGACCCATGTTTTGCCTATCCAGACTACTGATTTTGAGCCTGAGCCTGAGCTTGTTAAGTGCCCCCACCACTGCCGCCGGCGAACCCGTGATTACCCAGTTGACCAACATCGACCGGCGGTTCATGCAGGGCCAGCGCGATCGCATAGACAGCCTGGCACGCACCCACTTTGGCCAGCAGATTAATGGCGACAAGGCCAATGATCTGTCCATCTTGCAAAAGCTACTGGATCGACAACTGGTGCGAGCCGATCAGACCCTCGAGTTACAGGCCATGGGTGTGGTGCTCGGCGACCTGCTGGCGGCGGAACTGGGCATGAGATGGATCATTTACCAGGACAAGCTGGGGCGCAGCCGGGCTTTACACATGCCGGCTACAGAGTACTACCTGTTCCCGGTCACTATGATTTCCCGACGGGTTGAAGCCGATGCTGAAGTAAATACGAACGCGGTGTACGACAAGGCTTACCGACTCACCTATCCCCATAAAACCAGGCTGCCATTTCAGTAAGTACTGCCCTATCAGCAACCACCCCGGACAACCGGAACCTGTTTAGGTGCTTAAAAACTATCCGGGCGCATCAGGGCATCGGTACCACCGTCCGCAAAGACTACAGCACCACAGACAAAACTGGCCTCCGCGCTCAGCAAAAAGCGCATGACATTGGCGATGTCATCGGGCTGACCATCGCGACCCACCGGGGTCATCTCACTGAAATCGCGCATTGCCTGACCAAACTCTTCATTTTCCAGGCCTGCTTCAAATAGTGGGGTGCGAGTGATCCCGGGCGCTACCGCGTTGAGTCTGACACCGCCGCGGGCGTAGTCATTGACGTTCTGGCGCATCCAGATAGTAATCGCGCGTTTCGAGCCCGCGTAGGCTGTATGGCCATCGCGGCCATCGACCAACTCGCAGGCGGCCGCCTCGTCACCAGTCAGGCACAATTGCACAAATTCATCTTCATTGGGCATCATCGGCGCAGAATTGGAGGAAACCAACAGGATACTGCCATTCTTCTTTGCCACCGATTCGCGCAGGCCTTCGATGGTGGCGATCACCGCAAAGTAATTCACTCTCGCTACCAGGGCGTGATTGCCCACATGCGGTCCCAGGCCAGCACAGGGAATAAAGCCATCCAGCCCCTCGGGCGCCAGCGCCTCGATACCCTCGATAGCGGCCAGCCGGCCTTCTGGGGTGGAAAGGTCCGCAACAATATCGCCGTCTTTGATGTCGACTACAAACACGGTGTCACCCTGTTGGCGCAATTGCTCCTTGAGTGCAGCACCGATGCCGGTAGCTCCACCTGTCATCGCATAAACAGCCATATCACTTCCTCCTGTTGAGGTGCACATTCAACACCCACGGCAGCTGTAAATCCAGCGCCTACTTCAGCCGGTGTTAAGATGAGCCGCATGAGTCCAACTATTCAACTGTTTTCTGATCAGGTTGAGGCAATCTATCGCGCCAGTTGGCATGAAGATGGTTGGTCGGGCGCGCTCGCTGCCCTCAACTCTGCCCTCAACGCCAGTTCCGGCACGCTGATTCTGAGACCTCAACACAAGCTCGAACAAGTCATTATGTTCAGTGCCGGACTGACCGCCATTGATCCCGAGCAGATCGAGAACCCCTATCGCAGCCATTTTCACAAGCTCGACCCTTTCATCAATTTGCCGCCGGGAGAAGTGGTAACGCTCTCTGAATTTGTCGACCCACAGGTATTTGAAGACAGTGAGTTCTACCAGCAGTTGCTGCGGCCCAGTAATGCCCACTATGTCATGGGCATCGACCTACCAATCTCCGAGCAATTACTTGCGAGCTTCAGATGGGTACGCGGCCGTGAGGCGTTAGATTTCGATGCCGCCGACAAAATATTTCTCAAGCAGCTAGCACCACACCTGGTGCAGGCGGTGGATATATACCGACAGTTGGTGGAAGAGCGCACCCACAAGTCACTGTTTGCCAATACGATGAACCGACTCGCCGTTGCCAGCTTTATTGTCGGCGCCGACCGCCAGATCCTGGACACCAATACCGATGCGGAACAGCTGCTGGCAGTAGACAATTCAATATTGAATAGAGAGGGAAGACTATATTTGTCCGCCAGCACCACAGACCGTCGCCTGAAAGCTATTATCTCTCAGGTCGGAGGCGAGGAGAGTTCAGGGCTGGCACAGACCTTGTCAATTAATCGTGATGGTGGCCGCCCACCGCTGGCATTGGTGGCGAAACCTATCGCCAGCGACCCCAATTATGCCGGCCAGGCCAGGCTGGCAATTTTCATCAGCGACCCCTTGTTGCAAGCCACCCCGTCCCCTGCCAGCCTCGGTGAGTTATTCACGATGACACCGGCGGAATCCAGATTGGCGCTGGCACTGGCCAACGGTGCCAGCCTGGAGGCAGCCAGCACGGAACTGGGGATCAGCAAGAACACAGGGCGCGCGCACCTGCGCGCGATCTTCTCAAAAACCGGTGTGAACCAACAAAGTCAGCTGGTCAGCTTGATACTGAAGAGTGTCGCCAGCCTGAGCTAAGCGCTACTGGTTGTGTTCTTTGTATTCGCGAATTTCGGCGTTGAATTCGCCAGCAACAACTTCCTGCTCGTCAACTGAGGAGTTGTATTCATCAATCCGCTCCATTTTTTCCTCGTCAGTCTCGGTCTCCTCAACCACTTCACCCTCAGCGGTAAGACACAGCAGGTATTCCTCACTCGCCGCAACATAAGCCTTGACCGCCTTTTGGCCTTCCACCATCTCGGCCAGGTCAGCTTCGGCGCCGTCGGGTACAACCGGCGTATCTGGCCGCGAACACTCGGCAGATACCTGGGTAGTAACCAATAGAAATAACGTGGCGAGAACAGTTTTCATGCGAACAATCCTTAGATTTTTAGTGTTAGCTGTAAAACATTAGCAGGTTCATTCACGCTTGCCAACGCGTCAGCTTGGGCGCTTTCACCAGGGCTAACAGTCGCTCACTCGATAGTCTTGGCAAATAGGCTTCCTCGCACACATCCCAGGCGCTCCCCGCCGGCCACTCACTATCACCAAAACGGGAAAATACCTCCCGCCCCACTGCAATCATGACGGCTTTGATGGACTGGTAGTTAGCCCCATAGCTTGTCCCGTAATTGATGGGAATGACCTGCTGTTCAATGATCGGTCCGGCATCAATAGCCTCAGAATCAATTCTATGCACCGACACACCAAAGTCCTGGTGGCCCGCCTCAATCGCGGCTGCAACCGGCTGCGGTCCGCGACATTGCTGTAGCAATCCGGGATGGAAATTAATGACCGTTGCGCAGTTACTGATCAGGGACTGAGGCAGTATGTAGGAGAACCCCGCCACGACGCACAATTTGATTGGCCCCTGGGCCGCGATCCAATTATCGAAATCACCCCTGGCACCAAGTTCCTGCCAATCCACCCCCTGCTGTTGAAGCTTGTGCAGTAAACGTGCGTTGCGCAGCTTGCCATGCTGGGACCTCACCTGCGCCACATCCATGTGCTCGCACATGGCAGCTAGCACCCCGTCAAATGTCCCGAGGAAAACGTTCATAGGTTGACCCAGCTATTCAATGCACGCAGGCGAAATTCCTCCCCGCGATAGTCCAGAACTATGGAGTTTGGAAGAATTTCTACCAGTCTGAGCCCAGGGGCCACCGTATCCCCGACCCGGTAGACACCGCTGTTCAGGTGCACGCTACTCGTTGCCGCTGCCGAAGACCAGTCATGCTTGCGGAAGAAAATGCTGGGGATCTGATCTTTGATACGCTGAGACAATTCGACAATTAGCGGTGCAGGATGTGCTTCCACAGGCGCAGCCTCCAGCTCCGCCTGCGCCAACTTGGTGAGGCCGTCTATATCCAGGGCAGGCTCCGCCTCCCCCGCTGTCGGTTCTTCGGCGGCGGCACTGAGTTGCGCGCGCCCCCCTGCTGGTTCGGCCGCGGACTGCGCCGATGATAACTGCTCATAGAGAGCCACTACTTCCGCGAAGTCGTGGGCAGGCTGCAGGGCAACAGCAATCGCCTTAGGTTCATGGTCTGATTCAGGTTCGGCCTTAAGCTCGACGGTAGGCTCCACCACGGAAGATGGCTCGGGCAGACGAGGGAGTTCAGCGGGCCCACGCAACCCCCACCAGGTTACCGCCAGCGCCAACAGCGCCAATAAAACAACGGCAATAAACCACCGGTAGCCGGGGCCTGCTCGAGAGCTATCGATAAGGTCGTGCCGGGTATGTAGCCCCGGCGTCTGGCTGCTGTGTTCACTCTCCTGTTCCGAGCGCTGCAAGGCATCAAGAATCAGGGACATCAGCTCGCGTCCGCAGATGAACGAAGCAGTGCCTGCTGCAACCTCATCAGTGTCTTTACACCCACCACGCCATCATCGGCAAGACCCTGTTGACGTTGAAAGAGCCGCACCCGGGCCACCAGGGTACTATTAAACTCCTCCGTGGCCAGTGCAGCTGGCTGTCCATCGAGTTGTGCGAATTGCTGCGCCAACCAGGCCACCAGCGGATCCTTTGCGCCCTCTCTGAGCGATTGAGAGTATGACTCTGGTGGCTGCCACAACATAGTAAACTCACCATTCCACTGATCCGCCAGCAATGACACGGGCACTTGAACGCGCTGGTTGGCAACCAGTACCTCCGCCTCCGCGCCCCGCAGCGTTAACAACAACGCATAGACCTGGTAGCGCGCATCGGTGACCAGTGTAATCACCGCGGGCCCGCCATAATCCATGATTTCGTTCCAGCTTTCAGCCCGCAGGCTGAGGCAGCGCCACCCCGTATCTTCCAGCATTCTGCAGCTGGTGTCGGAACCCGTGTTTTGAGCGCCCCGGTATTGCGCTAAGTTTGCCAACACACTGGAAAACTCAGCGTCCCAGTACAAGGGTACCGTACTGACAGGCTCTGGCTCAGGCTCGGGAGCAAGAGGTACTACCGCCACGGGTACCGGCGCGGGGATGGGACGAAATTGCCAGCTGCCAGCGGCGATAGCCGCGGCCGCTATTGTGCCGACAAGTAACCAGTTCCACACTGGCCTGCTTGATTTTTTGGGCCTGGGCTCTTTACCGAAAACCTCAGCCTGGGCGAGGCGGAATACCGCCATATCAATCCGAGACTTATTCTGGCCGTAACTGCCCAACATTGTGCGATCACAGAGCAGGTTGATCAGACGGGGAATACCACCGCTGCGCTTGTAGACTGCTTTTACCACCGAGCCTGGAAACAATTCCTGGCCCGGAGCCAGACCAGCCACCTGCAGGCGATGCCTGATATAGGCCTTTGTCTCCCGCAGATTCAACGGTTCCAGCTGGAAACGAGCACCGATGCGCTGATTCAACTGTCGAAGTTCAGGGCGAGCCAACATGGCCGTCAGTTCCGGTTGTCCCACCAGGATAATCTGCAGGAGTTTCTGGGTATTGGTCTCGAGGTTAGTGAGCAGGCGAATTTGTTCCAGCACATCAAATTGGAGATGCTGCGCCTCATCAATTAGTAGCACCGTACGCCGCCCGCGCTGATGGTTTGCCAACAAAAATTCATGCAACTTGTCTGTGAGGGTTTTTAGCGTGTAATCGTTGGCATCGTAACAAATATCCAGTTCATCGCAGACCGTTGCCAACAGTTCTACAGTGTTCAATGCCGGGTTGAGTACAATGGCGATATCGGTCTTCTCTGGCAGCTGCTCCAAGAGGCAGCGGTTGATAGTGGTTTTGCCGGTACCCACTTCGCCGGTGAGCAAGACAAAGCCTCCGCCCGCCCCTACGCCATAGAGCATGTGCGCCAGGGCATCGCGATGCCGGTCACTCATATAGAGATAACGGGGATTGACCGCGATCGAAAACGGCTCTTCCTGAAGACCAAAATAGCGGTGATACATGGCCGCCATTATGCCCAAGCGTCGAGTTGTGATCTATAGTGGGATGGCATCCCTGCAAATTCGAAAAGGAAAAAAAAGATGGGCAAAACCGGGAAAATCCTACTTGGACTGGTGGTGGCGGTGATCGCTGTGATTGCGCTGGTCGCCACCCTGGTGCTCAGCAACCTTGACGACATCATCAAACAAGTCATCGAGGGCGCCGGTAGCAAGGCCATAGGGACCACGGTGACCCTCGACAGCGCCACCCTGTCACCGGAGGATGGTAGGGGCGAGTTGCGCGGATTGACCATCGCTAACCCAGCGGGGTACGACAGCGACTACGCCTTTCGCATGGAGCAGATAGTGCTGGAGGTAGACCCGGCCAGCATCACCGCTGACGTGATCGTGATCCGAGACATATTGATCGATGGAGCGGTGTTACTGGCAGAGCAGAAAGCCGCCAGCACCAACCTGAAAGACCTGCTGAATAACATGAGCGCTGCGAGTAAACCCGCGCCCGGCGCAGCTCCGGAGCCTACACAGAGTAGCCCTGAGGTGCGGCTGATGGTCGAGAAATTCCGATTTATCAATAACCGGGCCACACTGATCACCAGTCAGTGGGGGGATAGAAGCCTGGATATCCCCGATATCAACATGAAAGATATTGGCAGTGCGGAGACTGGCCTGACCCCACAGCAGCTAGCCAACCGCATGACGGCCATTCTATTGAAGAGAGCTGAAAAGGCGGTGACCAATCACCTGGAGCAGTTGGCCAAGGAGGCCGCCAACAAAGAGTTGAAAAGGCAGATGGACAAGAACCTGAGCGAGGACGACAAACAGAAGGTCAACGCGCTCAAATCCCTGTTCAAGAAGAAATAAAAGGGCGCTGACGCCCTTCGACTTTTCAGTTGGGCACTCGTTTAGCCGAGATCACCTTCATTTCTACAGCTGGGAAATCATTGCCAACACCCTGCACACTGCCAGTTGCAATACTGGCTATGTTGTCGACTACGTCCATGCCGGACACGACATAGGCATAGACCGCGTAGCCCTGATTGCCGTCACTGTAATCGAGACCAGCGCTGTTATCACCCACATTAATATAGTACTGGGAAGTAGCTGAATGAGGATCACTGGTTCGCGCCATTGCGACACTGCCTCGCACGTTGCTGAGCCCGTTACTGGACTCATTAACGATGGCCTGACCCGGCGTTTTGCGTTGAATAGTAGTGGGAGTTTCTGGATCCACATACCAGAGCCCACCTTGAATCACGAAGCCGGAAATAATTCTATGGAACCAGGTTTCATCGTAAAATCCCGAATCGACATAGGCAAGAAAGTTCACCACCGTAATTGGGGCTGCATCCTCATACATTTCGAGCACGATATCACCGAGGGTTGTTTCCAGCTTAACTCGCACCGCACCACCTGCAGGAAAAGTCTCGAGCAGGTTATCCAGACCATCAAGAGCAGCAGTCAAGCTCTCACCGAGACTACTCACCGCATTCAAATACAGCTTGGCATCCTCGATCTGAAATTCTCCGTAGCTGACATTGGCCTGCAGATAACCAGTTGTGAAGCCATTGGCTGCGGCGAGTTTGTTCGCGACGGTGGCAATATCTTCGTTTTGCGCCCCATCTACCACGGCGATCGCAATCTCTGGCAGTGTAATTCAATTCTGGTTTAACTCCTCGACGTACCACGCCAGACCGCCGGCATCTGCCTCTCGCGCCAACAATTGGACAAATATATTATTTACCAGGGTTTCTGTATCAAGGTCGCCGAAGCGCGATTGAAATTCATCGGAGTTGCCAAAACTGGAAATAATCGCGTTCAGGTTTCCGCTTACACCTGCCAGCTGGTCGGCCCAGAAATCAATACCCCGCTCATCACCCGGGCGGCCATAGTATGCGACATACATGGTTTGAACCTGGTCGCGGTAATCGGCGGCATCCTGTGCGTTGACCTGCACTGTCAGCATCAAACCAAGGAAAACGAATATAAGTTTTCTAAACATCAAATCACCAGTTTTTGGGGGCGGCGATCTTTTCATAATCCACCGGAACAAGCAAGCACCCAAATTCGTCTCCGGTCGGGTCACCGGCTAAGCATTGAGCCGGGAAATTACCGCTTCCACAATGGGGATATTGGCGGCGGGAAACGCCAGCGCTGTCAACTGTTCGGGACTGGCCCAACACAGTGGCTGTCCCTCACGCCCTTGTTCCTGCCCGCTGTACTCGCCGACCCACCAGACATCCAGCCACACCTCTTTGTCGCCGTAGTCATGACGTACCTCCAGCAGGGGTTCACAGGCTTGCACACGGATCCCCAGTTCTTCCTCCAACTCCCGTCTCAGCGCATCCGTCACCTGTTCCCCGGGCTCTACTTTGCCGCCGGGAAACTCCCACAGTCCGCCCTGGTGCGAATCCAGGTGTCGCCTCGACAGGAGAATACGCCCCTCTCGGTGAATGACCCCAACCGCCACATGGACTGTGATCATTCAGGTCCTGTACTCCGCATTGATGCGCACGTAGTCATAGGAAAGATCGGAGGTCCACACCGTGGCTTGCGCCTGGCCGCGCCCCAGGCCCACCTTGATGGTGATGTCGACCGGCGCCATCGCCGCAACGCCCTGTTGCTCGGTATAACTGGCGGCACGGCCGCCATTTTCAGCAATCAAGACGCCGTTTAGGGATACGGTTACCAGGTCTACATTGAACTCTGGCACCCGGGCCCGTCCGATGGCCATTAACAGTCTGCCCCAGTTGGGGTCGCTGGCAAACAGCGCCGTCTTTACCAGCGGCGAGTGGGCAATGGTATAGGCCACTTCCAGGCATTCGGCTTCATCACTACCCTGCGTGACTTGCACCTCAACAAACTTGCTGGCGCCCTCGCCATCGCGTACCAGCCACTGGGCCAATTGCAGGGCCACTTCAAAGATGGCTTCTTTCAACGCTTGATACTGCGCATGCTCGACGTCGTCCACCGGGGTATTGCCAGCGGCGCCCGTGGCAATCAGCAGTGCGGCATCATTGGTAGAGGTATCACCATCAACAGTCACCCGGTTGAAACTGTATTCAACCACGTCCTGCCACATTTGCTGCAAGCAATCGGCGCTGACAACGGCATCGGTCGCCACGTACGCCAACATGGTCGCCATATTGGGCCTGATCATGCCCGCACCCTTGGCAATACCGCTCACCGTGATCTGTTTGCCATCCAGCTCAAGCTGTCGACTGCAGGCCTTGGGTTCTGTGTCGGTGGTCATAATGCCTTCGGCGGCGGACAACCATTGCCCGGCCGTCAAAGCCGATTGCGCCGCCGGTAAGGCCGCCTCGATTTTCGCTACAGGTAGATGTTCACCGATAACACCCGTGGAAAACGGCAGCACTTGTTCTGTATTGACGCCACATTGTTGTGCCACCAGTTCGCAACAGCGGCGGGCATTAACCATACCCTGTTCACCAGTACCGGCATTGGCATTACCGGTGTTAATGAGCAGGTAGCGTGGATTGGCGGCCTGTAAATGAGCCCTGGCTACATGCACGGGGGCCGCGCAAAAGGCGTTGCGGGTAAAGCGGGCGGCCACCTCTGCACCCTCGCCAATTTCCAACAGCACCAGGTCGAGCCGGCCCGGGGTTTTTATACCCGCACTGACGCAACTGAGTTGAATACCGGCGACCGGCAGGCAATCAGAGTTTGCCATGACACTGTTTGAACTTCTTGCCGGAGCCGCAGGGGCAGGGTTCATTGCGGCCCACTTTGCGCGAATCGCGAGTAAACGGCTGTGCGGCCGCGGCGGGCTCAGCACCCACTTCCGGGCCCGCTGGCGCTTCTGCCATCGCCGAAGCCTGGGCGTGCTGAAAAGCAATTTTCTCCTTTTCTGATGCCTCTCGACGGCGCTGTTGAATCAACTCCGCTTCGCCCTCGCGCTGGATCTGGATATGGCTGAGGAACTTAACAACCTCGTACTTGAGATTGTCTAAAAGCTCCTGGAACAGCTCGAAGGATTCTCGTTTGTATTCCTGCTTGGGATTTTTCTGGGCATAGGCCCGCAGGTGAATACCCTGACGCAGGTGGTCCATGGTGGCCAGGTGTTCTTTCCACAGGGTGTCGAGAATTTGCAGCATGATCTGCTTTTCAATCTTGCGCATGTCCGGACCAACCTCGACACACTTGGCCAGGTAAGCCGCCGCCACCGCCGCGTTTATGCGTTCACGCATCGCCTCCTCGTGCATATCATCGTCGTGCTCCAACCACTGTTGCAGCGGTAACTTGACGGCAAACTCTGCATCAAGCTGCCTCTCCAGTCCGGGCACATCCCACTGTTCTTCAAGGCTCATGGGCGGCACGTAGTCGTTAATCGCCTGATTGACCACATCGTCGCGAATTACAGAGATGGTTTCCGATATATCCTCTTCAGTCAGCAACTCGTTGCGCTGTTGGTAAATCACCTGGCGCTGGTCGTTGGCCACGTCATCATATTCCAGCAGCTGCTTGCGTATATCAAAGTTGCGCCCTTCCACCTTGCGTTGCGCCTTTTCGATGGCGTTGGATACCATACGGTGCTCAATGGCCTCGCCCTTCTCCATGCCCAGCGCCTGCATAAAATTCTTGACTCGGTCGGAGGCAAAAATTCGCATCAGGTTGTCGTCCAGGGATAGGTAGAAACGCGAGGTACCCGGATCGCCCTGCCTGCCGGACCGACCGCGGAGCTGGTTATCGATACGACGGGATTCGTGTCGTTCAGTACCTAGAATATGCAGGCCGCCGGATTCAATCACTTGATTGTGGCGCACTTGCCACTGCTCGCGGACTTCCTCCAACTGCTGCTCACTGGCAGCTTCGAGCCCGGCTATTTCCGCCTCGAGGTTGCCCCCGAGCACAATATCGGTACCTCGGCCCGCCATATTAGTGGCGATCGTGACGGTACCGGGCACCCCGGCCTGGGCAATAATCTCCGCCTCCTGCTCGTGATACTTGGCGTTCAGTACCCGGTGCTCAATGTCGGATTCCTTGAAACGGCGCGACATTTCCTCAGAGGTTTCGATAGAGGCCGTACCCACCAGCACCGGCGCTCCCCTGTCGATGCACTCCTGCACATCGCTTACAATGGCGTCGTACTTCTCATCGCGGGAAAGATAAACCAGGTCATTGTGGTCGGTTCGTGCGGTGGCCACATTGGTGGGTATGACTATCACCTGCAAGCCGTAAATCTGCCGGAATTCAAAAGCTTCTGTGTCAGCGGTGCCGGTCATTCCAGATAACTTGTCATAAATACGGAAGTAATTCTGAAAGGTGGTCGAGGCCAGGGTCTGGCTCTCATTCTGGATCTGAACACCTTCCTTCGCCTCTATAGCCTGGTGCAGACCCTCGGACAGACGCCGCCCCGCCATGGTGCGACCGGTGTGCTCATCGATCAGCACCACCTGGTCGCCCTGCACAATGTACTCCACATCGCGATTGAACAAGATGTGGGCTCGCAGCGCAGAATGTACGTGATGTAGCAGGTTCAGGTTGACCGCGGAATATAAGCTATCTCCTTCTCCAAGCAAATTGTCCTGGATCAGCAGTTCCTCTACAAACTGGTGACCTTCCTCGTTCAATTCAATCTGGCGCTGTTTTTCATCTACCGTGAAATGACCCTCCTGACCCTCCAGTTCCTGGGACAGTTTCGGGATGAACTTATTGATCCGACGATAGAGTTCAGAACTATCCTCCGCGGCGCCGGAAATAATTAGCGGCGTGCGCGCTTCGTCAATAAGGATGGAATCAACCTCATCGACAATGGCGAAGGACAGCACCCCCTGCATGCGGTCCTCAAGACTGAAAGCCATATTGTCTCGCAGGTAGTCGAAGCCGAACTCGTTATTGGTCCCATAGATGATATCGGCGCTGTAGGCATCCCGCTTCTGATCCGGGCTCTGCCCGGACAGGATTACGCCAACACTGAGGCCGAGAAACTCATACAGCGGCCCCATCCAGTTGGCATCCCGGTGGGCCAGGTAGTCATTCACGGTAATCAGATGGACGCTGTTTCCGCTCAGGGCATTGAGATAAGCCGGCAAGGTCGCCACCAGGGTCTTACCCTCGCCCGTGCGCATCTCGGCGATATTCCCCTCGTGCAGGGCGATACCCCCTACGAGTTGCACATCAAAATGCCGCAGACCGAGGCTTCGCTCCCCGGCTTCGCGCACCACCGCAAAGGCTTCCGGCAATAGCTTATCCAAGCTCTCGCCGTCTGTGAAACGCTGCTTGAATTCATCGGTTTTGGCGGCAAGCGCAGTATCTTCCAAAGCGCCAATAGCTTCAGCCACCGCATTTACTTCTTTAACCACCTTACCCATACGTTTGAGCTGGCGGTCATTTTTGGTTCCAAACAGAAACCGCAATAATTTCGATATCATTGTTTAATTCTTCAACAGGCTACGCAACAGGAGCCCGCGCGGCAAACGCCCCACGGGTATTTCATTCAGTTATGCGGGGACTATCAGCGTCGGGTGCGGGCGATGTAACTGGCAGGGTCGACGGGGCGGCCGTGCTTGTAGACTTCGTAGTGCACATGGGGGCCGGTAGAACGGCCACTGCTGCCCATGCTGGCGATCACCTGGCCCTTTTTGACCAAGTCACCCACCTTTACCAAATTCTTTTCGTTGTGAGCATAACGTGTGGAATAACCACCACCGTGGCTGACTTCCACCATTTCACCGTAACCGTAGCGATTGCCTGACCAGGTCACCACCCCGGAGGCCACTGCGATTATATTGGCGCCGGCTTTACCGGCAAAATCCACACCCTCGTGCCAGGCGGCCGCACCAGTGAATGGATCGGTGCGACGCCCAAATGCCGAAGACATCCAACCCTTGTGAATGGGACGCCCCGACAGGTAGAGGTCATCGGAGATCTGGCGGTTAATCAGTACTGACTGCAGTATCTCCAGTTGCTGTTCGCGATCGGCAATACGCGCCGCCAGCAATGCCATCTCGTTCTCCACGGCACTATTATCGACGCTTGCGTCTGCTATCGTCAGCGGCCCACCCACGGCTGGATCTTGCCCAAAGTCGAATTCACCGTTATCCAGACCTGCCAAACCGGTCAAACGCTGGCCCATGGCATCCAGGCGCAGCATGCGCGCTTCCAGTTCGGCCACAGACAAACTCAGGGCCTGTAGTTTGCGTAAAGCATCTGCCCGTATCTCTGCAACGGCGAGATTCTGGTTATCCAGTTCGTCCTGGAGTGCACCCAGGGAGAGGTCGCGGGAGCTGGGCTGTGCCGAGTGAGCCAGGTAATAGCCCAGTCCAATCAGGCCCAGGGGCAGGCCGAGACAACAGACAGACACTAGCGCCCGGGACCAACGCCCCAACCACAGTGTCCTGGAAGCACTATGCTTCTCAGTTATCAGAATTACTTTCATTTAAAGTGTCGGCTCTCCCCCGAGAGCGGCCACTATCGCATAGTCAGGCGGGGAATGTCACGCAGGGGCAGGAATACGTCGCCGGCACATCGCGCCGCCAGGGGGAGGCTGGCGGACACGTATGCGCCTGCTATTTTTGCAGGATGCGCCCATCGGGGAGCACCCCGCTATGACAGAACTTTAGTCTGCCTGGCGGCGCAAAAAGGCGGGAATATCGAAGTAGTCTTCATGTCCCACCGCTTTACTCAGGGTCGGCTCCCCATCGTCCTGGCCCATTGCTGGCTTCGCTCCACTGCGGCGAGCTGCCGCCGGACGATCCAGTTCAGCATAGTCAGGCGCGTCGCCCACTGCAGGTGCCGGGGTATAATCCACCAGTTTCATCGGTGCCGCTAGCGCGTCACCACCAAGACCAGTAGCAACCACCGTCACCTTCAGCTCATCAGACATATCCGCATCAATCACTGTACCCACCACCACGGTGGCGTTTTCAGACGCGAACTCCTCAATGGTATCGCCAACCTCGGAAAACTCACCCAGGGACAGATCCAGTCCCGCAGTGATATTCACGAGGATGCCGCGGGCACCCTGCAAGTTGATGTCTTCCAGTAGCGGGCTGCGGATGGCGGCCTCGGCGGCTTCACGGGCGCGATTTTCACCGCGGCTACTGCCAGTACCCATCATCGCCATACCCATTTCAGACATCACCGTACGCACATCAGCAAAGTCGACGTTGATCATGCCGGGACGGATGATCAGGTCGGCAATACCTTGAACCGCTCCAAGCAGCACATCATTGGCAGCCTTGAAAGCATCGAGCAAGCTGGTATTTTTACCCAGCACATCCAGCAGCTTTTCGTTGGGAATGGTAATCAGGGAATCCACGTGTTGCTGTAGCTCCTTCATTCCCGCTTCTGCTATCGCCGTGCGCTTTTTGCCCTCAAAAGGAAATGGCTTAGTGACAACTGCCACCGTCAAGATTCCCAGATCGCGCGCAACCTCGGCCACTACCGGGGCACCGCCGGTGCCTGTCCCACCACCCATGCCGGCGGTGATAAACACCATATCGGCACCGGCCAGGGCATCGGCAATACGATCTCGATCTTCCATGGCTGCCGCCCGCCCCACGTCGGGATTGGCACCCGCGCCCAGCCCTTTGGTGATATTGCTACCCAGTTGCAACACAGTCTTTGAGTCGACATCTGCCAGCGCTTGCGCGTCGGTATTGGCGCAGATGAAATCCACTCCCTCTACCGTATTGGCGATCATGTGTTTAACGGCGTTGCCACCGCCGCCACCGACCCCGACTACTTTAATGACTGCACTCTCAGGTACATTGTCTATTAGTTCAAACATGGTCTTTCTCCCCTTTTTTATCAAAATGCCAGATTTTCATCCGGCGGTTTTTACCGCTCAAAAATTGTTTTGGAACCAGGTTTTAGCCCGCTGCCACACACCTGGCTCCAATTGTGTCCCGCGACGACCCGGAATCCCCTCCTCCAGGGCCCGCGCGCCGTACAGCAATAAACCCACGCCGGTGGAGTAAATCGGATTGCGTACAATATCTGTCAGTCCGGTTACCGTTTGTGGACAACCGACCCGCACCGGCATATGAAAAATTTCTTCAGCCAGCTCCATCGCTCCTTCCATCTTCGAAGTGCCACCTGTTAACACCACGCCTGCTGGTATCAGGTCTTCAAATCCACTGCGGCGTAGCTCCGCCTGCACCAGGGTAAACAGCTCGTCGTAACGCGGCTCAACCACTTCTGCCAGGGCCTGACGGGAAAGGTCTCTTGGAGGTCGATCTCCCACGCTGGGCACCTTGATGGTTTCCTCCGGGCCCGCCAACTGAGTCAAAGCACAGGCGTACTTGATCTTGATTTCCTCGGCGTGCTGGGTAGGTGTGCGGAGGGCCATGGCGATATCATTGGTGACTTGATCACCCGCTATGGGAATCACACCGGAGTAGCGTATCGAGCCATCGGTAAACACCGCAATATCAGTGGTACCACCGCCGATATCCACCAGGCACACGCCCAGCTCTTTCTCATCTTCGGTCAGCACCGCATAACTGGAGGCCAGCTGCTCGAGGATGACGTCTTCCACTTCCAGCCCGCAGCGACGAATACACTTCTCGATATTCTGGGACGCGTTGGTTGCACAGGTCACCAGGTGCACCTTGGCTTCCAGGCGCACGCCAGACATGCCCAGTGGTTCCTTGATGCCCTCTTGACTGTCGATGACATACTCCTGGGGCAGAATATGCAGTACCCGCTGGTCGGCGGGAATGGCTACCGCCTGGGCCGCGTCAATGACCCGCTCCAGGTCCAAGGCGTAAACCTCGCGGTCGCGAATAGCCACGATGCCGTGGGAATTGAGGCTGCGCACATGGCTACCGGCGATGCCCACATACACCGAGTGAATCTGACAGCCCGCCATTAATTCGGCCTCTTCCACAGCGCGCTGAATAGACTGCACCGTGGATTCAATATTGATCACCACGCCCTTCTTCATCCCCTTGCTGGGGTGGGAGCCAATGCCAACGATCTCGATAGCGCCATCCGCAGTGATTTCACCAACAATGGCCACCACTTTGGAGGTGCCGATATCCAGACCGACGATCATGTTTCTTTCCTGTTCACTGCCCATGAGCAGAATTCCCCTTTTTTATAATTAGCCTGTGCGCCAGGCCACGGCCAGACCGTGTCGATAGCGCAAATCAACTGAGCGAATCTGGTTTTCTTTTCCCACCAGGTCCGCGTAGTAAACCCCCATAAACCGCGCTAGCTTCTGTTCCAACTGACCACGCCCGAATACCAATGTGCTGCCGGTATGAAGGGTCGCCTCCAGGCCACCCCGTCCGTTCATTGACAGCGCTACTATCTCCAACCCCAGCAGCTGTATGCGCTCACGCATAAACTGGTAGCGCTGCATCAGTTCAAGCTGACTTCCTATGGGTCCATCCAAACGGGGCAGCTCCGGCAAGGGTTCGTAGACTGCTGGCGTAAATACTTCCCCCTGCCGATTGAGGTAGCTTTTCTCACCCCAGCGCGCAATAGGGATTTGTTCGGTCACCACAATTTCCAGGTCGCTGGGCCAGCGCCGCTTAACCACCACTTTGAACACCCAGGGTAAGGCTTCCAGCGACCCGCGAATCTCCTCGATATCAACACTCAGAAAGCCACCATCCAGGTTGTCGTTGACCAGCAACTGCAGTTCCGCTCGCGGCACCCGCTGCAAATCTCCACTGAAAACCACTCTCTCTACCGGCACTTGCGCCAGTCGCCAGATGCCGACCAACAGCAACGAAAAGCTCGCCAACAATCCCACCGCCACAAGCGCCGGGCGTAACTGCCTGAGCAGGCCCTCAACGCGATTGCCGCCAGTACCATTGCGGCCAGGCTTGCGAGTGGCCCCACGACTCATGCGGATTCCCCCCGCTGCAGCGCAAACTCAGCGATGCGACCGACAAGCTCAGGCAGCCCTATTCCGGCGGCTTTTGCTGCCATAGGCACCAGGCTGTGCCCGGTCATCCCGGGTACGGTATTAACCTCCAGAATCCAAAACTTACCAGCGCGGTCACGCATAAAATCGACCCGGCCCCAGGACTCGCAACCCACGGATTCGAACGCCTGTAGCGCCAGGGTAGCCAGCTCTGCTTCATCTTCGGCAGGCAGGCCGCAGGGGCACAGGTAACGCGTGTCATCGCTGAAATACTTGGCCTGGTAATCGTAGAACTCGTTGTCAGTTTCCATTTTGATCGCTGGCAGGGCTTCACCGTTAAGAACCGCCACGGTGTATTCATCACCGTCAATCAGCTGCTCGGCAATTACCCGACCTCCATACTGGGCAGCCTGTGCCCAGGCCTGCGCCAGCCCAGCCTCATCGCGGGCACCAGCGGTACCAATACTGGAACCACCCGTGGCTGGTTTGACGAACACATCTCCCAACAGCTGCAGTACGGCGGCGAGATCACTGTTCGCTTCCAATTCAACAAAGCCAGGCGTCGGCAATCCAATGCCCTGCCACATTCGCTTGCAACGCAATTTGTCCATGGCTAACGCGGATGCCAATACACCGGAGCCGGTGTAGGGCACACCCAGGGTCTGTAAGGCGCCCTGAACTGTGCCATCTTCGCCGTCACCACCATGAAGGATGATGAAGGCGGCATCCACTGTCGCCAGCTGCCGCCACCAGGCGGGCTCGGCGGTATCGAGTTTGAGCACCTTGACACCCAGGCCATCCAGGGCATCACAGATGGTGGCGCCACTCATCAGCGATACCTCGCGCTCAGAGGAGGTCCCGCCGAGCAATACCGCCATGGCCTTGCCCTCAAAGTGAGCGGGACTCATGTCCGCACCTCCCGGAAATTGAAGACCTGAAGTTGCTGTGCCAGCGCACCGACATTGCCTGCCCCCTGGGTCAGAACAATGTCCTGATCGCGAATCAATCCGCGCAATACCTTGGGTACCTCTGCTATGTCGGCAACAAATACCGGATCCAGGGCACCGCGTTGACGCACACTGCCACTCAGGCTGCGACCATCAGCCCCAGGAATATGTGCCTCTCCAGCCGGATAGACTTCCAGTAACACCAGCACATCCACCTCAGACAATACCCGCACGAAGTCCTCGTAGAGATCACGGGTTCGGCTGTAACGATGGGGCTGGAATACCAGCACCAGGCGTTGCTGCGGCCAGGCCTGGCGCGCGGCTTCCAGGGTTGCCTTCACCTCGGTGGGGTGATGGCCGTAGTCATCCACCAGCAGGGCCGTACCGGTTTCCAGAGCCAGGTCCCCGTGCACTTCAAAGCGGCGAGCGACGCCCTGAAAACCCGCAAGGCCGGCCATGATGGCTGCATCGGAAACACCCTCATCACAGGCCACGGCAATCGCAGCGGTGGCATTGAGCACATTGTGCAGGCCCGGCATATTTAAGCTGACACGCAAGTGTTCAGCAGGAGCTGGACGCAGCACAGTAAAGGCCGTGGTAAGAGACAGCTTCTCCACCTCGGTGATTCGGAAGTCCGCCAACTCGGAAAAACCGTAGGTGATCGCCTTGCGGCCGATATCGTTGACCAGCCCGGCTACCACCGGATCATCCACACACAGTACCGCCACTCCATAGAACGGCAGGTTGTGCAGGAATTCCAGGAAGGTTCGGCGCAGGTTCTGCAAATCACCCCCGTAGGTATCCATGTGATCGGCTTCTATATTGGTCACTACTGCAACCATGGGCTGCAGGTGCAGGAAGGAGGCATCGCTCTCGTCTGCCTCCGCAATGAGAATGCGCCCCTCTCCGAGACGCGCATTAGTGCCCGTGCTGTTCACCACACCGCCGATCACGAAGGTCGGATCCAGTCCCTGCTCGGCAAAAATTGCGGCAATCATGCTGGTGGTCGTCGTTTTACCATGGGTTCCCGCCACCGCAATGCCATGGCGATAGCGCATCAGTTCCGCCAGCATTTCCGCTCGCGGCACCACCGGGATCCGACTGGCCCGGGCCGCTTGCAGTTCAGGATTGTCTTCCGATACAGCACTGGAGATCACAACCACATCTGCCCCCACTGCCTGTTCACCACGGTGGCCAATATAAACCTGCACACCGAGTTCCTGCAGCCGCGACACCGCTGCACTCTCACGCATATCCGATCCACTCACGTAATAGCCAAGGTTCAACAACACCTCGGCAATTCCGCACATGCCAGCGCCACCAACGCCAATCATGTGAATAGCCTTGACCCGCCGCATTTCTGGCGCTGTGAAACTGTGCGTATCAGCCACGACGCACCTCCTCGCAGACATCGGCCACCCGCCGCGTCGCCAGCGGGAATGCCGCGGCCCTGGCTGCCGCCGCCATATCGCTCAATTGCCGCGGCTGTGCCAGCAGGTCTGCCAGGCAGTCGGCTAGAGATTGTGCTGTCAATTCAGATTGCGGCATCAACAGGGCACCGCCGCGGGCCACCAGCCACTGCGCATTGTGGAACTGGTGGTTATCAATTGCTCCGGGCAGCGGCACCAGTATCGAAGGCCGGCCCATTACCGACAGCTCGGCCACGGTCAAGGCGCCAGCTCGGCACACGACCAGGTCAGCCCACTCGTACATCGCAGCCATATCTTCTACATAGGGCAGGGTTTCCACATGGTCGTTGCCCTGTTGCAGATGGCTCGCCGTCACACTGTCGGTGTGATCAATGCCGGTCTGGTGCCTCACGATCACCGTCGAATTCTGGGTGAGTATAGCCAGCGCTTCCGGCACAACCTCGTTAATGGCGAGCGCTCCCAGACTGCCCCCTACCACGAACAGCTGCAGCGGGCGCTGACCATCGAAATCATAGTGAGCGAATTCGCCCGCCGCTAACAAATCGCTGCGCACCGGGTTACCGACCAATTCGGCTTGTTCACCAAACGCCGTCGGATAGGCGGCCAGAATTCGACTGGCAATGCCGCTCAACATGCGATTGGTGGTTCCCGCTACCGAATTCTGCTCATGGATGACCAGCGGACGACGCAGCACCCAGGCTGCCACTCCAGCCGGCCCTGACACGTAACCCCCCATGCCAAGCACACAAACTGGTCGTATGCGAGCAACCGCCACCAGGCTTTGCACAGCCGCCCATAGCAATACCAGGGCTCCCTGCAGACGTGCTGCCATACCCTTGCCACGCAGGCCCCGAATGCGAATAAAGTCCAACGCCAACCCCGCTGCCACGACAACACGGCTCTCCAGTCCGCGCTCAGTACCCAACCAACGAATCTGGAAACCGCGCTGCTGTAACTCCAGTGCCACGGCCAGGGCCGGGTATACGTGGCCGCCAGTGCCACCGGCTAGAACCAACACAGTGCCCATGCCGCTAGCGCCCATGGTTTCGACCTCCGCCGCGACGCTGCTCGATATCGATACGCAGCACCAGTGCCAACATGCAGCAGCAAGCTATCAGGCTGGAACCACCGTAACTCAGCAGCGGCAAAGTCAGTCCCTTGGTGGGCAGCAGGCCGGTGCTGACACCTATATTGATGAAAACCTGAGCCGTAAAAATTAGGCCCACCCCGTGACAAACATGGGCACCAAACTGATCTCCCCGACCATTGCAGTTGCGTCCGATCCAGAAAATGCGCAACACCAATGCCAGGTACATGCCGATAACGAGCGCCGCGCCCACCAAACCTGTCTCTTCAGCCCAGATAGAAAACACAAAGTCGGTATGCGCCTCGGGCAGGTAAAATAATTTCTGCACACTATTACCCAGTCCCACCCCAAACCATTCGCCACGACCGAAGGCAATCAGAGACTGGGTCAATTGGTAACCGCTGTTGAACTGATCAGCCCAGGGATCGGTATAAGCGGTGAGCCGTTGCATGCGATAGGGCTCTGCCACAATCAGCAACACCAGCGCCAGCACACTGCCCAGGACCATCAGCAGGAAGTGTCCCAGCCGCACGCCAGCCAGGAACAGCATGCCAAACGCAGTGCCGACGGTAACTACCGTGGCACCAAAGTCCGGTTCCACCATCAGCAACAGGGTGATGGCAAACACTACCGCCATAGGCTTGATGAAGCCACGCCATTGGTTGCGCACCTGGTGTTCACGACGCGTTAGGTAGCCCGCCAGGTAGATCACCAGGCACATCTTGGCGAACTCTGATGCCTGCAGGGTGAATGGTCCCAGCGCCAGCCAGCGGCGGCTGCCATTGACCTTGAGACCAATGCCGGGGATCAACACCAGCATCAACGCAATCAGGGCCAGGAAAAACCAAACCCAGCCGGAGTTGAGCCAGAATCTGGAGGGTGCCAGGAATACCAGCAAGGCGGCGGTCAGCGCCAACCCCATATAGATCAAGTGACGACTACTGTGGTGAGCGGCGCTGCCGTAGTTTGATGCTGCGTATTCCACCGACGCCGAGGTGATCGCAACGAATCCGATCACCATGAGGCCTAACGCTAACGACATCACCACGGCATCCATCTCTGCAAACCACTGCAGACTAATGGCGTCTCGGCGGTTGGCGGCCACAGTTGCCATCAGCTACTCTCCCTCTGTCGCAACTGCTCCACTGCTCGAACAAAACATTGGCCGCGGTGTTCAAAGTTGTCGAACATATCAAAACTGGCACAGGCGGGGGACAGCAACACCACGTCGCCGGGAACAGCCAGCTGACTGGCCTGGTCGACTGCTTGCTGCAGGGACTGGGCATGTTCTATGGTGACTACCTGGTTCAACGCCGCGGCAATTTGCGCGGCATCCTCGCCCATCAGTACGAGGGATTTACAGGTCGCGGCCACCGCTTCAGAGAGGCTGTTAAAATCCGCGCCCTTCCCCTCGCCGCCAGCGATCAGAATGATATTGTGCTGCTGACCCAAACCTTCCAACGCCGCCACCGTTGCCCCGGTATTGGTCGCCTTGGAATCATTCACGTAACGCACACCCGCAATCTCATCAACCAGCTCACAGCGATGCGGCAGGCCCGGGTATTCGCACAATGTCTCCAGCATTGCTGGCATCTCAAACCCCAGGGCAGAGCCCAGCGCCAGGCAAGCCAGGGCGTTGGCAAGATTGTGACTGCCCAACAAGCGCAGTCTATCGGCCGCTATGAGTTGCTGTTCGCCGCAAACAAGCCAGGTTTTCCCCGCGATCTGCGCCAGGCCGAAGTGCCCTGGCAGGGGACGATCCAGCCCAAAGCTGGAGACCACTTCCACCGCGCCGGATGCCGGGACGCTATTGGTATCATCACGGTTGATCACTACCCGTCGCGCATTCTCAAAAATCTTGTGCTTGGCCTGTCGGTAACTGGCCAGGTTGCCATGGCGATCCAGATGATCGTCGGAGAGATTCAACAACACCGCCAGGTCAAGCTCGAGATTGAAGGCACGCTCAAGTTGGAAACTGGACATTTCGACAATATAACCCTCTCGCCGTGATGCAAGCAGGTCGAGCACGGGCAGGCCCAGGTTGCCGCCGACACCCATGTCGCGGCCACTGGCACGCGCCATATGACCTAGTAAATCGGTAACCGTAGACTTGGCATTGGAACCTGTGATTCCGATCACCGGTGCCTCGGCCTGTTCGCAAAACAAGTCCATATCACCCATCACCGGCACACCCGCATCGCTCGCCGCCCGCAGGCTGGGCTCGTCCAGCGACACCCCCGGACTGACAATTAGCCGCAACGCCGCCACTAGCAACGCGTCGTCGAATCCCCCCAGGTACAGCTCAATCTCCGGCATTTCCGCCCTGAACTGCGCCAGGCCTGGCGGCAGATCGCGGCTGTCCATTACCGTAAAATTAATACCCCGGCGATACAAATAACGGGCGCAAGACAAACCTGTAGCGCCGAGACCGACAACCATCAGTGGTGTTGTTCCTGTTTGCCGTTCATTGCTCAAAGCTGCACCCATTCTCCTGTGCTCAACGTAATTTCAGCGTTGCCAGGCCAAACAACACCAGCATCACCGTGATAATCCAGAAGCGAACAATGACCCTGGGTTCGGGCCAGCCCTTTAGCTCAAAGTGGTGATGAATCGGCGCCATTCGAAATATGCGTTTGCCAGTCAATTTAAAGGAAGCCACCTGCAGGATGACCGACACCGTCTCCAGTACGAAAATGCCGCCCATGATGAAGAACACGATCTCATGGCGCGTGATCACAGCCACCGTACCCAACGCCGCGCCCAGAGCGAGCGCACCGACATCTCCCATGAAGATCTGCGCGGGGTATGTGTTAAACCATAAAAAGCCGAGGCCAGCACCGGCCAGAGCACCACAGAAAACCACCAGTTCACCAGCCCCAACGACATAAGGTATGTTCAGGTATTCCGAAAACTGCGAATTACCGGTGAGGTAGGCAATGATGCCCAATGCCGATCCCACCATCACAGTGGGCAAAATGGCGAGCCCATCCAAACCATCGGTCAGGTTAACGGCATTGCTGGCGCCGACAATGACGAAGTAAGTCAGCACGATAAACAGCGGCCCCATCTGCCAGGCCACGTTTTTGAAAAAGGGCACATAGAGCGAAGTGGCCACCGGACTATCGACCGCCGTATAGAGATAAAACGCAACCGCCAGCCCGGCCACTGATTGCCACAAGTACTTCCAGCGCGCCGGCAGGCCGCGGGAGTCCTTTTCTATCACCTTACGATAATCGTCCACCCAGCCCACCGCCCCAAAAACACCCGTCACAAACAACACCAGCCACACGTATTCGTTACTCAAATCGCTCCACAACAGCGTACTGACAGCGATTGCCACCAGGATGAGCGCACCACCCATCGTGGGGGTGCCGGATTTGATCAGATGAGATTCGGGGCCATCATCGCGCACCGCCTGGCCAATCTGGTGGTAGTTGAGACGGCGTATCATGGTCGGACCCACCAGCAGGGAAATCGCCATCGCCGTCATGACACCGAGAATGGCGCGAAAGGTCAGGTATTGGAAAACCTGGAACCCACTGGCAAAACCAGTGAGGTATTCTGTCAGCCATAGCAACATATCAGCTTTCCCCCAACTCGGAAGTGAGTGTGGCAACTACTTGTTCCATACCGGCACTGCGTGAACCCTTCACCAGCACCACGTCGCCCGCTCCGAAACAGCTCGTCAGGTCAGGCAGACTGGCAACATCGGCGAAAACCCTGGCGGCATCACCGAAGCCAGAAGCCGCCACCGCCGCGTCTCCGACCAACCACAGTTCATCGACGCCCTGTTCGACTGCATAGCTGCCGACATCACGATGTAGCTGGTCACTGTCGGGACCCAACTCGCCCATGGCACCCAGCACCAGGATATGCCGACCCGGCGTTGCCACCAGTACGTCGATGGCGGCGCGGACGGAACCGGGATTAGCGTTGTAGCTATCGTCCACCACCAAAACGCCGTCGGTGTTTTTGGCGACATGCAGGCGTCCGGGGGCAGCTCTAACCGCCTCCAGTCCTGCAATGATCGATTCCAGCGGTACCTCCGCCGCCAGGGCTGCTGCAGCAGCAGCCAGGGCGTTGTCAACATTGTGTCTGCCAGCGAGCTGCAGTTGTATCGCTGCTCCCCCCTGGGGCGATAGCAACACAAAGCGACAGCCGAGAGCGCCGCGGTCCTCGATGGCTTCGGCTCGAACTTCCGCGTGCTCGCAACAACCAAAACTAATGCTGCGGCGATCACCCAACACTTCTTCCCAAAGACCGCAGAATTCGCTGTCCGCATTCACCACTCCGACGCCATTGTCAGCAAGCGACTGGTAGATCTCAGACTTGGCCCGAGCCACAGCTGCGAGGCTTCCGAATCCCTCCAGGTGCGCGGGTTGGGCATTCAGCAACACTGCCACATCCGGCTGCGCCAGTGCCGCCAGATAGGCAATGTCTCCAATCCGGGAAGCGCCCATTTCTATGACTGCGTATTGGTGCTGCGGTGCCAACTGCAACAACGTCAGCGGCAGACCGATTTCATTATTGAAGTTGCCAGCGGTAGCGTGGGTCTGCCCAGCCAATGCGCAGATGCTGGCAAGCATATTCTTGACCGTGGTCTTGCCACTGCTGCCGGTAATGCCGATGAGCACGCCAGAGAAGTGGGTCCGATTAAGTGCTGCCAACTGACCGAGGGCAGCACGGGTATCTTTCACCTGCAGGCACGGTAATGGATATACTCCGGGGCGCGATATCAGCGCGGCGACCGCACCGTCCTCGGCGGCCCGTTCAACGTAGTCGTGGCCATCGAAGGACTCACCGGTCAGGGCGACAAACAGTTCACCGCTGGCAACCTGGCGCGAATCAGTCCCGACCGTGGCGAAACTGCAATTCTCACCAAGTAATTCTCCCTGCAATGGTTGGGCTATATCTGTCAGGCTCAGCTCACGCATCACGATTGCACCCCCCCGACCGCTGCCAGACGCAGATGCTGGACATCGCTGAAGGGGAATCGCTCAGCACCCACCTGCTGGTAGGTTTCGTGACCCTTGCCGGCAATCAGTATGCAGTCGCCCGGTCGCGCGCTGCTCACGGCATGTTTGATGGCTCCAGCCCGGTCGGCGTCGACCTCGACATCGAACTCACATCCAGCCAACACATCCTCGATAATTGTGTTGGGGTCTTCGCTGCGCGGGTTGTCGCTGGTGACGATTACCCGGTCGGCGTGCTCCGTGGCCACGCGCCCCATCAGCGGCCGCTTCTCGGCATCGCGATCTCCGCCACAACCAAATACACAGATCAACTGACCTGTCGTGTGAGGCCGCAGCGCGCTCAGAGCCTGCAACAGCGCATCGGGTGTGTGGGCGTAGTCGACCACCAGCTGCAGCTGCAGCGAATTGGCAACGTACTCCATTCGACCTGGCACACCTTGCAGCTGAGGCACATGCTCGAGCACGTCCTCGAGGGAAGCGCCGGCACTGCAGACAACCGCGATAGCGGCCAACAAGTTGGACAGGTTGAAGTCCGCCGGCAAGGGACTGTGCAACTCTCCCCGGCCCCATGGGCTGCGAAGATGTGCACGTATACCATCGCCAGCATAACGTATATGGCTCGCCACCAGCTCCGCCTGTTCATTGGCAAGTGAATACCGCACCAGGTCGACCGAGGGAGCAAGCCGTTTCTGCAGTTCCACGGCGTAGTCATCGTCCAGGTTAATCACCGCCGACTTCAGACCCTCGAATGCAAACAATTGGGCCTTGGCATCCGCATAGCGTGACATATCACCGTGGTAGTCGAGGTGGTCATGGCTAAGATTGGTGAAAACCGCTGTGTCAAACCGGTTGGCGGCGACCCGCCCTTGCACCAGGCTATGGGATGATACCTCCAGCGTGACGTGGCCAACTCCCATCGACCGCCACTCGGCCAACTGCCACTGTAACGATACCGCGTCCGGGGTGGTATTCAGCGTTTCATCGACACCGTCATCTAACACTGAACCCAGCGTACCCATCACGCCACACTGGCCGAACTGGCGTCGCAATAACTGTGCTGCCAGACGCGAGGTGGTGGTTTTGCCATTAGTGCCGGTAATGCCGGCCAGATAAATATCGGTGCTGGGCTCGGCGTAGAAACGACTGGCGTAGCCACTCGCCTTTTGCGCCAGCTCATCCACCTCCAACAGTGGCAGGAAACCGGCGGCAGTCCGCTGCAATTCGGTAACTCCTCTATCTGCAACAATGGCCACCGCCCCCGCCGCAACAGCCTGGGCAATATAGTCCCGACCATCGTGTTGATCGCCGCTGATGGCCAGAAACAAATCACCCGCTTGCAGCAACCGACTGTCCAATTGCAGTCCACCGACCTGCAGGTCCTGATCCAGCTTCATTCCCAACACGTCCGACAGTGGCAGGCTATGAATATCACTGCGCTGCAAGCCCATCACCCCGCCACTCCCGAGCGTCGAAAACGATCCGGTGTGATATTGAATAGCCGCAGGGCTGCGCTGGTAACCGCTGAAAATACCGGCGCCGCTATCTCACCGCCGTGATAGCGATCACCCTTGGGCTCATTAATCAGAACCACGGTCACAAACCGCGGTGCATCGATAGGTGCCATGCCGGCAAATAACGCCAGATAGCGATCTTCCGCATAACCACCCCGCGCAGCCTTGTGTGCAGTGCCGGTTTTTCCACCCACCCGGAAACCTTCTACCCGAGCCCTTCGCCCGGTAGCATCCCGATCCGTAACACCCTCAAGAATGGTTCGCAGCTGCGCCGCCAATTTTGGCGTCAAGACTGATTCTGAAATCAGTTGCTCTCTGTTCACCGGCACCAGGCTGGCAGGATGCCGTGATCCTCCGTTGCCAATAACGGAATAAGCCACTGCCAATTGCAGCGGCGTAACGGTCAAGCCGTGACCATAGGCCAACGTGGCTCGCTCAATGTCCCGCCATCGCTCACGGTATTCCAGCACCCCGGCACTCTCGCCGGGAAAACTCGTGCCTGGATGCAATCCTAGACCGAGCCGACTGTACATTTGCCACATCGATTGCTCATCGAGCTGCAGTGCCATTTTGACAATACCTACCTGGCTGGACTTGGCGACCACACGGGCCAGGGTCAATTCGCGATAATTGACCGGATCCAACAACACCTTACGTCCGATCCGCAGCCGTCCCGGCGAGGTGTCTATTACTGTGTCAGTCGTAAACTGGCCAGATTCCAAAGCCGCTGCTACCGCCAGCGGCTTCAATACCGAGCCGGGCTCAAAAGCATCGACTACCGCACGATTGCGGGTTTGAGCTGGCTTTACATCACTGCGGTTATTGGGGTTGAAGACGGGATGATTGACCAACGCCAGCACCTCGCCAGTGTGCACATCCAGTGTGACAACTGAACCCGAGTCCGCACCACTCAGCGCCACCGCCCGTTGCAACTCCTGATGCGCCACATACTGTAATCGTAAATCGATACTGAGCTTGAGCTCGCTACCCGGTTGCGCCGCTTCCAGTTCCCCCACATCGCGGACCACCTCACCGTAGAGATCCTTGATCACTTGCTTGCGACCGGGTACCCCCTGCAACACGCTGTCGTAGGCTAACTCCATGCCTTCGATGCCACGGTCGTCGAGGTTGGTAATACCCACCAGGTGAGCCGCTACCGCACCCGCCGGGTAGTAGCGCTGGTATTCACGCTGACCTCGAACGCCGGCAATCTTCAACTGCAGGATAGCCTCGGCCTGCGCTGGACGCATATGCCGTTCAAGGTACATAAACGACTTGCCTGCATAACGCTGTAAGCGCGCTTCCAGCTTCGCGGCGGACACGCCCAGGCCGTTGGCCAGCTCTGACACACGCCCAGACTGAACCAGGAGGCGCGGGTTGGCCCACAACGAGACCACCGGGGTGCTCACCGCCAGTGGCTCGCCGCGGCGGTCCGTTATCAAACCACGATATGCAGGTATTACTGAGGTCCGTAAAAACCGGGCTTTACCCTGGTCCTGCAGAAATTCATAACCCCGATCCGTTTCCAACACTTGTAAACTCAGCACCCGCCAAAACAGCAATGCAAATAATAGGCAGATAAAACTGACAATCATTTGCCAGCGCCATGGCGAAACGGGGATATATTGTGGCTTTCTCATGGCCGCAGCTGCTTTTTTCGCAACAGGCGCTTTCATCTCAGCACCACCTTCATATCGTCAACAGTCGGCGCGCGCATCGCCAGCTTTTCCTGGGCCAGTTTTTCAACCCGGTGATGGGCCGCCCAGGTGCTCTCTTCCAGCAGCAGGCGACTCCAGTTCTCCTGCATATCCCACTCCGCCGACTGCAGAGTCTGCAACTGGGCATAGTGTTGCCGACATAAATGCGTGGTATCGACAATCGTAACAGCGGTCCAGACTACCGCCAGCAACAAGACCGCATTCAGCAGCGGCCAGCGGTCGGAGGCACTGACTGACCTAGTGGGCATAGATACGCTCCGCTACCCGCAGGACCGCACTGCGCGCCCGCGGATTACCGGCCAACTCGTCGGTCCCGGCTTTTACCGGTTTACCCAGAATCTTTAACTGCCGATTGAGATCAGCATCGCGCACCGGCACACCCGCCGGCAGCTGATCTCCGCGAGCTTTATCCCGCATAAAGCGTTTGACCAGTCTGTCCTCCAGTGAATGAAAGCTGATAATGACCAGGCGGCCGCCGGGGGCTAACAATTCGACACTCTGCTCAAGAAAGGCCTTGAGATCTTCCAGCTCGCGGTTAACGTAAATACGAATGGCCTGGAAACTGCGGGTAGCTGGATGCTTATGCCTCTCCCAGCTGGGATTTGCCTCAGCCACTACAGTAGCCAACTGGGCAGTGGTGGTGATGGCAGACTGCTCTCTAACGCGCAGGATGGCGCTGGCTATTCGACCCGCATGTCGCTCCTCGCCATATTCCCGCAGCACCCTCGCCAGGTCGCCGTGCTTAACCCGCGCCAACCACTCGGCCGCTGTTTCACCGGAAGTGGTATCCATTCGCATATCCAATGGGCCGTCGTGGGAAAATGAAAAGCCGCGCTCAGCCTGATCCAATTGCGGACTGGACACACCCAGGTCGAGCAAAATGCCATCAACCGCGCCGATCCCCCACCGGCGCAGTTGATGGGGAAGCTGAGCGAAGGACGTGTGTTCAAAATCGAACCGTCCCTCGCTCTCCTTAAACTCTGCTGCTACCGCGCAGGCCTGTAGATCTTTGTCCACCGCCAACAGTCGCCCCTCCTGACCAAGCACCGAAAGTATTTCGCGACTGTGGCCACCGCGGCCAAAAGTGCCATCCACATAGACACCATCTGTCGCCGTTACCAGAGCTTCCACCGCCTCTCGTAACAATACTGTTTGATGCATCCCCGCCACCTACAGGGTCAGGGACATCAATTCTTCGGGCAGCTCGGCCTCCGGGCCGGACTCCTCGAGCGCACGGTCACGCTCGGCCAGCCACATCTCTTCAGCCCACAACTCCATCTTTTTGCCCTGCCCCACCAGTACCAGTTTCTTTTCCAGCCCTGCGTACTCACGCAGGGAGGCGGGTAACAGCACCCGGCCACTGCTGTCCAGGTCGAGGTCAGTGGCATAGCCAATGACCAGGCGCTGGAAGCGTTTGACCGCCGGTTTGAGTGCTGGCAATTCCTGAATATCCCGCTCGATCTTTTCCCACTCGGGCAGCGGGTAGATGAACAGGCAGCGAGATTGAGTATCGATGGTGGCGACCAACTGGCCGTTGCACTCGTTCAATAATGGCTCGCGCTGACGCGCTGGCATGGCCAGCCGCCCTTTCGCATCCATATTGATATATTGCACCCCACGAAACATGGTCGCTAATCCCCATTGATTGACTCTTTATCACCACAAAAAGCCAATATATCCCACTTATTTCCACTTTTCGACACTATAGGGATGCAGAGAAGAAACTGTCAAGCACGTCACAGGGAAAAAACGCTGCTATATCAGGGGATTAGCGCTGCTTTCGTCAGAAAAACATGAATTCTTGTGAATGAAAATGGCTCTAAAACATACCGGTAAATGGCATTGTTCACACTTTACATTAACTATAGAATTTTTTTGTTATAGATAATATTTTTTTTATTCGAAAAAGAAATTAAAATCAAGAAAGACAAACCCTCTTACCCTTTGGGTACTAGATAGCCTGATATCGAATGGGCAATTCAGCGAGCCCCCTGAGGATAATGCTCGGTTCCGCGGTGGGCGTATCCGCATCGAGGCTAAAGTTATCAAAGTGGTCCAGCAACGCCGCAAAACCCATATTGAGTTCCTGGCGGGCCAGCGGTGCGCCGATACAGTGATGGATGCCACTGCCGAAGGACATATGCGCGCCGCTTTTCTTGCGCTCGACGTTAACACTATCGGGCGCTTCGAACTGTCGTTCATCCCTGTTTGCCGCACCGAAACGCAGCATGATCATCGAACCTTCCGGCAGGGAATACCCGCCCAGCTCAGTATCCTGTGTGACCCGCCGCGGTAATCCCTGAACCGGAGCTTCGATGCGCAGCACTTCCTCCACGAAGGTCTTGATGAGTTTGTCATTGCCCCTGATCTGGCCCGACAGTTCAGGATTCCGGCATAACTCCAGCATCCCCCAGCCAAAGGTGCTGGTGGTGGTTTCGTGCCCAGCGACCAGGAACTGATTCAAAATACTCACTAGTTCGCCGTCTGACAGCGGCCGCTTGTCCGCGCCCAATTGCGCATTGGCGAGGATAGTGATCATATCCTGCCGGGGCTCTTGTCTTCGCTCCTGCGCCAGCCGGATGTGTAATTGTTGAAGATCGACGCCCAATTGCATCCTGCGTAGTTGCTCTTCGATGGGCAGCGGGGTCATTTTCAAAGCGCCGGCCGCCGCCGCGGCAGCATCATAGAAAAACTCTCTATCTGCCTCGGGAATGCCCAGCCTTTCAGAGATGATCTGAAGCGGGACAGGGAAGGCAAATTCCTTCATAAATTCCACTTCAGTTTTATCGATGAGGTTCGCGATGCATTTGTCGACGACCCGCCTGACGTCACCCTCAGAGTTGCGGATCTGGGAGGCGGTAAAGAGTGCCTGCACTAGCGACCGGAACTGGGTATGTTCTGGCTCGTCGAGGGTTAGCATGGTTGGTGGTATGTCGATCATCTGGGCGAGGATTTTGCCCGCCTGTTCTTTTTCATCGTCTGAAAATGTCGCAAACATCATCTCCTGAGCGCCACCCAAAAACGCGTCGAATTTACTGGAGAAGTCTTTCGCCCGGGTAAGCGCCTCGCGAACCAGGTCATATCGAGTGACCACATGGACATTCATTTCAGGCACAAAATAGACCGGGGCCTCGTCCCTCAGAGTTTTAAAGGTGGGATAGGGGTCCAGGATTGCCTCGGGAGAAAAGAGTTGAATATCTGCCACGGTGATCCCCTCGCATAAGGATTCAGACTGATAATCGGTGACCACGATAAAACAGTCAAGCGTGATTGTTTATGAAAAACAGGGGCAGATCACATTTTGCTATGAATTCCGATCACTGCCCCTTGGTTTCTAGCGAGACGCTCTTTGCGTTAAATATTCGAGTAGCACCAGGGTTTCCTGCGGATCGGTTCTACCCACCGGGGAAGAGCTGTAGGTAGAGTGCATGACTCGACCCTTGTGATTCAGAATAAATTCTGAAGGCTGAATGAAATCGCGCTTTTCCTCCCACCAGGCGCCAATGCTATCACCCTGTTGACGGGTGACACCGTGGGCTACCGGGAAGGGCAAGGGCTCACCCACTTGCTGGGCCTTTTCGGCACTGTCTACACTGGCCGCCACTATTGAGGCGCCCAGCGCGGAGAACGCGTCAACACGTTCGGCAAAGCCATCTAACAGACGGCGACAGAAAGGTCACCAGTGACCGCGATAGAACAACACGATGCTGTAGCCCGACTCTTTTAACTCGGGCAAGACCAGCGACTCATCACCCACCGTCAGGGTCAGCTGCGGAAACTCAGTGCCAGCATTCAATTTGTCATTCATGGCAAATCCTCCAGTCGGTCATATCATATGTCCACAGCTGGGTTACTTAATCCCGACCAATCCATTCTTCCAATAATTGATGGAAATGTCGCGGTTTAGTTTCGTTATAGTCCGCAAACTGCACATAGCCTCGTCCGCTCGCATGTAAGCCCTGCTGAACATAAGGCAGATTGCGAAAATCCTGGTTGAACACTTTGGCTAAAAAACCAAGTTCCGGCGCTTCTGTCCAATCATCATCAACACCCAGCCAATGTATAGCACGACAGGGTTCAAAATTACCGTCGTCGGGAATGGGCGCCAAGTATATGCACTCCATGATGCATTCATTGGGATTACTGCCATTGGGCCGGAACCGATAGTTGATGCGATTAAACGAGCCCCAGGGATGAAAGTTGGGGAACAAGGTCAGAAATACTGAAGAGAACTCAATGTCAGCAATGTCGTTGGCCCGCTCACCAATGACAGACTTCAGTGCCTGCCGCTGCATGTCTGCCATGGCAACCATAGGGTGTCTTGTCTCCCCGGGTATCGGGGTACTATTCGGCGAGGCCGTGCTACCACCCATGGTTGCCAAACCCTCGGCCAGTTGTTTGCCGCCGACCCAGTTGCATAAATGGGGGCTGACATCCGTGAGCTCGCCCTCAATCCATTCTGCCGCAGGCGAAAATAAACCGCCTCTTCCGTCGGGCGCGGTCACCCGCACTTGTTCATCATCGGTTCGCTCATAGACAAAACCATTGAGGGGATGCATGGCCCGGATACGGCCATCATCCGGCATGGCTTCCCATTCCGGCAGGCCACTGGCTTCGAGTGCACCGCAGCGTATGGCGCGGGAATAATTGCCAAACACATCGTATTTGGTATCCGTGTCATTCAGGCCACCGAGCAGGATCTGTGGATGGGTTCCGACGACATGATAGGACTCCATAAAGGCTTCCGACGCCACCTTCCAGTTGCAGCGCACAATTTTAGCCACGTGGGCTTCCTTGTAGCGTTGTTCGTAGGGTAATACTTCAAAGTGACTGGAGAGATCGCCAATGAAATCTTGGAAAGGCTCTGCGTCGGGATCGGGGTTGATAAATATATAGCGCCCCTAGCGGGCTACCCGAACCTCAGGCAAGCTTTGTTCCTCACGCTTGAGTTCAGGATAATCCCATTCGCAAGGCACTGCTTTTAGAGATCCATCCAGGTTCCAACACCAGCCATGGAATGGACATCGCAGCTCCGTGATGCCCTTGCCGCGAGCTTCTCTCAGCTTCCTGCCCCGGTGTAAGCAGGAATTGCAATAGGCCTTGAACTCATCTTCCTCGGTGCGTACAACGAGAAAGGAGAGATGCGCGATGTCGTAAGGGACACAATCCCCAACCTCGGGCAGATCATCTTCATGGCAGGCCATTTGCCAGACTTTTTTCCAAATTTTTTCAACTTCAATATCATGAAAGGCTTGACTGGTATAGCGCTCAATTGCAACGTGGGTGGGACCTGGCTCTATCGGGGAATCGCGACGGTATGACTCGGGAATGGGATGTGAGTCTGTATCAAGTAGCTGGTGATAGCCCTCGTCAATAGTTCTGACTTTCTTTTTCCCTTCCATATGTGCTCACCACGGCTTTTAGAAATTGCTTTTACTCGGATCATTGCTGAGCAATACAATATTCTGAATGAACAGCAATAAGCTTATTAGCGCGCCGCACACGAGGCCACCGTATAGGTAGAAAAAACTCGGTTCTTGCACAACCGTATTCGCCAGGTTCAATCCAAAACCGGAGCCCACCATCAACCAGCACAACACGGTTATCGGCGGGTTTTTTTCGCGGATACCGGTTGCGTGAACTCTGCGGGTATCCCAGGCAACTATCACCATACCCACCAATGTTACGGCCACATATATAATGCTGGAAAAGAACCACACCTGCGAGAGCTCCAGGCTTGTCGTCAACAAGCCAAGTGTTGCCACACAAATGATTGCCGAAATGATCGACACGATAACAACCACCCGGGCTGCCCAGGCGGACAAGAGCGCGGATTTTTTACCACGTGATAAACCCAGCATCAGGGAAGTAAATCCTGCCAGCGCCACTGAAAACTGCGCGTGCCCTATCAGCGTTTCAAAATAGTCCACTGGTCTTTCTCCAATCGCGAAATGACAATACCTGCTGCATGGTAGAGCGTCGATTCCTGCGAATAACCGGATCAATCTGTCTAATCGTCGGCATCGTATTGCCCTGGGTCATTGGTAAACAGAAAGACGTTTTGAGCAAACAAAACAAAGCCGGAAAAGGCATTGGTTGCCAGTCCCCAGTAAAAGTAAGAAAACGCGGGCTCTTCTATAATCATGTTGACGCCATTCAAGCCAAGGCCTGCTACGCCCAACAGCCAGCACAGCCAATATAGCAGCGCACTTTTCGCGCGTATCCCGAGTATGTGGATACGTCGAATATCCCATGAACTCAGCAGGACTCCCGGGAACCAGAGAAAAATATAAATGGCACTGGAGATGCGCCATATCTCACTGAGCGCAAGATCCGAGGAGAGCACAAACAAGCCGCTCAGGGACACACAGGCTGAAAAGATCGCTTGTATGATCAGAGCCCTGACACCCCAGCCCGAGTGAATATCGTCTTCCCCCTCGGTGGGAAAAGCCAGCAGCAGAGCCGCGAAGCCGCCCAGTGCGACCATCAGCTGAGCCTGCCCAATCAGAATTTCAGAATAGTCCATGGGCTTAAGGATAGTACTTCCAAGCCGCACTGGTGAAAATTAGGGGAGTCGGCCGGTAAGCCGGGTTCTGTCGTGGACGGTCATTCATCTGCGACCGACGTCACCGCCGGCCTGTAGCAACCTACCCGAATCCACTGCGGGCCGCAGCTCTGGATTCCTATTTGGTCTTGCTCCGAGTGGGGTTTACCATCGCCACGCCTGTTGCCAGTCGCGCGGTGCGCTCTTACCGCACCTTTTCACCCTTACCAGCCGAAGCTGGCGGTATCCTTTCTGCTGCACTTTCCGTAGGCTCACGCCCCCCAGGTGTTACCTGGCACTCTGCCCTGTGGAGCCCGGACTTTCCTCCCGCAAGCACGCTTGCAGGCGACCGCCTGGCCAACTCCGCGCGCAGGGTAGCACAGATGCAGAATAATGGGGTCTGCCCGACCGGGTCATTCCCTTTATTCGCTGGGATAAAAGCGGCTGATGGTATCGATAACACAGGCGGGGCGATCTCCACCCTCGATATCGATAGTCATACGCACAACCACCTGTACCCCGCCCTTCACTTCCTCGGCGGAGACCACTTCTCCACCACCGCGAATGCGGCAGCCTACCGGCACTGCCGCCGGGAAGCGCACTTTTTCACAGCCGTAGTTCACTCCCATGGACACGTTCTGTACCTCCATGACCTGTGGCAGGAACAGGTTGGCCAGCGACAGGGTCAAATAGCCGTGTGCAATGGTGGCGCCAAAGGGTCCATCTTTGGCCTTTTCCGGATCCACATGTATCCACTGGTGATCACCGGTGGCCTCTGCAAACAGGTCGATGCGCTGCTGGTCGATGTCCAGCCATTCGCTATAACCCAGGTGTTGTCCTTCAGTGCCCAGCAGGTCTGCCGGTCGAGCAAATACAGTAGCCATTGGTCGCTCTCAAGTTGTCGAAAATCGGCCCCGTTTATACAGCAGAAGATAACTCTTCGTCTACATCGTCTGTCTCGCCATAAAAGCATCAGTAAATCGGCCATTGGAACATTCACATAGAAGCACTAAGCTTAAAGAAACAAGAAAATCCCGCGAGGAGCAGTATTCATGGAGCAATTAAGCGGGCAGGACGCAATGTTCCTGCATACAGAAATGGATGGCCTGCCCCAGCATATTGGCGGCGTCAGCATCTATGACCAGAGCACGGCCAAGGGCGGCAAGGTACGCTTCAAACAGATATTGGCGATGTTGGAGAGCCGCGTGCATCTGTCACCCATCTTCCGCCGCAAGCTGCAGACGGTTCCAATGGGGCTGGACCGCCCCTACTGGATAGATGACCCCAACTTTGATCTCGAATACCACGTGCGCCATATTGCCCTGCCCAAACCCGGCGACTGGCGCCAGTTGTGCATACTCGTGTCCCGCCTGCACTCCCAGCCCCTGCCACGAGACAAGCCCATGTGGGAGATGTATATCATCGAGGGTCTAAACAATGTGGAGGGTCTGCCACCCAATTGCTTTGCCTTGCTGCTGAAAGTTCATCACGCGGCGATGGACGGGGCCACCGGCGCCCAGTTTATGAATGTCATTCACGATCTTGATCTCGAGGGCACCGAAATTCCCCCCAAAAAGGAGAAGTGGAAAGGCGAAAAAATTTCCAATCGCCGCCTGCTGGGAAAGGCCTATATCAACGCCTGGAAGAAACCCGGCGATGTCTGGCGATTTGCCAAGTCCATTAGACCAGCCTTCCGGCGCATCAAGGAGGGCCAGGAGCAAGAAGATTTTGCCTCCCTGGAAGACAAACAGACCACGCGCTTCCAGGGCAAGATCTCACGGCACCGCACCGTCGATGCACGCAAGTTCGACTTTGAGGTCATTCGCGAAATCAAAAATTCCGCACCGGGAACCACCATCAACGACGTTATGCTGACTATCGTCTCCGGTGGCATGCGCAAGTATCTGGACAGCAAAGACGAATTGCCGGAGGGCCCCCTGGTAACGGGGTGCCCCATTGACGTTAGAACCGAAGATGAGCGCTCTGCGGGTGGCAATATGGTGGGCTTCATGAACGTGTCCCTGCACTCGGACCTTGAAGACCCACTGCAGCGCATGGCCGCCATTCACGAGTCCGCCATCGAATCCAAGGCCTACGCACAGGCGCTGGGGCCGAAAATTATGATGGATATCACCAATGTGGTGCCGGGCAACGTTCTCTCTGTCGCCCTACGCGCGTCTTCCGCCACCGGCATGGCGGAAGCGCAAGTGCTTAACAACACCATTATCACCAATGTTCCCGGAGCGCCATTCCAGTTGTATCTGTGCGGCGCCACCCTGATCGACTCTCTGAGCTTTGGCCCCTTGTTGCCCAACGTGGGCCTGTTCCACATTGTTTATAGCGCGGTGCAGAACAAAAAGGGAACCATCAGCTTGTCTTTCACCGCCTGTCGCGAAATGCTGCCCGATCCGGCATTCTATGCCGAGTGTCTGCAGGAATCTTTTGATGAACTGCAACAGGCGGCGCTGGGCTAGCAGACTGCACTAGCGCGGTTGACACTCCTCCGGTTGGCGCCTAGCTTAGGCGCCTTCGTTTTTGTGTTGCTGAGGAATACCCATGCGTGCTGCAATTCTGGAAGTGGGCGGAGAGCCCCTGAAAATTGTTGATGATGTTGAGATCATGGAGCCCCGCGCGGGCGAGGTCAGGGTCAACGTTAAATACTGCGGCCTCTGCCATTCAGACCTCAGCATTGCCAATGGCACCATGCCTTTTGGCGATAACCCCATCATTCTCGGCCATGAGGCCGCCGGTATCGTCGAGAGCGTCGGCATCGGTGTTACCCACCTGCAAGTGGGCGATCATGTTGTTCTCACCCCGGCACCGCCCTGCGGTCAATGCTATTACTGTCAGCGCAATGAGCACGGGCTCTGCGTCAACACCACCAATATCATGACCAACACCCTCGGCGATGGCGTCACCGGCTTGAGTCGCGGCGATCAAATCGTCATGCGCGGTGTCGGCGTGGCGGCGTTGGCGGAGATGGTGGTGACCCCGGCCACCGGTGCCATCAAAATTGATAAGGATGTGCCGCTGGATACCGTGTGCGTGATTGGCTGCGCACTGCAAACTGGTGTGGGTGCGGTGTTCAACACCGCCCAGGTGGAAGAAGGCGCGACGGTACTGATCATGGGTGCTGGTGGTATTGGTATCTCTGCCACCCAGGGCGCACGACTGGCAGGCGCCTCTACCATTGTGGTGTCCGATCCCGTTGCCGAGCGCCGGCAAGCCGCTATTGAATTTGGCGCCACTCACGTGATCGATCCGATGGATGAAGACGTGGTAGCGAAATGTTTCGAGCTGACCGACGGCATCGGTATGGACTACGCCTTCGAAACCGCCGGTGTTGGCCCTCTCATCGACACGGGGCTAAATGCCATCCGCATGGGCGGCAAGATGGTCTGCGTCGGTGCACCCCCCATCGAGGACGCGATCAATATTCCCTGTGCAGTGTTGTTTGCCATCTCGGAAAAGAAGCTCTGCGGCTGTTTGCTTGGCAGCAGCAACAGCCTGCATGAGATTCCCCGGCTAATCCGTCTGTGGAAAGCAGGCAGACTGAACCTGGAGGATATGATCACCTCGCGGCGCCCGCTGGCCGAAGTCAACGAGGCCCTGGAGGACCTGACCCAGGGCCGCGGCATCCGCACGGTTCTGGAGATATAACGAGACCATCTGCGGCATTGGCGCCTGAAAAATGGGTGGCAGACGGGACTAATTACACAAATTTAATCTAAATTTCAGCCACAGTCGCAATAATATCAATAACTTGCGATGAAAATGGCGGCCGGCGCACGTATAATGCGCGCCGCTATCTACCAAACTCCCCCTGCGGGAAGGAAAGCTGTGGCCTCCAAATCCTTCAAATTAATTCTGCCTCTACTGCTGATCGGCTCATCATTCGTCATCGCGCTGGTACTGTTTGCCAATCGTCCGGATACCACCCTGGCAGCCCCTCCAGAGCGCATCGCCATTGTCGACGTCGCCGAAGTGGTGCTGCAGGACCTGAGAATTCCCATACAGGCCCAGGGCACGGTTACCCCACATCGGCAGACAGCGCTGGTCTCGGAAGTGGCCGGCATGATCATCGAGGTCTCGCCATCGTTCAATGCCGGTGGCTATGTCGCCAAAGGCGAAGTACTGCTCAAAATTGATGATCGGGATTACCAGGCCAACCTGCTGCGCGCACGGGCCGGGGTCGAGTCCGCTGAAAGCACACTGGCACAGGAAAAAGGCCGCGCCGAGGTGGCTCATAACGAATGGAAAAAGCTCCCCAAGAATGCCCAGCGCTCCCAGGCGGCCACCGATCTCTATTTGCGCAAGCCACAGTTGGACACGGCCCAGGCACAACTGCTGTCGGCACAGGCTGATCTAAAGAAAGCCCAGGATGACCTGGATCGGACCCATATTCGCGCCCCCTATGACGCGATCATTCGCGCCAAGCGCAGCGACCTGGGTCAGTACACCTCGCCGGGAACGCCGGTTGCCGATATTTTTGCCATCGATTACGCCGAAATACGACTGGCCATCTCACAGGCCAAGCTCAATTACCTGGATTTGCCCGGCGTGCTCAACTCCCGCTCCTTTAAAGTACCACCGCCGATAGACCTTTATACCGACGTCGCCGGCGAAGTCAGCCACTGGCAGGCCACGCTGCAGCGCACTGAAGCGGTATTCGATGAACGCTCGAGAGTACTATTCGTCATCGCCAGAGTGGAAGACCCCTACGCGCTGCAGGTGGGCGAGCACAAACCCCTGCGTATGAACAGCTTCGTCAAAGCCAACATCTTGGGCCGCGAAATGCTCGACCTCGCGGTACTGCCACGCCATGTTCTGCGCGCTGGCGGCTTCATCTGGGTGGTAGATGAACAACTCACCCTGCGCAATCGAAAAGTACAAACCCTGCGCACGGAGAGCAACGACATTTATGTCACCAGTGGGCTGGAAAATGGTGACCTGGTGAGCCTGACCTCGGTCAGCGGAGCCCTGCCGGGGCTGCGGGTACGCATCAACTCCCGCACCTCTACGCTGCAACAACAAGACTCCATGTTGGAGGCGGCGGAGGCAAACACCCCGGCACAGGACACGGCGCCAGACCAGGGCGCTAACAAAGACCAGAACAGCGCCGCCAAAGCCGCATGAGTGAAAAGCAGCACAAGGGAATTATTGCCTGGTTTGCCACCAACCCGGTGGCAGCCAACCTGATGATGTTCCTGATCATTGTCATCGGCCTGTATAGCGCCGCTACCATCAAACGCAGCATGATGCCTGAGTTCGACATCGACATGGTGATGATTACCATGCCCTATCCCGGTGCGGCACCGGAAGAGGTGGAACAGGGCATTGTACTAAAAATCGAAGAGTCGCTGGCGGACCTGGACGGTATCAAGCGCATCGAATCCGATTCCCTGGAATCCTTCGCACAGGTCTTCGTCGAGCCCGAAAACGAAGACAACATCATGGAACTCATGAATGATGTCAAAACCCGGATCGACGCCATTTCCCACTTCCCTGAAGGTGCAGAGAAGCCCATAGTCGGGCGGATTGAGTTACCGATCCAGGCGCTGATGATCCAGCTCAAGGGTGACCTGCAAGAGCGCGACATGAAAGAGCTGGCCGAGCGCATCAAGCTCGACCTGATTGCCCATCCGGATATTTCCTCCGTCGAAATCTGGGGCGCGCGCGACTACGAGATCGCTATCGAAATCTCTGAGGATCGACTGCGGGAATATCACTTGAGCCTGGGCCAGGTCGCCAATATCGTCGCCGCTTCCTCCATCGATCTTCCGGGCGGCTCTGTTCGCACCGAACATGGCGACATCATGCTTCGCACGCAAGGCCAGGCCTATCACCAGGCCGACTTTGAAAGCATTGTGCTGAGAACCTTCCCCGATGGCACCCGCTTGACGCTGGGAGAAATCGCCCATATTGAAGACAGCTTCACCGACACCACCGGCTTTGCCATCTTCGATGGGAAATTTTCCATAGGCCTGCCCATCATGGCCATCGGCGAGCAGGACATTCTGAAAGCCTCCCGCGCCGCCAAGGCCTATGTAGAAGAACAGAACAAGCTGCTGCCCGACAGTGTGGAACTGGTGGTCTGGTCTGACGCCAGTTTCTTCCTGGAACAAAACATGGGCATGATGATGAAGAACCTGGCCATGGGTGCCATCGTGGTGTTCCTGGTGCTGGCCCTGTTCCTGGAAATCAAACTGGCCTTCTGGGTGATGATTGGTATTCCCATCTGTTTCCTCGGCGCCATTGCGGTGTTCGCCTCGCCCCTGATTGGCGGCACCCTCAATATGATCAGTATCTTCGGATTTATCCTGGTACTGGGTATCGTGGTGGACGATGCCATCATCATCGGGGAAAGTGCCTATACAGAGCAGGAACGCCACGGACACAGCATCGACTCCATCATCCGCGGTACCTACCGGGTAGCGACCCCCGCCACCTTTGGTGTGCTCACCACGATTATGGCTTTCGCCCCCCAACTCTACATGGAGGGCATCTTCGCAGCCTTCGGCGAGGCCATGGGCTGGGTGGTCATTCTGTGTCTGGTGTTCTCGCTGATTGAATCCAAGTGGATTTTGCCCGCGCACCTGGCTCACAGTAAGCCGGCCCAGTCGAAATGGCTGGTAGCGGTAGATCACGTACAGGAGGGGGTGAACAAGCGGCTGACACATTTTGTCCAGTACCACTATCGCCCCTTTGTCCAGCGCTGCATCCAGCATCGTTACCTGACGGTAGCCAGCTTTATCAGCGTACTGATATTGACCATCGGCCTCGTTGCGGGTGGCCAGGTCAGGCTGGTCATGCAACCGGAGATTGAAGGCGAGTTTATTACCGTGGACTTAACCATGTCTGAGGGTACGCCCCAGCGCCGAACGCTCGAAGTGATGCAGATGGTGGGAGAAGCTATCGGCGAGGTCGATGCCGAGTACCGGGCTGAGGCTGGTGGCGATAAAAAATTGCTGGCGCATGTTTTTGCCTTTGGTCAGGGCTTGACCAACGGCACCATGATGGTGGAACTGACGCAGCCAGAGCAGAGAAAGATTGGCGCCAAGGAAATCATGCATCGCTGGCGTGAAAAAGTCGGTGAAGTGCCTGGCGCAGAAGCGATTTCCTTCAACGCAGCGGACGGCCCTGGTTTTGGGGCGGACATCTCCTTCGACCTCAGTCACCCCGACTGGGAAGTACTGAAAGCGGCCTCGCTGGAGCTGGAGAACAAGTTAAAAGGCTACGATGGCCTCTACGACATACAGAGCAGCGCCAGCGATTCCGCGGATGAATTCCACATCGACATTTTGCCGGAAGCAGAGGCACTGGGCATAACCCGCTTTGATCTTGGCAACCAGATTCGCCATGCCTTTTACGGGGCTGAAGCCCAGCGTATCCAGCGCGGCACCCACGAAATCAAAGTGATGGTGCGTTACCCCAGTGCCGATCGCCGCAACACAGCAAGCCTGGACAGCATGTTTATTCGCACGCCAGAGGGCGACGCCGTACCTTTCGGCACGGTGGCAGATTTGCAGGTAAAACCCGGGCTCAACAAAACCACCCATATCAATTTCCAGCGCGCGGTAGAGGTGGAGGCGGAAGCCGAAGTAGAGCGAGTCGAGCCGGGAAAAATTACCGCGGAGGTTTTTCAGAATTTCCTGCCGGAGCTGGCGCGCAAGTATCCCGGGCTGAGCTACAGCCGCTCGGGCATGTCGGACGAGGAAGACAAGATGACCCGCAGCCTGTCACTGGGGTTTCTCATTTCGCTGTTCGGTATCTATGCACTGTTAGCGATCCCCACCAAGTCTTACCTGCAGCCGCTGATCATCATGGGGGTCATTCCATTCGGCACCATCGGCGCCATATTCGGACACATGATCACCGGTTACGCGGTGAGTATGATGTCCATGATGGGCATCATCGCGCTGTCCGGCGTGGTGGTGAATGACAGCCTGATCATGGTGGATTTCATCAACCGCTCAATTCGTGAGGGCACGCCCCTGCAGGAAGCCGTGGTGAATGCAGGCACCCGGCGTTTTCGGGCCATCCTGTTGACTTCACTGACGACGTTCTTCGGCCTGGTTCCGATACTGACCGAAACCAGCACCCAGGCGCAGATGATTATTCCCATGGCCATTTCGTTGGCCTTTGGTATCGTCTTTGCGACCGTGATTACGCTGCTGCTGGTGCCATCGCTGTACATGATCCTGCAGGATCTGAACGAATGGTGGAGCGAGGACAAGCCGATTCGGTCTCTGGCGGACCTCAGAGGTAAGGGATAAACACCAGGCCGGCAATAACCGCAGCCACCAATGCACAAATCAGGACGCCAGCGGCGGCCACATCTTTGGCTTTTCCGATCAGGGGATGTTGATCGGGTACAGCGGCATCACACAGGTATTCCAGCGCCGTATTGATCGACTCTGCGGCCCACACCGACGCCACGCAGAGAAGCAGGATAGCCCACTCAATCCGGCTGACTTCTACATAGAAAGCCAGTACCAGCACCGCGAAGGTGGCCAGCAAGTGGATGCGGGCATTGTGTTGCTCACGTAGCAAGGTACTCAGACCCTGGCTGGCGTAGCGGAAGCTTTTCATTCTGGTTCGCAGTGAAAAGGGCTTACTCACGGGACATGTACTTCCCTTCCTGGGTATTAATCTTGACCCGTTCACCGGTCTCCATATATTCGGGAACCTGCACAGTCAAACCGGTGCCAAAGCTGGCAGGCTTGGTTCGCGCTGAGGCGGAGGCCCCTTTGATACCCGGCGCGGTCTCGCTGATTTCCATCACCACCGACTGGGGTAATTCAATGCCAATGATCTGACCTTCGACCAATAGGCCCATAATGCCTTCCAGGCCATCACTAATATACAGGGCCTGGTCAGCCAGGGCCTCGGGCGACAGGATGTACTGGCTGTAATCCTCTTCGTCCATGAACACGTAGTCGTCCCCGTCCATATAGGAATACTGCACCCGCCGCCGCTCAAGGTCGATAGCACCCAGCATATCTTCACCCTTGAAGGTCTCGTCCAGCTTCTGCTTGGTCTGGGCGTGGTTGAAACGAATCTTGTAGAGCGTGTTGGCGCCGCGACTGGAAGGCGCCTTCATCTCGATCTGGTGAACGATATATGGCTGGCCGTTAATCGCGACCACGCTGCCCCGCTTCAGATCACTCGCCTTCGGCATACTATTGTCCTGTGCAGGTTTCGCAGCGGGCATAAACACCCACCGGGTCATTCAGCTGGGAAAGAAATTCAAGCTGGCTTTTGAGGGGCGCCCAGCTGCGCTGTACCCATTCAGGAACCAGTTGCGGCAGCTTGATACCGAACACGGACTTACCAAGCAGCTGAGCCACAAACATTTCCTGGGCGCTGAGCGGCAGCTCGAGTGGCTCTACCTCGTAGTCATCGAGCCCCGCCAGGTGGGCGGCGGCCGCAACGGCATCCTCCAGATCTCCCAGGTGATCGACCAGGCCCATCGCGTGGGCGTCGGCACCACTCCAGACCCTGCCACCCGCCGCTGAGGCTACCGCTGTCTGCTCCATTTCGCGACCCTCGGCGACCAGGCGGAGGAAACGTTCATAAATATGGTCGACGCTGGCCTGGAGAATGCTCGCGGCGCGGGGATCCAGTGGTCGATCAGTGCGCAGGATACCCGCCATGTCCGTACTACCCACCCCGTCGGTGTGAATACCCATGCGATTGAGCAAGCCGTCAAAGGTGGGAATGATACCGAACACCCCGATAGAGCCCGTCAAAGTGCTGGGCGACGCCCAGATTTCATCGGCATCGGCTGCAATCCAGTAGCCGCCAGAGGCGGCCACACTACCCATGGATACCACAACCGGTTTGCCCTGCTGCTGGGCGTAACGCAGCTTGTTGCGTATTACTTCTGATGCAAACGCACTGCCGCCGCCAGAATCGACGCGAAGAACAATGGCCTTGATGTCATCATCGTCAGCGGCCTCGACAATCAGGCTACCCAGTGAATTGCCGCCAATGTTACCGGCCGGCTGGTCGCCATCGAGGATCGTACCCTTGGCCGTTATCAGCCCGACCAGGCCATCTTCACCCTGGGCACTGATTAGTGGCCGTTTGTGTGCAAGGTAGCGGTCGTATTCAACCGCCTCATACTGTCCATACTCATTATCATCACCCACCAGCTCGACCAGGTATTGGTTGGCTGGTACGCGGTTGTCCAGCCGGTCTACCAGCCCATATTGCAATGCTAACTGAGCGGTGTCGCCAGCTTGCGCCTGCAGTAGCTGGTCAAAGGAATTGGCGTAGCGGGTCACCGAACCGGCTTCCAGCTCCCGTCGCGCCTCAACGGATTCACTGTAGCGTTGCCACAACTGTCCCAACCAATGTTGGCTGGCTTCACGTTCTTCCGCTGACATATCGTTGCGCATTATCGGTTCAGCGGCGGACTTGTACTTGCCGGCTCGGAATACATGAGCGGTGATCGACATCTTGTCCAGGGCATCTTTCAGGTACCATTGATAGCGCCCAAATCCCTCGATCGCAACATTACCCATCGGGTGTAGAATAATCGTATCTGCCTGTGCAGCCAGGTAATACTGTCCCTGGGAGAAGTAATCACCCCAGGCGACTACTGGCTTACCACTGCTGCGAAAATCGGCTAAGGCGGTGGCGACGTCCTCACTCTTGGCAATGCCAATCCCGTACAGTTGTTCCAGCTCCATTACCAACGCGGTGATCGATGGATCGTCCTTGGCATAGCGGATAGCGTCGAGCAGGTCCTGCAGTAAAACCTCCTGTTCCGATGGCGCCTGCTCACTAAACAGGTAGGTAAAGGGGTCTACATAGGACTTCTGCTCCACTACCGTGCCGATGGGGTTGAGCAGCAGCGCCGCTTTATCGGGCAGTGGCTCTGTGGCCTCTTCACTGAACAAGACGATCAGGAACAGCACTAGCAACAGGAACAGGATATTGGACAGGGCTATTCGTAAACGGGTCAGCCCATTCCAGAATGCCCTGAAAAATCGTCGGATCGGTCCAGGTGTATCACTCATTGCTTACATCCCTCCTCAACTGCTGTGCCCGCCAACGCACATACAACATGGCACTGATAAACAGCGTGACAATGGCGACCAGACCGGTAATCGTGACCGGGTCCTGGGGCAGGGCAAATATCCGCAACACTGCAGTCATGAAATACAGTAAACAGACAAAGCACAGCCAGATATAACTGCGCAAACGATCTGCCAGCATGCCCGGAATAAATAGTAACAGGGGCACAAGGCGTAGTAACCAGATGATCCAGGGAGCGCCATCATTGAGCGAGACCAGCACCTCTGCCAGCAGGGCCAAGCCCAGGCTGGCAAAGACAAGCCGACGGGTCCACAGTATCAGCTGATTATTCATGGCTTGCACGCAACGCCCACAGCGCGACCCGCCGACCGAGAGCACGACACAATTGCAGCTCAGTTTCATCAGCCTGCCGATCATTGTCGGCACCGTTGTGGTGGGAAGCCCCGTAGGGTGTGCCTCCCCCTTGTGCCGTCATCAGTCCTCTTTCGCTGTACGGCAGACCGACCATGACCATGCCGTGATGTAGCAGCGGCAACATCATGCTCAACAGTGTCGACTCCTGGCCGCCGTGCAAACTGGAGGTCGAGGTAAATACGCCGGCAGGTTTATCAATCAGTGCGCCACTCAGCCACAAACTGGAGGTCTGATCGACAAAATATTTGAGGGGGGCCGCCATATTGCCAAATCGGGTGGGGCTACCCAACAGCAGGCCAGCGCACTGGCGCAGGTCTTCCTCTTCACAATACAGTGGGCCCTGCTCCGGAATACTGTCAGCAGTAGCCTCACAGTCGGTCGACACGGGGGGCACCGTGCGCAAACGCGCTTCGATACCAGCAACCTGCTCAACACCACGCACCATATGCTCAGCCATCAACGCCGTTGACCCCCCGCGGGAGTAGTACAACACCAGTACGTATGGGCTCGCCACGATCAGATCAGTTCCAGTGCGTTCTCCGGCGGGCGGCCCAGCACGGCACGCTCGCCTTTGACCACGATCGGTCGTTCAATCAATATTGGATTGGCCGCCATAATCGCCAATACCTGCTCGTCATCAATAGATTCATCAACCAGATTATTGGCCTGATAAGCCTCCTCGCCTTTGCGTAAAAGCTGACGTGCACTGACACCCAGTTGAGACACCAGCTGTGCTAATTCAGCCGCAGTGGGCGGTGTGTCCAGGTAATGGATAACTTCTGGGTTTACCCCATTTTCCTCCAGCAGGGCCAGGGTCTGGCGAGATTTGGAACAGCGGGGATTGTGGTAGATACGAACAGCGGTCACGTGGGCTTCCAGGGGGTGAATTGTAGGAGCCGGGAGTATACCAGACCCGCTCGTGCCCAAGACCAGCAAACATGCCATACTTTCCGCCATGCAATACGAGTTGTCCCAACTATGGCCCTGGTGCCAATACGTCACCCGGCGCTTCTTCGATGATGATTGCATGCGCAGTTCCGCCGCCCTCACCTATATGAGCTTGTTCGCCCTGGTGCCGTTGATGACGGTTATGTACGCCATGGTCTCCGCCATACCGACCTTCCAGGGCGTGGGCGAACAAATACAGGCTTTCCTATTTGACAATCTGATTCCGGAAACGGGAGCAGAGTTGGAATCCTACCTGGCCGACTTCTCACAGCAGGCGAAGAACCTCACCGGCATCGGAATCGCCTTCCTGGTCGTAACAGCCGTCTTGATGCTGCGCAATATTGAGAACGCGTTCAATATCATTTGGCGCGCCCGCACCAACCGCAGCCCCATAGCCAGTTTTCTCCTGTACTGGGCGGTACTCAGTCTCGGTCCCATTTTCATTGGCCTAGCACTGGGCATCAGTACCTACCTTTCTTCCGCCGCAGTATTTTTTGAGGACATGGATTTTATTGGCATTGGCAGCTTTACCTTGAAAGCTGCACCCATCGTCCTAACAGGGGCGGCCTTCACCCTGATCTATGCGGCAGTACCCAATTACCCTGTGCCGATCAAACACGCTCTGCTGGGCGGGATACTTACCGCCATTGTGTTCAACATCGCCCGCAGCCTGTTCACCAAACTGGTGGTGGGTTCGAGTATTACTGTTATCTATGGCGCCTTTGCGGCCTTTCCCCTGTTCCTGCTGTGGATTTACGTGTCCTGGAACATCGTTCTCGCCGGCGGCGTCGTGGTCAATTCGCTAGCCGCCTATCAGAGCGACTCCGCCAGCAAGCGGCCGCCGCTGATTAAAGCCCTGTCGGTTTTACACCTGTTCTGGGACAAGCAAAAAACCGGCGCCAGCATCGGGGAAGCGCGCATACTCAAAGAAGCCAACCGGGACACGCGCGGTCTGGATAGCGAAACCTGGATCAAGATTCGCGATGTTCTGCTGAAACGCAAGCTGCTGAGTATTGATGAAAAAGGTGCCTACATGCTGGCTCGCGATCTGCACGATGTTCATGTGTGGCAGATCAAGGAGTGGGTAAACAGTGAGGTCTCGCTGGAGGACCTCGATTTTGATAAAGAGGGCGAAGGCTGGATGGATCGCGCACTCGCGATGTTGGCGACTCAACGTCAGCAGCAGCGTGACCTGCTGGAAATGAGCCTGGCTGAATTGTTCGAACAATGAAACCATACCTGGCCCCACTGGGACTGATCGTGTGCCTGTGCCTGAGCAGCTGCGGCGAGCCCGTGCAGGCACCCGGCCTGGGCGAATTAAGCCGGGACGGCCGCACCATCGTCATCAACTACTGGGCCATTTGGTGTCATCCCTGCCGCGAGGAAATACCCGAGCTAAACGAATTCGCTGAAGACTACGCTGCGGAGACTTCGGTATACGCGGTGAATTTCGATGGTGTCGTCGGTGAAGAGTTACTTGCTCAAGCCGGTGAGCTGGGCATCAAATTCACCCTATTGGAGGAGGACCCGTCCCCGCAGTTGGGATACGCTCGCCCCATGGTATTACCAACGACCCTGATAATTACCCCCGATGGCGAGATTATGGCGCGCCTGTTAGGTCCCCAAACCAGCGACAGCCTGGCGACGGCGCTGACGCTGGCGCAGTAGGACGCCGCCACGATGAAGCTGTCATTCACACAATACCCACTGTCTGAAATGACCGAACGGGCCAGGCAGTTTTTCGAGTTGATGCGGCGTCGCCGCACGGTCAGGGATTTTTCAGAGCGCCCGGTACCGTTGGAAATTATTGAGGACTGCCTGCGAACCGCCGGCAGCGCCCCCAGCGGAGCGAATCGTCAGCCCTGGCACTTCGCCGTGGTCAGCGATCCCGCCATCAAACGGGAAATAAGACAGGGGGCCGAAGAAGAAGAGCGAGAGTTCTACCAGCGTCGCGCCCCCCAGGATTGGCTCGATGCCTTGGCGCCACTGGGCACAAACGAACACAAACCGTTTCTAGAAACCGCACCCTACTTGATTGTTATCTTCGGCCAAAAGTTCGAAGTGGACGCGCAAGGAAATAAACACAAAAACTACTACGTGCCGGAATCGGTGGGTATTGCCACCGGGCTACTAATTGCCGCGCTACACAACGCCGGCCTGGCCACCCTCACCCACACCCCCAGCCCGATGAAATTTCTCAACCAGATTCTGGATCGACCGGATACGGAAAAGCCGGCCATGATATTGGTGGTGGGGTATCCGACTGACGATGCCAGCGTGCCAGACATCGGTCGTAAATCACTTTCTGAAATCGCAAGTTTTAAGTAACACAAGGGAGAAACTCACTATGAGCGATGACATTGCACAAAAGGTCGCCAGCGGCGCAGCCTGGGACGAATTTTGCGACAGCCTCAAAGAATTGGGCAAACAGGTCACCCGCGACGACACGCCGCACAATGACTTCGATCGCGCAGAGGGGTTTCGTTACCTCACCCGACTGTTACGCAACGGGCTGGAATCTACGATTGAAGGCGGCAGCCCGGAGTTTCCCGCCATGCGCAGCCTCGGCAACATGGTCAAGATGGGTGCCGACAATCCCGACAACCAGTACCAGGGCGCCTCTATCAACGGCGAATACGAGTACCGGATCAGCGGCAATCGCGGCAGCGTCTACTACCTGAGTTTCGCCTCTATCTCCGGCGGTTACGGCACCGATGGCACCATGATTACCGATGGTTTTATCGATGACAAAAACCTGCAGGTAAACGACGACGGTAGCTTCGAGATCATACTCAGTCAAAAAGAACAGGCGGGTAACTGGGTCAAACTGACCGACAAAACCCGCTCGCTGAATATCCGGCAGACCTTCCTTGATCGCAGCACCGAAAAACCGGCACAACTTAATATTGAGCGAATTGATGTGGAGGGCACGCCGCCAGCCTACTCCGCAGAGCGCCTGAATCGCGACCTGAACCGGGTCAGCGCTTACCTGCACGGCACCGTTAAACTGTTCGCCGATTGGTCCGCCAGCTTTCGACCGGACATCAATACTTTACCCCCCGCGGACCAGGCCTATTGTCAGTCAATCGGCGGGGACCCCAATATCTTCTACTTCCACTCCTACTGGGAATTGGCCGCTGGCGAAGTGCTGGTTATCAAGGCGCCGCGCATCCCCGAGTGCCAGACCTGGAATTTTCAGCTGGACAACTACTGGATGGAATCCCTCGACTACCGCTTTCACAAGATCACCGTCAACATGCACACGGCGAAGTACGAGGACGATGGCTCGGTTATCTTGTACGTCACTCACAGCGACCCCAACGCCGGCGGTAACTGGATCGACACTGCCGGGCACCAACTCGGCACCATGTGCTGGCGCTGGATTGGCACTGACGACCACCCGGAACTGGAGGTGGCGGTTAAGAAGGTAGCCGAGTTGTAGTAAAAGGGTCGGTGGAGTGTGGATAAGTCTTCGACTTACCCACATCACCCGCCGACCCCGCTAGAGCCGACCCATAAAAAAGCCGGGCAATGCCCGGCTTTTTCGTTGCGGCGTTACTTAGAACTCCATGGAGAGTTCGACACCATAGCTCAGTGGCTTGTTGAACTGGTGACCCAGGGTAGACAGGTCATAGACCTCTTCCTCCTCATCGGTCAGGTTCTTGCCCCACAAGGCCACTTTCCACTCGGTAGAACCCATCTGCATGCCAGACAGGGTTAAGCGACCGTTGAGCAATCCCAATTCCGGAACCGGTAAACCGAGGCCAGGCTGTGAGAACACCTCGTCACGGAAAACATAGTTCATGTGGAAATCCAGGGAACCAACACTCAGGTCCCAGCTGTGGTCCAGGGCGAGGCTGAAGGCGTGCTTGGGTGCGAAAGCGATAAAGGTCGCATCGGAAATGTCCACACCACGCAAATCGACGTCGCTGGCGGGCGGTCCGCCCCGCAGGAAGCTCTGATCAGGTACCACGACATCGCTTAACTCAGTGTCGAGATAGGCATAGTTGAAAGTAATCATGGTGTTTTCCGTCACCAGGGCGGTCAGGTCCAGTTCAAAACCGGTCACTTCTGCTTCACCCGCGTTAAACACCTCTACAAAAGATGCGTACAGGGGCGGCGCACCGGATATGGTCAGGAGCAGATCTTCATAATCTGACCGGAACAGGGCGGCGTTGATACGCAAGCGGCTGTCGGCCCATTCTGATTTAAGACCCAGTTCGTAGGTGGTGTTTTCTTCTTCGCTGAAGGTCTGGGAGAAATCCAACGCCCGCTCGGCAGAACCACCCGCCCGGTAACCAGTGGCCACACGGAAATAAGTGTTCACCGACTCCGTCAACGCATAATCCAGGGTCAGGTTGTAATCCGTGTGATCGTAGTCTTCGTCATTGGCACCCGGCGGGAAGTTAATGGTCGGGTTGCTGGCATCGACACTGCGCACGGCGTCGCGTTCATCCTCGGTGTAGCGCACACCCACGGTCAGGTCCAGACGGTCTGTTGCAGCGAATGTTCCCTGGGCGAAAATAGCCTGTGACTTGAGGTCGGTATCAAAGACGGTCGCTCCCATATTAGTACCGCCCGAAAACAGACCCACTTCCGACAGCGGCAGGGCCAGGGCGTCCATGATTACGAAATCAGGCAGGAAAGCGCCGTTGGTGTACTGGGTTTCGTGCTTCTTACCTTCTTCTTCGAAGTAATACAGGCCGGCGATGTATTCGAACCTGTCGTCAAAGGCATTGCCCAGTACTTGCAGTTCCTGGCTGAAGGCCTGCGTTTCCCAATCCAGGTTAGTAGAGAAAAACAAAGTATCCGACCAGTTCTGGATACTGGTTTCTTCCATCTCACGGTAGCCGGTGATGGACTTCAGGGTGATGCTGTCAGAAACATGCCATTCCAGGGTCAGGTTGTGCCCATAGTGCTTGTTCTGGCTCTCGGGCAGTACATAGCGATAAGCGGTATTGCCCAAAAACAGGTGCGTGGTTTCTTCCTGGCGGTCATCTTTCTGTGACTGGTAATAAGGTCCGGTGGCATCCACTTTGGACCAGTCGTAGGCGTAGTCGGCGGTGAAGGTATCAGACGCCTTCCAACGGACCGCAATACGATAGCCCTGGCTTTCCTGGGCATAGAAATCATGGGCCGGCTGACCGCCGACGTCATTGGGGCCTTCGTTTTCCACCCAGCCGTCTTCCTCTTTCACTGAACCGCTCAGCTTGAAGCTGAGCTGGTCGCCGACGGGCACGTCGACATAACCGGATGCCCTGGCCAGGCCAAAGTTACCACCACCAACCAGGATGCGACCGGCCAGTTCGTCACCGGGCTTCCTGGTAATGAAATTGATCGAACCCGCGGACGAATTCCGTCCAAACAAGGTGCCCTGCGGACCACGCAGAATTTCGACCCGCTCCAGGTCAAGAATGTCCAGGGTGGCGCCGGAGGTGCGGGCGACGTAGACATTATCGAGATAGATACCGACCGGGTTGTCGATGGTCAGGGTCTGGGAATCGGTGTTGCCAAAGCCGCGGATGAAGATGGCGATATTTGTCGATGCGGTGGGAAAGTCATAAGACTGTAAACTGGGTGCTTGCACGCTGAGTTCGGACAGGTTGGCGATACCGAGATTTTCCAGTGCTTCTGCATTATAAGCGGTTACTGCGACCGGGGTATCCTGCAGTGATTCGACACGCTTGGTGGCGGTAACAATCACTTCTTCCAGCATGCCCTGTGCAAACGCTCCCTGCGCGGCCATCGTTGCTGCAACAAGTGCAGCCATTGGCAACTTCTTGCCGATAAATTTCCCTACCATGGATAAATCTCCTGAGTTGGTTTGATATGAGTCAAAACAGGTCTTGGGCGCCTGTGTAAGATTGCCCAGCTATTATGTCTCAGAACGCGACATGAATTGGTATCATGGATAAAATCGGCATTTGGTTTCCTTGGTAAAATTACCTAAAACTAAGTTTATTATTTCAGTGGAAAAGACGCCTCAATGACGCAAACAGCTATTCGCTACCTGAATCTTGAGCTCATAAATAATTTCGATGAGCGCGAATTCCAGGACAAACACCCTTTTCCATGGGCTAATCCGCAGGGGTTCTTCAACCCGGACAGCTACCAGGAACTGCTGGACACCATGCCACCACTGGAAGGTTTTTCCCCCTCCTTCGGCAAGCAGCGCAAAAGCGGCCAGGCCTCCCACGACCGCTATATCCTGGACTATGAAGAGGGTATCGAGTTACCCGGCCCCTGGACCCAACTCATGGAAGAGATGCTGAGCGATACCTATCGCGAATTTATCTGCCGCTTGCTCAAGGTGTCCTCGGTTCGTTTTCGCTTTCACTGGCACTACACCCCCCCTGGCGCAGAGGTCGGACCCCACTGCGATTCCAAGGGCAAGATTGGCTCGCAAATTTTCTACCTGAATACTCCTGATGATTGGGACCCGGCCTGGGGCGGCGAAACCGTGATACTCGATGACAACGGCCGCTTCCCCACCTACAGTGCTCCCCAGTTCGACGAGTTTGATCAACAGTGGCCAGCGCGGACCATGGACAACCGCTGCATCTTATTCGGGCGCCGCGGCAACTCATGGCACGGGGTAAAGCGTATACAGTGTCCCGAGGGGAAGCACCGCAAGGTGTTTATCGTCGTGTTTGAAGAACATAAACCCATCAAGGTTTTCTTCAAGAAGCTGGGACGGCTGCTCACCGGCAAGCCGCTCGTCAGTGAGAAAGAGCGGCTGACTTTCTAGAAAAATAGAGGGCAGACTGCACTAGTCCTTGGGGTGTAACACCGCCGGTAAGTGCTGGTAACCCTTCACGAAAGATGACGGCGTGCGCACCGGTTCACCCACCACTTCCACGAATTGGAATCGCTCAAGGATTTCCTCCCACAAGGTGCGCAATTGCAATTCTGCGAGGTGGCTTCCCATACAGCGGTGAATGCCGTAACCAAAAGACAGGTGCTTGCGCACATTGGGCCGGTCAATAATGAACTGATTCGGGTTTTCAAAGGCGTCTTCATCCCGGTTGCCGGACACATACCACATGGCGATCTTGTCACCCTTGGCGATTTTCTTGCCGCCGATTTCAGTATCTTCCATTGCCGTGCGACGCATAAAGGCCAGCGGGGTTTGCCAGCGGATGATTTCCGAGACCATGGAGGGAATCAGTTTTGGATTGGCGCGCAACTTGTCATATTCCACGGGGAACTGGTTCAGTGCCAGCACCCCGCCGGTCATGGAATTGCGGGTCGTGTCATTGCCCCCCACGATCAATAATATGAGATTACCGAGGTAGGTGAAGGGATCCATGTCCTTGGTCGCCTCGCCTTGCACCAACATCGAGATCAAGTCGTTGGCCGGCTCACCATTTACGCGCTGATTCCACAAGCCCTGGAAGTATTCCAGGCACTCCAGCATTCCGGCGCGGCGATCATCCTCTGTCTCCACCACACCAAAGCCTGGCACCGCCGTGGATATATCCGACCAGCGCGTCAGCTTGCGTCGCTCCTCGAAGGGAAAATCAAACAGGGTCGCCAGCATCATGGTGGTGAGTTCGATAGAGACCTTGTCCACCCAGTCGAATGGTTCGCCCACTGGCAGGCTGTCCAACACCAATTGTGTCCGCTCACGGATCAAACCGGCAAAATTAGGCAGATTGCGCGAACCCACCGCCGGGTTTACCGCGCTGCGCTGCTGGCTGTGATTGGGCTCATCCATGGCAATGAACATGGGCAGGGTAAAATCTTCCTCTGGATCACGCAGCGTGATGGCGGGCTCCGATGAGAACACCTCGTGATTGGTGTCCACCGTCATGATGTCCTCGTAGCGGGTCACCGACCAGTAGGGTCCAAACGGGCTCTCCGGCGTGTAGTGAACCGGGTCTTCACGGCGCAGGCGCTCGAACCAGGGCCAGTGGCCGTCGGCCGCCCATAACTCTGGATCAGTCAGGCTGATCTGATCCAGGGGCGTGGTTGCCGGATCGGCATTCACCATATCTTCAATCATTGTCGGACCCTCATGTAGGCAGTGCTCACTATAGCGCTGTGCTAGCATGAATCAACTCTATTACAACAAGGAAATACGGGTGGCGGGCAGAATTGAAGGGAAAGTAGCAGTGATTACCGGCGGCGCTTCCGGCATTGGTGAAGCCATGGTGCGACGTTTCACCGCGGAAGGGGCCCGCGTCTACCTGGCGGATGTGCAGGAAGAGCTCGGCACGCAGATCGCCAGCGAGACTGGCGCCATCTTCGTCAAACTGAACGTTGCCGCAGAAGCGGACTGGCAGGCACTGGAATCAGAACTCAGAGATCGCCACGGTGCCCTCGATATCCTGCTGAACAACGCCGGCATTGTCTCCAACCAGTCAATTGTTGACGCCGACGTGGCCACCTGGAACCGCTTGCTGGCCATCAACCTGACCGGCGTGATGCTGGGCTGCCAAATGGCAATCCGCTTGATGAACAACGGCGGCTCCATCGTCAACACCGCCTCCTCCACCTCCTATGCTGCTATCCCGGGCGATGTCGCTTACGTGACCTCGAAAACCGGCGTGGTGGGGCTGACCAAATCCGTTGCCGTTTACTGCGCCAATGAAGGACTGAACATCCGCTGCAATTCAATTCACCCCGGCGCCACCCCTACTGCGATCTTAAAGGGGGCCATGAACGCAGCGCCGGAAATTGAACCCCTGTTGAATCGCATGTCGCCCCTCAACCGCATGGGCAGGCCCGAAGAAGTGGCCGCCATGGCCCTGTTCCTGGCCTCCGACGATGCCAGCTACTGTACCGGCGGCCAGTTCCCGGTGGAGGGCGGTACTGTCAGCGAACACCCGAGGATGTTTTAACGCGTGAGCGATGCCGGCGAAACATGCCGCAATTGCGGCACCGAGATGCGCGGGGAGTACTGCAGCAACTGTGGGCAGCGCGAGGGCCGCCCGGATGTGCACTTACACGACGTCGCCGGCGAGCTGTTGGAAGATCTCGGCAGCCTCGATTCCCGAGTCTGGCGAACCCTGACCGCGCTACTCTTTAAACCGGGTTTCCTCAGTGCGGAGTTTAACGCTGGCCGCAAGGCCGCCTATATCCCCCCGTTCCGGCTGTACCTGGTGGTGAGCTTCGTCATGTTCCTGCTCCTCTCCCTCACCAGTGGCCTGGAAATCACTGTGGACTCTGGCAAGGACGCGCCAGGTGTATCTACATCCACACAACAAGAAGCGAAAGACTACGACTTCGATATTGCCACCCCGGACAGCCCTGAATGGCTGCGGCAGTTCGAGCAACGCCTGGAGAGTAATGCGCGCCGGGCGGAAGAGAACTCCGCGGACTTCGGGCAGAGACTCTTCGAATACCTGCCGCAGCTGGTATTCATCCTGGTACCCCTGCTGGCGCTGCTAATACAGCTGTGTTACCTGGGCAAACCCCATCACTACTTGCAACACCTGGTCTTCGCCCTGCACCTCAACTGCTTTATGTTTACTGTCGCGATAGTCGGCACCCTGCTGGATGAACTGGCGGGATGGGACCTTGAAAAAATCATGCTGCCCATTGTCTTTATCTACATGCCACTGGCGCTCAAACGCACCTATGGAGACTCGTTAGGGGTGGCGGTTTTCAAAGGCTTCCTGATCCAGACCGGCAATGGCTTTTTCGTGATTGGCGGGCTTGCAGGTCTTTCTGTCATTGCCCTGGCGACACTTTAGTACGGTCATCTAGCTGGAGATGGCACCGCTGTCTTCAAGGATCCAACCACCGTCTTTCATGCGCAACCTGTGACGTGCGCCTTCAGTATCCGCCTCGCCGGTCTCATAGCCGGCATCCCCTTTCCACATAGCCACCAGGTCATCGCCACTGGCGCCAATGCGAGTGGCGTAGTGGCGGGGCTCAACAGCTTCCAGCGCTGTTAGCGCTTCGTCGACAGAGCTGTAAGCTGACAGGTAGTGCAGCGTCACATAGGTGGGGGGCACGATTTCTATATCACCGGAGCGGTGTTTGGCCAGCGCCTCTGTCGGTGACAGCCACTGGCTCTCCTTGATTTCACCATCGTCGATAGTCACCACCCCCTCTGGCGCACGAGCGGCAAAGAACCAGGTAATAAAACGGCGATTGCCCAACTCGGGGGGCGTCCAGTGAGAAAACCAGGCCATGTCTTCGGCGGCAACCTTCAGCTCCACTTCCTCCATGGCTTCGCGCGCGGCGGCAATTCGCGCTCGCTCCTCCATGGGGTCAGACGCGTTGCCATCATCATCGTCGATACGACCACCGGGAAACACCCACATACCGCCAAAGGCGATCTTGGAATTCTTGCGCAACATCAGGGTTTCCATCCCGGTTTCACCATCTCTCAACAACAGCACCGTCGCAGCAAAAATAGTCTGGGTCTCTCCCTTCCCAGACAGGGTGGAGAGGCGTTTGGAGAATGCGTCGATTTTGTCATCAGACATGTACTGCTCCCAATTGGCTGACGTGTACAATGCCAGCATGCCCGGAAAAACACCACTTACCCAGGAATCTGCCATTCTCAATGCGGCGGCCAGTTGTTTCATTCAACATGGCATGGAGAAGACCGGCATGAAGGAGGTTGCACAGGCAGCCGGTGTGGCGCGCTCTACTTTGTATCGCTATTTCCCCACCCGCGACGATGTACTGATCGCTGTTATCAAACGGGATATGCTGGATATGGCTAGCGCCATGAATCGAAAGCTGAGGCGCTACCCCGATCCAGCAGACCACCTGGTGGAGGGCCTGATCATCGCCATAGAGGAAATTCCCAGGCGACCACTGCTGAACGCGGTATTCGGAGCCGACGAGGCCAGTCGTGTGCGCCGCACGGTATGGAACTCAGCTGCGATTGTCGGTCTCGGCGAAGATTTTATGCAAGACGTCATCACGCCCGCGGTAGAGCACGGCTTACTGCAGGACACCACATCCCCGGAAATCCTGATTGAATGGGTCTACCGGGTGCTGATTTCCTTCCTCACTCTACCCTCAAACTTCGTGCGCAATCGCAAACAACTACGAGCTACGCTGCGTGCGCTGTTGATTCCGGTAATTCTGAAGGCCCAGTCCCAAGACCAGCCTTAGCCGTGTTTTCCAGCTCTCGGGCGTAAACCTCGAAACCGCAGTTGTAACCTGGCAGGAAGGTGACGCCCGGTCCCGGGTGACAGGCCGAGCCGCACAGGTACAAGCCGGGTATCGGTGTGGCATGGGCGGAGCCATCCACCAGCGCCCGCTCACCCAGCATGTTCTCCGGGTGAATCAGACCGTGGGTAAAGTCGCCCTCGGTGGCGCCGTGCATACTGGCGAAATGGTCCGAGGAGAATACCGCTTTTTCAATAATGCGTTCGCGGAAGTCAGGCATATAGGAGCAGATCAGATCGATCACCTGCTCTGCCATCTGGTCACGCAACCTGCCGCGGTTTTCTTTAGGCGCTTTGCAGGGGAAGCAAAAACCATAGGCACTGGCGATATGCTGACCGGCGGGAGCCAGCGACGGGTCTTCAACACTGGGAATCTGGAAGGCCACTGGCATGGAGACAGGCAATTCACCGGCATCACAGGTTTCAAAACTCTGTTGCAACACTTCCGGGCTGCTGACCATGGCACCACCGAAGCGGTTGTGCACATCCTTATTCAACCAACTCCACTCACCGCCGTAACTGGGCAGGCCGTCCAGCCGAAACAACATATGCACCCAGGCACCCCGGTGTTCCGATTCATCTATATTCTTTTTCAGGCCATCATCGAGGTATTGCGCACCAACCAACCTCTCGAAGGTCGCCGGCTTGTCCAGGTTCGACAAAATGACACGCGCTCGAATTTCTTCGCCGCCCTTCATGACCACGCCAGTGGCGCGCCCCTCTTCCATCAGCACGTGATCGACACTGGCTTTCATGCGCAATTCCCCGCCCGCAGCCTGGAAAGTTTTGGCCAGGGTTTCGCTGAGTGTGCCAATGCCGCCTTTAACCCGACGCATCAGGCCGCCCTCACCACTCTGGGCAAAGGTATACACCAGGCACAAGGCCGAACCGGGGGTATAAGGCCCTTTATAGGTCGACTGGATGGCGGCGAATGCCAGCAATGAACGGAAGGTGTGATGTTTTTTCTTATCGGGGAAAAACTTGTCAATCAGCTCCATGGCAGAACCTTCATAGGTCAACCGCAACTGTTCGCGGGCGGTGTCGTTGGGCGCTTCCGCCAACAATTGCTCAAGCGTCTTCGGTGCTCGCCCGGGCGTAAAGCGATCCATCACACTGGCGGGGTAGCTGATGAATTTTGCCAGCTTGATAAAACCGAGCAGGGCTCCCAGCCCGTGATAGCGCAACAAATGCCAGAGCTGTCGACTTTGCTTCTTGTAAAACATCAGTGGCTGGCTGCCACTGCCTACCAGGTTGATGGCCATCACCGGCAGCTCGATAAACTCGGCGCCATTTTCCTCGAATTGAAAATAGTCGAGAATCTCATCGGCGATCGGAAACAGGCAGCTGGCACCGACTTCGTTGCGACAGTCTTTGAAAATCTCGCGGCTGCCGGCCATGCCGCCCACGTAGTTGTTCTTCTCCAACAACAGCACCTTGGCGCCTTTGTCAGCCAGTACCTTCGCCGAGGCGAGGCCATTGTGGCCCGCCCCAATAATGATCACGTCATAGTTGGAACCAGAGCTCTCACTCGCGTCATCTGTCATTTAGCCGCTCCCGGTTTAACTTTTGTTTATCTATCGGACATATTTTGCATTTTGTCCGATAGATTAACAAGTACTTCAAACGCTATGATGCGCTTCCACAGTCGTTAAGATTAAACCATGTCGAAGATTAAAGCCCTGATATCAACCCTGGCCAGTACCGGCCGCATTGCCACCGATGCCTGCCTGGAGTGGCACAGTTCCACCTTGCCGATGGCGCCGGACAAGGTGATTACGCCGGATTTCCTCAACACACTGTTGGCCGAGCACGGCTGTAGCGACGCCGCCATGGCTGCACGCGTGCGCAGCGTAAAACCCACCGATATCCAGTCGGTGAGCAGCAACTGCAATAACTTCATCATAGAAGTGGAGTGGGAGGCAGGCAGCGATATGCCCAATACCCTGTTCCTGAAGCTACCCTGCCCGGAATTGGCCACCCGCTGGTTTTGTAACCTTATTCGAGTATGGGAGCTGGAATGCAATTTTTTCCGTAACTTCAGCGACGATTTCCCGATACGCCTACCCAAAGTCTATGCAGTGGCCACCCATCGCAGCCGCTTCGTATTGCTGGAAGAAAACCTGCACGCGGACAACAGCGTCGAACTGCATACCAACCCGGATATGATGGCTGGAGCATCTCTGGAAAAAGCCCGTGGCTGCCTGGCCGCCTTCGCCAAATTTCACGCCTTCTACAATGACAGGCCACACGAGGAGCAGGAGCGTCGCCTGCCCTTCGCCACCCACCCGTTTATGTCGCCGGTAATGACGGAGATCTCACGCTTCATTAACAAGGCGTCCGTGAGCCCCTGTCGCAAGAAAGTCCCCGATAGCTTTCCCGAATCCGCTGCTGATACCTACCGGCTGGCCATGGCGCATTGGGATGAGTTGCTGGAATGGTGGTACCGCAACCCCCTCACCCTCATTCACGGCGACAGTCACCTGGGCAATTTCTTTGTCGATGGCGACACAATGGGCATGATCGACTTCCAGGCAGCTCAGTGGGGCAAAGGCATTCGCGACGTGCAGTATTTCCTCATCGATTCCCTGCCAACAGAAGTACTGGCCGCCAACGAACAGGCGCTGGTGCGTTACTACACCGAGCAACTCGCTGAGAATGGCATGGACCTGCCCTTCGAAGAAGCCTGGGAGCAATATCGTGCCTACAGTTTCCAGACCCTGATGACCATTGTGGTTTCTCTCGGCCTCGGCCCCCTGACCGAAAAAGATGCGGTGATGGATGAGATTACCCGCCGCGCGGTGGCCGCCTGTGAGCGGGTGAATTTTCGCGGTTGGCTGGAACAAACCATTGTTCAGGCATGAAGCTGCCGATAGCGAAGCGGAGCACAAGCTTCTCGAGCTTTGAATGCCCGCCTGAAATTCGCGGGCTCCTGGTAACCCAGGATACTGGCAATGGCATCGATGCTGAAGTCCGTCTCAACGAGGTAGCGGCAAGCCCATTCGTGTTGAATACCAGCTCGTAGCTCGCGAAAGCCAATCCCCTCCCGCTGTAATCGGCGATTCAGAGTCCGGTCCGATATGTGCAACCTGCTGGCTACCCGCTTCAAGTTGGGAAGTGGCGGTTCATACGAGAGCAGCAAAGCTCTCACATGTCGCGTAAACGTTTCCTGCTCTCCCTTACCCAGCACCCTGAGCTGCTGCGCCAATTCGAACTGTGCTTGCTGCCACAGTTCAGCACTGAAGTAGGGTGAACGTCGATCCAACCAATGTAGCGGTAGCTCTATGGTTGTTTCCGACCAACCAAAGCTCATCTCAGAATGGATAAAGTCAGGATAACGATGCGCGTATTCTGGCAGCGGAAAGCCCATCCGATAATGAGCGTCGGTCAGCTGCTCGCCAGTTACCATTTCGACGTAGTCTTGTAGCAGCATGACAGAGGCTTCTGTGTGGAGCCTTTCAATATCCCCGACGTCAACAAGGAAGTGAATCCTGATAGACATGGTCTGTAAATTTGAGGCCAGGTCCACCTGGATGTATGACGCCTGCAATCGAGAGTAGTGTTCCAGCGCCTGCACACCCTCTCGAATAGTTGGGGCGGCGCTAATGGCCAGGCCCATGTAGCCAAGCGCGGAGACCGTGTTAGAACTTCCAATCAGCAAGCCCAGGCTGGCATCACCGGTTAAACGCTGGGCGTTCTCCAGGAAGTGAACGAAGCTCCAGAGTTCGATACTGCTGGCGACCTGAACAAACCCTGTATCAAGCTCAGTGCCCTCAAATAGCTCAGCGAGCGGCACACCAAGGCGCTGGCAATGGCGCAGTACAACCCTCGCGTAGATGGCGTTGACTTCATACATATTTAGCAATTTTCTACTATATTGGCGATAAATGACATAACAATGGCGAATACTCCCCTCACGTAGCTTGTCCTCTTTCCATCAAAATCCGCCATCTTTAACCACGACCGCGTTCAACCGCGACCGGGAGCAGCAGATGGAACAGCTAGACAGATTGGATCAAGAGGCACGCGAATCAGCTAGCGGCTATATCGGCTCTTTCGCCCTGCCGACAGTGATACTTGGCATCGTCCTGGTACTCAGCTACCTGGCGATCCCGCTACTGGTGGTCGACGGCACAATGTCCCTGCTGGCGGCACTGCCAATTTACGTTTTTATCACCTATGCCATGTATACCGTCATGCACGATGCCGCCCATGGCTCGATCAGTGGCAGCAATGCGTCCCTGCGTTGGCTCAACGAATTGATGGGCTACCTGGCGGGATTCGTACTCATGGTTCCTTTAACGGCTCATCGCCACGAGCACCTGGCCCATCACCGCAATACCAACCAGGCTGATGGCGACCCGGATATGGTCGTCAAGGATATGGCGCAATCGCCTTTTCACGCGGTCCGTGCCGCCGCGCGAATTGTCGCCGGCAATTACCGCTACTACCTGACGCAGCGCTGGCACAAGGACCCGACATCTCAACGCGTTCGCTTCTGCCTGGAAATCACGTTGGCGATTGGGCTTCGGGTAGCCTTCCTCGCCCAGGGTTACTGGCTGGAAGGATTGGTGTTGTTCGTCATCGGTGGAATTGGTGGTATCGCGTTGCTGATGTTCCTGTTCGCCTATATCGTGCATACGCCGCATGAATCAGTGGGCCGCTATGTGGACACTTCCACTTTTATTTTTCCGGCCCCGGTCAATGGTCTGATCACCTGGTTGTGGGGATTTCAGAACTATCACAGCATCCATCACCTGTTTCCCAGGGTGCCGTTCTACCACTACCGGAAGTTGTTCCACGACATTCAACACATCATGATTGCCCGGGGCGCACCCATCTACAGGTTTTAGCGGGTCATACTTCGGGATCAGCTGGCGAACAACTGGCCATCAATATCTTTGAAGCCCTTGAGCTCCAGCGCATTGCCGCTGGGATCGAGGAAGAACATGGTGGCCTGCTCGCCGGAAAAGCGCACATAGGGTTCAATCACGAACTCACTAATAAATCCCCGGGCCCGCTCCGCCAGGGCTTGCCAGTCCCCCATCTCCAGTACCACCCCAAAATGGGGCACCGGCACTGACTTGCCGTCCACGGGATTAGCGATATGGGCTACCTGGCCATTGGGCCCCAGGTTCGGGTTGAGGTGAGTCACCAGCTGATGGCCGAACAGGTCAAAATCCACCCAGTGTTCGGCGCTGCGGCCCTCTGGCAGCCCCAACTTGCTGCCGTAGAAATCTCTCGCTTCGGCGATATCACGTACCTCGATAGCGAGGTGAAAAGGTGTCAGTTTCATCCTGTCAGTATAAACTTCTCTCCCGCGAATGGCATACTATGCAGCTGGGCATTACACAGGTAGATCACCATGAGCGACAATCTCCACAAAGCCTTCTCCCCGGCCCGGCTGGGCCAGTTGGAACTGCGCAATCGCGTGATCAAGGCCGCCACTTACGAGGGCAAAACCCCAGACGGCATTCCCGGCGAGCTCTTATTCAACTTCCATAAGGAAATGGTGGAGGGCGGCACTGCCATGACCACCATCGGCTACTGCACCACCGAAGCGGACGGCCGTATTAACGACCAGATGATGTATATCCACGAGGGCATCCGCAGTGAACTGACCCACCTGGTCAGTGGTCTCAAGCAGGCCAGCCCCGGCGTGAAAGTGTCTGGGCAGATGGCGCACTGCGGTAACTTTTCCAAGAACCGCAAACTGCAGCGACTGAAGCGCCCGCTGGGCCCATCGCCGCGCTTTAACATGATTGGTGCCCCCTCTGGCCTGCCTTTTGCTGGCGCCATGACCATCGCCGATATCGACACCCTGGTGCAGACCTATTACGACGCAGCCTTACTCATGAAATCTGTCGGCTTCGATGCGGCGGAAATTCATTTCAGTCACGGCTATGGTCTCAGCCAATTCATCAGCCCGAAAACGAATCACCGCACTGACGAGTATGGCGGCTCCCTGGCCAATCGCATGCGCCTGCCGCTGCGTGCGCTGGAAGCCGTGCGCAAGGCCGTCGGCGATGACTTCCCCATAATGGGTAAGATCGGCCTAACTGATGGCATCAAAGACGGCCTGCAACTGGAGGAAGCCATCGAAGTGGCTGCCCAACTCGATGCCGCTGGCATCGACGCCCTGATCTGCAGCGGCGGCACCAGTAGTTTTAATCCCATGGTCTACTTTCGCGGCAACACCCTGGACAAAGGTTTGATCGCGGTAGAGAAAAACCCGATTACCAGACTGGGTCTTAAGCTTATCGGTTCCAGGATGTTCCGCTATTACCCCTACCGGGAACTCTACTTCCTTGAGGATGCCAAGAAAGTGCGCGACCGGGTCAATTGCCAGATGATCTATATCGGCGGTTGTACTGACGTCGCCAGCCTGGAGACCGTCATGGCCGAGGGCTTCGACTTCGTCCAGCTGGGTCGCCCACTGATCAAAGACCCCGCCTTCGTGAACAACGCCAAGGCCGACCCCAATTACCAGAACGGCTGCATTCACTGCAATCGTTGCGCCACGCTGATCGAAGCACCCGGTGGCGTCTATTGCCCACTGAACCGGGGGGAGACCATCCAGTGATAGAAGACTTCAGCGCAATACCGGAACTGCCCACCATCATGGGACCGGCACGGCAGGTGGCTTATGTGGTCGATGATATCGATATAGCGGTCGCGCGCTGGGGCGATCAGGGTGTAGGGCCCTTTCTGGTGGCGCGTAATGAGGCGCCGCTACAGAACGCATTCTATCGTGGTGAAAGTGCGCAAACCGTGCATCTGAATATGGCCTTCGCCTATGTGGGTGACATCCAGCTTGAATTAATAGAGCTTATAGGGGATACCCCTTCTATTTACTACGAAGCCATCGAGCGTCAGATCACTGGCGTGCACCATTACGCCGTCTGCGTGGAGAACTTTGCCGAGGCCTACGATTGGGCCCTTGCCAACGGCTACGAGGCAGTGGTGGATGTCGGCATCGAGGGCATCATGCGCATGTCCTATATGGAAAATCTCGGCGATGCCTTGATCCTCGAACTCATCGAGTGGAACGCTCTGACCAGGCCCTATTTCGACGGTATCGAACGCCTGATCGGGGAAGTAGGAGACGATGAGCTGGCGCGAGAGTTCAGGCTTGCAGACATCACAGCTTCGGACTAGCAGAGAAGGGGCCCTATGATTACCACATTACTACTGACTGCAGCGGTTAGCCTGCCCACACCTAATCCCTATGTGTCGCCTTCCAGCTACCCCATCTCCCATCACAACCCGGCGCAGACCGACTCCACACCGGTCGATGGTCCCCGCATTGGCAAGCAGCTGACTCTGGATGAGGCCAAGTATGTACCGGTGCTGTGGTGTTCTGCCCCCACCTACAAACATATTGGCGAAGAAACGGTTGTCATTGCTTCCACTCCCCTGGGTCTGGTCAAGATTCGCGCCACCGGTGAAGATTTCACCATGGTCTCCAACGTGCCCTATCCGGGGCGTGAGGATGTACATGCGGACGGCACCGATGAAGCCATACTCAGTGTGATGGAAAACATTGATGCCCACCGCCGTGAGAAGAACGACATACGCCTGCTGCTCAACAGCTGGTACATGTACTACACGCTCAACGTCAACACACGTACGATGCCCTCAGGCGCATATGCGGTGATTGATAATGAGGGCTATCACTACGCCACCTTCGACCGCCAGTACCTGGTCAAGTCCTTCGACAACAATGATGTCAACGCACCACTGCTACCAGTGAAGCATGTCGATGTGTCCGCGCAGCTGCCACCGAAAATAGCGGCAGAATTGACTCCCGAAGACGGTTTCTCAATGGACTATAAAGGCCTGATGGGCATCTCCATGACTTATGATGGCCACCTGGCCCTGGCGTCCGCCGGCGCTGTCATCGTGCTGGATCGTAATCTGGAGCTCAAAGACTACGTCTACTTCCCCGGCGAGCGGGTGGAAAACTCAATTGCGGTGGATGAAAACAACGCCATCTACGTCGTGACCTCGCAGAAGATGCATAAACTGGTATGGACCGGCACAGAACTGTCCCAAGATTCAACCCACGGTGCATGGAGCTCACCCTATGAGCACATGGAAGAAGGTGTCGCCAAGGAACAAGGCGCTGCCTCCCACGGCTCCGGCACTACCCCTTCCCTGCTCGGCTTCGGTGACGACGCGGACAAACTGGTCATCATTTCTGATGGCAGCCCCAACGGCGCCAATATCGTGGCCTTCTGGCGGGATGACATTCCGCAAGATTTTGAGCAGAAACCCGGCACCCTGTCCCCGCGTATTGCCGACCAGATTCCCATGACCTTTGGCAGCGGTACCACGGTAGAAGCGTCACCGGTGGCTTATGACAATGGCGTTATCGTCATCGACAGCACCTACCCGGAACCCGGCCCCTTGCCCGGCGACCTGATCAGCAGCGCCTTCCTGGCGGGCACCACCCGTGCGGCACCCCGCGGTCTACAGAAATACGACTGGCTCAGTGATGAAAATCGCTTCGTCGAAAGCTGGTCAATCCCGGGTGTGGACAACACCGACTGGATGCCACCGGCGGTTTCTCATGCCAACGGCCTGGTTTACATCGCCAACAAGCGCAACGACGTGTACGAGTATTTTGCCGCAGACTGGGAGACCGGCGAGATTGTGGCCACCTGGCGCTTCCCCAATGACAGCGTGCTGTGGAATACCTGGGGCGGTATCACGGTGTTCCTGGAAGACGGCGATTTCCTGCTGGGCGGCTTTTTCGCCGTCAAACGCTTTGATACCGGCAAGTTACGATAGTTTAACTATCTAGGGCTTGCTTGTGGCATCCCGGTGGACGGACAATTATGCTTTGTTGTCCGAGAAAAAGGGGTCAGATCCCTTTTTCAAGATATATTAAAATCCGATTTGAACTCACTTACAGTTTGAAAAAGGGATCTGACCCCTTTTTCGAGGTATTGATCATGTCACGCTTACTGGTTATCAGCTCCGATTGTCATGCTGGCGCCCTGCCAGATGGCTATAAACCCTTTATGGAGAAGGAGTTTCACGCTGCCGCCGAGGCCTGGTGGATGACCTATTCCCGGGAAATGATGGCTCGCATGGGCACGTTTTTCGACCAGGAAGCTGCCGATCAGTTTGCGGCGCAGGCCGGCCAGGAGGGTAGCGGCAAGTTTCAGGCAGATGCCATGTCGGCGGCACAGCAGGCCACCGATGATCAACTGCGCGAGTTCCTCGGTGATCCGGACAGTATCATTGCACCCCGGCGCGGCGAATACGACGCCGAGATTCGACTTCAGGAACTCGAAGGCGACGGCATCGCCGGTGAAGTTGTATTTCCACAAATGGCGCCCTTTGGCGCCGGCCTGATGATGTACCGTCACGATGTCACTACCCAACAACGGGTCGAGGGCAATCGCACTTATAATCGCTTTCTGGCCGATATGTGTAACCGCAACCCAGGTCGCCACGCCGGTGTGATCGTGATCGACGTCGACAATATCCCCAACACCGTTCGTGAAATTCGAGAGTTTCATGCCATGGGCTTGTTCGGCGGAATTCTTCTTCCCGCCAGCACCGGCGACAATCCTTACTATCATCACTATGAGCGCTACGCACCTCTGTGGAGTGTCTGTGAAGAACTGAACCTGCCCATTCATACGCACTCGGGCTGGTCACCGGACTATGGCGATGTGCCGGCGGCGACGCCGATGTTCATTTCCGAAGTAGATATGTGGGCCCAGCGCCCCTTTACTGCCCTGCTCTGGTCCGGCGCCTTCGAAAAACACCCCGACTTGAAATTGGTTTTTACTGAAACGGGCTGCTCGTGGATACTGGAGCACCTGCGCAAGCTCGAGTTTAAATCGAGCAATCCCCTGTTCGCACATTTTCTCAAGGATCTGTCATTGACGCCGCGAGAATACTGGCACCGCAATTGCTACATCGGCGCGTCGTTCCTGCCCCGCCACGAAATTGGCGATCGCTACGAAATCGGAGTCGATAAGTTGATGTGGGGTTCTGACTACCCGCATATGGAAGGTACCTGGCCCAATACGCCGGACCACTTCAGGGAGACTTTCTTCGACATCGACGAGAGCGAAATTCGCGCCATGATGGGAGAAACCGCCGTCGATGTGTTCGGCTTCGATAATGGCAAACTGCGGGAGATTGCCAACCGCATTGGCCCCGAACTCTCGGCATTCAGGGCATCCGACGCGGCTTGAATCTAAGTGACAATTCGACTACAGCGACGCTGGCTGCTTGCGGGGTTTTTGCTGGCGCTGGTCGCCGCGATGTTTTACCTGCTCAAGCTGGAACTGGTGCCCGAACCGGAATTACCCGGCGAAATCCGGTATGGCCAACTACAGTGGGACGGCCGTGAACGCAGTTTTTCCTGGTACCAACCCCATCATCGGACGCTGACACCGGCGCTGGTTTTTGTCCTGCACGGGTCCATGGGCGATGGCGACATGGCCCGGGCCAGCTTCGCCTACGAATTTGAGCGCCTCGCTGAACAACAGGGATTCATCCCGGTGTTCCCCGACGGCTTCGAGGGGCATTTCAACGACTGCAGAAAAGCGGGCCCCTACAGTGCCAACACATTGGGAATTGATGACGTGGGTTTCCTCAGCGCCGTGGTTGAGTCCCTGGCCACGAATGCGAATGCCGACAGTAGCAGAGTCTATGCAACCGGCTTGTCAAACGGTGGCAACATGGCTCTCAGACTGGGCCTTGAGGCTCCAGGTATTTTCCGTGCGGTGGCGCCTGTCGCCACCGCCCTGCCCAGCGACAATAACCTCGACTGCACAAAAAGCGGCGAAGCGGTGGCCCTGTTGCTGATGAATGGTACAGCGGATCCCATGAACCCCTACCAGGGTGGCACGGTAGCGCTGTACGGTCTACTCGGGAATCGTGGTGAAGTACTTTCCAGCGAGGCCAGCGTCGCCTACTTTGCAAGCCTGGCTGGCCACACCCAGGCGCCCGTGCAGCGTCGATTGGCGGACCTGGACCCCGACGATGTCGGCACCGTCCTGGTGACTGAGTGGTTGTCACCCGGCAAAGCGCCTGTAGCCCTGTATACCGTGGAGGGAGGCGGCCACGCCGCACCACACCCGCAGATGTCACTACCGCGGCTACTGGGCGGCAGCAACCATGATTTTGTCGCTGCCGAGGCGATCTGGCAGTTCTTCCAGGACAGCCATCACTAGCGATTCTGGTATCGATTCAAGTCGAACAGGCCCGCGCGTATCGGCTTTTGCTGTCGCTGCACTTCGTGCAGGCGATCACTGACCGCCCAAAAATATGTGGCATTACGGCGCACGCCATAGCGATCCATGAGCTGGCGATAATCGGACTCTGAACTCAATGCCAGAACTGCCTGCACAAATCGAGGCAGTTCTTTCTCGGTGACCTGGAAAAACACATTGGGATAGTAGCCGACAAAACCGTTCGCCACGGTGACATAATCTTCCTCTGGCAGTCGGCGCTTGTCCTCCTTGAACAACTGCGCGACGTTGCTCAAGCCGGTATTTCGAACCAGCGTGTACACCCGGTCACTGCCATCGGTACCAATCACATCGACGAAGGCGATTTCCGGCAACAGGCTAAAGTGCGCCCCCCGACTCTCTCGCAGAGGCCGCCACTGCAAGTCGTCCACAGCGCTCTTGTCATACGAAGAGGCAGCCGCCCCGTACAGACGCTGCCGCAGCCTGAGCAGCAGTTCCGTTTTGGCATCCCCGGTCTCGTAGATGATGTCCGTATCGCGATCAAACCACGCCCTGCGCCCCATGACGTAGTCTTTGCTACGCTTGCTCGCACCGCGATACCAGTGGTCGCGCAGCGCCAGGCGGTCCTGTTCAGGCATCATAACCAGGAAGTTGTATTCCCCCTCCATGCGCAGAAAATCCATGTACAAACGGGTTTCCAACTGGTGACCGACATTGCCAAACACGTCAAAACCGGCAACCAACAGGTAGTGAATGCGCTCAAGCAGGGAATAACCGATGACCCAGGCGGTTTTCGGTACCTGCCCGATCATGCCTTTGTGCACCGAGGCGCTGTCAAAGTGCCGGAACACGGTCAGCGAGGCGTTGGCGTTGTGGCCGTCGCCATCCCAGATCAGATCCAGGTCAACCTTGATCTGCAATTCCTTCAACGCACCTGCCAGGGCCTCTGACTTGGCTTCCAGAAAGCGTCGTTGGGCCGCCGCGTACCGGCGCCAACCCAGCACGGATCCAAGTGCACCTCTCTCGGCCGCAGGCATCATCAGGTTGTCTTCCTGGGTCGCCAGGAACTCGGCGTCAAAGTCGGAGTCCTCTAACTCGGGGTCAATGAAGGCGACCCAGAAATGATCTTCAATCACGTTGATAGCGATCTGACCACGGCACACTGGCCCCTTGATAAAGCCCATGATGGTGTACTGGGCCTCCTCCAGCATAAAGCGGTAGCGAGCGTTGATGGGCAGATCCCGAAAGGTCTTGAAGGGGTTGGCAGAGTCCCTGGGTTCATAGCCCGGTAACTGGGCCACCGCGTATTCCGGTTGCAGAAACAGCGCCTGCCAACGCGCCATTCGCGCCGCACTCAGGACATAGGGCATATGTCGCTTGACCAGGGTGGTACTGACCACAGGTTGAAGCCGGTAGTACAGCGCACCCTTGCCCGGAGCATCGTAGGGTCGGCGCGTAGCAATGAGCGCGATGGGTTTTCCCGGCGGCGAAGAAGAACGCACCAGCTGGAAAAAACCCGGCTCGGACAGGTCTGAAAAATACAGGGCAGCGATGTACAGGTGTTCATACAGATAGCGTGCCATCAGCTTTTCTTTATTGCTGCTACCGTTGAGGAACACTTCCCAGCTGTCTATCACCTGTTGAGGTTCGACACTCAGAGCTGGACGTGGCTCTCCGGGAGCACCGTCCCTTAGCCATTCATCGAACTGACCTTGCTCCGCCTGGTTGAGTCCTGGTAATCCATAGGGCATGCCCCACAGGGGCTTGTCCCGTTCGAATCGATCCATTTGTGCGGGCTTGGGGCACTGCTGATCGCGGTTGAGGGAGAAGTCAAAACTGTCTGGCAACAAAGATCCCGCCGGCAGCGGGTGTGCCTGCTTCAGCTGCAGCATTCGATAGAGTTGTCCCTGACGGTAGTCCTCTGCCGCCAGTACCGGGTAAAAGCCCTTATCACGCCACTGCCTGGTAGATTGCGCGTCGACCAGTAAACGGGTCGGGCTGGCGGTGACCAACCGGGAACCTGAATGGACCGTGTTCTTGTGAGCGCCTCGATCAACCCCCGCAAAGACATCCAGTTTGAGCTGACAGGGGGCGTCGTAGCAACCGTGGCACACCATGCAGCGCTGCTCTATCAGCGGCTTGATCCGCGCCGGGTAATCTGTCTCAGCACTCGCTCCGATACTGACGACAAGCACCAGAACCGTCGCCAGATACTTGATCATCAATCGTCCTCGTGGGGCAGGTGAGCGCGCAGGAAGCGCAGCATGTTTTCACCCATGACCTTGCGTATCTCATCCTCGGTAAAGTTCGCTCGCTGCATGGCATCGGTCAACAAAACTAGCTGTGAGGTATCAAAGTAGGTGCTGACCCCACCATCAAAATCAGAACCCAATGCAATGTGATTCTCACCCAACAGGTCGATGCCATAACGCATCGCACTGACTATGCCATCGGGCGTGGCATCACACACCGCCGCCTCCCAGAAGCCGACGCCGATCAGTCCACCTTCCGCGGCTATTTTCTTCATCAGCTCATCACTGATATTGCGCGCTGTCGGGCAGTGTCCCTGGAAACCGGTATGACTGACAATCAGACCCCGATCGGTCATGGCCAGCACGTCCTCCACCACCTGCGGTGAGGAATGGGCCACATCGATGAGCACGCCCCGGCCCAACATCTTGCTCACTGCCTGGCGTCCGAACTCGGTCAGGCCAGCACCGCTGCTGCCGTGCAGTGAGCCCCCCAGCTCATTGTCAAAAAAGTGCTGCAGTCCCATCATGGTAAAACCGGCATCTCGCAGGCGATCAACGTTCTCCAGTTTTCCCTCCAGGGCGTGAGAGCCCTCGATACCCAGCATGGCACCCAGTACCTTTTGCCCCTTGCGGTGTAATGCCAGCCAATCAATCAGCTCACCCCGATTGCGTACCATCATGACTTGTTCGGGGTTTTCCTCGACCACTTGCAGCAGCCTTTGCGCCTGGTAAAGCGCGCGTTCGGTCAGGCTTGTCCAGGTGGCTATGGGCCAGATCTGTACCATGGACAAGGGCGTAATCATATCCAGCGCATCGCTGGCATTGCTGTTGTAGTTTTGCCCCATCGGGGTGCGGGTGACGGCGGTGAACATCTGCAGCCCAACGTTGCCCTCCAGTAGACGTGGCACGTCGACCTGGCCGTAATGACCCCGCTCCAGCATGTCCCGCTGCCACAAGCTGGTATCCGCGTGCAGATCACCGACCATCAGGGAGCGATGCAGGGTGCGGGCCGCATCTGAAGGCTCCGGGCCGTCCAAAGGGCGCACCTGGTTCATGGATTTCTCCACCAGTGGTGGCGTCACCACCAGTACGACTACCACCACGCTGGCGGCAACCAGAAGCCCTATGCGCAAGTATTTATTCACAATGTGGTGCTCATAACAGCGATAAACATAGAGAACAGTGGTTCAAATAAGTCAGACATGCAAAATCCATCAATAGCTTAGAATGCTGAGAATAACCTAGAGGGCAGCCGGGGGGAAACCAGACTCCATGGACAACTATCAGACGATTGACAGCAGTGACGTCCCCAGCTGGCATGAGAAAGCGGATGTCATCGTGGCCGGATTCGGTGCGGCCGGCTCCTGTGCCGCCATCGGTGCCCGGGAAGAAAATGTCGACGTGTTGGTGTTGGAGCGAGCCAGTGGCATCAGTGGCACCACCTGTGCGGCCACCGGCCATTTTTACCTGGGCGGCGGCACACCGCCGCAATTGGCCAATGGCATTGAGGATTCCGCAGAGGAGATGTACCAGTACATGCTGGCCAACACACCGCAGCCCGACGAGGAGAAGATACGGCTCTACTGCGAACACAGCGTGGATCACTTTCACTGGCTGACCAACCAGGGCATACCCTTCAACAATGGCTTCTGGAAAACCAAGCACTACGAACAACCCACCGATGAGTGCCTGATCTGGTCGGGCAACGAAAAAGCCTGGCCGGTCAGTCAAACCGCCAAAGCCGCACCCCGTGGCCACAAGGTCGAACATGTGGGTAGCGAGGGTGGCGGCAAGGTCATGAAGATTCTTACCGCACAGGCGGAGAAGTTGGGCGTGCGCTTCCAGCACGACGCCAATGTGAAGAACCTGGTGCTAGACAACCAGGGACGCGTGGTTGGCGTTCGCTATACTCATTTCAAAGAAGAGCGCTACGTGAAAGCGAACAAGGCCGTGGTGCTGGCCGCAGGTGGCTTCGCCATGAACCAGGCCATGCTCGACCAGTATTGCCCCAAACTGGCCCAGGCAGGGGTATTCAAGCAGGGTAATCCCTTTGATGACGGCAGTGCCATTAACCTGGGCCTGGCAGTTGGGGGTGTGGCAGAACACATGGATGGTGCGCTGATCACCGCCCCCTTCTACCCGCCGGAAAGCCTGATCAAGGGAATCCTTGTAAACAAACACGGCCAACGCTTTATCAACGAAGACTGCTATCACGCCAAGACCATGAATGCCTGCCTGGACCAGCCCGACGGTACCGTCTACCTGGTTTGTGACAACGCGACCTTCGGCCGACCCGAGATTGAGATGCAGGAGCTCATTGATGCCTGGGAAAATATCGAGGAGATGGAAACCGATCTCGACCTGCCCCGGGGGTCACTTCAACAAACCATGGCGGACTACAATAGCCATGCCGCCAATGGCGACGACCCTGAATTTCACAAGTACAAGGATTGGCTGCAGCCGCTGACAGAAGCCCCCTTTGCCGCCCTGCAGTGCAGTATCAACAAGTCGGTCTATGTAGGGTTTACCCTGGGAGGGCTCAAGGTTTCCGCCGACGCGGAGGTACTCACTGAATCAGGGGCGATAGTCACAGGACTCTATGCCGCGGGTGCCTGTGCCTCCAATATTGCCCAGGATGGGGCCGGCTATTCCAGCGGCACCTGTATTGGTGAATCCACCTATTTTGGCCGCCGCGCCGGCCGCCACGCGGCCGCCTAAAAAGGGGTCAGATCCCTTTTTTAAATTCTAGATTCGAGGCCAACTGGAGACATTGAAAAAAAGGGATCTGACCCCTTTTTAGGCGGGGAAGGCGCCGCTGACGCGCAGGAATATAACCCGCAGCGCTACCAGGATGCTGTGCATTTTACCGCTATTACCCTCGGCCACTTCTAACAGGGTAGCTGGCAGGATACTGCTGTAGGTGGGGATGCCATGCTGCTGACGAATTTCGGGTAGGGTTTTCTCCCACTCCTGCTCCCACTCGATATCCATCATCGCCGGCGTTTCACGGCCGTGCAGCCATGCTTCGCTGATCAATTGCATCAGCAGACTAAAACCCTGGGGCTTATTCAATATAGTCACGGCCGATACGGTAGCCAGGAACATTGAGGAGTAGTTGTGGCCGAACTGGGCCAACTGAAAAGATGAAATCGCCACTTCATGGGTACCGGTGGTCTGGTAGCCCGCCACCAAGTGCCAGACATCGTGCATCTGCAGGATACGGGTATTGAGGTAGGCCAGTGACGTGGGCAGCTCACTGAGACCAAGCGCCTCCCGGTCCAGAACTTCCAGGTCGTAGCCATTTTCAACAACCATCTTATACAGGGTTTTGCCCAGGCTACCCTCAGGACATTTACCCAGGATTTTAAGATCCGTCCGACCTGGTAGCGGCTTGGTCAACGCAGCCCTGGCGCCCGGATGATTTTGTGCGTGGTTTTCTGCTATCTCACCGAAACTCTCATGAACAACCGCGCCAAGGGCTGCCACCCCAACGGTGATACGGGTGGCGTCTGAATCCCCACGCTCAGCCTCGACAACCTCGAGAAACTGAGCCCAGAATTCTTCCTCGAGAGGTGCCTGTGGCAGGTCATCGGGTATTTCAGGTTGCGGGCCCCGTCCCAACCAGGCACTGGCGAGATTGTCATACAGGGCTTCGGTGGCATCCGGGCAAGAAAATGCTGTCCACATCAACGCTGCCGAAACTCGTTCACGAGCGTCGCGATCGCCGCCGCGAGCCGCCACCACGTCGGCACGAAAAGCCTGTGCCTCCACGCGATGGGTCTGCGCCTTGAATTCAGAAAGTGTGCCCATGTTTTCCGCGTCTCTCTTTTAGTCGGATGACAGCATAATCAATTGGCGGTTAGTATGCCATAAACTAGCTTCGAACAGGGAGGTTGGCCGGCATGAGATTGATCTTTGTACACGGCTGGAGTGTGACCAACACCAGCACCTATGGCGATCTACCCAAGAGCCTGGCATCAAGTGCGGCGCAGCGCGGTATCCAGCTGGATATTACCCATATTCACCTGGGGAAATACATCAGCTTTCACGACGAGGTCAGCCTGGACGATATTGCCCGGGCGCTCAATCACGCGCTAACCGAGCTGCCGGGGAACGGACCCAGGATAGCGCCGTTCTCATGCATCACCCATTCCACCGGTGGTCCGGTAGTACGCCACTGGGTCGAGCAGTATTACGGCGCCAGTAAATTGGCAGAACTCCCCCTTAAACACCTGGTGATGCTGGCTCCCGCCAATCACGGCTCAAGCCTGGCGGCACTGGGAAAAAAACGGGTGGGACGAATCAAATCCTGGTTTGCCGGGGTGGAACCGGGCCAACGGGTATTGGATTGGTTGTCCCTGGGCAGCCAAGGGCAATGGAGCCTGAACGAGGCCTATCTGCGGTACGCGCCTGCTAAGAACAAGTTCTACCCCTTTGTACTGACCGGCCAGGGTATCGATACCAAGTTCTACGACTTCCTCAACGGCTACCTGGTGGAAGATGGCAGTGATGGCGTGGTGCGCGTGGCGGGAGCCAATCTGAACTACCGCTATTTGTCGCTGCTACAGACGGATGAGCCGGTGGCACCCCGCTCGAAAATTACCCAGCTGACATACACCGCGCGCCAGCCTGTCAGGCGCCCGCAAAAAATGCCACTGGGGGTATTTCATAACTTCAGCCACTCCGGCACCAAGATGGGCATACTGGCGATAAAGGCGGGCAAGCCGGGGCACGAGCAGATCGTGTCAGAAGTATTGTCTTGCCTGGCGGTAAACACCGCTCGCCAATATGAAACGCGGACCGCTCAACTGGAGGCACTGACGGCAGCAGAACAGCAGCGTAAACCCGCGGGAAAAAACGACCCCATTAGTCGAGCCAGTATGCTGATATTTCGCGTCCACGATGAACAGGGCAACATCCTCGAAGACGATGATTACGACATTCTACTGTTGGCGGGACCCCGCTATAAAGAAGACCAGCTACCCAAAGGCTTCTTCATCGACAGGCAGTTTAACCACACCAGCGACTCTCTGGTCTACTACCTCAACGCGGACAAAATGGTTGAACTACCGGAGGGTCTCTGGGGCATTCGGGTGCTAGCAAGGCCGGAGCGGGGTTTCTCCTATTTCCTCAATGCCGAGTTTCGCTCTGCAGGTATGGCAGTGAACAAGGTGTTCTCTCCCAATGAGACCACCTATATCGATATCACCTTGAAACGGCAGGTGGACCAGAATGTGTTTCGCTTTTCTGGTGCGAGGAAAACCAACGAAAGCTTCAAGGACGTAAACCCATCGGGAAAAATAGTGCCTTAAGCAGCCCGGCCCACCTCGGCTTTTTGCAACATGGTCTTGGCACCCACCTTGAGGCGGGTGGCCACAACAAACCAGCTTGCCGCTACCAGCTGTAGCGAGAGCAGGCTAAAAAAAGCCACCTGGTAGCCATCCGCTGACGCCACCCCCAACTCGGTGCGCGGATACTGGTCGAGAACAAATCCCACAAACCATTGCACTAGCGCCGTGGTAAAGAATCCCAGTAAGTTGAATGCCGTGTACACACGGCCAATCAAGTGCACCGGAAAGGCCTTGGCCAGGGTGGCAAAGATCAGGGTCGAGGTGCCCACCAACATGGTCCACAGCACCCACTGTGGCACCACCCCCAGCATAATCTGCGCGGACAATACGGCCAACAATACCATCGCCACGGTTTGTCCGAGCACCGGCAAAACCAGTGGACTGTAGCCACGCTTTTCCAGTGCCTCTGACAGGGGGCCCATAAGGGCAAAGTTGGCCGCCGAAACCAGGCTGACAATGGCAACACCCGTCGCTGCACGGGACACGCTGTACTCTGCCACATCGGTTAACCAGGAAAAAACATAGAGCGTTCCAAGGCCCTGGGAAACACCCATGGCCACAAACATCCACGGCGCCACCCGCCAGAAATAGCCATCGCGGTAGATGCTGAGCAGGCCCAGTAATTGTTGACCGAGGCTCTCGCCGCTGCCCTCGCTGTCATGTCGAGGACTGACGGTCACAATAATCAGCGCCGCCACAACCGTGACGAATGCAAACAAGACATACAGTTCGCGCCAGTCCATCACCCGCAACAACAACTCAATAGGCTTGGTGGCGGACCACGCCCCCAGTACACCAATCATGAACTGCATGCTATTGAGGGTAGCCAGGCGATCACGCGGGAACCACAGCGCGTATACTTTCAGCGATGACATCAAGCCGGCAGCGAAGCCCACCCCCATCAGGGCGCGCCCGGCAAACAGCATCTCCCCACTCTCGCTGACCGACATCACCAGGGCACCGATGGCCGCCAACAAAAACATGGAGGCATTGACCCGTCGTGGATCATAGCGATCCACCAGTACCCCCACAGGTAACTGGGCCAGGGCAAAGGCGACAAAAAAAGACGTGCCCAGTGCAAGACTTATGGCCTCCTCACCCAAGCCCAGTTCCAATTGAATCGGTTGCTTGACGATGTTCGACAAGGTGCGGGTGAACATGGACAGAAAAAAGCCAAAGCCAAAGGGTATGATCAGGCGCAAGGCAGTTTTAACGGGCAGAGAGGCTATTCGCATGGCACGAGACACTAGCACAGTTGCCGCACTAGGGAGGTGAATGGGCTAGAATGACAGGTATCGGATCAAGGAAATGTCATGAGCGAAAAAATTACAGTTGACGCGCCGTTGGTGGTTTTACACGGCGATGAAATGGCCCAGGTCGCCTTCGAACGACTCCTCGAACAGTTTGTCAGCAAGCGACTGAATATGCGGCTGATTGAGGTGGACTTGTCGGCGGAGAATCGCCTCAAGAGCAATGGCGCGGTTATACGCGAGTCCATTGCCCTGCTGAAAGAACATGGGGTCGGTATCAAGAATGCCGGCATGACCGTCAATCGCGAGCAATTGGACGAATTACTGACCAAGTACCCGGATCTCGAAGAAGACCAGTTGGACAAGCTCGCCACCAAGTCGCCCAACGGCGCGATCCGCAAGGGCATTGGTGGCAATATCACGCGCGAAGATATCCAGTTTCGCAATATCAAGAACACGCCCCCGCAGTGGATTGGCCGCGACATTGATGTCTACACCATGGACGACGGCGGCATCAAGGACAGCCACAATGCCCTGTCCGAGGCCACCGGCATCGCCAAGCTGGTATTTGTCGGCAGCAGCGGCGACCCCCAGGAGCTACACCGTCGCAAAATAAACCGCGGCGACCCATGGATGCTCGAGACGAATGATGCCAATGCCGTAGCCGACTGGGCATACCAGTTCTTCCAACGCGCCCTCAGCGAAAAACGCGACGCCTACCTGGGCCTGAAAGACACCGTGATCCCCGGTTATGACGGTGTGATGCGCAACATCATTGAATCCATCTATGAGTCAGATTACCAAGAGCAATTTGCACAGGCAGGCCTGTCTTATCACTACGAACTGATCGACGCACAGGCTGCGCGACTGGTAGCAAATCCGCCCGAAAAAGCGCTGTGGGGTGTACCCGACAATAATACCGGTCGCCGCCTGTACAAGCTGGTGAACACCCTTAAAAAATACGGCATCCCCGATCGCAAATTTCATATTTCCATTTCCCGCATGAGCGCCGGCGGCGGCGACCAATATGGCAGCTACAACTTGCCCGCCCCCGAAGACGGTATTATCAAAGTGATTATCGATGGCGATGAAAAATGCGCCCGCGAGGTACAGCAAGGCGACCCCCTCCTGTTTATGACCAACGACCGGGCGGCAATCAAAGACTGGGTCAGCCAGGTATTTCGCGACGCTTCCCTGAAGGACAAGGAGGTCTACTTCGGCCTCAAGCGGGAGTACCTTGACTACGACGAGGTGTTTAGTGATGTCATCAACGAGGTGAGGGTGGAACTGGTGGCAGACAATACCGAGCCACCCTCTTTCATGATCATGCGTCCCTCCAGCCAGTTGAAAAAGATGATTACCGACCCACCGCGCAACGCCCTCTACCCCGCCCAGAACCTGGATGGGGATATCTTTTCCGACATCGCCGCAGCCCTCGGCGGCAGCCTGGCGACCGCCAGCTCCATCATTGAGAGCATGGACGGCACCATGCTCTACGAGGCACCCCACGGCACCGCCCACGACCTGTATCTCAAGTACCTGGAAAGCGATGGCAAGGAGGCCATATTTAATTCCTCCGCCCTGATCTACGCCCTGGCCAACGCCCTGGAGGAGATTGCGGAGCGCGAAGACAACCCGGCACTGACCAGCTATTCGACGGCACTAAAGGATGCCCTAATCGAAACCGTGGCGCAGGGCACCATCACCGGCGATCTGAAAGGCAAAACCACCAACCCCGCCAATGAAAAGATGGTGGATATGCAGGGTTTTCTGGATGCAGTGGAAAAAAACCTGCCATAAGCAGCCCAATGCAAACAAGGAAATGGATTCAGTACACAGCCTGGTCGGCGGCCTTCTTCGTGGCACTGATCAGTGCTGGCTGGCTGGGATTGAAGTAAGAGTGGTACGACGACCAGCTGCCACAAGTGCGCGCCAGCGAGCGAGCGCTGCGACTGTGGGAGCAGCGAGATTCATCCACCCTTGTCCAACTAGAATATGTACAGCGGGAGCACGCCTTGGGCTATCAGCCCCTGGTGAGGCCGCACAAACAGCGCTGGTGATCTATCCGGGTGCTTTCTGTGATCCCCGCGGTTATCTACCCGTGCTCGAGCGGATTGCTCAGCAGGGATACCTGGCCCTGGTGGTGCACATGCCCAGCGATCTCGCTATTTTCTCCGATGACCGGATCTCGATAGTCAGAAAATCTTTTTCAGGAATAAAAAAATGGGCGCTGGCAGGACACTCAATCGGAGGCGCTGCCGCCCTGTCACTGTTGAAGAGAGAACCGCGGGCGGTCGACGGCTTGATTCTGCTGGACGCCTACACTTATGGGTTTATGCCGATGACACAATTGAGTCTGCCGATCATCTCCATCTATGGTACCGGCCACCACAACCCTGAACGCCCACAGATATTCGACAATGCCAAACAGTACATGCCCACGCACACGCACTATGTGGCCATCGGTGGCGGCGATCACTAGCAGTTCGGTTCTTTCAATCAGGAGGACGTGGGCGTGCGCGCAGCGGCAACTATCGATGAACTTGAACAGGAAAATCAGATAGTGGCTGCGATGCTGGCATTCTTACAGTTCCCTGAACGTAATCCAACGGAGTAAAGGACATGCGGCATACCCCAGTTCTCTCACTCATATTATTGAGTCTGTTGTGGCCTTCACCGGCAGTCGCCGACACCTTGTACCGGGGCGGTGACATTCTGACCATGCGGAGTGGTCAGCCCGGCTACGTCGAAGCCCTGTTGGAGCGACAGGGCCGCATTGTATTCGCCGGTGATTTTGCTAAAGCAGACGCCGCAGCCATCGAAAACGCACGCGTGGTGGACTTGCAGGGCAAGACCATGACGCCAGGATTTATTGATACCCACGTCCATTATTCCGAGTACGCACTGACCTCACTGTTTCACAATCTGCGGCCCTGGGGAATTGAGAACCTGGATGCCTATGTCGATCAGATCAAGGCACTGGCGGCAAACACCCCCGAGGGTGAATGGATTCGAATATTTGGCTATGAAAGTGCCTTGATCAAACCCTACCGTCCGCTGACCCGGCAGGATCTGGATTGAGCAACCACCCGTCATCCGGTCATGGTGTTATACCAGGGCTTTCACTGGGCCAGCATGAATTCCGCGGGCCTGCGCAAAGCCGGCCTGGGCCCGGCAACACCTGAGCGAGTCCCCGGTGGTGGTGTGTTTTTCAGGGATGCCAACGACGAACTCACCGGGGTGGCGACAGAGTCTGCAATTGGTGGATTTTTACGCCCCGCGCTTGAGGGAATCAACACCAAGGAGTTGGCGCAGAGTATGTTTCGCCTGGGCGGTGTGCTCAGTAGCCAGGGTGTCACCGCCTTTGCTGATCTCGCCACTGGAGCCAGTGGTGGCGTTGCAGACATAGCGAACTTACGGCGACTGGCCCACAACGACGCCTACCCGTTACGCATTACCGCAACCCCGCTGTATCAGCTACTGGAAGAACTGAACGGGCCAATTGCGTGGGATGGCAGGTTCCAGGCGCACCGACCCAAATTGCTGGTGGATGCGTCATTGATTGGCGGCACCTCGGCTACCGTCGCACCCCAGCTAATGGGCGGCAATGGCAATCTGAATTACACCCCGGAGGAGTTTGAGGCAGCACTGCGCACTGCCATGGACCAGGGTTATTCACTGGCAGTACATACCATGGGTGACCGCGGCCACCGGGTGCTGTTAGACAGCTTCGAAGCAGTGGCCAAGGAGTATCCGGCAGCACAATATAGTCATGGCATCGAGCATTCCGCCTTGCTCGACCCCGCGGACATCGCTCGCGTTAAAGCCCTGGGCCTGAGTGTGTCTCAACTCACCCCGTTTTTTTACTATTACGGCGATGCCATGCGCGAGGTCGTCTACGGTGAGGAGATGGCGGAACATCTGTTCAACGCCAACAGTCTGCTCACGGCAGGGGTGAATCTTGCCCTGCATTCCGATGCGCCCGTGTTTGAATCAAGACCCCTAGAGTTTGTCTGGGCCGCGGTAAACCGCACGACCCGCAGCGGGGTCACCATGGGACCACAGCATGCTATCACCCCCTACCAGGCGATGCAGGGAATCACCATCAACGCCGCCCGACACCTGAACCTGGGCGATGACCTGGGCAGCCTTGAGGCCGGCAAACTTGCCGATATGGTCATCCTGGAAAACAACCCTCTGAAAGTTTCCCCTCAGCAGATACGTAGCATTGGCATCGTCGCCACGATCAAGGGCGGTACGACCTACTACGGCAAGCTGCCCTAGTACAGACACCAAGAGCTCGAACAATAACCAAGTGATCGTTCACTCACAGGTCTTCGCCATCTTAATCAATTTAGTATACATGCATACTATATGCGTCTATACTATTTCTTTCGATCTGCTATGGGTGAATTGCAATGAGCCTGGAACTGCCCGGCTACGACATGAATCGCAACCTGGGATTTGTGATCAGCGACTTACACCGGCTCATCACCACCGCCATGGACAAAGAGCTCAAAGCACTGGGCCTGACCCGCTCACAATTGCGGGTGGTGTTACACCTGTCGCGCAATGATGGCCTCACCCAGGTGCGCATAGCAGAAGACCTGGAAATGGGAAAGGTGGCCATTGGTGGTTTACTCGACAGACTGCAAAGCAAGCAGCTGATAGAACGTAAACCACACCCCACTGACCGTCGCGCCACCTTGATCTACCTGACCGCCAAAACGCTTGCCTTGTACGAGCCCATATTGGCATCGGGCAGTTATGTGACGGCTCAAATGTTGAGAGGCCTGAGCTCTACACAACAGGAACAGCTGATCGATCTACTGTTGCTTGTCAAACAGAACACCCTCGGCATCATCAACAAGTCTAACCATTAGAGAACTTACTTCTGCACCTGCCCGCCGGAGGCAGATACTAAAAAATATCGGCCTGATTCGCTGCAATCCAGGTGAGGTCAGCTAAGCTTCCAGTAAATCGAAACAAAACCATCATCTGAAAGGAAGCTACCTCATGAGTAAATTGCCCAAGCGCTGGCTGATAGGTTGCCTGTACACCGTGTCGTTACTGGTAAGTTGTGCCGCCTGGTCCGCCAGTAAACCCAATATCCTGATCATCTGGGGCGACGATATTGGTACCTGGAACATCAGCGCCTACAACCTGGGGATGATGGGCTACCGAACCCCCAACATTGACCGCCTCGCCAAAGAAGGTGCGCTATTCACCGATTACTACGGCGAAAACTCCTGTACCGCCGGCCGCTCTGCCTTTATTACCGGGCAGCACCCGGTTCGCACCGGTCTCACCAAAGTTGGCTTGCCCGGTGCACCGGCGGGCCTGCGCAAAGAAGACCCCACCATTGCCGGCTTACTGAAACCGCTCGGCTACGTGACCGGGCAGTTCGGCAAGAACCATCTCGGCGACCGCGACGAATTTCTACCCACCGCGCACGGCTTTGACGAGTTCTTCGGCAATCTCTATCACCTCAACGCGGAGGAGGAACCGGAGCATCCCAACTATCCCAAAGATCCGGCGTTCCGGAAGCAATTTGGTCCCCGCGGTGTGCTGCACTCTTTTGCCGATGGCAGAGTCGATGACACCGGTCCGCTGACCAAGAAGCGCATGGAAACTGCCGATGAGGAGTTCACTGCCCACGCACTGAAATTCATGGACAAAGCGATTCAGCAAGACAAACCTTTCTTTGTCTGGTGGAACTCCTCACGCATGCATGTGTGGACTCACTTGAAAGAGGAGAGCAAGGGCTTGTCGAAGCGTGGCGGCCTCTATGGCGACGGCATGGTGGAACACGACGGGCATGTCGGCGAATTGCTGGATTTCCTGGATGACAGGGGTATTGCCGATAACACCATCGTTATGTATTCGACCGACAACGGTGCCGAAACCTTTACCTGGCCTGATGGCGGCACCACCCAGTTCCACGGTGAAAAAAATACCACCTGGGAAGGTGGCTTCCGGGTGCCAGCGATGGTGCGCTGGCCTGGTACGGTCAAGCCGGGTAGCCAGTTCAACGAGCTGGTGTCGCACAATGACTGGTTACCAACACTGCTGGCTGCGGCTGGCGTTACCGATATAAAGGGCAAACTATTGAAAGGTCATCGCGCTGGAGACCATCGCTACAAGGTGCACCTCGATGGCTTTGATATGACTGATTACTTTAGCGGCAAGACCGAGCGGTCACCGCGCAACACATTCCATTACTTTACTGATGATGGGGATTACTCCGCGGTCCGCTGGGGCGACTGGAAGGCAATGTATTCCATACAGGAAGCGCACGGCCGCGCGGTCTGGCAGAACCCGTTCACACCACAGCGCGCGCCCTATATTTTCAACCTGCGCCAGGACCCCTTTGAAAAAGCCCTGGTCGAAGCAGGCGGCTATGATAAATGGTTTTTTGAAAACCTGTTCATCCTCTACGGCGCCCTGACCGAGTCGCAAAAATTCCTGATGACCTTCCAGGAGTATCCACCGCGACAGCGCCCCGCTTCCTTCAGCGTTGACCAGATCGTAGAGCAGCTGATGAATTACGCGAACACGCAGTACTAAACAGCTGAGACTAACCAGCTGTTGCAATAGTCTCTGCTTGACTAATTATTCCGCGAAGGTCGCCTTGCCCTGGGAGATCACTACGGCGCCCGTCTGCGTCTCTGCTTGCACAATGACTTCACCGGAGCCGGTCTTCCACATTTTGGTGACTATGGTGTCGCCAAACCACACCTGGTCCGCAAAGCGACCGCTGAGTGATTTAAATTGTTCGGGTTCGTTGTCGCAGAAGGTTTCCATCACCGCCCGGCAGACAAAACCGTAGGTGCACAAGCCGTGCATAAAGGGTTTGTCATAACCGGCCGTGGTGGCGAACTCGGGATCAATGTGCAGCGGCACGCGATCACCGGTCAGGCGATACAGGGCCCCCTGCTGTGGCAAGGTTTGATACTCCACCACATGATCTGGCTCACGCTCAGGCGGCGCGTTCACCCCGGCAGTTGAGGGACCACGCTCGCCACCAAAGCCACCCGCACCCCGTACAAAAATGCTGGAATTGGTTTTCAGGATAGGACCATCATCATCGGAAACCTCACAATCCACTGAAATGACGGCTGCTTTACCTTTGTCGAATACATCTTTTACCGAACCCTGGGCGGTAGCGTTCTTTGGACGCGCCGGAATCGGGCGATACATCTCGAGGGATTGCTCACCGTGCAACACCATCAACAAGTTGATGTCGACCGCATCGTTGAGGCCGCCCAGGCAGGTCATGCCGGGGATCACACCGTAGGTCGGTACCACTTTCGGGCCTTTTCCCTCATAGACAAAGTCCAGATGTTCCTCCGGGTTACAGCCGACAGCCAGTGCGTAGAGCATGGTGTCGTTGTCGCGCCACTTGACGGACACTGGTTCAAATTTCATTCCAATGATGTCATTGGAGATCGCAGGTTTGCTCATGGTAAGAATCCTCTGTTTTTCAGTGTTCAGTTGTGTGCTTGTCCGGTCTGGCCATCCGGCGGCCAGGAGTCCACGCCCTCTTCGAGCTCGACCCCGGTACTGCGCGCCAATTGTGAAATCATGCGCCAGGCTCCTATGGCCACGCACAGTTCCAATAGGACTTCAGGCTGCTTCAATTCCTTCAGGCAATCGTTCCAGGTCTGATCCGACATACGACCCTGCTGTAAAGTGTCATCAGTGGCGGCGAGTACCGCCTTGTCCGCCGCGGTCAGGCAGTCAGCATCCGTCCAATCGCGCACCGCCAGCAGTTCCTCTTCGGAGCAACCGAACAGCTGGGCAATTGGCCAGTGTTGGGTCCATTCATAATCACAAGCGGTTGCCCAGCCGATGCGCATAATCACCAGCTCGCGCAACCGCGTATCCAACTGATTGCCATCACCGAGCAGCATCATCAGCATATCGCTGACAACTTTGGCCAATTTGGGGTGCCGCAACAGGGTACGAAATATATTCAGTTCCGCAAGCTGGGGCAATATGCCCACCTCTTCAGCCCGCCGCACCGATTCCTCGATGCTCAGGGTTTCTATCTTGGCAGTGGCGCTCATGGTCGATTTTCCTCCCTAAAAGGCTCATTCTGGCCGCTCGGATAACAACTGCTCGGCGGTGCTTGATGCATATAGTACACATGTGTATTATTAGCATCAATACCATTTTTTCTGCCTGTCAGTCTTCCGACTGATTCGCGGGCATGACAGGAGCCTCCAATGCTGCCTAAAACCTCTTTCGCCATGGTGCAAACCGACAAACGTGTGCTGGAGCCCATGGATATCAAGATGCCCGATATCGATGCGGAAAGCGCCATCCTGCAAATCGAGGCCTGCGGCATCTGCGGCAGCGATTACGAGCAATATGAAGGCGTGCTGGGGACCCCTATGCCAGCGGTACCAGGCCATGAACCACTGGGACGCATTGCCGCCATAGGCGATAACGCCGCCCGACGATGGGGTGTCAATGTCGGCGATCGGGTGGCGGTTGAAACCATGATCGCCTGCCACAGCTGCTCCACCTGCCACAGTGGTGATTATCACCTGTGCGGCACCCGGCGAATCTACTCCTATATCCCGCTGAGTGATGAGCCCGGCCTGTGGGGTTCGTACTCCCAGTACATGTTTCTCGATCGCAATTCCATAGTTCACAAGATGGACCCGGATCTGCCAGCGGAAGTAGCGGTGATGTTTAACCCGCTAGGCGCCGGCTTCCGCTGGGCCGTCGAGGTTCCGCAAACCAAGGTGGGTGACGACGTGGTGATTATGGGGCCGGGCCAACGCGGCCTGGCCAGTGTTATCGCCTGCCGTCAGGCCGGCGCTGGCAAAATTATTGTCACCGGCCTGGCAGCGGACTCGGAAAAGCTCAAGCTCGCCAAACTCTACGGCGCAGACTACACCATCGACGTAGACAACGAGGACCCCATCCGCCGGGTCAAAGAAATCACCGGCGGCAAACGCGCTGACGTGGTGGTGGATGTGAGCTCTTACGCGGTCAAACCGGTGGTCGATGCCATCAGCTTTGTACGCGCCGGCGGCACCATCGTGCTGGCAGGTATGAAGGGTTTTAAAGCCATTCCCAATTTCATCTCCGACCTGATTGTGGTGCAGGAAATTACCATCAAGGGTGCGATGGGTGTGACCTCCAGCGGTTACCAATCGGCGATCAAGACCATTGAAGCCGGCGTGGTGCCAATGGCAGCCATGCACACCCACAATTTCAAACTCGAAGAAGCAGAGCTGGCGATTAAGACACTGGCCCGGGAAATTCCCGGCGACGAATCCATTCATTCCTGCCTGATTCCTGAATTTTAGGCCATTACTGAGACAAAGAGAGACCAACACATGAGTGACGTACAGAACTGGGTTGAACAATCGGCTTATGCCCGCACCCTGGGTATACAGGCAGAGTCCATTGGCGATGCAGAAGCCATTCTCAAACTGCCCTTTCGCGAAGGCAACTCCAATCCGGGTGGCGCCCTGCACGGCGGTGTTTACGCCTCCCTGTCTATCATCGGCGCTCACGCCACCGCGCGCACGGCACTGGGTGCCGATATCGGCCCCTTTCACACCGTGGGTATCCAGATCAATTATCTCTCTGCCGCCATCAATGAGGGTGTTACTGCCCATGCCCGCCTATTGAAGCGTGGTAAAGAACTGGCTTTCGTGGAAGTCACTTGTACCAGCGACGCCGGCAAAGACGTGGCTCACGCCAGCCTCATGATTCGCGGACGCAAAGGGGCAGGCTTGCTCGATGGCCCCAATGTAAAAGCGCCGTGGCCGGTGACGAACCCGGCGATATGGGCCCGGCCATCACTGAGATGGTGCCCTTTATTCACGAGCGCGGCATTGTTATTGAACATATGGCGGGCGGCGAAGCGCGCCTGTTGATGCCGTGGATCGACAGCCATGGTGATAACGCCAGCAACGGCACCCATGAAGGCGCGGCACTGGCCCTGCTGGATACCGCCGGCGCTATGGCTGGCTGGGCCCAGGTCGGACCAGGACCTTACAAGGCATCAACACCAACCATGCAGGCCCAAATACTGGCGGCACCACCGGCCCAGGATCTGATCGCCTATGCCAAGGTGGCCTACCAGGATAACGAAATCCTTTATAGCGACGTTGAAGTCGCGGGCAAAGACGACCAGAGAATCTACGCCCGCGGCTGTATTCCCTACCGCATCATCACCTGATGGGTCGACCCGCTCTGGGCAGCTGCTAACGGATAGCCTGCCCAAGCGGCCGGTGAAAAGGCTATTCCGCCTCGTCGTGATCGTGCTCAATTTCCAGCAAATTGCTCTTCACCGCAATCAGCAAGTCCACCAGTTGCGTACGCTCATCCGGACCCAGGTTGCGCAAGGTCTGCCGGGTCAGCTCACGGCCAGTCTTCTCCATCTCTTTTTCAATGGCGCGGCCCTTTTTGGTCAGAAAAACCAGGTTGCTACGGCGATCAGTCGGATCGTTGCGGCGTTCGACCCAGCCGCTGTGTTCGAGGCGATCTATCAAGCCGCCGACAGATACTTTACCCACGTCAAGCAGCTCGGCCAATTCAGATTGAGTCATGCCGTCATTGCGATGCAAGTGAACAATAACCCGCCACTGTGCGCGAGTGAGACCCAGTGGCTTCATGATTCGGTTGTATTCTGTGGATATCAAACGGGAAATATCGTTCACCAGAAAACCGATGTTGTGATCGAGTTGATACCTGTCAATGCTCATGCGGGGCGTAAGCCTTTCAGCGAGGAATAAAAATTATGTCTAGCTTAACCCAAGCCCGTAAACTATTCGCGCCAGCTTCAATCTGCCGTTAACCGAAATGCTTTTCTCCAATCGGGAAGATATCGATCGCAATGGCAACGGCCGCCATACAGCCGACCGCGCCACGATGGTGCTACCATCGCGTTTCAAATGTAAGACAGGCAGCCTCGCATGAAATACGGCATGATATTAAGCACCACCAAGATCGCGGATCAGATTGCAGCGGCGCAACTGGCCGAGGCCAATGGTTTTGATTCCGTGTGGCTGACCGAGTTTTTTCACCAGCACTGCTTGGTGCGCATGGCCGCTGTGGCCGCGGCCACCGAGCGGGTAAAAGTCGGCAGCGCCATTGCCTACGCCTTTATGCGCACGCCCCTGCTGGCGGCCAACGGCGCCATGGATATTGATGAGATATCCGGCGGCCGCACGATTTTGGGCTTGGGTTCCGGCACCAAGAGCATGAACGAAAAATGGTACTCCATTCCCTTCGACAGCCCGCCTGCACCGCGCATGCAGGAAGCGGTGGAACTGATTCGTGCCACCTTCTCCACCCGCAAAGGTGGTGGACTCAAGTACGACGGTGAGCACTACACCGTCAACATTCCACAGTTCATGCGACCGGCTGCTGCGCGCGACAGCATTCCCATCTATGTTGCAGGCGTCAACAAGGGCATGATTCGCTGTGCCGCCAGGGTGGCGGACGGCTTAGTCGGCCACCCGGTGTACACCCGCGGCTATATCAAGGAAGTGGTGCTGCCGGCACTGGAGGGCAGCCAATGTGTACTGGCACCCTATGTGATCTGCGCGATTTCAGAGGATGTCGAACAGGCCCGCAATGAAGCCCGCGCGCAAATCGGGTTCTATTATTCCACCCCGCTCTATCACAGCATTCTCGATGTGCACGGCTGGCGCGAGCAAGGCGCTGTGATTGCCGACGCTTTTCGCAGGGGCGACTTCGCCGCTATGACCGAGGCTGTCACCGATGAGATGATTGATGAAATAGCCATTACCGGCACCCCGGCGGAAGCCCGGGAACGCATGAGTCAATGGCAGGGATTGACCGAAACACCGCTGCTGTACTCACCCAGTATTGGTATGAGCCCCGAACGTAGCATTGAAAACCATCGGCTGATTGCGGAGACGTTTGCTAGTTAAAGTTGGGTTGACCAACACACTCCAGAAACAAAAAAAAGGCTGCCCTATGGGCAGCCTTTTTTGTTTATATGGTGGGCCGTGCTGGATTCGAACCAGCGACCAATTGGTTAAAAGCCAACTGCTCTACCAACTGAGCTAACGGCCCCAGAAGGAGGTGCGTATAGTACGGATTTTGGGCAAAGAATCAAGGGGGGACAGGGCACGTTTTTTGCTAGAAAAAACGTGGCTTGCGCGAGCCGGCCTGTCCCCTTTTAGCTGTAGCGGGTGGGATCCCCCACCCCGGCATCTGTGAATCCCTGCTTGCGCAGTCGGCAGCTGTCACACACGCCGCAGGCCAAGCCCTCTGGGCTAGCCTGGTAACAGGAGACCGTGAGGCTGTAGTTTACTCCCAGCGCTCGCCCGGCCCGGATGATGTCGCCCTTACCCATTTCTTCAAGCGGTGTAATCACCCGCAATCCAGCACCTTCAACGCCAATCCTGGTGGCCAGGTTGGCCATGGTCTCGAAGGCCTGTATATATTCCGGGCGACAATCGGGATATCCGGAATAATCCACCGCATTGACGCCAATCCAGATGCTGTGCGCGTCCAGCACCTCGGCCCAACCCAGGGCAATGGACAAAAAGATGGTGTTTCTGGCAGGCACATAGGTGATAGGAATACCCTCGGTTTCCTGTTCGGGAACAGCGATATCTGTGTCCGTCAGGGCCGAGCCGCCAATGCTGTCCAGGTTCAGGTGTACCACCTTGTGTTCAGCCGCAGCCATGGCCGTTGAAACACGCTCGGCCGCAACCAATTCGGAACGATGGCGCTGACCGTAGTCGAAACTGATGGTGTAGCACTCATAGCCCTGGCTCAGGGCCATAGCTAACACGGTGGTGGAATCGAGCCCCCCTGATACCAGGATCACGGCTTTCTTGTTACTCATACTTTTTTCTCAACGCCCAGGTTCGTCGTTCCACAACAGTTTGTGCAGCTGCAACTGAAATCGTACCGGCAGATTATCCGCCACGATCCAGTCGGCCAGGTCTGTGTGATTGATCTGACCGAAGCTGGGCGAGAACAGCACCTCCCCGGCCCGCTCAGTCAATTGATATTCATCCAGCTTGAAGCGGGCCCACTCGTAATCCTGGCGATCGCAGATCACAAATTTGACCTGGTCTTGCTGATCCAGTCGAGCGATATTGCTGTAGTCATTGCGCTTCACCTCACCCGAGCCCGGCGTCTTCAGGTCTAGCACCTTGCTGACTCGCTCATCAACGCCACTGACATTCATGGCACCGCTGGTCTCCAGAGACACCTCGTAGCCGGCATCGCAGAGTAATGACAACAGTGGCAGACAGTTGGGTTGAGCCAAGGGTTCACCACCAGTCACACAGACATAGCGCGGCTGGTACTGCGCCACTTCGGCCAGAATATGAGACAGCTGACGTTGCTCTCCGCCGTAAAAGGCATATTCCGTGTCACAGTAGACGCAGCGCAGCGGGCAACCCGTGAGCCGTACAAACACGGTCGGATAGCCAACCGTACGGGCCTCTCCCTGTAGGGAGTAAAAGATTTCCGTGATGCGCACACTGTCATCACTTCGAGGGGGAGGCTGAGCCACAATCGTGCCTCAGTAGTTTTCGGTGATGAAGTCCCGGGCCAGTTTAACCGCGGAACTATTGCTACTGCCGTACTCGTTAATCACCCGGTCGAGATACACCCGGGCCTGGTCGGCATTACCTTTTTGAAAATAAACCTTGCCGAGCTTGTACAGCGCATCGGCTTCCTTGCTGTTGCCCGGGTACTGCTCGAGCAGTAAGACAAACGACTGGCGGGAAGATTCCAAATCCTGTGGCGTGACTACCAGGTACAGCTCGCCCAGCCAATAATGGGCATTGGGGGCGAAGCGGCCACCGGGAAAATCCACCAGGAATTGTTTGAACGCTGACACGGCATCCTTGAATTTCTGACTGCGCACCAGGCTATAGGCAGCGCGGTAGGCATCTCCCTCCCCGGCCAGCTCCTGGGCAGTGGGCACTGGCTGCGTACCCGCGCTGGAACCGGCGGCAGACGCAGTGCCGCCGCCGTTGCTCAGACGGCGATCGATATCCACATAACGTTCCAGGCTCTGTTGCTTGAGTTGACGGATTTCGTGGGCCTGCTCTTCCACCTGACCGCGTAACAGCATCACCTCCTGTTGCAATATCTGCAACTGGTAGAACATCTCACCGAGGTTGCTACTGTTGGTCTGGCTAGAGCTGGTCTGAGAAGGCGCATCTGCGACCTGGGAATTTACCGTGGCTGGCGCTGCGGTCACCCGTGGTGGTGCTACATCGCGCTCGACCTCGAGGTCGATATAGTCCTGGGCTGAAATGAGAGCGGGGCCAACACAAAATGTCAGCCCCGCCAGCATGGGTAGATACCGCTTCATGATGTGCGTCGTCTTACTTTAGCTCGACGCGCCGGTTCTGCGACCAGTTGGCCTCACCAGAACCGTAGGCCACTGGCCGCTCTTCACCGTAGCTGATGGTTTCCATGCGATAGCTGGCAACGCCATTAATGCGCATGTAGTCCATCACTGCCTTGGCACGACGCTCGCCCAGGGCGATGTTGTACTCGCGGGTGCCGCGCTCATCGGTATGGCCCTCCAGGCGCAGATCGCCGTTGCCAGTTTTGGCCAGGGCAATATGGGCATCGAGAATATCCCGTGATGCCGAGGTCAACGTAGAGAGGTCGAAGTCGAAATACACCACATTGCCGGCAGCAGCCACCGCATCTTTCACCGCTTTCTCCGCAGCCATGGCGTCAGCTTCTGCAGCCTGCTGTGCGGCCGCGCTACGCGCCGCTTCTTCTGCAGCCGCGGCAGCCGCCGCATCTGATTCGCTTGTATCGGTACTGGCACAGCCGGCCAAGAAAATGGCGGCAAAAAGTAGGGAGAGTGCCTTGCCGGCGACAGGTAATTGTTTCATAGCTTGCCCATTCCTTTTGTTGTTCAGGGGTTACCTAAGTAGGGAGACCAGGCGGGTTCCCGCACATCTCCTTCGCGTGACGGCAATCTGAATTTGACACCACCATCGACCGATACCGCGGCCAATATCCCACGACCGTCATGTTTAGTGGCGTACAATAACATAGAGCCATTAGGTGCGACACTGGGAGATTCATCCAGTTCCGTCGAAGTCAGTATTTGCATGCGGTCGGTTTGCAGATCCTGCACCGCAATATGAAAGAGTTTATCCCGCTGGTGGACCAGCGCCATGGTACGACCGTCTGCTGCTAACGTGGCACGTGCATTCCAACGGCCTTCGAAGGTCACCCGCTCGGTCTGGCCGCTGGCGATATCAATCTTGTAGATCTGTGGTCGACCACCCCGGTCAGAGGTGAACAGCAGGGTGCGCCCATCGGGCATCCACGAGGGCTCGGTTTCGATGGCGTAATGACGGGTCACCCGTCGCAGCTGGCGACTGGCGAGGTCGAGAATATAGATATCCGGGCTGCCATCCTTTGATAACACCAATGCCATGCTATTGCCGTCCGGCGACCAGGAGGGTGCGCTGTTAATACCCTTGAAATTGGTGAGTTGTTCCCGCTCACCGCTGTCCAGGTCCTGACGGAAAATTGCCGGCCGCCCGGTCTCGAAGGAAACGTAGGCAATTTCCCGGCCATTGGGCGCCCAGGTGGGGCTCAGTACAGGCTCGTTGGACTCCAATACCAGCTTGGAACGGGCACCATCGGAGTCTGCCAGCATCAGCCGGAAAGTATCATCAGCATTCACGCGCTGGGTTACCGCCACGTAGAGAATCTTGGTGGCAAAGGCGCCGCGAATGCCGGTGAGTTGTAGATAGATGGCGTCGCTGACCTGGTGGGCCAACATACGCATATTGTCAGCTGGTCCACTTTCGCGGCCGCCGAGAATTCGCTCCTGCTTGAACACGTCAAACAATTCATACTCGATGGTGGTGGTAGAGCCCCCAGAGACCCGCCCGATGAGCAGGTACTCCACTTCGGTAGCGCGCCAGTCACGGTAATACACTTCTGACTCCCGCGTGGGCAGCCCCAACATATCGGCGCGCTCCACCGGCGCAAACTGACCACTGCGGCGCAGATCTTCCTGCACCACCGAGGCCACGTCCTCTGGCGCACTGCCCCAGCCGGACCAGGCAAATGGCACCACGGCAATTGAGGTGGGGTTGTCGCGGCCGGCGGTAATTTCAATCAGCAGCTCGGCGCGCAATGGCAGGGAAAACAGGCACAGGGCCAGCAACAATGTCGGTGTCAGGTACTTCATTAAAAACGTAAATCCTCTGGTTTAAATAACAACCGAAACTGCCGGAAGCTGTTTTCAAAAATTCGTGTTGGCAGTTGCTGCAACTCCGGGAAGCGATCCGCCTTTTGCACGGCATTAACCGCACTGCGGTCAAAGGCCGGCAAGCCGCTGGACCTCACCACGCGTACACTGACAACTTCGCCTGTGGGAATCAACTGTATGACCAGTTCTGCCTCCATTCCGTTGCGCGCGCTGGGGGGTCGACTCCAATTCTCCTGCACGGTTCGGCTGATCAGGGCAATATAACTCTGGGCCACGTCTTCGTCGCTGGCTTGCTCCAGCAGATCGTCCTCCACCTGCAGCGCCAGCGGCAGCTCCGCACGTGCCAGGGCGGCGCGCTCTGCCGCGGTCAGGGTTGGTTCGGGCTCTGACCTTGGCTTGGCGGGGGCGGGCTTGGCTTGCTCAACCGGCTTTGGCTTGACCGGGACGGGTTTGGGCTGGGCGGGCTTGGGTTTAACCGGCGCAGGCTTTTTTGGCTTGGGTTTCAGGTCTGCAGCAATGATCAACCTGGCCTCAATATGACGCGGCAGAACTTTGGGCTGCACAACAAGCTGCTCCCGGCTAGCCCAGTTCATCGTCAGCGCCACCAGCAGCAGGACATGCAAACAGACACTGGCCGCCGCCGGGCGCCAGAAAACTACTCGGCTGGCACTGGCAGCACTCATTGTGGACTGTAGGCACTCATTTCGGGTTTTCGGTTACCAGGCCAACGCTGGGCGCACCTGCTTCTTGCAGGACGGTCATCAGGATCACCACATCGCCGTAGGACACCGCTCGATCCCCCCACACCATCACCGGCTTGTCAGGATTGCGCCGCATCACTACCGACACCCGTTGCTTAACGGTCGCCAGGCTCAGCACCTGGTTCTCGTCGGCCCCACCAATATTGAGAAATAACTCACCCGCGGCATTAATGGAGACAATCAGGGGTTCCGGGTCCTGGTTTTCCACAGGATCACTGGCAGCTTCCGGCAGGTCGACTTTCACTCCCTGCATCAACAGTGGTGCGGTGACCATGAAAATGATTAACAGCACCAACATCACGTCGATGTAGGGCACCACGTTGATCTCTGCCATGGGCCGATGTTTTTGTCGACGCCGGGCCACGACTCAATCCTGCTGCCGCGCTGCCATGGCAAAGGCCTGCCGGTGCAGAATACTGGCGAACTCGTCGGCGAAGGTCTCGTAGCGATTCAGCGCAATATCCACCCGCGCTGCGAAGCGGTTATAGGCAAGTACCGCTGGAATGGCGGCAAATAGTCCCATTGCCGTGGCAACCAGGGCCTCGGAAATACCCGGCGCCACGGTAGCCAGGGTAGCCTGGGTCGAATTGGCCAAGCCACGAAAAGAGTTCATGATGCCCCACACCGTACCAAATAATCCGATGTAGGGGCTGGTAGAGCCCACCGAGGCAAGGAACGGCAGATGCCTTTCCAGCTTTTCTTCCTCCCGCGACATGGCCACCCGCATGGCACGCTGCGCGCCATCCAAAATGGAATCAGAATCCAGACCTTGTTGCTGGGCCAGCCGTGAAAACTCCTTGAAGCCAGCCCGGAAAATATTCTCCATGCCCAGGGTATGCCCCTCGCTAGCCCGTTCATTCCCCTGCTTGTACAACTCGGATAGATCAATGCCAGACCAGAACTGCTCTTCGAAGTCATGCATTTCCCGCTTCACGCTGGAGAAATAAATCAGCCGCTGCACAATCATGTACCAGGACGCCACCGAGGCAAGCAACAGGATGCCCATCACGGCCTGCACGGTAAAGCTGGCATTGAGTACCAGGTCGATCAGGCTTAGTTGTTCGTTCAAGTCATTTCTCCTGTTGGCAGTTGCTGGCGAACACTCTCCAGCATTTCCGTTGGCAAACGCTGCGGCTTGAGGTCGTTACGGGAAACACAGGCAATCTGGATCGCCCCTGCGACTAGTAAGTTGTCACCACGGCGCACCTGCTGCTGCAGGCGCATACTGGCACCCCCCAGCTCGGTAATCTGTGCAGTTACCGCCAGTTCGTCGTCCAATCGTGCCGGTTGCCGATAGTCCAGCTGTACATTTTTTACCACGAACATCAGCTGATGATTGAATATAAACTGCTTACCAAAACCCAGCGCTCGCATGTACTCGGTGCGAGCCCGCTCCATAAACTTCAGGTAATTGACGTAATACACAATGCCGCCCGCATCGGTGTCCTCTATGTAGACTCGCAGGGGCAGGGAAAATTCCTCACTCACTGCCATCCCCGTTACCCAGGTCGAGCCTGAGATTGTTGTCGGCGGCGGTCTGGGAGGAAGGGTGGGGCAAGCCAAAATGCAGGTAGGCATGGCGGGTTGCCATGCGGCCACGGGGCGTTCGGGTGATATAGCCTTGCTGGATCAGGAATGGTTCCAGCACGTCCTCAATCGTACCCCGCTCCTCCGAAATCGCCGCCGCCAGGCTTTCAACTCCGACCGGCCCGCCATCGAACTTCTCGATCAGCGCCAGCAACAAGCGGCGGTCCAGGTGATCAAAGCCTTCCTGGTCAACATTGAGCATGTCCAGGGCTTGTTGCGCGACTGTTTCGCTTATCTCACCATCGGCGCGCACCTCGGCGTAATCTCGCACCCGGCGCAACAAGCGGTTGGCGATTCGCGGCGTGCCACGGGCACGTCGCGCTATCTCTGTGGCGCCGCTAACTTCTACAGCAATATTGAGGATGCCAGCGGCCCGCTGGACGATATGGGACAGCTCGGCGACAGTGTAAAACTCCAAGCGCTGCACAATGCCGAAGCGGTCGCGCAGTGGTGAAGTCAACAGTCCAGCCCGGGTGGTGGCGCCGACCAGGGTGAAGGGCGGTATTTCCAGTTTGATGGAGCGCGCTGCGGGGCCCTCCCCGATCATGATGTCGAGTTGATAGTCCTCCATGGCGGGATACAGGATCTCTTCGACATGGGGGCTGAGACGATGGATCTCGTCGATAAACAACACGTCGCCCGCTTCGAGGTTAGTCATCAGCGCGGCGATGTCACCGGCCTTTTCCAATACCGGGCCGGAGGTAGTTTTCAAATCCGCACCCATCTCATGGGCGATAATATGGGCCAGGGTGGTCTTGCCAAGACCCGGTGGACCAAAAATCAAGGTGTGGTCAAGGGGCTCGCCGCGATTGCGGGCGGCTTCAACAAAAATCGACATTTGTTCACGGACAGCGACCTGGCCGATATATTCGTCCAGGGCTTTGGGTCGCAAAGCACGATCAGAAAGCTCTTCCCTGCCACCCTTGTCCGCGTCCGGCGCGATAAGTCGATCAGTTTCTATCATCGCGGTTTAACCATGGATTTAAGCGCTCTCCGGATCAGTTCTTCGCTACTGTCGATACTTTCATCGTTGGCGGCGGTAACCGCTCTACTGGCCTCAGTGGGCTTGTAACCCAGGGCCACCAACGCACTCTCTGCCTCCGCCAATATTTCCCGATGCCCGTGGGCGGCGGGTTCAGCACCTGGCGCAGTGTCGAGCTCCAACATCCAGTCCTTGAGACGATCGCGCATCTCTACCAACAGTCGCTCCGCGGTTTTCTTGCCCACTCCAGGCAATTGCACCAGGGTGCTGGTGTCATCCTGCTGCACACAGCGCACAAAGACATCAGACTCCATGCCCGACAGGATAGCCAGGCCCAATTTCGGCCCAACCCCACTGACTTTTATCAGAGATCGAAACAGGTGGCGATCGCGTTCGCGATTGAAGCCGTATAACAGCTGGGCATCCTCCCGCACTACGAAGTGCGTGAACAGGGTGGTCTTAGTGCCCAAGTCGGGAAGTTCATACAAGGTGGTCATTGGCACCTGGATTTCGTAGCCAATTCCGCCAACATCCAGCAGAATCTGTGGGGCCTGTTTTTCCAGTAGTGTACCGGTAATGCGTCCAATCATTGTGTAGTGGGTCTCGGTTAGCGGTCGCTGCTCTTGTTAACGGACGCTGTTTTTCTGTAAAGAGCTTATCGGGCGCGGCCGCGTTTTATCTTCTTAGCGCCCGCCAGCTTAATCATACTCTGTTGTGTATGCGCATGACACAGCGCCGCAGCCAAGGCATCGGCGGCATCCTCTTTTGGTGCCGCCGGCAGCTTCAGCAGACTCTTCACCATGTGCTGGATCTGCTCTTTGTTGGCATTGCCGGTGCCCACTACCGCCTGCTTGATCGATTTGGGGGCATATTCATAGACCGGCATGGAATGATTCACACAGGCGACGATAGCGGCGCCGCGGGCTTGTCCGAGCTTGATGGCCGCCTTGGCATCCCGCGCCATAAACACTTCCTCAATGGACAGTTCATCGGGGCAATATTCCTCGACTATCTCGGTCACGCCGTCGTAAATAATTTTGAGTCGCTCGGGCAGGGGCGCCTTGGGGAGGCGAATAATACCGCTGGTGACATAGGTACTGCGGCCGCGCTGGTGTTCAATGATGCCAAAACCGGTTTTGAGTGATCCTGGATCGATACCCAGAATAAGCGGCATGTGTGCTCCCTGAAAAAAGGCTGTGGTTAAGAGTCCGGGGGTTAACCCAGACTTTGCAGCACCTCATCGGGAATGTCTACATTGGTGTAGACATTCTGCACATCATCCAGGTCTTCAAGGGCATCTACCAGACCCATGAGCTTGTCTGCACCGTCGGCATCGACTGGCACCGTGGTGGAAGCAACCATCGTTACTTCACTGTCTTCGGGCTCGAGGCCCGCCTCGGCCAGCGCCTGTTTGATCTCAGCGAGATTCTCCCAGGGGGTAAGCACATCGACCGAACCGTCGTCGTTAGATTCAATATCATCGGCGCCGGCTTCCAGGGCCGCATCCATCAGTGCCTCTTCATCGACACCGGCAGCAAAGCTGATCTGGCCACAGCGGGTAAATAAGTAGGCTACGGAGCCGTCGGTGCCGAGATTGCCATTGCGCTTGGTAAAGGCGTGACGCACCTCAGCTACGGTACGATTGCGATTATCTGTCATGACCTCAACCAGTACCGCGATGCCGCCGGGGGCATAGCCTTCGTAGGTAAGCTCTTCCATGTCGTCGGCTTCGTTAGTGCCGGCACCGCGGGCAATAGCGCGGTCAACGGTATCGCGGGTCATATTGGCACCCAGGGCTTTGTCTACCGCTGCCCGCAAACGGGGATTATCCTCCGGTGCCGGGCCCCCCTGCTTGGCGGCCACTACCAACTCCCGAATCAACTTGGTGAAGGCCTTGCCGCGCTTGGCATCCTGCGCCGCCTTGCGGTGCTTGATATTCGCCCATTTACTGTGGCCTGCCATGCGCTACTCTCCGGCTTGCTCTGCCGCGTCGGGCTTGGGGAGTTCGCGCAACCGAATATTCAACTCGCGCAACTGCTTGGCGTCTACGTCACCGGGCGCTGCGGTCATCACACAGGAGGCGCTCTGAGTTTTGGGGAAGGCGATAACGTCGCGAATGGACGTCGCGCCAGTCATCAGCATCACCAGGCGATCAAGACCAAAGGCCAGCCCACCGTGGGGAGGAGCGCCGTACTTGAGCGCATCCAGCAGAAAGCCAAACTTCTCCTGTGCTTCAGCTTTGCCAATATTGAGTATTTCAAAGACCGCGCTCTGCATCTCCTGATGGTGGATACGAATCGAACCGCCACCCAGTTCACAGCCGTTTAACACCATGTCATAGGCGCGCGACAGGGCTGAGGCCGGGTTGGCAACCAGCTCCTCGACACCGCAAGCTGGCGCGGTGAAGGGATGGTGTAAGGGGCTCAGCCCGCCATTGCCGTCGTCCTCAAACATAGGGAAATCCACCACCCACAGGGGTTCCCATCTATCGGCTATCAGCCCCTGGTCTTCGCCCAGCTTGACGCGCAACGCACCGAGAGATTCATTGACGATGTGGGTCTTGTCCGCACCGAAGAAAATAATGTCGCCGTCCGCTGCCTCCAGTCTCTGCATCAACTGCATGACAATATCCTCAGGCATGAACTTGAGAATCGGCGATTGCAGTCCTTCCACACCCTGGGCCAGCTCATTGACCTTGATCCAGGCCAGGCCGCGTGCCCCGAATATAGAAACGTACTTGGTGTATTCGTCTATTACCTTGCGGCTGATGCTGCTGCCGCCGGCAACCTTGAGGGCGGCCACGCGGCCGTCTTCGTCCACGGCCGGACCGTGGAACACCTTGAATTCCACCTGCGCCATCAGGTCATCAATGCTTACCAGTTCCAGCGGGATACGCAGGTCCGGCTTATCTGAGCCATAGCGATCCATGGCGTCGGCATAGGTCATATGCGGAAATACCGGCAGCTCGACGTCCAGTACGTCTTTGAACAACTGACGCACCATACGTTCAGCAACATCCTGAATCTCCGCCTCATTCATAAATGAGGTTTCAATGTCGATCTGGGTAAACTCCGGCTGGCGGTCAGCACGCAGGTCTTCGTCGCGAAAACACTTGGCAATCTGGTAGTAGCGGTCGAAGCCAGACACCATCAACAGCTGCTTGAACAATTGCGGCGACTGGGGCAGGGCAAAAAATTGGCCGGCATGGGTGCGACTCGGCACCAGGTAGTCGCGGGCACCTTCCGGCGTAGCCCGGGTCAGGATGGGTGTCTCAATATCCAGGAATTTTTCTGCATCCAGAAACTGGCGTACCGCGGCGGTGATCTTCGACCGTGCGATGAAACGATCCTGCATCTCCTGGCGGCGCAGATCCATGTAACGATAGCGCAGGCGCACATCTTCGCCGACGGCAGTGTGTTCGTCCAACTGGAACGGTGGTGTTGCGGCGCTGTTGAGAATCTCCAGCTGTTTGCCCAACACTTCAATCTCACCAGTCGCCATATTGGGATTAACGGTACCTTCACCACGGGCGCGCACCCGTCCCGTCACCTGCAGCACATATTCACTGCGCACCCGGTCAGCCCGCTCAAAGCGCTCCTCGGTATCTGGATCAAACACGACCTGTACGATTCCGTCGCGATCACGCAGATCCAGGAAGATCACTCCGCCGTGGTCGCGGCGACGGTCGACCCAACCACACAGGGTGACGGTTTCGTCGATATGCTCAGATGTCAGGGCGCCACAATAATGACTGCGCATAGTAAAAAGCCTTTTTAAGATGAAGCGCCCGGCCTAGCTGGCCGAGGCTGAATTGCTGGATCCGCTGCTGGAACCGCTGCTGGAAGTGCTACTGGAATTACTACTCGAGCTATCGGTTTTGGTAGTCGAAGAGCTGGAAGGTTTGCTTTCTTTGCCTGCAGAGCTACCGCTGGAGCCGCCGGCAGGGGATTTATCACCGGCAATGTTCTTCTTGTCGCCGGTTTTGAAGTCGGTCTCATACCAACCGCCACCCTTGAGGCGAAAAGCGGCCGCAGAGACTTTCTTTTTCAACTCCGCTTCGCCGCAGTCGGGGCATTCCTGCAGTGGGTCGTCGGAGATTTTTTGCAGCGCTTCCATCTGGTGAGCACAAGATTGGCACTGGTATTCATATATAGGCATACAGCCGGTCCGGGATACTAAAATCGGCGCGAATTTTACAGGAAAAAGAGCGGTACAGGTAGCCTTATTCGACTGACTGTAAAAAGCAGCCGCCCCCGCTATGGGAGGCGGCGGTATGAAAGATCAGGAGGTAGCAGCGTCCTTGAGTTTCTTCAGAGGACGAACCTTGACAGCGATGCTGGCAGGTTTGGCCTTGAACATGGTCTCTTCACCCGTGAAGGGGTTGATGCCTTTACGCGCTTTCTTGGCAGGCTTCTTCACCGTGGTTATTTTCATCATACCAGGTACGGTGAACTGGCCAATGCCGCGCTTTTTGATGCTGCGCTCGATCAGGGAATCCATTTCGTCGATGACAGAACCCACCTGTTTCTTGGTCAGGCCAGTGCTCTCAGCGATGGATGCCAGAATCTGGCTCTTGGTCATTTTGGTTTTGATGGCTGGTGCAGCCTTCGCAGCCGTCTTTTTAGCTGCTTTCTTTTTGGCCGGAGCTTTCTTCTTTGTCGCCATGTTATTTTGATCCTTCCTCTATCTTGGTTTTGGAACAGTAGTTAATGTAACCAGGATTTACGCTTTCCCACCGGGACAAGTGCATCCATCCGTGATTCCCGGTGTGCAGGTATAATCCATGAAACGCTGCAATACAAGGCTTGCAGCGGGTTTTATTGAAAAAAATTAGTTTGATTGACTTAAACAGTCGTAGAATACGACCCCTTTCAATCCACCAGCCGGATCTACACTATGCGGGCCAGTAATTTTCTCATCGCCACTGTCAAGGAAACACCCTCCGACGCAGAGGTATTAAGCCACCAACTGATGCTGCGTGCGGGCATGATTCGCAGGCTGGCAGCCGGTCTCTACACCTGGTTGCCGATGGGCCTGCGCGTATTGCGCAAAGTTGAAGGAATTGTACGTGAGGAAATGGATAGTGCGGGCGCCCAGGAGGTGAGCATGCCGGTAGTGCAACCGGCAGAGCTGTGGGAGGAGTCCGGGCGTTGGGAGCAATATGGTGCTGAACTACTGCGTATTAATGACCGTCATCAGCGGGATTTCTGCCTGGGCCCCACCCACGAGGAAGTGATTACCGACCTGGTTCGCAACGAAATTAAGAGTTACAAGCAGCTGCCGGTGAACTTCTACCAGATTCAAACCAAGTTCCGCGACGAAATCCGGCCTCGTTTCGGTATCATGCGGGCGCGGGAATTTCTGATGAAAGATGCCTACTCCTTCCACCTAGACCAGGCCTCGCTGCAAAAAACCTACGATCGTATGCACGCGGCCTATAGCAATATATTTACCCGCATCGGCCTGGAATTCAGGCCGGTTATGGCCGACACCGGCAGCATTGGTGGCCATGCCTCCCTTGAATTTCATGTGCTGGCAGACTCCGGTGAGGATGCCATCGCCTTCAGTGACAGCAGCGACTACGCCGCCAATGTGGAAATGGCCGAGGCATTAGCTCCCAGCGCTGAACGCCCCGCCCCCAGCCAGGAGGCCGCCGAAGTGGCCACTCCTGGCGCGCATACGATTGAAGAGGTATCAGCGCAACTGGACGTGCCCGACGCACAATGTATAAAAACCCTGATCGTCGAGGGGGCAGATGAATCAGCGCCACTAGTGGCGCTGGTAGTACGTGGTGACCAGCAACTCAATGCCATTAAGGCTGAGAAATTGGAATCTGTCGCCTCACCGCTGGCATTCGCAGATGAAGAAGCCATAAAGGCTGCCTGCGGTTGCAGTGTCGGTTCCATCGGCCCGGTGAATCTGCCGCTACCGATAATTGTCGATCGCGGCGCCGCCCAACTGGCAGATTTTGTCTGTGGTGCCAACCGGGACGGCTTCCATCTCACCGGCGTGAACTGGGAGAGAGACTGTGAAGCCGGTGAAGTCGCCGACATACGCAATGTGGTTGAGGGTGACCCCAGTCCGGATGGCACAGGCCATATTCAAATCAAGCGTGGTATCGAGGTGGGCCATATATTCCAGCTCGGCACCAAGTACAGCGAAGCCATGAAGGCCGAGGTGCTGAATGAGCAAGGCAGGGCTGAGGTGCTGACCATGGGTTGCTACGGTATCGGCGTCTCCCGAATCGTAGCCGCGGCCATTGAACAGAATCACGATGCCAGTGGCATTATCTGGCCGGACAGTATTGCACCTTTTCAACTGGTTATCGTCGCCCTGAATATGCAAAAATCCGAGCAGGTTGCCACGGCCGCCGAAGCACTTTATGCCGAGCTGAAGGCAGCCGGTATCGACGTATTACTGGACGACCGCAACGAGCGCCCGGGCGTCAAGTTTGCCGATATGGAACTGATGGGCATCCCCCATCGCGTGGTCCTCGGCGATCGTGCACTGGCCGAGGGTAACGTGGAATACAAGGGCCGCCGCGATGACGACTCCCAGCAGGTTCCTCAGTCAGATATTTCAGAATTTCTGCGCCAGCGACTATTGAACTGATGCGCCGGCGTTGGGTTCTGACCCTGCTATGTGCGCTGGGTTTGCTGCTGGGCTTGTCTCTGGGTGGAGCCAGACTGAGTGCGGAAGAGCTGACTGTGGAAGAAATAGCTGAACACGAGCAGCTGCGCGCTTTTCTCGATTTGAACATCAACGCAGCCGTGAGCTTTGAAGACCGCTTCGACGCCGAAGTCTGGCTGGTCGATATGTCCACACGACTCACCCAATTCATCGACGACCCGCAACAGCGTCTGGCGCTGTTGCGCCAGGTGCACCGCTACGCCAAGCTGAGTCAGTTGCCACCAGAACTGGTGCTGGCGGTCGTCGAGGTCGAGAGCCACTTCGACCGCTACGCAGTGTCGCATGCTGGCGCCCAGGGACTGATGCAAGTCATGCCATTCTGGAAGAACGAGATCGGGCGGCCTGGCGACAACCTGATCCAGACGGGAATCAACCTCTCCTACGGTTGTCGTATCCTGCAGTTTTACCTGCAGCAGGAACAGGGGCACTTGAGCCCTGCTCTGGCCCGCTACAACGGCAGCGCCGGCAGCACGGTATACAGCAACAAGGTAAAAACCGCCTGGCAAGAACACTGGCGATTGACGCCGTTGGACTGGCGCCAGGCAATCAACAGGTTAGAATAGATTTCCTGAGGACATTTGCGGAGAGTCGCTATGGGTTTCGCGACATTGTTGTTGATTGGCATCATCTGGTTGCTGTGGACCATTCACATGGACATGGTAGAGAGCAACGATCGCCAGCGCGGCCTTAAAACCGCCATCAATGCCCTCAATACGCGGTTGGACAAATTAGCCGGCGCCAGCCCAATTCTTGAAACCACTGCAGCAGAAGCTGCCGCCACGGTGAACCTGAACAACGCCAGCAAGGCCAAACTGCAGACCCTGCCCAAAGTGGGTGCTGTGGGTGCAGAACATATTATCGCGGCCCGCCCTTTTAGCAGCGTGGAAGCACTGCGGCAAGTGCAAGGTATTAGCGACAGTCTTTACCGGGAACTACAGGATAAAGTCAGCATTTAGGCCGGCGTTCGTTCAAGAACCTGCCGGTATAGCTGGTACATACTTTCACCGAAGCAGACGAAAACCACCTCCTGCAGCAACTCATTCGGATTGTCTCGCACTGCTTTTACCGCAACCGACACAGCCTCTTGCAGTGGGTAACCATAAACTCCGCAACTAATCGCAGGAAAGGCAATCGTCGCAAGACGGTGTTCTACAGCCAGTTCCAGACAGCGCACATAACAACTGGCCAGAAGCGACGCTTCGTCGTCATTTCCACCCCGCCACACCGGCCCGACGGTATGAATGACATGCTGGCAGGGCAGCTGATAAGCGGCTGTCATTTTAGCCTGGCCGGTGTCACAGCCTTGCAGAGCCCGGCACTCCACTAACAACCCCGGTCCAGCCGCGCGATGAATCGCCCCGTCCACCCCGCCACCGCCGAGCAGCGTATTATTCGCAGCGTTAACGATGGCATCAACTGTCAGGGTGGTAATGTCTCCCTGCCAGGTCCGCAGCCGCATCAGCGATAGGCCCCCGGAGACTGGCCGGTCCATTTTTTGAAAGAGCGATGAAATGCACTGGGATCACTGAAGCCAACCCGTTCGGCGACATCACTCACGGTCAGCCGATCGCGACTCAGCAGGGATATCGCCGCGTCGCGGCGGGCATTGTCCTTAATCTTCTGATACGAGGTCCCCTCTTTTTCAAGCCGCCGCCGCAGCGTTCGGGGCGACATGTTCAGCACGTTGGTCAATTCCTCGAAGCTGGGCAATTCCCTGCCCAGATCACTGCCGAGGATATTGCGAATGCGGCTGGTAATGCTGGCATCGCTGCCGACCGGTTTGATGACCACATGGTAGGGTGCCACGCGCATGAACTCAGTCAGCTCATGCTCCGATCGAATCAGTTCAGCTTCCAGATGGCGGGCGCTGAAGGTAACTGAATTACAGTCCGCGCCAAAGCTCACCGGGCAGTGAAAGAAATGACGAATTGAACCCAGGTTCTCGGGCTCTGGCCCGGCACAGGCTGCGCTGACCACATCGATGTACTGACCCACCAGCCAACCGCATAATCGCAGCCACATGGCCATACCGCAGAGCACACCATCCTGGGGTGGCAACTTGCCATCTTGCTGAATCGAGAGGTAACGCAAGGTAACGAGGCTGTGATCTTCATCAATGAGCAGATCATTGACCTGCACTTCACCGTGGCGCTCGCGGCAGCAGGCATTGAATTCAATTGCCCGCTCCAGGGCCAGGCGCAGCCGGGAACATCGCAACACCGCCACCAGCAATAAGTGGGTCGTACCATAGGGGGTGGTGTTACCGCTGATGACCCCGCCACCCTCGTCGCCTATGGCCCGAAATAACTCCACGCACAAGCGACTGTACTGCTCGACCGAGACAAACACCGGGGTTTCAGGTGGCGCCATGGGGTCAAAAGGAAAACCTGCCGATTCCAGCATGCTGACTGTGTCACAACCATAAGCACGAGCCTGCACTAGCAACGCCCGGGCGAATGCCAGCGGTACCGGTTCATTGATCTGTTCTGGCGCAGGGGCGTTCATGATTGCAAGCTATGGCATCATCAGCTGGCGCGAACTAGTGCACGACACCCTTGGCGGCCATGGCCTCGGCGACGGAAGGTGGCGGGAACCATTCTGCCTTCTCGGTGGCGCGTCGCAACAATTCATAAAACTGGTGCTGTAAGTTCGGGTTCAATTTGATCGTCATAGCCTTGCTCTCACCCTCACCCTCACCCTTGCCCTTGCCTTTGCCGCCACTGAGACACAGGGACATTACTCCCTTATTATTCTTGCTGTATTTGAGCGCGGTAGCGAGCAGGCCCTCTTCACCCAAGGGGTACTCGGTGGGCACGGCGTCATAGGGTTTTTGGAAAGCCTCTTCCTTGACCGTCTGGGCGTGCTGCATCTGCGCCACTTCTTTGCGTGCCTCCTGCGGCACGGGAGCGGCGGCAACCACCTCATCCTGGAACTCGTGCTCAAATAGATCTAACAGCAAACGGGCAAAACGGCGCGTACACCAGATCCGGTATTCCTGGTCATCACTATTTGAAATACGCAACCACAGACGATCTTCGCGTTCGACATAGCTTATATTCATCTGCCGCAGCTGAGGAGCCATTAGCATCCCTATTCCAATGGGTGAGCGCGGCATTATACTCTGATGCCCAGTTCGGAAACAGGAATAGAGCCCGCAATGGAGAGACCCAGGTCGTCAGAACTGCTGCTGTTGGCTGGCGCCCTGGTGGGCGCCCTGCTCGCAACCACCGGACTGCTGGAACCAGCAACAGCGAACCACCACAATGCAGCTGCGGTGGTTAATGGCAAAGTCATCAGCAAGACCGACTACCTGAGTTACCTCGACCTGATGGCGAGGGATAAGCGCAGCCCGATGACGGAGGAAGATCGTCGCCACGTGCTCAACCGACTCATCGAAGAGAAGCTACTCATACAGAGAGCGCTGGATATCGGATTGCCAGCAGCCGACTCCCGGGTTCGCAAGGCTATCGTCAACGCCATGATTCAAACTGCGGCTAATGAGGCTGATATGTCTGAACCAAGCAGCGATGATATCAACGATTTTTACAACGAGAACCTGGCATATTTTTCTTCGCCTACCCGTATCAGCGTTCGCCGTATGGTTTTTCGCGGCAACGATGCCCTGACCCGGGCCAACGCCGCCCACGAAAAGCTGGCTAGCGGCGATTGGACGGCGGTCGAGTCTGAGTTTGCCGACCAGGACATCCTGGCACTGCCTTCCAGCCTGCTGCCAGTTTCCAAATTGCGCGGTTACATCGGACCAGCCAAGACCGAGGCGGTCGCCCTTCTAACTCCTGGCAGCTATACACCACCACTGGTGGAACAAGGCGGATACACCATCCTGCTGTTGCAGGACTCCCAACTCAGTAGTGCCCCCCCGCTGGCTGAGATGCACGAACAGGTGCTGCGTGAATACCAACGCCGGGGCCGCGATACCGCCGTTCGCCGCTATCTTGATCAGCTCAGGACTGAGGCAGACGTCAGCGTGGATGAGACATTCCTGGCCGAACTCAAGGCGGCGCAGGAACCGTGAGGCAGCTGCTGATAGTGCTGCTATGCCTGGCGGTTGCATCAGCCGTTCGGGCCGACCCACAATCCAAGTCGTTCTCGCGCTGGAGTGTGGATCAAGGCCAGGTAGAGGTTATTTACCGCATCGCCAGCAGAGAGGTCACCCGTCTGCCGGCGTATCGCTACAATCCAGGCTTGCCCACAATACTAGAGCAGCATCTAGAGCGACACCTGCAACTGAACCACGAGGCCGGGATATGTCAGCCCCTGGGTGGAGCCGTCGCCAGCACAGGAGGCGGTTACCTGCGCTATGTTGGCCACTGGCATTGCCCGCCGACCGCGCCCGTACTTACGGTTCGCAATTCCGCCCTGTTTGAGGCGGCGCCAAGCCATATTCACTTTGCCCGCTTCCACCTGGCCGGTCGCGATGGATTCGAGCGCCTGTTCACCCGGCACAACACAGAACAACAGCTGGCCCTCAACGAAAGCACCGAGATTGCCGACACCAGCACCTGGGAAACCCTGCGGGTGTACACCGGGTTCGGCTTTGAACACATCCTGATTGGGCTGGACCATATCGCTTTTCTTATGGCCCTTTTGATTCTCACCCAGCGCGTCCGCGACGTGATCTTTATCGTTACTGGCTTCACTCTCGGCCACAGCCTGACACTGAGCTTGACCGTATTGGGTCTCGCCACCCCCAGCCCAATGGTGGTCGAAGCCTTTATTGGCTTCACCATCGCCTTCGTTGCGGTGGAAAACGTGTCGGCCAGCAATGGCCGCTCTCAACAGGCGGCGCTACTGGTGGCGCTGTGTATGGCGAGCCTGGCGATGTTAGCCGGACTGTCCCATCGGGCAACCCCGTTGCTGGCGCTGCTGGGCCTGGGATTGTTCGGCTACTGCTACTTGCGCCTGGCCAACACGCCTGAGCGATCGCGCCAGATGCGGCCAGCGGTGACCACCCTGTTTGGCCTGGTGCACGGCTTTGGATTTGCCAGCGTATTGCTGGAAGTGGGATTACCGGGAAACGCGGTTATACCGGCACTGATTGGATTCAATATTGGCGTTGAGCTGGGACAGGTGACGATTGTTGTTGTTCTCGCCCTGCTGGGCCTGGTGCTGGCAAAGCTGTTGCTGAACTACCGACCCGCGGCCGGCAGTCTGCTCAATGCGGCATTGTGTTCGCTGGGAATCTACTGGTTTATTCAGCGGCTCTTCTTCAGCTGAGAGCTCTTCTTCAGCTGAGGGCTCTTCTTCAGCTAAGGGCTTTGGTGGCCTTGTCCAGGGCCATCGACGCCTTATCAATCAGCTCATCAATCTGCTCGCGATCAATGGTCAGCGGCGGCGCGATAATCATGGTGTCACCCACAGCGCGCATAACCAGGCCGCCTTCTATGGCGGCCATGCGACAGGCGGAACCGGCAGAACCATCGTCATCAAAGCGCGTACGGCTGCTCTTATCCTTCACCAATTCCATGGCGCCGAGAAAACCAACGCCACGAGTTTGTCCGACAAGCGGGTGTTCTGCCAACTCGGACCAGCGCTGCTGCAGGTAGGGCGAGGTCTCATCCTTGACCCGACTGACAATATTTTGCTCCTGCATAATATCCAGGGTTGCCAGGCCAGCGGCACAGGCGGCGGGATGCCCCGAATAGGTATAACCGTGGGCGAACTCACCACCGTCTGCTTTCAGTACTTCTGACATGCGGTCGGCCACCAGCACGCCACCCAGGGGTTGGTAGCCGTTGGTCACCGCTTTGGCAAAGGGCATCATGTCTGCCTGTACATTGAAATAATCGGAACCAAACCATTCGCCGGTTCGACCAAATCCGCAGATCACCTCGTCGCAAATCAGCAGCACATCGTACTCCTGACAGATACGCACAATCTCCGGCCAGTAGCTGTCCGGGGGTATTATTACGCCGCCGGCGCCCTGAATCGGCTCGGCAATAAATGCGGCGACCTTGTCGGCGCCGAGATCCTGTATTTTCTGCTCCAGGGTGCGCGCCACCTTTACACCGAACTCTTCCGGATCACTGTCACCACCCTCAGCATACCAATAGGGCTGATCCACATGATCGACGTAAGACAGCGTTTCAAACTGCTTGTGCATGAAGCCCATGCCACCGAGGCTGGCTCCGGCTATGGTGCTACCGTGGTAGCCGTTCTTGCGACCAATCACATAGCGCTTGTCTGGTTTTCCGCACAGATCCCAGTAGCGGCGCAATAAACGCAGGCAGGTATCATTGGCTTCCGAGCCGGAGCCGGTGAAAAACACATTGTTCATGTGCGCGGGGGCGACGTCCGCCAATCGCGATGCCAGCTCAATAACTGGCGGGTGCGCGCACTGAAAAAAACTGTTGTAGTAGGGCAGTTCTCGCAACTGCGCCGCTACGGCCTCGGTGATTCGGTCCTGACCGTAGCCCAGACTGCAACACCAGAGCCCGGACATACCGTCGAGGATTTTGTTGTCTTCACTATCATAGATATAGGCACCATCGGCACGGGTGATAATGCGCGCGCCCTGCTCTCCCAGTTCCTTGAAGTCGGTAAAGGGGTGCAAGTAATGCGATGCATCCAGCGCCTGCCATTGTTTGCTGTCGCGATTTGTTGACATGGTATTCATAGCTTTTCTCCCAATGTGATCACATTCTATCAAAATGTGATCACATTTTAAAGCCTGACTGCCCGCACGTTGCAAGATAGCGGGTTACTGCTGGGCCTCGATATACACCTGGTCCAGCTCAAGCTGGCCGATGGCACCGGGACCCTCCCTGATGTCCAGTTCAATGGCATCGCAAAGCCGCTCGGCATCACTCTGCGCCAGTGCTGCCAGGGCATCCCGATGGCGGTCCGGCAATTCTGTCAGGCCGCGCTGTTCCAACACCAACCGCATAAAGGGTGCCGTCTGCAACCACAGGCTCTCAATCAGCGGCAGGGTCACCTCGCTGTTGCCATAGCTGTAGAGGATGGCGTGAAAGCGGTAATTGCCGGTGATATAGGTGGGGACATCGCGCCTGGCAATGGCAGCATTAACCTTTTCATCCAGCTTGCGCAACCGTGTTACAGCGGCTTCATCAATAGCAGGAACGGCGCGCCGGGCCGCAGCACACTCCAGCGCTACCCTGGCATCACAGATCTCCTGCAATTTGACATGTGTCATCAGCGGTACCGCGACGCGGCGATTTTCAAGCAGCTCCAGTGCCCGTTCCGAGGTGAGCCTGCGCAGCGCCTCGCGCACCGGCATGGGACTGACGTCGAGCATCTGCGCAATACCGCGCAGCGTCACCGCTCGACCGGGCACAAACTGTCCCGACAGAATGGCCTCTCGTAGTTGATTGTAGACGCGCTCCTGTTGAGTGCGGGGTTCGTTTTTATCCATGACCTTCGTTGACAATGCCTCGGCGGCTCAGCCATGATTGTGCCACACACAGCCACATGATAAATACTCGAGTTACCAGGCCCATGTTTCTCTGATGCCCGCTCCCAGTACCCTTGCTAAATGGAACCAGGACCTCGCCAGTGCTATTGCCGCGGTCGGCAGCGACCGCTTTTTCTCCAAACTGGTGGCGGCGATCAACAACCGGGTACCAGTAGATTACCCCCAGGTTTGGCTCTATCACACTGAACTGCCCCCACAGTGCATTTACCATGAAATTCCGGCCAAAGCCCAGGCGTCTCAAATCGACGAGTACCTGGAGGGCCCCTACCGTGAAGATCCGTTCTACGCCATATCCCTGTCACGGCCCCGGGGGCGCTTCTACCGGCTTTTAGATCTGATCGAAGGCGAGCTGGAAGACAGCAGCTACTACAGCGAGTATTACAAAGATACCCACACCGTGGATGAGGTCATGTACCTGGCGCAGTTGGAAAGCGGCAGTGTCATCAATATCAGCCTGATGCGCCTGCCCCGCCGCGGTCGCTTCGACAATAAATCCCGGGAGATGCTGCACTCCCTCGCCCCCGCGGTCGCTGAACTGATTTGCAGTCACTCACGCATGGCGGATTTCAGCACCCGCTACTTCATGGGGCCGGATATCGATGGCGTTATCAGCCACGCCTTCAAGGCCTTTGGCTCTTCCGTGCTGTCGCCGCGGGAAAAAAGCGTGTTGGAATTGATGTTGCGAGGCTACGGTACTGCTTCTTCCGCCGACAAGCTGAACATCGCTGTGGAAACATTGCGCCGGCACCGCAAAAGCATCTATCGCAAACTGGATGTCGGCTCCCAGACTGATCTGTTTTCACTGTTCATTACCTCGCTCTCCTATCTCAGCGAAGCGGGCACCGGCGACCCTCTCAGCGTGTATATGTCACCGCCGAAACCGCACAAGGGTCTGTTCTGACCCAAGTGGGTCATTGCCGGCCCTCCACACAAGGAACAGACTGCAACATTACAGGGATTAAAGTGCGGGTATTCTATGTCAGTTGAAGCCGACTGGTTTCTGCGAGCTCACCCGGAAATAACCACGATTGAAGCCCTGTTGCCGGATATTAACGGCATCATGCGGGGAAAGTGGGTACCCCGACACAAGCTTGCCAAGATGTTCCAAGGCGATTTCAAGTTACCGGTGACAGCCATGTGTCTCGATATATGGGGACGTGACGTGGAAGAACTGGTATTCGAGTCCGGCGATCGCGATGGCGTCTGTCGCCCGATTGAGGGCTCGCTGCACCCCACTCCCTGGGCGGGAGCGGCCCAGGGCCAGGTCATGTTGTCCATGTACAATCTCGATGACACGCCTTACCAGGGCGATCCACGCCACGTCCTCAAGAAAGTACTGGAGCGTTTCAGTAATATTGGTTGGCGCCCGGTGGTAGCCGCTGAACTCGAATTCAGCCTGGTGTCCTACAGCAGCGAGGGAATCCGCCATACTTGCCCCATACCGGCAGGGGATGCCCCCATCGGCGGCAACCTCTACGGCGTCGATGTGCTCGCCGTGCACGCGGAGATGCTGGAAGACATCCGCCGCAGCTCTGAAATTCTTGAACTACCCTTCGACGGCATCGTCAAGGAATCGGCTCCGTCACAGTATGAAATTAACATGCAGCATGTCGACAACCCGGTACTGGCGGCCGACCAAATCCAGTCTATGAAGCGGCTCATCAAGGGGGTCGCCCACAAGCACGGCCTGATCGCCAGTTTCATGGCCAAGCCCTTTGAAAATGAGGCTGGCAATGGCATGCACGTTCACTGCAGTGTACTCAACGCACAGGGAGAAAATATTTTCGATAACGGTGGCCCGGAGGGAACCGAGCGCCTGCATCAGGCGGTGGCCGGCTGCATGGAATACATGGCCGAATCCATGGCAATTTTTGCCCCAACTTCAATTCCTACCGTCGCTTCCAGCCGGGCTCTCACGCACCCACTGCCCCTTGCTGGGGCTATGAAAACCGCACCGTGTCGATACGGGTACCCGGCGGTAAAAGTAACGCCAGGCGCCTTGAGCACCGGCTGGCCGGCGCCGATACCAACCCCTACCTGATTTTTGCCGCGCTATTGGGGGCCATCATGGATGGCATTGACAAGGAGTTGGAGCCAGGTTCACCCATCGAGGGCGATGGCTATGAACAGGCCGGCTCGACACTGCCCCTGTATTTTCCAGAGGCTATTCGCCTGTTCGAACAATCTGAATTTGTAACGCGTAACCTGGGGCCCGAGCTGAAACGCATCTATGCCCTCAGTAAGGCCCAGGAAAACGACGAATTCCGCGCCCGCATCACCGATCTGGAGTACCAGTCCTACCTGGAAAAGCTGTGATACCCTAGCGCGATGCCCCAGACTCGACTGACCTTCGTTTTCGTGGCTGTCACCGCCCTCCTCGTCATTGCCATTCCCATTGCGAGTGTTGCTGAAGATTACCCCCAAGCCAACAATCGAAACTGCCTGGAGGCGCTGTCAGCTGACACTCATCCAGCGCCAGCGGATGCTCTCAATGGGCAGGCCATTCGTATACTCAACTGGAACATTCAAAAGTCCAGCCAACCGGGCTGGGTTGAGGATCTGCGTCGCCTCGCCACCGGTGCCGACCTGGTGTTGTTGCAGGAAGCCATCCTGGAAGCGGATCTACGCGACCAGTTGGAGGGGGAGTACCACGCGGTATTTGCACCCGGTTATATCACTGAGGATTACCATTCAGGCGTGTTGACAGCAAGTCGAGTGGCTCCGGAGGCTCACTGCAATCTGGCCCACCAGGAACCCTGGTTGGGTACACCGAAGGCCACCAACATCAGCCGCTACCCCATTGCTGGCCACCCTGATCATTTGCTGGTGGTAAACCTGCACGGGGTCAATTTTTCGCTGAACAGCACTGCGCTGGCCCAGCAACTCAACGATTCCAGCAAGCTGGTCAGACAGCACCGGGGCCCGGTCATTTTTTCAGGTGACTTCAATACCTGGAGTGATGCACGCATGGCGGCACTTCAAGCCATAATGATCAGGCTCGGTCTACATGAGCTGGAGTACCCGGACGATCAGCGCATTCAAGTTTTCGGCAACACCCTCGATCACATCTATGTAAGGGGACTACGGGTGGTGGAAGCGGGCACGGCTCAGGTCACCTCCTCTGATCACAACCCGGTGTTTGCGACCCTGGCGGTGGAGTCATGAAAAATCTGCTGGCGGCCCTGCTACTCTGCCTGTGCGCAACCGCAGCTGCGGACCATACCTCTGCCGACGTCGACGCTGAAATTAAGCGGCTGATTGAGTTCGTGTCCGCCAGCGGTTGCGATTTTGAGCGCAATGGCACGGTTCACGATTCAGAGGGCGCGGCGGATCATATGCGCCTGAAACTGTCCAACGGCAAGCGCCACGTCAAATCTGCGGAAGACTTTATTGATCGTCTGGCCAGCGAAAGCAGTTGGACTGGCCGCGACTACTATGCCATTTGCGACGGCCAGAGAATTAGGTCGCGGGACTGGTTGTACGGTGCACTGAAACAATATCGACTGACGGCTGCACGGGATTAGTAGCCTTTCTCAATATCCACCACGCTGAGCAGGGGTTCCCCGGCCACATAGCGGCGCAGGTTTTCAACCACCAGCGCCATCACCCGCTGCATTGCTTCTCCGGACATTCCCGCCACGTGCGGCGTGATAATCACCCTCTGCATTGTCCACAGCTCGTGATCCGTGGGCAGTGGCTCCGGCTCGGTTACATCGAGACCGGCACCGGCGATATCACCAGATTTGAGAGCTGCCACCAGGTCAGCCGTCACCGTGCTCTTGCCCCGGCCCACACTGATAAAGTAGGCACTCGGCTTCATGGCCTTGAAAAAGGCCGCGTTGAACATGCCCCGGGTACTGTCGGTCAAAGGCGCCGCATTGACCACCACGTCGGCCTTTGCTGCCAGCTCGATGGCCTCGTGGGCGAGGCCAACATATTCAATGTAGTCCGGCCCTTCACGGCGACTGCCACGGGTCGCCAAAACCCGCATACCCAGACCGTGAGCGCGCTGTGCAACCTGGGTGCCGATGCCACCCAGCCCCACCACCAGAATAGTGCGACCGGATACCTCACCGAACTGAAACAGCTGGGGCATCGCCATCATGTTCCAGTTGGCAGAGGCCTGCTCGCGTTGAAAACCATCCAGCCCCCGCACCAGCGCCATCATCAGGGCAATAGAGTGCTCCGCTAACACGCTTGAACCCAACCGCTGGCCGTTACTGAGGGCTACGCTTCCGTCTGCAAACAGCGGCTGGTCCACGCAATCTTCAACACCGGCGAAATAGCTTTGCATCCATTTCAAGTTACGCGCCGCGCCAAGAATGCCCGGCTGGCAGATGCCAATGAGCACATCTGCGTCAACAACTTCGCTAACCAGCTGCTGCGGGTCACTGACTGAGACCAAGGTCACAGCTGGTGCTACTGCCTGCAACGGCGTGACCACATCACCCCCGAACAGGTTGTGAATGACTACTTTCTCGGGTATTTGCCAGCCCGGCAAATCCCGTGAAGCGGTCCCGGCCTCTTTCAAACCCAAGCTCTGCAGCGCTGGCGGCAACTCCCCGCCCCAGGTCGGCGCAATCAAACCGGCAAATATCGCCAACATTAAACTCATTCTTATCATGCTTACTCCCAACTGAGACGAATGCCGCGAGGAGTCACCTCCACCGTCGGTGGCCGCTGATCCGTCAATATACGAATAGCGGAAAAACCGCCGGAAAAATAAGGATGGAACCCCCCACGACCAACAAGCCGAGTTTGCTGGTAGGTTCCGGACTGAGGATCGCCGTCACCACCATCCACAAGCCCGCCCCCGACATGCCCAGGGAAATCAGCACGCTGACCCATTCCTGCCGAGCCAGTCCGGCCTGTCGCCCCATGGCCAGCAGGCTCTGGTTCTGTGGATCGATACCGACGCCAGCGTCATCGACAATAACCACGCTGTGACGATGCCGGTAGGCGTCAGCAACTTGCTTGAGCCAACCCTCGTCACTGGTCTGTATAATAATTTCTTCGCCCATAGCTGCAGTTTATGAACTCGGCGGGCGTGGGTCTAGCGACTTATCCTCCAGCTGGCGTACCTGCCAGAGCACGGCGACAAAGGCCAGCATGCCAAACAGCACCGCCCCCGCTGCCTCTCCGGCCATAACACCGGGCGCGCCATACCACTTTGAACCCAGGTAAACACAGGGGATAGTGCCCAGCAATGCGCGGCCAAAGTTAAATATTGTTGCCAGATGGGCCCGGTGCAAATTGTTGAAGCTGGCATTGGCGATAAACAGCATGCCACTAAAACTGAAGGCCCCCACCAGCCAGGTAACGTAGAAGCGGATCAGCGCCTCGGCCTCCCCAGAGACGGAGAAAGCCGCGACTATGGAATCCAGCAATAACCACAGCAACAGCCAGACAGCAAAAACATAAATCACATTGCAGAGTATGGCGTCCAGCAAGGTTTTACGGACACGATGGTAAAGGCCCGCACCGGCGTTCTGGCCGATGACCGGACCAATCGCACCCGACAGGGCGAATACGGCGGCGAAAGCCACAGGTGTTACCCGCCCCATGATGGCCGCACCGGCCACAGCGCTATCACCGTATTGGGCCATCATTTTCAACACGTAACCGCCGCCGATGGGGGTGGCCAGGTTGGTCAGCACGGCGGGGCCTGCGACGGCCATAATACTGGGCAAGTCCTTTCGCAGCATGGCAAAACTGGAGCGTTGGGGTAAGCGGTGGACGCGAAAAATGGCGTGGAAGGCTATGATCAGCACCACGTAGCGCGAAATCGCCGAGGCGGCCGCGGCACCTTCGATACCCCAGTCCAGGCCAAATATGAGAATGGGATCCAGGATCGCGTTGACCAGGCTACCACCGAGGGTGGCATACATGGAGCGGCGCGCATCGCCCATCGCGCGGGTGGCATTGGCAGCACACATGCCCATAGCCAGGATCGGCGTATTGGGAATAATGATGCTGCTGTACTGCAACGCGTAATCCAGGGTTTTGCCCTCGGCGCCGAGAAAACGCAGCAGCGGTTCCAGGTTAAACCAGGCCATAGCACTGATAACCGCCGCCACCAGGCCACTGAAAACAAGAATGTTCGTGCAGTAGCGCCCCGCCAGCTCGCGTTGGTGTGCGCCTTCTGCCCGGGACACCAGGGCGCCCATGCCAATCTGCAAACCGATACTGACAGCGGTGAGGAAAAATAACAGTGCGCCACCAAATCCCACAGCGGCCACCAACTCTTGCTCGCCCAGCAGGCTCAGAAAAAACATGTCCACCAGGTCCACGGTAAACATAACCACCAGGCCAACGGTGCTGGCTGCGGTCATCTTTATAACGTGGGTGAGAGTAGAGCCGCGGGTGAACACGGCCCGCTTGCCTGTCATTGCATCAACGGTACCAATGGGGAGGTTTCTCTTATACCATTTCCCCTCCCGAATTACTGCTAAAGACCCGGTTCATGAGTGACAACACTGCCCTGCCCCCTTTTTCCAAGATCAACCTGGTGATATTTGTCGGCTTGCCGATTGTCGCCCTGTTTGCGGTTCCCGCCTGGGGCATCTACCAGGGATACTCTGGCTGGGCCTGGCTCTGGGCCGTTATCTTTCTCTATCTGAATGGCCTCTCTATCACCGGCGGCTATCACCGGCTGTGGGCGCACCGCGCCTACAAGGCCAGCACCGCACTCAAACTGTTCTACGCCCTGTGGGGCGCCGGAGCACTGCAGAACAGCATTCTCGTCTGGGCCTCGGATCACCGCCGCCACCATCGCTTCGTGGATGACAACGAAAAAGACCCCTACAGTGCCGGTCGCGGCCTGTGGTTCTCCCATATGGGCTGGATGCTGCGGGAATACCGCTCCAATGCCGAGGATTTTAGTAATGCCGCAGATTTACAGGACGACCCTATCGTCATGTGGCAGCACAACCACTACGTTGCCATTACCACGGCAATGAACCTCGGCCTGCCACTGCTACTGGGTTATCTCTACGGAGAGGTCATGGGCTTTCTGCTGGTGGTGGGTTTACTGCGCCTGCTGGTCAATCACCATGTGACATTTTTTATTAACTCACTGGCCCATTACTGGGGCAGTCAACCCTATACGGATGAAAACTCCGCCCGCGACAACCCCGTTCTCGCCGTGCTCACCTACGGCGAGGGCTATCACAACTACCACCACATATTTCAAACCGACTACCGCAATGGTATCCGCTGGTATCACTGGGATCCCACCAAGTGGATGATAAGCCTGTGTAGTTGGTTGGGACTGGCGCGCGACCTTAAACGCGCCCCCAATTTCAAGATCCAACGCGCGCGTGTAGCCATGCAGCTCAAACGGGCCCAGCTCAAGCTAAACAGTAATAGCGCTGCCGAGCCCCTGCGCGAACAACTGGAAAGAGAGCTTCAATTGTTTAGTAACTCACTCAACCGTTGGAGGGAACTGCAGGCACAGCGTTATGAACTCAAAGTGGGTGAACTGGAAACGGCACTGGAGGAGAAAAAGCGCGTCCTGCAAGAAAAATGGGAACAGGTTCAGTTTCTCTCCTGCCTGAAAGAGCTGGAGTACTCACTGAAACTGCAGTACCAGCGCCTCAATATGCTGACGGCGCAAATGCAAGCCGCCTGACAGACAATGGCCAGTCCCGCTTCCGTCAAGGGCGAAGCCCGACAATTAATCCTCAATGCAGCAGAGGAATTGTTCGCCGAACATGGGGTGGATGCGGTATCTCTGCGTGCCATAAATGCAGCTGCCGGTGTCAGCGCCGGTGTACTCCACTACCACTTTGGCAGCCGCGAGGTGCTGGTCAGTGAATTGATCGTACGTCACATGGAGCAATTGGTGAGCGCACGTGAACGGCTGCTCGATCGGCTGGACCCTGAGCACGCCAGCGTGCGCGATCTTATGCGCATCATGGTAGAACCGCTGGCGGCGCTTGCCCTGGATGGCGGCGAAGAAGGCCGTCGCTATGTTCGTCTGATCGCCCGCCTCTATGCAGACCGCTCCCCCATCCTGGAGGAAGTCAGCCGTCGTTATTTACACGTCAGTGCCCGTTACCCAAAATTGCTGCGCGCGGCCCTGCCGCATGAGAACCCAGCGGCACTGGATATTAAATTTGAGATGGCAAATCACGCCACCCTGCAGATGCTGGCAGATCTCACCAACGATGCCCGGCCCTGGTTGGAGAGAGACCCGCAGGAAATGGATAAGAATGACATTGTCGACTTACTCGTCGATTTTACCAGCAGCGGAATATGCGGCTCTGCGGGCCAGTCCGATCTATAATGGTAAGTCTAATCAACTAAAACCTTGACGGAGCATCCCATGTCTCAGAGCGTTCACGATTTTTCCTGCAAAACCCCCGGCGGTGAAGACCGCTCCCTGGCTGATTACAAGGGCAAAGTACTACTGATTGTTAACACCGCCTCCAAATGTGGCTTTACACCACAGTTTGCCGGGCTGGAAGAGATCTACGAAAAATACAAGGATCGGGGCCTGGAAATCCTCGGATTTCCCTGCAACCAGTTCGGCAAGCAGGATCCCGGCAGCAACGATGAGATCATGGAATTTTGCCAACTCAACTACGGCGTCAGCTTTCCCATGTTTGGTAAGATAGATGTCAACGGTTCCAGCACCGACCCATTGTATAAACACCTGAAGTCGGAAGCCCGCGGTGCCCTGGGCAGCAAGGGCATCAAGTGGAACTTCACCAAGTTCCTGGTAAATTCCGAGGGTGAAGTCGTCAAACGCTTCGCACCCGCGACCAAACCATCCCAGATAGAATCTGAACTGAAAGCCCTATTGTCCGCCTAGTGCTCGTATGAAGAAAAGGGGTCAGATCCCTTTTACAAAATAAAGGGATCTGACCCCTTTTCTCTGGTTAGTGCTCGCGCGTGGCCCGAAATTCTATATCGGGCCAGCGCTCTTCCATCAGGCTGAGATTGACCCGGGTTGGCGCCAGGTAGGTGAGATGATTGCCACCGTCGATGGATAGCTGGTCAGCCGCTTTCTTGCGAAACTCCTCCAGCTTGCGCTCATCGTCACAATACACCCAGCGTGCGGTATAGACGTTTACCGGCTCGTAGATGGCTTCGACCTTGTATTCGTCCCTGAGCCGGTAGGCCACCACATCAAACTGCAATTGACCGACAGCGCCGACGATGAGGTCGGTATTGCTGATGGGAGCAAACACCTGTGTCGACCCCTCTTCAGACAACTGCTGTAGCCCTTTCTGCAATTGCTTCGACTTCAGTGGGTCGGCCAGTCGGATGCGTCGGAACAGCTCGGGCGCAAAATGCGGAATGCCCGTGAACTGCAACGCTTCTCCGCCGCTAAAGGTATCGCCAATCTGGATAGTGCCGTGATTGTGCAGGCCGATAATATCGCCGGACACGGCCTCTTCTACTACGGCGCGCTCCCCTGCCTTGAAGGTCACCGCGTCGGCTATTTTGACGTCTTTGCCAAGACGCACATGGCGCATCTTCATGCCCTTGTTGTACTTACCTGAACACACCCGCATGAATGCGATTCGGTCCCGGTGGCGGGGGTCCATATTGGCCTGGATCTTGAACACAAAACCCGAAAATGTATCTTCGGTCGGCTCTACGCTGCGTTCCAGGGTGGTTCTAGCCAATGGCGCTGGCGCCCACTGCACAAAATGATCGAGCATCTCACGAACGCCAAAATTGGCCAGAGCAGTGCCAAAAAATACCGGCGTCAGACGACCGGCCAGGAATTCATCCAGTTCAAATTCATAGCTGGCACCCCGTACCAGTTCAATTTCCTCAACATAATCGTCGTACCACGGACCAATCATCTCCCTGGCCTCATCTGAGTCCAGGCCCTTAATTTGCACATCGTCGGGCAGGCTGCTGTTGAAGCCGCGCTGAAACACGTGAATGGTATCGGTGTAGAGGTTGTAGACGCCCTTGAATTCCTTGCCCATGCCGATAGGCCAATTAATGGGCGCGCCGCAGATATCCAGGACTTCCTCTATTTCATCGAGCAAATCCACCGGGTCGCGGATATCCCGGTCCATTTTGTTGACAAAACTGATGATCGGCGTATCTCGTAGTCGACAGACTTTCATCAGTTTGATGGTGCGTGCCTCCACGCCCTTGGCACCATCAATCACCATCAACGCAGAATCCACGGCGGTAAGTGTGCGGTAGGTATCCTCTGAAAAATCCTCGTGGCCCGGGGTGTCGAGCAGGTTAACGGTACGCTCGCGATAGGGAAACTGCATAACCGAAGAGGTCACAGAAATACCGCGCTCCTTCTCCATGCTCATCCAGTCGGAGGTGGCGTGGGGGCCTTTCTTACCCTTCACGGTTCCCGCTACCTGGATGGCGTTACCCAATAACAACAATTTTTCTGTGATTGTTGTCTTGCCCGCATCCGGGTGGGAGATGATGGCGAAGGTACGCCGGGTCTCTACTTCGCGGCTAAGTTCTGACATGGGCTTATATTAGTGCGGGTCACGCTGTTAAAAAGAGCGCGGATTATACGCTTATTCACAGCGTCTGCCACAAGACCGGTGTGCACCGAGCGCCTATAATTGCCCTGTGAACAACAGCGCCACCCTCAAATACCGTGCATCAGCGAGCACGCTGGTGATTTGCAGCCTGGTCATCGGTTGCCAAGTGCTGCTGCTCTGGTATCTGTCCGAGCAAGACATTGCCCAATCTGCACAGCGTGATCTGCAGATCATCGTAGCGATACTCGCAGGCCTGACCCTCCTCAGCTGGTTCGTAGTCGGCATGACCACCTCCTCGCGTCGTCAGGAACAAGCCCAGGCAGCAGAGCGAGAGGCGCAACTGCGCAGTGAACAGGTGCTGGCCGTGGCGGGCCTGGCCGCAGGCACCGCCCATGAGCTCGCCTCGCCACTGTCCACAATGACGGTTCTGGTGGAAGAAATGCAGACGACCGCCGGTGACCGCGGCGATCTGATATTACTGCGGGAGCAACTGGACCACTGCAAATTCGTCCTGGAGAAGCTGTCGAAGACCGCCCGAGTCAACGAGGTTGGTGACACCCGGCGGGTCGATTCCGCCGATTACCTGAGACTGATATTTGAAGAATGGCAATTACTGCGACCCGATGCTAGCGCCACCTTGAGGATCACCGGGCGCGGTCAATCGCCTATGATCGATGTGGAACTAACCCTGGGCCAGGCCATCGAAAACTTGCTGAACAATGCTGCCAATGCCTGGGCTAAAGACATTGAGGTCGAACTGGACTGGACCAAACTCGAACTGCTTATCTCCATTTCCGATCAAGGTCCCGGCATCCCCGCCAAGACCCTGCAACAAATCGGTAAACCGATTATGCGCGAGGGGGGACATGGCATGGGGCTGGGTCTGTTGCTGAGTTTCGCCATCGTCAATCGTTATCGCGGTAGCATCGAATTAAAAAACCGCCCCCGTGGCGGCACCCTGGCCCTATTGTCCTTGCCGCTACGGCGCAAATGAGTGCGGTGCCTTCCTGGCGCGTCAGTCATCCAGCGCAGTGCACAACTCGGCGACCAGGGCTTGGCCGATGTCATCCATGCTAAAGTTATCCACGCCAGGTTCTCGATCCAGACACTGACGGATGGAGGTTACCTGCAAGCCCTCATAACCGCAGGGGTTAATTCTCGAAAATGGCTCCAGGTCCATGTCCACGTTGAGCGCCAGGCCATGGTAGGAACAACCTTTGCGCACGCGTAAGCCCAGCGAGGCAATTTTACACCCATCCACATACACGCCTGGTGCATCAGGGCGTGGTTCGGAGGTAATGTCGAGCGTGGCCAACAGGCGCACGATACTCTGTTCAATAATGTCGACCAGGTCGCGAACGCCAAAATTTCGACGACGGATATCCACCAATAAATAGATCACCCATTGACCTGGGCCGTGATAGGTTACCTGGCCGCCACGATCGACTTGCAGCACCGGGATGTCACCGGGCGTCAGCACATGTTCGGCCTTGCCAGCCTGACCCTGAGTGAATATCGGTGGATGTTGCAGTATCCACAATTCATCTTCAGTCTCGCGGCCCCGGGTATCGGTGAAGGTCTTCATGGCCTGCCAGGTCTCTTCGTAAGGTACCTGTCCCAACCATTGAACCCGCATTCAAAGCACCATCTGCACCAGCCCGGTGTCCAATAGCTCCTGGTGCAAGCTCTCCAGTTGCGGCTGACCTGTGGCCGTAATAAATATAGTCAGTGAGATAAAGGTGCCTTTACGGCTGTCGCGTACCTGGACTCGATCACGATCAAAACCCGGTGCATGGGCTTCCACTGTCGCAAACACTACCCGTTCAAAATCTCCACTGCTGCGACCCATGACCTTGATAGGGTAGTCGCAGGGAAATTCGATTTTAGGCGGTTCCTGCGCGCTCACTGTCAGCTGCCGAACAATTGCGTAAAGAACATGACGAGCGTATCCCACAAGCGCGCAAAAAATCCCGCTTGCTCTACCACTGTCATTGCCACCAGCGGTGTGACCATCACCAACTCGCCATTCAGGCTAACACTGAGTTCACCAAAGCTCTGGCCGGCTTCGACCGGGGCTACTATGAACTCCTGGATCTCCATCACCGCCTTCAAATCGTCGTGGCGGCCGCGGGGGATAGTCAGGTAGATCTGCTGGTCGACTCCCAACCCCAGCTGTTCCTGCATGCCTTTCCAGACCCGTGCCTTACTCAGCTCCTGGCCGGCCCGGTAGAGGTCGTGGGTCTCATAAAAACGGAAACCATAATTGAGCAACTTGCGCGTTTCGCTTTTGCGGGCGCGCTCACTACTGGTACCCAACACCACCGAGATCAATCGCATTCCATCACGTTCGGCAGATGCGACCAGGCAGTAGCCTGCATCTTCGGTATAGCCGGTCTTGAGGCCATCGACACTGGGGTCTTCTGCCAACAGGGTATTGCGATTGTACTGGCGGATATTGTTGTAGGTGAATTCGCGTTCCTTGTACAGGGCATACTCCTCGGGAAAGCGATTGATGAGCGCGTTAGACAACAGCGCCAGATCGCGCGCCGTAGTGTAGTGATCGGAGTCCGGCAGGCCGTGAGAGTTAACGAAATGGCTGCCGGTCATACCCAGTTCCCGGGCGTGGCCATTCATCATATCCGCGAAGGCCGTTTCGCTGCCCGCCAGGTGTTCGGCAATTGCCACTGCGGCATCATTGCCGGAGGACACCACTAGCCCACGATGCAAATCTTCCAGGCGTACCTGCTTTCCCGCCTCCACCCACATCAGTGAAGAACCCGCGAATATCGGGTTTTGCGCCCAGGCCAGGCTACTGATCAAGACCTGGTCATCAATACTCACCCGGCCCTCCGCCATTTCGTGTGACAACACGTAACTGGTCATCAACTTGGTCAGGCTGGCGGGCGCCAGCGCCTGGTCGGCGTTTTGCTCGGCGATGATATGGCCGCTATCAGCATCTATCAGTAAATAGGCGGAGCCCGCCACTTGCGGCGGCGGCGGCAGAATAGAAGCAGCATTCAACAACTGTGAATAGCTGACTGAGACGGATATTAGGAATAAAAACAGGGGCAACAGAGAACGTTTCATGCACACACTTACGACGGTTAACAATTGGCAGGCATGTTAACCCATGTACTATTCGGCGACCAGTTTAGCGCCACCAAAACCCCCGGCAATCATACGTTCCTGTAGTGCCAACAACGCCTGGCGGTCCTGAACCGGGCCCAGGCGAACCCGGTAAAAACTGCGGCCCTGAAGACGTATCTCAGTGACAGTGACAGCGGCATCGACCCCTACCTCTGATTTCAGTCGCTCCAACAAATTTTCAGCTGACTGACGCTGACTGAAAGAACCCAGCTGCAGGAATCGGTAGTCCTGCTGCCACCCCGCCAGTTCACGCTCTGAGCGCAAATCCTCAGAGCCCTCAACCGAAAGTCCAACAACCTCCACCGACGCCGTACCCTGAGTGGCGAAGCCGAGCTTGACAGCCGCCCCATAGGACAGGTCAATCAAGCGGTCGCCATGAAACGGCCCGCGGTCATTAACCCTGACGATCAGACTGCGCTGGTTGTCGAGGTTAGTAACCCGCACATAGGTGGGTAGTGGTAGGGAACGATGAGCTGCGCTGGCGGCGTACGCATCAAATACCTCGCCATTGGCCGTCTTGCGGCCGTGGAATTTACTGCCATACCAGGATGCAATTCCCTGCTCCCGGTAACCCGCAGCGGAAGACAGAACCGAATATTCGATCCCCGCAATGGTGTAGGGACTACTGTTTCCAGCGGCAAGAATCGGCTCCGCCCTGGGCACGGCATCCTTCACTTGCGCCGGATCCAGCTCGGCCAGGGGCTTGCTATCGGCGATTGGCTTGATGGCTGTGGGTGTTGAACAGGCGGCCAGAACAAAAGCAAGAGCAAGAACCAGCAGCGGCAACAAGCTAAAGGTGGAAAAACGACTCATCACTTTAAGCGGGCGTCTATTTCCTGGCTCAGCTGGAACACGCTCATAGCGTACATGGCACTGTGGTTGTACCGGGTAATGACATAAAAATTGTAGTACCCCATCCAATGTTCGGTGCCTGCCTCGCCCTCAAACGCCATCACGGTGGCAGGGCTGTCCTCTGGCAACGACTGCAGCGGGGATATCTCAGCGCCGACAAAATCCGCCACCGTTAAGGTCGGCTTCAACCCCGCGTTAACCAGCTCAGGTTGATAACCGCCGGCAACGCGGGCTCGGCTAACAACAGCCTCGTCGGGGCGCCATCCATGTCGACTGAAATAATTCGCCACACTACCAATGGCGTCAACTGGGTTGTTCCAGATATCTACCACCCCGTCACCATCAAAGTCGACCGCGTAGCTGCGATAGGAGCTGGGCATGAACTGACCATAACCCATGGCCCCGGCATAAGAGCCCAGCAGCTCTGTGGCGGGCAGGCCCTGGTCCCGGCTCAATATCAGGAAATGCTTCAACTCCTGGGTGAAAAACCTGGAGCGCTTCGGGTAATCGAATGCCAGTGTCGACAACGCGTCGATGACCCGGTAGCTGCCCTTGTTACGACCATAGCGGGTTTCAACGCCGATAATTGCCACAATAACTTCCGCCGGCACGCCAAACTCGCGCTCCGCGCGTTGCAAACTGGCGGCATAAGCATTGTAGAACTCGACCCCCTGGCTAGTTCGGGTTTCGGTAACGAAGATGTCACGGTACTCATACCAGGCCTTAGTTTTTTCCGCGGGACGAGATATCGCCTTTAAAATTGACTCCTTCCGCTGCGCCTCAGCCAGTATGGTTTCCAGTTCACCGCGACTGAAATTCTCCTCGGCAATCAGCTCACCAATGATTGCAGCGGCACCAGGGTGATTGGCATAATCTCCGGCCAGGCCCGGTGCAGAGCAAAACACGAACACCAGCGCCGACAAGCAGTGCAAAAAACTGCGGACTCGTCCATTTTCCATCTCAAATCTCTCCTGTTACCACTACTGACCCACCCGTCGCTTCTCGGTACTGATGGCCATCAATATGCCAAATCCCGCCATCAGGGTGACAATTGAAGTGCCGCCGGCGCTCACCAGCGGCAGGGGTACGCCCACCACCGGCAGCAAACCGGAAACCATGCCCATGTTGACAAACACATAGACGAAAAAAGTTAATGTCAGGCTGCTGGCCAGCAATCGGCCGAAGCTGTCCTGAGCATTCATACTAATCCAAAAACCACGCAATAGAATGAGCAAGTACAGGGACAGCAACAGCAACACCCCACGCAAACCAAATTCCTCAGCCAGCACCGCGATAATAAAATCTGTGTGGCTCTCGGGAAGAAAATCCAGCTGCGACTGGGTGCCATTGAACCAGCCTTTTCCGCTCCAGCCACCCGAGCCAATGGCGGTTTTCGATTGGATAATATTCCAGCCGGCACCGAATTTGTCTCGCTCCGGGTTGAGCAATGTGAGGATGCGTTGCTTCTGATAATCGTGGAGCATGTAGACCCAGGCCGGCCACGCGGACAAGACCGCTAGCGCCGCGGCGCCCATAATATAGCGCCAACCGACACCCGCCATGAACAATACGAACAACCCCGAGCACACAATTAGCAGAGCCGTACCCAGGTCCGGCTGTAGGATCACCATCACCACCGGCAGCCCGATCAACAACAGACTCACCACCACATAGTGGAACCGCGGCGGCAGTACCCTGGACGCGAGGTACCAGGCTAGCGTCAGCGGAACCAGCAATTTCATGATTTCCGAGGGCTGGAAACGAAACCCCGGCAGCGCCAACCAACGCTGGGCACCCTTTGCGCCCGTGCCAATAAATATGACCGCCATCAGTAAACCAATTCCGACAACATAGGCCCAGGGCGTCCAGCGCTGATAACGTTGCAGGCTGATCTGTGCGGCCACGAACATGACCAGGTAAGCCAATAGAAAATAGCGTCCCTGGCGGATCACCGCAGCAAACTGCTGTCCACTGGCACTGTATAGCACCATCAAGCCCAGGCCCGTCAGCAATACCAGCAAGCCCAGCAATGGCATATCTATATGATAGCGCTCAGCGAGACCCGGATTGCGCGCCAGGTCCGCTGAGGCTTCCGGCATTTGCCGCACATAATCGCTCACGAGCGCTCTCCCGCTTCCACCAGGTAGGCATCCATAACTTTGCGCGCAATGGGCGCGGCCACTTTACTGCCGCCGCCGCCGTTTTCAATCACCACGGCCACCGCAATGACCGGGTCTGCATAGGGCGCAAAAGCAATAAACAAACCGTGGTCGCGATGACGTTCGGCAATTGCTTCCTCGTCGTATTCCTCGCCCTGGGCAATACCCACCACTTGTGCGGTGCCACTCTTCCCCGCCATCAGGTAGGAGGACTTACGTGCGCTGCTACGGGCGCTACCCTGTACACCGTGAAACACAGCCTTCATGGCCTCGTGGATCACCGCCCAATCCTCGTCGTCAGCTTCCACCAGGCGTGGTGCCGCCGGGTCTAGTGGGCGATCGCCAATCTGGCTCAGCAACCTCGGCTGATAGCGTAGGCCACGGCTCGCCAGGATTGAAGTGGCAACCGCTAATTGAAGTGGTGTCGTCAGCAAATGTCCCTGACCAATGCCAACGTTTAGGGTTTCCCCGGGAAACCATGCCTCGCCGCGAGCGGAACGCTTCCACGCCCGCGACGGCAATAGACCACTGCGCTCATGGGTGGTATCGATGCCGCTGGCAGAACCGATGCCGAAGGGCGCGGTGAAGTCGTGAAGATTGTCGATGCCCAGGCGATGTGCCAGATCATAAAAATACACATCACAGGATTCTTCGATGGCCTGGTGCAAATTTACCGCGCTGCCGTGCCCGGAACCCCTCACCCGCAGGGTCCAATCGCGAAAACGCCGCTCTTGACCTGGCAACACATACCAGCCCGGATCAGACACAGTAGACTCAGCTGTGATCACGCCATAGCTCAGGCCGGCCAGGCCGAAGATCGGTTTGATGGTAGAACCAGGGGGGTACTGGCCCTGAATGGCACGATTGAACAACGGTAAATCGCTGGAATCGCGCAGGGCTCCATAATCCCTCGCACTGAGCCCATTGACGAACATATTGGTATCAAAACCAGGCGTACTGACCAGGGCCAACACTCCACCACTGAATGGATCAATCGCAACGACCGCACCGCGCCGACCCGTCAGGGCCTCATACGCCGCCCGCTGTACCTTGATGTCCAGGGACAAGGTCAAGTCGGAACCAGGTTCCGGTGCCGTTCGTTCAAGCACCCGTAGGACCCGCCCCAGGGCATTGGTTTCAACGTTCTGATAGCCGACCCGTCCGTGCAGCAATTCCTCGTAATGCTTCTCCAGCCCAATCTTGCCAATGTGGTTGGTACCGCGGTAGTTGACCTCGTCAATGTGTGCCTGCTCCTCCTCCGAGATACGACCGACGTAACCCAGTGCATGTGAAAACAGGGCGCCGAATTCGTAGTGCCGCACCAATTGCGCTTCCACCACCACCCCCGGCAATCGAAAGCGGTTTACCGCCAACTGCGCCCGCTCTTCTTCGCTGAGACGAAAACGCAATGGTACGGCGTCATAAGCGCGGCGGCGCTTGGCCCGCTGGGAAAATTTTTCTATATCACTGTCAGCCAGCGGCAGCAGTTCGCCGAGAGTCGCCAGGGTGACCTCCAGATCGGGCACCCGCTCCAACACCAGTGACAGCACATGGCTGGGTCGATTCTCCGCCAGCAACACGCCGTTGCGATCGTAGATCAGCCCCCGCTTGGGTGGCAGAGGCTGCAGCTGCACGCGGTTGCGATCCGACTCGGTGCGGTATTTTTCAAAATCAATCACCTGCAGGCTAAAGTAGCGGGCCAGCAGTAATCCCAGCAATGCCAGTACCACAAGCATTACCAACACCGTGCGAGCACTAAAAATGCGCGACTCGAGGTAAGGATCTTTTAGGGCGACGACTCTTGCCATATTACTGACGATGATACGGATGCTTGGCGTTGATTGTCCAAGCCCGATACAACTGTTCGATTAGCACTACCCGCACCAGGGGATGCGGCAGGGTCAATGGCGACAGTGACCAACGTTGCTGAGACTGCTGCAACAGATCTGCGTCGATGCCGTCGGGGCCGCCGATCAACAGGCTGATGTTGTCGCCGCTCATCTGCCAGTCGGCCAACTTGTCAGCCAGTTGCTCGGTCGACCAGATTCTGCCGCGCACGTCCAGGGCAATCAAGGAGTCCCGCTGCGGCAGCGCCTTGCGAATCGCCTCCGCCTCGCGGCGCATGCAAAGACGGGCATTGTTGTCCTTGCCCCGCTGGGCCATGGGAATTTCCTTGAGCTGCAGTTTAATCTCTGGTGGGAAGCGCTTCTGGTACTCAGCAAAACCCTCTGCAACCCAGTCCGGCATTTTGCTCCCCACGGCGAGGATGGTCAGGCGCACGATGAACTAGTCTGTCTCTTCGGTCTCTGGTGTGGTCGCCCGCGCGCACCCGCTCCAGAGCCGCTCCAGATCATAGAAATCGCGAGCTGCCGGCAGCATGACATGGGCGACCACATCGCCGAAATCTACCAGGATCCACTCGGAGCCCGCCTGTCCTTCAACCCCGAGTGGCCTGACACCCTGTTGCTTGGCCTCCATCGCCACATTGTCTGCCAGCGCTTTCACGTGACGATTGGAAGTGCCACTGGCCACCACCAGGTAGTCCATCACATCGGTGAGATCAGTAACGTCCAGGCTGACCACGTTGTTGGCCTTGAGATCATCCAGGGCCGCCAGGACCAATGTGTTAAGTTCCGCAGATTCCATAGACTGGCTCAGCCGTCTCCTGTGTAAAGTTGTTGATCTTGCAAGTAGCGCCATACCGCGTCGGGAACCAGGTAGCGCACCGAACGCCCCGCCGCCAGCAGGCTGCGTATTTCCGTGGAGGAAATGTCCAGTGGCCGCAACTCTATCGTATGCACGAGTCCTGCCGACTGTCCTGACAACGCTGTTGCGTCTTGAGTTTGTCGTATCTGCAACCACGCCGCCACCTCATCGGGCACGGCAAGTGGATGTCCAGGGCGCACCATCACCACGATGTGAGCCAGGTCGGTCAGCTCCTGCCAGCGATGCCAACCGGCCAGTCCAGCCAGGGCATCACTGCCCATGACCAGCACCAGGCAGCGCTCGGCACCTATTTCGCCGCGCAACTCCAGCAAACTATCATAGGTGTAAGAGGGCCCAGCGCGCATTAGCTCGCGATCGTCACACAGTAATCCCGGCTCATCTTCGACAGCCAGGCGCACCAATTCGGCACGCAATTCAGCGCTCACTGACGGAGCCTCACGATGGGGCGGGCTCGCCGCGGGCATCAATCGCACTTCGGCCAATTGCAGACGTTCACGCAATTCCAGGGCCGAGCGCAAATGACCGAGATGTATTGGGTTGAAGGTACCGCCGAGAACGGCAACAGGCGCTGTCACTGGCGGATATGCCCATCACCAAAAACCACGAACTTCTGTGAGGTAAGCCCCTCCAGCCCAACCGGGCCACGCGCGTGCAGCTTGTCGGTTGAAATACCAATTTCGGCACCGAGGCCGTACTCGAAGCCATCGGCAAAACGGGTGGATGCATTGATCATCACCGAGCTGGAATCCACTTCTCGCAGGAAGCGCATATTGGCGCTGTGATCCTCCCCGACGATGGTATCGGTGTGCTGAGAGCCGTAGCGATTAATATGGGCAATGGCTTCATCCACATCAGCCACCAGTTTGATGGACAAAATCGGTGCCAGATATTCGGTGTACCAGTCGGCTTCTTCCGCTGCAACTGCATTCTCCAGAATGCCGCAAGTGGCTTCACAGCCACGCATTTCGACTCCGTGCTGGCGCAGCTGCTCAGCTACTGCAGGCAACAATTCCTCCGCTCGCACAGCACAGACCAACAAAGTTTCCGCCGTGTTGCAGGTGCCGTAGCGCTGGGTCTTGGAATTCACCGCTATGTTCACGGCCTTGTCAAAATCGGCACTGGCATCCAGGTACACATGGCAGATCCCGTCGAGGTGTTTGATGACCGGTACTCGCGCATCCCTGCTAATGCGCTCAATCAAGCCCTTGCCGCCACGGGGTATGATGACATCAACGTATTCGGGCATAGTGATCAGCTCACCCACTGCGGCACGATCCGTGGTTTCAACGACCTGCACCGCTGCCGCCGGTAATCCCGCCACCGTCAAGCCGTCGCTGATACAACGGGCAATGGCCTGATTGGAGGCGATCGCCTCAGAACCGCCACGCAAAATCGTGGCATTCCCTGACTTCAGACACAAGCTGGCTGCCTCGGCAGTCACATTGGGGCGACTTTCATAGACGATGCCGATAACGCCAAGGGGTACGCGCATTTTGCCCACCTGAATGCCACTGGGCATACCTCGGACATCGCTGATACTGCCAACCGGGTCCGGCAGGCCGGCTACCTGGGCCAGGCCTTCGAGCATGGCATCGATGCGGCTGGGGGTGAGCTCCAGGCGGTCTAACAGGGCATCCACCAATCCGTTGTCGCGGCCACGGGCCAGGTCTTCGGCGTTCGCCGTCATCAGCGCCTCAGTCGAAGACGCCAGTGCATCGCGAATGGCCAACAGCGCGAGATTGCGGGTGGCCGTCGCCGAACGGGCGATATCCCTGGACGCGTGCCGCGCCCGCGCGCCCACTTCGCGCATATATTTTTCAACATCCATCAACATCACTGAAAACCAGGGTAAATCCGAAAAAGCCGCATTATACCTGATGCATCGCGGGATGCTCGCCCACACTTTTTGGCAGTATTTCGCGGCACGGGCAGACCCACCAACTCGCAGCAACGACTAATTGCTTAATCTTATTGACAATCATTCTCATTTCCATTAACTTTCACCTATCGCATACAACTACCGGCTTACTGCTCTATGTACGTTTGTCTCTGCAAAGGAATTACCGACACCCAGATCCGCGCTGCCGTGGAAGACGGCGCCAATTCCCTGCGCGATGTACGTAACACCCTCGGCGTTGCCAGCCAGTGCGGCAAGTGCGGCATTCTGACCCGCGAAATTGTCCGCGAGACCCTGCTCGATAACGCCGGTGATAACGACCAGCTGTTCTACGCGGTCAGCTGAGCCATTCGCATTTGCTATTGCAAATCACACTGATTATCATTCTGTTTTATCCTTACAAATCAATAGCTTAGCTTGATATTTCCGCCGGGGGAGACCATACTTTTGGTATTCCTCAAGGAGACGAGCGATGAAAGGCGATCCCAAAGTTATTGAACACCTCAACAAGGTGCTGGGCAATGAGCTGGTGGCTATCAACCAGTACTTCCTGCACTCCCGCATGTATAAAGACTGGGGCTTGAAGGAACTGGCCGAGCACGAGTACCACGAGTCCATCGACGAGATGAAACACGCGGATTCGCTCATCGAGCGCATCCTGTTCCTGGAAGGGCTACCCAACTTACAGGATCTCGGCAAGCTGCTAATCGGTGAAAACACCGAGGAGATGCTGAGCTGCGACCTCAAGCTGGAGATGATGGCGCACGTGGACCTGAAAGAGGCCATTGCCTATTGCGAGACGATTGGCGACTACGTGTCCCGGGAGTTGTTTGAATCTATCCTGGAATCGGAGGAAGAGCATATCGACTGGCTCGAGACCCAGCTGGATTTGATTGCGAAAATGAGCATTCAAAACTACCTGCAAAGCGCGGCGGAAGATCCCGGCTAACCCACTAACCCCAGCGCTGCTGACACAACTCGACAAACTTGGCAGCGCCGGAGGACAGACTGGAATCCCTGCGAGAAAACAGGCCTACGCTGCGGCCGATACGGGCAAAAGGCAGGGCTTCCAGTACCACCAACTCTGCACTGAGGGGCTCTTTGGCCAACAGCAAGTCACTCACAAACCCCACACCGTAGCCAGCTGCCAGTAGTTCCATGCGCAGGGTAATACTGCGCACCTCCCACACCTGGCTGAAACGATCGCGAATGCGCTGCATGGCGGGTCGCTCCTCCGGATCATCAATATAGGAGGCCACTAGCGGCACCTGGGACAGCACCGACAAGGGCTCTTCCAGCAATTGACGAATCAGCGGGTGTTGTCGAGACACCACCAGGGTGCGCACCTCATCGAACAGTGGCAGGCAATTGAAGGCATGCATATTGGCCTGGAACGGCCCCATACCCACCTCTACCGCACCAGAAATTACCGCCTGGATAATCTGTCGCGACGGCAGTTCTTCGATTTGCAGCCGGGCAAAGGGATTCTGCGTGCAGTATTGCTGTATTAGCTCAGGGGCGTAATAGCGATTGATGGCGCTGTTAACTGCCAGCGACAACTTGGCGCGCTGACCTTGCCTGATGTCGCCGAGGTCCGCCAGCAGCAGTTCCTCCTCGCGGGCAGCATGTTGAGCATGAGCCAGAATGCGCATACCCGCCTCGGTAGCCTCCAGCGGTTTGCGCAGCAGCAGGCGTTGCTCTAATTTGCGCTCCAGATTGGCCACCGCCTGGGAGACCGCCGATTGGCTGACGTGTAATTTGTCTGCCGCCCTTTTGAATCCGTTATTCTCGACAACGGCGGCAAAGATACGTAATTCCTGGGTTTCAAGGCGCATTCAGATCCTCTGACAGGGTATTGTAAAATATAAGTAAAACAGATCAAAATATAAGATAGTTTATGTTTTCTTATTTTGCAACTTGCCCAATAATTCGCGCCACAACCACTACAGTCCATGCACGGTAGGAGAGAGTAATGAACGATGTGAATATTGGCCTGGAAGGTATCGAAGTTGGCGAAACAGCCATTTCCAATGTCCAGGGGGATAGTGGTGAGCTTAGCTACCGCGGCTACCCCATTGCCGAGCTGACCCCTAAACCGTTTGTGCAGGTCGCGTGGCTGTTGTTATTCGGCGACTGGCCCAACGCACAGCAGGAAAGTCAGCTGGCCCATTTTCTGGCGGCACACTCGCGACTGACAGAAGCCGATATCCGGCTGCTGGCAGCAGTGCCCGACGGTACGCACCCCATGCTGATGCTGCAGGGGCTGGTGCCGTTACTGGACAATAGCGCCAGAGAAGATCTCGACTTGCCCTTCCCATCCGAGGACGCTCTGCCCGGCCTGGTAATTGCCGCCAAACTACCAACGCTTGTCGCCGCCTATTTCAGAAAAGAACGCGGGTTGGAGTGGCCGTTGAGCAGCTTCTCCAGTGATCCCATCCAGGGATTTTTGAAATGTCTGCACGGTGAACATCCTGCCGACCACGTGGTGGAAGCGCTTAAAGTTTCCCAGATATTGCAGATGGAGCACAGCTACAATGCCGGCACTTTCGCCGGTCGAGTCGCACTGAGTACCCAGGCACCCATCGCTTCCAGTGTCTCCGCCTCTATCGGTACCCTGTTCGGTCGCTTACATGGCGGTGCCGATCAAGCGGCACTTGAAACGGCGATCGCCGCCGGATCAGCTGCTAAGGCAGGGGATTATGTCAGGGCGCAGCTCTGCGCAGGTGAACGCATCATGGGTATAGGTCATCGGGAGTACAGCACTCTGGACCCGCGCGCAGCAGTATTGAAACCGCTGGCGCGTACGGTATGCGTGAGCGAGGAGGATAAACGACTACTCGATACCCTGGAAGCCATCGAGGCCGTCTGTATCGAGGAGCTGGAAAAACCGGGAAAAGTCCTGCGCGCCAATGTGGAGTTCTACAAGGGCGCGGTATTCCACGCGTTGGGAATACCGCCGCGCTACTTCACCTCGGTGTTTGCCACGGCGAGAGTGTATGGCTACCTGGCCCATGCCCTGGAATTCAGACCCCAGGCCAGGTTGATTCGCCCGCGGGCGCGCTATGTAGGTGTGCGCTAGAAGCGGTAGCGAACGCCGGCTATGACCGTGCGCGGCTTTTGGCCGCGTGCACCGGCCTTAGGTTCGCGGGAAACAATATCGCCGTCGTTGTCGGTGAGGTTGTCCACGTTCAGGTAAACCCGGATGCGCTCACCGAAGGCGTAGTGCACCGACAGGTCCAGGGTATAGAACTCATCAATCTCCTGGAACTCGCCACAAGCTGCTGTTGAACATGTCTCATCGAAGTAGCGCAAGCTGAGATCACTGCCAAAACCGTTGTCCAGGTATAGCCCAGCGTTCAGGGTTAACTGGTTTTCCGGCAAATTGGGAAGCTCATCACCTTCCTCGACCTCACCCCAAATAGAACCCTCAAAGCTGCTCTTGAACTCCGCCTTGGTGTAGGTGTAAGAGGCAGTCAGTGGAACCTGACCGGCGGCCAGTGCGAAGGTGTAACCCGCCATGACTTCCAGGCCTATCACTTCGGCGGCGCCACCATTCTCGGTATCGCCCGGCTCACAATCACCGCCAGCCCCACCGGAGTTGGTGCACACACCGATGATATTGTCGTAGTCACTGTAGAAGGCGATGACATCAGCACTGGCCGCACCACCGCGATAGCGAAAACCCGTCTCGTAGTTGGTGGCAGTTTCTGGGTCGCTGTCGTTGCTGGCACTGGGTGAATGGCCCTGGTGAATGCCAGCCAACAGCTGCCAATTATTATTGACGTCGTAGGTCAGGCCCAAACCCGGTAATAACTCGTCATGATCGGCATCGCGAATGGTGTAGTTTTCGTAGCGCAGGCCCGGCTTGATAGTCCAACTCCCCAAGGCAATGGCGTCAGCCGCATACAACGACCAGGCATCTGACTGGCGCAGTGAGTCACTGCCGGTACCCGAGTCTGCCAGTTCGAAACTGCCATCAGCATCCTGGAAGTAGCGATCCACGGGCTGGTTACGTGCCTCTTCGTCCTCGTGATAGCGCGCACCGAGGCTCAATTCATGATCGAGGCCGCCGGTGTTGAAAGCGGCTGCCAGGCGAGTCTGAATGCCCTGGGATTCATATTCGCGGTTGTTGTTTTTCAGGTAAACATCTGCCTGCGCCGTACCACTGAGGACCGCATTGGCAAAGCCCGGTGTGTAGCCACCATAGTTGGAGCTCATGCCGCTACAGCTGCCACCATTGGCGCAGGTGATGACCTCATTGATGCCCTCCCCATCTATTTTGTCGACCTTATACCAGTTACGTTGAAACTCGTTGTAGTAGGCGGTGGTGGTCAGGCTTACCGCGTTGGTGAATTCCACCACGTGAGTCAGGTTGACGGACTTGTGCTCATTGTCCATCAGGTCTTGTCGACTCAAGCCGTATCGACGATAGGGGTCGTCACTGAAATTTGCCTCGGTCAGACCCACGTAAGTTTGTTCACTTTGCTCTTCACTGTACTGAAGCTTCAACTCCAGCTGCTGGTACATACTGGCTTCAGGGTCGGTGTTGTAGCGCAGCTTGGCCAACAGGTCGTCTTTCTCAAAGCCGGTACTATTACCCGAGTTGTCGATATTGGAAAAGCCGTCACTGCCGTGGGTATGCCCCTCCAGCAGGAAACCCCAGTGCTCGGTACTGCCACCATAGGAGGCGTGCAGGCGATAGGTTTCGTCCTGGCCCGCCTCGGCGGTGATCTCGCCACTCATTTCCTGGGGAATGGGCGTGCTAAGCAGGTTAATGGCGCCACCCACTGTGTAGGGACCGTATTCGATAGCCGCCGGGCCCTTCAGCACTTCAACACCCGCTATGCGCCCGGTGGTGGGAAAGTAGTAGGCCGATGAGGCGGTATAGGGTGCAGGTGCAATCAGAACACCGTCTTCCATCAGTGTAATCTTGCCGCTGCGATCGCCGTATGTGCCGCGGATGCTAATATTCGGACGCAGGCCGTAGCCCTCTTCTGTACGGGTATAGACGCCGGGCACCTGCCCGAGAATGCGCTGAATATCCGTATACTGGAACTTGACCAGGTCTTTGTCGGTAATAACGTCTGCGGAACCTGCCATCTGCGAGGCATCTTCCTTACTGCCGATAATGGTGACGGTTTCGAGGGGTCCCGGAGTGGCCTCATTGGCTGTCGCCAGGCTGGCTCCACTGGCCAACAGCACGGCCAGGCTAATTCGTTTCAAATCCATTTATTCCCGTCTCCTTGATGGCGGAATGCCGCTCTGTAGAACCGTCTTTATGTTGGAGAAACGAGGTTAATCTAAATGAGAATTGTTATCAATAAGTTTATCAATTAAGAAATCCGCTATTTCACCCACAAAAAAGCCCGCTCGAAGCGGGCTCTCTAGCGTCGGCCGAATGGCTACTCGGCGCTGGCTTCCTCGACCTCGTCCGCAGCGGCTTCTTTTACCAGTGGTTGCAGCTCACCGCTCTCATACATTTCACAAATGATGTCACAACCGCCGATCAACTCACCCTGCACCCACAGTTGTGGGAAGGTTGGCCAATTGGCATAAGCTGGCAAGTTGGCGCGGATATCGGGATTACTCAGTATATCTACGTAGGCAAAACGCTCGCCACAGGCCATCAGCGCCTGCGAGGTGCGCGCGGAAAATCCACACTGGGGCTGATTCGGCGAGCCCTTCATATAGAGGATGATCGGGTTGGATTCGATCTGTTCTTTAATTGCGTCCATTATTTCCATGGTGTAAAAACATCTCTAACTGGTATCACTATCGAGGCAGCTATTGTACCCGCTTAGCGGGCAAAATACCCGAGTATTTCACTCAAGTGTCCCGCTCAGACGCCACATTGCCAAGCGTTCATTTTAACGCTATAGTCAGTTTTCGGATGGGCAGCTGGGGCTGCCTTTTTGCGTTTTTGAGGTTTAGGTTTTCCTGGAGAGCTAGCTCGTGTCAGCACCGCTTATGGAGACATACGGCAGACTGCCCGTGACATTCACTCACGGCGATGGCCCCTACCTGTTCGACAAGGACGGTAAACGTTTTTTTGATGCTATCTGCGGCATCGGCGTGAATGCGCTGGGCCACAATCACCCCGCCGTTACTGCTGCAATCACCGAGCAAGCAGCTAAGCTGGTACACACCTCCAATCTCTACCATATTGAGCTGCAACAGCAGCTGGCCGCCAAACTGACCGGCCTTGCGGGTATGGACAATGTGTTCTTCGGCAATTCCGGTGCCGAGGCCAATGAGGCGGCCATCAAGTTGGCGCGCTTGTACGGTCACCAGAAAGGCATCAAACAACCCTCTATTGTGGTCATGGAAAACGCCTTTCACGGCCGCACCATGGCGACGCTATCGGCCACCGGCAATCGCAAAATCCAGGCGGGTTTCGAGCCGCTGGTACAGGGCTTCGTGCGTGCACCCTTTGGCGATCTGGAAGCTCTCAATAGCATCGCCGAACACAACGCAGATGTTGTCGCTATCCTGGTCGAGCCTATACAGGGAGAAGGTGGTGTGAATGTGCCCTACCCTGGTTATCTGCGGGATCTGCGAGATCTCTGCGACCAGCAAGGCTGGCTGTTGATGCTGGACGAAGTACAGAGCGGTCTGTGCCGCAGCGGTCATTTTTATGCCTGTCAGGGTGAGAATGTAACACCCGATGTGATCGCCACCGCCAAGGCCCTGGCCAATGGCGTGCCCATTGGTGCCTGCCTGGCCAGCGGCCCCGCCGCCGAGGTTTTTGCCAAGGGCAACCATGGCTCTACTTATGGCGGTAATCCACTGGCCTGCGCCGCCGCGTTGGCAACCCTGAATACCATGGAAGAACAGAGCCTCGCTGATCGTGCCGCCACCCTGGGTGCGACCATACTAGAGCAGCTGAGTGCAGAACTGCTGCCACTGCCCGGCGTTGTCGATGTCCGCGGGCGCGGCCTGCTGATTGGCATTGAGCTGGGCAGTGACTGTGGCGAGTTGGTGACAACTGGCCTGGAACAGGGCTACCTGATCAATGTGACTGCTGGCAAAACCCTGCGCCTGCTGCCACCGCTGATCATGGATGACAGCCAGTGCCAGCAACTGATCGACACGGTGAGCAATCTCGTCAGTGATTTTGCCGGTGCCCATGCGCCGCACGCGGCGTCTGCCTGACCCCTAACTACCGACTCCCGGAATACCACTATGAGTGCCAGACATTTTCTGTCCCTATTGGATTTCAGTCCCACTGAACTACAGCAACTGATCTCTCGCGCCACTGAGCTAAAAGCATTGCGCCAGGCGCAACGTGAACCCACCCCCTGCGAGGGGTTGGTGCTGGGCATGATTTTCGAAAAATCCTCCACCCGCACCCGGGTTTCCTTCGAGGCGGGCATGGCGCAACTGGGTGGCCAGGCGATGTTCCTGTCACCCCAGGACACCCAGCTTGGTCGCGGCGAGCCCGTCGAAGACAGCGCCCGGGTCATCTCGTCCATGGTCGATATCATCATGATCCGCACCTTTGGCCACAATATTGTCGAACGCTTCGCGGCCTACTCCTCGGTGCCGGTGATCAATGCACTGACCGACAGCTTTCATCCCTGCCAACTGCTGGCCGATATGCAGACCTATCAAGAGCACCGCGGTGACATCACTGGCAAGTCTGTAGCCTGGATCGGTGACGGTAATAATATGTGCCAGTCCTACATCAATGCGGCCAGGCAATTTGACTTTGAACTCCGCATCGCCTGCCCTGAGGGCTTTGAGCCCGACGCTGACTTGCTGGCGGCCAACGCCCAGCGAGTATCGATAGTGCGCGATCCGGCAGAGGCTGCCAGCGGCACCAGCCTGGTGGTCACCGATGTCTTCGCCTCCATGGGCCAGGAGGCAGAACAGGCACATCGCCTGCAGCAATTTGCCGGTTACCAGGTCAACAGCGAGCTAATGGCAAAGGCCGACAGCGATGCTATCTATCTGCACTGTCTGCCCGCTCATCGCGGCGAAGAAATCAGTGCCGAGCTGATGGACGCGTCCGATTCGGTGGTCTGGGATGAGGCAGAAAACCGTCTCCACGCGCAAAAAGCGCTGATCGAATTCCTGCTGCGGGCGGAGCAGTAAATAACCAAAACTAACGTTGCACCCCTCGCTTATAACAAAATAGTTGAAAGGCCATTTAACGGCACGCAAGTGCCTGATTTACCTAGGCTTTGATGACTCGTGGGCTGAGGGGTTAGCGCTCGCCTACCGGCCAAGTTACCCACAACTTATCCACAGAAAAACCCCAAGCTATACGCCTTGCAATTGTGGATAAACCGCATTATCTTGTATAAAGATTTCCCGACACCCCCAATATATAGGGGAACAGGCACTTTCACCTCAGACATATCGTGCCTGTAACAAATAAATAGAGGGATAGGGGAATTTACAACGGTTGGCAACCAGCGCTGGCATAAAACAGGGGCGTTTAACTCCCTTCTGCCGGTATCGCTGTCAGAGGCTATGCGCTTAAAAGCCAGGGGAGCGCCAACCCAGAACCATAGCACAGAGACATTAGTTGTAAGCAGTTGTAACCAAACAACAATAAGGCTAACAGCCAACCCGGAGTAGAAATGCAAACAGAGACCAATCAGCCGAGCACCGATCCCAGCACGGCCGCCAGCACAGAGCCAACCACCCCTTCAGCTAATATTTCCGCCACCGCCCCAGGACAAGTCAGAGTCATCAAACGCAATGGAACCGTCGTTCCCTATGATGACAGCAAGATCTCCGTGGCCATTACCAAGGCGTTCCTGGCAGTAGAAGGCGGTACGGCAGCTGCATCGTCTCGCATCCATGAAACCGTCGCCAAGCTAACCGAGATGGTCTCGGCCACCTTCAAGCGCCGCATGCCCTCCGGTGGCACCATTCACATTGAAGATATCCAGGACCAGGTTGAACTGTCCCTGATGCGCTCCGGCGAGCATAAAATCGCCCGCGACTACGTGATCTACCGCGAGCAACGCGCCAACCAGCGAGCAGACACCGAGCAACAAAACGGCAGCGCTGCCAAAACCGGCCCGAACATCCAGGTAACCATGACCGACGGTAGCCGCGTACCGCTCGATCTGGATCGTATGCATACCATCGTGCGCGAAGCCTGTGCAGGCCTGAGCGATGTCACCGAGTCAGACATCATCGATGAAGCCCTGCGCAACCTCTACGACGGCGTGTCCATGGCAGAGATCAGCGATTCCCTGGTGATTACAGCCCGCACCATGATTGAACAGGAGCCCAACTACTCCTACGCCGCCGCCCGCCTGTTGCTGGATAATCTGCGCGGGGAGGCCCTCAACTTTCTCGGGGTGGCCGCCAATGCCACCCAGCAACAGATGTCTGAGTTTTACCCCCAGGCCCTGCCGGTGTACATCGACAAGGGTATCGAGCTGGAGCTGATCGCTCCGCAGCTGCGCGAGTACGACCTGGACGTGCTGGGTAAAGCGCTGCTGCCCGAGCGCGACCTCCAGTTCACCTATCTGGGTCTGCAGACACTGTACGACCGCTACTTTATCCACAGCGACGAAACCCGCATTGAATTGCCGCAGATCTTTTTCATGCGTGTGGCGATGGGTCTTGCCAGTGAAGAAGCCAACAAGAACGAACGCGCCATCGAGTTCTATCGCCTGTTGTCTTCCTTCGACTACATGAGCTCCACCCCCACCCTGTTTAATGCCGGCACCCTGCGCCCACAACTGTCTTCCTGTTACCTGACCACGGTGCCGGATGATCTACACGGCATTTACGGTGCCATTCAGGACAATGCCATGCTCTCCAAGTATGCGGGCGGTCTCGGCAACGACTGGACCCCGGTGCGCGCACTGGGTGCCTATATCAAGGGCACCAACGGCAAGTCACAGGGTGTTGTGCCATTCCTGAAGGTTGTTAATGACACCGCGGTAGCGGTGAACCAGGGCGGCAAACGCAAGGGCGCCGTGTGTTCCTACCTGGAAACCTGGCACATGGATATCGAAGAGTTCGTGGAGCTGCGCAAGAACACGGGCGATGACCGCCGTCGTACCCACGACATGAACACCGCCAACTGGGTGCCCGACCTGTTCATGAAGCGCGTGTTCGACGAGGGCGACTGGACCTTGTTCAGCCCCAATGATGTACCCGACCTGCACGACCTGTACGGTCAGCCATTCGAGGACCGCTACTGCGAGTACGAAGCCATGGCGGCTCGCGGCGAGTTGAAGCTACACAAGACGGTGAAAGCCGGCAACCTGTGGCGCAAGATGCTGGGCATGTTGTTTGAAACAGGTCATCCCTGGGTGACCTTCAAGGATCCTTGCAACATTCGTTCACCCCAGCAACATATAGGTGTGGTGCACTCTTCCAACCTGTGCACAGAGATAACACTGAATACCAATCACGAAGAGATCGCTGTCTGCAACCTGGGCTCGATAAACCTTGCCCAGCACACCGATGAGAACGGTCTCAACCTGGAGAAACTGCAGCAAACGGTAACCACCGCGGTGCGTATGCTCGACAACGTTATCGACATCAACTACTACTCGGTGCCCCAGGCACGCACTTCTAACCTGCGTCATCGCCCGATAGGCATGGGCCTGATGGGTTTTCAGGATGCGCTTTACAAGCAGCACCTGGCCTATGGCTCCGATGCGGCGGTGAAATTTGCCGATGAGTCTATGGAGGCGATCAGCTATTACGCCATCCAGGCTTCCTCCGACCTGGCCCAGGAACGCGGTGCCTACTCGACTTTCGAGGGCTCCCTGTGGAGCAAGGGTGTCATGCCCATCGATTCGCTGAAGAACCTGGTCAAGGTTCGGGGCGACGACTACATCGAAGTGGACACCAGCGAGACCCTGGATTGGGCCAGCCTGCGCGAGACTGTGAAAACCAAGGGCATGCGCAACTCCAACGTGATGGCGATTGCACCGACGGCGACGATTGCCAATATCACCGGTGTGTCCCAGTCCATCGAGCCCACCTATCAGAACCTGTATGTGAAATCGAACCTGTCGGGCGAATTCACGGTGGTGAACCCCTACCTGATCAGCGACCTGAAAGAGCGCGGCCTGTGGGACGGCGTCATGGTCAATGACCTCAAGTATTACGACGGCAGCGTGCAGCAGATCGACCGGGTGCCAGAGGATCTGAAATCGATTTACGCCACCGCTTTCGAGGTGGAGCCACGCTGGATCGTGGATGCCGCCAGCCGCCGCCAGAAATGGATCGACCAGGCCCAGTCGCTGAACCTGTATATCAACAACGCCAGCGGTAAGAAGCTGGATGTGACTTATCGCATGGCCTGGTACCGCGGCTTGAAAACCACGTACTACCTGCGCTCACTGGCGGCAACCGGCACCGAGAAATCGACCATCGACACCGGCACCCTCAATGCAGTATCGGCGGCTGAACCGCAGCCGGCGCCCGTACCAGCGGCTTGCTCTCTGGATGAACCAGATTGCGAAGCCTGCCAGTAAGAGCAGTCCTGAGCTGCATAGAGAAGAACCATTGGGACATAAAAGAGCGGTATCAAAAGCGGTAACAGAAAGGGGATAGCAAGATGTTAAGTTGGGACGAATATAACACCGAGGAAGTGGCGCCTCAGAAGCCCGCTCCCCAGGTCGTTGAAAAAGAACTGGTAGTTGAGAAGGCACCCGAACCCGTCGCTGCAGCGCCTACCGCTGCGGCGGAAACGACTGCGCCGCCGTCAGTTAGCGACACCACCGAGATATCGACCAACATCGATGTCGAGGCGGACGAGCACCTGGCGGCGGCCAACCAAGCACTGGCAGACATGGATGTCAGCGCCGGCCTGGAAGACCTAGGCATGGGTTCCGGTCGTATTTCCGTGGACGACAAGGCCATGATTAACTGTCGCGCCGACCTCAACCAGCTGGTACCGTTCAAGTACGACTGGGCCTGGCAGAAGTACCTGGATGGCTGCGCCAATCACTGGATGCCCCAGGAAATCAACATGACCGCCGACGTCGCCACCTGGAGAAATCCCGAGGGTCTGAGCGAAGATGAGCGTCGCATTGTCATGCGCAACCTGGGTTACTTTTCCACCGCGGACTCCCTGGTCGCCAACAACCTGGTATTGGCCCTTTACCGCCTCATCACCAATCCCGAGTGTCGCCAATACCTGCTGCGCCAGGCCTTCGAAGAAGCTATCCATACTCACGCCTACCAGTACTGTATTGAGTCGCTGGGCATGGATGAGGCCGAAGTGTTCAACATGTACCGGGAAATTCCGTCAGTGACCAAGAAAGCCGCCTGGAGCCTCAGTCACACTCATGATCTCAGCGACCCCAACTTCAACACCGGCACCCCTGAGACCGACCAGACCCTGCTGCGCAACCTGATCGGCTTCTACGCGGTCACCGAGGGCATCTTCTTCTACTGCGGCTTTACCCAGATCCTTTCCATGGGCCGCCGCAACAAGATGACCGGTGTCGCCGAGCAGTTCCAGTACATCCTGCGCGATGAGTCCATGCACCTGAACTTTGGCATCGATGTGATCAACCAGATCAAGCTGGAAAATCCGCACTTGTGGACGGAGGAGTTCAAGCAGGAAGCCATTCAGATGATCCTGGAAGGCACCCAGCTGGAAATCGAATACGCCCGTGACACCATGCCGCGTGGAGTGCTGGGCATGAATGCAGCGATGATGGAGGAGTACCTGAAATTCATCGCCAATCGCCGCCTCTCGCAATTGGGGCTACCCGAGCAGTTTGCCGGCGTACAGAATCCATTCCCATGGATGTCAGAAATCATGGATCTGCGCAAGGAGAAAAATTTCTTCGAAACGCGGGTTATCGAGTATCAGACCGGTGGCGCACTGAGCTGGGATTAATCCCGGCTCACGGCAAAGCCCAGGAGGCTCTACATGGATAATGATAAGAAAGCTTCAAGAGATACCGAAACCATCCTGATGGCGCTGGACCAGATCAGCCAGACCATTGACGTGATGACCAGTGTGGTCGGACGCTTGCGCACCTATGTGCAAGAGCAGGAAACAGCTGCACCCACCGAGAAGACCACCCAGAGTTCGGTGGAACAACTAGAGACTAGTCGAACCGTTCACTAAATCTGACAGGGCGGCGCAAGCCGCCCTTTTTGTTAGAGCTGAATGATCACCGACTTGGTTTCCAGGAAATGCTCCAGCTGCTCCTTACCCGCATCCTTTCCCAAGCCTGATTGTTTGTATCCGCCGAAAGGCATGGCTACATCACCGGCGTCGTGGGTATTCACCGAAACAGCCCCCGCCTGTAGCTGGCGAACTATTCGTATAGCCCGCGATATATCCCGGGTAAACACCGAGGCCGCCAAGCCAAAAACACTGTCATTCGCCAGTTGTATGGCCTCATCCTCGCTATCAAAAGGAATCACACACAAGACGGGCCCAAAGATTTCCTCCTGCACAATGCGCATGCTGTTACTGCAATCAGCAAACAGGGTGGGTTCCACGAAATAACCGTCGCGCTCCAGGGCGGCACCGCCACGCACCAGCCGGGCACCCTCCTCCTGACCCAGCTGGATATAGCCCATCACTTTGTCGAATTGGGTCTTCGAGATTTGCGGCCCCTGAGTCGTGTCGGGGTCAAGCGGATCACCAATCACCACCTCTTCAAGAGAGGCCGCCAATGCTGCCACTGTGTCATCATAGATCGACCGGTGAACATAGAGTCGAGAGCCCGCCGAGCACACTTGGCCGGAATTGAAATACACGCTGTTGTGGGCACCCCCAATAATATCGTCGATAGCGGCATCCTCAAAAGCCACCATGGGAGATTTGCCACCCAGTTCAAGGGTGACGTGATTCATGTTCTCAAGGGCGGCCTGCCCGACCAGCTTGCCCACCGGGGTGGAGCCAGTAAATGAAATCTTGTCGATGCCCGCATGGGCAGCGAGATGGCTGCCCGCAGTGGCGCCATCTCCCACAATAATATTCACTACCCCATCCGGTAAACCCACCTCTTTCCACAGTTGCATCAAATAGAGCATGCTCATAGGCGTCATTTCCGAGGTTTTCAAAACCGTGGTACAACCCACTGCCAGGGGTGAAGCCAGCTTCCAAAGGGACATGTTCAGGGGCCAGTTCCAGGGCACAATGGCACCTACCACTCCTACCGGTTCCTTCAGAGTGAAGGCAAAACTGTTCGGGGTAGAAATCTCCCGGGTATTGCCCTCGATTTTGGTGGCCCAGCCCGCCATAAAACGCAGGTGCTCTGCTGACCCCAGGATATCCACTTCCATGCAACCGCCAATAGCTTTACCCGCATCGATTGATTCGAGCTCCGCCAGGGTCTGTGCATGGGCTTCCATGATGTCCGCCATCTGAAACAACAATGTCTGTCGGTCACCCGGTGTCATGTCTGACCACGGGCCCATCTCAAATGCAGCCCTGGCAGCCGCCACAGCCGCATCCACATCGGCGGTGGTTGCTGCCGGCACGGTTAGCAGGGGTGCACAGGTGGCGGGATCCTCAATCGTAAAGGTGCCCCCATCACTGGCATCGACAAACTTGCCGTCAATGAACATGGACTGATGGCCCGCCGCTATAAATGCGCGGGTTGCGTCGGTGACAGCATACTTATCCAGCATTGCTTCAACTATGGGGTTCATGGGCGACACCTAAAAGAATTCGAGGGTTTCGATAATACGCCCATGAGCGACAGCAGGGGATACCCTTAATTGTCTATCTCAATAAAGCTAAGGCGAGAGCAACTGGTCCAGCTCCACCAGGGTTCGCTCGAGCCTGGCGCTGGGTAAAAAGCCCCCTGAAATGCTCTTCCGCCATGGGTGCGATACCACATTCTGTTGGCAGGGGAGCCTCGCTTTCCATCAGGTGGTACATGGTGGGAAGAAAAATAAACTGCAGCCACTGGGTGAAGCTGAGGGTATCAACGCAGAAAGGTTCAGAACTGGCCAGTGCCTGCTCCGAAGGCGACACGTCGTCCCAGAGATTGAGCTGTCGTAATTCAGCTTCAATATCAATCAACAATGCGGCTACCTGCTCTGAACCGGGCATTCAGGCTATCTCGCGCCGAAACGGGGGTAATGAATCCAGAATGGCGCGGCCGTAGCGGCGGGTCACAACACGGCGATCCAACAAACTGACTCTGCCTGTATCCTCTTCGGTACGTAACAGCCTGCCACTGGCCTGCACCAGGCGCAAGGCGGCGTCGGGCACTGAAATTTCCATAAAGGGATTGCGGCCCTGACTCTCCACCCACTCCGACAAGGCGGATTCCAGTGGGCTATCGGGCACCGCAAAAGGAATTTTCGCGATGACCACGTGATTGCAATACTTGCCGGGCAAATCCACACCTTCGGCAAAACTGGCCAGCCCAAAAATCACGCTGGCCTTGCCCCGGTCCACCGCCTCGCGATGGCGCCTAATAGTCTCCTGCTTACTGTAATCTCCCTGTACCAGGATGCGCGCCTGCCAGGGCGGACCAATACCCTCGAACACATCCATCATCTGGCGGCGCGAGGAAAACAACACCAGGCTGCCCTCCTCTTCCTGCAAAAGCTCTGGCAGTATCCGAATCAAGGCATGGGTATGGGCTTCAGGATCACTGGGATCGGCATCCATAGCGGGCACCGACAGTACCGCCTGGCTGTAATCAAAGGGGCTGACCACCACCTTGTAAATAGCATCCGCGGGTGCGCCACTGTGCAAGATAAATCGGTCAAAGCTATTGAGGGCGGTCATGGTGGCCGAGGTTGCAATCACCGCGGCGGCGCGGTCCCAGAGAAATTCCTGCAGGATCTCAGCCGCTAATATCGGACTGGCACGCAAGTCAAAACCGCCCTGGCCGCCACCACCCAGGTTAATCCAGCGCGCGACCGGCGGATCCTCATCCTCACCAGTGAGGGAATATTGTTGCCACAAAGCCAGGTTGCCTTCGGCCCGACTTACCATGGCACCGAACACCGCGTGCCAGGCGTCGGCATCGGCTTTATCGATACCTGGAAAATCACCCTCCAGGGCATCCTCCATGCAGTCTTCCAACTGTCCCAGTTTTTGGCAAAGGCGCGCAAATAATTCACTCAGGGTGATGCTGGGTTGACGCAGTTCATCGGGTACCAATCCGTGCGGCAGACGATAGTGCTGGCGATCGCCGCGATCAGACAACTCCGCCGGATCGATCAACTCCTCCAGCACCTGCTCCACCTGCTGTAGCGCCACCGCGATATCATCCAACTGCGGTGCCGCCTTGTTGATGGTATCGATCAAGCCATCAATGTCGTGCAACTGGTTGGCCGCCTGCGACAGTTGCTTGCGGGAATCATCCAGCCATTGCCGGCTCGATCCCAAACGGCAAAACGCTGAAAAATGATTGAGCGCTTTATCCGGCAAGTGATGGCCCTCGTCAAAGATGTAAATACTGTCTTCCGGTGCCGACAGGATGGCACCCCCGCCGAGAGCCAGGTCCGACAACACCAGGTCGTGGTTGGCGACAATGATGTCAGCATTTTGCAGGGCGTCACGCGCGCGAAAGAAACTGCATTGACTGATGTTGGGACATTTGCGACCACTGCACTGGTTGTGATCGGTGGTAGCACTGAACCAGATGGCCTCATCCAGCTCCGTCGGCCAGTTGTCGCGATCGCCGTCCCACTCGCCCCGGGCGAGGGCATCTACCATCGTGTTATACACCGGCAGCGCCTCGGCAGACAGCGGCTGACTGACCTCGTCCGGGTACAGGGGCAGCACCGCGCTCTCTTCCTGAGAGGAAGCCAACAACTTGTCCAGACGGGACAGGCACACATAGCGTCGACGACCCTTGGCCAACACATAGTCAAATTGCAGACCGCTGTGTTTGCGGATATCCGGTAAATCCTTGTTAACAAACTGCTCCTGCAGAGCGACAGTAGCCGTGGCCACCACCAGGGTCTTGTCCAGTGCCTTCGCAGCGGGGATTGCAGCGACTGCGTAAGCGATCGTCTTTCCGGTGCCAGTGCCCGCCTCTATCACACACACGGGCGCGCCTTCCTCCGGCTTGCCAATGCGTCCGAGGGCGTTGGCAACCTCTGCCACCATCTGTCGCTGCCCCCAGCGAGGGCTCAGAGATTTTTCTTCGATGAGCTTGAAATAGGCATCGCGGATCTGCTGCTTGGTGTCGTCAGCCAGCATCAGCTAACCGTAACTTACTGACCACGGCGTTGGCATAGATCGCCAGCGCGAATGGCCGGTGGGCTTCCGGCAGCGCCTCAATACGCGCCCGGAAATCCGCTTCACTGCAGGAGTCCGCCGCCACCGCGTAATTCTCTGGCAGCGGAGCGTCATCTCCGTGCAGCATGCGATAGGCATAAATATTGGTCGCATGCAGCGCGTAGTTAGTAATGATTTGTTTGTCCATCTCTGCGGCAACCGCTTCCGGGCTATCCAGATGGGCGCCCAGAACCGTGCCAAAGGCCACATGCACCTGGCCTTTGTTGCCGGCGATGCCGGTGGCAATGCTCGCCACATCTTCATCTTCAGCCTTCTGGTAGGAACCGGTCTCCGCCAGTTCGGACAGTTCCGCTGCCTTTAAGCCGTCACAGGGATCCAGTTCATAAGAGATGGCCACCGGCACTATGTTCAACGAGGCGATGTACTCACCCAGCGCCATGCCCTTGTTCTTGCTCATGGCCAACATCTTGATGATGGCGGGCCCAGTCCGGTCGATGCCATCCTTGGCGCGGCCCTCGCGCTGGGCGATCCACACCGGCACCCTTTCTTTAACAATCGAGTGGCGGATATAGGAGGAGAGTTCCCGCAGGGCTTTCAAGACCTGCCGCGGCGCGGTGGCGGTGCGATTTACAATGAAACTCTTATTGAGACGCATGAGGTCGCCCACGAAAGGCTTGGTCAACAGGTTATCGCCAATGGCGATGCGTACAGTATCGTGTTCGTTGTGGAACAAGGCATAGTTCGTGAAGGCCGGGTCCATGGCAATATCGCGGTGATTACTCATGTAGAGATAGGACTGATGGGATAGCAGCTGATCGAGCCCACTGACCGAGAACCCCGAACTGGTGCTCTCAATCATCTTCGACATATAGCCTTCAATTACCGCTTGCAGTGAATCCACGTCGGCAACATCCGCCAACTCCCGCGTCAGTGCAGCGCGAATAACCGGGCGCAACCAGCCGCGCAACAGGCCGGGAAGACGTGGGAACTTAAAGCGGGCGACCGCATCGATAAATTCAGGATCCGCCAGCAAACGTGGCAGCACCTCAGGGACCTCATGGTCGTTGTAGGGCCGAATATCGGCAAAGGGATCCATAGTATTCTTAGTTGTTGAGCAAATCGTCCACGATAGCGAAAAGCGGCTCGCTAGTCATCACTGAGCGGCCGAATATAGGCCTCGGCAAACTGTTCCATCTGGGCTATTTTCTGTTCCATGCTCGACTGCCAGCCCACGGTGAAGGCAAACGGCGCGTTGACGCCCGCTGTCATGCCGCAATCCTGCAGTCGCCTGTAGGTCTCCACAGAGGGCGCATCGTTCAACCCCATCACCGTTTCAAAAGGCAGCTCACCGCGGCCCGCTTCATCCCGCAGCCGCTGGAGATAAGCCAGCAGCTCTGGCACCTCTGTCGAGGAGTTGCCATTGCCAATAAATCCGTCCGCCAGCCGGGCACAGCGTCGCAGTGCTACCTTGCTGGAGCCGCCCAGGTAGATTGGCACCGGCTGTTTCGGTGCTGGCAGAATCCGCATACGGTCAAAATTGATATGCTCACCGCGATACTCCGTCCACTGTCCCGTCCACAATTGACGGATGCAATCCAGGCATTCGTCATAGCGTTTGCCGCGGCTGTGGAAGTCAACACCATAGGCATCGAACTCTTCCTTCATCCAGCCTACTCCCGCACCCAGTATGAAGCGGTTATCTGACATCAGCGCCAGGCTGCCGGTGGCCTTGGCTACCTCTATGGGGTTGCGCAGCGGCAAGATATACACCGAGGTGGAAAACTGAATGCGCCTGGTCACGGCGGCCATCTGTGCCAGGCTGACCCAGGTATCCGGGTACTGGCTGTCGCTGGGCATGGGCGGTTTCTCGTCCTCTGAGTAAGGATAGGGTGAGTTAACCTGTTCCGGAAAAAATGCGTGGTCGGCGTTCATCACTCCGTGAAAACCTAACTCCTCCGCGGCGATAGCAATCTCGCGATAATGTTCCGTCTCGGCCCAGGTCACCATTTGCCAGAATTTCATAGCCTCTCTCCGCTTATTGTTTTGGCCCAACATTTTGCGCGATTTTCGGGTCCCGGTGCAAAAGCCAGGTGTCTGAAAAAAGTGAACATGGTATTCTTGCCGCCTTTACCAACTCCTTGATTCCTGGAGACCAGAATGGAACCTACCTCCGCCCTTTTTATGACCTTCGGTGTCGTAGCACTGCTGGCCAGCTGGGTCCTGCTGTTGATTGAATCCTCTCGCGAGGACTTCACCTGGGGTCTCTGCACCCTGTTATTGCCGCCTTTTTCCTACCTGTATGGCATGTTTCGCCTCGAGAAGACCGGCGAGTCAATGGCGCTGGCCCTCGTTGGCTGGACACTTTTATTCCTGGCAATGTAGGCAGATAACATAAAACCGGGTTTATTAACGATAATTAATAAACCCCGCACCCGCTCAAAATCTTTATAATTCCCTTATTTATCAACTAGTTATGCGTTCCCAAAGACCGTTCTAACGCGGACTCTCCCAGAGTGTGACCTGTATCACTGGTATTGCTGCTGCGCGCCCATATAATCCGCCCGCAGTTCCATAGTTTGTTTTACTTTTTGAGGTATTTATTATGAACACCATAACCAAAACTGCGGCTGTTGCCGCCCTGCTGAGCCTGTCTGCTACTGCGTTTGCCGCCAAACCCACCAGCATCGTTTTTGACGCTAACGGCGCTACTACCGAAGGCACTGACTACGCTTCCTACCTGGTGAAGTGCTCCAACGGCAAGACTGCCGATCTGACTGCCTGGGACAACCGCAAGAAGTGGTGCGTGGGTGATGCCAGTTCCGACGCCTGTGAGAAAAAGCAAATCAAAGCCGCCAAGAAAGCTTGTAAAGCTGTCTAATTGCTTTTGTGCCGGTCCCCGCTGTGCGGGGGCCATCTTTTCTAGCACCCTGCTTCCAGGTAGTGCGAGCGCAGACGCTCACGTTTGCAGCGATCCATCCCCAGCACGTCTTCCAGGTAATGATCGATCGATTCGAATTGCTCATCGATTGCATCCAGTGCCGCCTGCAAATATTGCGGATGCACTTCCAGCACCGGCAGCATGGTTTCCGCTGGCAATTCCATCTCGTATTTCCCCGCCAGCCTGCTCAGTTCCTGCTGCGGCAGAAAATAGTCTGCCGTTAACAGGTAATCTTCCATCACTTGCTCTCGCGGTACACCCAACGCCAGCAGGATGATCGCTGCCGCGAAGCCCGTGCGATCCTTGCCCGCGGCACAGTGAAACAACATGCGCGTGGGCTGCTTCTGTACCAGGTGATCAAACATGCTGCTGTAGGCAACTTTCTGGCCGAGGGCAAAATCGCGATTGATCTCCACCATGAAATCGAACATGGCCTGGCGGTCCACGTTCATCTCAGTCGCCTCGGTAAAAAAACTGTCGTTGCTCCCCGGCGAGATAGACAGGCTCACGAGAACCGGGCCGGGGTCAGGCAACAGGCTGGGGTCTCGCTCCTGCTCTTCCGGGCGGCGAAAATCGCAAACCAGGTCCAACTGTAGTGAGTGCAACAGCCGTTGATCGTCAGCATTGAGCTGACTGAGCTGGCCGGAGCGAAACAAATAGCCCCACTTAACCTGGCGGCCATCCTCGGTGGGGTAACCACCCAGATCTCGAAAATTAGGGGTGCCTACGAAGGGTAATCGACGCATGGTGGGTAACTCTTGGTGTTTTAGTCGCTTTGGATGGCCAGGTGAGCCAGCTTCATGATCAGGTCTGTTTGTTTCTTTAGTGCCTCGGGCCCGAACGGGTCCTCACCCAGCAGCCTGCGATACATGGGCGCCATGGTGACGTAAGACATAATCATATTGTTCAGGGCCATCACCGCCCAGGGCTGTAGATCGCGCCCGCCGAGCATCGGCATGATGTCCTCTTCCAGTGGGGTCTCGACATCAAACATAGGGCTGAACAGGCGATCAATCAGCTCATTGGTCTGTGGACCGCCACTGAGAGCCGCGTGCTGCAACAGTCGGGCCAGGTTCGGCCGCTCGTGGTGCATGCGAATAACCCCCTCCAGCCAGCTGTAAATCCGTTCCGGCGTCACCTGGTCAGATTGGGTTAGCTCGGTCAGGGGGGCGGCAAACAGGTCGAGTAACCGCTCCAGGACCGCGCTGTACAGCGCCTCCTTGTTCTTGAAGTGGTTGTACAGGCTGGGTGAGCGTATACCAACGCGGTCAGCCACATCGCCCAGCGAGGTGGCCGAATAGCCTTTTTCGGCGAACAGGTCTTCGGCAGCATCGAGAATACGCACGGCGGTGGGCTTGAGCTCTATTTTGGATGACATTTCCATGCAGGGAATAATAACTAATAGTTATTAGTAAGGCTAGGGCGTCCGCGCCCGGGACAGCACCAACTTGAGGCGTTTTCGGTTGACATAAAGGGCCTAAATGTGAATAATCGCGCCTCTTTATTTTCAGACTCATATTAGAGGTAATTACATTGGCTAATTCACCCCAGGCCAGAAAGCGTGCTCGCCAGTCCGAGAAGCGCCGCAACCACAACGCCAGCTTGCGCTCACTGGTGCGCACCGTGATCAAGAAGGTACTCGCCGCTGTTGACTCTGGCGATGCGGATACCGCAAAAGCCGCGTACAACGACGCGGTACCGGTCATCGATCGCATGGCGGACAAGGGTATTATTCACAAGAACAAGGCAGCCCGTCACAAGAGCCGCCTGAATGCCCAGGTAAAAGCCCTCTCGGCTTGAGCCGACCCCCAGATAGTAACAAGCCGGCTTCGAGCCGGCTTTTTTATGTCTGTAGCCGAACGCTTCTCAGCTCAGTACCAAGTTATCCCGGTGAATAAGCTCGGGGTCGCCCTGGTAGCCCAGTACACCCTCAATCGCGCCGGTACTTAAGCCAATGATCTGACGCGCCTCCTCCACAGAGTAATTGACTAAGCCACGGGCGACTTCCCGACCGCCGGCGTCCGTGCAGACCACCATATCACCGCGCCGGAATTCCCCACTGACCGCCTTTACCCCCACCGGCAGCAGACTGCGACCCGCGCCTGTCAGGACCTCCACAGCGCCGTCATCCAGCACCAGGGTGCCATTGCCGCGCTGTAACCCCGCCAGCCACTGTTTACGCGCTTTTACCGGCTGCTGACCAGCTTGCAGCCAGGTACCCAGGGATTCCCCCGCCAACACAGCTGCTATCACACCCTCGCGCTTGCCATTGACGATGACCGTGTCCGTTCCCGAGCGCGCTGCCAGGCGTGCCGCACGCACCTTGGTCAACATGCCACCACGACCCAGGCTGCCACCGCCGCCGGCCATGGCTTCAAGTTTGTCATCGTCAGCGGCCACTGCAGTCAATAAGCGCGCATCGGGGTTCTGGCGCGGATCGGCCTCGAACATGCCATCCTGGTCTGTGAGAATTAACAGTGCGTCTGCGTCCAGCAGGTTGGCCACCAGAGCCGCCAGTGTATCGTTGTCTCCGAAACGTATTTCATCGGTTACCACGGTATCGTTTTCATTCACCACCGGCACCACTCCCAGGTTCAACAGGGTAGTGAGCGTGCCACGGGCATTCAGGTAGCGATCGCGCGCTGAAATATCATCGTGTCCGAGCAGTACTTGTGCAGTGTACAATCCGTGTTGCTGAAAAGCCGACTCATAAGTCTGCACCAGGCTCATTTGCCCAATGGCCGCTACCGCCTGTAAATCGTGCAGAGCGTGGGGACGCTGATCCCAACCCAGCCTGGCCATGCCAGCCGCCACCGCGCCACTGGAGACCAACACGACCTCGCGACCCTGCTCGCGCAGCGCGGCCATCTGTGCCACCAGGGTGGCGACCAGGTCGATATCCAGACCGCGGCCGGTATCGGTCAGCAACGCGCTGCCAATTTTGATGACCCAGCGTTTTGCCTGTGCAAACACCTCGCGGTCAGGGGACATATTCGACTTCCACGTCGTAGTCATCATCGTCGTCATTGTCTTGGGCACCGTCATCGCGCGCAGCGAGACGACGCTCACGGGCAATCTCCCGCTGAATGGCGATACGCTGTCGCGCCTGCTCCTGGATCAGTGCGCGTTGCTCACGCTCCTGTTCAACCAGTTCGGGATTGGCTTCTTCCTGCACCTGCCAATGCTCCAGCAACTCCATAATATCGTTGCAGAGTTGAGCCGTGCCCTCACCGCTGATCGCCGATATCTGGTAAACACGGCCGTCCCACGCCAGCCGCTCGACTATTTCAGTGCGACGCGCAGCCAGTTGTTCTTCATCCAGCAGATCAGTCTTGTTTAATATCAACCAGCGCTCGCGCTGCGCCAGCGCCGGGCTGAACAGGGCCAGTTCATTGGCGATGGCTTCAGCAGAATCTGCCGGCTCGGTACCATCGTAGGGCGCCACATCCACCAGGTGCAGCAACAACCGATTGCGGGTGAGGTGGCGCAAAAAGCGAATTCCCAGACCGGCGCCCTCTGACGCGCCCTCTATCAAGCCGGGAATATCAGCCACCACAAAACTGCGATGTGCCTGCACTTTGACCACGCCCAGGTTGGGCACCAGGGTGGTGAAGGGGTAATCTGCCACCTTCGGTTTCGCCGAAGAAACCGCCCGGATCAAAGTGGACTTGCCCGCATTGGGCAAGCCCAGTAAACCGACGTCGGCCAGCACCTGCAGTTCCAGTTTCAGGGACCGCTGCTCACCTTCACTACCCGGGGAAGTCTGTCGCGGTGCTCGATTAGTACTGGACTTGAAACGGGTATTGCCGAGACCGTGAAATCCGCCTTGCGCCACCAGCAAGCGCTGGCCTTCCCGGGACAAGTCACCGAGTATCTCGCCAGTATCTTCATCCAGTACCGTTGTACCCATGGGCACGGGCAGGACCAGGTCATCACCCTTGCCCCCGGTCATGTTCTTACCTCTGCCACCCTCGCCGTTCTGGGCCTGATGGTTGCGCTGGAAACGGTAATCGACCATGGTGTTGAGGGCACTTTTAGCTTCGAGATACACGCTGCCGCCATCGCCACCGTCGCCCCCATCGGGACCACCTTTGGCGATGTACTTCTCCCGGCGGAAACTGAGGGCACCGTTGCCACCTTTGCCGGCCTGTACTTTGATTTTTGCTTCGTCTACAAACTTCATAACAATACCAGTATAAAAAAAAGGGGCCTTAAAGGCCCCTTTTTTGATAATCCGTTGGTGTAGGAGTTAGGCGCTAACAACCTGCACGAACTTGCGATTTTTTGGTCCGCGGGTCACAAACTCAATCACGCCGTCGGCGGTGGCGAAGATAGTGTGGTCATTGCCCAGACCGGTGCCTGTACCGGAGTGAAAACGGGTGCCGCGCTGGCGAACGATGATATTGCCGGCTTTAACAACCTGGCCACCGTACATTTTTACCCCAAGACGTTTGCTCTCGGAATCGCGACCGTTACGGGTACTACCGCCTGCTTTCTTATGTGCCATGACTTATCTCCTTAACCACTGATGTCAGTAATTTTTACTTCAGTGAACCACTGGCGATGGCCAGCCTGCTTGCGGTAGTTCTTACGACGGTTGAACTTGATGATTGTCACTTTCTTGTGACGACCCTGAGAGATTATCTCAGCAGTTACCTTAGCACCGTCAACGATAGGCTTGCCTATCTTGACGTCCGTGCCGGTACCGACCAGCAAAACCTTGTCGAATTCAATCGTCTCGCCAGTAGCGGCTTCGATCTTTTCCAGCTTGAGGGTTTCGCCCTCGGTTACGCGGTGCTGCTTACCACCGGCTTCAATTACTGCGTACATGAGTTACTCCTAAGTTCGCCAGCTCGCTTGATTGGACAGACCCTCCACTGGAGGGGGCAGAGCCCGGCACTTATGGTTTAAACCCCTGCATTAGCTTACGGGGGTGGTCGAGGGCGGCGATTCTACTGAAAATCACCCCCTCAGGCAAGCGTCAAATGCTATATTTCACAATAACTTAGGCTCTCTGATAGCGACCCTCCGGTTGACACCGCCCACGTCCCACCCTAGCATGCCAGCCGTCCCCAGAGCACAGTTGCTGCATGCAAGAGATCAGACAACCCGTCCAGGCTGAATTCGACGCCGTCAATCGCCTGATAATCGACAATCTAGAGTCAGATGTGGCCATGGTCGAAAATATTGGCCACTACATCGTCGACGCTGGCGGAAAACGACTGCGGCCCCTGCTGACCCTGCTCAGTGCCCGCTGCTGTGGCTACGACGGTGATGACCACATTAACTTTGCCGCTGTCGTTGAATTTATTCACACCGCGACCCTCCTGCACGACGACGTGGTGGATATTTCCAGCCTGCGCCGGGGCCGGCCCACTGCCAATGAAGAGTACGGCAACGCACCCAGCGTGCTGGTGGGGGATTTTCTCTATACGCGCGCCTTCCAGCTGATGGTGGCCCTGGGCAACATGGACATCATGGAAAACATGGCCAGTACGACCAATACCATCGCCGAGGGCGAAGTGTTGCAGCTGGTGCGAGCTGGCGATGTCTCTGCTTCCGCGGAGCAATACCTGGACGTGATAACCCGCAAAACCGCCATTCTGTTTGCCGCAGCCTGTTACGGCGCGGGTGCGATTGCCGGCGCCTCTGAAGACAGGCGCCGGGCGCTACATGATTTCGGTCTCAACACGGGCATCGCCTTCCAAATTTTCGACGACGTATTGGATTACACCGGCAACCCGGCGGAAATGGGCAAAAATGTGGGTGATGACCTCAATGAGGGCAAACTAACGCTGCCGTTGATTCACCTGCTGCAAGTGGGCACTAGCGGCCAAAAGTCGCTGGTAACGCAGGCTATTACAGAAAAGGATAGCAACCAGATCGAAGCGGTGATCGAGGCCGTACAAGCCAGTGGCTCTCTCGACTACGCCGGCGCGGTCGCCCAGGGTTACAAGGCCCTGGCCCTGGCCAATGTGCGAGACTTGCCTGCCAACGAATTCCGTGATGCCATGGAGGCTATCGCACAGCTGTCGGTCGATCGAAACCAGTAAGCCATGAGCCTGCCCTACCCGGAATCCAGCACCCTTACCCAGATGGCTTCAGAACTGTCCAGGAAGCGCATCACTGAACTCGACAATAAGTCCTTCCGGCTGGAGGCCGCTGGCATCAGCCTGGATTTCACCCGCCATCTACTTGACCGTGAAGGTCTGGCCCAGCTGTTGTGCCTGGCTGTGTCCGCCGATCTCGGCAACGCGCGTCGCGCCTTGTTTGATTTCAGCAGCCTGAACTTCACCGAACAACGGGCCGTCGCTCACACCCTGTTGCGAACCACAGAAGCGCCACCCGGGCTGGAGCTGGAGCACAACAAAATTCAACGCTGCCTGGAAACCATGGCGGGCTGGGTGCAAAGGATTCACAGCGGCGAACACCGGGGCTTTGCCGGCACGCCAATCAGTCACGTGGTCAACCTTGGCATTGGCGGCTCCGACCTGGGACCGCGCCTGGTGAGCCAGGCCCTGGCACCCTATCACTACACCGCATTGGAAGTCCGGTTTTGTGCCAATATTGACCCGGCGGAACTGACCGAAACGCTGGCTGGTCTGAATCCCGCCAGCACGCTGTTTGTGATCTGTTCGAAAACATTGGGCACAGAGGAAACACTGGCCAACGCCAGCGCCGCGCGGCAATGGCTACTGGACGGCGGTTGCGCAGCGGCCGATCTCAACAAGCACCTGCTGGCCGTATCGACCAACCTGGAAGCGGCCCAGGACATGGGCATTCCCGAGGAAAATATCCTGCCCCTGTGGGACTGGGTTGGCGGGCGCTATTCACTGTGGTCGGCAATTGGCTGGAGCGCCGCCTTCGCCGTCGGCATGGATAATTTCAAAGCCCTGCTGGCGGGTGCCGAGGCCATGGACAAGCACTTCGCCAGTGCCCCCCTCGATGAGAATCTGCCTGTCATCATGAGCCTGCTGGAAATTTGGTACGTCAATTTCCTGGGCAGCCGGAATTATGCCGTCGTGCCCTACTCCCATTCACTGCGCAGATTACCCGCCTTTCTCCAGCAATTGACCATGGAAAGTAATGGCAAGCGCACGAATCGCGCCGGCGAGGCTGTCACTTACGCCACCGCACCGGTTTTATGGGGGGACGAGGGCAGTAACAGCCAGCACTCTTTCCATCAGCTGCTGCACCAGGGCACCCTGCTCTGCCCGGTCGATTTTGTGATTCCGCAACAAGGCCATGGCGACGAAGAAGACAAACACCTGCGTCTGCGTGCCAATGCACTGGCGCAGGCCAAGGCGCTGATGGAAGGTCGCAGCGAGCAGCAAGCCTGTGACAGCCTACTGGCAAAGGGGATGAGTGAAACTGACGCGCAGCGGTTGGCACCACACCTGGCGATGCCAGGCAATCGGCCCAGTAGTATTCTCGGTTTTGAAAAACTCACCCCGCACACGCTGGGGGCACTATTGGCGTTATATGAACACCGCACCTTCTGCAGTGGCCATCTTTGGCAAATCAACAGCTTCGACCAGTACGGGGTGGAGCTAGGGAAAATTCTCAGCGGCGATATTTACCAGTCGCTGATCAAAGAGCCTTCAGCGCCAATCAAATAGCCATCAGAGCCAGCAATTCCTTGGTCCTGGCCTGCATCAGGGCCACATCAGCACGACTTTCTACATTGAGGCGCACCACCGGTTCGGTATTGGACATGCGCAGGTTGAAGCGCCATAGATCGAATTCCATACTCAGACCATCAGTGCGGTCCACTGACAGCGCCTCCGCGGCATAGCGTGTTTCTGCCAGCGCCAGCACCCCGGCCGGGTCGGCAATCTCACGGTTGATCTCACCACTACAGGGGAAGGCTGCCATCCTTTCTGCCACCAGTTTAGAGAGCGGTCCGCGCTGGCTGACCAGGGCAGCCACCAACAACCAGGGGATCATGCCGCTGTCACAGTAAGCAAACTCCCGGAAATAGTGATGGGCGCTCATCTCACCCCCATAGATGGCATTTTCCTTGCGCATGCTCTCCTTGATAAAGGCATGACCGGTCTTACTCTGCACGGCTTCGCCACCAAATTGCTCGACAATAGCCTGGGTGTTCCAGGTCAGGCGTGGGTCGTGAACGACTTTACCGCCGCCCTGCTCACGCAGGAAGGCTTCGGCCAACAGGCCCACCAGGTAGTAGCCCTCGATAAACAAGCCGCTTTCGTCAAAAAAGAAACAGCGGTCGAAGTCGCCATCCCAGGCGATACCCATATCGGCACCGTGGGTCTGCACGGCCTCGATGGTGACTGCTCGGTTCTCCTCCAGCATAGGATTGGGCACCCCATTTGGGAAGGTGCCGTCGGGCTGGTGGTGCAACTTGATAAATTCAAAGGGTAGTGCCGATTCGATGCGGTCGATGACCGCCCCAGCGCCACCGTTACCGGCGTTCACCACCAACTTCAGCGGCTTCAGCTCAGACAGCTCCACGTAGGACAGCAGATGATCAATATAAGCCTGCACCGAATCGAGCACCTCGTAGCTCCCCCGTGCTTTCGGCTCACCAAATTGGTCCTGCTCTGCCAATGCCTTGATATCAAACAGACCACTGTCGCCGCTGATGGGCTGGGAACCGGCACTGACAAATTTCATGCCGTTATAGTCCTTGGGGTTGTGGCTGGCGGTAACGACAATGCCACCGTCCATAGCCGCGTGGCTGGTGGCAAAGTAGATCTCCTCGGTACCACACAGGCCGATGTCGTAGACATCAACGCCCTCATCACGCAAGCCGTTGGTGAGAGCCAGCTTGATCTCTTCACTGGTGAGACGAATATCGTGCCCCACCACCACCTTCCCCGGCTCAATCACACGGGCAAAGGCGCGGCCGATGCGATAGGCAATATCGGTGTTGAGTTGATCGGGTATGCGGCCCCGTACATCGTAGGCCTTGAAACAGCTTAACTCGGTCACGCCCTGCTCCTGCAATCAGTCCTGGTAGACGTGTTCGTAAACGTAGTTGGTAGCCTCGACAAAGCCCGGCACGGTACCGCAGTCAAACCGGCGGCCCTTGAATTTATAGGCCATCACGCAGCCGCGCTTGGCCTGGGTCAAAAGGGCATCGGTAAGCTGCACTTCGCCGTGTTTACCCGGTGGGGTCTCCCGCAGAATGTCGAAGATATCCGGGGTGAGTATATAGCGGCCTATAATAGCCAGGTTGGAGGGCGCCTCTTCGGGACTGGGTTTTTCCACCATGTCATCGACCCGGTAGATACCTTCTTTCAACGCCTCACCTGCAATCACGCCGTAGCTGCTGACCTCGTCGGCGGGCACTTCCTCGATGGCAACAATACTGCAGCGGAACTGTGCATAGAGCTGGGCCATTTGCGCCAGTACACCCTCGCCACCATTCAGGCACAAATCGTCAGACAGCACCACGCCAAAGGCTTCATTGCCAATCAGGGGCTCACCCGTGAGAATGGCATGGCCCAGGCCCTTCATCTCGCGCTGCCGTACATTGGTAAAGACAGCTTCGCCGAGCACATGGCGGATACCCTCAAGGTAATTCTCCTTGCTGGTTCCCGCGATCTGATGCTCCAGCTCGTAGCTGATATCGAAATGATCGGTGATGGCGCGCTTACCGCGACCGGTGACAAAACTGATCGTTGTCATGCCGGCATTAATCGCTTCCTCAACCCCGTACTGCACCAGCGGCTTGTTCACCACCGGCAACATTTCCTTGGGCATACTCTTGGTGGCCGGCAGGAAACGGGTTCCATAGCCGGCTACCGGAAACAGGCACTTCTTAATCATCCGTTGATTTCCCGGGGTCGGATTCAATTATCACTGCGCCCATAGACGTCTTCATAGCGCACGATATCATCTTCACCCAGGTAAGTACCTGACTGCACCTCTATTATCTCCAGCGGTATTTTCCCGGGGTTGGCCAGACGATGCTTGTGGCCAAGAGGAATATAAGTCGATTCATCTTCCGCCAGCATGAACACCTTGTCTTCGCAGGTTACCTCACCGGTGCCAGCCACCACAATCCAGTGCTCGGCGCGGTGATGATGCTTTTGCAGGGACAATTTCTGGCCCGGGTTGACCACGATCCGCTTGACCTGGAAACGCTCACTGACCACCAGCGACTCGTAGGAACCCCAGGGCCGATACACCCGGGCATGCAAATTAGCTTCAGAGCGGTCCTGGGCCTTCAGCGCATTGACCAGGTTTTTCACGTCCTGGACCCGGTTGCGATCTGCCACTAACACCGCATCGGTGGTTTCCACGATAACCAGGTCATGCACCCCGGTGGCCGCGATCAGGCGCGACTCGCTGCGCACGAAGGTATCCTTGCACTGGTCCAGCAACACGTCACCACTGACCACGTTACCATCACGGTCGCGCCGACCCACATCCCACAGGGCCGACCAGGCACCGACATCGCTCCAACCACAATCCAGCGCCAATACCGCACCCTTGTCGGTTTTCTCCATCACCGCGTAGTCGATCGAATCGCTGGGGCAGGCGGCGAAGGCGGCGGCGTCCAGGCGCACGAAATCCAGGTCATCCTTGGCACCAGCCAGGGCTTTTTCGCAGGCTTCCAACATAGCGGGGGCGAATTTGCGCAGCTCCTCGACATAGACCTGGGCGCCGAGCAGGAACATACCGCTGTTCCACAAATAATCACCACTGGCCAGGTAAGCTTCGGCGGTGGCCAGGTCGGGTTTTTCGACAAAGCTGTCGAGGGCGTACCCCGCAGCGGACAGGCTCTCTCCCCGGCGAATATAACCGTAACCGGTTTCCGGCTTGTCGGGCACCACACCAAAGGTTACCAGCCGCCCCTGCTGAGCCAGCGGCAATGCTTCCTCAACCGCAGCGACGAAGGCGGCGTTGTCGAGAATAATGTGGTCCGCTGGCAATACCAGTAACACGGCATCGGGGTCCGATTGCAGGGTCTGCAGGGCGGCAATAGCCACCGCGGGAGCGGTATTACGACCGATCGGCTCGAGTACAATCTCACCCTGTTCCACGCCGGCATTGCGCAATTGTTCGGCGACAATAAAGCGATGCTCTTCATTGCACACCACCATGGGCGCTCCACCATCGAGCCCAACCGTACGCTGCAAGGTATCAATCAGCATACTGTCTTCCCCCGCCAAGGGCAGGAATTGCTTGGGATAGGCCTCCCGAGACACGGGCCAGAGACGGCTGCCGACACCACCAGAGAGTAAAACAGGCTTGAGCATCGTGTTTCCTTACATAATTCGCGTAAAATGTCGTAGTTTGATGAAAGCGGCGTAGTTTAACGTAGGCTGGACATGTGGTCACCAAACATTAGAATACGCTCCTCTTTCGACCCAGGGACCCTTTTATGACACCGCAAAGCTCCTATACCAAAGAAGAACTGATTGCCTGTGGCAATGGCGAAATGTTCGGCCCCGGCAATGCCCGCCTTCCGGTCGACAATATGTTGATGATGGATCGCATCACCCACATCAGCTCGGACGGCGGCAGCCACGAGAAGGGCAAGATAATCGCCGAACTGGATATCAATCCGGATCTCTGGTTCTTTGACTGTCACTTCCGCACCGATCCGGTCATGCCCGGTTGCCTGGGCCTGGATGCCATGTGGCAAATCGTGGGCTTTTTCCTGGGCTGGCGTGGCAATCCAGGCCGCGGACGCGCCCTGGGTGCCGGTGAAATAAAATTCACCGGTGAAATTCTGCCCACCGCCAAAAAAGTTGTCTACGACATTAATATGACCCGTTTGATTGAACGCAAGTTGGTGATGGGTATTGCCGATGGCACTGTCGCTGTCGACGGCGAAGTCATTTACACCGCAAGCGGCCTGCGCGTCGGTCTTTACCAGTAAGCTGCACCCCAAACAAACGCATTCAGGAATACGACGATGACAAAACGAGTAGTGATCACTGGCCTGGGCATTACCTCCTGCCTGGGCACCGATGCCGCCAGCGTGAGCCAGTCACTGCGCGAGGGAACGTCGGGAATCAGCGTACAACAGGAAATGATTGACGCCGGTATGCGCAGCCATGTGGCTGGCTCGGTCGACATCGATCTGAAGGAACACATTGATCGCAAACAACTGCGTTTTATGGGACAGAGCGCGGCTTATGCTTATATCTCCATGCAGAACGCCATCACAGATGCGGGCTTAACCGAAGAGCAGGTATCCAATCCGCGCAGCGGCATTGTCGCCGGTTCCGGTGGTGGTTCTTCATCAAACCAGGTCGAGGCGGCAGACATACTCCGCGATCGCGGTTTGCGTCGGGTTGGCCCCTACCGGGTCACCCAGACCATGGGTAGCACCGTGTCCGCCTGCCTGGCCACACCGTTCAAAATCAAGGGCACCAACTACTCCATCTCCTCGGCCTGCTCCACCAGCGCCCACTGTATTGGGCATGGTGCTGAATTGATTCAACTGGGCAAGCAGGACATCATATTCGCCGGCGGTGGCGAGGAATTACACTGGACCATGAGCTGCCTGTTTGACGCCATGGGCGCTCTGTCATCCAAGTACAACGAGACGCCCGACAAGGCCTCGCGTGCCTACGATGCCGACCGCGATGGCTTTGTCATCGCCGGTGGCGGCGGCATGGTGGTGGTGGAAGAACTGGAACACGCCCTGGCCCGCGGCGCCAAGATTTACGCAGAGCTGGTGGGCTATGGTGCCACCTCCGATGGTTACGACATGGTGTCACCTTCAGGTGAAGGTGCAGTGCGCTGTATGCAGCAGGCGCTGACGACCGTGGACGGTGACATTGACTATATCAACGCCCATGGCACCAGCACCCCCGCCGGTGACATGCAAGAATTGAAAGCGGTCAAGGCCGCCTATGACGGTAATACCATTCCCGTGGTCGGCTCCACCAAGTCCCTGTCTGGCCATTCACTGGGTGCAGCGGGTGTACAGGAAGCTATTTACTCGCTGCTGATGATGCAGGAAGACTTTATTGCGGCCTCGGCCAACATTGAAACCCTGGATCCGGAAGCAGAAGGTATGCCGATTGCCCTCAAGCGTACTGACAACGCCGGCTTGCAGCGCGTCATGTCCAACAGTTTTGGTTTTGGTGGCACCAACGCCAGCCTGGTGTTCCAGCGCTACAGCTAGAGCCCTCAGCGCATCGAGAGCCCTCAGCGCGCATCCAGCAGCCTGTGGCCTAGAGTTGATCAAGTAGCAGCATCTCAACTTTGTCGCCGCGGGCAATCGTCTGCCCCGGCGGCACAATCGCCAGGGCATTGGCCCAGCTCACCGAGCTCAACACGCCCGAGCTTTGGTTGTCATACAGGCGCGCCACTAACTCGCCATTTTCCGTGACTGCCTGCACCCGCACGTACTCCTGCCGAGAACCTGCCCGACTGATCTCGAAATCGGCGATCGCCGGTAGGTACAGCAGGCTATCATTGGTCACCCCCTGACTGCGTAACAGCCACGGCCGCACCACAAGGCAAAAGGTTACAAACACCGCCGCTGGATTGCCGGGCAAGCCAAAGAAGGGCGTGTCACCCACCCGGCCATACGCCAGCGGTTTCCCGGGCTTGATACGCAACTTCCACAGGCGTAACTCGCCGAGCTTTTCCACCTGGGCTTTAACATGATCCTCTTCACCCACCGAGACGCCACCGGAACTGACGATGCAGTCTGCGCATTGCGCGCCCCTTAACAACACCTCCGCAGTTGCCTCGGCGGTGTCTGCCACCATGCCCAGATCAATAATGTCCGCGCCAATGCGCTCCAGTAAGCCGCGCAGGGTGAAACGATTCGAGTTGTAGATTTGGCCAGGCTGCAATTCACCGGCACCCGGTTCTACCAATTCGTCGCCGGTTGATAAAATGGCCACTTTCAGTCGCGGCTGTACCGGCACCTCACCGAAACCGATCGAGGCCAACACGCCCAGGTCCTGCGCCTGTAATCTACGGCCAGCGCCAAAAACCAGATCGCTCTCGGCGATATCCTGGCCCCGGGGCCGGATATTTTCGCCCGGGCTCACGGCCTGGGTCAGGGTGAGTTGATCACCGCCGACCTCGGTGTTTTCCTGCATCACCACCGCATCGGCACCCTCGGGGACAGGGGCACCGGTAAAAATGCGTGCCGCCTTGCCGGGAGTCACTTCACTGCCGCAGGTGCCCGCCGGAATACGCTGGGTCACCTGCATTGGACCGAGCCCGTCGGCACAGCGCACCGCGTAGCCGTCCATGGCCGAATTGTCGTCGAAGGGTACGGCCACCGGGGAATGAATATCCTGGGCCAGGATACGCCCCAGGCACTCACCCAGTGGGCATGGCTCAGGGGCTAGCTGACGCGGCTCAACATCGGCCAATATCAGAGACAGTGCTTCTTCCAGTGAGGTTAAGCCCGCCACGCTCTAGCCATGCTCTTTTTTCACGCGGATAACGCCGACAAAATTACAGGGGCGATAGGTGCTGTCGAGTTGATCGCGAATCACCCCACCCCAGGCGGTGCGACAGGCACCGGTGGAACCGGGGATACAGAAGATCACCGTGTTGTTGGCCAAGCCACCAACCGCGCGTGATTGCACGGTGGAGGAACCAATTTCCTCCAACGATAGCGCCCGAAACACTTCGCCGTAACCCTCTATTTGCTTGTCAAACAGCGGCATCACCGCTTCCGGGGTGCTGTCGCGACCAGAAAAACCGGTACCACCGGTAATCAAGACGGCATCCACGTCGTCAGCGGCGATCCAGCGCGAAAGCACCATGCGAATCTGGTAGATGTCGTCTTTGACAATGACCTTGTCCGCCAGCTGGTGGCCGGCATCCTGCAGCGCCTCTACCAGGAAGTGCCCCGAGCTGTCGTCTTCCTCGCCGCGGGTATCCGATACCGTCAATACCGCAATACCCAGCGGCTCCAATTCACTGTCCGTTGCTTTCGACACGATCAGTTGCCTCCCATTCATCATAAAACTGTTTCACATGCCCGGCCATGCTGGCGCGCCAGTGCTGACGCTTGATGGCAAAGGTATTGCGTATCTTGTCGCAGTTCAGCTCCCGGTTGCGCTGGTCTGCCTGCGGCGTGAGCTGTACCCGCTCATCGTCGAGGTCGAGATACTGTGACGCCGACGCCAACAGCACTTCGCCAAATTCATAGCAGCTGGTGACACCCGAACTGCAGTAATGGTAATTACCCCAGGCATCGACACCACAGCTAACCTGGTCCACCAGCGCACTAATGACCCAGGCTGCATCTTCGCAGGCCACCGGGCAACCGCGGTGGTCTTTGTCCAAGTGTAAGACACCGCCTTCATTGAGCTGGCGCAACATGTGAGTGACGACATTAATACCGGTGGGCGAGAATACCGGGCCCATGCGCAAGACCAGGTACTTCTCACAATGTTCCCGCACCGCGTTCTCGGCACTGATCAACAGCTCGGAGATTGAAGATTCCCCATCCAACGCGTCGTCTTCGCGATAGGCACTGGTGGTATCACCTTTGAACACCCGCGCGCAGGACACATGGAAAAACGGAATTTTTCTGCCCTGGGCCGCGCGCGCCAGCCAGCGACTGCGGTCCACGTCCACCTCGTGGACCTTAATGCCGCCGTCAGCGGCAGATTGAATGCGTAGATCTATCGCGATATCACAATTGGACCGCCGCAGGGCTTTCTTGGCCTGGCGTTCACTTTTCCAGCGGCAGTCAGAGCGATTGAGGCCCACATAGTCGCGCCCGCGCTGGGTGAACAGCTGCGCAAGCGACTGCCCGACGGGCGTATCGAGACCAATTATCAGGATGCGCACAAGCCGGGCTACAACTTAGCTAGAAGGGAATGTCGTCGTCGAAATCGTCGAAATTACCTGCGGGAGCGCCTTGTTGTGCGGCCTGGGGCTGGCCCTGCTGCTGGGGTGCAGACGCGGGTGCCGCTGAGGGAGGCGCTTCCGAGTAACCGGGATCACCGCCACCGCCCGCCTGGCCACCGCCGCCACGGCTATCAAGCATTTGCATCTCGTTCGCAACGATCTCAGTGGTGTACTTGTCCTGGCCTGACTGGTCCTGCCACTTGCGGGTGCGCAGGGAGCCTTCAATATAGACTTTGGAGCCTTTTCTCAGGTATTCACCGGCAATTTCCGCCAGCCGGTTAAAAAAGACGATACGGTGCCACTCGGTGCGCTCCTGCGGCTGCCCGGTTTGCTTGTCTTTCCAGGTCTCCGAGGTGGCCACGGAAATATTGGTAACCGCCCCGCCAGACGGCATGTAGCGGGTCTCGGGGTCGTTACCCAGGTTGCCCACCAGAATGACTTTATTGATGCCACGCGCCATGCGCTTATCCTCATATTATTGAACCCAAAATCATAACAATCCCGACCTGCAATTGCGACAGGTGGAGCGACGAATATGGTGCTGAAGCGCTTCCCGGACAAAATAGTCGGAATTTTCCAAACCCGTGCTCTTCAGCAAAAGGATTTTACCCACATAGACGGGATCCTCACGGGTGGACCACATCGATTCGAACTGGTGGGCGGTCAGCAGACGATTCCCCCAACTGGAATCGGCCAGCCAGACCTGGCCGTTCTCGTCAATTCCTCGCAAAACGGAGAAGTGGTCGTTACCTCTCACTTTCAGGTACACCAACACCGGCTGGCGTAAGGTTTTCAACATATCGAGGCTTAGCGCATAACCCTGTGCTTCCAATCCGTAGTTGTTACGGGCGACATCGGCCAGCTCCTGGAAGGAGGCGGCGGCATCGTTAGTGCGCAACAGCGATAGAATCGTGGCCTCGTTTGTGGGCATACCATGATAATAATTAAGCATGGTCGCCAACGAAGCAGCCCCACAGGAGAAATCCAGCTGCTGTTTGCTCAATTCACGGTCGCGCAGTTCCTTCCAGGATACCAGCGGAAGTGAGCCGCGGAAGCTGCCCTCTTCTATCCAGGCGAGTGTAGCGGGCCCCTGCAGGCTGATTAGCAAAACCATCATCCATTTGTAAACAGCCACCAGCTACCCTCCCCGATCAGGTTGAGATGCCAGAATCCGAAGGCCACCAGCAACCCCGCGCAGCTGACGACGAGCCCGTGAAGCCTGGCCGCCCTTCCATGAATACGGCCAACTACCAGCATCCATGCCGCCGCGGTTAACAGCACATACTGGCATAGAGCTGCCAGCATCCGCATGCCATCAAGCTCTCCACGCTGGAATTCCAGCTGAATTGCAGCCAAGCGATGCGCGCCATCTAAAGACCACCCCAACAACACAATTACAGCCAGGCTTAGGCTCGAGGGTAAGAGAATAAACAGGGCAGAGCTCCCTCGCCTACGGTCGAGCAACACCGTCAGCGGTGCGGTGGCCAGGAGCAACAATGCAAGCCCCAACAGCCAACGAAAATTCTGCGGCAGCAACAAATAGGGCACGGGAATCAAGACCATCGATCCATAAATTGCCATGTAAAATTGGTCGCCGTGCCATCCAAACATCTCCCGGTACGCATAGGGCCCCGGAAATCGGAACACGTTGGCCGCGACCTCCTCCGCCGATCGGCCATTGCTGGTGTAGCTACCAGCCTCGGTAGTAACCTCTCGGTACATCGGCAGGTTCACCAAGGAGAAAACTGCCTCCGGGGATGCTTTTGGCCGTTTCTCACTAAGGTAGTGGCCAGCCAGGCGACCCGGTTTTCCATAAGGCCGGCCCGGCTCCGGATAGTCGTAAGGCGTAACCAGTTCCCGCACGAAGCTCGCCATCAACTTGGGAGCACTCTGGAAGTCAGCGATCGGCCCTTCCGACAGCTGTGCAGACGGACTACCCACCACACTCACAAATACACCCAGATCATGATCTGGAATAAACAGTAAATGGGAACTGAAGCCGCGCGTGGCACCATTGTGCATATACAGGTTCAAGGATGGCGTCTGGCGCACCACATCCAGAATCATGCCAAAGCCGCTCGCATGGGGATGATTGCTAAAGCGCTTGAATCGCATCAATTCAAGCCCCGCCTGGCTCAACAACTGATTGCCCAATGGGTCCTTGCCGGTAAGTAAAAAGCGCAGGAATCGGCCCATATCATGTGCCGTGGATTCAATGCCCATGGACAAGCTCATCAGATCACTGAAACCCTCCAATGCCAGCGGCGTATATCGGCGCGGCCCCATCACCTGGTAGGGAGTTGCCAGACCTGTTGAGCGCCCTCGGCGAACCAATTGCGTTTGCTCCATACCCAGGGGGGTAAAAAGACGTTTCCGCAGAAGCACTTCCATAGACTCCCCGCTGACATCCTCCGCCAGCACTCCGAGCAGCGCGCCACCGTAGTTGGAGTAGACCGCCCACTGCCCCACCGGGCGCACATACCTCGGCATCAGTTGCTGTGGCTGCAGGGCACTCGTGTCTTTCTTCCCAAGGGGAAGCGAGGGTAATCACCCCTAAAATTAATTGACTTCAAAAGTAGAATTTTCTCGTAAACTGAACGAAGGAGATTCTCAAGTGAAAACATCAAGATATAGCGACAGTCAGATCCTGGCGATCCTGAAACAAGCCGAGGCCGGCACTCCTGTTCCCGCGCTCTGTCGTGAACACGGCATGAGCAACGCCAGTTTTTATAAGTGGAGAGCCAAGTTTGGCGGAATGGACGCCTCAATGATGAAGCGCGTGAAGGAACTGGAAGATGAAAACCGGCGGCTGAAGAAAATGTACGCTGATGAGCGACTCAAGGCGGAAATGGTCCAGGAAGCACTAGCAAAAAAGTGGTGAGGCCATCTCGGCGCAAAGAGATGGCCCAGAAGGCAGCCTCGGCATATGGTGCCACTACTCGCCTGGTCTGCCTCGCATTCGGCATCAGCGAAAGCTGCTACCGCTATCAGCCGATATTATCGGATGAGAATGCGGAGATTGCTGACTGGCTTGTTCGCTTGACTGATAACCAGAAAGACTGGGGGTTTGGACTTTGTCGAGATTACCTGCGGAATGTTAAAGGCCATGAATGGAACCATAAGCGTATTTATCGCATATACTGCGACCTGGAATTAAACCTGAGAATCAGATCCAGAAAGCGCATACAGCGAGAAAAACCAGTGCCGCTGGCTGTGCCGGATGAACCCAATAAAATCTGGTCAATGGATTTCATGCATGATCAATTGAGTGATGGTCGCACGTTTCGTTTGTTTAATGTGCTTGATGATTTTAATCGTGAAGGCTTAGGCATTGAGGCGGATTTTTCACTCCCTGCGGTACGCGTTATTCGTGCTCTGGAACAGATCATTGAATGGCGAGGCAAGCCTAGGCGACTACGCTGCGATAACGGCCCAGAATTTATTAGCCAAGACCTGGAGACATGGACGGAAAAACACGATATCCAGCTTGAGTTTATTCAGCCCGGCAATCCGCAGCAAAATGCTTACGTCGAACGTTACAATCGCACGATACGATACAGCTGGCTGAGCCAATACATATTCGGGTCAATTACAGAAGTGCAAGACTATGCCACGAAGTGGCTTTGGTTTTACAATAACGAACGGCCTAATAAGGCCAATGGTGGCTTACCACCGAAACAAGTGCTGATTGCAGCATGACATCTACTTTTGGCGTCGGTTAAAAAGGGGATGATTACCCGAGTACAAGCCAAAGTTGGAGTAATCAAATCCCGCCGAGTGCGTCATCAAATGATGAATGGTGACGGCCTCGCCGTCGTTGTCCGGCAGCCGAAAGCGTTTCAGGTATGCATTCACTGGATCATCCAGCGACTCGATTCTCCCTTCTTGTAATAGCTGGGCGATGGCTACGGCGGAGAACACCTTGGTGATTGAACTGATGCGAAAGCGGGTTTGATAGGGATGGGCAACGGTGCGCGCCTGCGCATCGCTGAGACCGAAGGTGATTGACAGGACCTCCTCCTCGCTACGAACAACAGACAGTGCCGCTGAGGAGAACTGCCCTCGCTCAAAGCCCTCTGCCATATTTGCCTGCACCCACCTTACCAGCCGAGCCTCAAAGCTCTCAGCAACAGCCCAGTCTGCAAACAGCAGCGCAAACATGAGCACAGACGCTCGGCAACACCAGCGAATCAACATAGCAACGAAAGGCCCGCCACCGCGGGCCTGTCTCACCTAGAAGTAGAGATAGTGCTCTTCGCCCGCGCCACCGCCCCTGCCGAAATCCGGGCTGGGCGCGGATGCCACAGCAGGCCCAATGTGGATTTCGGCGCCGTAAAGCACACTGGGCGGCACCGGCGGCGGGATATTGATTTTGCTGAGATCGATTTTGGGGGTGGGAGGGCCGACGGGTTCGGCAGCTGCTCTCGCTGCTGTATAGGCTATGTCCAAACCAATAGCTGTAACTATGACTACAGCGCTCCTGGTTAGTGCAGCAGCCGCGTTTATTCCTCCAAGGGCCGCCCCAGCTGCCGCGTTGGTGGCAACATCAGCCATATCTATTTGCCCGCCAGAGACACTCTGATCGACGAAACTCTCCGCTGCACCCACTAAAGCACCTGCAGCTATGGCAACAACTACAGCTGCAGGCCAGAGCTCACCCGACGTCGCTGACATTTCTCGATCCGAGAGTAGTTCCCACTCCAACACCTGCGGCTGGGTCGGGGGACTGTTGATATATTGCGGCATTCCATGCGCAACCGCGCTAGTACTTACAAGTACTGCTGAGAGCAGTATTGGGATTGACCTATCCATGTGTCATCTCCTTATTCCTTAAGATGGAGTCTTGCATTAATGTTGATCAGTCCTTCTTCCTTCTCGGATACAAAGACTGCCCTTCCAACCTAAATATCTTACAAATTATTCGATAGAATACGTAGATAACTGCTACTGCGACTACAACAGAAATCGATGTTCTTACTAACTGGTCCATGAAGAGAGGCATCGGTCGAACCATTGCCAATGCGAGCACAACGTCGAGGCAAAAGGACGCCAAGATAACTGCGCCAATCAATTTGTAACGACGCTCGGAAAGCGCGAAGAGAACCTGCGTACCCATCGTCACTATTATGCAGAAGTGCAATACGTCAAAAATCACTTCACCCTCTTACTGATACCCGAATGGGCCTTAGGATCATCAAACTTGTAAACGACCGACATATTCAAACTCGATCCCTCAGAATCTGTCACCGAAAACGCGCCGTTGAGGCTTATGGAAACGTCTTCATTCCAGCTATAGCCCATGCCCAGCAACAAGCTGGTTCGATTGCGACCAATGGTCAGATTTTTCTGCGCCACCCGCGGACTGTCACGCCACTCCCACCTGATACCTCCGGTGAGAGTCACCAGGTGGTTGGCAGAGAACGCGAACTGCGGGCTGAACGAGAAACTATTGCCGGGCTCGACTTCAAGTTCATTAATGTCATACGCGGCCCGATACTCGTACATCACCACAGCCGACAACAACAGGGGATCCAGGCTGCGGTAGGTCGTTAGCCCCAGGTTGATATTCCGCGCACTACCAACCTTCGCGCCGGGCACGCCGGGCTTATCCAACAGATCTACGCTGGCAAATCCCAACAAAGCTGGCGTATTGCTGTCTCCTGAAAATTGGTGATTGATCCCGACCAACAGTCGACTCCAATCCGCGTCTCCCGTCTCATCCGAACGCCCTTCCTGGCGCACTCGTACCTGAGATTGGTACCCATAGGCCCGTACCAACAACTCTGTTTGCAAGCTCCACCCCCAGCGCGAGCCAATGCTGAGCAAGGCCAGGTCACTACTACTGATGTAACCGGAAGAGAGGTCGGAGTATTCGCGATTGCTATATTCAAGATTGGCTTCAATTCGATAGCGATGATGTGCGGTCAGTATGTCCTCCACCGTTAGTGGCAGGTCGGCGTGAACCGGCATGGCAACGAAGATTCCGCAGGCCAGTATGCGATTCATCTGATCGCCTCCCCCACCCGGGGCTGCACCCACTTGATACCACTGGACCAGGAAAAGCAGACCTGAACCGAGGCGAGTGCCAACAATACGCCAGTGGCTACGTCCCACACATAGTGCTGTTTCAGGGTCAGGACGCTGACCATCACCGTGAGTAGTAGAAGCCACAGCATCGCCAGCTTATGCGGAGAGTACAATTGCATGCGGGTCACGCAAAGCATGATGAATAACGGCTGTGATACGTGAATACTGGGCCATGCATTGATCTCATTGTCGAGTAGGAACAGCCCTAGGCAGGCATCAACCAACCACGCCGGGTAAACTCCACTGGCCAGACTCTCCAAGGCCTGCTGGCGCAATTCTATCTGCGTCGGAAACAGCAGAAAGCAGGCGCAACTGACTACGCTCATCACGACCAGAACAACTTCCATGCGCCAGAAACGCCGACTGCTCAAAGCGGAACTCGCGAGCAAGGGCTTGTGCAACAGGTAGAAGGCGAAGAAGCTCAGGTAGGGCAGCAGGCTGATTGGTACAAACGGAATTTGGGCATCAACGGGAACGCCGTAGATGGCCAGACCAGGCAGCTGACTTTCGTCGTGTACCGGCCAGTGATTCAAGCCCTGGTACAAGGTAATCATCACAAAGAATGAGGGTGGCAGTATTGGCCAGCGCAGAAAAAGGCGACGCCAATTGAGTTGGCTGTTATCACAATCACGCATCTACCTTCCCTGTATCAACGTGTTAAACGATACCTTCAACATAGACCCGCGCGGGGCAGGGAACAAGGGGTATTTCTATCCCGATCCAGTCAATCTGCCAACCCTGCTTCCAGGCGGCGCGCTGCTGCTTCTAGGCAGTGAGAGGAGCGAGCAAATCCTTGTTAAACAACTGCTCATCCACCTTCAGGTAGACCGTGCGCTCTTCTTCCAACAGCAATAATTCCTCCACGCCCTTGGCGCATTCAATTTGTTGGAGGGTCGGGCGCCACTGGTTTTCATCATCACCCAGGGTGAATACCAGGTTGGTGAAGTTCTTGGGTGCTTCGAGTGTGAACGCAATCAGCATCCACACCATGGCCACGGCGATACACACGGCAAACACCCCGCCACTGCCCGCGGCCTGCAGGGTATAGCCCCCCACAGCGCCGCCGGCGAAAGCACCGAGGAATTGGAAGGTGGAATACACCCCCAACGCCGTACCCTTGCCACCGGCATAAACGGTTTTGCTGATTAAGGAGGGCAGCGTGGCCTCCAGATAGTTGAAACCGATAAAGAACAACCACATGCCGGTGTAAAACCACCAGGCACTGGCCTCGGCTGCCAGTAGTGATTGTGACACCACCAGCAAGCAGACGGCGATGATAAAGGCAATCTTGAGCCGGCCTTTGCGTTCACCCAGGATCATCAGCGGAATCATACCCGCAACCGACAGCAGCAACGCCGGCAAGTACACCAGCCAGTGCTGGCCGCGGTCCAGGCCCAGCTTCTGCTCCAGTATCAATGGCACCACCACGAAACCCGCCATCAGCATAAAGTGCAGGCAGAAAACGCTGATATTGAGCCGCGCCAGGCTGAGATCAAACACGGAGCGCCGGATCAGCGCAGGCACCGCACCGGTGTCACGGCGATGCTTGTGGGCGCCGGACGGCGTTGGCACCAGCTTCCAGACGATGCCAATGCCCGCAACAGCCAACACCGCTGTAAAATAGAACACCGCCGACAAGCCGCCCCAGCTGGCCACAATGGGCCCGACAATCAGCGCCACGGCAAAGGATGCACCAATACTCACACCGACCACAGCCATGGCCTTGGTACGCTGTTCATCCCGGGTCACGTCGGCTAGCAAGGCCATCACGGTGCTGGCGATGGCGCCGGCGCCCTGCAGCACGCGCCCACCGATCACACCGTAGATACTGTCCGCTTCTGCCGCCCACACGCTGCCCAGGGCAAACAGGATCAAACCCCCCACAATCACCGGCTTGCGGCCAATCTTGTCGGACAACAAACCGAAAGGAATCTGAAACAGCGCCTGGGTCAGGCCGTAAGCCCCCAGCGCCAGGCCCAGCAGAAATGCCGTGCTGCCGACCAGCTCATCGGCATACAGCGACACCAGTGGCAGCACCATGAACAGACCCAGCATACGGAAGCTATAGAGGGCCGCCAGGCTGGCAACCGAGCGCCTTTCCAGCGCAGTCATGGGGTTTTCGGTGATCAAGGGGTATTCCAACAGGGCCGCTTAGTCGGCGCGGCGCGCATAGTAGCAGTTTTGACCCTTTATTGCGTAGAAAAACACAGTAGTTTTTGCCACGGGCTCCGGCCTCGGCTTATAATTTCTGGTTTGGTTTTGGCAGGTGGAATATGGACACAATTATTGTCCGCGGGGCGCGTACCCACAATCTCAAGAATATTGATCTGGATATTCCCAGGGACAAGCTGGTGGTGATTACCGGGCTCTCCGGCTCCGGTAAATCATCGTTGGCGTTTGACACCCTGTATGCCGAGGGTCAGCGCCGCTATGTGGAATCACTGTCCACCTACGCGCGGCAATTCTTGTCCATGATGGAGAAGCCCGACATCGATCATGTGGAGGGACTGTCGCCGGCGATCTCGATTGAACAGAAATCCACCAGCCACAACCCCCGCTCCACCGTCGGCACCATCACCGAGATCTACGATTACCTGCGCCTGTTGTTTGCCCGGGTCGGCGACCCCCATTGCCCCGATCACGGCACCACCTTGCAGGCCCAGACCGTCAGCCAGATGGTGGATACCGTGATGGCCCTGCCGGAGGGCAGCAAGCTGATGTTGCTGGCGCCGGTGATACGCGAGCGCAAAGGCGAACACCTGCATGTGTTTGAAGAACTGCGTGCGTCCGGTTTTGTGCGCGCCCGCATCAATGGCATCGTCACCGACCTCGACGATACGCCAGAACTGGATAAGAAAAAGAAGCACACTGTCGAAGTCGTGGTTGATCGATTCAAGGTGCGCGCCGATTTGAAACTGCGCCTGGCGGAGTCGTTTGAAACCGCCCTGTCACTGACCGATGGCATTGCCAGCATCTGCTCCATGGATGACGATGGCGGTGGTGACGGCGGTGGCGAGGACATCCTGTTCTCCGCCCGTTTCGCCTGCCCCCAGTGCGGCCACAGCATTTCCGAGCTGGAGCCCAAGCTGTTTTCTTTCAACAACCCCGCCGGCGCCTGTTCCGGTTGTGACGGCCTCGGCATGAAGCAGTATTTCGATGCCGAGCGCATCGTGCTACACCCGGAAGCGAGCCTGGCCGAAGGCGCCATACGCGGCTGGGACCGCCGAAATGTCTATTACTTTCATATGCTTACGTCATTAGCCAGCCACTACGGCTTCGACATAGACACACCGTTTGAAAAACTCAGCAAGAAACACCAGAAGATCATCCTCAGTGGCAGCGGCCGCGAGGAAGTGCAGTTCTCCTACATCAATGACCGCGGCGATGTGTTTCAGCGCACCCACCCGTTTGAGGGCATCCTGCCCAATATGGATCGCCGCTACCGCGACACCGAAAGCCAGTCAGTGCGCGAGGACCTGGCCAAATACCTGGCCACCTCCCACTGCCCGGACTGCCAGGGCACGCGCCTGTGTCGCGATGCTCGCCATGTGTTTGTCGACAATCGCTCTCTACCCTCCATCACCGATTTACCGGTGGGGGATTCGCTGGCGTATTTCGAGAGCCTGAAATTGAAGGGCCGCAAGGGCGAGATCGCCGACAAGATCCTCAAAGAGTTGCGAGCTCGCTATCGCTTCCTGGTCGACGTGGGTCTGAACTACCTGACCCTCAACCGCAGTGCTGAAACGCTCTCCGGTGGCGAGGCCCAGCGTATTCGCCTGGCCAGCCAAATTGGCGCTGGGCTGGTGGGCGTCATGTATATTCTTGACGAGCCTTCTATTGGTCTACACCAGCGCGACAACGCCCGCCTACTGAGTACTCTCACGCACCTGCGCGACCTGGGTAACACCGTGCTGGTGGTCGAACACGATGAGGAGGCGATACGCGCTGCCGATCACATCATCGATATCGGACCGGGTGCCGGTGTCCACGGCGGAGAAATAGTCGCCCAGGGCAAACTCAAGGATATTCTCAAGTCCAAACAATCACTGACCGGTGCCTTCCTCTCGGGCAAGCGTGAGATAGCCATTCCCGCCCACCGCACGCCCTACAACGCGAGCAAACTCCTGACTTTGTACGGCGCCACAGGCAACAACCTGCAATCGGTGCAGCTGGAGATTCCCCTCGGCCTGATGACCTGCGTGACCGGCGTGTCGGGCAGCGGCAAGTCGACATTGATCAATGCCACCCTCTATCCCATCGCGGCGACGGCATTAAATGGCGCGACCACGCTGACCCCGGCTCCCCACCAGGACGTTACCGGCCTCGAGCATATCGATAAATGCATCGATATCGACCAGAGCCCCATCGGCCGCACCCCGCGCTCCAACCCGGCCACCTACACCGGCATTTTCACGCCGGTGCGGGAACTGTTTGCCGGCACCCAGGAAGCCCGTTCACGCGGGTATAAACCGGGGCGCTTCAGCTTCAACGTTAAGGGGGGCCGTTGCGAAGCCTGCCAGGGCGACGGCGTCACCAAGGTGGAAATGCATTTCCTGCCAGACATCTACGTGCCCTGCGATGTGTGCAAGAGTAAACGCTACAATCGGGAGACCCTGGAAATTCGCTACAAGGGCAAGAGTATCCACGAAGTGTTGGATATGACGGTTGAAGACGGCCTGGAATTTTTCGAACCGGTGCCCAATATCGCCAAGAAGCTGCAAACCCTGATGGATGTGGGCCTGTCCTACATTCGCCTGGGTCAGGCGGCTACCACATTGTCCGGGGGCGAGGCCCAACGCATCAAGCTCTCGCGGGAACTGTCCAAACGCGATACAGGCAACACCTTGTATATTCTCGATGAGCCTACCACCGGCTTGCACTTCCAGGACATTCAGCAACTACTCGCAGTCCTGCATCGCCTACGTGATCACGGCAACACCGTCATCATCATTGAACACAACCTGGACGTGGTTAAAACCGCCGACTGGGTTGTCGACCTCGGTCCTGAGGGCGGCAGCGGTGGTGGCGAGATCATCGCCACCGGCACGCCGGAAGATGTCGCCGAAGTTAAGGGCTCTTACACCGGCACTTACCTCAAGCCGATCCTCGAGGCCAAGAAACCGATCAGGAAAGGCAAGGCGGCCTGACTTTCTCCGGATCAGGCCGCCCGCTTCACACCCTTCGGCCCATGAAAAATGCCTTCGGCCATCTGGTCGGCAATTGCGCCGGTCGGTTTATCCGCCACGGCCGAGCGTTCAAAAATTTCTGTCAGGCAGTTGCCGATATGATCGACGTGGTCCTGCAGCATTTCCTTATTGCGCTGATTCTGGGTCTGGTAGTACACATCAATAATACCGCCCGCATTGATCACATAGTCGGGGGCGTAGAGAATACCCCGATTCATTAAGCCGGCATCCATCTCGATTGTCGCCAGCTGGTTGTTGGCGGCGCCAGCGATGATGGTGGCCTTGATGTCATCGATACTGGTCTCGTTAATGGCGCCACCCAGGGCACAGGGTGCCAGTACATCAACATCGGCCGACAAAATGTCAGCCAATGACAGGGGTTTTACACCCAGTTCCGAGACAGCGCGATCGATATTCTGTGCACTGATATCGGCAGCGAAAACTATGGCCCCGGCATTGACCAGGTATTTCGCCAGGTGATAACCGACATTGCCGATGCCCTGCATGGCAACACGAATGCCCTTTAGATCCGCGTTGAAGCGAAACGAGACCGATGCGCGTATACCCTGGTAGACACCGTAGGCCGTTGTGGGCGAGGGATCGCCGCCATGCTTTTCGCCGGCCACCATGCCGGAAACGTGGCGGGTGCGCTCGCCGATAATGGCCATGTCCGCCACCCCGGTGCCGCTATCTTCCGCGGTGATGTAGCGGCCACCAAGGCTGTCGATAAAATCGCCCATGGCCAGCAACAGCTCCCGGCTTTTTTCTTTAGCGGGATCGCCAATGATCACTGCCTTGCCGCCACCCAACGGAATTCCCGCCATGGCCGACTTGTAGGTCATACCCCGAGACAGGCGCAATACATCGGCCAGCGCCGCGTGCTCATCGGCGTAGCTGAACATACGGCAGCCGCCGGTGGCCGGACCCAGGTTGGAATTGTGGACCGCCACAATCGCTTTCAGCCCGCTGGCCTCATCGTGCTTAAAGGCAACCAACTCGTGTTTATCAAAATCGGGATGGCAATACACAGACATTTCCTCTACCTCCGTTTATTCCAGACCGCCACTCAGGCCGCTGATTCAAATATATTTACCGCTGGAATGTTATCGCCACGTAACACTCCCAAGAGATATAACTCACGAACTCGCTGTTGCTCGATGTTGCGAACTTTAACGTGGCCGTAACCACGTATTTGAGCGGGCAGCTCTGCCAGCTCCACTATCGTTTCGTAATGGGTTTGGTAATTGGTTTCCGTCACCTGCGTCTGCAGTACGTCCAACAAGCCCAGGTAGTCGACAATGAGTTGCCGCTCTAACTTGCGCTCGGCGAAATAACCGAAAGGATCCAGCGCGGTGCCACGCAATCCTCGGAATTTTGCCAACACTTTGAACACCGGCAGTATCCAGCCACCAATCGTGCGTTTGGTGGGCAGGCCAGAATCGGGGTCACGCTTGGCCAACAGCGGCGGTGCCAGGTGAAATTCCAGCCGAAAGTCGCCCTCAAATTCCCTGTCGAGCTGCGCCCGGAATGCGGGGCTGGAATACAGCCTTGCCACCTCGTACTCATCCTTATAGGCCATCAGCTTGTAGAGATTCCGCGCCACTGCCCGGCTGAGATCCCTGGCCGGATCGGCCTCGACAATCTGTTGCACCTGCTCTCGATAACGATCGGCGTAGGCTACATCCTGGTACGCCAGCAGGCGTTGATAGCGGTCTTCGATGATCTCCGCCACGTTGTCCAGCGCCTCGAAGCTGGGTTTAACCTGTGCCAGCTCGACCACTTTAGCCAGGTCGAAGGCGCCGCGGCGGCCCCACAAAAATGCCTGCTTGTTGAAGTCCACGGCAACGCCGTTGAGCTCAATCGCCTGTTCCAGGGCGGCGCCACCTACCGGCACAAACCCGCGCTGGTAGGCATAACCCAGCAGGAACAGATTGCTGGCAATGGAGTCGCCAAACAGCTGGGTGGCGATCTCGGTCACATTTACGAATTCGATCCTACCCGCGCCCACCTCTTCGGTAATGGTGGCTTTCATAGCGTCCGCCGGAAAGGCAATGTCCGGGTTGGTGATAAAATCAGCAGTCGCAGATTCAAAGTCATTGACGATGGCGTGGCTGCGCTCCACGTTGACCTTGGCCATCGACTCATCGGCAGCTGCTACCACCAGGTCGCAACCCAACAACAGATCGGCGTCACCCGCGGGAATACGCACCGAGTTAATTGAATCCTGGCTTTTACCCACACGCACATGGCTGACCACGGTACCAAACTTCTGCGCCAGCCCGGTCTGGTTCATGGTGGCGCAGCCTTTTCCCTCGATGTGCGCCGCCATAGCCACCAGCGCAGCAATGGTCAGTACGCCGGTACCGCCGACGCCCGCAACCACGATATTCCAGGGCTGCTCATCTATTGCCGCCAGCACCGGTTCTGGTAAGGCCGGAAAATCGCTCACGGCATCCGCCAGGGTGCTTTTTTTCAGGGAGCCTCCCACCACACTGACAAAACTCGGGCAGAATCCCTTGATACACGAGTAGTCCTTGTTACAGGCGCTCTGATCAATTTTGCGCTTGCGGCCCAGCTCGGTTTCTACCGGCGTAACCGACAGACAGTTGGACTGAATACTGCAATCCCCACAGCCTTCACACACCGCCTGGTTGATCAATACACGACGAGCAGGATCTTCCAGCAGGCCTTTCTTGCGACGGCGACGCTTCTCGGCTGCGCAGGTCTGCTCATAAATCAACACCGTGGTGCCGGAGGTGTCGCGCAGCTCTTTTTCCACGACCATCAGCTCATCACGATGGTGCAGGCTGAAGCCGGGCAGGTATGAAAAGCTACCGCGGTGATTCTCCGGTGTGTCGGACACCAGGGCCAGACGCTCTATGCCCTCGCCCTGCAATTGCCGCACCATCTGCGCCACCGACAGGTTGCCGTCCACCGGCTGCCCGCCGGTCATGGCCACGGCATCGTTGTAGAGAATTTTGTAGGTGATGTTTACCCCGGAAGCGATGGCCTGGCGAATTGCCAGCAGTCCCGAGTGAAAATAGGTGCCATCTCCCAGGTTCTGGAACACGTGCTTGGTAGTGGTAAAGGCGGCCTGGCCGACCCAGGCGACGCCTTCTCCACCCATCTGGGAGAAAGTCTCGGCCAGGCGATCACCCTTCTCCCAGGTGCCCATATAGTGACAACCAATGCCACCCAGCGCCCGACTGCCCTCGGGCACGCGCGTGGAAGTACTGTGTGGGCAACCAGAACAATAGTGGGGAACGCGCTCCAGCTGCTCTCGCGGCTGCGCCAGGGAGCGCTCTTTTTCATCATAGAAGGCCAGCCGCTTTTCAATGACTTCGTCCTGGTAGAACCGACGCATACGACCGGCAATAGCCCGGGCAACCATGGCGGGTGTCAGCTCCCCCAGGTTGGGCATGAGGTCCCTGCCCTCTTCGTCAAATTCACCGATCACCTTGGGCCGACGTTCAACGGGCCAGTTGTAAAGTTGGCCGGTTAACTGGTCTTCCAGGATGGAGCGCTTTTCTTCCACCACCAGTATTTCCTCCAGGCCAGAGGCAAACGCATGCGTGCTCACAGGCTCCAGCGGCCAGGTCATACCCACTTTGAATACCCGCAGGCCAATCGCCGCAGCCCTGCCCTCATCAATACCAAGATCTTCCAACGCCTGCATGACGTCGAGATAGGCTTTGCCCGTCGTCATGATCCCCAGGCGGGCATTGGGGCTGTCGACCACTACCCGATTGAGATTGTTAACCCGGGCAAATTCGCGGGCAGCGTAGATCTTGTATTTGTTGAGTCGCAGCTCCTGGTCCAGCGCCTTGTCGGGCCAGCGGGCATGAACGCCATCGGCGGGGAGTTGAAAATCCTCCGGCAGCACAATATTGACGCGAGCCGGATCAATCTCGGCGGAAATCGCGGAGTCCATGTTTTCGGTAATGGCTTTCAATGCCACCCAGGTGCCGCAGTAACGAGACAGCTCCCAGCCGAAGATGCCCAGGTCCAGCACTTCCTGCACGTTGGAGGGACTGAGCACGGGAATGGAGGCACCAATAAACATGTGCTCTGACTGATGCGGCAAGGTCGAAGATTTACTCGCGTGGTCATCCCCCGCCACGGCCAACACACCGCCGTGGGGCGAGGTACCGAAAGCATTGGCGTGCTTGATCACATCCATGCTGCGATCCACGCCCGGGCCCTTGCCATACCACATGCCGAACACACCGTCGTACTTTGCACCTTCGAACAGGCCAACCTGTTGACTACCCCACACCGCGGTAGCCGCGAGGTCTTCGTTCACACCGGGCTGAAACTTGATGTTGTGGGCATCGAGGTATTTCTGCGCTTTCCACATGGCCTGGTCGACACCCCCCAGGGGGGAACCGCGATAACCGGAGATGAAACCAGCGGTATTGAGCCCTCGTTCGAGGTCACGCTGGTGTTGCAGTATCGGCAGACGTACCAGTGCCTCGATGCCCGTCATATAGGCACGGGTGGTATCCAGGGCATATTTGTCATCGAGAGAAATCTTGTGCGCCGCCATCACTCGTCTCCGCTCAATAGAGCTCTAAGTATGGTGCAAATTCTAGCGATGTCTCCCCTACATAATTATGCTTTTTACCCCCAATTATCCCTATAATGGGTCTTAATTATGCAATTATAGTCACTTTTCGGGATTATTTATTCTCATGAGCATCAATCTGACATCGCAAGACATCAAAATTCTCGATCTGCTGCAGCAAGACGCCAGCCTCAGCACCCAGGAAATTGCCGAGCGCATCAATATTTCCCAGTCGCCCTGTTGGCGGCGCATCAACCGCCTGCAAGAGGCCGGCTTGATCGACAAGCGGGTGGCCCTGCTGGACCGGGAAAACCTGGGCATGGAACTGGTGGTATTTGCCACGGTTAATTTGTCGAGCCAGGGCCGGCAATATCTGGAAGCCTTCGAGGGCAAGGTGAAGCACTTTCCGGAGGTGTTGGAGTGTTACACCATGGCTGGCAGCTGGGATTACATGCTCAAGATCGTCGCCCGGGATATACGCCACTATGAACGCTTTGTTCGCGAACAGCTCACCGCGCTGGATCATATCGGCGAAGTGCACTCTCACATTGCTGTTACCGAGATTAAAAACTCCACCCAATTGCCTTTATTTAGCCAACTTTGACCGGTTCCGGCTGCTAACATCTGGCCGCTGCGCTGCTTTAGTGCATAATTAGCGGCTTGTCAGAGATTCCCCCGCGCAGGGGCTTGTTTGGAGTTACCCCGCCATGCCGACTGAGAAAAAGGCGATTGAGAAACAGGCGATTGAGATCAACGCCTTGCCAGCAGATAAAAGAGGATCGGTTCCGGAGAACATCCGTTTTGGTACCGTCTTTTCCGACCACATGTTTACCCAGGTCTTCGACCCGGGTGTGGGCTGGCACCAGGCGCAAATTCGCCCCTATGCACACCTGTCTCTGGATCCCGCCGCTGCGGTACTTCACTACAGCCAGGAAATTTTTGAGGGCCTGAAAGCCTATCGCCGGGAAGACGGCGGCATCAACCTGTTCCGCCCCGAGCAAAATGCCCGCCGCTTCAACAACTCTGCCCGCCGCATGGTGATGCCAGAAGTGGACGAAGCGGTCCAACTGGACGCGCTGAAACAACTGGTCAGCGTCGATCGCAACTGGGTACCCGATGCCGAGGGTTCATCACTGTATATTCGCCCCACCATGATCGCCACCAGCGCCAAGCTGGGCCTGGGTGCCGCGGCGAACTATCTGCATTTTATTATCACCGGACCGGCCGGCGCCTATTTCGAGGGCGGCTTTAATCCAGTGTCGGTGTACATCTCTGACGAGTGCCGACGCGCTGTAGTCGGTGGCGTTGGTGACGCCAAAACCGGCGGCAACTATTCCGCCAGCCTGATGGTCAGCGAAGAGGTGGCCCAGAAAGGGTTTACCCAGGTTTTGTGGCTGGATGCCATTGAGGGTCGCTTCGTCGAAGAAGTCGGCGCCATGAATATCTGCTTCGTCTACGAGGGTAAGCACATTGCCACCCCGTCCTTGAGCGGTTCTATCCTGCCCGGTATTACCCGTGATTCCCTGCTGACCCTGGCACCCACGCTGGGCTATGAAGTCAGCGAGGAACGCCTGGATATCAACGAGATCCTGGCCGACATTGAAAGCGGCAAAATCACCGAGGTCTTCGGTTGCGGCACGGCAGCGGTGATCTCACCGGTGGGCATGCTGGCCATGAAAGACAAGGAATACCAGATCAACGGCAACGAGTCAGGACCGGTGTCCAAACACCTGTACGACGAGCTCACGGCCATTCAATACGGTCGCAAGGAAGACGCCTTCGGCTGGATCGTCTCGGTCGACTAGCGCCGTCGGCTGAATTGGTAATTAGCGCCAGCGGCTGAACTGGTAATTAAAGGTGCTCGCCGTCCCGGTAGTACCAGCGACCCTCAATCTTTTCAAAGCGACTGACCTCGTGCAAGCGGTGGCCTTTGCCATGGACCTTGAAGCGGGCCACGAACTCCACCGTACCCAGTTTGTCAGTTTCCAGTCCGGCCTCGGTCGACTTAATTTTGAGGCCCAGCCAGCGCTGCTCGGGATCAAATCGCACCCGTGAGGGGCGCGTGTCCAGATGCCAACTGGCTAACAAATAGTGCTGATCATTCTCAACAAAAGCACTGTAGCGCGAACGCATTAAGGCCTCCGCTGTCGGTGCCAGCGCCGCACCCGATACAAAACGGGCGCAGCAGTCGGTATAAGCTTCCTCGTGACCGCAATGGCACATACTCAGCTCAGGGCGAACAGGTGCTCTTTTGCGAAAGACCGCATCTCCAGCAGCTCTCCTGCGCGTACACGATTAGCCCAATCAGGATTGGAGATCATGGCTCGGCCCACTGCCACCAGGTCAAACTCGCTGTTGGTCATTTTCTCTACCAGGCTGTCGAGACTGGCGGGTTCCGCTTCACGAAACGTGGCCTCACCCGGTAACGGGATAAAATCTTCACTCAGCCCGACACTACCCACGGTAATCGTCGGTTTGCCGCTGAGCTTGCGAGTCCAGCCAGCCAGGTTCAGATCACTGCCGGCAAAGGCAGACTCCCAGAAGCGGCGTTCGGAGCAGTGGAAAATATCAACACCCGCTGCCGAAAGCGGCTGGAGAAATTGTGCCAGTTCCTCCGGGGTATCGCACAAGCGCGCCTCGTAGTCCTGCTGCTTCCACTGGGAAAAGCGCAGGATGATGGGAAAATCCGGACCGACTGCCGCGCGACAAGCCTCGACAATTTCTTTCACGAATCGACCGCGATTCTCCAGGGAACCGCCGTACTCATCGTCACGCACATTGGTGCTCGCCCAGAAAAACTGGTCCAGCAGGTAGCCGTGGGCGCCGTGAATTTCCACTGCGTCAAAACCCAGCTCCTTCGCATTGAGGGCACCGCGGGCGAAGGCGGCGATGACATCATCGATATCCTGTTTGCTCATGATATGGCGTTTGATTTTCCCGGGCACATTCATACCACTGGGGGTATAGCCATCGACGTCACCCTCGGGCGCCGTACCGGCCTTGCGCATACCGCCGCAATGCCAGAGTTGGGGGGCAATTTTCCCACCTTCAGCGTGGACCGCATCCACTACCTTTTTCCAGCCGGCCAGCCGTTCTTCACCGTGAAAGTACGGCACATCGGGATAACCACTGGCGGCGATATGATCAACGCAAGTGCCCTCGGTTATGATCAGGCCCGTGCCACCGACGGCACGCCGCCGGTAATACGCCACTACATCATCTCCCGGCACATTGTTGGGAGACATATTGCGCGTCATTGGCGCCATTACAATACGGTTATCCAGGGCCAGTGGCCCCAGGGAAAAGGGTTGAAACAGAATATCGGTATTGGACATGGGTTGACCTCTAATTTCGATGCGTGAGCCTAACATTGTGAATATTCAATTGCAGCTGTAGTTAGATAACAAAGGCTTGTAGCAGCGGCATCGCACCGGGATAATCGCTGCCATGACTGATACCACCGACATTCGCATTGCCCAGACCCAGCCATTGCTCGCACCGGTTGCACTCGCCGATGAGCTGCCCCTCTCTGAATCGCAGGCAGCCCTGGTGCACAGCTCTCGTCGCACCATCGAGAACATACTCGCCGGCAGGGATCCACGGATATTGGCGATTGTTGGGCCGTGCTCGGTGCACGACCCCGTCGCGCTAATAGAATATGCCCAACAGTTTAAAGCTGGCACCGATCACCTGACCGACAAGATATTCCCGGTACTGAGAGTCTATTTCGAAAAGCCCCGCACTATCGTCGGTTGGAAAGGCTTAATCAACGACCCGGGCTTGGATGGCAGCTTTCAAATCAACAAGGGTTTGCATTTGGCCCGACAAGTATTGCTGGACGTTCTGGACTGTGGATTACCCGCGGCCAGTGAATTTCTCGATACCACGCTCGGTCAATACTATGCGGAGCTGGTTAGTTTTGGCGCCATCGGCGCGCGCACGGTGGAAAGCCAGATCCACCGTGAACTGGCATCGGGCCTGAGTATGCCCGTGGGTTTTAAAAACGGAACCACCGGCGCCGTGAATGTGGCGATTGATGCGATTCGCTCCGCCCGGGAATCACACTGGTTTCCCTCGTTGACTCACGAGGGGGTTGCCGCGATCCTCAAATCCACCGGCAATGAGCACTGCCACCTGATATTGCGCGGCGGCGGCGACATTGGCCCCAACTACCAGTCAGAACATGTGCGCGCCGCGGCAGGCAAATTGTCAGCAGTGGATCTACCCGCTACGATCATTGTCGATTGCAGCCACGGCAATAGTCGCAAGGACTTCTCCCGCCAGGCCGAAGTTGTCGCTGATTTGTGCCGGCAGATCGAGACTGGAGAGACTGCCATTCGCGGGGTGATGCTGGAATCACACCTGGTGGAGGGCAATCAAAAGGTCGTTGATGGAAAAGCGGCTACCTACGGTCAGAGCATTACCGACGCCTGCTTGTCCCTGGACAACACCCTGCCCCTACTGGAGCAGTTAGCCTCAGTCTGCCAGGTTAAATAGCTGGGTATTGCCACCCTTGGCAACGATGTTATCGGTACGGGTTTTCTCCGTAACAAAGCGCAGCAGGTAGTGTGGTCCACCCGCCTTGGGTCCAGTACCGGAAAGGCCCTGACCACCGAAGGGGTTCACGCCCACCACCGCGCCCACCATGTTGCGATTGACGTAGGTGTTGCCTACCCGCGTCGCCTCAAAAACTTCCCGGGCAAAACCATCGATGCGACTGTGAATGCCCAGGGTCAGACCAAAGCCGGAGCGATTAATGTCTCCGAGAATCTGCGATATTTCATCGGTGGTATAGCGAATCACATGCAAAATCGGCCCGAATACCTCGCCGGGTAGCTGATCGAGCCGCTCAATCTCCCAGGCCTGGGGTGGAAAGTAATAGCCATCCCTGTGTTCTGCACCCAACTGGCAACTGGCGAGTAAGCTCGCCTCGCCACGCATACGCTGCTGGTGTTGTTCCAGCATTTGCCGGGCATCGAGGTCAATAACCGGCCCAATGTCGCTGGCGAGCGCGGCGGGGTCGCCCAGCTCCAACTCTGCCATGGCGCCGGTCAGCATATCGATAACGGTATCGGCGATATCAGACTGCAAGTAGAGTACGCGCAGGGCGGAACAGCGCTGGCCGGCACTCTGGAAGGCCGAGATAATCACATCATCCACGACCTGTTCCGGCAACGCCGTGGCATCCACCAACATCACGTTCAAGCCACCGGTCTCTGCAATCAAGGCGGCCATTGCCCCTTTGCGCGCGGCCAGACTCTGATTGATCAATCGCGCTGTGGCGGTGCTGCCGGTGAAGGCCACGCCGCACACCCGGGGATCGTCGACCAATGCAGCACCTACTTCGGCCCCACTACCAGGCAACAGTTGAATAACGCCTGGGGGAATACCCGCCTCGTCCATCAATCGAATTGCGGCGGCTCCGATCAAGGGGGTTTGTTCCGCTGGCTTGGCGATAACACTATTACCAGCCACCAGTGCTGCCACCACCTGGCCGGTGAATATGGCCAGCGGAAAGTTCCAGGGACTGATGCACACAAACACCCCGCGACCGTGCAGGGTCAACGTGTTGGATTCTCCAGTCGGCCCGCCCAGTTCAACCGGCACCAAGCTACGGCGAGCCTGCGCCGCATAATAGCGACAGAAGTCCACCGCCTCGCGCACTTCTGACAGGGCATCTGCCACCGTACGACCCGCCTCGGCGATGATTAAACCCATCAAGATCTCGCAGTCGCGCTCCATGAGCTGTGCCACGCGCTCAAGACAGGCCGCCCGCTCGCAAACCGGCACGCTATCCCAGCCGGGCTGAACCGCCGTCGCTGTACCCAGGGCCTGCTCAATATGTTCCGTGGTGGCGGTCACCAGGTGACCCACCACGCACTTAGAATTGGCGGGATTGGTCACTGCCTGCTGTTCACCCTGCTGCCATTCACCGCTAATGAATGGGCTTGCGATAAATGATTGCTGCATACCCAGGTTAATCTTCTGCAATAGCTCGGCCACTGCCAGCGGTTCCGACAGGTCGATGCCGCGGGCGTTGCAACGGGGGGCGACCTCGGATTCATAGAGTCGGGGTGGCGCGGGAATCTGGGGATGGCGTCGCAACGACTGGGCCTCGGTGGCGGCCACAGGATCCTGTATCAACTCAGTCGCCGGAACCTTCGCATCAAGAAAGCGATTCACAAAGGAACTGTTGGCGCCATTTTCCAGCAATCGCCGCACCAGGTAGGGCAACAGATCTCTGTGGTTACCGATGGGGGCATAGACTCGTATCGGAATGCCCGGATCGGCAGTTTGCAGCTCATCAAAGAGCAGCTGGCCCATGCCGTGCAGACGCTGGAATTCAAATACCTCACCGTTGCGGGTCAACTCCTGCACCAGTGCCACGGTGTGAGCGTTGTGAGTGGCAAACTGGGGATAGATGGCATCTTGAGCGGCCAGCAAACGCTGGGCACAGACCTGGTAGGACAGGTCGCTGTGACACTTGCGGGTGTATACCGGGTAGTCACTAAAGCCCTGCTCCTGGGCATGCTTTATTTCACTGTCCCAATAGGCGCCCTTGACCAGGCGCACCATGAAGCGACGCTGGCGGGCGCGGGCCAGGACAATCAGCCAGTCGGCCACCCCCGGTGCCCGTTTCTGGTAGGCCTGCAAGACGAAACCCAGGCCGTCCCAACCAGCGAGGTCATCGTCTCCCGCCAGGGCTTGAAACAATTCCAGGGAAATATCCAGTCGATCGGCTTCCTCGGCATCGATACTAAAACCCATGCCGCCTTTTTTGGCCATCAGCGCCAGGCTTTTCACCCGCGGCAGTAATTCATTCACGACACGTTGTTTCTTCAGGTACTCATAACGCGGATGCAGGGCTGACAGTTTCACGGAAATGCCGTTGGCCTCGATCACCGACTGGCTGCTTACCGATGTCGCTATTTCCCCAATGGCATCGGCATAGGATTGGAAATAGCGCTCAGCGTCCGCCGCTGTTCGCGCACCTTCCCCCAACATATCGAAGGAGAACCGGGTGCCGAGCGGATTGTCTTTTGCACCCTTATGGAGACCCTCGGCTATCGTGCGCCCCAACACATATTGGCCGCCCATGATGCGCATGGCCTGCAGAACCGCCTGCCGCACAACGGGCTCGCCCAGGGTGCTAACCAGCCGTCCCAGCCAGCCAGTCGTATCCTGGGTGATCTCCTCATCCAATCGCACAATACGACCGGTAAGCAATAAACCCCAGACCGAAGCATTAACAAACGTCGAGGAAGACTTGCCCTTGTGCGCACCCCAGTCACCGGAATGTATTTTCTCAGCGATAAGCCGGTCGGCGGTCTCATCATCCGGCACCCGCAGCAGGGCTTCGGCCAGGCACATCAGGGCTATGCCTTCATTGTTAGACAGGCCAAACTCCTGTAGGAAAGCATCGAGAGTACCCGCCCTATGGCTTAGCCTGCGGCAACGATCCACCAGGTCAATGGCGCGATTGCGAACTGCCTCCCGCGCCGCTGAATCCAGGAAATTAGCCCGCAACAGCTGCTCTACTGCCTCTGGCTCATCGGCACAAGTGGCGAATCGAACTTGCTGACGAAGCTGGTCGAGGGAGGTACTAGTCATACAGCTAGTGTAGATGACCCCTACCGCTGGCGGAGGTCAAACTGGCGAGATAGTGACCATCATACCGTGCACACTGGTGCCTCCAGTCATATCGCACTTCTCGCCCACGTGAATAGAGTTGATGTTATTGCCTCCCGCCTCACGACTGGGCCAGCGGCCTTTGTAGGAGACTACCGTGCCCGGTTGCACCAATTCATCGATCTGTGCGGTCAGGGTGATCGCCCCGTTCGCCGTGGCCACGCTCACCTTGCCGCCCTCCGCTATACCGAGGTCTGCTGCATCCTGTTCACACAAAATCAGTTCGGCGACGCCGGCGCGCTGATCGATTTTCGGTTCGTTTGCGTATTCGTCGTTCAGGCGCCATTTGGAGCCGGGCGATATCAGGCGGTAATGGCCCGCTGCGGGCGCAGCATCCACGCCGGCGTGGGGAACTCGAGGCAAGCCCATTTTTTCGGCCTGGCTAGAGGCGATTTCGATATGACCGCTGGGCGTATCAAAGTTGAGGGCTTCATGCAGTATCAGGGGTTGCTCGCCATTCACATGGAAGAAGCCCTGTTGCTTGAGCACGGAAAATCCGCCCTCAAAGCCCATCTGTTCCAGCAAGCGTTCGATGACTTGTTCATCTTGTTCAAACAGCGCCGGTTCTTCCAGTTCCATGGCGGCGGCGATACAGCGGAAAATATCCTGGTTGGAGCGGGATTCTCCAATGGGCTCGCGTACCTTGCTCTGGGCGCCGACGGTGAGGTTCATATAGCTGGCGGCAATGTCATCTATTTCGAGGAAGCTCGCAGCGGGCAGAATAATGTCCGCGTAATTGGCGGTGTCAGTCTGGAAGCATTCCAGCACGACGGTGAACAAGTCTTCCCGCGCACAGGCATCGCGCAATTTTTGTTGGTCTGAGCAGCTCGCCAGGGGGTTGGTATTCCACACCATGAAGGCCTTGAATTCCTCGGGATCGGCCAGGCGATCGGCCAGGTCCAGTGCCCCCACCATTTCCGGCTTCGCCTTCGCCAACTGGGCAGCCACCAGGTAATCCTCATCGGCGCCAGCAATGCTGTGGGTATCATTCAAATAGAAAAAGCCCGCACCGGCTTTGCCCACGTTGCCGGTCAATGCTGGTAACAGACCCGCCGCACGCATAATATTGCCGCCCTGGGGCTGACGCTGCAGGGCTTGCCCGGCCCACAGCAGGGCTGGGCCCGCGGCGTAGAATGCCGCGGCTTGTTGAATATCTGCAGCCAGCACTCCGGTTTGCGCCTCGCCCCATGCCGCGGTGCATTCAGCAATGGTGGCTTCGATTTCATCGGCCCCCAGCACATGCTCGCTCACAAAGGCCTCATCAATAGCACCGAGTTCACGCAAACAATGCACCAGGGAGAAGGCCAATGCCGCGTCGGTGCCGGGCCGCAGCTGCAAATGCAGGTCGGCAGACTGTGCGGTTTCAGTGCGCAGGGGATCAATCACCACCACTTTGGCGGGCGACTCCTTGAGCCAATGCTCATGCATATGCGGGGCACAGTGCGAGGGGTTGGCGCCCCAGACCAGGATACAGGCAGAGTCCTGCGCCGTGCGCGGATCAAAACCCGCATAGGCAGTGCCAAACAACAGGGTCCAGGCCAGGCCGCCGGCAGTATTGCAAATGGTATCGTAATTCACCTCCGTCGCGCCCAGGTGATTCATCAGCCGGGACGGGAAGCTGTAGCCCAGCAAGCCGAGGGTGCCACTGTAGTGGCAGCCCAGGATCGCCTCGGCACCGTGACTGTCGATAATGCCGTTGTATCTTGTGGCAATTTCCGAGAGCGCCTGCTCCCAGCTGATGGCCTCGAATTGGCCGGAGCCTTTGGTACCGGTGCGGCGCAAAGGCGTCGTCAGCCGCACAGCTTTATCCTGCCAGATGCCATTGTAGGCGATACCGCATTTGCCACAGAGCCGACCGCGAGAGGTTGGATGATCAGGATCGCCCACGACGCGCGGTTGCTTGCCCTCTTCGATATGGACCAGGATGCCGCAACCATCGTAACAGTCGCGGGGACAAGTTGATTTTATGGTTGTCACGGCACCGGGTTCTCCCTGTGGTATACCTAATCATTGTAGACCCTAAGCCGTGATTCAATACCAACAAACGGTTACATTAGTTGTCTGGCAAGAGATTCAGGGGTGCATAGCGATGCAGGACGATTCAGACCTTGAGCACACGGCCATCTCGGCCCTGCTGATTGAGCGCTTCGTCAAATACCGGCTGCCCGCGCTGATGAAGATGAAAGAAGAGGTGGCCGCCGGCAAGAAATTAAGCGACGGAGAAATCGAGGTATTAAGGCGGATTCTGGATCGCTCCAAGCAGATAGAAGCGTTATTGCATAAATTCCCGGAATTCGAGGAGCTGGTGGCGAAGATTATCGACCTCTACCACGAAATCACCGAGCAGGCGCTGAAAAATGAAAGCCGCCAGGATGACCACTGATCTCCGGGAAACTCTATTCCCCTGCTTTTTTCAGTAGTGCTGTCGCCACCTTGGAACCGTTGTACCGACCCAAGTGGGTGCAGATAAAATCACCTGCTGTTACCAAACTATTGAGGTCGATGCCGTGTTTAATGCCGAGGCCATCTAGCATATACACCACGTCCTCAGTGGCGACATTGCCGGTTGCCCCCTTGGCGTAGGGGCATCCCCCGAGGCCGGCCACCGAACTGTCGACCACCGCCACCCCCTTTTGCAGGGCGGCGTAGATATTGGCCAGGGCCTGGCCGTAAGTGTCGTGCAAATGCACCGCCAGGTTATCGGCAGGCAGCCGCTGCAGCACCGCATCGAGCATAATACCGACGCTGGCTGGCGTGCCCACACCGATGGTGTCACCGAGGGAAACTTCGTAACAGCCCATGGTGATGAGCTTCTCAGCGAGTTCAGCCACTAGTGCCGGCTCAATATCTCCCTCGTAGGGACAGGCGACCACGCAGGAGACATAGCCACGTACCGACACCTTGTCGGCTTGTGCCGCCGCCACCAGCTCCTCGGCGCGCTGCAAACTCTCGGCGATACTGCAATTGGTGTTTTTCTGGCTGAATGCCTCTGAGGCAGCAATAAACACGGCCACTTCAGGAGCCTCTGCCTCGACGGCGCGCTGGTAGCCTCGCAGATTAGGCGTCAGCGCCGCATAGGTGACACCAGCTTTTCGTTGCACACCGGCAAACACCTCGTCACTGCCCGCCATCTGCGGTATCCACTTCGGGTTCACGAAGCTGCCGGTTTCAATATAGGCAACACCCGCATCGGCCAATTTCTCGACCAACTGGATCTTGATGTCAGCATCTATCGGCTGTTTTTCGTTTTGCAGGCCATCGCGCGGGCCTACTTCTACGATACGAACTGTGGCTGGCAGGGCCGACATGACTTACTGGGTATCCATAAACAGTTCGCGGCCAATCAACATACGCCGCACTTCCGAGGTGCCCGCACCGATTTCATAGAGTTTGGCGTCACGCAGAAAGCGACCGGTCGGGTTCTCGTTCATGTAGCCATTGCCCCCCAGCAACTGGATCGCATCCAGCGCCATCTGGGTGGCCTTCTCTGCCGTATACAGAATCACTGCCGCGGCATCCTTACGACTTTCCTCACCGCGATCACAGGCCTTCGCCACCGCATACAGGAATGCCTTGGAAGCATTCATGTGAGTGTACATATCCGCCAGCTTACCCTGCACCAGCTGGAACTCACCGATGGACTGACCAAACTGCTTGCGGTCGTGGATATAAGGCAGTACCTGGTCCATACAGGCCATCATGATGCCGGTGGGACCGCCGGACAGCACCGTTCGCTCAAAATCGAGGCCGCTCATTAATACCTGTACGCCCCGGCCTTCCTGTCCCAGAATATTCTCCGCAGGGACCTCACAATCTTCGAACACCAGCTCACAAGTGTTGGAACCACGCATGCCCAGCTTGTCGAGCTTTTGCGCCTGGGAAAAACCGGGACTCTCCCGCTCGACGATGAAAGCTGTAATCCCCCGAGAACCCGCCTCGGGATCAGTTTTGGCATAAATCACATAGGTATTGGCCTCGGGCCCATTGGTAATCCACATCTTGTTGCCATTGAAGATGTACTTATCACCTTGCTTCTCCGCTTTGAGCTTCATGCTCACCACGTCAGAACCGGCATTGGGTTCAGACATGGCCAGGGCACCGACGTGTTCGCCAGAGCATAGCTTGGGTAAGTACTTCTGTTTTTGCTCTTCAGTACCGTTCTTGTGAATCTGGTTCACGCAGAGATTGGAGTGAGCGCCGTAGGAAAGACCTACCGCAGCAGAGGCGCGGGAAATTTCCTCTATGGCCACAACGTGGGCCAGGTAACCCATGCTAGAGCCGCCATATTCTTCCTTCACCGTAATTCCCAGCAATCCCATGTCGCCCATCTTCTGCCACAGGTCCGCTGGAAACTCGTTGTCGATGTCGATTTGCTCGGCGCGAGGAGCAATCTCCGCCTGGGCGAAGCCATGCACCGCTTCGCGCAGCATATCGATCTCTTCGCCGAGATCAAAATTGAGAGTGGGGTATACAACGGACATGGCTACCTCCTGTCTATAGAGACAGTTTCTTGAAAATTTGCTCGGGGATGAGCTTGATCACCAGCATGATATAGCGCCAGAACCCTGGCAGGTAGACCACATCACTGCCGCGCTCCAGGCCACGCATAATGCCGGCGGCAATGGCCTCCGGCCGGGCCCAGATGGGGCTCTTTGGCAGGTGGGCTGTCATCGGGCTGTCAACGAAACCCGGTTTGACAGTCAGGACGTGTATGCCGGCTTTGGACAGGCGATTGCGCAAGCCTTGCAGGTAGGCACTCACCGCCGCCTTGGCGGCGCCATAGACGTAGTTGGACTGCCGGCCCCGATCTCCAGCAACGGATGAAATCACCACGATCTGACCGTTACCCTGTTCCTCGAAACGAGCGGCGAAGGCTGCCAACAAGCTGATGCTACTGAGCGCATTAACTTCAAATTCCCGGCGGGTGGCCTCAACATCATCCTGTACCGCAGCCTGATCTGGCAACGAACCATGCGCTACCAGTAAGGTATCTATACCTTGCCCCCACAACTCAGAGGCCAGCGCTTCATAATCGGCATCGGTGGCGGCACTAAAAGCGACCGTCTCTACTTTGGCCGCATCTCTCGCTCGCAAGTCCTGGGCGATGGTATCCAGTCGCCCCGCATTGCGCCCCGCCAGCACCAGCTGATCGCCGCGGGCCGCCAGTCGACGCGCCGTGGCCCGTGCAATCGCTGAATTCGCGCCGATAATAACCGCTCTTGCCATCAACTATCTCCGGTTACTCGTTGCCAGAACAGGGAATTTATCTTCGGGTCACGCATGTCTTCAATTTGCTCCCAGGCTGGGTAGGCAGCCTTAAAATCATGACTGCTCATGTGAGCATCCTTGGCGGGATACAACGCCCCACCATGACTGAATACTACCGCATCCAGGTGTTTAAACAGATCTGTGGTTTTATTGCCTCGCCAGGGAAAGTCCAGCGCCAGGGTGGTGCCAGGGCGGGGAAAGGACATCAGCGCTGGCGATGGGCTGTCGCCAAATTTCTTCAACACCGCCAGCATAGACCCCTGCCCGGCTTTACGAACAATCGCCAATAGATCACTCACCGCCTCATCGGGCACCACGCACTGATATTGCCGAAACCCGGCTCTCCCGTAGAGGCGATTCCAGTTGGGAATAGCGTCAAGAGGGAAAAACCAACTGTGCCACGGAGCGAGTTCCACCTTGCGTTGCTGCCGTTGGCGATGGAAGTAGAGACTGTTAAACGCTTTCAACGTCAGTCGGTTCACCGGCGATACCGGCAGCGCCAACGGTACACCCGGCAGCGACTTTTCGCCGGGCGCAACCTGGTTCGCCTGGGCATGATTGGCCTGGATATGATTGGCGCGATTAAAGTGCCCTCGCACCTTGCCACTAAGGCAATCGATCCAGGAAACCGTGTACTCAAATTCATTCTCAGATTCTTCGCTGAGGCTGAAAAACTCCGCCAATGACGCGAACTTGATTGTTTCACTGTCCAGCCAGGGCCCGGCAACCGGTCGCAACTGAATCTCTACCCAGAGAATGACACCGGTCAATCCCAGGCCACCGAGTGTCGCAGCAAACCATTCGGGATGGTCATCCGCCGAGCATTCGATTTCTTCACCATCGGATCGCAGGAATCCGAGGCGATTGATATGACAAGCAAAGGTGCCTACAGCGTGATGATTTTTACCATGGATATCATTGGCGACTGCTCCGGCAACGGTGACAAACTGGGTGCCCGGTAGAACCGGTAACATCCAACCCCGCGGCACTACCAACTGCATGACTTGCCCCAGGGTAACCCCCGCTTCACAACGTATAGTTCCGCGCTCGGCATCAAAGTGAATCACCCGGTCCATGGCACTGAGGTCCATCACCGTACCACTGGCGGCGAGGCCGACATCACCGTAACTGCGACCAGAGCCCACTGGCAGTATCGGCTGGGTCCATTTGGCAAGAATTTCATCCCGCCAGGCAACGGCTATTGAAGCCTGGGCAGTGGCAGGAAGACCGCCCCAGGATCGCATCAGATAGCTACCACGAACAGCGCCGCCAGCATCAGAGCGCAAGCCAGGCTGACAACGTCCCTGAGCGCAAAAAGGATCGGATCATCGTGCATGCGATTGCGATAGGCGGCGAACCACATGTGACTGACCCAGCCCAACATCAACGGGCAAATCAGCCACAATGCCCCCATATTGCTGTAATACTGCTGAACAACTTCGCTGTTAATGTACAGAGCCAGCACCATAACCGAGGCGTAGCCCGCTGCGCCGCCCAAACCCAGCACAAAACCGCTGTCACCCGCGCGATAGCCACGCCCGCCGCTGTCATCCGCGCCCTGCTCAATTTCCCGCAATTCGGTATAGCGCTTCATCAGTGCCAGCGACAGAAACAAACACATGGAAAACGCTAGCAGCCAGAAACTCAGGGGAATAGCCAAGGCCACGCCGCCCGCTACAATGCGCAGCGTATACAGAGTCGCCAGTACTAATACATCGAGAATCGCGATGCGCTTGAGCCTCGCAGAGTAAGCAATAGTCGTGGCCGCATACAGCAGCAACACTGTCTGGAATTCGGCGGGCAGAAACAAGGACAGCAGAAAAGATCCGAACAACAATACCGGCACTAATAGAATGGCCACCAGGATCTGCATATCGCCATTGGCAAGCGGCCGCTTTCGTTTACGCGGGTGGGCCCGGTCAAAGGATAAGTCAGAAAGGTCATTCAGCACGTAAATAGCGCTGGCACAGAGCGAGAAGGACAAAAAGGCGAGGACATTTTGCGCTACCGCACCCGTATCTCCGTAACTGTGCCCAACTAACAGCGGCACGAACAACAACAGGTTTTTCAACCACTGGTAGACCCGCATTTGCCGCAACCAGGTGATTGGGCTGTTGCCGTGGTACTGGAATAACTTGTCGATGCTAAAACGCTTTTCGACTTCACCGGTGAATTTCTCGCTGGCAGAGGCCACATAGACCTGCTGACAATCAGGCCAGACTCGGAAATCCACGGAACTATTGCCAATGTAACTGTAGTTGCTCGGGCCATAGGCTTCATCCAGGGCAGCTACCTTGTCTCTGCCGGTTTTATTAACCACCCCGTCACTGGCAATCACATCATCGAAGCAGCCCACGTGGTCTGCAAGGGGTCTTACCAGGAGTTCATCCGATCCGGTGGCGAGGCAAGTTCGGCGCCCAGCCTGTCGCTCTGCGGCGATGAACTCTACCACCTCTGTCTGATACACCAGGCTGGTGTAATCAATTTCCACCCGCTGAGCCAACTGCCTTTTGGCATGTGCCTTGCTAACCCGCGCCCAGTTTAGTACCTGGAACAGGCGCAGTGGGTTGCCACGCAGGTATGCTAATAATGATTCGCCAGAAAGATCTCCGCGCATCAAAGTGCCATCGAGATCGACGGCAAGCACGGGTTGGGTGTTATTTTCAGTCATAGGTGGGGAGTATAACGGGCAATAAAAAGCCGGGCTATGCCCGGCTTCTCCAAGACCTGACGGTCTTAATCTTCGTCGTCCTCGAATGCTTCTTCTACCTGCGGGCGGTCGACCAGTTCAACATAGGCCATCGGCGCTTTGTCACCGGTGCGATAACCACACTTGAGGATGCGAATATAACCACCGGGACGCTCCTGGTAGCGCGGGCCCAGCTCAGTAAAGAGTTTACCAACGGCAGCCTTATCACGCAGGCGGTCAAATGCCAGGCGGCGATTGGCGACGCTGTCATTCTTGGCCAAGGTGATCAGGGGCTCAGCCACGCGGCGCAATTCTTTGGCCTTGGGCAGGGTAGTCTTGATCAGCTCGTGCTCGACCAGCGAAGTAGCCATGTTACGGAACATAGCCTTGCGGTGAGAGCTATTGCGATTTAACTGACGTCCACTATGACGATGTCGCATTTTTCCAGTCCTTTATTTCGGCGATCAAGGGATCAGACTCCTTGAAACACCTGCTTCAAATTTAAACTCATTTTTTCAAGGAGTCTGACCCCTTGATCTCTAGACGCTCAGTACCCGGTCGTCGTTCTTGAGGCTGGCTGGCGGCCAGTTGTCCAGGCGCATTCCCAGGGACAAGCCGCGAGATGCCAGTACGTCTTTGATTTCGGTCAGTGACTTCTTACCCAGGTTCGGGGTTTTCAGCAGCTCAACTTCTGTGCGCTGAACAAGGTCACCGATGTAGTAAATGTTCTCGGCCTTCAGGCAGTTCGCGGAGCGAACCGTCAGCTCCAGGTCATCGACCGGGCGCAGCAGGATCGGATCAACTTCGTCCTCTTCCTCTGGCGCGTCTTCCAGCTTCTCGCTTTCCAGGTCAACGAACACCGCCAACTGCTGTTGCAGGATGGTGGCTGCACGACGGATCGCCTCTTCCGGATCAATGGTGCCGTTGCTTTCCAGGTCCAGCACCAGCTTGTCCAGATCGGTGCGCTGCTCTACACGAGCAGACTCGACTACGTAGGACACACGATGGACCGGGCTGTAGGTAGCATCGAGCTGCAACCGGCCAATAGAACGAGTTTCCTCTTCCTCATTGTCGCGGCTGTCAGCAGGCGAATAACCACGGCCGCGGGCAACGGTCAGCGTCATGCTGACTGAAGATTTACCGTTCAGGTGGCAAATCACGTGCTCGGGGTTGCAAATTTCAACTTCGTGGTCGACCTGGATATCACCAGCGGTGACTGTACCCGGGCCTTTCTTGCTCAGTGTCAGCTCAGCGGTATCCTTACCATGCATCATCAGGGCTACGCCCTTGAGGTTCAGCAGGATTTCAATGACGTCTTCCTGTACGCCTTCAATAGCGCTGTACTCGTGTAGCACACCGTCGATCTCAACTTCGGTGATGGCACAGCCGGGCATGGAAGAAAGAAGGATGCGGCGCAGGGCGTTACCCAGGGTGTGGCCAAAGCCACGCTCAAGAGGCTCCAGGGTAACCTGGGCACGGGTGTCGCTCTTAACGTCGACATTTATAACACGTGGTGTAAGAAATTCGTTTACTGCAGTCTGCATAAAGGCACCTGTGTATCTATTATCCGGTTAGTAGATTACTTGGAGTAGAGTTCGACGATCAGATTTTCATTGATCTCGGAAGACAGATCTTGACGATCCGGATAGGCTTTGAACGTGCCCTCCAGCTTGTCGCTGTCCACTTCAATCCACTCGGGCTCACCGCGCTGGGCAGCCAGGGCCAGGGAAGACTGCACTCGCAGTTGCTTCTTGGCTTTCTCACGGATGGAAACCACGTCGCCGGGGCTTACCTGGTAAGAAGGAATGTTAACGCTCTGGCCATTGACCAGAATCGCACGGTGGGACACCAGCTGCCGCGACTCGGCGCGGGTAGAGCCGAAACCCATGCGGTATACCACGTTATCGAGGCGCGATTCGAGCAGGCGCAGCAGGTTTTCACCGGTTGCACCGCGCAGACGAGCCGCTTCCTTGTAGTAGTTGCGGAACTGCTTTTCAAGCACGCCATATATGCGACGAACTTTCTGCTTTTCACGCAGCTGCACACCGTAGTCAGAAAGACGGCCACGACGGGCGCCATGCTGACCAGGGGCGTTTTCAATGTTGCACTTGCTTTCCAAAGCCCGCACGCCACTTTTCAGGAACAGGTCAGTTCCTTCACGGCGGGCAAGCTTGCACTTGGGTCCTATATATCTAGCCATGTTGAATACCTGCCTTTATACGCGACGTTTCTTGGGAGGACGACAGCCGTTGTGTGGAATCGGCGTTACGTCCGTGATGTTGCTGATCTTGAAGCCGCAACTGTTGAGGGCACGTACGGCAGATTCACGACCCGGTCCGGGGCCCTTCACTTGTACGTCCAGGTTCTGTAGACCGTATTCCTTGGCCGCTTCTCCAGCGCGCTCGGCTGCCACCTGGGCGGCAAAGGGCGTGCTTTTGCGCGAACCGCGGAAACCTGAACCACCAGCAGTGGCCCAACTCAGGGTATTGCCCTGGCGATCGGTAATGGTAATGATGGTATTGTTGAAAGACGCGTGAATATGCGCGATGCCGTCAACAACGGTCTTGGTGATCTTTTTACGAGTGCCTTTGGCACCTGGCTTAGCCATAGTTTCTTCCTGTCTTAATATCAACGCTACACTTCGGTGTAGCTACACTAATAGGGTACTGCTTGTCAGTTACTGCTTATTCCAAATCGTGACTTAGCGTCACTAAACCTCCTACAGGGCACAAACCCCGAGCGGTCTTCTAAAAAGTCTCTTACCTACGGATAGGCTTCCTCGGCCCCTTACGGGTACGAGCATTGGTTTTGGTACGCTGCCCACGCAGCGGCAATCCACGACGATGGCGCAGACCGCGGTTGCACCCCAGGTCCATCAGACGCTTGATGTTCATGGAGACTTCACGACGCAAGTCACCTTCCACGGTCAGCTTGGTGACCTCGGCACGCAGTGCGTCCATCTGCTCTTCACTGAGCTCACCAATCTTGGCCTGCTCCTCTACACCCGTGGCGGCACACAAGTTGCGCGCATTAGTGCGACCAACACCGTAAATGTAGGTCAGCGAGATCACAGCATGCTTGTGATCGGGTATGTTTACACCGGCTATACGAGCCATCCAAAACTCTCCAAATACTTACGCGAGACCGCTGCGCGCAACTAATACAACACCGTATCCCGGCCCCTGACTGTATACAGAGAGGGCAGAGACGCGGCGCGAAAGGCGCAGCATTCTAGCGATATCAAACAAAAAAATCAAATGTACAAACTTTGCCAAAATCAACCTTGACGCTGTTTGTGGCGTGGTTCGGCACTGCATATCACCCGCACAACACCCTTGCGGCGAACAACCTTGCAGTTCCTGCACATCTTCTTGACTGAAGCTCGTACCTTCATGACTTCTTCTCCACTTACCGGACGCGTCCGGTACCTCCGTAATTCTTCAAATTGGCCTTTTTCATGACCGAATCGTACTGCTGAGACATCATGTGGCTCTGTATCTGAGCCATGAAGTCCATAACCACTACCACCACGATCAGCAGTGAGGTGCCGCCCAGGTAAAAGGGCACATTCCACATCACCACCAAAAATTGTGGCATCAGACAAACCAGGGCGATATAGGCCGCACCAAACACCGTCAATCGGGTCAGCACGCCATCAATATAATTGGCGGTCTGAGCGCCGGGACGGATTCCCGGTACAAAAGCACCTGAACGCTTCAGGTTGTCAGCCACTTCTTCCGGGTTGAACATCAACGCCGTGTAGAAGAAGCAGAAAAACACAATCAACACCGAGAACAACAATATGTTCAGCGGCTGACCCGGGCCAATGGCCAGAGCAATTTCCTGCAACAAGTCTGATTCCCCGCCACCGCCAAACCACTGGGCAATTGACGCCGGAAACAGCAGGATGCTGCTGGCAAAAATGGCCGGGATCACACCCGCCATATTTACTTTCAACGGCAAATGACTGCTCTGGGCCTGGTACTGCCGACGGCCCTGCTGCCGATTTGCATAATTCACGGTTATACGCCGCTGACCTCGCTCGATAAAGACGATCATATAGATCACCGCTATCGCCAGTGCCAGGATGAACAACAACACCAGGATGTTGAGTTCGCCCTGACGGGCCGATTCCAGCGACTGCCCGATCGCTGCAGGTAAACCTGCCACGATACCGGCAAAAATCAAGAGAGAGATGCCGTTACCAACACCCTTCTCAGTTATCTGTTCACCCAGCCACATCATGAACACGGCACCGGTGACCAGTGAAGTAATAGCCACAACGTAGAACAACAGGTTCACGCTGTAGGCCATACCCTGGTTGGCCATGCCCACGGACATACCCGTGGCCTGGACCAGCGCCAATAGCACCGTTAAATAACGGGTGTATTGGCTGATCTTGCGGCGACCAGACTCGCCTTCCTTTTTCAGCTGCTCCAGCTGAGGACTCACTGCCGACATCAGCTGCATAATGATCGATGCAGAGATGTAGGGCATGATGCCCAGCGCGAGGATACTCATGCGCTCCAGCGCACCCCCGCTAAACATATTGGCCAGCCCCAGTATGGTGCCCTGGTTCTGGTTAAACAGTGCCGCAATCTGATCCGGGTTTATGCCCGGCACCGGGATATGGGTGCCAATGCGATAAACAATGATCGCCATTAAAACAAAACGAAGGCGAGCAAAAAGCTCGCCTAGTCCTGCGGTGTTAACACCACCGGGTAACTGCGGTTTACCCATTTATTCCTCGATTTTCCCGCCGGCCTGCTCGATAGCTGCACGAGCGCCTTTGGTTACACCCAGGCCCTTTATCGTTACTGCCTTGTCCAACTCACCGGACAGGAACACTCGGGCCCGCAGCACATTGTCTTTCACCAGGTCAGCTGCTTTCAGCGCGTCCAGGTCAATTACTTCAGCGTCAACCCTGGCTAATTCACCCAGGCGAATCTGCGCCGTAGTGCGAGCGATGCGAGAGGTAAAACCATACTTCGGCAAGCGCTTCTGCAGGGGCATCTGGCCACCCTCGAATCCGGGCCTGATAGAGCCGCCGGAACGAGCCTTCTGTCCCTTGTGGCCACGGCCACAAGTTTTGCCAGTGCCACTGCCTATGCCGCGACCGACGCGCTTGGCGTCCTTTTTCGAACCCGGAGCCGGGCTCAGCGAGTTCAAACGCATTGCTTCACTCATTGCCCTTACTCCTCAACACGTAGCAGGTAGTTAACTTTATTGATCATGCCGCGCACAGAGGGGGTATCCTCCACTTCAACGGTGTGACCAATTCGACGCAAACCCAGGCCAGCAATACATGCCCTGTGATTCTTCAGACGCCCACTGCTGCTGCGAATTTGCGTTACTTTAATAGTTGCTTTAGCCATGACTCTAAGCCGTCACTCTCTCTGTCTTTAATTCAAAATCTCTTCAACGGTCTTGCCACGCTTGGCGGCGACCGCTTCGGGAGAAGCCATTTCCTGCAAACCCTTGATCGTGGCACGAACCACGTTGACCGGGTTGGTAGAGCCGTAACACTTGGCCAGTACATTGTGTACGCCAGCAATTTCCAGCACGGCGCGCATCGCGCCACCGGCAATCACTCCAGTACCTTCAGAGGCCGGCTGCATGTAGATCTTGGATGCGCCATGGTTGGCCTTGATCGGGTACTGAATGGTGCCGTTGTCCAGCTCCACTTCAATCATATTGCGACGGGCATTTTCCATCGCCTTCTGAATAGCGACTGGCACTTCGCGCGCTTTACCGCGACCGAAGCCCACTTTACCGTTACCATCGCCAACAACTGACAGGGCGGTGAAACCAAAAATACGGCCACCTTTGACCACTTTAGCAACACGGTTTACCTGGACCAGCTTTTCTTGCAGGCCTTCGCTATTGTCATCTTTCTTACGATCGTTATACGCCATAATCGGTAACCTTAGAATTCCAGACCATTTTCACGGGCTGCGTCGGCCAGGGCCTTCACGCGTCCGTGATACTTGAAACCGCCGCGATCGAACGCAACTTTGTCGATGCCGGCGGCCTTGGCACGCTCGGCCACCAACTTACCCACTTCCGCGGCCGCACCGATATTGCCGGTACTGCTGTCACGCAAGCCCTTGTCCAGGGTAGAGGCGCTGGCCAAAACCTTGTCGCCGGCCGGAGCTATAATCTGGGCATAAATGTGGCGCGGAGTGCGATGTACCGACAAACGGTTAACACCCAGTTCCCGTATTTTAGCGCGAGCACGACGCGCGCGACGCAGCCTTGAATCATTTTTTACGCTCATACCTTTACCTACTTCTTCTTGGCTTCCTTACGACGGACACGCTCATCCGCGTAACGAACACCTTTACCTTTGTATGGCTCTGGCGGGCGGAAGGCGCGGATTTCTGCCGCTGCCTGGCCCACGGCCTGCTTGTCTGCACCTTTCACTATAATCTCGGTCTGGCTAGGCAGCTCCGCGGAAATGCCCTCCGGCAGCTCATACTCAACTGGGTGTGAAAAGCCCAGCGTCAGGTTCAGCTTCTTGCCTGACACGGATGCACGATAGCCAACACCATTTAGCTGCAGCCTCTTCTCGAAACCGTTGGTTACACCAACGACCATGTTATTAACCAAGGCACGGGTTGTACCGGACATGGCAACTGCATCATTGTCGACAGCTGCGAAAGTCAGCACGTTATCTTCCTGCGAGACTTCTACCCCTTCGTGGATAGTCATCTGCAGCTCACCCTTATCGCCCTTTATGGTGAGGTCTTTGCCATCAAGCTTGACCTCGACTCCACTGGGCACCGTTACCGGGTTTTTTGCGACTCTGGACATAGTGTTTAAATTCCTGTTCTTTCTAGAATACGGTGCAAAGCACTTCGCCACCGATACCGGCAGCACGAGCAGCGCGATCAGTCATCACACCCTGACTCGTGGAAACAATAGCCACACCTAATCCAGCGCGCACCGTAGGAATGCCATCCTTATCGGAATACTGCCGCAGACCCGGGCGACTGACCCGATCGATCTCCGCAATCACTGGCTGACCCTGGTGGTACTTCAGGTCGACCCGCAGATCGGCCTTGACCCCATTTTCTATACGGGTCACATCGGCGATGTAACCTTCTTCTTTCAGCACTTCGCACACCGCCAGCTTCAATTTGGAAGCGGGCATATCGACGGTCGTCTTACCTGCCATCTGCGCATTGCGGATGCGGGTCAACATGTCTGAAACTGGATCTTGCATACTCATAGTTTTGCTCTCTCTTCAGCAGCTCAGGGCTGTCTTACCAGCTGGCCTTAACCAGGCCGGGCACATCACCACGCATCGCTGCTTCACGCAACTTGTTGCGGCACAGGCCAAATTTACGATAAACGGCGTGGGGACGCCCGGTAATCTGGCAGCGGGTCTGTTGACGAACCGGGCTGGCATCGCGAGGCAGTTTCTGAAACTTCACCTGTGCTTCCCACTTCTCTTCGTCGCTAGCAGTCGTGGAGCTGAGTATTGCTTTCAACTCCGCGCGCTTGGCTGCGTATTTTGCTACCGTGCGCGTACGCTTGTTCTCACGCGCAATCATCGATTTTTTAGCCATACTCTAAGCCTCTCTCTCGGCTCTTAGCGGGAAGTTGAAAGCGCGCAACAGGGCGCGGCCTTCATCGTCCGTACGAGCTGAAGTCGTAATAGTGATATCCATACCGCGCAGTGCATCAACCTGGTCATAATCAATTTCCGGGAAAATAATCTGCTCGGTAACACCCATGGCGAAATTGCCACGACCATCAAAAGACTTCGGGCTGATGCCGCGGAAGTCACGAACACGCGGGATCGCAATGCTGATCAGGCGCTCCAGGAATTCATACATGCGATCGCTGCGCAGTGTTACCTTGCATCCGATCGGCCAGCCTTCACGTACCTTAAAAGCCGCGATTGAACGACGCGCCTTGGTTATGATCGGCTTTTGCCCGGCGATTTTTTGCATATCACCGACGGCGTTATCCAGGACTTTTTTGTCCCCCAGCGCTTCACCAACACCCATATTCAGGGTGATCTTGGTGATACGGGGCACTTCCATTACGTTGTCGAGACCCAGCTCTTCTTTCAGCCTGGGTGCGATTTCGTCTTTGTATACTTTTTTCAGCGTTGCCATTGTCTTTACGTCCGCTTAAGCGTCTATCGCCTCACCACTGGATTTAAAGATGCGCACCTTGGTGTCGCCATCTACCTTGATACCCACCCGGTCAGCTTTGTTGGTGTTGGGATTAAAAATCGCAACATTGGAACCCTGGATCGGGGCTTCACGTTCAACAATGCCACCAGCCACACCCATTTGCGGGTTGGGCTTGGTGTGTTTCTTAATCATATTGACACCGGTTATCAGCATCTTGCCGTTATCCAGTACCTTCTGTACTTTGCCGCGCTTACCCTTGTCCTTACCGGCCAGGATAATCACTTCATCATCACGTTTGATCTTCAACATCTCTACTTCCTCTCCTTCGGCCCGGGTGTCAAAGCACTTCCGGTGCCAGAGAAATAATCTTCATAAACTGTTCGCTGCGCAGCTCACGGGTTACCGGCCCGAAGATACGGGTACCCACCGGCGCATTCTGTGCGTTAAGCAGCACAGCAGCGTTGTCGTCGAACTTGATAAGTGATCCGTCCTGACGACGGACGCCTTTCTTGGTACGCACAACTACTGCGGTCATGACCTGGCCTTTCTTAACCTTTCCACGCGGAATTGCTTCCTTCACGGTTACCTTGATAAGGTCACCAACGTGTGCGTAACGACGCTTTGAGCCACCCAGCACCTTGATGCACATAACGCGGCGTGCACCACTGTTGTCGGCTACGTCCAAATAGGATTGTGTCTGAATCATTTTCTACTCCAGCCTCTTAGCGCTTATACCTGGGTGGCGCTTTCTTCAATCTTCAACAGCGTCCAAGTCTTTGACTTGGAAATCGGACGAGTTTCCGCAACCGTTACCTTGTCACCCATTCCGCACTCATTGTTTTCATCGTGAGCGTGAACCCTGGAAGAGCGAGTGATGTACTTACCGTATACCGGGTGCTTGACCCGACGCTCGATCAGTACGGTTACCGTCTTGTCCATCTTGTTACTTACTACACGACCGGTGACGGTACGTGCACTGCCCTGAACTTCTGCCATGATTTACTCTCCTGCCTTCTGCGTGATGACAGTCTTGACCCGCGCGATATCGCGTTGGTTCTGCTGCAGTAGATGCGACTGGCCCAGCTGGCCAGTGGACTTCTGCATACGCAGCTTAAAGCCCTCTTCACGCAGAGAGAGCAAATCCTTGTTCAGGTCCTCTACGGACTTTTCACGCAGTTCACTTGCTTTCATTACATCACCGACCGTTTAACAAATGTGGTTGCAACGGGAATCTTGGCTGCGGCCAGCGCGAATGCTTCACGTGCCAGCTCTTCAGATACACCCTGTACTTCGTAAAGCACTTTGCCGGGCTGAACCTGGGCAACCCAGTATTCGACGTTACCCTTACCCTTACCCTGGCGAACTTCCAGTGGCTTGGTAGTAATGGGCTTGTCCGGGAATACGCGAATCCAGATCTTTCCGCCACGCTTGATGTGACGGGTCATGGCACGACGAGCGGCCTCAATCTGGCGCGCGGTAAGACGCCCACGGCCTACAGCCTTAAGACCGAACTCACCGAAGCTGACCTTGCTGCCACGGTGCGCCAGCCCGCGGTTGCGGCCCTTATGCATTTTGCGATATTTAGTACGCTTTGGTTGAAGCATCTGCGTAACCCTTAATTAGTTGCTGTCTTCTTGGCACCGGTGTCAGCCTGCTCGTCGCCGCCAATCACTTCGCCTTTGAAAATCCAAACTTTCACACCCAGGATGCCGTACGTGGTGCTGGCCTCGTAGGTGGCGTAATCGATATCTGCACGCAGTGTGTGCAGAGGCACACGGCCTTCGCGGTACCACTCGGTACGAGCGATTTCAGCTCCACCCAAGCGACCACCAACCTGCACCTTGATGCCTTCTGCGCCCTGACGCATGGCGTTTTGCACCACACGCTTCATGGCACGGCGGAACATCACGCGACGCTCCAATTGCTGAGCTACGTTCTGGGCTACCAAACGGGCATCCAGGTCGGGCTTGCGAATTTCTTCAATGTTTATGTGAACTGGCACACCCATTTTGTCACTGAGGATCTTCCGCAGCTTGTCTACGTCTTCACCTTTTTTACCAATCACGATACCGGGGCGAGCCGTGTGAATGGTAATGCGTGCGGTCTGGGCCGGACGCTCTATCACGACACGACTGACAGAGGCGTGATCGAGTGCCTTCAAAATATACGCGCGAACCTCCAGATCAGTGATCAGGTTCTCGGAGTAGCTCTTGCCTTCCGCATACCAAACAGAGGTATGTTCTTTAACAATACCCAGGCGGATGCCAGTTGGATGTACTTTTTGACCCATGTGGTCGTCTCCTAAACTCAGTCTTCGCCGTCAGCGACTTTTACTGTGATATGGCATGAGCGCTTGAATATACGGTCAGCACGGCCTTTGGCACGCGGACGCAGACGCTTCATAGTCATACCCTCATCTACAAAAATGCTCGACACCTTTAATTCGTCGACATCAGCACCCTCGTTGTTCTCGGCATTGGCAATCGCCGAGTCCAGTATCTTCTTGATAATCTGCGCTGCCTTCTTGTTGCTGTAAGCCAGCACATCCAAAGCTTCCTCAACACCCTTGCCCCGCACCTGGTCAGCAACCAGGCGGACTTTCTGTGCTGAGATTTGCGCACCTTTAAGTCTTGCTTGCACTTCCATCACTAAACCTCTCTCTCGCCCTGGTCTTAGCTGGCTTTCTTGTCTGCCACGTGACCGCGGTAGGTACGCGTCATCGCGAATTCACCCAGCTTGTGACCAACCATGTCTTCGTTGATCAGAACCGGCACATGTTGACGCCCGTTGTGAACCGCAATCGTCAGACCAACCATATCCGGAGACACCATGGAGCGGCGCGACCAGGTTTTGATGGGACGACGATCATTGCTTGCAACCGCGGCGTCGACCTTCTTCAGAAGGTGCAGATCAATAAATGGACCTTTTTTCAGTGAACGTGGCACTTATCTATCCTCTCTTACTTCTTACCGCGGCGACGAACGATCAGATCGTCAGTACGCTTGTTTTTACGAGTTTTGTAACCCTTAGTCGGGGTACCCCAGGGTGAAACCGGATGGCGACCACCGGAAGTACGACCTTCACCACCACCATGTGGGTGATCAACCGGGTTCATGGCGACACCGCGAACTGTAGGCCGAACACCGCGCCAGCGAGCCGCACCAGCCTTACCCAGCTTGCGTAGACTGTGCTCGCTATTGGACACTTCACCGATGGTGGCACGACACTCAGACAATACCTTGCGCATTTCGCCCGAACGCAAGCGCAGCGTTGCGTGACGCCCTTCCCGAGCAACCAGCTGCACAGAGACACCAGCACTGCGGGCCAACTGAGCACCTTTGCCAGGCTTCAATTCAATACCGTGCACAACACTACCAACCGGTATATTGCGCAGGGGTAGGCAGTTACCTACCTTGATCGGCGCGGTTTCACCAGACTGAAGCTGGTCACCGGCCTTCACACCCTTGGGTGCAATGATGTAGCGGCGCTCACCATCGGCATACTTCAGCAGGGCGATGTGAGCCGTGCGATTCGGATCGTATTCCAGGCGCTCTACCTCGGCCGGTATACCGTCCTTGGTGCGTTTGAAATCGATGATGCGATAGTGCTGCTTGTGTCCACCACCGATATGACGGGTGGTGATACGGCCGTTGTTATTACGGCCACCGTTCCTGGTCTGCTTCTCCAGCAGGGCTTTGTGAGGTGCACCTTTGTGCAGATCTTCACTGACCACACTGACGACATGGCGACGTCCGGGAGAGGTAGGTTTTCTTTTTACAATTGCCATCTTAAACCGACTCCTTATTCTGCCACGGCAAAGTCAATATCTTGACCCTGCTCCAGACGTACATAGGCTTTTTTCCAGGTCGGGCGCTTGGAAAAACCAAACTTGGTACGCTTGACCTTGCCTTTTACTTTCAGGGTCTGCACGTCAGCGACGTCGACCTTGAACAGCTGCTCGACAGCCTTCTTGACTTCCAGTTTGGTCGCATCGACTGCCACCTTGAACACATACTGGTTGTTCAGGTCTGCAACAATTGCCGACTTTTCGGATATGTGCGGACCTACCAGCACTTGAAATACGCGCTCCTGGTTCATCCCAGCATCTCCTCAAACTTCTTGACCGCGTCGACGGTCACCATGACCTTGTCGTAAGCGATCAGGCTAACGGGATCTACTGCGTCGACATCGCGCACATCAACCTTGTGCAGGTTGCGCGCGGCCAGGTACAGGTTTTCACCCACTTCGGCAGCGATGATCAGCACGTTGTCCAGGCCGTAGTCAGACAGCTGCTTCACCAGCAGCTTGGTCTTGGGCTCTTCAATGTCCAGGCTTTCCACAACAACCAGGCGATCCTGGCGGGCCAGCTCAGACATGATCGAGCGCAACGCCGCGCGATACATCTTGCGATTGACTTTCTGGGTGTGATCTTGCGGTTGCGCTGCAAACGTCACACCACCGCTACGCCAGATTGGGGAACGAATGGTTCCCGCACGAGCACGACCCGTGCCCTTCTGACGCCACGGCTTGGCGCCGCCGCCACTAACGGCGGCGCGATTCTTCTGTGCACGTGTACCCTGACGAGCACCAGCCAAATAGGCGGTGACTACCTGGTGAACCAGCTCTTCATTATATTCACGTGCAAAGGCAACATCTGATACGGAAACTTTTCCCGCTTCGGCGTTGCCTGGCTTAACTATGCTCAATTCCACTGTTGAGACCCCCTAAACCTTATGCCTTGACCGCGGGACGAACAATCACGTCACCGCCAGGGGCGCCGGGGACGGCTCCCTTGATGAGCAGCAAATTGCGCTCAGTGTCTACCCGTACCACTTCCAGCCCCTGGGTTGTTACATTCTCTGAGCCCATGTGGCCCGCCATCTTCTTACCCTTGAACACGCGACCTGGGGTCTGACACTGTCCAATGGAACCGGGAGCCCGGTGAGAAACAGAGTTGCCGTGGGTCGCATCCTGCATTGCGAAGTTCCAACGCTTAACCACGCCCTGGAAACCTTTACCCTTGGACTTGCCGGCCACATCGACGATCTGGCCAACTTCAAATTTTTCTACGGTAATTTCAGCGCCGACTTCAGGCGCCTCGTCGGAGGCGTCCAGGCGAAATTCCCACAGACCACGACCGGCTTCAACGCCCGCCTTGGAGTAGTGTCCCGCTTCTGATTTGCTGACGCGACTGGCACGTCGGGTGCCCGTCGTTACCTGAATTGCGCGATAGCCATCGCTATCCGCGTCTTTGACCTGAGTAACGCGATTGGGTTCTACCTCAATCACAGTTACCGGAATTGATGCGCCGTCTTCGGTAAAAACACGAGTCATACCGGACTTACGGCCGACTAAGCCAATAGTCATTTTGTTAACCTCTCAGTGTACGGGGCTATATACCCTCTATGGCCGCTCAGAGTCTGAGCGTTACACACCCCCGGGGTGCCACTTTTCCGGGGGCTTATCTAAATTTTTTAACCTAGGCTGATCTGTACTTCAACACCCGCTGCCAAATCCAATTTCATCAACGCGTCTACTGTTTTCTCAGTAGGCTCGATGATGTCCAACAAACGCTTGTGGGTACGAATTTCGTACTGGTCACGGGCATCTTTGTTCACGTGTGGTGAAACCAGCACCGTGTATCTCTCCTTGCGCGTCGGCAGAGGAATCGGTCCCTTAATCTGGGCGCCGGTACGGCGAGCCGTCTCAACTATCTCCTGAGTAGACGAATCTATCAGGCGATGATCGAATGCTTTTAAGCGAATACGAATTCGTTGATTTTGCACTTGATCAAACTCCTACACAAAAATAAAAACCAGGGACACGCACAGGTACCCCCCGAAAAAGGAAGCCGAATTCTAATGATGGCCACCGGCGCTGTCAACAGCAATCTCGCATAATTGTCAGATAGTTGGTCGCTTTTTGCTGAGACAGCATCGGCGGGCAATTATCGTCCGAAAAGGACAAAACTGTTCAATTTTTGATCAATTTCAGCGCATACCAAGCAGATCATACGGGGCCAGACCAAAAGACGCTATCCTGCAGTGCAAAACTGTGACAAATTCACTGTTCGCGGACTCTCACAACGGGTATAAAACCGCCCTGTTTTTTAGCACAATCGGCTTTCTGGCCCGGAGATAAGCAATGGACCCCAAACCCTGCGTCTTTATTCACTCGAATCACAAGCAAATTCTCGGTGCCCACGTGGGTGAGCGGGCTTTGCGGCACTTTTCCAGCAATAACGACAAGTTCGACGTGAAATTCATCGAGACCAAGGACCACCCTTTTCTGGCCCACCGAGAGGGCGATCTATTCCTGCGCAATGGGGTCAAGCGCGAATGGCGCATAAACGACTTGCAATCTTTTACCCCGCTGCGTTTCATGCCCCCACAACTCATGGGCTACCAGGGCCGAGCCATCGTGATGGATCCCGACGTGTTCGCCGTCAGTGATATCTGGGAGTTGTTGAACCGTGACATGGGTGGCAAGGCTATCCTCTGTCGCCCCCGCAGCCGCATCAGCCAGGACGTCAAGGGCTCCATGGCCAGCAGCGTGATGCTGCTGGACTGTGCCAAGCTTTCGCACTGGAAGCCCGAGGAGCAATTCAACGAAATGTTTGACGGCGACCGCGATTACAAAAGGTGGATTACCCTACAGTATGAAGAGCGCGAGCTCATCGGCCTGCTCGAGAAGAACTGGAATGACCTGGATGTTCTGAACCGGGAAACCAAGATGCTCCACACCACCAAACGCTGGACCCAACCCTGGAAGTCGGGCTTGCCGATCGACTTCGTACCCGCCGACAAGTCCAAGTATTTCCCGCCAATCGGCTGGGCGATGCACCTGCGCCGCAAGTTGTTTGGCGACTACGGCCTGCTGGGAAAGTACAAGAACCACCCGGACAAGAACCAGGAAGACCTGTTTTTTGGTTTGCTCAAAGAATGTCTCGATATGGGCACTGTGACCCCGGAGATGATCGACTTTGAGATGTCGCAGGACCATGTACGCCACGACGCGGTTGAAGTGGTTAACCGGGTTCGCTCACTGGGAGATACTCTCAGGGCAATCCCTGCCTGAGAGGGTCGCCTAAGGGATTAGCGCTGGTCGACCTGCGCCCGCAAGCTCGCCACCAGCACCAGGACTTCCAGCGCTTCAATCTTCATCGGCGCCTGCTGCTCCAGGAAATCCAACCCTAATTGTGGCCTGTCCATGCGCTCAGTGGCGGACAGCACCTGCAACATCACGTAATCGGTATAGCCCCTCAGTGAGCCTAACGCGGGCAATAACTGTGCCGCCAGCTCCAGAATCCGTTGGTTCTCCCGTGCTGACACCGCATAAAAGAATTGGTACGCCAGTCTTACCTGCGGCGCCAACGTGTCGAAACAGGGCGCCTCCACAATCGACCCCCAGAATTCACTGATAAGTGCGCTGGGGCCGTACACTGCTGTGGCATCCGACAGCCATAGAGCATCCTCAAGATCACCATCCAGCTGACGTACATCACAGCGATCTCGCATACTGGCGACATTGCGAGCACGCCGATAGTCTGCCTCCGGCAGTTGACCCGACGGTAATTGCCTGAGATCAAGATCTGCGCTCAGCAATTCGGCCAGAAACAGGGCCCGCAGGAAATTGGCGGCGAGGTGACTGTGCAAACCGGCCGTGTGTGTGTTCCAGACCTGCGACTGCAGCCAGCTATCGCCCATTAACCACAGCCGGTTCAGGCGCATAATGTCGGAGGCATTGCTGCCGACAAAGCGCGCCCGTTCGGCGTGTGCATCGAGATAAGGGTAATAATCGGAATTGGCCGGCACCGGTACCTGGGCCAGGAAGGACTCGAGCGTCGCTTTGTCACCGAGATAGCGAACGACCAGGTCGCCAAGGCCTTCGACCTGGATGCGCGTCATGTCCGCGGCCACCAGCGGATGCGCCAGGCTGGCATCACTCAAGCTGCCCAGCGGGCCATCGGCACGGCCTATGATGAGCAAGTCATTATCGGCGCCGGTGTAGAGCGCGAAATCTGTAAACTCGGCAGAAAAGGCCTTCAACACACTGCTGACCAGACCCATGTTGGTTTCGTAGAGGGGCAGCCACTGCAGGTACAGACCGCCCGGCAACAAGTAGCGTTTGACCTGCCGGTAGTGCTCGCGGGAAAACAAACCGGCGACGCCACTCACCCAGGGGTTGGAAGGTTCTGAGACGATCAGGTCATAGCGCTTTTGGCGCGTACTGAAAAAGGTCTTGGCATCATCGATATGCAACTGACTGCGGGGATCCTGGTATGCTCGCGCCACCCGCTCGCCAAACAGCCGAGCGCCCTCAATCATCGCCGACTCGATCTCGATAGTATCGACCTGTACCAGTTCCGGATTACCCAACAGGGCATGGGTGCTCAGACCTGAACCAAAGCCGATCACCGCCACTTGCCGCGGCTGCGGGTGCAGCGCCATGCCCAGATGCCCCAGCATCAACATGGTGTGTTCGTCGCCATTAGCCGGCTCCGACAAGGGCGCGATGGCAGCATCGCTCTTACCGTTGGTGAATATCGATATATCGCCCTGACTGCCCTTGACCACGCTCACCGTCGCAGAGCGGCCATCCCGGTAATAGGCTACCTGGGCATCCGGGCCCAGCAACATGCCGTAGCGATAGACGCTGGAGGACATGCGTCGATGGTCAAAGCCAGGCGCCTGGTATACCAGGGCCAGGATCAACAAACCTGCCACAGCAAAGCCCAGCGGCCAGCGCGGTGAGGTCTTTGACGCGGGTGATCGCATCAACATGACCGCCGTCACCACATCGACAAAAGCGCCCAGAAGCAAGGTGTTGCGCAGGCCCAACAGGGGTATCAACCAGGCGGCGGTGAGGGCGACACCGACAATGGCGCCGACCGTGTTAACGGCATAGACGTGACCGACTGCGCGCGAATCATAACCCACCCGCGTCAGCGTCGCCGTGATCAACGGTAGCGTCATCCCCGCACAGATGCTCGCGGGCAACATTACCGCCATCGCCAGGCCCATGCTGCTGAGTTTGAACAGGGCATAACCCTGCTCGGTGGCATCCAGTGCCGCCATCAGATACACCATGACATCGAACAGTTGGTTGTAGAACACCAGGGTAGCGGCCGCCAGCGAGCCCATCAGCAATTGAATCCAGGCCAGTGCCTTGAGCGGATTGGCAAACTGATCAATACGGTTGCGAATCCACCAGCCACCCAGGGCCAGGCCGAGGATGAAGCTGGCCAGCATCAATTCAAAGGAGTGCGTGGCGGCCCCCAGCACCAGGTTGAGCATGCGAATCCAGCTCAATTCGTAAACAAAGGAGGCAAAGCCAGTCAGCACAGCGGCGATTAGCAACAGTCGCTGTACCGGGCGCCCACCGGCAATCGTCGCAGTGGTTTCAGGTTCCGGGCTCTGCGGCAAGGGCGCCTCTCCTGCCCTGCCCACCAGCAGCAGCACTAGCAGGGCAACCAGGATATTGAGTACTCCCGCCAGTGCCACGGTTCCGGGCAAACCCAGCGCCGCAATCAGCACAAAGCCACTGACCAATACGCCCAGGGCAGCGCCGAAACTGTTACTGAAGTACAGCAGAGCCAGCAGGCGGCCACCTTGCCCAGGGGATCGCTGTAATAGGCCCGCGGCCATCAGCGGAAAGGTGGTGCCCAACAATATCGAAGGTGGCAGGATCAGCAACAGGCCCACACCCCATTTGACCAGGTAGACCAGGCCCACCCCATCGAGCCCCGGCAACAGGCTGTCGAAGGTCAGCTCTACCGTCCAGATGAACAGCCGGTGAAACAACAGCGCGTACACCCCCACGGCGATTTCCGCCAGGGCATACAAATACAGCAGCGGTAGCTTGCCGCGGGACAGTTGTGCGGCCCACCAGGAACCCAAGGCCAGGCCGCCCATAAAGGTGGCCAGCACCAGGGCTTGTGCATAAGCAGCATGGCCCAGGAACAGTTTGAGATAGTGCGTCCAGATGGACTGGTAGATCAGCCCGGAAAAGCCGGACACCAGGAATACCGCGATCAGTGCCACCACCAGGTGACGATTGTGCAGTACCACTGTCTTCAAGAGCCCGCCCAGTTTATGAAATCACATCGGCGAGTATAAACCGGGCAGTGGCGGATAGTCGAAACAGTGACGACTACTCCTCAATCACGGTAACCCACTCTTCGGTGCCAAACAGGAAATTATCCAACCACTCGTACAGGGGCAGATCGCCAATACTCAAGGTCAGGTCGCCCAGCAGGGTATGATCAGTGCCGTTCTTGAAAAAACTGTGCACCCGCTCCGGATACAGGCTCTCCACCTCTTGCAGTGAACCCACCAGCGCCTCTTCAAAGGCGGGGTCACCCAGGCCAGTGTAGAGCGTACCAATGGTGGAATCCTGTTTGTAGCTGGTTGCCGCCAAACGGAAGTTATCGTCTTCGCTCAGCATCCAATCGTAGAGAACGGTGGATACCCCGTCGCTGATGCAGTCCGGGCAACTCGCGGGTACAAAACTCTGCATATTCCAGTATTCAAACACCCCGGCCCCCATCGGGTCACCCGCAGGCGTCACCCCCAATCCCGAGTCGTTGAGCACTTCGATAGGCACATCGGGATACAGTGTTCGCACCAGTGGCAAGGTAAGCAGGGTGCCATAGCCACCGCCACTGACACCCGCCAGTAAGATTCGCCGCGGTTGCGGGAAGGTCTGTACGGTCACATCCAGTCCCGCAGAGACATTGTGCAGGCCCCGGTGAAACTGATCGTCGACCCCGTCTCCATCGGTATCATGGTCAATATCGCCACCGTGAATGGAACCGTCACAATAGGGCAGGAAGGCCACGTTCCAGTCTGCCACCGGGTTGATCGCAGAATTGGGGTCGAGCACACCGACTTGGCCAATAGTGGAATCGGCTTCATCTTCAGCCACGCACACCACTGGCCAGCACGCCCCACCCCCATCCATAAAAATCACCAGGTCTTCAGAGCCCGCATCGCGCGTTAACATTTTGTACTCACTGCCATGCAGGCACAGCGGGCCATCACCGGCACCAAACTGGTGGGTCACCACTCCGTCCGTCTCGCTGGACAGCATAGGTGTGTATTCACCGAGGTAGCGATTCACCCCCTGGTCCAGCAGCTCCTGGAACGGCGCACGGGAGAGTTCAGGTTGCGGGGCACTAACAGCTGGCTCCAGGCCAGCACCGGAATCGCTGTCTGAACAAGCCGCCAAAACGGCGATAAAGCTCAACACCAGAGCTTGCCCTACAAGGCCCCTGGCCCCTTTCTGTACTACTCTCATTTCTATTCTATATGCTCGATGTAGACAGTGGATACATACTAGCTTGCCCAAAGCCGCCGCCGATGGCAAGCATCTTGCCCGTCTACGTGGGAGAAAGCACAAAAAAACACTAATTCAAGGTTCGCCACTGGGTCTGGTGGCACCTGGCCTGGATGAGGTCTAACCTTATCTGAACGCAATCCAGCTACGAGGACGGGCTCTACTATGGCAGTTGCACCCGAGGGACCAGGAATACTGAGCCTTACTAATGATGGCTCGGTGCTGACAACGCATTTCAGTCTCAGGCTGTTTGAAGAAGACAGTGACGGCAATAAAGTACTGTCTGTCGGCTCGGGCGTGTTGACCATGAGTCATGGCTTTGCCGCGTCCCTGGGCGAGGCCATTCTGACCGATCCCACATTGAAGTTCGCACTGGCAGGTGGCACCTCTCTCGAAATTGTTGACGACCTCGACAACGTAATAGTGCTGGCTAAAGCCCTGGAGAAGGCCGGCACCTCAGTAACGGACCTGTTTGGCAGCGACGACATCGGCCTGGCTATTGAAAGTGATGACCCGGTCAAGGTGCAGAAGTTTTTAAACACTACCAGTCTTCCGTTACTGGAATATGTATCTGGGGTATCACTGCCCAGCGGTTCGACGATCCGCATATTCCTGGAAAATTTCGATCCCAACCTGGCCCTTTCTGACGGGGTCACAATCCAGGTATTCGGTACCATTGCCGAGTACCAGGCATACTCCGGCAATCTCTCCACCGCTGGCAGTGGCTACATATTCTCAGTCGTTGACTCAGCCGCCAACTACAACCAGGCGGATATCGACAGCGTGAACTTTGCCGGTGGCAGCCTGGGCAATGTAGACAACTTTTACCTCACCGGCTCGGTAACGGAACTGGTCAGCACCGACGTGGCCACACCCGGTACCCTTTTCAATGAGCTTGGCGTGACCAAGTTCCAGGTATCAGACACCATCTCGGCTGTTGAAATGGGCCTGGACAATGGTTCCCTAAGCGGCATCACGTCGGTCGGCATCAGTGGTTCTGTAGCGGATTTAACAGGCTCTATTCCACAACTGGAGACGCACTTCTCCAGCTCACAGGGCTGGCAAAACACCGTCGTGGTGATCGACAGCTACACCAATGTCAATGGCGCCACTCTTAGCACTGGCTTGTTGCCTTACCAGTCCAAGCTGACTGTTCTCGCTGACGAGCTCGATCTGCCCGCCCCATTTGAAGCGCCATTCTTCCCTGGCAATACTGACCTGACGCCGGACCGCTTGGTTGTTAGCGGTAATCCGCTGTCACTCAGTATCGATGAAGTCATCGAGATGGGAATTGAAAGCTACGATGCCAGCGGTACCACGTTTAACATCACTGCCAGCCCCGCGCAGGTCGCCCAGGCCAATGCCCTGCTCGGTACCGGCCACTCGGTGTTTGATCGCTTTGAAGATCTCGCTGACCTGGAACTGACCATCCGAGGGTCAGGAGAGGCTATTGAAAAGCTCCTCACCGAGGTGTCATTGGACCCTGACATTGAAGCCACACTGCAAGGCTTCGAGGTAACCGAGGGCATCCTGTACCTGGATGCCAACCAGGTAGACAGCACCCTGGGCACCCGGCTTTTCTACAACCCGGTTAGCATCGATGCCGAGGTGGTAGTAACCGCTTCGGTATTGGAATTTATCGACGCCAATTTCGATCCGACTACGGTGATCGTCGCCTCCCTCGGTGGCAGAACCGGGATAGATGTCTACGATGATACGGAGGTGATTGCTGCCAATCTGGGCAGCTTGACCGTCACCGTCGGCACCATGCCCGTGCGCTATATCCACGAAGTTGATGCCGCCGACGTTTACCATTCTGTCAATATGCTGGATATTCCCCTGGCCGGCATCTCCGGTGCAATTGACTACTACCGATTTAACGCCGACGTGTTTGCCAATAGAAGCTCAGTAAGCATCAGCATGGGATTTGATGCCGACCACGTGAACGGTATCGTCGACATCCTGGATATATCCGCGATTACCGGTGTACAGGATGATTTAGAAACCAACCCGGGCAACGACTTTGCCTTTGTCGCTAGCCTGGGCGGTACCCGGTTGACCACGGTGGCAGGCAAAGATGCGGTCGACATCCTGATTTCAACTGTCAGCAGCACCTTGATAGAGTTCGATGGACTCATTCCCGGCAGCTATAACGGCCTCACTGATTTTGCCTTTCACCTGGACGATGACATCGTCGGTAGTGACAGCGGTGGAGAGGTGCTCAGTGGCCTGAATGTTTACAGCTTCTTTGGTATCCCGGTCATTGACCAGATACTGCCGGACGATTTCAACAATACCACCCTGTTCCCGAACCTTGAGCTGTTCCGCTTTGATAGCGTGAATGCTTACGGCTCGGCCGGTGAAATCGCTGAATTTTTCGATCTGGATTTCTTTAATTTGAGCATCACCCGGCAGCTTGCCGCTGGCACACCAGTCAACGCTGAAAATACCGAGGGCGATTTCATTCTCGGTGGCAGCGGTAATGACATGCTGGTGGGCGACAACCGCAACCCGTTACTGGCGGATGTGATCTTCGGCTTTGATGGTGCCGACACTATCGACGGTGGCGAGGGGGATGACCATTTGTTCGGCGGCCCTGGCGCCGACCATGTATATGGCGGCCCGGGTAATGACAGGATCATCGGCGACGGCCCACGCCTGATAATGGCAGGCGAGGGGGCAGACCTCATCGTCGTGGACGGTTCACTGACAAGTCCCGATCATATTGAAATAGTGGGGCAAAACGGTGCTGATACCATTGATATTCTCTCCACCGCCAGCTTGACGGCCGGCTCTAACTATTATGTAGAAATATACGGTGGCGAGTACGAGGGGACCATTGATGGCGATGACACCATCACCGTCGACGGTCAACTCTCGGCGGGCGAGGAAGTACAGGTTTATGGCTACCAGGGTGCCGACACGATAACCATCGGCAGCAGCGCTATTCTCACGGCTGAATACGACGTGGAGATATTTGGCCTAGATGGCGATGAAGGTACCGACGGCGACGACATCATCCTGGTAGCAGGCCAGCTCATCTCCTACCTGGACAACGTCGAGTTGCAGGGAGATGAAGGCAACGACACCATCACAGTGGCCGTCGGTGCGGTATTAACTGCCTATGAAGACCTTGAAATATTTGGAGGCCACGGGGACGTCGGCACCGATGGGAACGATGTCATCACCATTCACGGCACCCTCATTTCGCAGGCCGAAGACATTGAATTTCAGGGCGATGATGGCGATGACACCATCACACTGTCGAACACCGCCGTGCTCGCTGCTGGCACCCTCCCCAGTGAGAGATTCGACGGTGACATGGAGATCGATGGCGGCGCTGGCAATGACACTATCTCTGTCGGGGCGACAATTACCGCTTGGGATGACATATCTATCGACGGTGGTGATGATTCTGACGACGATGAGGAACCTGGGCCGGGTGATGGTGATGACACCATTGTAGTAACCGCTGACGCCGTTCTGAATGCATCCGATGACATCTATATATTGGGCGGAATGGGCAATGACGAGATCACCGTTCTGGGCACCCTCAGCGCCCTGGACGATGGTGATACCGTGGTTGAAAATGACGATGAGGATATCGTCATAGATGGTGGTGAAGGAAATGACACCATAGAAGTTGACGGCGACCTGACCGCTTCAGACGACATAGGTATATACGGTGGCGAAGGCAACGACACCATTACAGTAGCCGGCGATCTCTACACTATCGGCGACCCCATAAACAATGATGACTCGGAGGACAGACTGTGAAGGACGAGCGCGTGGTAGACGGTGGTGCGGGGGACGACAAAATCACTCTCATCGGCAACATCACATCAGCGCAGGTATTTGGTGGCCCCGGTAGCGACACAATACAAGGAGGAACTGTCGGGGACAGTTTGTCTGGTGGTGACGGCATCGACTATTTATCCGGAGGTGGCGGCGGCGATGCCTTCACCATCTTTAGCAAAAATGACTACGGTGACCATTTTGTTGGCTTCACTGAGCTTGGCTCCACAGAGCCTGGCTTCGGTCCTGGCGACTACCTTGAATTCACCCACGACGCCTTCAGGAACTTGACCGCTTCGGGGGCGGGCGCGGCCTTTAGCTGGCACAGGATCGTTAGCACCAACCAACTCAGCCACAGTGATTGGGTGGGCTTTATTTACGACACCACAGCAGGGGTCGCGAAAACCACTTACTTCTCCACGTACTATACCACCTACCTTACGATGTCCCCGCTGGTCACGGTATCCAATCTCGCCGCGTTCAGTAATTACTTAACCGCTCTGTCAGCGGATGCATCCGTAGTCAATCGCGTGCCCTCGCTTACCACCAGTGGTGCGGTTATAACCACTGGCGGCGGGGTACCGGTGCTGAAGAACATAACCTTGCCCGCGCATTTGTTGGCATTTGGCCTGATCACCGGCAGCAGTGACACCAGGCTCATGATGGCGTTCATAGTCAATGGTTCTTCTGAGGAGGGTCTGCCCGTTAGCGGCAACGACCCCATCGGCACCAATGAAATTCGATTGATGACTACCGTTGCCCATATCCCGGGCGGGGCCGTAACCTTCGGCTACGATCTTTATCTTATCTGATCGATAGTGGTTTGCTGGCCCAGGCTTCATACACCAACCACGCTCACGAATAGTAAGATGCAGGCCTACTTCCATCGAAATCGATGTTCTTCGCAAGGCGATGAAACTCGCTGAAAATAGAATGCCCGTCGGGAACAAAGAAAATTCCTAAAAAACAACAAATTATGCAAATTTTCTAGGCATTTCTCCGCCAATTTACTGTACACTAGCGCGCCGAAATTGAACCGGCATTTACCTTACTCAGCGAGTGGAGCAATGACAGACTTATCCTTATACAGAAACATCGGAATTTTCGCGCACGTCGATGCGGGTAAAACCACAACGACTGAACGCATATTGAAGCTGACCGGAAAAATCCATAAAACTGGCGAAGTTCATGATGGAGCAGCAACCACTGACTTCATGGAACAAGAGCAAGAGCGTGGCATTACCATCCAATCTGCAGCGACCACTTGCTTCTGGAAGGATCATCGCCTGAATATTATTGACACGCCAGGGCACGTCGACTTCACAGTGGAAGTTTATCGCTCGCTGAAAGTTCTTGATGGCGGTGTCGGTGTTTTCTGTGGTTCAGGTGGCGTAGAGCCTCAGTCAGAAACCAACTGGCGCTATGCCAACGATTCTGAAGTTGCCCGTCTCATCTTTGTCAACAAGCTAGACCGTATCGGCGCCGACTTCTTGCGTGTTGTCAATCAGGTTAAGAAAGTGTTGGGGGCAAACCCACTGGTTATGACGCTACCTATTGGTCGTGAAGATGAGTTTGTCGGCGTTGTCGATATTTTGACCAAGCAAGCTTATGTTTGGGATGAATCTGGCCTGCCAGAAAACTTTGAAGTTCAAGACGTACCAGCCGACATGGTAGCTGACGTCGATCATTACCACGAGCAACTTGTCGAAACAGCTGTTGCGCAAGACGATGATGTGATGATGGCCTATATGGAAGGCGAAACGCCTTCCATCGAAGACCTCAAGCGTTGTATTCGCAAGGGTACTCGCACCATGGACTTCTTCCCAACTTACTGTGGCTCTGCATTTAAGAACAAAGGCGTACAGCTGGTGCTGGATGCGGTGGTTGATTATCTACCCAGCCCCACTGAAGTAGATCCGCAGCCTTTGACTGATGAAGAGGGAGAGCCTACCGGTGAAGTGGCTACTGTTTCCATTGAGGAGCCCTTTCGTGCACTGGCATTCAAAATTATGGATGACCGATTCGGCGCGCTCACTTTCATACGCGTTTACTCGGGCGTATTGGAAAAAGGCACAACCATTCTTAACTCCTACACCGGTAAAACTGAGCGTATCGGCCGGATGGTTGAAATGCATGCTGATGACCGCAGCGAAATAGATCGCGCTCAAGCCGGTGACATTATCGCCTGCGTTGGCATGAAGAACGTTCAGACTGGTCATACCCTGTGCGACCCAAAAAATCCATGTACGCTTGAAGCCATGGTATTTCCAGATCCTGTTATCTCGATTGCCGTTGCACCCAAGGATAAAGGCGGCTCTGAGAAAATGGGTATTGCGATCGGCAAGATGATTGCAGAAGATCCCTCATTCCGTGTTGAAACCGACGAAGACTCTGGGGAAACCATCCTAAAGGGGATGGGTGAACTTCACCTTGATATTAAGATTGACATTCTTAACCGTACTTACGGCGTAGAGCTCGAAGTTGGTCAGCCGCAGGTTGCTTACCGTGAAACCATCACTCAGCCTCTTGATGACAGCTACACCCACAAAAAGCAATCCGGTGGTTCTGGTCAGTTCGGTAAAATTGATTACCGTATCAAACCCGGCGAGCCAGGAACTGGCTTTGCCTTTGCGTCATCGGTTGTCGGAGGGAACGTACCTAAGGAATTCTTCCCAGCCATTGAAAAGGGCTTTAGGAACATGATGGATCAAGGACCACTCGCCGGCTTCCCCATGCTGGATGTAGAAATCGAACTGTACGATGGTGGCTTCCACGCGGTGGATTCATCAGCCGTCGCGTTTGAATTGGCTGCTCGCGGCGCTTTCCGTCAATCCATGCCCAAGGCTGGCCCGCAAATCATTGAGCCCATCATGAAGGTCGACGTATTCACACCAGATGATCATGTTGGTGATGTGATCGGTGACCTGAATCGTCGTCGTGGCATGATCAAAGATCAGGAAGCTGGAGCAACAGGTGCTCGTATTAAAGCCGACGTTCCTCTTTCGGAAATGTTCGGCTATATCAGCAGCTTGCGTACCATGACCTCAGGTCGTGGTCAGTTCTCTATGGAATTTTCCCACTACTTACCCTGCCCATCTTCAATATCTGACAAAGTCATTGAAGAAGAGAAAGCACGCCTGGAAGCAAAGAAGAAGAAATAAACTGTCGCAATCTGCGACAACCTGGAAAGTAAAAAGCCGGGCTATACCCGGCTAGATCGTTATGGGGTCGGAGGTGATGTGGATAACTTAAACAGCAAAGTTACCCACATCACCTCCGACCCCGAGAAGTCTCGGGCCATTGAAGCCCTCGACGTTCTCTTACTCGAAGATCTTGGCAACGACTCCAGCCCCGACAGTCCGGCCACCCTCTCGGATAGCAAAACGCAGGCCTTCTTCCATCGCAATCGGTGCAATCAACGTTGCAACCATCTGCACGTTGTCACCAGGCATAACCATCTCAACGCCTTCAGGCAGCTCACACGCTCCAGTTACGTCCGTGGTACGAAAGTAAAACTGCGGACGATAGCCCTTGAAGAACGGCGTGTGACGACCGCCCTCTTCCTTCGACAGGATGTAAACCTCTGCCTCAAACTTGGTGTGAGGATTAACACTGCCCGGCTTGGCCAATACCTGGCCACGCTCAACTTCTTCACGCTTGGTGCCACGCAGCAGCACACCCACGTTCTCACCCGCACGGCCTTCGTCCAGCAGCTTGCGGAACATCTCAACACCCGTACAGGTTGTCATCTGAGTTTCCTTGATACCGATAATCGCAATCTCTTCACCGACCTTGATCACGCCGCGCTCTACACGACCGGTCACAACCGTACCGCGACCAGAGATAGAGAACACGTCCTCAACCGGCATCAGGAACGGCTGGTCAATCGCACGCTCAGGCTCAGGGATGTACGAATCCAGAGTCTCCAACAGCTTCTTGACCGCCGTGGTGCCCAGCTCGTTGTCATCCTTGCCTTCCAGCGCCATCAGCGCTGAACCACAGATGATCGGGGTATCGTCACCCGGGAACTCATACTGGTCCAGCAGCTCACGCAGCTCCATCTCAACCAGTTCTTTCATCTCTTCGTATTCTTCAGATTCGGCACCGCCGCAATCTTCAGCCAGCAAGTCTGCCTTATTCAGGAAGACCACGATGTAGGGAACGCCTACCTGCCGCGACAGCAGGATGTGCTCGCGGGTCTGCGGCATCGGGCCGTCAGTCGCGCCACACACCAGGATAGCGCCGTCCATCTGCGCCGCACCCGTGATCATGTTCTTCACATAGTCAGCGTGTCCCGGGCAATCAACGTGAGCGTAGTGACGTTCGGGCGTCTCATACTCAACGTGAGAGGTCGCAATGGTGATACCACGCTCTTTCTCTTCCGGTGCGTTATCAATGCCGTCAAAGTCTACCATCTCGCCGCCCCATACTTCGGAACACACGCGCGTCAGTGCCGCTGTCAGCGTTGTCTTGCCATGGTCAACGTGACCAATCGTGCCAACGTTTACGTGCGGCTTAGTACGTTCAAATTGCTCTTTTGCCATTTTTCGTCACCTTTAATATAGCCGTGCTTTTAGCTATTTTTGGAAATAATTGCTTCTGCGACGCTGTTTGGGGCTTCAGCGTACTTGGCGAACTCCATGGTATACGTCGCACGGCCTTGCGTAGCACTACGCAGGTCCGTGGCATAACCAAACATTTCAGCCAAAGGTACATCAGCAGTAATAACTTTACCCATGGAGCTTTCGGTCATCCCACCGATTATGCCGCGTCGACGGTTGAGGTCGCCTACAACGTCACCCATATTTATTTCAGGGGTTACCACTTCAACTGCCATGATGGGCTCCAACAACACCGCACCACCAAACTCAGCCAGTTGCTTACAGGCCAGGGAACCCGCGATTTTAAACGCCATTTCGTTGGAGTCAACATCGTGGAAAGAACCATCATACAGAGTCGCTTTCAGGCCCAATAATGGATAACCAGCCAGAACGCCGTTTTGCATCTGCTCAGCGATGCCCTTTTCAACTGCAGGAATATATTCGCGAGGAACGGTGCCACCAGCGATTTCGTTGACAAACTCGAGGCCTTCGGCTGAATCATCTTCGGCAGGTTCGAATTTTATCCAAACGTGACCGTACTGACCGCGACCACCGGACTGACGTACAAACTTGCCTTCGATTTCAGACGTGTTGCGAATCGCTTCACGGTAGGCAACCTGTGGCTTACCGATATTTGCTTCAACGCTGAATTCACGCTTCATGCGTTCAACCAGGATATCCAGGTGCAACTCACCCATACCAGAGATAATGGTCTGCCCGGACTCTTCGTCGGTTTTCACACGGAATGAGGGATCTTCTTGGGCCAGTTTACCCAGCGCAACGCCCATTTTTTCCTGATCAGCTTGAGACCTCGGCTCAACCGCAACCGAGATAACCGGCTCGGGAAATTCCATGCGCTCCAGCACGATAGGCTTGTCGATGTCACACAGGGTGTCGCCAGTGGTGACGTCCTTTAGACCAACTGCGGCGGCAATATCCCCGGCCAGAACTTCCTTGATCTCTTCGCGGCTATTGGAGTGCATCTGGACCATACGGCCGACGCGCTCTTTCTTCTCTTTTACAGAGTTGTAGACCGCTGTACCACTTGCCAACGTTCCTGAGTAAACCCGGAAGAACGTCAGTGTGCCGACAAAGGGATCAGTAGCAATCTTGAACGCTAGCGCCGAAAAAGGTGCGCCGTCATCTGCCTCACGGACAGCCGGAGTACTATCGGCGTCCAACAAAATACCTTCAATGGCCTTAACTTCTGTGGGTGACGGCATGTATTCAATTACCGCGTCCAGCATGGCCTGCACACCCTTGTTCTTAAAGGCCGAACCGCCAAGTACAGGAATGATTTCGCTGGCAAGGGTGCGTGCACGAATACCTGCGACAATTTCTTCTTCTGTCAGTTCTTCGCCTTCCAGGTACTTGTGCATGTACTCATCACTGGCTTCAGCGGCAGCTTCAATCATCACGTCGCGCATGGCTCTGACTTCATCAACCATATCTGCAGGGACGTCGGTATACTCGAAGGTCATGCCCTGGTCGTCTTCATTCCAGATGATGGCCTTGTTCTTAACCAGGTCAACAACACCTTTGAATTCTTCTTCCGCACCAATAGTCATTTGCAGAGGTATGGCATTGGCACCCAGACGATCTTTCAGCTGCTCGACAACCATCATGAAATCAGCGCCGGCACGATCCATCTTGTTGACGAATACCAGGCGAGGCACTTCGTACCGGTTGGCCTGGCGCCAAACCGTCTCCGTCTGGGGCTGAACGCCGGAAGCACCGCACAGCACTACAACCGCGCCATCAAGTACACGCAGAGAACGCTCAACTTCAATGGTGAAGTCCACGTGCCCGGGGGTGTCAATGATGTTGATGCGGTGGTCGTCGAACTGGGCATCCATGCCCTTCCAGAAACAAGTCGTTGCCGCAGAAGTAATGGTAATACCGCGCTCCTGCTCCTGCTCCATCCAATCCATGGTGGCAGCACCATCGTGCACTTCACCCATCTTGTGGGACAAACCCGTATAGAAGAGCACCCGCTCCGTGGTCGTGGTTTTCCCCGCATCCACGTGGGCACAAATTCCTATATTGCGATATCGATCGATTGGAGTTTGACGTGCCACGACAAGAATTCCTGGTTGACGGTTAATAAAACCTGGCGTGCTAGAACCGGTAGTGAGAGAAAGCCTTGTTGGCTTCTGCCATGCGGTGTACGTCTTCGCGCTTTTTGACGGCATTACCCTTGCCCTGCGATGCGTCGACGATCTCGCCCGCGAGACGTTGCCTCATGGACTTTTCGCCGCGACCACGAGCATGTTCCACTAACCAACGCATGGCAAGAGCCAAACGACGGGAGGGGCGCACCTCAACCGGCACCTGGTAGGTGGCACCACCCACGCGGCGAGACTTAACCTCGACCATTGGGGCGATGTTCTCCAGGGCTGCATCAAATGCTTCCAGCGGGTCGTTGGACAGCCGCTCTTGTACGATGTCCAGGGCACCATATACGATGCTTTCCGCTACAGATTTCTTACCACTAACCATCACGTGGTTCATGAACTTTGCCAATGTCACGTTGCCAAATTTGGGATCTGGCAGGACTTCGCGCTTGGCGACTACTCGTCTTCTAGGCATGTTGCCTTCCTCTCTCTTCAGGTTGTCCGGACACCTTCCTGCCACATTTGCGGGGGAGGCAGGGTTCCGGCCTTACTTATGGTTCTCAGCTATTAAGCGTGAGCGAACTTGCTTGTATGCGTTTACTTAGGACGCTTGGTACCGTACTTGGAGCGACCTTGCTTACGGTCAGACACTCCAGAGGTATCCAGGCTTCCACGCACGGTGTGATAACGCACACCTGGCAAGTCTTTTACACGACCTCCGCGAATCAAAACCACACTGTGTTCCTGCAAGTTGTGACCCTCACCACCGATATACGAGGAAACCTCGAATCCGTTGGTCAGGCGCACACGGCAGACTTTACGCAGTGCGGAGTTTGGCTTCTTCGGCGTAGTCGTGTAAACGCGGGTGCATACACCACGGCGCTGCGGACAGGCTTGCAGTGCGGGCACGTCGCTTTTCGCTACTTTGCGCTTTCTAGGCTTACGAACCAATTGGTTGATCGTTGCCATTAAATAGAAACTCCAGTTAAATATATTCGAGACGCAGAACGTCCCCCCTATATAAGGGAGGCGGCATTTTATAGATGCCTTCCGTCTCCGTCAAGCGTGGGGCAGACCGGATTTTTCCTTTTGCGCAGAAATTACGCGGTTTATAGCCGATTTCTATCGGAAAAGAGTGGCCACAGGTCGCCAGGCCTTGAAAACACGGGGCCAGGTCAGCTTTAGTCGGCTGTATTTGAGGATCAGTGAACCAGTTTCTGATCACCAAGTTGTTGCATGAAAGCGCTGATAAAGCCACTACGCATCGATTCAATGTCATCGGATTCGTCGATACCGGCCGCGGCAACCCAGAGGTGCTCCTCGGTAGCAATCTCGTATAGATTGGCCTCGAGGTGAACGGATTTATGCTGTGCGTAGAAATCGGGTATGTGGGCAACTTCGTAGGGGGCACCATACACCGAACCGCGCCGGTAATAGCCATTGCGATTATAGATTGGTTGCACGCCATAGTAGGTGCGCCCAGCATGTAAAACCTCGGTGTGATCACGGCCAGCGAAGCTGGTTATCAGTACAGTATCCAGATTCAGCTCCTGGCTGATCGCCAACACATCGGCTTTGTCTATCTTTGCCCCGCCCTTGTGGTCATAACTAACCACAGCACGTACTCCGTGATTTTTCAGGGCCGCGGCAAATTCGCGCTCAAATCGCTGACGCGGCTCAGCCTTGCTGGAGATGGCGACAATCAGGACACCTTCCAGGTCTTTGTTTTCTATGCCCTCGGCGACCCAGCTGTGGGTGATAGTGGCGGTGTTCGAGCAGGCGGCAAGGAGGCCGATAACAAGCGTCAGACAATATTTTTTCATGCGGGCAGTATAAGTTGTATGGCGGTAAACAGCACCCGTGGGGCTGGCTGGCGGCATGGTTTCTTTGCATTCATTCTTGTTGGCCAAACCGCCTATACATTGAACCTATGGGCATGTTCGCTAACAATTCGCTGCTGGAGCAGGCACAGCGCATCGTCCAATCGACGCAGCAGTTCCTGGCGCGTTCACTGGGTGAACAGATTACGCTGCAATGCGAGCTCGCATCAGATCTGTAGTTTACCACCAGCAACACCCACTATGCGGTGGCCACGTGCTGCTGGGATGCGCTCCGCCCTGACACAGATGCGAGCCTAGGCTAAGAAGGGGTCATAAAATCGTGGCCAGTCCGGGTCGCACAGACCCGGGCTGTCCCCGATTTTCGGGTTTTAGGAATCCGCCCGCAAGGCCTCGGTCAGTGCTGCTTCGATCTCTGCCGCACTCACTGTACCCTCTGAAGACTCCACTTCCAGTTTCTTACGCTTACGTTCCGCGTGGTAAGCCAGTCCGGTACCAGCAGGAATTAGACGACCCACTACCACGTTCTCCTTTAAACCACGCAGACGGTCGCGCTTTCCAGTAACTGCCGCTTCCGTGAGGACGCGGGTGGTTTCCTGGAACGATGCCGCCGAGATAAAGCTCTCGGTGGCCAGCGACGCCTTGGTGATACCCAGCAACTCGCGCTCACCGTAAGCGGCAATGCCACCTTCGGCAGCGATGCGCTCGTTCTCTTCGAGGAAACGGGTGTGTTCCACCTGCTCACCTTTGATCAGCGTTGAATCACCCGGTTGCGTGATCAGGACCTTACGCAGCATCTGGCGAACGATCACCTCGATGTGCTTGTCGTTGATCTTCACACCCTGCAGGCGGTACACCTCCTGGATCTCGTTGACAATGTACTTAGCCAGCTCGGTAATACCCTTGAGGCGCAGGATGTCGTGGGGGTTGGGTGGGCCTTCAGAAACTACTTCACCCTTCTCAACACTCTCGCCCTCGAACACGGACAGGTTACGCCACTTCGGAATCAAGGCTTCGTAGTGATCACTGCCATCTGCCAGCAGCTTGTCATCGGTTGGCGTAATCACCAGGCGACGCTTGCCCTTGGTTTCCTTACCGAAAGAAACAGTACCGCTGATTTCCGCCAGGATAGCCGGTTCCTTCGGCTTACGGGCTTCGAACAGGTCGGCAACACGTGGCAAACCACCGGTAATATCACGGGTCTTGGAACCTTCCTGCGGAATACGCGCAATAACATCACCCACTCCTATTTCAATGCCATCTTCCATGCTGACGATCGCATCGGCGGGCAGGAAGTAATGAGCCGGCACATTGGTTCCTGCCAGGCACAATTCCTTACCTTTCTTATCGACCAGGGAAACAGCGGGACGCGTGTCCTTTCCTGCCGTGGGACGCTCAGCCGGATCCATCACGGAAATACTCGACAGGCCGGTCAGATCATCTGTCTGGCGCCGGACCGTTATGCCATCTTCCATGCCAGAGAACTTAACCTTACCCGCCACTTCCGTAACAATCGGGTGAGTGTGCGGATCCCAGGTGGCAACAATGTCGCCAGGCGCTACTTCGGCGTGATCATGAACTTTGATTACAGCGCCATAGGGCAGCTTGTAACGCTCACGTTCACGACCTCTTTCATCGGAAATAGCCAACTCACCAGAGCGGCTCACCGCCACCAGGTTGCCATCGGCGCGCTGAACGTGTTTCAAGTTGTGCAGACGAACCGTACCACCACCCTTGATCTGTATGCTGTCGACAGCGGTCGCCCGCGATGCAGCACCACCGATGTGAAAGGTACGCATGGTGAGCTGGGTACCCGGCTCACCAATGGACTGGGCAGCAACGACACCCACTGCTTCACCCATGTTGACCTTGTGGCCACGGGCCAGGTCACGTCCGTAACAAACGGAACAAATACCGTGACGAACTTCGCAAGTAATTGGGGACCGCACTTCAATTTCATCGATACCCATTTCTTCCAGGCGCTGGATCCAGCGTTCATCCAACATAGTGCCGGCGGTAACCGCTATCTCATCATCCGTACCAGGCCTGATCACGTCGTGTAAGACGATACGACCAAGCACCCGGTCGCCCAGGGATTCAATGATGTCACCGCCTTCAATAACTGGCGTCATCAGCAGACCATGGTCGGTTCCACAATCTTCCTCGGTCACGACCACGTCCTGGGCCACATCGACCAGGCGACGGGTCAGGTAACCGGAGTTAGCTGTTTTCAACGCCGTATCTGCCAGACCTTTTCGGGCACCGTGCGTCGAGATGAAGTACTGCAGTACGTTCAGGCCTTCGCGAAAGTTCGCCACAATCGGCGTTTCAATAATAGAACCGTCTGGCTTGGCCATCAGGCCCCGCATGCCCGCCAACTGGCGAATCTGCGCGGGTGAACCCCGTGCACCGGAGTCGGCGTAGATATAGACCGAGTTGAAGGAGTCCTGCTCCTCTTTCTCACCATCAGCGTTAACTACAATTTCTTTGCTCAGGCCGTCCATCATGGACTTGGATACCAGGTCGTTGGCTCGAGACCATATGTCGATGACCTTGTTGTACTTCTCACCCTGGGTTACCAGGCCAGAGGCGTACTGATCTTCGATGTCTTTTACCTCGGCATCGGCGTGAGCGACAATCTTGGCCTTCTCATCTGGAATCACGAAATCATTCACGCCAATGGAGGCACCGGAGCGAGTGGAATACTCATAACCGGTGTACATCAATTGGTCAGCAAATATCACCGTCGCTTTCAGACCGACCAGACGGTAGCACTGGTTAATTACACGAGAGATCGCCTTTTTGGCCATCGGCTGATTAATCAAATCAAATCCGAGGCCCCTGGGTACAATTTCCCACAACAGCGCACGGCCAACAGACGTATCTATAATCGAAATCGAGTGGGTTTGCTCACCATCTTCACTGGTGATGGTTTGATCGATACGCACCTTAATTTTTGCTTGCAGGTGAACATGACCTGCGACATAGGCGCGATGCACCTCGGTAGTGTCAGCAAATATCATGCCTTCGCCCTTGGCGTTAACGCGGTCACGGGTCATGTAATACAGGCCCAGTACCACGTCCTGAGACGGCACAATGATGGGCTCGCCATTAGCCGGCGACAGGATATTATTGGTCGACATCATCAGGGCGCGGGCTTCGAGCTGGGCTTCGATGGTCAATGGTACGTGTACCGCCATCTGATCACCGTCAAAGTCGGCGTTGTAAGCCGCACAAACCAGCGGGTGCAGTTGGATGGCCTTACCTTCAATCAGGACCGGCTCAAAGGCCTGGATGCCCAGACGGTGCAGGGTTGGCGCCCGGTTCAACAGTACCGGGTGCTCGCGAATAACTTCGGCGAGAATATCCCAGACTTCTGGCGGCTCACGCTCTACCATCTTCTTGGCGGCTTTGATAGTGGTAGCAAGGCCACGCAACTCCAACTTGCCAAAAATGAACGGCTTAAACAGTTCCAGCGCCATTTTCTTGGGCAAGCCACACTGGTGCAAACGCAGGGTAGGACCCACTACGATCACGGAACGACCAGAGTAGTCGACGCGCTTACCCAGCAGGTTCTGACGGAAACGGCCCTGTTTACCCTTGATCATATCGGCCAGGGATTTCAGGGGGCGCTTGTTAGAACCGGTGATGGCACGACCGCGACGGCCGTTGTCCAACAGTGCATCTACCGACTCCTGCAGCATGCGCTTCTCATTCCGCACGATGATGTCCGGTGCGTTCAGGTCCAACAGGCGCTTGAGGCGGTTGTTACGGTTGATCACCCGACGGTACAGGTCGTTCAGGTCAGACGTTGCAAAACGACCGCCGTCCAACGGCACCAGCGGGCGCAAATCAGGTGGCAGCACCGGCAGGGCATTGAGCACCATCCACTCGGGCTTGTTACCAGAGGTGGCAAAGGCCTCCATCAGCTTCAGGCGCTTGGACAACTTCTTGATTTTGGTTTCGGAGCTGGTTGCGGGAATTTCTTCGCGCAGCGTGGCTACTTCCTGCCCGATGTCCAGCTGGATCATCAATTCCTGGACAGCTTCGGCACCCATCTTGGCGGTGAACTCGTCACCAAACTCCTCCATGGATTCGTAGTACTGCTCGTCGGTCAGCAGCTGACCATGCTCCAGGGTGGTCATACCGGGATCGGTTACCACGTAGGATTCAAAGTACAGCACCCGTTCAATATCGCGCAGGGTCATGTCCAGCAGCAAACCAATACGGGACGGCAGTGATTTCAGGAACCAGATGTGAGCAACCGGGCTAGCCAGCTCAATGTGGCCCATGCGTTCGCGACGCACTTTGGCCAACGCCACTTCAACACCACATTTCTCACAGATTACACCGCGATGCTTGAGGCGTTTGTACTTGCCACACAGACATTCATAGTCCTTTACAGGACCAAAAATCTTGGCGCAGAACAAACCGTCCCGCTCGGGCTTAAACGTCCGGTAGTTAATGGTTTCTGGCTTCTTCACTTCACCAAAGGACCACGACCGAATCATTTCCGGTGATGCCAGGCCAATACTAATGGCATCAAATTCTTCTTGCTGTCCCTGGGACTTCAACAGATTAAGTAAGTCTTTCAAGGCTATTCCTCCACGAGGTTTTCATTGCCAGGGGCTGCACCAGGCAGCCCCAACGAGTCCGTATACGTTTGTTAGTCGTTCTCCAGCTCCATATTAATAGCGAGCGAACGGATTTCCTTAACTAACACATTGAAGGACTCGGGCATTCCCGGTTCCATGCGATGATCACCATCAACAATGTTTTTGTACATTTTGGTGCGGCCGGCCACGTCGTCCGACTTGACCGTCAGCATTTCCTGCAAGGTGTAAGCAGCACCGTAAGCTTCCAGCGCCCATACTTCCATCTCACCGAAGCGCTGGCCACCGAACTGTGCCTTACCACCCAGCGGCTGCTGGGTAACCAGGCTATAAGAACCGGTAGAACGCGCATGCATCTTGTCATCCACCAGGTGGTTGAGCTTGAGCATGTACATGTAGCCAACCGTTACCGGACGATCAAACGCCTCACCAGTACGGCCGTCGTACAAGGTGAACTGTCCACTCTCCGGGAAATCGGCCAGCTCCAACAGATCCTTGATAGAAGATTCTGCGGCACCGTCGAACACCGGAGTTGCCATCGGTACACCGGCTTTCAGGTTGCCCGCAAGTTCCATCACTTCGGTATCGCTGAGCGACTTGATGTCTTCTTTACGGCCAACACCAGAGTTGTACACTTTTTCCAGGAACTTGCGGACTTCGGCAACCTTCTTCTGCGCGCGGATCATTTCGTTGATCTTGTTACCAAGGCCGACCGCCGCCATGCCCAAGTGAGTTTCCAGGATCTGGCCCACGTTCATCCGCGAAGGCACACCCAACGGGTTGAGCACAATATCAATTGGCTCGCCGTTCTCATCATAGGGCATATCTTCGACGGGCATAATCACAGAGATCACGCCCTTGTTACCATGGCGTCCAGCCATTTTGTCGCCAGGCTGAATACGACGCTTGACCGCCAGGTAAACCTTTACGATCTTGAGCACGCCCGGAGCGAGATCATCACCGCTCTGCAGCTTGCCCTTCTTGTCTTCGAAGCGGTCATCCAGCAACTTGCGCTGGCTTTCCAATTGGGTCTTCGCCGCCGCCAGTGATTCGTTAACCTGGGCATTGATTTTCAACTTGAAAATCTGCTCGCGATCAATCTCTTCGATCAGCTTCGGCGTCAGGCTGGTACCTTTGCTCAGACCAGCGCCACTCACGGTTTTATGGCCTTTCAAGAGACCAGCTAAGCGCGAGTACATGGCCTCTTCGAAGATGCGATATTCTTCGTTGAGGTCCTTGCGGTAGTCGTCCAGCTGATGTTTTTCAATTTGCTGGGCGCGTTGATCCTTCTCAAGGCCGTCGCGGGTAAACACCTGCACATCAATCACCGTACCCTTGGTGCTGGAAGGCACGCGCAGGGAGGTATCTTTCACGTCAGAGGCTTTCTCACCAAAAATGGCACGCAACAGTTTTTCTTCCGGAGTTAGCTGGGTTTCACCCTTCGGCGTTACCTTGCCGACCAGGATATCGCCCGCATCTACTTCCGCACCGATGTAGACGATGCCGGACTCATCCAATTTGGATAGAGCACCCTCACCTACGTTGGGGATATCGGCAGTCACATCTTCAGAGCCCAGCTTGGTGTCGCGGGCGATACAGGTCAGTTCCTGAATGTGAATCGTGGTAAAGCGATCTTCCTTCACCACACGCTCGGATACGAGAATGGAATCCTCAAAGTTGTAACCGTTCCAGGGCATAAACGCGATACGCATATTCTGGCCCAGTGCCAGCTCACCCAGGTCAACCGAGGGGCCATCGGCGAGAATATCGCCACGGGCAATAACGTCGCCTTCCATTACGATGGGACGTTGGTTGATGCAGGTGTTCTGGTTGGAACGGGTGTACTTGGTCAGGTTATAGATATCGACCGGGGCGTCGTTCTTACCCACGTCGGAATCTTTGACCCGAACCACGATACGACTGGAATCTACGCTGTCGATTACACCAGAACGATCAGCTACAACGCAGACACCAGAATCACGGGCCACGTAGCGCTCCATGCCGGTGCCGACTAGCGGCTTGTCTGTGCGTAGCGTGGGTACTGCTTGACGCTGCATGTTGGAACCCATCAAGGCCCGGTTGGCATCATCGTGCTCCAGGAACGGAATCAGCGATGCTGCCACGGACACCACCTGCTTTGGTGAGACGTCCATGTAGTCCACGTCAGCCGGAGGCTTGACGGTAAATTCGTTCATATGACGAACCGCAACCAGATCCTCTACAAACTGGTTCTTGGCATCCAGTTCAGCGGAAGCCTGCGCAATCACATAGTTGCCTTCGTTAATTGCCGACAGGTACCCAATATCGTCGGTAACCTTGCCTTTCTTCACCTTGCGATACGGGCTTTCGAGAAAACCGTAATCATTGGTGCGGGCATAGGTTGCCAGCGAGTTAATCAGGCCAATATTTGGACCTTCAGGAGTCTCAATCGGACACACACGACCATAGTGAGTTGGGTGTACGTCGCGAACCTCAAAGCCCGCACGCTCACGCGTCAGGCCGCCCGGCCCAAGAGCCGACACACGACGCTTGTGAGTCACTTCTGACAGCGGGTTGTTCTGGTCCATAAACTGGGACAACTGGCTGGAACCAAAGAATTCCTTGACCGCCGCTGCAACAGGTTTGGCGTTAATCAGGTCCTGTGGCATGAGGCCTTCACTCTCCGCCATGGACAGACGCTCCTTCACAGCACGTTCTACCCGCACCAGGCCGACCCGGAACTGGTTTTCTGCCATTTCACCGACAGAGCGTACCCGCCGATTACCGAGGTGATCGATATCATCGACTACGCCTTTACCATTGCGGATGTTAACCAGGGTCTTGAGCACATCAACAATGTCGTCGCGATCCAGGATACCGCTGCCAGTAGATGATGCACGACTCAGACGGCGGTTGAACTTCATGCGACCAACCGCAGACAGGTCATAACGATCCGTGGAAAAGAACAGGTTCTGGAACAGGTTCTCCGCAGACTCTTTGGTCGGCGGCTCACCCGGACGCATCATGCGGTAGATCTCTACCAGCGCTTCCAATTCGTTATTCGTGGTGTCGGCGCGCAGGGTATGGGATATGAAAGGACCACAGTCGAGGTCATTGGTATACAGTGTTTCGTATTTCTTGACACCAGCTTCCAGCAGCGTGGCCAGTACTTCTTCACTCAATTCAGTGTTACAGGGGAACAAGACCTCCCCAGTTTCTTTATCGACCACATCTTTGGCCAGGGCACGACCCTGGACATACTCCAGCGGCACTTCCAGCTTTTTAACCTTAGCTTCTTCCAGCTGCTTGATATGACGCGCTGTAATACGACGGCCACGCTCCACCACCAGCTTGCGACCCAGCTTAATATCGAAGGCCGCCACTTCCCCGCGCAGACGCTCGGGGATGACGTTCAGGGTGTAATTACCTTCACCATCGGTCTGGAACACATTGATGTCGTAGAACATGTCGAGAATTTCTTCTGAGCTGTACCCCAGTGCGCGCAGCAGGATAGTCGCCGGCAACTTGCGACGACGATCGATACGCACGAAAACCAAGTCTTTCGGGTCAAACTCAAAGTCCAGCCAGGAACCACGGTAGGGAATCACCCGGGCGGAATAGAGCAACTTACCGGAGGAATGGGTCTTGCCACGATCGTGATCAAAGAACACGCCCGGTGAACGGTGCAACTGGGAAACGATCACCCGCTCGGTACCATTGATAACGAAGGTACCGTTGTCAGTCATCAGGGGTATTTCCCCCATGTACACTTCTTGCTCTTTAATATCCTTGATGGTTTTGTTCGCTGAATCCTTATCGTAGATGATCAGCCGAACTTTAACGCGCAGGGCTACAGAGTAGGTCACGCCACGTAATTGACATTCGTTAACGTCAAATACCGGGGTGCCCAGGTTGTAATCCACATATTCGAGAGCAGCGTTGCCGCTGTAGCTCACGATTGGAAAAACGGATTTGAAAGCTGCGTGCAGGCCGTGTTCACCGCGCTCTGCCAGCGGTGTCCCAGTCTGCGTGAACTTCCTGTAGGAATCGAGCTGGATGGCCAACAAATAGGGCACATCCATAACTTTAGGCATAACACCAAAGTCTTTGCGAATCCGTTTTTTCTCAGTGTACGAGTATGTCATCTGTACTCCCCGGCGTCTTAAAAAATACTTTCAAAGAAGCAGCAAAAGGCCGGTGGCTCGGCCACCAGCCTTTGCATACTCCAGCAACTAAAACTGAACAAGCGAGCTTACTTAAGCTCTGCTGAACCGCCAGCTTCTAACAGTTGCTTAACGATGTCTTCCGCTTCGTCCTTGGCAGCACCTTCCTTAATGGCGGAAGGAGCACCGTCAACCAGACCTTTGGCGTCTTTCAGACCCAGGCCAGTTATAGCGCGAACAACCTTGATGACAGCTACCTTCTTGTCACCAGCGGCGGTCAACATTACATTAAATTCGGTCTGCTCTTCAGCAGCACCAGCGTCACCGCCAGCTGCGGCAGCCGGTGCAGCGGCAACAGATACACCAAATTTCTCTTCCATCGCTTCGATGAGCTCAACGATGTCCATTACGCTCATTTCTGCAATTGCTTCTAAAATATCGTCTTTAGACAGAGCCATGACTCTATTCTCCTATTTAGCTAAGTTTCAGAACCTGCTTACGCAGCCTCTGCTTGTTTCTGATCGCGAACTGCTGCGAGTGTGCGAACCAGTTTGCCAGGTACTTCGTTCATAGTACGTACCAGCTTGGTTGTCGGCGCTAATATGACACTCATCACTAATGCGAGTGCCTGGTCGCGGGTCGGCAACTTGGCTAATACGTCTAAACTATCTGCACCCAGTAACTGGCCACTTACCGCCAGTGCTTTCACCTCGAACTCTTCATTGCTCTTGGCGAAATCTTTAAACAAACGCGCTGCGGCGCCCGGATCTTCCATTGAAAATCCGAACAGGGACGGACCACTCAGTGTCTCAGAGACACATTCGTATTCCGTTCCTTCGAATGCTCGCTTGGCCAGAGTGTTGCGTACTACACGCAATAAAATCTGGTTTTCACGGGCACCCTTACGCAGTGCGGTCATCTCGTCCACGGTGCAGCCGCGCGAGTCGGCTATCACCAGGGACAGTGCACTGTTGGCAGTCTCGTTAACTTCAGCAACGATCGCTTTCTTGTCTTCGAGTCCAATTGCCACTGGAATTACTCCTGGATTGGTAAAGTTAACGGCATCTTTCTAGATGGCTGGTACAGCGGAATCTCGATTTCTGTGGATAAGTAAAAAGCAACTTACCCACAGCTCTCTTCGCTACCACTGTCCCTGTCGTCTAGATTGGTGCCTCCATCTGCGTAGGCTCAGGCATCACTGCCTTTATTAAGCTCATGGCTATTACACCCTGAACGCCTACGGTCTTTGATGGTCTTTAGTACTCAGCTAAAGCTCTAAGAGCTGGCGCCTTCTTCCAAAGACCTCAAAGCTGATCAGGGCCGCCAATAGGCTAAACCTCTGATCAGTTGTTCCGCATCCTGCGAAACACTTGAGAGCAGCTCCCTTGTGAGGAGCTACCGATCAAATTTCGTGTAGATCTCCCTCTTTAAATCTCGAGAGTGGACTGGTCTATTGCCAGGCCGGGACCCATAGTGGTGCTGAGGGTCACTTTCTTCATGTAAATACCTTTGGCGGCCGATGGCTTGGCCTTCTGCAGGTCATTCAACAGCGCTTCAAGGTTTTCCTTGATGGCGTCCAGTTCAAAACTGATCTTGCCAATACCGCCCTGAATGATGCCGTTCTTGTCGGTGCGAAAACGTACCTGTCCAGCCTTGGCATTCTTGACTGCTGTTTCTACGTCGGGGGTAACCGTACCGGTCTTGGGGTTAGGCATCAGACCGCGCGGACCCAGTATCTGGCCCAATTGGCCAACAACGCGCATGGCGTCGGGGGAAGCAATAACCACGTCAAAATCCATCTCGCCAGCTTTTACTTTCTCAGCCAGATCTTCCATGCCCACCAGGTCAGCGCCTGCGGCCGTGGCCTTGTCAGCGTTGTCGCCAGAGGTGAACACGGCGACGCGTACATCACTGCCGGTACCGTGAGGCAGCGTGGTAGCGCCGCGTACACCCTGTTCGGATTTCTTGGCATCGATACCCAGGTTTATGGCAACTTCAATGGTTTCATTGAACTTGGTGGTGGCAAATTCCTTGAGCAGATCGACCGCCTCATTCAACGGGTACTGCTTGCCGGGCTCGACTTTTTCCTTGTAGGCGCGAACGCGCTTTGAGAGCTTAGCCATCTTAGTTGACCCCCTCTGTTTCAATACCGGCGGAACGGGCACTGCCAGCGATGGTGCGCACGGCGGCATCCATATCAGCGGCGGTGAGATCCGGCCACTTGGCTTCGGCGATTTCTTCCAACTGAGCGCGGCTTACCTTACCCACCTTGGTGGTGTTCGGCTCACCGGAACCCTTCTGAATTTTGGCGGCCTTGCGCAACAAAACGGAGGCAGGCGGCGTTTTCTTGACAAAAGTGAAGCTGCGATCGGAATAAACCGTGATCACTACCGGAATCGGCAGACCCGGCTCCATGCCCTGGGTTTCTGCGTTAAATGCCTTACAGAAATCCATGATGTTGACACCGTGCTGTCCCAGCGCGGGGCCTACGGGCGGACTTGGGTTGGCCTGTCCAGCAGGCACTTGCAGCTTGATATAAGCTTCAATTTTCTGAGCCATTGCTCTTTCTCCCTGGGTTCAAGCGCCGTACCACTCATTCGAGCTTCGGGCTCCCCATTGTTGTGTCAGGCTTTTTCTACCTGACCAAATTCCAGTTCCACCGGTGTGGAACGTCCAAAAATAAGAACAGCTACCTGCAGGCGGCTCTTCTCATAATTCACTTCCTCTACAACGCCATTGAAGTCGTTGAAAGGACCATCGACAACCCGCACCATTTCGCCGGGCTCGAACAAAGTCTTGGGTCGCGGTGCTTCCACACCATCTTCAACCCGCTGCAGTATGGCATCCGCCTCTGCTTCGGTAATCGGGGCCGGGCGATCCGCCTTGCCGCCGATGAAACCCATTACCCGGGGCGTATCTTTCACCAGGTGCCAGGTATCGTCGTCAAGCTCCATCTGCACCAGCACGTAGCCGGGAAAGAACTTACGTTCGCTGCGGCGCTTCTGACCACCGCGCATTTCCACCACTTCTTCGGTCGGCACCAACACCTCACCAAAGCGATCTGTCATATTGTGTAGTTCAATGCGCTCCTTGAGCGCATTGGCCACCTTTTTCTCGTAACCGGAATAGGCGTGAACTACGTACCAGCGTTTCGACATTACGATTCCTTCTTCCACCTATTCATATCCCTAGCCAATCACCAGGGAAACCAACCAGCCTAACAGGCCATCCAGCCCCCACAACAACAGGGCCACAAGCAATACCACTGAAACAACTATCATGGTGGTTTGCATGGCTTCCTGGCGCGTCGGCCAGACCACTTTGCGGATCTCAGTGCGCGACTCACGCACCAGGCCCCACAAAGCCACTCCCTGGGTAGTCTGCAGGGCTGTAAAGCCCGCCACCAGCGCCAGGGCCAATAAACCCAGTACCCGGTACAGCAGTGACTCGTCGGCGAAATAGCTATTGCCATACACACCGGCTGCCACAATCACCGCAACCACTACCCACTTCACATTGTCCAAGCGGCTTACCGCCACTTCCGAATTACTCATTCCTGCTATCCATCGAGGTGACGGCAATGCCGACTACCTTTATGTATGGCAGGCCAGGAGGGAATCGAACCCCCAACCTGCGGTTTTGGAGACCGCTGCTCTGCCAATTGAGCTACTGGCCTAACGTTTCACTAAAGACGCAAAAGCCGGGGACATTCCCGGCTTAAACTTTAAGGGGTCAGAGGAGTGTGGATAACTCGCTGCGCGAGTTAACGCACATCACCTCCGACCCCGGAAAATCTCAGGCCATTGAGGCCTTCGATCTTCCAGCTCGCTCTTACTCGAAAATCTTCGCTACGACGCCAGCACCAACAGTCCGGCCACCCTCTCGGATAGCAAAACGCAGGCCTTCTTCCATCGCAATCGGTGCAATCAACGTTGCAACCATCTGCACGTTGTCACCAGGCATAACCATCTCAACGCCTTCAGGCAGCTCACACGCTCCAGTTACGTCCGTGGTACGAAAGTAAAACTGCGGACGATAGCCCTTGAAGAACGGCGTGTGACGACCGCCCTCTTCCTTCGACAGGATGTAAACCTCTGCCTCAAACTTGGTGTGAGGATTAACACTGCCCGGCTTGGCCAATACCTGGCCACGCTCAACTTCTTCACGCTTGGTGCCACGCAGCAGCACACCCACGTTCTCACCCGCACGGCCTTCGTCCAGCAGCTTGCGGAACATCTCAACACCCGTACAGGTTGTCATCTGAGTTTCCTTGATACCGATAATCGCAATCTCTTCACCGACCTTGATCACGCCGCGCTCTACACGACCGGTCACAACCGTACCGCGACCAGAGATAGAGAACACGTCCTCAACCGGCATCAGGAACGGCTGGTCAATCGCACGCTCAGGCTCAGGGATGTACGAATCCAGAGTCTCCAACAGCTTCTTGACCGCCGTGGTGCCCAGCTCGTTGTCATCCTTGCCTTCCAGCGCCATCAGCGCTGAACCACAGATGATCGGGGTATCGTCACCCGGGAACTCATACTGGTCCAGCAGCTCACGCAGCTCCATCTCAACCAGTTCTTTCATCTCTTCGTATTCTTCAGATTCGGCACCGCCGCAATCTTCAGCCAGCAAGTCTGCCTTATTCAGGAAGACCACGATGTAGGGAACGCCTACCTGCCGCGACAGCAGGATGTGCTCGCGGGTCTGCGGCATCGGGCCGTCAGTCGCGCCACACACCAGGATAGCGCCGTCCATCTGCGCCGCACCCGTGATCATGTTCTTCACATAGTCAGCGTGTCCCGGGCAATCAACGTGAGCGTAGTGACGTTCGGGCGTCTCATACTCAACGTGAGAGGTCGCAATGGTGATACCACGCTCTTTCTCTTCCGGTGCGTTATCAATGCCGTCAAAGTCTACCATCTCGCCGCCCCATACTTCGGAACACACGCGCGTCAGTGCCGCTGTCAGCGTTGTCTTGCCATGGTCAACGTGACCAATCGTGCCAACGTTTACGTGCGGCTTAGTACGTTCAAATTGCTCTTTTGCCATTTTGACAATCTCCTAAAGTAGCTATACGGCCACGTTTAACCAATTCTATCTATCACTTGTTGCTCCACCTGGAGCGGCCCAAGTATAAGGTGGAGCTCATAACCGGATTTGAACCGGTGACCTCTTCCTTACCAAGGAAGTGCTCTACCGACTGAGCTATATGAGCACTCAATTCCTCTCTGGAGCGGGTAGCGGGGATCGAACCCGCATCATCAGCTTGGAAGGCTGAGGTTCTACCATTGAACTATACCCGCCACACACCAAATAACCTGGTGGAGGGGGGTGGATTCGAACCACCGAAGCTTACGCGTCAGATTTACAGTCTGATCCCTTTGGCCACTCGGGAACCCCTCCGAAAGGCGACGTATTGTCCTTACGGGCACCCCTCTTGTCAACCGCTATTACCAATAAAATTATCGACTTACAACATATTCCCAAAGCCGCAGAAAATCTGGCCTGCGGGAAAATCCACCTCAGCTGTTAACAGTGTTAACATCGCGCTATTTTGAATGCACCGAAATGGTGCGTGGCATCTTTATTGAGAAGAAATGGAGCTGGCGAGAGGAGTCGAACCCCCGACCGGCTGATTACAAATCAGCTGCTCTACCAACTGAGCTACGCCAGCTAAGCGTGTGGTACCAAGAAGGCGCGCATTCTAGTCAAACTCGACCGCCGCTGCAATGGACAGAATAGAAGAATTCAAAAAGGGCAATCTGGTAGCGCCGACTTGTGGCTCACTGGGTGGGGAAAGGCTGAGAAATCAGCACCCCAGCCCGCGGCTACCGCAGCGCTCCGTGCAGCCACTAACCAAAACTCATCCCGCAGTTGCTCGAAGGGGTAAATGATGACTGTCATGCCTTCTGCCGCCACACTTGCGACCAGATTTTCAGCGCGGGGCCGGCTTGAGAACACCCCTAACGACAGCATGCCGCCGAGCTCTCCATTGGCAATCTCATAGCTATCAGTGCCTTGGGATTTGAGACTTTGTCGAAGCGCCACACGCGTCCTCCCCTCAACCGCTGGGTCGATATAAACCCAGTAAACTACGCTGTCCACCACAGCCCGCTTAAGCAGCCGCGCATCGAGCGACTGTGTATCAACAGTGCGCCGTAAACCGGCGAGAGCAGCGCCCGGCAGTGGGCCCAACTCCCAGCAGACGCGGGTCAGTACTGCTTCAGGTTCGGGCTCAGGCTCAGGCTCGAGAACAGTCATGTCTACCGACAGGGGCTCAGCCAGGGTTGAACTGGGTGATTCACCCGGCTGGTAAAGCTCTAGTTTTTCCACCCCCGGACCCGCAACAGGCACGGTAACGGACGTTCGTGGCCAGAAAAAGTACAGCAGGTTCGACACTAGCAGCAATACCACCAGGTAGCGCCAACTGGTGCGGCTCAAATTTTTCTCCAGGGCCCGGCCTGCTCGCATCCCAACAGGTACAAGCCATCTAGTACCAGGTTGTCCACAACCTCTCCGCCCAATCGCAAACTCTGATGTAATAGCTCGCCATTGCCACCGGTGAAGATCAAGCCAAAGTCTCCCATTGTCCGGTGCAGGGCCAGTGATACGGCTCCCGCCTGGGATAACAATAAGCCGTTGAATACCGCCTCTTCGGTCGAGGTTCCCGGTTCCAACTGATCACGGGCCGCATCACCAAAACGAACCCGATCCGTATCGCTGAGCAGGGCTCGTTCCATGGAATCCAGTCCAGGCAAGATATACCCCCCCAGGTGCTGGCCGCCCGTGCTGACGAAATCGATGGTCAGGGCGCTGCCGGCATCCACCACACAAACTGCCGACTGCGCCCGCTTCCAGGCTGCCAACATAGCCAGCCACCGATCTGCGCCCATTCGCTCGGGCTCGCGGTAGCTGTTGGTCAGACCCAGCGCCGCCACGCCTGTACGGGCGAACCAGGGTTCGATCTGCCACAGGCCCAGTAGCTGATCCTTTAGCTGCGCCTCGAACTCAGCCTCTGCCACGCTGGAGATCCAAACTTGTTGCGGCTGATGCCGGCCGGCGATATCTATAAACATTTCCTGCAGTCCGGCCTGGGAACTTGCACCCCGTTCGGTGAGCCCCTGTTCAGACTGCATACGCCATTTCACGCGCGTATTGCCGATATCGAGCAACAGGGTCATCGAGCTCTCCGCAGGCTGACCTCACCACCGTGTACAGGATTAATGCCCAATTCAGTTTCCAACAGCAATGCTCCGGTGGTATCGATGCCCCGTGCAATTCCAGAAATCTTGCGACTGCCGCTGGTCACTACCACGGGCTGATCAGCGTGTACGTCGAGTGCCAGCCAGCGCTCCCGCCAATGTGCAAAACCCAGCACCTCGTATTGATGAAGCAGTGGCAGCAATTGGTTCAACATGGCCGCCAGTACCTCGTTGCGGCCCAGTTCCCGTCCCGCTGCAATCGTGACCAGGTCTGTCCACTGTTGATCAATATCCGCCGCCGCTGCTGGCGGCATTTTGACGTTGATCCCAATACCGACAACAACAGCACAGGGGCCTGCAGCATCACCAACCATTTCAATCAGCACACCGCCCAACTTGGATTCGCCGTGCAGGAGATCATTCGGCCATTTCAGGGCTACCTCGGTAACTCCCAGGCTTGCCAGGGCCTCGCTAACGGCGACACCCACGGCCAGGCTCAAACCCTCCAGGGCCGCTGCACCGCCGGCAAACTCCCAGCCCAGGGACAGGTATATATTGCCCCCGTAGGGGCTAATCCATTGTCGGCCGCGGCGGCCGCGACCCGCGGATTGTTGCTCGGCGGTACAGACCAGGCCTGATGCAGCCTCGCCGGCGGTTAACCGTCTCAGAATTTCAGCGTTGGTGGAATCGATGGTGTCCGCTACCACCAACTCTTTCAATTGCTTGCGCACAGGCTGCTGTAGATCGGCGAGGATGCGAACCTGATCCAGTAGCTCTATGCCGCCGACCAGGCGATATCCCTTGCCCTTGACCGACTCAAACGTCAGCCCGTCCAGCTCCAGCTTGGCCAATTGTTTCCAGATCGCGGTGCGGCTGACCCCGAGGGTGTCAGCGAGTTCCTGTCCGGAATGAAACTCACCATCGGCGAGTAGTTGCAAGAGGTCTGTGCGAGCCATGCGGCATGATAGCAAAATACACCGCCGTGGATGCTGCCGCACATCTGCCCTACACTGGGACTCGACATTTACCTGGGAACAAACAATGCCACTCTCCAGCCGCGATCTGCAGGCCGCCGCAAAACGATTAATCGATGCCCATCACCAGGCCGAACAAAGCAACGAGTGGACCTTCTTCGTCGACGATCTCTATGCCGTCGATTGCGTCTACACCTGTGAATATGCCGGCACCATGTGTGTGGTGGCTGACGGCATCGATGAAATCAAGGCCACCCATTACGGGCGTGACATGCAACGCGGCTGGGAGGGTTGGACCTTCCCCTACGAGGGAGTGTACGTGGGCAACGACAACCAGGTTATTACCCACTGGTTGAATCGGGGGCCGGGGCAGAAAGCCGATGGCAGCCACTATGACACCCCTGGGATATCCTTCATCACTTTTGATGAGGGCAGTAAGATCGTGAAGCAATTTGATATGTTCGACCTCGCCCACCAGATGCTGTTGTGCGATGAACTCGAAGACGCTGGCCTCCTGTCGGCGGAACTCAAACAAAACTGGGTCGGGCCTATGAAAGACAAATTGCAGCAACAGTTGGCACAACATAGCTAATACAGATACGGCATACTCGCAGCTATGACTACCACCCCTGATCGCATCAAGCCCTCCGAGCACTTTACTTTCGCCTGCGACTTGCAGGAGCTGGAAGATCGCAGCAATCCCTGTGCCCGCTTCCACTGCGGTTTCTCTCGACTGTCTCCATGGTGGCCCTGGATGCGCATGGGTGGCAGCGGCATAGATGGGGTTCTATTCGGTGGTATGCATTCGCACAAATGCGATGTTGGCTTCAGTGATATCCCGCCCAAGGTGCGGGACTACGCCGAGAAACATCAGCCCTTCTATCTTGAACCCTGTAGTGATTGGGACGATGGTTTTCCTATTGGCACCTGGGAGGCCTACGCTCGCGATGTAGACCCGGAGAACATAGACCCTGAAAACAGTGTGGCTGGAGAGCGCTGAGTGCCTGTCTTCCAAACTCGCAAATTGCGCAATCTCGCCGCAGGACTGACTCTGCTGTCGGGTACCACACACGTGGCGCAATTGTGGTTCGTGGAACTCGACGGGCCTACCTTGTTCGCTGCCCTGTTTGGCATATTCTATTTCTTGCTAGGGCTGGGCCTGGCCGGCCAGTCCCGATTCAGCCTGCTGCTGGGCCTGGTTGTGCCCGCCGTTGGCAGCGCCGCCGCTGGCATGCGGCTGTCATTGGGGCTCGGCTCGGGCCTCGCTTACTTTCACATCTTTGCCGACCTGCTGATCATTGGGCTGTGCGCGTATATCCTGGTTAAAACCCGACATGCCGAAATGGATTAAGCCCCCCCTACTGACCCTGGCTGTCCTACTGCTCAGTGCAAGTGCCACTGCACAACAGCAACTGACCTACCGGGTGATCGACAGCTTCCCCCATGACCGCAACGCCTTTACCCAGGGTCTGGTTTACTTTGACGGCAAGTTCTATGAAAGCATCGGACTATATGGTCGCTCCGAGCTGCGGGAAGTAGAACTGAATACTGGCCGGGTGTTGAGAAAACAGCGATTACTTCCCACTGACTTCGGTGAGGGCCTGGCCAGGGTGGAGCAACAGCTCGTGCAACTCACCTGGACAAGTGGCTATGTCTACCTCTGGGACTTAACGAGTTTTACTGAGTTGGGGCGGATGCCCTACCGGTTCGGCGACAACGGGGAAGCCGCCCGCAGCTGGGGCCTGTGTTACGACGGCAGCAAACTAATTCTCAGCGACGGCAGCGCCAGCCTCTACTTTCTCGATCCGGACAACCATGAGCTGCTGGGGCAAGTGGAGGTTCGCGATGCCAATGGCCCCGTACCTTGGCTTAACGAACTGGAGTGTATCGGTGAGCAGGTTTATGCCAATGTCTGGCGGAGCAACAGAATTATTGTCATCGAGGCCGCCAATGGCCAGGTCACCGCCTCTGCAGATCTCACCGGCCTGTATCCGCTGGAGCAACGCCGCAGCCCCAAGGATCTTATGAATGGCATCGCCTGGGATAAGGCCGGCAAACGCCTGTTCGTCACCGGCAAAAACTGGCCGAAGGTTTATCACATCGCGCTGGAGCCTGCGATGGACTAAGCTGTGCGCTATGTTGCTTCGACGCACATTCTTACAAACTTCAGCGGCGCTACTGGCCGCCCCAGCGCTGGCACTGACGGCCCAGAGGGAACTCATCACACGCCCCATCCCGAGTTCCGGAGAACAAGTGCCGGTGATGGGCATGGGTTCGTCGAGAACCTTTGACGTGAGTCCTGACCAGGAAAACTTACGGCGCCTGGGCCAGGTGATGGACAACTTTTTTGAATTGGGCGGCACGGTGCTGGATTCCTCTCCCATGTACGGCAAGGCCGAGGCAGTGTTGGGCAAGATTCTGTCCGCCAGGGATGCCAGACCACCATTGTTTGCCGCCACCAAGGTCTGGACCTGGGGTGAACAGTCGGGTGTCGAACAAATGCTGGAATCGAGCCGCAAGATGGGGGTGCCGGTATTTGACCTCATGCAGATACACAATTTGCGGGACTGGAAAGTCCATCTGAACACCCTGCGCCAATGGCAGGACCAGGGTAAAGTTCGCTATATCGGCATCACCACCTCGCATCAACGCAGTCACCCCGAACTCGAACAAATCATGCGCACGGAAAAACTGGATTTTGTGCAGTTCAGCTACAACATTGACAACCGGCTGGCCGAGGAACGGCTATTGCCACTGGCCGCCGAGCACGGCATCGCCACCATGATTAATCGCCCATTTCAGCGCGGCAAGCTGTTCAAGAAAGCTGGAGGGCAACCACTACCTGCCATTGCCAAAGACCTGGCCTGCCAAAGCTGGGGGCAATTTTTTTCCAAATTTATTATCGCCCACCCGGCGGTGACCTGCCTGATTCCCGCCACCGGCAAGACCGACCACATGCAGGACAACATGGGGGCAAACTTCGGCCCCGTACCAGACCGAGACCAGCGCGCCGAGATGCTCAGGGTTTACCAGGCACTGTGAGCAACATTCGAGCCCTGGCCCGGCCAACCGTCTTACTGATGGCCGTGGCGTTCATCGGCCCGCTGACCTTCTCCGTATGGAATGCCCTGCTCAACAATTTCGTGGTAGAGAGAGCTGCTTTCACCGGCCAGGAAATTGGCATACTGCAAAGCCTGCGGGAAGTGCCAGGCTTCCTGACCTTTACCGTCATTTTCCTGCTGATATTTATTCGCGAACAGAGGCTGGCCCTGCTGGCGCTGGTCACCATGGCCGGTGGCGTGGCCGTCACCGGCCTTTACCCGAGCGCCCTCGGCCTGTATATCACCACCATTGTCATGTCGGTGGGGTTTCATTATTTCGAGGCGATTAATGGGTCCTTGACCCTGCAGTGGCTACCAAAAGATAAAACCCCGCATTTCATGGGCCAGGTGCTGGCCATTGAGGCAGTGGCCTCGCTGCTGGCCTATGGTGCAATCTGGGTGTTGATGGGCCAATTGGGCATCGATTTCGAACACATGTACTTGCTTGCCGGCGGCATCGGACTTGTGCTCATCGCTGGCATCTGGGTGTACTTCCCGCAGTTTGAACAACAAATTAGCCAGCGAAAAAGTGTGGTGCTGCGCAAGCGTTACTGGCTCTACTACGGACTTACCTTTATGAGCGGTGCGCGGCGCCAGATCTTCATGGTTTTCGCCGCCTTCATGATGGTGGAGAAATTCGGCTATAGCGTCAGTGAAATCAGCGCCCTGTATATGCTCAATTACGTGTTCAACCTACTGTTTGCGCCGCGCATAGGTGCCTGGATTGGCCACGTCGGCGAGCGCTTCGCGCTGACCCTGGAATACGTCGGTTTGTTCGTGGTCTTTGCCAGCTATGCCGTGGTCAACGATGCCACCTTGGCGGCCGGCCTGTTCATTATCGACCACTTCTTTTTTGCCCTCGCTATTGCCATCGACACCTATTTTCAGAAGATAGCGGATCCCGCCGACATCGCCTCCAATGCCGCCGTCAGTTTTACCATTAACCATATCGCAGCGGTGGTTGTACCGGTGGTACTGGGGGCAGTCTGGCTCTATTCACCGTCCTCGGTGTTCCTCGTAGGTGCTGCTTTCGCCCTGATTTCTCTGGCGCTGGCTCGAATGGTTCCGGAACAACCCGAGGCGGGTAATGAAACCCGCTGGCACAACTCACTAAATCTGGAGTAACACATGCTGGCAAGGCCCTTGCCCACCGTCGAAATCAATCCTGCAACAACGCCAGTTGCTGTCGTTGTTTGGCTACATGGCCTCGGTGCCGACGGGCACGACTTCGAACCTATCGTACCCGAGCTGCGCTTACCCGATGAGCTGCCGGTGCGTTTCGTCTTTCCCCACGCACCTGAAATTTCCGTCACCGCCTTTGGCGGCCAGCGTGCCCGAGCGTGGTTCGACTTCGACCCAGGCGGTGGCACCGATATGCCAAGCCTGAGAAAGTCCGGCTCCCAGGTCCAGGATCTGATTCAGAATGAAATTGACAATGGCATGCCCGCAGAGCGAATCATTGTGGCCGGCTTTTCCCAGGGCGGGGTTTTAGCGCTTGAAACTGCACTGTATTATCCAAAGCCCCTGGCTGGCATTCTCGCCTTGTCGACGTTTCTTGCCAATCCTGAAAAGATCACTACTGACAAGGCGGAAACCAACGCTCGGATACCCATATTAATGTGCCACGGGCGACAGGACTCTGTGTTGCCCATGGCCCTGGGCGAATCAGCATTGTCTTGTTTAATGTCCGCAGCTTATAGCGTTGAGTGGTGTGATTACCCCATGGGCCACGAAGTGTGCATGGAGGAAATCCAGGAGATCAGCCGCTGGTTGCAAACGGTTTTAGCTGTCTAGGGACAGACTTCAGCTCGCCAGAATGGCCGGGCGCTGGTTCAGCCAGGGTAGTGCCAGTCCATTGAGTACACAGTACAGCCCCAACAGGAGTGGCAGCGCACCCTGTTCGCCAGACAGCCACAGAAAACCTGCCAGCATGGATAAAACCAATACCCTCAGCACATCCCAGCGCAGCGCAGACTGCTCAATATCGAGCCAATAGCTGGTGCAGACCATGCTGGCCGCCATCGCCAGCACCGTCAGGGCTGTATAGCCATAACCCAGCTCAGGGGAATACAACACCGCCACGCCGACCACGGTTAACACCAGCAGTTGCGCCAGGGCGTATAGCTTGACGGCCATACTGGTCTCGGGATCGTAGCGATGAAAATCCGTCAGGTCGGTCTTCGGTCGCGGATATTGTTCGACAACATCCGCCGGTCGCCAGCCGGTGCGGCTGAAAACCATCCAGGCTTTATCCCGCCAGCTGCGGGTGCGCCAGGCGTCGGTCAGCATGCCGACATAAATGTGCAGGTTGGCCCACAGCGGGCTAAAGGTGCGCAGGGGGCCGCGGATGCCATAGACGCACGGCTCCTCGTCCAACTCCTCCTGGAAGCTTCCAAACATGCGGTCCCAGATAATAAATACACCGCCGTAATTGCGGTCCATATAGATATCGTTCTGGGCATGATGCACTCGGTGATTGGATGCCGTGATCATAAACCACTCCAGGAAACCCAACTTGGGTACGTGTTCTGTGTGCACCCAGAACTGGTAAATCAGGTTAACAGACGCCACCGTGATATAGATCTCCGCCGGCACCCCCACCAGAAACACGGGCAGGAAAAAAACCCAGCCAAGCAGTGCGCCCGTGCTGGTTTGCCGCAGCGCGGTACTCAGGTTGTAGTCTTCGCTCTGGTGATGGGCCACATGGGAAGCCCAGAAGATCTGGCGTTCATGGCTAATGCGGTGAAACCAGTAGTAACAAAGATCATAGGCAAACCAGGCAAACAGCCAGGTCCACGGGGATGAGGCATCCATGCGCCAGAGCGCGTAGTGCTGCTCGATTGCATAGTAGATCGCACCGCCAACACCGATGTAGATCAACTTTACCGAGGTGCGCAAACTACCCATGAACAGGCTACTGACCGTATCGTTGAGCCGGTAGGTATTGCGGCCAATCCAGTGGCCATAGGCGAGCTCCAGCAGCAGGGCGAGGATAAAAAACGGGACAGCAAAAGGGACAAAATCCATGCCGCGCATTTAACCACAGTTTCGGCCATTACCGGTATACTGCCGCGCTGACTCTTAGCAACAAAGAATGAGGGATCATGAAAAAACTGGCTGCCTTTTTTGTCCTTGCCCTGCTGACCTCGGTGGGTGTCATCGGCTATTCCATTTTCGAGGAGCTGCGCAAAGCCGCCAACGATGACCCAACCGTCTGGGAGCAAGACATCCAGGCCCTGGCAGCCGCCACGCGGGAGGCCGCCCCTCCCGAGAACGCCATTCTGTTCGTGGGCAGTTCCTCCATTCGCCTGTGGAGCAGCCTCGCCGAGGACATGGCGCCGGCGCCAGTTATTCAGCACGGCTTCGGCGGCTCCAAGATCGAAGACGTCAATTTCTACGCAGAGCAGCTCATTACTCAGTGGCAGGCACCCAAGGTCGTCATCTTTGTCGGCAGCAACAATATCAATGGCAATGAGGAGCACGCCACTGCGCCCATACAGATTCGCGATCAACTGGCCCTGTTGCTGGATACTATCCTGGCGGCCCGCGCCGACACGCAGATCTTCTACATCTCGATCACGCCGACGCTGTTTTCCTGGGATAAATGGGCTAGCGTGCAGGAGGCCAACCGGTTGGCCGCCGAGCTATGCGACAGCTACGAGAACGCTCACTTTATCGAAACGGCCGACCTGTTCCTGGATGAACAAGGTGAACCCAACAAGACGCTTTATGCCTTTGATGGTTTACACCTGAGTGCAGAGGGCTACGCGGCCTGGACCGACCGCATCAAACCCCGGCTAATGTAAGCCACGCTGACGACTAATCGATATCAACGATCGATTTACCAATCGGCAACATGGAGATGCCGATGAATTTAATGTGCTGATAGCCAAAGGGAATTCCAATTATGGTAATAAAATAGCCCAGCGCTATGATCAAATGCCCGATCGCCAACCAAACACCTGCGAAGATAAACCAAATGATATTGCCGATCGTGCCCAGCAAGCCAGTTCCGATGTCGCCTTCCCCAGTAACGCGCTCCCGATTTACAGCTTCTCTACCAAACGGCCACATTACGAACAGACCAATATTGAAACATGCTCTCGCCCACGGAATCCCAACGATGGTAATGGCGGCCAACACGCCGTACAGAAACCAGGCGAGCCCCATTAAAAAGCCGCCGAACACTACCCATAAGATATTAAGTAATAGACTCACACTACACTCCCAGCACCAAAGCACAAAGTGAACTATTGCTGCAACTGAGATTGACAGCTACACCGAAATACCCACTTTACTGTTAGCCCATGCTAGCGAATTGCAGCCGCCAAGCAACCGGTGAATAGAGGGCCGTTTTTGGCTAGTTTGTATCCGCATTCAGGGCTATATTTAACCCATGCAACAACTCGACCCCAACATATGCCGAACTGCGCGACTGTCGCGCGACCCGCGCTTCGACGGCCAGTTTTTCCTTGCCGTGACCAGCACAGGTATTTATTGCCGCCCTATCTGCCCGGCGCGGGCACCGCGCGAAGACAATGTTCGCTATTACCGCACCGCTGCCGAAGCAACCCAGTCCGGGTTTCGCCCCTGTTTGCGCTGCCGCCCGGAGTCAGCGCCGAACAGCCCGGCCTGGCGCGGTACCTCTACCACCATCAGTCGCGCCCTCTCGATGATCAATGCCGGTGCACTCAACGAGCAGACCATGTCTGAATTCAGCGCCCGTCTCGGCGTCGGTGAACGCTACTTACGCAAATTGTTCGATCAGCACCTGGGCGTGTCGCCGGCGGCGGTGGCGCGCACCCAGCGACTGCATTTTGCGCAGAAATTGCTCGCTGAAACCGATATGGCGATATCCGATATTGCGTTTGCCAGCGGTTACGGCAGTCTGCGCCGTTTCAACAGCGCCCTGCGCGACGCATTTGGCTGCAGTCCACGGCAGTTACGGGATAGGGCCGACAAGTCGATCTCTGACACCATCACGCTGGAGCTTCAGTATCGCCCGCCCCTGGCCTGGTCGGCAGTGCTGGCGTTCTTCCACCGCCACAGCATCAATGGTCTTGAAGGGGTCGTGGATGACAGTTACTGGCGGCATTTCGAGCTCGCCGGAGCGCGCGGACGATTTGTCGTCGCCCACCATCCCAAACGGGAGTCGTTAATGCTGACCCTGGAGCAGGTGGGTACCAACCAACTGATGCCGGTGGTCGCGAATGTGCGGCGCATGTTTGATCTCGACGCGACGCCCGACGACATTACCGAAACCCTGGCGGCGAGCACACTGCTGTCAACGCTAAATCGGCAACACCCGGGCACACGATGCACCGGGCACTGGTCCCTGTTTGAAGCCTGTGTGCGCGGGGTGGTTGGTCAACAGGTCAGCGTGGCGGCGGCGCGGGGCGTGCTTGCGAAGTTGATTGTTGCCTGCGCTGATCCACAGCAGGACCACCAGGTGTTCCCGCAGCCCCAGCAATTGTTGAAATTGCCTGACGAACTGCTGCCCATGCCACGCAGCCGCAAGCAAACCTTGAGATCGGTCTGTGAACTGTTTGCGGAAACTGACAGCGAAGAGCACATTGACGTGGCCGCCCTGCAAGAACTGAAAGGCATTGGCCCCTGGACAACCGCCATGGTGTCGATGCGCGGACTGGGCCATCCCGATGTGTTTCCCCGCCGCGACCTGGGCTTGCTACAGGCAGCGGCGGCCCTGGGCTATGACGAAAAAGAATTGGAATTGCAGGCCGAGCTCTGCGCACCCTGGCGATCCTACGCCGCTAACCTGTTGTGGAGAAGTTTGTCATGATCACCTGGAGTAAAATTACATCGCCAATAGGCGAACTGCGACTCGTTTCCAATGGGCGGGCACTCACCGCCATCGAGTTTGCCGGCCAGCACGGTAGAGAGGGCGCAGAGGGCAGCGATCGGATATTGCAAGCCGCCGCCCGCCAGCTGGACGAGTACTTCCGTGGCGACAGGCAGCAATTCGACATCGCACTGGGCGCACAAGGGACCGAGTTTCAACAGCGGGTATGGCAAGCCCTGACCAACATTCCCTATGGAGAGACCTGTACCTACGGCGATATCGCCCGTGACCTGGACAAACCCAAGGCGGTGCGTGCAGTCGGCGCAGCCAATGGCAAGAATCCGATCCCCATTATCGTGCCCTGCCACCGGGTCATCGGCAGCACCGGTAAACTCACCGGCTTCTCCGGAGGGCTGGAAACCAAGCGCCAGTTACTAGCGCTGGAAGCTGCGTCTCCCGGATGAGCAGCCGGGCTGAAGTTAGAGCCCAGCGGCGATAAAGGCGATGTAATTAGCCTGGTTGATAAAACCCGCACCCCAACTTTGCCATACTGCATCCAGGCCCCGGGCCTGCATGGCTTCCAGGCTTAATCCCTCGGCCTGCATCTGCACAACTTCAGCGCGCGTTTGCGTGAGCATCTGATGATAGCGCTGTAAGTCCTCTCGCTTGGCGAGACTGCCATGACCCGGCACGATGACCGTGTCGTCATCCACGCGTGTCAGTATGGAAGCTATGTTCTTCAGATAGCCCTCGGCGCTACCGCCTGAGGCCAGGTCAATAAAGGGGAAACGGTCTTTGAAAAAGTGGTCTCCCATATGCACCACGTTGCCGCCCACAAAAAACACCACGCTGTCACCGTCGGTGTGGCCAGCGGGGAAATGCTGTAATTCCAGGGTGTCGTCATTGAAGTGGAGTGCCATTGACTCGCGGTAGGTCACTGCTGGCCAGGCCACCGCCGGCATCGCCGGCGTGGTTCTGCCGAAGAACTTATTATGCTGATCACTTGAAACGCGCTTGCGGACGTTGTCATGCGCAACAATCGTCGCCCCCGCTTCTCCCCAGAAGACGTTGCCACCGACGTGGTCCCCATGCCAGTGCGTATTGATCACAAACCGTGGCTGGCCCTTGGCCAGCTGCTTCAATGCTTTCTCGTAGCCCGCTGTTAACTCGGCATAGTCGTCGTCAATCAGCAACACGCCGTCACTACCGACCGAGGCCAGCACATTGCCACCGCGTCCCTGCAACAGGTACAGGCCGTCGGCGATCTGCGCTGAGGTAACTGTTGGCCCATCCGCCGCCAACGACAGGTTTGAAATCAACACAAGGAATAACAGGAGATTTGCTTTCATCGTAGCTCCAGGTTCTATGGTTCTAGGGTTCTAGGGTTCTAGGGTTCAGAGGATCAGGCGTTCAGGTCTGGAATCAAATCACGCTTGAGGCGGGTAATAACATCTTTGAGCTGCAGCTTCTTCTTTTTCAGGCGCTGCAACAACAACTGATCCCTATACTGCTGCTGATACAGCGCATCGATGGCACAATCGGGGTCGCGGTGCTCCTGCTGCAGCGTAAATATACGCCCGGCCAGGGTTTGCTGGAGCGGCACTGGCCCGGTCTCGCCTTTCGGTTCGGGGGGAATCTCGTCATTCACAACATCAGTAATAGCCGAAAGCGCTTAAATGGGCAACCATGTGCGCTTATACTCAGGTAAAAAATACCAATAGGAGAAGCAAGCATGGCTATCGATTTTACTCTCAGCCCCGAGGTAGACGAGGTGCGGTTACGAGTCCGGGCGTTTATGCTGGACACGGTTAAACCCCGCATGGACGAGGTTGAGGCCGCCGGTGGTGAACGAGATGAGCTAATCGAAGCCATCAAGGAACTGCGACCAAAAGCCTATAAATCCGGCTTATGGTTGCCCCATATGCCGGAAGAATGGGGCGGCATGGGATTGGGTGCCACGGCCCTGGCGGCAGTGAGCGCGGAGGCGGCACGGGTGCCCATAGGCCCCTTCATCCTGAATTGCCAGGCCCCCGATGAGGGCAATATGCACACCATGTTGCACTTTGCCACCGAGGCCCAAAAAGAAAAATACCTGCGCCCCCTGTGCGAAGGCAAGATTCGCTCCTGTTTCTCAATGACCGAACCCGATGTCGCTGGCTCTGACCCAACACTGATCCAGACCCGAGCCGTACAGGACGGCGACGACTGGGTAATCAACGGTCGCAAATGGTTTACCTCCGGCGCCCGCGGTGCCCAATTTGCCATCGTTATCGCCTGCACGGACCCGGATGCTGAGATCCCCCAGGCGCGCAATACGGCGTTTATTGTCGACACCGATGCCGAGGGTTTTGACCTGATTCGCGACGTAGAAACCATGGCGGGGGGTCACAACCACTGCGAAATTGAATACCGCGATGTGCGCGTCGGCAACGATGCCATTCTCGGCGAGCGCGGCGGCGGCCACAAGCTGGGGCAAGTGCGCCTGGGGCCGGCCCGACTGGCCCACTGCATGCGCTGGATCGGCCAGATAGAGACTGCCCTGGAAATGTTGATCGAGCGCGCTCAGAACCGCTTCGCGCATGGCTCACTACTATCGGAGAAGCAGGGTATACAGTGGATGATGGCGGACAGCGCCAGAGAGTTGTATGCATCCAAGCTGATGGTGCTGCACTGTGCCTACAAAATTGAAAATGGCCTGGAATTCAAGCAGGAAGTCTCCATGGCCAAACACCATGTTGCCAACACCCTGTGGCAAGTCACCGACCGGGCCATGCAGGTCTACGGTGCGCTCGGTTATTCCACCGATACTCCCCTGGCAGGTATGCTGCAGCAGGCGCGCTGGTCGAGACTGGCGGACGGCGCTGATGAGGTACACCAGATGCGCACCGCCGAGTTGCTCATGCAGGCCTATAACAAGGATGGCTCGGTCAATGCCGGCGTCGGTGCACTGCCGATCTAGCGGTTCAGCGGCGAATTTTCTGAAACAGGCGCTGTCGCGATTGGATCATCTCGCGGCAGGTCTGTTGCAGTGAAAAATCAATAGCCCGTTCAGCTTCTTGCAGCCGAGAAAGTTGTTCATCAAGGCAGTGAATTTCGGCAATTAACTGCTCGCGTAAGCGCGCAGTGCTCCCCCAGTCGAGAGGGTGATCGGCCCCGGCGCGATCACATTTATGTGCCTGTAGCGGCTTGTAGTTATTTTCACTCACTCTATAAGTTATAGACCAAGTGCCGCCGCACTGCCGGTGGCGGCGATAAAAAAAGGATTCAGCAGAGAATCCCGCTGGTTGTAGCGCAGGGGCTGACCATCCAGGTTCAGCACGGAACCGCCGGCGGCTTCCAGCAGAGCCTGGCCCGCGGCGGTGTCCCATTCACTACAAGGCGCGAAGCGCGGATAGATGTCGCCATCACCACAGGCAAGACTGCAGAATTTGAGCGCGCTACCGGCGTAGCGGCGCTCGACAACCCTGCCTTTGGCAGCCAGCTGTGCTATGTAGTTGTCGAGCTGTTCACCACGGTGGCGCCGACTGGTGAGAATCACCAGCGAATCATCCTCAGGCAGTTGCCGGGCGCTAATCGGTTGTCGCTCATCACCTCGGTAGCACCAGGCACCGTGACCGGGCATACCGAGATAAAGGGTTTCTTCCAGGGGTAGATAAACCGCGCCCAGCACTGCTTGATGACGGTCAACCAGGGCAATATTGATAGTAAACTCGCCGGTGCGCTCAAGAAATTCGCGGGTACCGTCCAGCGGATCTACCAGCCAGTAGCGCGGCCACTGCCTGCGTTTGGCCATGGTCTCTGCATCCGACTCCTCTGACAGAATGGGCAAGCCCAGCGACTGCAGTCCGCGCATCAGGATATCGTGAGAGGCGAGATCGGCAGCGGTTAACGGCGAATCATCCGCCTTGGCGCTGGCTTCCAACACTTCGTCTGCCTCGTAGTACCTCACGATAGCAGCTCCAGCTTCACCGCTGATGTCGCGGAGCCGGTCGATATAGCGTGAATATTCCGGCTCTACGGACAAAGACCCTTCTCCAGTATTCGAAAACCCCGCATACTATAGCACCCTGTTTTGAGACCACTTTCGCCTTCCATGATTGACTGGGACACCGTGGATACCGTGCTGCTGGATATGGACGGCACGCTATTGGATTTGCATTTTGACAACTACTTCTGGAGCCAGTACCTGCCCCGGCGCTACGCCGAGATTCACGGCCAGGATGAAGTTCAGGTGCGAGCAAAACTGCTGCCGATGTTTGAAGCCAAGCGTGGCACCCTGGATTGGTATTCGGTCGATTATTGGTCTGCGCAGCTCGAACTGGATGTACCCAGCCTGAAACGTGAGATCAAACACCTGATACAGGTAAGACCGTTCGTGGAGGAATTCCTGTTGGCCTTGAAAGATCACGGCAAGAATCTGTACCTGGTGACCAACGCCGACCGCAAAAGCCTCGACATCAAGCTTGCCTCAACCGGCATCGGACGCTGGTTTGATGCCATTATTGTCTCTCACGAAGTTCGGCTGCCCAAGGAAGATCCGGGCTTCTGGCATGCGCTGCACGCGCGCCACCCCTTCAAACCGGCCACCACCCTGCTTATCGATGATACCGAATCGGTGCTGCAGTCAGCCCGCAGCCACGGCATCGCCCATCTCATGACGCTCTTGCAGCCGGACAGCAAGCAACAGAAGCGACTGGACACCCGCTTCCCCGGCATCCATCATTTCGATGAAATCATGCCGACACCGACACACTGACTGCAAAGATGGACAAACTACGAATCGACAAATGGTTGTGGTCCGCGAGGTTTTTCAAGACCCGCAGCCTGGCCAAGCAGGCGATCGAAGGCGGCAAAATCTCTGTAGCCGGACAAAAAGTGAAAGTCAGCAAGGAGATCTGCACGGGTGACATGCTGCAGGTACGCCAGGGCTATGACAACCGGGAAATTGAAGTGTTGGCGCTTTCCAATCAGCGGCGCGGCGCGCCGGAAGCCCAATTGTTGTACCGGGAAACAGATGCCAGCCGCGAGCTGCGTGAAAAAGAAGCGGCTGCTCGAAAGGCCGCGGGCGGCATGCTCGGGCGGCCCGAGAGCCGACCCACCAAGAAACAGCGGCGGCAGATACACCGCTTCAAGGAAGAACACTGAGCCATGCCGCAATCGTCTGACAGCACTCGTAAATTCCTGTTCGAACACGCCGACATTCGCGGTGAACTGGCCTATCTGAACAACTCCCTGCGGGACGTGCTCACCATTCACCAGTACGCGCCGGCTGTCGGTGACGTACTCGGGCAGTTTCTGACCGCAGCCGTGCTGCTAAGCACCACCATCAAGTTTGAAGGTCGGTTGGTGCTACAAGCACAGAGCGAGGGACAAATCCCCCTGATGATGGCTGAATGCTCCAGTGATCAGCAGGTTCGAGGCATTGCCCGCGGCGCCGAACAGGCAACAGCAAGCGATTTCACGCAACTGTTTGACGCCGGCCAGCTCGCAATTACCATTGAGCCCCTAAAGGGGCAGCGCTACCAGGGTATCGTGCCGCTAACCGGGTCCAGCCTGGCCGCGAGCATCGAGCACTATTTTGAGAACTCTGAGCAGCTGCCAACGCGGTTGTGGTTGACCGGTGGCATCGAACACAGTGCCGGACTACTGCTGCAACAATTACCCGCTCAACTGGTGCCAGATGCCAGCCAGCGCCTGCAACAGTGGCAGCACGTCTGCACTCTGGCGGATACTGTCGAAATCATCGAGTTGGCAGAGCTGGGCGCCGAGCAGCTGTTGCGACGCCTCTATCACCAGGATCCCCTGCAACTGTTTGCCCCCGAGCAGGTCGGTTTCGGCTGTAGTTGCTCGCACCAGCGCTGTTACGACGCGCTGGCCAGTATGGAATCGGAAAGCATCGCGGAACTGCTGGAAGAGGACGGCGGTATCAGTATGGATTGCGAATTTTGCAATCAAAAGTACGACTTCACGCCAGAGGATCTGACCGAACTACTCGGTGATTCACTGCACCCGGCCCTCCACTAAGCCGATATCACCCACTATAAGCAGAGCTTATATCGCGAATTTGTTCTCTTATCTTCGCTTTCATCCCGCTTTCTGACATAATGGCGCGCCTCAAATTACGCTAAAACTGCGCTCAGGCAAGGTCATCAATACGACGCGCCGCACAGCCCAGAAACCAGGAAGAACGAATGACCGTTGAGCTCGACAAAACTACTGAATACCGCAATTTAAGCCCCGCAAAATTGATTGAGCAATCCCTGGCTCGAGGCGAAACCACCCTCTCCGATACCGGTGCCCTGTTGGTAACCACCGGCAAGCGCACCGGTCGCTCACCCGCCGACCGCTTCATAGTTCGCGAACCCAGCACTGAGGAAAGCATCGACTGGGGATCGGTAAACCGCCCTTTTAATACGGACAAATTCGATGCCCTGTGGCAGCGCGTGGAAGATCATGTAGCCTCCGTCGACCGCTTTGTGAACCATCTGCATGTGGGCGAACACATAGAACACTATCTGCCCGTCAAGGCGATCACCGAAACTGCCTGGCAGGGTTTGTTCGGACGCAATATGTTTATCCGCCCGGACAACTACAACCCCCGGACAAAGGAAGAGTGGACCATTCTTAACGCGGCGACCTTTGTCTGTGACCCCGAGCGCGATGGCACCAATTCAGACGGTGTGGTCATTCTGGATTTTGCCCAGCGCAAGGTACTACTTGCAGGCATGCGCTACGCCGGCGAAATGAAAAAAGCCATGTTCTCGGTGCAGAACTTCCTGCTGCCAGAAAAAGATGTCATGTCCATGCACTGTTCCGCCAACGTGGGCGAGAATGGCGATACCACCTTGTTCTTTGGTCTTTCCGGCACCGGCAAAACCACGCTCTCCGCCGATCCCGAGCGCTACCTGATCGGCGACGATGAACACGGCTGGGCCAAGGGTTCAGTTTTTAATATCGAGGGAGGCTGCTACGCCAAGACCATCGACCTGAGCCAGAAAAACGAGCCCATCATCTGGGATGCCATACGTTTTGGCGCCATCATCGAAAATGTCGTGCTGGACGAGAAAACCCGCACCGCTGATTACTGCGATACCAGCCTGACCGAAAATGGCCGCTGCTGTTACCCACTGGAGCATGTCGACAAGCGCATCATCGAAAACGCTGCCGGTGAACCCAAAACCGTTATTTTCCTGACTTGCGATGTCACCGGCACACTGCCGCCAGTGTCTATCCTGTCGAAAGAAGCCGCTGCATTTCACTTCCTCAGCGGCTACACCGCCAAGGTGGGCTCTACGGAAGTTGGCGCCGAAGCCGGCATCAACCCCACATTCTCCACCTGCTTTGGTGCACCCTTCATGCCCCGCCCAGCCAGTGACTACGCTGAGTTGCTGATGAAGCGGATTGAGGAGTTCGGCAGCCAGGTCTACCTGGTGAACACGGGCTGGACTGGCGGCTCTGGTGCGCCCGGCGGTAGCGGCTCACGTTTCCCGATCCCGGTCACCCGTGCCGTGGTGGCTGCTGCTCAAAATGGTAGTCTCACCAACGTTCAGACAGCGCATCTGGACGTGTTGAACCTGGATTTTCCCACAGAAATTCCCGGGGTAGATGCCAGGTACCTGGATCCCCGTTCAGGCTGGGGCAGCGAGGCGACCTACAACGATCAGGCTGCTACGCTGGCGGCCCTGTTCCAGGACAATATCAAGAACTTTGAAGTCAGCGACGCCATTGTCGCCGCAGGCCCCAAGGGCTGATCAGTTTTGCTCGGCCGCCGCAGCCTCGGCTGGTGCGGTCATCAGAACACTGACTTTTTCCCCGAACAAGTACAGGCAGGGCACCAGCAGCAGGGTTACCCCGGTGGCAAACAAGACGCCGAAGGCCAGAGATATCACCATCGGTATCAGGAACGCCGCCTGGGGGCTGGTCTCAGACATGATCGGCAGTAAACCAATAAAGGTGGTCATGGAGGTCAGGATGATCGGCCTGAACCGACCCTGACCAGCCTGCAGCAGGGCAGCACGCACCTCCATCCCCGTGTCGCGGAGTTGATTGATACGGTCAATCAATACCAGGTTGTCATTCACCACCACCCCGGCACAGGCCAGCACCCCCAGCATGGACATCATGCTGACTTGCCAGTCCAGTATGAGGTGGCCAAAAATAGCGCCCATAATGCCGAAAGGCACCGCCGTCAGGATGATGAAAGGTTGCCAGTAGGACCGAAACGGGATCGCCATCAAGCCATAAATAATCAACATGGATAGGCCCATGTACTTGAGCATCGCGCTCCTGAACAGCGACTGCTCTTCCAACTCACCTTCCAGGATAATGTTCAGGCTGGGATACATACTGCGCCACTGGGGCAATTTCTCCTGCAGGATCGCGTCAATAACATCCCGCGGATTGGAACTGCCCGGCACCACCTCGGCTGACAACTCCAGGGTACGCTTGCGATCGAGACGATCAATAGTGAGGTAGCCTGGCACGAATCTCACGTCGGCCACGGTTTCAAAAGGTACTTCTTTACCCATAGGTGTGCGTATGCGCATTTCATTGAGGTTATCCACCGACAGACGCTCATTCTCCGGGTAGCGAACCATCACTTTCACATCCTCCTTGGTGCGGGGAATGCGCTGGGCTTCAGCGCCGTAAAACGCGCGCCTCACCTGAGTGGCAAGATCAGACAGGGTGACACCGAGGTTCTCCGCCGCCGGCTTGAGATCCAACTCGATTTCATCCTTGGGGCTCTGCAGGCTGTCTGAAATATTGTAGATTCCCGGGTAACTGGATAGCTCAGCACTGACCAGGTCCGATACCTCCTGTAACACCTCGAACTCGTTGGCAGAAATCAGCAAGCGGATCGGCTTGCCTATACGATTAAAGGTGTATTCCAGGTTGAATTCTTCGTATTCCCCAATATCACCGATTTCCTCGCGCCAGGTCTGGCTAATTTGCTCGGCACTAACGCCAAAGTCGCCGATCTCGACCAGCGCCCTGATCCGGTTACCGGTACTATTGGAGTAGATGTGACCAATAACCTCCGCACCCCCGCCAATCTGTGGATCGTTATTAAAACGCTCGCGGGTGCGCTCAGCCGCCTCTTCGACCTGTCGCTGGACCTCAATGCTACGCTGATAGGCTCCCCCCTCCGGCAGCTTGATATCGGCAATGACCCAATCGGACAAGACTTTGGGGAAAAACCCGGCCTTCATCCAGCCACCCCCGTAGAGTGACAGGGAGAACACCAGCACCACGAAAAACAGGCTCAGGGTTAATAAATGCCAGTCCAGGCAGCGCGCCAGGGCGGGACGATACTTGTGCTCGGCAAACCACAACATACTATCTGCCGCTCGTTCGCGCATAAGTTCCAGCCGTGCCAGCCGCGGATGTCGCGGGGCCTGAACCGGCGGCATATGAGCCAAATGCGCAGGCAAAATCAGCAAGCTCTCGATCAGCGAAAATGTCAGTGCCAGTATCACGACGATGGGAATGGACATGGTTACCTGGGCCATTTCACCGGGCATAAACAGCATCGGCGCGAAGAAAATCATAGTCGAAATCACCGCGAATAATACCGGCTTCAATACACCGCGGGTTCCGAGGACAGCCCCGGATAACCCCGGCGTTCCCGTACTCTGGTGAGCGTGAACGGATTCCCCGACGATAATGGCATCATCGACCACAATGCCGAGTATCAAAAGAAAGGAAAACAAGGAGATCATATTGAGACTGACATCCGCGTACTGCAACAACCAGAGGGCTCCGAGAAACGCAACAGCAATACCTACGCACACCCACATGGCCAACAACGGCCGCAGGAACACCAACAACAGCAGATAAACCAGCACCAACCCACCAAAGCCGTTGGTGAGCAGGGTTTCCACACGACTCTTGAAGGGAACCGTCTGGTTCCGCCACATAACCAGTTCCACCCCATCCGGCAAACGCTCCTGAACTGCCTCCATCCAGGCCGTCACTGATGAGTTTGTGCGCAATACATCCGGGTTTGACGTTACATACACTTGCAGGTCCAGCGACGGTTTGGAATTGAAGCGCCTGCTGATGTCCTCGTCCGCAAAGCCATCGACTATTGTCGCCACGTCACCCAACAACAGGCGTGTGCCATCGCGTTTGCTGACCAACACAATCTGTTCAAAATCACCGCGGACGTAAGCCTGGCCGCGAGTCTGTAACTGTATGTCACCGGCCTCTGTCTTGATGGCGCCGGCAGGTAAATTAAGTGACGAGGTACGAATAGCCGCTACCACGTCCTCAAAGCGCAGGCCGTAACGCCGCAGCGTAAATTCCGACACCTCCACCGCCACTTCGTAGGGACGCGGCTGCTTGAGCTCAACCACACTGACATCAGCCAGGGTCGACATCTCGTCGCGCAACTCTTCCCCCAATATCTTGAGATTTTCCTCGCCGATATCCGCCGCCAAGGTAATTGTCATCATTTCGTGACGGTGAGCCAGCTCGGTTACGATGGGCCGCTCAACTTCGGCAGGAAACGTGTTGATAGCATCAACCCGGGTTTTGACTTCTGCGGTTAGCCGTTGAAGGTCATAACCGGGCTCCGCTTCAACCAGTACGGTGCCGCTGCCCAGTCGTGCGGTTGAGCGAATTTCCTTGATGCCGTTGAGGTCGTGTATCGCCTCCTCGATGCGCACACAAATCTGCTCTTCCACTTCCCTCGGCCCGGCACCGGGGTAAGGCAGAGTGACACTGATAATATCCAGCTCAAAATCGGGGAAGTACTGTTTATCCAGTGCCGGAATACCGGTCAGCCCGCCGGCAATGATCAGCACCATCAACAGGTTTGCCGCAATTGGGTTGTGTGCAAACCAACTGACGATGCCCTTCACGGCGCGTAACCAACAGCGACAGCATCAACGGCTTTAGGGGTTACCAACATACCCGAAATGGCCAGCGGCAAACTGGAGACCACGACCCGATCACCGGGCGACAGCCCCTGTAACCAGGCCTGTCGCACGGAACTCTTCAGCACTCTTACCGAGCGCGGTTGAATACGATCTTCACTATCGACCAGCAGCACGGTGCCGTCGTTGCGCAGGGCACTGCGCGGCAGTGTCGCCACTTGCTGTAAATGGCGACCGGCTATTTCGGCATCGACAAACAAGCCAATCGCAAGTGGCGGCCGCTCGCTACCCTCATCCCGGGCAAAGGGACGCTGCACTTCAACGACGGCGTACACCACTCGACTGTCCAGGTCTATGGAGGCGTCGGTCCGCACAATCTTGCCCTGCCATTGCCAGCGCTGATTGGCAAACCGGGCCGACAACATCACCGTTGAACCAGCGCCACTGACAGTGTGATCCTCAAAACTGAGCGGCAAATCCAATAGCGCCACCTGTCTATCGGTTAATGGCAGTCGAATCTCCACGACATCCGTGTCATAGACACGGGCGATTGCGGTACCCGGGGTAATGTACTGGCCGATGTCGACATGCTTCTCACTGATGCGACCGTTGAAGGGGGCCCGGATAGAAGTTCGCTGCAGGTTAAGATTTGCTTCACCGAGATCAGCCTCTGCAGCCAGCAGGGCAGCCTCGGCGCTGGCTAATTGTGGTTTGCGCAAAAACAGCGCGTTGGACTCATCATTGCCCAGGTCGCGCCACTCCCTGGCCGCCTGGCGCACCCGGCCTTTCTCCTGGGCAACCAATTGCGATGCGTCAGCTACCCGCGCCTGTGCACGCACCTTGGCAAATTCGTAGTCAGAGCGCTCTACCCGCACCAACTCGCTGTCTGTGTCAAAGAAACCACCCTCGGCAAAATGGCGCGCGACCGCAACAACACGGCCGGCCACCTGGCTGACAATATTGATTTGCCGACGCGGCTGCACGGTGCCCTGGGTGCTGACACTGAGTGCAATATCCTGGGGATCGACCGCCACCACATCGACGACGGGCGCACGTTGGGGCTCGGGTGATCTGGGCAGTGGTTTGGGCTTACCAACTAGCACCGCATAGGCGATAGCCAGCCCCGCTACCATCACAATCCCTGGTGCTATCAGTTTCCTGGTAAACAAAGCCATCACCACCCCAACACTGTTCTTCCAAACTTGCCAGTTCATGCATGCTAGACAGGTCGCCTGAATCTAACCTGAAGTGAACCCAATGATTCTAACAGCTGTAGCGGCGCGGTGTACGCTGGCAAAAAACCGGCGGATTAGTGCAACCGTTTGCGTGGCCCCTTCAGCAGGGTATCCCGGAGGTGTCGAACCAGCCGGAAAGGTCGCCATTGCCCCTCTTCCTGTGCGAGCCGATCGGCGATCGCGTACAGGACCAACGGATTGTGCGTCATCCCCAGGTGACTGCTGGGAATTTGCAGGTTCTCGGTGTTTTCGTCTTCTTGATCAACGCAGAAACTCCAGTGCGCCACGCCATCTCCCTCACTGTAGATCGCCGTGGACGGTACCGGTGGTGGCTGCTTCCACAGTTTTTCCTGGGCCAACAGGGGATCATCCTGCTGATTCGGGTTCATGCGCTCATAGAGGCGCTCAACCGCGCCGGTGACAGCGCCCATCTGACTGACATTGAAGGGCGAGCCCAGTGTAATAACCTGGCGCACATGCTCAGGCAGTTTGTGGGCCAGCAGCCGGGCATAGATACCACCAAGGCTCCAGCCGACCAGGCTGATCTTGCAACCGTGCTGCTCAGACAGCTCCCGCACCCGCTGCTCCAGCTTGAGGTAGAGCTCCTCGCTGAGACCGGGGTTTCTGCCCTGCTCCCAGGCGTAGGGTGTAAAACCCTTCTTTTTCAAATAATTACGCAATCTAGCCGTGCTGCCGTCGGCCGTGAAGAAGCCTGGAAAGACCAGCACCGGCTGGCCATCTCCACGCGGTGCCAGTTTCAGCATGGGCTTGGCCGGCAGCAGCGATATCACCTCAATCAAGGCGCGAAATTCCATAACGGATTGCCACAGGGAGGGGCGGGGAATGGCCGAAGTGGCACTCATAAGCAGGTCTCTGTTTTATTTTTCGTGAATCTTGCGTGCGTCACTATACGCAGGGAAATTTAGTGAAGGCAAACCTTAGGGAGAGGGTAAGTTCAAAAACTTGCACTCCCATCGAGAGTCTTTTCGCAACAAGCTCAGCACCCACTTTTCGAGGAATCAACTACTATTGGTCTTTGAAAGGAGGAACTCCATGCTTCACTTAGCGATAGCCACAGGTTTGATTCTGGGACTGGCAGTCGGACTCGGCGCGGCCGCTACCGGCAATGAGTGGTTGATGTCTATCGCCATGGGTTCTGCACCCTTCGGCGCGGTTTTCATCAATGCTATCAGGATGGTGGTTATCCCGCTGATCGTGACCATCATATTTACCAGCGTCGCCAGTCTCGGGGATCCGCGAAAACTGGGACGCATTGGCGGACTGACTCTGGCCTTTTACTGGATTACCCTGATTCCAGCGATTGTCATCGGCATGGCTGTGATGAAGCTAGGGCTGCAATTTTCCCCGACCATTATCATGCCGGCGGCTGATGCCACCGAAATTCCACCACTGAATGGCATTGTCGATTTCCTGGTAAGCCTGGTGCCATCGAATCCATTTGCCGCCGCCAGCGCCGGCCAAATACTGCCGCTGATTGTTTTCACGGCCCTGGTCGCCGCGGCGACCGGCACCCTGGAACAGGACCGCCAAGACCGCCTCATTGGCCTCGCCGAGGACGCCAGCCAGGCGCTGATGAAGCTGGTCTGGTGGATTTTGTATACCGCGCCGATAGGTGTATTTGGCCTCGCGGCGCCGGTGACCGCACACCTGGGGTGGGACCTGCTGCTCAGCCTTGGGGTTTTCATAATCAGTGTATTTGCCGGCATGGTAGTCCTTCAGATCGGGGTGTTTTTCCCGCTTTGGTATCTTGTCGCCAGGATCAGCCCGGGACGATTCCTGGCCGGCACCTTCGGCGCCGCGTCCATCGCCTTTTCCTCGACCAGCACCGCCGCCGCGATCCCGATATCCCTGGAGGAGTCCACCAAAAACCTGGGGGTCTCGGAGCAGGTCGCAGACATACTGATTCCCCTGGGTGCTTCCATGTACCGCCCCGGCAGTGCCCTGTTCCAGGGTGCGGCCATTGTCTTCCTGGCACACTTATATAACGTGCCTATTCCCGCCGCCGCCATCGGCGCCGCTATCTTCGCAACATTCCTGGTTTCATTAACGGTGGCGCCGGTGCCATCCTCCGGCGTGGTTACGATGGCGCCGGCACTGGAGACCATCGGTGTACCCACAGCCGGCCTGGCCATCCTGCTCGGCATTGATCGCGTGCCGGATATGATGCGCAGCGCGGTAAACCTGTGGGGTCAAATCACAACCGCGGTGTTCGTTGATCGCTGGGTTGGTGGGAAAACTGATAGCACTGCTCAAACAGGGGACGGCTAACGGGGACAAGCGGAAATTCCAGCTCGACTGGGCTTGGCACACATGGTCAAAAAGTGACCATCTTAGTATGCCCTTTCTAATTTTTCCCATTACTCTTTGGCTCATGAGCAATTCAACACTTTGCAGCAAGCTGCATGAATCGCGCCTGAAGGCGAAAAATGTATTCCAGGATTTGGTAAGTCGTGGCGAGCAGGTCGAGGCAGAAACCCTCAGCCGGCTGCAAGATAGCAGCGCCAACCAGCGCTTGCGGGAAATTCGCGAGCGCTTGCAAGCACTGTTGCAACCGCGCTAAGTACTCCCCAGGTCACTTATCCTGCATTGCAAAATGCAGAATCTTGCGGGGGCTTCGTGCCCCCTTTTTTTTATGGCAGTCGTGTATCATTAGCGCAGCCACCGCGAGGACGAGAGCATGAGTGACGACAAACCCAATGTTTCCGACAAGGCCAGTGAAATCGCCAAAAATATCTGGCTGGCCGGGCTAGGCGCTTACGGCAAAGCACTGGACCAGGCACAAGACCGCCTCGATAAAGTAGGCAAGGAGCCACCGCGCCTGTTTAAAGACCTGGTGGCGAAAGGCGAAGCCCTCGAAGACGAGGTCAAGGAAACCATCTCCAGCGCCCGGGAATCCAGTACCAGTTCGGTCGAAGAGCGGATTCGCAAAGTGCGCGAAAATTTTAACCTCAGCCTCAACCCACGCCAGGACGAAATAGCCGAAATTAGTGCCAAGCTGGATGCACTGACTGCCAAGGTCGATGCTATTGCCGCGGCGATGAAGCCCGCCCGCAAAGCCGCCGGCAAGAAAGCGCCGGCCAAAAAGGCTGCCGCGAAAAAAGCACCCGCGCGTAAGAAGAAAAACTGATCTCTGCCTACTAGCCCGAGAGCCGGCCTACTCCCATGAAGACCCGGGATCGCATCATCCACACCAGCTTGTTGTTGTTCAATGAGGAGGGTGAGCCCAATACCACCACAGTGGATATCGCCAATGAAATGGATATCAGCCCGGGCAATCTCTACTACCACTTCAAGGGCAAGGACGTCATCATTGCCGAACTGTTCAACCAGTTTGAACAGAGCCTGGCGGAAATACTCAAGGCACCCATCGATACACCTCTGAGCGTCGAAGACAACTGGTTTTACCTGTACGTTGTGTTCGAAGAGATGTACAGCTATCGCTTCCTCTATCGCAATCTGTCAGATTTACTGGAACGCTACCCGGAACTAAAAAAACGATTCCGCCGCATCCTGCAGCTTAAACGGGAAGCCATCGAAGCAGTCTGGACTACCCTTGCGCAAGAGGCTGTAGTGAATGACGATGCCGCAGAAGTGGATGCCCTGGTGGACAATATGGTGCTGTTGCTCACGTACTGGATCAACTACGACCACTTGCTGCGCGACGAGCGCCCACCCGCCCTCGCCATTCACCAGGGGGTGTACCAGTTAATGACCATGATCGCCCCCTACCTGGGGGAGCAACAGCGCGACTTTTACCAACAGGTACAGCAGATTTACCAGCAGACTATCCAGGGCGGCGCAGCAGGATAACGTCGCTGCCGACAAACTCCAGTTGGGCTGCACGCGTCTCAGCCCACCACTCCCAGGTGGTCCGGCTAAAAAAACAAACGTGGGTCGGATCATTCTTATAATGCCAACGCTCAAAGGCCTGCACGTCAATCACCAGCTTGGTCATAATCCCCAGCCAGCCGCCATCGCGCAGCAGCGACCAGAGCATTGCCAACTCCTCGCCGGGACGATGCAGATGCTCCACCACTTCCGTCGCCGTGATGAAATCGTAATCACTCTCCAATACATCTCGGTTGGGGAAGTAGAACGGGTCGTACAGGCTTATCTGGTACCCCTCCTCCTCCAGCATCCGCGCCAGGGCCGGGCCGGGACCACAACCGAACTCCAGACCCCGGCCCAGCGCCGGAATTCGCTCGAGTAGTGGCCGCGCCAGGCGCGTCAGGAATTGCCGGTAAGCTGGGTCTTCGACCCGGTTCTGGTGCAGATCGTACTCCGCTTTTTCCCCCGCTGCGTCCAGCTGGAATTCAGAGGGTACGAAGACCAGCGCACAGGTAGCGCAACGCAAGTAGTTACGCCGCTGATCCCGGTGGAAATTCTTGATCTGTGTGCCATCACACAGGGGACAGTTGGTAAAAATATCCACGCTGGCTCGAGTTCCTGTTTATAATCAGGCGCGGGACAACATGAGCCCCAACCAGCGAATTCGCTCGATCATCCACCCAAACCATTCACCTAAATCAGGGAGACTAACATGACCATTCAAGCCGGCGACAAAGTACTCAGCTGCACATTAAAAACTATGGGAGCGGAAGGCCCACAGGACATTACTACCGAAGAGATTTTCAGTGGTAAGAAGGTACTCCTTTTTGCCGTGCCTGGCGCTTTCACCCCCGGCTGCTCCATGACCCATCTTCCGGGCTACGTTGTGAACGCGGACAAAATCAAAGCCCAGGGAGTCGACACCATCGTCTGTATGGCGGTCAATGACGCTTTCGTGATGGGCGCCTGGGGAGAAGTCCAGAACGCCTCCGAACTGCTGATGCTCGCTGATGGCAATGGTGAACTGACCAGCGCACTGGGCCTGGAGCTGGATGGTTCAGGTTTTGGTCTCGGCACCCGCAGTCAGCGCTTCGCCATGTTGGTAGAGGACGGCACAATCTCCCAGCTCAATGTAGAACCCGGCGCCGGCATTGACGTTAGTTCCGCGGAGACCATGATGGCCTTGCTGTAGCCGTATTGAGAACCAGTTCCCAGAACGACACCAAAATTCTAGCGTAGGCGAGGACTTCGACCTGGTCGGCAAGGCCAAGACCAGCATTTCCGCCTTCTATGCGGTCAACCACCGCTTGCCTATCAGCAACCGGGAAGCTGGCATGGATGATTGGAGCATCGCCAATTTCAAAATCTATGTCGGTAGCTTTGGTTCCTATGACGCCACCATTATCCTGGTATTCAATGCTATCGAGAAAAACGGCCGGCTAATCTGGGACTGCACCAAGCAGGGCGGGATGCCCAACCGTTATCGTCCCTCAGTGTGCCGCGGCTGATGGTCTGGGAGTGCCGCGGTTGATTAGGCCAGGTTCACGAAACTGAGCCCCGCGATAATCACCACCGCCAGCAGGTTGAGGGCGAAACCCTCTCGCGCCATCCGCACTATGGGCACCTTACCGCTGCCGTAAACAACACTGTTAGGCGCCGTGGCCACGGGCAGCATGAAGGCGCAGCTGGCAGTCATCGCGGCGGGCACCATCAACACCTCCGGTGCAATACCTGCCGCCAATGCCGCGGCAGCCAATATTGGCATCAACAAGGTAGTGCTGGCCGTATTGGAAGTTGTCTCCGTCATGAAACTGACCACCAGGCAGATCAATCCAATCAGCAGCCAGATCGGCAAATAGCTCATGGACGCGAGCCAGTCTCCCATTAAGACACTGAGGCCGGAACTAACGAAACCCTTGGCCAGACATATACCCCCCGAGAACAGCAATAACACACCCCAGGGAATAGTAACTGCCCGCTCCCATGTCAGTAGTGCCTCCCCATCGCGTCGGCCGCTGGGCACCAGGAACATCACCACCACCGCCACCAATGCAACCGAGGCATCATTGGCGCCGCTCAATCCAAGCGCGCCGCTCCAGCCACCGAAAGGCTCGCTGCGGGTAATCCAGGCCAGGGCGGTAAAAGCAAATACCCACATCACCCGCCTTTCCTCTGAGCGCCAAGCCCCCACCTGCGGTAATACCGCACCGCCACCGCCGGCGAGGTTGCGTGTCAGCCACAATGCTATTACGGGCACCAGTACAATAACGACGGGTATACCCCAACTCATCCACTGGCTGAAACTGATGGCCGTGCCGGTGTTCTCCTGGTAGACCTGCATAAAAATCAGGTTGGGCGGTGTACCGATCGGCGTGCCGATGCCACCGACGCTGGCGGCATAGGCAACTCCCAACAACAATGGCGCAGACAGGTGTTCTCCCTCAACCTTCTCCAGCACCGCCAACGCCACCGGCAATAACATCAAGGTGGTGGCGGTATTCGAGATCCACATGCTCAGAAACGCTGAGGCCGCCATAAACCCGAATACCAGGCTGCGGTCGCTGTGGCCGCCAAACAACCGCACCATATTGAGGGCGATACGCCGGTGGGCGCCGCTGTGCTCCATGGCCTTGGACAGGATGAAACCGCCCAACAACAGCAGGATCAAAGGGCTGCCATAGGCCTGTCCGACCTGTGCCGGCGTCAGCACACCCAACAATGGCAACAGGGCCAGGGGTAGCAAGGATGTCACCGGGATCGGGATCGGTTCAAAAACCCACCACAGTACACACCAGACAGTGACCATCGCGGTTACCGCCACGTCAAAGCCAAATCCCTGGCTATGCAGGGCCAGGGCGACCAAAACGGCAATCACTGGACCCGCCGGCAGGGCTATTTGCCGCATTCTCTTTGCGATCATTGTTATTTCCTAATTCACTCCGGCACACAGTTTAACTAGTGGAGGGGCTCAGTTCACAGTAAAATCATCGTCATGAGCGAACTTCCAAACAAACTCGTCGACCGCTTCGGGCGCACCGTCGACTATGTGCGCATCTCGGTGACTGACCGCTGTGATTTCCGCTGCATCTACTGCATGGCCGAGGACATGACCTTTGTCCCGCGCAGCGAGGTACTGAGCCTGGAGGAAATTGAGCGTCTGGCGCGGGCATTTGTCAGCCTCGGCGTGCGCAAAATTCGCCTGACCGGCGGCGAGCCCTTAGTGCGCAACAACGTGATGTCGCTGATTGACCAACTGGGTGCTATACCAGAGCTGGACGAGCTGACGCTGACCAGCAACGGCTCACAACTGCAGAAATTGGCGGTCCCGCTGCAAAAGGCTGGGGTTAGGCGCATCAACATCAGCCTGGATAGCCTCGACCCGGACAAATTTCGCCGAATCACCCGCACCGGTGATCTCAACCAGGTACTCGCAGGCATCGATGCTGCCATCGCTGCGGGCTTTGAGCGGATTAAAATCAATACAGTGGTACTCAAGGGTCGCAACGAAGATGAGATTCTCGACCTGGCCCGTTTTAGCCAGGACAAAGGCGTTGATCTGAGCTTCATCGAGGAAATGCCGCTGGGGCTTATTGACGAGCATGACCGCGCACTCAGCTTTTGCTCCAGCGATGAAGTGCGAAAAGTTTTGGAGCCGGTTTACCAGTTAACCAGTCTGGAGGAATCCACCGGTGGTCCCTCGCACTACTATCGGGTTGAAGGCAGCCAGGCCCGCTTCGGTTTCATCTCGCCCCACAGCCACAATTTCTGTCACCTCTGCAACCGGGTTCGCGTAACGGTAGAGGGTCGTCTACTGCTGTGCCTGGGTAACGAGCATTCGCTCGATTTGCGTGAGATACTGCGTAACCCTTCCGCGGACGACGAAGACTTGCGTCAGGCACTGGTGGGGGCCATGGATCTAAAACCCGAGCAGCATCATTTCGACCTCGACGCTGAACCCGACATTGTACGCTTCATGAATATGACTGGCGGCTGAGCAAACAGCACCAAACAAGGATTTTTAGTGAACACCCTCGATTTTCCACAAATGGCCGACATTACGGTCATCGAAGATGGCTTTGAATCTCACGGCTATATCTGCAGCCGCGAGATCGCCACGGCTGTATTTCTTGCCTTTCAGTTGCGCAAACCCGTATTAGTAGAGGGCCCGCCTGGCGTGGGCAAGACCGAGCTGGCCAAGACCACCGCCATGCTGCTCGATGTGCCGCTGATTCGCATGCAGTGCTACGAGGGCCTGGACGAAGCCAAGGCACTGTATGAATGGAAGTACGGCAAACAGCTGCTGTACACCCAGGTATTGAAAGAGACTCTCGGTGACCTGTTGCAGGGCGCCAAAGGCCTGGCGGAATCCGTGGACCGGCTACATCAATTTGGGGATATTTTTTACTCGGAAGATTTTCTCGAACCACGGCCGCTGTTGAAGGCAATGCGACAAGAGAAAGGCGCCATATTACTGATCGACGAAGTTGATAAGGCTGACTACGAATTTGAATCACTGCTGCTGGAAATTCTGTCGGACTACCAGGTCTCTATTCCAGAGATTGGCACGGTCAAAGCGAAGGTATCGCCCATGGTTTTTCTGACCAGTAATAATACCCGCGATTTGTCCGACGCCCTCAAACGACGCTGCCTGCACCTGTATATCCCCTTCCCCACCACCGAACTGGAAGAGCGCATCGTCAAAAGCCGCGTGCCGGATATCGAAGAAAGCCTGCGTCACCAGTTGGTGGAGTTTGTGCACTCCCTGCGCCAACTGGACCTGAAGAAAAGCCCCGCCATCAGCGAAACCATAGACTGGGCCCGCAGCCTGCTGTTACTGCACGCTGACCGCCTCGACGAAGAACTGATTCGTACCACTCTCAACGTGCTGTTGAAATTCCAGGACGATATTGAGGCCACAGAGCCGGAGCTGCGCAGCCTTATCAAATAGCGCCTACCAGGGGTGAACCTGCACTGATAGCTCGGTATAGCCGCGGACAAAATTGGAATGCACTCGTCCTGGCTCTTCCATCACTTCCACCAGGCGGAAGCGCTGCATGATTTCCTCCCACAGGATACGCAATTGCATTTCCGCCAGGCGATTGCCCATGCAGCGGTGAATGCCGAAACCGAAAGACATATGGTGGCGGGAATTGGCGCGATCGATAATAAATTCGTCTGCCCGGTCAATGGCGGATTCGTCCCGGTTGCCGGAGACATACCACATCACTACCTTGTCGCCCTTGCGAATGGTCTTGCCCTTGAACTCAATGTCCCGCGTCGCGGTGCGACGCATATGCATGAGCGGCGTCTGCCAGCGAATAATTTCGGAAACCATCGAGGGAATCAGCTCAGGGTTGGCCCGCAGTTTGTCGTATTCAGCGGGGTTCTGGTTGAGGGCCAATACACCCCCGGTGGCGGAGTTACGGGTGGTGTCGTTGCCGCCAACGATCAGCAGGCCGATATTGCCCAGGTATTCCATCGGCCGGTCTACCATGTCGGCGGTATTGGGGTCGCGCTGCAACAGCGATATCAAGTCGAAGCCCCCTTCTCTGCCCTTGCGCTCATGCCAGAGCCGGGTGAAATACTCCAGGCACTCCATTAAACCGGCATGACGTTCTTCTTTTGACACGGTGCCGCCAGCAATTTCCGGTGATCCAGCGGCAATATCCGACCAATAAGTCAGCTTGTGCCGCTCCTCGAAAGGAAAGTCAAACAGGGTGGCCAGCATCTGTGTGGTGAGGTCAATAGAAACCCGGTCTACCCAGTTAAAGGTCTCCCCCAGCGGTAAATTATCGAGAATTTCGACGACGCGGGAGCGAATCAGGCCTTCCATGTCATTCAGATTCTGCGGCGCCACCACCGGTTGTACTGCTCGACGCTGAACATCGTGCTTGGGTGGGTCCATGGCGATGAAGTTTTCTGTTGGCAGGTCATCGCCAACATCACCGATAATAATATTCGTATCGGAAGAGAACACCTCGTGGTTACTGTCCACCTCGACAATGTCCTGGAAACGGGTGATCGACCAGTACGGGCCGAAAGGGCTCTCGGCCTGGTAGTGCACGGGGTCTTCCTCGCGCAGGCGGGCGAAGAAGGGGCGCCAGGCATCTTCCGCGTAGAGACGGGGATCGCTGACATCGATATCCTCCAATGACATACTTTGGGGGTCCTGGGTTTTTACTTGCTCATTCATGGTATCTCCTCCCTTACATCTGGTATTCAGGTAAGCGCACGACCAGACCGTCCATCTCGTCACAGATGTCGATCTGGCAACTCAGCCGCGAGCTGTCCACACGGTCGGGGCGCATGCCCAGCATGGATTCTTCCATCGGGTCAGCCGTGCCAGTGGCAGTCCGCCAATCATCTTCAACAAAACAGTGGCAGGTCCCGCAGGCGCCTGCGCCGCCACAATCCGCATCAATACCCGGTACCGAGTTCTCAACGGCGTTGAGCATCAGGGATTTACCGGTTTCGGCTTCAATGGTGTGGCTCTGTCCATTGTGTTCTATCAGTGTAATCGTCGGCATGGCTTAGCTCCTCTACGTCAACAGGGCCTACTGTACCGACTGTACTTCCAAATAGGAGGTTAATTATTGCCACAATAGGGTTATTATTTGCCAAATGGACACCAAATTCCCCATCCCCAGTACCTACTCGCGCATCGTCGCGCGACTTCTGGGCCTGCAGGAACGGGAGCTGGGAAGGCTGCTGCAAGGCACCGGATTGTCGACCGATATCCTGATGCCCGGCGATGAAACCCACCTGAGTGGCACACAGCAATTACGGGTGCTGGAAAATGGCCTGCGCATCCTGGGATCACCCGAATTTGGACTGAAACTGGGACAGCAGTTGCAGCCCTCATCCCACGGCCCACTGGGCTACCTGGCACTGAGCAGTCACGATCTGATGAGTTCGTTGGAGTCCCTGCGTGACTATCTGCCCGTGCGTCTGCCACTGGTGGCCCTCAGTGTGGAACTGGATGCGGACTGGTTGAGTTGTACCCTGCACCACAAGCTGAACGCACGCAGTCCTGTGCGTCGCTCCATGTGTGAAAGTTTCGCGCTGGTGATCCAATCCCAGGTGGAAGCTGTATTGGGGCGCGCTGTCAACGAAGGTCAAATTCAGTTCGAACACGCTGCGCCCGCCTACCGGGAGCAATACGCTAATTACCTGCACTCTCCCTGTCATTTTGGCTGTGAAGAAACCCGTTACCAGCTGCCGGCAACACTCGCCTACACGCCCAATGCCGCTGGCGACCCTGACGCCTACCGACTGGCCCAGGAATTGTGCAGCAAGCTGCTCAACCAGATTCCACACCGCAATCGTAGCTGGAGTGAACGCGTCAGAACCCTGGTGCTGGCACAGCCCCAGGGCAGCTTCAGTGAAGAACAGGTGGCCCGCGCCCTGTTTGTATCCAAGCGCACACTGGCGCGGCGCCTGGCACAGGAACACACCAGTTACCGAGCCATCAAGGAAGCCGTGCTCGCGGAACTGTCAAAGCGCTACCTGGTAGAATCAAGACAGACTGTGGAGTCGGTGGCGGCGCTATTGGGTTACCACGACAGCGCCGCCTTGCGTAAAGCCTTTCGGCGCTGGACCGGGATGACGCCCCAGGAATACCGAAAATTGTCTGGCGGCTGAGCTAGCTGCTGAGCCTTCATCACGTCGAGGAGATTGTCCATGAAGGAATATGAAATCGAGATCGATACTGGCGATAGCAAGATGGACACTTTTATCTGCCATCCTGACGAAAATGGACCGCACCCGGCGGTGGTGATCTACATGGATGCACCGGGGATTCGTGAAGAGCTGCGCGATATGGCACGCCGGATCGGCACTGCAGGCTATTATGTCGCGCTCCCCAACCTCTATCACCGCGATGGGCGCGCCGGTGAGTACAGCTTTGACTACGAACTCATGTTCACAGATGAGCAACACAGTAAGCAAATGTTCAAAGTCATGAGCACCCTCAGCAACGATATAGTTGTCTGTGATAGCAAACCCCTGATTGAGGCGATCCGCAACGACGCAGCGGCGAAGGATGGTCCCATGGGCTGCACCGGCTACTGCATGTCAGGTCAATTTGTGGCCTCAGTGGGTGCGGCATACCCGGATGATTTCGCTGCCATCGCCAGCTTCTACGGCGTCAGCATCATCACCGACAAGGAAGATTCTCCGCATCTCAATGCCGACAAAATCAAGGGCGAGTTCTACATGGCCTTTGCTGAAGAGGACCCCTATGTTCCGCAGAAGGTGTTGGCTGCGCTGCCCGCGATAATGGAGGCGGCGGGAGTGAATCACCGCATTGAAATTTATCCCGGCACAGAACACGGCTTTGCTTTTCCTGAGCGATCGGCCTACCACAAGGCCGCTGCAGAGCGCCATTGGGAGCGGCTGCTGGAACTCTTTGATCGACGGCTCAACCGGCTGTGACATAGTCGACCTGATCTGGGAGTTCTAATTCCCAGTTAGGGGGTGAAAGTGTGACCCACTACTCAACTCGAGGGCGCTGCGGCGCCCTTTTTTTGTGTAAGATGGGCCATGCAATCGAAACTGGTCAGCTTTATCAACGTCCTGCGCAGCAACGAGGTCCGTATCTCCACGGCGGAAACCCTCGACGCCATGGAAGTCATTGACCTGTTGGGCTACGAGAATCGCACCATATTACGCGACGGCCTGTCCCTGGCGCTGGCCAAAACTCCGGCAGAAAAAGCCACTTTTGTCGTGTGTTTCGACCGCTTTTTTGAATTCGAATTACCCGATGCCGCTAACACCTCCGCCGAACAGGAAAGGGAGTCGACCGCCGACCATGCGGAAGCCGACTCTGATTTAAACTCTGATACCAACGCCGAAGGCCAGGCTGAGCAGAACGAAAATCCCAGTCTGGATCTTGAGGGTGAAATGGCTGCTGATGACCAGCTCAGCGCCCAACTCGACACACCACTGATGCGCATGCTGCAGACCGACGACCGCAACGAGTTAGCGCTGTCCATCGTCCAGGCAGCCGAGCGGGCCGGATTGTCGCAGATCCAGATGTTCACCCAAAAGGGGCAGTTTACCCGCCGCATTCTGGATGAACTGGGGGAGGAGCATATACGGCGGGCAGTTATTGAACTGGAGCGGCGCCAGAGCCCCGCCCTGCTACAGTTACAGAACTACCGGGACCGTCTGCGGGAGCTGGTCAGGGACCACGTCGAAAGGGAATACCTGCTGCAGGCGGAGGGCAAGAACAAGCAATTCATGGATGAAATTCTGTCCAAGGCCAAACTCAACAATATTGAACACCACTACCTGCACAAAGTGCATGAATTGGTGCGCAAAATGGCCAAGAGACTGGCGACAAAACATTCGCGAAAACGCCGCATCTACAAGCGCGGCCAGCTCAACATGACCAAGACCATGCGCCGGGGTATTCCCCATGACGGGGTCATGTTCAAGTTGTATTGGAAGTCCATCAAGAAGGATCGTCCACAAATCCTGGCTGTGTGCGATGTCAGCGGCTCGGTGGCGGCCTATGCCAAGTTTCTGCTGATGTTCCTCTACAGTCTCAATGACATATTGCCACGGGTGCGAAGCTTTGCCTTCTCCAGTCACCTGGGCGAGGTCAGCGACATGTTCGATCAATATCCCATCGAAAAAGCCATCGAAATGGTTAACTTTACCTACGGTGGTGCCACTGACTACGGCAATAGCCTGCTGGACTTTTCCAGCCTGGCATTGGACGACATCAACAGCCATACCACGGTGATCATCCTCGGCGATGCCCGCAACAACAACGCCGACCCTAAACTCGAAGTTATGCAGAGCATTTATCAGCGCGCCGGCAAAGTCATGTGGCTGAACCCGGAATCACGTAAATTGTGGGGTAGTGGTGACTCAGAGATGAATCGTTACCTCAGTTGTTGTCACTACGCGGCTGAATGCAACAGCCTGCAGCAGCTGGAACGCATCGTCGACCAACTCTTACGTAACGCCAACTAAACCCCGCTTCCCAAATGTTACGGGGCTGTCAATCCGATGTATTATGAAGCCCGGGGAAGCACCCAACCATAAAGCGAGAACATGGCCTACTACTGCCGGGATTGCAGCTACACAGGAAAGGGAAGAAACAGCGCAGGCGCATGCCCGGCCTGTGGCTCCACCCGTTATCGCAGCCGGCGACCGCAGACCAGTAGGGAAATCGTAGAGACTCGCAAGGGTCGGCTAGTGCTCCTGGTTGCCTTGTGGGGCGTGCTGATTTATATCATATACCAGAAACTCTACGGCGTATGAGTTCACTCAGTCCGAAATACCGCTCATTCCGTAAGCAATTGCAAGAACGCTTCAAGCCTGCCACACAGGCCGGTGATTCCTCGCCCCTACCCACCCTTATTGCGGCACTGGGTGTGGTAAACCAGGGCGACAATACCCACCTGCCGATGCTGGAGCAGCTAAACGATAGCAGCCGCACTGAGAGGACCAAGCTTGAACTGGGACCAGAGGAAGCGTCGGTATTGGCCTGGATCGACGAGACCTTCCGGGTCTTGTTGCAGGATTACCCACTGGACGGCAACCTGGCCGCAAAAATACAAAATCTAAGGCTGTTGGTTAGCGCTCTGGCACTCAGTGAAGACGAATTCCACAAGCTGGGAGAGCATTCACTACAGCAATGGATTGATTGCATCTACCAGGATTGCATGAGTTGGCACCGGGGGCTGGGGCGGTCCGGGGAAGGCTTACTGCGAGAAGTAGAGCGCTGCGAGGCGGAATTTTCAGCCTACTTCACCCACCATGAACACGAGTTCGATAAGCTCGTGGCGGACTTCAAGAGCTTTCTCGAAACCGAAACCGCCAACGCCGCGCGGATGCAAGAGCGTATTGTGACTGCAGAGTTGGGAAAATTGCAGGCCGCTGGGGCGCGCCACCAGGCGGGTACAGCCCTCAACGAAATGATGTTGGACCACAATTTTACTGAGGGGGTAGCGGATTTTCTAACCGGCCCCTGGTACGACTCTATGCAACTCACCTTGATCACCCTGGGAGTCGACAGTGACCAGTGGAAACGCATACTGGCAGTCACTGAGAAGGTGGTGTGGAGCACACAACCCTTTGAAGCCAGTGACACTGACCGGCGCCAGCAGATGTACCGCACTATTCCGCAAATTCCCCGGGAGCTGCGTAAATTGCTGTTGAGTCTGGAAAATGACGATACCGAGATGGACCTGGCCATTGCATTGATCGAGGATGCGCACTTCAAGCTGCTGCGCGCTCCCGCCCCGAGAACCAAACCATTCGAACCGATACAGCTGGGCCCAACCAGTGCCAGCACGCGGATCAGCACCCAGATGAAGTCGAAGGTGAGCGGACTCGACTGCGGTCAATGGTTCACGGTTAAAACCGAAGAGGGAAAAACCATCCGCGCCAAACTTGTGCTCAAACTGGATGAGTACGAGCAATTGCTGTTCGTCAATCGCAGCGGGATAAAATCCCTGCAGAAAACCTTCGAGGAATTTGCTTTCCTGCTGTCCAGCGGCGCTGCTCGCCCCCTGCGGAGCGCTACAGCGTTCACGGAGAGCCTGCGGCTTGCGGCAGGGCTAGCAGCTGACGAAGAAATACCGGAGTCTGAAGTTGACGACCCGGCCGCTTTAACTGAACCCGAACCCAGGCCAGCGCAAGCACCGGAGCTTATAGCTGCGCCGGAACCGGAGCTAGAACCGCTGGCCGAGCCGGAGCTGGAAACACTGGCGGAGCCGGAGCTGGAACCACTGGCGGAGCCGGAGCTGGAACCACTGGCCGAGCCGGAGCTGGAACCACTGGCCGAGCCGGAACCGTTGGCCAAGCCGGAAACTTCCATCGCTGCAGTTACCGACACAGCGATGGCTGCCGCCACGGACAATGTTGAAATTGTAATCGGCAGCTGGGTCAGGTTCAGCGATACACAATCCGAACAGTTGTGCAAACTGGCCGCGCGTATTGACAGTATCGACAGGCTTATTTTCGTCAATGAACGTGGCATTAAACAACGAGAGTTGAATCACGCTACTGTGAAAGCACTGCTGGATGCCGGGCTGTGCGAAGTGCTGGAGGGGGGTGCACACTTCCAGGAAACCATTTCACAAATGGTGCACGGCTTCCACAAGATAGATGTCGAGGAGGAGACACCATGAGTAACCTGCGAAATCACAACCGGCTGGAGAAGAATGCCGCTATCTTCCTGGAAATGTTGTCCATGCCAGGTAGTGATAGCAGTAACAATATTCTTTTATGCAATGCTCTCGACCTGTCACTGGAAGGTGTCAGGGTTTGCGTCGACGAGCCCATCGAGGTGCATAGTGTGCTGCAGATGGGTATCCAGTTGCAGGGGATGGATCAGCCTTTCTACATGGTTGGGGAAGTGCGCTGGTGTACGCAGTCAGCCGAGGGAGAACCCGGCTTCTGGGTCGGCTTCGAATTATTGGACAGCGCCGGTACTGACTACGATACCTGGCACCAACTAACAGAGCTGTTGTAGGACTAACTGGCTGCCCCTAGGCGGCCCCATCTTCTTCATCCAAGGATTCGAGGCTCAAGCCAGTATCCTCATCGGCGATGGCATTCTCATCAGAAAACTTGATCTTGAGGCGGACCGTGTTCTGGGAGTCTGCATTCTTAAGCGCTTCTTCCTCGCTGATCGTGCCGTCGTTGTAGAGGTTGAATAAGGCGGTATCAAAAGTCTGCATTCCCATTTGCCCCGACTTTTCCATAATCTCCTTAATGCCCTCAAATTCCCCGCGTAATATGAGCTCGGCGATCGTAGGAGAACCGAGGAGAATTTCAATGGCAGCGCAGCGCTTGCCATCGACGGTTGGAATCAGGCGCTGCGACACAAAAGCCCGGATGTTAGACGAGAGATCCATCAGCAATTGCGGACGACGTTCTTCCGGGAAGAAATTGATAATGCGATCCAGTGCCTGGTTCGCGTTGTTGGCGTGCAGTGTCGAGATAGCCAGGTGACCTGTCTCGGCGAAGGCCAGCGCATGCTCCATGGTTTCACGGTCACGAATCTCACCTATCAGAATTACATCCGGGGCCTGGCGAAGCGTGTTCTTGAGCGCTGCGTGCCAGCTGCGGGTATCAACACCCACCTCGCGCTGATTGACAATACACTTCTTGTGCTTGTGTACGTACTCGACCGGATCTTCTATGGTAATGATATGGCCGCCGCTATTGCTGTTGCGATAGTCAATGAGGGCTGCCAATGAGGTGGATTTACCAGAGCCGGTACCCCCTACAAACAAGATCAGCCCGCGCTTGTACATCACCACATCCAATAACACCTTGGGTAAATTCAGGTCCTGCCAACTCGGAATGGTGGTCACAATGTTACGAGCGACAATGCCCACCTCATTGCGCTGTACGAATATGTTGATCCGAAATCGCCCGATGCCCGGCATGCCGATCGCGAGGTTCATTTCCAGCTCGCGTTCAAACTCCTCCTGCTGGGTGGGGTCCATGATTTCGTAAGCAATCTCCTTGATCCAGCCCGGCTTGAGAACATCGGCACCTATAGTTTTGAGCTGACCCTGGATTTTTGCGCAAGGCGGTGCGCCCGTGGCCAGAAAAAGGTCAGAGCCGTCCTTCTCGGCCAGGATTTCAAGCCATTCGGAAATTATCATTCTTCACCCTCCCTGAACTGGTGTGCTCTAGTGAACAGTTATGGTAATTTTTTCGGACATGACAGCTTGTTGATGAGGAATATGTACGTAGTTACCCATTAACAACTGCAAGCTGTGCACCCCGGGGGATAACGCCAGCACCGTTTCAGTCTGGCCTTTGCCGAAGTGCTTTACGTGGTCAGTAGCAGGCAAAGGCTTGTCCAATTCGGGCAGGGCATCAAGGTCAATTAATAGATGATGATGGCCGGTGCCCGCTCTATCTACGCCCGCCGGAGCCACACCCATATTGCGCAAACCGAACTTGACCGTAACCGGGTTGCTGAGCATGGCACCGTTGGCCGGTGCAATGATATAGACACTGGCACCCTCGGGAGCAGCCGTGCGCTCCATCTCCTGCGCCCCTGGGGCCGCGGCAAACAGGCATAACATGATTCCCAACAGTCCCCTGTTCTTGCAAACGAGCATAGCCATTCCTTTTCCCGTGACCGTGTCACCAGCCCCAACTTTAGCAGCTTCTAGAACGCTAGCAAGGGCATTCTTTTCTTGGCACACTGTCCACAGCCCACAATAACAAGACGGCGATTCCCATGACCCAACAAGCTCCCGACCCCAAGGCATACTGGCGCGCCAACTTGCGACTACTGGCCGTACTATTGTGCATCTGGTTCTTTTGTTCATTTGGACTCGGCATACTGTGGGTCGATTGGCTCGACCAGTACCGATTGTTTGGCTTCAAGCTGGGATTCTGGTTTTCACAGCAGGGTTCAATCTATATTTTCGTGGCCCTGATCTTCTACTACGTCTACGCCGCCAACAAACTGGATCGCCGGTTCGGTGTTGACGAGGATGCCGACAATTACGTGGCTGAAGAATCGGAGCACTGATCCATGGACGCCCAGACTCTGACCTACCTGTTCGTTGGTGCCAGTTTCACGCTCTATATTGGTATCGCTATATACTCCCGCGCCGGATCGACGGATGAATTCTATGTCGCTGGCGGCGGCGTTTCGCCGTTGGCCAACGGCATGGCCACCGCTGCCGACTGGATGTCAGCGGCATCATTTATATCGATGGCGGGCATCATTTCCTTTATTGGCAGAGACGGCTCCGTTTACCTGATGGGCTGGACCGGCGGGTACGTCTTACTGGCCTTGTTGCTGGCACCCTATTTACGAAAATTTGGCAAGTACACCGTGCCGGATTTCGTCGGCGACCGGTACTATTCCGACGCCGCCAGACTGGTCGCCGTCATCTGCGTCATTTTTATCTCTTTCACCTACGTCGCGGGTCAAATGCGCGGTGTCGGGATTGTCTTTTCCCGCTTTCTCGAGGTCGATATCAAGCTCGGTGTCATCATAGGAATGTCTATTGTGTTTTTTTACGCCGTCTTGGGCGGCATGAAGGGAATCACCTATACCCAGGTTGCCCAGTACTGCGTGCTGATATTCGCCTTCATGGTGCCGGCCATTTTTATATCCCTGATCATGACCGGAAATCCCGTGCCGCAACTCGGGTTTGGCAGCACCTTGGCTGACAATCCCGACGTCTACCTGCTGGACAGGCTTGACCAATTGTCAACCGAGCTGGGGTTCGCCGCTTACACGGTAGGCCAGAAATCTACCTTCGACGTGTTTTGCATTACCGCGGCACTAATGGTGGGCACGGCGGGCCTGCCCCACGTCATCGTGCGCTTCTTTACCGTACCCAAGGTTCGCGATGCGCGTCTCTCGGCCGGCTATGCGCTGGTATTTATCGCCCTCCTCTACACCACGGCGCCAGCGGTGGCGTCTTTTGTCCGCGTCAATGTGATCGACACGATGAACGAAACTCAATACACCGAGATGCCAGCCTGGTTTAAAAACTGGGAAGACAGCGGTTTGATTGCCTGGCAGGACAAGAATGCCGACGGTCGCATACAGTACCGCGCCGGCAATGCCCTGGTCGGGGGCAAGCCGGACTACCGCGAACAACGCGGTGAACATGGCGAGCGCCTGCTCAATAATCCACCCACTGAGTCAGTCAACGAGGTCTATATTGATCGCGACATCATGGTGCTGGCGAATCCGGAAATCGCGCGCCTGCCCAACTGGGTTATCGCGCTGGTGGCAGCGGGCGGCCTGGCGGCGGCGCTCTCCACCGCAGCGGGCTTGTTGCTGGTGATCTCGACCGCCATTTCACACGACCTCCTGAAAAAGGTATTGATGCCAGAGATCAACGACAAACAGGAATTGCGCTATGCCCGCTTGTCGGCGGCGGTCGCTATTGGTATCGCCGGCCTGTTCGGTATTTTTCCGCCTGCCTTCGTGGCGGAGGTGGTGGCCTTTGCCTTCGGACTCGCTGCCGCCTCCTTCTTCCCGGTAATTTTTATGGGCATTTTCTATAGTCGCATGAACCGGGAGGGAGCTATCGCCGGCATGGTCAGCGGGCTGGTTTTCACCTTCGCCTATATTGTCTATTTCAAGTTTGTCAGCCCGGAGCTCAGTACCAGCGAACACTGGTGGCTGGGTGTATCACCGGAGGGAATCGGCACGCTGGGTATGCTGGTCAATTTTGCCGCGGCGCTGCTGGTCTGCCACCTGACGCCGAAACCACCGCCTGAAATCCGCGAGCTGGTGATGGATATTCGTATCCCCAGGGGTGCCGGTGCCGCCTACCATCATCACCTGGTATCGCCAGCTGACCAGCGCTGATCGAACGCCCGGCTCAACAAGCCCTGGGCACGCCTTTGCATAAAAGCTGGGCCAGTCAACGATGCCCTCCAGATCGAATCGATCTGCCCGCTGCCACTGATGCCGGTCTTACACCAGGCTGCAAAGTGCTCGCAGTTGTTGGAAAGTAGGTCAAAGCTATTTTCACCGAGACGGCTCTCGGCCCGTTCTATAACCGCTGAATCAGAAAAATCCAGCTCGGCGACATCGATTCCACGCAGGGTATCAAGCAGGCGGTTGTAGCGCCGACTGGCGCGTCGCAACAGTGGCTCTTCCGTTTCGGCCTGGGCCAGGGTGCTGAGAAAGTCACCATAGTCCCGGATATTCAGCTTATCGCCGCGACAGAATGCCGCCATCTCGGTGCGTTCAATGCGCCGCTGCCCCTGCCAGGTACGGCTGGTATAGTGAATGACGTTGCCGTCACCACAGTCGACCCCGTGATGTTGATACAGCCCCTCGAGCCGGTTTACATAGATATGATCACCGCGCGCCATAAAATTTCACCTTGATCTGCGAGTTTATAACACTTTCTTTCGGCTAGTGAGTTTTGCATACTCTACGGCCGAAAAAAATTCTGCAGGACCCGCACCATGAAAGACGAGAGACCGACACCCTTGGTAGAAGATCTCGAGGGCACCCGCAAGAAATTGGCCCAGTGGTTCAGTGAACGCAAGAACACCGAGGTTCAGGTCTCAGATCTCAATATTCCTGAGGCCACCGGCATGTCCAACGTCACCTTGTTATTTGACATCAGCTGGGAGGAAGATGGAACCCGGCTAGAGGAGGCCTGTGTCGGTCGCCTGCAGCCGGAAATTGAGAAACCCGTATTTCCCGGCTATGACCTGAGCCTGCAGTATCGGATTATGGAGATACTCAGCGAAAAGACAGATATCCCGGCACCGGATATGCGAGGGCTGGAAATGGATACCTCCATACTAGGCGTGCCTTTTTATATCATGAGAAAAACCGAGGGCCGCATACCCACTGATATGCCTCCCTACAACATGGACGGCTGGATGATGCACGAAACCACGCTGGCACAGCGTGAGAACCTGTGGAATGCCGGCATCGACTCCATGGCGGAATTTCACAAGCTGGATTATCGGCAACTGGGATTGGGCTTTATGGAAGAATCCGACAGCGCCGGCACGCCTTTGCAACAGCAACTTCAATACTGGCGCAACTACCTGGACTGGGCCATGGAAGGCCGCGGCCACGTAATCTGTGAGCACGCCTTGCAGTGGCTGGAGGCCAATCAGCCGGAGAACGAAATGACCCGTTTATGCTGGGGAGATTCGCGTCTTGGCAATCTGATATTTACCCAGGACTGCTCCTCGGTTGCGGCAATGCTGGATTGGGAAATGGCGGTTCTCGGCAACCCGGTGCAAGATATCGCCTGGTACTGCTACCTGGATTCCACCTTCGCCGATGGGCTCGGTATGCCGAGGCTGGAGGGCTTGCCCAGTTACCAGGCAAGCAGAAATCGCTGGCAGGAGGCCACGGGTTATGCGACCGATGACTTTGAGTATTACACCGTCTTCGCCGGCATGCGCTACGGCTTGATCCTGTCGCGAATCATGGTGGCCCAATTGCAAGAACAGGAAATTCAGGGCAATTTTGCCGTGGCGCTCCTGGAGCGTACCCTGGAAGCAATAGCCTGAGGATATAGACTTGTCAGAAATTCTACATCGGCGCCTGTCGGGGCTGGAAAATGAAGCGGGTCTGTCGCTGATCGCCAACATCCAGCGTGGACTCGAAAAAGAGAGTCTGCGCATTAATCCGCAGGGCCAGTTGGCGCAAACTCGCCATCCCGAAGGCCTCGGCTCGGCCCTTGCCCACGACTATATCACCACCGACTACTCGGCAGCGCTGCTGGAGTTCATTACGCCAGTGAGCACAGGTATTGAGGAGTCCCTGCAAACCCTGGATGACATTCATCGCTTTACCTATTCCCAGCTGGACGATGAACTATTGTGGGGCGCCAGCATGCCCTGCGTGCTCGCCGGGGACGACAATATTCCGGTGGCCGAGTACGGCGACTCCAATGTTGGTCAAATGAAGAAAGTCTACCGCCACGGCCTGGGTCATCGCTATGGTCGACTCATGCAGACCATCGCCGGCATTCACTACAATTTTTCCATGCCAGAGGCCTACTGGCTTAAAGCCCAGACTGAGGACGACGATAGCCAATCAATACAGGACTACATCACTCAGCGCTACCTGGGCTTGATCCGCAATTTCCAGCGCAATTCCTGGCTGCTGATTTATTTGTTCGGGGCCTCCCCGGCGGTTTGCAAAAGCTTTGTTCGCAACCACCCAGACCATGGCCTGGAGGCCTTCGACGAAGCATCAAAAAGTCTCTACCTGCCCTATGCCACAGCACTGCGTATGGGTGACCTGGGCTACCAGAGCAACGCCCAGAAAGACCTCAACATCTGTTATAACCAGCTGGATAGGTACATTGAAACCTTGCTTGGGGCTATTATCCAACCCCACCCGGCCTACCAGACAATCGGCCTCGGAGCTCACCATGACCAACAGCTAAACACCAGCTTGCTGCAGATCGAAAACGAATTTTACAGCCCCATCCGTCCCAAGCGTGTTACTGGTTCTGGCGAAATCCCACTGGGTGCACTGCACCAGCGCGGTATTGAGTACATCGAAGTGCGCTGTGTTGACGTCAACCCGTTTCTACCGCTCGGCATCGACGCCGATCAGATGCGTTTTATGGACAGTTTCCTGCTCTACTGCCTGCTGCAGGACAGCCCACCCTGTGATGACGCTGAACAGGTAGAAATGGCAGAGAACATGAAGCGCGTGGTTAATCGGGGACGCGAGCCCGGGCTACAGCTCGTCGATGGCGGCAACAGCGTTCTGCTGAACCAGCTCGGTGAGAGCTTGCTGGCTGACATTGCACCCCTTGCTCAGCTGCTTGATCAGGCGCACAACGGTGATGCCTATAGGACAAGTCACCAACTGCAGTCCGCAAAACTGAAGGACTCATCGCTAACGCCTTCCGCCCGCGTTCTGAAGGAAATGCGTGACGAGGGCGTACCTTTTTTCAGACTGGCAATGAACTACAGCAGCCGCTGGGCAGAAGAGTTCAAAAAGCAGCCATTGTGCGACGCGCGGACCCAACACTTCATCGAAGCCGGTGAACGTTCGCGCCAGCATCAGCTCGACATCGAGGCCAGCGATAACATTGATTTCGAGACCTACCTGGAAAACTACTACCAACAGTACACATTCCTGGAAGACGGCTAATCCAGCGGTGAATTACCTGGCTCACTTTCACCTGGCCTGGCCCGATGAGGGTTTACTGCTAGGTGGGTTGGAAGGGGACTTTCATAAGGGCCTGCTACCCACGGATGGCCACTGGCCGCTAGCGGAGGGCATCAGCTTGCATCGCAGTATCGATGCCTACACCGATCGCCATCCTCGCCTGGCAGAGCTTCGCGACCAATTTCCGGCACCCCTGCGACGCTATGCGGGTATTCTGACAGATCTCAGTTTTGACCACCTCCTCAGCCGTCACTGGGGGAACTTCCACCCGCGTGCCTTGGCAGATTTTAATCTCGAGGTGTACGAGATACTGGCCGAACAAGAACACCAGCTGTCACCGGCAGCCGCCACCATGGCCCAGCGAATTCGGCAGTACGATTTACTTGGCGCTTATCACACATGGGATACCATTCCCGCCAGCGCGAAGCGAATTGGAGAGCGCTTCAAGCGAGGCAACCCTTTCAACAACGTAGAACCTGAACTGTCCGCACTGCTGCCCGAACTGGAAACGGCATTCCTGGCTTTTTACCCGGATCTGTTAGAGTTCGTGGCCGAGTGTAGACGCACACTAGAGACGAGAGACTGAAACCTATGCCCCTGCCTTATCCACGCCAATTTAATACGCTGATCTTACTGGCCTGTTTTTTCGCCATGAGCATGGTCTACTACCTGGACGGTGTGCTGGGCCTTGAGCCCTGCCCACTGTGCATGAGCCAGCGTGTGTTCTTGCTCGCCAGCGGCCTGTTCACGCTGGCAGCCGTGCTGCAGAACCCCGGTCCAATCGGCTTAAAGGCCTACGCCGCTCTGGCGGCACTGGCGGCTGCTGTTGGCGCCGGCATCGCCGCACGCCACGTCTGGCTGCAATACCTGCCAGAGGACCAGGTCCCTGCCTGTGGTCCCAATCTCGAATACATGCTGGAAACCCTGCCTTTTAGTGAGACTCTGCGCCTGGTACTGATGGGAGACGGAAATTGTGCCGAAGTGGTATGGACGTTGATGGGCCTGAGCATTCCTGAACAAGCTCTGTTATTCTTTAGTGCTCTGATTGCAGCCAACCTCACTCAGGCGCTGCGCAAATAGCGGGGACTGTCGCCATGCTGGATAATTGCACAGATATTCGCGAACGCTGGAATGCGGTGGAAAGCCTGCTGCAAAGCTAGCTCAAGGAACGCAGGGAAATCCTGGTCAAGTACGCCGGTATGGCCAGCACGGTCGAACTGGCCTCCAGCGCAGAAATCAGTCAGCAGAACCTGCAGCACCTGTGTGAAGTGTTGGTGGACTATGTGTCGGCCGGGCATTTCGAGGTGTTCTACGAGTTAATTCGCGAGGCGGAAGCCTTCGGCGACGGCAGCGACAAGCTCGCCAACACGATCATTCCACAGATTACAGACACCACCGAGGTAATTCTCGGCTTTGATGAAAAATACCCCCTGCCAGAGAATATTCCGGCTAACTACACGGCGGATCTTTCCCTGCTGGGGGAAATCCTGGAGCGTCGCTTTGAGCTGGAAGACCGGCTCATCGTCGGTCTGCATAGAGCCCACGCGGTACTCGTGGGCTAGAGCAATCGCTAGGGCTTTATCGCCACCAACTCCACATCGAATAACAGCGTGGCATTGGGACCAATGCTGGCGCCCGCACCACCGGCGCCATAGGCCAGTTCGGACGGAATTACCAATTGCCATTTCGAGCCCACCGGCATTAACTGCAGGGCCTCGGTCCAGCCGGGGATAACCTGGGTAACAGCGAAGGAAACTGTTGTACCGCGGGCGTAGGAGCTGTCGAACTCGGTACCGTCTATCAGGGTTCCACGATAGTGCACCTCGACGGTATCACCGGCACCGGGAATCTGCCCATCGCCCGCAGTCAAGACCTTGTACTGCAAACCGCTTTCCAACACCACTACACCGTCCCTGCTGGCGTTTTCGGTCAGGAATTCAGCACCGGCGACCTGGTTGGTATCGGCCATAGCATTAGCCTGCTGCTGCCTCTGATTGCTCTGCTGCTCCTGGAAAGCCTGCAGTTCCTGACCAATTTCTTCCTGTGACAGACGCGCCTCCGATCCCGCAAAAGCGTCTGCCAGGCCCGCACTAAATGCAGGCACGTCCAATGGCACGCCGTCAGACTTGAGCCGTTGACCCAGGCCATAGGCAATTCCGTAACTCAATCGCTCTTCGGTGGTATCCAGCACTACAGCGGATACTTCGGCCTCCGGTTCGATGGCTGCCGGCTGTTGCTCGCAGGCCGCCAGTGTCCACACCGCCAACGGCAGTGCCAAAATGTACTTGGGGTTCTTCATAATTAAATCCAGATAGAAAGTGCAGGTATCGTGTGAAGGCAGAGTTACAGGTGCTCTCCCATCCTCCGCTCGTGCGACTCTTGTAGCATTGTTTCAATCGCCTCCTTGGAGACGCCCTCGGGCAGCTCAACAGGGGCTGCCATAGTACTATCCATTGGCGTGGTGGTGCCAGCATCAACGGCTTCGGATTCGACTATTTTAACCGCGTCCATGGAATTGCTCAGCTGCGGCAGAACTTCGGCCGCCAGGTCGCGCTGGTCGGGGGGAGGGCTGTCCGAAAAATGCCAGACTCCGCTCTGGTCCTGCCAGCGATAGAATTCTTGTACCGGGACGGCCAACTCCTCGGTGGGATCCAAGCTCGCCGGGGCGGCGGCGTCTCCCGCCAGCGCTCGCAGTCGATCACCCAGCTGTGCGCCCATCCGGCTGAGCTGTGGAGGTACATTGACCCAGTCGGAAATCTCCATAACGGGCTTGCCATCCGGCCCCCGCAACCACAGGGGCAAAACCAGCGCCACCACCAACAACAATGCCAGCATCTTGACCAATAACCTCATGGGAAATCCTGTTTTACCCTGAAAGCGGCAAGTTCGAATATCTATGCTACATTGTAAGTGAGTATCTACGCCACCGAGAGTCTGTATGCAGCAACAGCCACCGCGCAGAGAGACCGGCAATCGCGGCACCGGAGCACTTAGGGTCATCCCACGAGATCTGCCCCGCACTATCCTGATAGCCAACTCCAAGGGCGGTTGTGGCAAAACCACCCTGGCCACCAACCTGGCCGCCTATTTTGCCAATACCGGTAAAGCCACCGCCTTGATGGATTTCGACCCCCAGGGTTCCAGCTATCACTGGCTCAAATTGCGATCAGATAAGGCCGTCCCCATTTCCGGGATCGCCGCTTATAGCCAGCCCGGGGCCCAACAAACCCGCAATTTCCACAATCGCTTGCCGCGGGACATCCGCCGCGTGGTTGTCGACACACCAGCGGGGCTCAGCGGTACCTCGCTCTACAACCGCGTCCGCGAAGCTGACCTGATCGTGATCCCCATTCTGCCATCGCCGATCGATATTCACTCGGCAGTAAATTTCATCCACAATATTCAGCTCACCGGCTGCCTGCGTGAAGATAATAAGCAGGTGTTAGTTGTCGCCAACCGTGTCCGCAAGAACACCGTGATGTTCAATCAACTGAACAGCTTTCTGAAGGAGCTCGGCCTGCCCCGGGTCACCTATACTCGCGACAGCCAGCTCTACACACGTGCCGCCGCGGAGGGCCTCGGCATAGCCGATATCCGCAACGCCCAGGCGGAGGCCGAGCGAGACCACTGGACACGTATTGGTTCCTGGATCGATAATCAATTTGCGGTGCGCGGCAGTGAAAACAGCGAGGTTCTCAGGGAACAGACAGATTTTCTAGCCCGCTTCTAAGTACTTCACTCACCAGCTCTAACGCCCGGGGCAACTCTGATTCCGGTAATTCGCTGTGCTGCCACAGCACGCCCAGATTGTAATCCAGGCTTTCCTGCAGCCTGTACCCGCCCCTGGCCGCCACCTGGCAGGCATACATCAGGTCTTGCTGGTGACGCTCCAGGCCCAACTCCACCCGCAGTAGCCGGTGGCTGCTGGCCTCAAATTCCGGCATTGCCCGCAACTGCTGCCGCACAGCGCGCAATGGCCGTAATACCTGGTCGCGCCACTGGGCAGATGCGGCCTCCACCCTTGCCAGCGATTGTGGTTCCAGGTTTTCCCCGCGGCTGCCGCGCCAGACAGCATAAAGCAATAAATTCACATCCACGCCGCTGTCATCCTGTAGTGCCAGGCACAAACCGGAGATGCCAGGCTGCTCGTAGAGCGCCAGGGAGAACTGCCAAAATGGATTCGTTGGTGTCATGTGGGTAAAATTCAATGCCATGATTATCCTTCGTAATATTAGTTTAAGGCGCGGCGAAAAGGCACTCCTGAATGACAGTGAGCTGACCATACAGCCCGGCCAGAAAATCGCCCTGATCGGTGCTAATGGCTGCGGCAAGTCGAGCCTGTTCGCCTTACTGCTGGGTGATCTGGGCGCTGATGCTGGAAATATCGAAGGCCTGCAGAATTTGCGGCTGGCCAGCATGGCGCAGGAAGTAGCCGCCAGTGCCGATGAGGCGCTGGAATATATAATCGGCGGGCACACCCGGCTTGCGCAGCTGCGTACAAAATTGCGTCAAGCAGAGAGCGAGGAAGCGTACGAGCAGGCAGCCTTACTGCACAATGAACTGGACTCTCTGCACGGCTATGAAGCAGAACGCAATGCGGAAAAATTGCTGCTGGGCCTGGGTTTTGCTGAGGAAGACGGGCAGCGGCAGGTGCAGGACTTCTCTGGTGGCTGGCGCATTCGCCTGAACCTGGGGCGGGCCCTGATGTGCCCTTCGGACTTGTTGTTGCTGGACGAGCCAACCAACCACCTGGACCTGGATGCCACCGTCTGGTTGCAACAGTGGCTGCAGGCCTATCCGGGGACCCTGGTGCTGATTTCCCACGACCGTGAATTCATCAATGCAACCTGTGAGCGAGTGGTGCACATGGAACACTGCCAGTTGAACAGCTATCGCGGCAATTACAGCTCATTCGAAACTCAGCGCGCAGAGCGTTTGGCCAACCAGCAAGCCAGCTACGAGAAACAACAGCGGCGCATTTCAGAAATTGATCAATTTGTACGACGCTTTCGCTACAAGGCCACCAAGGCACGCCAGGCACAGAGCCGCCTGAAGGAGCTGGAGCGTATGCAAAAAATTGTTCCGGCCCATGTGGATTCACCCTTCCACTTCCGCTTCCTGGAGCCAAAGCGCGCCAGCGACCCCATTATGAGCCTGGAGCAGGCGGCCCTCGGCTACGGCGATAGCACCGTGCTGAGCAATGTAGAACTGGTACTGCGACCGGGTTCCCGGGTCGGTCTGCTGGGCCGCAACGGGGCCGGCAAATCCACCTTGCTGAAAACACTCACCGGCAGCTTGCCCCTGCTGGCGGGTGAGCGTATTGCCGGCGCTCATTGCCACGTGGGATATTTTGATCAACATCAATTGGAAGCCCTGGACCTGGATGCCAGCGCGGCACTGCATCTGCAGAGGTTACGACCTGACGCCCGCGAACAGGAGATTCTGAATTTTATCGGTGGCTTCGATTTTACCGGCGACAACGCCACGCGCCCGATTCGGCCATTTTCCGGTGGCGAGAAAGCGCGTCTGGCCCTGGCCCTGGTGGTCTGGCAAAAACCCAATCTGCTGATACTGGATGAGCCCACCAACCACCTGGACATGGAGATGCGCCTGACCTTGACCATAGCACTGCAGAGTTTCGAGGGTGCCGTGGTCCTGGTTACCCATGATCGTCACTTGCTGCGCAACACGGTGGATGAACTGTGGCTGGTTCACGATAGCCAGGTGGAGGAATACGAAGACGACCTGGCCAGTTACGAACAATGGGTACTGCAGCAAAATCCAGGCAGCGCACCCGCGCCCAGGAAAACCGAGCTGGCAAACCGCAAGCTGCAGCGCCAGGAGGCCGCCGGCCGACGCCAGAAATTGCGCCCCCTGCAATAGGAAATTCAGCAAACCGAGACCATGATGGCACGGGTAGAAAAACGCCTGCGGGAGTTGGAGGTACAGCTGGGCGACAGCGAACTCTACACAGAGGCACGCAAAGAGGAATTATCAGAACTGGTGTGGGAACAGGGTCGACTCAGGGCGGAGGGCAGTGAAAAAGAAGAGCGCTGGCTGGAACTACATCAGCAGCTGGAGGACCTGGAGAGCGAAAGCTAGCTCTCTGTCCCATCAAAGAAAACGACACGGCCGGTTTCCAGACTGTATTCGGCGCCGACAATCAGCAGCTCATCGTTCTCTATCAAGTCTTCGAGAATATCCGACCCGTGACGAAGCTGTACCACCGAGGCACGTATATTTGCCCGCACCGCCTCCGCCACCAGGGCGCTGGTCTCATCCCCCTCGTGTGCAGCCAGTAGGTCACTCACCCCCGGCCGTATCCTGTCGACGATCGAAGCCAGGTTGCGGGAACGACTCTCATCGGGCCGGCGCAATTCATCCAGTGTCGCTTTAACTGCGCCACAATTGCTGTGCCCCAGCACCACCACCAGGCGCGTGCCAAATTGTGCAGCCGCAAACTCCACGCTGCCAATCTGCGAGGGTGCGACCACATTGCCCGCGACCCGAATCACGAACAGGTCGCCCAAACCCTGATCAAAAACCAACTCCGCCGGCACCCTGGAATCGGCGCAACCCAGGATAATGGCAAAGGGTTCCTGCCCGGCGGCCAGGGCTCGTCGTTCCTCCTGGGTGATATTGACTGAGTTGCTGGTACTATCGGAGAGGAAGCGCTTATTACCCTGCATCAGGCTAATCAACGCTTCCTTGGCGGTCATCACAGGTGTTCTACTCCAACTGCTGAAAAGATTCGAGAATGCCGCATGATACTTTACCCGCCCCGCCTTTTCACTCAGGCAGCTCGGAATCAGCCGCTGGGAAATGATCCAGAAAGGTGAACGCCCGCGGTCCGAGCCCCTCTGCCTGCAAGCAGGCGAGACGCTCAGCAGCATCCTCCAGCGTCGGCTCAGTAGCCGCGGCAATCCACCACAGCACTGTGTAGGCTTGATCAGACCGCTCAAACCACTCCTGTCGGCGCGACAAGATTTCCGTGTGCGCGGTTTTGAAGACGAAGTGACGCAGGGATTCCACATCCGCCCATACACTCATATTCACCAGTATATCTTCGCCAAAAAACCTGATCTCGGTGGCGTCACCCTCCTCCGTCTGCAGCCGCCATACAAATCCGGGGGTCGCCTCCGCCAGCGCATTGATGCGGTCGAGGTTATCCATAAAATCCGCCAGTTCGGGGGAATCTGCGGGAAATTTCATGGTGGCAATATTCAATTGCGCGAGCTGGTAGTCGCTCATGCTGTCTCTCCAAGATTTAGCAGGTACAGCCTCAGTTTCTCGCTGTCACCCTGCAAATGAATCAATTGCGTGAATGTGAACCCCAACTTTTCCAGCAACTGCCAGGAGGCCTCATTCGCAGGCAAGGTGATAGCGACAAGTCGCTCCAATTTCAACGTGTCCTGGGCGTATTCTATTATCCCCGCCGCCGATTCCAGGGCCAGGCCGCTACCGCGGTACGCGGGCAAGAAGGCAAAGCCTATGTCTACATCATCCAGGCCTTCGCGTTTCACCAGTCCACACATACCCACTGGCTGGCCATCGGCGAGCGATTCAACCACGTACATACCAAAGCCGTACTGGCTGTAAGAGCCCTGTAAACTGTTTTCTATGTAGGCGAGCGCCGATACCTCGTCGCGCACCTGGCGATCACCAATATTCTGCAGCCACTGGGGATCGTTGAGTAGCTCAATGACGAATTCAACGTCCGCCGGGTTTGCCTCGCGCAATCGCAGACGTTTGGTATCCACTACCACGGTGCTAGCGCTCATTGAGCTCCTGCCACTTGACCACTTTCAGTTCCGGCAGCGGCACCTTTTCGCCCTTGGCGTCCAACCAACGCAGGGTCATAAAACCAAAATTGTTGCCGCTGGTATCCAGCCAGTTGGGTAAACCCGGATCGCGATGGGCCACCACAAACTCGACGGCGCCTTCACTGTCGCGTTCTACCGCCTCCAGCGTTAGAGAGGTCGGGCGATGCAGGTAGTCACCAATCTCGTGCCAACGAGATTCCAGGGTCAGGTTCCAGTAGCGGGTGTTGGGCGGCTGCACCTTCACCAGCAGCGCCTCATCATCGGCCAACTGGTAGCTGCCCAGCATATACAGGTTGTCGTTGCCGCTGATGGCACCACCCAGGTTCTCCGAAGTGGCCTCGATGAAATAGTTGGTTTGCTCCATCAGCTCGGGTAGCACGCTCACATGCAAGGTGGTGAGTTTGAAGAAGGCGTAACTGGTACCGATGATCGCGTTGGCCACCTCTTCGTCGGTGGCGGGCTGATAGGCGGGTTTATCGCCCAGCACTTCGATATGAAAGGACGGCAAGACTTCTTTGCTGCGATCCGCAATGTACTGGCGCACCAGTATGCCCGAGGCGTCAGCCGGCGTTTCCACCCAGTCCCCCGCCATCTGCGGTTGCTCGCGCGACAGAATAACCGTGAAATTGCCGTCACCATCCAGGCTCAACATTTTGTCGCTCAGATAGCCAAACTGGCGCCGTGGGGTCATGCCCTGACCGGCATTGAAGGTCAGCCCCAGGTAGCGAACCGTGCCGACGTTGCCAGTAATGATGTAATCGTATTTCCCGTCGATAGCGACGAATTCGTACTCTGCATCGGGATTATCTCCGCCCACTTTCCGTACCAGGGTGTCCATACGCTGGAAATGGGGGTGCCGTGGGTTGCCATCTGCCGCTACTTCCACGCTCATGGCAATGACTCGCAACAGCCAGCGCATGCCTTCTATGGCCTCCTGCTCAGTCTGGGCGTCATTCAACACCATTTTGCGCCCGGCTGAGAGGGCCTCTTCAAATTGCAACAGGGCCTGATGTGACGCCAGGCCGGAATAATCAGTGTCGTTGTTGGACCCCACCCCCATCATCGCCGAAAACAGGGCCGGTCCACGGGGTAGTTGGTAGCCGGCATACATGCCTAACGCCAGCAGCAGAAGGGTGAATAGTAGTTTTTTGATCATAATAGGAATTCTTATCGTTATTGTGAGTAGTTGCCTGGTTTCTCTGTTCAAGCTATCAGTGAAAGTCCCCTTTAAGATAGCGTTTGCGTTCTGGTTCTGGAAACTTTTCGATGGCATAGCGCAAGGTCGTGCGGGGGCATCGATCGTAATGCCGCTGCAGGAATGATCTTAGGCCCGGGCCATCGCGCTTACCTACCTCGCGCAGCATCCACCCGACCGCCTTGTGCATCAGGTCTTCCTCGTCGCCGAGCAAATTCTCAGCCAGCGCAAATGCATCAGCCAGGTCGTTGTCGCGAATAAATATCCAGGTGGCAATCATGGCGATGCGGCGCTCCCAGAGGCGGTCGGATTGCGCCAATTGGTAGAGCACGCCCCGGTCGCGGTTGCGCAGATGAGCACCAACAATGTAATGCGCCGAACAATCCACCAGGTCCCAGTTATTCATGTAAGCCGTGTTGTCGAGATAGAGCTGATAGATCTGCGCCTGTTGCCGCTTATCGCCACCTTCGAACTTGAGAACCAGCACCAGTAATGCGCACAGGCGCGCCTCGTGCCAGGGGGAGTGCAGGGAGGCCCGTACCTGGGCGAGTGGTAAATCCCCAAATTTCCTGGCCTGCTGCCTTAACACCGGAACCCGGATTCCCAGGAATCGATCACCCTCGCCATACTCACCAGGGCCGGTTTTAAAGAAACGTTGGGCGTGCTCTGCAATCACTGGGTCTGCCAGCTCATGCAGCGCCGCCTCTATGGTACGAGACATCGCCAACTCAGGCTTTTTTGACGAACTGTGATTTCAGTTTCATGGCGCCAATGCCATCTATCTTGCAGTCGATGTCGTGGTCGCCATCTACCAGGCGAATACGTTTAACTTTGGTGCCCACTTTCACCACCGACGAAGAGCCCTTTACTTTCAGGTCCTTGATCACGGTCACCGTGTCGCCATCGGCCAGCAGATTACCGTTGGCATCGGTGATGGTTCGCACGGCGTCATCTGCGCTCTGTCCTGGTTTCCATTCATGGCCACATTCCGGACACACCAATTGGTCGCGATCCTCGTAGGCGTAGGCAGAGCTACATTCCGGACAGGCAGGCAGATCACTCATTGGAAAATCCCTCGGGGCCCGGCCCCAGTACCTGTATGGAACCGATTAGTCCACGGTTGTGTTTAATTCGCTTCACCATCAGCCACTGCTCTCCGTGTCTTTCCCAACGATCGTGATAGTCACCCAGGGTACTGAATGTCATATCCTCCATATCCCCGGTGCCCAGGTGCATATCACTCACGTAGGCGCGACTACTGGCAGTGTCTCCCTCTATCTCAATCAGCACGTTACCCAACATGTGCTGGGTCGGACCGCAGTCATCGAGGAAGGAGCGCATATTGGCAACAAATGCCCCGCGCCCATCCAGCTTGCCGGCACCTACATCGGCCTGGATATCGGCGCTGGTAATATTGTCCATGGCCGACCAGTCGCGCTCGTCCATGGCGCGGGCAAAACGCACCAACTGACGGTAGATATCGCGTTCCGCCAGCAGCGTTGTCAGATCACTCATTGAGGGGTTCCGGATCGGCAAATGTCACCGCCTCAATTTTGTTCCCATCCAGGTCATTTATAAAGGCCGCATAGTACTGCTTACTGTACTGAGGGCGAAAACCGGGTTCTCCGGCACAGCTGGCACCCGAGGCCAGCGCCGCCGCATGAAACGCCTTTACCGCTACAACACTGCGCGCCCGCAGGCAGATATGCATACCCGAGTCGTCGGCCACCTGACCATCGGGACGGTAGTTTAGCCAAAACTCCGGATAGTCCTTGCCAAAGCCACAGGTGTCGGGCTCGTCGACTATTTTGGCCATACCGAGAACCTGCAGCGCAGCCTCGTATAGTTTCCCTGCCGCCTTGAGATCGGCAACGCCGACAGATATGTGATCGATCATAGATAGCGCCTTAGTTTATCTCTGAACGGCGGGCCCCCAACTAGCCCACGTCGAATTCAATACCCTGGGCCAGCGGCAGCTCCTTCGAATAATTCACAGTAACGGTCTGGCGCCGCATGTAAGCTCGCCAGGCATCGGATCCCGACTCCCTGCCACCGCCGGTTTCCTTCTCACCGCCAAAGGCCCCACCGATCTCTGCACCACTGGGTCCGATGTTCACGTTGGCAATACCACAGTCGCTACCCGCCGCGGACAGAAACGCCTCAGCCTCAAGTAAATCCCGGGTAAATATACAGGATGACAAGCCTTGGGGAACGTCATTTTGAATGGCGATGGCTTGTTCCAGATCGGTGTAGGTCATCACGTACAAAATAGGCGCGAAGGTTTCCGTGCGCACGGCATCATTCTGCTCGCCCGCTTCTACCAATGCCGGCTGCACATAACATCCGCCCTCACAGCCCTCTATCTCCAGCTGTTCGCCACCGTGCACCGCTACACCCTGCTCTCGCAGCGTGGCGAGCATGTCAGACATGCGTTGCCGTGCATCCCCGTCAATCAGCGGCCCGACCAACACGCCATCCGCCAGGGGATTGCCAATACTGATCTGGGCATAAGCCTTACGCAACCGTTCCAGTAGCACTGCATGTATGTCCCGATGCACGATCAATCTGCGCAGGCTGGTACAGCGCTGTCCACAGGTGCCCACCGCTGAAAATAAAATCGCTCGTACCGTCATATCCAGGTCGGCGGAAGGCGTAACAATCATGGCATTGTTGCCGCCCAGTTCCAGCAGGCAACGGCCAAAGCGCTCGGCTACCACCGGTGCAACCTGACGGCCCATTCGGGTCGACCCGGTAGCACTTACCAGCGCCATCCTGTGGTCTTGAACCAATTGCTCACCAATATCGGCCCTGCCGATCACCACTTGCACCAGCTTGTCAGGGGCATCGCCAAAACGCACCACCGCGCGCTGGAATAACTCCAGGCAGGCCAGGGCAGTTAGCGGGGTTTTCTCCGATGGCTTCCAGATCACAGGGTTACCACAGACACAGGCCAGGGCGGTATTCCAGGCCCACACAGCCACCGGAAAATTGAAGGCGGATATAACCGCCACCGGCCCCAACGGCTGCCAGGCTTCATTCATCTTGTGGCCGGGTCGCTCAGAGGGCATGGTCAAACCGTATAACTGACGCGACAAGCCCACCGCGAAATCGCAGATATCGATCATCTCCTGCACTTCGCCGTAACCTTCCTGGAGTAATTTTCCACACTCCAGGGTTACCAGCGCGCCCAGCGCTTCCTTGTTCTGCCGCAGTTCCTCGCCAAACAATCTGATCAGCTCACCTCTGCGCGGTGCCGGTACGGTGCGCCAGGCAAGGAAGGCTGCCTGTGCGCTGTCTATCTTGCCGGCCAGGTCCGCGTTCGTGTCCATCGGTGCACTGCCCAGCAGTGCTCCGTCGATGGGGGAATACACCTCCAGATCGCCACTCTGACCGGTCAGATTGAGCTGCTCCAATATCGAAGCAATGTGTTGTGCTGTGTCCTGCATGATGAGAATTCCTCAGTAATCGCCTAGATAAGGCATTATGACGACTTAATAAGTTGAATTGAAGGGGTCTATTGGTCAATATAACGATATAATATATCAACTTGCTATTTAACTAGGCCATTTGGATCATCTATGCCAGAACTGGATGCTACAGACCAGGCACTGCTGAGTCGGTTACGTGACAACTCCCGCGCCACCACCTCGGAATTGGCCCGACAATTGGGCTTGTCCCGGTCGACGGTACAAAGCCGGCTCAACAAACTGTTAGAAAATGGCGTCATCACTGGCTTTACCCTGCAGCTGGGCGAGAATTACAGCGCCGACCTGATTCGCGCCCACGTGTTGATTGAACTTGACCAGAAGCTCACCGGGCAGGCCCATGCCGAGCTGAAACAGATGCACAAGGTGACCGCGCTGTACGCCATTAGTGGTGCCTACGACATGATCGCGCTGGTGGAGGCCCACTCCACCGGGGAGTTGAGCAGGCTGCTCGATGAAATTGCCGGCCTGGACGGCATCGCCCGCACCAATTCCTCGGTCATCCTGGAGACCAGGTTTGAACGCTAATTATTCCACGCTACCCATGGGAGAACGTCAATGACCCAAACATCCGCCCTAGTTCATAACAGTGCGCACGACACCGAGTTTTTCACCGCTCGCCTGACACAAATGCGGGAACATGGTGGGCCGGCGACCACGGTCGGACTGTCGGATCAAACCTTGCTGACATTCTTGCCCCGGGACCCGGCCCTGCGAAGCGCTATCGAGCGTGCCTACACTGCCTTCGATGACCTGCAAACCAGCCACGGGGATTTACTGGAACTTGATGAGACCAGACAGGCCCAGCGGATCCAGGACGGCTATCTGAATTTCTACGCCGAGGATGAGGTCAATCCCTATGTTGCCCTGGCGGCCCAGGGACCATGGATAGTCACCCTGAAAGGAGCAGTCGTGTACGACTGCGGCGGCTATGGCATGCTGGGACTGGGCCACGCGCCGGCGGGGATTCTGGCCGCCATGAACCAGTCGCAGGTTATGGCCAATATTATGACCCCGTCCATCAGTCAAATGACACTCGTCGATTGCCTGCGCAAGGAAATTGGACATAGCCGCGATGATGCCGAGCCATTCGCTCGCTTTCTGTGCCTGAACAGTGGCTCGGAAGCGGTGACCATCGGCTCGAGAATCTCAGACATTAACGCCAGGGAAATGACCGACCCGGGCGGTCGTCACGCGGGCAAGCCTGTTCGCTGCGCCAGCCTTCGCGGCAGTTTCCACGGGCGCACCGACCGGCCAGCCCGTTACTCCGATTCAAGTATGGAGAACTACCAGCGCTATCTCGCATCTTTCCGCGATGCCGAGCAGTTGTTGACCATAGAACCCAACAACATCGAATCACTGGAAGCGACCTTTCAACAGGCGCAGGAGCAAAGCTTTTACATTGAAGCGCTACTCATGGAGCCGGTAATGGGAGAAGGCAACCCGGGGCTTTCCATCACCCCAGAGTTCTATCTGCGCGCACGGGAACTCACTGCAGAACACGGTACCCTGTTCCTGGTGGACTCCATCCAGGCCGGCTTACGGGCCCACGGTGTGTTGTCGATAGTTGACTATCCCGGCTTCCAGACTTTGCCCCCGCCGGACATGGAAGTGTATTCAAAGGCCCTCAACGGTGGTCAGTTTCCACTGTCGGTGCTAGCCATGTCGGCGGCGACAGCGGCAATTTACCAGAGGGGCCTCTACGGCAACACCATGACCAGCAATCCGCGTGCGGCCGATGTTGCAGCGGAAGTATTGCGCAGCTTTACACCCCAATTGCGCGAGAACATCGTGCTACGTGGCAAGCAGTTGGTGGAAGGATTGCAGTCTCTGGCCAGCGAGCTGGACGGAGCCATCACCAATGTGCAGGGAACCGGGCTACTGTTGAGCTGTGAATTGAACACGCGCTTCAAGTGCAGCGGTGCGGGCAGCATTGAGGAGTACCTGAGAAAAAACGGGTTGGGGGTGATTCACGGTGGCACCAATTCCCTGCGCTACACACCGGGATTCTTAATGGGAGAGAGCGAGGTTGAACTGATCCTGGAAAAAACCCGGGATGCCCTGCTCAATGGGCCGGCGCAGGGCTCGTAGCAAGCTGCTATCGAACTTCGCGGCTAGCACAGCTTGCGAAATCCTGCCAGCAGGGCTTCCGCGAGCATGTCGATCTCGGTTTCAGTCATGGCGGTGGACAGCGCTCCGGAGCATGTATTAATCATGATGAAGCCACTGTCAAACAGGTGGTCCAACATGCTGCTAATCCGCCGGGCCTCTTCGGAATCAACGAACGCCCCCCGGTAATCGCTACCCACCTCTGCTTTCATGTGCACCCGGAACATAGAGCCGACCCCGGTGACTGAGGCTGGCACATCGGCAATGTTGATGGCCTCGCGAATTCGCTCACGGGTGTAGTCTGCCAGCAGGTTCAAGCGCTCAACCGCGGCGCGATCAAACAGCTCCATGGCCGTCAGACCGGCGACCATGGTCACCGGGTTGGCTGAAAACGTGCCAGAGTGGGGAAACAGCACCTGGTCTGCCCAGGGATTCATGACGGCCATGACCTCAGCGCGTCCTGCCAGTGCGCCGACCGGAAAGCCACCGCCAATCATCTTGCCCAAGGCAGTCAGATCGGGAACGACATCGTAGCGTTGCTGTGCCCCGCCGTAATTGGAGCGAAAGGTAATAACTTCGTCGCACACCAACAGGGCGCCATTGGCAAGCGTCCATTCCCGCAACGCGGATATAAACTGCGGATCTGCCGATAACAAGCCGATTCGATGCGGCATCAGGTCTACCATGACGCAGGCCAACTCACCGGCGTGCTGATTCAGAATCGCGATGGCCCGCTCGACATCGTTGAAAGGAATAACCACAACATCCTCGAGTACAGAGGCCGGCGTGCCGTAAGCCACCTGTACACTGGCGGGCTGCCTGGCGTTCCCCCAGTTGCCCGGTTTCGAGGTCTGGCTAACCTCGGCAAAATCATACAGGCCGTGGTAAGCGCCTTCGACCTTGGCAATTTTTGCGCGGCCGGTGAAAGCGCGCGCAGCCTTCAAGCAGGACATCACCGCCTCGGTGCCAGAATTGACAAAACGCAACATGTCGAAGCCCGCATTGCGACGGGTCAGGTGCTCGGCATAGCGAATTTCCACCTCAGTCGCGAGGGAGTATGCCGTGCCCTTGTGCAGTTGTTCCGTAACCGCCGCCACCATCTGCGGCTGCGCGTGACCGTGGATTAGCGACGCCATGTTATTGGCAAAATCAATCCGCCTGACACCGTCTACATCGGTAACATAACAACCCTCCGCCCGCTCGGCATATAGTGGGTGGGGTTTGCGCAACACGGTGTTGCGGCTGCAGCCACCCGGCATGACCTTGAGCGCCCGCTGATGCAAGGCAGCAGCGGTAGAGGTTTCGTCCGCTCTATGTTGACTCATTGTCGTCTCTGTCCTGAGTAAATGATCGCTACAGATGGGCCTGCTGGGGCCCGGCGATAAGTTGGCAGCCCGTTCTCTGCTGCACATAGTCGAAGTTGACAGCCGGAGCCAGTTCCACCACCACTAAACCTGCTGGCGTCACATCTATTACCGCCAGATCGGTGTAGATGCGGCTGACCACCCCTGGCCCGGTTAACGGGTAACTACAGGCCTCCACCAACTTGGGTTCGCCGCTCTTGGTACAGTGCTGGGTAATCACATAAATTGTTCTAACCCCGGCTACCAGGTCCATAGCCCCACCCACGGCGGGAATAGCATTGGCGGCGCCGGTCGACCAGTTGGCCAGGTCACCGTTTTGCGCGACCTGCATGGCACCCAGTACGCAAATATCGATATGGCCGCCGCGAATCATTGAAAAACTGTCGCCGTGGTGAAAGTAAGCTGCCCCGGGTATGGCGGTAACCTGCTTCTTGCCAGCATTGATCAACTCCGGATCTTCCTGGCCGGGCTGCGGTGGTGCGCCCATTCCCAACAGGCCATTCTCGGTGTGGTAAATCACCTCCCTGCCCTCGGGAACGTACTCCGCTATTTTCTCCGGAATACCAATCCCCAAGTTGACGTAGGCACCATCGGGTATATCCAGCGCAGCGCGCTGTGCCATTTGTTCGCGACTCCAGCCCAGCGTCTGCTCCGTCATGGATAAACCCTCCCTTCAGCCACCAGCACCGACTCCTGTGCCGGGTCGAGGACGGTCACCACCCGCTCAACAAAGATGCCCGGTGTGACCACCATCTCCGGATCGATCTCCCCCACTTCCGCCGGGCGGTGGGTCTGGACGATAGTGGTGGCTGCGGCCATGGCCATAATGGGGGCGAAGTTGCGCGCCGTCTTGTTGTACACCAGGTTGCCGTAACGGTCGGCTCGCTCACTTTTAATGAGAGCGAAATCTGCCTTCAGACCGAATTCCAGCACATAGTCGCGACCCTCAAAGGAGCGCACCTCTTTGCCTTCAGACAGGGGGGTGCCCACTGCGGTAGGCGTGTAGAAAGCCGGCACGCCGGCTCCGCCAGCCCGTATACGCTCTGCCAGGGTACCCTGTGGAACCAACTCCAGTTCAATATCGCCGCGCTGATACAGGTCGGGAAAAACCGTGGAATTGGCGGTGCGGGGAAAGGAGCAGATCATCCGCGCCACACGCCCGCACTCAATCAGCGCGGCCAGTCCGACATGACCGCTACCGGTATTGTTGTTCACCACCGTCAGCCTGGTGGCACCCTGATCTATCAGCGCGTGGATCAATTCTATCGGGCTACCGGCCTCACCGAAACCACCAATCATTACCGTGGCTTGATCGGGAATATCGGCGACGGCTGCTGCCAGCGAATCTATGCGTTTATCAATCATGATTTACACCCTTCGCCGCTCCGATCCCTAATTGCTGGCAATGACCCGCGGGGAATCTGCTTCATTCAGGCTGACTACCTCGACATCATCGAAAAACCCGGCCTCATCGAACAACACTCTATCGTTGTAACCACTGAACCAAATCGCCTCGGGGTTGCGGCCCAGTATCGCCGTTTTTCCACGGTCCGGGGCATCAGCAGCGCCCCGCAACAACTTCAGAAAGACCACGCCGTTCTCGCTACCGGCTAAACCCGGTATGGGCTCGTTAGTCACCGCGACCACTTCGGTTTTACCCTTGTAGTGGGTAATGGAGAGCCGGGCGTGGGCCTCCACTCCGGACAGACCTTTTTGCGATTCATTCAATATCCGCCAGGCTTCCTCAATCGGCAGATTGAAAGCCTTGTGGCCGATGATGTCGCGGCCGCAAAAGAAATAATGGTTCTCAACCCGATTGCGCCGCAGCTCACGCTGCATAATGCGCAGGGCGTCAGGGTCACCATTAATGCCTTTGATCAGAGGCGCCTGGTTATCGATACTCAGCCAATTGCGCTTGCCCAGCTCCTTGATCGCCCGCTGGGTGCTCTCCACCCATACCAGGCCACCCTCCGGATGGTCGATATAGTTGCCGGCGCTGTCCTTCTGCAGAAACTCATCGGGATGGTTAAAGTGAATCATGAGGCGCAATTGGGTCTGGGGATAGAGCGCGTGAAACTTGTCCAACATATCAAAGAACGTGCTGTCGAAACGGTCCGGGAAAAATGCCCGTTCCTTGGTGCCAACGCGGATGGATTCAATGCCGGCTTCGGCCAGGGCGGAAAACCAGGCGGCAAGATTCTTGTTGGCGAGCACCATCGGGTCACCGCCCGACATAAGAATTTCCCGCAATTTTTCCCGACCGGTGTCGGGGTGACGACCGCCATTTTCCGCCACAACCCGGTTGTGCGCTTTAATATAGTCGACCAGTTCTCCTATTTGGGCCAGGCCCTTGGGCGCAACTGTGCCGTCGGGTCGCTCCACTTCTTTTTGCGCGATCAACTCCTCCCGGTAGCAAAAGCGGCAGTGTGCAGAGCAGGTGGAAGCCACGTAGATGAGCCCCAGTTCATACTTGTGAATCAAGCCCTCAACCGGGCTGTAGTCCATTTGTTTACCCGGGTCGGCAGCGCCGTCGAGGTCAAAAGTTTCGGCCGGGCTGGCCTTGACCAGTGTCTGGATCGGTTTGCTGGTCTTGGCCAACTCGAAGTAATGTCGAGTCATTTTCACCGGCATGCGGGCCTCAACATCCCGCCCTGAACCCTTTAAGTCCACCAGTGCCTTGAGCTCATCCGCACTGTAGAATGCCTGCATGTCCTCGGGTGCCTTACCGTCCATGAACTTCTTCAGGCCGGTTATGATTTCGCGCGGGTATTTACCGTTGCTGATGGAATCCAGGAACGCCTGGGCTTTCTCTGACGGTTGGTATTTGACTGACTTCGACATGTGGATCACCGATGAGTAATTTTTAATCACTTTATAACATGCCCTAAGCTCATGGATTGAAACGCATGCGACTCATGACATGTTAAAAAGCACTATTGGATCTATATGGGCTTAAAGCCCATATAATATAAGGAACATATGTGGCATAGTGCGTGAATCAGGGCAAATTAACAATCGACCATAGTTCACAGATTAGTGAGTTTTTGTAATATCAATGCTACCCCAGAGACAACTCATCCCCAGCACCAGCATGTTGCGAGCCTTCGATGCAGCCGCCCGCAGCGGCAGCTTCACCGCCGCCTCCGATGAATTGCGTCTGACCCAGGGCGCCATCAGCAGGCAGGTGAGTGCCCTGGAGAGCCAGCTCGGTGTGGCACTTTTCAAGCGCCAGGGGAAAGCCGTTCAGCTCACCGAGGCCGGTAAAGTTTACGCAGAAGATATTCACCGCGCCCTGCAGGCTATTCGCACCGCCTCGCTCACGGCCATGACCAGCCCGCTCACCGGTACCTTGAATCTGGCGATATTGCCCACCTTCGGCACCCGTTGGCTAATGCCGCGACTGCCCTCTTTCCTGGCGGAAAATCCAGACATTACTGTGAACTTTGTCACCCGCCTTTCCCCCTTCGATTTTCGCAGCGAAAACCTGCACGCTGCAATCCACTACGGCTCACCCGACTGGCCTGGCACCCAGAGCACCTTCCTGATGAGTGAAGAAGCTTTCCCGGTTTGCTCGCCAGATTTTATGCGCCAGCATGCCCCGGCGAGCGCCGAGCAATTAGTCACACTGCCGCTGCTTCAGCTCAGCTCTCGGACCGACGCCTGGGACAACTGGTTCCAGTCCTGTGGTGTTACGCCACCCGGCGCGCGGGGAATGTTATTCGAACAGTTTTCCCTGGTTATCCAGGCAGCGGTCGCCGGCCTGGGGGCAGCACTGTTGCCTAGATTCCTGATCCAGAGTGAACTGGAGCGAGGGGAATTGGTGGTGATAACCGATCCACCACTGCAAGACGGCTCGGGTTATTACCTGGTGACGCCCGTCGAAAAATCAGACTTTGCTGCCGTGGTCGCCCTGCGAACATGGCTATTAAAAATGGTGGAACAACAATGACAGATGCCTTTATATTTGACGCAGTACGCACTCCGATTAGGATGCTAGGGCACGCGCTATTTCCGCAATATGCGCCGGCCCCATACGGCAGCAACCACCAATAATGCTGGCGCCACTGTCGCGCCAGTTGACCGCGGCGGCACCACACTCGATCGGACTGCAGGTGCCATACCAGCCGTTGCTACTAGCCTCGTAACGTTCACCTGAATTCGGATACACAACAATCGCCAACTGCGACGTGGCGGCTTTAACTTCAGCAATCAGCGCATCGATGTAAGCCGGCGAGGTGCAATTGATGCCCACAGCCAATACCCGGGGATGACCATTAAACAAGGCCACACACTCCCTTATCGGTGTGCCGTCACTGCAGTGTTTTTCATCCCTGCAGGAAAAACTAACCCAGGCCGGCGTGGCAACATCCAACAGTAATTGGCATAACACGCGAGCCTCGGCCAAGCCGGGGATGGTCTCGCAAGCCAGCACATCGGCGTCACTGGCATCCAACCACGCCAGACGTTGGCGATGAAACTCAATCAGGCCTTCATCGTCGATGTCGTAGTCGCCAGTGTATTCAGACCCGTCAGCCAGTGCTGCACCATAGGGACCAATACTCGCCGCCACCAGAGGCGTGAATGTTGCATTCAAATTGTCGCGCAGAAAATCGTCCCTGGCGGTTTTTGCCAGCTGCACTGATTGAACAATGAGTTGTCGGGCGTCACTGGCGCTTAGGCCCACTGACATAAAGCCCTGTTCGGTCGCCTGGTAACTGGCGCTGATAGTGCAATTGGCTCCTGCATCCAAATAGGCTCGGTGGGCATTGATTATCGCCTGCGGATTATTGAGCAATAATTCTGCCGACCACAGTTCAGAGCTAAGCCCATAACCCTGGGCTTCCAACTCGGTGGCCAGGCCGCCATCGAGAATCAAGGGCGCGGCTCGCTCGAGAAATTGCTCAAATCGATAGCTGGCTGTGTTCATTAGCAGGCGTCTTCACTGCGTAGCAAATAGATGATTCTGGCCTCGATACTCTACTATTCGAAGACCTGAAGCCATCAGTTTACTATGTGTGCGGAGACTAAAGGGCCAGGATGTGACAAAATTAAGCTGCTACTTTAGGCGTGCCCGACAACCCGTTAATGAGATCGATAAATGGACATTGAGTATCCACAGGTTTGCCTTGGGGATGTGGAAATACAAGCGCTGCGTGAGGCCATACTGGCGCAGGAACCAGAGGCCTGGCAGGAGCAACTGAATCGCCAGCAAGTCTACGAAGTGCACCGCGATACGGAGTCTATCGTGATGCTGTTCTGCGATGAGTCCTGGCCAGATGAGGGCGAAATATACGAGGAACCGGGTTGGGCCCGCCTGTCCGAGGTGGCCATACCGCTAATCGATCATATTATCAATACCCACTATGCACCCGGGGGAACACTATTGCGGGCGATGGCGGCCAAGCTGAAGGCAGGGGGACGCATTAACCCCCATGTAGACGCGCTGAAGTCCTTTCGTATGGGCCACCGCATTCACGTCCCGATTACCACCAGCGCTGCCGTGCGTTTTATGATCGAGGGCAAACCCTATGCCTTTGAAGTGGGCAAGGCTTATGAACTCAATAATCAGAAAAAACACAGCGTTATGAACATGGGGAAAGAGGATCGCATTTCCTTTATATTTGACTATGTGCCGCCCAGTTCAAACAACGCCGACTGAGCAAACCCCACGGACTATTTACCATGACCGACGCTGCCAGCTCCAAGGACAGTAGTATTAGCCAGGCAATAGCTTTCATGCGTGCCAGCCGCCCCTTGCGCGCCGAAGAGTTGTGTCGGGATTATCTCAAACAAAATCCCGGCTGCACCGATCATTTGCGCTTATTGGGTCACGCCCTGATGAAGCAGAATCGCCTGGCAGAGGCGGAGGAACAATTGCGCTTCGGCTTGTCACTGGCACCGGATTTCCCCCAGCTACATGAAGACCTGGGAAGTGTACTGGCCATGCAATCGCGATTCGAGGAGGCTATTCCTGAGCTGGAACGGGCCATACAATTACAGCCAGCTCTGCCGCTGGCACACAAAAAGTTGGGCCAGGCACTGGTGGCGGTGGGTCGTGGTAAAGATGCTGACGAGGTCTTCCAGGTCTACCTCGACAAAGACCCGGACAGGCAGGCCATCGTCGAGGGCATCGAACACTTGCGCGAAAAGCGCAACGAGGAAGCCATCGCGGTGTTTCGTTCAATACTTCAGCGCAGTCCCGACAACGTCAATGCCATGCGGTATTTAGGCGCGGCATATAAACAGGCCAAACTAAAGCTGGAAGATGCCGAGGCCCTGTTGCGTCGCGCCACCCAATTGGCTCCGGATTTTAGCGATGCCTGGTATGTTTTAGGTTCCTTGCTGCAGGAGCGACATAAACAGATGGAGGCCATTGCGGCCTTTGAGAAAGTTGTAGACCTTGAGCCGGACAATGCCGAGGGCTGGGGAGGACTTGGCAACGCCTACTCCAGCGCCATGTACCCAGAAAAAGCCGTCGCGGCTTTTGCCCGCTCCGTTGAACTCAAACCCGATGCGGCGGGTGTGCAGATGGGTTACGCCCACGTACTGAAAACCGTGGGTGACCAGGCGGGATCGCTCACCGCCTACCGCGCGGCGATTAAAGCCCAGCCCGGGTTTGGCGAAGTCTATTGGAGCATGGCAAACCTCAAAATATTCAAGTTTGAGGAAGCAGAAGTCAGCGCCATGTTGCAGCAGCTTGAACGGGACGACCTGTCTGAAAGTGCCAATATTCATTTTCGCTTTGCCCTGGGCAAAGCGCTCGAAGACAAGAAAGACTATGAACGGGCCTGGCATTACTACCACAGCGGGAATCAGCGCCAGCGGATGACCGTGAGTCACGAGGCGCTGGAAATGGAAAACCGCCTTACGGCGATTAAAACCGTGTTCAACAGGGAGTTCCTGCAAGCGCATAGCGGCCATGGTTACGACCTGCCCGATCCAATATTTATCGTCGGCTTACCGCGTTCGGGCTCGACATTACTGGAACAAATCCTGGCCAGTCACAGCCAGGTAGAGGGCACCTCGGAATTACCCGTGCTGGGTAAGCTGGCGGAATCTATCGGCAGGTATCGCACTGATGGTGTGGCCTATCCAGAGGCCGTTCGCGATTTGCGCAAAAGGGACTGGCGCGCCTACGGCCAGCAATACATAGAGGAAAGTCAGCGTCACCGAGTTACCGACAAACCTTTTTTCACCGACAAATTGCCCAACAACTTTCCCATGGTGGGGCTGGTGCAGCTTATTCTGCCCAACGCCAAAATTATAAATGCCCGGCGTCATCCTTTTGACAGTTGCCTGGGAGGCTACAAACAATTGTTTGGTAGCGGCCAAAATTTTACCTACGACATGTTGGACCTGGCGCACTACTACCAGCAGTACGACGCCATGATGAAACACTGGCACGAGGTATTACCTGGCAAAGTGTTGGACGTACATTATGAGGAAACCGTCACCGACCTGGAAAGCCAGGTACAGCGGATCCTGAATTTTTGTGGCTTGCCCTTCGAGCAGAGTTGCGTAGATTTTCATGAGACCGAGCGGGCGGTAAAAACAGCCAGTTCGGAGCAGGTTCGACAACCCATCTACACCGGCGCACTGGGCACATGGCGGCGCTACGAACGACACCTGGATTTGTGGCAGGAGCAGTTGGGTTACATTATCGACGAGCTACCCGAGGTATCGCGTAACGCCGGTCTGTAGTGGCTTCTCAGTAGGGCCATAGCTCGAGGCCATGGATAGCATTGCGTACGTCGGTGCTCAACCTGACTGAAGCCAGGGTCTTATTGGCGGCCAGGTCATACAGGGACACCGTGGAGGGCGAGGCACCACCGGCCACCACGCGCTCAGACAAGACACACAAGCCCCGCGCGAAGCCAGGCCGTGCAACTTTTTCATCCTCCACGGTGTTGTGTTGTAACTGTTCAGGGGGATACTCCGGTACTGCCATCGCCCGATCCTCCTCGCCCTCACCGCGACCGGTATAGCGCAGTACATTGTCTTCTGAGTCGTTAAACAACACCCCATCGCGAAACGGCTGCGCATTGTGAGTGCCCGGGGGCAGCGTCACTGACATATTGATTGCCTTTCCATTAAAGTGCAGCATACCGCCGGTTTTCAGCCCGGAGATGTACATGCCGTGGCTGTTGCAGGTGACACTATTGATATGCAATTTGTTCAGCAGCAGAGGACCTTCCTCACCAAGCGGGTCGAAATGCTGCGGCCTGAATTGATACCCCCGGGTTTGGATGTTGATAGCCCAGTTGAATTGTTTCTGGTCCAGGTCAAAACCCAGAACACTGTCAAAACCGGTAGAGGTGAGAAAAAGGCTGCGCTTGTGCACCGCAATTTCATGGCAGTGTTTGAGGAAGGGGTTGCGCCAGGATCCCAGCGGCTTGAAGTCCGGTGTATAGGCGAACAGTTCGTCACTGGCGGCAATGTAAACCGTGTCACCATCGAAAGCGATGCCGCGTAAGCCGCGGTCCCAGCCGCGACCCTGCCAATCAATATCGACAGTATTCCAGTCGATGGTTTGCTGCACCGATTGCTTTTCTAGATCCAGCAAGTAGACACCACCGTGGCTTTCGCCCTGTCGCGCACCGCGTACCACAGAGCTTGTGACGAGCTTAACCATACTTCAATCTACCACAGTTAAACTCACCTCAAGCTATTTACCTAGAAGCCCTTACGCACACTGAACCACACTGTTCTCGGTTGATCCAGGGATCTGAGGTTGCGATAGCGGGGGTCGCCCACCAGCGCCGCATAGTCACCCTCGGTGGTATAGGTGTAGGTAGCGTCAGTTTCATCCCAGACATTATCGACCCGGAGGATCAAGCTCAACTGGGCTGGCAGATCCAGGCCCATCTGGAAGTTGCTGTTGGTCCAGGATGGCGTGAGACCATTTAGGTTTCCATCTACAATATCGTCGGTGTTGTTCCAGGTTTCTGACTGGTAGGAGAAGTCGTAGGAGAACCACATATCGCCACCCAGTACCCCGGGCACATCATAGTTAATGGCCAGATAGGCTTTTTCCTCCGGCGCACCGGGCATGGGCATACCGTCATAATACACATCACCATTGGGTGCGGTGAATTCATCGCTAAACTCGGGTTTTGCGTAGAACGCACTGGCAGTGAAATGCAGATTATCGGTGGCTTGCCACTTGGCATCGATCTCGATGCCCTTCGATTCAGCCGTTTCTGCATTCAGGGTTCCGCGTAACCACCAGGGACCCACACCTTCGCCGACGTTAATTTGATAATCTGCCCACTCCATCAGAAACACCGCGGCGTTGATTTGTAGGCGGTTGTCCAGCCAGGTGCTCTTGATGCCAATTTCAAAATTGTCCAGGGTGTCTGAATCGTAGTCGGCAGGGATTTCACCGGTAGCTACCGCGCGTGGATCGTTGGAGCCTCCCAGCCTGAAACCCTGGCTGTACAGGGCGTAGACCATGCGATCTTCATCGATGTTGTAATGAACTGCAAGCTTGTAGATCGTATCGTCGACCTTGCTCTTGCTGCCATGTGCGCCACCGGTTGCCTCCGAACCCGATGGGGCTAAACCCTCTGGAAACTGATCCTTGTGGTAATCATCCCGTTTAAACTCGGCCCAACGGGCGCCACCCGTTAGTGTCAAATCGTCGCTGAGGTCGTAGCTCATCTCACCGAATACCGCGGTTTGCTCCACGGTTCGCTCAAGTATATTGGAGTAGCCGAAGTCGGTGTCGGCCAGTGGGTAGATCACCGTATCGTAGTAATATGAACCGTAATAGGCGTAGGCCTGGGCGGCATCCCAGGCGCGGGTAGACATTAAGCCGGGTTGCTTGCTGGCGTAATACCACTCGTCATAGACGTCTTCATAATAGGCCCCGACCATCCATTGCAGCTTGCTGTCGCCCTGCGACGCCAGGCGTATCTCTATGGTATCGCGCTCCTGTTCCTGGTCATTTATGATGCTGGCCGGTAGGTACTCCGAGTCGTACAAGGCATAGTTGTTGTAGTAGAAGTAGTAGGGGTTGCCAGCGGCGTACTCGGCACGATAAATACCGCCCCCCCAATAGGCGTCTTTATAGGCAATGTAGGAGTTATTGTCCCACTCGTAGGCAATATCGCGCTCGAAATGGGTGGCCGTGGCAGACAGGGTGGCGAAACCCAGGTCGCCGCTAAGGGTGATAGCGGCGGAATACCAGTCGTCGTCGCGCGACTCATCGGTGAAGCGGGTGATCTTGTGATCCCCCAGTAACGGGTCGGTCTCCCAACTGCCGTCGGCTTCGGTTTGCTCACCCACCAGGGAGAACAGGGTCGACCAATCCTCATTCATAGTCCACAACAGGGCAATGCGCCCGCCGTTGACACCGTAGGTATTAAAATCCTCGTCTACCTGATCCGCATTGTCGAAGTTACCGGTCAGGCTGCGGCCATATACATTATCGACGTAGCCGCCATTCTCGGAGGTATAGCCAACCACCCGCAGGCTCAGGACATCGTCAATCAACGGAATATTGAGATGGCCACTGAGGTCGTAGCTGTTGTCGCCATCAGAGATGACGCCATAGCCGGCTTCAACCTGGCCCGAGAAACCCTCGTGATTGGGTTTGTTGGTAATCATGCGCAGGGTGCCGGTTTGAGAACTGGACCCAAACAAGGTGCCCTGTGGCCCCGGCAGGGCCTCGATGCGCTCCATATCGATGGCCCGTACGCTCACCTGTTGCGAATTGGTGGTCAGCGGTTGCTCGTCCAGGTACAGCGCTACCTGGCTGTCCGTATAGTACTCTTCCGAACCGCTGGATATACCGCGCATCACCAGCCCATTCCGACCCGGCGTGGTGGAGACGAGCGACACGCTGGGCAGGGCCCGAACGCAGTCGTTCATGCTCTTAATGCCCATTTTCTCGATGTCGGCAGTGGAGAAGGCCATGATGCTCTGGCCCACATCCTGCAAATTCAGCTCGCGCTTGGTGGCCGTAACGATGATTTCTTCGAGCACCCTGTGCTCTTCCTGCCCCATCGCAGCACTGGATAAGGTCGCATTGATAATGGCGGCGGCAAGCGGTGCCATGACAAATTTTTTGTTCAAAGGAGTGATGCGCACTGTTGAACGGGATTTCACGTGCGCGCTCTGGCGGCCAACCTGTCGTAGATGTGACATATCGTCCCCTGCTTAGCCTGTACTCTTTCCCGCAGGGTCTTATGTTGTTAGCGACCGCATACTAAGAAATGAGTGGCTCTTTTGCTTTACGGTTATTTATTATGATCCGTTAACATTAGGTAATCGCTCAGTGAAACGCAACACCCTTTGCTTGTCTTCACTATCTATTTGTTTTGGTTACGTGGAACTTTGTTGCCGAATCACTCGGCCCAGCCAGTAGTACCCCAGCAGGCCAATGAGTACATTGGATAGGGCAGCACCGGCAAACAACCCGGGCAGGCCGATCAGCCACTGCCCCAACAGGGCCAGCGGCAGCAACAACAACAGCGCTCGCAGTGCAGACAGAATCACCGCTGGCCGGGGCCGCCCCATGCCGTTGAATGCGGCGCAGGCGCACATCACCATACCGTAGCCAGCGTAGCCCAGGGACATGATGCGCAGGTAGCTCGTGCTCACCTCACGGGTTTCGCTCACATCGGTGAACACTGAGGTGATGAGCGGCGCAGTCATGAACAGAATCAGCGCGAGTGCGAGACCCAACAGCACAGAGACTCGGCCCAGCCAAAATCTTGCTTCATGCAGCCGGGGGACCTGGCCCGCGCCTGCATTCTGCCCCATGATCGGGCTGGTCACCGCGGACAGCGCGTAGAAGGCAATCAGGGCCACTGGCTCCACTCGCATCGCAATACCTAGGCCGGCCACAGCGGCGGCCCCGAACGTCGCTACCATGGCAACGATAACGCCGTTGCTGAGCGGCACAATGGTATTGGTCAGCATGGCGGGCAGGCCAATGATGAGCACCCTTCGCCAGGATGTCAGGATAACCCGCAGCGGAACGAACAGGGATGCCATAACGCTGAGCTTGAAATGCAGATACAGCAGCGTACCGATCAACACCGACAGGTTTGATATCAGGGTGGCCAACGCCGCGCCAGCCATCTCCAGGCGGGGAAATCCGAACAATCCGAATATCAGTATCGGGTCCAACACCAGGTTGAGCGCCGCCGCCAGGGCGATGATCTTGCCCTCTAACAGGGTATTGCCACGCGCACGCATCGCGGCGAGGCAGACCCAGGTCATGGAGGAAGCGGGCAATGCCCAATACCAGATACTCATGTAGTCGTTGATCAGCGGCATCAGCGCCACTTCCGCTCCCAGCAGGGGAAATACCACGGGTATCGTGGCAAGCCCCAGCACGCCGAGACTGGCCGAACTCAGGCCCGCCAACAGTGCAGTGTCGGTAGAGAGTCGTCGTGCACTCTGCATGTCGCGGGCACCAACGGCGCGGGAAATAGTGGAGGCCGCGCCGGCTTCAAGCCCAATATTGAAACTGGTGAGCAGCCAGATGACGGGGAAACAGAAACTCATGGCCGCGAGGTGAGATTCACCCAGGCGCGAAACGAAGAACAGGTCTACCGCATCGAAGGAAATAATAGCCACCAACCCCAGTGCCATAGGCGTTGCCTGGCGACGTAAGTGGCTACCGATTGGACCGGCGGTTAAATCCGTGGACAGGGGGCGGCTCCTTGCTCGTATTCAGGCAAAAAGAATATTGATAACCGGACAATCGGCTGATGAGTTGTTCTCGCATTTATTAACCAACTCTTTCAGTCGCCGTTCAATTTTTCTCAAGTCTTTGATTTTGTCTTGCACATCGCCCAGGTGTGCTGCGGTCGCCTGGTGAACTTGCTGACAGGTTTTTTTGTGACCGTCAGCCAGCCCGATTAAGCCGTCGATTTCGCTGAGCGAAAAACCAAGCTGACGACAACGACGAATGAATGTCAGCCTTGCAGCGTCGCCCTCAGTGTAAATACGGTGGCCACCAGGACTTCTCGCCGGTGTTTCCAACAATCCGCACTTTTCGTAGTAGCGAATTGTCTCCCCTTTGACACCCGTTGCGGCTGCCAATTGGCCCCTGGAGTAACTGCTTCGTGGAAGGTTCATAAAACGCTTGATCCTGTAGTAACTACAGGCGTTATAGTCCCACCATCTAGCAATTGTCAACCAGAGAGAAGGTGGGATGCCCAAAGCCAGGGGTAGCGCTATGAACGACGTCATTCTTGAATCGCAAATTACCTGTCCGACTTGTGGCCACCAGAAAACCGAAACTATGCCCACCGATGCCTGCCAGTGGTTTTATGAATGCGAATCCTGTCGTGAATTGCTCAAGCCCAAACGGGGAGACTGCTGCATTTATTGCTCCTACGGCTCAGTAAACTGCCCGCCAATTCAGGCTGGAGATGCATGCCGTTAACTTGGTAATCCAGGGAGAAGACTATGGCTACCACTGACCTAATACTAGACGAGCCGGGCACTCTGCAAAAACCAGGATGGGTAGGCCGATTGGTACGCCTGGTGTTTGGTCTCTTTTGCATTTCCTTTGTGATGCAATTGTTTGCCGTAGTAGGCAATGTTTTTGACGGCAAGCACATCAATTCCGTTGTGTGGCTTGGTATGGCTATGGGCCTGTACCTGAGTAGTTACATCATCAACATTGGTTACTCCCGGTCCTGGAAGAAACTGCCTGCCATTGTCAGCGCCAGCATTTTTATTGCCATTGGCGCGTTCAGCTATGTGCGAACCGGCGCTGTTGAAAGTGCGTTACTAGGCGATGTCATTGGGCTCTGGGCCATCTACCTCTTTGCACATCTGGGCTCAGCATTCCTGCTGTCCGGATTAATCGGCACGCCTGGTTGCGAAATGCGCGCCTTCCACGATCTGTTTACGCGCATCAGTGGCATACCCACAAAGGAACACTACTGCCCGGTTGGGCCACTACATCCGCTGGATCGGTGGGAGGCGAAACAAAGCTGGCATAAGGACCGCAACACAATGGGTAAAAATGGTTGAAGCCCTCAAACCATACCTCATAGCAGGGTCACTGCGCGTCGGCCATTCCCGCACAGCATTCATACCTGCTGGCAGGCACAATCTGGCACTGCTGGATTAGACTATGAATTTGTTGGGCGAGGACCCGTGCGGAACATCCAGGGCAGGTGTAGGCGCAGCTTCGCCTCGCTCTCGAATAACCACCTGGTTATTCAGGGTGCCATCTTCTTCCAGCACCCCCATAGTTGAGCCATCCTTGTAGACAAGAACCACCATGGCGCGGCGCACAAATTTAACCTTCCAACCATAGTCTTCAACTTTTCGTAAGCCGGATATCTGCTCTGCGTTGAGGTGCTTTTCAAGGTCAGCTGGCACGGGTGCCACGCCTCTTCGTCTACCTCCATCCATGATTTCCCCCTCTTTGCAACAATACTACTTTGACGAATATCATATTTTCGCTATCGGCATACAAACGGATCACCAATGTGTGAACCAGTTCACTTATTGTCAGACGAGGGGATGCTCTGTATTGCCAATAGGAAGCCAATATCTTTGATTTATATCAACGACTTGGACGGAAATTAGCCCGTGATTAAGAATCCCGGAGGGCCCCGGAAACTGTCAATCGACGGGATAGCGCTCCAGCAAAGGCCCCAAAGCCTTCTTCAGGGGATCGAGGTGGGTTTCATAATTGCGCCACTGCTCCAAACCTTCCTGAAAGATGGGCTGGCGCACCTGTTCGGAGCTGGGAGTCCTGACGGCGCGGTCTGTTTCGTAAAAGCGCAGGCACTGCTCTTCGAAGGGTAAATTACAATAGTCCAGTACTCGGCGTATTTGGGTCTCTGAGTCTGCGACCATATCCTCGTATTGCACGTGCAACACCTTGCCCGGCAACACCTCGTCCCAGTGGTCCATGACGTTAATGTAGTTGCGGTAGTAATGGCCCACGTGGCCCAGGTCGTAGGTAAACGTTTGCCCATTGGCAAACAGTTGCTTGTAACAGGCAAAGCATCCGGCCATCGGATGGCGACGGGCGTCAATGATCTTCGCGTTAGGTAAAATCAGGTGTATGAGCCCGGTATGGAGCCAGTTGTTGGGCATCTTGTCGACAAAAAAGGGCAGATCATTGCGGTGAGCCCGAGTCGAGTCCAGGTAGCCCTGACCCAGCTCCACGCGCTGCTCGGCTGACAGCTCACGCAGAATCTCGGGATACCGTGTGGCAGGGTTGTTTTTGTCTCTGCCGCCTAATTTTCGTGAAATGGCAATGGCATCGGGCAACTCGGTGGTGCCCTGTACCTGGGAATGGCTGGCGAGAATCTGCTCCAGCAGTGTAGAGCCGGCTCGTGGCAGGCCGACGATGAATATGGGATCGGGATCGGCACAACCGCCGCTGCCTTTCCCTGCAAACAGCTCGGCAGTGCAGGTCTTCACCTGGCGCACGGCATTGTACATATTACGCTTGGGGTCGTAAGTGTGATGAATGCGCCGGATGTTGTTGCCCCGCTTGTAAAATTTGAAAGATTCGTCGAATTCCCCACGATCTTCCAGTGCCTTGCCCAGGGCAAATGCCAGGTGATTCTGGTCATCGGCATCACCGCCTCCCGAAGTCACCGTGGCCCGCATGGTGTCTATTTCTTCATCGCTGAAGCGGTAGGTCTTCAGGTTGGCGAGACTCCAATAGGCCTCACCTGTGGTGGGAGATATTTCCACCGTGCGCCTGTAGGCCGCAATCGCCTCATCGACTCGGCCGAGGGTTTTCAGGTTGTGGCCGGAACTCATCTGCGCCGCAGACTGGTTGGGATAGTCCTTGACCACCCGCTCGAAAATGTCGACGGCCGCGCTGTTTTTACCCAATTGTGTCAGGATTGCGGCCTTTAGCATCAGGTGACGGGGATTTTTCGGATCTTCCCGCAGCAGCTTTTCGGTCTCAATGAGTGCTTCCGATTGCCGCTGTAAGCGGCGCAGGACGGAGGCATAATTCTGCCTGGCCAGGGTGAAGTCCGGCGCCAGTTCCAGGCAGCGCTCGAGCAGGTTTTTCGCGTCCTCAAATCGACTCAGGCGCATAGCCAGGTCAGCCAGCATGCGAATGGCGGAAACGTCGTTGGGATGCTTCTTCAGAACGCCCTTGATAATGGGCTCTGCTTTCGCCAGTTCGTCAGACTGTAAATACCGGGCTGCCGGAATCAATTCAGGATGCTGAGTTGACGTCACCAGGTGGCGTTCCAGGGCTGCCTGGCTGCCTGCATTGTCGCCCTGGGAGTCTAGTTGGTTCGACAGGGAAAGCCAGGCGCCGCTATAGGCAGGTTGAAGCTCTACCGCTTTGCGCAGGTGTTTTTCGGCCTGTTGATTGTCGCCCACAGCACCAAAACACAGACCCAGATCATGATGCAGTACAGCGTTGTCCGGCATCTCGCCTGTCAATGCTGACAGCGTCGCCAGCGCTTCGCGGGTTCGCCCTAGTAATCGCTGGGCAGCGCCCTTGATGTGTTGCGCGGGTAAGTTACCGGGCTCGTCATTGAGCAGCGCCTCGACCTGTGCGAGTGACTCGGCGGGTTTCGACGCGAGTGACTGGCCAGCCTGGCGCAGAGTGTCCTGGATATTATTCATCGCTCAATTCTACCTGCTTGTGCGGGGCAAAAAAAAGCTGCGGGAGGACAATCCTGCCGCAGCTTTTGTGAAACGGGTAACTACTCCCGCTGGATTCAGCCCATCCTAGAACTTCTGGCCGAAGCGGATGCCGTAGGTCCGCGGCTTGTTAGTGTCGTAAAACGTCGATGATTGAATGTTGATACCCGAGGTCGGATACCCATCAATTCTGTCCAGCTCCGCACGCTCATCGGTGGCATTGTCGATGAACACATCCACGTGCCAACTGTTTCGAGCGATACCGAAAGCCAGATTTACGATGTCATAGTCATCGGTATCAAAAGAGTAGGCCTCCCGCAGGTCGGTGCTAACACCATCGGTATAGGACCAGGCGCCCTGAGCATAGACCTGGTTTTCGCCCCACTGGGCGCCATAGCGCAGAATGGTACTCAGCTGCAACTCGGGGGTGTAGGGTAGCTTCGTGCCTTTGGGAATCACGCCGTCCGCGTGGTCAATGGTATCGGTGGATTCAGCATCGTTATAGGCACCCGAGAACGAGAAGGTGAACGCCTCGGAGACCGCGTAATCCAGGTCCCACTCGACGCCATAGACTTCAGCCTGACCGGCGTTATTGATAATCGTCAGTGGCTGGCCCGAGCCCAGGTCGAGGGAGTTGTACTGGAAATCTTCCCAGTCCATGAAGTAGACCGCACCGTTGAAACGCATACGGTTGTCCATCCAGCTGGTCTTCCAGCCCAGTTCCCAGTTGGTGACGAAGTCCTCGTCATAAGTAAGTCCTTCATTTGCGCGGTTCACACCACCGGGACGGTAGCCCTCCGACCAGGTGAAATACAGCATTTTGTCCTCATCCAGATCGTAGCTGATGTTCACCTTGCCGATAACATCGTCGTTGTCGGTGCTGTCATCCAGTATGCCGGTGTCGTAACAGGGTGCTTGAAGCGTGGCACTCCTGTCCTCAACAAAATTTCCGTTGTCGTCGTAAAAACCTGTGCAACGGCCATACCAGCCATTAAAACCATAGAGGCTGTTGTCATAGCTGTACCAGCGCGCACCGACGAGGGCGGTCAGCTTGTCGCCGAAGTCGTAGCTGATTTCTCCGAACACGGCCTGCTCTTCGTCTTTACGGGTCTGATGGGTTTGCCACACCACGGTGGGACCGCCGGGCACCAGTGTGACGTCAGAACCGACAGCGGGCGCGGTCCACTGCAGATCAAAATCGTGCTCCTGTTCCTGGTAGAAGAAACCGGCGATCCAGCGCAGACTGCCTTCCTGGGATTGGATGCGGAACTCGTGGCTGGTGCGATTCCAGTTCTCGTCCTGATCCACGTACTGGCTGGACTCGACCCCGTTGCCGGCGGCATCGTAGTGATAGCTTCCCCAGTAGTAGGGATCTCCCGGTAAATAGCCGTAAGAATCGTTGTAATCGGGACGGATTACATTGTCGTAGTATTCAGCGTACCAGGAGTAGTCGTACTGGCTGTCGCGGTCCCGGTCGAGATAGGCACCGGCATAGACCAGATCCAGATCGCCGATACGGCCTTCCACGGTCAGCGTCGCCTGGTACCATTCTTCGTCGTAGTAGGTGTCGTAGAATTTTGTGGTCTCCAGGTCCCCGTTGTCATCGGGGTCGTGGTCGTAGGCGCCGCTACTGTCCATCTTCTGGTAGGTGAGACCCGGTGTAATGGCCCAGTCCTCGTTGAGGTCTATACGCAGCGCGGCCCTGGCACCTGTGGTTTCAGTCTCGTTAAAGTCATCTTCAACGAGGTGGTTATTGTTGATCGTAGTAGAGCCGTTATAAGTGATGGTGCCGGCAACATTGTCGATGTAGCCGGGGGCGTCATCGTACCAGCCCACCAGGCGCAGGGCGGCAGAATCACCCAGGGGAATATTAACCATACCTTCGCCGGTATAGCCGGTGCCGCCTTCTTCAACAGAGCTTCCACTGAGGTCATAGCTGGCCTCGAACTCGTTGGTGGCCTTGTTGGTAATAATGCGTAAGGTACCCGCCTGGCTGGAAGCGCCAAACAGTGTGCCCTGCGGGCCCGCCAGCGTCTCTATCCGCGCAATATCGTACATGTGCAGGTCGAGCACTTCGTTGATGGTGGAGATCGGTTGTTCGTCGAGGTAAACACCTACCGAGGGCATGGAGGCGGAGTGGTTGCCGTCACCACCACTGTTAATGCCGCGCATATACACCTGGGTAATACCGGGGCGTGTCGATGTGAATGAAGCAGTAGGAAGAAACTGCACATAATCATCAAAACCCGAAATGCCCAGTTCCTGCAGCCGTTCGCTGCCGAGCACTTGTACCGAGACGGAGGTGTCCTGCAAGTTAGCCTCACGTTTTTGCGCGGTTACCACCACTTCTTCAAGTGATTGCGACATAGCATGAGTCGGCAGCAACAAGGCGGTGGCGGTAGCACCGGCGAGTAGGGCCGAGCGGTGTTGGGCAATAACCCGTGCTATGGAATTTCTTTTCAGCGGAGTGCGGTCGTACATATCTAAATCTCCATTTCTTATCGATATAGTTTGAGTAGATAGTTACTGCGCAGTATGAATAACTAAGTCGGGAATGGCTACCGCCGCAAAATTACCAAAATTACCAAAATTGGGGACAGGCTAGGTTGGTTCATGCCACTGACGGGTGGCTACGAAAAAAGGGGTTGCCAGCCCCAATCTTTCAGAGAGTTGCCTATGCATTTTGATTGCGGTTAGGCTGGGTATCTATCTGGCACTGGGGAAAACCAACTCGATGAATGCACAGAAGCTGCCAAGGCAGGCACCACCTCTGTTTCGCTGGGGCATATTCCCGGTTGTGATGGGCACGGCAGTTTTCGTTTCCTGGTGGCTCATGGCGGGTGGCATGGCGCCGCCGCTGGCGATCATCGGCCCACAGTTTACCGCCTTCGCGATCGTGGCCGTGTTTGAGCACGTCTATCCCCATCATCGTGACTGGAACACCACCCGGGCCGATGTGCGGGTTGATGCCACCCACGCCATTAGCATCGGCGTGTTAGTCGCGCTCATTACCCCGCCGGTTGTCGCCATCGGCGTGGCGATTGGCGGCTGGTTATCCGATCGCATAGGCATGGGGCTATGGCCCAGCGAATGGCCCCTGCTGTTCCAAATCGCGCTGGTATTAATCGTCGGTGAGTTGCCCGGTTACTGGGTGCATCGTTTTGAGCATGAATGGGAAGGACTGTGGCGGTTTCATGCCGTTCACCACAGCGCGCCGCGACTGTATTGGCTCAATGCGGGACGCTTTCATCCCATCGACTCCTTCATGACGTTTGCGCCTTCCTACCTGCTACTTGTCGTCCTCGGCTGCGGCGAAGTCATGTTGTCCTATTTTGGACTCATCACCGCCATCCACGGCATTTTTCAACACGCCAACGTCCAATTGCGGCTGGGCCCGTTGAACTGGTTTTTCAGTATGGCTGAGCTGCATCGCTGGCATCATTCGCGCACCGTATTCGAAGCCAATCACAATTACGGACAGACCATCAGCATCTGGGACTGGGTGTTTGGTACACGCTACCTGCCCAATGATCGCGAGCCGTCTGCCGATATTGGCCTCGCCGACCTGCCAGCTTTTCCGATGACCTGGTGGGCACAAATTACCTCACCGTTTCGCTGGCAGAAAATAAAGCAGGCTAGTCCGTTAGTTCCGGGGCAATAAAGGCCGAGCGTCGCAAAAGTTCGTGAAAATACTGGATGCCAGTTATAAAACCGTCTATTGGCAGGCGCTCATTGAGCCCGTGGGCAGTGCGCATCAACTCCGGTGTCATCGCCAGCATAAAAAAACGGTACACGTCGTCCGCCAGGTCATAAAAGTACTTTGAGTCCGTGCCACCCATGACCAGGTAGGGCGCCACCAGAACATTGGAATCGATTTCCCTGATCACGCTAGCCAGCAACCGAAAAGCCTCGGAGTCTGTCGCCGATGCTGGCGACGGATTGCGGGCCATAAACGGCTCCAGCGAAATTCTATCGTCGTCGATCACTTTAGCAACGTGTTGCATAACGCTGTCGACTGTCTCACCGGGTAAAATTCTGAAGTTCACCACCGCTGTCGCCTTGGTGGGCAATATGTTGGATTTGCTACTACCCGCCAACATGGTCGCTGCCGTCGTGGTGCGAATAGATGGGGCGGTAGTCTGGCTTTGCAGAATATTCCGAGTAATCAGGGGAGCAAACAACCAGCGGTTGGCCATCGCCAATTGTAGGGAATAGGGTGTGTAGTTACCAATGGCATCCAGGGTGAGGTCAAGGTATTCCGTATTAGCAGGGAGCTGGTTGGCTTCGAGCTTGACGATCGCCTGTGCAACTATGCCAACGGCGGTGTGATTGGGTGGCATGGATGAGTGGCCGCCCTTCTCCCTTGCTACCAGTCGTATATTCACAAAGCCTTTTTCAGCGACACCAATCATCGCCACCGGTTGCTCGACGCCCGGCATCATGCCTTCAGTGACCACACCCCCTTCATCCAAACTCCATTCGAAGTGCAGATTCTGCTGCTTAAAGTACTCTGCAATTTTGGCAGCTCCCTGGGGTCCGCTAACCTCCTCGTCGTGACCGAAGGAAAAATACACTGAACGCTGTGGCTTCTGCCCGCTGGCCAGCAGCAGTTCCATCGCCTCCATCAGCGCCATAACGGTTGATTTGTCGTCTATGGCACCGCGCCCCCAAACAAAGCCATCGGCTATGTCGCCACCAAATGGCGGGTGCTGCCAGTCATCCAGGGTCTCTGCGTCTACCGGCACCACATCCATATGTCCCATCAGAAGAATGGGTTTTCTGGCAGGATCACTGCCGGGAAAGTGGTATACCAGGCTGTAGTTATTGATGACCGTTAACTTGGCGTAATTGTGAACCTGTGGGAATTCCCGGCGCAGCAATTGGTGGAAGGCGATGAAGCGATCGTAGTCTACTTTGCCAGGGTCATCGAAGGAGATGGTGGGTATCTGAATAGCGCTTGAAAGACGTTGGCTGACAGCCTCTGTATCAACCTCCACGCGATCCAGCGGCTGGGTTACTTGAATCTGCGTGTCTTCAAAGGCCAGTTCTGTGCGCACTACCAGAATGGCTAGCAGCACCGACAGGGCAATGATCAGGGGACGAAGCAGCTTTTTCACAGCACAATTCCTAGGTATGTATAACGCTGAAGCTTAGAGGATATCCCAACTGCACGGGCAAATAACTTTCAAAAGAGGTGCTTGATACACAGCTGTTGTGACTCCCTCCAAGCAGGTCTTCTTTACAATTTTACAAAATACTGTATATATATACAGTCTATCATCCGCTCACTGTCACCGTGAATTACGCCGAACTGCACTGCCTGTCCAATTTCAGTTTCCTGCGTGGGGCCTCCCACCCCCGGGAACTGGTGCTGCGCGCGGCGGAATTGGGTTACCAGGCTATTGCCATCACCGATGAGTGCTCCCTGGCTGGCGTCGTCAAAGCCCACGTCGCGGCCAAAGAGTGCGGCATTCACTTGATTATCGGCAGCGAATTAAATCTCGAGGAAGGCCTCAAGCTGATCGCTATCGCCCCCAATCGCAACGCCTACAGTGAGCTCTCGGGTTTGATCAGCATGGCGCGGCGGCGTAGCCCCAAGGGCGAGTACCGGGTGACCTTGCGGGACGTGATTTTTCATCTCAAGCGCTGCCTGTTGATCTGGCGACCCACCGCAGACAATGAGAATAGCCGGGCCTGGGGCTTGCAGTTGAGCCGGCTTTGCAAGAACCGTTTATGGCTGGGCGTCAGCCACCTGCATCACGGCAGTGAAGTCCGTCACTATCAACAACTGCTGCGCCTTGCCAGCGAACTGGAAATCCCCATGTTGGCCTGCGGCAGTGTGCAAATGCACGAGGCCCAGCGCAAACCCCTGCACGATGTGCTCACCGCCATCGACCACAACACCAGCATCGACAAGCTCGGCAAACACCGCCTCAGCAACAGCCAGCAACACTTGCGCAGCCTGCCGCGACTGAATTCCCTCTATCCACCCGCCCTGCTCAACCAGACCCTGGTTGTCGCCAGCCGCTGTGAATTCACTCTGGAAGAACTGCGCTACGAATACCCGCAAGAGGTAGTGCCCGAGGGTTTGACGGCCGGCAGCTACCTGCGAGAACTGATTGCCGAGGGCGTTAAGCTGCGCTGGCCGAATGGACCGAAACCAGAAATCCTCGAACGCATTGAAACCGAGCTGGCCCTGATTGAGGAGCTCAATTACGAATATTATTTCCTCACCGTCTACGACATTGTGCGCTTTGCCCGGGAACGCAACATTCTCTGCCAGGGTCGCGGCTCTGCGGCCAATTCAGTGGTGTGCTACTGCTTGCATATCACCGAGATTTCCCCCGAGGAGATATCACTGCTGTTCGAACGTTTTATTTCCCGGGAGCGGGAAGAACCGCCGGACATTGATGTAGATTTTGAACACGAGCGCCGCGAAGAGGTTATTCAATACATCTACCAGAAATACACCCGCAAGCGCGCTGCCCTGGCGGCGACGGTGATTACCTATCGCACTCGCAGCGCCGTGCGCGATGTCGGCAAAGCCCTGGGCCTGGACCCGGTATTTGTCGATGACCTGGCCAAGTCCCTGGCCTGGTGGGATCGAAGCAAAGACCTGGAACAACGCTTCGCCGAACAGGGCATTCGCGAGCACAGCAAGAGCGCTGAGTTGTTCTACGACCTGGTACAACAGATTCTCGGTTTTCCCCGTCACCTGTCCCAACACGTGGGCGGTTTTGTGATAACCCGCAGCTCCATCTCCACCCTGGTACCGGTGGAGAATGCCAGCATGGACGACCGCACGGTGATTCAATGGGACAAGGAAGACATTGAAGCACTTGGTTTACTCAAGGTCGACGTACTGGCCCTGGGCATGCTGTCGGCGATTCGCAAGAGCATGGAGCTGGTGCATCGCTACGATCCCCGCACCAGGGTCATTCAGGATATTCCCCGGGAGGACCCCGCCACCTATCGCATGCTGCAACAGGCCGACAGCATCGGGGTATTCCAGATCGAATCGCGGGCCCAGATGTCCATGCTGCCGCGGCTGAAACCCAGCCGCTTTTACGACCTGGTGATTGAAATAGCCATCGTGCGACCGGGACCGATCCAGGGTGACATGGTCCACCCCTACCTGCGCCGGAGACAGGGTGTGGAAAGTGTCAGTTATCCCAATGACGAAATCAAAAGTGTGCTGGAGCGCACCCTCGGCGTGCCCATTTTCCAGGAGCAGGCGATCAAACTGGCCATGGTGGCCGCCGGCTTCAGTGGCGGCGAAGCGGATCAATTGCGCCGGGCCATGGCCAGTTGGGGCAAGAATGGCAACCTGATGCAATTTGAAACCAAGCTGGTCAAGGGCATGCAGAACAGAGGCTACGATGAGGACTTTGCCAAACGCCTGTTCGAACAGATCAAAGGCTTCGGGGGCTACGGCTTTCCCGAATCCCACTCGGCCAGTTTTGCCCTGCTCGCCTACGTGTCGGCCTGGCTCAAATGCCATCACCCGGTGGCTTTTTACTGTGGCCTGCTCAACAGCCAACCCATGGGCTTTTACTCTCCTTCACAGCTGATCCAGGATGCCAGCCGCCACCGGGTGGCAATTTTGCCGGTGGATGTCAATCACAGCCATTGGGACCACACACTATTGGACGATGAAGCCCATTCCCTGCGGCAGCCTCCACTGCGGTTGGGCATACGCCTGGTCAGGGGCATGAGCAAGGAGGGTGCGCTGCGACTGACACAACAGCGACGTCAGGCACCCTATCGCAATGTCAGCGATCTGCGTCGCCGGGCACAATTGGATAAGCGGGACATGGAAGCCCTGGCCGATGCCGATGCCCTGACCGGTCTTGGCGGTCACCGTCACCAGGCCCAGTGGCAAATCATGGCACTGGAGGAACACAAGCCCTTACTCCATGACGAACAATACCGCAGCGGCAGTTACTTTAATGACGATGTACAGTTGCGCGCCCCCGGAGTGGCCGAGGAAGTATTATCAGATTATCGCAGTACCGGGATGACCCTGCGCGCCCATCCCATGAGCCTGCTGCGAGACAGTCCTCCCTTTAACCGCTGCAAGCGACACGGTGATTTACCAGCGGTGGGCAACAACCGCTTTGTCCGTATCGCCGGCCTGGTCACCGGGCGACAGCGCCCGGGCACCGCCTCGGGCGTGTTATTCCTGACCCTGGAAGATGAAACCGGTAACAGTAATATCGTGATCTGGCCGCGGGTGCAGGAACGTTTTCGTAAACCCTTGATGAGTTCCCGCTTGCTGCTGGTCAAGGGCACCCTGGAAAGTCGCGACAATGTGATTCATGTCATCGCCGGGGCGCTGTACGACTACAGCGATCACCTGCGCGACCTGCACATCAAGTCGCGAGATTTCCACTAAGTAAAAAGGGGTCTGACCCCTTTTTACTTAGGTAGCGAGCCACTGAAACCTTTCATCAGGTCTTCGCGCTCGGCCATAAAATCCAGCATGTAATCGCGAAATACGCGAATGCGCGCATTGCTGCGAACATCCACGTGAGTGAGCATCCACAGCTGTGAGCCATCCTCCAGCGGAATGTCACTGACGCGCTCCAGCTCCGGGTCTTTATCCCCCATGGCGCAGGGCAACCTACCGGCCCCAAATCCCTGCTTGATAGCCTCCACTTCCAGCGACGGCGAATCCGTGATCAGGCCAATCCGGGCCTGCGGGCAATAACGGGACGCCCAGCCAGGGGTTTGCGGATCGAGGGTAGACATAGCGATCACCTTGTCGATATCTTTCGCCCTCAAGCCACTGCCAGCAGGCACATAAACAGCCATGATCAAGGTTGCAATCTTGGTGCCCACCAGGTCTTCCGGCGGCGTATCAGTCACCCGCAGAGCCACATCTGCCTCGCGCAATCCCAGGTCATAAGAACGCATACTAAAACTGAGATCGACCATGATCTGCGGATAGAGACTCATGAATTGTGCAGTGGCAGGGAGCAGGAAATCTCGGCCCAGGGGCTCCGGGGCGGTGACTCGGATGGTGCCAGACAAATCACTGACATGCCCCAGTACCTGGCGCTCCACCCCCACAGACTGCAGCTCCATCTTCTCGGCCGCGTCAAAAGCCACCTGGCCGGCGGGGGTAATGACATAATTGTGGCCGATGCGATCAAACAGGGCCGTGCCCAGTTGGTCTTCAAGGCTGCGAACACGGCGAATGACCGTGGCGTGATTGACCTCCAGCAGGCGCGCCGCCCCACTCATAGAGCCGCTGCGCGCCACCGCCAGTAAATAACGCATATCGTCCCAGTTCAGCATGGTTTCAGATTACCGTGGTCAATTTGTGCATAAATATCGATTTATTGTGCGGTTTTAGAGAATTAACAAACTATTATGCACAGATTACTCTACAACCTGGTCCATAGCCAACCATTATCAGGAGATACACCATGAACACGTTCATCAAAACTTTTGCAGTAGCCACCACCGCCGTCATCGCACTGGGGGGTACTATCAACGCCAGCGCCGCCTCTACCGACGCCCTTAAGGGCTGCAAAGCGGAGATCGCCCAGGACAGCCGTCTGGCGGGATACAAGCTAAACGCCCGCATGGATACCATGCAGACTCGCGGTCGCTACACGAACTTCACCATTGATGTGCATGCCAAGAACGCCGATGGTGTAACCAGCGAATGGCTTGCCACCTGCAAGGCTCGTAGTACGGGTCGAGTGGATAGCCTTGAACTGGCCCAGGTCACTGCCAATGGCGAACTGGTAGTCGCAGAGAACTAGGCCGACGCATTCAACAAATTACTCGAGCTTACTGCCGGCGCCCTCGTAAAGAGTCTGGCGCCGCTTTTCTTTTATAGTCGGTAAAAGCCATAGCTAGCGCACGTTTACCTTCACCGGAATCCAGAAGTTCTGGATAGCGCGAATCGTACCCGTCGACTGCAATTGGGCCAGGGCGGCATTTACCCGTGCTGCCAACAGGGCATTGTCCTTATGCACTGCCCAGGCCAGCTGCTCGGTGGTCAGGGGCCGGAACAGGCCCAGCATGTCCAGATTGTCCCGGTCAGACGCCAATCTCCAGCTAGTGGGCGCGTCATGAATGAAGAGATCTACCTGGTTCTGGCGCAGGGCCTCAAACGCGGTTTCCGGGTTCGCGTAGAACTGCATGTTGGAATCGGGCAGGCGATTCTCCACGTAACGATGGCCCGTGGTGTTGGGTTCGACGCCTATGCGAATACCCGGGCGGTACATGGTCCTGGGGTGGCCAAAACTGGCGGCGTTATCGGCGAGGATAATGGCCATCTGCCCGACCTGCATAAACGGATCGGTAAACAACATACGCGCCTTGCGCTCATCGGTGACGCTCACCCCCGCCATTATAATGTCGACATCACCGGCATTCAGCGCCTGCAATAGATCGGCGAATGGCATGACCCGCCGCTCCAGCTTCAAACCCAAATGCTTGGCCAGCTCCATGGCATTATCCGCTTCGATACCCACCAGCTCACCCTCACGCATATAATTCAGCGGCTGGTAGTCGGGGGTATGGGCAACGACCAGGGCACCCTCCTCTGCCCAGGTAGCGCCAGCCAGCAACAGCACAGCTGTCAAAAGGGCCAGATACAGCTTGTTCATGCTCAACCTCCTCCGGTGAATAGCTCCATTCTACGGCAGCCTCTTGTGGAAACCACCCCCCGGCTTGCGACGAAGCGAGTGATATTTGGGATGAACTGCACTTACCTGCGACGGATACACCTTATAATGCGCCCATGAATATCGAACAACTTCTCAGCAACCGTCGCTACCTGTTCTGGACCCTGCAGCTTGCTGGCTGGGGCGGCTGGGGTATTACCTGGTACGCCTCCAATGCATCCTATGGCGAGGTACCTGACACCTACCATATCTACATTTTTGTCATCAGCGTACTGGGATTAGTCATATCCCTGGGTATGCGACGTATCTACAAAGCCAGCTGGAATGCGGACCCAGTGCGACGAGCGATCATTATCCTGGCGACCTCCTGGGGGGCGGCGTTGGTCTGGGTCAGCCTGCGGCATTTTCTCTATTCCGTGGTCATGGACTTTGATAGCAGCAAGAGAAGCGCTATGGAGGCCCAGGGCACTGACCTGTTTTTTGTCTTGATGGAAGGCATCACCACACATTGGTTCGTGATGCTGTGCTGGTCCGGGCTCTACGTCGGCATCAAGTATTATCAGCTGCTGCAGGAAGAGCGGCAGCGTGTTATCAAGATTGAGTCTATGGCCCACGAGGCCCAGCTGAAGATGCTGCGCTACCAGCTCAATCCGCACTTCCTGTTCAACACCCTCAACGCCATCTCCACACTGGTGCTGGAGGAGCACACTCAGCTAGCAAACTCCATGCTGACCAAGTTGAGCACCTTCCTGCGCTACTCTCTCGACAATGACCCCATGCAGAAAGTCACGCTGAACCAGGAGGTCGATGCGCTCAATCTGTACCTGGACATCGAGAAAGTCCGGTTTGAGGAACGCTTGCGGGTGGAATACGACCTGGCTCCCGATTGCACCAGCGCGCTGATTCCCAGCTTGCTCCTGCAACCGCTGGTGGAAAATGCCATCAAGTACGCCGTTTCCAAAGACGTTGACGGCGGCACAATCAGCATCGGTGCCTATCGCTTCGGCAATGAGCTGTTACTCGAAGTACGCGACGACGGCCCAGGCATGCCCATCGATGGCACAGCCAAAATCAATGGCAGCGGCGTGGGCATGACCAATACCCGGGAGCGGCTAGAGGAACTATACGGCAGCGCGCAGTCTATACAACTCAGTAATACCAATCCTCACGGCCTGACCGTGAGTATGCGGATTCCCTTCGAGACTGGAGTAGTCAGTTAATGCCGGCCCTGCGTACCCTTATTGTTGATGACGAAACCCTGGCTCGGCGCGGCTTGAAACTGCGGCTGTTGGAACACCCCGGGGTGGACATCATTGGTGAGTGCAAAAACGGCGCACAAGCACTGACCCAGGTAGCCGAACTACAACCTGACCTGCTTTTGCTGGATATCCAGATGCCCGGTATGGATGGTTTTGAAGTGGTGCGGAAGTTGCAGGCGGACACGATGCCACTGGTGATATTTGTCACCGCCTTCGATCAGTACGCCATTGACGCTTTCGAGGTCAGCGCAGTCGACTATGTACTGAAACCCATCGATGACGAACGCCTTAAAGAAGCCATAGATCGCGCCATCACCAGACGCCGACAGGATGGTCTCAGTGCACAAAAGCAAAACCTGGTGAAGGTCATCATGGACATCACCGGTGCCGATGCCAGCAGTGTCAACGATCTCGCCAGTGGCGATCTGCAGAGCTGGCCGGAAACACTGACCATTCGCGATGGCGATGAAAGTCATCGCATTACCGTCTCTGACATTGACTGGATTGATGCGGCGGGCGATTACATGTGTGTTCATGTTGGCGACGTCACACACATCATGCGGATTACCATGAAACAACTGGAAGCCTTGCTCAACCCGCAACAGTTTCTGCGCATTCACCGCTCTACCATCGTCAACGCTACGCGCATTGACAACATCAAGCACCTCAGCAATGGCGAATACCAGTTAAACCTGGGCAACTCGGCCCAACTCAAAGTCAGCCGCGGCTACCGGGAATGCATAAAAAACCTGACACGCTCGGTCGCCAGTTGAACTAAACTTCACTCAATGGGCATCATCAAGTACCTCTTGCTGACGGGCCTTATTGCCACTGCGGCCCAGGCCGAAACTCCCCGACTTCTGCCGGAACACCAGGCTATGCTCCAGGCCATAGAAGAATCCGTGTTGCGCACCGCCAGTTATACCGGCAAGAGCCAGCTGTCACAGCAAGTGATGCAGCGCATGGCAGAAGTACCGCGGCATGAGTTTGTGCCGGGGCAATACCAGCAGCAAGCTTATCTCAACAGTCCCCTGCGCATCGGTCACGGACAAACCATATCCCAGCCCCTGATCGTGGCATTGATGACGGACTTCCTGGAGCCGGCGCCGGAGCATGTGATACTGGAGGTGGGCACCGGCTCTGGCTACCAGGCCGCCGTACTGGCAGGACTGGTGGCCCAGGTCTACAGTATCGAGATCATTCCGGCGCTCGCTGAAAGCGCAAAAAAAACACTGCATCGCCTGGGCTACGAAAACATCGAAGTCAGGACGGGGGATGGCTACCTGGGCTGGCCGGAACACCAACCCTTCGACAGTATCATTGTGACTGCCGCCGCCCCACATGTGCCGCCGCCTCTATTGGAACAACTAAAATCGGGCGGGTTACTGGTTATACCGGTGGAACGGGAGCGCGGTAACCAGGAGCTGTTGGTTATCGTCAAGCGGCAAGATGGCAGTACCGAGCAACGCTCGGTATTGCCAGTGCGCTTCGTTCCCCTGACTGGCGATCACTGATCAGCGCGGATCGCGCCCCTTGTTGGCGGCGATTCGCATACGCAGGGCGTTGAGCTTGATAAAGCCCTCGGCATCAGCCTGGTTGTAAGCGCCCTCGTCTTCCTCAAAGGTCGCTATGCTTTCGTCGAACAGGCTGTCGGCTGACTTGCGACCCACCACCGACACATTGCCCTTATACAGTTTGAGCCTGACCGTGCCATTCACACAAGTCTGCGACTCATCGATGGCAGTCTGCAGCATCTTGCGTTCGGGGGACCACCAATAGCCGTTGTAAATAAGATTGGCGTAACGCGGCATCAGCTCATCTTTCAAATGCGCCACTTCCCGATCCAGGGTGATACTTTCAATGGCCCTGTGCGCGGGCAACATAATGGTTCCGCCCGGGGTTTCATAGCAACCGCGAGCTTTCATTCCCACGTAGCGGTTTTCGACAATATCGAGCCGACCAATACCGTTGGCACCACCGAGCTCGTTGAGCCGGGTCAGCGCTTGTGCCGGGGTCATGGCCTCGCCGTCGATGGCCACAATATCACCGCGCAGGTATTCCAGCTCCAGGTAGGTGGGCTGGTCTGGCGCTGCTTCGGGGCTGACACTCCAACGCCACATATCATCCTCGGGCTCCGTCCAGGGGTCTTCCAGGATGTCACCCTCATAGGAAATATGCAGCAGGTTGGCATCCATGGAATAGGGTGATTTTTTCTTGCCAGAGGCAAAATCCACTGGAATATTGTGCTGCTCACAATAAACCATCAGGGATTCACGGGAACTCAACTCCCACTCCCGCCAGGGCGCGATCACCTGCACACCCGGCTTCAGCGCATAGGCACCCAGCTCGAAGCGAACCTGGTCGTTGCCCTTGCCGGTAGCGCCATGGGAAATGGCGTCGGCACCGGTCTCGTTGGCGATCTCGATCAGTCGTTTGGCAATTAGCGGGCGGGCGATGGAGGTGCCCAACAGGTATTCACCCTCGTAGAGGGTATTGGCCCGAAACATGGGATACACGAAATCGCGCACATACTCCTCGCGCAGGTCGTCGATGTAAATTTCCTTGACGCCGAGGGCCTCGGCCTTGGCACGGGCAGGCTCTACTTCTTCCCCCTGGCCAATATCGGCGGTGAAAGTCACCACCTCGCATTGATAGGTTTCCTGCAACCAGCGCACGATAACCGAGGTATCCAGACCACCCGAGTAGGCCAGTACCACCTTGTTTACCTCTGCCATGTCAGTCTCCGAGCAGTACAAAAAATGAGCAGGGCATTCTACAGGGGCACCGCCCTACCTTCAATCAAAGAGAAAAAAGGGGTCAGTACCCTTTAATTTGCAAAACGAATTAAAGGGTACTGACCCCTTTTTGCTGGTTGGGGATTCGGGTAGCATCTGTCCTCCAACCCGGAATAAGGTTTCCCGTGAGCGAGCTCCGTATCACCCGTCCCGATGACTGGCATGTCCATCTTCGTGACGGCGCTGCCCTGACCCACACCTGTGCCGATATGGCGCGCTATTTCGGCCGCATGATCGTGATGCCCAACCTCACCCCACCGGTCACCACGGTGGCGACAGCAGAGGCCTATCGGCAGCGCATCCTGGCGGCCATGGCGGGCCTGCCGAGACAGGTGGAGCCACTGATGGTGCTGTACCTGACCGACCAGACCAGCGCCGATGATATTCAACACGCCGCTGACAGTGACTTTATACACGGGGTAAAGCTCTATCCCGCCGGAGCCACCACCAACTCCGATGCCGGGGTGACCGAACTGGAGGCCCTGTATCCGACCCTGGAGGCCATGCAGCGCGCCGGGCTGCCGCTGCTGGTACACGGTGAGGTTACAGATGCCAACATTGATATTTTCGATCGTGAGAAAGTCTTCATAGACCGCCACCTGGCGCCGATTGTCGAACAGTTCCCGCAACTGAACATTGTACTGGAACATATCACCACTGCCGACTCGGTAGCCTTTGTCAGCGAAGCCCGGGACGGCCTGGCCGCCACGGTGACAGCCCATCATCTGCTCTACAACCGCAATCATATGCTGGTGGGTGGAATCAGGCCTCACTACTATTGCCTGCCCATTCTGAAACGCAATAGCCACCAACAGGCCCTGATTGAAGCCGCCACCAGTGGCAACCCACGTTTCTTTCTCGGCACCGACTCTGCCCCCCACGCCACCGGCGCCAAGGAAACCAGTTGTGGCTGCGCCGGTTGCTACACCGGTCACGCGGCCATCGAGCTGTACGCAGAGGCCTTTGAACTGGCCGGCGCCCTCGACAAACTGGAAGCCTTTGCCTCCTTTTACGGTCCCGACTTCTATGGCCTGCCGCGCAACAGCGATCACATTACCTTGCACCAGCAAGACTGGACCGTAGCGGCGCAGCTGGAGCTGGGAGAGTCTCTACTGACACCCCTGCGCGCCGGTGAGAAAATCAAGTGGCGTGTATCGTGATGGGAGACGATAAATGAGCAGCCGTATCTGCGAGCGTTTCCGGGGTTTCCTACCAGTTGTGGTCGACGTTGAAACCGGTGGCTTTGTTGCTGCCACCGACGCCGTGCTGGAGATCGCCGCCACCATTGTGCGCATGGACAGCAGTGGCCGCCTGCAAGTACACGCCACCCACCAATACCAAGTGGAACCCTTCGAGGGGGCCAACATCGAACAATCGGCCCTGGATTTTACCGGCATCGATCCCTACCACCCCTTTCGCGAAGCGATGAAGGAGAAAGATGCATTCACCGACATGTTCGGCTTCATCCGACGCGAGATCAAGGACCAGGAGTGCAATCGCGCTATCCTGGTGGGCCACAATGCCCACTTCGACGCTGGCTTCGTTAATGCCGCGGTTGAACGCTGCGCCATCAAACGCAACCCGTTCCATCCATTTTCACATTTTGATACGGCGACCCTATCCGGGCTGGCATTTGGACAGACGGTGTTGGCCAAGGCCTGCGAGCTGGCGGGTATCGACTTTGATAATAACGAAGCGCATTCGGCCGCCTACGATGCCGAAAAAACCGCCGAACTATTCTGCGATATCGTCAACCGCTGGCAAGACTCCGGCGGCTGGCAGCCCCAGCCAAGCTAAACGAGCGCCGCTAGCTAATCAACAGCCGCTAGGCGTCCATGCCCCCCAGCACGTTGAGCAACTGGTCCAGGCGCTCCATGAAGGGATAGATATCACGAATCTGCAGTAACTCGTATTTGAGCGCCTCCTCTACCGGCAGCAGTTGCGCCAGGGTGCTTCCCACTTGCCAGGCATCACTGCGATCTATGTCCAATCCCAGCCTCAGTACATGAGGATGGGCTTCCAGGCTGTTTAATACATCCAACATGGAGTCCCATTCCTCCAGTATCGGCTCCGGCTGCGAGGCACCCAACATGTCCACCTGCCCCATCACCAACTGACTGGCGACCGCGTGGCAATCATCGAGGCGAAAAACTTCCCGGCCTTCGATGGTGATACCCAGCAAGCCATTGGGCAGCGAGTCCCAATCCACTATGCGTGCATAGGTGCCCAGCTGCCCCAGGTTGGGCACACCAATACCGGGTTGTGCCACCTCCTGACCCCGCACTATCCACGCTATTCCAAAACCGGTGTCGTTCTTTAGACAGTCACGGATCAGGTCCAGATAGCGGCGCTCGAAAATCTGCAGGGGCAAACGTCCACTCGGGAACAATACCGAGCCCAGTGGAAATAAAGGGATTTCGGTCACGAGCCGCCCTCAGGCTTTTCTGTTTCCGGGCCGAGGGGCTTAAAGGAGATGATCAGTTGCGGCAACAGCATGAGAGAACCGATCACGGATGCAAACATGGCCAGCGCGGTGAGCAGCCCAAAATAGATGCTGGGAGTGAAATTGGACAGCGCCAGTATTGAGAAACCCGCAATCACGGTGATACTGGTGTAATACATGGCCTTGCCAATACTCTCGTGGCAACGATACATGGTGGCGGTGTAATCCCGGTCCACCGGGAATTCACGCCTGAACCGATGGACATAGTGAATAGCGTGATCGACACCGATGCCGACAACAATGGCGGCGATGGTGATCGTCATGATATCCAGGGGAATCCCCGCATAGCCCATGCCCCCGAGTACAACACCGGCCGCCAGCAAGTTTGGTGCTATCGCCAGCATCGCCAGCGTCAGTGATCGAAACAGCAACAGGAACATCACGCTGATGGCCAGGAACACCGCACCTAGAGTCAAAATCTGGGAGGTGAACAGGCTCTGCAGCACATTGTTGTAGAGCACCAGCATGCTGGTGAAGTGCAACTTGTCTTCGGCAACATCCAATTCCTCTACCAGGTGCTTACGCACCCGCTGTAGAAATTCATTGCGGCGCAGCTCCTTGCTGGTCTCCATCACCCGCAGCGAAATCCGGGCCTGGTCTTTCTCGGCGGAGTAATACGGGGTTACCACGATATCGGCCATATCCGCTGGCAGGCTTTTCTGCACCAGGGCTAATTCCACATCGCCCACGTCCTCACCCAGCAGTTGCTTCACCACCGCATAGGTGGTGGCCAGCGACAGCACTTTGCCCGTTTCCGGCAGGGAATCCAGGTAGTTGTGCACGGCCTCCAGCTTGTCCATGCCACGCACGGTGAACCAATAGCTTTGCTGGAAAGACGCCTCTCCCTCAACAGCAAAGTCATCTGCAAATTCTTCATCTTCGAACTCATCGCCGAAAGGATCATCCGCCCAGGTATCATCCTCATCCACCGCCACATCACCTGCTGCCGCCAAGGCAGGGAACACCAACTCGGTCTCCTCCTCAAGATCAATGATGATATCCAGGGGAATCGTGCCACCTAACTCAGCATCCAGGAGTTCCATACCCTGGTAGATTTCCGTGCTCTCATGGAAGTAATCGATAAATCGATTTTCCACCTGCAGGCGGCTGATGCCATAGCCGCTGACCAGCAAAAGCAATCCAGACACCACCAGTATCAGCCCACCCCATGACTCGGTCAGGCGGGCGAAATGAACGGTCAGGCCAGCGTGTCGCTTGCTGGCATCGGCCGGCTTGCCCTTGGGTAACATCACCAGTAAGCAAGGTAAAATAATAAAGCTCAGTAGCAGCGCCACACCGAGACCCACGGTCATCATCCAGCCAAAATCTATCACCGGGCGAATGCCACTAACCACCAGGGAAATGAACGCGACCGCGGTTGTCAGCGAGGTATATAGGCAGGGCACGATCATTAAACGCACGGTGGCCAGCACCAGTTCATGTTGATCGGCAGCCGGCCTATCCAGCTGCAGTTCTCGGTAGCGCACCACCAGGTGGATGGTTACCGCCAGTGTGGTGATTAGCAGCAAGGCCACAAAATTTGAAGAGATGACGGTCATCCGCCAGTCCAACCAGGCCAGCAGGCCTAACATAAAGGTCGCCGTAGCAACGCAGGTGATCAGGGGCATGACCACCCAGCGCAGGCCGCGGAAGATGATCGCCAACATCACCACCACGAATACCAGTATGCCCGCACCAAAAGTTATCAGGTCGTTCTGCACAAAACTGACCATATCGGCGGTTATCATGGGCACGCCGCCGACAAATAGCCCGGCCCGGTCGCGGTACTTGTCGACAATCTTACGTACTTGCTGCACCAGCGCCCCCTGGCGCTCGTTAAAAGCACTGCTATAGGCCTTGAACTCTTTTTCCACCAGCCTCAGCTGCACGCGTTCGAGCTGCTCCAAGCCGCGTTCCGAGCGCAGGGCTCGCAGGGCTTCACGCTGCTCAAGCAGACCGTGGTAATGCTGATCCCGCTGCAGGTTGACCTGGAGGGCGGCGGTACGGCCGTCTTCGCTGACCAACAGCTTGTGGTAGATAGGGCTGGTCCGGAATTCCTCCCGCACCAGCTCCCGGTCTATACCTGGATCCGATAACCTGGGCAGGCCCGTCCCACCGGTCACATCAGACAGCTGCACCGGCGGACTCTGTAACAAAGGCACATCGAGAATAGACAGTACCGAGGAGACACCGCCCAGCACCTGCAATTCATCGCGCAAGGCGGCAATGGTTGCCAGGGATTCATCGCCGAGCAAATCGCCAGGCGGTTGAAAGGTCAACACCAGGAAGTCTTCAGAACTATACAGCGCGGAACTCTCTCGAAAATAGGCCAGGGCTGCATCGCCCTCCAACACCAACGAATCACTGGAAGCATCCAGCTTGAGCTTGCCCAGTTGGCTGGCGAGTCCCAATACCAGGCCCAGGCACAGCAACAAACTCAGTAGCGGCCTGCGCAAAATCCAGCGATCATAAAGTTGAGCAAAGGTGCCGGGGGTATTGTCGGCTGACATCTCGTATGTTTCCTTTTCCAGCTGTGTTTCTATTTGTGTTTCTATCTCTGTTTCTATCTTATCTGCAGAGCTTCAAGCAGGCGCTGATGAATGCCGGCGAAGCCACCATTACTCATTATGACGATGTGATCGCCAGCCGCGCTTAGCTCGACGATGTGTTCAATCATCGCTTCCGTGTGTCGAAACAGGCTGGCCTTCACCGGACTGGTTTGGACAACAGATTCCAGGTCCCAGTTCACCTCCGCCGGTTGATACCAGAGTACTTCGTCCGCCGCCGCTACCGCAGTGGGCAAGTCCTGCAGGTGCCGACCCATGCGCATGGTATTGGAGCGCGGTTCCAGCAACACGCGTATAGTGGCCTCGCCTACCCTGGCCCGCAGACCCTGCAGGGTTGTAGCAATCGCTGTGGGATGATGCGCGAAATCGTCATAGACAGAAACACCCCCTGGCTCTCCCAGTAACTCCATACGCCGTTTGACGCCTCTGAATGTTGCCAGGCCCTCTGCCAGTAGCGGCACAGGCACACCCACATGGTGGGCCGCCGCACAGGCCGCCAGGGCATTCTCGAGATTGTGTGTGCCGCTGTGACACCAGTCGACCGGCATTTCACTGTCCCCGTGTTTCAATTCAAATTTATTGCCGGCGGCGTCGGCATTCACACTCATCCAGTCAGCGTTGGCGTCGGTGGAAAATCCAGCACATTCGGACCAGCAGCCGCGCTCGAGTACATCTTCGAGGGCAGCATCCCCGTGCCGGTGCACCACCAGGCCATCGGCCGGCACCGTTCGTAGCAGGTGGTGAAACTGGACCTTGATGGCCTCCAAGTCGGCAAAAATATCGGCGTGGTCAAACTCTAGATTGTTCAGGCACAAGGTACGCGGGTGGTAGTGGACAAACTTCGAACGCTTGTCAAAAAAGGCGGTGTCGTACTCATCTGCCTCCACCACGAAAAAGCCCGAATCACCGAGCCGGGCCGACACGCTAAAATCTGTGGGTATACCGCCAATCAAAAAACCCGGTGCCATATTTGCGTGTTCGAGCAAGTGGGCCAGCAAGCTGCTGGTGGTGGTCTTACCGTGAGTGCCCGCCACTGCCAGCACCCAGCGATCTTGCAACACGTTTTCAGCCAGCCACTGGGGGCCAGAGGTGTAGCGCAGATTAGCATTGAGCATATGTTCTATGGCGGGACTACCCCGTGACAGGGCATTGCCGACAACAACGACATCGGGTGCGGGGTCGAGGTGCTCAGCAAGATAGCCCTGCCTCAGCTCGATGCCGGCACTCTCCAATTGTGTACTCATGGGTGGATAGACGTTGGCATCGGAGCCGCTGACCCGGAAACCAAGTTCCCGTGCCAACAGGGCCACGCCACCCATGAAGGTGCCGCATATCCCCAGGATATGAATGTGCTTGCTCAAGATGTCCCCTATACGATCCGCCTCAATAGTATCACGACGGCTGGCCAGGCATCCTGCGCGCACGGGCTGCGCGCCGGCTGGGCGCCCGACTGCGCGCACCGCCGATTTCACGTATGATGTCGCGCTTGTTCACACAGCGCTCAGATGAGTTTTAGATGGCCAAAAAAAATATCCTTTACGCTCAATCCGGCGGCGTCACCTCGGTAATCAATGCCAGCGCCTGCGGCGTTATCGAAACGGCTAAAAAACATCGGGCTATCGGTAAAGTCTTCGCTGCGCGCAATGGCATTATTGGTGCCCTGCGTGAAGACCTGATCGACACCAGCAAGGAACCCGCCAGCGCCATCGCCGCACTCAGGCACACGCCCGCCGGCGCCTTCGGCTCCTGCCGCCACAAACTTAAGGGTATTGAAGACAATCGCGCAGAGTACGAGCGCCTGATCGAAGTGTTTCAGGCCCACAACATCGGCTACTTTTTCTACAACGGTGGCGGCGACTCAGCCGACACCTGCCTCAAGGTGTCACAACTCAGCGCCACCCTCGGCTACCCGGTGCAGGCGATACACATCCCGAAAACCATCGACAATGACCTGCCCCTGACCGACAACTGCCCGGGCTTTGGTTCCGTTGCCAAGTACATCGCCATTTCAACCCGTGAGGCCGCCCTCGACGTGGCCTCTATGTGTGAAACCTCTACTAAAGTCTTCATCCTTGAAGCGATGGGTCGCCACGCCGGCTGGATTGCCGCGGCCAGCGGCCTGGCGGCAGAACGCGACGGCGATGCGCCGCATATCATTCTGTTTCCGGAAATTGCCTTTAGCCGGGATAAGTTCCTGCGCAAGGTACGGAGCAGCGTTAACAAACGCGGCTATTGCGTGATTGTCGCCTCCGAGGGCACCCAGTACGCCGACGGCACATTCCTGGCCGATGCCGGCAGCCGCGATGCTTTCGGGCACGCCCAACTGGGCGGCGTTGCACCCACTCTGGCGCAGATGATCAAGTCAGAACTGGGTTACAAATATCATTGGGCGGTGGCTGACTACCTGCAGCGCTCCGCTCGCCACATAGCCTCGGCTACCGACGTGGAGCAGGCCTACGCCGTCGGCGCGGCGGCGGTGGAAATGGCAGTCGCTGGCAAGAATGCGGTAATGGCCACCATCGAACGCGGCCGTGGCAAAACCTATCGCTGGTGGGTAGGCGAGGCGGACTTGAACAAAGTGGCCAACGTCGAAAAATTGATGCCGCGCAGCTACATCAGCCGCGATGGCTTCGGTATTACTGACCTGGCCAGGAATTACCTGGCGCCCTTAATCGCCGGCGAAGACTATCCACCCTATCGCCAGGGCCTGCCCAGCTATGCGCGACTCAAAAACGAAGCCGTGCCGCGCAAGTTGAAGAAACGCTTCAAGATATAGAAGTATAGGAAGTATAACGCCCCGTGATACCTGACCTGCCCTTGTGCCGTGAGCGATAGCCTTTTCTCCGACAGCGCAGGACGGGAGATATAGCGACAGAGTCGCTCAAGTTTGTCGCGTTGGTCCGCCCCAGCGGAGACCCCTGCATGCAGGGAAAACCCGCCCTCTTTGGCAAGGCATGCTGACTTGTTGGGGCGCACTAATGGCGGCAGTGTTTGCAGAGTGAATACCTTCCTGCCCCGTTGCCGGCCCACAGCCACACGGTAAGTAATGGAATGCCCGTATAGATCCGGCAGCAGCCCTGTATATGCTCCCCTGGAAATCGGCCCGAATTCGAATTTGCGCTCGCTCATATATTTAGGACCAGAGTAATAAGGGGTCAGAGCCCCTAAAAATCAGCTAAGCTGAAAGAGGGCTCTTATTACGATCTACAATTCTAAGGTGAATAAAATGAAACTAAAAACAATTATTATTGGGATAGCGTTGCTTTTACTTGGCAACGGTATTGTCCACTTTATTTGGCTAGAAATAGAATCCGTGACAATAGATATGGGGCCAGCACACAATCTTTTTTCACTGGTATTTCTTTTAACAGCTGCGGCGTTGTTTGTTGGGACCAGGTTATCGAACAAGGGGAATGAGGGGGCAGAGTAATCGCTATCGAATCGGGGCTAGAGCCTTTAAACAAAGGGGACAGATTTATTTGACCGCCACAGGGCTAAATAAATCTGTCCCCTTTACCCCATGTCCCCTTTACCCCGGCGCAAGTTGAAAAAGCGGTTTAAAATTTAACTGCGGGATTTAGCAGCAACCTCGCCGGCGATATAACCAAACACCATGGCGGGACCCAGAGTGGCACCCGAGGCAGGATAGGTGGCGCCGGTAACCGGTGCACTGCAATTGCCGATGGCAAACAAGCCCTCAATAACCTCGCCGCCCTCTTTTAACACGCGGGTCTGGGTATCCGTGACCAGGCCGCCCTTGGTACCCAGTTCACCCGGATACACTTTGACGCCGTAGAACGGCGCTTTTTCAACGGGTCCGAGGCAGGGGTTCGGCTTAATCTCCATATCCCCATAGTACAAGTCGTAGTTCTGGCCGCCGCGATTAAAGTCCGGGTCCACACCGTCACGGGCATACCCACTAAACTTCGTCGCCGTCTGCTCCAGGCCGTCCGCATCAATGCCCAACTGATGCGCGAGATCGCGCAGATTGTCCGCCTTGGCAATGGCGTTCCAGGTATTTTTCGGCACCGCCCAATCCGGGTGAAACTGTCCTGGCAACATCGGCCCAAAAGGATATCGTCTGCGATAAACGGAATCGAAGATCAGGTAGGCAGGCACCGATTCACGCTCCGGTTCGTTGGCGGCGATCATGCCTCGAATCACCTTGGTGTAGGAAGAACTCTCGTTGACGAAGCGTTCGCCAACCTTGTTGACCATCATGGAATAAGGCAGGTTCTTTTCAATCACCAACATCCTCGCCTGGGCTTCGCCGGGCAGGACAATGGTCGGGCCCCACCAGGCCTCACCCATGTGTGCTATCGCCGCACCCAGCCGCTGGCCCTCCTCGATCATCTCGCCGGTGTTACCGGGTGAACCCGCCGTCCAGGCCGCATCGGTTGGACCCTCGAGGTATTGCTGGCGCATGTCATTGTTTTTCTCGAAACCGCCGCTGGAGAGAATCACCGCTTTCTTCGCCTCCACCAATAGCTCACGACCATCCCGGCGCAGGCGTACACCAGTCACCCGTCCGTCATTCTCCATAATTTCTTCGACACCCGCATTGAGCCACAACTCAACTCCTCGATCCCGGGCTGAGCGCCACAAATTTCCCGTCAGTGCGCCCCCCAGTACCTGCCGTCGATCTCGCAGGGACCTAATACGCTGGGGAATATCCAGCACATAGCGCACGACCATGCTCACCGCTACTTTCCACCAGCCCGGCCCCCGTGCCTGCAGCGCCAAGCTTTCGGAGGCTGTCCAGCCAATAAGACCAAATAAAGTGGTTTGCGGATGTTGCGGGCGCATTTTTTCGAGGTCGTCGCCCAATAGTTTGCCGTGAAACGGCCGCGCCTCGTGACAGCGATGCATCTGCGCTCCTGCTACATCCGGGTACATATCGGGGAAGTTAGCCAGCACATCCAGACGCAGATGCGTCTTGCCGTGCAGGTAGTCAATAAACTCAGGGATGGTGGTGAGATACGTTTCGATGCGTTCGTGCAGATCTTCCTCGTCAATCACGGTACGCATATATTCGCGCGCCTTGTCCAGCGACTCATCCGCACCGGCCGGATTGCACAGGGGGCTATTGGGCAGCCACAGCACGCCACCGGACATGGCCGAATTGCCACCAAACTGATCCGTTTTCTCCACCACCAGTACACTGGCGCCTGCGTCTGCCGCTCGTACTGCCGCGGTCATAGCACCGGCGCCAGATCCGACAATGATGACATCCGCATTGTGATTCCACTCGACTGCCATGACTCAACCTCAATTCCTAGGAATGAGGGCGAATTGTGCCACTACCTATCACTGGGGCCAATTGCTGCCGGGCACTACACCACCAAATAGCTGAACCAGCTGGCCTATTTCTCGCATTGTGTGCATTCTGATGCCATGAAAGTCCTGTTTATCTGCACTCACAACCGCTGCCGCAGCATTATGGCAGAGGCCATCGCCCGCCAGCAGGATCCGGACTTACTGGAGGCGCGCAGTGCCGGTAGCTCACCGGAGCTCCAGGTCAATGCCACCGCCCTGCAGTACCTGCAACTGTACGGCTACAGAATTGATGGCTTGTTCAGTCAATCCTGGCACGAATTCGAAGACTTCGAACCCGACGTGATCATTACCCTCTGCGACCAGGCCGCAGGCGAAGCCTGCCCGGCCTGGTTCTCAACAGCCGAGAAACAGCACTGGGGTATGGCAGATCCCTCGAAGATAGTGGGTAGTGAAAATGAAATCGCCGCAGGGTTTGCTGCGGCGATTGAATATCTAGAAAGGAAGGTCGAGACGCTGGTTAGAGCATCGGAGCTATAACCAGGCTGACGATAGCCATCACATTGATGAGGATGTTCATGGACGGGCCGGAGGTATCCTTGAAAGGATCACCCACGGTGTCGCCGACCACCACGGCAGTGTGAGTGTCCGAGCCCTTACCACCCAGGTTGCCTTTCTCAACGTACTTCTTGGCATTGTCCCAGGCACCGCCAGCATTCGCCATCATCAGCGCCATCAAGACGCAACCCAACAGTGCCCCTCCGAGCATACCGCCCAGCGACTGGGCACCCAGGCCAAAGCCCACTACAATCGGTGCGGCCACTGCAATGACACCCGGCAAGATCATGCGCTTGAGCGCCGCCGTGGTAGCGATATCAACACAGCGGTCTGTATCGGGCTCTGCAGTTCCTTCCAGCAGGCCGGGAATTTCCCGGAACTGGCGGCGGATCTCGTTAATCATTTCGAAGGCAGCATCGCCCACTGCAGTCATGGTGATGGAAGCAATCAGGAATGGAATGGTACCGCCGATAAACATACCCACCAGCACCACCGGGTTACCGATATCCAGGCTGAACTCGCCGCCATGGTTGGCCGCTACGGTTTCGGAGAACGCGGCAATTATGGCCAATGCCGCCAGCGCCGCAGCGCCAATCGCAAAGCCCTTACCAATCGCTGCAGTAGTATTACCCACTTCGTCCAGGCCGTCAGTAATGGCGCGAGTTTCTTCACCCATACCCGCCATTTCGGCAATACCGCCTGCGTTATCGGCGACTGGACCATACGCGTCAATCGCCATGGTAATGCCCACCGTGGCCAGCATACCGACCGCGGCAATGCCGACACCGTAGAGATCTGCCAGTTCAGTAGACACATAAATAATGGCTGCCAGGAACAGGATCGGTGCTACCACCGATTGCATGCCCACAGCCAGGCCGGTAATCATGACCGTGGCCGGACCGGTTTCACCGGACTTGGCAATCTTGCGTACGGGAGCACCGCCCGTGTAGTACTCGGTGATCAGACCGATAAGAACACCGCCAACTGCGCCACTGACTACGGCCCACCAGACATTGCTGTCCACTCCCATGTATTCCATCAGGAACCAGGCCATGGCGACAAAGATAACCGGTGCCATCAGCGTGCCACTGCGCAGAGCCGCTTCCGGCGCCGCGCTGGAGCGCAGTCTGACAACCACGATACCAATCAAAGAAGCGATCAGGCCGATACTGGCCAGCATCAGCGGCAGGGCCATCATGGCCGCCTTGGCGTCGGCAGCGATGGCCATGGTTGAGGCAATCGCGATGCAGGCAATCATAGAACCACAATAGGATTCGAATATATCCGAGCCCATGCCGGCGATATCACCCACGTTGTCACCCACGTTGTCGGCGATCACACCCGGGTTGCGGGGATCGTCCTCGGGAATACCCGCTTCAATCTTGCCCACCAGGTCAGCGCCTACGTCGGCGCTCTTGGTGAAGATACCACCGCCGACACGAGAGAACAGGGCTACCACTGAGGCGCCCATGCCAAAGCCGTGAATGGCATGCGCAGTCTCGGCATCACCACCAAAATAGTAATACAGACCACCGAGGCCAATCAGGCCCAGGCAGGCGACACACAGGCCCATCACGGAACCACCGTAAAAGGCGATCGACAGCGCCTTCGCGGCGCCATGATCGTTGGCCGCTACCGCGGTGCGCACATTGGCCTTGGTGGCGGCAAACATACCCAGGTAACCGGCTGTGGCTGAAGACACGGCACCGGCAATAAACGCGATGGCAGTGTTGGCGCCCAGCGGCGACAGAAAAATACCGATGACCAGTACCGCAGAAAATATGGCCAGCATTTTGTATTCGCGGTGCATAAATACCATGGCACCACGGTGAATTTGATCGGAAATCTTTTTGACTGCGTCTTCACCGTGATCATGCTGGGACATGATGTGGTAAATAAAATACGCGATTACGAGGCCTGCCACACCGAGGATCGGCGGCAGCATTAACAGCTCAGACATATAAATCCCATTTCTTTGTTATAAAAGGCGACGCACATACTACCCAACCCGCGGTGGGAATCAAAGTGCAACGACGCGGCAACTAGGTCGCAACTACGTAGCGCTGGTATATCTCCGGCAGCAGGTCTAATAGCTTATCCTTCAGCAAAATATCACTGGCTCGCAAGTTGTCCTCTACCAGTTGCAGGCTGAGAATCTGCATACACTCTGCAGCCAGAGGCTGATAGCTCAAATGCCATCGCTCCGGCGCGACCCCACCCTGATCGCGGTCGTAGGGGCGATAAAAATTCTCGCAATCTGCCGCCGCCAGGCGCCCATCCAGCCACTCATGCAAGGGGCAGAATACGCCAGTACCGGTAACTTCAGTGGCGCTGAGCTGAACCTGGTAGTCCGGTTCTACCGCGGCGGCATCATAGATATCCAGATCGGTTCCCCAGTGGTGGCGGGAAGTACCCGGCAGGGCAGAGAATCTGAGTATGGCGTGAAGCAGCTGTTCTTCGCTGAGCTCAGCGATATCCAGTTGTTGATCCGCCTCGTCAAATATAAGCCGCTCACCGGAGGCCTTGGCATTCCAGATCGCCCGTTGCCGCTCATAGCTACGAAAACCGCTGGCCACCTGCAGATTAAAACCTTGCTCCGCTGCCCGCTCCTGCAAACGACCCAGGGCCGCGCGACAGTCTGGGTGCATGCCCAGACCATTGCCATCCAAGGCTATATGCGTGTCATTGAGACCCAGTAGCTGCGCTTCGTCCAACATTCTCAAGTACCCTCTACGGGCAGCTGGCACGCCAGCACAATGCCGGTCTCGGGATGGATATCCACACCCCAGGCCATGGCTTCTACACCCGCCGCTACCGCCTCGACCAGCGCCTCGCCATAGGCGGGGTCAATATCAATAGCCGCGGTAACCGAGCGAATACCGGTATGGAAAGCACAGAAAAGGATGACCGCCCTGTCCCCAGCCTCAACCACCGCCTGCAATTCACGCAGGTGCTTGCGGGCACGGCTGCTAACCGCGTCGGGAAACGCACCGACGCCATCTTCGCGGCACAGGGTCACCGACTTGATCTCGACGAAACAGCGCCCCTGTCCACCACTGAGAAGCAAATCCGCACGGCTGCCCTCGCCGTATTTTACCTCCGCTTTGACTTCCTCATAGCCGCTCAGTTGCGGAATCACACCCGCCAACACGGCCTCCTGCACCACTTTGTTGGCGCGGGCCGAGTGAACGTAGGCCATACCCAGATCAGTTTCAACCAGTTCCCAGGTATGGGGATATTTGCGGGTTTTGGAATCACTGGTAGTCAACCACACTGGCCAACCCGGTTCAGCGCAGCCAGTCATCGCGCCGGTATTGGGGCAGTGCGCGGTGATACTCTCGCCGTTCTCCAGCTGTACATCGGCCAGGAAGCGCTTGTAGCGCCGCTCCAACACACCCCTTGTGAGTGGTGACGAGAATTCCATTTATGCCAGCACCGTAGACAGCCGTTGCACCGCCTCTTCAATGCGTTCCATACCCGTTGTATAGGAAAAACGCACATAATTACTGGCGTGGTGCTGGCCAAAATCTGCCCCCGGGGTAATGGCAATACCGTGCCGCTCCAGCAGTTCCAGGCAAAACGCCTGGCTATCCCCGGAAAATTTATCGATACCGGCGTAAATATAGAACGCCCCGTCCGGTTGCACCGGCACATGAAAACCGAGGGACTTAAGTTCCGGTAACAGGAAATCACGGCGCTGCGCAAAAATATCCCGTCGCTGGTTAAGAATATCCCGCGTGGCGGGTTCAAATGCCGCCAGCGCCGCGTACTGGGCCATGGTAGACATGGAAATGAACAAATTCTGTGCCAGCTTTTCCAACTCCGGCACGGCACTCTCGGGCGCGACCATCCAACCCAAGCGCCAGCCTGTCATACCAAAATACTTGGAGAAGCTATTGATCACAAAGGCGTCAGGATCGATCTCCAGGATCGACGGGGTTTCCACGCCATATCCCAAACCGTGATAGATCTCGTCGACAACCAGGTAGCCATTACGCATCGAGACGGCATCGCTCAATGCCTGCAGCTGCTTGCGCCCGAGCACGCCACCGGTGGGATTGGACGGTGAAGCCACCATCGCGCCCACTGTGTTCGAGCTCCAGTGCAGCGCCACCAGCTCTCCGGTCAGCTGAAATCCATGCTCTGGGCCTACCGGCACCAGCTCACCACGACCCTCTACCAATCGTAGAAAATGTCGATTGCACGGATAGCCGGGATCTGGCAGCAGCATTTGTTCGCCGGGGTCCAGCAGCAGCGCCGCCAGCAGTAACAACGCACCGGAAGCGCCGGGCGTTATGAGGATGCGACCGGGATCGATATCGAGCCCATATTCGCTCTGATACCAGCCAGCAAGGGCTTCCTTTAAGGGTGGAATTCCCACCGCCTGCGAGTAGTAGGTATGACCATCTGCCAGGGCCTGCTGGCCTGCCTGTACGATGGGCCCGGCAGTAGAGAAATCGGGTTCTCCCGCCGCCATGTGCACTATATCGCGGCCCTGTGCCTGTAATTGAGTGGCGCGGCCCAATACCTCGACTACCCGAAACGGTTCAATATCACGTAGTCGCAGGGAATAATGGGGTTTGGCAGGCATAGCAGTTTTCCAGTTGTGGGCGCGCGTCATATTAACAATATGTCGACTTTTATGCGTTCAGCTAGCTGTCAATTAATTTTTGGCTGGCACCGGCGCTCGATATCTGGTAGATTTCTGCGCCCTTGGCGAATAGGCCCCAGCCTGTTTCAGCCTGAACACCACGTAAACAGACACCAACACGGGAATTTGCCATGCCCCGCAAAGCAGCGAAACTTGCCCCTTCTCACGAGTTCCAGAACTTTGTGCCCTATAAGCCAAAGCGCGGTGAGGAGTACATGAACGAGACACAGCGCGATCATTTCAAGAGCATTCTGAACAATTGGAAGTCCGAGCTGATGGAAGAGGTCGATCGCACGGTCTCACATATGAAGGACGAGGCTGCCAACTTCCCGGATCCGGCCGATCGCGCCACCCAGGAGGAAGAGTTCAGCCTGGAGCTACGCACCCGCGATCGCGAGCGCAAGCTGATCAAGAAGATCGACAAGACCATCGATAATATCGATGCCGATGACTACGGCTTTTGTGATGCCTGCGGCGTTGAGATCGGCATCAAACGCCTGGAGGCAAGGCCGACTGCAACGCTTTGCATCGACTGCAAGACCCTCGCCGAAATCAAGGAAAGACAGGAACAGGGCTGAGCCCATTTCCGCCTACGTGGGGCGCTTCGCGCCCTCACCCACCGGCCCGCTACACCTGGGCTCACTTATATGCGCACTGGCCAGCTATCTGGATGCCCGCCACAACGGTGGCCGCTGGCTTATGCGGATGGAAGATATAGATCCACCCAGGGAACAACCGGGCGCCAGCCACGATATTCTCAATAGCCTGCGCCAGCATGGCCTGGCCTGGGACGGCGATGTTCTCTGGCAAAGCGAAAGGCTCGATCTCTACCGGAGCACCACGAAACAACTGCTGGCTAAAAATCTGGCCTTTCGCTGTAATTGTTCTCGGCAAAAACTGGCGGCTACGGACGGCGTTTACGACGGCCACTGTCGCGACCGCGGCCTGGGCGAAACCGAGGAGCACGCGGTTCGAATCAAGGTAGGGGATCGATGCCTTGTCACTGTCGAGGATCGTATTCAGCAGCCCCTGACTCAACGGCTGGACCTGGACGTCGGCGATTTCGTGATCTGGCGCCGTGACAAGCTGGTGGCCTACCAACTGGCAGTTGCCCTAGACGATGGCTTGCAGGGAGTCACCCACATTGTGCGAGGCTCAGACCTCTATGAGTCCACACCCAGGCAAGTTTGCCTGCAGCGGCTACTGGATCTGCCAACACCTCACTACTCACACATTCCAGTTCTCACCAACGCTGCCGGCCAGAAACTGAGCAAGCAAACCCACGCCCCCGCCCTGGACAACAATCGCGCCCTCGACAACCTGCGACTGGCATTGAAGTTTCTCCAACAAGCGGAAACCCTGGCTGGCAATCCGCAACAGCTGCTGCAACAAGCAACTGCGCAGTGGCAACCTCGACAGATAGCGCCAACCATGGACATACCCGAGTCCGTCCTGGCCTGATAAGATCAGCTTCGTGTATATCAACCGCACATTGCTGATTCTCCTGGCCGTCACCCTCATCTTTATTCCCTCGGTGCTGGTCTGGGTAACCGCTGCCGGCAGCGCTTGGTATAGACCCTTCATCATCTGGTTTCTGCTAGTGCTGGCAGCATATTGGAATCAACGCAAGAGCTACGGCGATGACCTTTAGCCTGTCACAGCTGGTGCTGTTAATGGTCGGCTACCTGTCGATTCTGTTTGCAGTGGGCTTCACCGCCCAGCGCGGTCTGATACCGCAAAAAATTCTTGGGCACCCACTGGTTTACGTATTGTCGTTAGGGGTGTTCAGCGGCGCACTGGGGATTTTTGGCGCCAGCGAATTAGCGTTCAATTTTGGTTACAGCTTTCTGCTCTACTATATCGGCGTGGTGGTGATGTTCCTGTTGTCACCGCTGATGCTGTCCCCGCTGATGCGCGTGTGTCGCACTTATCAGCTGGGCTCCCTCGCCGATCTACTGGCCTTCCGTTTTCAGAGTCCCTGGGTTGGCACCGGGGTCACTATCATGTTGCTGGCTGCCATGTTGCCGCTGCTGGCCCTGCAGATGCAGGTGGTTAGTGACTCTATCCAAATCCTTTCCGGCCACCCCGAATATCCGTTTAAAGAATCCAATCGCCACCACAACCTGGCGCTGTTGTTCTGCGCTACCATCACTTTATTCACCCTATTATTTGGCTCACGCAGCCCCAGCGGCCGGCCACGGCAACAGGGACTGGTCGCCACTATCGCCTTTGAATCGCTGGTCAAACTGCTGGCTATGCTGTTTCTCGGCCTGGTAGCCGTCTACTCCGTCTTCGGCAGCTTCACTGACATGCAGGCATGGCTGGATACCAATCCACAGATGACTGAACTCCTCAACCCTTCACTGCGCGAGGATTCGGCGCGGGCACTGTTACTGATTTTCTTCGCCGGCGCGGTCACCATGCCCCACCTGTTTCACATGACCTTTGCTGAACAGCCGGGGCCAGGGTTTCTGCGTACAGCCAGTTGGGGCCTACCACTGTATTTGCTGCTGCTGGCACTGCCTGTATTACCTATTACCTGGGCAGCACTGTCTCTGAATACCGGGCTGCCAACCTCTTACAGCGTTCTTGCTCTGGGCGTGGCACATCAATCAACCTTGTTCAGCATGACCGCCTTTGTAGCGGGGCTGTCCGCGGCCAGCGCCGTGATAATCGTCAGCACCCTGGCACTGGCAAATATGTGCCTCAATCACCTGGTACTGCCGGCCCAGTTGCGCAACAGCATGCGCAGCCCCGAGACGGCTAATCTGTATGAGCAATTGACCTGGCTGCGCCGACTGCTGGCGGCGGGCATTATCCTGCTGGGTTACCTGTTTTACCGGCTGCTGGAAAATCGCCTGTCCCTGATGGATGTAGGGCTGGTTGCCTTTATCGGCACGCTGCAGTTTCTGCCAGCAATCTTTGCCACCCTGTTCTGGCCTCGCGCCAATCGCAATGGCCTTTTGGCCGGTCTGCTGGCAGGTTTCACTGTCTGGTTCCTGGCCTTGCTGCTACCCTCGATCAGCAGCTTTCAACCGGTCTTTATCGACATCTGGTACCTGTGGTGGTTCGACGAAACAGGCAGTGTCTGGAGCGTTGCTACCACCCTATCGCTGGCACTCAATATTTCTCTGTTTATCAGCGTGTCGCTGCTGACACGCACCTCAACGTCGGAAAGACACGGAGCGGCGGCCTGCTCGGTCGATGACATTGATCACCCAATTCGACGCGAATTGAGCTTGACCAGTCCCGAGCAATACCATGGAGCACTGGCGGCCGAATTGGGAGACTCCATCGCCACCCAGGAACTACAACGCGCGCTGCGCAGTCTTGATATGTCCTACAACGAGGATCGACCGATTGCCTTGCGTCGATTGCGAGAACAGATTGCCGCCAATCTTTCCGGCATGCTCGGCCCTACAGTGGCCTCAGAAATCGTTCACCGTAGCATTCCCTTCCGCCGCGGCGGTCGCCAGGGACCTGAGGATATCAGCCTGATTGAGAGCAATATCGACCTGGCCCAGTCGAGTTTCACCGGTCTCGCCGCCGATCTCGACAACCTGCGCCGCCACCATCGCGAAACTCTCCACGAATTGCCGGTTGGGGTTCTCTCCCTGGGCGTGGACGGTGAGGTGCTGATGTGGAATCGCTTCATGGAGCAACTCACCGGTGTACAGGCAAATCAGGTAGTGGGTTCGATGCTGGCATCCTTGCCTGCCACCTGGGCCAAGCTGCTGCAGGATTTCTCCATGTCTGATGCAACCGCCGAACACCGGCTACAATTACCCGAACAAGACAGCGACGAAGCACATGCAGGTCGCTGGATCAGCCTCAATAAAACCACCGTCGACTCTCCCAGCCGCGGTACGACCGATCGCCTAATTGTTGTCGAAGACGTAACTGACTATCGACTGCTGGAACAGGAGTTATTGCATAGCGAGCGCCTGGCCTCGGTGGGCCGACTGGCGGCGGGTGTCGCCCATGAGATTGGCAATCCGGTAACCGGCATTGCCTGCCTGGCACAAAACCTCGAATACGAGGAGGACGTCAAAGAAGTACACATTGCTGCCGGTGAAATTCTCAAGCAGACGGAGCGGGTCACCCGGATTGTCGAATCCTTGGTGAATTTTTCTCATACCGGTCGCAACAACCTGGAACCAACAACGCAGGTGCCGACCAATCTCGCCGACTGTGTAGACGAAGCCATTCACTTACTGCAACTGGACAGGAATGCGCGACCGGTCAGCTATGTTAATCACTGCGACAGGGAACACCTGGTGCTGGCCGATGGCCAGAAACTGCTGCAGGTATTTATCAACCTGTTGAGCAATGCCCGAGACGCCAGCACCGACGGACAAACCATTGAAGTAGACAGCGTCAGTAGCCTCGAGCAGGTCGAAATCACCGTATCCGACCAGGGCAGTGGAATCGCTGAAGACATCAGGGACCAGATTTTCGAGCCCTTCTTTACCACCAAGGATCCGGGGCTTGGCACGGGACTGGGGCTGTCCCTGGTATACAGCATTCTGGAGGATATGGGCGGACGCATTCAGCTCACCAGCCCCCTCACCGAAACGGGCGGAACTCGGTTCAACCTCACCTTGGAACCAGCTGAATACGCCAGCGAATACCTGTAAACACTGGTAGACACACTGGAAAAATGGCCATAGAAACGCTATTTTGGGTGGCATCTACCCAAGCGGTAACATAACGAAACAAACAGGCTGGCCCCTATGCAACAAATTCTCGTGGTCGAAGATGAGTCGGTAATCCGCTCTGCCCTGCGCCGTTTACTGGAGCGCAGCGAATACAAAGTGAGTGAAGCAGCCTCGGTTCGCGAGGCAGAGAGCAATCACAAACTTACTGATTTTGACTTAATAATCAGTGACTTACGCTTGCCGGGCGCGCCGGGAACAGACCTCATCAAGAAAGCAGGTGCGGTGCCAGTACTGATTATGACCAGCTATGCCAGTTTGCGTTCGGCGGTAGATTCCATGCGCATGGGGGCGGTTGATTACATCGCCAAGCCCTTCGACCACGATGACATGTTGTCGGCGGTGCGGCGCATAATCCATGACCACCCCAGCCCACACGGCGAGCCGAGCATTGCTGAGATAGCGCCGGAGCAGCGAGAAGGGTTTATTGGCAGTTGCCAGGATATGCAGGTTCTTTATCGGCATATTGGCAAGGTCGCACCCACCGACTCAACCGTGTTGGTGCTCGGTGAAACCGGGACCGGCAAGGAACTGGTCGCACGCGCGCTGCATGAACAGAGTCAACGGCAAGGTCGGGCCATGATATCGGTGAACTGCGCGGCGATTCCGGAGACCTTGATTGAATCTGAATTATTTGGCTATGAGAAAGGCGCCTTTACCGGTGCCAATAGTAGTCGCATGGGGCTGATCGAAGCCGCGGACAATGGCACCTTGTTTCTGGACGAAATTGGCGAACTACCGGTCGAGGCACAAGCGCGCCTGTTACGCTTTATTCAGGAGGGTGAGATTCGCCGAATAGGCTCGGTAGAATCGCGCAAAGTTAACGTGCGCCTGATCTGTGCCACCCACCGGGATTTGCAGCAACTGTCGGGGGAGGGAAAATTTCGCCAGGATCTCTACTATCGAATTAACGTCATGCGCCTGCAACTTCCACCCTTGCGAGAGCGTGGCAAAGACATCCTGGAGCTGGCCGAGTATTTACTCGACCAGCGCACCGAGAAAATTAACCGCGGTCCTCGCCGTTTCTCACCCAAAGCCATCCAGGCTATAACCACTTATGCCTGGCCGGGGAATGTGCGGGAAATGGAGAATGCTGTCGAACGCGCGGTCATTCTCAGTGAGGAGGAGGAGATCGACAATGAATTACTGGGCATTGACCTGGAACTGGTCAAAGTCAGCCAGATTCGCAGTCGCGGATCGGTGAGCACGCTCAGCACCGGTACCAAGGTCAGCAGCTACGATCCACCGGAGGATCTGTCTCTGGAAGACTACTTTCAACGGTTCGTGTTGGAACACCAGGATTCCATGAGCGAAACTGAGTTGGCGCGAAAATTGGGAGTGAGTCGCAAGTGTCTGTGGGAGCGGCGCCAGCGCTTTGGCATACCCCGCAAGCGCGGCGGTAAATCCGGTGGCAAGAAAAGCGCCTGAATCGGTGCCATGCACGGCACGGCCAGGCTTTTTAGGCGTTACCCCAAGGGCTTTTGGTTACAAAAACTGGTGTATAAAGGTAACGAAAGGCAAGCTAATGACTATTAGCAAACTGACTTGTATTTTTTAAGTGGTTGTTTTTTATATATTTTATTGATGTTGGCACGCACTGTGCAGCTACTCGAGCAGCTACTCGAGCAGCTACAACAATAAAAATACAAATCTGCTGTAATAACAATAATATTGCAAACTATGGACCTGGATGGGGAAGACACTGTTTTCCCCTTCGTTCCATTGCCCGCTTTTTTCTCCTGTGAAAGCAATCAGTTAGCTGGTCTATTCGGCCGGGTTCAGGTTTTTTACGGGCGTGGTGTTACCCCCGGTGGCGCAAACTCATGATAAGCGGCATTCGGTAACAGATGAGCGTACGAGTGATTGCTTATTTGCTACGGGAGGGTTATAACTAACTGAGTTAATTGTATTTTTGTCATTAGGCACTAAGTGCTGGTGATATGCCAAATAACAATAAAAACACACGTAGAAATAAAAATAAGACTCAATAGAGACCTGGATGGGGAAAACCTCGTTTTCCCCGTCATCCTTCCCACTGTGATAGACTGCGCTGCACCGCGCAGGAGCTTGACTAACCGACACATGACATCCGCAATTGAGGCCGCTACCCGAATCCCCCGGGACAGCCATTCTGTATCTCGAAATAACATTAGTGACAGCGCCTTAAAGGTAATGTCCCGACTTCGCAGCCAGGGCTATCAGGGCTACCTGGTGGGTGGCGCCGTGCGCGACCTTCTGCTGGGAGGGCACCCCAAGGATTTTGACGTCGCTACTGATGCCACCCCGGAGCAGGTACATGACCTGTTTCGAAATTCACGCATCATTGGCCGCCGCTTTCGTATTGTGCATGTGCGCTTTGGCCGTGAGATCATCGAGGTAACCACATTTCGCGGTCATCACGACGAGGAAGATGACGACCACTCTCCACGCCATGCAAAAAAATCCGATGAAGGCGTGCTGTTGCGAGACAATGTCTATGGCAGCCTGGAGGAAGACGCCGCACGTCGCGACTTCACCGTCAACGCCCTGTATTACAGCAGTGACGATTTTACCGTTTTTGATTATGTTCACGGCTTACAAGACCTGGAAAGACAACTGATCTGTATCATTGGCGACCCCGAGAAACGTTACCGGGAAGACCCGGTGCGGATGATTCGGGCTGTGCGATTCGCGGCCAAACTAGAGTTTCAGATCGAAGCCGCCACCGCTGAACCCATCCCTGACCTCGCCTATTTACTGGAGGCTATTCCCGCAGCCCGGCTCTTCGATGAGATTCTAAAACTGTTTATGGCGGGTTACGCGCTGGCAACCTTCAAGCTGTTGTGCGAATACGGCTTGCTGGAGCACTTGTTCCCCGCCACCGCCACTGCCATAGAAGAAATGCCCTACGCCGGCGGCCTTATCGAAGCAGCCATGGCCAGCACCGATGCCCGTATCGTCGAGGGGAAACCGGTCACACCGGCGTTCATTCTCGCCGCTCTGCTGTGGCCACCTACCATACAACTGGCACACCACATCGAAGGTGGGGGCCAGGCATCCATGACTGCCATGGGCGAGGCCGCGCAAACCATTATCGGCGAGCAGATACACCATATCGCCATCCCCCGGCGCTTTACCGCGCCTATGCGCGAAATTTGGGAATTCCAATTGCGCCTGCTCAAACGCAAGGGCAAGGGCACCCATGCCTTGGTGGGTCATCGCCGCTTTCGCGCCGCCTATGATTTACTGTTGCTGCGTGAGCAATCGGGAGAGGACCTCGATGGTCTCGGCAAATTTTGGACGGAGCTGCAGGAAACCCTGCCGCCAGCACCCGATGTACCGCTGGAGGACAATGATAGCGATGGCGAATCGCAGCCACGAAAACGCCGGCGTCGCCGTCGCAGGCCCCGCAAAGCACCTCAATGACCCAGTGCTTCATCGCCCTGGGAAGCAATCTCGACAGCCCCATGGCACAGGTTACCAGCGCTGTTAACGACATCGACCAGCAAGACGGGCTGCAGGTACTGGCAGTTTCCAGCTGGTATGAGAGCAAAGCACTCGGCCCCGCCGACCAACCCGACTATATCAACGGCGTGGTCTCCATCGATTGCACTTTGGCACCTCTCGAATTGCTGCACCGCCTGCAGGCAATAGAGAACAACCACGGTAGGCAGCGAGGACAACACTGGGGGCCTCGCACCCTGGATCTCGACATACTTCTCTTCGGCGAGTTGAGTATCGGGGAACCGGATTTACAGATTCCCCACCCACAGATGCGCCAGCGCAGATTCGTGCTACAACCTCTTCACGAACTGGCCCCGGATTTGGCTCTTCCATGTGGTACCCAACTTGCGTCATTATTAGCTTGTTGCCCAGGAGGAAAACTGCAGATTGCGAAATGTGATGGATCCCACGAATAAGCGCCAGGGCAGCTTTGCCGCCTCGACTGAATCAATGCCGGGCATCGACCTTCGAGGGCGCACCCCGCCAGGCTTTATCGCCGTAGAAGGCCCTATAGGCGTCGGTAAAACCACCTTGGCCAAGCGCCTGGCGCAATCCTTCAATTATCAGGCACTGTTGGAAAATGCCGAGGAAAATCCGTTCCTCGAGCGCTTTTACCAGAATCGAAAACAGGCGGCCCTGGCGACCCAGCTGTTCTTCCTGTTCCAGCGCGCACAGCAAATTCAGGACATGCGCCAGAACGATATATTTGAACCGGTACGCGTCGCCGACTTCCTGATTGAAAAAGATCCGCTGTTTGCCCGTATCAATCTCGATGGCGACGAGTTTCAACTGTATGAAAAAGTTTTTCAGCAACTGACTATTGATGCGCCTCAACCCGACCTGGTGATCTATCTGCAAGCATCAACCGACGTACTGCTGTCACGCATCGAAAACAGGGGAACCGACTTTGAACAACACATTTCCAGGAGCTACCTGGAGAGTTTGAATGAAGTGTACAGCGAATTTTTTCTGTATTACGATGGCGCCCCTCTACTCATCGTCAACGCCAGCGAGATAGATCTGGTCAACAGCGATGATGACTACCACAACCTGGTGGACTACATGCTTGATATACGCAATGGTCGACACTACTTCAATCCCACCTTTTTCGGCTAACCTCGGCTAAGGCACTACTTATGGGCAATGTCACCATCTCCACCCTCCAGGGACTGAAGGAAAAGGGCGAAAAATTTACCTGTATCACCGCCTACGACGCGACGTTCTCTCGCCTGATTTCTGAGGCCGGTGCCGAAACCATGCTGGTGGGGGACTCTCTGGGTATGGTGTTACAGGGCCACGACAGCACCGTACCGGTTAGCCTGGATGACATGGCTTATCACACCGACTGCGTGGCGCGCGGTAATACCGGTGCCCTGATCATGGCCGATATGCCCTTCATGGCTTACGCCACTCCGGAACAGGCTCTCGATGGCGCCACGGCGCTGATGCAAGCGGGCGCTCACATGGTAAAAATGGAAGGCGGAACCTGGCTCAGTGACACCATTCAGATGTTGGTAGAACGCGGTATCCCGGTTTGCGCGCACCTGGGTCTCACGCCCCAGTCCGTGAACGTCTTTGGCGGCTTCCGGGTACAGGGCCGCACCCCCAAGGGAGCCAAGAGCATCCTGGCGGACGCGGTGGAAATCCAGGACGCTGGCGCTTCCCTGTTGGTACTGGAATGTATCCCGACCGAATTGGCCACAGATATCAGTGAAAAACTGCGTATCCCGGTAATCGGCATCGGCGCCGGACCGGGTACCGACGCCCAGGTGCTGGTCATGCACGACATGCTCGGGCTTGGTGACCACCATCCCCGTTTTGTACAGAATTTCATGGAGGGCGCGGACAGCATCCAGGACGCCCTCAAGGCCTTTGTCGGCGCCGTCAAATCCGGCAGCTATCCCCAACCCGAACACAGCTACGAGTAGGGTTTGTAAGCACTAACTAAGTAGCGTTCGGTAACGAATTTTCCTTGACAGATCGCAAATTTGCTTCTTTTGGTAACAAAAAACCCTGATTTTTTACCGTTTATGCGTTGATCACCCCTTAACCTTGGGGCATACTTTCCCGCCACTGAATTGGCATTATTACCAAAACCGACAAGTTGTACGTTATTTGCACTTTACCTAGAGGGTGAACATGCGGACCTACTCGACCAACGCGGCACTGCAAAAAGCCATTTCTGACGCCCGTCAGAACGACACGACCGTCGCCTTCGTGCCCACCATGGGCAACCTGCACGAAGGCCACCTGCAATTGGTGCGCAAAGCCAAACAATTGGCTGATATTGTGATCGTGAGTATTTTCGTCAATCCCATGCAATTCGGTCCCAACGAAGACCTGGACGCTTATCCGCGCACCCTGATGGCTGATAAAGAGAAGCTGTTCGGGGAAGGCGTGCAAATGCTGTTCACACCCACCTCAGATGATATCTACCCCGAGGGCCTGGACACGCAAACCCAGGTGCTGGTACCAGACCTCGCTGACACCTTGTGCGGAGAAAACCGCCCCGGGCATTTTACCGGCGTCGCCACCGTAGTCAGCAAATTGTTCAATATCGTACGACCCGACATCGCCGTGTTTGGCGAAAAAGATTTTCAGCAGCTGTCGATTATCCGCAAAATGGTTGTTGACCTGTGTATGCCCATCGAAATCGTCGGTGTAGCAACTGCCCGCGCTGAAGATGGCCTGGCCCTGAGTTCCCGCAATGGTTACCTGACTGCCGCGGAGCGCAAAATTGCACCGAGGCTGAACGAGGTGTTGATGGAAACTCGCGAAGCCATCGCCTGCGGTTTTGACAATTTCCGCGAGTTGGAAATTCACGCCCAGCTGAAACTGATCCAAGCGGGATTTGAGCCAGACTATTTCCAGATTCGCGATGCCCGCACCCTGCGCACAGTCACTGAGAACACCGAGGAAGTCGCCATCCTCGCCGCCGCCAAACTGGGCCAGCCGCGTCTCATCGACAATGTCCGCCTGTCTCTCAACCCGGTTTCCGACTGGGGCATGTTGTCAGCGCGCTGAGCTCCTGAAACAAGGTCCCATTAAGATGTCCGAAAGTGCTGTCTATCCCGTACCCGAACACGCTAAAGCCAATACTCACTGCGACAACGACACCTATCTCGCCATGTACCAGCGCTCCGTCGATGATCCGGCAGGCTTCTGGGGCGACGCGGCCACTGAATACCTGCAATGGGATGCCCCCTGGACCAAGGTCTGTGACTGGAATTTCAGCAATGGCGATGCCAGCTGGTTTGAAGGCGGCAAACTCAATGTCAGCGTCAACTGCATCGATCGGCACCTGCCGGAACGAGCAGAGCAGACCGCCTTTATCTGGGAAGGTGACGATCCGGCGGATTCAAAACACATCAGCTACAGCGACTTGCACACACAGGTGTGCAAGCTGGCCAACGCTCTGCGCAGCCGAGGTGTTAACAAGGGCGATCGGGTTTGTATCTATATGCCGATGGTACCGGAGGCCGCCTATGCCATGTTGGCTTGCACCCGTATCGGTGCCATTCACTCGGTGGTGTTCGGCGGGTTTTCACCGGAAGCCCTCAAAGACCGCATCCTCGATTCAGATTGCCAAACTGTCATTACGGCTGATGAAGGCGTCCGGGGCGGTAAAGCCGTTCCCTTGAAAGCCAATGTCGACACAGCACTGGCGGCCTGTCCCAACGTCCATACCTGCCTGGTGGTGAAGCGCACCGGCGGTGAGATCAGCTGGCAGGACGGACGTGACACCTGGTATCACGAGCTGGTTGAAACGCAGCCTGATCAGTGCGAACCGGAATCCATGGATGCAGAAGATCCACTGTTCATCCTTTACACATCTGGCTCCACCGGCAAACCCAAGGGTGTGTTACACAGTACCGGCGGCTACCTGCTGCAGGCCACCATGACCTTCAAGTACAGCTTTGATTACCGGGAAGGCGAAGTGTTCTGGTGCACCGCTGATGTCGGCTGGGTCACGGGTCACACCTATATTGTCTACGGGCCGCTTTCCAACGGCGCCATCAGTTTGATGTTTGAAGGTGTACCCACCTACCCGGACGCCTCCCGCTGCTGGCAGGTGTGCGACAAGCACCAGGTCAATATTTTCTACACTGCGCCCACAGCCATACGAGCCCTGCATGCCGTAGGCGATGAACCGGTCAAGAAGACCTCGCGGGACAGCATTCGCCTGCTGGCAACCGTGGGCGAACCAATCAATCCGGAGGCCTGGGAGTGGTATTACCGCACGGTGGGAGAAACCCGCTGCCCGATTGTCGATACCTGGTGGCAAACCGAAACCGGCGCCCACATGATCACCCCACTACCGGGCGCAACCGACATGAAACCCGGCTCGGCCACCCGCCCGTTCTTTGGCGTGCAACTGGCACTGCTGGACGAGGAAGGTAGAGAAATTGAAGGCGCCGGTGCTGGCTACCTGGTCATTACCGCCTCCTGGCCCAGCCAGATTCGAAGTATTTATGGCGATCACCAGCGCATGATCGACACCTATTTTTCCACCTATGACGGCTATTATTTTACCGGTGACGGCGCCAGCCGCGACGAGGATGGTTTTTACTGGATTACTGGGCGCGTCGACGATGTGTTGAACGTATCGGGCCACCGCATGGGCACGGCCGAAGTGGAAAGTGCGCTGGTCCTGCATGAGCACATTGCCGAGGCCGCCGTGGTGGGCTACCCCCACGATATCAAGGGTCAGGGCATTTACTGTTACGTGACCCCCATGAGCGGGATCGAAGAATCGGACCAACTGCTCGAAGAATTGGTCGACCTCTGCGTCCGCGAGATCGGCCCCATCGCCAAACCCGATATTATTCAGTGGGCGCCGGCTCTGCCGAAAACTCGCTCCGGCAAGATCATGCGCCGTATCTTACGCAAAATAGCAGAGAACGAACTGGACAGCCTGGGTGACACCTCCACCCTGGCCGATCCCAGTGTTGTCGAAAACCTTATCGACAATCGGCAGGCATCATGAAAGCGGTACGCGTCATTGACGGTGCACCCCAGTTCGTCGAGGAGACCGAACCGACGACAGCAGGCGTACGTATCCGCATCGCCTCTTCTTCTATTTGCGGATCAGACCTGCACTTGATTGCCAACGGCTGGGTCGAGGGACGTATTCTCGGCCACGAGTTCTCTGGCACCACCGATGATGGTCAATTGGTCACGGTGCAACCCAACCTCGGATGCGGCAACTGCTCGCACTGTCGAGAGGGCTACACCTCGCACTGCGACGCGGGCACCAGCTACCTCGGTATCGTCCAGGACGGTGGCATGGCTGAATACGTGCGGGTGCCGAAGTCTTCGTTGTTTGTGTTGCCCTCCGGGCTCGAGCTTGCCAATGCCTGCCTGGTGGAACCTCTCGCTGTTTCAGCCCACGGTCTCAATCGCGCCCGGGTAACGGAAAAGGATCGCGTACTGATCGTCGGGGCGGGGCCTATCGGGCTGGCGGCGGCCGCTATTCTTGCCGGCCGGGGAATGAACTTTGACATCACTGCCCGCTACGAGCACCAGAAGGCTGCGGCGGAAAAACTGGGCGGCGGTACAGATCCCACTGATGGCTACGACGTGGTAGTTGATGCTGTGGGCAATACAGCCAGCATCGCCGAAGCCATTGCTCGCTGTCGACCCATGGGCCGGGTGGCGTTTGTCGGTTCACTGTGGGAATCCGCCACCCTCGACATAAGTTTTTGTGCGCAGGAAATCGAATTGATTGCAGCCACCACCTACCGGGTCGGCCATCCCCAGGGTGAGTTTCATGAGGCTGGCAAGGTGCTGTCAGAAAAGCCGCATATCGCCGACGCGCTGATTAGCCACAGGTTTCCTCTGGACGGCGCTACTGAAGCATTTGCAACTGCCGGAGACCGGGCCAGCGGCGCGATCAAGGTTGTATTCGATTTATGAGTGACATTCTGCGTGGCAAAACGGCCCTCATCACCGGCGGTTCAGGCGGCATCGGTCGTGCCTGTGCCCGCGCTTTGCTGCGCGACGGCGCCTCCGTAACGCTGATGGCCCGGCGTATGGAGGCGCTCGAGCAAAGCCTGGATATGCTGGCGGACGATGTCCAGGAAGGCGCGGCACTGCAAGTCGTACGGGGCGATGCCCTGAAAAAAGATGACGTCAAAGCGGCGCTGGAAGAAACCCAGGCCATGACTGGCCAATTGGATATCTGTATTCCCGTGGTCGGCGGCGGCGATATCAAGCCGCTGCTGTTGCACGATGATGATTCATTCATGGCCGAGATCAACTACAACATCCGCGGTACGTTCCTGATATTACGTCACGCGGCACCGATAATGGCCGCGAACGGCGGCAGTATTGTTTGTATTTCATCGGATGCAGCCAAACTGGTTTTTCCCTGGCTGCCCGCCTATACCACCGCGAAGAGCGCACTCGAAGGACTGGTGCGGGCGGCGGCAGAGGAGCTGTCTCGCTTCAAAATCCGTGTCAACGCCGTGCGCCCAGGCTTGACCCGCACGGAGGCGACTGGCGCCCTGTTTGAGAATGCCGAGACCTATCGGCGCTTCGCCGAAGAGAAACCGCTGGGGCGCCTGGGAGAGCCCGAGGATATTGCCGCCGGAGTTCGCTACCTGGCGGGTCCGGAATCGAGCTGGGTGACCGGCCAGAGTTTCGCCATTGAAGGCGGCAATGAATTGCGCAAGGCGCCGGATATGGCGCCCATGGTGGAGCAAATCTACGGCGCTGATGTGTTCGCAAAGGTGCTGGCCGGGGAAGATCCGCTCGAGGAATAAACAGTGTACAAACACGGATCAAGGGGTCAGACCTCTTGAAATCCAGATCAAGAGGTCTGACCCCTTGATCCTAAGGCAGGCGTCGCAGCCGAATATTCCGATACCAGACCGGGTCTCCGTGGTCCTGCAACACGATATAGCCTGTGTTGGACTTGCCGAAGTCTGGCATGGCATCGAACTTGCTAGCGGCCACCAGCTGGTTCCAGGCGTCGCTGCCGCGCACCAGGTCCACCACCTTGACCCCGTTGAGCCAGTGCTCGATGCGATTGTCCTGGATTTTCAACCGCACCTGGTTCCATTCACCGACTGCCCGGACAGTCTCCGGGTTGGCGGCAACCAGATCGTATAAATCACCCGCCCGGTGTGTCTTTATTTCACCATCGGCGTGGCCATCATTATCCAGTACCTGCATTTCCGGACCGGTTTCCCAGGGCATATTGTGCGTCTCGTCAGCGACCAGGTAGAAAATACCGCTGTTGCCTCCCTCTGATACTTTCCATTCGAGGCTCAGTTCAAAGTTCCGAAATTTCTCCCGGCTGTAGATCAGGTCAGTACTGCCGCCACCCAGAACCGCCGCCTTGATCATGCCGAGCATGGGTATGGCACCGGGCTGGTATGCCAGGGCACCGTTCTCTATCGTCCAATTGGTCACCCCCGTCCGGCCATAGTTGCGCCAGCCGGCCAGGCTGTGGCCGTCGAAAAGATCAAACCAGGCATAATCCTGTGGCCGTTCTGTCAGCGGCTGACGGGCGCTGGATTCCACCGTGGGAATTCTGTTGAGCGTATACCAGGCTTCATTGGCCCACAGGCGCTGGCCACTCACCGATTGCAACTCGGCATCCAAGCGCAGGTAGACCACGTAGCCTGGCCTCAACCCCACTATGCGCAATCTCACGCTGCGACGATCCGCCGACAGTTCAATCGACTCTGGCGTCAACACTTGTTGATCGTACTTGGGTCCGCCGTACTGCTCAGTGGGGTAATAGAACCACTGCTTAAGCACTATATCTGTTGCCTCCAGGTTCGCTGATTCAGACAGTGGCTCGGTGAAGGTCAGGCTGAAGCCGTCTGGTTCAGCGGCGACTTTCAATATTTCAAAAGTGCTCATCCCGCTGTATTCGAGCCGTTCCAAACCGTACCAGGCCTTGTTGATCTGGCTCCAGTTCGGACGGCTGCCGATTTCACCCACGTAGATGGTGCCGTCAGGGCCTCTGGTGAGGCGATTGACGCCGCCGTGGAAACTGCCGCTAAACCGGAACACAGCGCCTTGCAGTTCATCATCTATCTTCTCGATAAAAACCCGCTTGATGCCGCCATGGGTGACATCGCCGTATATCAGCTGACCGTAGTAGGGCCCCTCCTCCAGCATCAATGGCTGAGTGGGGGAATTACCGATCTCGTCCTGCGCCAGCCACACCACAGGCGGCTTTTCAGAGGCCTCCAGCACACCCTCATCAGGTACCACCCGGGAACCATAAAAAGCCCCCTCGCGAATATGCACCAACTTGTTGGCGGGTAGCCAGTCGCCCTGGTTGTCGGTGACAAACAGTTCGTCATTCGGCCCCAGTCCTATACCGTTGGGCGTACGGAAACCTGAAGCGGCAATCTCCCAGCTACCATCCGCCAGGCTGATCTTCAACAGCTTGCCCTGGGTTGGTTGTTGCTCAGGACAACTGGCCCCCCCCGGCATCACGCAGACCGACAACAAGGCATACAAGTAGCCTTCGCGGTGGGCCAGACCGAAGGCGAAGGAATGGAAATTGGCGGTCACCGGCCAGCCACTGGAAAAGGCCCGGTACTCATCGATAATCTCGTCACCGTCGTGATCGATTAACTCGGTAACTTCCTGCTTTTGCATAACAAACACACGATCTTCCACCACCTTCAGACCCAGCGGCTCGTGCAGCCCCTCGGCGATACGCTGCACCCCCTCGGCGATCTGCCCGTCGGTATTAAGCAGGAAGACTGTGCCATCCCCGTCCCAGCTGGACACCAACAACTTGCCGTCGCTGCGAAAATCCATGCCGCCTATCTTGGGTTCAAAACCCGGCAATAGCAGATCGTGCAACTCGAACGAGGGATGCACTGATTCCAGACGCTCGCCCACCTCGAAGTCGCGAGTGCCAACATAGGCCTGACCATTCTCATCCACGGGTACCTCGGCCTCGATCTGGGAATTGGCTCGAGTCAGGATATAGGCCACAGCATCGCGGGCCTCGGCTTCAGAAAGATCCGGGTGTGCGGACATTTCCAGCGCTCCCCAGCGGCCGCTGGAACCTTCTATGATACTGGTCGCCAGTGCGGCCAAGGGCTCTTCCTGCACCTTACCGAGATAGCGTCCGGCAATGCGAACCCAGGGCGGACCTGCTACCTGGTGTTGCTCGGAATGACAACTGAGACAGTCGCTGTTCTGGATAACCTGCAGACCACGCTCGAGCTGCGACTCCGCCGTGACCCTGGCACGCTCATATGCCTCGTTGGCGATCACGGTACCGGCGCTGAAGGGCATAGGGGGAGACTCCAGGGCGGGCTGCGGGCCGGCACCGTAATCAACCAGGACCACGACTCCCGGCGTACTATCCTCGAGGCTGAAGTGGCGACGGAAGGTGTTGTCATCAACAGACAGTTCGGGATACTCGAGCAATTGCGCATGGGCATCAGCGGACTCGAGCAGAAAACGCAGGGCGGCTGAGTTCTTGCCGGGACCATATTCATGACCGAGATAGCGAACCCGGGCAGGTCGGGGCTCAACTTCGCCGGCCAGTTGCAGGTACCAGCGTTGCGGCTGATCGTACTTGAGTAGCCATTCGCCACTGGTCTCAGGCTGTGGCCCATGGCGGTAGTCGTAGTGCACCCCCTGCCACAATACCTCGCCTCGCCACACCTGGTAGAGCGAAGCATGCTCCGTGTCGTAGGCCGCCCACATCCCCGGCGCCAGGGCGAAGCTGAGCATACGTGGTTTGTTGTCGAGGTTGCTGCGCAGCACCCAGGGTGCGTGGCCGCGGCCCTCCACCAACACGCGCCCGTAGCCCGCATCGGTGGCCTGGTCACCCGTGCCAAAAACCTCCATACGAATAACCGTGATGGCGGTCATCAGGCCCTGGCTGCGGACCAGCCCGGCCAACTCTACCAGGGCCTGTGATGTCAGCAAGTTTTGCTGCCAGGCCACAGCGCTGGTAAACAGAATCAGTGTGAGGATCGCCGCGGGAACGTAGAGAAAAACCGCAAGTAGTAGCTGGCGAATGCCGTGTTGGTTATGCACGGCATCATCCCCGTCAGTCATGTTTGCTCCAGCTGGTTTTTCTTATTTCTAGGGAGCCTCTGCTTTTTTTATCTGGAAGAAGATGGCATAGAGTGTCGGCACAAAGATCAGCGTCAACACCGACGCAAAGCCCAGCCCGGCCATGATTGTCACCGACATATTGACAAAGAAAATGTCCGACAACAGCGGAATCAGTCCCAGTATCGTTGTCGTTGCTGCCAGCATAACCGGCCGCATGCGGCTAACGGCTGCATCCAATACAGCTTCGTAGCGATCCTTGCCATCATCTATCTGCTGATCAATCTCCTCAATCAGCACGATGGCATTCTTGATCAACAGACCAACCAGGGACAACGCGCCCAACAGCGACATAAAGTCAAAGGCACCTCCCGTGGTCAACAGCCCCGCGGTGATACCGACGATGGCCAGCGGCACCGTCAACCAGATAATGGCCGGCTGCCGCAGTTTCGCGAACAGGAACACGCTGGTCAGTATCATCAACAGGAAGCCCACCGGCAAGGCGCCGGCCAGACCCGCCTGGGCGTTAACAGAATCCTCGTACTCGCCGCCCCATTCCAGGGCATAGCCCGGTGGTAATTCCATCGCTTCTATCTGCAATCTGAGTCGGTTGAGCAAAGGGGTGGCCAGTTCGCCGGCCGGATTACAGGACGCAATAATAGTCTGAATGCGGTCTCTGCCACGCACCACCGCATTCTCCCAACGGGTTTGGTAACCGGAGACCACCGCAGAAGCCGGTACGGCCCGCCCCAGCACCGGGCTCCAGACCTGGATATCACGGATATTGTCGATGTCGCCGCGCTCGTCTTCCGGTGCCCGCAACAGTATCGGCAGGATACGGATGCCGTCGCGATATTGCCCCACCGGCACGCCCTCAAAGGCATACTTCAAGGCACCGCCAAGGTCTTGCCGGGTAACGCCCAACTGCCTGCCTACCTGTTCATTAAAAATCGGGGTGACAACTTTTACCGGGTTGCGCCAGTCGTCGCGGATATCCCTGGCGTCGTCATCGGCCCTCATGATGACCTGAGCCTGTTCAGACAACTGTCTCAGTACCGCCGGGTCTTGCCCTGAAAAGCGCGCTTCAATTTTTGCATCGCGGCCAGGACCAATACGCAAGTTTTTCACTATGGGATCCAACCAGGGCATTTCGTCGCGCATGTACGCGCTGACCGCCTTCTGCACGGCGAGGATCTGCTCGCGTGACTCGGTCTGCACAATGATCTGGGAATAGGCGGGGGAAGCTTCCCGAGCATCATAGACCAGGGTAAAGCGCTGGTGGGGACCACCGATGACTGAGGTTGTCTGCACCACCCCCGGCAAGCCACGCATAAACTCGCTGACCCTGATGGTATCGTCACGGGTCCGACGAATATCCGCTCCTTCGGGTTCATACAGATCGACAAAGAACAGCGGTGTATTGGAGTCCGGAAAAAAGCCACTTTTTACATAGCCGAAGCCAAACACGGCACTGCCAAACAACGCCAACGCAGCCACCACGGTAAGCCAACGATTATTCACAGCAAAACCCACCGCGGAGCGGTAACCCTGAAAGACCTTGCCGGCGTAGGGATCTTCGTCACTGCCTCCCTCACCCGGGGTGAGTAACAAATCACACAGCAAAGGGGTCGTGCTAATGGCCGTGATCCAGCTCAGGGACAGGGAAATAAGGATCACATAGAACAGGGAGCTGGCAAACTCGCCGGTGTTATCCGGCGACAGACCAATAGCCGAGAACGCGAGGATACCGATAGCCGTACCGCCAAGCAGTGCCCAGATGGTTTTACCCACCGACTCACTGGCAGCCTGAGCCGAACTCATGCCAGCATTCATACGCACCAGCATGCCTTCGGCCACCACGATGGCATTATCCACCAACATGCCCAGCGCAATCACCAGCGCACCCAAAGAGATACGCTGCAATTCGATAGCAAACATATCCATGAAAAACAGAGTGCCGGCAACGGTTATCACCAGCACCGCACCGATAATTATACCGACCCGCATGCCCATAAATAACAGCAACACAACGATAACAATCACCACCGCCTGGGCGACACTGACAACAAAGCCACCCACCGAGTTATCGACTTCCACCGGCTGGTTGTAAACTACTGACAACTCCATTCCCACCGGGATGATGGGCAGTAGTTCAACCATCTTTTTCCCCAGCCGATTACCCACCTCGACCACATTCAGACCACCCAGCATGGAGACACCCAGGGTCAAACCGGGCTTACCATCCACGTAGTACATCTTCAAGGGCACTTCGTTATAGGCGCGGGTAATGGTGGCAATATCTTTCAGATAGATCAGCCGCTTATCCTGAGAGCTGATCAGTAGATCGCCGATCTCCTGCACTGATTGGAAATCACCGGTGGGACTGATGCGCAGGTAATCGCCCTCGACTCGAACCCTGCCAGCGTCGACTACCTCATTCTGAGAGGACAGCACCCGGGTAATTTCCCGCACATCGATACCCAATTCAGCAATGCGCGAACGGGAGATATCCACGTACACAACTTCCCCCTGCTCGCCGTCGATCACCACCTTGCGCACACCGGGCACCAGGATCAGCTCTTTCTTGACCCGGTCAGCAGTGTCGTAGAGGTCCCGCCAGCTATAGCCCCTGCCGGTCAGTACCGCGTAGACGCCGTAGACGTCGCCGAAGTCATCGATGACCATGGGCTCCATGGCGCCGGGGGGAAGTGACGGTGCGATATCGGCCATCTTACGCCGCAGTTCGTCGAAGATGTTCGGCAGGTCCTTGGCCTTATACTCATCCTTGAAATCAATGAGTATGTCGGAGAGGCCGGGACGGGATACGGACATCTTGATCCACTTCACCTGCTCCATTCTCTGCAGGGCGTCCTCAATGTGATAAGTGAGTTCGTTCTGCACTTCCAGCGCGGTGGCGCCGGGATACTGGGTCACAATTTTCGCGGATTTAATCGTAAAATTCGGATCTTCCAACTTGCCCATGCTGTTGAAGGCCAGGACTCCCCCGCCCACCATGATCACAACCAGCAACCAGGAGATGACTGGACTCTTGATAGAGTATTCGCCGATATTCATAGGTCTTATCCTTCTCTAGATATCAGCATCAGGCCGGGTCATCGGCACGGGGCACTGCTTGCTCACCCTGCTGGAAGCGAGTGACTGTTTCTCCCTCAGAGAGATAAGCGGCTCCTACCGATACAATTTCTTCACCACCTCGCAATCCCTCGTGGACCTCGATGCGCCCCTCCGCCATACGACCGATTTTCACAGCTTGACTGGAGACGGTCATGGTTTCTGTATCCAACACCCAGATCCGGCCATCGAGGCCACTATCCGCCTGCACCGCGGTGGCTGGCACCCACTTCACCTCGACCCGCTCGACAATGCCGGCAAAATCCACCACCACATTGGCAGTCATGCCCGGCAACACGTTGAAACTGTCCGGTGCCGGCATGGTAAACGTCACCCGGAAGGTCTGGGTCTGCGTATCAGCCTTGGTGGCGACTTCCTTGATCTCGAGATCAAATTTGCTGCCCATACGGCCTTCAAATTCTGCATAGGCCTGCACACCCTCTCGTGCTGCGCGGTCTCCGGAAGACTCGTCGTCGAATTCAGCACGGCCGCGGAAACTGCGGATCAGGGATTCCGGTAAATCGATGGCGACGTCGAGGTCAGCCACATTTTGCACCCGGAATACGGTTTGCTTGGCTATTACGTCTTCAAAGTTCTCGACTCTGCGCCGGGCCACCCGTCCCGTAAATGGGGATTTGAGCTCCGTGTATTCCAGGTCCTGCCGGGCCTGGGTCAGGGCGGCGCGCGAGGTGCGGAAATTCGCTTCCATCCTGTCGTAGTCAAACTTGGAAATATTACCGTCGACAATCAATTCCTTGGCCCGCTCGAAGTTGCTGGCAGCGTTCTCGAAAGTCGCTTCCCGATCCTCCACGACAATTTTAAAATCCGTGGGATCCAATCTTGCCAGTACCTGTCCCTCCGATACCGAGTCACCTTCTTTGACCAACATCTCGCGTAACTGGCCAGAAACACGAAAAGCGACATCTGCCCGCTGTGAGGCTTCGATCACTCCTGGAAAGCTGCGCAGCACTTCCGACGTACCACCTTCAACGGTGAAAATTTTAACTGGCCTGATTGGGGGCGGCCCCGCCGCCTCTTCTTTCTTGCCACAGGCAACTACCAGGAACGGCAGTATCATTAGAATAATTGTGGTGTGCCTTCTGAGGAACATGGGCCATACTCCTGTAAATAAATCAGCCAGTCCATAAGAGTAGCAGCTATGTCCAAGACGCACGACCACGAAATTGTCTCCATCTATCCCTTTACTGATGAGGAAGTAGACACCCTCATGAATACATCAAGTGAGTGCGTTCTCATGTGGGCCACCCAGGATGGCTGGCCGGTCGGAGTTACCCACGCCTTCGTCTGGCACGAGGGAAAAATATGGATTACTTTTGCCTCCCATCGCCACCGCGCTGCCGCCATCAAGCGGGACAACCGCGTATCAGTGAATGTAAGCAGTTGTGGCTACCCGGTGGCCGACGACAGCAAACCTGGTGGGGCGATTACTTTCAAAGGCCACGCTGAATTTTTCGATGATGACGACACCAAGAAGTGGTTCTATGGCGCCCTGGCCAAAAAAGTCAGTCCAAACAGCCAGGAAGGTGAGGACGCCTTTTTCAGTCTGCTGGATTCTCCCCTCAGAACCATCATTGCGGTAACGCCGGTTAAAAAGATCATGTACAACGGTGGACTTGCTAATCGCCATATGACTACCGGGGTCGATGAGTCAGAACTAGGTGAGCGTAAATCGGGTGATATCGAGCGCATGAACGCGGAACGCGCTAAGCGCGGCCTGGAGCCACGCTAGGCAGTGATATAGCCGGTCACCGGCGGTAGATCCAGGCTCGTCAAAATACCCGGCGCAGCCTCCATCACCGCCGGAATGGCGTTGACCAAGCGACAGGCGGCCGTCGCATTGCCACCACCTGCAGGACCCGGCTCGAAGTTGTCCTGCGCATGTAGTGATACTGTCAAATTGGGGCTGCCGGTAATCTGGATCTGGTGGCAACCCTGTCCCTCGGGTGGGTACGGCCAATCCGGCGCACAGGCATCATCAATGCGGGTAATATGTTCCACCACGTAACGAACCTGCCCCTTCACAATGCCTTTCACCTCGAAGCGAAAAGCGCCCTGGGTACCTGCATCGAATTGCCCCATACCCTCTACCTGGATGGTGTTCTCCAGCGGTAGTCGCTCGACCACGGTCTCGACCGTGTCGACCGGCGCGCCCAGCCCATCACCTATCAAGCGCACCATCGGTTCCCACACCATGCGCAGGGCGAAATCGTGAAGCATCATGGGAAGCTCATCCATGGGTTGACCAAAACCGATGACCTCCCTCACCACTTGCGGTTGGTCATAGAGCGCATAGTTGAAAATTTCCTGGCAACGAATTTCCCGAATGTCTGCCACCATGCCGGACAGCATGATCGGCAAGGCATCCATAGCCCAGCCCGGATCGATCCCCGAGATAAACAAGGAGCCGCCGCCCTCCTCGCAGGCCGCTTCAATAAGCCCCAGCAAATTCGAGTCCGTGGTCGGTGGGTACAAAAAGCTATAAAAGGAAGTGGACACCACGTTGTGGCCGCTGTTCAGACACGCCAGTAAATCATTCAATGCCTCCTCGGGCCGTGTATCCGCGGTCGCGGTATAAACCACAGTATCTGCGCCGAGTGCGAGGATATCCTCGACCTGATCGCTGGCGTGTACGCCGGTCTCCGCCAACCCGACCAGGGTAGCTGCATCCACACCGACTTTGTCGGGGTTGGACACTATTACCGCCACCAACTCGAGCTGTGGATGCGCCAGCACCGCACGGACCGCCGGTCGACCTACATTGCCCGTGCCCCAGACCACAACCTTATGCGCCATTCTGTTCTCCAGCAGTTTTTATTCTGACGATAATGACCGAATCAGGCGGTCAGTTCAGCAATGCCTTGTAGTAAATCACAGACCCTGCAGGAATAACCCCATTCATTGTCGTACCAGTTCAGTACTTTCAGGTACTTTCCTCCTACCAGGCGAGTGAAGTTGGCATCGTAAATGGACGAATGCGGATTACCGATAATATCGGATGAGACCAGTGGTCGCTCGCTGTACTCCAGCACACCGCTCAGGCGCGACGACTGGGCTGCCTCTCGCACCGCGTCGTGAACTTGTTCCAGGGTCGTGGCTTGCTCCAGCTCGACAAACAGACTTACAACCGAGCCATCGGGCACCGGCACCCTGGCGGCGATACCATCCAGTTTGCCCTTCAGCTCCGGCAGCACTTCACCGACGGCTTTGGCGGCACCGGTGGAGGTTGGAATGATATTCTCAGCCGCCGCCCGGCTGCGACGCCAATCCGAATGGGGCACATCGGCCAGGCGCTGATCATTGGTGTAGGCATGTACTGTGTTAATAACCCCCTCGACAATACCGAAGCTATCATTCAGCACCTTGGCCATAGGCGCCAGGCAATTGGTGGTGCAACTAGCGTTGGAGATAATGCGATGTTCCGATGACAGGCCGTCTTCGTTCACCCCCAATACCACCGTGTAGTCGATATCATCCTTGGCGGGCACGGTTAAAATGACACGCCCGGCACCCGCCTGCAGGTGATGTTCCAGTTGCGCGCGAGCACGAAACACGCCGGTAGATTCGATCACTACATCAACACCGAGCTCGCCCCAGGGCAACTGGGCGGGTTCGGGCACAGCGAGCATTTTCACGCGGCTGTCAGGCGTTACCATGTAAGCGTCTTCCAGGCCTAGCGGCTTGCCAAAGTTACCCATGACCGTGTCGTAGTTGAGCAGGTAGCGCAGCGCCTCGTTGTCAAACAGGTCATTGATGGCAACCACCTCAATGTCGGGTTTTTCATCGAGAATACGAAATACCGATCGACCTATGCGACCAAAACCATTAATCGCCACCCTCATGACGGCAACTCCCGGTACAAGCGCACCACATCCAGCAGCCGGGCCGCATGACCGAGACTCTCGTACCAACCCAGCAGCTTGAAGATATGTCGACCGGCCTTGATGGTTCCCCGGGTATCAAACAGCAGGGAACAGGCGTTGCCGATGACATCTGAGGATACAATGGGATCATCGGTCACGGCCAACTGTCCGGGCCAGCGCCCGACGGCAGCAGCCATGGCGGCATTGACGTTCTCGATAGTGGCACTGCCATCACTCACCACCACGTCCAGGTCGAGCAGGTTGCCTTTCTGCACCGGCACATTGAGCGCAAAACCTGACAGCTTGCCTGCAAATCGCGGCAACACTTTCTCCACCCACTGTGCCGACTGATTGCTATTGGGAATAATATTTTCCGCCGCTGAGCGACTCCGCCGAAAGTCGGTGCCCGCGTAATCCTGTAACGCCTGGTCACTGGTATAGGCGTGAACGCAGGTCAGGCTGGCGCTCTCCACACCAAAAGACTCATCGACAACGGTCAGAGCCATAGCCAGTGCGGTGGTGGTAGCGGACCCTGCCGATATCATGCGGTCTTGCGCCAACATCTCGCCCTCGTTCAGCCCTACCAGTACCAGGCGATCTATGTCGGCATCCGGTAACTGGGAGATAATAACCCGCGGTGCGCCCGCATCCAGGTGCGCCTGCATGTGCCGGGGTTGTCGAAAACGATTGGTAGCATCAATAACCACGTCGACGTCGAACACATCCCAGGGCACCTCGCCGGGTCGATCTGCCTGCATCAAGCGGGTCCGGAAGTGTTCGTTGTGCAGGTAATTGCGCTCCAGGTCGCAGGGCGTTGATTCTCCAGAATCCGTTGACAGCAGGTAATGCAGTACCTCTGGCGCGCCGATATCCGAGACCGCGGTAATTTCCAGATCATCCGAAAATGCGGCCAGGTGGTAAAGCTGGCGGCCAATTTGGCCCATGCCCATCAGGCCAATTTTCACCGTGTTATTCATTGCTATAGAGTCTCCCAAACACACCATCTACTCTAGACGCCGCAGATCACAATCCTCATGTTAAAGCATAGACCAAAAGTTGCCGCAGCCAGACAATCAATACGCTACAGTGTGGGAAACCCTGAGAGCCTTCTTCATGACACGTATAACTGAACACGTTGATTTCACCGATTTTCATGAGCGCGAATTACCCACGCTACTACAGAACGCCGGAGCACTGAATGTCCTGGCTGCGGCTGCACAACTACCCCCGCTGGCCATTCGATTGCAGGAGACACAACAGAGCTACACTTACCTTCCCGCGGCAGATGCTATCCGGGTGATAACCGGGGAGGAACAGGCTGCCACGGTGGTCGAGCTTAGTACCGTGCTCTGGCAAGAGCTGGCGGCCGACCTGGAAACCGTGCCGGGACTCCTCTATGGCAATAAACTCGGTGACGGCACCCACGGCGACATGGGCGCTTTCGCCCGCTGGGAACCGGTGCTGCGATCCATTTATCACGGCCTGCCGATTTACCAGGCAGACAAATGGCCTATCTTTGACAGCGCCGGCGATGAGCTTGACCCGGCACAAACCTTCGCGGTGGATAGCGACGTTGGGACCATGCGTGAATTTATTGAAGCGGCTGGCTACCTGGTCATTGCAGATGTCTTTTTGACGGATGAGTTGGAGAGCTTCCGCGCCGCAGCGAGACGATTACGGGCCGCCGCCACGGCCGGCGACAACACCTCCTGGTGGGGGAAAAAACAGCAGGGCGAGGAAATCTGTACGCGGATTCTCAACGGGGGCGTGGAGGATGAACTGGCTGTCCTCTATGAGGATCCGCGAATCACCCGCCTGATTCCGGCCATGCCCACAGGCCTGCGCGCAAATAATCCACAATCGGTCGACGGCATTACCGTGATTTATAAAACTCCGATGATGGCAGAAGGTCTGTCGGATCTGCCCTGGCACCGGGATTGCGGCATGGGCGGTCATGCCCATATGTGTCCGGCTGTGAATTTGAGCATCTACCTGCACGATGCCACTCCGGAGAACGGCGAGTTGCGATTTTTGCCAGGCTCCCATCGCGCCTCTTGTGGCAACCTGGACGGCAACCGCAACTATGGGATTAGCGCCCCGGCCAAAGCGGGTTCAGTCAGCTTGCACTACACCGATGTGATGCACGCGGCACCCGAGCCAACGGAGGGCAGCGACGCTTATCGCATCAGTGTGTTATTGAACTATGCTCGACACTCGCGCACTCACGATGGCGGACGCCACTATAACGACGTGCTACTGGGTGACGGTAAGGGCCAGATTCAACATATGGACACCCATCTAACCGAGCGCTGAAACACTTCAGTCTAACTGGGCGAGCTGCCCCAGCTTGCGATCCACCAGCGGTAGTCGATCATTGCCGAAATACATATCATCACCATTGATGAACATGGTGGGCGAACCATAACCGCCGCGCTCGATTAACTCATCTGTATTGGCTCTCAATTGAGCTTTTATATCATCCGCCGCTAAGCGCGTGAGAAAGTCAGCGCTGTTCATACCCGCAGCTTCCGCCAGTTCCGCCAGCACCGCCGCGTCCGACAAGTCTCGCAAATCTCCCCAGTAAGCCTCGAAGGCCAGCCGTGAAAAGTCCACCAGGTGTCCCTGCTCAGAGGCCGCCAGGCAGCCGCGCATAACCTTCACAGCGTTGACCGGGTGAAAGTCTGGCCAACCAATCTTGAGACCGCGGAAACTTGCCCAGTCACCCAGGTCCTTGATAAACGCACTCATTTTGCGCTCGTCTGCGAAGGCTTTCTCACGGGCCTCATACAAGCCCTGGTTCACCGCGTTAAACACACCACCCACCAGGATCGGCCGCCAACTGATGCGTAGATCGTGTTGCTCGGCAATGGGCTGAATACCCGCGAATGCCAGGTAGGTCCACGGCGATGTAACGTCGTAAAAAAATTCGAACTTGGTCATAGCAACAGCTCACTCATCTCAGGAGCAGGGCATACCCGGTTTACGCATGCCGGTAAACCAGCCACCGTCTGCCACAAATTCGCCGCCTGTGCTGTAGCTGGCTTCATCGGTGGCCAGGAACAGGGTCACATAGGCCACCTCTTCCGGCTGTCCCACCCGCGGTATGGGAAATTCAGAGTACACAGCGGTGTTGATCTCTTCTTCCGATATGCCGCCCTTGCCACCCATTGCCGTGAAGATGCCACCTGGGTGAACGCTGTTGACGCGTATGCCGTACTGCCCCAATTCTATGGCGGCATTTTTAGTCAGGCCGCGGACGCCCCACTTGCTTGATGAATAGGCAGACAGGCCCGCCGAAGAATGCAGGCCATCAATGGAGGAAACATTGATAATTGACCCGCCCCCCGCGGCTTTAAAATGCGGAATGGACGCGCGAATCCCCATGAAGCCACCTACAAGGTTAATATCCAGCACCCGGCGGAACTCCTCCGGCGTGGTATCTACAATAGAGGCCATGTGCAGAATGGCACCGTTATTCACCAGCACGTTATAGGTTCCCAGTTCCAGGGCACAGGCAACCGCAGTATCCCAATCGGCTTCCTGGCTCACGTCCATGTGGGTAAATACCGCCGCCTCGCCCAGCTCATCCGCCAGCGCCTGCCCTGCTTCATCGGCGACATCACCGATCACTACCCGGGCACCGTGTTCGACAAACAAGCGGACCGTAGCCTCACCCATGCCATTGGCGCCCCCAGTTACGATGGCGGTTTTTCCAGCCAAACGACTCATGTTATTTCTCCTGTCAGTGATACTCTCAGTTTAGTCTAGCCTCAAACTTCGTTCGGCACATTGTAGGCATGCTGGTAGCGAGCAAAAAACTTGCGCTCTTCCAGTTCCTCTTCGTTCACCGAGTATTTGTGCGCACCAAACTTGCCCTTGGGCTTACCACCCAGGTAGTCGCCCATGCGCGCACCGGCCTCGTCACTCAAGGTCATATCAAAGTGTGCGTAAATGCCCCGCACGCAGGCCAGCGCATCATCCATCAGGTCCTGGTAGCGGGAGTCATAGATGTTGGCTTCGGGCACGACGCCGCTGGCGCGCTGATCCATAACCAATTCCAGGCGTGCCGCCGTGGCTTGCCCCTGCATGAAATCGGCAAAGGCCTCGGCATCAAAGGCCTTGTCACTGCGCATGTAATACAGGCAGCCCAACAGGCTGGTCGCAGACGCCATCGATTTAAGGGGGTCGCGATGAGTCTGGATGATGCGTGCATCCGGATACACCTTGAGCAGGACATCCAGGTAGTTTTGGTGGGCCGGTGCCTTTAGCAGCCAGTGTTGGCGGGGATTTTTCCACTGCAACACCTTGAGGATAGTCCGATGGTACTCATAGGCGGGGGTTAAATCCGCACCCGCATACCACGCGGCGTACTCGGAACCCTGTTGCAGGCTCACCAGGTGATCGCTGATAAAACTGCTGGCCATGATCAGGCCACATTCCGCCGGCAGGCGTCCCCCCATTTCATGCATGGTGGCAAATTCCGGCACCACCCGGCTCCACTGGGTGGCCAGCGCATCGGCCTCGGCGATGCGTGGATCGCGGTCATAACTGGCCGCCTCTGGCGGCGGGCAAGGAAACAGAGCCTCCCAGTACTCCGGTACACCAAACATCGAATCCTGGGATAACACCTCGAACAGGATGGAGGTTCCCGAGCGCGGCAGACCAACAATAAACGCCGGCGAGCGTATTTCCTCATCAAGAATTTCGGGATGTTGCTTGAGCAGTTCCGTCAGCTGCAGGCGGTTCTTCAAAAAGATCAGGGTATCGTTGCGGGCCATGAGACGACCCATCAGGTTCAACTCCGCCGTGTCATCGTAATCGCGGCACAAGGCCGCAAAAGGCTCGCGCCAGTGATCCTCGCCAAAGTCACTCAGCCCCGTCGCCTCGCAGGCACTGCGCAACAGCGACTCCTGGTCCAGCGGTACCACCTGCTGCAGATCGAGCAAATTGCCTTCCTGGTTGAGCTCGGCCAACCATTGCGGCCGCGCTGGCGGGGTCCAATTCGCCTTTCGATCAACTAATTCAGTGCCTCGTTCAGACATTCATACCCTCAAACACTCTAAATCCACGCTTAACGATTACTATAAGCACTCCGTGGTCTGTGACAAGCCGATCTGCCGACAAACGGCGGACAGGCCACTTTACTGGACTAGCGGACATTGCAGTCATCATTCCAATCACCGAGGCCCGTCCATGTTTTTTGGCTGGTATGTAGTAACAGGCACGTTCTTCGCCCAATTGCTGATTGTGGGATTTTTTACCTATTCGGTGAGCTTACTGGTGGGCCCGGTGCGGGCGGAATTCGACGTCAGCCTGGAACAGGTCATGTACAGCATGACCGTGGGAACCTTCATCGGCCTGGTGGTAGCACCTGTTTGTGGCGGCCTGCTCGACCGCTACCCGGTGCGTTGGCTGATCGCCAGCGGCATTGTGGTCTTCGCAGCGGGATTATGGTGGACCGGTAACGCTACCAGCATCACCGAATTCGTCATCGTATTTGGCCTGAGCTTCGCCCTGTGCAACGGCCTGGCGGGATCCATGGCCTCGTCGACCACTGTGTCGCGCTGGTTCAGCGCCAGCCGCGGCAAGGCCCTGGGCATTGCCGCCATCGGCACCTCTGCTGGCGGCATCATAATACCCGGGCTATTGACCTACTGGATCGACACCGACGGCTGGCGCACTGCACTGGAGAACCTTGCCCTGGTAGCACTGTTGGTGGTGCTGCCAGTGGTGATCCTGACGGTCAGAGGTCGACCTGAAGATATTGGCTTACAGGCAGAGGGAGAGACGGCCCCAACAAGCACAACCACGGCCGCTGACCAGGGCCTGACTATCAAGCAGATTCTTTCTTCCCAGGCCTACTGGTTTATCGGCCTGTCACTGGGAATACTATTTTGTGTGTATTCGGCTGTCATCTCCAACCTGGCGCCCTATATCATCGAACTGGGCCACACCAGCGCCGACGGCTCGCGCCTGATCATGGTGTTGGCGATCGCCAGCCTAGTGGGCAAAGTGGCCTTTGGTTTTCTCGCTGACAAAGTCGATCTCAAGCTGGGGCTGTGGACCGCCATCGCCTTGGTAGGGATCGCACTGCTGATTTTTACCGCCGAACCTAGCTACCAGTGGATTGCATTCGCCGCGGTATTGATGGGGCTTGCCACTGGCGGCATGCTACCGGTATGGGGTTCCATGATGGCACGGGCCTTCGGCCTGGTGAGTTATGGCAAGGCCATGGGACTGATGGGCCCAGTAATCACCCTGCTGGTGATGCCGGGATACACCATTATGGGCCGCCTCTATGACATGAGCGGAAATTATCAAATGGGAATGTCAGTCTTTGCCGGCTTGACCCTGGTATCGGCAGCCATGCTGATTCCCCTGAAGCTAAAGGACTAATCATGACAGATCTTTTCAGCCCGCTACGCCTGGGCAGCATCGAGATGGCCAACCGGGTGGTGATGGCTCCCATGACACGCAGTCGTTCCGATGACGACGGCAACCCCACCGATGTGATGGTGGACTATTATCGGCAGCGTGCCAGCGCTGGCCTGATTATTGCCGAGGGCACCTATCCTTCCGAGAATGGCAAAGGCTACTGCCGCACGCCGGGCATAGTGAATCAGCAACATATCGATGCCTGGGCCAGGGTCACTGAGGCCGTGCATGCCGACGGTGGTAACATTGTGCTGCAAGTCATGCATTGCGGTCGTTGTTCCCACGACGAGAATAAAAGCGCGAATGCTGAAACGGTGGCGCCGTCTGCTATTGGTGCGGAAGGTGAAGTCTTTACCGAGGCCGGCATGAAACCTTTCAGCCCGCCCCGGGCACTGCGTCGCGATGAGATACCAGAGGTCATCGAAGAATACCGCCTGGCCACGGTGAATGCCTACGCCGCCGGTTTCGACGGGGTCGAGTTGCACGGCACCTCCGGCTACCTGCCTGCGCAGTTCCTTTCACCAGGCAGTAACCAGCGCGACGATGACTACGGCGGCAGCCTGGATAACCGTATTCGCTTCGTCGATGAAGTGTTGCGCGTCATGGCCGGCGTCGATGGTGCTGACAAAGTCGGCATGCGCATCTGTCCCGGATTTCTGTTCAATGACGTGAAAGATCCCAACCCCGCGGAAACCTTTGAGCACCTGCTGAAAGTGATAAGACCGCTGCAACTTGGCTATCTGCACGTCATGCGCGCTAGCCCGATCGATGTATTTGCCCTGGCCAGGGATCACTTCGGCGGCGAGTTCATCGTCAACGGCGGTTTCGATGCCGGCAGCGGCAACCATGCAATCACTGACAAGGGCGCCAGCGCGGTTGCCTATGCGACCTCTTATATTGCCAATCCTGACCTGGTACGGCGGTTTCAGGATGACTTGCCGCTGGCAGAGGTCGACCAGCACAGTCTGTATACGCCGGGTGCAGTGGGTTACTCAGATTACCCCGACTTCACCGAGGTGTAGCAGCAGGAAATCACGCACCTGCTCAAACAACCGGCGCCAGGTATGCCTGCTGTAACTGCACAGACTGCTGATAGGGCACCACCGAGTCAGCGTCGCCGTGAACAAGGAACAAGGGTGGCGCATTGTGATCCAGCTTACTCAGCACGCTGGCCTGATCCACCTCCCGTGTGTGTTCTGCCAACGGTCCACCAAACAACTGCTGCACAATATTGACCGGACCCGGCCTGTCCACACCATCCAGGATGTTGGCAAAATCAGACACCCCGAAATAACTCACTACTGCTGCCACCGAAACCGCGGTGTCACCACAACTCGCATCAAAATTCGGCCTGTAGTTTTGCCCTACCCCTGCCAGCGCCGGCAGGTGCCCCCCGGCTGAGTGCCCCCACAATGCCAGGCGCGCCACATCCAACTGATAAGCTTCGCCGTGCTGGCGCAGTCAGCACAGGGCCGCGGTGACATCCAGGATCTGCGCGGGAAACACCGCCTCCTGACTGTAGCGATAATCGAAGGTCACCACCGCGACGCCATCCCGTGTCAGCTTGAGAATGTCACCCTGTTCTGACAGGACATCGCGATCGCCACTGACATAGCTGCCGCCGTAGATATACAGCAGTACGGGGAAGTACCTCTCACCCTTGGGCCGGTGGATATTCATCAGCAGGGTTCTTTCCGGCCGCTCGACGAAGGGGATGTCCCGAATGGCGTCCGCCTGTCCCTCCGCTGACAGCATCAGACAAACAATGAGAAGTAGTATCATGCTGGAATCATAACAAGAATGAGCACGCTGTCATGTCTGAGCACCGGCCACAATCTGTCAAAGAAAAGGAAAAGTTTTCCTCCTACGGGCGCACCAGTGTTCTAATCTTGCGGGGCAAGTGGGGTCTGGCCATAGACAAGGTGCTGTTGTGGCTAACCGGCTACTCCCTGGTGACCGCCCAATACGCCTGGGCTGCAGGGGACAGCTACCAGGACACACTCATGCTCTATACCACGGGCGCCCGCAGCGGCAAAAAGCGCGTGGCCTCACTGCCCTACTACCGGGTTGAAGACAAGTTGGTGGTGCGGGGCAGCAATGGCGGCGGCCCCACCGACCCCCATTGGGCGCACAATATTCGCGCCAATGACGCTGTCAGGGTGCGTGTCGCCCGACGCACCCTGGCCATGAAAGCCCACGTGGCAAGCGGCGAGGAACGCGAGCAACTGTATGCAACCCTGTGCAAGATGAGCCGCTCTACCGCCTACTACCAGCAGATGTGTGCGCCGCGCGAATTACCGCTGGTGGTACTGCAGGCGCCCTAGCACTATCTAAGTGTCGCAATCACATTAAAGGGTCATTCCTCCATCCACTACGAATTGGGCGCCGGTGGCGAAGCCGGCTTCATCGGAGGCCAGGTAAGACACAATAGCCGCTATATCACTGGGTGCGCCCAGGTGACCGACCGGATGAGACGCCACAAAGCTGGCCATCAGGGCATCGGGATTATCCGACTGGGCCAGGGTCTTATCGATGATCTCAGTATGAATAGCCCCGGGGTGGACGGAATTACAGCGAACGCCGTTTTTCTGTTCGGCGCAATACAGGGCGATGGACTTGGTCATCATATTCACTGCACCCTTGGCGGCGTTGTAGGCACACAAGTGCGCGCCCGCCTTGATGCCCGCTGCTGACGACATATTGATGATGGCGCCGCCGGTTTTTTTCATCAGGCCAATACCGTGCTTGCAACCGAGAAAGACCCCGTCCACATCAATGCTGAATTCGTGTTTGAAAGCCTCAAGCGTGAGGTCTTCAATAGAGCCCATGGTGGTGATACCGGCATTGTTCACCAGCACATCCAGGCGCCCGTGGCTTTGTTCAACTACATCCATGGCTGCGATCCAGTCAGCTTCACTACTGACATCCAGCTTCAGTGTAGTCGCGCCCTGCCCTAATCCGGCGGCTACTCTCTCGGCGTTCTCAACATCAATATCGGCCAGCACCACGGTACAACCGTCCGCCGCCAGGCGTTCAGTAATCGCCCTGCCGAGGCCAGAGGCAGCGCCAGTCACCAGCGTAATTTTAGCGGTATCCGTCATTGTCATTTCTCCTTGGGTTTTGCATTAATGCGAGGCATTGTAGACCAATCCAGACGCTGGTTCGTTCCTGGGGGAGGCAATGGTATGGTGAAGCCCATGAGAAATTGTTTGTACTTGCTGCTGCTACTCAGTCTCACGGTTTCCGCAGAAGTGATCGAGCGCGGCGCGCTTGAGGACCTGATGGCCGAGTGCCAATCCCAGCGACAGCAACACATTGCGCCGTTACGGCAGCAGGCCATTGAAGACTGCGTGAGCAAGCGTCGCTGGGAGCGGTCGCGCTGTGAAAACCATTTCCGAACTTTTGGAGAACGTCACGTCACCGGCACCCCCGCTGCTATGTTCTGGGATTTGCCCGTTTGCCAAAATGCGCTCGCCGCTGAAAGGCATTTCAGAATGAACCCGAGAAGCCAAACGTACACGCCCTGACAGCCAGGGCCAAGGAGATAATATGCGATTGAGTGAACCACGCATCCCGGCGCTGGAACCCGAACAGTGGGACGACAAAGCCGCCGAGATGATGGCCCCCTTTGTCGATTCCGGGCGCAACTACAATATCTTCAAGACCCTGGCCCACCATCCTGATCTGGCCAAACGCTGGCTGGTATTTGCCAATCATATCCTCGGTAAATCCACGCTACCGGAGCGAGAGCGGGAACTGGTGATACTGCGCATAGGCCATCTGTGTCGGGCCGGTTATGAGTTGGCCCAGCACAAGTCGATCTCCCGTTTTCTCGGCATGAGCGAGGAGGAAATCAGTTCGGCCGAAACGGGGCCCGACACAGCGGGGCTCCAGGAGCTTGATCGACTCCTATTGCAGGCAACCGATGAATTGCACGCCGATGCCCATATAGCAGACGACACCTGGCGCGGCTTGCGTGCCCATTTCTCAAATCAACAAATGATGGACCTGGTATTTACGGTCGGCCAGTACAACCTGGTTTCGATGGCTTTGAACAGCTTCGGTGTGCAACTGGATGAGGGCCTGGAACCTTAAGGAGTTGGGGGTGCTCGCAGTTCTTTGAAGCGCACCAACATGCCTACCATCAAAACCACGCCATTGGCCAGGGCTATGGCGTAAAAAGGCGCTTAGGGACCGATAGAATCGAACATGCGACCCCCGGCAAAGGACAGCACCAGTATGCGCGACTTCCTGGCCGCACGTAGTCCCTCGAGCATCAACCGATGTACCGGAATTTTTTCAGCGGACTTCAACAGGTGTTGCGGGCGACCGGGCTTTAGTCCCAACATAACAATGGCAGCCACGAAGGCCAGCCCGGATACGCTAAGGTAGGCGTCCATACCTGTCCGACATAGCGCCCCACCAGCCCAGCAGGCTCAACAGCACCAATTCATGGGAGAACTGCAAATCACCGGACACCTTGCCCAACACTGACTCGTCCAAACCAAGGTTTACCCGCAAGATATAGGGCGTCAGGGCCGTCAGGTAGGTGAAAAAACCAATGCTGAGAAGTGCGGCAAACAGGTAGCTGTAAACGTGGCGTGGAAGAACGCCCTCGGCCAACTTTATTGGGCCAATCTGATGTGTCATAGAGTGCTTATTATCTTGTTATTGAGTGTGCGAAAGGCGCCCGCCTAGTGGTCGACGCGCGCCAGTGTGCCATGACTTGCACGAGAAGTATGTGAATCAAGATTGCCGCAACAAACGCATGCCATTCAAAGTCACCAACAAGGTGGCGCCCACGTCGGCAATGACCGCCATCCACAGGGTCGCGAATCCGGGAATCGCCAGCCCCAGAAAAGCGAGCTTCAACACCAGGCTGAGGGCAATATTTTGTCGAATAATACGGCGAGACTTACGCGCCATGCGCAGCGCCAGGGGCACGTGACCAAGGTCGTCCTGCATTAGCACGACATCGGCGGTCTCCATGGCCTGCGCCGTGCCTCCGCCACCCATGGCAATGCCGATATCGGCTCGCGCCAACGCCGGCGCATCGTTGATGCCGTCACCGACCATCGCTACAGCGCCATGGCGAGCGTGCAGGCTTTCGATCGCCCGCAACTTCACTTCAGGCGACAGGTCGGCCTGGATATCGTCAATCCCGGGAATCTGTGCAGCTATGCGTTCCGCCGACTGACGGTGATCACCGGTGAGCATAACCCTGCGGACGTCCATAGCAGCCAGCTCTGACAGTGCCCCCGCGGTGATCTCGCGAATCTCGTCCTGCACACCGATATAACCGACAACTACTTCATCAGCGGCCACATACATAATGGTGTCACCTCGACTTTTGGCGGTCTCCGCTCCGGGGTAGACCTCCTGCCAACCCTCCATGGCATCGTTGAACAAATCACCGGTGCCGACAACCACCCGCTGGCCGCTGCTGAGCTCACCACTGACACCCTTACCCGGATGGGCAACAACCGAGTTGGCGGTGAGCAGATGGCCAACACCGCTGCGATTCCTGGCGGCCTGCAGTATGGCCTGCGCTACCGGGTGCTCTGAGGCTCGCTCCACTGAAGCCGCGACAGCGACCACATCATCGCAACTTCCGCAGGTGTCGTTTGCGGCCGTGTGTTCGCACAAAGGCGTTTGCACCACGGTTACCCGGGGCTTGCCGTGAGTCAGAGTTCCCGTCTTGTCGAAAGCTACGGTTTCAATATCTGCCAGGCGATCGAGTTGGGCACCTCCCTTGACCAATACCCCGAGGCTGGCCAGGCGGGTCAGACCACTCACCACAGTCACCGGGATACTGATAACCAGGGCGCAGGGGCAGGCAATAATCAGCATGGCCAGCCCGCGGTACAACCAGCCGGTACTGTCAGCGCTGTTGAACAGTGGTTGACCGAATCCCCACACGGGAATGACCACCACGAGAGCCGCCAAGATAACCACGGCGGGAGTGTACCAGCGGGCGAAACGATCAATGAATCGCTCCGCGGGGCTGTGGTCGGCTTGCGCCTGCTCAACCAATTTGGCAATACGCGCAATTGTGCCCTCTGCAGCGAGGCGGCTGGTTTCAATTTCGATGGCGGCCTCGCCATTAACCGTACCCGCCATTACCACATCACCGGGCTGTTTCAACACCGGCATGCTCTCACCAGTCACTGGCGCCTGGTTAATGGTGGTGACACCCTTGAGCAAAATGCCATCAACAGGAATGCGCTGACCCGGACGTACCAGCACCCGATCGCCAATTAACACCTCTTCCACCGGCAGAGTGAGGCTGTGATCGTGGCCTTCTTCTCGCGGGTGGTCATGGCTGTGATCGTCATCATTCCCGACCGGGTGATGCCTGAGTACCGTGGCGTCCTGAGGCTGCAGAGCCAGCAGCGAGCGCAACGAAGTTCTCCCCTTCTCCGCACTGAAGGCTTCCAGTGCTTCCCCCAGCATAAAGAGAAGGATAACGGTGACGGCCTCACCGGTCGCACCAATGGCAATAGCACCCAACGATGCCACTGCCATGAGCAGGTCGATGGTAATTCTTCGGGCCACCAACAAAGCGCGAAAACCCTTCATGAAAACCGGCCCGCCCGCGATGAATACGGCCAGGGTAAACAAGATGTCCAGGGGTTCAATACCGGCAATGCCGACACTGTTGGCCAGGGGCCACAGACCGATAATAACGGCCAGGGTTACCAGACAGGCGCGCCGCAGTGGCGGCTGTTGCCATAGAAAGCGGAAAAAGCCAGCGGCGCCGTCGTAGCTGGGCAAGTCGCTCACTTTGAGATCTTCCTCACTGGCAATTTTATAGCCCAACTCCGCCAGTCTTGTCTCGATGGCAACCAGTTCGACGTTACCCGCGACCTTCATGCGCTCGGTAGTAAAGCTGACATTAACCTCTTCGACCCCCGGCAATTTACCAATACCGTCTTCAATGGTCATGGCGCAACCACCGCAGTCCATGCCCAGTATCTTGACCTGTAGCGGCTCGCTTTCTGTGTTGATGGTACTGTGCCCCATTGCTGTATTTCCTGGCCTGCCGAAGCTGTTGTGGCTTGTGTTAGCCTGATACTGCTCCTTAAACCATGGTTTAAGGTCCAGTATTCGAATCCCGTAGGGTCGTTGGGCCTCCTAAACACATTGAGGGTGTTAGACAGTCTATGATTGGTGTTGATGACCGGCTGATGACCCCAGCGACAAGGACAGGACAAGCTTTATGGCGCCGACGCAACCCAGCGAGCGCTGGCGGAGATTTTTATTACCATCGGTATTCTGGCCGCCACCTGGTGGGGCGTAGAGCTGGCGCTGGCGGGTCCCAGCGGTACGGGTAAATCAACGGTGGTCAATTTGCTGCTGCGCCAGTGGGACCCGAGCGCTGGCAGTATCTGCCTGGGTGACAAAGCGGTGACAGCGTTCACCCTGGCCGAGCTGCAAAGGCAGTTTGCAGTGGTGTCCCAGCGCAGCTTCATCTTTAACGAAACCATCGAGGAAAACATTCGCATGGGCCGCCCCGACGCCTCAGCAACCGAGATACGTACAGCAGCAGAACAGGCGGGACTTGGCGTCTGGCTGGACAGCACGCCCGATGGATTGCAAACCCAGGCCGGCGAGCGCGGCAGCAAGATTTCCGGCGGTCAGCGGCAACGCGTGGCAATAGCCCGCGCGATACTCAAAGACGCTCCCATCGTGTTGCTGGACGAAGCCACCTCTAGCCTTGATGTAGAAACCGAGCGCAGTGTGATGCAATCCCTCAAACTACTGTGCGAGGGCAGAACCACGCTGACCATCGCCCACCGCCTATCGACGATTGTGAACAGCGACGAAATTTTGGTGATGCTGGAAGGACGCATCGCCGAGCGCGGTACTCATGCCGAGTTGATGGCGGGACAGGGCTGGTATGCCAGCATGTTCCGTCTGCAGCAAGACGAGGTGGACGCGACTCTGGTGAGTTGACCCCTCAGGCCTCGGCGTTTTCCAGGGACATAAACAGCTGGGCGTAGAGAAAGGCATTATCACCCCGGGCCAGGAATATGGGCCCCTGCCCGGCATCAATCACCTCTGGTTGATTGTGTGCCTCACAGTTTGACTCGCCGGCGGCTATTCTTTCCAACGCAGCTTTAACGGCTGGCTCGCGCGATGCGAATTGTATGCTGTAGCCATCTTCCTCGCGCCACATGTGTGAATGCTGACCGCGCAGATGCGCAAAAACCGATTCCCAATCATTGGATGCCAGGTTGCAGTGCAGCCTTCGTACCAGCTTGTCCAACGAGGATTTTCGATTGTCTGCGTGCTCATGATCACAGGCCTGCTCCAACAGATCGCGATAACAGGCTTCGGTCGCCGCATGGTTGCCGTGATCCACATGCAGGTTTAAATCTTCGAGAAAAAACGCGAGTTCGTGCCGTTGCACCAGCATCTCGGTCAGGCGCCGTTCAATATCCAAAAACCGTTCCTCGGCCAGGGCAACCAGATTTACCGAGTTACTGTCGTGTTTATCCCGGCCCACGATCAACCCAATGTCGTGCAGCGAGAAGCCGTGGCGCTGCGCGCTGCGAATAAAGCGCAGAGTGCGTTCTGCGTTGCGCGCGTAGAGGCGATAACCTGCACCACTACGACTGGTGGGTATTAGCAATCGTTCTTTTTCGTAGTAGCGCAGCAGGGAGGTACTGACATTACCTCGACGCGCCAGTTCGCCTATGGTCAGGAGTGGTTTGTCAGCACTAGTCATGAGCAAACTATACACGATAGCCCGAATGGGCGGGCAGGCAAGACTTCGGGTAACATTGTCGCTTTGTACCGGGAGAATTTATGCGTTTACCTGTCATTGTGGGCATGGGTGGCGTCAATGCCGCGGGTCGAACTTCCGGCTTCCAGAGCTTTCGCAGGATGGTACTGGACGTTCTACCGGAGCAGGAGCGGCAACAAACCCTGGTGGGCCTGGCGGTGATGATGGGCCTGGTCTCAGCCGAGGGCGAACACCAATACCGGGACGCCGGCGCAGGCGAAGCCGGTGACCTGCTCAGCGAAGTGGAGGTGGCGGACCAGTATGGTCAGCAGGTTATCGATGGCACCCTGGTGCGTCGGGTTGAGCCCAGCTACTTCGATGTGGACGCCCTGCACTGGCAGTCCAATGGCACCCTGAAACCAGACCCGGATCAGCACACCGGCGAGATCCAGTTCCTGTTGGCTGCCAACCAGCTGCCCACTGAAATGCCCGACAACTGGCGCATAGAGCCCCGTGATGACAAGCAAGTGCTGGTTACTGTCGCCGGCGAGCTCAACGTCAAATTGGACAACTTGCGCGATTTCCCGATAAAAGCCGCCGGCCAGCTACCCAGCGGCTTCAACATGAGTGAACTGTACAATTCCCGCTTCCAGCCACGCGGGCTGCAAATGGCCCTGTTTGGCGCCACCGACGCCTTGCGCTCGCTCGGTATTGAATGGGACACGGTACTTGCGCACATCAACCCCGACCAGGTTGGCGTCTATTCCAGCAGTGGCTTTGGGCAGATGGACTACAGTGGTTACGGCGGCATGCACCAGGCGCGCATGAAAGGCGAACGCGTCACCACCAAACAACTGGCGATGGGTATCAACTCCATGCCCACCGACTTTATCAACGCCTATGTACTGGCCAACCTGGGTATTGCCAGCAGTTCGGTGGCGGCTTGCGCCACGTTTCTCTCCAACCTACGCCACGCGGTTTCCGACCTTCAAGCTGGCAAAATACGAGTGGCCATGGTCGGCAACAGTGAATCGCCCATCGGCCCCGAGCTCATGGATGGTTTCGGCACCATGGGCGCCCTGGCCACCGACGAAAACATGAAGAAGGTGTATGGTGAAGATAAGGTCGATCACCGTCGCGCCAGCCGCCCCTTTGGCGCCAATTGCGGCTTCACCATCGGTGAGGCCAGCCAGTATTTCATTCTCATGGATGATGAACTGGCCACGGAACTCGGCGCGCCCTGCCTCGGTTCCATTACCGACGTGTTCATCGATGCCGATGGCATCAAGAAATCCATTACTGCTCCCGGCCCCGGCAATCACATCACCATGGCCAAGGCTGCGGCGGCAACCGTCGCTTTAGTTGGTGATGAAGCCCTGCAGCAACGCAGCTTCGTCATGGCGCATGGCTCGAGCACCCCACAAAACCGGGTCACCGAGTCGCAGATTTTCGACCAGGTCGCAGAAGCCTTCGATATAAGTGATTGGCCCGTGGTTGCTGTAAAAGCCTATGTAGGCCACACCATTTCACCGGCCAGCGGCGACCAGCTGGCGGTGGCGTTGGGCATCTTCAAGCACGGCATATTACCCGGAATACAGACCATTGATGAGGTGGCGGACGACGTTCACCAGGCCCGGTTGGCGATCGGGCCGGAACATTTGCAAAAGGACTCCTCAGAGCTGGAGGTGGCCATCCTTAATTCCAAGGGCTTCGGTGGCAACAACGCCTCTGCGGTGGTGCTATCGCCTGCACGGACAGAGGCCATGCTCGAGAAACGCCACGGTCCGGAGCGCATGGCCGCCTATCGCGACAAGCGCAAGGCCAGCCTGGCCAACGCGGAAGACTATTTCCGACAAGCCGACCACGGTGAATACGCCCCGATTTATCGCTTTGGCGAAGGCATGATCGCCGATGAAGATATTACTATTGGCCGAGTGCTATTAAAGATAAAAGGCCAGACCAATGCGATTGAACTACCGCAAAACAATCACTACCCGGATATGACCGATTAGGGTGTTCGTTTCAACACCACCACGTCACGCACTATAGACTCACTCATTCTATGAGGAGCGGCGAACTCCAGCGCCTGCATGCCGTGCTCGGCAAACACCGCGACAAGCTCCTCGCGCCGGGGCTGATAGCGGTTGAAGGCCAGTGCCATCACGCCCGCCGATTTCAGGCTTTCACTCCAAGCCTGTGCACAGGCTTCAAGCGTGGCCAACGGATTGCGGGTTTTGTCGGTGGTGAAGTGCTGTACACCATAAGGCAAGTCACTGACCAACAGGTGAAACGTTTCCCGGTTTAACAAGCTGCGGGCCTGGGATGAATCACCGGCAATAACGCGCATGCTGGCATCACTTGCTGCAAAGTCGACGAACTTGCCCTTATCCTGCTTGTTGGCCTTGCCGATAAAACCTTCCTTCCATTCATGTTTTTGGCGATGAACCTTGCACCACTTTTTCACGTTCTGGCGAATGTCAGCCAGGGCCCCGGCGTCCTGCTCAATACCTTTGGCTTTCATGCCATAGCGCATCGCCCACAACAAGGTGGTCGCGCGCCCGCACATGGGATCCAGCAACTTCACATCGGCGACTGACTGGTACTCAATATTCTGCAGGCCAATATTGATCAATAACTGCGTCAAGAGTTCGTTGGTCTTGCCTCTGAACTTGGCACCGAAGACAAAATCTTCATGCAACTGAAAGCCGGCGTTGACGGGCAGTGGTAGCAATTGCTCATTTTCACACTCGAACAAACCCTGCACAAAAGACAGTGTGGCCAGTGCCGCCAATTGCTCGTCGGTGGCCTCTATCTCAAAAAAATCCATCCCGGAAATTTGGCGGTGACCAATGGGCTGCTCCCCTACCAGACCGGCGAGCTCCGCTTTCGCCACCTCCAGGTAGTCATCAAAATAGGCGCCCTTGGCCAGCGGCGACACCAGCAGGGCCAGAGGTCTCATCATCAGTCCGGGCGGAAAGCCATTCGAAAGCCCAAGACAGACAGGCCCGCGGGTATTACCGCCCCAATCCAGGATACCCACATGGGAATGTTCCAGGGGCCCAGCTCGAACGCCCAGCCATTCACGGCACGAACCAGGTGTATTACAGCAACAACACCAAAGATGACGGCGGAAATTATCAGGTAGTTTCGTTCATTCATTCGCATGCCTCTATCCAGATGGGATGCCGGAGATAAATGGTGGCGGAAGAGGTAGGAGCCAAAACCGCGTTTATTCAGTTATTTTTCAATAAGTTACAGCATCCTTTCTATCGATACCTACTAACATACCCACTAAATCTCGACTACGGATGCCTAAACGTATACTAAATTGATATCTCCAGAATGCAAAAGCAGAAGAACCCAGCGGTCCGCATTTCTTGAGCGCATATCATCGATAAAGGCACTTTTATCGACTCGCACCTTGGAATTGGATTGACCATAAAAGTTGCTGGAACAACCCCACACCCCCCAACCCCCCCTTTTCCATGCGTAGTACTGGTGCTTCCCTTGCATATGAATGTGGATGTCCGATGAGCTGTGGAATGCCCCATAGATATGATTGATCAGATTGGTGGTTCGAAGTCAGTTAATGGCGCAGGGTAGGCTATGGTTGGGATTATGATTTGAATTCTATCAGAAAGTGGCAGAACCGAACTGGAACTTCCTGCTAGTTGTCACAGTTCATATCCCAACTCATCGACCCATGGTTCGATCTTTTCGAAATATTTCTCAAGATACTTTTTGTAGTTCTTCCAACGATAGGACGCATCTTTGTATAAAGGTTGAACGACTTGTGAGTAGCTTGGAGTATTAATCCTACCCCTCTCGAGGGCAGTATCTCTATAGTTTTCCAAATTGGCTTCCCAAGCTAATCCAAGAAATTCGAGGAGTGCTGTTGTTTCCGTCTGGAGATCGATTACCAAGTTTTCGTACTTGACCCTATGAACTTCCAAGCCATAACGACATTGTGAAAACTTTAATGTCTCTAGAGCAATACAGTACAAATCAACTATGCGGTCTAAATTGACCATATTAGCCATTGCACCATTCAACTTAAAATTCTGCATCCAGCAGCTCAGTATTGAGTCTAATGGATGACGGACAGAAAATATGAACTTAGTTTCTGGAAAAAGCTGATTTATTAGAGGTATTTGTAGAATATTTAGTGGGAGTTTGTCGATAAGCAGACTACTATGCCGGTCACTTCCCACGTGTTTTTCGAGTTCGTTTAAATAGGCTTGTCTCGCCTTATCAACATCTTCCAGGCTCAGATTTATCAAGGTTTCCAATTCACCTTTTGCGTGGATTGATGTTTGAGCAACATTGAGCATTGGCCTCTCTTCGACGATGTCAATTCTCGAATGAGACCTAAGGATGGTATCAAGTAATGTGGTACCTGATCTGGGGAATCCAATGAGGAAAACTGGATCTGTGCCGGATTTTGAATATCGGGGCAGTTTTGGGATTGGGTTTGATGAAGCTAAAAGCTGATTTAACTTTTGGGTGTGGTCTTTGAAAAATTGGTTAGGGCTATACTTTTGGAACTCGGTCGTTGTTTGTATGAAGTCATTCATTTGCTTGAAACAATCATAGGATCTATCAAATTCTTGTGCTTTATCGTAGCATTTCCCCTTCAATTCTAAAAAAGCAGATCGTCTAATTTCTATAATTTCAGCAGCTTCAACAGTTTTCAGAATTTCAAGGGCTTTTAGATGATCATTTTTTCTGGATAACAGCTTTGCTTCGTAATATTTTATATCAGGAGATGCTTGCTCAAATGAAATCTGAGCCTTCTCAATCCATCCACTAAGATCATCCAACTTATTCCATTTTTCTAGAACTTCCATTACATTTTCGTAGGCTTCTGCAAAATCAGGCTTGATCTTGATGGCCTGCCTATAGCACTCTATGGCTGCCTCCAGGCCTCCCTTTTCCTTAAGGGCATTTCCCATATTATTGTAGGCTTCAGCATAGTCAGGCTTTATCTTCAGGGCCTGTCTGAAGCTGTCTATGGCCGCCTCCCTGTGTGTCAACCTGACCCCATACACTTCTTGTTTGGGATAACATAGATTTCAGGGCCACAGGTACTGGACACACAACATGCCAAAATCACCATCAGAACGGCCTGACACACAAGTTACACCGGAACCGGTGCTGGAGAAACGCACTCGCCGCCAGTTCAAGACCGAGTACAAGTTACGTATTATCGCTGAAGCCGATGCCTGCCAGTACGGTGAGCTTGGCGCGCTGCTGCGCCGCGAAAAACTCTACAGTAGTCAGATCTCGGAATGGCGACGAGAGCTTGCGGAAAATGGCGTGGCTGGATTGAGCAAAAGCGCTCCCGGCCCTGCACCCTTGAAAACGCCAGATCAGCGGCGCATTGAGCAGCTTGAGAAAGAGAATAGTCGCTTGGACCGCAAGTTGGAGATTGCCAACGACTGCCTGGATTTGCAAAAAAAAGCATTGTCGATGCTCGATCATTTACGCAGTGGGAAGGATGTGTGAATAACGTGATGATCCACCGCCCCGTAAGACTGCCATTGACGCGAGCGTGTCATGCGCTGGGCCTCAATCGAAGCACGGTCTACGTTTACCAAAAGCGTGCCGCCAACGATGAACCACCGCGGCGCTCACGGAAGCAGTCGGTGCAGCCGCGCGCCCTCAGTGACCAAGAGCGTGCTGCTGTCGTCGAGACACTGCACAGTGAACCCTATTGTGATCAGCCGCCTGCTGAAGTCTATCAACGCCTGCTGGAACAGGATCAGTATCTGTGTTCGGTCAGCACCATGCACCGTATTCTTCGTGGCTTAGGGGAGACCGGTGACCGTCGGCAGCAGCGGCCAGCCCAGCATCATGCTGTTCCCAGACTGAAAGCCTGCGCCCCTAACGATGTGTGGACATGGGACATTACCAAACTACCGCTGGTGCGGCGGGGCCTCTATTTGTCGCTGTATGTGGTGCTTGACCTGTTTAGCCGTTTTGTCGTGGCCTGGATGGTCTCGCGCAAGGAGAGCAGTGCATTATCGAAACAGCTGATGGACGAAGCCACGGCCCGTTACGGTATAGCGCCAGGCCAGCTCACGCTGCACCAGGATCGTGGATCGCCAATGATTGCACACGGGTATTTGGACCTGATGCGAGAACTGGACGTGACCTGCAGTCACAGTCGCCCACGGGTGAGCAATGACAACCCGTTTAGTGAAAGCCAGTTCAAGACGCAAAAGTACCAACCGGATTATCCGGGCCGTTTTAGCGATGCCTCGCATGCCCGGCGCTGGTGTGAAGCTTACTTTGATTGGTACAACTTCGAGCATCATCACAGCGGCCTGGGGGGCTTTACCCCGGAACAGGTTTTTACGGGCCGTTATCACGAGGTTGCCAGGCAAAAACAACGAGTTCTTGATGAACGCTATGAACGTCATCCGGAACGCTTTGTCCGTGGGCGACCGACTGTACCCATGCCGGCAAAGACCGTGGCCATTAACCCGATTGCAGAATCTGGTGATGACACAATGATTGATGATCGCGTTAACTTCCCAACTTTATCAGCCGCGGGCTACATCAAATAGAGTTTATCTTTGAAATGACTGTCCATTTGAGGTTGACACGTTCCGCCTCCAGGTCTCCCTTAGCCTTAAGGGCATTCCCTATATTATTATAGGCGCCAGCATGGTCAGGCTTGATCTTGAGGACCTGTCTATAGCTGTCTATAGCCCCCTCCAAGTCTCCCTTAGCCTTAAGGGCATTTCCCATATTATTGTAGGCTTCAACGTAGTCAGGCTTTATCTTCAGGGCCTTTCTACAGCTGTCTATGGCTGCATTCAGATCTCCCTTAGCCTTAAGGGCATTTCCCATATTATTGTAGGCTTCAGTGTGTGGCGTCAGCCCATATGGTACCAAATGACCTGATTCACTAAGAGAGACTTCTGCTACATTTAAACTGATGTAGAGGAGTATCGATATGAGCATGTCAAACACGGAAAAGGCCGTCAAGGACATTCGACGCAACACCCGTAGGAAGTTTTCCAGCGAAGAAAAGATTCGTATTGTCCTTGAGGGCTTGCGGGGAGAAAGTTCTATCGCCGAGTTGTGCCGTCGGGAAGGCATCAATGCGAACCTGTATTATCGCTGGAGTAAAGACTTCCTGGAAGCAGGTAAGAAGCGCCTCTCCGGTGATACCGTTCGGGAAGCCAATACCGATGAAGTATCCGGCCTGAAGCGCGAGAATGGCGATCTGAAGCAGGCGGTGGCGGAGCTGTATCTTCGCAACGACTGGCTTAAAAAAAGTCTGACTGGGCAGGGTGTGACCTTGGACGACGACTGATGTACACCGCCTCAGAGAAACTGGCCATTATCCGACTGGTGGAAGATTCTGAGCTGTCAGTTCGTCGGACACTTGACGAGATCAAAGTCAGCCGAAGCAGTTTCTATCGGTGGTATGACGCCTATGAAAAAGGGGGGCTCGATGGCCTTGAACGTAAAGGCCGAGCATCTCGGCGTCACTGGAATCGAATTCCGGACTCTGTTCGGAAATTTTTTGTGGATGTTGCCTTGGATTGTCCCGATTTGACGCCCAGGGAACTGGCCTGGCATATCACCGATACCCATGATTACTTCGTCTCGGAGTCCAGTGTTTATCGCATTCTCAAGGGGCATGACTTGATCACGAGCCCTCAGTTTACGGTACTGAGCGCGTCGGATAAGTTCCAGCACCCGACCAGCCGGGTGCATGAGCTTTGGCAGACGGACTTCACCTATTTCCGAATTGTGGGCTGGGGTTGGTATTTCCTGTCGACGATTCTGGATGATTACTCGCGCTATATTATTAGCTGGCGACTGACCACAACGATGGCTGCTGCCGATGTTACCGATACGCTCGAAGACGCCCTCAAGGCGACGGGATTATCCGAAGCACGGGTACGGCACAAGCCGAGGCTTTTGTCGGACAATGGGCCGTGTTACATCAGCGGAGAGCTGAAGACCTGGTTGAAAAATCAGGGTATGGAACATACGCGTGGCACGCCCTATCACCCTCAGACCCAGGGCAAGATTGAGCGATACCATCGCTCTATGAAAAATGTGGTAAAGCTGGAAAACTACTACTATCCCTGGGAGCTTGAAAAAGCCATTACGGAGTGGGTTGCCCATTACAATCATGAGCGGTACCACGAGTCGCTTGATAACGTGACGCCCGCAGATGTTTACGAAGGACGGAGAAATGAAATACTGGATCAGCGTGCCCTTGTGAAAATGCGCACTCTAAACAAACGAAAAGTACACAACCTGCGATTAGCAGGCTAGAGTGGAGGAAGAACCGGCAGAAAAGTGTCTCTTAGAAAATGGATTTAACTGTCCCAAATGGTCTGACGACGTACAGGCTTCAGCAAAATCAGGCTTGATCTTGAGGGCCTGTCTGTAGCTGTCTACAGCCGCCTCCAGGTCTCCCTTCTCCTTAAGGGCAACACCCATATTATTGTAGGCTTCAGTAAAGTCAGGCTTGATCTTGAGGGCCTGTCTGTAGCTGTCTACAGCTGCGTCAAATTGTTTCAACCCGGCATTGGCAGCACCCTGAATATTATAAAGCGTCACCGAATGAGGGAATCGCTGCAGTAACTGCGTAGCTTGCGCCAAAGCCTGCTGGAGTTGCCCCTGACCGTAAAGACTGGTTACGACCTGTAGCTGATCTTGCGGGGGCTCCAGGTTTTTTTTAGATGGAATGGATGCATTCTCCACGGCAAATGCTTTTAGCAGGTCTTTGGCTAGCCTATTCATGGGATACTTTGCAAGGATATCTTCACAGATACTGTTCGCTTCGGGGATCAATCCTTCTTTGGCCTTTTTCTCAGCCAGTCTAAAGGCTTGCTTAAGTGTTAAACGGTCTAAAATGATTTGATTGCGCCTCGTGGTTAACATCTAAAGTGATTGGCAAAGTAAATAACGTGGAAGAATACATGGGTACTGACAAGTTAAGTCCACAAAACTGCGGAAATCCAGTTGTCCGTGATCATACAACTGCCCTGTCGACTTGAACCGCCTCATCCCTCGCTCCCTCACCCTAGTCGATTCATGCGACTGCTCTGCACGGTTGTTGGCGTACTGGCTGGTGTCATAAACAACGTCCGGCATCAATTCCCGGTGAGCGACGCCATAACTCCGTAGTTTATCAGTCACGATCTTTCTTGGCTTCCTGCTATGAGATTGCAATAGACGTCTGAAGAATCGTTTCGCGTCTGACAGTGACGCCGCGCTCAGCTAGGAGATCTTCGATGAATGGTCCGGCACACCGGCGATGGCTGAGATTGAATCGATAGTAGAGCCAGATTGCGTAACTGATGATGGCTGGGGGCCGCCTAGGTGCGGAAATCGGTGGCGTTTGTATGTGTTCATGGGCCGATTCTAGCAATTCCGTGAGTTTACTTGTCAGTACCCGCATAGGCTATACTTCCAAGAGCTACAGATGCGTTTCTATCGAAGTGTATTCAGTGGAGGGCAGAAAATGACACATCGCTTCCGGGTGTTTCTCAAAGCAGCTTGTCTGTTCGCTCTCCTGACAACCTCTCTATCCAGTTCCAGCATTCATACCGATGACTTTCGCGACTACAGTGACCACGAAATCACGGTCATTGGCGCGTACCTCGCCTTCTATGGTCGTCCGGCAGATCCAGCAGGTTTAGCTTTCTGGTCGGAGAAGCTGAAGAACGAAGGCGGCAACCTGGACTCCATCATCGACGCCTTTGCCAGCTCAGCAGAGTTCGAATCGCGTTTCGGCAACCTCAGCAATGCGCAATTGGTTAGCAACTTGTTTCAACAACAGTTTGGGCGGGACCCGGACAGCGCCGGACTGGATTTTTATGTCAACTCGCTGGAGGCCGGCACGCGCACTCTTCAGGCCATCGCCCTGGATATTTTGCTCGGTTCTCAGAATGAAGACTCTGTTGTTGCCAATGAACGTTTCGAGGCCTCCATATACTATATTCAGGCCCTGGAGGATTCCCAGGCAACGCATATCGGCGTCGCGGCGGAAGATCTCGCTGATGTTATCTCAGCAATTGATGCCGACGGGTACGAGGATGCGGCGTAGATAATCGATGACCTCATTAAGGAAGAAAGTCGCAGCCAGGACGGCAGCTGGACCGCCAGCGGCGGCCAGGACCCCTACAGCGAGCTAAACCCACGCTATCCCCTGACGGTAATGGAAGAAACCGAAGTTACTATTACCCTTGATAGTGACATTGATGGCTATCTCTATATTCTCGACCAGGAAGACGAGGTGGTCTACGAGGGGGACGGCGCTGTCGATGCATCGCCGCGGCAACATCGGCCCCAGTTTGCAGGCGCGCAAGATCGCGCTCTGGTTAATATTACCTTACCCGCCGGGCAGTTCTTCGTGGTTGCGGCCACCCTCAACCAGGGACTTGCAGCACGGTTCCAGCTTCGCATTGAGCCCAAAGATCCCAATGCCAAAATCATCTTGTCGTCGATCGATACCGGGTTTGAGAATTACGCCTCGCTGCGCGGTTGCGTTTACGATGCCCAGACGGGATAGTCGTTCCCGGTGCCACCGTGTCTGTCTCCAACCTGATACCCAATCTCGGCTATTCCGGCATCACCCTCTACAGCGACAGAGCCGGTTGGTATTTCACCCGCATTGATGCTTCCCGGGTCGCCCTCGGGGCATTTAGTGCACGGATCAGCGCCTCTGGCTGCGGCACTACAGGAATCCAGCAAGGTCTACTCAACGCGGCCCTGCACGCCGACCTCCATTTCCCCCTCGCCTGTGGCTGGCCGGCACCGATACCCGGCGAAACCATTCAGATTTGCGATGGTTCGAAAACCATCGACGGCGATGATGATAACGGCGACGATGGCAATGACGACGATCCGAGCAGCTACGACGACGGCGTCTTCTCTGTCACCGTCACCTCCGAGGAATGCATACAGAGGGCCGCCAGCGCCGACGATATTGTCAACGTGATACGGGTTGCCGGAACCGTGTCCGGCCCACTGGACACAGGGCTGGACTCCGCCACCAGTCACACCTACGGCGATCACGTGGGACTAGCGCAATGCGGCGATTGGAGTTACTGCTTCCGAGATCCCGGCGAGCCCGCCTCGACAGACTTTGAATTCAGCGTGCTGGCTGATGGCGGCTGGTACTTGGATCAGGATAACCTGGACGAATTCCTGTTCATCGAAGAAACCGAGTATTCCATCACCCTGATAAGAGAGTACGTTGATGGCTATAGCGATAACATCGATATCGACTATCTTTACCGCGGCTGCCTGCGAGATGACAGCCCTCGCCCTGAATAACGATAGCGCCTGACGCGATCACTCCAACGCATCGGAACCAGACGGAAGGTATCGGCCAGTTAACTTGGCAATACCTAATCGAACGCTGCATGGCTGAGGACGCAGACTCCATCGTCGGGGAGTAGAACCACCAGTCAGGGAGTACAGCTGGGCGGATCGATGATATCACCAGCGGCGTCGGAGGTCGGCAACGCGCCGTGCAGACTGGTGAGATCGGTACAGGGAATCGGGTTGTTACCGGCGCCGCTCAGGTCGATCAGGATACCATCGGTGAGGGTGCCGGCACCGAGCATATCGATATCGTTCAGCAGGTTGTCCCGTAGATCGAAGATAGTCAGCCCGGACAGGTTCTTCAGCGCATCCACATTAGTAATCGAATTGTTGCTGAGGTTCAGGCTATTGAGCAGATTAAGTCCCGACAGGCCATCAGCGTTGGTGATGCTGTTGTTATCCAGGTTGAGGAAGGTCAACGCGGGCAGCGTGGTGCTGCTGGGAAAACCGGTCAGCACGTCAAAGTTGCTGTTGATGATTTGCAGGGTTTGCAGGTCACTCCAGTTGGAGAAATTGAAGGTCCCGTCGACTGCACCCAGGCTTAATCCATCGAAGTAGAGTTCGGTCAGGGTAGTCAGGCCCTCCAGTGGAGCAAGTGTGGTCACAGCAAGGCCGTCAATATTGACGATCTGCAGTGAGTCCAAGGTGCCCAGCGGTGTGAGGTCCGTGACCGTGCCGCCGGACAAGGTGAAATCGGTCAGACTATCCCTGTTCTCCAGTCCGCTAAGGCTGCTGAGCGAAGTATTGTCCAGGTTCAGTTCCTGCAACAGGGGATAGTTGGCCACCACACTGATACTGGTGACCCCGGTATTTTGCACGTCCAGACTCACTAGCTGTACCAGTGCCGTCAGGCCGCTGACATCCGTCAAACTACCAACCTTGAGCTTAAGGTTTTGCAAACCAGTCAAATTGTTTATCGGGGAAACATCGCTGAAACTGCCGCCGTCTATCTCCAGGCTTTGCAAGGCATATAGCTCATCGATATCGGTCACGCTGGCAATCGAATATACCTCACACTGCAGTGCCAGCACATCATTGGCGGTGGCCAGCGCCGCAAAGCCGGCGCCATCCAGGCAGGATTGCAGCTCTGAATCCGGCAGGCTGAGTGCAGACAACAGCGGTACGCAACTGGACGGGCGTGTAACAGTTGCCCCGGGCAGATCCACCTCGAACTGGTCCAGCTGGTGGCAAGGCAGCAGGTCATTGAAGCTAAAATCTACAGTGCTGAGCAGTGGAGTGCCGGTCTGCGAGGCCAGGCTGGTCAACAGGTTTTCGGCCATATCCAGGGTATTCAGTGCAGGCAACGGCGACAGGTCGGGTACGGCGGTGATCTCATTGTTGTCTATTTCCAGCACTTCGAGGCTGCTCAGGCTCAGCAAGGCGGTAATATCGGTGATGTTATTGTCCCAGATGTAGAGCTCAAGAAGATTGGTGAGCGCGGCCACATGCACCAGGTCAGCATCGGTCAGATCCATGCTGGCAAAATTCACATCGACCAGGCCGGGAAAATTGACGATCTGGGCCATGGGTATCAGCGTGTTGTTTTCCAGGTCCAGCAAGCTAAGCGAATTCAAGCCGAACAGGGGCGTCAAGTCATCAAGAGCCTCATTGTCTTTGAGTATCAGCTCCTGCAAATTGGTGAATACCTCCATACCCACCAGTGTATTAATACCCTCTTCCGTGCAATCCAGCATCGTGACTTCGGAGGGAAAGACAAAGCCCTGGCTATATGACCGGTTGTCGACACAAACATCGACACTGTTATCGACAAAGTCTATGACCTTGGTGCTCGCCGTGGGGTAGAACTCCTGCGCCGGGCGACCGTTGGTGTCGTATTGCATCAGCTTGATGTTTTCCAGCGTACCACCGCTGCCAATGGTGCTGACCGCAACCAGGTTGCCATGGCCCTGGTAGTGGCCGAGATTCGGTGTGAACAGACAGGTTTCATTGGAATTGCACAAGCCGTTTTCGTCGCCAATCCCGTCATTCATAATTTCCGAGGCGTTCTTGAGGAAGGTGGTTTTGCACTCCCCGCCTATAAAGCTTGAACCGGTAATGCGCGCAGCGCAGTCCGCCTGGCTAACCGGGTCAAAAGTGCATTCGAGGAGAGCCGGGTCAAATGTCGAGCCAGGAAAGGCGGCGCTACACTCAGCCTGGTCAATAGGCCCACCCACGCAAGCCATCTTGGTTCCACTGTAAAAAATGTAGGGCGGGCCGTTAGCCCGGATAGCGTTCCGGCAGCCCGCGGTGTCTACCGTGGGTGACGGTGGGGTGCTGAAAACAATCTGGTTTATATGATCCTTGCCATCCCAGGTATGGGTGAGGGTATCGTTGCCATCCGGGAAGGGATCGGCATCGTCCGGGTCAGCGAGAACATTCCGCAGGTTGTTGTCAGCAGTGCTGAGACTCCAATCCCATATACGACAGACTTCGCCGTTGCTGTAGCATTCCTCGTCGTGGTCGTCTTCCGGGAATATGCTGCCATCCACACCCCAGCCGCGAAACTTGTTCTCGAAATCCCCCCAGTTGGTAATGTTTTCAAAGGTGGCCACGCCGAGGTTATCGGAATCATTGGCAGCATCGTCGACGATAACTTTTCCAACAAACGCATTCATCAGGTTGAAGCCGGTGGTTGTCACCGTTGCTGTGGAGCCGTTCTGCGGCTGGCAGGTGGTGTCGGTTAGTTCGGAAAGTGAGTCGGTGTCACAGTTTTCCCAGCGGTTGTCGATAATCTTCAGGATACCACCGATCGAGTTGCCACCGGTGGTACTGCCGTCGTAGCCGTCGCTATTGTTATGGGCCGAGGCGAAATTGAAAATGGTCATGTTGGTGGCATCCACCGAGAGACCCGCGCTGTTGTTGTTAACTGAAACATGGTTAAGCAGGACCGAGTTGTCGCTGGTGGAACTGAACTGGATGCCTCGCTGGCGGCCATTGACCGAGGTGCTGTTAATCACCCGGGTATTCTCACTGCCGGAAATATTGATACCGTGGTTACCGCTGTGAACGGAGGTAACGTTCACCACTGTGCCATTGGGACTGCCGCTGAAGTACAAACCGTAGTTGCTACCGGAATTGCTAATGAAGGTGTTGGCAACCGTGGTATTCGGCGAGCTGGAAAAATTCATACCGTAATTGCTGCGGGTGAAATGGGCCTGGGAGTCATGTACCGTGGTGTTCTCACACCTGTTAAAGTTTAGGGTACGGTTGCCGGCCTTGGCACTGTGCAAGCGTTCAATCCACTGGTATTCCGAATCGCGACAATCAATACCATAGTTGGACCGGGTGCGGTCAATCTCCAGGTCATACCAGGTGTTATAGCTGGAATCCTCGTATATTTCGACACCCCGGTTGCGGATATCTTTGATCAGAGAATGAACGATTAGATTGCTCTGTGAGCCCGCTTCCAGATGGATGCCGTCATCTGTGAAGCTGTTCTCTATGTCGCTGCCCACCAACCGCACATTGCGTATGACGGAGCTATCAACGTCCGACCAAAACACGCCCCAATCATCGTAGGAAGGATCCGCGGTGCCCTCAACCCAAATAAACTTGCGGCCGATAGCCTCTACAATATGGCTGTTGCTACCTGTCCCCGCCCCTGTTTGAGTCACCCCTGGCTCGAACACGAGTGCGACACGGTCGCCCGTAATCGCATAATTTGCCACCGCATCTACCGTCGCCACGTACACGCTGCCCGGTGGGTTTAGGTTGCCGCCGTCGTTGTCCACGCTGACCGGGTTACCCCACCAGACCGAGGCGGCGGATATCTTGGTGCCATTCGGCCCGCTGCTGGTCACACTGTTGGCTTTCCAGGCCGGTGTGCCCGTCCAGTCGATCAAGTCCGACAGGTACTTGTCTTCCTTCAATCCGGTTGAAACCGCAAATGCACCTCCGGTATCTTCCAGACAGCCCCACTCGAAGGCACCCAGGGCATCGCTACTGCTCACCCCGCTACAGCTGTCGTAACCGGGAATAACCACCGAGCGATACTCACCACCGTGGATACAGACGAAGTAATCCCCTGTTTCTCCGCCAGTACAGGGCGAATCGCTGGCATTAAGATCATCGGGGCCATCATTTACCACGTAATCATTCCAGTTCACCCCATTATCAAGGTACAGCGGCAACACCGCGTTGCACACCACGAACACGTCTTCGTGGGACTCACCTTCTATGGTGCCTTCACCATCCAACACTTCGCACTGCTGGGCCGGGGAGCTGGGAAGATTGAGAATGCTGACTTCGAAGCTACTGCCGTCGGCCAGGAAGCCAGGGAATTCGAATTCGCCATCCGAATTAATGACCACACTTCTTTCGCCGTTGAGCTGTAATTCCAGGCCGCTACCCACAAGCCCCTCGGCCTCGCCGGAAACGCCGAAGGGATTTTCGAGGAAGACAAACACGTCCGGGTAAAGGGCGAAATTGTTGTTGCGAAAGCGCAGCACCCCGGCGACCAGGTCCAGGTTATTGGGGAAAGCAACCGGAGAACCACCGACCATAACGTTTATAGTGGTCTCCAACTCCTTTCCATCCAGAATCCCGTCACTAAGATCGCGGATAAAGGCGTCAATCACATTAAAGTTGGGGGTTGCCAGGCCCATTTGAATGGCAGCGCTGTTGATCAGGTTGGCCGCGCCACCCAGCATGAGGGCGTAATTGAGCACCTCATCCTGGGAGGTATCGGGATTCATCGGGTCAGAGGGTTCTACCAGCTGCACGTCGAAACCCCAGCGCGCCACACCCTCCTCCCGTGATTGGGTGAACACATCCATAAAGTCGGTGCCGTTGGTGCCCTCGCGGGCATCGGTCAGTATCGCCGCCGAGAATGGGGTGATGGCGATGCTCTCCTCACTGGCAGAGAGCAGAACCTCAAACCCCTCTGCACCGCCAAGGCTGATAGTTCGCAGCCCCTGCTGGTCCGATTCATCGCGGTAGCTGCCCCCACTGGTCTGGATAATCAGGTCAGTTCGCGGCATAGGTAGCGTGGCGGTAAAACTGCCATCGGAAAACGTTGTGGTAGTCGCCACCGAGCTGCCCGTGGCCATGCCAATATTATCAACCAGGAAGAAATCCAGGGTGGCGCCATCCATGGGGCCCTTGGTAACAGTACCGGTTACCGTGGAAGATCCGGGGGAAGCCGCAGGCTGAGATGGGCCACCCCCACCGCAGGCAGATAGGAAAAATACCAGGACGAGGGGCAGCATCACCCGGTACCCACGTCGGGCCTGGTGGAACATGGTTTTGGGCTGCCAGCTTCGGAGCACAGCGCACCCCCGGAAGGACGGATAATAAACAGCAATTCCTTCTACCAAGCTTAGGCCAAAAAGTCGCTTCCAACCACGCCAGCAGTGATCTGTTTCACGTTTTCACCCTCAATCTGGCATGTGCCGGCAGAATAAGTTGATCGTTTACGCGATCTCCGTTTCTGGTTCCTGGCAGGGGATCAATCGCAATTCCAACCCCGATCGGCGCAGACGTAAAGAGCTACTAAAAACTAATAGATGGTGCCCGTAGCTACCACTCACAAGGCGCATAAACACAGACTATAGAGCCACCTGGCCACCGCTGTGGCAGCTCCAGTTTTGACCCTGGGGTCAGCATTTACTTGCACTGCTGACTCTGCGGTCTTATGTTCCGATGGTACTGATATGTTAAATTCGTGGGGCCTGGGAAATCCGGACTGATGTGGGAAGCGATGTCGTCTGTAGGTATTCACGTAATGGAAAAGTAGGAAAACACATGAAACTCTATACCGGTGATCTCAGCCCCTATTCGGCAAAAGTTAGAATGCAAATTTATGCGATGGGAATAACTGACATCGAATTTGATTTACCTGTCGCTGAGTTCTTTTCTGGTCAATTTGTCAAAAAGTCGCCCATCGGACGGATTCCAGTTTTGGTGGTCGATGAGGGAATCATTCCTGAGTCAGAAGTGATCGCCGAATATCTGGACGAACTTTATCCCGAAAAGTCTATGCTGGGAACCACACTGAAAGAGCGAGCAGATGTTCGTGTGATTTCAAGAATCGCCGATGTCTATCTGATGAACAATATTTTTATGTCGTTAGGACAATTGATGCCAGACAATCGTGTTGCTGCGGTGGTTGATTTATTAATGGGACAGGTAAAACGAGGTATTGGTGCCCTGGAAAATCATCTTGGCGACGGTGATTTCGCTGTGGGCAATGCTCTCAGCCGAGCCGACTGCGCGCTGGTTCCAGCTCTGTTTATGTGTCGGGGCACAGTGCCTCGCCTTGGTGTAGACAACCCAATCATTGGCACAACAAAAGTCGCGGCTTATTGGGAGAAAATCCAAAAAAACGAACATGCCGCAAGAATAATGGCCGAGATGGAAAAAGGTTTACAAGAACGGCTCGATGGCACCGAGGCCAAACGGGTTCAAGAGGCCATCGAGAAAGCAAAGCAGCAGGCCTAGAAAAAGAAGGATCAAATCGGGTTTGCCGGTACCTTTGCGAGACTAGCGTGATGAGCGTTTTCATGTCTCAGGGTCAGCGCCAGCAGTAGGATGGCCGCGATTGCACCACCGACCAGCAGCTTGAATCCACCATCCCAGCCAAAGCTATCGACGGTATAGCCCATCGCAATATTGGCCACCACCGCGCCCCCAATGTAACCAAACAGGCCGGTTAGGCCCGCCGCAGTGCCCGCGGCTTTTTTCGGCACCAGTTCCAGCGCCTGCAGTCCAATGAGCATAACCGGACCATAGATCAAGAAACCGATGGCAATCAGGGCCGCCATATCCACGCTTGGGTTTCCCGGTGGATTAAACCAGTACACCAGCACCGCTATTAGTACCAGGGCCATAAACAAGATGCCGGCCGGCGCCCGGCGACCGTTGAACAAACGGTCACTTAGCCACCCGCACAGCAGGGTTCCCGGGATACCGGCCCACTCGTACAAGAAATAAGCCCAGGAGCTCTCATCCACAGAGAAACCCTTTTCCTCGCTCAGGTAGGTGGGCGCCCAATCCAACACCCCGTAACGAATGAGGTAGATGAAGGCATTGGCCACGGCGATGTACCACAGCAACTTGTTATTCAATACATACTTGAGAAATATCTCCCGGCCGGAGAATTCCAGTTCATACGCTTCACTGTAGTCCTCAGGGTAGTCCCCTCGGTACTGTTCGATCGGTGGCAAACCAACAGACTGGGGCGTGTCGCGCATTAGAAAGAACACCAGCACGGCTACCAGCGACGCCGCCACGGCTGGCACATAAAAGGCGCTGTGCCAATCATTGAACCAGGCCATGCCCAGTACAAACAGGGGCCCGATCATGCCACCACCCACGTTGTGGGCAACGTTCCACACTGATACGACTCGCCCGCGCTCGTTACCTGAATACCAGTGCACCATGGTGCGCCCGCAAGCGGGCCAACCCATACCCTGCACCCAGCCGTTGAGAAACAACAGCATAAACATGATGGTGACACTGCCCGTGGCCCAGGGTGCAAAACCAAACACAAACATAACGCCGGCTGAAATAAGCAGGCCCGCCGGTAGGAAGAAACGCGGATTACTGCGATCAGATACGCTGCCCATCAGAAACTTACTCAAGCCATAGGCAATCGAAATCGCCGACATGGCTATACCCAGCTCGCCCTTGCTAAAACCTTGCTCCTCGATCAGGAACGGCATCGCCAGGGAGAAATTCTTGCGCACCAGGTAGTAGCCCGCGTAACCAATGAAGATGCCCAGGAACAATTGCCAGCGCAGCCGCTGGTAACGCGTATCAACCTGTTCCTGTGCCAACGGGAGTATATGTGTGGCCGGTTTAAAAATTCCATACATAGCTCAACGACACCTGCCTGGATCTATTATTATCGGCGTATGATAACGGAAAATGATCTGCTAATTGAACGGCACAACTGTTACCACGCGCCTGAAAAATGGGTCTTCAAGTGGCTACTGAGCTTTCGCTTCAAACGCCGCACATATAAAGCGCCGAATTTGATACAGAGCCTGCCCCATGAGCGAAGCGAGTGCTTTGGGTACCATAATCGGAGCGCCTCCCGTTTGACGGTGATGCCACGTTCAGCACGAAGATCTTCGATGAATGGTCCGGCACTCCGGCGGTGGCTCAGGTTGAATCGGTAGTAGAGCCAGACGGCGTAGCTGATGACATCGGGTGGGGGGCGCCTAGCCGAAACCGATGACGTTTGTAGGTATTCATTACCCGAATATCTATTATGGACACTTAACTTGTCAGTATCGTTTCACCTGAGCTGCTACTTGTACACCGTGGTGGTGTTAGGGGTTCCCGGCGGGCAACTCAGTATCGTCCCGTACGCCCCCGGAAATAGACCAATATTCGGGTCCGGGTCACACTGACATGGAGATGGCCCGGTTTCAATTGTGGCTGCATTCTCACAGCGCACCGTGTCACCGCCACCGCCACCGCCACCGGAACATGTTAACGAATTCGATACAGTCCTATCTGCACAGGAGTAGCAGCAGGCATCACAGCCCCGCTCTCCGCTCAAACCGAGCCCCCAGCTCCTGCTACCAGCAGAGCTCTCACCGCCATAGCATATTTTGTTATCGGTCATGCAGCTCAGCGAAGAGATATAGGTTTGTCCGAGGTTTGCATAGGTATAGACATTGGAGGAATCGGGCCACACCAGGTTGTCCGTCCGATCAAAGAAGCGTAACTTCAGCGCACTGTTGTCGTCGCAGCTATCGGTAATATTCCAGTGCAAGGTAGAGTATGATCCGTCGTCCTTGAGCTCAAAGTTTCCCGTAACCGATCTATCTCTACTCAATACCACGGTGCAACTACCAATACCGCTACAGTCGCCACTCCAGCCGGTGAACGTCGAATCCGAATCGGGGGTGGCGGTCAACGTGATGCTTTCGTTCAAATCAAATATTTCAGTGCAATCCCCGGGGCAGGAAATACCCGGCCCCGATACCGAGCCATTGCCTTGCGCAGACACAAGGATCGCTGCATTCTTTTCGAAGGTTGCAGTAACCGTTTTATCCCGGTCCAACACAACCGTACAGCTGCCTGTACCAGTGCAGGCACCACTCCATCCGGTAAAGGTCGAACCATTGTCCGCGCTGGCTGTCAGGGTAATGGTTTCATTCAGATCGAATATTTCGGTGCAATCTCCAGGGCAGGAAATACCCGGCCCAGAAGTCGTACCATTCCCATCACCAGCCCAGGAAACCAGTATCGCCGCATCGTCGGGTGGAGCTACCAGGCGCAGGGAACTGGTGCTCGCACTGGACCCAGAGGCCGGTAAACGCATGTGTACAGCAGCACTGCCATCTGCCGGTGTGTGGGTGACAATAATTTCACCCTGCTCGTCGCTCTGTTCCCAGTTGACCTGCACCGCACCTTTCTCGGGTGCTTGATCGTCCGGATCGCTGCCATCGATATCACCTGTGGTAGTGACAAAATTCTTGATCAAGCCGTACATCTGACCAAAAAGCTGGATGCCGGTCTTACTCCCGGCTCCGCTTACCAATATCGACTCCACTGTGGATGCGACCGTTGTGGGGGTTTGTGCCAGGTGATCGGCTAACCAGCCATAGGCGACAGAAATCATCGCCGATCCGGCCGCACCCGTACCGAGTAAGGTGCTCAGCGGGATAGAGGAGAGAGCCAGGGGTAAGCCGTAGATGTACTTGCCCCAGCTTCTTAACGCACCCCCGGCAGTTACTGCATTGTCCGCTACGGCGACATTCGAGCCGCACACCGTCGAAATTGCCGCCGACAACCCCTCATTTCCCTCGCAGCGGCTGATAACACCGCCCGCCAATTGCGCAGCTGGCCGCAGCCCGGCAGCGGCGCGGTGCAACTGCGCTTCACTGGCAGGGCCACTAAACTCGCTGAAATAGGCGGAAATTAAGCTGTCCAGAGTGTCCAGATCATTGCTGTCCATTTGGATTGCCGCGCCATCACTGGTGCTAAAGGATTGGGCGGTGCCGCTTGCAGCTAGCGTTTGTACCAGATTCAGTAGCGACTCCATTTCGGCACTGAGGCTGACTAGATCTTCGGCGGTATCGTTGCCCAGGTTGAGTTCACTGCTCAGTTCAGCAGCCCGGGAGAGGCTATCGATTCCCGCCAGGATATAGGCAATCGTCCAGTCGCCCCGTGAGACATCGCTGTCGATTGCTACCGGCGCAAGGATCAGTGGACTTCCCAGCACCTGGGTGCGGCTGACAACAGATGTCCCTGCCTGAAGAATCTCCACATCAACCCGGCCTTGCATCAACTCTCCCGATTCCCGGTCCACCAGCGGGGGCATCAGGAACTCCACTGCGGTTGCGGTGGCAGAGAGTACTGGGACCGTGACCGTCACCCCCGTTGATTGACTAGTGAGTAACACCGATATGGCGGAGTTTTCCGGGTCGAAATCCCCGCTCAACTCAATCAGCTGAAACGGAGAAATAGAACCCGCCAGGGGGTCTGAACTACCGCTGCGGCTAAATATAGCGCCCGTGAGACTGAGTTCGAAATCTCCGCTCTCGCCGTCCCAATAGGTCGCGGCAACCACCTGGTAAATACCCTCCTCCAATGCGCGGTTGAGTCGGGAATTGGTATTCACCTCAAGGACGATATCGTCATTCTCCGCAATCACCGCACCATCCTCATCCAGCAGATACAGGTAGGTATCGACGGTATTGGAGGAGAGCTCTATGGTCACTTGCCGGGCTTCTATAACCTGTATCTGGTATACGGGGTTATTGTCACTGCTAGCGATCGCGCCACCGCTGGAACTCCAGCTGCCGGACACGCTGAATTGCGTCAACCCCACTTCCACGTCGATGGCCCCACAGGCGGTCGCGGCGCTACTCGAATCAGCATCAACGTCCGCCACCCAACTGGCGAGTGTATCGGCATCCACCTGCGAAGCATTCGCACCGGCTTCTTCCAGGGAAGTGATGTAGTGGCTGGAAATCTCGACCCTGTTCTGTACGATCAGGGCATCATCATTTTGAGCGCCATTGAGGATGTCCAGGGAAATGCTCTGAAGAGTCCTCTCCCCGCTTTCCAACACCTCGATATAAAATGCCAATCCCGCTGTATCGGGGGCACGACCAAATAATTGTTGGAACAAGTTGCTAACCAGGCCTTCCAGGCCCAGGTGCCCGAAGCGCTCCTCGTATTCCGGGGAAGTTGCAAACGCATCCATTATCTCGTCGAGATTGCCATTGGCGGCATTCAATCTTCCTGCCCAAAACGCCAGACCGTCTGGATCTGCAGGCCGCCCATAGAAGGCCATGTAGATATCGAGCACGCGCTGTTCCGAGCTGGTAAGTGACCGCGACACACAGTCTGCAGCGGCGAAAGGAGAAATGAAGGACACAGAGATAGCCAGCGTCCAGCTGAACAGCCAGCCTAATGCTGCTCGGAATACTGGGCGCACAGGTGTGGCTCTATGGTGCTCACACAACGCCATGGCACATGCCCAAAGTCAGCTCGCCCAAAAGGCTCCAGGGGCGATGCGACCCTACTTTCAATTATAGTCTATCTAGATGGTCTTAGCCGTTGAACGATGATGTTTATAGATATCCATCGCCGGAATATCGCACCACGCACATTTTTACACTCTCAATGCTGGGGTCCGTAATTGGAGCTACCTCAAATATGCTTACCATAGCGGTTTGCTGAAGTTTTCGGTAAAAGATGAAAACATCAGATTAAAACTCACGCTGACTCTTTCTTTCTCGCTGTTGTGCGCGTCAACAGAGTGTTGCAGGTAGGCCGGGAACAGGAGCAGCGTTCCATTCTCCACACTTACGACAACCTGGTCGGTATTCTCGGCCGTCAGTTCTACCACCGGCGGCCTGATGATGCCGGTCTGATTTCTAGGATCGTGAAAGTTTATGGTATCGGCTCCCGGCCCGGTGCGGACATAATAAACACCGCTCAAAAAGTTGTTAGGGTGATTGTGAAGTCTATGTGCTGCGCCCTGGGCCAGCACATTGGCCCAACAGCCGGTGAGCTCAATCGCATTATCCCCTATTCTCCAGAATCGAAGCGCGCCCTTTGCCACTTTCACCACACAAGCAACCAGGTCCTTAAATTCCTCGAGTGTGTGAAGATCTGGACCTGACTGCCAGCCCCGTCCAGGCTCGAGTTTCGGGGCCTCTCGTAGCATACTCTCGATTGCCGTCAGTATTTTTTCATCTATGGAGGTGTGTAAATCCCGCGCAAGCTGAACTTTCCAGACCAGCGTTGGAAACATTGCAATGACATCGGTGGCTTCAAATAAAGGATCACTTTCTTTAACCATTAAACAACCCCCTGCCTGACGCGAACTCTACATGCGTATCTGTCCGCACACGCCACATTAGAACCAGCTGACCAGGGTCTTAGGAGTAGATAGTCACATGGAAGCGCTACGCAGCCGATCGGACGTGGACAGACAATGCATCACATTCGGCACCGTGCAGCACGGCATTCGCCGTCGAACCGGTGAAGAATTCATCACCGTGATAGTTGTGGATACCCGCCACTAACAGGTCGGCTTCGATCTCCCTGGCCAAACTGTGGATAGCATGCGCGGTACGTCCGGCGAGTTCGTGTATATCTGCGGCCGAAAGACCATAGTCTTGAGCAAACTCCTCCAGCCGCTCCCAATCCGCATGTTTGCCGGCCTCCAACAAGTGCTTGGAGACGTGACAAAGCTTGAGTTCCGAGCCACAGGCATCGGCAATACGACGCGCATGATTCACCACCTGGCTCGACTCCGCCGACAGATCAACCGCAACCAAAATACGCTTGTAACGCCCGCCTTCCCCCGCTACTTCGCCCTCGCGCGGCAGGTGTACTGCAAGCACGTCACAGGGGGTATTGTGCACCACCGTGTTTGACTTGGAACCGAACAGCAACTCTAAGCCATGTCGCCCATGTGATCCAATTACGACAAGATCTGCATTTTGCTCCGCGTAGTCGTGTAGAGCGGTGGCGATGCGACCATCCAGGACCTTGCGCCGAGTGATACCAAGCGGCTGACAAACACCGTCCAAAAAACTCTGAGCTTCCTTGATGACCGCTGCATCAAGTTCCTCCGAGGTCCTGAAAGAGCCGTGGGGGTATTCTGCGTGCTCATGATGCAGATTCTCACAGGTATGAATCGCTTCGATATTGGCGGGGTCCGCGAGCTGGCAGGCACGGCTGAGTAACCGCTTTGCATTGGCCTCGCTCAGATCCATTCCGATGACCACGTTTTGGAACGCACTCATGATTATGCCTCCTTCGATCAAACAGTTCAGCCAGCTGATGGCTCCATTCCATCATAGTACAGCACCAAATACCTGCAAATATTTTCACCGACACTGACCGCGACATCGTCTATAACAGCGTCTGTGGCGGCCGAGTCCAGCTAACCTCAATCACTGCGCATCTCCCATGCTATGGGCACGCTAGCTGTTCGCAAGCTCGCCGGCAGTCGTGTATGGCCGGTTAAGTAGGTATCGATCGCGCAGGCAACGTCGCGACCTTCGCCGATGGCCCAGACCACTATAGATTGCCCCAGGTTGGCGTCTCCAGCGGCGAAAACGCCCGCCAGGTTAGTCTGCATTTTCTCATCCACCGCTACTGTGTCCCGGCCACTGAGCGTCAGTTCATCTGCGCCGAACGCGCCGGCTTCGGCACCGGCAAAGCCAATGGCAATCAGTACCAGGTCCGCTGGAATGTCGACAGCTTCACCGATCGTCTTGTTCAGTCGTTTGCGCAGGGATGAGTATCGCCAGCTCACGTTCTGGCCAGATATACCACAAACACCGCCCCGCTGATCGGCTTCAAAACGCAGTGCTTCAAAGCCGTAGATATCGCTGCTGCCCTCTTCCTGGGCATAGGTGCGCTCGAAGGTGAGCGGCGGCTCTGGCCATGGATTTTCGCCCGGGCGCTCAAGTGGCCGCTTGCTATTGATGTCAATCTGCGTGACCTTGGCGGCACCTTGGCGGATGGCGGTCGCCGCGCAATCGGCGCCGGTATCTCCTCCGCCCAACACCAATACCTGGCGGCCGCGAGCGTCAATTTCCCGATTGTCAGAGTGACCTGCCTGGTGGTGGTTTTCCTTGATTAGATAGGCAAGTCCAAACTCAATCCCTGCCAGTTCACGGCCGGGGATATCAATATCTCGGGGCGATTGTGCCCCGATTGCGATGCACACTGCGTCGAACTTACTGCGCAACTCAGCCAGGGCTACGGTCTCGCCTATGTTGACATTGACCTTGAAACACACCCCTTCAGCCGCCAATTGATTGACTCGACGCTGCACCTGGTACTTGGCGATTTTGAAATCGGGGATGCCGTAGGTCATCAGCCCGCCGATGGTATCGTCGCGTTCGAATACTGTCACATGGTGGCCAACGCGATTCAGTTGCTGCGCCGCAGCGAGTCCGCAAGGCCCGCTGCCCACCACTGCCACGTGAAAGTTGGTGCGGTGAGGCGGTGGTTCAGGAACAATCCATCCCTCTGACCAACCCATGTCTACGATAGCTCTCTCAATACTCTTGATGGCCACGGCGTCATCGTTGATAGCGAGTGTGCAGGCGGGTTCGCAAGGCGCGGGACAGGTATAGCCGGTGAACTCAGGGAAATTATTCGTCGCATGCAGGCGATAAAGCGCTTCACGCCAATCACCGCGACTGACCAGCTGATTCCAGTCCGGAATCAGATTGCCCAGCGGGCAGCCACTCATGCAAGTTGGGACGCCACAATCCATGCAGCGCTCCGCCTGCATGCCCAAGGCGTCAGGTTCCCAACGCTGTCGATAAATCTCGTCGAAATCTCGCACCCGACTGGCGGGCTCACGATAGCCAATGGGCTGCCTTGGAATCCGCAGGAAACCTTCTGGATGTCGCTCACTCATTCTGTTTCCCGGGCATTGGTGCCATCGCTGCAGTGCGAGCAATGGATTGTGGCGGACCGGGCGCTACGCAGCGCAGGTCCCGCCCATCGAGTAGAGCTTGCTCAATGACCTGTTCGTAAACCAGCGGTACCACCTTGGTAAATTTGGAAACGAACTTGTGCCAGTGGTTGAGCACTTCATCGGCGCGAGAACTCGCGGTCAACGCACGATGGTTCTCAAGCAATGCACGGACCAGCCGCTCATCTCGATCAGTTTCAATCCGATCCAGGCGCACGCTCTCATCATTCACTTTTATCTGAAAATCCCCGCTCTCATCCAACACATAGGCTTCTCCTCCACTCATGCCGGCCGCGAAGTTTTTCCCGGTATCCCCTAAAACTACGACCACACCACCCGTCATATATTCACAGCCGTGATCACCGATGCCCTCGAGTACGCTATAGGCGCCAGAATTCCTGACCGCAAATCGCTCCCCCGCCTGGCCATTGACGTAGAGTTCACCACGAGTTGCACCGTACAAAGAGACATTGCCAATGATGATCGTCGCTTGTGGAGAATATTGTGCATCTTGGGGCGGGCGTATACTGATCAGCCCACCGGATAGGCCTTTGCCCACATAATCATTGGCATCACCAGTGAGATGAAGGCTAATACCCTGCGCTAGAAAGGCGCCGAAACTCTGGCCGGCATGACCATCGCAGAGGATGCGAATTGAATCCCCTGGTAGGGGAGAGCCACTGCGCAACCGCGTCACGTGGTGGCTAATCAGCGTGCCGAAGGTCCGGTCGCGATTCGTCAGTTTCACGTTGAAGGAGGCCGGCCCTGTCTCGGCACTGAGCTGGCCCAGGCTGTCTATGATGCTGTGTTCAATTTGCTGGTCGATTCCATGGTATTGCCTGCGTACACGGCGTGGCTGGTCACCCGACGGTGGTCGGTACAGCACTCGTGTCAGGTCAAATCGGCTGCGTTGCCCGCTCGGCACCAGCTTGTCTACCCGCCCAATCATTTCGTCCACGGTTCTAAATCCCAACAACGCCATGAGCTCGCGGACTTCCTCTGCGACGAATACCAGGTAGTTGATCACGTGTTGTGGATCCCCGGCGAAGCGGGCACGCAAGCGGAGATCCTGCGTCGCAATGCCGACGGAGCAGGTATTACAGTGGCACTTTCGCAGCATGATACAGCCAAGTGCGATCAACGGGGCTGTGCCGAAACCGAATTCTTCTCCACCCAGCAGTGCGGCGACCACCACGTCGCGGCCGGTCTTTAAGCCACCGTCTACACGCACACAAATACGGGAGCGAAGCTGATTGGCAAGCAAAACCTGCTGTGTTTCTGCCAGACCAAGTTCCCAGGGTATGCCCGCCGATTTGATCGACGTCAGGATAGAGGCGCCAGTGCCGCCGGAGCCGCCGCTGATGAGCACGGCATCCGCGCGCGCCTTGGCAACTCCCGCTGCGATGGTACCCACCCCGGCCCTGGCAACCAGCTTGACGTGGACCTCGGCTTCGGGATTTGCGCATTTGAGATCAAAAATCAACTGTGCCAAATCCTCGATAGAATAAATATCATGATGCGGTGGTGGCGAGATAAGACCCACGCCGGGCGTCGAATAGCGCACTTGCGCGATGCCCGCGTCGACTTTGTTTCCGGGCAGTTCACCGCCTTCACCGGGTTTTGATCCTTGTGCCATCTTGATCTCGATCTGGCTCGCCTCGCCGAGATAATCGATGGTTACGCCAAAACGACCGCTTGCGACCTGCTTCATGCTGCAGGAACGCTCGGTATTAAACCGCTCTACCTGCTCACCTCCCTCGCCGGTTCCGGAGACAGCGCCAATTCGGTTCATCGCCACCGCCAGTGCCTCATGGGCTTCCCGGCTCAGCGCACCAAAGGACATGGAGCCGGTCGCGAAACGCGGCAATATTTTCGCCACCGGTTCAACCTCGTCCAGACTGATACGCCCACCTTCGCGCAACCGAAAATCCAGCAATCCGCGAATCGTATGGCCGGCGCGATCCATCTTGCTGACGGCATCGACAAAGGCGCGATACGCCCCCGCATCGGCTGTGCGAGCGGACTGCTGAAGTTTCGCGATGGTAAAGGGATTCCAGTGATGTTGTTCGCCATCACGACGCCAGGACAACTCGCCGCCACAGGGAAGTGGCAGCGTGGCAATGACGTGGGGCTGGAATGATTCTTTATGCCGACGCCGCAGCTGCAGCTCCAGCATGTTCAGGTCGATACCGGGTAGATGCGCCGGCGTGCCGGGGAAGTATCGATCGACCAAGGACTGATCCAGACCTATGGCCTCGAACACTTGCGCACCTTTATAGCCTTGTAACGTGGAGATGCCCATCTTCGACATTACCTTCAGCAGCCCGCCCTTGATCGCTGCAGCATAATGGCGATGCGCCTCCCACACAGCCACGTCTAGCTGTTTGCGCATCACCATCTGATCCAGGGTTTGAAATGCCAGCCAGGGGTGCACAGCATCGGCCCCGTAGCCAATTAACGTGCAGAAGTGGTGGACCGTGTGGGCATCAGCTACATCCATCACCAGGCCGACCCGGGTGCGCAAACCATTCCCGATCAAGCTGTGGTGAACCGCGCCAATAGCCAACAGGCCAGGAATGGGCAGACGCTGGTCACTGACCTTGCGATCCGATATCACCAGGATCTCGAATCCCGAACCGATAGCGTCCACCGCACTTTCACACAGATCATCAAGGCCATACTCAAGTGAGCTGGATAGGGAGAATGTAGCGTCCAGTTCGCGCGCCCGGATTTCGTGAACATCAATGTTTTTCAGCGCTTCGAGTTCCCATTCGGTCAATATGGGCGATTCAAGCAGCACCCGGCGACAATGATCTGGCGTAGCCGCAAGAATATTGCGCTGGCGGCCGATGTGGGAACGCAAGCTGGTAACCAGCGTCTCGCGGATAAAATCCAGCGGCGGATTGGAAACCTGGGCGAACGACTGCTGAAAATAGCTGGCGAGTACTTTACTGCGCGTGGAGACCGCGGCCAGGGGTGCATCGTCACCCATGGACCCCACAGGGTCTTTACCCTGCTCCGCCATGGGTGCCAGCAGATATTCAACTGATTCCTCGGTGTACTCAAACAACTGACGATAGCGACGCAGATGGTCATGGTGATGGGCATGATCTGTCGCAGCCGCCATCACCGGGGTGGATGGAAAGGCTGGCAGATGCAGACGATGGCTTTTCAACCAGTTGCCATATTTCGGGTCGGCAAGCTCCGTCAAGACGATATCGTCCTCGAAAATTCGGCCTGTACTGGAGTCCACAACCAACATTTGACCCGGCTTCAATCGGCCTTTCTGCACGATCGAACTTTCATTGAGATCGAGAACACCCGCCTCACTCGCCATCACAAACTGCTCGTCGTCAGTCACGCAGTATCGACACGGTCGGAATCCGTTTCTATCCGATATGGCAGCCACATGACGACCATCGGTTGCAACCACAAGTGCGGGGCCGTCCCAGGGTTCCATGATGGTTGAATGAAAATCATAGTAGTCCTTTTTCGCCTGGGGCATGAGCGGATCATTTTCCCAGGCCTCAGGAATCATCATCCGTAGTGCCTGGGGCAGTGTGCGGCCGGCGACAAGTAATAATTCGAGCACATTGTCAAACTTGGCAGTATCAGACGCATCAGACATCACCACCGGTTTGATCAAATCTACGTCGGCACCGAGCAGTGGTGACTGGAGATCAGCTTCGCGGGCACGCATCCAGTTTTCGTTGCCCTGCAAGGTGTTGAACTCTCCATTGTGTACAACGCGGCGGCACGGATGCGCCAAATGCCATGCACCCAGTGTATTGGTGGAAAAACGCGAGTGGACCATGGCAAAGGTTGAAGCAAGGCGTTGGTCAGATAAGTCGATGTAGTACTGCCTGAGTTGTTCACTGGTGAGCAAACCCTTGTAGACGACAGTCTGTATATCGAGCGAGCAGAGATAGAACTCGCGCAAGCTGGCTCCCAGCCGCTGCCTGGCGCGATACTCAATGATCCGCCTGAGCAGGTACAGATCGCTCTCGAACCGCGGCAGGGTAGATGGCATGACCGGGCGCAGAAAAAACTGCGCTATATAGGGCTCTGACTCGCGCGCTGTTCGGCCCCAGTTGCAAACCCCGGTAGGAACATCACGCCAGAAGAAAATTTCGAAGTGACGCTCTGTCACCGCGCGCTCAATGAGTTCGATCAACGCCCGCCGCATGGTTGCGTCCGGCGGCAAGAATGCCTGGCCGACCGCATAGCCCTCTGGGTCATCAATCTCCGCTATCAGTGAACGGAAAAAGAGATGTGGCTTCTGCAGCAGAATGCCGGAACCATCCCCGGTGCCTTCTTCTGCGCCGCGAGCGCCACGGTGATCCAGATGATTGAGCAGACGAAGCGCATCTTCCACAACCCTGTGACAGGGCTCACCCGCAAGGTCTACCAGCAAACCCACACCGCACGCGGCTTGATCCCGGCGCGGATCGCCGAGTCCGCCCCAATGAAGCTCTTCCGGGCCTGGGTACACTGCTTGCGCCATGACCTATACCATTTCGAGACCTGTGGAGAATTCAGGTTATCGATATCTAAGCACCGTCTACTAAAGAATAGAAGTTTTTGCCGGAAGATACAGGGAATTCGGAATTTCCCGCGCTTGTACTTCGCGCAGGCTTGGACTATTTTTTAGACGTGCTGTTGTTTACCGTCACCCGTTATATGGAGAGGACAATCCTATGCGCCATACCCCGCTGGAAGGCAGTGTAGAACAGGTTTTGCTAAACGATGATGCCCAAATCGGCGACCATTACACCGACGACTACGGCAACGACTGGGAAGTACACAACGACCGCGATGGCTTGCGGTTGCAGTTTCACAACGAGCCCGACGTCTGGATCCCCTACTGGACCGCCATGCACATCAAACTGCCGGGGCTGCAGCGTCTCTAGACACGCCGAAGAGCCAACCCAAGGGCCTCGGACAGAGAAAAAATGCAGACCTTGAAATTATTGTCTAGACTTAAGCCTACGCTCAACACCCGTCGGGAGTGGGCGCACCCTATAGTGCCTGCCCATCGTGGCGGAACACGGAGAGGCCGATGTACAAGGTTGGTTTCAGTCTGATAGCAGCGATGCTGGCCGTTGTGGTGGCAGCCAAATTCGCGTTTGAGGCAACCGTCTACAGCGGCAGTGAGCCTGTCAATCAACCCTGGGCTCGCGACACCATGCAGTTTGTTTCCTGGAACCACGAGAAGTGGAGCGCCTGGATTCGCGACGAGACATTCGAGCAACTTCCGCAAAATTCTGAAAAGTGGCACCGCCACAACAACCCCAGTCTGGCCTTCATCGATTGGAATGGCGAAGCCTGGCAGGCAAAAATTTCCGGCGATGAATTCTTACTGGCCCACCGCGGTGACTGGGCAAGCGCCACCGAACGTGCGGAAGCTATACGCTACCGCGACTGGCAGGGTAACAATAAACTGCGAACCACGCTCCAATTGAGACGCTAAATCAAGGATGACCAGAAGGAAAAATAATAAGGGTTAAAAATAACGGACAAGGATAACTGTGACTGCCACTGCGAGCCATCTCTCAACCGGCCTTAAGCATGCGGGAGTGTTAACTGCACTCTGGTTATGCGCGCGCCCCAGCTTTGCCCTGGAGTGGGATATGCGCGCGGGCGTCACCGATATGAGTCAGCGTATCCAGGCACTGCATCACCTCAGCCTGGCAGTCTGCGTCGTCATTAGCGTCATTGTCTTCGGCGCTATCTTTTACACGCTCTTTGCCCACCATCGCTCGCGGCGACCAGAACCGGCCAAATTTCACGAGAGTCTGTTGGTGGAAGTACTGTGGACACTGATCCCGATCGTAATCCTGATCGGCATGGCTATACCAGCCACCTCCACCTTGCTGGATATCGAAGACAACAGTGATGCTGATTTCACCGTTCTCATCACTGCCTCCCAGTGGAAATGGCACTATCAGTACGTGGAAGCGGATTTTGGTTTTTACAGCAATCTCGCCACACCCCAAGCGCAGATAGACAACCTGGAACCCAAGACCGAAAACTACCTGCTGGAGGTGGACAAGCCCCTGGTGCTGCCCACCCACAAGAAGGTGCGTTTCCTGACCACGTCCAAAGACGTGATTCACTCCTGGTGGGTGCCAGACTTCGCGGTAAAACAAGACGCAATTCCGGGCTATATCAACGAGGCCTGGACGCGGGTGAATCAACCAGGAGTGCACCGGGGGCAATGCGCGGAGCTATGCGGTAAGGGTCACGCTTTTATGCCGTTGGTGGTAGAGGTAATAGCGGAGGAGGAATTTGATAGTTGGATAGAGGATCAACGATTGGCCATCGCCCTCGCCTCAGAGACCGCAGTGGCAGATCGCAACAGGTCCTGGAGCATGGGGGAACTGTTACCCCGGGGAGAGGAAGTTTTCCTGGAGCACTGCGCCACTTGCCATCAGCCGGAAGGCACCGGACAAGCGGGCAAGTATCCCGCCCTGGCCGGCAGCCCTATCGCGACCGGAGCCATCGATGAGCACATTGACCGGGTGATGAACGGCAAGGCCGATACCGAGATGCAAGCCTGGGCACCGCAGCTTTCCGATGTGGATCTTGCCGCGGTGATGACCTATGAACGCAGCGCCTGGGGCAACAATACCGGGGATCTTATCCAGCCCATGACGATTTACCTGGCTCGCTAAGCTATGACTACTCACTCAGAAGTTGACACCGCGCCTCGCCATCCTGTGATCGCATTTTTCGCTCGCTGGTTACTGACAACCAATCACAAGGAAATCGGTACGTTGTACCTGTGGCTCAGTTTCACGCTGTTTTTCATCGCCGGGGCGCTGGCCCTGGTTATTCGCCTGGAACTGTTCCAACCCGGACTCCAATTTATCCAGCCCGACTTCTACAACCAGATGGTGACCTTGCACGGCCTGGTCATGGTCTTTGGCGTGGTGATGCCAGCCTTTGTGGGGCTGGCTAACTGGATGATTCCGCTGATGATCGGCGCGCCGGACATGGCCTTGCCGCGACTCAACAATTTCAGTTTCTGGATTCTTCCCTTCGCTTTCACGCTACTGCTCAGCTCACTGTTCATGGAAGGCGGCGCACCCAATTTTGGCTGGACCTTCTACGCCCCCTTATCGACCACCTATGGTCCGCCGAGCACGGACTTCTTTATATTTGGTGTGCACCTGATGGGAATATCATCGGTGCTGGGGGCCATCAATATTCTCGTCACCATTTTTAACCTGCGGGCACCGGAGATGACCTGGTTCAAGATGCCGCTATTCGTCTGGACCTGGTTAATCACGGCCTTTCTGCTAATTATGGTGATGCCGGTACTAGCCGGCGTGGTCACGATGATGCTGATGGATCGCCACTTTGGTACCGCCTTTTTTAATGCCTCCGGTGGCGGCGACCCGGTGATGTTCCAACATATTTTCTGGTTCTTCGGTCATCCCGAAGTTTACATCCTGATCTTACCCAGCTTCGGTATCGCCTCTGAGATCATTCCCACCTTCGCGCGCAAAAGGTTGTTCGGCTATCACTCCATGGTCTACGCGACTGCGTCCATCGCGTTTTTGTCCTTTATTGTCTGGGGCCATCACATGTTCACCACGGGAATGCCGGTCTTTGGTGAACTGTTCTTCATGTATGCGACCATGATGATTGCAGTGCCCACCGGGGTGAAGGTGTTTAACTGGGTGGCGACCATGTGGCGCGGCTCAATCACCCTGGAAACCCCGATGTTATTTGCCGTGGGTTTTGTCGTCCTGTTCAGCATCGGCGGTTTCTCTGGATTAATGCTGGCCCTGGTACCTGCCGACTTTCAGTACCACGACACCTTCTTTGTCGTTGCGCACTTCCACTACGTGTTATATCCAGGTGCTATTTTTGGCACCATGGCGGCGGTGTACTACTGGCTGCCCAAGTGGACCGGCCACATGTACGACGAGCGACTGGGTAAACTCCATTTCTGGACCGCGCTGATCGCCGTCAACCTGACATTTTTCCCCATGCATTTTTCCGGTCTCGCCGGTATGCCGCGCCGCATAGTCGACTACTCTATCCAATTTACCGACTTCAACATGGTGTCCAGCATTGGTTCAGGGCTGCTCGGTCTCACCCAGGTCTTGTTTTTGTATATCGTGATTAAAACGATCCGCGGTGGAGAGCCGGCAACCAGCCAGGTGTGGGAAGGAGCGGCAGGCCTGGAGTGGACCGTCCCCTCCCCCGCACCGCTACACACCTTCGAGACACCGCCGCCATTTGAGGGGGGTGAGGACACATGAGCCCCCAGCCCCAGCCCCGAAAAGAGCAACGCAAACACACCGGCCTGCTGCTGTTGTTGGCCGCGGGTATGTTCGGTTTTTCGTTTGCCCTGGTACCGCTGTACGACGTGTTCTGCGAGTTGACCGGACTCAATGGTAAAACCGGCGGGAGTGCATCGGCACAGAGTTCCTCGGCCGATGAGAGGGCCTATGAAAATGGGAATGAAGCGATCAATCGCACCGTGACCATACAGTTTCTGGCCCAGGTGGGAAACGGCATGCCCTGGGAATTTAGACCAATGGAGCGCCAGCTAAGTGTGCAGCCAGGTAAGAGCTATACCACCCATTTTTACGTGCGCAACCGCGCCAGCCAGGCGGTAATTGGGCAGGCCGTGCCCAGTGTCTCGCCGGGAGAGGCCGCCCTGCACCTGCATAAAACCGAGTGTTTCTGCTTCACGCAACAACGATTAGAAGCCGGCCAGGACATGGAAATGCCAGTCACTTTTATTGTCGACAGAGAGCTGCCGGAGGAAATCCAGACCTTCAGTTTATCCTACACACTGTTTCGAGGTACGAGCGGATGAGCACGGCTGACAACTACACTGAAACTCCCCGCTACTATGTGCCCCACAGCAGCGTCTGGCCCATCGTTGGGTCTACCGCGCTCGCCGTCACCGCCTTTGGCGCGGTCAATTTTATCCATCAAAGTACCGAGAAAGTTGCGGCCGAGGGGAGCTTCGGCGAACCGATTTTCTATGTCGGCCTGGCCATGATCGCATTTATGATGTTTGGCTGGTTCGGGACAGTTATTCGAGAATCACTCAGGGGCATGGTCAGCGGGCAGCTCGACCGCAGCTACCGCATGGCGATGCTCTGGTTCATCCTGTCGGAAGTGATGTTTTTTGCCGCCTTCTTCGGGGCGCTCTTTTACGCCCGAATTATTTCCGTGCCCTGGCTGGCCGGAGCCGGCAACAATCTGCAAACCCATTTGCTGTTGTGGCCGGATTTCGCGGATACCTGGCCCCTGTTTATGACCCCCGGCGGTTCAGCGACAGAGGCGATGGAGGCCTGGGGATTACCTTTTATCAATACCGTTATCCTGGTAACCAGCAGTCTTACGGTCACCCTTGCACACTGGGCATTGAAGAAAAACTCAAGAACACCCCTGACAATTTGGCTCGGTATCACGGTGATCCTGGGCGCGATTTTTCTCAGTCTACAGGTGGTGGAATACGTCCACGCCTACCAGGAACTGGGGCTTAGCCTGAGTTCCGGCATCTATGGCTCGACCTTTTTTCTGTTAACCGGCTTCCACGGCGCCCACGTCACCATGGGGACCATTATGCTGACGGTCATGTGGTTGCGTTGCATAAAGGGGCATTTCAATGCGGATAATCACTTTGCGTTTGAAGCAGTCAGTTGGTATTGGCACTTCGTCGATGTGGTCTGGTTATTTCTATTTACCTTTGTGTATTGGTTTTAGGGCATGTATCTGAATGCAAAACCCCAAGCCAGAAGCGCGAGCAGGAGTATCGAGAAGGCCACGCGCACACTCAACGCAATGAGCGAGCGCCGGGTCTTGCCGCGATCTCGAACCAGGAAGAACAGACTACTGCCCAAACTGACAAGAATGACGAGCATAACGGCAAGAATCAGAAAGTTGTACATGCAGTACCAGAGCCTGAGAGTGACCGGACTATGAATACTACTTCATGCAATCAAAGCGACACAATGCAGTCTAGAACCGCTGAAATCAAACTGACCATCGATCTCGATGGCGACCAATTGCCGACCCGTATTGTCTGGCAGGCTTCAGACGCGCAGGAGCCCGGCCCGACCAACTGTCGGTCCGCCATGATTTCAATGTGGGATAGCGAGACAAAAACCACCGCGTCCATCGATCTCTGGACCCAGGAGATGACGGTTGAAGATATGAATCTCCATGTCTACCAGGTCATTCATAAACTGGCCGACACCTATTTGCGAGCGACCAGGGACAGGCAAATAGCTGATGTGATTCACGAATTTGGCGATGGCTTTGGCAAAACACTGGGCCTGTCCGTTACAGGCTTAGGTGAGGGTAGCTAACAGATGAGTGTTTCCCTGGTTCCAACATTGCGACTCCTCAAACCGGCGGCCCTGCTGATCGCGGTCGGTTTTATTGGTCTGCTGTTGGGCTACTGGGTGAACGCCGCTTATTTTCCCGGCACCAGACCAGAACAACCGATTAACTTCAGTCACAAAATCCATGCCGGTGAGTTCGAAATTCCCTGCCAGTATTGCCACGTTCAGGCCCGTCGATCCATTTCCGCGGGTGTACCCAGCGTCAACAAATGCGTGAACTGCCACAAGTCTATTGCCACCGAACGACCGCAGATACGCAAGGTGATGGAGTACTGGCGCAACCAGGAACCGATTCCCTGGATCAAGGTACACGACTTGCCAGACTTCGTTTATTTCCCCCACAAACGCCACGTGGCTGCCGGACTGGAATGTCAGACCTGTCATGGACCCGTGGAAACCATGACCAGGGTAAGCCGCGAGGCGCCGAATGAAATGGGTCAGTGCCTCAGTTGCCACAAGCAACACGAGGTGGTTAACGGGCTCGATTGCTGGACCTGTCACAAATGAGGGGCCCATTAACACAAGCGTAAGCTGGAGAAGATATTGGCCAATATAGACCGCAGAGAGTTCTTCAAGCTTGTCGGTGCAGGGGGTGTCGGCGTGGGTGCCGGTTTTATGTTGGGGGAATCGATCAAGCATCCGGTGGAGTACCTCATTCCCGAGGTAGTACCACCGGAACAGTTCAGCGCCGGTATCGCCACCTGGTACAACACGGTGTGCGGCATGTGCCCTGCTGGCTGCGGAATTTCCGTACGCACCCGCGAGGGGCGCGCCAAAAAAATCGAAGGCAATCCCGCCCACCCGGTCAACCAGGGGCGGCTCTGCGCCATGGGCCAGGCCGGCCTGCAGCAGCTGTATAACCCCGACCGCCTTACCACGCCCCTGCTGCGCACTGGAGAGCGTAATAGCATTGACACTGGCGGATCATTTACACCAGCCACCTGGGAACAGGGCCTCGCCAGCGTCGCCGAACGTCTGCACAGTTTGCGGGCCAGCAACACGGGCAGCCGTGTGTGTCTACTCACCAAGGGTGTACGCGGGCATCTGGCCCAGTTATTCGAAGTCTTTATGTCAGAGTTGGGCTCTGGGCAATTACTGCACTACGATTTCGCCCACCCGCACACACTTTACGCTGCCAATGAACGCTTCTTTGGCGAACGCAAACTGCCCTACTACGACCTGAAAAATACCCGCTACCTGCTATCTTTCGGCGCTGACTATCTCGGCACCTGGCTCTCCCCCGTACACCACAGCCTCGGTTTTGGCCACAGTCGCCAGGCGCAAGCAAGAGGCCATTTTGTGCAAATCGAACCACGCATGTCTCTCAGTGGTGCCGCCGCCGACGAGTGGATTGCCGCCCGGCCAGGTACCGAGGGCCTGCTGGCCCTGGGCCTGGCGCGACACATTGTTGCCTCAGGCTACTACCAGGGCGCCGATCGAGAGCACTGGGCCGACGCGCTCACGACCTATTCGGCTGAACACGTGAGTGACCTGACGGGTGTGCCCGCGGCCACTGTCGTGCACCTCGCCGAGGCCTTCGCCCAGGCCCAACCCAGTCTAGCCATCGGTGGCCACGGGGTGGGAAACCACAGCAATGGTCTCAACACACTAATTGCTGTCAACGCGCTGAATTACCTGGTCGGCAACCTGGGCCAGCCCGGCGGCCTGGTGTTTAATCCAGCGGCCAGCTTTGCGGAGGATTCAGCCCCTGCCAGCCACCCACGCCAGGCAAGTTATCGCCAGATGCTTGAGCTTGCCGAGCAGGCCCGCCAGGGCAACATCGAGGTATTGATCATCAACGACACCAACCCGTTGTTTACATTGCCGGAAGCGGCGGGTTTCAAAGAGGCACTGGCAAATATACCCCTGGTTGTCAGTCTCTCCAGTTTTATGGATGAAACCACCGCCCAGGCCGACGTGATTTTACCCAGTCATACCTACCTGGAGAGCTGGGGCGATGATATGCCTGAGCCGGGAGTCGGCTTCCCCGTCGGGGCACTCTCACAGCCCGTGGTCTCGCCTTTGTACAACACCCGGGCCACCGGCGACATCATACTGGGGCTGGCGCGACAACTCGGTCTTGAGGAGACTCTGCCCTGGAACACCATGCAGGAATACCTGCAGCTGGGCTGGCGCGAGATCTATCAGCACGGCGCCGGCATTACCGGGCAGAGCTTTGATTCGTTCTGGCGTAAGGTCTTGAAGGCGGGCGTCTGGGGTGAAAAGACACACCGCGAACACCAGTCGTTTACCCTGGCCAAATCCGTCATCGACAATATCGATGTTCCAGCACCGGAGTTTTCCGGCGCCCGCGAAAACTATCCCTTTGTTCTACACCCCTACCTGTCGCCCACCTTACACGATGGCCGCGGCGCCAATCTGCCCTGGCTGCAGGAACTGCCCGACCCGACCACCAGTGTGGTCTACGGTTCCTGGGTGGAGATAAACCCAGTCACGGCCGGGAAACTGGGCTTAACCGAGGGCGACCTGGTCGAGGTCCAGTCTCCCCACGGGTCGATTACGGCACCGGTTTATGTGTACCCCGCCATTATGCCCGATGTCATTGCCATGCCCATCGGCCAGGGTCACGCAGAATTTGGCCGCTATGCCAAAAATCGCGGCGCCAACCCCCTGAAAATACTGGCGCCGCAAATGGAAGCCCACACTGGCAGCCTCGCCTGGGGCGCGACCCGGGTGAATGTTGTTGCGACAGGTCGCAAGCAAAAACTGGTTAAGACCGGTGGCACCTCGCGCGATCTTGGTCGAGAGATCATCCAGACCACGCACTCACAGGCTGAAGGACACACTAGCGCTGGACCCGATCTGGTGCCGGCCCCTATCCCAATGCTTATTCCAACAAAGGAGTTGCCGTCATGAGCCTGCTCGATCAGTGGCGCAAGAGCTGGGAGAAATACAGCAAGCCTGGTTATTACGACGAATTTGACTACGCCTGGACCATGAGCATAGACCTGGACAAGTGCACGGGCTGCGAGGCTTGCATGACCGCCTGCCAGGCCGAGAACAACCTGGCCATTGTCGGTGAGGAAGAGTTTGCCCAGGGCCGGGAAATGAAATGGATACGGATCGAGCGCTATTGGGAAGGCGACTACCCGAACATCAAACTGGGCTTTATCCCCATGATGTGCCAGCACTGCGATGCGGCCCCTTGCGAAACCGTGTGTCCGGTGAGCGCCACCTACCATAACCAGGACGGTCTCAATACCCAGATATACAACCGCTGCATCGGCACTCGGGCCTGCGCAGTTTACTGCCCCTATGAAGTTCGCTACTTCAATTTCACCACCGCTCATTGGGACGCGCCCCTGGAACAGCAGCTCAATCCGGATGTAACGGTGCGGGAAAAGGGCGTGATGGAAAAGTGCACCTTCTGCATTCAACGTATTCGCCAGGCCAAGGACCAGGCCAAGGACGACGGTGGCCGCCGTGTGCGCGATGGCGAGGTACAACCGGCCTGTGTGCAGACCTGTCCCAGCCAGGCCCTGGTGTTCGGGGACCGTAAGGATCCAGACAGCCAGGTATCGCAAAACATCGCCAAGCAACAATCGCGCGCTTACCGGGTGCTGGAGGAACTCAACACCTCACCCTCGGTGGTGTACCTGAAGAAGGTGGATGACCATGCAAGCTAATGGCGCACCGCTACAATACGCCGACGTCAATCGGGATGTCATCCGTTCCCTGGTAGAGACCGGGCCGCGCTACTACATCGCCCTGGCAACCGCATTTGGGCTGACCCTGGCGTGCTTTTTCTTCCCCTGGATTTATCAGTTGTATTACGGCCTGGGTGCCGCCGGCATGAACCACCCCGGGGTGTGGGGGACTTATCTCGCCAACTTTATTTTCTGGATTGGACTGAGCCATTCCGGCACGCTGTTATCCTGCGTTTTGCACTTAACCAATAGTTCCTGGCGCAAGGCCATGTATCGCAGCGCCGAGGCCATGACCCTGTTTTCGCTGATGGTGGCGGCCACCTTCGTCATGGTGCATGTCGGACGACCCTGGTTTATCCACTGGGCCCTCCCCTATTCCAATCAAATGGAAATGTGGCCGAATTTCCGTTCGCCACTCCTGTTTGATGTGATGGCCATTGCCACTTACCTGACCGGCAGCTTAATTTTTATTTACATGGGCTCCATCCCCGATTTCGCCGCCGCCCGGGATCGCACCGCCGGTTTTCGGCGCCATATGTACGTGTTGCTATCGATGGGTTGGCGCGGCACAGACAGGGAATGGCATCGCCTGGGCTGGGCCTACACTTTTCTTGCCGTGCTGATTATTCCACTTGCGGTCTCGGTGCACAGCATTGTGTCCTGGGACTTCGCCATGTCTATCGTACCGGCGCTGCACCAGACTATATTCGCTCCCTACTTTGTTGTCGGCGCCATCTATTCTGGCACAGCCGGTATTGTCACCGTCATGTTCGTGCTCCGGAAATACATGAACTTTGAGCAGTACATTACCGAACTGCACTTCGATAACCTGGGCAAACTGTTACTGGCGCTATCGCTGATGTGGACCTATATCAACATGGTCGAACTGTTTACTGGCTGGTACAGCGGTAGTTCTGCCGAACACGAGGCGTTGAAGTTCAAATTGTTTGGCTATTACGCGCTGCTGTACTGGGAGATGATCTTGTTTTGCGCCGTCGCCCCTCTGCTGCTGATTTCCACCCGTTTCAGGACTTCCATGGTACCCATGTTGATCCTGTCGATCGCCATTAATATCGGCATGTACACCGAGCGATTTCTGATTGTCGCCACATCGCTGTCACGGCAGTACCTGCCGGACGCGTGGGGGCTGTACGTACCCAGCCTGGTCGAAATATCAATCCTGGTGGGGTCGCTGGCAATGTTTGTGACCCTGTTTCTGGTATTTGTGAAAATTTTCCCCAGCGTATCCATGTATGAGGTGAAGGAGACAATGAGCACACCTGGCAGAGAATCCCTGGAAGAAGGAACGGACGCATGGCCGACAACGCAGTAGGACTTTTTGCCGGGCCGGAGTCGGCGCTGTCCGCAGCGGCAGAGCTCGTCGGCGCCGGTTTCACTAGCACTGAATTAATGTCGCCAGTCCCCATAGAGGGCGTGGAAGAGGTGCTGGGCGAGAAAAAATCCGTCATCAAGCGGTTTACATTTTTTGGTGGCATTTTCGGTGCCTGCTTCGGGTTTAGCCTGGCGGCGGGGACCGCCATGCTCTACGTGCACCCCACCGGTGGCAGACCCATTATCACGGTGCCACCGTTTCTTATTATTACCTACGAGATGGGCATTCTGTTCGGCATTCTCGCCACCGTCATCGGCTTTTTTCTCAGCGCGCGACTGCCCGCCATGAGCGATCGTGTGTATGTGCCGGAAGCCTCTGTCGACAAATTTGCGGTGACCGTGGCCTGCGACAACCGCGAAGACGCCGGCCGCGCTGAAACAATACTGCGCGGTGCAGGGGCGGAGGAAGTCCGGATAATAGGGGAGGTGGTTTGATGCCATTTCATGACCTCAAGCACTCTTACCAGCACAGCCTGGTTGCACTCTTGTTGCTGGCAGCGACCGCCTCGGCCTGGGGCTTTCCCTGGAACCAGGATATGGTGGACCAACCGTCGGTCAAACCACAGGAATCCATAACACCCGCAGAACCCAACGCCGTACCCATAGAAGGCGGCGAAACCCTGCCGGCGCCGACCACTGAACGGGAAATCTTCGCGGCCAAGGACGCCGCGGCAACGATCCCCAATCCAGTACCCGCAACGGCGGAATCCATCGCCCGCGGAGCAGATTTTTACCAGGTCCACTGCTGGGTGTGCCACGGCCAGCAAGGCCACGGCGATGGCCCGGTCAGCGTTAAGTTTGTCGAGAATTCACCGGTCGATCTGAATGAAGCACATACCCAGGATCAAACCGACGGTCAGTTGTTTTTTACTATCACCCGCGGTCGCGTCGCCATGCCATTTTACCGTGACGCATTGAGCCCGCCGGAGCGCTGGGATTTGATAAATTTCATTCGCGACAGTTTCGGCCACGGCAATGTAAAAGACACGGCACCTACGAGTGACAAAAAGCTAATGGTGACAAACCTGAGTGATACGCAATGAATACCGACGCAAGCTCCTCAGCGGTTCAATCCTCGGCCCCGGCATCGGCTTCGACCGCCCTGTGGGTACTGGTGGCCCTGTTTGCACTGGGACTGGCGAGTCTCGTGTATGGACTGAATAGTGATGCGGTGCAACCTGACTTTGCTTTGTTCACCGTCTCGCTGCTGTTCCTGATGGGTGTAAGCCAGGCCGGTGTGGTTTTTTGTGCCATCACCCGAATTGTTCGGGCGCAGTGGGCCAAGCCCTATTACCGACTTGCCGAGCTGAGCACCCTGGCTTTTATGCCCTTTGCCATTCTCGGCTTCCTGCTAATTGTTGCCTATGGCAGGGACGAGTTGTTTTATTGGTTGGCACCCGCCAGTGATGAGCATCTGAGCCCGTGGCTCAACATTCGCTGGTTGCTGGCCAGGGATTTATTTGGCCTGTTGTTGTTTTATGGTCTGGCTGCTTTCTATGTATTCAAGGGCCTCAAACCGGATCTGGCAAGCGCTGCAAATGATGCGGCTGTCGATCATCGCCAGGTAGAGCAACAACTCTACGCCCTGTCGCCGCTGGTGATTCTCGCCTTTGTCCTTTGCAATACTTTCTTTGCCTGGGATTTCGCCATGATGCTGATACCTCACTGGCACAGCACGGTGTTTCCGATATTTTTCTGGTTCAGTAATCTGTTAGCCGGTACCGCCGCCTTGATTGTCTTCCCGGCGGTGCTCCTCAAAGATGCCAGGTTCGGCCCGCTCCAGATCCGCTACGTGGGCAGGGTCGTTCATTGCTTCATCCTGATTTGGCTATATTTATTCTGGGCCCAGTTTTTCGTCATCTGGTTCGGCAACCTGCCCCATGAATCGGAGCCCTTGTGGCGGCAAATGTACGGCCACTACGCTCCCTACTACTGGACCATGATGGCGGGCTGTTTCTTTATCCCCTTTGCCACGCTGGTCTTCGCCTCCATCAAGGGCTCGTTGGTGTCGCTCTGTATCATCGGTTTCGGTATAAATCTAGGCGTCTGGATTAGCAAATACCTGATGATAGTCCCGGTTTTCTCTGCGGATGACACGCCGTTTGATGCCTGGCTGGACCTGAGTTTATCGGTGGGGCTGTTGGCCGGATTCCTGGCGCTGCTGATTTTGCTCTGCCGGCGCCTGCCGCTTTACTCTTACTGGGAAATGAACCTGACACCCGAATCCAGGGACGATAAAGAGGAAGGACCGCAGTAAAGAGGCGGTGTGGAGAACGGGCCAAGCGTATTATCACTACGGTAACCGGAAAAACGGTGGGATTTGTAGTTTTGTTTATCCTGGGGTTGTTCTTAATTGTCAGTTACTAGCCGCTGGGTTCTGTACTGACTGGGACTGCAACCGAGGCGCTGGCGAAAACAGCGGCCAAAGTATAAGGGATCCTGGTAGCCAATTTGTTCGGCAATCACACTGATATGCAAAGAGGAGTCCAACAACAGCCGGCATGCCTCGGCAATTCTTTGCTCATCACGCCATTGCAGCAGACTCACCCCCATTTGCTGTTTGAACAAGATTGAGAGACGGGAACGTGACAAGCCGCCTATTTCTGCCAAATGTTCAACGCTGAAGTTCAGGTGATAGTGTTCACTGATATAAGCAGCTATCCGGGTGATTCGGTTGTCTATCGGCCTGCCCTTTTCTTGCTGTGCTAATTCATGGCAGCGGATAAGAAATTGCTCCAGCAGATTCTGTTTGAGCGGCTCTGCAAACAGAGTTGACCTGGGGTCTATGCTGATAATTTCTTTTATCAGCTCCGAAAACTTGTTCGTATCAGAATCACCCGTCAGCCTCAGGTGATAAATATTTGGGCCTACTTCCGGCCATTCCAGCCAGCGCAACCAATGGCTCTGGACGGTAAACTCGACGTGATGATGTACCCAGTGTTCGCTGTCATCATTTCGCCGCAAGTCAACCAGCGCCGTGGGAGAAAAAAGAATCATATCGCCCGGATGGGTATGCAATTCCCGACGGATGCAATTACACACACCACTCCCTTCGACCGTGAAGGCGAGAGACCAAAAGGGTCGGTCTTTGGTCAAATAAGGATGGATATCGCTGATGGCACCCCGGGTATAGCGGAGCGTGCCGCCTGATATATTCGGCCGAAACCAAATATTGAGCTCCTCGATAGCGCCCCAAACCTCGCGGACAAATTCTATGGCCTTGGTTTCGGACAATTCTTCTTCCCTGGCGAAGGTTTTTTGCCAGTATTTAACGACCTTGGGCATGCGCGGTTGCTGGCGCAGGGAACTGACCAGTTCATCGCGGCTCTGCCTGGCCATCTCCGCATCGTTAATGCCACCCAGGTTAAACACCTCTACCATGCAGCGATCGAACTCCTCATCGTTCACCGGGCGCCGCTGAATGAGCCGATAAAGCACTCTCGCGGTATTGATCACATCGCTCACAGGAAATAATCGTCCTTATATTCAGGCTGATCGTCGTTGTTAATTTGATCCTAGCACTTATTATTAGATAGCACTGTGACGTTCACGAAATTCTGAGCAGGTTAATAGTCCTTACCAACATGGATATCAATCCCCCATTCCTGAGTAGTCTCGATGACCCCTACCCGAGCTATCGCCAGCTGCGGGAAGAGTGCCCTATAGCGTTCTGCGAGGCGCACACCATGTGGGTGGTGTCCCGTTACGCCGATATAAAAGCCATATTGCGTGATACCGAAACATTTACCTCGTCCAGGGGCACCACGCCCGTAGGCTTTGTGCCCGACAAACCAATGATGTTTTCGCAAGACCCGCCCTACCACACCGAGCTGCGCCATCCGGTACGCGATACCTTCACTCCCCGGCGTATACGTGACCTGGAGGAGTTTACCCGGCGTGCAGCGATCAAGCTCCTGGACGCGATCGACCCCCATGCCGAGGTCGACCTCTTTACCGCCTTTTCCGACCCCCTCCCGATCGTCGTACTTTCTGAGTTATTGGGTATTGGCCTGGAAGTCAGGGAGGCATTCAAACAGCGCGCCGATATCATCATTCACGCTGCTACCGCAGATCCTGCGAAAGTCGCGGACGCTCAACAATGGATCTACGACTATGTCGAAAGTGTCCTGCCTGAGCGAGAAAAACACCCGGGCCAGGACCTGTTGAGCCAGTTGCTACATCCGCCGACAGGAGAGCGCAGGCTGGAGCGGGATGAGTTGCTGGGCTTTTGCGCGCTGCTGTTATTGGGCGGCAGCGATACCACCGCCAACGGCTTTAGCAATGTCATCTATCTATTAGACCAACATCGCGAGTTGCGCCAGCAATTGGTGGAAGACCCCTCGCTGATCAAAAACGCCGTGGAAGAGTGTCTGCGTCTTGAATCACCCGTGGCCGGGTTGTCGAGAGTGGCGACCAGAGCCTGTGAAATCCATGGCCAAATGATCGCGCCCGGCGAGCGAGTACATCTACTTTACACTGCCGCCAATCGGGACGAGGCCGTCTTCACCGACCCGGATGCCATTCATCTCCAGCGTGAGCCCAACCCGCACCTGACCTTTGGCTTCGGTACTCATTTTTGTCTTGGCAACCTGTTGGCAAGAATGGAACTGCGTATCGGCGTTGCCGAACTACTGGCCCGCTTCCCTCGCTATCAGTTGATTTCAGAACACTGTGAACGACTGGTATCTGACACCAGTCGCGGCTTCGTACGCCAGACAGCTGTACTCGAGCCCTGATGGCAGCAAACCCAAACAAGCACTAGAACGGAAAACTTATGAAAACGACATCAACACAAAGACTGGCGGGCAAGGTCGCCCTGATCACCGGCGGCGCTGGCGGCCAGGGCGCTGCTGAGGCCAGGCGATTTGTCCAGGAAGGGGCGCAAGTAATCATCGCCGATATCGTTGACGATGCCTGCGCCGAACTGGCGGAATCTCTCGGTGCAGCTGCTCTCGCTGTGCACCTGGACGTCGTCAGTGAAGAGCAATGGGAAGCCGTCATCAAGCAAACCCTGGCACATTTTGGCCGGCTCGATATTCTGGTCAACAATGCCGGTATCGTTCGCATCGGCCTGCTGGAGCACATGAGCCTGGAGGATTTCAAACTTGTCACTGAAGTTAATCAAACCGGCGTGTTTTTGGGTATGCGCGCTGCCGTCCCCGCCATGCGAGCGGCCGGCGGCGGCTCTATTATCAACATCTCATCGACTGGCGGCCTGGAAGGCGTTGAAGGGGTGATTGGCTACGTGGGGAGTAAATGGGCAGTGCGCGGCATGACCAAAAGCGCTGCCATGGAGCTGGGCCGGTATGGCATTCGGGTTAACTCGGTGCATCCGGGCGGTGTCGACACCCCCATGATCAATGGCCCGGAGTTTGACGGTGTGGACAAGGATGCCGCCTACGCCAGCCTGCCTATTTCCCGTGTTGGCCAACCCGAAGAAATTGCCAACCTGGTGCTCTTCCTGGCATCGGACGAGAGTTCCTACTCCACCGGCGCAGAATTCACCGCCGATGGTGGCCGTATGGCCGGGCACCGCGATCCGGGACTTGGCTCGTAAACGACTAAGGAAATCACTCCGGCAGTCGCAATCCCGTTTCCGGTTGAATGTAGCGATCCAGTATTTCATGCAGCCTGCCGATGCGTGCTTCGGCTGCGGTCAGCTTCATATGCGTCATACCCGGCTGACGCAGACCCTTTTGGGCTCGTGCCATAACATCGAGATCTTGCATAAACACTGGCCCCAGTGCCCGCAGCTCGTCACCGACCAGTTCAACACTGACCGGGCGCGGATGCTGATTGGGCGCATCTTCAGCCAGTAAGTCAAAATTCCAAACATCAACAATGCACTCGTCGGGTGTCGCCCCCGGCCGCGCGAGAATCAGCCCGAACCAGCCGGCGAAAAAGTTGAACACCGCATTGGGGAAGATGTGGTAATGAAAATCGTCAATCACGTGATTGTCATCAAGCTGGTCGTAACGGCTGCCCATCGTCGCCAGATTCTCGCGGATTTTTGCCACCAGCACATCGCGCATCGTTTTCCCATCCGGTACCTGCGGGTGTTCGCCGGGCTCCTGGGTGGCAGCATAGGTCAGCCCCAGGCGATGGCCGAGATTATGGATAAACTCTTCCCACAATTCCTGGTCGCTCACGGATCCCTGGCGACGAGGGCTCGGTACGCCGTAGGGCTGCATGAACATGGTGTGCCGATCGAACAGGGTAATCGGGGTGTTCACATCATCAGCAATGGCCGTCATTTGCGGGTGCACATGATGCAGATGATAGGTTTCAATAAAGGCGTCAATAACCACCTTCCAGTTAGCTTTGAGTCGAAAACTCATGAACTGGCTGCAACTGAAATCTTCCATGCCCAACCAGGCCAGCTGCTCGGGCAATTGCTCTAAAAACGTTGGCAGAGGTTCGCAGTCAACATCGATATTGATGAAAACCAACCCACCCCAACTGTCCACCGCCACGGGAATAAGACCGATGGAGCCCTCACGTCCCTCCCCGATTTCACCTGTTTCGGAAACCGGACAGCGAGCACCCTGCAGGTCGAAGGCCCAGCCGTGATACACGCACTGGATATGCTTCAGCCCGTCGCCCGACCCCTCCAGCAATTTCGTGCCCCGGTGTGGGCAGACATTTTGAAAGCCCTGCAACTCACCGGCTTCATCGCGCATCAAGATGACAGATAGGGAAGCGATCTCGTAGACCCAGTAATCCCCTGCCGCTGGAACTGTGTCTTCAGTGCAGGCGATCTGCCAGACACGGGTCCACAGTCGCTCGGATTCCAGCGTCTGCCATTGCTTCGAGGTATAGCGGGATACCGGGATCTTGCGGGCAGTCTTTGCATTCTGCGCTGAGGAGGCGGTGGGGCTATTCACCGAGCGCTCTCCGGACGGGCGATCCAGTCAATGCCTTTCTCAAGTGACACATCAACTTCATGGGTCACAACACTGGTTGGACTGTTGGCGGCATCCATAAATTCTTGCAGGTCGCGCCAATGGGCCTGGCCCGCTTCGGTCTCGTACCACGCTATCGCCTCGTCCAGCGCCTCACGATCGGGCCAGTGGTTTTCCGCCATAGCCACAAACTCACCTCCCTCTTCCAACATCATCAGCCGATTACTGATATTGGGGTGATCGCGCAAATCCCAGTCTCGTGTGTGTTCACACCAGCGCTGGTAGAAGGCTTCCCTGTCCCATCCCGGCTGCAACCTGACAAAGGTAAACGTGGTTATCATGGTATTACTCCGATGTTTGCAGTACTGGCAATGATCCTATTTCAACCGATCTTGCTGGCGTCATACAACAGGTGCTGGCTCAGGTCACCGAGCAGGTCGGGCAACATAGTGCGATTTTTAAATAGCCATTGACCCTCTACCCGGTGTAACTCATCGTGGTAGCTGCCGGAAATAATGGCCTGCAGTGGTAGTTCGGGTGTTGCCTGCACCACCGTAAAGTACGAGCGACAGCTGGCACTGACGTCTGATTCCACCTCGATAATGAGATTAGTGGTGACGTGCCGGGTGCGTGGTGTATTGGTATCCGCATAGATGCGCGCCGTGTTCTGGTACATGGCCAGTACCTCCTCGTAGCCCACTGTTTCACCGCCGACCGGGCTGGTGATCTTGCCGTGCCGAAATAACTCAGCCAGGCCCTCGTAGTCTCCTAAATCCATACGCTCGGCATAGGTGTAAAGCAGGTTTTCTATTGCCCTCGCATGATCGGTCATCACACCTTCTCCCCCGGTAATTATTCGTCAGCAACAAAAGTGCTATCAGGACATTTGTTGCGGACACAGAAATACTGACAATTCAGCATCTTCACAATAATACGGTTGTATGCAGGGTGACAGTGACAATCATCCTCAATACAGGGAGCATTGTTTTACAAAATCACGAGTCGGGGTGAAGTCAGACCACCCCCTCCCCGTTTTGCTTCCGCTGGTGTCTTGCCGCAGAGAGTTGTAGTGACTACCTCAGCGCTGCAACCGCAATCGTCGATGTAGCAGGCTGATCGTTGGTATGGCAGTGCACGCCGCCTCCTGCCACCCACGAATCGAGCATCTCGATCACATAGACGTCCCGGTTCGGGTACCACTCCTCAAGCAACTTCTTGGCGGCGTTATCTGTGGCGGGATTATCGAAACCAACCAGGATCACCCAGCCGTTTCCAATGCCCCAGTTCATATAGTCGGCATCGAATTGGTCGCCCCCGTACGAGATGGCGGCTTCGAAGTCCATACGGATCACCTCGAAGCCCGCTGTGACGAGATCCGTAGCCAATGCATCGAAGACCTGGTCGTCAGAACCACCGGGTTGGCAGTATCCGTTCACCGTGCAGTTTGCGACGACGACTCGATCCTGGTCGATGAAGCGCGCGATCCCATCGATATGGCCGGCCGTCCTATCCCCCGTGATTGGACCGTCGGCCCAGATGACATCGGTGAGGCCAAAATGCGCGATCAAATCGGCTTCGGCCGCGGCCTTGTTCGCATAGCCATTGCCGCGATTTGGATTGCCGATCACATTCCAATTCAAGATCAGCGCACCGGCACCGTTAAACTCCAAATTGCCTCGCTCATGCACGATACTCACGTGATCTACGGGCATATTGAGATAACTGCCAACGGCGATGGGAACGGTGTTGTCCTTCGCATAGGGAACGCTCTTGCCGAACGCCCCTCCCCAGGCGTCGAACTCCCAATTCTGAATACGCATTTCTCCATCTTTAATCACGTACACAGGGCCATTGTCGCGCATCCACGCATTCTCGTTGGGAATATGATGCCAAATGATATTGGCATGATTCGGATCGCCCCCGGCGCTGGTGATCGCAGCTCGTGCCTGTTTGTAGATCCGGGTGGTGCTGTAGACAATATGTAACTTCTGGTATTGAACGATTACGTTGGAGATCTCGGCATACGCTGGCTGGTAAGTCTTTTCCCATTTACCGGGCCACTGCAGCCATATCGCCTCTTGCTCTTCAAATTCTGCTGGAACACGGATGGTCGACTGAGCGAATGCCGACGTGTTGAACAGCGCCAGTACAAGAACTGCGAGCAGGTATGTTCGAGGTGCGGAGCGAGGTGTGGAACTAGTACTCATCGATCGAATCCTGAGATAGTACATAATAAGATAGTCACCCCTGCAGGTACGTGCCCAGATAGGCGGTGCCTGCACGCTTGGCTTCTTTGACCATGGCCGGGGTTATTTGTCCGTGTTCAATCATCGATAACATCAGTATCAGGTCGGTAATTTCGATGAAATAGTAAAACGCGGCGCGCATGGCGTCGGTATCCGCGATATAAAAGTGCAAGGCAAACACCTCGTACATAACATCGCCAATGGCGCGGTCATTTATTCTGTCGGCCTGTTTTACTTCCGGTGGTGTCTTGCCGCCGATCAATAACTGGCGCGCAGGCGGATTGTCACTGTATACACGAACGCCCACATCAACCAGGTGATGCGCGAGCTGTTGCCATGTGTTGCGTTTGGACGCCGGCACAGGCACCTGGTGCGCCGCAATAAACTGGTCACTTAAGGTCTGCGCAAGCGCCGAGAAAATGTCGAAGCGGTTAATAAAAAAATGGTAGGCAGAACCTTCCGGAACATCTGCCCTCTCGGCGATTTGCCGAAAGGAAACGTCCTCGATGTCTTGTTCACATAACAAGTCGTAGGCAGCTTTGAGTAGCTGCTGTCGTCGCTCCCTGCCGGGCTTGCGCGTTTTTGTTGAGCTCTTGCGCAGCCCTATCTGTTGTCGATTGGCCATGGCTATCTACTCGACAAGCGCCGGTTGTTGTTGCGTAATGCAGTGAATACCACCACCGCCGATCGCGATGTTATTGATGGGCACTTGAACCACTTCGCGATCTGGATACAGGCGTTGGTAGGTCTCTACTGCTTCGCAATCGCGATCATAACCATACCCGGGAACAATTACGGCGCCGTTGGCGAGGTAGGAATTTATATAAGAGCTGCAGCCACCGTTCCACTGCGACTCGTGGTAGATGCCTTCCTGGATGAATTCCATTCAAGTTTGCGGCCCCGTGCATCAGTCTGATTCCTGAGCGCTTCTGAGTTTAGTATGCCAACCGGGTAGTGCGGGTCGCTGGTGTCCCTGTTGATTTCAACCAGCACTCGGCCTGGCTCAATGAATGCGGCTACGCCATCAACGTGACCGTCTGTTTCTGTCTCATCCACATCGCCGGGAATCCATATCACTTTTTCCGCACCGAGTGTGCGACATAGCTCCACTTCTATTTCAGCTCGGCTCCAGCGGGGGTTGCGATTCTTGTGCAATAAGCAGGATTCAGTAGTGATGATGGTGCCCTCGCCATCAACGGTAACACCGCCACCCTCGGCTACCAGCGGGCTGGCAAACCGCTTGGCGTTAGCACGCTGCAAAATGCGCTGCCCCATTAGCGCGTCCTGGTCGTAGGGTGTGTATTTGCCGCCCCAGGCATTGAATTCCCAGGTAGAACCGGCGAGTGTTGGGCCGCCGATCAAAAAATTCGGCCCCGAGTCACGGGCCCAGGAATCGTCTATGGGCATTTCAACCAGTTCGACATTCTCACCAAGCAGCGCTTGTGCTGAGTTCAGTTTTTCCGGTGGCACCAGCATCCTTACCGGCTCAAAACGGGCAATGGTGTTGGCGACCCTGGCGTAATCCTGTTCGGTGGCTTGCTGGTTTGGCCACATGCCCTCGCGCGACGGCCATGCCATCCAGCAGTTATCGTGCCGGGCCCACTCGCCGGGCATATAGAGTCCTTGATTCCTGGGGTCTGGAGTCTCGACAGTCATTGGCTCACCTCTGGTGTCATTGCGGCCAGGTGTTGTGACGCATATAAAAAGCACAGGCAGGTCAGCACAAACAGGGCGATTGAAAAGATAAACACATTCGCGTAATTGCCGGTTCCTACTAGCACCGCGGCGATCCCAGGCCCAACAGCACTGCCGAGGGTTGAAAATGAAGTTCCCGCTGCAATCACGCTGCCATTGCGGTCCATCGACGCCAATAGTGATTGTATGTACGGCAGGCAGGCGGCCCAGGAAAATCCCATGCAGCAACCCCCCAGGAGGTAGGCGGCATAGGATTCAGCATTCAACAGGATTAACAAGCCAGAGACAGCAATTGCAATGCCAATGCTTAGCGGGCCAATCGTGCCAAAGCGATCTCCCATAAGCACGATCACCGATGCGCCGGGGATGCCAACCAGTGACGCCACCAGCAGCGCGATACCGATCTGATGGTCCGATATGTGTAGGGCAACGCCGAATCGTTCGATATAGGTAAACTGCGCGTTATTGGCCGCCTCGAACAAGGCAAAGCCGACCACGGCGAGCAGGGTAACAAGCGTGAATAATACGCGTAGCTCCGATTTTGCTGACTTGGGCTGATCCATCGCCGCAATTTCGTCAGGCAAATGTCGGGCCAGAAGCAGGGCAACAATATCCAGAGCAGCAAAGATGATGAAAAGTCCACGTGCGCCCAGCTCATCAGAATATACCGGTAGTGCATACAGCCCCAGCCCACTGATGGTAAATTGTAAGGTCACGAACAGGCCAAAACCACGCTCATAGCCATCATAGCGTGCAAATGAGGACGCCGCCGTCACGTATGCGGCACCCAGCGCTGCCCCGGCGAATAATCTCACCACAAGAAAGGCCATCGTTGACCCGGTCGCGGCCGCCGAGGCGAGGTCGGCAACGGCTGCCAGAGCGAGCGCGAGCGTACCAACCTGCCTCAGGTTCAGATGGTGTATTCGAAACGACAGCAGTAGGCCGATGATCGCCGCTCCCAGGAAGTTGAGTGAGGCTGACCAACCCGCCAGGGATTCTGACATGTGGGCCTGATCGACGAGTACACCCACCATTGCGGGCAATACCAGCAACGGCATCAGCGTGATCGAGCCGATGACTGAGAAGACGGCAAAGCGGGAGAAATTCTCAATCTGCATTGCTTGGAGTCCTCAACATGTTTGCTGACCGTCCAGCGTCAACAGGGGTTTGTACAGATCCGGGCGCCTGTCCCGGAATACGCCCCAATCGCGTCGGTATGTACCGATCGCCTCGAGGTCGAATGTATGGGTTAGCACGCCCTGCCCTTCTCGGTCGGCACACTGGGCAATGGCGCCCAGGTGATCGGCGATAAAGGACGAGCCATAGAACTGCAGCGTGAGACCATCACTGTGTTCTTCGCCAATACGATTGGAGGCAATAACCGGTACAATATTCGCAGCAGCATGACCGCGCATGACCGTCTGCCAGTGGTCTTTGCTATCCAGGTTGGGGTCATGCAGTTCATCACCGATGGCGGTTGGATAGAACAACATTTCGGCGCCTTGTAACACCATGGCCCGCGCCGCCTCGGGGAACCACTGGTCCCAGCAAATAGCTACCCCAATGCGACCGTAGCGCGTATTGAACACGCGGAAACCCGTGTCACCAGGGCTGAAATAGAACTTCTCTTCATAGAGGGGAAAATCTGGGATGTGGCTCTTGCGATAGTGTCCGACAATACTGCCGTCAGCATCGATGATCACAATGGCATTGTAATATGCCTGCCCCGCCTTTTCGAAGAATGACACCGGCAGCACCAGTTCTCGCTCCCGGGCGATTTCTTGCATTCGCCTGATGGTCGGTTGATCCCCCAGCGGCCGGGCGAGATCGAAGTGCTTGCTCTGCTTATCAATACAAAAATAGGGGGTCTCAAATAGTTCCTGCAGCAGAATGATCTGGGCGCCGGCATCGGCCGCCTCGTGGATAAGCGATTCCGCCTGCCCAATGTTCGCCTCAATATCCCAGGAACAGGGCATCTGTGTTGCCGCTACGTTTACCTGCATGTTTCCTCCTGCGGAGATTGGTGAACGGTAATTCAAACACTTAGTCGAGTTAACTCGACTAATAGGTAAAAGTCAAGCCGGGACTCCAGGATTATGACCTGGCCCAGTTCCACCCCCGCATTGAAGCCGGCCAGCGCGGGACGGTAGTATGGGCTGTACTGGTTCCAGGACTATATATAGGAGTTAGCCGGTTGAGCAAAATTACCAGAAGAGACTTTGTTAATGGCGCCCTGATGGCGGCCGGGGCTTCCACGCTTCCTTTTGCAGCTTCTAGCCAGGCGGCTATGGCCGCACTTGAACCATCCTATTACCCACCAGCGCGCACCGGGCTTCGCGGCAGCCATCCAGGATCAAACGAACACGCACATAGCCGGGCATGGACTGGGAAAACGGATTGGGGGACAACCACCGATTTGCACGAGGAGTACGACCTGGTTGTTGTCGGCGGTGGACTCAGTGGGTTATCGGCTGCCTATTTCTATCAGCAAGAGCACGGTAGAGACAAGAAAGTGCTCATACTGGACAACCATGACGATTTTGGCGGTCATGCGAAAAGGAATGAACACACGATTAATGGTCACATGCTTTTGGGCGAAGGCGGTTCAGAGTCTTTTGAAGAGATACAGCGTTTTAGTGAAATCGTGCTCAATCTATTAGGGGATCTGGGCGTTGACATGGAGCGATTTGAGTCGGCGTACGACGTTGATTTCTTCAAAAGGCATAATTTGGGGGCGGCTTGTTTCTTCAATAAGCGTACATTTGGCGAAGACAAACTGGTGATGCATCCCTTTTGTGATTATCCGGGGTTTGTGGAAGGACTTTTGCGTCCAACACTATCGTACGAAAAGGCCGTTCGGCAAACTCCGTTGAGCGAGAGAGGTAAAGAACAACTGCTGCGGGTCCTCAAGGGCGGCCAGCATGTCCTGAACCTGCCCAAAGCGGAATTGCCAGAATACGTTCGCACTCATTCCTACTTCGACTATCTGAAGAACACCCTGGGGGTTGATGACCCCGGGGTATTGAAGATGGCCAGGCACACTAACCTGGATTATTTCGGAGGCGGAACAGACCTGATGAGCATAAGCCAAGCCCTGGCAAGTGGGTCAATGGGTTCGGATCCATACGCAGCATGGAAAGATGCGATGGAGGAAGGGGACTATCAGGAATACGTAAACAAGGATGGAGATACTTACGCTGCTAAATACCCCTACATTCACCACTACCCCGATGGCAATGCCACCATCGCACGTTCGTTGGTGAAAAGGATGATTCCCAATGTAGGACCGGTAGAAACCGCGGAAGAGATTGTGTTGTCCAAATTCAATTACGCCGAACTGGACAGATCCAGCAATAGCGCGCGAGTTCGACTGAACAGTACTGTTGTGAACGTAAGGCATGCTGGCGACCCCAGGAGTGCGAGCGATGTTGTCATGACCTATATCCAAGACAACAAGTCATATGAAGTGACTGGCAAGAGTGTCGTGATGGCCTGCTACAACATGATGATTCCGCACATCATTCCCAACCTTCCCGAAGAGCAGGATGCGGCCTTGAGAAGTCAGTCGAAGGTTCCACTGCAATACACCACTGTGGGTTTGAGGAACTGGCGGGCAATCAAAGAGGCCGGTATCGGCATGGCCATGTGCCCCGGCAACATTCACCAGGTGGTGGGGGTGGATTACCCGGTGAGTATGGGCGGCTATGAGTTTACCAAGACCCCCAATGACCCGTGCATTCTTCACATGAGAAGCGCCCCGGTTGGAGAAACCGTTGGTGCACCACCTGTTGAACAATTTCGTGAAGCCCGATACAGGATGTTGGGGCTGCAATTTAAAGATTACGAGGCAGAGATCAGGGAGCATTTGGGTGGCATGCTGCCGCAGGGCTCGTTTGATTTTGACAGAGATGTAAAGAGTATTTCCATCAATCGCTGGGCCCATGGTTACGCCTACGGCGACCCAGGACCCATTGGACGACAACCATTCGGCCGGATTACCATTGCCAATAGCGACGCCGTGGATAATAACTCGGTGCAGAGTGCCGTTGACCAGGCCTGGAGAGCGGTACAGGAATTAGGGTAAGACTGATTCCGCATGATTGAAGCCGCAGAAATTATTCTCCTACCCCCGGTGGATTGGGGTGATGGCGATGTAAGAGATGTTGTCCTGTTAGAAATAATCACCCCGAAAGGGATAACAGGTCTTGGCTCAGCCTATGCGGGCGTGATTCAGCTACAAGATGCCCTAGACCGCTATCAACAAGACCCCGCAAGCCTTCACAACGCTGATGCTGAGATGACGCTCCCGATGAGCGCCATTGATATTGCATTGTGGGACGCCAGGGGGAAAGAAGAAAACCAGCCCGTCAGTGAACTGCTTGGCGGCAGAAAGCGTGATCGTATTCTTGCTTATGCCACCGTGGGCTTACCCATGACCTCGGCCGCAGCGGGTGATGCCTTCGACAAAATATTACGCTCTATCGTAGATCAGGGCTTCAGGGCCATTAAGCTCTCCATCGACAACTTTGGGCACCGTGATAACAGCAAATCTGAAAATGAATGGGATCTTTACGAAGCCAATCTCCTAAAATTTGCCAGGAAGATCGTCGGGGCAGATATCAAATTAATGCTCGATGTGTATGGCTCTGACCCAAAATGGGCTGGCGGTTTTGACTGGGCTGTTAAAACAACCAAAGTGCTGGAAGAACTGGATTACCTCTGGTTTGAAGAGCTTCTGGCACCAGGGGCGTTGGACGACTATGTGCGACTTACCCAACTTTCAGATATGGCGATCGCCGGCGGCGAAGATTTTGTCCTGCTGAGAGATTTTGAGAATTTGTCCAATCTAAAAGCTGTGGACATCCTGCAGCCTGACTGTACCCGCGTAGGCGGTTTAACCCAGATGCAATCCATTCGTGATGCCGCCAGTCAAAATAATACTGATGTGATTCCACACGGGTGGAATACCGCTGTTGGGCTTGCCGCTGATCTACAATTTCAGGCAACAATGTCCGTGCCTACGGAAGGCGGGCTTGGCATTGAGCTAAAAGATGAATATAGGTAATAAACCCTTGCAGATAGCAAGCCAGGGCACTGGTGGATCTCAAGTGCTGGCGGGTGCCGGCACCAAAGCGCTGGTTATGGACTGATGCCCGCCGCAGGTTCAAACTAAGCGTCCAACCCCGGCTGAAAAGGCCACCACTACCATGGAGGCTGCCGCAGTGAATACTGTCGCTTCCTGTTTCGAACTGTGCCAGGAACTGCAGGGCGCCGATAGGCGTCTCTTGGTAGCCGGTGCGCCCGGTAGTGACAGGTGCACACCACTGACCGCACTGGTCGAAAACCTTGCTGAGATCGGTGTTGACTATACCTGTATCAGTGCTGATCCCTCCCTGCCACCATTCGGCGTACCCGGTGCACTCAATTTGGGGGTCTGGCACAGCGACGGCTGGCAGCAACAGGACTGCGAAGCACTCTGCAGCCTGGATTCATCCCGTTTTCGCCTGCCGTTGATCACAGCACTCAACAAACTACTCGAGCGCAATCGCAGCCGCGGGCTTATCTTGCAGGCACCGGGCCTGGCTACAGGCGTCGCCGGTGCAGAGTTGTTGGCGGAACTGGTGCGATGCGCCGGTATCGATAGCGTATTGTTGTTACATCACGACCAGACCAGCCGCCTGCTGCAGCATGAACTACAAGCCAGCGGCGCAGAGATCATAGGGCTGGCGTGCGAGGAGCAAGATAGCTTCAACAAGCGGCAGCGACGAGAGCAGCGCAGCCAAATGTGGCGCCAGTACCTGGCTGATGCAATAACATTTTGCCTGCACCTGCCCGACCTGCAGATCCTGGGTACCCCGCCCCCACCGACAGTCGGCGCCGCCTGGAAGGGTCGCCAGATTGCGCTTTTGAATAGCGGCGAACTCAAGACCATGGGCGAAGTGGTGTCCCTGCAGGACAATCAACTGCAGCTAGTGTTGGCGACGGCACCCGGCTCGGTAAACCAGGTGCTGATCCGGGATGCACTGTGTATTGATGGCCAGCTACAATCTGCCAAGCCGTACCGTAAACCGGTAGAAAAACCCCCGCAGCCGGCTGCCGCGGGATTCCTTGACGAGGACAGCACCCTCAGCAAGCACGCCAGCTGTGGTCCGGTTCCCATAGCCCGGATTGGCTCCGCCACCGCTTGCCTGGTCAACGGCGTGTTTGGAGACCCCCTGCTCAAACTGCAATTGCACCATCGGCGACGCAGCTTACTGTTTGATCTCGGCGACCCGGGCCGGATGGCGGCGCGGGTCGCTCACCAGGTCACGGATATTTTCTTCAGCCATGCCCACGCCGATCACATCGGTGGTTTTCTCTGGTTCCTGCGCTCACGTATTGGTGACTTTCCACCCTGCCGCTGTTACGGCCCACCCGACCTCGCCCGGCAGATTGCCGGCATGGTCAATGGCATCCTCTGGGACCGCGTGGGAGACCGCGCGCCGCGTTTCGATGTGAGGGAATGGCATGGGGATCACCTGCAGTACTACCGGGTGATTGCCGGCACGGTCGAGGCTGAGCGCTTGGAGGATCTGCCACTGGCCGACGGCTTGTTGTGGCGGGAACCCGGCTTCTCTGTGCGCGCTACAGTATTGGACCATCGCACCCCGGTACTGGCTTACGCCTATGAACCCACACTACAGGTCAGGGTGCGGCGCGATCGCCTGCAAACCCTGGGTTTGAAATCGGGACGCTGGTTACAGGAACTTAAGCAAGGTTTGCTAAGTGGCGAACTGGAGCTCTCGATTGAGCTTCCCGATGGCAGCTGCCGCGAGGTAGCGCAGCTCAAGGATGAATTGCTGCTGGTGAGCCCTGGTGAAAAACTCGTGTACGCAACGGATTTCGCCGATACCGAGGACAATCGCCGACGTTTGACTGAGTTGGCACAGGGCGCCCACAGCCTGTACTGCGAAGCTTCTTTTATGCTTGAACATCGTGACCAGGCCCGCCGTACTCAGCACCTGACCACACAGGCCTGCGCGGAAATAGCCAATGCCGCAGATGTGACTCAGCTGCTGCCCTTCCATTTCTCCAAGCGATACATCAAACGGGCGCCCGAGGTCTATCGCGAAATTGCTCGCGTGTGTGAGCGAACGGTCGTGCCAGCATCCGTACGACATAAAGTCGGGGGGTAACGCGAGATGTAAGAGTGGCGCCAAACCGGAACGCCCTACGCAACGGCAAAATCGTCTCCCATGGGGGCGAGCGCGACAATATTTCCATCGCAAATGTGGCCAACATTCCCCGTCCACGATCGTGGGCGAGGGGTATTTTCCTGACACACCTTTTATGGGTACTATCCTTGGCACATGAAAGACAAATTCGGATTCTTCAGCCTGGTTCTGCTGGGCATTAATGGCATTATTGGTTCAGGCATTTTCCTGTTACCCAATGCGGTTGCCGGGCTCGTAGGTAATGCCAGTTTATGGGTCATTCTCTTTTGTACGGTGCTCGTAATCATCCTGGCGCTGTGCTTTGCCGAAATGGGCAGTCTGTTCAGTCGCAACGGCGGCCCCTATTTGTACGCCAGGGCTGCCTTCGGAGAGTTTGTCGGTTTTGAAGTCGGCATCATGCAGTGGACGATTGTTATCACATCCTGGGCGGCGTTAACGGCGGCGTTCGCACAGGTGCTCGGCGCTGCCATCCCCATCCTCAGCGGACCGCTTGCTGTGCAGGCGGTGATTTTCACATCATTTTTATTGCTGGTGCTGGTTAATATCCGCGGCGTCGACCTGACCAAGTACCTCAACAATGTGTCGACGATTGCCAAGCTGATACCCATCTGCTTCCTGATTCTGGTTGGCGTGTTCTTTATCGAACCCACGCGAGCGATACCCACTGCGCCAAACCTGGAAGACGGCAACTTCGCCACCGCGGTGCTGGTGATGTTTTATGCGTTTACCGGTTTCGCGGGGATTGCCCTGGCGGCCTCGGATATCGAGGATCCCAAGAAGAACATTCCGCGCGCCATTGTCCTGGTGATGATCATCGTGGCGGTTATCTACCTGTCGCTCCAGGTGGTGGTAACCGGCTTGCTTGGCGCCGACGGCCTGGCCGCATCCCAGGCACCATTGGCCGATGCGGCTGGGGCATTTGCCGGAGAGTGGGGCTACCAGATGCTGATAATTGGCACGATTGTTTCTATTTTCGCTATTAACGTCTCGATTTCGTTCATCGCACCCAGGATGGGAGTGGCACTCGCAGAAGATCGCTTACTGCCGCCTTTTCTGGCGAAGACCGGGCGTTTTGGTACCCCGACTTCGGCTATTTTAGTTACCGCCGGGCTGGCCTTGCCCCTCGCCCTGTCCGGTAGCTACGTGCAAATCATAGTCGTCAATGTACTCGCCCGCCTGGTCATCTATGCGCCGCTGTGTCTGGCAGTGCTGGTGTTGCGCAAAACCATGGCCGACCAGTACACCGGGTTTCGTGTGCCCTTCGGACCGGTCATCCCACTGCTTGGCATTGGCGTCTGTGTCTGGCTGATGTTCAACAGCGCACCCGAGAAGCTGATCATGGGCGCCGGCGCCCTGGTGGTTGGCGCTGTTATCTATTTGTTCATGCGTTGGCGGTACGGCGCTACCGGGGTCAGTTCCGAGGCCCTGGAGTCTTAGCGCCAGAAACCATTAACTAGGCAAGCGCAAGCTTTAAGCCTTCGATCAAATGTTCAATCTCATCCATCGTCGTATAGTGAACAAACGACATTCTGATTAGCCCCGGGTCCAGCTCAATGTCCATTTCAGTGAGCGGCCTAACACCATAGAAGTCTCCAGTTCCAACCATCAGTTGCTCCTTTTCCAGCATGGCAGCTACTGCAGAGACGCTTTTCTTTAGCGGCAATATGGTGACGGTGGATGCCCTGATATTGGGATCATCGGGGCCGATTATGCGGATATCGTCGCGTGACTTGAGAAAGTCCAGCAGCGGTGTCAGCAGTGATTTTTCGTAGTCTGAAAATAGTTGATGCAGCCTTCTTCCTTTGACTGCAGCCTCTACTTCCTCGTCAAAATGATGCGCATAGATAACATCCATATAGTCGGCAATGCCTGATGCAGCAGCAATTTGCGCGTGATCGGGGCCCGCAGGTGTTAGCAAACAGCGTACATTATCCTTGTTGAAATAATGAGACTGGTTAGACATCTTCTTCATCAGCTCACGTTTCACAAACATGGCGCCCAGGTGTGGGCCCCAGGTTTTGTACAATGAAAACAGATAGATGTCCGCGCCCAGCTCATCGATGTCGGGCAGTCCATGGGGGGCGTAGGAAACCCCGTCGACCACTGCAATGGCGCCGACACTGTGTGCTTTGTCGGCGATTTCCCGCACCGGGTTAATGTGCGCGATGACGTTGGATGCGTGCGGGAAAGCGATCATTTTGGTGCGTGGCGAGAGCAAATCATCCAGCTGGGCCACGTCCAATTGCCCGGTCAGTTCATCGATATGCCAATCCACGATGACAATGCCTCCGGCTTCCAGGCGTCGCCAGGCACCGGCGTTGGCCTCATGGTCCTGGCAGGAAACAATAATCTCGTCGCCCTCCTGCCACGTGGGGCGCAGCGCCTGGGCCAACACATAGATGTTCTGTGATGTCGAAGGACCGAAGTTGAGCTCGTCTTCACCCACGTTCAAATAGGCTGCCAGGCGGCTATAGGATTCATCCATTCGTTTACCGCCCTCAGTCGAGGCGGGGAATGGGTAGTAGGGCTGCACCTTTGTTTTGGTGTAAAAGGCCAGCAATCGATCAATGACTTGTTGACAGGTATACGACCCGCCCGCGTTTTCAAAAAAAGACCAGCCGGACAGGGAAGGCTCACGGAAGGCGGGAAACTGGGCTCTAACAAACTCTGAATCTAGCTGCATAGGGTATGGTTTCTGCTGGCAAATTACTTGCCGGGAATAGTAGCAGGAAACCGGGGCATCCGAACGCCTGTAAATCTGTTCGATGAACGGGTATTGGCGTTAAAAACGCTTATCGTTATCTGGCAGATATTGCCTATACTTGTCCCTGCTGAAGCAATAATAAGGTCAATATGAAATCTCACGCACGTGTCGTCATCATTGGTGGCGGCTCCCTGGGCATCAGCCTGCTCTATCACCTCACCCGGGAGGGCTGGACAGATCTGTTGTTGCTGGAGAAAGGGGAATTGACCAGCGGCTCCACCTGGCATGCCGCTGGCCTTTGCTCCAATTTCATCGGCAATATGACCGTGGCCAAGATCCACAATTACTCCATCAAACTCTACGATGAGATTCTTCCCGCAGAGACCGGTGAGCCCTCGGTTTTTCACAAAACAGGCAGCCTGCGTATCGGCTATAGCAAGCTCGAGGAGGAATGGTTTCAGCACCTGGCCAGCCGAGCCAGAAACGTGCCCTGTGAATTCAATATCGTTAGCAAAGAGCAGGCCCGCGAACTCCACCCCTTCATGAATTTCGACAATGCCAGGATCATCGTCAGTACGCCCAATGACGGTCACGTCGATCCCTCTTCTGTCGCACTGCCGCTGTCACAACTGGCCCGCGCCAGCGGGGCCACTGTCAGCCGCTTTAATCGCGTGCTCGAGATAAACCCTCAGCCCAATGGGGAGTGGGAAGTGGTGACCGAAGAAGGTACGGTGACGGCAGAGCATGTGGTCAATGCCGGTGGTTGTTTTGCACCGGAAATTGGCGCCATGGTTGGTGTGACGCTACCCATTGTTAACCTGGAACACCAATACCTGGTTACTGAGAGCCATCCTTCACTGGAGTCTTTGGGTTTCGAATTACCGGTTTGCCGCGACTCATACTGCGCCTCGTATTTGCGCCAGGAAGGCAAGGGGCTGTTGATTGGACCCTATGAATCCTGGGGCGCCAAGCCCTGGGCCTTGTCGGGGATGGACTGGAGCTTTGATCGCGAACTGTTCCCGGCAGATCTCGAGCGGCTCATGCCTTTTCTGGATCGTTGCATAGAGCGTATGCCCTTGTTCGGTGAGGTGGGAATAAAAACCGTGATCAACGGTCCGATCACGCACACCCCCGACGACAACGTGCTGATGGGTCCGCAGGCCGGCCTGCGCAACTTTTGGAACCTGTGTGGATCCAGCATCGGCATCGCCCAGGGCGGCCTGGGAAAATTCATGGCGCAGTGGATGGTGCATGGCCAGACGGAGCTCAATATGGCGCCCCTGGATAGCCGACGCTTTGGTGACTGGGCAGATCGAAACTACTGCATAACCAAGGCTATCGAGTCCTATGAAGTGATGTACACCGAGGTGGGTGCCAACGAAAACCGGCCCCATGGCAGAGTTCGCCGCACGAGTCCGCTCTATGCCCTGTTGGCCGACAAGGGCGCGGTGCACGGTGTGGTCCAGGGCTATGAGAAACCTCTTTGGTTCAAGACCGATACCGTGCGCGGCGAGACTTCCACCTGGCTGCACAGTGAGGCCCATGCGGTAGTTGCACAAGAGTGCCTGGCGGTGCGTGACGGCGCGGGTGTTGTGGATATTTCCGGTTCGGCAAAATTCGAAGTCGGCGGAACGGACGCCGCCGCCTTCCTGGATCACCTGTCCAGCAACAAGTTGCCGAGTCGAGATGGTCGCATGGCATTGACGCTGTTTCATGGCCCCGGTGGTGGCATCATGACCGAGCAGTCCATTACCCGTATCAGCGAGAACTTGTACTACCTGATCGGCCCGCTCGCCTCGGAATATCGCGATCTGCACTGGATGCAACTGCATGCCGAGGGATTCGACGTTGAGATCACAAACCGTAGTGATGACTTTGGTGGCTTGTTACTCACTGGACCCAAGGCGCGGGCAATTCTGCAGCAACTGACAAGCGACGACTTATCCACCACAGCGTTGCCCTGGTTAAGCGGTAAGACGCTGACCATCGACAGCGCAGCGGTGCGCGTGTTGCGCGTGTCCTATGCCGGTGAGCTGGGTTTCGAGCTGCACATGCCCGTATACCAGTTACTTTCTATCTATCAATCCCTGTTCCGCGTGGGCGCAGAATTCGGCCTTTGCGATTTTGGTGGCTATGCATTCAACTCCATGCGCATGGAAAAAATGTACCGCGCCTGGGGCAGCGAATTTACCGAGGAGATCAGCGGTGTGGAGGCCGGCATGGGGCGCTTTATCGATACCAGTCGGGAGTTCATTGGCGTTGAGAGTATTAGGCAACGACAGGTCGATGGCGGCGACATCCAACTCGCCTATCTCGCCTTCGATGATGACATTGCCTGTGAGTGTTATGGCAATGAAGCCATCTACCAGGGTGATGAGCTGGTCGGCCTGACCACGGGGGGAGCCTACGGTCACCGCGTGGGCAAGAGCCTGGCCTTCGCCTATATAAAACCCGCGCTGGTGGCGCAGGGTGTTGAGCTAAAAGTACTGACCGCGGCAGGCCTGCGCTGCTGTCATGTTGAAATGAATGCGCTATACGACCCCAGCAACGAAAAACTCAGGGGATAACTTCCATGTCCTACTGGTATAGGCGAGACAGCTCAAAGGAGGAGTCATGAGCACTCAAGCCATTATATTCACCGGCGTCGTTGTTTACCTGGTGGTCATGTTAGTCGTCGGCATTTACGCGGCAAAGCAATCAGATACTGCGGAAAATTTCATGGTTGCGGGACGCCGCATGCCCGTCTGGCTTTGCGCAGCAACTTTGATCGCAACCTGGTTTGGGGGCAGTGCCATGATGGGTTCCGCTGGCGCCGCCTACGAGGGTGGCTTTTTGCGGATTATTGCCGACCCCTTTGGCGGTGCCCTGGCCCTGTTCATCGTCGGCTTCTTTTTTGCGCGCATATTCCGTCGCCTGCGCCTGGTCACCTTTATCGAGTTTTTTGAGAACCGCTTTGGTATTACCGCCGCCACCATCGCAGCGGTCGCCTCTATCGCGTCCGGTATCGGCTGGACGGCGGGTATGCTGGTGGCGTTCGGCACCGTCTTCGAAACCCTGACCGGCGTCCCCCTGGTGTGGGGAATCAGCGGCGGTGCCGCCGTCATTTTTCTCTATACCGCCGCCGGCGGCATGTGGGCAGTGGCCATGACCGACTTCGTACAGATAATTGTCATCGCCATTGGACTGGTGGTATTGCTGGTGACCGTGCTGGTAGACGTGGGTGGCTGGGGTGCCATCGCGCCGCAATTGCCAGAACATACCTTCCGCATGATTCCCCTGGAAAACTCGACTGAGATCTGGCTTAACTATCTCCGGGCCTGGTTGATATTCGGGCTGGCGGATGTCACTTCGCAGGCCTTGCTGCAGCGCTCTTTTTCCGCGAAGAACGAGCAGGTAGCCCAGAACTCCTTCTACATCGCCGGTTTCGGGTACCTGACCCTGGGCATGATACCGGTGATGCTGGGCATCATCGGCAGTGTTTCCCTTCCGGGCCTGGAAAATTCCGAGACTATCATTCCCACGCTGGCTCTTAATCATTTGCATCCGATTGCTATCGCGCTCTTCGTCGGTGCACTGTTGGCAGCAATCATGAGCACCGCTGACAGCGCACTGCTAGGCGCGGCAAGCGTTTTCAGCACCAACGTTCTGCCATTGTTCAAGCCACAGGCGTCAGACCAGCTTCGACTCATCGCCACGCGCATTGCCATACCCGCATTCGGTTCCATCGCCATTTACATTGCCCTAAAAGTGCAAGTTATCTTCAACCTGATTCTCGATGCCAATTCGGTCATGCTGGTCAGCGTGGTTATTCCATTTATTGTTGGCATCTATTGGCGAGCGGCCAATCGAACCGGTACGCTGGTGGCTATGGCAATGGGTTTCCTGGTGTGGTTGCTGGCAACCCTGTTCATGCCAGACCTGGCCAGCGATATGCTCGGTCTTGTGGCATGCCTCGTAACGATACTCATTGCTACGCCGATGACACAGAAATTCGATCCACCGCGACCATTGCTAACCGCAGAGGGAGAAGAGGTGGAAATGAAAGACCGCCTGGGCACCCTACCCTTGTTTAAAACAGTTGAGTGACGTTCAATAGCGCAAACGATACGGCAAGTCAGCGAACTTATCCGGCTTAGCCAGAGGGGGACCGCGCGATGAATATCGTTGAGAATGAACTTGGTGGTACAGGCCATACTTCGCTAACACGGCGGCTGCTGCTGGCGTATTTTGGGCTTGGCTCAGCGGCGCTGGCGGCGGGCGGGGTTGCGTTCCCGGCTTATGCGGATACCGGCGAAATGTTGCCCTTGCGTTCCGGTGCCGTACCCCTGGCGCTGAACTTTAACGAGAACTCGCTGGGCATGTCGCCCAGGGCCGTGATGGCGGCACAAGCCGCGGTAGCCCGCGCGGGGAACCGCTACGCCGATGACGCGATAGAGGTACTTACCGATATGCTTGCTGCCAAACACCGGCTGCCTGCCGACTGGATCGTGTTAGGCAACGGCTCTACGAAAGTACTCGGCTCGATCGTCAATATGGTGGCCAATGAGAGTGGTACGGTGGTGGAGCCCAGGCCCACTTTCGGGGCGGTACGCGACTATGCGGCGGCTGAGGGTGTACCGGTGATAACCGTGCCGGTCAACGCCGATTTCACCACCAATCTCTCTGCGCTGAAAACGGCAGCACAGCGGGTCAGCGGCCCTGTCCTGATAAACCTCTGCGACGCCAACAACCCCACCGGCACCATCTGCGACCAGGCTGAACTACGGAACTGGGTAACCAACGCGCCCGCTGAGCAGTTGTTCATACTCGACGAAGCCTATGTGGACTATGCGCAACTCAATCCGGCATTTGGTAGCCTGTTGCCACTGGTACGAGAGGGCCATGAGAACCTGATCATTGCGCGCACTTTCTCCAAAGTTTACGGCATGGCGGGCATGCGCATCGGTTATGGCATCGCCGCGCCAGCAACCATGAAACGGCTCCGGCCTTTCACGGCATCGTGGAACCTCAACGCAGTAGGTGTTGCGGCGGCGATGGCGTCCTTGCAGGACATGGCTTTTTACCAGCAGAGCCTCCGCTCAAACGCCGCCGCCAAAAAAATCCTTGTGCAGACACTCGAAGACCTGTCGCTCAGATATATCCCCGCCAGCACCAACTTCCTCTTGCACAGCATCCTCAGCCCGGTAGCCGACTATCAGCGGCGCATGAAGGCGAACGGCATCCTCGTTGGGCGGCGCATGACCGCCGAGGACGGCTGGAACCGCATCTCCATCGGCACACCGACCGAGATGCAGGCTTTCAGCGAAACGCTATACGCCTTCCGTGAGCGCCGCTGGGTTTAAGGCGGGGGGCTTAACACGAGATGCTAGAGTGGCTTCAAAACGCGGCGATGAAAACCGCCGACATGTTCATGGCGGGGATACCACAGCCGGTGCCAAGCCAGGACGCCTTGCGCAACTGCAAAATCGTCTCCCATCGGGGTGAGCACGACAATATCTCCATCATGGAAAATACCCTGCCCGCCTTTGAACTCGCCAGGACCAACGGTGTATGGGGTATAGAGTGCGATATCCGCTGGACAGCGGACCTGGTGCCGCTGGTCTGTCACGACCCCAGCGGAGCACGCCTGTTCGGCCAACCGGATCAGTTCAGCAGCCTCCCCTTCACTGAAGTTCGCGCACTACTGCCCCTGATCCCATCATTGGCGGAACTGGTAGCGGAGTATGGTGGCACTATGCACCTGATGCTGGAAGTGAAGGACGAACACTACCCGCAGCCGGCGCGGCAAAAGCACATACTACGGGAACATCTCTCAACGCTGTCGCCGGGGCAGGATTATCACTTTCTGGCACTCGACCCAGGCCTGTTTGAAAAAGTGGACTTTGTTGCGCGTGAATTTTGCTTCCCGGTATCCGAGCTCAATGCGGGCAAGTTGAGCAAAGCCTGCCTTGATGCAGAATATGGCGGTTTGACCGGGCACTTTTTGCTGCTCTCCAACACACTGAAACGGCGACATCAGCTGGCCGGCCAACGCATTGGAACCGGTTTTATCAGTTCCAGGAATTGTCTGTTCCGGGAATTGAACCGGGGCATTGAATGGATATTCAGCAACGACGCCGTCAGAATCCAGCAGATCCGGGATCGCTATCTGCACTAACCCGGTTGCTCCAGGAACAACGCACAGCAACAAACTGGTCAAGAGCATGAACCAATCACCACTCAGTGCATCTAACACGGGATGAATCTGAAAGCAGTAATCACTTTAGTGCTCACGGCTGTTGTGCTGTCCATGGTTGTGCTTCAGTGGGCGCCCAACCATGATCGCGAGCCGTTATCGTTCCCCGGCTCGGCGAATACTGATATTGATGATCTCAAGCAGCACATCGCGCGGCTGGAACGTCAACAGGTCGCCACCTTACAGCGCCTATCTGAACTGGAACAGTTCTTCGTATCCAGCAAACTGGGGTTGGTGCCGCCTATGGGTGCAGAATTGGAGAGCGCTGCCCCGGCCCGGGCGGATACGCGTGAAGCCGCTCCTCAGCCACGCCCCAGGCCCGGTCAACGCAATGTCGAACAGATCGAGGCAGCCGGTCTGACGGTCGAGGAATTTGAGGCCATCGAAGCATTCGCCGACGAGGTCCAATTTTCCGGATTTGAAGAGGACTGGTCGCAGCGTCGGCAGCGCTATCTGCAGAGCGATCGCACTGCAAGTGCGGCGGAGCGCTTGCGCGAAGACCTGGGTGATGACGCCTATGACCGCTACCTGTTTGCCAGTGGTCGCTCCAACCGGGTGCGGGTGCGCCAGGTTATGAAGGGCTCAGCGGCCGAGCAGGCCGGTCTCAGTAATGGCGACATCGTTATCTCCTACGCGGATGAGCGGGTGTTCAATTTCGAGGACCTCAGGCGACTGAGTTATCAGGGAGAGTTGGGAGAGTCTGTCATACTGGAAAAGCGTGATGCTGACGGCAATGTCTCGCAGTTGATCATGCCACGTGGTCCAATGGGGCTATCGGGTTACGGTGGCTGGAGAGAGGCACCGGACAGCTAGCGAGGCCCAGGTAGCGACAACACAAATAGTGGAGAACAAAATGAAAGACGTAGTGATCGTAGATAGCATCCGCACAGGCCTGGCAAAATCACACCGGGGCACGTTCAATCTCACTCGCTCCGACGACATGCTGGCTCACCTGATCGATCAGCTGCTGGCAAGAAACCCGAATATCGACCCCGCCGAGGTTGAAGATGTTGTGGTCGGAGCAGCGGGTCAAAGCGGCGAGCAAGCTGGCAATATCGCCAGGGCGGCGGCCGTTATTTCCAGGCTTGGGGTAGATATTCCCGGCACCACCATCAGCCGCGCCTGTTCGTCCGGCCTGAATGCTATTGCCATTGCCGCCAACCAGATAGCAAGCGGCTGTTCCGACATCATCTTTGCCGGCGGCGCGGAATCGATCACTGGCTCGGCCCGCGCTACCCCGGGGCGAGCTGACCCCAATCAATGGGTGGTAGATAACAAGCCCGACCTGTTCATGGCAATGGGTGATACTGCAGAAGTGGTTGCCAAGCGCTATCGGGTAAGCCGGGAATCCCAGGACGAATTTTCCCTGCGAAGCCAGCTTAGAACTGCCGCGGCTCAGGAGGCAGGCCTGTTTGACGATGAAATCGTGCCTATGGAAGTACAGTGGCGCAAGGTCGACAAACAAACCGGCGAGGAAACTATGCTGGCCGGTATTGTCGATGGCGATGAGTGTAATCGCCCCGGCACAACACTTGAGGGCCTGGCAAGTCTGAAACCCGTTTTTGACCAGGACAATGGATCGGTTACCGCGGGAAACTCTTCTCAACTGAGTGATGGCGCCGCTATGTGCATCGTTATGAGCGCCGATCGGGCCAATCAGCTGGGTCTGGAACCCATGGGCTATTTCCGCGGATTTACAGTTGCCGGCTGTGAGCCCGATGAAATGGGTATCGGGCCTGTTTTCGCCGTGCCAAAATTGCTGAAAGCTACCGGGCTGACCATAGCTGACATCGACCTGGTGGAGTTGAACGAAGCCTTTGCCTCGCAGTGCCTCTATTCCCGGGACAAGCTTGAAATTGATCCCGACATCTACAATGTTAACGGCGGCTCAATTTCCATCGGCCATCCGTTTGGCATGACCGGCACGCGACTCACCGGCCATCTGTTGAGAGAATTGAAGCGCCGCAACAAGAAGTACGGCATTGTCAGTATGTGCATCGGCGGCGGCATGGGCGCAGCCGGTCTTTTCGAGCGAACCTGAAGAATTGTCAGAGGGGTTATGGACAACGACCTGGTTGTCCGCCTTTCCTGCAGTTACTTCTACTTCTTTTTGACCGATGCCAGAACCGGGGGAATATCCTCGTCTGCCAGGGGCTTCATAGTTTCTTTACGCGCAAGAGCGGCCTCGATATAGGGTGCCAGTTCTTCCGCTTTGTGCTTTTCTCGAGCTTCGGCAGTGGCTTTGAAATCGGGAAGCACATGCTTACCGAAGAGCTCCAGTGATTCACAAATATGCGCATGCTGATTGTTGCCGGCCTGTTGCATCAGAATAATCTGGTCGATACCAGCGTCCTGCATCTCATGTGCATGCGCGACAAAATCATCAGCGGTGCCGATGCCGGGCGCATGGGCATAATCTTCGGGTGATGAACGCAGCAGCCGTTTGACCATATCTTCGGTTTTGTCACCGCGCATTTTCTGGAAATTTTCCCATATGCGCGTGCGCCCGGGCACCTGGTCCTGGGTGACCAGGGCGCTCAAGGCATAGCCGAAGAATTCGAAGTTCTCCTGGCCACGGCGTACCGCTGTTTCACGATCGTCATGCAAAGAGAAAGCCGAAACCATCGCAATATTGGCATTCACGGAATGGCCAACAGGAACGCATTGGTCGGACTTGATGATGTCGTAATAGGTTTCAGACCAGTTCCTGGCATTTTCCGGGTCAACAAATGAAAACGCGAGCGCACCAACACCCAGTTGGGCCGCCACCTTAATGGTGTCCCTGTTGGTGCAGGCCATCCACAACGGCGGATGCGGCTTCTGCAGGGGCTTGGGTAAGACATTGCGACAGGGCATCGAGAAATTTTCACTGTCATGGCCCGGATACGGGTCCATCACCATCATATTGGTGATCTGCTCGACTGAAGCGATAGCGCGGTCCCGCTTGGTCTTGGCTTTAATACCAAAGCCGTGCAGTTCCTGACGCGAGGCCCCTTCGCCAAATCCAAACTGCACGCGGCCATTTGAAACCAGATCGAGTGCGGCAATGCCTTCCGCGGTGCGGGCAGGGTGATTGTAGTTCGGGATCACCTGGCGGATACCATGTCCGATGCGAATATTTTTTGTGCGCGCAGCCGCGGCGGCGAGGAAGACCTCGGGCGCTGAGCAATGCGAGTATTCATCCAGGAAGTGATGCTCCACCGCCCAGGCGTAATCGACGCCGATCCTGTCGGCGAGTTCGATTTGTTCTAAGGCTTCCGTATAAAGGCGATGTTCTGAGCCCTCATCCCATGGTTTTGGTAGCTGCAGCTCATAAAAGACTCCAAATCGCATGTACTGCTCCCCTGCGTATTGTTATGGCAACACAGGTTAGAAGAGGACTCTTGAATACGCAAATTCGGGTTGGCAAGTAGTGGAGAGCAAAATGTGAGATGGTACTGGGCAGGCACTCATTTTATCGACCTGGGAGAAGACATGATGCGTAATTTAGTAATTGTACTGCTGTTGGCGAGTATCGCCGGCTGCACGGGTGGTGGCGAAACGGTGGTATCAGGTTTCGCGAACTCGGGTAACTTTTTTGGTTCGGATAAGGACTCCATGATCCTGGCGCGGGCTATGGCGCAGGACCCCAACGTTCCGGAAGTCAGCCAACAAGATCTGGTTACGGCCTACGAAAATCTGCGGGTGGCCGCCCTGGAAGGCGATATACCCTCTTCGATAGTCCTTTACCGCCTGGCCCGTGCACAGCGGCGGGCACGGGAGGAAGCGCAGGAAGGCTAGTCGGTCGAATCCATGGAGTTTTCAGTAGGAACTATAAGCTGATTCGACAGGCCGCACTCAGGCGAAACTCAGGTGAAACTCAGCTTAGCTCGAAGCACCTTGGCTCGCTTGTCTTCGCCGTCATGGCTCCAGCCGGGTGCTTTAAAAATATAGCTGAGTTTGTCTTTCCAATTATCAGTCCGTTTCACGTCTTCAATAATGGCGGAGTACTCGTGTGTGGCCACATCGATAGGCTTGTACGATGTGATGTTGCTGGTCAGGCCGTAGATAGGTGGCTCGCCATCAAACTCGGGCGAGAAGGTTCCAAAAATCTTGTCCCAGATGATCAGCGTACCGGCGTGATTACAGTCGAGATAGCGAATATTGGAGGCATGGTGGACGCGATGATGTGAAGGCGTATTAAAAATACCTTCATACCAGGCGGGCAGTTTCTTGACTAGTTCAGTGTGTAGCCAGAACTGGTAGAACAGACTGATCGACATCACGGTGAAGAGCATCATCGGGTCAAAACCCAACAAGGGTAGCGGTAACCAGAAGGCGTATTTGTGTATGCGTTCCATGACACCCTGGCGCAGCGCAGTAGCAAAATTCATTTTGATAGCGGAATGATGGGGTACGTGGCCGGCCCAAAAAAGGCGCACTTCATGATTGGCCCGGTGCATGAAGTAGTAGGTCATGTCATCCAGGAAAAAAAGTAATACCCAGGCCCACCACTGTCGCTGCACAATGTCCGCCAATGGACTGATCTCATGCAGGACAAAAAAGAGAACCAGCGCCGCAAACTTGGGTAGCACGTCCACAAAAATCACAAAGAACATCATCCACAACGAAGCAATGGTGTCCTTTTTCTCAAACAGATCCAGATTTTTCTTCTGGTTGAAGAAAAGTTCAGCTATTAACGCGAGCAAAAACAGCGGGAAGAAGATGTAAATAAGATCATCTTGAGCGAATTGGTCGAGATAAAACTGCAGGTCGCGCATAACCGCTATCTTACAGGCAATTGGGCTTGGCTCAACAGGCAACTAAACGCCAATGCCAGATCGACGGAAATAAGCCTGGGACGTGCCGAGCTGCTAGAGGTCAGTTCGCAGCTCATCACCGTATTCGGCTGCGGCGTCAATAATCCACTGAAATATATAATCAGCAAAGCTTCGCCGGATTATCAGTTCGAAGGAACCGTGGTTGGTTTTACTGACCAGAGCAGTGGCCTTGGCAAAGGTGGTCTGCACACAGCGGCCCGAACCGAAGTTGGCCGGGTGGAAATCGTAGCCACAGGATTTCTTCAACAGGGTGGCCACGCCGCTGCCACTGAGATTAATCAGAGTATGACCGCCACTGACGTCAACCAGGGACAGGTGGCCCGAATAACTTCGGCGTAAGCGCTCCTCCAGGTCGGTTTCCCGGCCGCTCGCGACACGCAGCAGCCACTCATTGGGTCCCAGCCAGTAGATGCGGGTCTGCTCATCGCAGATCGTGGCACAGGGCGTGGTTGGAAGCGAAATACCAACCACCGATTCAACCCCGAGCAGGAACTGCTCGTCGTCAGGATTGCCGCGCAAATTCAGGTACCCCATGAGCGGGGCTTCGCAAGCCAACAGCCCGGCTTCGCCCTGCCCGATTACGCGGTCACGCCAATAGTGAAGGGGCGTCTCAAGTATTATTGGTTGCTCAGACATTCTGACGCACCCCTTCGGGGTCGTAGAACACGGAACTCACAATTTCAGCGGCGATGGTCTCTCCATCTGCAAGCGGACAGTACACGGTTTCACCCATCCGTTCGCGGCCGCCCTTTACCACGGCCAGCGCAATGGCGTGGCCAAGGCTGGCACTGAAATAACTGGACGTGACATGCCCCTGCATGTCCATCGGCAATGGCTGGTTGGGGTCAAACACGATTTGCGCACCTTCTGGCAATACGGCCAGTGGCTGCAGGGTTTTCAGCCCCACAAGTTGCTTGCGGTTGGCGCGGATACAGTCGCTGCGCGCCAGCGAACGTTTGCCGATGAAGCTGAAGGCCTTGTTCTTGCCCACCACCCAATCCATGTTCATATCCTCGGGTGTCATGGAACCGTCGGTGTCCTGGCCAACAATAATGAAGCCCTTCTCAGCGCGCAGCAGGTGTATGGTCTCAGTACCATAGGGGGTGATATCGAACGCCTCCCCCGCCTGCATCAATTTCTCCCATACATGCCGGCCGCAATGGGCTGGCACGTTCACCTCGTAGGACAATTCGCCGGTAAAACTAATTCGGAAGATCCGCGCCTTAACCCCCGCCACTGTACCCTCGCGCCAGTCCATGAAAGGGAACGCATGGTTGGACAGATCAATATCATTGCATACGGCGGCGATCACCTGCCGTGCACTGGGGCCGGTTACAGTTGCCGTACTCCAGTGATCGGTTACGGAGGTGAAGTACACTTGCAGTTCCGGCCACTCGGTTTGCTGCCACAGTTCCAGCCAGGCCAACACGGCAGCGGCACCACCCGTGGTGGTGTGCATCAGGTAGTGGTGTTCACCCAGGCAGGCAGTCACGCCGTCGTCAAAGATCATGCCATCTTCTTTCAACATCACCCCGTAGCGACACTTACCTGGCTCGAGCTTGAGGTAGGAGTTGGTATAAATGCGGGTGATAAACTCCGCGGCGTCAGGGCCCTGGATATCTATCTTTCCCAGGGTTGAAGCATCAAGAATGCCAACACTGTCGCGCACCGCCAGGCACTCACGATTGACAGCATCTCGCATCGACTCCCCGCCACGCGGGAAGTACCAGGGCCGCTTCCACTGGCCGACATTTTCCCACTCAGCCTGGTGCTCCTCGTGCCATCGATGCAATGCCGTATAACGCTCGGGGTCAAACAGTTCATCCACATTGCGGCCGGCAATGGCGCCAAAGGTTGTTGGTGTATACGCGGGTCGAAAGATCGTCGTCCCTGTCTCGGCCATACTCTGCCCCAGCGTTCTGGCCAGTATCGCCATACCATTAATATTGCCCAATTTGCCCTGGTCCGTGCCGAACCCCATCGCTGTATAGCGTTTCAGATGTTCGACAGACTGGTAACCTTCTCGGGCCGCCAGTTCGATACCCGCAGCGGTCACATCCAGTTGAAAATCGACAAACTGACTTGGTGCGCGACTGGTGGGCCTGGTATGAGGTACCAGAAACAGTGCTTGCTGCGGCTGTTGTTCCGATTCCGGAGCAGACGGGATATCCCAATTACATTCATCCCGTATGAACCCTGCGGCAGCGGCCGCCTCTGCGCCCGCATTCGCTCCGTCCTGCAAACAATCTGACAATCCGAAATTGCCGTTGGCAGCACCAACAGAGCGCTCCTGTTGTCGGGATTCACCCGGCAGAAATCCCACCACACTGTCACTCCAGTGGGGTTTGGCCCCGGTGTGAGAGCTGAGGTGAATCGCCGGACTCCAACCCCCGGAGCAGGCAATCAGGTCGCAGTCCATGCGCTGTACGGGGCCCGTAACCTTGGTTGCAGTAGCGTCCAGTGGTGCGATTAGGGCAGCCTTCACTCGCTTTTTCCCCACTGCTTCAATGACGCCATGCCCTCCAATCACCACTATTCCCAGGCGCCGGGCTTCCTCCGGCAACGCGCCCGCGGGTTCGGCTCGGGAATCCACAATGGCAACCACCTCACGGCCAGCCTGCTGCCAATCGATAGCTGTGTGATAGGCATTGTCGTTGCTGGTGAACAACACCATGCGGCTGCCGGGTACAACGGCATAGCGCTGAATATAGGTTGCTACGGACCCCGCCAACATTACGCCGGGGATGTCGTTGTTAGCGAATACCAGCGGCCGCTCTATGGCACCGGTCGCCAGTACAACCTGCTTCGCTCGCACTCGGTGCAAACGCTGCCTGACACCGCCTTTTGCAACAAGCCCGAGATGGTCACTGCGACGCTCCAGTACGGCAAGGAAATTGTGGTCGTAGTAACCAAACACCGTACTGCGAGGTAACAATTCAACATTCTCACGGCCGCTCAAGTCTGTCACACATTCACTGATCCACTCGCTGGTGGATTGTCCGCCTATGCCCTGGCGTGAAGACAACAACATACCGCCAAATTCTTGTTGCTCATCGACGAGTATTACCCTGGCACCACTGCGCGCTGAGCTGCACGCGGCTGCCAGGCCAGCGGGACCAGCGCCGACCACCAGCACATCACAATGCTGGTTAAGTTTGTCGTAACTGTCAGGGTCAGCTTCTGTCGGCACTTTTCCAAGGCCTGCTAACTTACGGATGAAATGCTCATAGAACATCCACAGCTTCCTGGGCCGCATGAAGGTCTTGTAGTAAAAACCCGGCGGCATCAAACCGCCAAACACAGCGAAAAGACTGGTCAGGTTAAAGTCGACACTGGGCCAACCACTCACACTGTACGCCTCCAGACCTTCATACAACTCCACCTGGGTGGCTCGCAGGTTGGGAACGGTCTGTGCGCCACGACCCAGTTGCACAATGGCATTTGGCTCTTCGGCGCCGTGGCCAACAATGCCACGTGGGCGGCCATACTTGAAGCTGCGCCCAACCAGGTGAACACCGTTGGCTAGCAGCGCCGAGGCAAGGGTATCGCCAGCAAAGCCTTGCAGCAGTTTGCCGTTGAATCTGAAATTAAGTGGATGGTCGCGTTCGATGCGACCACCGGAGGGCAGACGGTAGGCTTGCAGAGGTATCAACCGCTTGCACCATTGGCTGACGCGCGGATCGATGGAGCAGTTCCCACCGGATAAGTCTCCAGGATTTCGTAGCTCAGCGTATCGCGGGTCACATTGAAGTAGCGGCGACAACCGGCGGCGTGATTCCACATTTCATGGTGAATGCCGCGGGGGTTCTTGCGGAAAAACAGGTAGTCCCCCCACTCCTCGTCAGACAGGGATTCCGGATCAAGTGGCCGCGCGATGTGCGCTTCTCCACCGTAGTGAAACTCTTCCTCTGAGCGTACTTCCTGACAGTGCGGGCAGAAAATGTGCAGCATTCAGACTCCTCCTTCTCGTTAGTGGGCAACGCCGGCGGCACCGTGCTCGTCAATCAGAGCGCCGCTGTAAAAGCGCTCGAGAGAGAACGCTGCGGCCAACGGGTGAGGTCGCTCGTTGGCCACGGTATCTGCAAACACAAAACCAGAGCCGGGTGTTGCCTTGAAGCCGCCCGTACCCCAGCCACAATTGAAATACAGGCCGTTAATCGGGGTCTTGCCTATAATCGGGCAGGCGTCCGGGCAAGTGTCGACGATACCGCCCCACTGACGATTCATGCGCAGCCGTCGAAATGAGGGGAACATCTCACAAATCGCTTGCAGGGTATGTTCCACCACATGAAAGGAACCGCGCTGGCCATAGCCGTTGTAACTGTCAACACCGGCTCCGATCACCAGATCGCCCTTATCCGACTGGCTGATATAGCCGTGCACCGCATTGGACATGACCACGGTGTCCAGGCATGGGCGCAAAGGCTCTGACACCAGCGCCTGTAGCGGCCGCGATTCGATGGGTAGTCGCAATCCCGCCATGGCCGCTACCACGCCGGAGTTTCCGGCTGTGACACAGGCGATCTTGCGGCCGCCGATGAAGCCGCGCCTGGTCTCCACTCCCACCACGCTGCCATTGTGACGGCGAATGCCCGTCACCTCTGTCTGCTGAATCAAATCCACCCCCAGTGCATCGGCACCGCGAGCATATCCCCAGGCGACCGCGTCGTGACGGGCGGTACCCCCACGGGGTTGCCAGGAGGCGCCCATGACCGGGTAACGTGCACGGGGGCTACAGTTCAACAGCGGCACAATACTCTGCACCTGTTGCGGCGCAAGTACCTCTCCATCGATGCCGTTAAGACGATTGGCATTTACGCGCCGCTCAATATCGCGCATATCCTGCAAGCTGTGACCGAGGTTCAGCACTCCGCGCTGGCTGAACATAACATTGAAGTTCAATTCTTCACTGAGGCCTTCCCACAACTTCAGCGCCAGTTCATATAATTGAGCGGCCTCGTCCCAAAGGTAATTGGATCGAATAATAGTGGTGTTGCGACCGGTATTGCCACCGCCGAGGTAGCCCTTTTCAAGAACTGCCACATTGGTGATGCCGTGCACTTTAGCAAGGTAGTAAGCTGTGGCCAGGCCGTGTCCGCCACCACCCACTACAATGACATCGTACTCCGCCCTGGGAGTGGGGCTGCGCCAGGCGCGCTGCCAATTCTCGTGGTAACTCAGAGCATTCCGGAACAGGCTGAAGCCAGAATAGCGCTGCTTGGTTGATGAACGCTGCATTCCATTCTCCTGGAACAAACCAATTGCCAGCTGTCTATTGAAGCAGCACCTTACAGGCCCTGGCTAGAAGAAAGCCGACCACCTGGATGGATAAAAACGACATGCCAGGCAAGTGGCTCCTGGCGTGGAGACAGCATGAGATGTCTTATTTCTGGCTTTCCGAGAGAAGTCGCACACTGCCATAGTGAGGTTCGGCACGAGCAGCTTCGGAGTCAACGCAGGTATTGGCACCGTTCTCTTGTTCCTCAGCCTTCGTCACTGGCTGGCTGGCCTCAGTAGAACCAGTACGCTCTTCGCGGGGTGTAAGACCCAGGTAGGTGCGATAGCATTTACTGAAGTGGGGGGTGGAAACAAATCCGCATAGTGACGCTACCTCGATAATGGATAGCGATGTCTGTTTCAGGAGTTGGCGCGCCCTATATAGTCGCAAACGCAGGTAATAGCGCGACGGTGAACAATCCAGATTGCCCTTGAATAGCCGCTCCAGCTGGCGCCGCGATATGCTCAGCAACCCAGCCAACTCCTCCAGTGCAATGGGTTCCTCTATATTTGACTCCATGAGCGTGGTGGCCTCAATCAGCTTTGGCGGCGCCACGCCCATAGTGTACTTAAGCGGCACTTTCTGGTGATCGCTTTGATCGCGTATGCGATCCATGATGAACATTTCAGAAATCGCATTTGCCAGTGTCAGGCCATGCGTACTGCAAATGATGTTAAGCATCATATCCAGCGGCGTGGTACCACCGGAACAGGTCAAACGCTCTCTGTCCACCGTAAACAAGTGGTGGTTACAGACCACTTCCGGGTGCAGCTCCTGTATTGTCGCCATGCATTCCCAATGCACGCTGCACTCGTGACCATCCATCAGGTTTGCTTCCGCCAGCAGGTAGGCCCCTGTACAAATACCCCCCAGCTGAACACCTTGCCCATCCAGTTTGCGCAGCCAGTCCAGATGTGCCGCGTTGTAACTATGGCCAACATCCACTCCGCCAACAACCATCAGCGCATTGAGCGTTGGTGCATCTTCCATTGCGGCGTCAGGAAGGACGAGAATGCCGTCACTGGCGCAGACTGGCCTGCCATCTTCAGTAATCAGTGACCAGTCGTAGAGGGTTTCGCCAGACAGTTGGTTGGCCATCCGCAGTGGCTCCACTGCCGAGGCCAGAGAAATCATCGTGTAATCTCGCAGCAATAGAAAGCCAATGGTGGTAGACCCCACCGGTGCTTCGCCATTCTCACTACCGTTGTGTCGAGTGTTGTTCATTCCCCTCCGCACCCGTAACGGGCCTGTCCGTGACAGCAGGTGAGTCCATCAGCATTCCGACGATTTTACTATATGGGCGATGCTGGAGGGGCGCAAGGTCCGTGTGCACCTGCCATATTGTATTTCAGTCCAGATGTAGGCAAAATTCACTCAGTTTCGTCCTCAACCTTGATGCGAGGGGCCCCCTATGTCTCGACGAGCTGGCGGTAGAAAATCCCGAGTTGCACTACGTTCTGCACCGCTGACGGAGGAAATGAAACCCGTTCATCCCGGGGAGTCCGCGGGCCACTACACGCCATTGAGCGACACAGATGTTGCCGCCGTTGTCGAAAACAGTTTCCGAATCCTGGAAGAAATCGGCTTCAACCAGGCCACCCCGCACTGCATTGAGACCTGCACAGCCTACGGTGCTGAACTCGGCGACGACGGCAGACTTCGCATGTCCCGCGAGGTGGTAGAGAAGGCAATCGACTCCAGTGCGCGTGAGTTAGTACTGTGCGGACAGGACCCCGCCTATGATCTGCATATCGGCGGCAAGCGGGTGCATTTTTCAACTGCCGGTGCGGCAGTAATGGTGGTGGACCCGGTCACTCGCAGCTATCGCGAATCAACCGCGCAGGACTTGTACGACATGGCGCGAATCGTTGACACCTGCGAGCACATACACATGTTCCAGCGCACCTGCGTCTTGCGAGACATAGAAGACAACTGCGCGATGGACATCAACACCACCTTCAACGCCATTATGGGAACCACCAAACACGTCGGCGCCTCCTGGACTGAAGCACACCATCTGGAGAAAACGCTCAAACTGTTGCACATGGTGGCCGGCAGCGAAGAGGCCTGGCGCGCCCGACCTTTCGTCAGCCAATCCAATTGTTTCGTCGTGCCGCCCATGAAATTTGCAGAAGAAGCTCTGGAATGCCTACGCATTGCGGTCGAGGGCGGCATGCCGGTGTTACTGTTGTCGGCAGGACAGGCCGGCGCCACCGCACCCTCCTGCCTCGCCGGCACTGTATCTCAGGCCTGGGCCGAATGTCTGGGCGGCCTGCTTTATGTCAACGCCATAAAACCAGGCGCACCTGCCATACTCGGCACCTGGCCTTTCGTTTCCGATCTGCGCACTGGCGCCATGAGTGGAGGCTCACCCGAGCAGGGCATCCTGTCTGCTGCCTGCGCCCAGGTGGGCCATCAACTTGGCCTGCCCACGGGTACCGGCTGCGGCATGTCGGACTCGAAACTGCCCGACTTCCAGGCAGGCTCGGAGCACGGCTACAACGCTGCGGCAGCTGCCCTTTCGGGCGCTAATATTATTTATGAATCCGCCGGTATGTACGCCAGCTTGCTGGGAACTTGTCCGGAGAGTTTGTTGCTGGACAACGACATTCTCGGCGCCTGCATGCGCATGGCCAAAGGGGTTACGGTAAACGAGGAGACACTCGCCTTCGACGGCCTCAAGGATGTCTGCCTGAACGACAAAGGCCACTACCTGGGGTCAGACCAGACCCTGAGCGTGATGCAAACTGAATTTATCTACCCGGAATTTTACAACCGCCTCAGCCCCAATGACTGGAATGATGCGGGTAAACCGGACCCGCTGGAACTGGCCATTCAGCGAAAACAGCAGATACTGCAAACACATTTCCCCAAACACATTAGCGATGAACTGGATGACAAGATACGCGCTGAATTTCCGATCTTCCTCAGCAAAGAGGCCATGGGCCGAATCGGGATATAAAGCACAGCATGAAAATCTCAGGCTCGGGTGGTCATCATAGGCGGAGGCTCCCCTGGGATCAGTCTCCTGCATCACCTGACATAGTCGGGAGCCTCCCTGCTCCCTTTTTCTATCCCGCCTCTTCGTGGCGGGGTAAATCCTTTAATCAGTCAGTGACCAGGGCAAGGTTCTTCGGGGCGACCCCGTAGCCATGAGCCAATTTTGATGCCAAGTCGAAATCGAGAATACCGGCCTCAATATTGCCTGCGGTGTAGTTCATCACTCCGCGGTTGTTGTAGGCGAGGTCCAGGTTATAGCCATTGTCGACCGCCATCTGGCAGTAGCTATCCGCACGGTCCAGATCGCGGGTCGCCACGTAGGCTACACACAGGTTAATCAGTATCGGTGCCCTATCCTGACGCGTTGCCGTTTGAGATAACGCTGTTTCCAGCTTCTCTATACCGACAGCGTAATTACCGGATTCAATTTCACGGGTACCGCGCACTTCACGGTCGGCGGTCTTGAGTTGCAAGCGCTCCGCTGCAATCGCCTGGGTCAGGCCAGTGCTCAGCACAAACAGCATGCCGCTGGCTAGCAACGATATATTAGTGGAGGAAAGAACTTTATTTGAACGTAGACGAAATAGGGACATGGGTTTATTCTCCGATTTTTCAGGTTACTTACTCAGACACAGATGTCTGTACCAACCCATGCTGCCCACATCCTGTCTCGATGACCTGATGTTTGGCAAAGGAATTGCTAAGGTTTTTCCAAGGCCGCCCTGGTTGGTGTTAATAGTTTATCTAAGTCATTGTTTTTTATGAATAATTCTAACCATACCAAGCCGCCCGTCGCGCCCTTTATTCTGGCCGAACACCGCATAGACCCAGGCGCGAACCAGATCCAGGGTCCGGATGTGGAGGGTTCTGCCAAACCCATCCAGGTAGAACCCAAGGCCATGGCAGTGCTGTGTTTTCTTGCCAGCCGAGCGGGTGAAACCATTAGCAGGGAAGAAATCATGGCCGCGGTATGGGCCCGACGCGTGGTCGTCGAGGAGACTTTGACCCGCGCCATCTCACAACTGCGCACAGCACTGTCGGACAGCACCAGCGAGCCACGCTACATTCAGACCGTACCCAAGCAGGGCTATCGTCTGATCGCGGCGGTGGGGGACACTGCGATCCAGCCGGTCGAGAAACCACCTCCCAATTCGATTCAACCCCCACGATCATCGTTGAGGCGAACCGCGGGAGTGTTGGCGCTTGCCCTGGCCGGGTCGCTCCTGTATTACCAATTCAGCCAGCAACCACTCCCTGCAACCAAGGTTCCGGTGGAGTCGGTTACCGCTACGCCGGCGCGACCGTCAGTGGCGGTCATGCCCTTCCGCAACCTCAGCGCCGATGCAGAGAGTGAGTACTTTGCTGAGGGTATTGCCGAAGAATTGCTGAATGCTCTTGCCGGCGTGCCAGGTCTGAGAGTGCCGTCACACCGGTCATCCTTCGCCTTCAGGGGCACCGATGCCGAATTGAGCTCCATAGCAAAACAGCTCAATGTGCGACACGTGCTGGAGGGCAGTGTTCGAAGATCGGCTGATATTGTGCGCATCTCGGCCCAGCTGATAGACGTGGCAACCGACACCACCGTCTGGTCGCACCAATACGACCGCCAGCTCGCAGACATCTTTACTGTCCAGGAAGAGATATCTCGACAGGTAATCTCGGCGCTGCAGGGCACGTTGCTGGATGTGAGTGTTGCGCCAACTCCAATGGCACACTCGTCAAACATGGACGCCTACAGCTTGTACCTGCAGGGTCGGTACTGGTGGATGAACGGAACAACCAGCAACTGGTTTTACCAGGCCCGGGACGCCTTTGAACATTCCATCAAACTTGATCCCGGCTTCGCCCATGCCCATGCCGGTCTCGCCTACATCTACGCCCGGTACAATTTCCATGATGAATACATGCCGGCAGCGGAGGCCAGGCCTCGAGCCGAGCGCGCGCTAAAAACCGCCCTGGAGCTCGACACTACGACCCTGGACGCCTATTTCGCACGCGCCATTCTCAAGGGTACCCGGGCTGATTACACGGCGGCCAGGCAGGATCTCGATCGGGCTCTGCAGATCAACCCCAACAGCTCCACTGCGCATTTTCTCTACTCGGAACACTGGCTCGCCACTAATCGACCTCAGTTGGCCCTGGCAGCCGCGACCAGGGCGCTGGATCTGGACCCGCTGTCCCCCTGGGTAAACGTCAACATGGCGATCGTACAATTTCATCTGGGCCAGAGCGAAGAAGCGATGGCGGCGGCGAAACGTGCCCTGGAGCTCGACCCGGAATATACCTGGGCTTACGTCTGGCAGGCACGGATTGAACAAACGCGTGGTAACCTGGCGCAGGCTATTCGAGCCATGCACCACTGTGTGAGCATTGACCCGGCTTCCGAGAGCAATGCCATTTACCTCGCCTTTTTGTACCTGGAGCTGCAGGACTTCGACCGCGCCCAGCAATGGTTCGAATACTCCTCCTCACTGCTGGGCGACAGCTCCTCCTCCCTCTTCTGGCGGCGATTTATTTCACTCGCGGTAAAGCAAACCAATCCCGACCTCCTTGTGCAACTGATTGAACCTATGGCACGCCTCGAGACCACCACCTACAGCCTGGTACGGGGGCTGCACGCAGCACAGGTACACCGAGGAGCAACAATCGAGGCCGTCGAAATGCTGGCACGCCAACACCCGGGCCTGCTTGCACCAGACACTCCTGTGGTCAGGCCGGGCAACATCAATATCGCTATAGCCCTGGTGCACCTGTTGCGGGTTCAAGGTGAGGAGACCCGTGCCGAGGCGCTTCTCGATGCTGCGTGGGAAACTGCCGCACTTTTTCCAGACCTGTTCCGCTGGCGCGGGAATGAGGTAGAACTACTGGTGTTGGCAGGTCGTGGGGATGAGGCCATCGCCGCCTTGCGAAGTGCTTTCGATTCGGGATGGTTGCTTAACCGGTGGACGCTGGAACAAAGTCCCGTACTGGAGTCGATACGAAAACAACCAGAATTCAGCGACATTCTCCAGGCTGCGGGCGCCGACGCTGCAATGCAGCACCGGCGCATGTTGGAGCTGGAAAGCAGTGGTGAACTTGTGCCAGTGCCCAACGGGGTAATTCGATGAGAGCTATCTGCCTGAACAGTCACGGCGGCACAGATATGTTGGAATGGCGCACTGATGTACCGGTGCCGGAATGTGGACCCCGCGATGTCCTGGTCGAGGTTGCCGCCGCCGCTATTAACAACACCGACATCAATACCCGTGTTGCCTGGTATTCGAAGCACGACGCGGACAGTGCCGATGCCAGTTGGGCGGGTGCACCGCTGGACTTCCCCCGTATCCAGGGCATCGACGTCTGCGGTCGGATAGCTGCAGTGGGCTCGGAAGTCAGTGGTGACCGTATTGGTGAGCGGGTTCTCGTTGAACCCTGTCTGCGAGAGTATGCCGGGGAATTGCGGGATCCACCCTGGTTTCTTGGTTCCGAATGTGACGGCGGCTTCGCGCAGTACTGCGTCGTGCCGTCGCGCCACGCCTTTGCGATCGACAGCGAACTTACCGATATCGAGCTGGCTTCATTTCCTTGCTCCTATTCAACCGCGGAAAACATGCTGACGCGGGCGGGCGTCGGGGCTGGCGAGCATGTGCTGGTAACGGGCGCATCGGGCGGCGTGGGCTCGGCGGCGGTACAACTGGCGCGCGCCCGGGGTGCCGACGTCACAGTTGTCACCAGCCCGGAGAAAGCAGAAGGATTACTGGCAATCGGAGCCGGACGCGCTATCGCCCGCGGGGAGAACCCGGTCAATGCACTCGGGCGGAATAAGGTGGACGTAGTAATCGACCTGGTAGCGGGCCCACAGTGGCCACAGCTGCTGGATGTCCTGAAACCGGGAGGCCGCTACGCGGTCAGTGGCGCTGTGGGCGGCCCGATCGTTGAACTGGACGTGCGCACACTGTACCTGAAAGACCTCTCCTTTTATGGCTGCACAGCGTTAGAGGACGGTGTTTTCGCTGCCCTGGTTGAGCGCATTGAAAATGGTGCGATCAAACCACTGGTGGCAGCGGAGTTTCCCTTGCAGGAGATTGTCGCAGCACAGGAGATGTTCATGACTGGGAGCTACACCGGAAAAATCGTGTTGCGAGTTTCGCACCAGGCTAGCTAGGAAGAAACTTGCCTAGCCGGGATGGGATTGCTGCTGCGGGTCCACTTCCAGCAGGGGACCCAGTGCCTCCTTCATTGGCCCCAGCCAGGGCTCGAACTGGCGCCATTGCTCCAGCGCCGTGTCGAAAATAGGCTGGCGGACCTGTTCTGAGGAGGGCGTGCGCACACTGCGTTCTGTTTCATGGAAATTCAGACAAGCTTCCTCAAACTCAAGCCCGCAAAAATCCAGCATGCGGCGTACTTGTCCCTCGAGGCCATGCACAACATCTTCGTGCTGAACACGCAGCACATAGCCGGGTAGCGTATCCTCCCAGTGCTGCATCAGGTCGACGTAATCCCGATAATAGCTACCGATATCGCTTTGCGAATAGCTGAACAGCTGTCCATCGGCAAATAGCTGCTTGTAACCACTCAGGCAGCAGGCCATAGGGGCGCGTCTGGCATCTATGATCCTGGCATTGGGTAGGATCAACTTAATCAACCCGATGTGGCGAAAATTATTGGGCATCTTGTCGATAAAAAACGGCGCATCGCGGCGATGGATTCGCGTATCTTCAATGAACTGCTCGCCGAACTCACGCAGCTGTTCCGGTTCCAGCTCCGCCAGCCGGTCCGGGTATGGCACGCCCTTATTTCGCCCCTGGCGCCGCAGTCGCCCCGCCAGGGTGATGATGTTGGGTAGCTCCAGGGTCCCGTCAACCTGGCTGTGAGATGACAGTATCTGCTCCAGCAGGGTCGAGCCGGCGCGTGGCAAGCCGACAATAAAAATGGGATCCTGAGCCGGGTATCCGGATTCCCGGTGTGCCGCAAAGAGTTCCCGGCTACAGACGCGTTTCTGGTCCTCGAACTCCTCCCGGGTGTCACTGGCCTTGTAGTGCACTTGCGCTTGCTTGATGTCATTGCCGCGTGAGTAATACCCGAATGCCCTCTCAAAATCTGCCGCGTCCTCGTGTGCCTTGGCCAGCGCAAAGTTCAGGTATACCCGATCCATACCGGCAAGATCGGGATCATCCTCAAGGGCTTGCATGGCTGCCAGCTCCTGGTCCGGGAAGTGGTAGGTCTTGAGATTGGCCAGTGAATAATAGGCCTCGCAGTGTAGCGGGTGCGCCGCGACTGCTGCACGGTATGAGTCAATTGCCGCCGCACTGTCCCCTTTGGTCTTCAGTGCGTGGCCGCGCGAGACGTAGGTTGTTGGATCCCCGGGCAAGATCTCCAACACCTTGCTGAAGGTAGACAGCGCCCGATCAAAATCGCCAATCTGCATGCATTGAATGGCAAACAGGGATTGAAACTGCGGATTGCCAGGCGCTGCGTCGAGCAACCGCTGCGACTCGTCATGGGCGCGCTGGAAGCGCTGACGTTTTTGCAGGATCTGAACATAATCGACACGCACTTTCTTGTTGTCCGGCTCAAACTCGGCGGCGCTTTCGAGCAGGAATTCGGCATCTTCAAGCACGCCAAGGCGCTGGCCTATATCAGCCAACAGGCGCATACCCTCGACATGGGTGGTGTTTTTCTGAAGAAAGTGACGACACAGGGTTTCCGCCTTGAGCAACTTGCCCTCATGAATCATGTCCATGGCTGCAAGCAGGTGTGCGGGAAGAGACTTGAGGTAAGTCAGCTGGGTGGCTACCTGCTGCTGACGCTGGGAGATACCCGGTCCGCTGGCACTGTCCAGGATGTCCAACTGGGATCGCCAGCTCGCCTCCAGGGCGGGATTGATACGGCAAGCGCGGCCATAAGCTGCCAGCGCTTCCCTGGCTCTGCCCAGGCTTTTCAGCAGGTGTCCGTGCTCCTGGTGACCACGCCCGAACAGGGGTGCCACCAGTAACAGGCGCTGTAACAGCGCTTCAGCCTGGTCGGTCTGACCCATATGACGATGACACACGGCACTCATGTACAGCACGTCGGCGCTGCCACGCATCTCCTCTGGCAGGGCTGCCAGCTTCTCAAGGGCAACAGGCAAATCGCCCGCCGAGACTAGCTTCTGGATATCGGCCAGTTCACCAGCCGCGGTAGTGCTCTCCTTTGACATAGTTTTTCCGCTACAAACCTGTACGTATTAAAACAAAAAGCCCCTCGAAAGGGGCAAGTGTTATACGCATGCGCGCAAAAAGTTAGAAGTCGAAGGAGAATCTAACGCCGCCATTCAATGGCCTGGCATAGGCCATCCGGCTGCGGTCATAGACGTAGCTGGCGCCCAGTGCTGCTTCTTCGTCGGTCAGGTTGTCAATAAAGGCTTCCACCATCCAGTTGCCACTGCTGACACCGGCGGTAATTCCAACCAGCACATAGGAGTCCAGCTTGACGCGATTGATAGTAATGATGTCGCTATATGACTCGTCCGAGTAGCTGAGATGCGGCATCACGTGGGCAACCAGACCACCAGACGTGTCCCAGACATAGCGCGCCGAGAGAGTGGCTTGAATCTCAGGCGCATAGGCCAGCTCCGAGCCCTCTATGACGTCCTGGGTGGGAATCAACACGTCGGTAACCTCGGTATCCAGTAAGGAGAATGCCGCGTGTACGGTCAGGCCCTGTGTAGCCAGCCAGGTCAGGTCACCCTCCACCCCTTTTACCTCGGCATCCGCCGCGTTGTCGGAGAAAAACAGGTTAACAATGCTGGTATCGAAGATAGTGGTTTGCAGACCCTCGACATCAATAAAGAAGGCCGAGCCGTTGAAACGCAGCTGCCCATCCAGCATGTCCAGTTTCCAGCCCAGTTCATAGTTGGTGACGTCGTCGCTCTTGACGTCGAAAGGCACCGTGTAATCGTTGGCCGCCTGGTAGGCACCACCGGGTCGGTTGAGTAGCCCGGGACGGTAGCCCTCAGACCAGGTGACATACCACAACTGGTCTTGAGTGGGGGTCCAGGACAGGCTGAACTTGCCAATGACGCCATCGTCGCCGGCGTTGTCAGGCGCGTTGACGGAGTTCACGATCCGCTCATAGTTGGGGTCAGAAGGATCAGGCAGGCTGTCGTTGGTGTAAACGGGTTTTTCATCGTAGGGCGCAAAAGCACCCAGCCAGGTAAAACTGCCGTCACCATCGTAAAGGTCATTGATGTCTGTGCCAAATGAGTTGTAATCGGAGCCAACCATATTGTGGAAAGATGAGTTGGCGCTGCCTTCAAAATCGACCTCGTAGTCGTACCAGCGGAATCCGGCGGTTACGGCGAACTTGTCGCCCATGTCAAAGGTTACCTCGCCGAAGATACCCATCTGTTCATCCGTGCGGCGGATGTCGTTGCGGAAGATTACCCCGGTCGGGAAGGGGCCGGTGTCCGCCTGGTAGCCCGATGAGGGAAAAGTGGAGTTGGCTGCGAAGCCAAATCCATTGCCGCTGCCAGCGCCCCATGCATTGACTTCTGTTGAACCCGGATAGGTAAAATCATTGCGTTCGGTAAACTCCATGTCACTGTAAAATCCACCGAAGGTCGCACGCAGACTCCTGTCGGCGGGGGTGTTGAAACGGACTTCGTGCGTTGTGACCTCACTGGTTGATTCGGAATCCACGAACAGGTTCGGGGCCTGGCAAGTTCCGGTCGGCACACCGCCCGGTGCATAGGTGGTGTAGGTCACATAGTAGTCGCAGGTGTAGTAAGGCAGGTACTGGCCGACGTACAGGTAGTCTGTATAGTCGATGGTCTGGTCGGTGTCCCGATCAGTATAGGCACCGGCGTACACCATCTCCAGCATGCCTATTCGCCCTTCAACGGTCCAGTTGATGTTGTAGAAATCATCCTGGAATGATTCCGGGGCAAACCGCTGGATCTCATAATCGTCGAGGTCCGGGTCAACATAGAAAGTGCCATCGCTTTCAATGGACTGGTCCATGACGCCCGCACGAATACTCTAATCTTCGTTGATGTCCCAGAGACCACTCAAACGATAACCGCTGTAGGTCGTATCGTTGAAGTCGTTCTCCACCAGGCTGCCATTGTCCGCCTTATTGAACTGGACATTGCTGAGATCAGAACCGGCCTGAAAGCCGGCGCGGTGGTCTGCCACCGGCACGCCGTTGCTGCGCACAGCACCGGCCGGGCGAAAGCGCGCGCTTTGTTCGGCCGTGCGCTCGCCGTAAACGTTATCGATGTAGCCCCCCATTTTGTCCACGTAGACGGTGCCGCGCACGGCGAAGGAATTGCCGACAGGAAGATTGAGGGTTGCGTTGACGTTGTTACTCATCTCGCCATTCTTGGTGTAGGAGGTGCCGGCCTTGACGTTAGCTGTCAATTCTGTGGGATCGGGTCGGTTGGTGATCAGTCGCACTGTGCCGGCCTGCGAACTGGCCCCAAACAGCGTGCCCTGTGGCCCGGCCAGCACTTCCACCCGGTTGATGTCGGCGACGTAGACGTCGAGGTTACGGCCCGGTTGTGACATGGGCTGCTCATCAAGGTACAACGCCACATTGGGCACCAGTCCGGCCACCCCGGCGGTGGTCAGGTTGGGCGTCGTTGAGGCGACACCACGAATATAAATCGTGTTCTGGCCAGGGCCGGCGCCGCCCGCCGTCACCCCCGGAAGTTGCGTCATGTAGTTGGCAAAATTGGCGACACCAAAATCGTCGATCTTGTCCTCGGTCATCGCTGACACTGCCACCGGTATATCCTGGGTGCTAGCGGAGCGTTTGGTGGCCGTTACCAGCACCTCTTCTATCATGCCTTGGGCCGACACACCCGGAGCCGTTACTGAAGCGACAATTGCTGAGGCGACAGCCATATGTATCCTGGTTTTCAACATGTGAAACCTCTCTTTTGATCAATATCGGACTCGCAATAGACGAGCCTCTGTCATGAAACCTTGTTATCGAGATTGCAGGTACTAATTTGTCAATGCGCCATGTTCTGCAGTGGGCCACCGCAGTGAAGTTACAGCTCCGCTCTATAGTCACGCGGTACTTCAAGCTACTCCAATTTACAACGATTTAGCACAGAAAAACATCCTATTTGCGACATAAGCTTGCGAAAAATGTGCATTCGCGTCATCTGACATCACGCGCAATTTCCCGAGGGCACGCCTTATGGCAGCAGCACGGTATGGCCGCCCCGGGGCGAGTGCGAGACACTTTCTTCGATGCTGTAGTAGCCGCCTTTTTCGCCTGTGTATATATGCGCGGCAATAGCCAGGCCCCGGCCACTATCCAGGCTGCCCGCGGCAATGGATATTCTCTCGCCACCGATCTCCTCGAAAAACAGGCTGGAGCCACAATCGGTGCAGAAACCACGGCGAAAACCCGCAACAGCCTCAAACCATTTCAGGCTGCGCTGTTCCGAGAGTCGAAAATACTCACGGCGGGTCGCAGTCGCGGCGACGAAGTGACCACTGGTGCGCCGGCACTGGTCACAATGACAGGCCACGATTTGCCGTAGCGGCCCACTCACCTCATAGGCAACGCCACCGCAGGCACAGCGGCCGGTGGTTTTTCCTTCCATCGCTGTTGCCTCCTCTATCTGTGTCGTCCTCTGCGGCGCGGCCGGCCTTCAGGGGCAGCCGGGGAAGACCCGCTGCGTTGCGCTGGACGATCAACCACCGCAAACAAGTTGGAAAACTCATCCCGCTTGTGGGGAAAGGCCATGGCGTCGACAAAATACTCCTGAAAGCGAGGTTCTGCCGCAGTTTCGATTTTCTCAATTTCCCGCACCACTTTTTCAATCCGCGGCCGAGACGCCCTATCCAGCAGTGCGATTCGCGCGCCAGTGCCCGCGGCGTTACCGGCGGAGGAGACCTGCTGCAAGGCGCAGTCTGGAATCAATCCGATGACCATGGCGTGGGTAACATCTATCTGGCTACCGAAGGCGCCGGCCAGTCGTATGCGTTGCACAGACTGTACTCCCATTCGATCCATGAGCAGTTTGACGCCAGCGTATAAGGCAGCCTTGGCTAACTGGATCTGGCGAATATCGTTTTGAGTCACGGTGATGAGGCCAGTGCTTTGCAGCGCAGTTCCGCTATGCAAAACGTAAGACCAGGTGCGTCCATCGCGCACAATACGCGCACTCTGTTCACTCAGGCGGCCATTGATAACACCATCTGTGCTGACAATACCTGCGAGAAACATCTCCGCCACCACCTCGATGATGCCGGAACCACAGATACCGCTGACACCGAGCTCAGCCGCCTGCTCTGAAAAACGTGGATCATCTGACCACCATTCACAACCGATCACCTTGATGCGGGGCTCCAGTGTCTTGCGGTCAATGCGAACTCGTTCAATAGCGCCTGCCGCTGCTCTCTGCCCGCAACTGATCTGTGCGCCCTCAAAGGCAGGGCCAGTGGGACTGGAACAAGCCAGTAGTCGATGGCGATTGCCAAGCACAATCTCCGCATTGGTGCCGACGTCTACCAGCAGGGTTATATCTTCCTGTTGGTAGGGTTCCTCAGACAGAATCACGCCGGCAGTATCCGCACCAACATGACCGGCAATACAGGGCAATACATAAACCTGCGCACCCGGGTGCATGCGCAAATCGAGGTCGCTGGCCCGCAGGCTCAGGGCCGCATCGGAGGCCAGCGCGAATGGCGCACCGCCCAGTTCTACGGGGCTGATCCCCAGCAGAATATGATGCATGATCGGGTTCGCGACCAGGCTCAGCTCCAGCAGCTGATCAATCGGTACGGCACTCCGCTCCGCCAACTCTTCCAACAAGTCGTTTATGGCCTGGCGAATCACACGGGTCATTTCTTCCGCGCCCTCGGGTTGCATCATGATGTAAGAAACCCGGCTCATCAGGTCTTCGCCAAATCGAATCTGCGGGTTCATCATGCTGGCGCTGGCCACGACTTCACCGCTGCCGAGGTCACACAGGTGTGCTGCCACGGTGGTGGAACCCACATCGCAGGCCACTCCATAGGCTTGGTCCATGAAGCCTGGCCACAGAGCAATGATTTTTTCGCCTTGATATACCGCGGCGGTTACCGACCAGCCCCCCTGCCTGAGAACTCCCTGCAAGCCGGGGAGGAGGCCCGGCTCACACTGCAAGCCACTTAGCTGCCAATCATGCTGCAGTACCTCCAGCAGGCGTTGCAGGTCTCCTTTCGGGTCGTCCATGTTGGCCTCGGCAACCTCCACATAGCAGAGGTGGATACTGGGATCGAGGTTGATATCACGATACTCCGCGTCCTTGCGTATCACCTGTCTGTGAACCTGGCTGTCGGCGGGGACATCTATAACCACGTCCCCCTGCAACAGGGTATGACAGCTCAGTCGTCGGCCCGGCGCCAGCGGCTTTTTTCGCTCGCTGTAGCGCAGCTCCGTTTCCGACAATGGCGAGAGATGGCTGGACCGAGAGACCAGCTCGTGCTTGGGAAAACTCCCTTCCGTGCACAGTACCTGGCAGCGACCACAGAGGCCCCGACCACCGCAAACCGAGTCGATATCGACGCCTAGCGCCCTCGCCGCTTCCAGCAAGGGGGTCTGCAGCGGAAAGCTGCCGCGTCGCCCGGAGGGGGTGAATACAACTTTGACTTCCTTCTCGTTCACGCCCGCCGCCGGCGTTTTCTGTTGCCCCGGGCGCTCTCGCGCTCCCCGATCGGCTCACGGTAGGCGTCAATCCAGCGCCCGCAATCAGGCTCATGTCCCATCATCACATCGGCGCCGCGTACCGCTTGCATTACTTCAGGATGCAGCGGGCTGGTTATCGCCGAAGTCATACCCGCACCAATCGCCATATTCAAAAACGAGGCATTGATACCGTTGCGATTGGGCAGGCCGAAACTGACGTTGGAGGCGCCGCAGGTGGTATTAACCTTCAGTTCCTCGCGCAGGCGCCGGACAATATGCATAACTTGCCGGGCAGCGCTGTTAATAGCTCCAATTGGCATAACCAGCGGATCAACCACCACATCACTGTAGTGAATACCGTAGTCTGCGGCGCGCTCAACAATTTTCCGCGCGACCTTGAAACGTTCGTCCGGGTCTTCAGATATCCCGGTTTCATCGTTGGAGATCGCTACCACCGCAGCACCGTATTTCGCCACCAGCGGCAGCACCCGTTCCAGCACCTCCTCCTCGCCGGTAACCGAATTTACCAATGGCTTGCCCTGGTAAACCGCCAGTCCCGCCTCGAGCGCTTCAATGATCGAGGAATCGATGGAGATCGGTGTATCGGTAACAGACTGCACCAACTGAATGGCCTGCGCCAACAACGCGGGTTCATCCGCCAAGGGGATACCAGCATTGACGTCCAACATTTGCGCACCGGCCTCGACCTGGGCGATGGCATCGGCCTCAACACGACTGAAATCCCCGGCCTTCATTTCTTCGGACAGGATTTTGCGGCCGGTGGGATTTATCCGTTCACCGATTATGACGAAGGGCTCCTCGAAGCCAATTTTCACTTCCTTGCTGGCCGAACTTAACAGGGTTATTGTCATTCACTCTCTCCGTTTTTCAGCTGTCGCTGCCTTGAGTTTCACTGGTTTGCGCTCTGCTGCTCCTGCACAGATTCGCCATACAGGCCGGGGTGCCAGGGTACTCGCCCCCCCAGCACACCGGTAGTTTCAACAATCTCCGGCACACGATATTCCTGGCGGTAGGCCATGATGTGTACGCCATGCACCCCTTCAATTTCACGAATCTGGCTAATCATGTCGATGCAAATATTAACGCCCTCCTGAGCCTGATCCCGCGCTCCCTGCAGGCGCTTGATCACCGCATCGGGGATATGTACCCCGGCGACGTGGCTGCGAATCCATTCAGCTGATTTGGCAGACGCCAGGGGGCCAACGCCGGGCAGGATAAACACCTGTTCGTGTAGGCCCAGGTCCCGCACACGGCTCATGTACGCTTGCAGCATGTCGATATCAAAGCAGTACTGGGTCTGAATAAACTGCGCCCCCGCGGCCACTTTTTTGGCGAGCCGCAGCGGCCGAAAATCATGTGGTGGTGCGAACGGATTGGCGGCCGCGCCCAGGAACACCGGTGGAGGATGGCTCAGTGTGCGGCCACTGAGAAAATGCCGATCGTCGCGCATGCCGCGCAACATCTCCAGTGAGGTCATGCAGTCCATGTCAAACACGGGCTTGGCTTCCGGGTGGTCACCGGATTGCACACCGTCTCCGGTCAGGCAAAGAATACTGGACACCCCCATGGCAGAAGCACCCAGCACATCGCCCTGGATGGCAATGCGATTGCGATCACGACAGGAAATCTGCATCACCATAGAGTAACCACGTCGGGTGAGCAGTGAGCACATGCCCACGCTGGACATGTGACAGTTGGCACCCGACCCGTCAGTGGCATTGATTGCATCCACGTAACCATCGAACACGCTGGCGCGCTCATAGACCTCATGCGGGTCTGCCGAATCCGGCGGCGCAATTTCCGTGGTCACTGCGAAAACACCTGCTCGCAACACCCGCTCGAGCCGACCGGGAGAGACGTGGCCGGGTAGAATCGGCAGGTTTTCACCGGCGATGGGTTCGTCATCAAAGTGCATCGATCGGCCCCGTTTCCAGATGGCGACCAGCGCGCACCGAGCGCAGCCAGGCGGAACTGCCCTGCAAGCGGTTGTCGAAGGGGGATTGCACAATTCGTATGGCTTGTTCACCATCGTGCATGCGCTGACTACCCTCCCAGGCGGCGACCCAGACACAGATCATTTCCGCGTCCACTTCACAAGTACCATCCTCTCGCACGCCGCCGCAAGGCCCATTACGCAAGGATTTGGGGCAATTCATCGGACAGGCCATGCCGGTTGAACCAAGTGTGCACTGACCACAGCCGTGGGAATCAAACAGGAAGCCCTTAACTGGCTTTTCGATGGCAGTGAAAATCGGATCAATACGGCGATAGCCAATGAGTTGCCACAACGGATGCAGGGCTGACAACACGAATTCCAGCACCCCGTAGACTGCTTTCAATCCCCGCGCGTGTCGCACTGACCAGAGGCGTACCCGATACATCGCTAACTCCCGGTCAGCCCCGAGGCTCTCGCCAGGGCAGCCAGGTCCTCGTCGCTGTAACGCGCCTCAATCACGGCGGCCTCCTGTTCCGCCAGAGTCTGCAGGTCGCCGCCCCCATCGAAGGCAGAACTCTCCCGCCGCCAATCTTCCATGTACTGGTCGCTGCCACCTTTCCCCGCGCGCATGGCTGCGCGATCAATACACTCCTGGAACCTCTGGCTGAGCACTGCCTTGCCGCGCCGTCGACCGTCTTTGAAAATAACCTGCGCTGGAATATCGCGCCAATAAACTATGATTTTTTGCATGGATTGCAGGCTCAGCCAACAGCAATAAGTTGTGCTTTTAAGCTGGTTTCTAAATCTCCGTAACCGCAGTGCACATGCTCAAACCGAAGCCCCAGATAATCCGCTGCTGCCCTTGCAGCCGGCAGCAATTCGCCATCGCTGCGTTGCGACAGATAGACGACTCGCCGGTAATTGCCAAAGAAATCATCCAGCAGCTGCGGGTGACGATCCAGCTTCAGGCCTCGAATGATCAAACGCTCGAAATGCCTGGCCAGGAAGTCAGTTAGGTAGAAAGTGCCCGGTTCCTCATCGGCGAGCTCAGTAAACGCTTTTTCGCCAGCATAAAACGAATAACAGTGCGGCCCCGCCAGGCGCTCGATGCCCTCCTCATTTAACACCGCGTCAATACCACCGCCTGTTCCGCAGTCCGCGTAGGCAACAAAAATACTGGCATAGCGATCGCGGCAGTAGGCGATTTTCTCCCTCAATTTGCCGGGTATTAACTGCGGACGATTGTGCAAATCGGCATCCAGGCAATACATGTGCACGTGATCCCATCCGTTGGCGCGGCGCAAGTAATGTATTTCACGCGCAAGCGCGCCGCAGGCAATCACTGCCACAGTCGCCGCGGGAGCACCTCCATCCGCCCCTGACGTGACCGGCCCCGACTCGAATCCGTCAAGCATCGGCCGTCGCCCTCCGCTCTGCCACCAGCCGCACCGCTGTGGTGGCGGCGTCTGCCGCATCACGGCAGTAGGCATCAGCGCCGACAGCTTCCCCAAATTCCGCATTCAAGGGCGCACCTCCTACCATAACAATGTATTTTTCCCGCAGCCCCTGCTCCTTGAGTGCTTCAATAACCACTTTCATATAGGGCATGGTGGTGGTGAGCAGCGCAGACATCCCCAGGATATCGGGCTGGTGTTCTGCCAGGGCGGCGAGATAATCCTCCACACTGTTGTTGATGCCGATGTTTATCACTTCAAAACCGGCACCTTCCAACATCATGGCGACCAGGTTTTTGCCGATATCGTGAATGTCCCCTTTAACGGTGCCTATTACCATGGTACCCACCGGCTTAGCACCGGTTTCTGCCAACAACGGGCGCAGTATAGCCATACCGCCCTTCATCGCATTGGCGGAAAGCAGAACTTCCGGCACAAACAGGATGCCGTCACGAAAGTCTATGCCGACTATAGTCATGCCCGCCACCAGCGCATCGGATAACACCTTGTCCGGAGACCAGCCCCGGTCCAGCAGAATGTGGGTTCCCTCTTCTATCTCTTCCTTCAATCCATCATAGAGGTCATCGTGTATCTGTTCGACGAGCTCTTCATCAGACAACTCGGCGAGAATGACTTCGTCCTCGCTTTCATTGTCTTCGACTTCACCCTGGTCATTTGCTTCATCGATCATGTTCTGGCCTTCCTGTTAATATTCCTTGTCCGGAAACGAAGCCTTGCGCTTGGCAATAAACTCCAGCAGGGCCTCATCCACTGCCGGGTCCAGTGCCGGTGCCTGGTAGTCTCCGAGCATTGTCTTGCAGATTTTGTTGGCGCGCTGGGCGCAGTCCAGCGAGCCGTCGGCCTCCCACTGTTCAAAGCTGTTGCTGTCGGCCACCTCCGAGCGATAAAAGGCGGACTCAAAATTGGCCTGGGTATGAGCGGAACCGAGGAAGTGGGACCCCGGTCCAACCTCGCGCATGGCATCCATGGCCTGACCGTTCTCCGACATATCCATGCCACCGAGAAGTATCGCTATCATGTTGAGCTGATCACAATCCATGATAAATTTCTCATAACCCATGGCGAGACCGCCCTCCAGCCAACCGGCTGCATGCAGCATAAAATTTACCCCCGCCAACGCCGCAGACTGCAGCGTGTTGGCGGATTCATACGCCGCCTGGGCGTCGGCTATCTTCGCTGCGCATAGACCACCGCCGCTGCGAAATGGCACCCCCAGTCGGCGCGCCAGCGCTGCCACTGCAAACATCACCATGCTGGGTTCCGGCGTGCCGAAAGTCGGGGCTCCACTCTGCATGGACACTGCACTGGCAAACGTGCCAAACACGACCGGTGCGCCAGGCCTGACCAGCTGCACGAAAGCCATGCCCGCCAGCGCTTCCGCCAGGATCTGCGTCGAGGTGCCCGCGGTCGATACCGGCGACATAGCCCCGGCCAGGATAAACGGTGAAATAACCGTCGCCTGGTTGTGGCGGGCATAGACCTTGGCCGCACCCAGCATGGTGGCATCGAAGGTCATCGGCGAATTGGCATTGATCAGGCTGATACAGACCGCATTCTGTTCGACGAAGTCTGCGCCAAAGACCAGCTTGGCCATGTCCACCGTGTCCTGGGCGCGCTCGGGGTGTGTCACCGATCCCATGAAGGGTTTGTCACTGTACTTGATATGGCTATACACCATGTCGAAATGCCGTTTGTTCACTGGCAAATCGACCGGCTCGCAGATAGTGCCCCCGGAGTGATGCAGACCGGGGGCCATGTAGGCCAGTTTTACGAAGTTCTCAAAATCCTTGATCGTGGCGTAGCGTCGCCCCTGGTCGAGGTCGCGCACAAAGGGCGGCCCATAGGCGGGTACCATTACCGTGCGATCACCGCCGATAATGACATTGCGGGCTGGATTGCGCGCGTACTGTACGAACTCAGCCGGGGCGTTGCTTTGAATAATTGACCGACACATACCGCGCGGGAAACGTACCCGTTCGCCGTCCACATCGGCGCCGGCGTCCTTGAGAATAACCAGCGCTTCCGCGTCGTCGCGAAACTCAATGCCAATTTCCTCCAGTACCGTGTCGGCATTGTGCTCAATGAGCTCCAGGCTCTCCTCATTCAAATAGTCAAAGTAGGGAATTTTCCGTTCGATAAAGGCGGATATCTGGGCCTGGGAGTGTTGGCGCGCATCGCGCTTGGCTGCCCTTCCGCCTGACTGTCTGCGTCCTCTACGTTCACCCATTTACCGGTTTCCACAAGCGCGTCGGGACGCGTATTAAATAGACCCTATATCGCCGCTAGTGTGTTCCTGTTTTGATCTGCGTGCGTGTGAATTTGCGACGCAGGCAGGTTTATTCGCGACAGGTCCGCGCTACGATCTAAGGGCTGTATTCTCTGGATCGTAGGGGGATTCGGCGATGACAGTGGCGTGGTAGCGCTGGCTGAGAATTTCTATTTCCAGTTCGGCGCCCACTTCTGCATACACTGGCTGCACCAGTCCCAGCGCGAGTGACTTCTCTGTGCGAAATCCATAACCACCCGAGGCGGCGCGACCAACCAGGTCTCCGCCCTTGTACAGTCCCTCGGAACCACGCGCATCGGCGTCGGTTACACCATGTACTTCCAGGGTGACAAAACTGTTGTCAAAACCGCGTCGCTGCCAGTCCTGCAACGCACTCTTGCCTATAAAATCAGTTGCCTTATCGAGTCTTACGAAGCGATCCAGTCCAGATTCCAGTGCCGCGTATTCGATCGACATCTCGCGCGGTATCAGGCGATAGGATTTTTCCAGACGCATCGAATCCATGGCCCGTATACCGAAGGGCCTGATATCAAATTCGGCACCGGCCTTCATCACCTCGTCGAAGATGTAATTTTGCATTTCTATCGGGTGATGTAATTCCCAGCCCAACTCGCCAACAAAGTTGACCCGCAGAGCATCCGCCTGTGCGTATCCCACGTTGATTGCCTGCCCGGTTAACCACTTGAAGTTGTCGTTAGACAAGTCGGTATCGGTCAGCTTTTGCAATAGATCGCGGGAACGCGGGCCGGCAATCACCAGGACACCCAACTGCGTCGTGATCTTTTGAAGTTGCACACTGCCGTTGGCGGGTAACAGTTTGCTCAGGTAATCCCAATCATGGCGCTCCAGGGCGCCCGCGGAGACCAGGTAGTAATCCCCATCAGCTTTTTTATAGATGGTGAATTCAGCCCTGACTCCGCCATTGCCCGACAACATATGACACAGACCCACCCGGCCGACGCCGCGGGGTATATTGTTGGCGACCAGCGACTCCAACCAGTCAGCGGCCCCCGCTCCGGCCACACTGAACTTGGAAAAAGCGGACATGTCCAGCAAGCCGACATTGGCCTGCACGTGTCGACACTCCTGGCCAACAAACTCGAAATAATTGCTACGGCGAAAGGAATTCTTTTCTACCACTCGCCCATCTTGTTGCGGCGCGGAGTGATTATCATTGAGCAGGGTGTCGGCCTGGTCCAGTTCCTCGGCGGTCAGGGAATACTCCACGGGCGCGAACCAGTTGGGTCGCTCCCACCCGTAAACATGTCCAAATACAGCCCCCAGAGCTTGCATGCGATCGTAGCATGGAGCACGCTTCAAGGGTCGCGCTGCTGCCCGCTCCTCATCGGGATAGTGGGTGCTAAAGACATTGGCATAGGCCTCCTCGTTCTTGCGCCGCAAATAACCGCGCGATGCATACGGCCCAAAACGGCGCGGATCAACACCCATCATGTCCACAGTTGGCTCACCGTCAACGATCCATTCCGCCAGTTGCCAGCCGGCGCCTCCCGCTGCGGTAATGCCGAAACTGTGGCCCTCGTTCAACCAGAAATTGGGCAGACCCCAGGCCGGACCAATTATGGGGTTACCATCCGGCGTGTAGGCGATGGCACCGTTGAACACGGTTTTGACGCCCACCTCGCCAAAGGCCGGCACCCGGCTGATACAGGCATTGATATGGGGCTCGAGTCGATCCAGGTCAGCGTTGAACAACTCGTATTCTGATTCCGGATCAGGTCCATCCAGGTAACAACAGGGTGCACCCTTTTCATAGGGACCGAGGATCAAGCCGCCAGCTTCTTCACGCAGGTAGTAACCCGCATCCGGCTCCCGCAGGACGCCCTGCTCAGGCAAGCCCTGCTGTTTGCGCGACAAGATCTCAGGGTGAGGCTCGGTGACAATGTACTGGTGTTCCACCGGGATTACCGGAATATCCAGCCCCACCATGGCTCCAGTGCGGCGGGCGAAATTGCCGGTACAGGACACCACATGTTCACAGCTGATATCACCCTGGTCGGTATGTATCAGCCAGTGATCATCACTGCTTCTTTCAATACCCTGTACCGCGGTATTGCGATAGATTTCCGCGCCGCGGGAGCGGGCGCCTTTGGCCAGTGCCTGGGTAAGATCCGCTGGCTGTATATAGCCATCGTCCGGGTGTTGGAGAGCGCCCACCAGGCCCTCAATATTGCACATCGGCCAGATTTCCAGCACCTGTTGTGGTGTCAGGAAACGCACGTCAACGCCCACTGTCTGCGCCACTCCGGCGTAGTAGCGATATTCGTCCATGCGGTCTGCGCAGGTAGCCAGGCGAATATTGGACACCACGCGAAAACCCACGTCCTGCCCGGTCTCCCGCTCCAGCTCGTGATAAAAATTAACTGAATACTGGTGCAACTTGCCCACCGAGTAGCTCATGTTGAACAGCGGCAGCAACCCGGCAGCGTGCCAGGTGGAACCCGAGGTGAGCTCCTTGCGCTCCACCAATACCACGTCAGTCCAGCCCTTTCTGGCGAGGTGATAGAGGGTGCTGACGCCGACCACTCCCCCACCGATTACCACCACACGAGCACTAGTTTTCATAGGCGTTACCTGCCTCCCCGTGTCGAAGTGTAATGGATGCGCTACCCAGGCGACGCCTGATTGCGACACCCTAGTGCCAGACTGCGGCAACAAAAAAGTGTAACAGTGGTGGCAGAGCAAAAAAGTGTCACAATGGGGCTACGACAATAAAAGTACCGCGAGGACTGCATGGGCAACTCTGACGACTCAGCAGACTGCATAACTGACTACCAGGTAGGACAGGACAATGTGCACGTGTTCGGCCTGGACATTCACAACCCGGTATTTGCTATTGCTGCCGGGATGGTTGTGCTCTTCGTTTTTTTCTCGTTGCTGTTCCAGGCGCAGGCAACAGAACTGTTCAGTGCCACACGGCTCTGGACCACGTCGAAATTGGACTGGCTATTCATGTTTGCCGCCAATTTTTTCGTGCTGGTGTGCCTACTGCTGATCATCTCGCCCATGGGTCGCATTCGCATTGGCGGCAAGGATGCCCGCACTCACTACAGCTATCCCAGCTGGTTCGCCATGATGTTCGCTGCCGGAGTCGGCATCGGCCTGATGTTCTACGGGGTGTTGGAACCAGTAACCCATACTTTGTCACCACCTCTGGGTATCACTCCAGCTGAGGCGGCGTCCATTCCTGGGCTGGGCGTCGCCGCCACCACCTTCCACTGGGGGCTACACGCCTGGGCAATTTATGCGGTGGTTGGACTGGCGCTGGCAATCTTTCACTACAACAAGGGCTTGCCACTCACTCTACGCTCGGCTTTCTATCCCCTGTTTGGTGAGAGAATATGGGGCTGGCCGGGGCACCTCATCGATATACTGGCGGTATTCGCAACCCTGTTCGGCCTCGCGACGTCACTGGGCATTGGTGCCAAACAAACCAGTGCCGGGCTCAACTACCTGTTTGATATACCCAACACATCTACCACGCACGTGGTGGTCATTATCGGCATTACCGCCATTGCCCTGTTGTCAGTGTTGCGCGGCATGGACAAGGGCGTGAAAGTACTCAGCGAAATCAACATGGCTATGGCGGTGGTGCTGTTGCTGTTCGTGGTAACGGTCGGCCCTACCCTGTCCATTCTGACGGGAGTCTTCAACAACACCCTGGTTTACCTTGAATATCTGCCAGCCTTGAGCAATCCGATTGGCCGGGACGATACCGCCTTCCTGCACGACTGGACCACCTTTTACTGGGCCTGGTGGGTGGCCTGGTCGCCATTCGTGGGCATGTTTATAGCGCGGGTTTCCCACGGCCGTACGGTGCGCGAATTCCTGATTGCCACCCTGCTGGTTCCCACCACCGTTGGCCTGATCTGGATGACAACCTTCGGTGGTGCCGCCATCGAACAATACCTGCAGGCCGGTTACACCGGGGTTACCGAATCAGTGCAGAGCGGGCAGATTGAATTGGCCCTGTTCAAGTTCCTGGAATCCCTGCCATTTTCCAACTTCACCTCATTGATCGGCATCGTGCTGGTGGTGGTTTTTTTCGTTACCAGCATGGATTCCGGCTCACTGGTTATCGACACCATTACCGCCGGTGGCAAGATCGACGCACCCATAGCCCAGCGCGTGTTCTGGTGCACCTTTGAAGGTCTGGTGGCCATTGCCCTGATGTTGGGCGGTGGCCTCGGGGCACTGCAAGCCGCCTCACTGGCAACGGGTTTTCCGTTTGTGCTGGTCTTGTTGTTGATGGTTTTTAGCCTGTGGCGAGGACTCAGGTCAGAAGAGCGGTAGCAGTGTGATCCCGTGAATATAGCTACCGAAATAGATAACAGCGGTTCACAGCTGTCGGTGGGGTTTATCTTATTACCTCATTTTACCCTGCTGCCGTTCGCCGCCTTCATAGATGCCCTGCGCCTGGCCGCTGACGAGGGAGACCAGAGCAGGCAAATCAACTGCCGGTGGACGGTTATGGGGGAGACGGCTGATGAGGTCGCCTCCAGCTGTGGGGTGAGTGTTCGTCCCTGGGAGGAATTTCGAGATCCAGCGAGTTTTGACTACATCGTGGTGGTTGGCGGATTGCTGCACCAGGGCCCAGTGGTCAGCTGTGAATTGATCTCCTATTTGCAGGCAGCGGCCGCACAGCACGTAACCCTGGTCGGATTGTGCACCGGCTCTTTCGCCCTGATCCGTGCCGGTCTCATGGCCGGCCGCCGTTGCTGCGTCAGTTGGTTTCACTACCGGGACCTGCTCGAAGAATTTACTGATGTCATTCCCGTTGCCGACCAGCTCTACGTTGATGAAGGCGATCGCATCACCTGCGCTGGCGGCGCGGTCGCCGCCGACCTCGCAGGCAGTATCATTGAACGTCATCTTGGGCGTAGCTGGGCGCGCAAAAGCCTACGCATCCTGGTGATGCCGCCGGCGCGTCCAGCCACAGCGCCACAACCACAACCCGGCGCAGGCTTCGAAGTTGAGAACGAACATGTAGCACGGGCATTACTGCTGCTGGAGCAAAATATGAGTCAGCCGCTGTCGAACGAGGAAATTTCCCAGCGGCTGAAGTTGTCCAAACGCCAGCTTGAGCGTTTGTTCCTTTCCGAAACTGGCGAAAGTCTGCAAAAACTGTCCCGCAATATGCGCCTGCACTACGGTCAGTGGCTACTGCAAAACTCCCATCGCTCCATCACGGATATTGGTCTCGAATGTGGTTTTTCTGATGGGGCTCATTTCTCCCGTGCCTTTCGAAAGACATTTGGCGCCCGCCCTTCCGACTCCCGTCAGTTAAGTTGTCAGTAGCGTATGCCGGGAAGCACTATGCTTTCTCGCTCAGCACTCGATGACATTTACCGCGAGCCCACCCCGGGAGGTCTCCTTGTATTTGTCCATCATATCCCGGCCTGTTTCCCTCATGGTCTTGATCACATCATCCAGTGACACGTAATGCCGACCATCTCCACGCAGTGCCATCTGCGCGGCGTTTATGGCTTTCACAGCTGCAATGGCATTGCGCTCGATACAGGGAATTTGCACCAGGCCGCCAATGGGGTCGCAGGTGAGGCCCAGATTATGTTCCAGTCCTATTTCCGCGGCATTCTCCACCTGGGACGGGGTGCCTCCCAGCACTTCCGCCAGACCCGCCGCCGCCATGGCGCAGGCTGAACCCACCTCGCCCTGGCACCCTACTTCGGCACCGGAAATTGAGGCATTCATTTTGCACAAGATTCCAACGGCCCCAGCCGCGAGAAGATACGCACGAACATCTACTGGTTGGGGGTTTTCACTGAAGCGCATGTAAAAGCGCAACACGGCGGGCACAATGCCTGCGGCACCATTAGTCGGCGCTGTTACTATACGCCCACCCGCTGCATTCTCCTCGTTAACCGCAAGGGCATACAGGTTTACCCAATCCATGGCACTAAATGTCGAGCCGATCAAATTATCAGCCGTGTTTTCCAGTGACCTGTTCAAACCCTCCGCCCGCCGCGCAACATTCAGACCGCCCGGCAAGGTACCCTTCTGCACTAGACCGCGATCCACGCAGGCGTCCATGGCAGCCCAGATCTCACTCAGTTTTTGTTTTACCTCCGCCTCGGGGCACCAGGCCTTTTCATTTTCCAGTATCAGCGCGCTGATACTCATACCGTGCTGCTCACAATGGGCCAGCAACTCAGACGCCGTATTAAAACTGTAGGGCAGTTTAACCGGCGTCTCCAAGTGCGTATCTTCTGTGCCGGCCTGGTCGATGACAAAACCACCCCCAATTGAGTAATAAGTATTGCGGTGAACTTCTTGCTCGCCTATCCAGGCGATTAAAGTCATTCCGTTTGGGTGATATGGCAAGGCCTCATCGTGAAAACACAAATCTTTAGCCGGGTTGAAGGCGATGTCTCTTCGATCTGCAAGGCACAAGGTGCGGGTTGCTTCTGTTTGATCGAGCACAGAGCTCATCAGGTCAGGGGCGACAGTGTGTGGCCTATAGCCCATCAGACCGGCAAGGCTGGCTCGATCTGTTCCATGGCCCCTGCCCGTGGCACTCAGGGAGCCGTAAAGATTCACTTCAATACGGCTAATGGCATAGATGTGTCCCCGATCCTGCAACTCCTGTACAAACATGGCACTGGCCTGCATCGGCCCCATGGTGTGGGAGCTAGAGGGTCCGACACCAACCTTGAACAGATCAAAAACGCTGATGCCCATGGGTTTTCTCCCGCGGATCTGAGGTTTCTTCAGCGCACTAGTCTGCGCCATTACCTCATTCACCGGTGCACCAATTGCGACCGCGCCTGTCGGAATTACGCCGCCTCAACCCGGCCGGGGGTGTCGATAATAGATTGACAGCACCCTGACTACACCGCATGATTCGCGCCTTTTTTGGCTGTGAAACCAACTATACTGCTAAGCAACTCTGGCAAATTAATCACCATGTTTACTCTACTCACAAATGCACAGGTTTACGCTCCACGAGCGCTGGGAATAAAGGCGGTACTGACCTGTGCCGGTAAGATTGTCTATATCGGCGATGACACACCGACCCTGGATCCCGCCCTGCAGGTGGAGATTATCGATCTGGACGGTGCTGCCCTGGTGCCGGGGCTGATTGACGGTCATACCCATATCACCGGGGGTGGAGGTGAATCCGGGGCCGCCAGCCGAGTTCCGGCACCCTTATTGGGTCAGTTTACCCGCGCTGGAGTCACCTCGGTGATCGGACTGCTGGGGACTGACGATTTGACCCGCAATACCCAGACCCTGGTTACCCAGGCCTATGGCCTGCGCGCAGAGGGCTTGTCCGCATGGTGTTTTACCGGGGGTTATCACGTACCCCTGATGACACTTACCGGTAGTGCCCGCAGTGATATTGTCAATCTCGAGCCGGTCATCGGTATCGGCGAAGTCGCCATCAGTGACCATCGCTCCAGCCAGCCTGGAATACAGGATATCCTCAGCCTGGCCAGCGAGGCGCACGTGGCAGGCCTGATGACGGGCAAGGCCGGGCTGTTACATCTACACCTGGGAGACGGGGAACGCGCGCTGGCGCTGGTGCGCCAGGCGCTGGCAGAGAGTGAAATCCCCGCCCGCGTGTTTCACCCAACCCATGTCAACCGCAACAAACCCCTGTTCGAAGAGGCTTGTGCCCTGGTGGCGGAACAGGGTTGCACGGTAGATCTGACCGCTTTTCCAGACTCCAATGACGACATAGGCTGGAGTGCCGCGGAGGCGGTATTGCGCTACCGCAAGGCGGGACTGGCGGTGGAAAAACTCACCATCAGTTCCGACGGCGGAGGTTGCCTGCCGACCTTCAATCAATCCGGGGAAGTGGTGAGCATGGACATCGGCAGTTCCCACACCTTGCTGGAAACCCTGCGTACCCTGGCCGGCGAAGGGCTGGCGCTGGCCGACATTCTGCCCCACTTTACGGAAAACGTAGCTGGCCTGATGAGATTGCAGAATAAGGGATGTATTGCCGAGGGCATGGATGCAGACCTGCTGGTGCTGGACGAGACACTCTGCGTACAGCACCTGATGGCTGGCGGAAAGTGGCACATAAAAGATGGTGTGCAAGTGCTAAGCGGCAGTTTCGAAAGCGAGCACGAGGTTTCACCACCCTCCTCACAACCCTCCACATATTCAGGAAACAAGGATTAATGGCTCCATCACCTGTTACATCCGGCAATCAGCGCGGCTATCTCATGCCCATTGGTGGCGCAGAAGATAAAGGCAATAGCCCGCGCATCCTCAGTCGTTTCCTGGAGATATGCGGCGGCGAACGGGCGCGCATCATGATCATTCCCACCGCGTCCCGGCTACCTGAGACCGGCTCCATGTATGCCGATCTATTCCTCGACCTGGGTGCGGAGCGGGCCCTGTTTACCGACATCAACGAGCGCATCGATTGCGATGATGAGCTATTGTTGGAAGAGATGGATAACGCCACGGGAATTTTTGTCACGGGCGGCAACCAGTTGCGAATTTCCGGTATTCTCGGTGGCACCCCGGTCAGTCAGCGATTACGCCGTCGCAATGCCGAAGGCATACCCATTGGCGGCACCTCCGCCGGGGCTGCGATGATGTCACAGCACATGATTGCCGGCGGTGCTTCGGGTCTGTCGCCAAAGGAAGATGGCGTTAACCTGGCGCCGGGGCTCGGGCTGACCAACAGCGCGATTATTGACCAGCATTTCAGCCAGCGCGATCGCCTCGGCCGTTTGCTGACCGCCCTGTCCTATAACCCTTTTCTTATAGGGGTCGGTATCGATGAGGACACGGCCTTTTTGATTGATAACGACAACTGTGGCGAAGTGATTGGCAGCGGCTCAGTGACTATTCTCGATGCCAGCCAGCTTTCCCACTCTTCGCGATCGAGCGCCAATACCGGTGAGGCCCTGAGCCTCGTTGATATGCGGCTGCATGTGCTGGCCGAAGGCTGCACCTACGACATGGAAACACGAGAGGCGAGTATCTGCTAAGGAAGGGAACGTCATGAAAATACTATCTACCAATGTTTATGTTGGCCCCAATACCTGGGCCAGTTTTCCGCTGATCAAGCTGGTGCTGGATCTGGGTGTGCTCGAGGAATGGCCATCGGCGAAACTGGGCGCAGAATTTATCGACCCACTGGTAGAGGCCCTGCCGGGCCTGGCAGAGCACGGATGCTCCTACAAAGAGCCAGGAGGCTTCCTGCGCCGTTTGCGCGAGGACGACGGCACCTGGATGGGCCACACCATGGAGCACTGTGCGCTGGAAATCCAGAGTGTTGCCGGCTCGGATGTTACCTTTGGCCGCACCCGCTCCACCGGTGAACCGGGCCAATACAACATGGTGTATGCCTACCGCCAGCGCGATGTGGGTCTGGAAGCGGGTGACCTGGCACTCAAGCTGTTATTGCACTTACTGCCCGCGGATCTGCGCGAGCAGATAGACTACCGTTTTGAAGAGGAGTTTGATTTCCAGGAGGAGCTCAAGGAATTTGTACTGCGCACCCAGCGGCGCGAGTTCGGGCCCTCTACCGGCTCACTGGTCAAGGCGGCAGAAGAGCGCGGCATCCCCTGGCTGCGCTTGAACCAGTACAGCCTGGTGCAGTTTGGTCACGGCGTACACCAGCAGAGAATTCAGGCCACCATCACCAGCGAAACCCGGCACATCGCGGTGGAAATTGCCTGCGACAAGGAAGATACCCACCAGCTACTGAATGACCTGGGGCTGCCTGTTCCACAACAGCGCATGGTCTATAGCGAACGGCGTGCAGCCGCAGCGGCGGAACGCATTGGTTTTCCAGTGGTGGTGAAACCCCTGAATGCCAATCATGGCCGCGGTGTTTCCATCAACCTGACCACCCCGGAGCAGGTAGCCACCGCCTTCGACCAGGCTCTGGAACAGGGCACCGGGCGCGCGGTGCTGGTCGAGAGTTTTATCGAGGGCATGGATCACCGCATGCTGGTTGTCAACAATGAACTGGTTGCGGTCGCCAAACGCGTTCCCGGCCACGTGATGGGTGATGGCAAGAGCAGCATCAGCGAATTGATCGACGTGGTGAATGAGGATCCCCGGCGCGGCATCGGCCACGAAAAAGTGCTGACCCAATTGGAACTCGACAAGCAGGCTAACCGCCTGCTGGCTGAAGCCGGTAAAGACGAAAACAGTGTGCTAGCTGACGGCGAGGCTTTCTACCTGCGCTCTACCGCCAACTTGTCCACCGGCGGCACGGCCATCGACATGACCGATGTGGTGCACCCTGACAACCGGGAGATGGCGGTGCGTGCAGTGCGCGCCGTGGGTCTGGATGTAGCCGGCGTGGATTTCCTGAGTTCGGATATAACCCGCTCGTATAAGGATATCGGTGGCGCCATTGTTGAGATTAATGCCGCTCCAGGATTTCGGATGCACGTGGCACCCAGCGAGGGTGAGCCCCGCGATGTAGCCGGCAAAGTCATGGACATGCTGTTCGGCCCGAATGAGATCGGCCGTATCCCAATCGCCGCCATCACTGGCACCAACGGGAAAACCACCACCTCGCGCATGCTCGGTCATATCCTCAAGGCGTGCGGTCACACGGTGGGACTGACCTCCACCGATGGCATTCAAATTGACGGCAAGATTTCGGTCAAGGGCGATATGACCGGCCCGACGGCGGCGCAAATTGTGCTGCGCGATCCCTCGGTGGACTTCGCGGTGATGGAAACAGCGCGCGGGGGGTTGTTGCGGGCCGGCTTGGGCTACTCACAGAGCAATGTTGCCGCTTGTCTCAATGTCGATGCCGACCACCTGGGCCTCAAGGGTATCGATACCGTCGAACAGCTGGCGGAAGTCAAACGGGTGGTGGTGGAAACCGCTAAAGATGTTGCAGTGTTGAATGCGGATGACATCAACTGTCTGAAGATGGCCGATTACTGCAATGCGGCACGCATCTGCTATGTGACCATGAATTCCGACAATGGCCTGGTGCGTGAACACATTCGCGCCGGCGGCATGGCCTGTGTACTGGAGGCCGGTATCAACGGCGATATGATCACCTTCTACGATCGTGGTTCTCACATGCCGTTGCTATGGTCGCATTTGATACCCGCCACGATGGAAGGCAAGGCCATGCACAACGTGCAGAATGCCATGTTCGCAGCGACCATGGCCTACTGCTTCGAAAAAGAGTTTGATGAAATTCGTCACGGTCTGCGCACCTTTGATACCAGCTTCTTCCAGGCACCCGGCCGCATGAACGTGTTCAACGAACACCCTTTTAAAGTGGTATTGGACTACGCCCACAATCCAGCCGCGTTCCGGGTGATCTCCGATATGGTGGACCGCATGGACGTCCTTGGTAGCCGCATAGCCGTGATCTCCATGCCCGGTGACCGCCGTGATGAGGATATCCTGGAGTCGGCGCAGGTACTGGCTGGGCACTTTGACAGCTATATTTGCAAGGCCGATCACAATCGCAGGGGTCGCGGTGAGGATGAAATTCCACAACTGCTGCGCACCGGCCTGATCGAAAGCGGTGTGGACGCCGATAACATTGTCGTCATACCCGAGGAAGTAGAAGCGATTGACACGGCACTGAATAGCGCCGGTGAAGGCGACCTGCTGGTAATATTTGGTGATGACATCACCCGCTGCTGGAAGCAGATTATCTATCACGGCGGTGATCGCGACACCGAGCAGGCAGCGGAGCAGATTGCCGAGCCCGATAGCGAAGCTTCCAGCATCGGCCTGATGCTGGAAGAGGGACAGCAACTGATAAGCGATGATCGTGGCGTGCGCCTGGCCCGCGATGAAGAAGGGGATGATTAAACTGTAGGAGCGAGCCCGTGCGAGCCACTGTTGAAGAGCTGGAAGAAGCACTGGAAATTCCCTTTCCAGACAATGACCGGCTGCGCATCGAAGACAGCCGGCGACTGACTGGCCCTGGCCTGCTGTGGGAAAAACCTGGCGCCATTGTCGAAGTGGCAGCCCAGGGTATCTCCTTGTCTGAAATCGAGCAGGTCTGGCAGCGCCAGGCCCGGCAGCTTTTGGATGCGGTGGGCTGGCAGGAACAGCAGCCTTGTTCGCGGCCGCACGAGGACGGTTTGAACCTGGCCATTTCCGCGCCCATGGATCAACTGTATTCGGCAATTTTCGTCGCCCAGGCCGCTTGGCACTACACCGCATGTGAGCTGCTGAATGCGCCGGCGGAGTCTCTTGAACAGATGATTGCCGATTTGAAAGGGGTTATGGCCAGCGAAGCCCGTCCCGAATTGATTGCCCTGCAACAGGCGGCGGTGGAACACGGTGTGGATTTCGTTTCTGACGACGATGAAATGTCCCTGGGACACGGTTGTGGCTCCACCACCTGGCCGGTGAACGCGCTGCCCGCTCCGGACCAGGTTGACTGGACTAGCCTGCACGACATTCCCGTGGCGATGGTCACTGGTACCAACGGAAAATCTACCTGCGTGCGGCTGGCCTGCGCTGTCGCACAGGCGGCGGGAAAGGTGGCCGGTGTGACCTCCACTGACTTCGTGCGAGTTGGCGATGACATCCTGGATCACGGCGACTATTCCGGGCCCGGCGGCGCCCGCATGCTATTGCGAGACCCACGCCTTGAAGTCGCATTCCTGGAGGTCGCCCGCGGCGGGATATTGCGGCGCGGGCTGGCCCTGCACCGTGCACAGGCAGCGCTGATCACCAACGTGGCCGCTGATCACCTGGGTCAATACGGTATCAACACGGTTGCCGCTCTCATTGAAACCAAGTTCTCGGTATTCAGAACCCTCGCTCCGGGCGGCGTACTGGTGCTGAATGCGGATGATGAAGGCCTGGTAAACCATGCCCGCAAGCTGGCTGCGGAGGTGGCCGAGCAGGGTAAGACCATCAGCTGGTTCAGCCTGGACAAGGCAAATCCCTGTATTGCCGGGGCCCTGGCTGGGGGCTCTCCCTGCGGCTGGCTGGAGGACGGTTCACTCTGGTATTTCGATGGCAGGCAGCAGCAGGCCATAGTCGCTGTTGCGGACATCCCTATCACCATGGGTGGTGCCGCCGCCTACAACATTCACAATGCCCTGGCAGTGATGTGCCTGAGCATTGCATTTCAGATGCCTATAGACAGTGTGCGTGAGGGGTTTGCCACCTTTCAGAGCAACCCTGATGACAATCCCGGGCGCTGCAATGAATTTTCGATCGACAGCGCGCGAGTGTTTGTCGATTTTGCCCACAACCCCCACAGTATCATCGCCGTGGCGGAGACCATGAAGAAATTACCCGCAGAGCGCCGCCTCCTGATGTTGGGACATGCCGGGGACCGCAGCGACGAGGATATTTGCGACCTGACCGCTGGCGCCTTCACGCTGTCGCCGGATCACGTTATCGTCACCGAAATTCCCGACTATCTACGCGGGCGTGAGAGCGGGGAAGTCAGCGAGTTGATTCGACAGGAGTGCCTGCGCCAGGGTATGCAGGATTCTCAGCTCAGCTTTACCGAAGACCCACTGGCCGGTGCACGCCGCGCCCTGGATCTGCTACAGCCGGGTGACCTGGTGTTGCTGTTGGTACACTCTCACCGCGATGAGATCATTGAATTGCTATCGAATTAAAAGCGATGCTTTTCTGAGTGCAACCCCTGGGCTTGCTACCGGGGTGAGGATGTTAGCTCAAAACCACGCAGGGACTGGATGCGCTTTCTCCAGGCAATGATGCTGGGATAGCCTGACCAATCCACGTTCTCCCCCGCTCTCGAAATACTATAAGCACCAATGGCAAAGTCGGCAGGCGAAATGCCGCCACAGATGAATTGTTTACCGGCTAATTGTGCCTCCAGCACCTCCAACAAGTGCTGCACTTCACGCTTGCTTTCCTCCGACTCGCCTTTCATATGCGCCCCCACCGCAGGCCCAAAATGGGCAGACTGCCAGTGCAACCAACGATTAACATCAGCCCGTTGCTGCTTATCCCTGGGGGATACCTCAAGCTCCGGAAAACACTCGCATAGATACATGGCAATGGCGTTGCCCTCCCACAAATTCAGCTCACCATCCACCAGCACGGGAACCTTCCCCATTGGGTTAATAGCCAGGAATGCGGCGCTTCTTTGCTCATGATCTTTGAAGCTGATCTGCTGTATCTCTATATCGAGCTGGTAATGCAGGATCATTGCCACCAATTTTCGACTGTTGGGCGAAAAGGTGAAGGCGTAAAGTTTCATAGATCTGTCCATGAGGATAAATAGTTTCCATACTATACCCCCCTGGGGTATAGTATGGAACAGATTCTTCACCCCAGTATGAGGGCGACAACATGGCAGATACCCCGCAAACATTGAATATCCCCAACCCCAACGCGCCTGCACTCACGAAACGGCTCAACATTATCGAGGGACAGGTTCGCGGCATCAATAAGATGCTGGCCAATGATGCCTACTGCATCGACGTGATGAAACAGATCAAGTCGGTAAAAAACGCGCTCGAGAAAGTCAACGCGTTGGTGCTCGAAGGCCACATGAAAACCTGCGTCACCACGCGACTGCGCAGTGAGGATCCCGCCGATCGCGAGCAGGTGATTGCCGAAGTGGTCGATGTTTTTAACGCCACTGGCAAGTTTTAAGGGTCGCGTGGAATGGTAACTGTGGCCCAGCTGGAGACCCCCAACCCTACGCGTCACGGAGTTACGTTGAACATAACGGGGATGAACTGCAATAACTGCGCAAATACCGTTTCCCGGGTTTTGAATGGCCTGGACGGGGTTGAAAACGCGGACACCAGCTTTGCCAGTGAACGCAGCACCATTGATTTTAATACCAGCATAACCACGCTGGAGAAAATCATCAGCGCCGTTACGGAGGCTGGCTTTGGCGTAACGACCAGCACCTCCGATTTCATTGAGACCGAGGCGGCCCGCCAGGCAGACCTCACCAACAAACGGCATAAATTAATCGTCGGCTCAATACTCAGCATCGGGGTCATGCTGCTGAGCATGGGCCATATGCTGGGTATTCATAACATAGCCGGAATGAGCTTTACTCAACAACATTGGTTGGCCGCGTTGCTCACTGTGCCGGTGCTGTTCTGGGTGGGCAAAGAGTATTACGTCGGTGCCTGGCAAGCGGCGAAAATGCGCAGTACTAATATGGATACGCTGGTAGCACTGGGGGCCTCGGTGGCGTTTTTCTACAGCCTGGCGGTCCTGATGCTGGAGCTGGATATCCAGGAATTCCCGGTTTACTTTGAATCAGCTGCCATGATTATTACGCTGATCATGGCCGGCAAGTACATCGAGTCCAATGCTAAATCCCAGGCCGGCCTGGCCATAAAAAGACTGATGGGATTTCAACCCAACACCGCCACCGTGATTAGAGCCGGGGTCGAAAAGCAGATCGACATTGATGAGGTGGCACTCGGCGATATCGTCGTCGTAAAACCCGGTGAAAAAATTCCGATCGATGGCACCGTCACCGAGGGTGCCAGCAACGTCGATGAAGCGATGATAACCGGGGAAAGCCTCCCCGTATCGAAACAAGTGGGCGATGGTGTTATTGGCGGCACCATTAACCAGACCGGCGCATTTCGATTCCGCGTCACCGCTGTCGGCCAGGACACGGCCCTGTCGAAAATAGTCAAACTTGTGCAGGACGCCCAGAGTAGTCGAGCACCGATTCAGGCGCTGGCGGACTACATCGCCTCCATTTTCGTGCCCGCTGTCATTGCATTTTCCGTGTTGGTCGGGCTTGCCTGGTATGTCTGGTTGGCCCCTGCCTATTTTCCCGATCTTAATCCTGCCGGCACCAGTTTGATGTTTGTGGCTGCGGTACTGCTGATCAGTTGTCCCTGTGCGATGGGTTTGGCGACACCCACAGCAATCATGGCCGGAACCGGCGCGGGTGCCGCCCTCGGGTTGCTGATCAAGGACGCCGAAGCGCTCGAGCGAAGCTGTAAGCTGAACACCATATTGCTGGACAAAACCGGCACCGTGACGGCAGGGAAACCTACTATCGGCGAGATTCATGCCGCTGGTCTTGCGCCCGAGGAACTGTTGCTACTTACCGCGAGCGCTGAACAAAATAGTGAGCACCCCCTGGGCCAGGCCATTGTTCAGGAGGCGCGTGCGAAGAATATGGCATTGCTCGACGCGGTGAACTTTCAATCGATCACCGGCCAGGGACTCAAAGTAACCATTGATGACAAGAACGTCCTGGTTGGCAACCGTTCGCTGATGGAAGAGCAAAACCTCTCCTTCACACAACCGGCCTATCGACAATTGGAGGTACTGGCACAAACACTGGAGACCAGCGGGCATACCGTCATTTTTGTCGCTGTAGATAGTCACCCTGCCGGCATCATCTCCGTGGTTGACCCTGTTAAAGACAGCAGCGTCGCCGCGATTCAACAACTACAGGCCATGGGTCTGGCGGTAAAAATAATTACCGGCGACAACCAGCGCACTGCCAATGCGGTGGCCCGACAGGTAGGGATCACAGAGGCGGATGTCGTCGCCGAAGTGTTGCCGGCAATGAAATCCGCGGTCGTAAAAACCCATCAATCCAACAAGCAGGTGATCGCCATGGTGGGGGATGGTATAAACGATGCCCCGGCGCTGGCGCAGGCAGATATTGGTATTGCCATAGGCACCGGTACAGATATTGCGATCGAGACCGCCGATGTCGTCATCATGCAGGGAGACTTGATGAAGATTGCACAGGTTATTTCGCTAAGTCGAAAAACACTGGTCACCATTAAGCAAAACTTGTTTTGGGCTTTTGCCTACAACGTCGCCGCAATCCCCGTTGCAGCTGGCTTCCTGGTACCTTTTCTCGGTCCGGAGTTGCGCTTGAACCCGGCGTTGGCCGCCTTTGCGATGGCAATGAGCAGCATTTTCGTTGTCAGTAATAGCCTGCGCCTGAGTCGTTTCAAACATCAGGAGGCCTGACTGATGGTAGAGAGAATCAATACCATACAAGCCTTCCAGCCGGGTGATGTGTTTGTCAGCTGCACCTGGCTAAACGATGAAGCAGATGACCACCGGGGCTGGGGCCGCATTATTCAGTACGACGCCGACCTCAACGAGAAGGGCGTGCTGTAGACCAGGGACACGCAGTATTTTGTCATCGGCATCACCTTTGGCCCCGGCAATGTTCTGTGGGCGTTTGATATCCATGATCACAGCGTCATTCATATCGGCCACGATGGTGTGCAACTGCCTACCCACCATTTCGCAGATCGCAGTTTTGGCAGTGTTAGTTTTTCCCCGGAGGGGGAACTCTATTTTGGCGAGTACTTGATCGGCAAGGCCATGCATCGCGGCACTACGCACCAGTCCCTGCACCCCAGCGGAGATTTTATTGCCTACACCGCTGAAACGGCAAAGCGCATACTTCGTTACAACATCAGGGAAAAGCGACAAATGACCGACCTGGTCAGCGTGGACGGCTGGACTTGCACCAGGTGGCTGCGATTTCCCGCTGTACTGGTGCGACTGACAGTCCCTTGTGGAACTACGCGCCAGTGCTGTTTGAGCCCAGTTCAGCTTCCAGCCCTTCCACCACGCTGCGAAAAATTTCGCGATTGCTACGGTTCCAGTAAACGCATGGGGTCACGGCCATCCACAAAGCCGATAAAGGGAAACAGCATGCTGTAGCCCAACATCCCCTGGATCTGTTTACTGCACAGCTTGGCCCGTTCCCGCGAAATCGACAGGCTGAAGTTTTCCTGCTGCCGGGCCCAGGGTTCACAATATTGCGCGGTAACCGCCATGCGGATGTTATCCGTGTGATTGGCCCCCGCGCCGTGCCAGGCCGTGCCGACGAAAAACAACACAGAGCCAGCGGGCATCACCGCGGGAACCAGCTCATGGCCGCTACCATCGCCCGGATGTTCATCGCCCCAACGGTGGCTACCGGGGATAATCACGGTGGCCCCGTTATCGACAGTAAAATCATCGATGGCCCAGATAGTAGCCGCGCCTATGGGTGCTCGCGGGCGAGGAATCGGATAAAAGCCATCGTCCGCGTGTAACGGTTGGGCCACCTCGCCCGGCAATACCTCAATGGCCTGCACCTGGGACAACAGATAGTTGGGCTGCAGCACCCGATCCAGCAGGGCCAGGATCAGTGGGTGTTCAATAATCGGGTTCAGACTCAATGTCTTCTCGATAACAGAATAGATCCGCCGTGTCTTGCTGCCCTCAAATTCGTTGCGCCCGGTGTGTTGGAGAAAGGGTCCCACTTCCTCGCGTATGAAATCCATGACATCAGTGGATATCAATTTCGGAATAATGATGTAGCCGCGCTCCTGAACTTCACTGATTAACGTGTCGACGAGGGATTCTTCCACCCCGTGTCTGGCAGCGGAAGCCGCGGCCGCCGCTCGTCGCATTGCCACTACTTCGGCTTTGACACTGCCGTCCTCATTGATAAACACCCGTTCACTCATTGCTTCTCACCCATTGTCTCTCAACTACAGCTGTCACTACCATTTCCCAAACCCCTAATGTGGCACACTGAAAACGACCGTACCAGAGGCATGATCGCCCATTTCGTTGCTGGCCTTCACCGACACTTCCACCACGCAGCCATCCGCTTCCACTGACTTGCTGAGCACCTCACCGGAAAAGCTGAGGAGCTGGTTGGGGATGGCCGGTACACCGAGCCGAATGTTGATATTTTTTATCATGGTATCGGCACCTGCCCAGTCGGTAATAAAGCGGGCCATGTAAGCATTGGTACTGAGAATGTTCATAAAAATGTCTGGCGCACCCTGGGACTGGGCATAGTCCTTGTCGTGGTGCACGGGCATAAAATCGCGGGTGGCAATCGCACCAGCTACAATCAAGGTGGCGGTGAGATTGATGTCCATGGCTTTGACCGCGTCCCCCACCTGGATATCGCTTCCGTGTAAGGCTTTGACTGTTGCCGTCATGATTTATCTCCCATGGTCATGGGATTGAACTTGAGAATCCGGAATGTCTGCCTGCCCACCAGCTCTCCTTCCTCATCGCGAAAATTACTCACCCAGGTGACAAAATAGCCTTTACCCAGGGCCGTCGTTTTTAGCGGCGACACCGACTCCACGATAACGTCTGATAGCAATACCTCGCCGAGCCGCAGCGGACGGATAAACTCCAGTTCTGAATTGGTAGCAAGCGTGGCATTAAAGCCGGCCTTATCGAGTACGATCAGCAGGTTGTCCTGATCCATTTCCACCGCGGAACCGCCACGCTCTGCAATGCCTTCCAATATCGGCCGTGACATGGTCCAGGCCTGCATCATTGCCTGCGGTGCCACGATGCCGGCAAATCGTGAAGCCTCGGCGATGGCCTCGTCCTCATAGACCGGGTTGCGATCGTCGAAGGCATCGACCCAGTGGTGAATCATGGGCATATTCACAGGCTCTGGCGCCAGGGACGGTCCCCCGACTGCCAGGCTTTTGCCGACGCGAGCTTGCAGCTGCTGCCACAGGGGATCGAACTCCTGTTCAGACATTATCTTCTCCGAATTGAAAACGCGGCACCGTGACCTCGTCACTCATTTTTTCCCAGACAACTTCCAGCGCCCGGCCAATATCGACCTCTGCCACCGGGGAACCGACGATATTGGACATCATCCGCACCGTATTGCTGGCAATGCCCTGGGTATCCAGTTCGACGATGGCAATGACGAAGGGCAATTCCTGCTCCATAGAAACCGGCTGGTGTACGGTGGTATAGGTATACAGTGTCGCCCGGCCACTGACGGTTTCCAGACTCAGTGAAGTGGAACGGCATACACTGCATATAGGCGCCGGTGGCAGGGTGCCATGGCCACAATCATCGCAGGTCTGCACCTGCAGTTCCTGGCGCGCCGCCGCTTGCCACCAGGGTAATGAGTAACCATCTACCATAGGATTGGGCATTGAATTGGGGAACCAGCGTTCAGACATCGTCATTATCCCAGTCAGTTCTATTTCTGTTCATATCGGCAGGCATGCAGCCTAGTGGCCCTGCAACACTATTGCGCTGGAAGGCACACCGGCTGCGCTGGTCACCAGGCAGGTGTCGGCATTCGCAACCTGGCTGCTGGACTCTCCCCACAGGGAGCGGGCACCTTCCAACACGTGATTAAGTCCATGCATATAAGCCTCCGACAGGCTCCCGCCCGAGGTATTGGTGGGTAGGGAACCACCCTGCCAGGGCAGGGCGCCGCTTTCGACAAATGGCCCACCCTGCCCGCGCTCACAAAAACCGAAGTCCTCCACCTGCATCAACACACTGCCGGTAAAGTGATCGTAGATTTGAGCAACATCGATGTCTTTCGGCCCTATTCCCGCCTTTTCCCACAGCCGGTCGGCCAGTTGCGAGGTGCCACCGGTGGCGTAAATCGCATCATCGACATTGGCATTGGTAAAGGAACCGAAAGAGTAGCCCCTGGGCGCCCCCTGTGCCGTTGCGATTATCTCCACCGGTCTCTTACGCAGGTCTTTGGCCCGCTCGGCAGTGGTGACAACCACCGCGCAAGCGCCATCGGTTTCCAGGCAGCAGTCATACAGGTGAAAAGGATCGGCAATCATCCGCGAGTTCTGATGCTGTTCCAATGTCAGCGTCTTGTCTTTCATTACCGCGCGCGGATTGCGATTGGCGTGCTCGCGAAAGGTCACTGCGATATGGCCCAACTGTTCGCTGGTGGTACCGTACAGGTGCATGTGCCGCCGTATCGGTAAGGCAAAAGCCGCCGTGCCCGTCAGCATGCCGTAAGGCATGACAAAGCCCATCGCCGCCAGCAGCAGGCTATTGGCTTGCACAAACGTGGGGGCCGGTGGCTCCACCCGCTCGTCACCCTGTTGTTGGGCTAGCTCCGCCGCACCCTGACCAAAGCGCATGAATTGACCCTGGCACAACGCGCGATACACCACGACCACTTCGGCCTGGCCTGTCTCCACGGCCATTGCGGCATTGGCCACGGCCGCACAGCCACCGCCACCGCCGGGCATCCACACCATATTGCCAAATCGGAGTTCCTCTATCCCCAACTCCGCGGCGAGAAAAATCGCTTCATTGCGATCCTCGGCAAATGAAGCCAGCCCATCCACCTCGCCTATGCTCAGTCCGGCATCGTCTACTGCCCGGGTTATCGCTTGCAGCGCCAGCGCATGTTCGCTGATATCGCCAATTCTTCCCCACTTGGCGTACTCGGTCTCCCCCACACCAACAATATGGGCTGCTTTACTCATGATGTTCTCTCATGTTTTTCCTGCTACAGCGTAGCAGCAATTCATTCCGCTATGTGACCTTAAGCGGTAGTTCCCGTCTACACTATTACCGTAGCAACATAATTCTAAAAAGGAGTGTGCTAATGACGGAGATTAGTGGGTACACAACCAGGGCCAAGGTTCTGCACTGGACCATAGCCGTGTTGGTGCTATTACTACTGCTGGGCGGCCAGACCTATGGCGACATGGCCGACGCGGAGAAAAAAGACATACTACAGGTTCATTCCTTCATAGGTCTGACCATCCTGGCGCTGGCCCTTTACCGATTGCACTGGCGCCGGGGCCACACGCCACCGGCAGCGCCCGACAGCCTGAACCCGACCTTGAAAATCTTGTCGCGTCTATCCCACTACTCGATGTACGGGGTACTCATCCTGTTGCCTTTCACCGGTATGTTTGCGGCCTCCGCCTCCCCCAACGAGGTCATGCCGTTGGGCCTGTTCAACTTGACGCAACTGCTGGGTGGACCGAATGAGGCGGCGTTCGAATTGCGCCATGAGGTTCACCAGCTAACGGGGTGGCTGCTGGGACTGCTGATTGCGATACACTTTTCCGCGGCGATGCTGCACCTGGTAGTGTTCAAGGATGGCGTGTTTCAGCGCATGTGGCGCAAGAAGGCCTAGTCGCTGACAGGCGAGTTCACCGCCTCACCCAGCTCAACGATGTTCAGCTCGCCTTCGCGGGTCTGGGCACCCAACTCCAACGCGCGTGTCATGCTCGCTGTCGCCTCGGGATAGCGCAACGTCTGCTGGAACAGGTACGCTTCTTCGCGCAAGCCTTCTTCAAGTGGTAGCTCTGCATTCAGCACAGACTGCTTAGCCAGCGCGATTGCATGCTTCGGCCAGGACGCCATGCGCCGGGCCAGGGTGTCGACATAGTCATCGAGCGCCTCGGTGGTATCAAATGCTCGATTGAGATAACCCCAGCGTTCCGCCAGGTCTGCATCCATATCCACACCACCGAGAATCACCTCCATGGCGCGGCTGCGACCCATCAATCTCGGCAGGTACTGCGTGCCACCGCCGCCGGGCAGAATGCCCAAAGGTACTTCCATCTGGTTGACGATGGTTTTGCCGCGCAAGCCAAAGCGCATGTCACAGGCGGCACTGAATTCACTGCCACCGCCACCCACACGACCGGCGATCTTGGCAATGGTCGGCTTGGGCATGGTCCGAACCCGCTCGCACATCAAATGAAAATCATTCAGCGCTTCAGCTTTCTGCGCAGGCTTGTCGATGGGAAAAGTCAGGATCAGTTCCACGTCAAAGTGGGCAATAAAAAAATCCGGGTCGGCACTATCCAATACCACGACCCGCACCGTTTCATCGGCGGCAACCTCGACGGTAAACGCCACCAGGTCGGTAAAAAGCTCCAACGTCATCACGTTGACCGGTGGATTACTCAGGGTCGCCGTGAGCACGCCACTGTCCAGTCGGGTACTGATCGTTTCATACTGATAAGCCATGTTGTCCTGCTCCCCTGTATTACTTTTCCAGTGTGCGGATATAGGCCACCAGCATAGCGATATCCTCATCACTCAGGACCTGGCCCCAGGCGGGCATGAGGGCTGACCCTCCGTAGGCTTGCGCGCCCTGCCTGATCACATTGGCAATATCCGTGTCCGTACCCCGCTGCCAGTCGGCATCAGTATCAAACTTGAAGGCGGTCACGACAAAGCTGCGTGGATTGAGATACATGTCCCGGGTGGCCGGGGTCTTGCCGTCACCGCTGGCGCCATGGCAGCTCTGGCAGTGTGTCTCAAACAAGGCCTTTCCCACTGCCGTATCTCTCGCCGGCGTCGCACCAATGTCAAAATCGAGGGCGACGAGCTCAAAGAACCGATAACCCACAGCGCCCTGTACATACTGGCGATTACCCGCGTGCAGCACCGCAAGCGAGTAGGCGGCGCGTTCTTCAAAACCGCTGACGTCGCCATTGTCACATCGATTGGGATAGTCGACACCCACACGGTAGCGCCCGCTCAATGGCGCCGTGAATCGCACTTCCTCTACTTTCACGTCCCCGCCTCCCTGGAGGGCTGTGTCGCAACGCGAGTCGGTACTGATGTTACCGCCGGATTTACCTTCCTTGTTGGCGAAATAGACGGTCTCCAGCAGCGGGTCGGTTACATAAAGGTCGAGGTCTGCCTCGGGACCGAAGGCGAGTTGAACGACCAGTTCGGTCTCTGTCTCCACCCTGTCCACATTAAATGACTGCAGTTCAGCGGCTAGCTCCGCACCGCGTGCTTGCAGCGCTGCGTCGCGCTCGCGTACCGCAGCCTCTTCATCGCTGCAGCTGACCAGCGTGAGCAACAACACAACCGAACTGAGCAGTCTCCACGCCACGAGGTTTAGAGGGCGCCGCCGTTGACATCCAGTCGAATGAGCCGGGGAATACCGGTTTCGATCTGCCAGGTGGGCGCATTGGAGTTAGAGGTCCAGATACGGCCCTGGGCATCGAAATCTATATCGCGCGTGTAGGTCACCAGTGTGGGTAGTGGGAAAATCGTGAACTGCTCCGACTTCTGGGAATAACGGATAAGTGAATCGCTGTTGGCGCCGCAGATCCACACGTCGTCCGTGTCGGGATGGATACTGAGTGTATAAGGTGTGTCCGCTCCCTTCAGTTCTGCTGGCAGTTCGATCTCGTGAAACATGCCGCTCTCAATGTCATAGCTGGCAATCAGGTTGGAGGTGAAGCTGGGAATCCACAAGGTACCTTTGCTGTCAAAACGCAAGCGGCGCGGCGCCGAGAACGGCGTGTCAATCATGGTGACCTCGTGAGTTTCGGGGTCTATATGGCCGATCTTGTGCGCATTTAACTGGCTGAACCAGATACCACCATCGGGTGCCACATCAATGCCATAGGGAACCGGCAAGCTGTCACCACCGCCGCCCTCTGAACTGTCGGGCGTGATACCCCACTCTATAATGTAGGGCAGCAAGCGCAACAAGATGGCCTCCGCGTAGCTGCGGGCGGGAACCCGAATCATGGCATTCTCACCGGTTATGGTGTCATAGACGCCAACATGGTTGGACACGGACAGTGTGTACCAGACTCTTTGTTGGTCATCGACGCGCAGTGTATGCGGGTAAATGCCGATGGGTAAATCGAAGTTGGTAAATTCTTCCGTCTCAATATCGAACTTCGTCAGCTTGTTGCCGCTGGCCATGGTGATCCAGATGTCACCGTTGGACGTAGTCTGCAGGGAATGGGGGCCCAATGCCGCGGCGGAATTGGACATTTGTGCGCCGGACGCCTTTTCTCCACCCATCGGTATACTGCCCCTGGGTATGGCGTAGGCCGTGCGCCCGCCGCCGATCACGCTGGGGTCCAGTCGATAGAGCATATCGTTGGCAATATCGCCCGAGTAGGCAGAGCCATTGGGATGCATCATCATGTCGTGTTGCATGGACGAGCGACTGCCGAGTTCATATTCATCGATGACCGCCTGGCGCACTTCCTTACTGGGTGGCGGCATAAAACCGGGTTCCTGCCAGCCCTGGGTAAGGAGCGGAACCGCGGTTGCCGGATCATAGGCCCGGTCAAACAGTTCCGGTAACATTTGCCTGAGTTCTACGTCAACCGTGCCGCCCATGCGCGCCATCAGCGAGAAAACTTTTCCCCACTCCTCTTTATCACGCTGCACCCGGGTATGTGCACTGCCCTGCTGGTGACAATAGGTGCATTGCCGTTTCATTTGCTCGTGCAGGCGCTCGTCCTCTATTTCATCCAGCAGCAAGGCATACCAGTGGTTGGCGGACAACTGTGCTGCCACATCCGCGGCGTTGGTATGTCGCTGCAGGGCGAAATCGAAAGTCGTGTTTGCCCCCTCTCCGCCGGACTGCCCTGAGCTGCGTGCATCCTGCCAGCCGATGCGTCGCACCCGGATCTTGTAGTCATCGTTGCCTGGCAGGCCCTGCACCTGGTAGCTGCCATCGTCAGCGGTGAAAACCGTGCGCTCCTGGAATGGAGAGCCAAAACGAAAAGTCACCATGGCGCCGGCGACGGGCGCCTCGCCATCCGTAGTAACCCTGCCGGCGAATCCTGTCGCTACTGCCAGGCCTGGCAACAGCATGGAGGCCCCCAGCAACAGGGGGATCAGTGAATTAACAACCGTGTGAACTCTGCGCATAGTGGCCTCGCTGCCTTGCTGCGATCAAACAGGACTTTAAAAATACTCTCTTCATCTTCCTTTGAACACCGCAGGCCGTCTCTCAACCCGGGCGCTGATGCCCTCGACGAAATCCTCCGAGCCCATAAGCTTGTTCAAAGCCTCGTTTTCCAGGTCCAGGGCCCTGCTCAAGGACTCCACCTGGGGCTGGTGCAGGCAGCGCTTCATCTCGCGGATGGCCAGGCCAGCACCCTGGGGTGGTATCAGATGCAGCGCTTTTTCTCGCACATGCGCCATCAGGGATGCGTGCGGAACTACCTCGTTGGCCAACCCCAATTCCACTGCTTGCTCAGCACCGATACGCTCGGGATAGAACAAGATCTGCTTGGTTTTCTGCAGGCCCAGCAGCTGCGGCAATAGGTGAGTAGAGCCCAGTTCTGCAGCAATACCCAGCCTGGCAAAAGGCAGCTGTATCCAGGCGTGCTCCGACAGGAAGACCTGGTCCGCTGCCGCCAGGGTGAAAGTGAAGGCGCCGCCAATAGCCAGGCCGTTGACCGCCGCGAGAATCGGTTTATCGCACTGGAATACTTTCAGTGTGGTCTTTTTCTGAGCGATATCCGACCGGTCGATCTGTGCCATGACTTCCCTGGCAACACCGTCGTAGGCGTCGGGATTGAAATAACCCCCGCTGCTATAAGCCTCCTTTTGTGGGTCATCTGAATTGGGATCTTTGACGCCGGTGATGATCATGGCATACGCTGTTTCATCCGCTTCAAAATGCTCCAGGGCCCAATGAATTTCCAAAAATGACAGGCCGCTGAGCACATTCTTACGCGCCGGGGTATTAAAGGTGAGCGTAACGATCCCGAGCTTGTCTTTCTCGTAGCTGATATCCCTGAACTCTTCTGTTTCCATAATCCTCTCCTGCCTCACCAGGTATCCACATGATTGCGTTTCTTGCCGTCGCGAGCCGGCGCTGGCGGTGCCGACTTCAGGGCGCTCATAATCCAACGGCGACTGTCTATGGGGTCGATGGCGTCATCAATTTCCAGGTGCGACGCCATGTTGGTGGCCTTGCCGCGCTGATAGGCCGCGGCCACCATCTCCAGGTAGACCTTGTTGCGTTCTTCCAGGTCTTCAATGGCCTCCAATTCCTTGCGAAAACCGAGCTTGACCGCGCCCTCCAGGCCCATGCCGCCAAATTCGCCTGTGGGCCAGGTGACGGTAAACAACGGCGCCATAAAACTGCCACCAGCCATGGCCTGTGCCCCCAGGCCGTATCCCTTGCGCAGGATGATGGTAAAAAACGGTACCGAGATGCTGGCCGCGGTGACAAACATGCGGCCGAAACGGCGCACCACGGCTGTTTTTTCGATTTCCGGGCCGACCATGAAACCCGGCGTGTCGCACAGGAACAGGATGGGTATATCAAAGGCATCACACAATTGCATAAACCGCGCCGCCTTGTCGGCACCGGGGCCATCAATGGCACCCCCCAGGTGCTTTGGGTTGTTGGCGACCACACCAACGGGGCGACCCTCAATGCGCACCAGCGAAGTGATCATGCCGATGCCATAGTGTTCGCGTAATTCCAACACGCTGTCCGTATCCGCCAGACCTTCAACCACTTTGCGGATATCATAGACGCGCAGCCGATTTTCAGGGATCAGGCTGCGCAGGTGGCGCTGATCGGCGCAGTTCCAGTCAGACAAGCGGCCCTGGAAATAAGACAGGTATTTTTTTGCTGCCGCCACAGCCTCGGCCTCATCTTCCACGGCAATATCGACAACACCGTTGGGAACCTGGATATTCATGGGGCCAACTTCGTCGGGCTGGTACACACCCAGGCCTCCGCCTTCAATCATGGCCGGGCCACCCATGCCAATCGAGGAATTCCTGGTGGCAATGATGACGTCACAACATCCGAGCAGGGCCGCATTGCCGGCGAAACAACGGCCGGAGTTGACCCCCACCAGGGGAACCAGTCCGCTAAGTTTGGCAAACAAGGCGAAGGCCAGGCAATCCAGGCCAGCCACCCCGGTGGCGTCAGTATCACCGGGGCGACCACCCCCACCCTCGGTAAATAGCACCACCGGCAGTTTCTGCTTGGTGGCAAGTTCAAACATACGATCTTTCTTACGATGGTTTTGCTGGCCCTGGGTGCCGGCCAGGACCATGTAGTCGTATGACATCACCACGCATTGGCTTTCGCGCTCGCCAAACAGCGCGTCATTAACACTACCGACGCCGTTGACCATGCCATCACCCGGTGTGCGTCGAATCAGGTCCTGCAGGTCGCGGCGACTGCGCTGGGCGGCAATCGCCAGTGGCCCGTATTCGACAAAACTACCCTCGTCACAGAGATCATCCACATTTTCCCGCGCAGTGCGCTGTTGGGTTTTACGGCGCTTGGCAATCGCTTCCGGGCGCGCTTCGTCCATGCCGAAATAGTGGCGCTCCAATACTTCGGCGAGATCCGGCCGGATATAATCCAGGTCGACCTCCAGCTCCGATTTCGAAGTGACATCACCCACATCTGCGGGCTCAATGACCATCAGACCGTGCCCCTCATATACCGCTTCACCTCTGACCACGTGAATTTCGGTCACGATACCGCTGACGGATGCGCTGATCACGTGCTCCATTTTCATGGAATCCATAATGACAAGCTGTGCCCCGACGGCGACTTCGGCGCCAATGTCGACACTCAGCTCGACGATCGTGCCCTGTAGGGGAGCGGATACTCTATGCATACCCTGCGGGAGGTCGGCCTGCACTTGTGCCGGTGCAGTCGATTTTCCGTGCGCCAGTACTGCCAGCGGGTCGGCGATGCCCTCCTTCACCCCCGCGGGTGCGAACTTCGCAAGCTGCATCGATGCAGCATCAAACAGTGCCGCTGCGTTGTCATCAACAAAGCGGGTGTAGAGCCCGCCGTTTGCCAACTCCTCGCGCTGCAACAGGGCCCGCAGGTACGGCAAGTTGGTATCCAGCCCGCTGATCTGACATTCGTTGAGGCAGCGATAGGCTTTATCCAGTAAGTGTTGGAAACTGGAGCTGGCGGAGTAGACGATAAGCTTTGCCAACAGGCTGTCAAACGCCGGGCTGGTGCGATAACCGGCATAGGCAAAACTATCGACGCGAATACCGCGACCAGAAGGCAGTTCACAGGTGAGTATAGTGCCACCACTGGGGCGCGCTTCTCCCTCCGGCGTCATCACCTCCATATTGATGCGGGCCTGCAGTGCATATCCACGCGGCTCAATATAGTGCGCTTGCTCAATGGCCAGCTCTGCTAACGATTCACCGCCGGCAATACGCAATTGGCATTGCACCAGGTCCAGGTCCATGACCTCCTCGGTGACGGTGTGCTCCACCTGCAGCCGCGGGTTCGCCTCGATAAAAGCGAAGTAGGCATTGTCCGGATCAGCGTTCATCTGCTCGCCATCCACCAGGAACTCGAACGTGCCAATGTTGGTGTACGCGGCCTGTTGAGCCAGTCGAATCGCTGCACTGGTAATTTTTTCACGCAGGGCAGGACTCAGATCCGGGCAAGGTGCTATTTCAATGATTTTCTGATGACGGCGCTGTATCGAGCACTCTCGCTCACCGCAATGGATTACCGCACCGTTGGCATCGGCGATGATCTGTACCTCGATGTGGCGGGCCCGGCGCACAAGGCGTTCGACAAAGACCTCGTCACTCCCAAACGCTTGTCGTGCTTCAGACTGACAACGGCTGTAGGCTTCTTCTATGGCGTCGGCGCTCTCAACCACGCGCATGCCACGCCCACCACCGCCGGCAACGGCCTTGATCATAATGGCTGCGTCGTCCCCGAGCGCCTCGAAAAATGCCCGCACCTGCTCCAGCGAACAGACACCGGGACTACCCTCAACCACCGGCACCTCGCACTGTTGCGCCAGTTCCCGGGCGCGAGATTTATCGCCGAACAGCTCCATGGCATCGGCACCGGGGCCGACAAACACTATGTCGGTTGCATCGCAGGCGCGGACGAAGGCCGCGTTCTCAGCCAGGAAACCGTAGCCGGGATGTATGGCATCGCAACCCTGCGCTTTGGCAATTTCCAAAATCGATTCACCGTCGAGATAAGCGGCTACACCGCTTCCACTGAGCGCAATGGCTTCATCGCTCTTACGGTTATGTAACGAGGCGGCATCGTCCTCGGAATAGATGGCGACTGAGCTTATGCCTAATTCTGCTGCCGCGGCGGCAATGCGGATGGCGATCTCCCCGCGGTTGGCAATTAGCAACTTGCTTATTTTCATGCACTGTCTCTACAGAGGGTGAGCTACCGGATATCGGCATTGAGTCTGCCAGATGGCGGGGTACGGCACAATCGCGCCAGCATAACCTGGACCAGCGGCTAGCGAGCGGTCGGCGGGCCGTGTGCATTGGAGGTGGGCGCCACACGCGAAAGCCGTGGCCAGAGCATCAATGCCAAGCCGACCAGCACAGCACCAAACACCATCACGCTTGAGGCTGAGGAGGAAATATCTCGGGCACTGTTGTGGATGGCCAGCGGTATGGCACACAAGCCAAAAGCGCTCGATGCGACCAGGAAACCCTGGAAGGACTGGGCCCGGGTACGATGCAGCAACTGGTAGAAATAAATCGTAAAAAAGATTGCCAGCAAGGCCAGCCATAGCAACGAGTCTGCCAGCCGGTAGTACAGGGCGACCACCAACGAGGCAGCCAGCACAGCGCGGACAACCCCGCGGCCCCACTTCATCAGGTAGCTCGCCGGGTAGTACGCCAGGGCCAGGCCGTAGCTCGCTATAACTGCCCCGGCGTGCAGGCCGTAGCAGGCTGCCATCATGGTGGCCATAGCCAGGCAGGTCAGGCTGCCATATCCCGCCTCGAAAATTCCCGAACGCGCGCTCACAGAATATTTGTAATGTTCGAATTTGTTGTGGGCTATCTCGTAGACGCCAGCGGCCATGAGTAATAGCGCACCGACGGACAGCAGTTGTGGCACCGCCATAATTGTCTGCAGGTATTCCAGGTTCAGCTGTGCCAGTGCCAACGTCAGCAGTGGACCAAGCGTAACCAAGACATGCGAAGCCAGTAGCCAGATGGTAGTGCCCGCCGGCAAGCGGGTGGAGCGCACATATATATCCTGGCGTGCATCTGTAACCTCGTAACCCCCTGCGCGTGGCCAGGGAATCCCAAACATACCGGGCGCCTGGCGCGCCGCCGGTGTTTCCTCCCTGGACCAGGGCGACGGCATACGCATGGCAATGGATGCACCTAACAAAGCCCAGGTTTGCAGGCCAACGAAAATCCAGTAATTCTCATAGAGGGCAAAGAAAATCAGGCAAGAAGTCACATTGGGCACATGGGTCGCGGGCACTTTAACCATGATTGACCAGGGGCAATCGTGCTCGGGAGATATATAGACATCCCAGCCATAATCCTGCCACAGCCACTGCCAGATACTGATGATGAGGTAACTAATCAACCACACAGCCCAGGTAGGCAGGTCGGGCACGGCCATCTGCACAAAGTGCCAGAACGACAGAAACAGGAACCCCGACGCCAGCCCCCACAGCAAGCCAAAGATAATCTGTGGAATCAGCTCCAATTTGCGTTCGAAACGGATGGTAAAACGCGCCCAGATAATCCAATAGCCCACCGACACCAGTACAAACAAGCCCAATGCCCAGGCCTGCCAAACGGGGTTGACCAATTGTTCTGACGTTGCAATGGGTTGTGCCAGCGCTGCCGATAGTGCACCGCTGAACCAGGCCATCAGGTAGCAGAAGCAGAAATAGATGCCCGCTCGCAACCAGGATGCCGCCGGTACATATTTATCTGCGGGGTGATGCCGATGACCGCGGACATACATCGCCAGCAACAGCGACATGACAGTGCCAACAGCCCAGGGGAACAAAGGCATCACACTAATGTGCCAGCCGGGGTCTACCCGTGGACCAGTCCAGCCGACGCACTGGATCGGTGACGCCATCCCAGTTATTTGCACCTGCTCTAATCAGATCGAACAGCTCATTAATCATGTCGTTGTTGGCCATCAACTGGATCATGACCCCCGGCGATGCCACCGAGTCGAGGTAGGCGTGATCATTACCGTAGCGCTGTCGAACCTTATAGCTATCACCCAACTGCGCCAACTTGGCATCAATGTCGTCGACCCACACCGCCAGGTGCTGCAAGCCACCCTCAGGATGAGCTGCCAGGTATTCCCGGTAGATCGTGGGGGCTTCATTGTGCTGTTGAATCACCTCGATCTGTTGATCACCGGAATAGGCAAAGGCCGCCGACAGGTCAGAATTAATGGTCTGGCCATCTGCCGTGCCTTCGGGGCTGATATGCTCCTCAATAAAAAACGGCCCAATGCCACGATCCAGCCAATGCTGCATCGCCGCGTGTATATCGGGCACAACATATCCCTGCTGTATCACCGGTCCAAATAACTTACTCACACACTTCTCCCGCTAATAGTTCAAGAGCTCTCAGCCTGATGATTTAGTGCCGCTCTCTGCCATCACAGACAGCCCGGCCAATATCCGGGTTGTCGGTGAAAAAACCGTCCATGCCCCTGTCCAGGAACACCCCTATTTCTGCGGCCAGGCTACCGTCATATTGCACAGGGAGAAATTCGGCCTCTGCGCGAAACGTGTAGACATGCACCTTTAGCCCCTGCTCATGAGCGGCCGTGTAGTCCAGATCGAAGTCATACTTGGGTATACCGATACCGCTGGCATAGTTGGAGATGTCTGCAAGATCCACTCCCTGGTCGCTGAACAGCAGTTGAATCAGGGGTAGCGATGTCCCTTCGGCGGCGCGCCGCAGTGCGCCTGGATCGAAGGACTGCAACAATACCGGGGCAGCGGCCTTGTTCAGACCCGCCTCGGATAGCTCCGCTAATACCGTCTCAACAATCTGCTGACCCCGCTCGCGAAAATACATCGGGTCCTTGAATTCAATATACAGGCCGACTTCGCGTTCGGCGTGGGCTGCCAACGCAATGACCTCTTTCAATGTCGGCACCTGGTATTTGCCATCGTGATCTGCATTACGGGTGCGAATGTCCGGCCAGCGCTCCCTGGCCCGCAGCGTCTTCAACTGTGCCAGGGTGAAATCATCGACAAACCAGCCTTCCAGTTTCTGGCCATACAGCTGCCGTGAACTGCGTAAATGGGCGAACTCCAGATGCTCGGCCACGTCAGTCGTCAAATCCAATTGTATTTCGTGGCGCACGATCGGCACACCATCGGAAGTCAGAACCACATCGGGCTCGATATAGTCTGCGCCCTGCTCTATCGCCAATTGGTAGGCTGCCAAAGTATGTTCTGGCAAATAGGCACTGGCGCCACGGTGGGCAACCACCAGGCATTCGCCGGCGCTGGCGATACAGGGCAACAACAGGGTCAACAGCGCAAACCAGCGCACTATTGGCCCCGCTCTGTCATGCACTCGTCGAGGCGCTCATGGAAATGAGATATGCGGCACTCTTCTTCATTCAGCCACAACTTCTCAAACCCGGCTGATTGCATCCCTTGCTGGGCGTGTGACAGGAGGGATAAATCCTGATCAATGGTATCGGTCATGCTTTTGCGGCCTTCAATCACATCCTGATAATCAAAGCTCTCATGCTGTGGCCTGCTTAACTTACCTGGCGGGGTGGCATGGCGCGGAAATGCGCGCAGATCGACTTCATCCGGTTCCGGCACACTACGATCTTCCGCCACCGGAAAACGTTCAAAAGATAACTTGTCCAGGTAACAGCGGTTGGGATCTGTAGGATGAGGCCGCAGCCGTATCAACCACAACATTTCCGGTGTGTAGGACAAGATAGTGTTGGGGAATACATTGGTCTGTATCACATCGGTCAATTCTTCATCGGAAAAGTTGCCGTAGTACGATTCCGCACTGTCTGCCATCTGGCGCTTGGCCGCTCGAATCGCTGTCTGTATTTGGTCCACCTCGCCAGAAAAGTCATCCGGTGACAGCCCCAGCGCCGACAATTGCAAGGCCAGAATATCCGTGGGTTGTTCGGGCGAAGAAAACAGTGAATCAGTGGTACCACCGGGCACTAACACACGGGTGTGGCCACGAGGGTACAGTTCATTGGTGGCGGTGGTGCAATCGACAAGTCGGCGGTGTTGCGGGTGCAGGTAAGGCACATGGTAAAGCTCACTGAAATTGTCGATCACTGCCTTCCAGTTGCAATTGATCGACACCGTCTGGTCCAGGGTCATGATCATATTTTCAAATTCATAGTGTTGCATCAATGGCATCATATCCTGCAGGTAATCCGCCAGCGGCTCTACCTCCGGGTCCAATGAGATCCAGGCAAACCCCAGCATCAGTTCACAGGGCATCTCGACTAAGCCCAGCTCTGCCTTGGGCAAGCCCTCCTGGAATCCGTCTGGATTCGGCGCGTGATCTAGCTGGCCATCATTGCCATAACGCCAACTGTGGTAGGGACAGCGAAAGGACTCCGTACTGCCACAGTGGCTGTCGACCAAGCGCAAGCCGCGGTGCTGACAGACATTGAAGAATGCACGCACTACACCGTCATCACCACGACTGATCAGCACACTTTCACGCCCCATATCGTAGACAACGAAGTCTCCGGCGTTTTGAAGATCACTGACATGGGCTGCCGCCTGCCAGCCCCGCCGCCATACCCGTTGCCACTCCCGCTCGGCCCAGGCCTCACTGATATAGCGCTCTTTGGAGAAATTGACGATTTTTTTCGCCAACACTTCACGGTGGGATTGGGTTAGTACAGACATGCCAATTCAGCCTCGCCTTTATTGATTTTTCAGCCAAATATTAGCTTGGCATAAAACATTCAATCTGTCCGGTTTTTTTGTTATTCTCCACTGCTGAACAAAAACAGGACATCTAACATGACAGCCGACACCCGCACGCTTGAAGAAATGCCATTGATGAGCGCGGACATTCTCAAATGTCCCTATCACTTTGATCAAACCCTGCGTGAGCAGGCGCCTGTGCACAAAGACCCCACAACCGGAATCTATATTGTGTCTACCTATGATCTGGTGCGCGAGGTGCAAAAGGCCAAGGGTATCTTTTCCAACGAATTCGGCCTGGCATTAGGGTCTGCGCGCGAACTTGATCCCGAGCTCGTTGAAACCATGAAACAATCCTACGATATCGGCAAGGGCACGCTGCTCACCATTGATGACCCAGAACACGGGCACTTCCGCGATGCGGTAAAAGATTTCTTCCTGGCTCCCAATATCGCCGGCTACGAGCCCTGGATAACGGAGCTGGCGACAGAATTGGCGCAGAAGTTGACCGCCAAAACAGAATGCAACTTTATCGAAGAATTTGCCCGCCCCCTACCCCTGTCCGTCATCATGCACGTGTTGGGTATGCCTCTGGAAATCTTCGACAAAGCATTTCAGTGGACTCTGGATAACGTCGCCGTGCTGTCGCAGATGGTAGACAAAGATGCGTTGATTGCGGCACAAAAGGGCGTCGCTGAAGAGTACGATTGGTTTGTCGAGGCGCTCAACGAACGCCGCGGTGACAATCACAAAGGCGACCTGCTATCCCTGGTCGCCAATGCCAAGTACCTGGATCGCGACCTGACCATCGAAGAGCAGTTGTCTTTCTGCACGCAATTCCTGGTGGCTGGCAACGAAACCACGACCGCCACCCTCGCAGAGGGCATGCGTCAGCTATGTCTTTTCCCAGAGCAGGCTGCCATGATTCGCGCCGACCGTTCACTGATCCCCAACCTGGTTGAGGAATCACTGCGGCTGGCATCACCTACCTCCAATATGTGGCGATTTGCCAAAGAAGATTACGAGCTCGGTGGTGTCACTATTCCCGCGGGCAGCATGATGCTGCTGAAGTACTTCTCATCGAATCACGATGCCAATATGTTTGAAGATCCCATGAAGTTTGATGTTACGCGCGACAATGTGAAGCGACACGTCGCCTTCGGCTTTGGCGTTCACGTGTGTATCGGCCAGCACTTGTCCAAGCTGGAAATGATTGTTGGCTGGCACGCGATCTTCGATGCGCTGGACAATTTCGAGTTAGCGGGTCCCGACGAAGAACTCGAGTACATGCCCAATATTTTACTGCGTGGTCTCGAAGAAATACCCATCAAATACACCGTGGCCTGATATAAACTGGGGTGAATGTTTCGACGTAAACCCCCTTTGATCTTAATTGGCACCCATCACAAGGCGGGCACTCACTGGCTGGCCGGGATATTTCGGTCGATAGCAGAAACCTTCTCCTTACAACTGCTCGAGGGAGATCAGCCCGCCGCACTGCAGGACAATGAGCTGTTTTTTCAGGATCACAGTGTGTTTGACCTTGCCAGTATCGGACGCTATCGCGGCATTCACATGATCCGCGACCCCCGCGACATTATCGTTTCCGGCTGTTTCTATCATCTACGCGCCGAAGAAGAATGGCTGCATATCCCACGCCAGCGCTACGGTGGCTTGAGTTATGTGGAGAAGATAAACAGCTTCCAATCCATGCAGGAAAAACTCCTGTTTGAAATGGAACATATCGGTGTCCTGACCCTGAACGATATGTTGTCCTGGAACTACAAGAACAAACAATTCCTGGAAATAAAGTACGAAGAACTGATCAATGATCAAGAACTCACCGGCTTTCGAAGAATCTTCGAGTTCCTGCAGAAAGGGCGTACGCCCCTATCGTCGGCTCCCCTGGACGAACTGCTATCACTGGCACACGACAACAGCCTGTTCTCGGGGAAAGTCGAGGATGGCGATCATGTCAGATCTGGCGAAACGTCCCAGTGGCACCGCTATTTTGACCAGGCGCTCTCTCAACGTTTTCTTGAATTATTCGGGGACATCCTGATCCGGCTGGGGTATGAGAAAGACCACAGCTGGGCGAATCAATCGCAGCTGCCGTCTGCGGTACCCGAGTGTGAATCCTTATCCATCTTTGATGTGCTCTACCACCCGACAGATACAGAGTACCAGGACGAAGTGGCGGCGGGACGAATTTCGCCGACATAACGCCGCCAGGTACCGGCCTGTAAACGCGCTGGGTGTTAACTGTGAGCCGTTTCTGCATCGCTGTAGGCGTAAATGTGCTCCGAAAGATCCGCCTCCAGCAGGCCGTTCATTCCCACCAGTCCCGCATAGGGCGACACTTGTGCTGGCTCTCTTTGCGGGTCAATCTCTATACGCCAGGCCAGCCGGGCATGTTCCGGCGGCTCGGTATGAGTGACCACTGCCCGGGGGTTCACCGACTGCACAATTTGCTGTAAGCCAAGGGCTTCCCCGCGCCACAGCCCCGTTAATATGCCGCTGAGATCACCGTCATTGATGGCCTCGCAGTCTTCGATCCAGAAGAGACCTGTTGATTCATCGACAATCGTCATGCCGGTTTTCACATACTCCGGCACAAAGTGATGATCCAGCTGCAGCAGCTTGAGAATGGCCGACATGCCCTCGCCCTCAATATTGAAGAGTCGACGCAAACGGGCATGGTAGATGGGCGCCATCGCTGCGCAGTGCAGCGCGATCATTTCATCAAGGTGATCCTCGCCGAAGTGTCGGCGCTGACCGAGGTAATTGGCCCGTTGCAGTAAGTGCACATCGAGAGCGAACTCTTTGACCTGGGCCAATAGGGTCGAGTAACAGAGATCTTCCAGGCAAAAATCGCGCTTGAACGCGCCGGAGTAATCCTCCAGTCCATCGTCAGTCAACGCCGAGCGGCTGAATTCAAACTGGCCCGCGCGTGAATGGCGCACCACCTCGGTCAAATCATTCTCTTCGACCAGGCCAATACCGTCATCAATACGCACCTCCCAGCGACAGGGGCCCTCCTCGGGCAAATCCCCACCGTGAGGCGGCCGGAATATGGGGATACAGCGCGCACCTCGATTCACCGCCATCACGGTGGCGTCAAAGGTCGGATCTTCCATATGCACACAGATCTGGGTTTCCGCCTTGGTGTCACCCCCGGTCAGTGCCCGCACATGGTTATAGGCACCGCAGGAAGTCAGCCAGAAAAAACCCTGGTCGTGTGATTTCACGTCAAAATGAAACTTCAGCCACATATGAGGGGCACCAATATCCAGCTGGAAGCCCTTCATAATCACATCTACGCCATCACCGCCAATATTGTGCAGTACCCGGTTGCGGGTGTTGTAGACCGGACTGGACCCCATCCACTCGTCGATGGCGACCTTGGTAACGCCGTCCATACCAAACTTTTCCGCCACAATGGGCAGACAGGCGCGATCATGTACCTGGTTGCACAACATGATTTCGCGACCAAAACGCGCCAGGGTCTTTTTCTCGAGGTCGCCCCAACTAAAGTCAGGCCGGAATGGGCCAGAATAATCTTTCATGGGAACAGCTAACATTGTTGTTTGGACCAATCCACACTACCATAAAAACATTGTAACTAAATGGTTTTCTGATGAGTTCCTTGCCCAAGCTGTTTTCCCCAATGAATATCGGACCCATGCAGCTGAAAAACCGGTTGGCGATGTCGGCGATGACCACCAATTACGGCACCGAGAATTTCGAAGTCAGCGAGCGCCTGATTAAATTTCACGAAACCCGGGCCGCCGGTGGGGTCGGGCTCATCACCGTGGAAATGTGTTCTGTCGATGTCGAGCAACGCTACCAACCACAGGCTCTGAGCCTGGGAGACGATCGTTTCATCGAAGGCCATCGACAACTCACCGATCGGGTCCATGCCCTGGGTGCGAAAATACAACCGCAGATCTCCCACCCCGGCCCGGAGTCTATGACGGACCCCATCGGGCCCTCGGTCAATATTGCCGCTGGTACCGGTTGGCCCTGTCGCATACCTGAACTGGAAGAACTGGATCAAATTCTCGATCTGTATGCCGCCGCCGCTGTCCGGGCGCAACAGGCGGGTTACGACGGCCTGGAGTTACACGCCGCGCACGCCTATATGTTGTTGGGGTCTTTTCTGTCCACCCAGAGGAACCGCCGCGAGGATGACTACAATGGCTCTACCGCCGAGGGCCGGTCTAAATTGCTATTGGATTGCATCGCCCGCATCAAAGCAGCTACCGGCCCTGACTTCCCCATAACCCTGCGCATTTCCGGTCACGAGGCCGCCTACGATGGCCGTCACCTCAACGATACCCAGTTACTGGCACCGCAACTGGAAAACGCCGGTGTGGATTGCATCCAGGTCAGTGGAGGCGTTTCCCACGACAAGCTGGTGGCGCAAATCGTCTGCGGTTCCCACTACCCCGACGGCTACAATGTCGGTGTGGCCTCTGCCATCAAGAAAGTCGTCGATATACCGGTGATGGTGGTGGGTCGCATCCATCATCCGGAATTGGCGGAACAAATCATTGCCGGTGACCAGGCCGACATCGTGATGATGGCGCGCCCGCTATTGGCCGACCCGGAATTACCCAACAAGGCCCGCATCGGCAGAATCCAGGATATCCGTCTCTGCCTATCCTGTGAGAACTGCATTGATTCCATGCTGCTAGACCCCTTTGGCGCCAATATGAATTGCGCAGTGAATGCCCAGAGTGGCCGAGAAACTGAGCTGATCATCGCCCCGGCGATCACAAAAAAGCGGGTCGTGATTGTCGGTGGCGGCACCGGCGGTATGGAAGCGGCCCGGGTCTGCGCACTGCGCGGCCATGAGGTTATATTGCTTGAGCAAAGCAAACGCCTCGGTGGATCCCTGTTTTTTGCCTCAACGGTACACAGCGACAATGAGCGCTTGCTCAACTACCTGTTGGCACAGATGAAGGCCTTGGATATTGATGTCAGGCTCAATCAAACTGCAGACCTGCAGTTGGTGAATTCGCTGCGGGCCGATGCCGTCATCGTCGCCACCGGCGCAGGGGTTGAGCTACCCGACATAGCTGGCCGTGAACTAAGCCATGTGTATTCCGGTTCACTGCTGAGAAACCTTATTGCCGGACACTTGAGCGCAGCGGAGAGCCAATCACTGCCGACTCTGCAACGCCTGGCCGGTCAATACCTGTTTCCCGCTCTACAGCCCTACCTGAAACCTCACTGGCTGCGCCGCGCCACACGGCTCTATATGCCGCTGGGTCACAACGTCACTGTTGTGGGCTCAGACCTGGCAGCCATCGAACTGGCGGAGTTTCTGGCTGAGCGTGGGCGACAGGTGAGCATTTTGAGTGAATCGAGGCACCTCGCTACCGAAGTAGGCCCAAAACGCCGGCAGGAACATTTTGTACGTCTCGATCAATTAAAGGTCGAAATCCTTTCGTCTACGCGAGTTACCGCCATCCGTAAAAATGAGTTGGCCTATAATTGTCAGGGCCATTGCGGTGAATTGGCAGCAGATAGCGTGGTACTTGCCGGTGAAGCTGTGGCGGATACCCGCCTGTTCGAATCACTCGCCGACAGCGCGGAGCAGGTGTTTACGGTGGGTGACTGCACCGGGCTTGGGCTGATCCGCAAGGCGATTGAAGAGGCAATGCGTGTGGCCTGCGCTATTTAAGCTGCGGGTTTAGATACTTGAATTGCCAGGGCTTTGCGCCTGCGCTATCCTGAAAAAACATTTCACTAACAATGTTTTTAACGCTATGAACAAACCAGCGAACAGTATCCCCCAGGTCAGCGGTGCCCTCTCCAGCGAAGAAGGCGGCCATTTCCCCGAATTCTCCAAACACCCCGCCTTCTTTCTGCAAAGAGCCTACAAGGAATGTGGTGAACTATCCGAGTTTGACATGGCCGGCACGCCTACAGTGCTAATGGTCAGCCCGGAGGCTCACGAAGCGGTGTTTCGGGAGGACGACAAAAAACTCAGTGCCCCCGAGGCCTACCAGTTCATGGTGCCCATCTTCGGCGAAGGTGTTCAGTACGGCGCACCGCTGGATATAGAACGCCAGCAATTGCGTATGCACTCCCGCGGACTGGCCAGCAGTCGCATGAACTTCTACGCCCCCATTATCGCCAGGGAAGTACAGGACTGGCTGGCGGACTGGGACGACGAGGGGTCCATGGATTTCTACCAGGCCTTTTCCGACCTGACCATTAAAACCTCTACCCACTGCCTGATGGGCCCGGAGTTTCGCTATTCACTGACTGAAGAATTCTCTGAGCTCTACCACACCCTGGGTGCCTCCACCGACGCGGACGGCTTCGCAGATCCGCACCAGCAAAAAGCCCTCTACGAGGCGCGTGACAATGCCCGGGCTCGGCTGGAAGAACTCATTTCCGAACGCGTTGACGCTCGCCGCGCAGCGGGCGAGGTGCACGACGACCTGTTGCAAATTTACATGGACACCACTTACCAGGATGGTACCAACCTAAGCAATCATGAGATTGCCGGCATGGTGGTCTGGTTTATGTTCGCCGGCCACCACACCAGTGCCAATACCGCCGCCTGGGTATTGGTTGAGCTGGCCAGGAACCCGGGCTACGCGCACGAGGTCATTGAGGAAATTGATAGCCTGCTGGACGAAACCGGTGAAGAATATGTCATGAAGTTACTGCGTCGTATGCGTGTGATCGACGGCTTCATCAACGAAACCCTGCGCCTGCACCCGCCGCTCAACACGCTGACACGCAAAGTCATGGAAGACTTTGAGTACGACGGCCACGTAATTACCAAGGGTAAAAACGTGATGATATCCCCCTACGCCGCGCATCGTCTGGAAGAACATTTTCCCGATGCGGAAAGCTTCAATTCGCACCGAGAAAAACCCGACAACCTGTTCGCCCTGATACCCTTTGGTGGTGGCCAGAGGAAATGTGTGGGCAACGCCTTTGCCATCCTCCAGGTAAAGGTTATTTTTTGCGCGCTGCTGCGGGAATTCGAATTTGAACTGGCCGGGCCGCCAGACACCTATACTGAGATTATGCCCAACCTTATTTTACGCCCCGCCGATCCCTGCATTCTCAACTATCGGCGACGTCAACGGTGACGCAATACCGCATCAAGCTGGACATGCTGCTGTGCCAGGGCCACGGCGTGTGTATGGATGAATGCCCGGAAATATTCGAAGTCGTGGAAACGGAGGGCTATCCAAAAGTCAGGGTAAAGACAGCAAACCCAGACCCTGAACTAAACGAAAAAGTGGAAGCAGCCGCCAGGTACTGTCCCAACGGCACCATTACCCTGGTGGAAATAGAATAAGCTAAGACAGGTGCGGCGCCGCCCGCCCGGCAATCAGCGGCAGGTCAAGGTAGGTTTTAATACCGGCATCTGCATCACAGACATAGGGAATCGCACTGACGCAGTGATTGGCGGTGGCCACTATCCCGGGGTTACGCTCCAATCCCTGTTCGATGGTGTCGGGATGCCAGCCGTGAAAGCTCACCTTCGATGACGGGTCTCCCGTCACTTCTACCTCAAAGCGCTCACCTTCGGGACCAAACTGCCAGGGCGGATCCAGATTTTCCTGCCCCATCAACCAGTTAACCCGCACGGTAATAACCACCTGACCATCCACCGTGCACTCCCAGGTAAAACGCTGTGCCGCAACCTTACCCGGTTCAATGTCGCCAATAGGAGAATCTATCGGTGCGATCGCCACGGCTGTTTCATGCCGCGTGATTGGTTGCGGGTCCAACCGGAAACCCAGCTCGCTGGCCACCATGCGGGCCGACTGCATAAAGCCGTCGGTCAATAATGCCGCCATGGGGCTGCGCTGGGATTCCTCCGGCGTTTTACCAAACATCATGATGTCACCGACCACCCCGGTAGCTGCATAGGTTCGAATATCGCTGAACTCCTCCGCTCGAACATGGGTAATCGACGCGGACAGCGCCGACACCATCAACGGGAAACGCTCGGGAATACCACCGGGATGAATACCACTACCGTGCAGTGTTGTATTGCCCGCCGCGCAGGCAGACTCGATTCGGCTGACATCGCGGTCGCCTGGGAAAATCCAACCCAAGGGTGTAACCACGTTTTTGCCACTTTCCAGCAAGCGGCAGACAATAGATTCATCGGGCATAACCGGGCTGTACATTACACAATCAGCCTGCAGCGCTACCAGGGCGTCTGCGTCGGTGGTAGCGAGCACGCCGATCGGCTCACCCCCGGCCAGCTCGCCGGCATCCACACCGTTCTTATCAGGGCTGTGAACCCAGCAACCCACCAGTTCAAGCTGCGGGTGCGCGATCACATATTGGATGGCGGCGCGACCGACACCGCCGGTTGCCCACTGAATGACTTTCAGACTCATTGAGATGATTCTTCTTGAATGGCCCAGCGCAGGGCTTTTGCCCACAGTTCCCGGTACTCGGGAATGTCATAGGTCACGGCCTGATGGCCAATGGCGGAGTAGAACACCCTGCCCGCCTCAAGCTGGTGGCGCCAGGCCAGCGGGTGCTCGCCCACCGTACGATTGTGCCACAACCAGTTGTCCCCATCGGTGTTATAGGAGCTCTCATCAATGGTGAGCACAATATCGTAGCCCTTGTCCCGCGGGTTTGTCTCAAAGGCGTACCATTCCTCCTGCGCTATCCGCCAGCGCGCCGGCAAATGCGATACCAGCTCCCCGCCGCCGTCAGCAGTCAGGACATCGGCATCCTGAATCTGGGGCTGGCTGGTGTGCCCCACAAATTGCGTACCAAGCAGTGTTTCCACGTACCAGGGCCAGTGGTACTTAACATCCCCACCACTACCGTGCACGCCCACCCAACCACCGCCCCGGGCGATCCAGTTTTTTAGCGCTAACTGCTGTTTTTCGTTTAGCACACTGCCGGAGACGTTATTCCAAACCACCAGGTCAAACTGATTCAGTAATTTGGGTCTGTGCACTGCGCCGTTCTTGGTCAGGTGGACATCCCAGCCCTGCTGTTCTGCCAGCTCGGAAAACATCTTGTCGGCGGCAGAGAGAGCATCCGTATGCACGAACCCGTTGGTTTTGCTGAATACCAGCACCGCCGGCCGCTCAAACTTCGGCAACACCGGCGCCACGGTATCAAAATCGCTGTTGGGAATAATGCCCATGCTCTTCATCGTGTAGAAACTGACACCGGCAAACAGAACGACGATGCCCAGCAATATACCCAGGGCCAATTTAACCCATCTATTCATCAGATATTTCCAGAAGCCAGTTGTTTCACGGCGTAGTCCGCCGCGCGGGCCGTTAATGCCATATAGGTCAGGGAGGGATTTACACAGGAGGACGAAGTCATGCAGGAACCGTCGGTAACAAACAGGTTGGCGACTCCGTGTGCCTGGTTATGTTTGTTCAACACCGATTGCGCGGGGTCGTCGCCCATACGTGCCGTACCCATTTCATGAATGGCGCCACCGCCGGCAGGTTTTTTATCGAACTCTGCGGGGGCGCCAATGGCAATTATGGCGCCAGCGGCCTTCAAAATACGTTCACCCTGCTTGCCTATATCCTCGGCGATGGCCAATTCGTTTTTTCCCCACTCAAATTCCGCGTAAACCTGAGGAATACCAAAGCGATCCAGGTTGTTGTGATCCAGGCGCATATGATTGTTTTTGTAGGGTAGACACTCGGCAAAACCACCGAGCGCCAACATCCAATAGCCCGGTTTGCGTAGACTATTCTTGAGGTCGGCTCCAAAGCCTTTGCTGTTAAAAGTTGTGCCCCAATCGGTTCGAATAGCCGGTGTCTGGAAACCATAACCACGGACAAAATCTGCGTCGTCATCCTGGCCACCCACATTTCTAAAGCGGGGAATGTAAGCGGCATTGGGACGATTGCCGCGATAATAAGTATTCAGATCATCGAAAAATATGCCAACACCACCCAGGGCTTGATAGTGATCCATCATGTAATGGCCCAAGCTGCCACTGTGATTGGCCAAACCGTTGGGGAACGTCTCACTGGTGGAATTTAATAATATTTGCGTGCTACCGACAGTAGATGCGCAGAGGAAAAATATTTTCGCCGAATAACGTGAACGTTCACGGGTTTGACTGTCCACCACATGCACGGCCGCTATTTTGCCGGTGCTGTCATCATATTCCAGACGCTCTACCACCGCGTTCGCCACCAGGGTCATATTGCCGGTGGCTCGAGCCGCGGGCAATGTTGAGCTGTGGGAGCTGAAGTAACTACCGGTTGAGCACCCATTGTGGCAAGGGCCACAGTAATGACAAGCCGCCCTCCCAAGATGATCCTCGGTCAAAACGGCGCACCGACCCATGGTATAGGTAATATCGGGCGCCTTTTTTGCCAGGCGTGCTTTCACCGTTTTTTCTATGGCGTGCATTTCCATCGGCGGCAAAAACTCACTGTCCGGCAGCTGCGGTAAGCCCTCCGCCTGGCCCGAGATGCCTGCAAATTTCTCCACATGGCTATACCAGGGCGCAATATCCTTGTAGCCGATAGGCCAGGGAAGACCCTTACCGTCGGTCGCATTAGCCTGAAAGTCCATTTCGCTCCAGCGATAGGTCTGGCGCGCCCACAATAGGGAGCGACCGCCAACAACATCAGCGCGCACCCACTCAAAGGGCTTGTCTGGATTGGTCTGATAAGGGTTGTCCTTATCATTGTTCCAAAACTGTCGATTTTTCTCGCTAAACGCATAGCTGGTGCTTTGAATCGGGTATTCATCTTTATACAGCTCGCGGGGTTTTTTGCCTTGATAAGGCACCTTCCAACTCGGGGCATGCTCACCGAGGTAGTCCTTACCCGGGACAATATCGCGGCCTCGCTCCAGCACCAATACCTTGAGGCCTTTTTCCGTTAGCTCCTTCGCAGCCCAGCCGCCGCTGATACCGGAGCCGACCACGATGGCATCGAACTGATTTGAACTTGTGATCATCATTGCTTCGCTCCGAATTAGAAAAATCCGCCACTGGCCCAGGAGCTGTCATCCTTACCAAGTGGCACATCACCGTCGAAATTCATGGGCATGGGGTCATAGCGCAGAACTTGAGTGGCGCCCACCTCTGAAGTGAAGAACCCCCAAATAGTGAGCTCCTTAATCTGACAGATAAACGGCGCATCGCTATCAAAATCGCGAAGCGTGTTCCCCAGGTCATACCAGGAAGAATCCGAGGCACTGTCCTCCAGCGCTTCCAATAACTGCAGTTGCGTTTCTGTTTTCAATTGATCGAATGGGGACCCGTGCACCGTTTCGGTCACCGACATAAGATCGGCCAGGCCGCTTGTGAACACCTTGCGCTCCTCATCGTTAAGCCAGTCGCTGACCATCAACTCGATATAGCGCGGCACCCCCGCGTCAATGGCGCCGGGGGTTTCGGTGCGCGGGATAATCACTTCGGCAATCGCTGCAACAACCTGCCGCTGGGCTTCACTAAAATAATCGACGTCGCTGGCGGTGTAATTCGCCGCGGTAGCCAAATAAACCTTTTGTTCCTCGCTCAGTGCAAAACCGAGATTGCTGGTCGAAATGCCACTGAGCATAACGCCCGCACATTGCAGAAATTCTCGTCTGTTCATGAAGCTACCCTCTGTTCGGGACCTGCACCTGCACGCAACCAGGCCACTAGCAATATCACCAGGCTTACCGTCACACAGGCTAGACTTTGGTATTCCCAGTTGTTGAAAAAGTGACCACCACCCCGAAACACGGTGTAGCCCCAATGGATCGCATCGATACCTGTCAGGTGATGTAATTCATAGAATAACCAGCCGGTGGGTTCCAGTAGAAACTTGAGGTACAGGCCCAGGCCAATCGCCCAGCTCCAGGCTTTAATACCGGGATATCCAGTAGTGGAAGACTCTGTCACGGGCGCACCTCCGGGGAAAACGGGTCACAGTGTAATCGATTTCATAGGGGACACAAAATAGCTGAACTATCTGAATCATCCATTAAACTGGGCCAATTAGTCGATTCGGAGCACAACGTGAGTATATTGAAGAAAACTGCACTAACCTTGGCGGCGCTTTTAGCCACACTGGCGCTGCTGGTCGCCATCAATCCGCAGATCAGGCCCTCCCACACCGAGCCCTACCTGGCATTGGCGGGTGAAACCAGCGCCAACGCACCCATCGAGGCAGAGATTCGTCAGCGCGTTATTCTCTATGGCGATGCCGGGCATTCAACCACTATGCCCTGGCAAGCCAGCATGGCCAAGGTGTCTGAGCGAGCCAGCATTTCCCCGGCGAAGACCGCGGTAGTGGCACTGGGTGACAATATCTATATGCAAGGCTATCCCCAGAAGGAGACCGGCCAGGCCGATTGGAATGAGGAACAATTGGAATCCATCTCCTACCTGGACGCGCAACTGAAAGTGGCCTCTGAGTCGGGGGCCTCTATGTACTTTGTGCCCGGCAATCATGATTGGTACGCAACCGAACTCGACAGCCAGGCCGCTCATATCGCCGCCTATGCAGAACAACAGGAAGTGGCCACCGAGTTTCACCCCCTCCACATCAACCAGGTTCCGCTACCGACCGCGACCCACCGGGATGGAGTCAGCCTGGTGTACATCGACAGCGAGTGGATGCTGCGGTCGGTATCACCAGGGCGCGAGCAGGTTTTATCGCATTTGGAACAGTTGCTGACCGACACCCGCCGCCAGTATCCAGACAACTTGATTGTCATCAACGCACACCACCCACTTGAGACCATGGGACAACACGGCGGTTACCTGGCGGAGTTTGCCTACTGGTTGTTCATCAAATCCATATTCCTGGTGTTCCCCGAGGCCGCGGAGGAAGACACCTACGATCCGCTTTACCAGCGCATGATTGCAGACCTGGAGGGGGTGATGGGCAAGTTTCAGCGACTGATCTATGCCGCCGGGCACGAACACAGCCTGCAGGTTTTTCGCCCTGCGCAAAGCGGCAAGGGCGGCCCGCAATACACCCTGGTGAGCGGCGCAGGTAACAGCAATAAGATCAGCGGTGTCTGGCACAACGAGAACACCCGTATGGCTCTAGCCCAGGAGGGGTTTCTGGAGCTCAACGTGACCGGGAATGGCGTCTATCTACAGGTCTTCGACATTCACAATGAGGAGGCTCGCGCCGGTTTTTGGCTGGCGCTATAGCACAAGTCAGGTCTTGACCGTGTAGCCCAGACGAAGGGATTTGAAACCATCCATAAAGTTGGATCGGAAGAAGGTGGGCGCCTCGAGTACCTGCAAATCGGTCAACCGCGAGACAAGCTCCGCGGTCATTACCTCCAGGTTCATTCGCGCCTGGTGAATACCAATACAAAAATGGGGGCCGGCGCCAAAGGTTCGGGTGTGCCGACGTGCCGCGGCCACTGGCCGGGTAATATCAAAATCATCGGGATTCTCAAACAGCTTTGGATCGCGATTCGGTGAACCCAGCACACATACCAGCTTGTCACCTTTGCGGATGTTCTCCCCACAGAAATCCATGTCACGGGTAGCGGTGCGGCGCAGATAAACCACCGTATTGCGCAGGCGCAGGGCCTCCTCCACCGCGTTCGGCACCAGTTCAGGGTTCGACTGGAGCTGTGAGTATTGTTCAGGATGATTGGCCAATTCATACACCAACCAGGACAAGGTATTGCGGGTCGTCTCGACGCCACCGGCAACCAGGTTATTGAAGAAACTACCGTAGGCCTTGTTGTCCATTTTCTCGCCATCAACCTCCCTTTCAAGCATTTCCATGGTCATGCTGTCGCGAGGATGGTCGCGGTGATCCTGCGCCAACTTCTCGCCAAACTCGAACAGGCGCAAGCTGGCCATGAATCCCTCATAGCGATCTGAGGCGTAACCCGGATCGTTCGCCAGCAGCATGGTGTTGGTAATATCCATGACCTGCTGGAAATCGCTCTCGGCCACTCCCAGCAAGCGGAAGATCACCTGGGCCGGGAAGGGCTCCGCCACGGCTTTGACAAAATCGCATTCGTTTTTGTCCGCCATAGCATCAATAAGGGATTTGGCCATCTCCTGCATTAACGGCAAGCGCGCCGCCAGCGCACGGGGCTTCAGCGCAAAGTCGGCCAGGCCACGATAGCTGCGGTGTTGCGGTGGGTCCATGAAGGTCAGGCTCTGCTGCGCTTCGCCCAGGAATTCTTCCGGAAAATCTTCCAACAGGGGGCTGAAGTTATTGGTGAAATCTGACGGTGTCTTGAGTACCCGGTCTATATCTTGAGCCTGTAGCACCAGCCAGTGGCCGCCATTGGCGTAGTCATCTTGCTGCCACAGCAGGCGGTGATTGTCGCGCAGGCGAGCAATCTCCTGGCGCGGTGTACCGGCCTCGAAATTGGCGATATTAAGCAGGGTGGCATGCGGGCAGAAAGACATCGACATTCAACTCCCAGTGAGTGAATGCCGATTCTCCATCATTTATGCCCCGGACACATAGTCCATTTGGCCTATTGGGATCAGGCCTCTTGCTGGTTGCCGAGCCAGGTTTCCAGCTCGTCGGCGCCACCAATATACTCCCCGCCGATAAATACCTGCGGATAGGTGTCGCCACCTGAAAGCGCTCGCAGCGCGCGATGTGGGTAGTGTTGATTCAATTCCAGCACATCAAAGTCGATACCCTGGCCCGCCAGTTGAATTTTGGCACGCTCGCAATGGGGGCAACCCGGACGACTCAAAACCACCACATCCAACGGCGCCACCGCGGCTGGAGCAAAATAGCCCAGCATGGTATCTGCGTCAGAGACATGGAAGGGATCACCAGGCTCGCGGGGTTCGATAAAGTGTTTCTCGATCACGCCGTCGCGAACCAACATGGAATAACGCCAGGAACGAGGACCGAAGCCCAGGTCGTCACGGTCGACCAACATGCCCATGCCACGCGTGAAGTCGCCGCTACCATCGGGTAGAAAAGTGATGTTGTGGGCGTCCTGCTGGGCCTGCCATTCGTTCATCACGAAGGCATCGTTAACCGAAATGCAGATGATTTCGTCGACGCCATGCTGGCGCAGGAGACCTGCCAGTTCATTGTAACGGGGTACGTGGCTGGAAGAGCAAGTCGGTGTAAAGGCGCCTGGAAGAGAGAACACAATGACGGTTTTCCCAGTAAAATAACTGCCACTCTCGATTTCATGCCAGTCACTGCCGCGGCGGGTTTTGAAGGTGACCGAGGGGATTCGCTGGCCTTCCCTGTTTTCAAAGTTGTTCTCGAACATCGTTGTTTCTCCGTAGTTGATTAGAATGAGCTGATTAGAAGGGCTGAATGGAACAAGGGCAGTGTAGGAGCTCATGATTAATCAATCTAATTGATTAATATGTAATAATTAATCGCTTTTATAGATTTACGGCGCACCACCACAGACTAAATCGCCTGTGTTCTAATGAGCCTCGCAGCAAGCTCCGGAATTCAACTATGTACATCGGCAAAGCCCTGGCGACAGAAGCCATCGACATGAGTCGCTTCGACGTGACCAATGCCACGATGATTGCGAACCAACATTTGAAAACGCTAGACAATCCACGCCAGCGCAAGATCCTGATCAATTTTCGCGATCACGCCCTGGCGGAATACCTCGGTGATCACGAAGCACTAATGGCCACCTGCAGCCAGAGACACCAGCGCTACGAAATACATGGCAGCGATCTGGAGCTGGACCACATGCAACCGGACAACTACGAGGACTTGTTTCACTACTACAAGGCGCTCATTGATCTGAACGTTTACATTATTCACACAGAGATAGAAAAGCTGATTGTCGGCCAGGACGCGCTGATGTTGGACGCTGTGGTTCACCAGGTGTTGAACGGCGAGCAAATTCAGGACTTTTTTGGCCTGGAGGGTGCAGATTGCAACACCGTGTACCAGACCTGGAGCCGGGCTGGCATCATGTTTATTTTTGACGCGGATGGCATGGGCTGTGGCGAACATTCCTTCGCCGACGGCGGCATGACCCTGGCCCGTATTCGCCCCATTCCGGAAAACCTGATACCCACCCAGTTCTACGATGATCCAGGTACCGTCAGCGACTACCTGGCTGCACACCCGGAGCTGGACTGGCCCACCACCTAGTCCATTTGGCCGATGCAAGCCACCGCGCCAACGCTATGCTAGACCAACCTGAATCAAAATAAGGGATTACCGGTGAACATCAACATAGAAGAACTGACTGCTGCTCATCTGCGACCCGCCGAACAACTCATCACCGAGGATGACGCCTTCCTCGAGCGCGCCCTGGCACATGCGGGCGTGCCGGCGCTGATGATGTCCATGATACATATGAGCGGCGATAACAGCCTGCTGGACGGCGACATAAAACCCAACACCGCCATGCTCGGTGAAATTAACGGCTACCTGTCCGAGGAGCAGCAAACAGAAGTTCGCCGGCGCGCCCTGGAAGTCGTAAAGCAATACCGGGACCAGGGCTGCCAACTACCCCCCCTGCCGGAAGATGACACCATCCGGCGCATGTTGGCCTTTATTGTCGGGGAAGAAGTGCCCGAGGAATATGTACCCATGATGCTCGAGGAGATGAACCTCGGCGGCGAGGACAGCCGCGCCTTCCACTGGCAGGAGTCGGTGACCGAAGAAGTACGCCAGCAATTCCAGGTGGTAATCATCGGCGCCGGTGTAGGCGGCATACTGGCGGGCATCCGCCTGCAAGAGGCAGATATCCCCTACCGTATTTTTGAGAAGAACCCGGACGTCGGCGGCACCTGGTTTGAAAATACCTACCCGGGGGCCCGGGTCGACACGCCCAACTACTTCTACTGCTACTCCTTCGAACCCAATCACGACTGGAGCCAGTACTACTCCAAGCAACCGGAGCTACAGGCCTACCTGCGCCGCTGTGCCGATGACTACGAGGTGAGCCCACACCTGCAGCTGGATACGGCGGTGACCTCCGTGGTTTACGATGAAGCGCGACAGTTGTGGGAAGTCAAAACCCGGCGCGGCGATGGCAGCGAGGAAACGGTGCTGGCCAATGCGGTGATCAGCGCTGTCGGGCAGTTAAACCAGGCTAAAATTCCCGACTTCAGCGGGCGTGAGAGTTTTGCGGGACCGCAATTTCACTCGGCCCAGTTTCAGCATCAGCACGAACTCACCGGCAAGCGAGTGGCCGTTGTCGGCACCGGTGCCAGTGCCTTTCAACTGGTGCCTGCCATTGTCGACACGGTGGCCGAGCTAAAAGTGTTCCAACGTTCGCCGGTGTGGATGTTTCCCAACCCGGTATACCACGACGTGGTGCCCGACGAAGTGAAATGGTGCCTCAAGCATCTGCCCTTCTATGCGCGCTGGTATCGCTTCCTGTTGTTTTGGCCCGCCAGTGATGGCTTGTTGCCGTCCCTGGTCATGGACCCAGAGTGGCCGCGTCCGGACCAGGCAGTGTCTGAACTCAATGATTTTTCCCGCGTCGTCATGACCGACTGGATAGAGAGCCAGGTAGAAGATAACCCCGAGCTGCAGGACAACGGCAGCTGGCTCGGAGCGCTGCAAAAACCCAATGCAGAACTTATTACCGACGGTATTAGCGAGATTACCGAATCGGGTATTCGCTGCGGTGAGGAGCTATACGAGGTTGACGTCATCATTTATGCCACCGGCTTCGACAATCACAACTGGCTCTATCCCATGGAGGTTGTGGGTAGAGACGGTCGTGCATTGGCTGAAGAGTGGGGAGACGACCCCAAAGCCAATCTCGGCATCACCGTACCCGGCTACCCAAATTTTTTCTGCATCTACGGCCCGGGCACTAACCTGGCCCACGCCGGCAGCCTGGTTTTCAATTCCGAGTGTCAGGTTCGCTACATTCTTGGCTGCATCGAGACTCTGCTGGAACAAGGTTTTCAGACCATTGAATGTACCGAGGGAGCCAACCAGGACTACAACCAGCGCCTACAGGATTGGGTCAAACAGTTGGTATGGTCACACGATGGCACCACCAACTGGTACAAAAACAGCAAGGGCAATGTCACCGCCAACCTGCCCTGGCGACTGGTGGATTACTGGGAGTGGACCCGGAAGCCGGATCTCAGCCAGTACCACCTGGAGTAGCGAGTACTTTCTTCAGGTAGTCGCAGCGGAGCTGCATGGACTCTTTAACCGCAGGATTGTCAGTGGCAATTTCATACCCATGGACGGTGCCGCGGGTTTCATTGCGCTCGACGGCAACGCCCGCCGCTGCCAGGGCGTCAGCATAGATCAAGCCCTCATCCTTTAGCGGATCAAACTCGGCGGTTTCTATATAGGCGGGGGGCTGGTTAGCCAGGTTTTGCCGATGACCGGGTGAGCAGTACGCGGGATCGGTGCCAGCGGGCACATTCTTCAGGTATAGCTCCCACATGCGACGATTCGATCCGGCACTCCAGATGGGGGTGTCGGTAAACGCCACCGCGGAAGGCGAATCACAATTGCTGTCCAGCACCGGGTAGATCATCACCGTCGCCGCAATCGGTTTACCTTCATCTGCACCTTTCTGGGCCACTGCAGCAGCAAAGCAACCGCCGGCACTGTCACCCATGGTGGCAATACGGCGAACGTCATAGCCGCGCTCCTCGGCGTGGGCATGCACCCATTCCAGTGCGGCGTAGCAGTCCTCGAAGGGCACCGGGAAGGGGTTAGCCGGGGTCAGGCGATAATCCACCAGCAACACCCTGGCGTTCGCGGCCAGGGCATACTTTTCACAACTCTGGTAATGCAGGGAAGCCCAGGTCAACGCAAACGCGCCTCCATGGTAGTAAATTATTGTTGGGCGCGGACCCTCCATCCCGGTGTTGGGCGTCATCTCGATGACCTTGATTGGACAACCATCGGCACTGGCAATGGTGAATTTCTCGATGTTCAGATCGGGGTTGCCCTTACGGCAATTGCGCCAACGCTCAAACTTGAAAAAGCAGTTCGCCAGCCATAAGACGAAGGGATTGAACGGGAATTCAAACACCTTGATCTTCTGATAATCCGGGTGCATTGCAGACAAATCAGTAGCCACTATACTTCTCCCGTATAAAACCAATACCATCCGTGTACAACTGCTCTTTGGAGTCGAAGGCATTGCGCCAGACATTGGCAGCCTGCGCCAGTTCAGGGTCATCGGTGCCAAAAGCTTCGATGACTATCCAGCCCTGGTAATCAATTGCCTTCAGCGCAGAAACATTGCCCGCCCAGTCCACCTGCCCGGTACCCAGGCTGCCGCGGTGGCTCTCACTGAAATGTACGTGGTTCAAACTGCCCGCGACGGTCGACAGCGCTATCGAGGGTGCTGCCTCTTCAATATTGGCGTGATGGGTATCGTAGTGAATGCCCACATTGTCCAGGCCGACCTGCGCCACCATGCGACTGCAATCCACCACCGTATTGATCAGGAACACTTCAAATCTATTGAGCACTTCCAGGCCAAGGGTAATACCCACTGACGAGGCGTATTCGCCACACTCGTGCAGGTACTCCGCCGACCAGTTCCACTCATCCGTCGTCGCCGTCGTGCCGGTGAAATACTTATGCGCCTGATAAAGCCCGCCGATCAATATTTCTGAACCCAACTCGGCGCTGCCATCAATGCTTCGCTTGAGAGATTCTGCCGCTGCGCGACGTACTGCGGGGTCGGGGTCGATGGGATTGGTATCCAGGCCAACAAAACCCGAGGTGGTACGCTGCAGACCCATCTCATCACAGGCAGCAGCCATGACTTTCAGTTCCGCCCGGGGCTGATTGGCGATCGGTATCTCAACACCGTCAAAACCCGCCTCCCGCAAGGCCTCGAACACCGGAATGTGTGAGGAATCAATCTGCGTGCCCCACAACAGCATGTTCATGCCGATCTTGTTGGTCATTTTGCTATTCCTGGATTTTCATTTCCGGCACCTCGTCAGGAACCACCAGCTCTCCCTCTGTCAGGCTTACAATTTCTTCCACCGAGACACCGGGTGCACGCTCACGCAATATAAACTTGCCCTCCTCGATATCCAGCAAGGCCAGGTCGGTCAGTACCCGCTTGATACAGCCCTTGCCGGTCAACGGCAGCGTGCATTCTGACAGCAACTTGGATTGCCCCGACTTCGAAGCATGGGTCATGGTCACAATGATGTTGTCGGCGCCCGCCACCAGGTCCATCGCACCACCCATACCTTTCACCATTTTTCCGGGAATCATGTAGGAGGCAATATTGCCCTGGCAGTCCACCTCAAAAGCGCCCAGCACCGTCAAATCGACATGTCCGCCGCGGATCATGGCAAAGGACTCCGCGGAGGAAAATAAAGCTGCCCCCACCGCCATGGTCACTGTCTGTTTACCCGCATTGATAAGATCTGCGTCGACTTCCTCATCCAGCGGAAAAGGACCCATGCCCAACAAGCCATTCTCGGACTGCAGTATGACCTGCATATCCTGCGGAATGTAATTGGCCGCCAATGTGGGAATACCAATCCCCAGGTTAACGTAGTAACCGTCTTCAAATTCCTGGGAGACGCGTTGCGCCAGCTGCTCTCTGCTCAAAGCCATGTTGGTTTCTCCTTACGCCGTCCGCACGGTGCGTTGTTCAATTTGTTTTTCGAAAGTGCCCTGGATCAGGCGATTCACATAGATACCTGGCAGGTGGATCTCATCGGGGTCCAGTTCCCCAACTTCCACAATTTCCTCGACTTCGACAACGGCAATTTTGCCGGCGGTAATCGCCATCGGATTAAAATTACGGGCGGTCTTGCGAAATACCAGGTTGCCGTAGCGGTCGGCTTTCCAAGCTTTGGCAATCGAAAAATCGCCCTGGATGGCTTCTTCGAGAATATAATGTCGACCATTGAATTCCCGAACTTCCTTACCTTCTCCAACCGGTGTGCCGTAACCCGTCGCCGTGAAGAAGGCGGGAATGCCAGCGCCACCCGCTCGCATCTTCTCCGCCAGGGTTCCCTGTGGGGTTAGCTCTACTTCTAGTTCACCGCTGAGCATCTGCGCTTCAAACAGCGCATTCTCGCCAACGTAGGAGGCAATCATCTTCTTGATCTGCTTATCCTCGAGCAGCAGACCCAGACCCGCGCCATCGACACCGGCATTATTGGACGCAATCGTCAGCCCCCGGGTGCCTTTCCGCTTGATCTCCTTGATCAGGTTTTCCGGGATGCCACAGAGGCCAAAGCCCCCGGCGACCACGGTCATATTGTCTTCCAGACCGTCCATGGCTTCTTGGTAACTGGTTATAACCTTGTCGAATCCCGACATATGTGTCTCCTGAGCCCTTCACAGCCTGCGACGTTGATTGCGCAGATTGCATCAGCACCTTGTATTTATCAAGCGCATGGCGCGCGCCGGCAAACTTGACCCAGGTCATCGACGGCGGCGCCAAAACGTCTAAGCTATAAGAATGGAAGAACTGGGCCATCTGGCCATCATCTGGTTTAGCGTATACCTGGCTTCTCTGCTTGCGGACAAAACCAAGCTGACGCCGGTGCTCTATTTCCTGGCCTTCGGCGCCATCATGGTCAATGTCGGGATTCTCCCCGTCGAAAGTGGTCCTTTTATCACCGTCTTCGGCGACGTCGGCATCATCATGATCATGTTCGCCCTCGGTTTTGAGGAAGATACCGGCCATTTTGTCAGCGGTATCAAGCGCGCCTGGGGCATTGCTTTTTTCGGCGCCCTGGCACCCTTTGTCACCGTATATGCCTGCACCCTGTGGTTCTGGGGTGATCAAAAAATCGCGCTGATCTGCGGCCTGGCCATGACTGCCACCGCAGTTTCACTGACCATGGTGTCATTGCGCAGCGAGGGATTGGCACGCTCAGAAGCTGCGACTGGCATTATGACCTCTGCCATTCTCGACGACATCGCCGCCCTCGCACTGGTAGCCATCATCGTACCCATAGCCACCGATACTGGCACTCTGGAATTAGTCGAGGTGGTAAAGGTCGTCACCCTGGCTATCGCCTTCTTCGGCATTGTTGCCCTGCTGGGGATTTGGGTATTGCCCCACCCGATCGAAGATGGGCTGATGAAAGACATGCCCTTCTTCAAACATTTCGGCATCAGGCACTTGCTGCAGTTTGCCCGCGGCGAAAAAACCTCGATTACCATTCTTCTCTATGCGCTGCTCATGGCCTTGATGGCCCACCAGTTCGGTTTTCACCCGGCGATCGGTGCCTACATGGCCGGGCTGATCCTCAAGGAAGAGTACTTCTATATTGAGGAATACCAGGGCGAAATTATCAACCACCACCAGCACAGCAAGCGGCTGCTGGATGATGTCGCTTTCAACTGGATCGGCCCTGTGTTCTTCGTCACCCTCGGCACCAAGCTGGTGTTTGAGGCCAATCTGTTCCTGGAGGTTTTACCCGGCGCGCTGTTTTTATTCCTGGCCCTGTTTCTCGCCCAGGTTGGCTCCGCCGCCCTGGCCGCGCGCTACACCGGCAGTTATGACTGGACCAACAGTATGATGATTGGCTTCGGTATGCTGGGCCGCGCAGAGCTCGCCTTTGTGGTCATGGATATCGCCTACGTCGATCACCAGCTCATTTCTCAACAAGCCTTTTACACCTTGATGATTACGGCTTTTTTTCTCAATGTGAGTGTACCGCTGAGTATCCGTTGGTGGAAAAAGAGGTCGGATTCAGACGCCTTCGTCGAAGTGGCTGGCAAGCCAGTCGAAACCGCGACGCCCCTGTAAGCCACCGGTATGTACAGCGACCACCGGCTGATTGGCAGACAGGCTGCCGCTCTCCTGTAGCTTGTACAGAGCCAACATCAGTTTGCCGGTATAAACAGGATCAAGAGGGATACCCTGCACCGCCTCGAATTCGAGCACGAACTGCTTCAATTCCTTTGTGACCCGGACATAACCACCGCAGTGCGAGTCTGTCTCCAGCTGCCAGTTATCCCGCGATGTCCAGCTGGCGATATCTGCACGCAAACCCACGTCATTTTTTAGCACCGCCACCCCCAACACGGTGACGCCTGCAGGCACACTACGTGAAATACCGGCGAGCGTTGCACCGGTACCACAGGCAAGCGCAATGGTCTCACCAGCAACCAGTGGTTCGGGCAGCAGCTCGACAATTTCGGCACAACCGGCAATCCCCGCCTCACTGGCGCCGCCTTCCGGGATCACCCGACAGGGTTCGAACTGCATCTGTAGCTGTGCCTGGTAAGCCGGCTCGAAGCGAAGTCGATACTCGGCCCGCGAAACAAAGTGCAAATGCATACCCCAGCGTTCGCAATCAACCAGGGTGGCGGACAAAACCGACGGTCGTTTGCCGCGCACCACACCCACCGAGGCAATGCCGGCTTTGTTCGCGGTAGCGGCTAGAGCGTGAAGATGGTTGGACCAGGCGCCACCAAAGCTGAGCACACGCTGACCTGGCTGGAGATCTGACAGATTGTATTTTAGTTTATAGTACTTGTTGCCACCGGCGCTGCCATGCAGTCGGTCAAGCCGCAACAAACGGGTATTGGCCAGGCGCATTCCACAAACCGATGCGACTGACAACGGCTGCAGCACGCTGAAATCAGATGTAGTCAAATACCGAACGGAAGTAGAACTTTACTCCGCGCACCCCACTGCCCGACTCGGCGAATCCGAGCCCAATTCTGTCAAAATTGAAGCGCCACAGATTCATACGCCGACCCTGCTTGGCCACTGAGAAACCGACTTCCCAGGCGTCACTAACACTCTCGATTGTTTGGCGCTGAATAGTAAAATCCAGATCCTTTTCGTAATAGGTGTAGGTCGCATGCCAATTCAGGTTCAGGGCATCACCGCCGATTGAGAAGCGATCCGGCAACGGGTAGCTAAAATCCAGCCCCACCAGCAGCGGGGCCATGTCTTCCTGTTTGTCATCATCGGGCGAATAGCCCACGTAACTCACTGCCGCCAGAAAGTACCAGTCCAGCTTCCCCAACTGTGGCAGTTGAAACAGTGACTTCACCCCTCCCCAATATACCCAGGCGCTTTCACTGCCATCCGTTAGTGTGCCCCAACCTGCATTGGCGTAGGGTGTCAGGGTCCAGCGTTGACTAATGGGAATGGTCAGCTCTGCCCCTGGGGTCAGGGAAATACTGCCCAGATTGTCCGGATCTATAATGTCTGGCCAATCTTCAACATCAAACTTGTGCAAGCCAATTGCCACGGGGGCTCGCAATCGCCAACCCAGAGAGCGCTCTCCGTTAGCCTCATCAATACCCGCCTCGCGAATGGTCCAGCGCGGGGTAGGCCGGATGACGTAGACCTCTTTAGTGTCAGAAACCTTGTAAGCGCCCGTGCCAAAATAGGAAGCCAATGCCCAGTGCAGATTACCGCCGTCCTGGGCCAGGGTCGGCACTGAGAAGAGCCAAAGCAGAATAAAAAGTAGTCGCATCGGCCAAATAGTACCAGCTAATCAACGATTGACGATAGAATGGCACGGGATAGCCATAATCTCTATTTTTTGTCACTATTTTAGGTAGTATCTCCATATTTTCTTCTATATTGTGCAGTATTTGCAGGCTTTCACTCGTCTAACTACCCTATACTGACTCTCTTTTAACAGAATAACTAATGGCTACCAGATCATGGGCACTTTCGACTACCACAAATATCCGGCCTTCCCGCCGATCAGGATGACCTCGCGCCGCTGGCCGGATGCGGTCATCGACAAAGCACCCACCTGGTGCAGCGTCGACCTGCGCGACGGCAACCAGGCCCTGATTGAACCCATGACCGCCGCGCAAAAAAGCCGGCTGTACGATCAACTGGTCACCATCGGCTTTAAAGAGATCGAAGTGGGCTTCCCCTCTGCTTCCAGCCATGACTACGAATTTGTCCGCGACCTCATCGAGAACAACCGTGTACCCGAAGACGTTACCCTGCAGGTCTTGACGCAGGCACGCCCTGAACTGATCACGAAGACCTTTGAGGCACTCAAAGGCGCGCGCCGCGCGGTTCTGCATGTCTACAATTCCACCTCCACGGTGCAACGCGACAAAGTCTTTCAACTGGACCGTGAAGGCATCACCAGAATCGCGGTGGAAGGTGCCAGGATGGTGAAAGAATACGCGGAGAAGTACCCTGAAACTGAATGGGTCTTCGAGTACTCCCCCGAGAGCTTTACGGGCACGGAAATGGATTACGCGATCGAAGTCTGTAACGCGGTTATCGATGTATGGCAGCCGACACCCGACAACAAGTGCATCTTTAATCTTCCTGCCACTGTCGAAATGAGCACACCGAATATTTATGCCGATCAAATTGAATACTTCTGTGATCGCATTAACTGCCGCGACAGCATTCTCGTCTCCACTCACACGCACAATGACCGAGGCTGCGCTGTAGCCGCGGCAGAATTAGGAGTTATGGCGGGCGCCGACCGGGTCGAAGGCACCCTGATGGGCAACGGCGAGCGTACCGGCAACATGGACATTCTCACCATGGCCATGAATCTTTACAGCCAGGGCGTTGATCCGGAATTGGACTTCGGCGCTATGGACCAAATTATTCAGACCTACAAGGACTGTACCCAGATGCCCTTACACCCGCGACATCCCTACGCGGGCGAATTGGTGTTCACGGCGTTTTCCGGCAGCCACCAGGATGCCATCAAGAAATGCCTCGACAAGCGCGATGATGTCCAACCCTGGGAGGTGGCTTACCTGCCCATCGATCCGGAGGACATCGGCCGCTCCTACCAGGAGGTGGTGCGCATTAACAGCCAATCCGGCAAAGGCGGTATCGCCTATGTGCTGGAGAGGGATTACGGCCTGCAACTGCCACGCTGGCTGCAGATCGATTTTAGCGGCGCCGTACAACGGCATGCCGAGAAAACCGAGACTGAAGTGGCACCGGATGCTATCTGGGATTTGTTCCAGGCCACCTATTTTACCGGCGCCGGTCCCTGGACCCTGGGTAATTACCAGGTTAACCGGGAGGACGGTGTCGACAAGCTGCAGGCCGACCTGGTCAAAGGCGGCGTTAGCCATACCTTATCCGGCGGCGGTGCCGGCGTGGTGGAATCTTTTGTCAATGCCATGGAACTGTTCGTTGGCAAGAAAATCGTGCTGGTGGAATACAGTGAGCACGCGCTCAGTAAAAGTGCCGATGCAGAGGCCATTTGCTACATCCAGCTCAACATCGATGGTCAGCGTGCTTGCGGTGTGGGTCGCAGTGTCGACATTATCCAGGCTTCGTTGGACGGCATACTCGGTGCCATCAATGTTGCCGCCCGGGCAGATGCAGAGCAAGCCGCCTAAAAGGGGTCAGTACCCTTTTACGATGACCCTGGCGAAAGGGCAGGATTGGAGCACGCTAGGTAAAAGGGTACTGACCCCTTTTAGCGCTTGCCAATTTTTCACAAGAATCGCTCGTACTATTTACGCGTTTTTTGTGGGGACTTTACCTAGAATGAACACTCGTAAACCTGCTCTCAACTGAAATGAAAACGCTTCCGAGGTTAATCATGAACTCACGTACTAGCGGCAAAGCGACATTCGCCGAAGTATTTGGCAGCATCAAGTTCTCCGGAAAATCCGAGAGTGCCGCCCCTGCCTGCCCATGGCCTGAGGGCGGTTTCGCAGAGAATAAGTCGACTCATCTGGGCGAAGCGTTCGCGGAAGAAGGCAAGCTGGTTCGCAGCTGCAACTGAAACAGGGCCTGGACGAGGTTTTCATCAAGGGGCCTGGCGGCCCCTTTTTAGTGCGCCACTTATTCCAGGTGGCTGAGCCAGGTGTTGGTTTGTCGGAGCTTGGTCGCCAGCAGTTTCGCCAGCAACTTGTGAACGGCCATCGCCAATAAGGGATCTTGTGATTCCATCTTTTCCAGGGAATCGCCGCTGAGCTTGCGAACTACCGCATCGGATTCCGCCACCACCGAGGCACTTCTGGCACCCCCCAGGTATAGCGCCATTTCTCCAAACACACTACCCGGTTCCAGGCCGCGAAGAATAATCGGCTTACCCTCCAACCCTTCTGTCTGCACCGACAGCGACCCACTCTCAACGATAAATATATCGCTGGCCGGGTCGCCAATTTCAATCACCTTGCTACCCTGGCTGACGCTCAACTCGGTCAGGTAGTCGCCCGCCTCAATCACTTCGGGTGACACGTTGATAATATCCGCAAATATCTGGGCTGCGCTGACTTTGTCGGTGCGCAGGTGGTCCTGACCCTCCAGGATTTGGTCTTCGCAATACGCCAGCCCCTGGTCCAGGTTATCGTAGTACTTGATCTCCTCCTGCGACAATTCATTCTTGGAAAGATCCACCTTGGCTTCTTCGCTGAGTCCAGAGAACACCAACTCACCCCCGGCTTCCTGCGCCATCTGCCGCAACCGAACGAAGCCCATGGTAGCGGTGCTGTCGATACCCGCTACACCCTTGAAGTCCACCAGCACATAGTGACGGTTGCTCTGACTCATCTGGGCGAAATAGGGCTCCAATTGCACCAACACCTGGTGAGAGCGCGCGAAAAACAGGTAACCCTGTAACTTGATAATGTGGATACGCTGGCCCTGGTCATAGAGGTACTGCTCCATGGCTGGCGGGCGGTCCACATTGCTCCTGATTTCTCGACCGTTAACAATATAGCGAATCGCCCGCACCTGGCTGTAGTCCAACAGGAACAGGGCGATACCCACACCCACACCGAGCAACACGCCGGCCACAAAACCTGCCGTTACGGTGACAAATACAATCGCACCGACCGCGATCCAGTCCTTACTCTGCAGGTAATCACCGTGTTTGAACAACCACTCTTCCCAAAGCTGCCAACCCAGCCAGAGAAAAACGCCGCCCAGGAATGGCAACGGCAGATAGGACAGCCAACTCATGTCTGTGAGAGTGACGCCCACACAAACCAGAGCTGCCAATACGACCGAGCGGCGATTGGTACCATTGCCTTGATGCAACATGGTGGTAACAGAAATGTCAGCGTAGCCAGCCACACTGCCGCCCATGCCCGCGGCCATGTTGGCGATGCCGGAAGCGCGCAATTCCCTGTCCACATCAACCCGGCTCTTGGTCGACAGTTCCAACCCAGTAACCGCCAGCAACAGACCCAACGCGCTAATCACGGCGATAGAGACAAAAGAGCGCCATTGCTCCAGTACAATCGGCCAATCGATCTCCTCGATACCGTGCCAGAAGGCATTGATGGGCATAGCGTCTTCGCTCGCCACCAGCAACCAACCGCTCTCACCGAGCTCCTCGACACTGAATCCCGCAACTTGTCCCACCCCGTAAAAAATCGCTATACCTACAGCGAAAGACATCGGCAGTGCAGCACATCCCCCCAGCGACGCGCCAACAATGCCAATAACGCAGCAAACAACATCGCCACACTGGCCTTCCAGGCCAAACTGCCTTCCTGGATACTATCCAGCAGGATGAGGTGGACGTCCTGCCCCTCCGCCACTTCGAATCCGCCGACAATCAACAGCCAGCCAATGGTAATCATAAAACCGGCGGTTACAGAAAACGGGATATAGCGAATAATCCTGCCCAGGCGAAATATGCCCAACAGGTAGAAAGAAAAGCCCGTGAAGATGGTAGAAACAGCGATCGCGCCAAGAATCGTGTAATAGGTGCGATCGGTGGTCAGTCCCCCCATATCAGTCAGGATTGCCGTGGCCACCACGCTGAGGATAACCACCGCCTCGTCCTGAATAACAGCGAAAACCCCGCGAAACCCACTGAACAGTACGGTGATAAACATCATCAGCGCGGTACCCCAGAGCAGTACGCCAACACTGGGTAAAATGAACTTCGTCAGCGGACCGGCAAAGATAAACGCTGAATAGAGAGCGGCAAACAGTATGCCGAGCAGCGCCATAATACCTGCCGTAGACAGGGTGTGGGTCCAGTTCGCGGTGGCCCTACTCACCAGGGAAGCTTTACTCGGGGGCGCGTTTACCACGAAACAGTCCTTTTATTTTGTCCATGAATGTCTCGTACTTGAGATCCGAAAACTCCCCGGCATCGAGGAATATCTTACTGCAGCTTGGGCACTGTTCCATCCAGATATGAGTTTGCACCGGGTCTACTATTTTAGCCATGCGCACAGCGCAATCCGGGCAATCAATTTCGTCAATCTTGTCGTATTCACGGCCTACCTTGGGATGACCAATATCGAGGAATGCTTCCGCCATCCACTCCTCGCGCATTTCCAGCAATATTTCAGGTGCCACAAACAAGCCAAAACAGGTGTTGCAGCGATCGATCTCAATGCTGGCGCCGAATGACTTGCTCTGCAGCTGACCCTCGCACTTTGGACAGTCCATATGACCTCCTCAGTATATGTAACGGCGAAGGCAATACTATTAACTAAAGTTTCTTAAATAGCTAGTACGGGGCCACCTACGCAGGTTGATGCACAAATGGTCGCAGACTAGGGGCTGAATAGGGTTGCCAGTGGCCCTCCAACTGCGCCAGGCGCTCGGCCAGCACCCCTCTCACCAGTGGATTAAAAGGGAAACCCACGTGGCTGGCCATAACGGCAATATTCTCCATCATGGGATGCTCCGGCAGCAGCGCGATGTCCTTGCCGACAATGCCATCGGTCAGGCTATACAGCGCGGTGACCGGTACGCTCAACTCACCCGCAAAGGTAAATCCAATCCATTCATTCATGGTTTCCTCGGTCACCTGGCCCTGGTAGAGACGCTGCAATACGGCATAAAGCGCTGTGCCACGGGGATCACCGAAGGGCGTTCCCAGGGTAACGACCTGGCGCACCAGCTCGGGATAACGGTGGGCGATACCAGTGGCATACAAACCACCCAGACTCCAACCTACCAGGCTGACCTTACCGCCACTGCGCTGGACCTCCATGCCGATCATTTCGGCCAGTATCTCTTCCATTTCCCGCCGAAACGCCATGGCCTCGTCCATGCCCTTCATGCCTTCCTCCGGCACATTGCGACCCAGCCCCCAGGGCATCGCGTGGTAGCCCTGCTTGCTCAGATACTTGCGCAATGATGCAGTCGAGCCATCGGCGCCAAAAAAACCTGGCAGGGTCATCACGGTATGTCCATCCCCTTTGGGAAATCTACCCAGTAGGGGCCGCAGAGCGACCATGCATCCCGCCTCCAGGAAAATACGACTCAGCTCAAGCAGGCTATGCCTGATTTTGGGGGGAGTTGGTGCGGCGAATGAAAGACTGGTAGCGGGCATATCTGTCTCTTCTGAAATGAATAACGATGTTTGTACATAATATGTGTCAATACATCCCATTATTCCATGCTCGGCCGGGATACAGTACATACAATGTATCGACCAGCTGTGCTAGTATATTTAGCCCGATTTCGGCGCTATCTGCGTGAACAACACCCGCGACACCCTATACTCACAGACCTTGTCAGAACCTGCCGCATTCGCCTTCGATGATGAGGTGGTTGGGGTTTTTCCCGACATGATCAAGCGATCTGTGCCGGGCTATACCACGATTATCGCCATGACCGGATTACTGGCCGGGCGTCATGCCATGCCAAACAGCAATCTCTATGACCTGGGCTGCTCCCTCGGAGCCTCCACCCTGGCCATGCGCCAACATACCCGGGTCGAAAACTGCACCCTTATCGGTGTCGACAATTCTGAACCCATGATCCAGCGCTGTCGCAGCATCATCGACACCGACAGCCACGATACCCCGGTCAATCTTCGCTGCATGGATGTACGCGACTGTGCTATCGAGAACGCCTCCATGGTGGTGCTCAATTTCACCCTTCAATTTATCGACCCGGTCGAGCGCGCGGAGTTGATCGAGCGAATTTACTGCGGCCTTCGACCCGGCGGCATTCTTGTCCTTTCAGAGAAAGTCATATTTGAAGACCCCCATTTGAACCAGCTCAATATCGACCTGCACCACGAATTCAAAAAAGCCAACGGTTACAGTGACCTGGAAGTCGCCCAAAAACGCTCCGCGCTGGAGAATGTGCTGGTACCGGAAAGTCTGGACAGCCATCGCCAGCGCATGCGGCAAGCCGGCTTTGGCAGCTGTGACGTGTGGTTCCAGTGTTTTAACTTTGCCTCGCTTGTTGCACTGAAATGATCAACTACCAACCTCTGGTCGAACGCTGGCAGGGTGGCGAGATGCAAACCTGGGCGGACTGCCTGCTGGAGCAGATCGCAGAGGACTTTCACGAGCGCCGCTACGGCGACCTGTCGGGTTGGCTGGAGGCGCTTAAACAATTGCCGCAGGTTCTGCCCGACCATATCAAGCTAAACCAGGCCACCGTATCGGTTGGCCAACACGGCGATCTCAATGATCGGGAGTGCGAACAGCTAGAGCTGGCATTGAAAGCGCTGCACCCCTGGCGCAAAGGCCCCTTCGAGTTGTTTGGCGTGCACATTGATACCGAGTGGCGCTCGGACATGAAATGGGAACGACTGCAGAACGCTATCCAACCGCTACAGGGCAGGCGCGTGTTGGACGTGGGCTGCGGCAGCGGCTATCACTGCTGGCGAATGCTCGGGGCCGGTGCCAACGAAGTTATTGGCATTGATCCAACCCCGTTGTTCGTTGTTCAGTTCTGGGCCTTACAGCAATATATTCAAAATCCCGCCGCCTGGGTTTTACCACTGGGAATTCAGCATCTGCCTGCCAGCCTGGAAGCATTCGACAGCGTGTTTTCCATGGGTATTCTCTACCATCGCCGATCTCCCTTCGATCATTTGCAGGAGCTCAAAGACGCGCTGAGACCCAACGGTGAACTGGTGCTTGAAACGCTGGTTATAGAAGGCGGCGAAACAGACTGCCTGGTACCCAGCGCTCGTTATGCACGCATGGGCAATGTCTGGTTTATCCCCAGTTGTGCCATGCTGGCCCTGTGGTTGGAAAAACTCGGTTTCAACGACATCTCCCTGGTCGATGTCACTGTCACCACCGCCGAAGAACAACGCAGCACCGAGTGGATGCAGTTCCATTCACTGACTGACTTTCTGGATCCTGAAAACCCATCGAAAACGATTGAGGGCTACCCGGCACCGCGCCGAGCCATCTTCACCGCGAGCAAATAGACCCCTATGCCAGCAACGACCTTTAAAGCCCTGCAGCGATCGCTACTTCTCAGCACCCTGTTGTTGCTCAGTTCTGTTTGCCAATCACAATCAGCGGACATTCCCAGCCTGGGTGATTCCTACGTAACCTCACTGGGGCAGGAATACTACATGGGGCGCGCCTGGCTGCTATCCTTCAGACGGCAGGCGCCGGTGGTTGCCGATGCCATCCTCGAAGACTACGTAGAAACCCTGGTTTACCACCTGGCGGCGACCAGTCAATTGAAGGACCGCCGCCTGGATATTGTGGTGGTCAACGCTAAGAGCATTAATGCCTTTGCTGTTCCCGGCGGCGTGGTCGGTGTTCACAACGGCCTGATCATGAAAGCAGAATCGGAGGCTCAGCTGGCCTCTGTGCTTACCCACGAATTGGGGCACCTCAGCCAACGCCATTTTGCCCGCGGTATAGACGCCCAGAAGAAGTCCAGCACCATGAGCATGATCGGATTATTAGGCGGCCTGGTGGCCGTGGCTGCGGGTGCCGGCGAAGCAGGTATGGCGGCGATGATGGGCGGACAAGCCGCCGCCCAGCAGGAAAGCCTTCGTTATAGCCGCCTGCACGAACAAGAGGCTGACCGGGTGGGAATACAGAACCTGGCAGCCGCGGGCTTTGACCCCGGCGGTGCCGCCGCCATGTTCGAGGTCATGATCGCAGATTCGCGCTCCTACGGTGCCCGGCCACCCGAGTTCCTGATGACTCACCCGATTACCAGTTCCCGTGTTGCCGATGGACGCAACCGGGCCCGGCAATATCCAGCGCGCATGTATACCGATAACCCAGAGTTTCACCTGATGCGCATGCGGGTCGAACTCAGCTTCCAGGGTGAACACGACGATGCAGTCGGCTATTTCCGGCGCATGCGCGATGCCGGCGGCCGGCACGCCGAGGCCGCCCAATATGGTTTGGTATTGGCGCTGGCCCGCGAGAAACAATACGACGAGGCGCGCAAGTTGTTGAAGCCATTGCGTGATTTTTCCCCCGCGAACGCCACTTACAAGCTGGCGGAAGCCGAGATTTATACCGGCGATGGCCAGTTCGACGACGCTATCGACTTGCTACAGCGAGAGTTAAAACTGGCACCGAAGAACCACCCGCTGACCATGAACCTGGCCACGGCCTACTACCAATCCGGCCGCTATGAAGCCGCCGAAAAACTCTTATTCGCCCACACTCGCAATAAGCCCAATGACCCCAACTTGTGGTTTGCCCTCTCGGAAGTTCAGCGCATTGCCGGCAAGGCCCTGGGCTATCACCAATCCCGCGCCGAGTACCTGCTCTTCAATGGGCAGCTGGGAGAGGCCTACAAGCAACTCTCCTACGCCTTCCCGCTGGCAGATGACGAACTCACCAAGCTGCGAATTCGTGAGCGCATGGACTACATTCGGGCATTGGGGAATGCCCTGGGCGGGCGTTAACTCTGCATCGTCCGCAGACCCGGTTGCCGGACTGGCCTTACTGGTCTATGTTATAAAAACATTTTTCGTAAATGCGGTGACTGTGATGTCTGATCAGTGGATGTTAAGAGGTACCAGTTACGCTAACTGCAACTGCGCCTACGGTTGTCCCTGTCAATTCAGTTCGCCCTCCACCCATGGTTACTGTCAGGCAGTTACCAACTGCGACATTGAAGAAGGTAACTTCAATGACATCGAGCTCGATGGTCTGGCCATGGTCTATCTGGCCAGCTGGCCGGGGGAGATTGCCGAGGGCAATGGACGCTGCCAGGTGATTATCGATGAGCGAGCCACCGATGAGCAGCGCGAGGCGTTGCGAAAAATAGCCCACGGTGAGTCCACTGCGCCGGGTGCCACTCACTTTTACGTGTTTGGCAGTACCATGAGCGAGTTTCTGGAGACGCTCTACGCCCCGATCGAAATCAGCATTGATGTGGATGCCCGCAAAGCCAGTGTTACGGTAGACGGGCTGGTGACTTCCAGCGGCAGCCCCTGCATTAGCCCCTTCGATGGTTCTGAAAGCCGCGCTGGTATACATCTTCCCAATGGCTTCGAGTACACCTATGCGGAGATGGGATCAGGCAGTTCACGCGTTAGCGCTGATCCAAGCATGCACTACGAGTTCAGTGACAGCTATGGCCAGTTCAGTCAGCTGCACATGAACCAGGACGGTGTTATTCGCCATTGATAATCGACTGCCCCGCCGTGACCTGACCGTCATCCTCGGCTCCATCGTCGCTGTATTGCTGTTGTGCTGGTGGTACCTATTCACCGTGAAAATGCCCATGCAGATACCGGTATGGGATGCCTCCTATTTCCTACTGATGCTGATGATGTGGGCCATCATGATGGTGGGCATGATGCTGCCGTCAGTGACTCCCACGGTGTTGATCTACGCCGCTGTTGCGCGTAAAGCCGCCGCAGATGGAGCGCCAATAGCCGCCACGTTTGTATTTGTGATTGGCTATTTACTGGTATGGGTGTTGTTCAGCTTGGGCGCCACTCTATTGCAATGGGCTCTTGATGAAGCCTCACTGCTGTCCCCAATGATGGCGACAAATAGCACACTCTTTGGCGCGGGCTTGTTGATCGCCGCAGGTGTCTACCAGATGCTGCCAGTAAAAGAAGCTTGCCTGGAAAAGTGTCGCAACCCGGTACAGTTCATCTCCGAGAACTGGCGCAACGGTGAGGGAGGCGCAATGCTTATGGGCGTGCATCACGGCCTGTTCTGCCTGGGCTGCTGCTGGGTGTTAATGGGGCTGTTATTCCTGGGTGGCGTGATGAACCTGGTGTGGATTGCATTAATAACCCTGTTCGTCCTGGCTGAAAAACTGCTGCCCTTCCCCCGCTACAGCAGTCGCGTGACCGGTAGCCTGATGATTGTGGCTGGAATGGTTTTAAGTGGGACTCTGTAGTAGTCGCAAACTAGTGCAGCGCCTGATCATCCAGGTGATCGTCGAAAACGAAATGAAACACATCGCGATAGGTCTTGGCGAAATGAACATTGATGTCTTCACGCAGGTAATCCGGCAATTCTTCGAAGTCCTTCTTGTTGCCGGCAGGCAGAATCAGCTCCATCACCTTACTGCGGCGGGCGGCAATCACTTTCTCGCGGATACCACCCACCGGTAGTACCTGACCAGTCAGGGTTAGCTCCCCGGTCATAGCCAGGGGCCTGCGAATTCGTTCCTTGCGCGCCAGTGACAACAAGGCGGTGGCCATGGTGACGCCGGCACTGGGGCCATCCTTGGGCGTGGCGCCCTCCGGCACATGCAGATGCACCATACTGGTATCGAAATAATCCCGCGGGCAACCGTAATCCTTCAAATGCGCCATCAAGTAGCTGTAGGCAATTTCCGCCGACTCCTTCATGACATCGCCCAATTGCCCGGTCAACTTGAAGCCCCGATTGAGGGTGTGGACCTGGCTCGCTTCTACACCCAGGGTAGTGCCACCCATACTGGTCCAGGCCAGGCCCGTGACCACCCCCAAGCCGCGCAGCGGTTTGTCGCTACCGAAGGGCGGCTGGCCCAGCAACTCTTCAATGTCCTTCTTGCCGACCCTAATTTTGCTTTCCTCACCCTCCAACAATTTGACCACGCCCTTGCGAATTACCCTGGCCATCTGCTTTTCCAGATTGCGGACGCCCGCCTCTCGACAATAGGCATCGATGACATATTTGAGACCGGCCTCGTTTATGCGTATCTGCTCATCCTCAACGCCGTGACGCTCCAGCAGGCGCGGCCACAAATGATTGCGGGCGATGACCAGTTTTTCTTCGGCGATGTAGCCAGAGAGGCGAATGGTTTCCATGCGATCCAACAACGGCCCGGGAATGGTATCCAGCTGATTGGCGATACAAATGAACAACACCTTGGACAGATCTACTCGCAGGTCCAGGTAGTGGTCCATAAATTCACTGTTCTGTTCCGGGTCCAACACCTCCAGTAGCGCCGAGGCCGGATCACCCTGGTAGGAGCTGCCAATCTTGTCGATCTCATCGAGCATGATGACCGGGTTTGACACCTTTACTTCCTTGAGTGCCTGGATCAGTTTGCCGGGCAAGGCGCCAACATAGGTACGACGATGACCCTTGATCTCCGCCTCGTCACGCATCCCTCCCAGGCTAAACCGATAGAACTCCCGCCCCAGGGCGTCGGCCACCGAACGACCTATAGAAGTTTTGCCAACACCGGGCGGCCCCACCAATAGCAAAATCGATCCGGATATTTCACCGCGAAAACTGCCCACCGCGAGGAATTCCACGATGCGCTCTTTGACATCCTCCAGACCATCGTGGTGTTCAGCCAGCACTTTGCGGGCGTGCGGCAGGTCGAGAATATCCTCGGAGTATTTCCCCCAGGGCACTGAGGTGGCCCAGTCCAGGTAGTTGCGCGTCACCCCGTATTCCGGTGAACCCACTTCCAGGTAGGACAGTTTGTTCAATTCCTCGTCGATTCGCTTCTGTACCAGCTCGGGTAACACCAGGTCCTTTAGTCGCGCTTCAAATTCGTCAGCATCGGCAGTCTTGTCATCCTTGGAGATGCCCAGTTCCTTCTGGATAACCTTGAGCTGTTCCTTGAGAAAGAACTCCCGCTGCTGGGCGGATACCTGCTGATTCACCTGCTCGGAAATCTGGCCCTGTAGCTCGGCCACCTCCCGCTCTTTACGCAGCAGCGCCAACACCTTTTCCATCCGCGAAAGCAGTGGCAGGGTGTCCAGAATTTCCTGTAGCTGCTGGCCGCTGGCCGTGGTCAGGGCGGCAGAAAAGTCGGCCAACAGGGAGGGTTCATTGGGACTGAAATGAGACAGGTATTGCTTCAATTCTTCGCTGTAAAGCGGGTTCAGCGGCAACAGCTCTTTGATCTCCTTGATCAGGGCCATGGCATAGGCCTTGACCTCATCACTGTCTTTTTTGCCCTGGCTCTTGGGATACTCCACCTGGGCCAGAAAGGGTGGCTTGTCATTCAGCCAACGTACAATACGAAAGCGCTTAACCCCCTGCACCATGAATTGGCCCGCGGTGTCGTTGCCAGAGGGCAGACGATGCAGGCGCACAACGCAACCCATTGTCGGAAAATCCGAGGCCTGAGCCCGATCGACGTCCACGCCATCAACATAGACCAGCCCGAGCAATCGGTGTCCCTCTTTGCCAACGGCTTGCAAAGTGCTCTGCCACTGCTGCACATTCACAATCACCGGCTGCACCTGGCCCGGGAAATAGGGTCGGCTGGCAATGGGCATCAAGTGCAGGGTGTCTGGCAACACGTCATCGGCCACCGCCAGGTCATGGCTATCCGGCTCAATGACCTCGCCATTGACGATCTCAGCGTCGTCGACAGATTTGTCTTTCATGGGCAGCTCTACCGTCCTTTACTAGTACTATGTAGCAGTTAATGGAGACATTTTCCGCTTTTTCAATGAACGGCTATAATCGGTGCCCCCATTTGAGATGCTTATCGGAGGATCCCGTGCATTTAGACCAGATGACACGCGAGCAGTTGCAGGCAGAGCTGGCCGAACAGGAAACCCAATATCGCGAACTCACCGCGCTGAACCTGGCGCTGGATCTGACCCGCGGCAAACCCTGCGCTGAACAGGTCGCCCTGTCTGACAGCCTCGATGGCATCCTGGACGGTGATTTTCTGGATAGCAACGGTACAGACGTACGCAACTACGGTGGCCTGGCCGGCATAGCGGAGGCCAGAAGCCTGTTCGCCGACATATTGGGCTGCTCGGCCGACAACACCCTGGTGGGTGGTAATAGCAGCCTCAGCCTGATGTACATGGTGCTGGATTACGCCATGAACCGCGGTTTTGGTGACAGCGCCTGGAAAGACCAGGGCGCGGTCAAGTTCCTCTGTCCGGTGCCCGGCTATGATCGTCACTTTGCTGTTACTGAATACCTGGGTTTAGACATGATCACTGTGCCCCTGCTCGACACCGGTCCCGACATGGATGCGGTGGAAAGGCTGGTTGCCGACGACCATTCCATCAAGGGCATCTGGTGCGTACCGCGCTTTTCCAATCCCACCGGCTGTGTCTATGATGACGAAACCGTTGCCCGGATCGCCAAATTGGACACTCTCGGCGCAAGCGATTTCCTGGTGATGTGGGACAATGCCTACGCGGTGCACAGCCTCACCGATTCAGCGCCGACACTGGCAGCCATCAGTGATTACTGCCAGGCGTCCGCTAGCGAAGACCGGGTGGTGCAATTTGGCTCCACCTCCAAGATCACTTTTGCCGGGGCCGGGGTATCTTTTCTTGCCTCGGGCCCAGGCACAATGGCAAGCCTCACCGATCACCTGGGCTACTCAACCATTGGCCCGGACAAGGTCAACCAATTGCGCCATATACGCCTGCTTAGGGATGCCGCGGACATACAGGCGCACATGGAAAAACACCGGGCAATTATCGCGCCCCGCTTCTCCGCCGTGCTCGACACCCTGGAGCAAGAACTGGGTGATAGTGGAATGGGCGACTGGACCCGACCGCAGGGTGGTTACTTTGTTTCCTTTGAATCCCGGCCCGGCCTGGCCCGCGAAATCGTTGAGCTGGCCAACAGCATCGGTGTGAAGCTTACCCCCGCTGGTGCCACCTACCCCTACGGAGAAGATCCCCAGGACAGCAATATCCGGCTGGCACCGACCTTCCCTTCACTGCAAGAAGTGCAGGAAACTGCAAGGGCATTCGTGGTGTGTGTGAAACTGGCCAGCCTCAGGCAGAAACTGGCAATGACTTAGATGTTAATCGTCACTACCCTGCTGGGTCGGTATGGCACCGGGCATGGGGAAGGCAGATATATTACTGTCGCCACCGGCGGAGTCGCTGATCTTGGCTGAGCCTTCCTTTTCGACCTCGTCAATGCGGATGACCGAGTGCATGGGGATATAGCTGCGCTTCACACCACCAAATTCGTTTTTCAGACGCTCTTCCGATGGATCGACCAGGATCTGGCTGCGTTCGCCGAACAGGAATTCCTCGATCTCGATAAAGCCCCACATATCGCTCTGGAAAATCTGCCGAGCATAGACTTCGTAGACATTTCCTTCCTGGCGGAAGATTACTTTGTATATCGGTTGCGCCATAATTATTGCAGGGGGTGATTGGTCATTTTTTGGGCGCGCAATACTACCACATATCCAATCAGTTACGTGTATAATCGCCTGCCCAAATTTTGAACACTCAGACTGATCAGTGGCGAAAAAACTCTACATTCAAACCCATGGCTGCCAGATGAACGAGTACGATTCCGCGCGCATGCGTGATCTACTGGTGGAAAGCCACGACCTGGTGCCGGCGGAGAGCCCGGAAGACGCGGATGTTCTTCTTCTAAATACTTGTTCTATAAGGGAAAAAGCCCAGGAGAAGGTGTTTCACCAACTGGGGCGCTGGAAGCATTTGAAACAGAAGAATCCCGATCTGATCATCGGCGTCGGCGGCTGCGTGGCCAGCCAGGAAGGCGCAGAAATTGGCAAGCGAGCGCCCTATGTGGACCTGGTGTTTGGACCGCAGACCCTGCACCGCCTGCCGGAAATGATGGAACAGCGACAAAATCTTGCCACCGAGCTTAAACATCCCATCGTGGTTGACGTCAGCTTCCCGGAGATCGAAAAATTTGACCGCCTGCCGGAACCCAAAGTGGAGGGCCCCTCCGCCTTTGTCTCCGTCATGGAAGGGTGCAGCAAATACTGTTCTTTCTGCGTGGTGCCCTATACCCGTGGCGAAGAGGTCAGTCGCCCGCTGGATGGCGTGATCGCGGAGATTGCGCACCTCGCCAACGGCGGCGTTAAAGAGGTCAACCTGCTTGGACAGAACGTCAATGGCTACCGGGGAGAGAATCACCTCGGCGAAATCGTCGACTTCGCCGAATTGCTCGGCTATGTGGCGAAGGTCCCCGGCATCGAGCGTATTCGCTACACGACTTCGCACCCGCTGGAATTCAGTGATTCCCTGGTCCAGGCCTATGCGGAAATACCCCAGCTGGTCGATCATTTGCACTTGCCGGTGCAGAGCGGCTCTGATCGTATCCTCATGGCCATGAAACGCGGCCACACCACACTGGAGTACAAATCCAAAATTCGCGCCCTGCGCAAGATCCGCCCCAATATCAGTATCTCCTCGGATTTTATTATCGGCTTCCCCGGCGAAACCGAAGCTGATTTTGCCGCTACCATGAAGCTGGTTGAAGACATTGAATACGACATGTCCTTCAGCTTTGTTTACAGTGCCCGGCCCGGCACCCCGGCTTCCGAATTGCCAGACGATACCCCTGAAGAGACCAAAAAACAGCGCCTGAAAATACTGCAGACCCGTATCAACCAGCAGGCCCAGGCCATTAGTCGACGCATGGTCGGCAACTTAGAGCGAGTGCTGATTACCGGCGTTTCAAAAAAGGATCCCGGCCAATTGCAGGGCCGCACCGAGAATAACCGGGTGGTCAATTTCGCCTGTAGCGACCACAGCCTGATTGGTGAGTTTGCCGAGGTGCTGATTCACGAGGCCCTCCCCAACTCCCTGCGCGGCAACTTGCAATAAAGTCGTGTTGACTGCGGCTAAATCCTTGTTATCCTTGACTTTAACTGAAGCGCCGCACAGCGGCAGTAGACCAATTTGAACAGCGACGACGACCGCAGTCAGCAAACATTCGTTCTGGAACCAGACGACACACGCCACCTGGCCATTCTCTGTGGGCAATTCGATCAGCACCTGCGACAAATAGAGCAGCGGCTCAGTGTGCGCATCAGCGTCCGCGGCAATCGTTTCTCTGTCAGTGGCAAGCCCGAGCACGTGGCGACCTCGGGCACGCTTTTGCTCGACCTGTACGATGATGTCTGCCGTGGCACAGAACTGAGCCCGGAATCCCTGCACTTGCAGTTGCAACAGGCCGGCATGGAGCAGGCAACGGAAACCGACGGCGGCCCGGTGGAAGTGCCGGCGGTTATTCGCACCAAACGCGCTTCGGTCAAACCCCGGGGCAAGAACCAACAGGCCTATGTGCGCAGTATCGGCAAGTCCGATATCAATTTTGGCATCGGTCCGGCGGGCACCGGTAAAACTTACCTGGCAGTCGCCTGCGCGGTGGAAGCGTTGTTAGAAGAGCGCGTTCGTCGAATCTTGCTAGTACGTCCGGCAGTCGAGGCCGGTGAAAAACTGGGTTACCTGCCCGGTGATCTGGCCCAGAAAATCGACCCCTACCTGCGCCCTCTATACGACGCACTCTACGAGATGTTGGGTTTCGAAACTGTGAATAAGTATATCGAGCGCAATATTATCGAAGTAGCGCCGCTGGCCTTTATGCGCGGTCGAACACTGAATAATGCCTTCATCATTCTCGACGAGGCCCAGAACACCACTCGCGAACAAATGAAAATGTTCCTGACCCGGATCGGCTTTGGCTCCACGGCGGTGATCACTGGCGATGCCACCCAGATTGACCTGCCGCGCGGCTCCCATTCCGGCCTGATCCAAATCATGAATGTGCTGGATGGCGTCGAAGATATCGGCTTCACCTACTTCCAGAACCGGGACGTTGTGCGCCACCCACTGGTGCAACGCATTGTCGATGCCTATGACAAGTTTGACGCCAGCCAACCCAGTTCTATCGACAGGTCCGGGGCGTGAAACTGCAAGTGGATATTCAAACTGCCTGCCCTGAACCCGTACCTGAGGAAGAGGACATACGAAGCTGGATTGCCGCCGCTCTTCAAGATCAGCACCCGCAGGCCGAAGTCTGTGTCCGACTGGTAGACGAAGCTGAGATGACGGAGTTGAATCACAACTACCGCGGCAAAAATTCCAGCACCAACGTGCTCTCCTTCCCCAGCGACCTACCCGCTGATGTCGACTCCCCGTTGCTCGGCGACATCGTGGTCTGTGCCGCCGTGGTAGAACGCGAAGCGCACCAGCAAAACAAATCTCTGCAAGCACACTGGAGCCATATGCTGGTACACGGCAGCTTGCATTTACTCGGCTACGATCACATTGAAGACCAACAAGCCGAACAGATGGAGACAATGGAAACTACAATCATGAAATCGCTGGGTTACCCCTGCCCCTACTCGGGCGTCGAAACATGAGCGATGACAAATCAAACGGCGACTCGGCGGATAAATCCTGGATTGAGAAGATCGCCCTGGCTTTTTCCTCGGAGCCCAAGACACCGCAGGACCTGCGCGAGATAATTGCCATCGCTCGAGAGAACGAGGTTATCGATGATGAGGTGCAGGGCATTATCGAGGGCGCCATGCAGGTCGCCGATATGCAGGCTCGCGACATCATGGTGCCGCGACCGCAAATGAAGGTCATCAAAGCCGACGCCACCCTCGAAGAAATCCTGCCACAGATTACAGAAACGGCGCACTCTCGTTACCCGGTCATCGCTGAAAATCCCGACGACATCCTCGGCATTCTGCTGGCCAAAGATTTGTTACCACGGGTGTTGGAACCGAATGACAACAGTTTCAGCGTAATCGAGCTGTTGCGTCCGGCCTCCGCGGTGCCCGAGAGCAAACGACTCAATGTGCTGTTGCGGGAGTTTCGTGAGAATCGCAGTCACATGGCCATCGTTATCGACGAATACGGCGGCGTCGCCGGCCTGGTCACCATTGAAGACGTGTTAGAGGAAATTGTCGGGGAGATCGAAGACGAGACTGACCAGGAATCGGATGCCTTTGTGCGTAAGCTGGGCGAGTCGGAATACCTGGTGAAGGCGCTGACTCCCATCGATGATTTCAACGATGAATTTGGCTCTGATTTCAGCGACGATGAATGCGACACTATCGGTGGCCTGGTGATGCGGCAGTTCGGTCACCTGCCCTGCAGCAACGAGAGCACCGAGCTGGAAGGATTCGAATTCAAAGTGGAAAACGCCGACCAACGCAAGATCCACAGCCTGCGAGTTCGTGTCGCAAACCACTGACACACAACTTCCCGGTGGTCGCGTGGGGGCTTCACTGCTGGCCCTGTTTGCGGGCAGCCTAATCACACTATCCCTGGCGCCCTACAATGTGTGGCCCGTGGGCATGTTGAGTTGTTGCCTGTTGCTGGCACTGCTGCGCCACTGCACCCCCCGCGCCGCTTTTTTCTATGGTTGGCTCTATGGACTGGGTATGTTCGGTACCGGTGCGTCCTGGGTTTACGTCAGCATCCACGTTCACGGCAACGCCAGCGTCTGGCTGGCCGGCTTTTTAACCCTGTTATTCGCGGCGGGCCTAGCTCTGCTACAGGGCGTTTTTGCCTGGCTCTATGTCAAGCTGTTCAGGGACCTGATGGCCGGCATGCTGCTGGGTTTTCCCGCCCTGTGGGTGATATTCGAATGGCTGCGCAGCTGGTTGCTGACGGGTTTCCCCTGGTTGTATCTCGGCTATTCCGGCCTCGATACCTGGGCAGATGGCTGGGCCCCGGTCGCCGGCGTGTTCGGACTGTCAATGATATGCGCCTTTAGTGCCAGTTGCCTGTACCTGGCCTACATGCGCCGCCATCCCCAGGCCTACCTGATCTATGGCACCATGATCGCCGCCCTGTGGCTGATTGGCTGGCAATTGCAGCAGGCCAAGTGGGTGGCACCAGCGCGGGAGGCACCCTTAACGGTGGCATTGGTGCAGGCCAATATTCCACAGGAGCTCAAATGGCGTCGCGAGTATTACCAGCCCACCCTGAATCTGTACCGCGAAATGACCGAACCGCTGCTCGGTACCGACATCATCCTGTGGCCGGAGTCCGCCATTCCCAGTTACTACCAGGGCGCCCGTGAGTTTTTAGAACCGCTGGCGGAACAGGCCGCCCACCAAAATACCGCGTTGATTACTGGCATCCCCTGGCGGGAATCCGCCGGCGGCGAGTATTACAACAGCATTGTCGCCCTGGGCCAGGGCAGCGGCCAGTACCACAAGCAGCGCCTGGTTCCTTTCGGCGAATATGTACCCCTCGAGCGCTGGTTGCGGGGTTTGATCGCCTTCTTCAATTTGCCGATGTCTGGCTTTAGCGCCGGCGGTAACGACCAGGCACCGTTGCTGGTCCACGACTTCCGTCTATCGCCCTTTATTTGCTACGAGATCGTCTACCCGGACCTGGTGCGCGATTACGCCCGCAATGCCGATCTCATGCTCACCATCAGCAATGACAGTTGGTTCGGCAGTTCTATCGGTCCCATTCAGCATCTACAAATGGCGCGCATGCGCGCACTCGAAAACGGTCGCTACCTGGTGCGCGCCACCAACAATGGTATTTCCGCAATTATTGATGAGCAAGGACATGTGACCGCCCGCAGTGAGCAATTTGTGAGAACCACCCTGAGCGGCGAGGTGCAGGTATTGATCGGTTCTACACCGTTTTCACTGATTGGCTCCACACCGGTGATCGTCATCTGCTTTGTCATCCTCCTGTTGCTGCTCGCCGCAGGCTCCATGGGATTACATCTGCAACACGACTAACCCAGCTTATCCTCCGCCAGTAGATCGGTGGGATGGCGCATATCCAACATTCCCAGGTAGCCGCCAAAATCTTCGATGGCATCGTGCACTCCGTAGCCCACCAGTTCCTGGGCGCGTCGGGATAACTGCTTTGCCTTGGCGGGGGGCACCGCCAGCAAATTATTTTCCTCGGTGCGCAGCCAGCCCAGGCAATAGCTGATATGGAAGCCACGCCGCCATTCATCGGCGGTGGTATTGGCACCACCAGCATGCAGGGTGGAGCCGAGGTAGATCACCGCCGAGCCCGCCGACATCTCCGCGTAAGCAAGCTCGCCCTCCTCCGGCTCGCGCGCTTTGTCCCAGTGGTGGCTGCCCGGTACCACGCAGGTGGCACCGTTTTCCCGGGTGAAATCCACCAGGGCAACAATGCTCGCCACCTGGATTTCCCGGTTCGGATCCGGGTAGTGCACCCACACCAGTTCGTCTCGGTGAATATACTGGCGTTCTGAACCGGGCCCACGGTCCATCAGGTGCCCCAGGTTTAACCGGTAGTCGGCGCAGTTCGGCAACAACACCCCATCGCACATCGCAAGCAGCAGGGGATGGCACATTACCTGTTCAGCAAAAGCAACGGATTTACCCGCCATGCCGGTAACGTGACGCACCTTGTCCCCAAAAAAGGCATCAACTGCCGGGTTAATATTGGTGGTGCGAGGGGCGCTTTCGATCAAGGGGCTCATCTCCCGGTTGACCTGATCGAGTAGCTCTGAATTCAGCAGGCCCTCAACGATAACGCCGCCGGATGCCAACAATTCAGACTGGATGGCCTGCTCGCCATCCTGCAGTGACAAGGTCTTCAATTCGGGCATGGGATTCTCCTGTTTGGATATCTTTAATGATAGAATGCGCGGTCTTTTTTCAACACCCCCCTTTCTTAAACCCGCAGGGACACAATAGCCCAAAATGGAAGAGTTTTACGATTCCCAGGAAATAGAGCAGAGCGCTCAGGAATTCTGGGAAAAAAATGACAGTTTTGCCGTACAACAAGATGACAGCCGCGAGAAATTTTACTGCCTGTCCATGCTGCCATATCCCAGTGGCAAGTTACATATGGGTCATGTACGCAACTACACCATCGGCGATGTTATCAGCCGCTATCAGCGCATGCTGGGTAAAAATGTACTGCAGCCCATGGGCTGGGATGCCTTTGGCATGCCGGCGGAAAATGCAGCCATTCAGAACAACGTGCCCCCCGCCGCCTGGACGGCTGACAATATCGACGAGATGCGCAAGCAGCTCAAAAGCCTGGGATACGCCTACGACTGGCGCAGAGAGCTGGCCACCTGTGACCCGGATTACTATCGCTGGGAGCAGTGGTTCTTCACCCGGCTGTTTGAAAAGGGCCTGGCCTATAAAAAGGTAGCCGAGGTTAACTGGTGTGAAACTGACCAGACGGTATTGGCCAACGAGCAAGTGATAGACGGCTGTTGCTGGCGCTGTGACAACCCGGTGGAACGCCGGAAGATCAGTCAGTGGTATATCAAGATTACCGAATACGCCCAGCAATTGCTGGATGACCTGGATGGGCTGGACCAATGGCCCGAGCAGGTACGCACCATGCAACGCAACTGGATTGGACGCTCGGAAGGCGTCAACCTGCGTTTTGGCCTGGAAGACTCCGCTGATCTCGAGGTCTACACCACTCGCCCCGACACCCTGATGGGTGCCACCTACGTGGCGGTGGCCGTCAAACACCCGATAGCGATGGCTGCGGCTGAGAATAATTCTGAGTTAGCGGCCTTTATCGAGGAAGAAGCCCTCGGTGGAGTCGCCGAGGCCGACATCGCCACCATGGAAAAGAAAGGCATGCCCACCGGTATGCATGCCATACACCCAATAAGTGGCGAAGCTGTGCCCATTTGGGTCGCCAATTTCGTACTCATGAGTTATGGCTCCGGCGCGGTGATGTCAGTGCCGGGTCACGATGAGCGAGATTTCGAATTTGCCCGTAAGTACGGCTTGCCCATCGTCCAGGTAATCGACAAGACTGGCGACGAATTCAGCTACGACACGACTAGCTGGTCCGACTGGTACGCCGACAAGACTGACGTGGTCACGATCAACTCTGGCAAATTCGATGGACTGGATTTCCAGGGCACTTTTGACGCTATTGCCGACCGACTCGAAGCCGAGGGCAAGGGTGAACGCACGGTCAATTTCCGCCTGCGCGACTGGGGAGTATCCCGCCAGCGCTACTGGGGTGCGCCGATACCCATTATTTATTGTGATGACTGCGGTGCCCAGTCGGTACCGGATCAGGACTTACCAGTGGTGCTACCCACCGACGTGAAGTTCGAAGGCATCGGTTCGCCTATTAAAAAAATGCCGGAGTTTTACCAGACCAGTTGTCCTTCCTGCGGCGGCAAGGCGCAACGAGAAACCGATACTTTCGATACCTTTATGGAGTCCTCCTGGTATTACGCGCGCTATTGTTGCCCCAGTGCTGATAACGCCATGTTGGACCAGGAAGCAAATTACTGGGCACCGGTAGACCAGTACATAGGTGGCATCGAACATGCCATCCTGCACCTGTTGTATGCGCGCTTTTTTCATAAGTTGATGCGGGATGAGGGCCTGGTGAATTCTGACGAGCCCTTCACCCGCCTTCTGACCCAGGGCATGGTACTGAAAGACGGCAGCAAGATGTCCAAGTCCAAGGGTAATACCGTTGATCCTCAACCCCTGGTTGATCGTTACGGCGCCGATACCGTGCGCCTGTTCAGCATGTTTGCAGTCCCACCCGATCAGTCTCTGGAATGGTCCGACTCTGGCGTTGAAGGCGCCCACCGTTTTCTCAAGCGCCTGTGGAAACTGGCCGTCGGGCATTTGGCCGCCGGCTCTCCCGACGTGCTCGACGTCAACACGTTGGATGACAATCAGCGCGCTGTGCGCCGCAAGACCCATGAAACCATCGCCAAGGTCAGCGATGATTTTGGGCGCCGCCAGACCTTCAACACCGCCATTGCGGCTATCATGGAACTAAGCAACGAACTCAGTAAGCTCGAGAGCCGCGAAGGTCAGGATCTGGCCTTGGAGCGGGAGGCTCTGACTGCCTCAGTATTAATGCTGGCACCGATTGTCCCCCATATCAGCCACGAGCTGTGGTCTCGATTGGGTGGCGAGGGCAGCGTCATGTCTGCGCACTGGCCGCAGGTGGATGAGTCTGCCCTGGTCCGCGATAGCATCGAAATGGTTGTCCAGGTTAACGGCAAGGTTCGCGCCAAGCTGGAGGTGCCCGCCAGCGCCGACAAGGAGAGTATCGAAGCACTGGCCATGGAGCAGCCCAACGTAAAGAAATTTCTCGAGGGCGTCAGCGTGCGCAAAGTTATCGTGGTGCCGCAAAAATTGGTTAATATAGTGGCCAACTGAGGATGCCTGTGACCCCACTCATGCGCACGCTATTACTCACCTGCCTGCTATTACTGAGCGGCTGTGGTTTCCAGCTGCGCGGCAACATCGATATCCCCCCGGAATGGCTAGCCATGCACATGCAAAGCCCCAGCCCCAATGGCGAACTGGCCAGCGGGGTGCGCTCCGCCCTGGGCAACAACGGGGTGCAATGGCTGGAGGCCACTGAAGCCAATATCACCCTGCAACTCGGGAAAGAGAAATTTGAGCAACGCAATCTGACCATCGGCGCCAATGCCCGCGCCACCGAGTTCGAATTGAAACTCAGCACCTCTATGCGGGTGCTGAATGACCAGGGCAAGGAGCTTTCGCCCGCAACCGAAGTCACCGTTACCAAGATCATGACCCATGACCCCGAGAACGTCACCGGCAAGGTGGAGGAATCCAACTTGCTGCGCCGGGAAATGCGCAGCGAGCTTATTCAGCAGGTTATGCGCCGCATACGCTTCCTGGCCACTGCCTGATGCGACTGAAGGCCGAGCAACTCCCCAACCAACTCAAAAAGCCACTGCTGCCCCTCTACCTGGTCACCGGCGATGAAACTTTGCTGGTCCAGGAAGCCTGTGATGTCATTCGTGCTGCCTGCCGGGAAGCGGGTTGCCATGAGCGTGAGGTTCTCCAGGTTGAGGGGAAATATAACTGGGACAACCTGCTGTCGACCTCTTCGGAGATGTCACTGTTCGCCGAGCGCAAGCTGATTGAACTGCGCATTCCCTCGGGCAAGCCGGGCACCGAGGGCAGTAAAGCGCTGCAGGCCTACCTGGCAAACCCCAATCCGGACAATGTACTACTGATTGTCGCCGGCAAAATCGACAAGCAATCCACCAACAGCAAATGGTTCAAGGCCCTCGACCAGGCTGGGGCTATTGTCCAGATATGGCCCGTGGATGCCCAGCAATTACCGCGTTGGATCCAGGGTCGGCTGCAGCAGTCCGGCCTCAGCATCGACCCCGATGCGCTGCAATTATTAAGTGACCGGGTTGAAGGTAACCTGCTGGCAGCGGTGCAGGAAATTGAAAAGCTGCGCTTGCTCAGCGATGGCGGCCAGGTCAGCGTGGAAACCATCGGCGAATCCGTGGCAGACAATGCCCGTTACAACCTGTTCGCCATGACTGATCACGCCCTCTCCGGCAATACCGTTGCCGCCCTGAAAATGCTCCATGGTTTGCGCGCCGAAGGTACCGAGTCGCCAGTGATTCTCTGGTCGCTGAGCCGAGAAATCCGTCTGCTTTACCAGTGTCAGCGCGACATCGCCAAGGGACAGTCAGCCAACCGGGCCATGCAGGAGCAGCGCGTCTGGGACAAACGTAAACCCATCGTGGGTGCCGCCTTGCAACGCCATGACCTCGCGGCACTGGGCAAATTGATGCAGCGAGCCGCCGAGGCCGATCGGGCGATCAAAGGCATGTCGGAGCTGAATGCCTGGGATGTGCTGACCGATGTGCTAATGTCACTGTCTGAAGGTTTTGCCACGACATAAAGAATCTCTCTATATATAAAACAGGAACTCAGCATGGACCCCAATACCGTTTTTCTGATTTGTAACTACGGCGTGTTGCCGGCCTGGCTGCTGCTGGCCCTGGCGCCCCACCATCCCATTACTCAAAAAGCGATACACCAGGTGTGGATTCCCTGCCTCCTGGCCCTGTTTTATATCTGGGCTTTTGTCAGCGGCCCACCACCCCAGGAAGGTGCCGGCATGGAATCCCTGGCGGCACTGTCGCTGCTGTTCCAGAATCACACCGCGTTGTTGGCGGGCTGGATTCACTATATTGCCTTCGACCTGTTTGTCGGTGCCTGGCTGGTGCGTGACGCCAAACGCCAGGGTATTAATCACTGGCTGGTGGTGCCGTGCCTGGTCGCCACCCTGATGGCAGGACCCATCGGTTTACTGCTGTACAGTTGCCTGCGCTTTGCCCTCAAGCAACAGACCAGCCTCAACGAGGTAGCTGCATGACCCACGATGAGTTGAAAAAGTATGCCGATGCCTGGAACGCACACGATATCGACACCATCATGAGCTATATGACCGAGGACTGCGTGTTTGAAACCGGCGGCGGCACGGAGCGTTGGGGCACGCGTTTTGAAGGGGCTGATATTGTGCGCGAGCGCTTCGTCGACGTGTGGACGTCGATTCCCGATGTGCGCTTTGAGAACGGCCGTCATTTCGTCGAGGGTGACCGCGGTTGCTCCGAGTGGACTATCGTCGGCACCCGTCCCGATGGATCAAGAATGGAGATGGATGGCTGTGACCTGTTTACCTTTGTCGGTGGCAAGATCCGGGTGAAAAACTCCTTACTGAAAAACCGAACTAGCGGCTGACAGCGAAAATAATCCCGTTCTCACTGACAACATAGAGCTTACCGTCTGGGCCCGACTCAACGTTGCGAATGCGCATCTTCAGGTGTTCAAACAGAGGCTCTTCTTCCACAACCTGGCCCCCCTCCAGTTGCAGGCGACTGAGGTGCGTTTGCGTGTATATCAGCCCACCGACGAATAAATTATTGCGCCAGCTTTCAATCAGTTCTCCATCATAGAATGCAATGCCTGCGGTCCCAATTGAAGGCACGTAGTACTGAATAGGCTGTTCCATACCAACTTTATGCGTACCCTCACCAATCTTGCCACCTCTGTATTCCTCGCCATAGGTGATGACAGGCCAACCGTAGTTACGCCCTGCCTGCAGGCGATTAACCTCGTCACCACCCCGGGGACCGTGCTCTGCCTCCCACACATCTCCCGTTTCGGGATGAATTGCCAACCCCTGCGGATTGCGATGGCCCCAACTAAATATACTGGGCCGGGCACCGGCCTTCTCGACAAAAGGGTTGTCTAGCGGAATCGAACCATCATCATTAAAGCGATGCACCTTGCCCAGGTCACTGCCCAGATCCTGCGCATTGTGCCGATGACCGCGCTCACCCACCGACAGGTAGAGATAACCCTCCCAGTCAAAAACCAGCGCGCCGCCATAGTGCTTGCTTGTCTCCATTGCCGGCTGAGCCGTAAACAGTTCCTCCACATCCTTCAGCTGATCGTCAACTAAACGAGCCTGCACCAATCGGGTCGTCTGCAGATCATCCTCCAACTGCGCGGAATAGCTGAGATAAAGTCGGTGGTTCTCGGCAAACTCGGGATGTAAGGCAATTCCCAGCAAACCGCCCTGCCCGCGATAAAGCACTTCTGGCACGCCGGAGATTGCTGTTCTCATGCCCGTTGCCAGATCAACGCGCCAGAGATTGCCGGGTTTCTCCGTCACCAGGATTTCCTGCGGCCCGGTAAAAACCATGTCCCAGGGAAAGTCCAGGTCTTCGACGACCGCACGCATCACCACCGCTTCAGTTCGTGCCTGATAGGGCACGGCGCCGTCCTCTACCTGGATATTCTCATTGGTCGACATCCAGACCTTGAGGGCGGTTTGTTCAATGGTGTCGCAGGCAACCAGAAGGGAAAACAAGGTCAGTGTGAAAAATGTACGCATGGAGAAAAACTCCTTGATTTCCCATATTTGAACAACTACTGTATATATATACAGCATATCAAAGAAGTTAGCTTGGGCAACTGCCCCCCAATCTGCCGACAAGTGCCAACAAGTGCCGGGAAGCAAAGAGGACGATACCATGAATGCCGCCATAGACCACGTTATACAGCGCCAGGACACCTGGCTGGGAAACAAGCTGCAGGCCCCGCAAAGCGGGCTTTCCAGCGGTTTTAGCAAGCTCGATGAAGAGCTTTACGGCAACGGCTGGCCGATGGGTAACACCATTGAATTGCTCAGTGACGGCGCCGGTTTGGGCTCCATGGGCCTGTTTCTGCCGGCCATGTGTCACCAGCAGTGTAAAACTGACCCACTAGCGACAATTTAAAACTGACCCACCTGAGGCACAATTACCGCCAATTTCAATCAAGAGAGAGGCGGTGTAAATGAGATGTTGAATCAGGAGCAATTAGTGGACATACACGTTTTACATCGACAAGGGACGAGCATCCGCAGTATCGCCAAAGAAATGAACCTATCACGCAATACCGTACGTCGTTATCTGCGCGATGCTGCCAAAACACCTCGCTATTCTCAGCGCGAGAAAAGGCCGTCTAAACTGGACTCGTTCAAACCCTATTTAGGAGAGCGTATCGAGGCAGCGAAACCCTATTGGATACCGGCGACAGTCTTGTTTCGAGAGATTCTGGCGCGAGGCTACCAAGGCAAAGAAGGTATTCTGAGAGATTATCTCCGACAATTTAAGCCGAAGGCGAAAGATCCAGTCGTTCGCTTTGAGACACCGCCTGGCCAGCAGTTACAGGTAGATTTCACGACGATTCGGCGAGGCAGAAATAGGCTTAAGGCCTTCGTTGCCACCCTGGGATACAGTCGAGCAACCTACGTACGATTCAGTCAATACGAACGGCAGGAGGATTGGTTAGCGGGTATTGAAGGTGCGTTACACTACTTTGGAGGCGTGCCTGAGGAACTGCTATTCGATAATGCCAAGTGCATCATGATTGAGCGAGACGCCTTTGGTGCCGGGAAACATCGGTGGAACGCCAGTTTGTTGAACATGGCTCGTGATAATGGTTTTAGATTGCGCGCCTGTCGGCCCTACCGTGCTAAGACCAAGGGCAAAGTCGAGCGATTCAACGGTTATCTTAAAGGTAGTTTTATCACACCACTGGCCGCGTCACTGAAGCAATCCGGGCTGGCGCTGGACGTGGAGGTAGCCAATGGGCAGGTGGGTCATTGGCTCGCTGACATTGCACATCAGCGAATTCACGGGACAACAGGCCAAAAGCCGCAGGTATTGCTCGATCATGAGCGATTAAGCCTCATGCCGCTGCCTTTGGCGCAGCGCTTGGTGGCTCAGGACAAACCGCGAAGCAATGCCCAGGCACTCCCGATCGAAAGTCTCCAGCATCCGCTGAGTACCTATGACCAGCTGCTGGGAGTTGCTGTATGAACCTGCAGATGGAAAGAGTGCAGCAAGCCTGCGAAGTGCTTAAACTCGGTGCTGTGGCATTGGAATGGTCCGCTATCGCTGACAGGGCCTCCGGTGACGAGTCATCACTGGCTGACTTTCTTGAGCAGCTACTGCGGGTTGAGATAGACGCCAGGATGCTCCGCACCCGCGAGACTTTGCTGAGGTTTGCAGGGTTGCCGTCCGTCAAGCGTTTTGAAGACTATGACTTCAAGTTCGCCACCGGTGCACCGCGCAGGCAACTCCAGGAATTAACCAGTTTGGCCTTCATCGAGCGTGCAGAGAATATCGTGCTGCTTGGACCCAGTGGTGTCGGTAAAAGCCACCTGGCGATCAGCCTGGCATACCAGGCGGTCATGAATGGGATCAAAACACGCTTCATTACGGCGGCGGATCTCATGCTGCAACTGGCCACCGCAAAAAAGCAGGACCGACTAGAGTCTTACCTCAAACGAAGTATCCAGGCACCTAAGTTGCTCATAATTGATGAAATAGGTTATCTGCCATTTGGCCGGGAAGAAGCCAATCTGTTTTTTAATGTCATTGCTAAACGTTATGAGCAAAGCAGTGTCATTGTGACCAGCAACTTGCCATTCTCGCAATGGTCTACTGCGTTTGCTGATGATCAGACCTTAACCGCGGCTTTACTCGACAGATTGTTACACCATGCACATATCGTCCAGATATCGGGGAGCAGCTACCGACTCAAGGGAAAGAAAGCGGCCGGTATCGTCCCGGCAGCAAGCCAATCATTGGTTAAATAACGGAAAGAAAACGCTGAGGGTGGGTCAATTTTAAATTGCTGATTAGCACGGCAAGGTGGGTCAGATTTGGACTGCTGTTGACAGCCATGGAACAACTCAGTAAACAGGGGCGCTGGCAGGTCTTTATTGCCCCACCCTACATGCCCTACGCACCCTTACTGGAAGCGCGCGGCATCGACAGCCAACAGATATTACTGGTCCACCCCCAGAATCGCCAGGACCTGTTGTGGAGTATTGAACAGGCCCTGCGCAGCAGCACCTGTAGCGCTGTATTTGGCTGGCTAGGCAATGAAAAATTCAGCTACAGCGAATTGCGCAAGCTGCAACTGGCCGCCGCCAATACCGATGTTTTCTCCGTGCTGTTTCGTTCCCGCGAGGCCGCGTTTAATCATTCTCCCGCCGCCCTGCGACTGGAGATGAAGGCCTACCGGGAGGTGCATATTCTCAAGCAGCGTGGCGGCAACCAGTACATTGATGTGGAGCTCAGCTGTGAAGACGATGTGCAAGGGCAACCCCAGTTGTGGGAACTGCCCTCCTATCCGGATCGCGGTCATGTGTCGACACCGGCACTGAGTGCCTAACAGCCCTGAGCGCCTAACAATAGGATTAGTATGAGTAATGAGCCTGTGGTTATGTCTGCGCTTTGCGCAATTGCCCCTGCAGGCCCTGACTCGGCAACAGGCTGACCAGCAAGCGCCTACGGCGGTTATAGAAGTGCCTACAGCGATCATAGAAAAGCAGCGGGTCATTCAGGCCTGCGATGCCGCCACGGCGCTTGGCATCAAACCCGACATGGGCACCGCCACCGTGCGGGCACTGGCCGATAACATCCAGTTGCTGGAGCGGGATACCCAGAAGGAACAGCTGTGCCTGCAACAACTGAGCTGCTGGGCCTACAGTATCAGCCCCACCCTCTATACCTGGCGCGATAACTGCCTGCTGCTGGAGGTCGGTGGCTGCCTGGCCCTGTTCCGGGGACTGAAAAACCTGCTGGCCCGGATTCGTATCGACCTGTCCCTGCGCAATTACAGTTACCACAGTGCCCTGGCTGCCAACCCCAAGGCCGCCTGGCTGTTATCCCATGCCGAGCAATCCGATTACCAGGCACCATTGAAACAGCAACTGGCCCCCCTGCCCCTGAAATTGCTGGATGACTTCCCCCGCCAAACCGATTCCCTGGCCAAGGCGGGTTTGTGGCATTTGGGCGACATCCTGGAATTGCCGCAACAGGCCCTGGCTCGCCGCTGCGGTAAAGAGTTCGTGCATTTCCTGCGGCAGGTGCTGGGCACCGCCTATGACGACCAGCCCGATTTCCAACCACCACACCAGTTCAGCGACCACTACTGGTTCGGTTACGAGGTGAAAGCCAACCAGGAACTGCTGCCCGCCGCTCAATTGCTGCTGCAATCCCTGTGTGATTTCCTGCGCAATGCCCAGTTACAAAGCCAACAGATCGAATGGCAGTTTTACGGTATTCAGCGAGACACCTACAAACTACCCATACACTGCTCCATGCCCCAGGCCAGTTGGCGCGAGTGGTATCGATTGACCGACCTGAAGATGGAACAGCTGCAGCTGAAAACCGGTGTCGAAGGGCTGGGGCTGTACTGTAAAGACCTGTGCGAGGGCAATTACCGCAGCCAGGACCTGTTTTGTAACAGCGAACAAAAGGAACCCCTGCACAGCCTGCTGGATCGCTTACAGAACCGGCTCGGCCTGCAAGCGGTGGAAAAGATCGCCTGTCGCAGTGAGCATCTGCCGGAGTACGCCAGCTACAGCAGCTGCCAGCTGGGAAACCTGACCAACCAGACCACGCCGCTGGATGGAGAGCGCCCGTTCTGGTTAATGCCGGAACCTCAATCACTGGGAAACAGACGCCAACAGCTGTACTGGAACGGCGCCCTCAAGCTATTGGCCGGCCCCGAGCGCATCGAGGACAACTGGTGGATGGATTCCGTGAGCCGTGATTACTACATTGCCCGCAACGACAATGGCCAGCTGTACTGGGTGTACCGGGACCGCCTGTTACAACAGTGGTTTATACAGGGGGTGTTTGCCTGACACAAAAACGAGTTATGTTAGGGGAATGCGACTAATCATCTTAATAGTGATCATGTGCCTGGCATCGTGCACGCGACAGGCACCACCCTGCTCAGCACCCGCACAAGCCCAGCAAGCGCCCAGCGCCGGCTGCTTCGCCATGCAGAATGGCCATGTGCTGGTGGTCGAAAATCTAGAAGGCCTGGTTAATTTGCCCGGTGGCAGCAGTAAGAAAAGTGAACCCGCCCAGTGCACCGCGCACCGGGAAACCTGGGAGGAAACAGGGCTAAATCTTGAGGTCGGTACTTTGCTGATGGTGATGGATACCGGCTTTCACCTGTATCAATGCACATTCACCGCAAATTCAGGAGAAATCGACCCACCGCCGCGACTGGAGGTAAGGCGTGCCTACCTGCTGGCGCCAAGTACGTTCAAAGATCAGGACTGGCGTTTTCCAGGGGAGGAAGAGCAACTGCAAAAACTGGCTGAGTCTGCGGCCGGTCGTCCTTAATCCTCAGCTGAAAGTTCCCTGACGGTCCTGGTACAAGGTATCCAGGTATTCCCACACGCCGTTGATCTTGCCATCGGCAATCGAGAACAGGAACATATACTGGTTGCGGTAGTCATTGCCATTGGCCAGCGTGGCATTGAGGGTAAATTGGGCCGCCACCCGTGACTCATCCGCCACCACATGTCCCAGCTCCAGCTGCATGGAACCGGGCTGATAGATATCCACACCGGAGCTGAGCAAGTCCATCACCGCAGCAAAGCCCTCGCGCGGGTTGGGCTTAATCATGGGATTGCTCTGGGGGACATGCCAGGTCACATCCTGAGCGAAGAAATCCGGAAGTGCTCTGCCGCTGTCACCACCGGTTACCGTGGTGAAGTAGTCCCTGATCAGGGCTTCATTGCCGACTGAAAGCCCCATCACTCCTGGCTTTTGTGTGCCAGGGAAGCAGCGTTGGCTTCCCAGTTCTGGCCATCAAAGTCGACAATAGTCACCTCGTGGGCCGCCACGTCCAGACAGTTGTAATTGATGTCCATGCCATCGGGGTTGGAGCGCGGGGTATAAAAGGGTTTGATACCGCAGGTCTTGCAAAAATAGTGTTTCGCCACACCGGTGTTAAAGGTGTAGACCTCGAGGTTGTCTTCACCGCTCAGAATCTTGAATTTGGACAGGGGGCTGATCATGTGCAGGTAGCCGGACTTTTTGCACACCGAGCAATTGCAATTCTCCAACTCCAGGTGCTCCGACCCCTCGACCTCAAAGGTCACCGCCCCGCAATGACAACTGCCTGGATAAATCATCGTCTATACCGCCATTGAGTCTTGTTGTAGGCCCAGCAAGATCTTTGCCGCTTCCGTGTAAGTTTTCTCACCGATAAAGATGTGCTGGGTTGCCGTGTGCATGTCCCGAAAAATCCGCTCGATCAGGTTGCCGTCACAAATGGCGGAGGTACCCGCGGCCTGGTGTGCAAAATCGACAACCTCTTTACAGGCCTCGGTGGCATAGGTGGCGGCTATGCGCATATCAATCCGATCCTGCACACTCGTGTCACCCATGCGGGTTTTCTCGATGGCCAGTTGCTTGACCTCGTCCAACGCGCGTCGGCCAAGACCCACGGCAAAGGCCGCGTGCCCGGCGGCGGTGACTGGCATCACCCCCATGCGAAACACCGGCGATTTCCCGCGCAGAGGCTCACGGGTAAACAGGGGGAAGGTCATCTCAGCCGGGACCAAGACATCTTCGACGTTGTAGTCGTAGGATCCGGTGCCGCACAGGCCCATGACGTTCCAGCCATCGGTGAAGTTGATCTGTTCGCGGGGCATAACCGCCACCATCATTTCGGGCATGCCGCTGTCGTTATCCATCATCACCATTTCGCCATCGCGCATGGGGATAAATCCGCCGACCACGTAGGCGGAGTGACCCGTGCCACTGCCAAAATTCCAGGCGCCGGTGAGCTGGTAACCACCTTCCACCTCAGTACCGAGACCATTGTGGGCAAACTGGCCAGCCATGGTGACCCGGTCACCACTGTCGCGGAGTACGGCCTGAAAACCGCCCTCGGGCAAGTAGGCACTGGCAAATGCCGCCGACGGGCAATTGGCGATGCCTATCCAGCCTACCGAACCATCCTGGCGCGCCATCTCCACCCAGGTATCAATCATGTCACGAAAATCCGGTTCACAACCGCCGGAATCCACCGGGTTAAAATGGTGGAACAATCCACTCTGCCACAGTGCTGCCACAGTTTCTGCCGGCAGCGTCCTCTGCTCCTCGGCCGCTGCCGCATGGGCTTCCACTACCTCACAAATCGAGAGCGCCTTTTCCTTTCCCCCGAGTCCTGCAACCGCATTCATATCATTGTCCTATCAATTTCAATTTTTCTGTTCGGGACAAGCTCTTTATTTCGGCTTCCCGTGTCAACGCCGCACTGCGTGTTTCACAAGCCTCTCGCCACACCACTTCAACCGGGCGTCGAGGCCGGGTATAGCGTGCGCCCCCTTTCAACTCACCATTGTGCTCCCGCAGGCGCCTTTCCACATCGGTGGCAACACCGGTGTACAGCGAATCGTCCCCGCAGCGTAGCAGATAGACCCACCAGCCACCCATCTCAACTCACCTATCTCAACAACAGCTGGATGAGCCGGCCAGGCCACCCGGTTTAGAGGCACATACCGTGGCACTGTAGAACTTGAGACCCTGCACCTCCTGCCAGGCCTCTGACTCCCAATTGTCATATTCAACATCTACGAAGCCAACGGCCTCAAATGCGTCGAGAAAGTCCTGTTTCTGGTAGGCCCCGGCAATACAACCACTCCACAGGGTTTCATCCTGCTTCATGGCTTCCGGCACCGGCTCTTCACAGACGATGTCTGCAATCGCTACTCGCCCGCCAGGACGAAGCACTTGATAAATACCGGCAATCATTTTTTCCCGGTCAGCTTCGCTAACCAGGTTGAGTACGCAGTTGGAGATGACAATGTCGGCACAGCCGGCTTCGATGATCTCGCCGACATTCTGGATGAAGCCTTTTTCAAAGCTCACGTTGTGATAACCCAGCTTTTCCGCCATGTCATCCTGGTAGCGGCGCGCCAGTGCCAGCATTTCATCGGTCATATCAATACCGATAACCTGTCCCTGCGCACCGACAATTTGAGCGGCGATATAGCAAATCTTGCCACCGCCACTACCGAGATCCACCACCATATCCCCCGGGCGCACATACAGGGAGGGATCGCCACAGCCATAGTCCTTGTCGATGATTTCCTGGGGCAACAAGTCCAGCATGCTGCGGTCGTAATTCACCGGACAGCACAGGGAATCCTGCTTGCAGGCGGCGCCCTCGGCGTAACGTTCCTGAACCACTGTTTCAACTTTCATACATCACCCTCTGAACAATTATCGCCGCTGCCAGTTGTGGAAACGTTCAGCCCAGTTGAGTAAACCCTCGGGCTTACGGGCTTTGCGCCACTCACCAGCGACAAATTTGTTGGTTTCTGACAAGGTCGGATAAACATGGATCGTACCTAGAATTTTATTGAGCCCTATACCGTGCTTCATTGCCAATACGTATTCCGCCAGCAATTCTGAGGCGTGGTAGCCGACAATGGTCACACCCAGTACGCGGTCGCTTTTTGGCGGCGTCAGTACCTTGATAAAGCCATGGGCCTCGCCGTCGGCAATGGCTCGATCGAGGTCGTCGATATCGTAGCGAGTGACCTCCACCGCAATGCCCTGCTCTTTCGCATCCATCTCATTGAGGCCCACCCGCGCTACCTCAGGATCAGTGAACGTCGCCCAGGGTATGACGGAATAATCTACCTTGAACTTTCGGAAGCGACCAAACAGGGCATTCACCGCTGCATACCAGGCCTGGTGGCTGGCCACATGGGTAAACTGGTAGGGGCCAGCCACATCACCACAGGCATAGATCGTCGGTATAGTGCTCCGCAAGTACTCATCCACCTGCACGGTTCCCGTGGGTGATAATTCAATGCCGAGTTCAGCCAATCCCATGTCCTCAGTATTGGCCTTGCGGCCTACCGCCACCAGCACCCGCTCGAAATCAACCGCGACCTGTTCACCGCCACACTCCAGCTGTACCTGGCCACCGCTTTCCACAGGGGTAAAGCTCAAAACGCGGTGATTGACCAGGACACGTACTGCCTGCGACTGTAGTGATTCCGCCACCAATGTGGCCACTTCGACATCCTCTCGCGGCAAAATCTGCGTCTCCATATCCACCAGTGTCACCTCACTGCCGAGGCGGGCAAAACTCTGGGCCAGCTCACAACCGATTGGACCAGCCCCCATGACCAGCAGGCGTTTGGGGAGCTCTGACAATTCCCACACCGTATCAGAGGTCAGATAATCCAGTTCAGCCAGCCCGGGTATGGGTGGCACCAGCGGTCGGCCACCACTGGCGATCACGATATTGCGGGCGCTTCTAACCTGTCCGTCAATCTCCACCTCCCAGGGTGAGAGGAGCCGGGCATTGCCCTTGATACAGTTCACGCCCAGGCCGGTAAATCGCTCAACAGAATCATGCGGCTCAATGCGCCTGATAATTTCCTGCACACGGTGTAATACCTTGGGAAAGTCGACGCCGACAGTGACCGGGGTCAGGCCGAACTCCGGTGCGCGACGTAGGTAATCAGCCACCCGGGCGGAACGTATCAGCGCCTTGCTGGGTACGCAGCCAGTATTGAGACAATCACCACCCATCTTGTCCCGCTCCACCAGGCTCACCCGGGCTCGCACGGTAGCGGCGATTAAGGCGGCAACCAATCCCCCTGAGCCAGCCCCAATCACCAGCAGGTTGTCGTCAAATGATGCCGGCTTGCGAAAACCGGATAAGACCCGCCGTCGCCTGATCACCTCCATGGCCCAGCGTGCCAACCAGGGAAACATCGCCAGCAACACAAAGGAGCCAATCAGCCCCGGTGACAAGATTCCGCTGGCGCTTTCCAGTTCGCCCAACTGGGTACCGGCGTTTACAAAAACCATGGTGCCCGCCAACATGCCCAACTGGCTGACCCAGTAGAAGCGCCACAGGGAGATCGGCAAGACCCCCATCACCAGGTTCACCACGAAGAAGGGGAACAGTGGCACCAGTCGCAGACTGAACAGATAGAGAGCGCCCTCTTTTTCAAATCCCAGGTTCACAGATTGCATCTGCCGGGCAAAACGACCCTGTACCCAATCCTTCAAAACCACCCGTGACATCACGCAGGCCAGCGTTGCGCCTATCGAGCTGGCAAAGGACACCAGCAGCAAGGCATACCAGAAACCAAACAGGGCACCGCCAGCCAGCGTCATAATCGCCGCACCGGGCAGAGACAAGCCTGTCACCAGCACATAGGTACAAAAATAGATGAGCCCAGCCTGCAGGGGATTGCGGCGATAGTAATCTCGCAAACTATCGATATTCTCCCGCAATACCGAAAATTCCAGGTACTGGCCGAGGTCCAGTGCAAACCATGTCATCACGGCGACTACCAATAGGGAAAGGATCCCCGCTTGCTTCTTATTCACCTTGATTCATCCCTCCCTGCTGGGCTACTGCTTATACCATGACCACATATGAAAATGACAAAAAACTCTAGCCACAGTTCCCTCAATCTCTTGTCTGCTGTTGGCGCGGTGGTATGATTGCCGGACTTAAATACCGTTGGAGATAACCATGAGTGAGCACATCGTACACGTAACCGATGCCAGTTTTGACGCAGACGTTCTCAATTCAGAAGAGCCCGTACTCGTAGACTTCTGGGCCGAGTGGTGCGGGCCCTGCAAAATGATTACGCCGGTACTCAGCGAGATCGCAGACGAGTACGCAGGCAAGCTGAAAGTGTGCAAGGTGGATGTGGACGCCAATCCGGACATTCCACCCAAGTTCGGCATTCGCGGCATCCCCACCTTGATTCTGTTCAAGGGCGGCAACGCCGAAGCCACCAAAGTAGGTGCCTTGTCCAAAACCCAGCTGCTGGAGTTTGTTGAAGAGTCCATGTAGGCCGCTATTTTTCTCGGTTTTTTATCAAGGAGGGGTATGGACGCCCCTCCAACAGCGTGCTACATTTCCCCCAGCTGCCCACTCCTTTGCAGCAATAATACTGACAAAACCCAAATCTAACGCTATAACCCGACTCCATATTGAGAGTCTCAATTTTCGCTGTATGCGCGCGCCCAATTCAAGGCCTGCCGCGCCAATCACTCTGAGAACATCTAAAAAACACCTATGAACCTTACTGACCTGAAAACCAAGTCCACCCAGGAACTCATCGACATCGCCAAGGAATTTGGTATCGACAATGTCGGACGCTCCCGCAAACAAGACGTTATCTTCAATGTACTTAAGAAACATGCCAAGAGTGGCGAGGACATCCACGGGGATGGCGTCCTGGAAATCCTTCAGGATGGCTTCGGCTTCCTACGCTCCGCGGAAGGATCGTACCTGGCTGGCCCCGACGACATCTATGTCTCTCCCAGCCAGATTCGCCGTTTTAACCTGCGCACCGGCGACACCATACGCGGCAAGATCCGCCCACCCAAGGACAGTGAGCGCTATTTTGCCCTGCTCAAAGTCGACGAGGTTAATTACGCCAGGCCGGAAGATTCCAAGCACAAGGTGGCGTTTGAAAACCTGACGCCGCTGTTCCCGGATCAGCGTATGCAACTGGAAAAGGGCAATGGCAGTACCGAAGACCTGACCGGACGCATTATCGACCTGGTAGCGCCCATCGGTAAGGGCCAGCGCGGTTTGCTGGTGGCACCGCCAAAAGCTGGTAAAACCATCATGCTGCAGAACATCGCCCAGGCGATTATCAGCAACTACCCCGAGTGTGATGTGATCGTGCTGTTGATCGATGAACGCCCGGAGGAAGTGACGGAGATGCAGCGCTCGGTCGGCGCCCAGGGTGCGGAAGTAGTCGCGTCAACCTTTGACGAGCCCCCTTCACGCCATGTGCAGGTGGCCGACATGGTCATCGAAAAAGCCAAGCGCCTGGTGGAACACAAACGCGATGTCGTCATCCTGCTGGACTCAATCACCCGCCTGGCACGCGCCTTCAACACCGTGATTCCCAGTTCCGGCAAAGTATTGACCGGTGGTGTCGACGCCCACGCGCTGGAGCGCCCGAAGCGATTTTTTGGCGCAGCGCGTAATATCGAAGAGGGCGGTAGTCTGACAATTATCGCCACCGCCCTGGTCGATACTGGCTCCAAGATGGACGAGGTGATTTACGAAGAGTTCAAGGGCACCGGTAACATGGAACTGCACCTGGACCGCAAAATTGCCGAGAAGCGCGTCTACCCGTCGATCAATGTGCGCCGCTCTGGCACCCGACGCGAAGACCTGATCACCAACGAAGATGAGCTGGCGCGCATGTGGATTTTGCGCAAGCTGCTGCACGGCATGGAAGACACCGCCGCCATTGAATTCCTGGCGGACAAACTCAAGGAAACCAAGACCAACGAGGAGTTCTTCCTCTCCATGAAGCGTAAGTGAGATACAAAGACCTTCGCGAGTTTATAGATTTTCTCGAAGCGCGCGGTGAGCTGAAACGCATCACCGCCGAGGTCGACCCCTATCTTGAAATGACCGAAATCTGCGACCGCACCCTGCGGCGCGGCGGCCCTGCCCTGTTGTTTGAAAACCCCAAGGGCTACAACACACCGGTCTTAACCAACCTGTTTGGCACCGAACTGCGGGTGGCCCTGGGCATGGGCCAGGACAGCCTGCAGGCCCTGCGAGAAGTTGGCGAGCTCCTCGCCTATCTGCGCCAGCCGGACCCCCCCAAGGGCCTGAAAGACGCCTGGGAAAAGGTGCCGGTATTGAAACAGGTATTGAACATGGCGCCGAAGGTGCTGAAAAACGCCCCCTGCCAGCACCATGTCAAACAGGGTGATGATGTCGACCTCTATCAACTACCCATTCAGACCTGCTGGCCCGACGATGCCGGCCCGTTGATGACCTGGCCCCTGGTTATTACCCGCGGCCCCAACAAGGAGCGGCAGAACCTGGGTATCTACCGCATGCAGTTGATCGGCAAAAACAAGCTGATCATGCGCTGGCTGTCACATCGCGGCGGTGCCCTGGATTACCGTGACTGGCAATTACAGCACCCCGGTGAACGCTACCCAGTAGCCATCGCCCTGGGCGCTGACCCTGCCACCACACTGGGCGCGGTCACCCCGGTACCGGACAGCATTTCTGAATACGCTTTCGCCGGCTTATTGAGGGGCGCCAAAACAGAAGTGGTGCGCTGTTACAGTGAACTCTGCAAGCAGGCCGACCTGCAGGTACCCGCCACCGCCGAGTATATTCTGGAAGGCTACCTGGAACCTGGTGAATTGGCACAAGAGGGCCCCTTCGGTGATCACACCGGCTACTACAACGAGGTGGAGCAGTTCCCGGTCTTTACCGTCGATACTATTACCCACCGGGAAAACCCGATTTACCACAGCACCTATACCGGGCGACCACCCGACGAACCCTCGGTTCTGGGGGTGGCACTGAATGAAGTCTTCATCCCCATCCTGCAGAAACAGTTCCCGGAGATCGTGGATTTCTACCTGCCACCGGAAGGCTGTTCCTATCGCATCGCGGTAATCACCATGCGCAAGGAATACCCCGGCCATGCCAAGCGGGTGATGCTGGGGGCTTGGTCGTTCCTGCGTCAGTTCATGTACACCAAATTCCTGATCGTTACCGACGACGATGTGAATGCGCGGGACTGGAAAGATGTGATTTGGGCCATGACCACGCGCATGGACCCACAGCGGGATTCCGTGTTTATCGAAAACACCCCCATCGACTACCTGGACTTTGCCAGCCCGGTTTCAGGTCTCGGTTCTAAAGTAGGCTTCGACGCCACCAATAAGTGGCCGGGGGAAACGGATCGGCAGTGGGGCAAGCCCATCACCATGGACGAAGAAGTCAAAGCCCGAATTGACGAGCTTTGGCAAGAACTGGGTATCGACTGAGGGCTTTCCCGTAAGCCTGCTGGACGGCCAGAGTAAGCGGGTATCAGTCAGCGTCTTCGTTTAGGCGGAAACCGACTTGCACAGTGACCTGGTAGTAAGTGATCGCACCATCGCGAACTTCGCCGCGGGTCTCAACAACCTCGAACCAGTCGATATTATCCAGTGATCGGGACGCAACAGCGATCGCATTTTCAATCGCATCTTCGATGCTGCTATTTGATGAACCGACCAATTCAATTTTCTTGTATACGTGAAAACTCATGGCGGCAATCTCCATTGGTGAATTCAAGACAGGGCCTACAGAAATTATAGGTGATGCTCGCCAAATTGCTGAGTAATATGACAACGTGAAGCAGAAGCTTCTTCCGCTGCGATCCCGACCTTAAAAGCGATACTCACCCGTAATGCCAAAGGAACGCGGAGCCCGGGGGCTGGCGCTGTAGCCGATGATCTCATCCCCGTTACCTGAAATATCCTGCTCTTCGACGCCCTCGGCGAAGATCACCATTTCGTCAGTGATGTTCTTGCTCCAGACCCTGACGCTCCATTTACCGTCGCGATCGGCAAGCCCCAGGGTAATGTCGAAGGTGAGAATATCCTCCAGGTTGGGGGTAGACACGGCCTGATAAGGTTCGTTGTAGTAGTCGGCGGTGAGCAGGGAAAAGAAGTCCAGGCTGGTCTCGCCGACGGGTCGTTCATAACGCAACTGGGAAAAGGCGTGAAAGGTGGGCTCATCGTTCAGGTTCTCACCCTTCTCACCCGGGCAAACAAGCTGTCCCCCTTCTGCCTCACCTTCACTACACATGCGCTTGCTGTATTCCTGGATCTCCGCCTTGGCATAGGCGGCGGTGGCGAATATCGACCAATTTTCATTGAACAGGTATTCCACCTCAGTCTCAAAACCTGTGACTTCTACCTCCTCTGCGTTAACCGCCAGGTTGGATAGTGCTCCTGACAGGACTTCAGTAACCGAGTCGTCACTGGGACTGGTGCGAACCTGGTGGTCGTCGTAGATCTGGCGGAACAGGGACAGGTTCACGCGCAGGGTTTGCTCCAGGAAGGAGGCCTTTATGCCGAGCTCAATGGATTCTGAGTTTTCCGGGTCGAAAACATAGTACTCCTGATTGATGGTGAGCAGGTTCTCTTGCACCGGCGGAAATCTGAAGATGTCGGCAAGCGTCCCGGCCAGGGGTGCCAGCACATTGATGCCACCAGCGCGGAAGGCCGAATCCGCGGCGAAATAAAGCATCGTGTGCTCCATGGGGTAATAGCGCAGCTTGAAGCTGTAGGAGGGATCGTCCCAGGTTTCTTTGAAGATGGTGTCGAGATCACCGAGGCCAGGAATAAATCCCGTGATACTCGCATCATAGGTGACCTCGCTGTAACGCGCGCCGATGCTGGTGTCCCATTGGTCGCCCAGCTCGAACGTCCAGTTGGTGAAGATACCGAGGGATTCGGTAATCGCCTCGCCGATCACATTGACGCCACCGATGCTGTTGACCGTGTCTGGTGTCTCCTCTGAATAGAATAGCCCGCCCACGTAGCTGACCTTGTCTCCCAGCTCACCGTCGGCACGGAATTCGATGGAGTCGATCTGCGGATCAAACACCAGCGAGTCATGTACCGTGCCGGGGGGTGGCACCACTCTCTGGTTGTTGTTGTCCTGCTGCTGGAAAATGTTCAGGTCCTGGTGCTGGGCAAAGATCGACAGGGTCACGGGCTCCAGGTCCCAGGTCCAGCGCAGGGTGATATCTTCAACCTCTGTATCTGCGTAGCTGGGTACCGCCTTGTACACCTCGTAGTCATCGTATCTCGACTCGAAAGCCGTCTCACCTGTGCTATCAGGTACCCTGCCCTCGTAACCGCCGCCATTGTCCTCGCTGTAGAGATCGGCGTAGTAATAACTGAGCAAAAACTCCATGTTGTCGGTGGCATTCCACAACAGCTTTATCCGCGTACCTTTGTGTTCCTTACCGTTGCTCTCATTGACCCCGGTAATGGCATTGTCCATGTAACCGTCGGATTCAGCGTACATACCGGCGATGCGCAGGGCCAATTTGCCCTCTACCAGGGGAATATTCAGGGCCACGTTATTGTTCCAGGTATTCCAGGAACTCAGGCTACTGACAACATAACCGCCGAACTCGTCCATGGTGGGATTATTGGTATAGATAGATATCAACCCGGCCGGGGCATTCTTACCGTAGAGGGTTCCCTGCGGGCCGCTCAGTACTTCGATGCGTTGGATATCCATCATGGTTGAGAACACCGAGCCGGGCTGTGTTTGCGGCACCCCGTCAACGTAGACCGCCACCGCGGGTGGGAAGGCCAGGGCGAAGAAATCCGGACCGACATTGCGTATTTTCAGGGTGGCTGAGGCCGGGCTGTTCTGCCCCAGCTGCAGGCTCGGGGCAATGCGATCCATCTCCGTGAAATCGAAGGCATTGATGTCATCAATTTTTTTCTGGGTGAGTACAGACATCGAAATGGGCACGATCTGGCTGTTCTCGGAAATTTTTCGTGCCGACACCACCACTTCTTCCAGGGCCAATTGTTGGGCACCGGCTGCAATACTGATCAGAGCACCAGTTGATACGAGGAACAGGGGTAGAACCCTCTGTCGGGTAGTTCGCATATTCGTCTCTCTTTATTATTTGTCGACGGTCAATGCCTTTATAATATAGCCTCCTGAGCGTTCGTCGAGCTCTAGTTTGAGAAGACCGCGATTTTCAGCCTCCTCGAGTAGTTCGCCGAACGATCGGACACCATAAAAACGTTCATTAAAGCCGGGGCGGCGACGCTTTATAGTTTGTTTGACCATCGAACCCCAGAGCTTCTGACGGTCGCCCTGGTCACTGTAGAGCGCGTCTGCTGTCTCCAGGATCAGGCCAATGGCCTCATCGAGCTGGGACTCCGCGGTTTGGGCCTCAGCAGATTTTTTGTTCCTGGGTTTCTTCGCAGCCCCTCCCTTGGGCGCAGACTCCTTCGCCGCTGGTTTCTTCGAACGCTTGCGACTCGACTGCTGCTCTCTTACCAGGTCATCGTAGTAAATGAATTCGTCGCAGTTATTCATCAACAGGTCTGACGTGGAATTCTTGACGCCAACACCAATCACCAGTTTGCTGTTTTCACGCAGTTTGCTCACCAATGGGGAAAAATCAGAATCGCCGGAAATCAGTACAAAAGTATCGATATGTTCTTTGGTGTAACAAAGGTCCAAGGCATCTACCACCATGCGGATGTCGGCAGAATTTTTCCCCGACTGGCGCGTGTGTGGAATTTCGATAAGCTCAAAGGCCGCATCGTGCATGATGGGCTTGAACTCCTTGTAGCGGTCCCAGTCGCAGTAGGCTTTCTTGGCAACAATGCTGCCCTTCAACAGCAGGCGTTCCAGCACCAGTTTAATGTCGAATTTGGCATACTTGGTATCCCGCACCCCCAGGGCGACGTTCTCAAAATCGCAGAATAGAGCCAGCTTCAAGTCATCAGTTTCGTTAATCATGTTTGCTCCTAATCCCCCAAGGCCACTAGTGCCAGGTCACTTCCATTGCAAAGAAGTGGTCGAAAACTTCCCGCGTCGGATGATTCATCTCATTTTTCTCCGGGCTTCTGATATAGAAGTCCAACTGCATGGCGGCGGGATTCACCGCCCCGGCTCCACCCGGGTCCGCCTGATCTGACAGCACTGCCAGGGTTTGCCGATTGCGCATTCCCTGCGTAACCATGAAGTGGATCTGGTAGTTCTCGCGCAGCATCTCCCCGTTCAAGGTAGCATTTCCCCAACCCCAACCCGCCACGTAAAGGATGCTTTTTGGCCAATTCGAGTCCCCGCAGCCCGAGTCCCCGTGCTCAAACAACCAGGCCGCAATACCCCCGTCCTGGCACGGCGAGAACTCCGCAAACCGCTCGAGCTCAACCACGTATTGACCCTCCGGCAATTCCAGTTCGGCACGAAACGTACCGGTGTTGGCAATCTCATCAACGTCGATCTCGATCACCCCGACCACTGGCCGGGCCTTGGCAGCGTCGTCGCCCATGTGATCCCACGGCGACGTGTCGTGGAGCCCACCCACCTGAAACACGCGGCCTCCCGACACAATGAAGCGGCCGTCGTACAACGAGTGTTGTGCCGGGGAATATGCTCCCATTTCAGTGCCGGGCTGTGTGCGGGGCCCGCGCTCAAGCGTAGGCTCAACCGTACTCTCAACAGTGGGCACGCAGCCCATCGTCATCAACAGGCCCAGCAGAATCAGTAATATTTTACTTTCTTTCATTGAGGTACCTCGTTGTCTTTGTAGATGTCGCGAACCTCACAGCTACCAATCTCGATCCATTGTATAGGATGAAAAGCCCGCTTGGCATCCATAGCAAGCTTTCCCAGGCCGTCATTGCTGTTAGAATCGGCTCAGGCCACCGAACTGGAATCAATCCATGAGAAGCTCCACCAAATATACGCTCGCGTTCTTCATATCCCTGTTCATCATCTATTTGTTGCTGCTTGATACGATGGCCAAGCCCCTGTTCGAAAGCCAGGCTACGGAAATGTACGGCGCCGAGGTCAGTGTGGAGTCAGTCGAGATTTCACCGTTCGTGGGCAAGATTACCTTGCACCAGATGAGAGTGGCCGACCGCGCCGATGCCCTGCGCAACATCGCCCAGGCTGAGCGTGTGTTTGTCGACATCGATATGCTGCAGCTGGCCGAGGATATTATTGATGTCGAACAACTGGATATAGAAGGTCTCCTGGTTTTCTCTCCCCGCCAGCAGCCAGCCGAAATCCTGCGCCCGCTGGTCAAGCCCGGCAGCGACCTGGCCACGCTTGGCCTGCCTACTTTTGATATTCCCGATATCGACCAGTTGATCGCCCGCCAACGGGACAATCTGGATACCGAGATCAACGCCATAAAGACTGCCATGCAGGCGGGTGAGGAAAAATGGCAGCAGAAAATAGCTTCCATTCCAGATGACGACGCGATTGCCGCTTACAAGACCCGTATCAAAAAGATCAAGAAGGGCGGCGGGCTCGCAGGTGCGCTGGCGTCGGCAAACGAGGTGCGTCAGGTTTACGCGGAAATTCAGCAGGAATTGCGCCGTATTGAATCCATGCGCAAGGAGTTTCGCGGCGATATTGCTGCCATGCGCGAAACCTTTGCCCTGGCCGCAACCTTGCCTGCCAGGCACACCAACCAGTTGATTAGCTCGCTGGGACTAGACAGTTCTCAATTGGCTCAGCTGGGTAGCCAGCTTCTGCGCGGCGATCTCGCCGGTATCCTGCAGCAGGCGCTGGCGCCGGTCGCCTACTCCAACGCCGGTAAAATAGACCCGGAAAGCACAATGCCTATCCTGATCAAACGCGCGACCCTAAGCGGCCCGCTATTACCTTCCGGTGCCGGCCTCAGCACTCATGGCGAACTCAACAATTTTACCTGGCCACTGGAGATCGCCGAGGAGGCGGCAACGCTCGCGCTGACAGGAGAAACTCTTGATGGCGGCAGTCTGCAACTGGATGTCAGTGTAGATCACCGCGGAGACACCAAAGACCGGGTTGCGGTGCTGGTTAACCGCCTGCCCCTGCGCCATATGCAACTGGCCGGCGGTGATGGTATGAGTATCTTCCTCGAACAATCACTGACGATGGTAAGCGGCGAGCTGAGCATTGATGGTGATGCACTCAGCGGGCTGATTAACCAGCATTTTAGCTCTACCGTGTTCGATATCACCCTGGACGAGGATGCCGATGATGCGGCCAGGTTGATCGCTGAAGTTCTGCACAACAGTAACGATTTCATAATGAGCCTCGTCCTGGCTGGCACTGTGCATTCACCGGATGTGACGTTTACCGCCAACCTCGATCAATTGATTGCCAGCACGGTCGAGACGGCTATCGCCGAGCGCGTGGGACAGCTGACCCAGGACCTGGAGAATCAAATCAGTAATGAGATTGGGCCGCAGATTGCCACCGCCAGGGAGCAGTTCGTCAGGCTCGAATCCCTGGAGCGAGACTTGCAGAAAAACTTGAATCAGTTATCTGAACTCAGCCCCTGAGCTCTTTCCTGGGCATGGGCAGATCGGGTAAGCGGTTCTCTACCAGCAATAGCCCCTCCCGATAGAACTGGGCGCTTTTCTCGCGCTCACCCAGGCGGAACAGCAAGCGAGCCAGTTCAGCGCAGGTTTCAGAGCTGGCTTGTCGCTTGTGGCTGGATTCAAAATAGTCCCGCGCCTTGCCCCAGATCTGGTCCCGCAGAGACAATCTTCCCAGGCATAACAAGAGCGCTGCATCGTCAGAGTGCGCACTCAACCAGCTCTCTGCTAACTGCAGCTGGCGATGTGCATCCTGGCCTGCAGTCAAACCAAACAGCCGCACCAGGCCCGGATGCCACTGTTTCTTGAGTGCTTTTTGCAGCAGTTTCTCAGCCACCACGTGCGCATCCAGGGCCAGCAATTCGATCACATAGCGCTGCAATACCTCCGGCTTCCGGCGCTGCTCATCCGGACATGCCGCCCAGACTTTATCCAATGCCTGGATACCTTCCGCACCTGCCTGCTCGAACATACCGCTGTAACAATCCACAGCCAGCTGTGCCAGTGTTTGCGCGTCGAGAAAATTGGCTTTCTTGAGCTGGGGCAACAATTCGGCCAGTGCTGCCCAGTTCTGTGCACCCTGGCTGGCATCTTTCAACAAACGCAGTAGCAAAGGGTTGCCTGCCGCCTGATGTCGCACCACTTCAAGCGTATCCTGCGCCTGCTGAAATCGACCATCTTGCACCGCCTCAGCCGCCCTACTCAGCGCCGCAGCCAGTGCATCCGCGTGCTCCCCGGTTTCCAGCTCAAGGTAATATTCCTCCGCCTGGTCAGTTTCACCCAATGCCACGCTGGATTGGGCGGCAAGCAGATAATTCAGTGCTGGCTGCGGGCTTTCATCGACGGACTGCATCAGCGTACGCCGCGCCTTGTTCCACTCGCCGCGAAAATAGTGCAGGCTACCCCGCGCCGTCAGCCTGCGGCCGCGCTCCAACCGTCGATTCTCCAGCCAGCGGGTCAGGCTGCCACCGCTGGCCATCACTCCGCGAAAAAAACGCAACAGGTAGTAAACCAGGACATTGAAAACCAGTAGCAGCAGCAGGCCTACCCACAAACTGCTTTCAATAGTCGTCAGCCCATACGATATCAACACATAGCCGGGATCGGCCTCTATCAGCGCAACCAGGCCAACACCCGCCAGCAGGGCAATGAGCACGGACACAAACATTCGTCTCATTGGACTGACTCTATCCGGTGCTTGCTTCGAATAGCCGTCTTGACGGCACCGATTGAACCGCTGATATCAGGATAATTACGGCTCACAATGACTTGCCCCAACTCCACCAGCTCCGCGTCCATTGCCTGCACCCCGGCTTCATTGAAACTAAAGAACTCTCCCAGCCAGCGACGAGTGTTGCTCATGCTCTGGCTGTACAAAGTCTGGTTGCCAGACAGTAACGCCGCCCTGGACTGTTCCAGCAACATGCGCAGGTTCTGCCTGACCATGCCCTCCCACTGGGGATCAATCAACGCTTCATAGGGCGCCTGCCGACGCCGTACAACCACGTAATTCGAAAGCCGGGCCAGCGCCGCATCTACACCAGACTGGAGGCGTTGTTCCCAGTCAGCATTCTCCGGCAGCGCTTCCTGTTCCCGCTCCAGTACCGGTAGCTGAAACAACATCAGGGCATCCAGTTGCCCCACCAGGGCCTGGATTCGCATCCAGGTACCTTCCACGTCCAGCTCAGGCACTGCCTTTAGCGCGGCCAGGTCCTCGGCGATTTTCAGGCGCACGACATGTAATTCTGGGTCATCCATCTCCTTGAGAATGCCATTGGCACTGCTCAACAAGGCCAGCGCCGAGCGAACATCCGCCGCCATTATCAATCTCTGGTTTGCCAGCCGAAGCAGGTATTCGACCTCTGCCAACATCCAGTCGTCGCGATTGGTACTGCCAAGTTCCAGCAATCGCTGACGTTGGCTCTGCAACAGCGTCGCCAATTGATCGTATTGCGCCTGGGTTTCTTGTTCCCGCTGCGCAAGCTGCTGGCGTAAAGCTTGTTGGTCAGCGGCAATATCCCTCAGACCTTCAACTTGCTGGCCTTGCAAGCGCGCCTCGGTTTCAGATATCTGTGCTTGTAATTCGTCGCGCAAAGGATCATCGGCATCAATGCTGAGCAGCTGGGACTGGTAGTACTGCCACCCGCTCAAGCCCAGGGCAGCCAGTGCTATCAGCAGAGCCAGCACAGAACCAGCGCCACCAACCGATGCTGGTTTGGCTGCCGATTCCTTCGAGACTTCGGGCTCCGGTCTTTCGGCTGCACGCACCGCTACCTCTGGCTTAGTCTCTGCTTCCGATTCACTCACTACTGCACCTCTCAACCACCACCCGCATCATTGCCTCATCGGTGGCGTTTTCCGCCACCGCAATTCTCTGAAATCCACTCTCTGCGGCCAACTCGGCAACTCTCTGTCCAGGTACTACCAGCAGGCTCTCAGCGACTATATCTACCGCTCGCACTCCCAGCAATGACACCATATTGTCCAGACCCTCGCCACTGCTGAGTAGTACGGCGGCAAACTGCTTGTCAGCAAACAACTGACTCAGTGCACCGGATTCAAGCAGCGGTAGACAGCGGCGATAGGCGCAAAGTTCATCAACCCGACCTCCCCGCTCTGCCAGGCGTTGTTGCAACAGGCCACGACCGCCATCGCCCTTCACAATCAACAGCCTTTGATCGCGCAAATCCTGCAGTTGCGGCAGTGCCAGCAAGCCCTCACTATCCATTTGCGACGGACAAAGCACCGGCACGCCGTGGCTTTCCAGTAAACTAGCACTGGCACTGCCGACGGCATACCAATTCAAGCTGACGGGCAACTGGGGCCAGAACTGCTCAATCCACGCCATCCCACAATGCACCGCATTACTACTGACAAAGATAATGTGCTGGTATTGATCAACATCCATTATCTGCTGGCGCTGCTGTGGATCTGGCTCAGCCTTGAATTCGATGACCAGGAGGGGTTGATGAACAGGCAGGAATTCTTCAGCACGCAGGCGCTCACATAACTCTTCGCCCTGACCCGCTGGTCGCGTCACCAGCACTGCCCTGTCAGCCATAAACCTCGGCCAGGATAGCGGCGGCCCCCTGCGCCAACAGGGCTTCGGCAACTTCAATACCCAGAGATTCGACACTGTCGGTGTGGGCGCGACCTTCAGCCCGCAATATCCGGCTGCCATCTGGCTTGCCCACCAGCCCTCGCAGGTAGACGATGTCTGGGTCGACTACGTCAAATTCAGCGAAAGCGGCGATAGGCACCTGGCAACCACCCTGCAAGTGCTGATTCATAGACCGTTCCGCAGCAACACAGAGGCTGCTTGGCAGGTGCGCGAGCGGCGCCAGCAAGTCCGCAGTCTCCTGGTCGTCATCACGTAACTCAATGCCCACCGCACCCTGCCCACCAGCGGGTAGCGACAGCGTCACCGGCATGCGCTGACTAATTCGATCTTCCATTCCCAGACGCACCAGGCCCGCAGTGGCGAGAATAATGGCGTCGTACTGACCGTCATCCAACTTGCCCAGGCGGGTATTCACGTTGCCACGCAGAAAATCAATCTGCAGATCACTGCGGACCGCGCGCAACTGGCACTCGCGGCGCAAACTGGAGGTTCCAATAATGCTGCCCGCAGGCATCTCGTCCAGCGATTGGTAGCGGTTGCTGACCAGGGCATCACGGGCGTCTTCTCGTTCACAGATCGGCCCCAGTTTCAGTCCCGCGGGAAACCCCATCGGCACATCCTTCATGGAATGCACGGCGATATCCGCCTCATGATTCAGCAACGCTGTCTCCAACTCTTTGACGAACAGACCCTTACCACCGACCTTGGCCAGTGGTACATCCGACAAAACGTCACCGCGCGAGGTCATCGGCACCAGTTCAACATGGAGTCCCGGATGCACTCGCTGAAGGCGTGCTTTTACATGGTCCGCCTGCCACATGGCGAGCTGGCTTTCGCGCGTGGCGATGCGGATTAATTTGCCGTCAGTCATATCCCATGATACCTCAGCAATGAGCGGTCTATCGAATTCTTATGCTGCTATACTTGCGCCCTTAACCACGAGCAGCAAGCACATAGGGTTCCCCGTCCAATGAGTGAAAAAGACCAAACCAGCAAGCTCTGGGGTGGCCGCTTCAGTGAAGCCACCGACAGCTTCGTGCAACGTTTTACCGCGTCGGTTCAATTCGACCAGAGAATGGCGCGCCACGACATAGCCGGCTCGCTGGCGCATGCGACAATGCTGGCCCAGGTTGGCGTACTCAGTGACGACGAGCTGCAGGCGATCACCGGCGGCCTTGAGCAAGTGGCCGAGGAAATCGAAAACGGTGACTTCCAGTGGTCAGTGGAACTGGAAGATGTGCACATGAACATCGAAGCGCGTCTCACCCAGCTCATCGGCGACGCCGGCAAGAAACTGCACACCGGCCGCTCGCGCAACGACCAGGTCGCCACCGATATCCGTCTATACCTGCGCGAAGCCATAGACCTGATCGCGACAGAACTCACCCGCCTGCAGACGGGTACGATCTCCCTGGCAGAAGCTCAGGCCGACACCATCATGCCGGGTTTCACTCACCTGCAGACGGCTCAGCCGGTGAGCTTTGGGCATCATCTGCTGGCCTGGAACGAAATGCTGCAACGCGACCATGGCAGGTTGCTGGATTGCCGTGCGCGGCTGAACCAGAGCCCGCTGGGCGCGGCAGCGCTGGCGGGCACCACCTACCCCATCGATCGCCAACAAACTGCATCGGCGCTGGGCTTCAGTAAACCCACCGAGAACTCCCTGGATTCTGTTTCCGACCGGGACTTCGCGATTGAGTTCTGTAGTTTTGGCGCCCTGTTGCTGACGCATCTGTCACGTATGTCAGAAGAACTGGTGTTGTGGACCTCCGCCCAGTTTAATTTCATTACGCTGCCCGATCGTTTTTGCACCGGTTCGTCGATCATGCCGCAGAAGAAGAATCCTGACGTACCGGAATTGGTGCGCGGTAAAGTGGGCCGGGTGAATGGTCACCTGGTTTCGCTGCTCACGCTAATGAAGAGTCAGCCGCTGGCGTACAACAAGGACAATCAGGAAGACAAGGAACCCTTGTTCGATACGGTCGACACGGTCCTCGATTGCCTGCGTGCCTTTGCCGACATGATACCCGCTATCGAACCGCACAAAGACATCATGCGCGAGGCCGCGCGGCGTGGCTTTTCGACAGCAACCGATTTGGCCGACTACCTGGTAGGCCTGGGTATGCCGTTCCGGGACGCCCACAAGGTGGTTGGCAATGCCGTCGCCCATGGCGTGGACACCGACACCGACCTGGCCGATATGAGCCTGGAAACCCTGCAGCGGTTTTGTGCGGACATCGGTGAGGACGTATTCAATGTCCTGACCCTGGAGGGTTCCGTTGCGGCACGTAATCACTTGGGAGGTACCGCACCAGAGCAGGTGCGCAAGGCGGCCACACGGGCGCAACAGGAGTTGAACAAGCGATGATTCGATTTTTACTGGGTCTGGTACTCGGCAGCATGATCGTGGGTGTCTACTTTGTCTCCCAGAGTTACAAGACCGCCCCTCCATCAGCGCTGGCCAGCCCTGAATCCACCGCCGCGGCAAAGGCAATGATGGAGCGACTCACACCGCACCTCTCCATCTTTGTCACCGGTGACGTTGCAGAACAAAGAGCCATGCTAGATGAACACCTGTACCAACCCTTTATCGATGAAGCCCGTCAACTTTATGCAGTACATGAGGAAGCACTGGAGATCGACGGGGTGTATACAGAGATTTTCACCCCCCTCTCCGGTATTCCCCCGGAGAACGCGGGACGGGTACTGATCAATTTGCACGGAGGCGGTTTTACCTTTGGTGCCCGCACCGAAGGTCAACTGGAATCCATTCCAGTGGCCAGCGTCGCCCGAATGAAGGTCATCAGCATCGATTATAGGCAGGGCCCGGAGCACAGCTTCCCGGCCGCCAGCGAAGACGTAGCCATAGTTTACAAGCACTTGCTGGAAACTCACCAAGCCGAACAAATCGGTATTTTTGGCTGCTCCGCTGGCGGCTTGTTAACGGCTCAAACGGTGGCCTGGTTTCAGGCCCATGATATACCGCAGCCGGGCGCCGTCGGCATCTTCTGCTCCGGCGCCGGAGAATTCATGGTTGGCGACGCGATACCGATTTCGGAGGTCTTGCGCACCTCACTCGGTGACGATGAGGGCATAGCTTATTTTGAGGACAGCAGCTGGGATGACCCGTTGGTAGCACCCATCAACCATCCCGAGATCATGGCCGCATTTCCGCCCACCCTGGTAATTTCCAGCACCCGCGATATGGCCTTGAGTTCGGCGCTGGCAACTCACCAACGGCTGATATCCGCCGGAATTGATTCCGAATTGCATGTCTACGAAGGTTTGATGCACTATTTCTTCATGGCAACGGGCTTGCCCGAATCACGCCAGGTATTCGAACTGACCGCGAGATTCTTTGATCGCCACCTGGCCCGCTAGGCCCCTTCCAGGCAAACAACTCAGCCCCAACTAAACGCCACTTCTCCCTGCTGGCTTACTTCACGGCTGGCCATAGGCTTGAGCAATTCGCCACTGCGGGTGCAGCGCCAATCCTGAGCTGACTCATCCCACTCGAAATGATAGCCGCCGGAACGCGCCGCCAGCCACAATTGATTATTGCCCGACTGTCGAGAAAAAATCATGCTGGTGTCATTCTCAAACTCAACAGTGAGAATACCGGCGCTGTTTTCATAGTCGATATCGGCAGCCTCGAGCAGTAGCTCCAGCGTCTCCAGCGTGTCATCGACCTGGCGATTAAAATCTGCGTCATTCATTCTGCTTACCCAGGTGTATACATCAATATGATATCGGTCATCTGCAGCGCTGGCTATGAAGTGGACGGCTCAAACTGGGCCACGTAGTCCAGCGAGGTCTGCTGGAGAATGCCCGGCCGCGGGCCAACGTCTGTCGGTGAGTAACCCAGATCTGCAATAAAGCTGCCCCAGTGCTGATCCGCATAGGCCCGGTCCTCCTCATTCAGCCAACCCTGCCACTCACCGTAACCGTGACTGCGCGACACTCTGGTGTAAGCGTTATTTAGTAATGTCACTTTTCCGTTATTTAGAGATGTCACTCTCAGTACAATTCCCCAAGTGTATCAGATGCTTGGGAGGAACCAGGAGTGACATTACTGACAATGAGTCAAACAGAGATTACGAGGTTGCAGGTGATTATGGATGTGGCTGAACGACGCTTAACGCGAGCCCAGGCTGGTGACTTGTTGGGACTGAGTTCGCGTCAGGTTCAACGATTAGTAAACCGCTATCGCCTTGAGGGCGCGGCGGGTCTGATGTCGCGCAAACGTGGTGTCGCTAGCAATCGGAGATACCCAGGCAGTCTGCGGGAATATACGTTGAGCTTGCTTCGTGCCCAGTATGCTGATTTTGGGCCAACGCTGGCCGCGGAGAAGCTGTTGGAATGCCATGAGATCGGTTTATCGGTGGGCACGGTGCGTCAGTGGATGATCGCGGACGGCCTCTGGAAAACCCGGAAAGAACAGCGCAGCCGCGTATATCAACCAAGGCGCCGCCGGGAGTGTTACGGCGAGTTGATTCAGATTGATGGATCAGACCATCACTGGTTTGAGGAGCGTGGTCCGCGATGTACATTACTGGTGTACATCGATGACGCGACTGGCCGGCTGATGGAGCTGCGTTTTTGTGCATCGGAATCGACCTTTGATTATTTTTACGCGACTCGTGAATATCTGGCCAATCACGGTAAGCCGGTGGCATTTTACAGCGATAAACACAGTGTTTTTAGGGTTAATAAGGGTGATGCGACAACCGGCACGGGGATGACCCAGTTCGGCCGAGCCTTGCATGAACTCAACATCGACATCATCTGTGCAAATACCTCTCAGGCCAAGGGACGGGTTGAGCGAGCAAACAAAACACTACAGGACCGTCTGGTCAAAGAGCTTCGCCTGCGGGGTATCGACACACCCCGTGAGGCCAATGCGTTTGCCCCTGAGTTTATTGCTGATTTTAATCGCCGTTTTGGCCGGGAACCGCTTAATCCGAAGGACATTCATCGGCCTCTGGAGTCAGACACGGATCTGGATGATGTGTTTGCCTGGCGTGAGGAACGCACGGTGAGCAACAGTCTGACGGTACAGTATGACCGGGTGGTTTATTTGTTGGAACCCAATGAACAGACGACGCCACTACGCCGCAAGAAGGTTACGGTCTATGACTATCCTGATGGCACGATTGCGATTAAACATCGAGGCTTGCCCCTGCCCTACTCCATTTTTGACAAGGTGTCGCAGGTCAATCAGGGGGCGATTGTGAGTAACAAGCGTTTAGGGGCTGTCCTGGCCTATGCCCAGGAAGAGCAGCAAAAAATGGGGTATCAACGCAGTCAAAAAGCGCCTAAGCGGCGGGGGCAGAAACAGGTCATGCAGGACAAGGTGCGCCAGGTGAATCCGGCAAGCCAGGGCTAAACCGGACAACCACAGAGTGACATTTCTAAATAATTATGAGGGTGACATCTCTAAATGTGCTTAACATCTGGCGAATTCCGGCGCCACCTCGGCGGTACTATCCAACTGCAATCCCAGGTAGCTTTCGAGGCCATGCAGGTCACCATCTACAAAAGATTCATAGCTCTGTTGATAGGGTTCGAACGCCTCCAAATACTCACTCTGCACTGCCTGCAACCTGCCAAACACCTCCGCCGGGGCACGCCCCACCGTGCTGGCGATATCATTGTAGAGGGCAATGGCCGAGATCTTGTCGGGGTCTGCCAGCTTCAGCTCCAGGGCGTTTCTGGCGTGCCGATAGCCAACGGTGTCGCCGCTCCTCTGAAAATCAAAAAACAGGTACAGCAACATGCTGACAAACTGGTCGCGGGGGTCGCGAACAATCAGCACGTGCTTGTCGAAATCAGACAGCATCATCTGTGCAGCGCTGACCCGGCCCACCAGTACCTTGGTCAGTGAATTGGGAGCTTCGCTCGTCGCCAGGACGGCGTTCAGAGCAGAATCCTCATCGGGCTCAAAATAGGTATCCAGCGGCGCCGGCAGAGAGGCCGCCAAACGGCTGAAAAGAATCGTGGTACCAGACTTGGGCAGGCCGGCAATCAGGTAGTGCATAGGCGGCATCCTTAAAATGGTAATAATAGCTGGCAGCTCCCACGGCTGGCTACAGAGGAGGTATAATGCGGCCCTTGGATAACGGAGCGGGCTATGCGGCAATCCCTCTACAGTTTAGTTTTGATCACCTCCCTGGCCAGTTGTGGCCAGACGGGACCACTGTACCTGCCGCAGGATGGACCCGCACCGGAAGCCACTGCAGCCATACCGGCCGAACCGGCTAAACAGCCCTGAACCCAGACTGTCTTTCACCATGACTGAATTTACCTACCGCGGCGATAGCCTGTTCGCCGAAGACATCTCCTTGAGCGCCATCGCCGAGCAATATGGCACGCCCAGCTATGTCTACTCTCGCGCCGCGATAGAGGCTGCCTTTATGGCCTATCGCAATGCCCTCGAGGGCTGTGATCACCTGGTTTGCTACGCGGTGAAGGCCAACAGCAACCTGGCCGTGTTGAACTTGCTGTCTCGCCTCGGTGCGGGCTTTGATATCGTCTCCGGCGGTGAGTTGCAACGGGTTATCGCCGCCGGTGGCGACCCCGCCAAGGTTGTCTTTTCCGGTGTGGCCAAGTCCAGCGCCGACATGGCCGCCGCACTGGAACAGGACATACTGTGCTTCAACCTGGAATCCGCGGCAGAGCTGGAGCTACTCAACGAGGTAGCCCGCGCCAATGGCGTGTGTGCCCGCATATCGGTACGCGTTAACCCCGACGTAGATGCCCAGACCCACCCTTACATTTCGACCGGCCTGCGCGAGAACAAATTTGGCGTGGACATGGAAACCGCCCGCGCCATTTATCGCCGGGCGGCGGAGCTGGATGCCATTGAAATAAACGGCATCGACTGTCACATCGGTTCCCAGCTGACCCTGATCAGTCCTTTCATCGATGCCCTGCGACGCCTGCTGGAAATTATCGATCAGATGTCCAGCGAGGGAATTTCGATTGGGCACCTCGATGTCGGGGGCGGGCTCGGCGTGCGCTACCAGGATGAAACACCCCCGCCCATTGCTGACTATGTGGCTGCAATTCGCGCGGAAACCGGCGACCGCAAGCTAACCTTGTTGTTCGAGCCCGGCCGTTCGATTGTCGCCAATGCCGGGCTCTTGCTCACTCGGGTGGATTATCTCAAGAGCAATGAAGTCCATAACTTTGCCATCGTCGATGCCGCTATGAACGATATGATCCGCCCCGCCCTGTACCAGGCCTGGCTGGATATTGTGCCCGCACAACGCGGCGGCAATGCACCGCTACAAAATTACGATGTTGTCGGGCCGGTTTGCGAATCCGGTGATTTTCTCGGCAGAGAACGGCAGCTGGCTATTCGGGAAGGAGATTACCTGGCCGTGATGGGTGCTGGCGCCTACGGCTTCGTGATGAGTTCCAATTACAATACCCGCGCCCGCGCCGCTGAGGTCATGGTTGATGGCGACCGAAGTCAGCTGGTGCGTGCCCGTGAGCTGGTCGCCGACCTGTTCGCCGGTGAACAAGTGCTCCCCGACCAGGCCCGCACATGATACTCAAATTCACCAAAATGCATGGGCTGGGCAATGATTTTGTTGTTCTGGACCTGATCAGCCAGCACTTTAATTTGCGCGCTCGCCATGTGCGCAAGCTGGCGGATCGCCGCTTTGGAGTTGGTTGTGACCAATTACTGGTGGTAGAAGCTCCCAGCGACCCGGACGTGGACTTTCGCTACCGCATCTACAACCAGGATGGCAACGAAGTTGAACAATGCGGCAATGGCGCGCGTTGTTTCGCAAAATTCGTGCGCGACAAGAAGCTGACGCGCAAAGATACCATTCGGGTGGAGACCCGTGCGGGCATCCTGGAGTTGAAAGTTCGCGAAGATCACCAGGTCGAAGTCAACATGGGCGTGCCGGAGCTGACCCCATCGCGCATTCCCTTCAGGGACGAGGCGCGGGCAGCCAGTTATGCCCTATCGGTCGCCGACACGGACTACCAGGTAGGGGCGGTATCCATGGGCAACCCCCACGCCGTGGTACGAGTCGACGATGTCGAGTCCGCCCCGGTTACAAGCCTGGGTCCCCGCATTGAATGTCACCCCGACTTTCCCGAGCGGGTGAACGCTGGTTTTATGCAGGTAGTGTCGGCGTCCGAGATCAATCTGCGCGTGTACGAGCGCGGCGTGGGGGAAACCAAGGCCTGTGGCAGCGGAGCCTGTGCTGCGGTGGTCGCTGGTCGACTGCAGGGGTTGCTGGATGAGTGCGTTACCGTCAATTTGACCGGGGGATCACTCGAAATCCGGTGGGCAGGAGAGGATCAACCCGTTATCATGACCGGACCGGCCACCACTGTATTTGAGGGCACCGTACGAATATGACCGCTGAACCGACTGCAGCTGATAATAACAACCAGGCTGAGTTAACCGACGAGCAGGTACGCGAGCACCTTCGCAAACACAGTGACTTCTTCGAGCGCCATCCCGATATGCTGGACCATCTGCATATCAGTCACAGTACCGGCAGTGCCGTTTCGCTGGTGGAAAAGCAGGTCAGCGTGCTGCGTGAGCGCAACATGGAAATGCGCAAGCGTCTGAATTCGCTGACCACCAATGCTCGCGACAATGATCAACTTTACGACCTTACTCGCAACCTGGTCCTGGCACTGCTGGAAGCCAGAACACAGGACGAAATTGGCACGGCTTTCAACCGGTCTATGCAGGATGATTTCGTGGTGGAGCATTCCAGCCTGATCCTTTTTGGCGATCCGCGGCATGCCACTGCCAACCTGCGCATCGAATCTGGCGACAGCTCCCGCATAGAAATCGGTGCCCTGCTCAAGAATCGCAAACCAAGCTGCGGCGTACTGCGCAAGGAGGAACTGAGCTACCTGTTCCCCGCCGCCGGCGACATTGGCTCGGCCGCTGTAGTGCCGTTGATGAACGGCGGTGAGCTGGGCGTAATTGCCGTGGGTAGCAGTAATGCCAGCCACTATACTTCCAGTATGGGGACACTGTTTCTGAGCCACATTGCCGACGTCTTGATAAGGCTGTTGCCCAGGATCACCCAAGAGGCAATGTGACGGCGCAACTGCCAGGTCAAATCGAACAATTTCTGACCTACCTGCGCGACGTCCGCCAGCTCTCCCCACATACTCTCAGCAATTACGGTCGCGATCTGGCTTCTCTACTCGACTGGTGCCTGCAGCAGGAAATTAGCGATGCCGCCGAGGTTAGCACGGGCGACATCAGGCAATATGCCAGCCAGTTGCACCGGCGCGGGCTGGCCGGTAGCAGCATCCAGCGCAACCTGTCGGCCATCAGGAGTTTTTACAACCACCTGGGCCGGCAGCGAAAAGACGGCATCAATCACAATCCAGCCAACGGCATCCAGGCTCCCAAACAGGCACGGCGACTGCCCAAAACCCTGGACGTAGACCAGCTCAGCCGCTTTCTTCAGCCACAGTCCGACGACCCACTGGAACTGCGCGATCTGGCCATGGCCGAGCTGTTTTATTCTTCCGGTTTGCGGCTGTCCGAGCTCGCCAGCCTCAACCTGAACGATATCGACCCCCGTTCTGCCCTGGTTACTGTCATCGGCAAGGGCTCGAAGGCGCGCACTGTACCCGTGGGCTCGGTGGCCCTGGAGGCCATTGCCAGCTGGCGTGAGCAGCGCATTGCACCCGCCAGTGAATTTGCCTTGTTTACCAGTAACCGCGGCCAGCGCATCAGCCTTCGCAACATCCAGGCACGTCTGAAAAAACTGGGGCGCAAGTCCGGCATGCCGCAGGACATTCACCCGCACATGCTGCGTCACAGTTTCGCCAGCCATATGCTCGAATCCAGCGGCGATCTACGGGCCGTGCAGGAATTGCTGGGCCACGCCAACATTTCAACCACGCAGATCTACACCCACCTCGACTTCCAGCACCTGGCCAAGGTCTACGACAAGGCCCACCCCCGTTCCAAGCGTCGCGCCCACTCTCACGACAAAGACGACAAGTAGCTCATGGCGATCAAAGTCATCACCTTCGACCTGGACAACACCCTGTGGGATGTGGAGCCTACCCTGATCGCGGCAGAGCGGACCCAGTTTGCCTGGCTTGAGCAACACTGTCCGCGATTGACCGAACGTTTCAGTAAGCTGGAAATTCGCGAGCACCGCATGATCTTCTGGAAAAGCCACCCGGAGCTTGCGCATCAGATCAGTGAGTTACGCATTCAGTCTACCCGTGAGCTATTGCTGCAAGCTGGCTATGCAGAGGATGAAGCGAGCCACTCTGCCCTGCTCGCCTTCGAAGAGTTTCTAAAAGTACGCCACCAGGTACAGCCCTATGAGGAAGCCCTGGAGGTCCTCGAGTCCCTGGCCGAGACCTACACCCTGGGCGCTCTCACCAATGGCAACGCCGATATTTTTAAGGTCGACATCGGGGCCTGCTTCGACTTCGCCTATACCGCTGAGCAAGTCAATGCCAGCAAACCCCTGCCCGACATGTTCCATGCCGCCCTCGCGCGCACGGAGGCCGAGCCGAGAGAGATTGTGCACGTGGGCGACAACCCCGACCACGACGTGGGTGGCGCCCATGCCGCCGGCGTTTTTGCGATCTGGTTCAATGCCAGCGGAGAGACCTGGCCCAGCGGCAAACCCCCTCACGGAGAAATTAGCAATCTACGGGAATTACCCGGCGCCATCCGCGCTATCCAACAACAATTTCACGATACGGTCGGATGAGCCTCTGGCGAGAGCAATTGTTCCTGCACCCGCAAGTGGCGGCTAGTCGCCCCCTGGTTGCCAGCAGTGCCTGCCTGCTGGGCGAGGCCGTGCGCTATGATGGCGGCCACAAATATCAGGCCAATATCGAGCAGCTACTCGCGCCCTGGCTGCAACTGCAGGCCATCTGTCCAGAAGTCGGTATCGGTCTCGGCATTCCCCGCCCCGCCCTGGACGGGATCAGTACTCCAACGGGTGTACGCATTCTGGTGAGCGATGATCACTCCGTGGACGTAACAGAGTCGCTGCTAATCCACGCCCAGAGCCATGTCGACCAGTGTGGTCCCTTCTGGCCGCTGTGTGGCTATATATTCAAGGCACGATCACCCAGCTGTGGGGCTGGCAGCCTGGCCATCGACCCCCATCTGAACCTGGGCGAAACCGCCTATGGCGCCTTTGCAGGTCATATTCACCAGCAGCTGCCGTGGTTGCCACTGTATGAAGAAGACGATCTGCAAACTGAACAGGCCTGTGAGGATCTACTGTTATTGACGTTCATCTGCCGAGACATACTATGGCAACGATCAAAACCGGATATGCAGGCGCTGGTATCTCACTACAGCGAGCTGCTGGGGCCCCTGGCTATCGAGGAAGAAGCCATGCAACTGTGGATGGTGGTTGGGCAATTATTGCGTCGCGACAATAAAAAACGGCGCAAAATAGTAGCCCAGTTCCGCGCCGTTTAACGGCAAAACAGTACAAAAGTCACCGAACTTCGCTCAATTTCCGCCAATTTCTCTCCTCGAGAAAACCCGGTGTGTTGTGTTCGCATTTTTTTCGACTACGCTTATTTGCATAGTGGCAAATTGCCACAGCACTCAATTTGATCGGAGATATAAAAATGAAAGCAAAACAGTTGCCTCGCCTAGCGGCGATGGTCTCCGCAGTAGGAGCCGCAATCGTCATGATGTCACCGCCAAGTTTCGCCCAGGAATCGGCCAAACTGGAAGAGGTGATTGTTACCGGTTCCAAAATCCGCCAGGCTGCTATTGACCGCGCCTCACCGGTGAACACCCTCACCAAGGAAGACCTGAAACGCGTCGGTGTCACCTCTATAGCGGATATTCTAAACCAGTTGCCAAATTCCGGCGGCTCTCTCAATACCCGCTTTAATAGCTCGGGCAATTTTGGCTTTCCTCCGGATGGCGGTGGTATCGGTGCCGGTGCAGCACAGGTGGACTTGCGCAACCTGGGCGCCAAACGCACCCTGGTTCTGGTAGACGGAGTGCGCTGGGTGCATGGTTCCTCCGCCAGCGGCGTGTCCAGTGCCACTGACCTGAATACCATTCCCACCCTCCATAATCGAACGCATTGAAGTACTGGAGGACGGCGCCTCGGCTATCTACGGCTCCGACGCCATTGCTGGTGTGGTGAACATCATTACCAAGAAAAATTTCGAAGGCTTCGAGCTCTCTTTGTACGGCGGCCAATTTGACGAGGACGATGGTGAGACTACAGACCTCTCCCTGTCGTGGGGTGTGACCAACAAGGGCACCAATATCTTTTTTGGCCTGAGCTACAACAACCAGGAAGAAATACTGGCCCGGGACCGCGAAATCTCTGGCTACCCCGTGGCCGGCCTGGATCACTGTCTCGGCAACTGCAGTTCGGGTACGCCCCAGGGCCGTTTTTTCCTTACCGACCCCAACACCGGCAATGGACTTGACCTAACGATCAACGATGGCGTTGGCGGCATACCGTTCTACGACCCCTCCGACCCGGGTGGTTCCGGCGATGACTTTCATGGGTTCAGCACCTCCGATCGCTTCAACTACTCCCAGTTCAACCTGGTGATGGCGCCAGTGGAGCGCTGGAATATTTTCACCAAGATCCGCCAGGAGCTGACCGACAACGTCAACATCAACCTGATGGCCATGTACAACAACCGCCAGTCCACCAACCAGGCAGCACCGGAGCCGCTGTTTATTGGCCCCGAGGCTGGCAATGGCAACTTGCTGGATACCATCAGTATTGATGTTACCAACCCCTATAACCCCTGGGGCTTCACGGTGGATTCCGCTACCAACGGCTACTTCATGGGTCGGCGGCCGCTGGAAGGCGGTCCGCGAGTGTTTGAACAGGATGTGGATACCTTCTATGTGTCCGGTGGCTTCGACGGCGCCTTCGCGGTTGGCGAGCGCGAGTTCTACTGGGATTTCACCGCCGTGTACTCGAAGAACTCCGCCAGCCAGATCAAGCACGGCGGATACAACTCTGCACACCTGGCACTTGGCTTGGGGCCAGTGGATGAATGTGCGGAGGTCGCGGGTTGCGTCCCATTTAACTTCTTCGGCGGCCAGGGTGCCGACGGTAACGGCACTATTACCCAGGACCAGTTAGACTGGGTTGGTTTCGTACAGAAGGACGAAAGCGAGCAGGAGCTGAAGTTGTACACCTTCAACTTCGCCGGCGACGTGGTTGAACTTCCGGCAGGTACTTTCGGTTTCGCCGTGGGCTTTGAACACCGCGAACAGGATGGCTGGTTCCAGCCCGATGCGGTGGTAATTGCGGGTGAAAGTGCAGGGGTTCCCTCTAGCGCCACCTCTGGTGGTTTTGACGTCGACGAGGCCTTCCTGGAAGTCAATGTTCCCCTGTTGGCCGATAAGCCCGGAGCTCATCTTCTGGACCTGTCAGCGGCGATTCGCTATTCCGACTACGACACGATTGGAGATGACACCACGCCGAAGTACGCAGGTCGCTGGAAGCCGATTGAAGACCTGATGTTCCGGGCCTCCTATGCCGAGGGCTTCCGGGCCCCGGGCATTGGTGAGTTGTTCGGCTCTGCCGCACGCTTTGACCAGACCCTGGAAGATCCCTGTTCAGGACTGACAGGGTCCAGCGATTCCCAGCTTGTATCCAATTGCGGTGCGCTGGGGGTGCCCACTGACGGCTCTTACACCCAGTTTAACTCGCAGATTTCTGTGACCACCGGCGGCAACCCGGCCCTGGAGGCTGAAACCTCCGAGAGTGTTATGTGGGGCATCGTTTATTCCCCGAGTTGGGCGCAGGGACTGAGCTGGATGGATGGCCTCGAGTTGGAATTGAACCACTACGATATCGAAGTGGAGGGCGCTATCCAGGCCCTGGATGCGCAGGTTCAGCTGTCTGGTTGTGCGGCGACCCTGGACTCGGTCTTGTGTAACGGTATCTCCCGCACCTCGGGTGGCGTGATCAACGGCTTCGCCAATGCGCTGACCAATATCGGCGGTATTGAAACCAATGGCTACGACTTCACTCTGACCTATGCCTCGCCGGATACATCGGTGGGTACCTTCCGGGTCCGTTGGCTGAACAATTTCCTGAAGGAGTACACGGAAATTATCCCCACGGAAGCAGGCTTTGCCGATCTGACCCGTGAGGGCACGGAAACTGGTGACCCCGAGCGTGGCTTCCCCGAGTTCAAGTCTAACTTTTACCTGGACTGGGCCATGAACAACTGGTCTGCGGGTTGGACCGTACGCTACATCGACGAGATCGAGGAGCGTTGCCCCGGTATTACGGACGGCCTGAACCTGTGCTCGGACGAGGCTGGCGGCACCAACACCCTCGACGAGGTCTTTTATAACGATGCCCAGGTCACGTGGCAGCCAGACAACAAGTATGGTGGAATCACCTTGCAGTTTGGGGTCAACAACTTTCTGGATGAAGAGCCCCCGGAATGCTACAGCTGTGCGCTAAATGGCTTCGACGCAACGCTGTATGATGTTCCAGGACGTTTTTACTACCTGCGGTTGGAGTACCGAACCGAGTAATCCAAAAGGAGAACTGAAAAAGGGTGGCTGAGCCACCCTTCTTTTTGATTGCACTTCTTGTTACGGAGTTAAATAGCGTCTTCGCCGGTTTCACCGGTGCGGATGCGGATGACCTGTTCCATCGCTTGAACAAAGATTTTGCCATCACCGATTTTGCCGGTGTTGGCAGCATTGGTGACTGCGTCGATGGCCGCGTCTACCTGTTCATCTGCCACCGCGATCTCCAGCTTGACCTTGGGAAGGAAGTCCACCACGTACTCAGCGCCCCGATAAAGCTCCGTGTGCCCCTTCTGACGCCCAAAGCCCTTTACCTCTGTCGCCGTAATGCCCTGAACCCCGATTTCTGACAGGGCGGCACGCACATCGTCCATTTTGAATGGCTTGATGATAGCGGTGATCATTTTCATCTCATTATTCTCCCGACGATCGAATGGAACTGCTCATTATCGTGGTTTCTGGCAATTAGACAAGGGGTCAGAGGAGTGTGGGTGCAATGGTGCTACCCGCGGAGCCTGGCAATCCGTGGATAAGTGCGCCGCACTTATCCACCGATTACTGCGGCACCACCCGTACCATTTGTTTTTGGCAAAGCCAAAAACAAAAAAGGGGGCCAAAAGGCCCCCAGTAAAGTACGCATGTTAATGCGCCCGCAAGATAGGTTACTGAGCAGTGAACTCCGGGTATGCTTCCATACCACATTCGGAGAGATCCACGCCTTCGTACTCTTCCTCTTCGCTGACACGGATGCCCATGACGGCTCTGAGGATACCCCAGGTAACCAGGGAGGCGCCGAATACCCATCCGAAGATGGTGAGAGCACCGATGATCTGGCCGGTGAAGCTGGAGCCGTCATTGGTAATCGGTACCAGCAGCAGACCCAACAGACCCACCACACCGTGTACCGAAATGGCACCAACCGGGTCGTCGATCTTCAGCTTGTCCAGGGTCAGAATGGAGAACACAACCAGCGTGCCACCAGCAGCCCCAAACAGGGTTGCTTCCAGCGCAGTCGGTGTTGAAGGCTCAGCCGTAATGGCAACCAGTCCAGCCAGTGCACCGTTCAGCGCCATGGTCAGGTCAGCCTTGCCGAACTTGAGCTGGGCGACGATTAGTGCCGCTACCAGGCCACCCGCTGCCGCTGCGTTGGTGTTCATGAACACAACCGCTACCGCGTTGGCACTCTCAACCGAAGCCGTAGCCAGTACGGAACCACCGTTGAAGCCGAACCAACCCAGCCACAGGATGAAGGTACCCAAGGTTGCCAGGGGCAGGTTGGCACCGGGAATCGCGTTAATCGATCCATCCGCACCATATTTGCCCTTACGAGCACCCAGCAGCACAACGCCAGCCAGTGCTGCAGAAGCGCCCGCCAGGTGGACGATGCCAGAGCCCGCGAAGTCGGAGAAGCCCAGGTCACCCAGGGTGTACAGGCCAAACACAGCCTCGCCGCCCCAGGTCCAGGCGCCTTCCATCGGGTAGATGAAGCCGGTCATTACCACAGCGAACAGCAGAAAGGCCCACAACTTCATGCGCTCAGCGACCGCACCAGAGACGATAGACATGGCAGTTGCCACGAATACGACCTGGAAGTAAAAGTCAGCAGAGGGTGCGTAAGTAGCAGGTTCTTCGGCACCGGTTACACCGTCAGCGGTGATACCAGACAACAGGAAGTCGCCGCCGTACATGATCATGTAACCGCAAACCATGTACATAATGCAGGAAATGGCAAACAGCGCCACGTTTTTGGTCAGGATTTCAGTGGTGTTCTTGGAGCGGACTAGGCCCGCTTCCAGCATGGCAAAACCTGCCGCCATCCACATTACGAGTGCGCCGCAGATCAGGAAGTAAAACGTGTCCAGCGCGTACTGTAGTTGAAAAATTGCATCTTCCATTGGAAATACTCTCTTGTTTTATCAGTGGGCTAGATCGCTTCTTCGCCGGTTTCACCGGTTCGAATACGAATGACCTGCTCCAGGTCGGAAACAAAGATCTTGCCATCGCCAATCTTGCCAGTATTGGCAGACTTGCTGATCGCCTCGAGTGTTGCGTCGGCAGTACTGTCAGCCACTGCAACTTCGATCTTCACCTTGGGCAGAAAATCCACCACGTACTCAGCGCCACGATACAGCTCCGTGTGGCCCTTCTGGCGTCCGAATCCTTTCACCTCTGTAACCGTGATGCCCTGCACCCCGATATCGGACAGTGCTTCGCGCACATCATCCAGTTTGAATGGCTTAACTACAGCCGTAATTAGTTTCATATTGTTCTCCTGTCTAAGCCAGCTAAACCGCTGCAGGTTGTGTAATTCACAGCCCGATTACAAACTTTTGCTGATCGTGAAGATCGCTTGGCCATCGCCCCACTTAGTATCGAATACTTCGTCTTCGTCCAAGTCTGTACCGATATAAGCCAGAGACAAATCAACACCACCAAGTGACTTTGTGATACCAACGGAGTAATCCCAGTACTCGTCAGCACCATTAGACAGGAAGCTTTCTTCGTCAAAGCCGTTATAACCTACGTGCAGATCCAGAACGAAGTCCTGTGGAAGCGTGTAGCTGTAGTCACCGGCAACGTAGTAAAACTTACCAGTTTCGGCGTAATAGTCGTCAGAGTATGCAACAGACAGGCTCAGGTCCTTGTATGACACCCCGCCGTATACTTCGAGATAGTCTCCCTCGTCGCCATCATCGCCTGGATAGCCGTAATACAGGAGACCTATATCGTAGCCCCAGTCGCTGTCACCGAAAGCACCACCGAAGCCCGCATAGACATCGAGCTCTAAGCTGCCATCGTATCCAGCACCATTGGTATCGAAATCAATAGATGAACCCCAGGTGCCGATATAAAATCCAGACTCATGCCCGTAGTCAAAGCCACCCTGGATTGCAGGGGACTCATCAGACTGAGAAATACCGCGGAACTTGTAGTCGGTGGTCAACGCCACATTGCCGCTGATTTCTGCGCTGGCGGATGCTGCCCCAACCAATAGACCCGAGGCAATGGCAAGAGGAAAAATTTTCTTGGCAAACATGTTTCATATCTCCGTAAATAGGTTTAGTTCGAACTTGGTATTGAGTTCACCCACTGCTACGGGCGCATGGATCGTGTAATAACAAAGTCTGCGGTTTTCTTTGCAGGGTGCGTGCCAACTTTTTATTTTCACTATTTATCAAATGGTTAGATCATTCTGAAAATTTGATGACCTCCGGAAGCACAAGGGAGCGCACCGATCGAGTGCGGCAGATGCATGTGCAAAGGCAATTGCACTATTATGGTGCGTCAGAGAATTGGGCACTAAGCCGTTAATTCAGTTAAACTCCGCCAATGGCATTCAACCCCCCTCCCATTTCCGAAATTGCACATCAAATGAATAATTTGTTAGGTAAATCTGGCCTGAGTGGCGAGATTGACAAGAACATGCGCGCCCTCATCCAGTCAGCACTTTCAAATCTGGATATCGTCAGCCGCGAAGAGTTTGATTCTCAAGCTGAAATATTGAGGCGAACTCGCGCCAAAGTGGAGGAGCTGGAACAGTTACTGCTGGAACTTTCTCAACCTCAGGGGAAATCGGACACCGATTAAAAGGGCCGTTGCACTACAAATCCCGCCCCCTCCCCCAACTTACTGTTGACTTCAATAGTACCAGCGTGGGCTTGCACTATTTTTTGGACTATTGAAAGCCCCAGGCCAGTACTGGATTCCCCACCTGTTGGCTGCGCAGATAGTTTCTGAAAATGACCAAACATCTGAGATTTGTCTGCATCAGAAAGGCCCGGCCCCTCATCTCGCACCGAAAAACCAGCATGCTGCCTATCTTCTTGGAGCTCAATATATACTGAAGAGTCATAGGTAGAAAATTTAATAGCATTGCTGACCAAATTGTCCGCCACCTGCGCCATTCGATCCCAATCAAACAGAAAATGCACCATTGCCTGGTTGGATTCTCGCGCGGTTATCGGATCAGGAACATGCTTGAGAATATCGGCAATTTTCCCTGATGATAGATAGGCGAATGCAAATGCTAACCCAATAGGCCCCCTACTTGAGGCTTTTGAGAAGCGTCACAACATTGCGCTCGCCCAAGCGCTGGTACGAATACTCATCCATAAACTTCTTAACCAGATGAATTCCAACCCCTCCCAGTTCCCGGTCTTCGACCGACAAACTCAGATCGGGTGCTTCTTGAGTAAATGGGTCAAAGGGAATACCACTGTCCGAAATCACGATTTTTAACGTGTCTTCCTCAACACACAATTCCACCTCTATTTTTTGCTCTTCCCGGCTCTGGCTACCGTAGGAAATAATATTATTGAGCAATTCGTCAAGCACTAACTCAGCGGCCATTGCGGCACCCGGATCTAAGCCAACGTCATCGGCGAATTCTTCCAGCGCCGTCATGACCCCTGCCATCTCCTCTAAACTGCTATCGAGCTCAATACGCATTATTCACCAAGCAATTCTGCCACCCCGCCCAGGTCAGTATTGTCTACTAAAATGATCTAACGGCCTGTTCTTCATCGTCATATAAATCCAGAAGACTATCGAAGCCTGATATCTCCAACACTTCCTTGACCATGCCCTGGGCTCCCGAGACTTTTAACTCTCCGCCGTAACCCCGCACCTCTTTGGCGACACGCAACAGCACTCTGAGACCAGCACTACTGACAAATTCCAATGGCGCCAAGTTGATCAGCGCCTTTCCGGGATTGGTCTCCAAGAGCTGCAGCAACTCTTCCAATGCCGGGGTCGCAGTCTGGGTATCTAACTTCCCCTCGATATCGATCGCAAAAATCTCACCGACTTGCCGTGTGCTTATATTCATGTTTACGTTCCTATGCTTGATTGGCTTCCCGCTACCACAGCACCCTACAGACGTGCCAAAAGCCAGTGATTCGAGGCGGCGGAAATGATGACAGAGTTAGAAAAGACCACTATCCTCAATAATAGGTCTGCGCGGCGAGCAGATCAATGTCAATATACTGCGGGGAATCATAAAATGAAAAAACAAACTGCACTATTTCTGCCAACGTCCTTATTGTTAATCGGTAGCATTCCGGCACTTGCTTCTAACGGCGACGGAGGTACTTCGATCAATTTCGTCACCGGTAACCTCTGGCTGTTGATTGCGACCTCCATGGTTTTTCTTATGCACTTGGGTTTTGCAACGCTCGAAGCAGGACTGACGCAGGAAAAGAACACCGTCAACATTTTATTCAAGAATGTCTGCATTATTGCTATAGGTATACTTAGTTATGCGCTCATCGGTTTCAATCTTATGTACCCAGGAGAGGAATTCGCCGGCGCTGTTTTTGGTTTCGCCGGTTTCGGAATCTCTACCGATGCCGCTGGCGTAACGACGGCCTACAGCGAGCACTATACCTACTGGACTGACTTCATCTTCCAGGCGGTTTTCGCTGCAACTGCCGTCACCATCGTCTCAGGAGCAGTGGCAGAACGTATCCGCATAGAGACCTTCCTGTTGTTCGCCACTGTATACCTGTGTTTTTGCTATCCAGTTGTCGGCATGTGGAAGTGGGGCGGTGGTTTTCTCGACGCTATGGGCACCCCCTTTTATGACTTCGCAGGCTCCACTCTGGTTCACAGTGTCGGCGGATGGGCAGCGTTGGTAGGCTGTGTCATGCTGGGTCCTCGTTTGGGCAAATATGAAAATGGGGAAGTTCACCCCATTCCGCCATCGAGCCTGCCACTGGCCACTGTGGGCGCTTTCCTGCTCTGGTTCGGCTGGTACGGCTTCAACGGCGGCTCGGTGCTTTCCGCTGATCCCGCTGCCCTCTCCTATGTCTTTGTAATCACGTCGCTAGGTGCCGCTGCTGGCATCGTGGGCGCCATGTTGGGCACCATTATCTTCCTCAAACACCTCGATTTAGCCATGCTTCTAAACGGCGCACTCGCTGGCCTGGTGAGCATTACTGCTGGTGCAGACCAATTTGCGCCCATGGATGCGATTATCGTCGGCGGCGCTGCGGGACTAATTGTGGTGGCCTCAGTAGAACTGCTGGATGTAAAGCTAAAAGTCGACGACCCTGTTGGCGCCATTTCGGTGCATCTGGTATGCGGTATCTGGGGCACGCTGGCCATAGGCTTGTTTGGCAATCTGGCTTCAATGGATCAGCTTATCAGCCAGTTTATTGGCGTGGTGAGCATCGGAGCATTTTGTAGCCTGTTCTCGTTCCTCACTTTCACAGCAATTCGCCTGCTGGTAGGGCTGCGCGTCTCAGAAGAAATTGAACATGCCGGCCTGGATATGCATGAGCACGGGGTTTCCGGCTACCGTGGAATGCGCAACGCTAATCCTCCCCATATCTCCATACTCGCCCCGAACTATGGCGCCAAGGTGAGCGGCATGATTGAACTGCTGGCTGATGCCTACGGAGATGGCGAGGTTGACGGGGTCAGATTCACTCTGGACGGCAAATCCATAGGTGAAGAAATCGAAACTGCACCCTACTTCCTTCACTGGGATACACGTGAGACCAGCAATGGGGAACATGTGCTAACCGCGATCGCGCGGGACGCGGCAGATAACCACGGGCGATCTGTACCTTTTGACATCACGATCGAGAATTAAACAAGTGTCCGTAGTGCTAAAAAATAGTGGGAGGCACGCTAAATCATTCTATTGGGTTTAATTGGCACAGTAATTGCTGTCTAAACACCAAGAGCAGGCACTGAGCACGTAATATGCGACTCGGGTGCTCTAAAATGGTGCGGAAACACCTCCATCGGATCAAAAATGGTGCGGTGTTGGAGCCACAAGGCTCAGACACCCCACAACGGTGATCCCGATGAGATTTTTCCGTTCAATTTGAAACCGCCTCGATGCGCTTTACGACTACTTTGTGGTGGCGCGAGGGCAATAAGAGTTGTATTCAGGAGACTTATACAAATGAAGAATATCTTTCAACGCACCAAAAGTATGGCGAAACGCAGCTGGGCCATTCCCGTCCTAGGGGCTGTCGCTTCGCTGGCGGTTTCTGCTTCAGCCTTGTTGTCCTCGCCGGCTGTGGCCGCGGAAGCCGATGGCCCGTACGTCATAATGATCGGCGCCCCCGGCTCAGGTAAATCAACTGTCAGCGCCTATATCTCTGAAACAACCGGTGTACCAACTATAGAGGTTGGCCAACTGCTGAGAGATCAAGTCGCTCTGGCATCTAAATCTACTGCAGCGGGCAAGCCGGGCAGCAAACGCGCTCAAGCTAGCTCCAAGCAGCGGCAAAATATCGAGGCTGCTAAGGAAAAAATTGAAGCCGGTGAACTGGTAAGTAGCCAGGCAATTGACGTGGCTGTCTTTAGTAGACTGTTAGCGCCAGGCGCTGCTGGTGGCTTTGTACTAGATGGCTACCCCGGCTCCGCTGCACAGGCAGAATTTCTTGATGCGCTGCTCGCGACGCGGGAAATAGTGCCCATTGTTATTTATCTGGAAGTTTCAGACAAAATTGCCCTGGAGCGTATGAAGTCTCGTGGTCGCGTTGATGACGACCACGGTTTCGGCAAAAGCCGCCTTGAAGCCTTCCGTACCAACATGGCGCCCCTTCTGGATTACTATGAGGATGGCGGCTTGTACACCATTGACGCTAGCAAAGATGTGTCCGATGTGCTCAAGCAAATAAAGAAAGTGCTTAAGTAATCGCTATACGGCACTATTGCAAGAAGAATTGTAGATTGAAGCCGTTGCTTGTATCTGCGCAGGCAACGGTTTTGTTTTTATAAGTCCTGCAGAGGCAAGCGCAATCAGAATTTGTAATATACACACAGAACAATAATTTTGGTTCGGCATGAATCCAACCGGCTGAAGACTGAATAAACCGCAATGGAAATTTACGAAATTATCGGAAGCCTACTGGCTGGGCTCGGCTTATTCTTCGTCGGAATTAAAACGCTGACAAATAATTTGCGCGAGTTAACCGGTCGCCGCTTCAGACAATTTTTGGAACGCTCTACCCGATATCCCGCATTGTCTGCTGCTGGAGGAGCGCTGCTTGGCGCCACCATGCAAACAGGCAGTGCCATCACCTTCATCCTGGTCGGTATGGTAGGGGCCGGCATGATTAGCGTCGAACGCTCTCTGCCCATCCGTCTGGGTGCCGCGGTTGGCACATCCACGATGGTCTTCATCGCCACGATGGATATCCAACTCTTCATTCTTTTCTTGCTGGGCATAGCCGGTTTCACGATGGCTCAATCACGCTCCTCCCAGCCCATGCTGGGTGTACTGTTTGGTGGGGGCCTGATGTTTTTCGGGCTGTCTATGGTCGGCACCAGCGCCAGCTCAGTCTCTGAGATAGACTGGTTCCAAAATGCAATAATTAGCGTTAATGGTGCTCCAATAGCAGCTTTCATCCTCGCCAGCCTTCTGAGCATCGCCATACAATCACCACAATCTGTAGCTATTCTCGCTATCGCAATGACCACCAGTGGCCTACTGGACACCTGGACAACCATGGTAATCATCTACGGCAGCAATTTTGGTGGCGGTCTAAGCACCTATCTCTTGTCTGCTGGCTTTAAGGGCACATCCCGACAGATAATGATTTTTCAGGTGCTCTTCAATGTGATAACCGGGCTCGTGCTACTGAGCCTGTTTTTTATCGAGAAGTACGCTGGCGTGCCACTTGTCCATGCCCTGGTAACCTCGATTGATGTAGCCACCCCTCAACAAATGGCCTTTATCTATTTGATTTTCAATGTGTTTGGCGCAGCTCTCATGTTTACTTTGAGAAAGCCAATTCTGAGTAGAATCGAACGCATCTGGCCACCCTCCGACGAAGAAAATATTGCCAGGTTGGAATTCCTGCACGATCATGCCTTCGACAGTCCCGACCTTGCTCTGGATTTAGCGGATAAGGAACAACAGCGCTTCATGAGTCTGCTCCCTGACTATATCGAAGCCCTGAGACTAGGGGGGGATTCCGCCAAGGGCCAGACAGACATGTTGGCCCGGGCGTTGAACCAACGCCACCAGGCGATTGAAGATGCCCTCGGCGAACTGAGTCATTTCGTGGACGCCGATGACGCCGAAAAGCTGATACTCCTCTCTAACAAAAATCAGCTCCTGGGGTCTCTCAATTCCACCATGGCCCAACTGTGCCAATCCGTCATTGCAAGCCGGAACAGCGAGCAGCTGTCGCAGCTGGGCACTGTTGTAACCGAAGCCTTTGACGCCAGCCTGATGATGGCCGTAGAAGCATTGGAGACGGAAGTCCAGGAGGAACTAACAGCGATCTGGAATGCAACTGACGACAAGAGCGAAAAAATGCGCAATATCCGTCAGCGTTTCCTCAAAAGTGATACAGCTTTATCGAACGATGAGAGGCTTGACCTAATGTCACTGACTACAGGACTTGAGCGCAGCAATTGGGTTCTCCATGAAATACTGTCACTGCAATTGGAAGCAGACCCAAAGTTGAAGGTATAAGTTGTTAGCGAGTCTATTGCAATTCTGTCGAAGTCTTTGGAAATCGTTCTTACTCTTCTGCTTACTTCTCACTATTCATACGTCTTTGCCAGAAATTGGTGCCTATCTGAGCCTTTCTGAGACCTCCTCCCAGACTGCCGGTCAGCTTGGCTCGGTAATGATATGGCTTTCCGGCGGGTATCTGCTAAACAGAATTCTCGAGGTTTTCCTGTGGGAGGGCATTGCCAGACGAGCACTAGGACGAAAACCTCCGCGACTCGCAACTCAACTCATCGGCATCCTGATCTATCTACTGGCCGTCTCTGGAATTTTGCGTTATGTCTTCGGGCAACCGGTCACCGCGCTGTGGGCGACCTCCGGCGCCGTCGGACTGGTGATCGGTTTTGCCGTTCGTAATCTGATTATGGACACATTTTCAGGCCTTGCAATTCATATGGAGCGTCCGTTTCGCGTTGGAGACTGGATAAACTGTCACACCCGGATGGGGGATTACATCGGCCGAGTCGAAGAGACCAACTGGCGGACTACCAGACTGTGGACCACGGATCGCAATCTGGTTGTTATACCAAACAGCTATCTGACCAACACTTTGATCACTAATTTTTCAATGCCAGAAACACCCGCTCGATTCGAACTGGATTTGGTTTTGGATTTCAGCGTTCCCAGCGACAGAGCGCTCAGAATTTTATCTGCCGCCTTGATAAGCACTATTGGCAGAAAGGGGCCGCTGGCAAACCCTCCCCCCAAAGCCCGAGTAAATGGCCTCTCTGAGTACGGTGTGCAGTATCGCTTGCGGTATTTCCTTGAACCGGCCGAGGTATCACCCAGCAGAGCAAGGAACACCATCCTCTCCAGCGTTCTTGCTCACCTGGACCAGGCCGGAATAGCCCTCTCCTACCCGCGGCAGGATGTGTTTTTAGCCGATATGCCGTGGCGTCACAAACAGTGGACTTATCTCAAAGATCAGATCAAACAGTTATCGAGGATATCACTGTTCGTCAATCTCGAAGAGGCTGAGTGTTGTGGTCTACTATTTTTGGACACTTTGCTTAAGTTAAATTCGTAGTCCATCGGTGTTTTGTAACCCAGCGTAGAATGCAGCCGCTTCGCGTTGTAATACACTGCCACATACTCTCTGACATCAGCGATCGCGGCTTCTCGGGTGCGATATATCCGGTCACACGTCCATTCGCGCTTTAGGCTGCTGAAAAATCGTTCAACTGGCGCGTTGTCCCAGCAATTACCTTTTCGGCTCATGCTCGCTATCATTCCATACTGCTTCAGCAGTGCTTGGTAGGCATAGCTGGCATATTGACTGCCACGATCTGAGTGGTGAATCAGACCTGGCGGTGGATTTCTAAGGCTTACAGCCATTATCAATGCCCTGATGGCCAGCGCCTTGGTCATGCGGCGATCCATAGACCAGCCAACAACTCGTCGAGAATACAGATCAATCACCACGGCCAGGTAGATCCAACCCTCCTGAGTCCAAAGGCAAGTAATGTCGGTCCCCCAACACTGATTGGGTGCCGCCGGTGAAAATGCTCGATTCAGCACATTGTCAGCCACTGGTAATCGATGTTTGCTGTCGGTGGTGACCTTGTATTTACGTTTAGATTTGACGGCGAGGCCCATAGATTTCATGAGCCGTCTGGCGCGATAACGACCAATGGAGAAGCCTTCTGCAGTAAGTTGACGGCTCAGCCTTCGGCTGCCCATACTCTGTCGAGATTCTGCAAACAGGGATTTCATTCGTCGCCTGACAGCCAGTTCTTCGGGACCAATTACCTTCCCTCCTCGGGCTCTCCAGGCGTAGTATGAACTGCGCTTTACACCGATGACCCGGCACAACATTGTTACTGGATATTTGGCGGTATTACATTGCACTAAGGCGTACTTCACTTCATTTCCTTTGCGAAATACGCCGACGCCTTTTTTAGAATTTCTTTCTCCATTTTGAGCTCTCGAACCTCGCGGCGCAGCCGCTTGAGTTCCTCTTGTTCGTCCTTGGCAAGTGCATTGATGTGGGAATTAGCCTCATGCTCTCGCTTCCAACGTCCGAGCAGCCCTGGGCCAACATCCAGGCTCCGTGCAGCTGCGGCTATGGTATAGCCCTGCTCAATCACCAATGCCACGGCATCTTGCTTGAAATCATCGGGAAAGTTCCGTTTTTGTCTGCTTATCATTGTTCACCTCGTATTTGCTTCTTTACAGTCTATACAAGGTGTCCACTTTTAGTAGACCACAACACCGTTGTTAATCAATAGCTTAGTGTCACACAGCTTGATACCAGGGAAGAAGTAGAAATGTTTTACGTGGCGTGTCTATTAGTTAAGACTTGCATTGCTCCACGTGGAGCGTCACTAGTTACCGCCTGAATGCTCCACGTGGAGCGTCTACTAGTCAGTACAATCTTTGCCTCAGGACTCCTCCAAGCGTTTTTTGCCCTGCTCTATCAGCCCATCAACCAGATGCCGAAAATCTTCCTCCCACCAGAAACGATTCGTCTCCCACCACTGTTGTAATCCCGGTTCGGCAAGGAAACGTGACAGGCTGTATAAGTTGGTCTGCATCAGTTGCCCATCCATATAACCCCTTAAATTCAGGTGGTACATGTCTTGGTAGGGTTGGAGGAGACGAGACAACATCAGGTTGAATCGTGTCTTCTCCACCTCGGAAAGATCGTCGAAATCGGCCTTGCCGCGAATGTAGATATCTGCCAGTTCTGCGTTGTCCGCAACGAGACTGGAAAACCCCGACAACTTAAAGGAAAGATCAGCATAGTTTGAGGTTCTCACCATAGCGGTATTCTGGCGTATCTGTATCGCCACATAGACCAGCGAAGCGATAACGGCGACTCCACTGATAATTTCCGCGTAGTTGGCAAGTTCACTTATATTCATTCTGAGCTATTCCTGCGCAACCAATCGCCGGTCAACATAATCAATGAATCCCCTTGCATAACCGGTATTGAAATTCTTCCAGTAGCCTCTTCCTCCGGGTGTCGTTAACAGGCGCAGTTGCTGCCTCGTGGTGTCTACGAAAAGCTCCCGGTCAACCAATCCAAGCAGCATGTCTTCATAGGAGTTGTGAAAATTTGCTGTGAACATGGACATAATGAAGGTAAAGCGGATGCTTTCTGTAAGCGTTATTTAGTAATGTCACTTTTCCGTTATTTAGAGATGTCACTCTCAGTACAATTCCCCAAGTGTATCAGATGCTTGGGAGGAACCAGGAGTGACATTACTGACAATGAGTCAAACAGAGATTACGAGGTTGCAGGTGATTATGGATGTGGCTGAACGACGCTTAACGCGAGCCCAGGCTGGTGACTTGTTGGGACTGAGTTCGCGTCAGGTTCAACGATTAGTAAACCGCTATCGCCTTGAGGGCGCGGCGGGTCTGATGTCGCGCAAACGTGGTGTCGCTAGCAATCGGAGATACCCAGGCAGTCTGCGGGAATATACGTTGAGCTTGCTTCGTGCCCAGTATGCTGATTTTGGGCCAACGCTGGCCGCGGAGAAGCTGTTGGAATGCCATGAGATCGGTTTATCGGTGGGCACGGTGCGTCAGTGGATGATCGCGGACGGCCTCTGGAAAACCCGGAAAGAACAGCGCAGCCGCGTATATCAACCAAGGCGCCGCCGGGAGTGTTACGGCGAGTTGATTCAGATTGATGGATCAGACCATCACTGGTTTGAGGAGCGTGGTCCGCGATGTACATTACTGGTGTACATCGATGACGCGACTGGCCGGCTGATGGAGCTGCGTTTTTGTGCATCGGAATCGACCTTTGATTATTTTTACGCGACTCGTGAATATCTGGCCAATCACGGTAAGCCGGTGGCATTTTACAGCGATAAACACAGTGTTTTTAGGGTTAATAAGGGTGATGCGACAACCGGCACGGGGATGACCCAGTTCGGCCGAGCCTTGCATGAACTCAACATCGACATCATCTGTGCAAATACCTCTCAGGCCAAGGGACGGGTTGAGCGAGCAAACAAAACACTACAGGACCGTCTGGTCAAAGAGCTTCGCCTGCGGGGTATCGACACACCCCGTGAGGCCAATGCGTTTGCCCCTGAGTTTATTGCTGATTTTAATCGCCGTTTTGGCCGGGAACCGCTTAATCCGAAGGACATTCATCGGCCTCTGGAGTCAGACACGGATCTGGATGATGTGTTTGCCTGGCGTGAGGAACGCACGGTGAGCAACAGTCTGACGGTACAGTATGACCGGGTGGTTTATTTGTTGGAACCCAATGAACAGACGACGCCACTACGCCGCAAGAAGGTTACGGTCTATGACTATCCTGATGGCACGATTGCGATTAAACATCGAGGCTTGCCCCTGCCCTACTCCATTTTTGACAAGGTGTCGCAGGTCAATCAGGGGGCGATTGTGAGTAACAAGCGTTTAGGGGCTGTCCTGGCCTATGCCCAGGAAGAGCAGCAAAAAATGGGGTATCAACGCAGTCAAAAAGCGCCTAAGCGGCGGGGGCAGAAACAGGTCATGCAGGACAAGGTGCGCCAGGTGAATCCGGCAAGCCAGGGCTAAACCGGACAACCACAGAGTGACATTTCTAAATAATTATGAGGGTGACATCTCTAAATGTGCTTAACACACTTTCATCGGTATCCAGGCTCTGCGGGTCAGCCAAGCCGCGTCTAAAGATTGATGCTACCTCGCCACTATCGGATATCAAGTGGGCAATATCGAAGGTCTGGGTCATGGCATTTCGGCGTCCCTCAGCAGTAGACACACGTGTGTTGGCACGAACCTGCACTGCCAGGTAGATCAGGGTGATCAGCGTGGCAATGGAGGCGACTATCTCCGCCAGGTTAGTGGCTTGATCAAGCGTCATCGATCTGTCAGCTCATTCACGTCTGCACCATCCTTATTTTGTTATTTGATTGTGGTGGTTCTACGCTTTACGCTTCACCAGCATAGCCCAAAATCGAAAAAGCCACCTATACTGGGTGTCGGAATCAATTTCAGGAAGGTCTGACATGGCAGAACTCAAACACTTTTCCAGCGATGCATCAACGGACCACATGTTGGAAGCAATACGTTCGGATGGCGCCATCATCATCGACAATATGATGGACCCGGCCACAGTGGAGGCCTTACGGACCGAAACAGATCCCTACATGGATGCCACTGACAATGGCCAGGACGATTTCACCGGCCGTCTGACTACCCGCACAGGCGGGTTAATTTCCCGCTCTCAGGGCGTCTGCGACCTGGTTGAGAACAAGACCATTCTTGCACTTTGCGGCGGCTTCTTGCTGAACTACTGCGAGCGCTACCAGTTACACCTGACCCAAATCATCCGCCTGCGTCCAGGACAGGGCAAACAGCAAATTCACCGGGACCGCTGGGCCTGGGGCACACACCTGGCACACGTCGAGCCGCAGCTCAACACCATCTGGGCACTGTCAGATTTTACCGAGGAGAATGGGGCCACCCGGGTTGTTCCCGGCAGCGTCACCTGGCCTGATGATCAGGTCCCCCAGGCGGATCAAACGACTCAGGCGACCATGCAGGCCGGCTCTGTAGTGATTTACACAGGTTCCGTGTTTCATGGGGGTGGTGAGAATGTGAGCCAGCAGGACCGGGTGGGCCTCAATATTACCTACGCCCTCGGTTGGTTGCGGCAAGAGGAAAACCAATACCTGTCGACCCCGCCGGAACTGGCGCGAAATTTGTCACCGCAGTTACAAGAGTTGATCGGTTATGCCATGGGTCAATATGCTCTGGGGTACTTCACCCCACCCGGGAATCCAGGGGAACATCCTGAACTGGCGCCGCCCCAATACAGCCTGGGAAGAAGCATTGATGGCGACGCCTTTGGCAATGCCGATGATCTTGCCGCCATTTCGGCAGCAACCGGGAACGCTGAGCTACTGGAAAATTTCGGCGGTGATGGCTAGGCCAGCTGCCGCAGCCAGAATCGATCCCACAGGGCCTCCAGGTAGCGCCCTGTGCTGATCCACCAGCCAGCTACCTGCCGCGCATCGGTTCTCAATCGTTGCAACACATTGTGGCCCAGGAAAACCCCATCTTTGACCACGGCCTGAGGCTCAGCCGTCACGCTAATATCCACCAGTGGATTGCCGGACAAGAGCACCAGGTCAGCCACCTTACCGATCTCGATGCTACCGTAATCCTGCGCCACCCTTAGTGATTCTGCAGCATTCAGTGTCGCTGCGCGGAGGATGCTTTGCGCACTGATACCACTGTCGGACATCAGCGCGAACTCCCTCGACAGGCTGGGTCCAATCGGCAACAGCAAGATACCGGCATCCGTACCCGTCACCAGTGGCACACCGGCGGCTTCGACCTGTTGAAGTATGGTCTGCAACTGGGAAAATTCAGCGCGCACATTGCGGGTGAGCTCCACCTCGGCGTTCATCCAATGGTTAACGTCGGTATTCATACTCAGCATCAACCCGAAGGGTGTTTTGCTGGAGGTATCCAGGCTTGCCACATAGGCCTGTTTTCCTTCTGCCAGCAATACCAATTGTTCGAACACCACCAGGGTGGGACAAAGCCGCGCCCGGGCAGACACCAGCGTTGCCAGCGCATCGCTTAGTACGGCTTCATCATAGTGGTAATTCAGGGGGCCCTGGAAAATCTCCTCAACGTGCTCCAGGCTGGCCATCGCGGCGGCACGGGAGTAGTCGTTCTTCACCACCGCATGGGGAATATGGCCGGCCACCGCAATACCATGTTGTTTTGCGGCAGCGTCTATAGCATTGAACTCCGCCACCGATAAACCGGAATACACCTTCACCAGGTCGTAGCCGCGTTGGGCATAGAGATCGACCAGGGCGGTGGCATGCGCGGGGCTGGCCACCACCGCGTCCAATACTGAGCCAAACATACCGCTCTTCATGGCCGGCGATGCGACATAGAGCCTGCTGCCGGGCCAGCCGCCTTGCTGCAACTGTTGTTTCCAGCGCAGGTGCATCGGAAGACCGTCCATATTGCGCAACGAGGTGACGCCGTAGGACAGAGCCTGCTGCAATTGGCCTGGATCGTCCAGGTGCACATGCATATCGAAGAAACCCGGGGTCACGTAGGCGCCAGCTGCATCAATGACAGCCAGCCCTGGTGGCACTGGTGTATCCGCCTCGTTAATCGCTGCAATCCTGCCCTGCCTAATAAGCAACTGTCGATCGGCCAGGATTCCCGCTTCGCTGATGGGAACCAGGTTCACATGATCGAGAGCAAAGTCTTCAGCAGCGGGCAGTGCGGCCTGGGGCAGTGGATCGAAGTAATGTGCCGATAAGCCGCAAATCGCAAGCACCACTGGCACGCTGATAAGAATGCCAAACAGCGATGTCAGAATAATTTTCAGCCCGGAATCTCCACCCGCACCTCGGTCTTCACCGAATTGGCGATAAAGCACTCCTCGTGGGCTGCATGGTGCAGGGCATCCAACTGAGCAGCATCCGCTGACGCTTCCGGCGCAAAACTGACTTCAGGTTTCAGCGTTACCTCGGTCATCGCCAGTTTCCCGTCCGTGTTCTTCGCCATCACACCCACGGCTTTGTCGAGGTAACTCTGCACCACGAAGCCGCCCTCGTGCGCCAGGTGTAAAAACCACAGCATGTGGCAGCTGGACAATGACGCCACAAAGGCTTCTTCCGGGTCCACATTGGCCTCCACAGACCAGGGTGCGGGTACTATGTGACTGGACGCGGTGGCTGGCACGGTGACGCCGCCATTAAACTGCCAGCTGTGACCACGGCTGTATTTGCCGCTGGCGAAATTCTCTGCCGGGTCCAACTGCCATATTATTTTGGCAAAATACTCAGACATGGATACTCATCTCCTGTTCTGTGCGTCGCCGGTCATCGTCCGGCACCGATTCCACGTTTTCAATCATTGTCAGATACTCATCTGCCAGCCCTGCCTCGCGCGCTCCCACCAGTACGTGGTGTTTGTACCAGTGGAAGGGTTGCAGCCCGTCATCTACATCAGTTGCCACATAGGTACAGGCGTCAATCTGACGTCCATCAAGCTCGAGTTCAATGATTTTTTGCTCATAGCCATAACCGAGACCTTCAACCTGGTCCAGCAGAGGTTTTTCAGCCACATCCAATGTGTAGAGCCTTCCCCAGGTCAGATCCTTCTGGCCACCGGTAGCGTAGGCATCACACTTGGCAGAGCCATCCCGGCCCCGCTTGTGAAAGCGCAGCTGATGTCCCGCCAGCGAGCAGATCCCCACGGGGATGGCGCTGGGTGTTCGTTGCTGCAATCGCGCCACGCTCATATTGGAACCGTAGGCAAAGTAGTAGAGACTCAACACTTGGCCCGGGTGTTGGTTTTATGGCGCTTCTTGCGACACTTTTGTTCCGCTGCGGGCGCTTTATCCGCCGCGGGCGCCTCCTCCTCGTGAAAGGCATCGAGGGTTGCTCCGGGCAATTCGCCTGCCTGTAACTGTGCCTGGGCCAATAGAACAGTCACAGAGAGCACCAGGGTTAAACATACGGAACCAAACCCCATGAAAAAAACCTCGCAAACGACCTGCTGCATATTACAATGCGACGCAGTTTACTGGTATGACCAGTTGTCCAAAATCAAAGTGGCCCTCCATGAAGATCGAAGCGGTAAAAGTCCGCAGATTGTATTTACAAGTTGCCGAGCAATTGGCGCGTTTTATCAGCGATGGTGAGCTCAAGCCAGGCGACCGGCTGCCCTCGGAACGAGATCTGGCCAGCCAATTCGGTGTCAGCCGCCCGACCGTACGAGAAGCTATGATCGCCCTGGAAATATCCGGCCTGGTGGAAATCCGTTCAGGCTCTGGTGTCTATGTGCTGCCCCAGGAGGGGCACTCCAGCGGTTTGGGTGAGGAAGTGCCCGGCCCATTGGAACTACTGGAGGCCCGCCATGCGATTGAAGGGGAAACCGCGGCACTGGCGGCTACCCGCATAGATGCGGAAGGCATCAGCGCCCTTGAGAGTCAATTAGCGGTTATCGCTGACGATACTGCCAGCACAGAAGACAAGGAATCCGCCGATGAGCGCTTCCATGAGCTGATCGCCGCCGCCAGCGGCAACAGCGCCCTGCACTCCACCGTTATTTGGCTGTGGGATATGCGCAACCAGACCACTATCTCCCATTCATTCCACGAAAAACTACGCGCCGAGGGTTCCACCCCGGTGATTCAGGATCATACGGCGATCCTCGAAGCCCTCAAAGAAGGCAATGCCGAACTCGCCCGCGCCAGCATGCACCGACATCTGCAACGGGTTCTCACCTACGTACTCGACGATTGAGCAACTACATGAAAAACGTTTTTGCAGTATTACTGGGCCTGTCCTGCGCCCTGACACAACCCCTGATGGCAGACAGCAACACCATGGAAGACGTGATTGTCACCGCTACTCATCAACCCCAGGAGGCGGCAAACCTGCCCCTGAACTGGGCGGTGATTGATGATTCCGATTTGCGCATGGTGGAACATGTGCATATCAACGAATCCTTCCAGCGTATTGCCGGTGGCTGGATTTCCCGCGGCAACGGCCAGGAGAGCCTGACCGCATTGCGCTCCCCGGTTCTGACCGGGGCCGGCAGTTGCGGCGCCTTTTTTATGGCTGAGGACGGTATCTCCCTGCGCGCGCCGGGTTTTTGTAACGTCAACCAACTGTTTGACGCCAACAGTGAGCAGGCCCAGCGTATAGAAGTGCTCAAGGGCCCCGCCAGTGCCCTGTATGGCTCCGGCGCCATGCATGGCGTGATCAACATTCTGAGCATCGACCCCGCTGGCCCAGAGCAGCACAACATTGGCCTGGAAGGCGGGCCCCACGGCTATGGGCGCGCCAAGTACCGGGCCAGCGCCACCAAGGGCGACCAGGGCTTTGCCATGGCGATCAACGCCAGTACCGATGATGGCTACAAAGACGATTCTGGCTACGACCAACTGAAGGGTACGTTTCGTCATCGCTTAGATGGTGAGACTTTCGACTTCGATACCATTCTCGCCCTGACTGACCTGGAGCAGGAAACGGCCGGTTTTATCCAGGGTTACAAAGCCTATGAGGACGAAGACCGCAAAAAGGAAAACCCTAATCCCGACGCCTATCGCGACGCCTGGTCCGCTCGCGCCCAGAGCACGATTAGTGTTGATCTCAACGAAACATCCCGGCTCGCATTCACGCCTTACTGGCGCAAGAACGAAATGGAGTTTTTGCAGCACTTTTTGCCCTGGCAGTCGACAGAAGAGAATGGTCACGAAAGCTTCGGCCTGAACAGCAAGTGGTATCTGACAGGTGAACAAACCCGGGTGACCAGTGGTGTTGACCTGGAATACACCGACGGTTGGCTGCAGGAAACCCAGGATGAGCCCTTCAGCCCCAATCAGCCCACTGGGGTGCACTATGACTACCAGGTAGATGCCACACTGGCCTCCATCTGGTCACAGGTGGACTGGGATGCGGGCGCTGGCATTAACGTATTTGCGGGCATTCGCTACGAATACACCAACTACGACTACACCAATAATACCGACGACGGCCCCGCCTGCGAGCCCCAGGCAAGTGCCTGTCGGTTCTACCGCCCCGCCGACCGCGAAGACGACTTCAACAACTGGTCGCTGAATGCCGGCCTGGTGTATGACCTCAATGATTCCCATGCGGTTTACGCGCGAGCCTCGCGTGGCTTTCGCGCTCCGCAAGCTACCGAGCTGTACCGCCTGCAGGCGGGCCAACAGGTGGCCGAGCTGGATTCAGAAGAAATTAACTCCTTCGACCTCGGTGTACGCGGCGGCCAGGGTGAATTCAGCTACGAGATCGGCAGTTATTACATGGAGAAAGACGATGTCATCTTCCAGGACGCCGACCGTCAAAATGTCAGTGGCGCCAGTACCTTGCACTACGGCCTCGATGTCTCACTACGCTGGAATTTGCCGCGCAACTTTGATTTCGCCATGGATGCCAATATCGCCCGCCATGAATACGATAGCGACATCAGCCTGATCGGCTCCAGCGGCGACATCAAGGGTAACGACATCGACACCGCGCCGCGCCGTTTTGGCAGCATGCGGCTGGGTTGGCAGATTCGACCCCAACACCGGGCCGAGCTGGAATGGGTGCACATGGACAAGTACTACCTGGAGCCCGACAACAATCACGAATACGACGGTCACAATCTGTTGAACCTGCGCCTTACCAGCCAGGTAACACCGCGGCTGTTGCTGGCGCTACGAGCGACCAATCTTACTGATGAAGACTATGCTGAGCGCGCGGACTTTGGTTTTGGCAACTACCGCTACTTCGTCGGCGAGCCGCGCTCCCTGTCTGTACAGCTGAGCTACAGCTTTATACCCAGGTAAGAATAACTAGCGGATCAGCGGATCGGCCCTATACCGATCGCGTCACGCACCTTGTCCATCAGCGCGGAGGCCTGCTCTCGAGCACGCACCGCGCCCTTTTGCAGCTCTGCTTCGATAAACTCCGGCGCCGCCATCAACTCAAAATAGCGTTCCCGCGCCGGGGCAATTTCGTCATTAATCAGCGCAAACAGCTCTTTCTTGGCCTCGCCCCAGGCAATGCCGTCGGCAAACTTCTGCCGCATCTCCTGCGCCTGCTCAGGGTCAGCAAAAGCCTCCCACACCTGGAATACCGTCGAATCGTCGGCGTCCTTGGGATCGCCGGGCTCCAACAGGTTGGTCTTTATCTTGTTAATCGACTTTTGCAGCCGTTTTTCAGTCTCAAACAAGGCAATGGTGTTGTTATAACTCTTGCTCATCTTGCGCCCGTCCAGGCCTTGCAAGACGGCCACACTGTCGTCTATCACCGCCGTGGGCAGGGTAAACACTTCACCAAAATGATGATTAAAACGCTGGGCAATATCGCGGGCCATCTCTACGTGCTGTATTTGATCCCGACCCACGGGTATATCGTGGGCGTTGAAGATCAGTATATCGGCCGCCATCAGGATGGGATAACTGAACAAGCCCATGGTAACGGCGTGATCGGGGTCCTCGCCCGCTTCCTCATTGGTTTGCACCGAAGCCTTGTAGGCGTGGGCCCGGTTCATAAGACCCTTGGCGGCGTTACAGGTCAGTATCCAGGTCAGCTCGGGAATCTCGGGAACATCGCTCTGGCGGTAAAACAGGGAATTGTCTGTGTCCAGACCCAGGGCCAACCAGGTGGCGGCGATTTCCTTGCTGGACTCGCGGACCTGCGCCGGCTCCGTTGACTTGATAATGGCGTGATAATCCGCCAGGAAAAAATAGGACTCAACACTGTCATCCTTGCTGGCACGGACCGATGGACGAATGGCGCCCACGTAGTTGCCCAGGTGCGGGGTGCCGGTGGTGGTAATGCCGGTCAGTACGCGGTGTTTTTCCATGGCTTTTTTCTGGTCGCTCAAGGCTGCTCTCTGGTCGTTCCTGCAAAAAGCCGCTTATGATACAGAGTTGCCGGCGCACAGGCTATGCATCAGCTGTCGGTAGCGCGGCATCAAGTTGTCGACAAAAAAGTTACTCACATCCACCCTTGGCAGGCTTCCAGACCTTAGCATGGCAACCGAGTGGTTCACGTCCCGGTAACAATTGTCGGCTCCAAACCATTCCGGGTAGACCAGCCGGGCCGGCACCAGGGGCTTGCAGCCCGCGGCGCAGGCCTCCAGTACCGCCAGTCCCTGAAAATCGTGCTGCGCTGTAGAAATCACCACATCACAATTTGCCAGCAGTTGCTGGTAGGCCTCTCTCGATTCCACATAGCCCCAGCTACCCAGGCACTGAGACTGATGTAACAGCCGCTGTAATTCTTCAAATTCGGCCGGCTGATCGCGAAATTGCTGACCGACTACATGCAGGTCAAATTCGAGTTCACTGTCTAGCAACGCCGTGGCTATTTCCAGTAACTCAGCCGGCCCCTTGTCATACTCCCAGCGATGATTCCACAGCAACTGCAATCTGTGATTGCCTCTGCGTGTGCTGCTTTGCGCCGGAGACGCAATCGGCACCGGCAACACCTCGCCCTTGTCATGCAACCGCTTTATGGTCGAGGCGGGCACGCCATCCGGAAAGCGCTCTAACATCTGCTGGCAACCGGTCAGGAAACTGTCCCGGTTATAGGTGGAATTGAACACGATACGGTCGGCCGCCAGGGCACTGTATAAAGTGACCATTTGTGCTTCCAGCAGACCGTGCTGAGATTGGCCGGGGGGGTAGACGAACTGGTTTTCGTGAAAATACAACACCGTTGGAATCCCAGCCAGACTTGGCACCAGCCCACGCAGGGTTGCCAGATCCACCATGGAGGTCGCCAGCAACACATCGTACTCCTGGCGCAGTAGTTCGCCCTGCTCTCCCCACCATGTCAGTGCATTGCTGCGAATACGCCAGCTGAAGTAACGCGGTGGCAGTGTCAGTACCTGCCAGTCCCAGTCGGAGATTTCCCTACAGAGGGTTTCACGCCAATGTCTGTGACTGGCAGCATTGTTGTGGTCTACTAAAAGTGGACACCTTGTATAGACTGTAAAAATCAAATACGAGGTGAACAATGACAAGTAGACAAAAACGGAACTTTCCTGATGATTTCAAGCAAGATGCCGTGGCATTGGTGATTGAGCAGGGCTATACCATAGTCGCAGCTGCACGGAGCCTGGATGTTGGCCCAGGGCTACTCGGGCGTTGGAAGCGAGAGCATGAGGCTAATTCCCACATCAATGCACTTGCTAAGGACGAACAAGAGGAACTAAAGCGGCTGCGCCGTGAGGTTCGAGAACTCAAAATGGAGAAAGAAATTCTAAAAAAGGCGTCGGCGTATTTCGCAAAGGAAATGAAGTGAAGTACGCCTTAGTGCAAGGTAATACAGCTCAATATCCAGTAACAATGTTGTGCCGGGTCATCGGTGTAAAGCGTAGCTCCTACTACGCCTGGAGGGCCCGTGGAGGCAAGGTGATTGGTCCTGAAGAGCTGGCTGTCAGGCGGCGAATGAAGTCCCTGTTTACAGATTCTCGGCAGAGTATGGGGAGTCGTAGACTGAGCCGTCAACTTACTGCAGAAGGCTTCTCCATTGGTCGTTATCGCGCCAGGCGGCTCATGAAATCTATGGGCCTCGTCGTCAAATCTAAACGTAAATACAAGGTCACCACTGACAGCAAACATCGATTACCTGTGGCTGACAATGTGCTGAATCGAGCATTTTCACCCGCAAGCCCCAACCAGTGCTGGGGGTCCGATATTACTTATCTTTGGACTCAGGAGGGTTGGGTCTACCTGGCCGTGGTGATTGACCTTTACTCTCGACGAGTTGTTGGCTGGTCTATGGATCGCCGCATGACCAAGGCGCTGGTCATCAGGGCATTGATAATGGCCGTAAGCCTAAGGAATCCACCGCCAGGCTTGATCCACCATTCAGATCGTGGCAGTCAATATGCCAGCCATGCTTACCAAGCACTGCTAAAGCAGCATGGAATCATAGCGAGCATGAGTCGAAAAGGTAATTGCTGGGACAATTCGCCAGTTGAACGATTTTTCAGCAGCCTAAAGCGCGAATGGACGTGTGACCAGGGATATTGCACTCGAGAAGCTGCGATCGCAGATGTCCGGGAGTATGTGGCGGTGTATTACAACGCGAAGCGGCTGCATTCTACGCTGGGATACAAAACGCCGATGGACTACGAATTTAACTTAAGCAAAGTGTCCAAAAATAGTTGACCACAACACATCGTATGCGGACAGCAGTAAAACTCGCATAATTAAACAACTAAGGGCTTCACGGCGTTAATGTCCGTGCTTGCTAATTAGCTGAGGAGAATGCGCTGGGAAAGGCTGTACTATTCTTCTTTTCCCAGCATTTCGGAAAACTCGCCCTGTGCATCGTCCAGCGCCGAATCGAGATTGCCCTGCAAGTGCTCCAGTTTCAGCTGTTCCCTGGTGCCATCCAACTTGTCGCCTTTCAGCCTGCGCACCACGGCACCCACCATTTCCCCTGTTACGCTGTCGGACATCTTGCCCTCAACAAAGACCGCCACTTCCCGATCACGGGTTCCGGTAAGCGCCTTAAAGCCCCCGAACACGGCAGCCACCGGCATGACCTCGTAAACTTTCATGCCCTCAGTAGTGATCTCCACGCCAGTAATTGCAACTTGCATCCTCAAGACCTGCGGGCCGGGCTCGGTGGTGAGGCTCAATACAGCACCTACCTTGACCTTGAGTTTTTCTGTCAGATAAGCCCTCACCGCATCCAGTGTTTCCTGGCTTATCTGGGGGCCAGGTTCTGGCTCCGGAAAGAGGATGACGTCTTCAATCAACACTTTCTTATAGTTGGCAAAACTCAGTTTTGGGCCGATCCAGCGTTTGACCGTGGTGCCATCGTGAGTCTGAACTTCTTCCAGCAGGGCGTAGACTTCCGGCCCCAGGTAACCTGACACCTTGCTGGCCTCTTTTTCTGCAGCGCTTACCCCTGCCGAGGTGAAGCAAAGCATCGCCAGGAGTCCAGCCAACGAAGCATACTGTGTATTTTTTGACATTATTATTCCTCTCGTTTCAAAATCTGGGGGATGGCATCCATTTGGTGCAGCGCGTGGGTCCTCAGAACTCAGGACGTGCCGCTAGTCGTCGCGCTCTATTTCGAGTACCTGTCCGGCCGCATTCACTTCAATTTCAATTTCCTGTCCGTCGACTTCGCCCTCCAGGTCATAAACTTCCTCGCCGTTTTCGAATTCGATTTCCGCTTCCTCAATCTGGAAACCGGGGACGGCAGTTTCAGCGGCGGCCAGCACATATTCCGGCACCTCTGAAATGGGGATATCCCGCTCCTCTTCGGCAATGGTAGTAGGCACACCGAATATCAACAGCATACTGGCGGGAACAATCATCGTTGAGAATTTCATGGGGTTACTCCTGCACGATAAGTGCGGTTGGATCAGCATCTGGACAAGAGTAGGTAACTGGGAGTATTGATCTTTTGCCCCGGTTTCGCAAGGGCTACCGTGGTGATAGATCTGGTTAACTATCGGCGTTAAGGCCGCACTACTGGCTAAACTGAGTAAGCTGGTCGATTCCGCCGTGAACCAGCACCAAATCAACCCTGTCATCCCCATTAAAATCGGCCAACGCCAGGTCGTGCAACGGGCTGTCCATCGCCACCGCCGAAGGTCGGGCAAAACCGCCGACCCCATCCCCCTCCAGGACTGACGCGGAGCTCACCGAGGGTTGGTGCAGCTTGAATGGACTGACATTACCCGTGACCACATCTACCAGTCCATCACCGTTCATATCTGCCCAGCCCAAGGCACGAATATCACTGCCCACAGAAATACTATACGGTTCTTCAAACATACCCCCTCCCCGGCCCAACCTGGCAACCACTTTTTGCCTCTGCGCTGTAACGATATCGATCAGGCTATCATTGTTCAGGTCAGCTGTGAGCATGGAATAAGCGCGACCAGCCAGTGTCTCCATATGCAGGGGCGACGGCGAGAATTCTGCAGTGATGCTGCCAGCATATATTTCCAGTGCGGATCCCGACGGGGTATCAACCAGTACGACGAGATCGAGCAGTTGGTCCTGGTTTACATCCACTATCTCCACCGCCCGCACTAGATTCTTTTCATTGGCGTCGAGAAACTGCGTGGCCACATATTCATCATTGAGGTGCTTTAACACCACCACTCCCCCACCCGAATTGGCTTCTCGCCATTGCACCGCCACCACGATTTCCCGCGCGCCGTCACCATCTATGTCGACAAACTGTGGGTAGCGCGCGTTCCAAGGCTCGAAGGCGGCGTTTACAATCGGCTGCGAAACGCCGGGCTCATAGTCACCGTTGCCCAGCCCCCGGAAAACAATAATGCCAGCGGGGACAGCCAAACCATTGGAATAGGTGACCAGCAGGTCAGTCGTGCCATCATTATCAAAGTCCGCAGCCAGGAAGTCGGTAGCCCGCTCCTCAAAGACTGGAACAACCACCTGCAGCTCCAGGCCTCCGGCGGCCTGGGTCAGGTAGACAGAGAGGCTCGACTGCGCAGGATGCACACCTGAGCTGAGCGTCACCACGTCCGGGCGGGCATCGCCATTCATGTCCACCACTGCCACCGACTCGACCTGGCCCGTCACCGTGTAGGGCAGTACCCGTTCGAAGACGTAGCCCCCGGCCACCACTTCCAGTTGAACCTGCCAGCGCTGCAGAATCTCCTCCGGCTGTGTGGAACAGCCACCGAAAAATGCGCAGGACTCTCCCCCCAGGTAGGAAATCAAGCTGATGTCATAGGTACCTGCGGGCGTTGCACTGGTGGTGAAATATTTAATCGCCACACGGAATTGCGGCGAATCCCAATCGATCAGCTCAGTGGAGCACACGTCTTCTGGACATCCCTCGATACGAAATCGAGTATCTTGTTCCAAGGGCTGTTCACGCACCACGAACTCACCCTGTTGCAGGGTAATGCGAGCAGAATACGGGTCGTGGTTAGCGCTGCCGCCGCCGGCCCCGCCACCCCCGCCACAGCCACATACGGCGGTGGCAAGAACGGCGATTAGGGCAATTGTGCGCATCCCCAGCAGGGTGTGAGTAAATATCCTGGTCATGTGGTCTCCCCTCGTAGTGTGAGTACTGCTGGAGAGACTAGGGCCGGGGTGTCGGCGATACCTGATGGAGTTGTGATCTTTCGCTAAAGCTTTCTTAGGACTTCTTTAATCGGGGCCCTCATAGCGTGCCCAGTAGGCCGCCAGGCCAGTGTCTTCAACCAGCTGGTCGAAGGTGCCGCTATCCTTGAACATCTCTGCCTCCTGGGTAAACAGCAGCCCAAAGTCGACCTGTTTCTTCTGACTGGCGTAACCCATTACTGTTTCATAGACCCGTTCAGGCTGATCCAGCTTCAACCACAACCAGACCTGGAAGCGCGGTGGGATATCACCGGCCTCAATATGTTCGGTCGCGACTTCTACAAGGGCCCGCTCGGCGGTCCCGCTGCTGATCGCCTCGAGATTATCCAGTAGCCAGCGCGGGTCAGCACCGTTGGAGTCATACAGGTTTTCTATAACCCGTCCGGCTTCACTGAAGCGGCCAGTACGGGTCAGAAACAACAGATAAGCGGGGTTGCGCTGATTGTTGAAACCCAGTTCCGCACCCACGGCAAATTGCTCTGCAGCGCGCAGATTATCTTTTGCCATCAAATAGCTAGCAGCGAGTAAATTGTTGGCCACCGGAGAAACCGCATCCAGTTCATTGGCTTGTTGTGCGGCTTTGACTGCATCATCCACGCGCCCAACGGAGGCCAACAACTGGGAATAGAACACGTACAGGTTCGGATTGCGGGGTGCCAATACCAGGGCCTTGCGAAAGTGCCTCTCTGCATCGATCCAGCGCCACTGCCGAAACGCGATAAAGCCCTTGATGCCTTCGATTTCAGCGGCCTCCTCCTCGCTAATGACAACCAATTGCGCTAGCAGTGCCAGTGCGCGGCTGAACATTTCCTCCTCATCCTCTGTGCTGTAGAACGGCAATTCGATGTAGGCATTGGCCAGGCCCAGGGCAGCACGGGTCAGGAGTGGATCCTGTTCCAGCGCCTGCTCAAACAGCGATATGCTCTTACGCAACGGCACTTCGCCCCGCAATTTCCCCAGGAATTTCCCGTACAGATAGAGCTGGTAAGCAGCCATGTTCGGCGTTGGAGAGGTGTCGGTGGCGGCCTGCAACTCTGTCAGGGCTAGTTTTTCGCGCAAGGCAGAGACGATGGACCGGGACAGTTCATCCTGCAGTACCAACAGGTCATCCAGGTTGCGGTCGTAGGTTTCAGACCAGAGTACGTAACCATCTTGGGTGCTGCTTAATTGGCAACTGATGCGTATTCTGTCGCCTACGCGCTTCACTGTGCCCTCAATAACGGCGTCTACCTGTAGGAAATCACCAATTGCGCGCACATCTTCATGCCGGTGCCGAAGGCTCAGGGACGAACTGCGAGCGACAACCTTGAGGCCCTCCACCCGGCTCAGCGAGCCGATGAGCTCGTCGGTGAGGCCATCACTAAAAAAGGCATTGCCCGACGCTTCGCTGATATCTTCAAAGGGCAGCACAGCGATTTCAAATATACTGTCCGCCGGTCTGCCCCCGCTAATCAGGTACTGAAACCAGTCAGACAGGTCTTCATACAGGGTTGGAGAATTTGGATCGGGAGGCGGTGGGGGCGGCTGGGTAGCAGTGAGAAACACCGCTGCCACCAGGGCCAGCACCACGCCGGGTACGGCGAATCGAAAAAATCGCGCATGTCGTTGGAACACCGATCCACCGGGCTCAGATGATGGTAGCGGCGCCACTGACATAATCAGGCGGTAGCCCGCCTTAGGCACGGTAACGATGTAGGAGGCATTCTTGCGATCGTCCCCCAGCTGGGCGCGCAGTACCGATATGGCGCGCGACAGCACCTCATCGCCCACGTAGGTGCCTTTCCAGACTTCCTCTATCAGCTCACTGCGGCTGACCACCTCGTCCTGGCGCCGGGCCAGGAAGCACAGCACCTCCATCACCTTGGGTTCCAGGTGATTCGAGTGCTGGCCGTCGTCAATCAGGTTCTGGTTCGGCTGTACCGTCCACGGGCCCAATATAAATCCCGCACGGAGATCCTGACCACCCTTGTCTTCAGTCATTGTTGTTAATATAAACTAGTCTTCCACTATAAGGCGAATAAAGCACCTATCCAAAAGAACTAAGAAAAGATTCGAAAACCTAAGAAAATGTTGTGCCTTCCCTCAGGTAACTAAAGCCTCTCTGCCCCCACAGTGTCTCCTAACAACTGAGGGGGAAACACCCATGACGCTTGATCTGATTGCCGCGGTAATTTACTACGCACTATGTATCCTGTTTATTATCTCAGCCGCTGACCTTACCTGCGGGATGGTGCACTGGCTGGAAGATAACTATGGCCAGGAGGACTGGCCTGTTGTGGGGGCTTCTGTTATCGCGCCCAATCGATTGCATCACGACCGTCCACGCGCCTTTGTACAAAACAACTGGTACCAGAGTGCACACTTGCAGGTTAAGGCATCCGTCGTCATCGCCCTGGCAGCGCTGTGGGGAGGTTGGTTCGGCTGGGAACTGGCGCTCTTTCTCGTGCTGGCGGCAAACGGCAACGAGGTTCATAAATGTGCACACCGTACCCGCACAGAGAACGGTCGCCTCATTACCTGGCTACAGGATTGTGGCATCATCCAGGGCCGAAGCCAGCACGCGCGACACCATCGTGGGCTGCGCAATACCCACTACTGCACCATTACCAACTGGGTTAATCCCATCGTCGACAGAACTGGGCTCTGGCGTTTGATGGAATGGGGGATTCACAAATGTACAGGAATCGTGCCGGTTACCGAACAAGCATAGAGAACTCGAAAATCTGGCGAAGAACGCTCAAGACCAACATCATGAACCATTGCCTCCCTCCCCCAGGGGAGGGAATAGCTATGCTCATTCGAACAGAATGACCTCGTCGTACCTGGGCAGGGTTTGAAAAGTCAGTGCGGGATTGACAGCGGCCCCGGTCGGCTGAACCAGCCGTCGATCAGCCACTGGCTCTCTCCATCGCTGAATCTACCGGCACGTCTTTATAAACAATAAGCATATAGAGCACGGCGCTGAACAGAATACTGATGACACCAACAAGGCCGAGTTTCTTCACGTGCAGGGTCCTGGTTAACTACTGACGGCTTTGAGCGGCTTGTCCCAGTCCATGTAGGCGGTCAGCACCTGCGCCAGCCGGTGGGGGTCAAGACTGCCGGTCAGTTCCCGGATCGAGTGCATCGCAAACTGGGGGATGCCCACATCCAGGGTACGTACGCCAATCTCAGCCGCAGTGATAGGGCCAATTGTCGAGCCACAGGCCATATCCGAGCGCACCACGAACGCCTGCACCGGAATGTCCAGTTGCTGGCACAACTGGCGAAACAGCGCCGCGGTTTCGCTGTTGCTGGCATAGCGCTGATTGGCGTTGGTCTTGATCACTGGCCCACCGTTCAGCATCGGTCCATGTTTGTCGTCGTGACGAGCGGCAAAGTTTGGATGTACACCGTGGGCATTGTCAGAGGAGATCATGAAGGAGGCGTTGATCATGGCATTAAACGCCTGCACATCGGGCCACAGTTGTTGCAATACCGACAGCAGGAATGGGCCCCGGGCCCCGGCGGACGACATGCTGCCCACTTCTTCATGATCGTTGCACACCAACAGGCTGGACTGGCTGCCATCGCTGTCGATGATTGCCTGTAGTCCCGCATAGCAGGACAGCAAGTTATCGAGCCGCGCGGAACTGATAAATTCACCCTCCAGGCCCACTTGTGCAGCCGGCTGGGTATCGTGGAAGCACAACTCGTATTCCAGCACCTCGGTGACATCAATGCCCGGGTGCTCCTCATTCAATTGCTGTGCCAACAGCTTGCGTATATCCAGTGAATCGCCGCTGTTCAGAATGGGTACGATATCGGTCTGGGCATTGATACTGCGCGACTTGTTGGCCTCTCGATCCAGGTGAATAGCCAGGCTCGGAATCACCGCGATGGCGCGCCGAAAATCCACCAGTTGCTTACACAGCTGGCCCCGGCTGTCAGTGAACGTCACCCGCCCGGCCAGGGACAGGTCGCGATCGAACCAGGGGTTCAGTAAAACCCCACCGTAGACTTCAACACCCAACTGTTGATAGCCCTGGGAAGTTCTCTCTGGATTGGGTTTAACCATCAGACAGGGGCTGTCGGTGTGGGCGCCCGCCATGCGCAGACCGCCTTCAAAACCATCACCTTTACTACCGATTCGAAAGGCGATCAGGGAGCTGTCATTGCGGGTCAGGTAATAGCTACCGCCGTTTTCGATCTGCCACTTCTCACCTTCCCCCAGGCGGCTAAAACCGGCTTCGTCGAGCCGGTCACACATCTCCTTGACTGCGTGAAAGGGGGAGACGGCTCGCTGCATAAATGCCAGGAAAGCCCCGTTATAGTGTTCCAGTTCCATCATGATTGCCCTTGATCGTGTTTGAGCTGCAGGCGAGCCAGCAAGCTGGAAGTATCCCAGCGCGCACCGCCCAGTGCCTGCACCTCCGCATAAAAACTATCCACCAGCCGCGTCAGCTCCATATCCAGACCATAGTCCTGTGCCTGTTCAAGCACAATGGCCAGGTCCTTGCGCATCCAATCCACCGCAAAACCGTGTTCATAGTCACCAGCCAACATGGTTCGGTAGCGATTCTCCATTTGCCAGCTTTGCGCTGCACCCTGGGAAATGACCTCCACCACCGCTGCCGCATCAAGGCCCGCCTGTAGTGCAAACTGCAATCCCTCGGCCAGGCCCTGGACTATGCCGGCAATACAGACCTGGTTGACCATTTTCGTCAGTTGGCCACTGCCGGCAATGCCCATACGTCGAACACAACGAGCGTAATGATCCATCACTGGCAGCGCCTCCTCATAACACTGCTCACTACCACCCACCATAATGGTCAGCTGACCGTTTTCAGCGCCAGCCTGACCACCGGACACCGGTGCATCAAGGAAACCACAGCCCAGCGCGGCAGCGGCGGCCTCCAATTCCCTGGCAAGATTTGCTGAGGCCGTTGTGTGATCCACCAGCACAGCGCCCGCTGACATGCCCGCCAGGGCGCCAGATTCTCCCAGCACGACACTGCGTACATCGTCATCATTGCCCACACAGGTCAGCACCAGCTCGGCGCCCTCTGCCGCCTGGGCCGGACTGTCAGCATGGCAACCACCATACTGTTCAACCCAGGCCGCTGCCCGGGTCTCACTGCGGTTGAATACCGTCACCTCACAACCGGCATTCTGCAAATGCCCGGCCATGGGATAACCCATTACCCCCAGACCAATAAATGCTGCTTTCATCTCACCATCCTATCCATACCAACACAGAACCCAGCGCCAACCGGTATATCACAAAGGGCATAAACCCGATGCGGCCGATCAGTGACAGGAACCAACGCACACACAGGTAGGCTGTCACGGCAGATACCAGCCCACCACAAATAATCATCGTCCAATCGACCGGCGCACTGGCTCCGCTCAACTCGAGGGTCTGCAGTAATCCGGCCGCCGCAATGATCGGAATCGACAGCAGGAACGAGAAGCGCGCCGCTTCTTCACGACCCAGGCCACACAGCAGCGCGGCCGTCATGGTGATGCCCGAGCGAGATGTGCCCGGCACGATGGCCAGGGCCTGTGCCAATCCAATCATGCAAACACTGCGCCAGTCCAGGGCGGCCGTGGTGGTGGCCTTGACAGAGCTGCGCCGATCCGCGAAACCCAGTAACAGGGCAAACACCAGCGTGGTGACAGCAATGACCTGCACCGTTCGCAATTCGGTGGCGACGATATCCTTTAACAACAGGCCCGCCACGCCAGCGGGAATGGTCGCCACCACCAGGAACAGAACCATGGTGGAAGAGCGATTGATTGAGTTCACGCGCGCGCAGGCTCTGCCAGCTACCCACCAGCAGTTGCAACAGATCACGACGGAAATAGGCGAGTACGGCAAACAGGGAACCGACGTGTACAGCGACATCAAAAGCCAGGCCCTGATCCTCCCAGCCTAGCAACTGAGCGGGAAAAATCAGGTGAGCGGAACTGGATATAGGCAGAAATTCTGTCATGCCCTGCACTACCGCCAGCAGGACTGCCTGTAGCGTATCGGTCACCGCGGGCCCTGCTCTGCCAATTTCTTCCAACCAATTTCGTCACGCACATAGACTGGAATCACCTGGTCGGCTTCGACCAGTTCCTCTGCGTACCAGCTCCGCTGCGCCAGGTTCAGAAGGTCGAGTGGATCGGGAAAGGTATCCGTCACTATCTTATCGATGTGTTCAGGCACGGGCGGTTCCTGCCCCTTACACACACTATCCGGACTGAGACGCTGTACCGAATTCTCCTCAACCTTGAAGTCAGCCCAGTAAAACTCTCCAATGCGGGCATCCAGTCTCACCTGCAGGCTTGCACCAACCTTTATCCGGTTGCTGCGGCGCGCTCCTTCTGCGATGCACTCCAGGGTCGACACGCCCGCTACCGGCAGTTCGTTACTAAAAGCCAGGCCCTGCACAGCACTGGCAGCGATTCGCAAGCCGGTAAAAGAACCCGGGCCGTGGTTGTAAGCCAACACATCGATACCCTGTTCTCGCAAATTTCCGTGCGGCAGTAATTCTCGCAACATGCCAAACAAGCGCTGGCTGTGTTGCCGAGGAATCGTTTCGCTGATGTATCGATCCTCACCGGCCAACCTGAGGGCTACCGAGCAAACATCTGTGGCGGTATCTATCGCCAGAATGTTGGGCGTGTGATCAGGCATGGGCAAAGGCTATTTAATTGAGGCGCAAAGCATCACATACTGTGTGTTCCCAACACAAGCATTGTCGTTTTGGTAATTATGGAAAAGCAGGTAACAGGCATCGTTCTATCGGGCGGGCGAGGTCGCCGGGTGGGCGGCGCGGACAAGGGCCTGCTGCCCTGGCATGACAGTACCCGCGTCGAAGCCCTACTTGAGGTATTCTCACCCCAGGTCAGCGATTTGATCATTAGCGCCAACCGCAACCTGGATCAGTATCAAGAATTAGCATCGATCGTTGTGGAAGACACCCTGGCTGACTTCCAGGGCCCGCTGGCCGGTATATGCGCGGCACTGGCGCTGGTGCGGACAGAACTCGCCGTTACCGTACCCTGTGATTGCCCCGACCCGCCGCTGAAACTGGTCGAGCGCTTGCTGAGCGCACTGGCAGAAGGCGGCTATGACGCGGTTTATGCTCACGATGGAACGCGATCGCAGTATTTATTCTGTGCGCTGAGAAAAGATTGTCGGGAGTCGTTGCAACACTACCTCACCGAGGGCGGGAGGTCAGTAAAGGGCTGGCACAAGGGGATAAAATGCGGCGTAGTAGACTTCTCGGATTGCCCCGAGAACTTTGCCAATCACAATCGGCGCCAGCCCAGTAATAAAGCGTAAGGTCGAAACCCGCCTGGTGGACGGGTTTCTCGCTTGAAGAGCTTTACTTCTTCTTACGCTTAGCAGCGGCCTTTTTCTTCTTGGGAGCTGCCTTTTTCTTCTTAGCTGCTGCCTTTTTCTTGGGAGCTGCCTTCTTCTTCTTAGCTGCTGCCTTTTTCTTGGGAGCTGCCTTCTTCTTCTTAGCTGCTGCCTTTTTCTTGGGAGCTGCCTTCTTCTTCTTAGCTGCTGCCTTCTTCTTCTTCTTGGGAGCTGCCTTTTTCTTGGCTGCTGCCTTCTTCTTAGGAGCTGCTTTCTTCTTGGGAGCTGCCCTCTTCTTAGCTGCTACCTTTTTCTTGGCGGCTGCTTTTTTCTTAGGAGCTGCTTTTTTCTTAGGAGCTGCTTTCTTTTTTGCTGCTTTCTTTTTAGCTTTAGCCATGTCACTTATCCCCGCGTGTTATTAGTGGATAACGCAAAGCCAAAATAACACATTAAAAAAGCAGGTTACAACAGTTAGGTTGCAGTATTCACACTACGTTTTTTTGACATAATTTAGCTATTTAGTGCTTCAAACGCCTTACTACAAATTTCATCAACCGAACCAACACCTTCAACGCGGTGATAAGCAGGCGCATCTTCACCTTCTAAAAGTGAATAAAAGTCTACCAGGGGAGCAGTTTGCTCGTGATACACGCCGAGGCGAACACGAACAGTTTCTTCCCTATCATCGTCGCGTTGCACTAGTGCCTCACCGGTTTCATCATCAACACCTTCCTGTTTTGGTGGATTAAAAAAGACGTGATAAACACGACCAGAACCTTCATGTACGCGACGACCGCTCAAACGGGAAACAATCTCTTCATCTGCAACAGCTATTTCCAGAACATGATCGATGGCAACACTGGCGTCGACCATCGCTTGCGCCTGGGGGATGGTTCGCGGAAATCCATCGAAGAGAAAACCTTGAGCGCAGTCGTCTTCCTGGATCCGTTCTTTAACCAGGCCGATGATGATTTCATCTGAAACCAGCGCGCCGGAGTCCATAACCGCTTTGGCTTGCACACCCAACTCGGTGCCCGCCTTAACCGCGGCTCGCAACATATCGCCCGTGGAAATCTGCGGGATACCATATTTTTCGCAAATGAATTTGGCCTGAGTACCCTTGCCCGCGCCCGGGGCGCCCAACAGAATTAATCTCATATCAGCCTACCTGCCTTTTTTAAGAGGGCGACACAATACCGCCATGAGAAGTGAGAGTAAATGGGCTCAGAGTCCATTTATTTCGACATCTTTGCTTGATCCCATAGCTCATTCATTCGCTGCATGGACGCTTTCGGGAGCGACTCACCATTGGCAGCGAACGCTTGTTCGAGCTGGCTAAAACGGTGTTCAAATTTCTGGGTGGCGCGGCGCAACGCGCTTTCAGCATCAATGCCTTCGTGTCGTGCCAGGTTGACGCAAGTAAAAATCAGGTCGCCTAGCTCCTCTTCCCTGCGCGCCTTGCTCTCCTCTCGTGCGGCGCGGAACTCCTCGAGCTCCTCGTCCACCTTGTCCAGCACCTCAGCCGCGGAATTCCAGTCAAAACCAACCCGCGCCACCCGCTTCTGGACTTTCTGCGCCCGACTCAGGGCGGGCAGCGCCAGTGGTATATCATCGAGCGCCCCACCCTGCTCTCGACTGTCGCGTTCAGTCTGCTTGATCGATTCCCAGCTTTGCTTTACCTCAGCAACGGTGATTTCTCCCTCCACCACGCCTTCGATTTCACCATCCGCGAATACATGCGGATGCCGCCGCAGCAGCTTCTCCACCAGGGTTTGCACAATATCTGAAAATTCAAAGCGGTTTTGCTCCGTCCCCAGCTGGGCGTAGAAGATCACCTGGAACAACAGGTCGCCCAATTCCTCGGGGATATGATCAAAGTCATCGTGCTCAATGGCTTCAACCAGTTCGTGGGCTTCTTCCAGCGTCGATGGTGCAATACTGCGAAAATCTTGCGCTAAATCCCAGGGGCAACCCTGTTCCGGGTCACGCAGACGTTGCATCACCCTGAGCAGATCAGCAAGTTGGTACGGTTGTAGGTCAGCCATGGTCTTCCTGGAGTCGCACTGCAGAAATGATATTCGGCAAGCGGGTCAGCCGATCCAGCAAACGGCCCAGAGAAGTAAGATTGGCAATTTCAAGAGTGAAGCGCATGGTCGCCAGGTGTTCCGTGCGATCGGTGTGAGTACTAATAGAAAGTACGTTCACATGAGCAAGGGAGAAAAGCTCGGAAATATCCCGCAACAGCCCCGATCGATCATAGGCTTCAACGGAAACATCCACCTCGTAGCCCCGATCCATCGCTCCGCCCCAGTCAACATCGACAATGCGCTCAGGGCTACTTATCTGCAACTGCAATACTCGGCCACAATCCCGGCGGTGAATACTAACGCCGCGGGCGCGGGTAATAAATCCGACAATATTGTCGCCCGGTACGGGTTTGCAGCAACCCGCCATCTGTGTGAGCAGATTACCCACACCGCGCACCTGTACACCCTCCTGATGTTCGTTGTTGCGACGGCGCGCCAGGCGCAGTTTTACATCGGCGTCCGCACCTTTTCCAACCAGTTCCTGGGCGGCATTCAGAACCTGGGCTGAACTCAATTCCCCGGCGCCCACCGCGGCATACATATCATCAACGGTGGTCAGTTGAACCTTCTGCGCGACCCGCTTGTAGTCAATGCTGGTCAGGGCCAGGCGCTTGAACTCCCGCTCCAGCAAATGGCGCCCGGCATCTACATTATCTTCCCTGGCCTGGGCCTTGAACCAGTGCTGCACCTTGGCGCGCGCCCGCGAGGTCCTCAAATACCCCAGGCCGGGTTGCAACCAGTCCCTGCGCGGCAAACTCTCCTTGCCGGTGAGGATCTCCACCCGTTGGCCGGTATTCAACTGGTAGGTCAGGGGCACGATCGAGCCATTGACCTTGGCACCGCGACAACTGTGTCCAACCTCGGTATGTACGTGATAGGCAAAATCCAGCGGCGTCGCGCCAGCGGTGAGATTCACCACGTCGCCATTGGGCGTAAAAACATAGACCCGGTCCTGGGCGACATCGGCACTAAACTGCTCCGCCAGGTCGTGCAGGTCGCCGGTCTCCTCGTGCCAGTCCAAAACCTGCCTGAGCCAGGCGATCTTTTCCTCATAGCTACTGGCCATCCCGGCCCTGCGATCAGAGCCTTTGTATTGCCAGTGTGCGCAAACACCTAACTCCGCCTCCTCGTCCATATCGAAGGTGCGTATCTGAATTTCAAGTATCTTACCCTCGGGGCCAATCACCGCTGTATGCAGGGAGCGGTAACCATTTTCCTTGGGGTTAGCTATGTAGTCGTCAAATTCATTGGGGATATTTCGCCAGGCGCCATGTACAACTCCCAGGGCGGCGTAACAATCCTTAACCTCCGGCACCAGGATCCGTACCGCCCGGATATCGTACACCTGCGAAAAACCAATGCCCTTGCGCTGCATTTTGCGCCAGATGCTGTAAATGTGCTTGGAGCGCCCCACCAATTCCGCATTAATTTCGTTCTGTGCCAGGGTGTTGACCAACATTGATTTGACCCGATCAATAAAGTCATCTCGCTCGAGACGTCGGCCATCCAGCAATTTTGCGATCTTGCGATAGGCGTCTGGATACAAGTAGCGAAAGGACAGATCTTCCAACTCCCATTTGAGCTGGCCGATGCCGAGGCGGTGCGCCAGTGGCGCGTATACGTCAAATACTTCCCGAGCAACAGCTTCACGACGCGATGCATCGTTCTTCACCGCACGGATGGCGCAGGTCCGTTCAGCCAACTTGATGAGGGCCACACGCACATCATCAACCATGGCAATCAGCATTTTTCGGATATTGTCTTTCTGGCCATCAGCCTGACCCAGCACCGGTGCGTCCTGGTCAATATTTAGATCGGAAATGGCAGACATGCGCTGCACGCCGCTCACCAGGCTGGCGACATTTTCCCCAAACTGACGGGCTACTTCATCCAGGCTGAGTCGCTGCTCACAGACGCTGCGATACAGCATGCCAGCCACCAGGCTGTCTTCACCCAGGTGCAGCTCTGCCAGTATGTGGACGATATCCAGACCGGCAAGGTAGCTATCACTCTCCTGTGCCCAATCATCACCGATATGGCCTTTCGTCTCACGGCTCACTGCAGCAAGCTGGCCCGCCTGCAACAGCCGTTCCGGGCCCGCTTCCTCTATATGGGCTGGCAAACTCGCCAGCCACGCCTGCAGGTCCACCTTGCCATCACCACCGGCCGTGATACTGCCGCGAGTGCTAACCATCGCCAAATACGCCTGTGGAGAGGTAGCGATCACCGCGATCACAGATAATGGCCACAATTGTGGCATTGTCTACTTCAGCGGAAATTCTCAGCGCACCAGCGACAGCACCGCCGGAGGAGACGCCGCAAAATAGCCCTTCTTCTGCGGCCAGGCGCCGCATGGTGATTTCCGATTCACTTTGCGAGATGTCAAGAATACGATCTACCCGCGGCGCCTCATAAATACTGGGCAGATACTCCTGCGGCCAGCGCCGAATCCCCGGTATGCTGGAACCGTCCTCTGGCTGCAAGCCGATAATCTCAATAGCGGGGTTCTTTTCCTTAAAGAACCGTGAGGTGCCCATGATAGTGCCGGTGGTACCCATGGAGCTGACGAAGTGTGTGATTTCGCCGTCGGTCTGCTGCCAGATCTCCGGGCCGGTACCTTCGTAGTGAGACCCTGGATTATCCGCATTGGCAAACTGGTCCAAAACTCGACCCTCTCCCCGGGCTTGCATCGCGAGGGCGAGATCACGCGCACCCTCCATACCCTCTTCCTGGGTAACTTCTATCAACTCGGCACCGTAAGCGGCCATCGCCAGCTTGCGCTCATCACTCATATGGGAGGGCATGATCAATACCATGCGATACCCACTGATGGCAGCGGCCATGGCCAGGGCAATGCCTGTGTTGCCGCTGGTCGCTTCAATCAGGGTGTCTCCGGGGTTGATTTCGCCGCGCATTTCAGCGCGCCGGATCATACTCATCGCCGGTCGATCTTTGACCGATCCGGCGGGGTTATTGCCCTCCAGCTTGAGCAAGATGACATTGTTGGAACCGCCGTCCATGCGCTGCAGGCGCACCAGCGGGGTATTGCCTACACAGGACTCTATAGTTGGATACTCAGGCATAAGGCGGGCGATTATACTCCTAACTACTCAGTGCGGCGAAAGCCACGATGTATTCATCTTCATCGGCCAGGCTCAGCAGAACGCCGGTGGCACCCAGGCTCTCGGCGCGCTCAGCGGCGCCGCCGCTCAGTACCACCAGCGGCCTGCCTAACTCATCGTGTTCGATGCAGATATGCTGCCAGCCCACGCCGTTACCAATACCGGTTCCAAGCGCCTTCACAATCGCCTCCTTGGCGGCGAAGCGTTTGGCCAACAATCTAATCGCCTGTTTGCTGGCGGCGTACTCATCCATCTCAGCCGCGGTCAAAATGCGACTGACGAACCGCTCACCCTGACGCTGCACGACCTCTTCAATTCGACTCACTTTTACGATGTCAGTTCCAATTCCGATCACGAGGCCATCCCGAACAACTCGCGGCTTTTGAGGGGCTTCTCGCCCAGCTGTACTGCCAGCGCCGCCCGCATCAGGCGTTTTGCACAGCGACGGCTGTCGTCGTCCAACTTACCCGAGGCTATTTTCAGCAGTTCTTCCCCGGCAAAGCGCGGAATGTCACTGGCGCTGTCGGCTGCTGCCTGCACCAGTCCGTATTCACCGTGATAGGCATACCAGCGGCCAGCCTGTACCTCTGAACCATTGAGCCCATCGCTTTGCAGATCGAAACCGTATCCCAGTTCCTCCAACAGGCGAAATTCAAACTGCCGCAATACCCATTCGAAGCTTTCTGAGTCCCCCAGCTCCACCAACACTTGCTCGTAATAATCGAACAGCTCGGGGTGGGCATCTTCGTGGTGCAGCAGACGGCTCATCAATTCATTCACATACAGGCCGCAATAGATCTTCTGGCCGCGCAAGGGCACAGAGAGGCCTCTCGGCTCGCAACCGGTGGACGTATGCAGGCTGCTACGCCCGCTCCAGGAGCAATATAGCGGCGTAAAGGGTTGCAGCAGCGCAGCCTGGCTGCCCCCACGAGAGCGCCGGCCACCGGCGGGACGAGCACCCTTGGCTACCAGCGACACCCGACCGTGCTCACGACTGAACAATTCCACCAACAGCGAACTATCCCGGTAGGGCCGGGTATGTAGCACATAGGAAGGCTGCAGAGAGACTCGCATCGGCAGAATGACCCCGGCTACTCCTGGTAACCGAGACTGCGCAGGGCCCGCTCATCGTCTGACCAACCACTTTTGACTTTCACCCAAAGCCGCAACATCACTTGCGAGTCAAACAGGGGCTCCATGTCTCTACGCGCATCGGAACCAATCGATCGCAGCCGGGAACCTTTTTCGCCGATCAGTATCTGTTTCTGCCCCTTGCGCTCAACAAGAATCAACGCCGAGATATGCAGCACTTTTCCCTGCAGTTTGAAATCCTCAATTTCCACCGCCACCGCGTAGGGCAATTCATCGCCCAGTTGGCGCATTATTTTTTCTCGTACGATCTCGGCGGCCAGGAAACGTTGACTGCGGTCTGTGATCTGGTCTTCTGGAAAAAAATGACGACCCCAGGGCAGCTCTGACAGAACTTCCTCTTCAAGAGCATCCACATTGTGCTTATTGAGTGCTGAGACCGGCAAAATAGCCTTGAACTCATGGCGTTCAGCCAGGGACTGCAGGTAGGGCAGCAGCTTTTCTTTATCCTGCAGCAGATCGACCTTGTTAATCGCCAGGATGACTGGCGCACGTGCCGCCTTTACCTGCTCCAGCACCATCTCGTCTTCATCGGTCCAGCTGGTGCGATCCACCACCATTATCACCACGTCGACATCACGTATGGCGCTGCTGGCAGCCCGATTCATATAGCGATTTATGGCCTTGGTCTCGGCTTTGTGCAGGCCCGGCGTATCGACAAAAATAATCTGCGCGTGTTCATCGGTCTTGATACCCAACACCTGGTGACGCGTGGTTTGAGGCTTGCGCGAAGTGATACTGATTTTCTGGCCCAGCATGTGATTCAGCAAGGTCGATTTGCCTACATTGGGACGCCCCACGATAGCCACATAGCCTGTTTTTTGCTGTTCACTCATTGGCCTGTAACTCCTCCAGCGCGCGTTGTGCGGCCTCTTGCTCGGCTTTGCGGCGACTGCTGCCGTGGCCGGCCAGGCTCAAGCTGAAATCCGGCAACTCGCAGCGCACAAAAAATTCCTGGCTGTGATCCTCTCCCTCGACTCGCTCCAGTTGGTAGTCGGGTAGTGTTTTACCGCGACTCTGTAGAAACTCCTGCAGGCGGGTTTTGCTGTCTTTGGCGATGCTATTCTCGGCTAGCGCCTCAAGGCGCGAGCACATCAAGGCGAGAACTACCCTTCGACATTGTTCCACACCACTGTCCAACAATATCGCCCCGACAATGGCCTCGACCGTGTCAGCCAGTATCGATCCACGACGGTGGCCGCCGCTCTTCATTTCTCCTGGCCCCAACTTGAGGATGTCTCCCAGCGCCAGCTCTCGCCCCACTTCTGCCAGGGTCTCCCCTTTCACCAAAGAGGCACGCATGCGGCTCATATCACCTTCGCGGGCCTTGGGAAATTTGTGGTACAGGGCCTCTGCCACAACGTGGTTGAGAATTGAATCGCCAAGAAATTCAAGGCGCTCATTATTGTGAGCACCGCGGCTCCGGTGCGTTAGTGCCAGGTCCAGAAGTTCGAGGTCGTTAAACTGATAATCCAGCTTCCTCTGTAATTGCGCCGAGCCACTCGACAACGTCGGAGCCTGCTACTTGATCGTGTATGTGAAATCGTTAAACATCAGCACTGCGTCAACCCCTTCGAACAAGGTAGTACGAGTTTCATAGTTGGCATCGACAACTATTTTTCCCTTGTCGCGATAGACCTTCACCTCTTTCGCCTTTATGACCTCTATGCGATTGGTCAGGAAATTGGTGGCAACTTTTCTCTTTACCTCTATGAGGGGCATGGCAGCGTTGCTCGATGCCACAACAGATTCCAGGGCCGTTTTTACCTCGCGACTATCCATGAAGGATGGTAACAGGCGCATAACGACCGTCAGAAAGAATGAAAAAGCGCCACGATGACCAGTATACCAATAATGGAAACCCCGTTCTGCCGATTTCTCGTTCGATTCATACCTTCCCCCTTAGCTAGCTTCATTATTGTATGGAACCCACGCGCTGAAAGCTGGGCAGAGACAAAAAAGACTCCCAATGCATCCAGATCGCGAACGCTTTGCCTACTATATCCCTTTCCGGCACCTGACCCCAAACCCTGCTGTCACTACTATTGTCGCGATTATCTCCCATCATGAAGTAATGCCCGGGCTTCACCGTGACCATGAAATTGTCGTTGCGACGCAGGTTGTCAGTTTGCATCTGGTGCTCAACCCCATCCAGGGTCTCCTGGTTGAGGCGATAACGAGGCCGTGCCGGGGGCAACTGAGCCAGCAGCGTCTGCGGGTATGCCTCACCATTCACATATAACTTTTTGTTGGCGTAACGCACTGTATCACCGGGCAAACCGACAACACGCTTGATGAAGTAAGTGTCGTTCAAGTGTGGCGGAAAAAACACCATCACATCGCCCCGCTGGGGGTCATTGAGATCAGCTACCTTGTTGCGTATCACTGGCAGGCGAATGCCATAGGTGTACTTGTTGACCAGGATGTAATCACCCACGGCCAGGGTTGGCACCATCGAAGACGAGGGTATCTGGAAGGGCTCCACCAGGAAGGAACGCAAAACGAAAACCACCAGCAACACCGGGAAAAAAGATTTGGCATACTCAACAACAACCGGCTCAGCCGAGACCACTTTCTCACGTTTGGCGTATTCGAGCTGGTGAGCGGTGTTGTCCTGCTCCCACCGCGGGTAATCCACTTGCAATTGATGCACTTTGCGCAACCGTCCCGGCGCCAGCAGCAGGTAATCCGCCAACCATATAAGACCGCTGCCGAACACCAGTACGACTAAAATGAGGGGAAAATCGATATCCATATTCTTTGATCTGCTCCTGCTAGTCCGTCTTCAGCACTGCGAGAAAGGCCGACTGGGGAATCTCCACGTTGCCTACCTGCTTCATGCGTTTTTTGCCCGCCTTCTGCTTTTCCAGTAGCTTTTTCTTACGGGAAATATCACCGCCATAACACTTGGCAGTCACGTTTTTGCGCAGGGCTTTCACCGTCTGTCGCGCGACTATTTTTCCACCGACGGCAGCCTGTATGGCCACATCAAACATCTGTCGGGGGATGAGTTCTTTCATTTTTCCCGTCAGCACCCTGCCGCGGGATTGTACCTGATCGCGGTGCACGATGATGGCGAGAGCATCAACTCGTTCGGCATTAATCAATACATCCAGCTTGACCAGATCCGCTCTCTGGAAACGTATGAAACTGTAATCGAGGGAGGCATAGCCGCGGCTGACGGACTTGAGTCGGTCGAAGAAGTCCATTACCACTTCCGCCATCGGCAGTTCATACGTAACTGATACTTGCTGCCCCAGGAACTGCATATCCTTCTGCACGCCGCGCTTGTCGACACAGAGGGTCAGCACATTGCCCAGGTACTCCTGCGGTACCAGGATATTGGCCTGAACGATGGGCTCGCGCATTTCATCAACATCTCCGGGATCCGGCAGCGCTGAAGGGTTGTCAACCAGCACCACCTCACCACTGTTACGCAACACCTCGTACATGACGGTGGGCGCCGTGGAAATCAGGTCGAGGTTATACTCACGCTCCAGCCGCTCCTGGATAATCTCCATATGCAACATGCCCAGGAAACCGCAACGAAAACCAAAGCCCAAGGCGTCGGAGGTCTCCGGCTCATAGAACAGTGAGGCGTCGTTCAGCGTGAGCTTGGCCAGTGCCTCGCGGAAATCTTCGTAATCATCAGTGGAGATGGTGAAGATGCCCGCGTAAACCAGGGGCTTGATCAGCTGAAAGCCCGGCAGAGACTCCACCTCGGTATGACCTGCATGCACCAGGGTGTCGCCTACTGGCGCACCGTGAATATCCTTGATGCCGGCCACCACAAAACCTACTTCACCCGCCTTCAACACCCCGGTTTCCACACGCTTAGGGGTAAAGATACCGATACCGTCCGCACCGTGGGCCCGGCCCACACTCTTGGCCATGATCTTCTCACCCTTGCGCAAGACCCCGTGCTTGACGCGCACCAGGGAGACCACACCCAGGTAATTATCGAACCAGCTGTCGATGATCAGCGCCTGCAACGGCGCATCGATATCGCCCTCGGGCGGCGGAATGTGGGCGACCAGGTGTTCCAGTACATCCTCCACCCCCATGCCTGACTTGGCGCTGACGGCGCAGGCATGGCTGGCATCGATACCGATAATCTCCTCAATTTCCTGCTTAACCCGTTCCGGCTCGGCCTGGGGTAAGTCCATTTTATTGAGAATGGGCAACACTTCCAATCCCTGCTCAATGGCGGTGTAACAATTGGCCACGGACTGGGCTTCCACACCCTGACCGGCATCAACTACCAGCAGGGCGCCCTCGCAGGCCGCCAGTGACCGCGAAACTTCGTAGGAAAAATCCACGTGGCCGGGTGTATCAATGAAATTCAACTGATAGGTGTTGCCATCCTGGGCGGTGTAATCGAGGGTGACGCTCTGGGCCTTGATGGTAATTCCACGCTCGCGTTCGATATCCATGGAATCGAGCACCTGCTCGGCCATTTCGCGCTCACTCAGGCCCCCACACACCTGGATAAATCGATCCGCTAGGGTCGATTTTCCGTGGTCTATATGGGCGATAATTGAAAAATTACGGATTAAGTCCAGGTTACTCACTGGCTGGGAAATATCACTGCTTGGGAAAGCGCGCGATTATACCCGCAAGGCGCCCTCGGCGCCATGCAGGAGTCCAAAGGACTCCGGGGTTTTGGGGACAACTAATTGAGTTTAAGTCCGATAAATAGCGGCGAGCCACGGCGAATGACCCGCAGTGGTACCGATTGACCGGGTTCCAGCCGGGAAACCGCGCGCTCGTAGGCCTCAACGGAATTGATGGGGGCTGAGTCCACCAGGGTGATAATGTCCGCGCGCATAACACCGCCCTCCTCCGCTGGCTCACCGGGCAGCACCTGGGCTACCACCACACCGCCGGAAATTCCCCAGCGGTTCTGCAATTGCTCATCGACCTCGGCCACCACCAGGCCCAGGCTACCGCCAGAGACTTCTGCTTCTACTTCCGCCACCACGGTGGGCTGTTCATCCGAGTCCAATCCCCCAACGGTAACATCGAGTGTCTTGCGCCTCTTGTTGCGCACAATCTCCAATTCGACTTCTGTACCGGGTCGCACCAGGCCCACCACATGGGGTAAGTCCGAGGAACGCAAAATCAGCTGGCCATCAAATTCGACAATGATGTCGCCGGATCGCAGACCACTGTTTGCCGCCGGGCCGCCGGGCTGCAACTGGGATATCAATGCACCCTTGGGTTTATCCAGCCCAAAGGACTCGGCCAGGTTTTTGTTCACGTCCTGAATAGTGACTCCCAGCCAGCCGCGGGTCACATGACCTGACTCTTTCAGCTGGTCCACCACGTTGACCACCAGGCTGACCGGAATCGCGAAGGACAGACCAATAGATCCACCACTGCGGGTATATATCTGCGAATTCACACCGACAACCTCGCCCTCGAGATTGAATAACGGCCCCCCCGAATTACCGGGATTAATCGCTACGTCGGTTTGAATGAAAGGTACATAATTGTCATTGCTGCCATTATTCAGGCTGCGTCCCTTGGCACTGACAATGCCGGCTGTGACTGAGTAATCGAGACCAAAGGGTGAACCGATCGCCAGCACCCACTCACCCACTTCCAATTCTCCGGGCATACCCAGTTTAAGTACCGGCAAGCCCTCGGCATCGATACGCAACAAGGCCAAATCGGAGCGGGGATCCAATCCAATCACTTCCGCTTCAAATTCACGTCGATCAAGCAACCGCACCATAATAGTCTCAGCGTTATCCACCACGTGGTTATTGGTGACGATATAGCCGTCTGCGGAGATGATAAAGCCAGAGCCCATGGATTGACGCTGCTGTTGGGGCGGGCCCCGAAACTCGAAAAAGCGGCGCAGGTACTCTGGAATCTGCTGATTCTGCTGCGGATTGCCATGTTGTGTTGGCGCGGCTTTGTATTCCACCATGATCTTCACTACCGCCGGCGTATTCTGCTCTACGATAGGCTTGAAATCAGGCAGGTTGGCGGTGTGGCCAAGCAACGGGACGGCCAACCACAAAAACGCCGACATCCATGCAACTGCAGATCTACGCATTACCATACCTCTCAACAACAAGAAAACTCAGACCGGGCCGGACACTTCGGTCAAGCCCGCGGCCATCACAGGCCCCAATAAGCGAGGCTGCAAGTCCAGATTATCGCGGTGCCACCAGGCGTGCCAGCGGACCAGGCCGATGCCCGACAAAAATCCCGCAATGGCGCCGCTAATACTACCGACATCCAGTCCGGGCCACGCTAACTGCCCCAGCCCGGCACCTGCCAGAGTCATCACCAAGGGCATAATGTATACCACGAATGATCCCTGCACTATCACATGCTCGGGAATAGCAATCCGAACTTCATCATCAATTTTGTAGACATGGTTGTGTTTCGCGCCTAACAATACTCGCAGATAATTGCTGCGGCCGTCGCCCATCTGGTTCAGCAGGCCGTGACCGCAACCCTTCTGTACGCTGCAAGTGCCACAGGTACTCTGGCGAATTGTTTCCACCCACAGGCTCTCTGCCTCGACCGCTACCACTCTACCGGTTTCACTGAGCATCGGCGGCCACCATCCAGTTGACGGAATCTGCCACCATGCGGGCGGTGCTGATGGGCACTTCACCCACCACGGTAACCAACACCTGCTGTCCGTCCAAGCGCATGCCGCGGGTATAGGCAGTCGTTCCTCCCTGCCGAGCCCGTCCCTCACCCGGTGCGATGTCGCGTTCCAACCGCTCCAGGTAGACACTAAAAACTGCAAGTCCATCGGTAAACGTTTTATCCGCCTGCCGCGGAGTATCGGCACGGGTAAATATGAACCCCTCCGGCACCCAGCTAACCTCCCAGGAACCGCCGGCGAGTGTATAGGACACAGCTGTGGCGCTCGCCGGTCCGGGGTGGCTCGCTTCGTGCAGCACTTCTACTTCTGTGCCCACCGTGGCGACGTCGCCAATATGCAGATCGGCAAACTGGAAGTGCTCCAGCACTTTGCCATCCTGGGCCAGTGTCTGGCTGCGAAGCAACAGTCCAGTTTCGCTATCCAGTGCCATCTTGTAACCGTAGCGATACATGTCTCGGGGCATAACCCGCAGAAACTGGGCCTGCCGACCTGCTACCCGGCCCTGGTCTCCCAGTTGCAGCTTGTAATGTTTTGCCAGGCCACAACTGTCGGCGTGAAAACCCGAACTGATACGCACCAGCTTGCTCCCCGGATGAATACAATCGAGGGGATGCTGGGTTCGCATCACACTACCATTGCGACCACTGAGGCTGGTGAGCTGCTCCGTTTCCCAGCCCTCTTTTACCGAGTGGCTGATTCGCAGGGCCTGCATGGAATTGCCGTGCTGGTAGGTAAATACACCCTCGTAAGACACTTCTCGCAGGCTTCTCGACATGCGCTCCAGCCACGCCAGCGCCTCCTGGTCGGCCTCGCAATCGGACCACGCCGGCATTGACCCTGCCATCATCCCGGTCGTCAAGAACGCCAACAGCAATTTGCGATACAGCCGCAGCATCAAATCAGTCTTCCACTCGCAGTGTGGCGAGTCGGGCGTAGGGCATCATTCCCTGGGGTGTATTCAGTGCAGCCTCATCCGTATGAGGTAACAGATAGCGTTGCAATTGTTTGCGAGCCAGCCGATTGTACTCAGCGCGCTGGTTGCGGGGGCCTGACTTCATAGCCGGGGCGCCGTAGTTCGCGTTGACCGTAGCACCGCCGACGGTATTGACCATGCCAACCGGTGATGCGTGATTGGCAACTTGTTGCGCAGGATCGACGTTGAGATCGTTGCCCATCAATCCGTAGAGTTGGCTGCCGACCAGTACCGAGGCAAAGACTGACGCCGCCACCGCGAGACTGGCTACAGGTTTCAATAGTTCGCCAATGCTAAAGCGATGGTTGCGTGCCACCGCCGTAATACCCCCAGCGGCGTCCTCCGCTTCAATCGCTGCCATCACTGACAAGGAGACGTCCAGGTTGTGCACTGATGGGCTGCCATTGATTGCCTGGCCAGCCAATTGATAGCGGTTCCAACTCGCCCGCACATCACTTTGCTGAGACTGGTTGAGTAGACGCTCCAACTCCAACTCATTAGCCTCATTGTCCATCAGGGCCGAGATCGACCCTCTGATCTGTTCACTCATTGTTGCTGATCCTCATATGGGGTGCTCATGTCTCTTGCTCATATTTCCTAGACGGCATCACGCGCGACCTCCCCTTCCAACTGTGCACGTACCTGCTTGTCAATCGCCTCCCTGGCTCGAAATATTCGCGATCGCACGGTACCGACCGGGCAATCCATAATTTCCGCAATATCTTCGTAACTCAGACCATCAAACTCCCGTAAAGTTACGGCACTGCGCAAATCGTCTGGCAAATTCTTAATGGCGTTGTTCACAACCGCTTCAAGCTCGCGACTGAACAACTGGTTTTCCGGCGTGTTGAGGTCACGCAGCGCCGCACCGCCATCGTAGTACTCTGCATCTTCCACCTCCACATCCCTGCCCGGCGGCCTGCGTCCACGCGATACCAGGTGATTTTTGGCGGTATTGATGGCAATGCGGTACAGCCAGGTATAAAAAGCGCTGTCGCCACGAAAATTGGGCAGCGCCCGGTAGGCCTTGATAAACGCCTCCTGGGCCACGTCCTGAACCTCGTGACTATCACTGACATAGCGTGCAATCAAAGCAAAGATCTTGTGCTGATACTTCAATACCAGCAGGTCAAACGCCCGCTTGTCACCAGCCTGGACTTTTCTTACCAGTTGCTGGTCATTTTCAGCTTCACTCAATCGCTGTTCCTCCCCACGGGGCACTCTGATTCAGAGCAACTACAAAAGTTCCCATCATGGGTAAAATGTTCCGGTTTTCGCTTACGGGCAAGCTCGTATATACTTTCAAAGTTCGAGCCTAAGTATTTGACTAACATACACTATTTCATGTCACAGCACACTTCACAGCATTATGAACACGATGTCCTTATCGTTGGCAGCGGCGCCGCAGGCCTTGCCCTGGCCCTGCAATTGCCCAGCCATTGTAAAACAGCTGTGCTTAGCAAGGGAGACCTGACACAAGGATCGACCTACTGGGCCCAGGGCGGTATGGCCGCGGTACTGGACGATGATGACACCATTGCCTCGCACGTGGCAGACACACTCAACGCCGGCGCTGGCCTGTGCCGCGAGGAGGCGGTGGAATTTACCGTCAGCCACAGTCGACAGATTGTTGATTGGTTACTGGCCCAGGGGGTTGAGTTTGATCGGCGGGACAAAGATGGTGGCCATGAATTTCACCTGACCATGGAAGGCGGCCACAGCCATCGCCGCGTTATTCACGCCGCCGACGCCACCGGTAAAGCCATCGCCTCTGTGCTGGTTGAGAACACTCTGACTGCAGACAATGTGGAGATATTTCCCAATCGCGTTGCGGTTGACCTGATCCGCGAAGATGAGCGGGTCCAGGGTGCCTATGTGCTCAACCGGGAGAGCGGCGGTGTTGACCTGTTCAGTGCCCGCTTTGTGGTGCTGGCAACCGGTGGCGCCAGCAAAGCCTATCTGTATACCAGTAACCCCGATGGCGCCAGTGGCGATGGTATCGCCATGGCCTGGCGCGCCGGTTGTCGCGTTGCCAACCTGGAATTTAACCAGTTTCACCCAACCTGCCTGTTTCACCCCCAGGCCAAATCATTCCTAATCAGCGAAGCACTGCGCGGCGAAGGCGGCAAGCTGCGACTGCCGGACGGCACGGCCTTTATGCACAAGTTTGACGAGCGCGCGGAATTGGCGCCGCGGGATATTGTCGCCCGCGCCATCGACTTTGAAATGAAGCGAACTGGCAGCGATTGCGTGTACCTGGATATCAGCCACAAGTCGGCAGATTTTCTGCAACAGCACTTCCCCACCATCAGCGAGCGCTGCCTGGAGTATGGCATCGACATCAGCAAGCAACCCATTCCGGTGGTACCCGCCGCCCATTACACCTGCGGCGGCGTGCTGGTGGATACCCGCGGCCACACCGATCTCACCAATCTGTACGCCATCGGCGAGACCTCCTGCACCGGCTTACACGGTGCCAACCGCATGGCCAGCAACTCGCTGCTGGAATGCCTGGTGTTCGCCCGCGCCGCCGCACAGGACATTGCCGATTCGCTGGACGAAGTGGCACCACCTGCAGCAGCACCGTCCTGGGACGAAAGCCAGGTCACCGATTCGGACGAAGACGTGGTGATTTCCCACAACTGGGACGAGCTGCGCCGCTTCATGTGGGACTACGTGGGCATTGTACGCACCGACAAACGACTGGAGCGGGCGGCCCACCGGGCCAAGCTGCTGCAGGAGGAAATTCGGGAGTACTACAGCAATTACAAAGTGTCCAATGACCTGTTGGAATTGCGTAACCTGGCGATGGTGGCCGAGTTGATGATTCGCTGCGCCAGATCACGCAAAGAGAGTCGTGGACTGCACTACACCTTGGATTATCCGGAACTCATCGCCGATCCCGGCGATACAATTCTAACGCCCTGAGCACCTGCAGGCGCAGACGGCGCCAGTCTTCATCTTCCATGGTCGAGGGGAACAGCATCAAGCTGACCCGACCGGGCCTCGATTCACCGACACACTCCAGCAACACGATCTGTTGCCAGACCAGGCTGTCCGGACGCGGCGAGATGTCTATCCACTGCCCGCCACAACACAGTTTGAACTGGCCGTCGTGGGCGTAGATTTCTTCCACCGGGAACAGGCCACACCAGCGGTGGACGCGTTTGAATGTCCACTGGCTGAACAGCAACAGGCCCACAGAAAACAACAGCGTCAGCGAGGCTGGCATTCGGCTGATCCACACACTCACCAGTGCCAGGCAGGTGAGCGACTGGGCAAACGCAGATGCCCAGACCGGTAAACGGGGCTCAATCCGCAGAGCGGGTATAGGCCAGTATTTTTCCGACAATAGTGGCGAGATCCTCATCCTGAGGGGCGACTCGACCGAGAAACCAACTGAACAGGTCCTGGTCTTCACATTCCAGCAGCTGACGATAGCGTGCCTTGTCATCTTCGGCCAGGGCCGGGTAGCCCTCCTTGACGAAAGGTCCCAACACCAGATCCAGCTCCAGCATGCCGCGGCGGCTGTGCCAAACCAGTCGATTGTAATCAGCGCCTGTTTCCATGAACGTATTATAAAAGTAATGGAGGTGAAGTATCATAGCGACCGCTATGAATTACTATACAAAACTCGCCAATCGCGGTGTGCTCCAATTGGTCGGCCCCGACACCCGTACATTCCTGCAGGGACAAACCACCTGCGACATGGATACCCTCAGTGCTGAACAGTCCGTAATTGGCGCCCTGTGCACCCCCCAGGGGCGAATGGTCTGTGACTTCAGGGCTGTGGCCATGAACGAAGAAGATTGTTTGCTGAGCATGCACAGGGGCATATGCGAGAGCAGTGCGGCTGTGTTCGGCAAATACATCGTATTTTCGAAATCTGAAATAGTGAATGCATCCGAAGATTGGGTAGTCCTCGCGGTCTGGGGCGATGATCTCGAATCGCTCTCCGCTCGAGCCAGCGCTGAAGGCGCTCTCTGGTCACAGGTGGATGAGTCAGGCCTACGTTATGAATGCCACTGCCCCGCTGCGGTTGCCTCAGTGCTCGAACAGCAACTGGCTGAACTGGCCAGCCCCGCCACAGAAGCAGACTGGCTGCTGGAAGAAATCAATGCCGGGCTCGGTCATATCGAACCGGAAACCGTGGAAATGTTTATTCCACAGATGCTCAACTACCAGGCCACCGGCCACATCAGTTTCAGTAAGGGCTGCTACACAGGCCAGGAAGTCGTCGCTCGCATGCACTACCGCGGCAAACTAAAGCGCCCCATGTATATCGCCGACATCGAAGCGCCAGAACCCGCGCCGGGAACCCCGCTGTTCAAGGCGGGCAGCGAACAAGCCGTGGGCAATATCGTCAATGCAACAGCAACCGATGAGGGCAGCCGTGTACTAGCGGTATGTACTTCCGATTCAGTCTCCGTGGGTGTATTCCTCGGAGACGGTGGTGCAGTACTCAATTTCTCTCAGCTGCCTTACTCTTTGGACACAGACGGCTAGGCACTAGTCAGCTGCACGATCGAGATCAATTGCACCCCAGGCCTTGGCTTGGGGATGCGGTGGCTGCTGCATGATGTGGTCCTCTACGTAGCGCTGAAACTCGTCGGCGAAAAGATAGCTGCGCTCGCCCCAGAAGGCACGCCCGCCGGAGGTGCTAAAAAAATTCATGGACACATTTTCCCAGGCGCGCCAGAACTTCGACTCCAGGGAACCCTCCCGCCACTTGTAGTAGGCGTCCTGGCCGTGGAAAACAAAAGCCATGAACATCGCAATAAATTGAGCCTTCTCCGTTTCGCTGAGGCTGTCGTAGTTACGCATTCCCCTGGTAGAGATCTCCAGCAGCTCTGGTTCTGTCTGCAGGGACGAGTACCAGCCGGCAAAATTATCGTGCACCACCTGTGCCGCAGCCGATTGCACTGCGTTGGTATTCTGCCGAATCTCCAGACCCACGAAAATGAGCGAGACTATAACAACCACGGAGCTGATTATTTCTGCAATATGGGCCCAATCTCTCAGCCTGGATTCACTCATCTCCAATCTCCCACGTGGCATAAATAAGCCGGACAAAACCGGTAATTGCTCCCAACATATTCCACATCACCAGCAACAACCACGCTTTAAATCCGGGCTCGAACAACCAACCGCCGGCATTGAGAACCAGTAGTATCAGGAGCAGGAAGTCGCCGACAACGAAGGCAAAGTCGCCATATCGGCCCTCCTGGAAACGGACTCTCTCGTAAATGACTCGATAGTAATTTCGGGACAGGTAGAAATAGAGAACCATGGCCAACACGTAGACCACAGATGACGACTGCCAGCCAGCTGCGGTTTCAGGAAAAAATGGAAATACCAGGAAGGGAATGAGGCAGGCGGTCAGCGCAATCAGACTGTAGTCCAGCATCCAACGAAATAGCGCGCGGTGCTCAGGATTGAGGGAGATACTTCTTCCCGTCCAGACCGCGCCAATGATCCCGGAAAAGCCAAGGATCGCTATATTGACCTCGGCCAGGGTTTGTAACAATTCTGTCCAGTTGTAGGGCATGATTCAGTCTTTAGTATTATTGTTAGAAAAGCATAGCCGCATCTGGAGATCTTGCCGTGATTAAACTGGTTTACTGTATTTGTAAGAAAGACGATGTCAGCGCAGAAGAATTCTATCGCTATTGGCTGGAGCAACATGGACCACTGGTGAAGTCGGTGGCCAAAGACATCGGCGCTTGCCGCTATGTGCAAAGTCATACCGCATTACCCGAGATGAATGCCCTGCTGCAGGCCGGGCGGGGCTGTGAACCACCCTACGATGGCATCACCGAGGTGTGGTGGAATTCCGCCGAGGAATTGGCGGCGGGAACCACCAGCGAGGCGGGCATTATCGCTTCAAAGAAACTGTTGGATGACGAATCGACGTTTATCGACTTTCCCCGCTCCCGCGTCTTTATGACCGAGGAACATGAAATTTTCTAGCGCAACACTGGCAGCCAGTCAATTGCGGTCTGACCGTTTTGTTGCAGGTAGGCATTGGCCTGGCTGAAGTGCTGACAGCCGAAGAAGCCGCGGTGTGCGCTCAGAGGTGAGGGATGCGGCGCCTTCAGTACGAGGTGTTTCGCCGTATCGATAATAGCCCCTTTACGCTGGGCATAAGCACCCCACAGCATGAACACCACGCCCTCGCGCTGCTCATTGATGACGGCAATGGCCCGGTCAGTAAATTCCTCCCAACCCTGCCCCTGGTGGGAAGCCGCATTGGCCTGTTGTACGGACAACACACTATTGAGCAACAACACGCCCTGGTCAGCCCAACAGGTGAGATTGCCGTGAGCGGGCATTTGCAGACCCAGGTCCTGGGTGATTTCCTTATAGATATTAACCAGTGACGGCGGTATGGCGACACCTTCAGGTACCGAAAAACACAGGCCATGAGCCTGGCCGGGACCGTGATACGGGTCCTGTCCCAGTATCACCACCTTCACCGCGGGCAGTGGGCAGTGTTGAAAGGCATTGAACATCTGTGCGCCGGGGGGATAGATGACCTTGTGGGCATCTTTTTCCGCTCGCAGAAAGTCACGCAATTGTTGCATATAGGGCTGCTCAAACTCCTGGCCCAACGCCTGCCTCCAACTGTCCTCCAGCTGAATTTCACTGCTCAATAGCGGCTCCTTTTGATGTGCATCAGCTGACGCTGGTACGCCTGCGAGGTACAATAGCGCGCATGACTACCTATCGCACCCCATTCGAAGCCCTTGGTGAAGACGGCATCCAGCAACTCGCCAGTACTTTCTACGACGTTATGGATGAGCTTGGCCAGGATGAGGCCAAAGAACTGCGCCATATGCATGCCAAGGATCTGAGTGGCATGAAAATGAAGTTGGCGGAATACCTCACCGGCTGGATGGGTGGCCCACCCAAATACGCCGATAAATACGGCACCGTCTGCATGACCACGCCCCATGAGCCCTTCAACATCGGGCCGCGGGAACGGGACCAGTGGCTACTGTGCATGGAGAAAGCCATGGATCGGCTGGGCACCGAGGATGAAGTACGTGAGATGCTGAAAGTGCCGCTGTTTCGTATCGCTGATGCCGTCCGCAATCGCCAGGTAGATATCAATAACACCGATCCCAACGTCATCGCCATCGGTTAGCGGCGCTTTCGACCAGCCCGCTAAAGACTTTCAACAACCCCGCAAAAGGCTTTCTACTCAACCCGCTAAAGGCGCTTTCTACCAGCCCGCTAAAGGCTCTTGGCAATCACCTCGTTGCGAATCAGCTCGTCCTGCTGGTTCTTGCGCTCGTATTTCTTGGCCGGCGTATTGATGATCTCAGACAGGGGGTCTGCTGTGCGACCGGCCTGCATACGTTCGGACGAAACTTCACCATAGATGGTCGAGCGCTGGCGCGCATCTCGATCCGCTCGGCAGGCAACTGATTCGATAAAGCCCGGGCTCCACTCCTGGCCGTGATCAGCACCCGCAGCACGGGTAATGCTCTCGTTCATCAGGGTGCCGCCAAGGTCGTTGGCGCCGGCATTGAGACAGGCGGCGACGCCGGCTTCACCCATTTTCACCCAGGACGTCTGGATGTTGTCGATCTGCCCGCGCAAGACCAGCCGGGCCACCGCGTGCATCAGTACGGCTTCGCGAAAGGTCGGCCCTTTGCGCGCCTTGCCCTTCAGATACAGGGGCGCCTCCATGTGCACGAAGGGCAAGGGTACAAACTCGGTAAAGCCACCGGTCTTGGACTGTAACTCACGCACCCGTAACAGGTGGCGGGCCCAGTGTTCAGGCTTTTCAATATGCCCATACATGATGGTGGCCGTGGTATTGAACCCCACTGTGTGGGCCGCCTCCATCACCTCCAGCCACTGTGCAGTATTGATCTTGTCCGGGCACAGGGTGGCCCGCACCTCGTCATCGAGTATTTCGCCAGCAGTACCCGGCAGCGTGCCCAGACCAGCATCTTTAAGCTGCTGTAGATAGTCGGTCAATTTCAGACCGAGGGTTTTGGCACCTTGCCACACCTCCAATGGAGAGAAGGCGTGAATGTGCATATCCGGGGTTGCCGCCTTAACCGTGTGCAGGATATCGAGATAGGTCTGGCCGGTGTACTGCGGGTGTATACCGCCCTGCATGCACACCTCGGTCGCACCCCTGTCCCACGCTTCTTCACAGCGCCGTGCTATCTCCTCGGCATCGAGGTCATAGGGGCGTCCGCGCAGGTTTTCACTGAGCTTGCCCTTGGAAAACGCACAGAACTGGCATTTGAAGTAGCAAATATTAGTGTAATTGATATTGCGGTTGACCACGTAAGTCACGGTGTCGCCGCTGGTTTGCGCGCGCATTTGATCCGCTTGCTGACAAACAAAGGCCAGGTCCGGCCCACGGCTGCGAAACAGGCGACTGATCTCCGTTTCTGACAACTGCTCACCCTGCCGGCTGCGCGATACGATATCCAGCACATCAGCGGATACCTCTGCCGGAACCACCGCTTGATGAATAGCATCGACAATATCCTGTGGCGGCTCAACCGGATCGCCGGGACACCAGTCATCGGTGCGCGGGAATCCCTCGGCATCAATCATTTGTAACAGGCGTGGGCCGAGATCAGTATCCAGCCAGCGTTCTGTATCGCGCACCCAGGCCGGGTAAATCGTCAGCCGTTCCTGCAGGTATTTACCCGCCACCGCCGTTTCCGTCGCCAACTTGTCCAAGTGTGGCCAGGGTGCCTCGGGATTGACGAAATCCGGTGTTACCGGTGACACGCCACCCCAGTCATTAATGCCCGCTGCTACCAGTTGTGGCAGCACCCCCGGGCTCAAATTGGGGGGTGCCTGGATATTCATGTCTGCACCAAACAGTATTCGCGCCACCGCGATGGTCCACAACAAGTCATCCAGGTTGGGCTCGGCTGCCTGCGACATCAAAGTCCCTTCCTTGGCGCGGAAGTTCTGCACGATAATTTCCTGGATATGACCGTGGCGTTCATGGCTGTCACGCAGCGCCAGCAGAGACTCAATGCGCTCGCGGCGGGTTTCACCGATACCAATCAGAATGCCCGAGGTAAACGGCACGTTTGCCCGGCCCGCTCTTTCTATGGTTTCCAGCCTGACTGCCGGCTGTTTGTCAGGGGAACCATAATGCGGCATGCCCTTTTCACAGAGCCGCTCAGAGGTGGATTCAAGCATGATTCCCATAGACGCTGAGACCTTGCGCAGCTTGGCTATCTCCTCATCGGTCATGCAGCCCGCATTGATGTGGGGTAGTAGTGTGGTCTCTTCCAGCACCCGCTCTGCCACGTGGGCGACATAGTCCAGGGTGGTTTCAAAACCCAGTTCCGCCAGGGCCTCGCGCGCCGCGCTATAGCGTAACTCCGGCTTTTCGCCGAGCGTAAACAGGGCCTCTTTACAACCCATGGCTTCGCCCTGCCGGCACAGCTCGAGCACATCGTCGACCGACATATAGAGCTGCGGTAAATGGCGCGGAGTTTGGGCAAAGGTGCAGTAGTGACACACATCGCGGCAGAGGTGGGTCAGGGGCAGAAAGACCTTGCGAGAATAAGACACCACGTTGCCGTGGCCGCGATCACGCAATTGACTGGCCACATCGGCGAGTTGCTGGGTATCCTCGACCACCGCCAGCTTCAGTGCATTCTCGTTGTCGGGCAACTCGCCGGCCAATGCCGCTTGCAGCATCGCGTCCAGTTGTAGATCTTCAAATAAGGTCATGTGACTCTGCTTTCAGTTCCGCTTTCAGTTCCGCTTTCAGTTCCGCTTTCAGTTCAGCTTCCGGTTCAGTTTTCAGTTCAGTATCTGGCCTCAAGCCCAAGCCGCCACGCTCCATCGTCATCAGCCGCTGGGAAATATCTGAAGCCAGTATCAGGCGTGCGCAATGTGACTCTACATTATGCTCTTGAAAACTGTGCCAGGCTTGCAGTAAATCCTCCGGGCAATCGATATCCAGGCCAGTGCTTTGGCGATGCAAGGTTTTAACCTGCAACCCCATAGCCTCTGCCGCCAGCTGGTGGGCCTGACAGCTGCCCTCGCCATAATGCAGGGCAAGTGCCGGTCGGGTCGGCATCAACATGATATTGGTACCGGTGCCGGCCAGGTCAGAGGCGATGAGAACGTCGACGTCGGCGTCGGCGTCTGTGTAGTCAGCCAGTAATTGTTCAATATCAGCGGCGCCCAGCAGGGGAATGTCGCTGTGTAATACCATGACATCCGTCACGCCGCGCTCGGCCAGCAAGTCGCGACCCGCAGAAACTGACCCGTTCAGGCCTTTGCAACCCAGGCTGTGCTCTGCCACCCACTCAATGCTGTACTTGTGGGCAAGCAGCTCGGCGGCGGGATCATCGGAAATCAACAAGATACCTTCGAGCACTGGGTTAGCCACCAGCACCGACAACACATCCTCCACCATGGCCTGGGCCAGGGCGCGCCTTTCGCTGGGGGCTAACACGCCCGACAAACGTGTCTTCGCCAGCACCAGATCTTTCACTGGCAGCAGGGCCCACACCATCAGGTGCACTCCCCGGCCAGATCAACCACAAAGCTGGCCAAATTCTCGCGATCTTCCATCGTCGTCATAATTGTGGGCGCCACAGCCACTCTCATCCCCAGTTTTTCTATCTCCGGGACCAGTTTAGCGTCACTTTCGTCTACAACAAAGCAGTCAATCAGTCCTACATAGTGTCTCGCCACCGCCTCGGCGGTAACCGGCATGTTTAATTCCGCCATCATTTTCGCCGCTGGGCCTTTTATTGCCATACCGGCCACTATCGGAGATACAGCAATGACGGGGGCCGCGGAAGCTTTCATGGCCTCGCACACACCGGACAGCTTCAAGATTGGGTCGACGCTGACAAAGGGATTAGAGGGGCAGATGACAATGGCCTTGAGTGTCGTCGATTCAAGGCATTCCATAAATTGCGGCTGCGGCAGAGCGCTCTCGATGCCAGTAAATTCAAAACCGTCTACGGCAGGCTGGCACTGCCGCTTCACAAAATACTGCTGAAAGGGCAGCACCCCTTCATCGGTGGACACCTGGGTGGCGACCCGGTCATCGGTCATCGGCAGTAACTTGGCGCTGACGCCCAGCCGGCTGGCAAGGGTTTGGGTTATCTCAGACAAGCTACTGCCGGCACGCAGCATCTCGGTGCGGCAGACATGGGTGGCCAGATCCCGATCCCCCAGCCGAAACCAACTGTCAGCACCGAGCGCTTCAACCGCCGCCAGGAAATTCCAACTCTCCCCCGCCAGGCCCCAACCCAGTTCCGTATTGCTAATGCCGGCCAGGGTGTACATCACCGTATCCAGGTCCGGGGATACATTCAGCCCCATGTACTCAAAATCATCGCCAGTGTTGGCGACAATGGTCAGCTGATCGGGGGCCAGGCAGCGATACAGGCCCAGCGCCAGCTTGGCACCGCCGACACCCCCTGAAAATGCCAGAATATGATTAGGCGCCGCGCTCATAATGCTAGCGGAACATATCCATATCGGCGGAACGCAGCAGCGGCTTGTGGCCACTATCGGACGTGTTCCAAGCGGCGCCACGTACCAGTACCACCGGGCAGCCTTCATCGGCCTGGCCCATGACAAAGGATGCGGCTGCGGCCAGCTCATCAGCCACCGCCACCTCGGTGATCTCCAGGGCACGGCCAAATAGATCGGGATCGCCAACCTGGTCTGAAACTGGTTCTATGCCGGCACAACCAATCGCCATACCCACGGTGCCATTGCGCCAGGCGCGGCCGGCGCTGTCATTCACGATCACCGCCAACCTCGCATCGAACTCAGCCACCAGCAATTTGCGCAGGGACTCGGCGCTGGCATCGGAATCTTCTGGCAGCAACAACACCTGTGGATCATTTTCATCAGAGGGAATATTGGATTTATCAATGCCGGCATTGGCATGCACATAGCCCAACTTGTGCTCAACAATTATCACTCCGGGGCGCACCCGTAGTACTTCCCGGGACTCCCGCAGTATCAGCTCGGCCTGGCGTGGATCTTTGTCCGCCTGCTCTGCCAGGCGCTGCGCTTCGACACTGGGTGTGACGTCCGATAGACGCGCGTAGCGGCCCTCTGCCTTGGAGATAACCTTCTGAGCAACGACAACAATATCCCCATCTTCAAGAGTCAGAGAATTGTCGCGCAGCGACTGCAGTATTATTTTTCCAAGATCCTGGCCGGGTTCGACCAGGGGAAATTCCTGCAGGGGAATCAGCTGCAGTGCACGGCTCATTGGTCCTAGTCCAGGCCCGTGATCTTGATGCCGGCGTGACACTTGTACTGGCGATTAATATTAATGATAAGCGAAGTCAGCGCTTCCGCGGCGGCGGCATTATTAATCAGGCCCGCATGGAACCCCCTCATGCCGACGGCTTCAATCAGGGTTATCACTTCTGCGCGCGCTTCCTTGTCGTTGCCACAAACCAGCACATCGCACTCAAGTCCCTGACCTTCCTGTAAATGATGGGCAGCAACGTTCTGGAACGCCGATATCACTTTCACTTCTTCGCCCAGGGTTAGCTGGGCAATTTGCCCGGCCGACCCCTCCTCGGGCAATTGCACACGGCCCACCTTGGGTGGCACCAGCGGTACGGTTACATCAATCAGGATTTTGCCCTGCATAACCGGCTTCACCAACTCCAGTGTGCTGACCTGGTGACTGAAAGGTACGGTCAGGGTGACGATATCCGCCTCGGTGGCAGCGGCAAGATTTTCCATGGCCTCAACCGTGACATCGCCGACGCCCCGCTCAGCCATCACTTCGCGTAAGTCCGTGGCCGCGGCCTCGGCTTTTTCCTGGGTCCGTGAGCCTATAATGACCCGGTATCCCGCCTGCGCCCAGCGGCGCGCCAGACCTGTACCCAGGTCACCTGTTCCGCCCAGTATGGCCAATACCGGTAATGATTCGTTCGACATATTGTATTCTCGATGAGTTTTTAAACCAGAAGCTGAAAACTGCGATCTCTGTGTGCTGAGTGCCGGCGCCAATTGCGCCCCTATTGTGAAGGGCGGTACGATACCCGCCGCCCCGGCATATTATGTAAATCATGCCTGTTTAACAAGTAAGGAACCCTTTTCGACTATGGAAAATCCCGTGGATATGACTGGCAAGGTTGCCCTGGTAACCGGTGGCGGCAAAGGTGTCGGCAAAGGCATTACGGAACGATTCCTGGATGCAGGCGCCGAGGTGGTAATTTGCGGCCGCAATGAGCCGGACCAACTACCTAACAGCGATGGCCGAACCGCTGTATTTACCCAGTGCGATGTACGCGACGTCGAGCAGATACAAGCCTGTGTCGACTTTACTGTGGAGAAATTTGGACGACTGGACGTGCTGGTCAATAACGCCGGTGGCGCGCCCTTTGCCGAGGCTGCCACCGCCTCGCCCCGATTCTCCGAGGCCATTATTCGCTTAAACCTGATCGCACCCCTGAATTTTGCCCAGGCTGCCAACGCCGTCATGCAGGGTCAGGATGAAGGCGGTAGCATTATCAATATTGCCAGCGTCTCCACGATCCGTCCCTCACCCGGCACCGCGGCCTACGGCGCCGCCAAAGCCGGCCTGGTCAACCTGGGCACATCGCTGGCGGTAGAGTGGGCACCGAAGGTGCGCATCAATGCCATTATTTGCGGCCTGACCCAAACCGAACAATCCCATCTTCACTACGGTGACGAGGAAGGTATCGCTGCCGTCGGCAGAACCATTCCCCTGGGTAGAATGGCGGTGCCCCAGGATATTGGCGATGCCTGCCTGTTCCTCGCCTCACCCCTCTCCAGCTATGTCAGTGGTGCCCACCTCGCTGTTCACGGCGGAGGCGAGGCGCCCGCGTTCCTGAATGCTGCCAATACCAAAAAGGACAAGTAACCATGAGAGCGCTCGTCAGCTTGTTCCTGGCTCTCGGCGTCGCTGCTTGCCACCCCCCCAACCCCATAGCGCGGGCGTCAACAAGCGCCGGCGAGTGGCCATCTTACGGTGGCAATATCGAAGCCAACCACTATTCCGTACTGGACCAGATTACGCCGGCCAACGTAGACGAGCTGGAGGTTGCATGGACCCACAATTCGGGGGATTTTTCCAATGGTCATGGCGAGTGGAGCTTCACCAGTCTGCAGGTCACCCCCATCGTCACCAACAATACACTGTATTACTGCACACCCTACGGCAGGGTATTTGCGCTGGACCCGGAATCCGGCGCTGAACGCTGGGTTTATGACCCTCAGGTACAGAACAAGCGCAGTGGTCTATACCCGGCAGTGTGCCGCGGAGTGTCCTACTGGCAGTCCGCACAGGCGCCGGACACCTTCTGCGGCAAGCGCATCCTCCACGGCACCCGCGACGCCGAACTGATCGCCCTCGATGCTAGTAGCGGCCAACTCTGCCCCGACTTTGGCAGCGGCGGCAAAGTGGCACTGAAGGAAGGTATCAGCGGTGCCGAGTCCTGGGAGTACTACCCCACCTCGCCACCTTATATTAGTGGCGATATCGCCGTTGTAGGCGCCATGATTCCCGACAACGACCGGGTCGATGTTCCCAGCGGCGTGGTGCGCGCCTTCAATGTCGTCAACGGCGAGCAGGTCTGGGCCTGGGAGCCGGTCAGCGACGACTACAAATCACGCCATCGCGACAGCCTTGGCAATACCTTGTATCACCTGGGCTCGCCCAATGTATGGGCGCCGATTTCCGGCGATCCTGAACTCGACCTGATATTCGTTCCGACTGGCAATCCATCACCGGATTTATACGGCGGCGATCGCGACGGTATTGATTTTTACGGCTCTTCGGTGGTGGCACTCAAAGCCTCATCGGGTGAGGTGGCCTGGCAGTTTCAGACCGTCCATCACGACATCTGGGACTACGACGTGGCCTCACAGCCGGTGCTGTTTGAAATTGAGGGGGTTGGCGGCGGCATCAAAGGCCTGGCCCAGGGCACCAAGGTCGGCCATGTCTTCCTGCTGAACAGGGAGACCGGTGAGCCTTTATACCCGGTTGAGGAACGGCCGGTTCCCCAGGCTGGGGTGCCGGGAGAACAGCTGTCCGCGACCCAGCCTTTCCCGACCCACCCGGCACCGCTTCATCTGCCGACGCAGCTCAGCGCCGACAATATGAGCGACTTCGCCTTTGTTACCAAGGGCGCTTGTCAGCAAGAGTTGGCCAAGTATCGTTCCGAGGGCATGTTCACACCGCCGTCCTACCGGGGCAGCGTGCTCTACCCAACTACCACCGGGGGCATCAACTGGGGTGGGCTGACCATTGACCCGATCGAGGGCATGCTCTACGTCAATCAAACCCACATTGCCTCAGTGGTGAAGCTGATAGATCGCGATGATTACGAGGCCTTAAACCCGACCGAGGGGATGTACCCGGATGAGTACTATCCGATGACGGGTACGCCGTATGGGGTCAATCGCTTTTCCTTGTTTTCGCCCCTGGGAACGCCCTGCAACCCCAGGCCCTGGGGTTCTTTCACCGCTGTGGATTTGCGCTCAGGCGAGATTACCTGGCGCGAGCCGCTGGGCAACACCCGCGGCCAGGCGCCATGGCCAATCCGCTTGAACACCGGCACCCCCAACCAGGGCGGTTCAATCGCCACGGCCAGTGGCTTGCTGTTCATCGGTGCAACCACCGACAGTTATTTTCGCGCCTTCGAGGCCAGCAGCGGCAGGGAACTCTGGAAACATGACCTGCCCTACACCGGTAACGCAACTCCGCTGAGCTATCGCTTGCCCAGCAGTCAGCGGCAGTTTGTGGTCATTGCCGCAGGTGGCCACGGCTGGTCAGAACCGGGTGATGCCATCGTCGCTTTCGCCCTTCCCGTGAACTAGGGAGCCTCGGGTCACAGCGCAGACATTGAGCGCCTCGGGGTTTGTACCCCAGCCCATTGATAAGGTTATACTCATTAACTTTAGCGCAGAGTGTGTCGGCATCGGTACCTCTGCATCCCATTGTTACCTGAGGTACGAATGGCCGAACCAGAGCAGCTGGAGAAAAGCCAGCTAGCAGAAATTCATATCGACGGCATTCCGCAGTATGCGGGAGAGGTCAGCATGGCACTGGACCAGGGCCTGGTGCTGACCGATACCCGACCTATGCGAGGTAAGCTCAGTGGCGCGCTCGACATTCGCGTGGGCACCAAGGGTGACCTGGTATTCCTGAAAGTATTTGACGACGATGGCAGTCAGTTTGTCATCCCGGTCACGTTCGAAGGCTCCAAAGGCACAAACCTGACCGTCAGCTTTCGCGATCGGGTATCGGTGACGACCGCCACCCTGCTCAAGAAACTCCGTAGTAACATCAAGATTCGACCCGCCCCATCCGCCGAAGAGACCCATGAACTCCTGCCGGAAGTGCGCAAACGCAGCCTGAACCAGCTGGACAAAGTCATTAACAACTACTTACTGGCCCTGGCGGATCACCTGTTCGACCTGTCCTCACGACCGAGCACCAGGAACGAGCAGGAAGACCTGTATGAGGCCATGAACCAGATCAAACGTGCCAAGGACGATATACGCAAAAGCTTCAAGGATGAGATGACCATTTTTTTCGATGACCTGGTCGCGAAAGAGTCCGACACGCCTGAACTGAACGAGTTCGAGGAAGATACAGGCTTCTCTGAGCTGAACCTGGTTGATATCGATGATTTTGAAGATTCCCTGTCTATCGATCGAATGATCAAGACCGGCCAGGAAACCTATGCGACGCAACTGGAATGCCTGACTGTTCGCTATGCAGAGCTGGTAAACAGGAATCCCCTGGACTTGCGTTTACCCATGCATATTGGCCAGGTCTGTAATGCATTTCACACCAGCCTCGCCGAGCGGGAATTACCCCACGCTGTTATCCCTGAGGTCTATAGCTTTTTCTCCGACCAAGTGGTTCGCAAGCTGGATCCCTTCTATACCAGTCTCAACTCCTATTTGCGCGAAAATGGGGTCAGCCCCGACGTGGAACAGGAAGTAAAGAAGCACGGCTCAGTATTGAAAAAATTGATGGACGAGCAGCGGCCCGTCAAGGCAAAACCCAAGCCAGTACCAGAGGAGCCCGCTGGCGGCGACTTCGATGGGTCGCTTCCCTCAGCAGAGGAAGCCGGGCAGTTGTTACAGGAGGCCCGCCAGAGTGGTATCGCGCCGGCGGCCGGTGGTTCACACGCTGCAGCAGGAGCACCTGGCCCGCAGGAATTTGCCGGGCCTGAGGGCGAACAGGGCGATTCCGAACACCTCTATCGATCAGTTATTGACGCCCTTAATTTCAGGCGCAGTATCGATGCTGGCCACAGTATCAGCGGTGGTGGCACCTACGCTCCCGGCACCAGCAGCGGCAGCCCAGCTTCCGCGGGGGGCAACCTGGCGGACCCAGCGACAGTGGCACGCGCACTGGCACCATTACAGGCTGATCGCAATGCTCTCGCGCAGTTGCAGCAGCAGCCTTCCCTCAGGCAGTACCTGGAAGACAATCAGGCGTCAATTTCTGAATTCCAGGGCACCACAGGGATTGCACCAGAGGGCATGAACCAGCTCGACCTGGTAGACAACCTGTTCCAGAGTATTCGCTCCGATGTAGATGTCACTCCCGAGTTACAACCCGGGATCGGCAATCTGCATATACCGCTGGCCAAGTTGTCATTGCTGGAGCCCCAGTTTTTCCTGGACCGCACTCATCCAGGGCGCGGCGTGGTCGACAAGCTGACCCAGCTTGCCTCCTCAGCCAACTTTCCCAACCGGGCACTGGAAAATCGTGTCAATAAAATCATCGACAACATCGTCGACAATTATGAAACCGACTCCTCCGTATTCAACACCGCACTGCAGGACCTGGACAAGCTCGTCACGCAACAGGAGACCGCGCTCGAGCGCAATATCGAACGAGTAGTCAAAACTCAGGACGGGCAGGAGAAGCTTCATCATGCTCAGCAGGCTGTCGACAAACTTCTGAATAGCCGTATCCGCCCGCCCCATGCGCCTCAGCCCATGGTAGACCTGGTAGACAATGCCTGGCGCGAAATGTTGGTGCTGACCCACGTCAAGGATGGTCCGAGCAGCAAAGCCTGGAAAGATTCCGTCAAAACACTGGATCTTTTATCCCTGTGGTTGCTGGAGCAACAGAAAGGCGCCAGCGCCGACCAGCTGAAGCAGGAGCGAGGACTGGATGCCGAGCCCTTCGTCGAACAAATTCGCCAGCAGATCACCACCGCGCTGCCATCCAATGTGGCCCATGAAGCCGTATTAGAGCAGCTCAAAGAAGTGCTGTCTGGCCGCGCCCAGGTCGTGCAAGCCGATGTAGCGGCACCTGCTGTTGATACCACGCGCAAGCCCGCGGAAATCCGCAAGAAAGTAGAATCTCTGCCGCGATTGCGACGCTGGGTCAAGCGTGTCGAGAGCATGGAAGTGGGCACCTGGCTGGCTTACACCGACAAAGACGGCAAAAAGCGGCGTATGAAACTGGCCTGGATCAGCGAGAATAAAGACCGCTTCATTTTCGTCAATGAGCGTGGCCAAAAGGTGGCCGACCTCAACAGCATTGCCCTGGCCCGCCAGCTGTCTCGCGGCATCAAGCCACCGAGTAAGGCGGATAATCTGCCGCTGGTGGATCAGAGCATGTACAACACGTTGGAGGACGTGAACAAATCTCTCAGTTTCCAGAAAAACCACGATTCTCTGACCAAGTTGGTCAACAAGAAGGCCTTTGTAGAGCAGATGGAGCAGGCGCTGAATCACGCCAAAACCAAACACACCAACAATGCCCTGCTGCACATCGATATCGATAAATTTGCCCTGGTCAACGAGGTTTACGACGAGCTCACCGGCGACCAGGTTCTCAGCGAGTTCGCCAGTTTGCTTGCGCAACAGCACAATGCTAAAACCTCCTCGGCGAGGCTTGAAGGCAACAAGTTCGGGGTTTTATTGTTGGATCGTTCCCCTGAGCAAGCCGTGGCGCATGCCGAGCAGATCCGCGCTGACATCGAAAAGAGTCCAGTCACCATCGAATCTGAAGAAGTGGCCTTTACCGTCAGCATTGGTGTCGCTGCACTGGTCGAGCACAGTACTACAGTAGAAGAGGTTTTCAGTAACGCAGAGACCGCCGTGGCCACGGCCAAGACCGATGGACGCAATCGAGTTGTACAATTTCGCGAAGAACAAAACGCGGCGGAACTGTACAAGAAAGAACAATCAATGGCGATCTCCGAGATCGAGAAAACCCTGCAGGAGGGTGCATTTGTTCTACAGGCACAGCCCATTGTCAAAACCGCCAGTGTCGTTGCAGGTAATGCCGAGGTTAAACACTACGAAATCCTGATGGGAATTAGGGCAGAAGACGGCAGCCTGACATCACCCCAGGATTTTATTATCCAGGCCGAACAGCTCGGCTACATGGTGCAAGTGGACCGCTGGGTAGTCAACGAGGTGTTCAGCTGGATCAGCGCACAGATGGATGCCCAGAAACAGATCCCCTATTTCTCAATAAACCTGTCCGGGAACAGCGTCTGTGACGACGAATTCCTGGATTATCTCCTGGAACAAATATCGGAACACGGGGTGGGCACCAACCGTATCTGTTTTGAGATCACCGAGACCGGCGCCATTTCCAATATGACCAAGGCCGTCGACTTTGTCACCGAGCTCAAAAACATCGGCTGCAAATTTTCTATCGATGACTTTGGTACCGGCCTGGCTTCCCATAGCTACCTGCGCGAGCTACCCGTGGACTACCTGAAAATCGATGGAGTTTTCATTAAAAATATCCACGAGAACAACACTGACTATGCCATGGTCAGATCCATTAATGACCTGGCTCACTTCCTCAACCAGCAGACCATTGCGGAGTTCGTGGAGAATGATGCCATCATTGCCAAGCTGGATGAAATTGGCGTGGACTATTTGCAGGGCTGGGGCGTCGGTAAACCTATACGCCTGTCTAAGCTCACCAAGCAATTGGCCGCCCTGGAAAAATAGACCCTTGTTCAGATCGCGAACAGATTCCAATGTCGCAGAAAATTGAACTGGATTTTGATGCCCTGGTGAGCCTTATCTACGAGGGCACACTGGAGCAAAAACCCTGGCAGAGCTTCCTGCCGCGGTTGCGCCAGGTCATGGATGCACACGCCGTGTCGCTGGTGTTACGCCCACCCGCAACCGGTGACCGAGGGGTGATCCTCAACTGTCGTCGCCATGAAGATGGCGACAATGATCTGGGCAATGCTGAAGAGGGCCTGGCCGACCCCAATGACTGGGAGGCCATGAACTATCGCGAGCAGTTCTTCGCCATCGATCCCTTCGTTAACCTGCCACCGGGCAAGGTCGTTACCCAGCGAGAACTGATTCCCGATCAGGAGTTGGTGAAGACTGAGTACTACCGCAACTATCTGCGACCGATTGGCGTGTTCCATATACTGGGGGTCGATACAGTTGAGCCCGATGGCCTAATCGCCCGCCTGCGAATCGCCAGGCAGGAACAGGAGGAAGCCTTCGATGACTCGCACAAGGCCCTGTGTGAACAGCTGTTACCTCACTTGCGCCGGGCCATACAGATCCACGCACGCCTCAACCGCACAGAATCAGAGCGTGATCTGTACGCGGGTGCGGTAGACCAGCTGTCGGTCGCAGCCATCATTCTCGACGAGCAAGGCGGCGTATTGAATACCAACGGTCTGGCCAACCAGATACTGGCAGCCGGTGATGGCATCAGCCTGGTTGACGACGTCCTCACTCTTGCAAACAGGGCCGATCATGAGCGCCTGGCTGAAACCATTGGCACCACGATTGCCGCCCAGTTGGCCGGCGAGACCAGCATGGCTCATGCCATGCGAATCAGCCGTCCCTCTGGCCTACCTGATCTCGGTCTGGTGGTGAGGCCGATTCCGACCACGGAATGGGCCGAGGGGCAGTCCAGTCCCTGTGTGGCTGTGTTTATTAGCGATCCAGAACAGCAGGAAAGTGCCTCCCAGCAGCTACTGGGGGAGTTGTTCGAATTAACTCCAGCTGAAACCAACCTGGCCATCAAGCTGGCCCGAGGGCTGAGCCTGGCGCAACTGTCAGAACAACAGAATATTTCTCAGCATACGGCGCGGGCCCAACTGAAATCCATATTCGCCAAAACCGGCGTTACCCGACAGGCGGAGCTGGTCCGCCTGGTACTCAGAAGCGTTGCATCGCTGGGCTAACGTCGCCCTCTCTACTGAAAATACTGCGCCAGTGGCGATTGATTCGCAGTCAAAATATTAGCTATCTCTATACGATACGGTTCCAGCTCGGCTACCGGTGAAACCGCCAGCTCCAGCTTCGCTTTCTCTGACTCACCCAGCGCAAAAAAATACAATGCCCGGTGCAGCGATTTTGCCGGATGGGTATCAGCAGAATCAGCATTAACGAAAATTTCAACTCGTTGAAAATCTCCGTCTAACACAGCGGCAATCACCTCCAGTTGCACCAGCGCGTGTACATTAGGTGTGTAGCCAGCCTGCATGTGAAAGTGTTGGATGCCTTGAAGCGCCGCATCCAAATGTCCATTTTTCAGCTCTGCCTTTATTAATATCAGAAGATTATCAGCGCCGGGGTCCTTTTTATAAGCTGACTTCGCCAAACCCAATGCGCGCTTGTTATCACCCGCACTTAGCAGCACCGAGGCTAGATTCGCCTGCACCCGAGAATTCTCGGGATAACTCGCATTGGCGTAGCTCCACAAATATAAATCACTACGCCAAGCATCGACCGATACACGAGAAAAAAATATGTAAGTTAGCAATACTCCTGCCAGTAAGGCGCTCGCGGGAACAACTCCGCTGAAATTTCTCGGCCACTCTCGGGCAAAACGCGCCAACAATATCGCTGAGACAGCGAGAGTCAGTGTTAGATACCGATCAGCCACAAAGTTACCGTAACCCAGATGACCCCCCAGGACCGGGGCGAGAGTCACCAGGATGCACACCATCGCCAGTGCGCCGCGATGTCTCTTCAGCACCAGTGCCCCGACAATGGACAGGAGAAACAACATCGCCCCCAGGACAAAAGGTGCCGTCAACGACAACGCCCCTGGCGCCATATGAACCGGGGAACTATTAAATACGGGCAGAGAAATTCGACTAAGATAGAAGCCCAACTGCCAGAGAGCAGCAAGAGCCGACATAGAGTCCTGACTTGCATCTGTCAGGTAGAGATAGCCCAATGCCTGGTAGCGAATCGCCAGATACAATAGCCCCGCCAGTAGTACAGCTATATAGGTTCCTTTGTGCCTGGCAAATATCTGGCTGGGTTCCATTTTCGATTCAAGATGGAGCAACACCAGCAATAAGGGAAACACCACCGCTAGTTCCTTGCACAAAGCCGCCAGCAAGAAACACATAGCAACGAGAAAGGCCCGCAGCTTGGTACGCTGAAATCGCAGGTCACACAGCAAAGCCAGGAGGATGAAGAAACAGGCGGAAAGATCAAACAGTGCGGAAATCCATGCTGCCGACTGCACCATTGCCGGGTGACTAAGGTAAAGGACAGAGACCACCGCTGCTATTCGCTGGGATCGCGCGGTGGAGGCCTTGCACAGCAGATAAATCAGTACGGCATTACCCAAATGCAAAACCAGGCTCAGGCTATGTAACATCTGCGTAGCATCACCAGCCAGGGTATTCATACTGAATAGCAGCACACCAAACGGCAGGGGTCGGTAGTAGTTCGGATAGAAAACTGAATGATTGAAACTATGAGCAAAGCTGCTGGATGGCTCCAGCGTCATAGCCAGGTCATAAAATACATGATCATCCCAAACCAGAGACGCGCCCGGAACAAGCATGTAAATGGCCCCCAGGAATCCCAGCAGGGCCGCCATGTATGCAATCGAAAATCGGGCCGAAATGGGAATCACACTTCGGCCCTGGAGTTCAAAAGCCGATCATCCAGGTTGCTGGAACTTGTGGCCCCATATACTGGGCAGCGCCGACTTGGTGGGTGTGTAGTCAGTCCAGTCCATCTGCAGACCTTCACAACCGAATTCCATGGGGAAATTACCCGGCGTCAGCATGTAGAAAGACATCATCCGATCATTGGTATGGCGGCCCAGGGTAGAGGTTATCGGAACCTCTTTCTCCAGCACCCGGTCCAGGCAGTAGCCCACTTCATCAACATCCATCACCTCGACCATCAGGTGAATGCAGTTGCTAGGACTCTCACCCTGGTACAGTGCCAGGCTGTGGTGACGCGGATTCTGCACGTGCATGAAATTCAAGCCCATGCCCGGATCGTTGGGGTCGTCACTGAAACGGAAATGCATGTAATCACTATCACCAAAGCCCATAAGCTCACGGTAAAAGACGTGGGTTTCTTGCAAGTTCGGCGCGGGTAGTACTGCGTGGCCAAAGCCCATGTCGCCATTGAAACCCGTTTCGAACTCGGCAATTCCCAGAGGTGAATTAAACTTCAGGTAATCCAGGTCCGCTCCGTGATAGAGCTCCAGGACATTGCCAGCGGGATCGCTGAGACGGATCAAATCACGTACGCGCCGCGTTTGTGCTTCCTCTGCGGTGCCCTGCACCCAACTAACGCCGGCCGTATCGAGCTCACCCTTGGCGGCCTCGAAATCGGCCTCATCGTAGAGCTCCCAGCCGAGCAGGCGCAGACAATCCTTCTCACCCTTTTCGATGGCAAAACGGAACGGCCGTTCATCCATTTTCAAGTAGAGAAGATTCTCGTCCTGGGGCATACCCGGTGCCACCATGATACCCAGTACCTCTGTGCCGTATTCCAACCACCGCTGAGGGTCAGTTGATTCTATCCAGGCGTAGCCGAGGCTGCGTACATTCATAGGGTGTCTCCAAGCAGGTCTGTCTATAAGGAGCAGCCATTCTGGAACGCGGAACTGGCAGCGTCAATGGGGTTGGAGGTGAATTAGTTTGAGCCGGTATTCATTGTTAGCCTTGGCTGATCAAACGTCTGACCCCTTTTGATACAATCTTCGTCACGGGACACGACTAACAGAACAGGAGTTAATTCGATGCAAGATCTTAACGGAAAAATTGCGGTGGTCACCGGCGGCGCCGGCGGTATTGGCAAATCGCTGGTACGCGAACTTCTGGGCGCCGGCGCCACCGTGGTGGTGGCCGACGTGGAGCAGGGGGCGCTGGACAGCGCGATAGAGGAATTGAGCGCGCTGGGCCCGGTCAGCGGACAGATCGTTGACGTGTCTTCGCAGGAATCTGTGCAAGCCCTGGCCGATCATGTGTATGACACCCACGGCGCCTGCCATCTGCTCTTCAACAATGCCGGCGTAGCCGCGCCCTCCGCCAATGTCTGGGATACCACGGTCAATGACTGGAAATGGGTCTACGGGGTAAACGTCATGGGCGTTCTTCACGGCATCCAGAGTTTCGTACCGCGCATGATTGAAAGTGGCGAAGAGGGCAGCATCATCAACACCTCTTCCGGCGACGGCGGTGTTTCTCCCCTGCCCTACCAGTCTGTCTACGCCTCCAGTAAAGCGGCGGTGTCCTGCATTACCGAGTGCCTGTCAGCGCAGCTGGAAGGTGAGGGAACCAATTTGAGTGCATCGATCTTCTACCCCTCGGGCGGCCTGCTGGATACCGGCATCTGGAATCCGGACCGCAATCGACCGCAGGAGTTGGCCCGGGAAAAACCCGGCATTGCACCGCCCACACTTGAAGCTTTCGCCGAGGTAGCAAAGGAATACGGCATGGACCTGGAATTTCAGGACCTGGATGAATTGGCGCGCTTTTGCCTCGACGGCGTACGCGATAAGCGCTTTATCATCATGATCGGCCTGGAAACCAGCGAAGCGACTTTGCTGGATCGCGCCCAGCGCATCGGCCGCACCGAGCGACCGATTGACTTCGCACCGATTCCCACCGTCTGATCGAGCCTGAACTTAGCTAAACAGCTTAGCTGAACAGCGACTGCAGGAATCCCTGTAGTCGCTGCCATGAATCTTCGTCGGCGGCCTGGTTGTAGGCTACTGGCAAACCAAATTCCGCGTTGTTGGCATCCGCTTCAGGACTGGTGAAGCCGTGGCCGGCCCCGTCATAGCCAACAAATTCATAGTCGGCACCGGCGGCATCCATCTCTTGTTGGAGCGCCTGAGCACTCTCCAGGCTGACCATGGCATCATCATTGCCGTGATAAACCCTGATTTTAGCTTTGACGCCACCAGCGACCGCAGGGCTCTCTGTTTCCAGAGCGCCGTGAAAGCTGGCGACACCGGCCAGATCCATACCCGCGCGCGCCATAGCCAGACAGACCGCACCACCGAAACAGTAACCAATCGCAGCGATCTGGCCCTGCGCAACTTCGCTGCGGCTCATCAGTTGCTCCAGCGCCGCCTGGAACCGCCCAGGCGCCTCTGACATGGCGGCCGTCATTAGTGCGCCTGCGTCATCTGGATTGTCTGCAGTCGCTCCCTCACCATACATATCCACCGCCAGGGCCACATAGCCCAGCTCGGCGAGCATATCTGCACGGCCACGGGTATAGTCATTGAGCCCCCACCATTCATGCACCACGATAACCGCCGGACGCGGACCATCCGCTGCCGGTAAAGCCAGGTAGGATTTCATAGTGTGATCATTACAGTTGTATTCGATGACTTCGTTAGCCATTGCGCCAATAACTCCTTAAAATTCAACAATCGAACCAACAGTATAGCCTGCCTATGAAAGCCTTCAGCTTCAATACCAGTAAGTCCATAATCAATGAACCCGGCGCCATAAACCGCATCGGCGAAATCTGCCAGCAGCAGAATATCCGGCGCCCATTGATCGTCACCGATGCCGGCATTGTCCAAATCGGTTTACTGCAGCGACTCACCGCAGCACTGGATAAGCAGGGCATGGACTACGCCTGCTTTTGTGAGGTGGTGGCGGATCCCCCGGAACAGATTGTGCTCGCAGCGTTGGCGCAGGCGCAGAGCGAAGACATTGATGGCGTGATCGGTTTTGGCGGTGGCAGTTCCATGGACACGGGCAAGTTGGTCGCTCTAATGGCGCGCTCAGGAGAATCACTGGCACAGATCTACGGGGTCGACCAGGCTCAAGGGCAGCGTCTGCCACTGATCCTGGTACCCACCACTGCTGGAACCGGTTCAGAGGTGACCGCAGTGGCCATTGTCACTACCGGGGAAACCACCAAGGCCGGGGTGGTGGCGAATCAATTATTACCCGACGTGGCGCTATTGGACGCAGAACTCACCCTGGGCTTACCCCCCGCGATTACCGCGGCAACCGGCATTGACGCCATGGTACATTGCATTGAGGCCTATACCAGCGCCCACAAGAAAAACCCCTATTCCGACATGCTGGCGCTGGAAGCACTGCGGCTGATGTCTGCCAATATCCTGACGGCTACCCATAATGGCGCTGATACCGAGGCACGCCAGGCCATGCTCTACGGTGCCTGCCTGGCCGGGCAGGCGTTTGCCAATGCCCCAGTCGCGGCCGTACACGCCCTTGCCTATCCACTGGGAGGGCATTACCACATTCCCCACGGCCTGAGTAATTCGCTGGTGTTGCCACAGGTTCTCGAATTTAATGCCGCTGCTGCTGCTCATCTCTATGCTGAGATCTCCCAGCAGATAGTTCCGGGGGTCACGGCCGACACTGACGACGAGGCCGCCACTGCCGCACTGGTTTGCTACCTGCGCGAGCTGATCACGCAACTGCAATTACCCAATAGCCTGGAGGCCATGAATATTCCCCAATCCGATCTCCCCATGCTGGCTGCTGATGCAATGCTGCAACAGCGCTTACTGGTTAATAATCCGCGACCCGTCAATGAGAGTGACGCCCTGGCTATCTACCATGCCGCCTGGTCCGGTGCCTGAGATGACAGAACACCACCGTAGCGAATACCACTGGTTCACCCCTATCACCACGCGCTGGATGGACAATGATGTCTATGGACACGTCAACAATGTTGTCTACTACTCCTGGTTCGACACCATCGCCAATCGCTTTCTGATTGAGCAGGGCGGCTTGGACATCCACGACGGCGACAGCATCGCCTATATCGTGCATTCCCAGTGCAGCTATGCCGCCCCGGTCGCTTTCCCGGAAGCGATTGAAGGCGCTTTTCGGGTTAACCGACTGGGTAACAGCTCAGTGGAATACGGCATTGCCATTTTCAAAGCCGGCGAAGACACGGCCTGCGCCCAGGGCACCTTTACCCATGTTTTCGTTGCGCGCGAGGGCGAACAGCCTATCCCTATTGCTGGGAAGATGCGCGATGCACTAGAGAACATTTTAGTGGCAACGACAAGAGTCGACTAACATGCATTTGATCAAACAGAGAGTATCAGGCTTGGTTAAAGACCATGTCCGCTATACTCCGAAAGCGGACGTTCGGGGTCTGCTATGCTGAAGAATAGAAACACTTACAGGGGACATAAGAACAATGAATTGGGAAGCCGTAGGCGCTATTGGCGAAATTGTTGGAGCATTAGCTGTCTTTCTGACGCTTGCCTACCTCGCCGTACAAATTCGTCAGAATACGAATGCTGTGCGGGCAACTGCTCTTGATTCAAGCGTAAACTCGGTCTTGGTAGTTCGTGAGAAATTATTTGAAGACCCTGAATTAATGGGACTATATTTGAAAGGGCTGGAAAATCCTGAAGGCCTGAACGAAATCGACAAAGCAAGGTTTATGCTGCTAATGCAGAATATCTTGTGGGCATTGTGGAATGCGTATTCTCAAGCCGAAATCGCAGAACTATCTTCCGATTTTTGGGAATCGCAAAAATCTGTTGTGAGGCGTGTTTTTTCTTCGCAGGGTGGCGAGTGGTTTCTGAACAACTATGGGCATGAATTTCCTGCATCCTTTCTATCAGAGGTGAGTCAATGCCTTTCGGGTAAGATTCGTGACAACAACACATAACAAGAACAGGCAGTTTGTTGTGGTCTACTAAAAGTGGACACCTTGTAGGTCATAGCAGACGTTGACCTGCTTATGATGAATTTGTAACAGGGATCAATATCGAACAATGTGTCTCTTGTGTGTCGGCATCGGGGCGCCGCCCGCCTACGCAGCCGGAATGCCGCACCACCGGCCAATTGCGTGCCCCGGGCACCATTACCTCTTATGCCAAGTACTGTTCTTTGATTTATACTAAGGTTGAACCAGTTTCTGCTGACGCCGTTTCCGCAACAGGCTCGACATCGGGCTCGATGCCCCAATAGACCTTATCAAGACCGATGGCCTGGTCTTCTTCCGACACCTTCAGACCAGTGGTGTGCTTGAGCACGAATGCCAACACAGCAGCCGTCACAACACCGGTGCCAATACACGCCACGACACCGACAAATTGCATCAGCAAACTGATTTCCCCGTGCTGGAAGGCGTAGGGGCCCTCCTCGATGCCTAGGTAACCGCCGCGGGGCGTGCCGGCGTGGAGTAGGCCAACCATGAGCAGGCCGTAACTGCCCGCACCAATGAACAGCGGGATCAGCTTATGTTCATCTATTTTGTTTTTGTGCAAGAATTCATACACCGCATAGGCAATGAAAGGCGCGCCCATCGCCACCAGAAACATTTGCCAGGGAACGTAAACATCCAGACCACCGGCCCCGGAAACGTAGCCGGCCATCGGACCCATCGTGAAATAGTCCAACCTGCCAGTCTTATAGGCAATGAGTGCACCGGTAAGGGCGCCACCTGCCCAGGCGGCACCATAGTTATTGAATGCGATAGCCACACTCGTGTCTGCCATGGTGACACTCACCGCATAGGCACCGGGGTCGAAGAAAAACAGGCAGGCCACGATCACCATGGGCAATGAGGCAAAGATGATGAATAGTCCGGCTACCGTCAGTCCCAGGCTGACAGCGCGGTAGTCTGACACTTTTGGGTGCGGCTCGAACATGCCAGGACGTGGACCCAGCAGGGGCACAAACACCAGCGCCATGCCGGCCGGCAGCAGGTACACGAAGCCGACGCCGAAAAAGTCATGGAAGCCCCTGTTGGTCAGTGGACCCACAGAACCCCAGGTCCAATAAGCCACAAATCCGAACACAATCGTGGTGAAAAAACAGGTGATATAGAAGGCGGAGGGCTTCATGCGTTCCGCCACCGCAAAGTGCAGCAGGATGTTCGCGATACCGGCAAAGGCGGCAATGAAGAATATGAAAATCTGGTAATTGTTAATGCCCGCGAAAACTGCCGGGTCCACGTCTTGTGCGAGCGCGTTCGCCAGTACACCCCCGGCCCACCAGTCCCTGATGGAGTCGCTCATGGTGCCACCGTTCATGATGTAGTACTGGGACGCCCAAATGGCAAAACCAATCAGAAAGAAGGTGGCAAAGCCAATGAAGAAGCCGACCAGTTTTTCAACAGTGGAGTTGAATCCACTGCGCCGCCGGCTGGCGCCAACGTCGATGAGCAGCAGGCCGACGACGACGAACAGCGCGCTCATCGCCCCGGAGGCGTAAACAACATTTTGAACCAGCTGGCCTACGGTAACCTGCTCGGCAAATTGGGTTGAGAGATCTAACGACATAGATATTTTCCCATTCTAGATTTTGTAGTCAGGAAACCAATGAATCGACCCAGACCGCAGCCACCGTTGCCCTGGGCGGTCCTTCTTTTTTATTATTCATTTTCGCCTAGCTGCAACTGTGTGCCATTGCTCCTTTCCGCCAGGTGCTCCGGCAGCGAATGTAGCCTGAAATAGAAAATGCCCACCGCCATCAGGATCACAATGATGGAGATGACAACAATCGTGAACAACGGATCACTGCCATCCGCTCCAGGCAGGAAACCGGGTAGATGGGCTGGCGCTGCGGGGTGAATCGTTTCAGTCATGTCACTTACCTTCTTGTTGTTGTGCTCTAAACCTGTCGGATATATAGACTATAGAGCATAGAAGGAGTCAGCAGAGGCTTGACATCAGCACGCTTGTAGACGAATATCGATATCGAATATCGTTATCGAGCCGAGCCATGAGCGGCAGTGACAAAGATCTCTATTCGGGGCTCATCCGCCTCCACGTACTGCACCACGCGGTGGACAGGTCCATTTACGGCAGCTGGATGATTGAGGAGCTGCACGAGCACGGTTACGATATCAGTCCGGGAACGCTTTACCCGATGCTGCACGGCCTGGCGCGCAAAGGTTACCTCAAGATGCGGCAGGAAGGCCCCGGCAAGCGAGCGCGGCGGCTGTACACCATCACTCCGCAAGGTCGCACTGCGCTGGCCGAGGCCAAGGGCAAAGTGCGTGAGCTCTTCGCTGAACTCATTGAAGGCAACACATGAATATGAAAGGACGCGACTTTACCCTCGCCGCAGTCATGCTTGCTGTCATCGCATTTAGCGTAGGCAGCTTTGCACAGACCCCTGCGGATCAGCCTGCCACCAAGTACTGGGTTACCGAGGCAACCAACGATTCAGTGCGTTTCCAGCGAATCGAAAAGTACCTGCGCGGCTTCGACCAGCCTAGGTGGGAGGTCGGTGAGCGCTACGAAAAGCTCTACTCCGCATTACTTGACGCCCCCCCCCCACAACAAAGACCAATAGGGACACTCAAATGCAATTAGGAACCATCGAAAGCGTCTGGCGCTATCCAGTCAAGGGGATGCGCGGCGAGGAAGTCCCGCATGTCTACACCGCCTATACCGGGGTGATGGGTGACCGTATATACGCCGTGGGAGCGGCCGACGGTGATCCTGGCCATCCCTGGCATACCGGGCGCAACCAGGAAGAGTTCGTGCTGTACAAAGCCAGCTACGACTGCAGCGAAGACCTGTTGCTGCCGCCGAACCTGGACGCCACATACAGTGAATGGGAACCCGGCATCGACCCGCTGTATCCGGATGCAGATGCCTTCAAGGTGAGCGTGGAAACGCCCGAGGGGGTGACCTATAACGACATCGAAAATCCGGCTTTCATCGAGGACCTCGAAAAACTCACCGGCCGCTCACTGCGCATTCACACCACCCAGAGAGGCATTTTTGACGCCCGTCCGGTGTCGCTCATCTCTCCGGCGGTTGCTGCCCACCTGGGTGAAGAACTGGGGATGCACATCGACAAGCGCCGTTTCAGGGCCAACTTTTATATCGACTGGGACAACCAGGAGGACCCGTTCTTTGAGATGTCACTGGTCGGTAAGAGCTTGAAAATCGGCCAATGGCTGGAGGTGATGATTGTTGAGCGCGACCCGCGCTGCGAGATGATTACGCTGGATCCCGATACCGCCGAAGAAACACCCAAGCTGCTACAGCATCTCGCTCGCAAGCATAACGGTGATGCCGGTGTGTTCGGGGCTGTGCTGCAACGGGGCCGGGTAAACAAGGGCGACCCGGTGATCTTGAAATGAGCCAGGGCAAGGAGAGTTTTCGCCTGACCCTCGATGCCATCGACCACACCGTGCCCATCGACGCCGGTCAGACGCTGTTAGAAGCGGCGTTAGCCGCCGGCATTGACGCACCCCATAACTGCACCCAGGGACGTTGTGGTAGCTGCATGTCGCAGCTGCGCAGTGGCGATGTATCCATGGCCTCCACCCGGGCGCTGTCGCCACGCAAAATAGAGAAAGGCTATGTTCTGGCCTGCCAGTCGCGGCCCTCCTCCCCCGACCCCATCTGGTTGGATTTTGATTTATAGGCGTCCGTGTACTCCCTGTTGTTGAAGGTATTCTTGAAGGTATGGCTGAATGAACGATACAAATAACATAAAAACCACCGACCAAGGCAGTGTCATTACCGTGTTTCTGACCTTCCTGCGCCTGGGATTGACCTCCTTTGGCGGACCAGTCGCGCACCTGGGTTATTTCCGCGATGAGTTCGTCGTGCGACGCAAGTGGCTGGACGAGCGTGCCTACGCCGATCTCGTGGCCTTATGTCAGTTTTTGCCGGGTCCGGCCTCCAGCCAGGTTGGCATTGCTGTGGGGCTATCCCGCGCCGGATTGCCCGGCGCTGTCGCCGCCTGGATCGCCTTTACCACGCCATCGGCTGTTGCGCTGATCTTGTTTGGCTACGGCGTTGTCGCGTTTGGCGACGAGGTGGGGCTGGGCGCGTTACACGGTTTGAAAGTTGTCGCTGTCGCCGTGGTGGCACAGGCTGTTTGGGGGATGGCGCAGAACCTGTGCCCGGATGCCAAGCGCGCTAGCCTGGCGGTGCTGGCAACAATCGGGGTACTGGCGGTGCCCTCGCCTTTCGTACAGGTCGGGGCGATTGTTGTCGGCGGCATTGTCGGCTGGGCCCTGTTGCGGGCAGATGCGCCGACGGATCATGTCGATCTGGGTGTTCGTCTCCCCCGGTTCATCTCGATCACAGCGCTGGTATTGTTTTTTGCCGGATTGATCGGCTTGCCGCTGCTAGTTGTGGCTTATCCATCCCAAACCATGGCACTGGTTGATTCCTTTTACCGGTCCGGCTCGCTGGTGTTCGGTGGCGGACACGTCGTAATGCCGCTATTACAAGCAGAAGTAGTCCCTTCCGGCTGGGTCTCAAAGGACGCGTTTTTAGCGGGCTACGGGGCGGCACAGGCCGTACCGGGACCACTGTTCACCTTTGCGGCCTTTCTTGGAACGGTAATGACCGGCGCGCCGAATGGCGTCATCGGCGGATTGATTTGCCTGGTGGCTATATTCGCCTCGTCATTTTTACTGGTGATCGGGGTGCTGCCATACTGGGATGCGCTGCGCCGTATTGGCGCCGTGCGCAACGCTCTGCAAGGGGTTAACGCAGTGGTGGTCGGCCTGTTACTGGCGGCCCTCTACGACCCGATTTGGACCAGTGCGATTCTGTCGGCGTCTGATTTCGGCCTGGCCCTGGCGGCGTTCACGCTACTGGTTTTCTGGAAGACACCAGCCTGGTTGGTGGTTATCCTGACGGGCCTTGGTGGTTGGGTACTCCATACCGGGGTTATGCTATAAAAATAAAAGGTTGCAGGTAAGCCATGACTAATAGCTCAGAGAACATCACAGAGACAGCCAATTCTTTCGATCGCTGGCAAACGATTGCCGTCGCCATCTTCATGGCGCTGGTCGGCTACACGGTGATGGTGAGTGTTCCCGTGCTCACCACGGCTCTGGTGAAGCAGGTTGGCTTCAGCCCGGAACAAGCCGGCAGAATCTGGGGTGCGGATATGCTTGGCTTGTCCGCCGGTGCTCTTATTGCTGCCTTTACCGTTTCCCGGATAAATCGGCGGCACCTGGTTTTTACTGGCGCGGGGTTGACGATCGCTGCCAATGCCTTGTGCCTTGTGCCTGGTGTTCAGTGACTATGAGGCTCTCTACGCGCTTCGCGTGATCGCCGGTACTGGCAGCGGCCTGATCACCGCGGTGGCTGTGGCGACATTGGGGGGAACAACGAATCCAGTGATGGCTTTCAACCTGGAACTTGTCGGCTTTTCCTTTTCCTCCGCATTTGAGTTGCGATTTTTGCCCACACTAACAATGGATGGGATCTACTTCTTTTTCATGAGCTTGAGTGTTGCCTGCGTGCTGCTGGTCTTCTGGATACCGGCTAGGCCACTCAACGCCGAACAACTCGCCCTGCAAGAAAACAAACAACAGAAAGATGAAAATTGGCATGTACCGAAAATCATTCCGATGCTCTGCCTGACTGCCATCTGCTTCACCTATATCAACATCGGCGGCTATTTTACCTATATTGAGTTGGCAGCCCTGGCGGAGGGTATCTCCCAGGACTGGACGGGTGTCGTTCTGGCATGGGGGTCTTTCCTGGCAATCGCGGGTTGTGTGTTAGCCGTGCTATGTCAGCGCTATGGTTTGTTCCGGCCATTGTTTATATCCCTCATCGTGATGGCGGCGACGGCCGTCATGCCCAGTGTCGGGATTACCGATTACTCTCTGCTGGTCAGTGTATTCATCTTTATGGCGCTGTGGACATTTGTCGATGTTTACCAGGCTCCGTGCAGCTGCGGCTATGGTATAGCCCTGCTCAATCACCAATGCCACGGCATCTTGCTTGAAATCATCGGGAAAGTTCCGTTTTTGTCTGCTTATCATTGTTCACCTCGTATTTGCTTCTTTACAGTCTATACAAGGTGTCCACTTTTAGTAGACCACAACAAACAGCCCACATTCCCTCCTAGAGCGAAAGAGTCATCTGGCTCTTTATACTCGGAAGATCATCATCTTTACCTGTCTACTGCTCACCATATCTAGATCATCTGCCTTGACCAATAATACTTCTGTGAACGCGATCGATCTCTTAACCGGGTTTTCAGGCGAGGGCGCGAACCAGTACGAGCCGTACTTCCGATTTACGGAGCAAGCGAGAATCGTCAGTGTCGAAATTCACGCTGTCGGAAACGAGAGCACGACAGCCCGCTACACCGATGAAGCGCTTGCCTGGAGACAGGTCAACAACATTTTGAGGATCACTACCGCAGACGGTTATGAAGCCATATCCGGTGTAGATACTTATTACCAGGGAGAGTTCAGCGAACAACACCTGATGGAATTGAAGAGTGCCGCCGCCGATCTTCTGCATCTTCAAACGCTGGACCCTGTTGAGGTCAGGGCAATTCTCATGCAAAAACGACCTGAATTGAGTAATGAGACGCGCGCGAGTATCGACATCGCCCTGTGGGATTTAGCGGCACGCAAGGCCGGCCTCCCCCTCCACAAATTATTGGGCTCCCAGCGAGATTCGATTGAGCCATACGCGAGCCTCCCCTTCTATTACACACTTCCCGAATATGTTGAAGCGGTTAAAGAATACGCGAAGCTCGGCTTCAAGACGTTCAAATTTCACGTATGGGGCCAGATGGAAAAAGACTCCCAACTCGTAGAAGTGATCAAGCAGACATTTGCAGACACACCCTATCGTTTCATGATCGATTTCGAGAATGCCTATGACCTTGAGGGGGCCCGCAAGCTTGGTGAAATGACGGATGAAGAGTTGTTCATCTGGTTCGAGGCCCCCATTGATGACACGCTTCTGGAGCAATACGCAGAGCTTGCACGCGCGCTGACCATGTCGATCATTCCGGCTGGCTACACCCACTATTCCGCTGAATTCATCCGACAGGGCATCGAGAAGAAGTCCTGGGATGCGGGCAGGTTCGACGTCACAGTGGTCGGTGGAATATCACAGGCACTCGAGCTCATGATCATTGCCGAAGATGCCGGGCTACCCATCGAGATCCAAAGCTGGGGCCACTCCCTGGCTCAGGCCGCCAACCTTCACCTGATGCTGGCAAATCAGCGCACCGAGTACTTCGAAGCGCCAATGCCCAAGGCAGCTTTTGAATTCGGAATGAAGAACGGCAACCTGCTCAAGCAGGGGAAAATCGTTGCCCCAAAAGGACCTGGTCTGGGTATAGAGGTTGACTGGGATCGGCTGGACACAGCAGATTTCTACCGCTCTTCGAAAATCTAATTTAAGGCACCTCTGATTACCTCTGTTACCTCACGAGCAGCACGAACCCCTGACCAATAAGCACCATGGCAAGTACCATTTGCGCGAGCCGTTGCCTCGCCGGCAAAAAACAATTTGTTCTCAATGGCAAGCGGTAGTGCTTCACGTTGGTAAAATTGACCGGGTAAAGCACAGGCATAAGAACCCAATGTCCAGGGTTCTGTGACCCAGGCGGTAACAATGGAACGGCCGACCGACTGCCGAATATCATTACCAAACATATCGGCAATGCGATCTACGGCAAACTCATGAGCCGCTTGCTGGCCTTGCTTCTCCATCCACATGCTATAGCGTCCACCCATAAAGACCGACACGACATTGGTAAACATGAGGTTTACTTCAATGTAAGCGCCCTGTGCTTCACTGGACCAGGACTGATAATACCCGCTAGCCTCGGGGCCAAAAACGTCTTTAGTAAAATGTACCCCGATTTTGTTTTCGGCACCCATGGGCACCCCTAGAATGGCTTCCATTTTCCAATCGGGTAATCGTGGCTCAAAGAGAATCTGTTGTGCAGCCAATATCCCATTGGACACCGTACTTATAAGACAGCGAGCTCGTATTGATCCTTTAACGGTTTTTACACGGACATCTTTGCCCGACCAATCAACACTTTCCACTTTGGTATTTAGAGAAACCTCAACGTCGCTGCCCCACTGTGCGACCACATTTCCATAGCCGCGCAGAGCGGTATAATCTACATACTCTTCAACCTTATAGAAAAAATCAGCTGCCGATGCCTCCTCAAGATCCTTAGGTGCAGTTACAGCCATCATGTCCATGTACGGTGTTGCGTAGGGATTTTCGAGATCAATGATTTCACTGATAGCGCAGTCATCACCTCCTTCAGCAGATCGACCTATAGCATCTTCACATTCCTGGTAATACTGCTCCCGAGCTTTCATCTCCTTATCATCTAGCGGCCTACCGTTATAATTGTAATGTTCGTCGTAAAGATATTCCTCGACAACAGCACCCTGATTTTTTGCAAAATCTACAAAAGGGTTGCTTTCGTCGATCTGGTTTTCAGGGTTGGGGCCAGCGCACATGTAAGCACAACCTAAATCAAACCAAACATCAGGGGCTATTTCTTCACTGTAAGCGCGGCCACCAATACGATGAGAGCCTTCTACCACGATAAATGAAATTCCCTGCTTAGTGAGTTCTTTGGCGGCTGATAAACCTGCAGAACCTGCACCGATAATAATGACATCTGTTTGCAAAAAACCTAATTCCTTCTTTGACAGAGCGCCCATGTCGCCATGGCTAGCACGATCATGGGCGCAGCATTCTGTTAGAACTGCATCGCTTTAATTTCACAATATTCGTGTAATCCGGCATCACCAAATTCCCTGCCATTTCCGGATTCTTTGTAGCCACCAAATGGTGCTTCATGATTTGCCTCACCTCCATTGATAGCACATTGCCCAGCTTTGATTTTTCTCGCAATCGCTTTGGCTTTATCTGGATCACCAGCCCAAACAGCGGCGGCTAACCCATAGGGCGTGTCGTTTGCAATTTCGATGGCCTGGTCAATGGTAGAGTATTTTATCATCGTTAAAACGGGTCCGAAGATTTCCTCCTGCGCAATTGCCATATCATTGGTTACATCCGCAAACACTGTTGGCAACACATAATTACCGTTTGTACATCCTTCCGGCATACCAGTTCCACCGGTTACCAATCGTGCTCCTTCGGCAACGCCTTTATTGATGTAATCGATGACGGTTTGTTTCTGGCTTTCTGAAGACATTGGGCCAATAAAAACCTCCGGGTCACTGGGGTCGCCCACGGTCAGTGCCTCAGTTTTAGCCTTCGCTAAATCAACAGCGGCGTCATAGACAGACTCATGAATGACCATTCTGGTTAAGGCGTTGCAAGTCTGGCCGGTGTTCACCATGATATCGTTAATGCCAAAATCAACGGCGGCATCGAGGTCTGCTTCTTCCGTGATGATGTAAGGCGATTTGCCACCCAATTCCAGGCAAACTCTTTTTACAGCAGGGGCTGCGGCATTACTTACTTCTATGCCGGCGGCTGTTGAACCGGTAAAAGTGACCAGGTCAACATCGGGGTGATTACTTAATCTAGTGCCGATTACCCAGCACACTGCCACTCGCTGGTTGTGGCAATACAACACAGAACGGCCAAACATGGCCATTGGAGGAATTACCCCGTATCAGAAGTTGGCGCAAGCCGCATGAGCTCTACTTTTGTGCGCAGCTAATAATGGGGGGATTACCGAGTTACCAACCTTTTCTTCGTCTTCCATGTGCTTCGCCTTATCAGCGAAGGATTCGCAAATTATGGCTAGCGGATCGACCTGGTAGGCAGCAGCATTCTGAATGGGCATGCCTAATTCATCGAGAACGGTTTGGGTGAGATCGGCCGTTCTCCGGGTGGCTTCAGCTGCCAATTTTCTTAAATATTCTGCCCTTTCGGCCGCAGATGTTTGTGACCAGGTCTTGAATGCTTCTTTTGCCGCAGCAACGGCGGCATCAACATCTTCTGCATTTCCCAGTGGAACACGTGCGGAAACCTCCCCAGTAGCTGGATTGATTACATCACTTGATCCTTGCCCAATTGGGCTTACCCATTGTCCATTAATATAGAACTTGTCGTAGATTCTCATTTTGTTGCGCCTCATTTCGATTTTGTGTGTACTGGATTTTCACCGTGGCACACGATTCATGTCAACTTTATGTCCGGGATTATAAAGTCTGTTCTTGTGATTTTTCTCAACCGGCTAACTCCTGTTGTGATCCCAACATAGGCTAATCAGCTCCAACACAGCGCGATGGGCTTGCTCCACCGCCGACTCGAGCATCGCATTGGAGGCGGCATCGGCATTGGCGATGCTGATACGGCCAAAGCGTTTACGGGCGCGCATATGGGGCTGGCGCTCATCGTCGTAGTCCTCATAAACAGGATCGAACAGGGGGTTATACCAATAGGCATAGCCATGGGCCCAGCGGTTCACGGTAATGCCCGCAATATCCCTGGCAGCATCGAATCCCGCCTCACCTAGCATACTGGTCAACTGAGTGCGCACATTGCGTTCGATGGTTTCGAAGGAAGTAGATAACAGCTCATGGCGGCCCTGGCGACTTTGCTCCCTGGCGTCCAAGCCCTGGTTGTTCACATGCGGAAATCGAAACATACGCAGCACAACTGGCTCATCGGGGCCGCCAGAGTAGGAATAATCACCCAGGCTAACCGGGAAATCCAGTCTGCTGGTAATGAAGTAGGAGCCGGGCGACACGACTTCGCGCAGGCCCATTTTTTTTAACGGGCGCCAGTTACTGAGAGCGACGTTGGTATGAAGAATGGGCAGCTTGACCTGTTCCGCCAGGGCCTCGCGCTGGCCCTGGGGTAGTTCGGGACACAGGTAGGGAATAATCGAGTTGTTACAGGCCAACACGCAGTCACGCGCTCGTACCCGGCAGGCCTGACCATCACGCACATAGGAAACCCACACTTTGCTGGCTAAATTGGGATCGCCCTCGTGCTGTACTTGGGTGACCGTACTGTTGAGCCGCACACGTACCGGTGAGCTTGCCTCATCAAGTTTTGAATAGTCAAAATGCGCGGTGACGATATCTTCCATGCTGTTGCCGGGGGCCACCGCCGGGATCATCTGGCGTACCAGCAGGCGTGCAATCGAGGCATTACCATCGGGAAAGTGATGGATGTAGGGTTCTTCCTCCTCGGAATCGGGCAGACCTGCCGCCTCCCAGCCGGGTAACTCAGCGTAATACAAAGCCCGGTAAGCAGGACAGGCCTCGATGCCGACGCCAGTATCGGTGGTCATATCCTGGAACAGGGTAAACACCTCCGGCTCGGTAATACTCAGGTGTTTGCTCAAGAACTCGCGATAGCTAATGCTGGAGAGATACGCCACTTTCTCTTCTTCAGGGATTTCGGGTATTTGATCCGTGACGGTGCCCAGCATCCTGGCGAGTTCTTTCCTGGCAGCCGGTGATATTGGCATCTCCTGCACCGAGTCCAATGACAGAGTTCGATCGACACCCCACCTTTCCTTGTTAAAGTGGATGCCACTGTCCAGCCCGTGCCGATCAAAAAAACCCTGATCAAAGGCCGTATCAAAACGCTTGATGTCAACGCCCAGGTCTCGCAACAACTCTTTGACGATGTCACTGTAACTCGACGGTTCTTGCAGGGTTTCACTGCCACCGTAACTGATCAAGGTGCGGCCGCCCACCTCGAATTCATTGCGTTTGGCATGGCCGCCAAAGTCATCGTGGTTGTCCAGAATCAGAATGCGTGCATGGGGATGTTCTTTGCGATAGAAATGGGCAGCAGCCAGACCACTGATGCCGCCGCCAACAACAATCAGGTCATAGTCCAAGCTATCCGGAGCCTGCACCGGCCCCCAATCTGAACGGCCCGCCCGTGCGAGCTGATGGGCCACTTCAAAGGAACCCGCATGATTCCCGCGCAAGCCGGTGAGTGCGGGCGGGTATGAGCCGGGCCGGTGCGGTACCGCTGATGGTTCAGCCGACAAGGTATTGGGCAACAGGGCGCCGGCAGTGAGCGCGCCGACACCGTGCAGGAGGTCTCTGCGCGTAATTAGGCGACCCATACCAAGCTTGCGATCTGTGTCATTCATACGGAGTTGTAACCCTTAACAAAAGTCTCTGTTCTCGCACCAACTTTATAGGTAGGTAGTTCCCGAATTTCTACTGACTCTACCCGCTGCTATATAGTCCCGCCGGTTCTTGCTCGGCTTGCAGAAGTAACAGTATGATGCCAAATGCTGTGCTGGCTGCCTGGGTCGGCCAATTTCTTGATATAGGGAGAATATCGATGAAGAAGGTAACCAAGGTGCTTGCGGCAACAGCCGTGGCCGCTACCGTGTATACCGCCACGCTCGCCGCTGCCGATGAACGACCGCAAACCGCGAGCGAACTTGGTCTAATGCAAGGCTTTCCGCCCACCATGGAACAGCGTGTCACGCTTGAGAATGCGCTGCAGCCACCCTACAACCGATGGTCGCTACAGCATGTTCGCGAAATCGCGCCGACCAGGGGCGTTGCCGCCAGCGACGAGCCTGCCGTGCTCAATACCCACGCCGTGGATCTGTCGGGCCTGCAAGTGTCCTTTCCCGATGGCCGCAAGGTAAAGCTTGGCGCGTGGCTTGAATCCGCCTACACGGACGGTTTTGTGGTTTTGCACGAGGGCGACATTGTCTACGAACGTTATTACAACGCCCAGGCACCAGCGACGCCCCACCTGATGTTTTCGGTCACCAAATCTTTCACCGGCACGATGGTTCTCATGCTGATGGAACAAGGGCTCATCGATGGCGCAGCGCCGGTCAAACACTACCTGCCAGAACTTGCCGACACGGCCTTCGGCGATGCGACGGTGCAACAGATGCTGGATATGACCAACTCTATTGCCTACCTGGAGGATTACTACAACCCGGACGCCGATATCACTGATTTTCTGAATGCGATGCTGCCGGGGGCCGAAGGATTATATGGCCATCTACAATCTCTGACCGAGCTCGACAAAAAGTTTAAACACGGTGAAGCCTTCCACTATGTCACCCCCAACCCCGAAGTGCTGGCCTGGATTATTCGGCGGGTTACTGGCCTCACAATTGCCCAGGCCCTGCAGACAATGATCTGGGCGCCACTGGGTGCCGAACACAACGGCTATTACTGGCTGGACTATCACGGTACTGAAATGGCCGGCGGCGGCCTGTCAATCACCCTGCGCGACGCTGCCCGCTTTGGCCAGATGATACTGCAGGATGGCAAGTTCAATGGGCGCCAGGTGATTTCACCGGCCATTGCACAGCGCATAAAAACCAAGCGCAATGTTGAGCTGTTTACTCGCTACTACGATGATCCCTGGTATGGCGAGGTCGCCGATTCTTATCACGATCAGTGGTGGGGTTATACCGGTGTCGACGCTGTGGCGGGCCTGGGAATTCACGGCCAATTTATCTACGTCAATTCAGAGGCTAACGTGGTTATCGCCAAACACAGTTCTGACCCCACTGCCGAGAGCCCGCGAGTCGACAACGAGACCGCCTATATCATGCACGCGATTGCCGCCCACCTCGCACAGTAAAAAGGGGCCAGAGGGCGTCTACTTCGGCGGCGCGAAGGTACTGGGAGACTACGGCCCAGGCATGGTCATCATCCGAGAAGGCTACTCCTGGGGCTTCAACCACCAGGGCGTACACCTGCATATTCCCCTGCGCTGAACACAGGAGTCGTTGTGCTTGTATACTCAGGCACAAAAAGGGCTCGCAGTATGACCGATACGGTCCACTCGCTGAAACAACAAGCCATCGAAAAAACCGGCCTCACCGATTTCGGGGGCGACAGTTTTGAAGCACCGTTAGCGGCCTGGGTTGAAGACCTCAATGGGCCAATTCCCAACGATCGAGGTCGCGCATTTTATGCACGACTGGCGGTCAATGATTTATCCCGTCGACTCGAAGTGATGGATTGCCTCAAACACCATCCAGAGATAGATGAAGTCGTCATCCCTCCCATCCTTTACATCACCGGTCACGAGCGCAGCGGCACTACCTTGTTACACAACCTGCTGTCACTGGATGAACATGCCCGCACTCTGAAGCGTTGGGAATTGATGCGGCCAACGCCACCGCCGGAAACCGCCACCTATCGAACCGACCCGCGCATTGCCCAGGTGCAGGCGCCCCAGGAAAAACTGCGCGGCACTTTATTGGAGAACATGCACTGGGTGGATGCCGATGATCCCGAGGAATGCGCCTGGGGCTTGCTGAACTGCACCAGCTTCCTGGGACAGTCTCCCAGTTGTGTGCTGCCAGTGTGGAGAGACTGGCTTGCCACTGCCGACCTGACCGATACCTTCATGGAGTATCGACGCCTGATCAAGCTGCTGTTGTGGCGGAATCCGCTCGGCAACGATGGCTACCTGGTACTTAAATCGCCGCAGCACGCCCTGCCCCTGGCAGCATTGGCCAAGGTATTTCCCGAAGCCCATTTTGTGTTCACCCACCGCGATCCATACCGTGTTTTTACCTCGCTATGCACATTGGTCGGACACACCAATCATTCCTTTATCAACGATCATGAATTTTTTCAGCCCGGGGGCCAGGGGGTTGAGCCGCTTATCACATGGTGCGCAGCCAAGCTTTTCGCCATGATCGCACACGATAAAGCCCTGACGAATCGGATTACCAATGTCGCCTACCCGGAGCTCGTCCATGATCCCTACAGCGTTGTGCGGTCAGTCTATAAACAAGCCAGGCGCGGATCACCCAAAGATTTGAATACCTTGATCAATGACTTTCTGACACGGCAAAAGTCAGGGAGACGCGCTCGACCGCCACAGGAGCTACCTGGATTCGGGCTCGAACATGGGCAATTTCTGCAACGCGAAAAAATTGCGGCCTATTGCCACCATTTTCAAGTGGCAGCTGAGCTAGAAAGAACTACTGGGGCCTGATTCAAAGCTCCCGCAGCTACAATTCTCGTAAGACCGCCACCGGCGGACTCGACACCACTTGCCGACAATTCAATACGCCCAGGGCGCCGATGATAACCACACCCACCAGCGGGCCAATCATCCACAACAGCGGATGGGGGGTGTAACTCATGTCCAGCACTTGGGTCTGCAAAATCATCACCGACAACTCTGCGGCCACGGTGGCCAACAAGCCGGCGAAAAAGCCCAGCGTAGAAAACTCGATCACCAGTGATCCCAGTATCAGTTTTCGCGGCGCCCCCAGTGCGCGCAAGATGGCACTTTCATACAGGCGTGAATCGACGCTGGCCTGCACCCCGGCAATCAACACCAGCGCGCCCGCGACCAGGATCACCCCCAACACCAACTCTATGGCGGCGGAGACCTGGCTGATAATGCCGCGTATCTGGGCAATGACCACGTCCATCTCCACCACGGTCACGGTGGGGAACTGGCGGATAAATTCATTGAGGAATGATTTCTCCGACGCCTGCAGGTGAAAGCTGGTCATAAACGTGGCCGGAAAGCTCTGCAACACCGCCGGCGGAAACAACAGCCAGAAATTGGGCTGCATGGTCTCCCAATTGACCTGTCGAATACTGGAGACGGTCACGTCCAAGGGCTGTGAGCCAATCAGGAAACGCATGCGGTCGCCCACCTTCACCTCCATCCGTTCGGCCATTTCTCGTTCAATGGAAACCAGCGGCTCAGTGGTGTCGGCCGCCCACCATTCCCCTTGCAACAGTTTATTATCCTCCGGCAGCTTATTGGACCAGGACAGGTTGGCTCCCCGCTCGCGCCGACCCACAGTCGGGTCATCAGTCTGACCGAGGGCCTCGCCGTTAATATGGGTCATGCGGCCGCGTATCATTGGGTACAGGGGCTGCGACAACACCGCCTTGCGATCCAGGGCCTCGCGCACCTGGTTCACCTCGTGGGGGGCAATATTGACCAGGAAATGATTGGGCGTGCCCTCTGGCAATTGCATTTGCCATTCCTCGATCAACGAAGTGCGCACCAGCAACAAGATCAACAGCAGCATGATGGCCATTGAAAAGACAACCACCTGTAAGGTATTGGCGCCGCCGCGTCGCTGCAGCCCAGCCAGGGCCAGGCGCCAGACACTGCCTGCGCGCATTCCCGCCAGGCGCCCACCGCGCAACAACAATACCGCCCCAACCGCAGCCAGGCTTGCCGAGGCTATCAATCCCGCCAGTACCGCGGCGGTGAGTTTCCAGTCACCGGAGTACCACAGCATTAACAACACAATGGCCGCCAGTCCCAACAGGTAATCGTAAATAGTGCGACGCGCTTCATCGGGCATATCCCGCCGCAAAACCCGCAGCGGCGACGCCTGCCCCAGCCGCTGTAGGGGCGGCCAGGCAATACTGCCCAGACACACCAGCGCGGTCACCCCCCCGATGGCGTAGGGCCGCAAGCCACTGCTGCCGGGGGTGAGCGGTAGCGCCTCGGCGAACAGGGCGAAAAAACTCTCCTGCATGATCCAACCCAAGGCACAGCCCACCACTGTCGCGGTAATACCGAGTAGTAACAGACTCGTGCCATAGAGGTTATTGATCGCTGTCGAGGTGCTGCCAAGGCTCTTCATGATGGCGACGTAGTCGTAGTGACGTTCGCTGAAACGCCGCGCCGCCAACGCTATCGCAACACCCGCCAGTACCACACCCAGGCTGCCCGCCAACAGCAGAAATTGTTCCGCCCGTTGCAGCGCCCTGCCAATGCCCTGTTGGTTATTACTGACGTCGAGAACACGCTGGCCGGATTCCAATCGCGGCTCCAACGCTGCCATTAGAAGCACCAGTTGTGCTTCATCGCCGGCAAATAGCTGTCGGTATTGCACCCGGCTACCCGGTTGCACCACGCCAGTGGCGGGAATGTCCTGGTAGTGCATCAACACCCGTGGGCCATAGCCAAACATGCTGGTGCCCTGATCAGGCTCACTGCGCACTGCCGCGGCAACCGTCAGATCCAGCTCACCAATGGTAATAATCTCGCCGACACCGACATTCAGAAGCGGGAACAAACGCGAATCCAGCCACACCTGGCCCTGGGCCGGACCGGCGCTGACTGTCTGCAGCTCACCAAAGGGCTGCGCGCTCATGACCATGTCACCCCGCAGCGGATAGTTAGGTGTTACCGCCTTGACCGAGGCCAGGTACATGTCTTCCTCGCCGGCATACACCATGGAGGGAAAGCTGAGTGTTTCTGCCGTGTCCAGGCCCAGCGAAGTGGCTTGCTCCAACCATTGCCTGCCAGGATCGCGGCCGCTAGCCAGCACTCGATCGGCGGCGAGAAAGCGATGACTCTCGTGCTCCAGGGCATTTTGCAAACGACTGGCAAAGGCGCTGATACCGGAGACGATCGCCACCGCGACAATCAGCGCCGCCAGTAACACACCCAGTTCGCCACCCCGCCAGTCCCGGGCCAGCATGCGTATTGCGGTCAGACGCATCAGTCTTCGCCAACCAGTTCGCCGGCGTGCAGACGCAGGCGGCGGTCACAGCGCTCCGCCAGCCGTTGCTCGTGGGTGACCAACACCAGGGTAGTGCCGTGCTCGCGATTCATTTCAAACAACAGGTCGATGATGTGGGAACCAGTCTCGGTATCGAGGTTACCGGTGGGCTCATCGGCAAACAAAATAAGCGGCTTGGCGGCGAAGGCCCGGGCCATGGCCACCCGTTGTTGCTCTCCGCCAGAGAGCTGACGCGGATAGTGATCTTCACGGTCTGCCAGTTCGACCCGCTCGATAAACTCACGGGCCTGGATTTCCGCATCGGCCACGCCGCTCAACTCCAGCGGCAACATGACATTTTCCAGTGCTGTCAGGCTGGGCAATAGCTGGAAGGACTGAAACACAAAACCAATCTTTTCCGCCCGTAGCAGCGCCCGCTCATCTTCATCCAGTGGACCCAGCTCAATATCCGCCAGCCAGACCTTGCCGGCACTGGCATGATCCAGTCCTGCCAGCAGTCCCAGCAGGGTAGATTTGCCGGAACCTGAGGCCCCTACCACCGCCACCGATTCAGAGGCCTTGATTTCGAGGTTAATCCCTTTCAGTATTTCCAACTCGCCACCCGCCATGGGTACACGCTTGAGGAGATTTTCAGTTTTGATCATTACGACTCACACTGGTTCGCGCCACCGGCAGTTTTTGCCCCGGCTACTATTGCTTACTCTCTTCACTCTCAGCTTTGCATCACCGGCAAACGCTGAAAAACATCTGCTCATTGTTGGGGATAGTATCAGTGCTGCTTACGGCATGTCTCTACGGGAAGGCTGGGTGGCCCACTTGCAGAGCCGCCTGGACCAGGCAGAACCGGGCTGGCAGGTGGTGAATGCGAGTATCAGCGGTGAAACCAGCGCCGGGGCGGCAGCGCGATTACCGGCCTTGCTGACGCAGCATCAGCCGGCTGTTGTGATCATCGAGCTGGGGGGTAACGACGGACTCCGAGGCTATCCGGTCAAACAACTGCGCAATAACATTCGACAGATGATTCAACAGTCCGAGGCAGCCGGCGCCAGTGTGCTGTTACTGGGTATGGAGATTCCACCCAACTACGGGGCGCGCTACACACAGATGTTTCGGGAAACCTATCCGCGCCTTTCAAAGGAAGAATCCGTGGCTCTGGTGCCCTTCTTCCTCAACAATATCGCCACCAATCCAGAGCTTATGCAAGGCGATGGCATTCACCCAACCGTTGAAGCACAGTCTATGCTGCTCGATAATGTCTGGCCGCAACTGGCCCCCATGGTAAACACAGCCAATGAATTCTGAAGAATTACTTCGCGCCGATCGACAGCACGTCTTGCATCCCTATGCCTCGGCCATCGACGCACCTGACATGTTTCCGGTGGTCAGTGCCTATGGCGTGCGGCTGACCCTGGCCGACGGCCGTGAATTGATCGATGGCATGGCCTCCTGGTGGTGCGCCATTCACGGTTACAACCACCCGACTCTCAACGCTGCGGCCGTAGACCAACTGGGCAAGATGTCTCACGTGATGTTTGGCGGCTTAACCCATCCCGCTGCCGTTACTCTCTGTCAAACCCTGGTGGATTTGACACCGCCACCCTTACAGCGAGTATTTCTCAGCGACTCGGGCTCAGTCTCTGTGGAAGTGGCCCTGAAAATGGCGCTGCAGTACTGGCAGGCCCAGGGCAAAGCCGACAAGCAACGCTTTGTGGCGCTGCGCAACGGCTATCACGGCGACACCCTGGGCGCCATGTCCGTCTGCGATCCGGTCACCGGTATGCATCAATTGTTCGGCGATGTGCTGCCCAAACATTTTTTCGCGCCAGCACCGACCTGTGGGTTTGCAGAGACCTGCGAGGACCAGCATATTGCAGAGATGCAAACACTGCTGGCCACCCAGCATCAACAGTTAGCAGCCGTTATTGTTGAACCGGTGGTACAGGGTGCCGGTGGCATGCGCTTTTATAGCCCGCAATACCTCGTGCGATTGCGACAACTGTGCGATGAGTACGGCGTGCTGCTGATCTTCGACGAGATCGCCACCGGCTTTGGTCGCAGCGGGAAATTATTCGCCCTGGATCACGCTGGCGTCTGCCCGGATATTATGTGCCTGGGCAAAGCGATGACCGGCGGTTACCTGAGCCTGGCAGCTACCCTGTGCAGTGACGCCGTCGCCCTCGGCATCAGTGCCGGGGAAGCGGGGGCTTTCATGCACGGCCCAACGTTCATGGGCAATCCCCTGGCCTGCGCCATTGCCAACGCCAGTATTGGGCTACTGTTGCAACAGGATTGGCAGGCGCAGCTGAACAATCTGCAACAGCAACTGGAAGCGGGACTGGCGCCCGCGGCAGCACTGGACAGCGTCGCTGAGGTTCGATGCCTGGGCGGCATCGGTGTTATCGAGATGCGCGATCCGGTCGATATGTCGGTTGTGCAACCGCGATTTGTCGAGGCAGGGGTCTGGGTTCGCCCCTTCGGCAAGCTGGTCTATGTGATGCCGCCTTATGTCATGAACAACGACGACCTCGGCACACTGACAGCCGCCATGGTCGAGGTTGTCTCAGAGATCTAGCGTAATTTTCCCGCGCAGGAAGGTTTGCCCCCTGCCGCTGAGCAACACCCGCTCACCGCGCAGTTCACACTGCAGGTCGCCGCGACGTTGGGATATCTGGATGGCGCTGAGCCGCGCTTTACCCAGGCGCTCAGACCACAGCGGCACCAGCGCGCAATGCGCTGAGCCGGTCACCGGGTCTTCGTCGATACCCACTTGCGGCCCAAAGAAGCGCGACACGAAATCCACCGTGTCACCGGGTGCGGTAACAATTGTTGGGGTATCAGTGGCTGCCTGAAGCGCTGCCATATTGGGCTCGAGTGCTGCCACCTCCACTTCGCTTTCATAAAGATAGATATTGCTCGGTGAAGCATATGCAGCTACTGGACTGCCACCAAGAGCTGCAGCGATGGCCGGATTCAATTCTGCGGCGGCGACCGCGGACGCCGGCAGGTCCAGGCAGATATCCTCTCCTGAGCGCGTAACCAGTAACTCACCACTGCGCGTCTGAAAGCGCAACTCCGCCAGTTCGCTGTGTAATTCATTGAACAGCACATGGGCACTGGCCAGGGTAGCGTGACCGCACAGATCCACCTCCACTTCCGGCGTGAACCAGCGCAAGCCAAAACCATTTCCCTCGGGTACAAAGAAGGCAGTTTCAGACAGGTTATTCTCCGCCGCCACCGCTTGCATGATGTCAGTCGGCAACCATTCCTGCAGCGGAACCACTGCCGCGGGGTTGCCACCAAACTGGCGCTGGGTGAAGGCGTTTACCTGGTACTGATCTAAGTCCATGAGGAAAGGTTCCTGCTTTTTGTTTGCAAGCCAGCATTGTGCCGACGATACTGGGGCCATCCAAGACATGAGTTCGTGAATATTATGGAAAGGGAGCAGACCGACGCCCAGCGCGCGGCCTACGATGTCATCTTCGGCACGGAGCCGGGAGCAGGACGCAATTTTGACATCGCGCTGATTTTTATCATCCTCGCCAGCGTCGGTATTATCCTGTTCGATTCCATACCCCGCTTTCACCAGGCCTATGGTGAGCTGTTCTACAAGATCGAATGGGCTTTCACCCTGCTGTTTACCCTCGAATACCTGGTCAGGCTATGGTGCTCGCCCAACCGCGCGAGGTACGCCCGCAGCGCCTTTGGCGTCGTCGACCTGCTAGCCGTTCTGCCGAGCTACCTGGCCCTGCTGGTACCGCAGGCCAACACGCTACTGATTATCCGGCTGTTACGCATTCTGCGTATCTTCCGCATCCTGCGCCTGTTTCGCTTTATCAGCGAAGCTAATGTACTGGCACGATCCCTGCGCAACGCCCGCCGTAAGATTTTTCTCTTCTTCAGCCTGATGCTGATCCTGACCACCATTTTTGGCTGCCTGATGTACTTGATAGAAGGCCCCACCAATGGCTTCAACACCATACCGAAAAGCATTTACTGGGCGATTGTGACCATCACCACCGTGGGCTACGGCGACGTCGTACCGCATACGCCCCTGGGCCAGGGGCTGGCAGCTATCGGCATGCTGTTTGGCTACGCCATCATAGCGGTGCCCACCGGTATCATCACCGCTGAATTGGCCACTGAGATCAACCGGGAGCGCAGCTTAACCAACTGCTCCAACTGTGAGCGCACCGGCCACGAAAATGATGCCAAATACTGTAAATACTGCGGCAGCGAGATGTAGCTTTCTCGCGTATAATACGGCCCGCCTCCACTGAACCGACCCGCCAATGGGCGGGAACCCCATGCCAGCAGTAAAACCCATCAATAATTATCGCCTCTACTGGGCCGAGTGTTTCGGGCCGGCGCCCTTTCTGCCGACCTCCCGTGAGGAGATGGATGCGCTGGGCTGGGATAGCTGTGACATCGTTATTGTCACCGGCGACGCCTACGTGGACCATCCCAGTTTCGGCATGGCGGTGATTGGCCGGGTCCTGGAAGCCCAGGGCTTCAGGGTTGGCATCATTGCCCAGCCCGCCTGGGACAGCGCCGAGCCCTTCAAGATCCTCGGTAAACCCAACCTGTTTTTTGGAATCGCCGCCGGCAACATGGATTCCATGATCAATCGCTACACCGCCGACCGCAAACGGCGCAATGACGATGCCTATACGCCGGGCAACAAGGGCGACAGCCGTCCGGACCGCGCCGTCATCGTTTACAGCCAGCGGGTGCGCGAGGCCTACAAAGATGCGCCATTAATCGTCGGCAGCATCGAAGCCAGCCTGCGCCGTATCGCTCATTATGATTACTGGAGCGACAAGGTACGCCGCTCTATCCTGCTCGACAGCCGCGCCGACCTGTTGTTGTACGGCAACGCCGAACGCGCCATCGTCGATATTGCCCACCGCTTGGCGGCTGGGGAAGCCATCCACACGATTCGCGACTTACGGGGAACCGCCTTTGTTCGTAAACGGGTGCCCGATGACTGGCAGGTAATCGATTTCAGCGACGTGGATGCCGTCGGCCCGGTACAGGCGCCGATCAGCCCCTACCAGGACATCCGGGAGAACTGCGACAAGGCCGAGGACAAATCAAAAGACGACATCCAGGTAGTCACCCTGGTGCCGCGGCAGAGCACCCTGCGGCGACAGGCCCAGACCGTTATCCGCATTCCCTCCTACGAGCAGGTTAAAGACGATCCGGTCTTGTATGCCCACGCCTCGCGGATATTGCACAAGGAGACCAATCCCCATAATGCCAGTGCCCTGGTACAGGCCCACGGCGACCGGGAAGTGTGGCTCAACCCGCCACCAATCCCCCTGGAAACCGAAGAACTGGACTGGGTGTTTGAATTACCCTATCAACGCCTGCCTCACCCTTCCTATGGCGAGGAGAAAATTCCCGCCTACGACATGATCCGCTTCTCGGTCAACATCATGCGCGGTTGTTTCGGCGGCTGTACCTTTTGTTCTATCACCGAGCACGAGGGCCGCATCATTCAGAACCGCTCCCAGGAATCGATTCTCAAGGAAGTGGAAAACATCCGCGATAAAACCCCCGGCTTCACCGGCGTCATTTCTGACCTCGGCGGCCCCACCGCCAATATGTGGCGCCTGGCTTGTAAGAGTCGTGAGGTAGAAGCGAGCTGCCGCAAACTGAGCTGCGTGTATCCCGGCATCTGCAAGAATCTTGATACCAACCAGAAACCCCTGATCGAGCTGTACCAGAAGACCCGCGAGCTGCCCGGTATCAAGAAAGTACTGATCGCCTCCGGACTGCGCTACGACCTGGCCGTGCGTGAGCCCGCCTATGTCAAGGAACTGGTCACCCATCACGTGGGCGGCTACCTGAAAATAGCCCCCGAACACACCGAAGATGGTCCGCTGGACAAGATGATGAAGCCGGGCATCGGCGCCTATGACAGCTTCAAAGCCATGTTTGAGAAATACACCAAGGAAGCGGGCAAGAAACAGTATCTCATCCCTTACTTCATCGCCGCCCATCCCGGCACCTCTGACACCGATATGCTGAACCTGGCGCTGTGGCTCAAGCGCAACAATTTCCGCGCCGACCAGGTACAAACGTTTTACCCGTCCCCCATGGCCAGCGCCACTGCCATGTATCACAGCGGTCACAGTCCGCTGCAGCGAGTGCGCCGCAACAACGACACCATGCCCACCGTCAAAGGCCTGCGCCAGCGCCGCCTGCACAAGGCTTTCCTGCGCTACCATGACCCGGACAACTGGCCCATATTGCGCAAGGCCCTGCTCAAGCTCGGTCGTCGCGACCTGATTGGCAACGGTAAACACCAGCTGATTCCCAGTCAGCAACCGCGAGGTGGACGCACTGAAGGGGGTCGGTACAAGCACTTCGCCACCCAGCACAACGGCCTGCCCAAGAATCCGCGGCGCGGCAAAACCCGGCGCAAATAAGCCCACCAATGCCACGATCTGACCAACCCGTCTCTGCGGGGGCACCTACTGATGCGCGAGGTCACTGGACCAGCTCCTGGGGATTTATCGTTGCAACCACCGGCTCCGCTGTCGGCCTGGGAAATATCTGGAAATTTCCCTATATAGCGGGAGAGCATGGCGGTGGTGCTTTTATCCTGGTTTACCTTGCTTGCATCTTGCTTCTTGGACTGCCAGTCATGTTGGCGGAAATGATGATTGGGCGGCGCGGTAACAGCAACCCTATCGGCTCAATGGCAGCGCTGGCACAGGAAGCCGGCAGTCATCCCGCCTGGAAGGGTGTCGGCCTATTGGCGGTAACCACCGGCTTTTTGATCCTGACTTTCTATATCGTGATATCCGGCTGGACCATTGCCTATATCCCAATTGCCGCATCGGGTGCCTTCGTGGATGCCAGCCCGCAGCACATTGAGGCTTTGTATCAGTCTCTGTTAGCTGACCCTCTGCTGCTGGCGTTCTGGAGTGGCATCATCATGCTGGTGACGATTTTTATTGTCAGCAAGGGTATTGAGAGAGGCCTGGAAAGAGCCTCCTTCTTGTTGCTGCCGAGCTTGTTCTTCATTTTGATTGTTCTGGTGCTCTATGCCATGACTACCGGTCATTTTATGGACGGTCTCAAATTCATGTTTGTTCCTGACTTCAGCAAGCTGTCCGTTGAAAGTATCCTGGTCGCCCTGGGCCAGGCCTTTTTTAGCTTGAGCCTCGGCAGCGCTGCGACCATGGTCTACGGCTCTTACATGCCCGGCCATATCTCCATCGGCAAAACAGCGCTTTGTGTGGCGGGTATGGACACCCTGGTTGCGATATTGGCTGGACTCGCCATCTTCCCACTGGTAGCTGCTTACGATTTAGCCGCTGATGCCGGGCCGGGTCTGATCTTTTTAAGTTTGCCTATTGCCTTTGGACAAATGCCGATGGGCACTATTGTAGGCACGCTCTTTTTCATCATGCTCGCCCTGGCCACTTTGAGCTCGACCATTGCACTGCTCGAACCGGCCATCAGTTGGTTGACCGAAAAAGTAAAACTGTCTCGGCCCAAGGCCTGCTTAATCGCCGGTTTGGTCGTGTGGCTGATTGGGCTCGGCAGCGTTTTTTCTTTCAATATCTGGTCCGAGAGAACTTTGTTTGGAAAGAATTTCTTTGAGCTAATAGATTACCTGACCTCGGTCTGGATGTTACCCATAGGCAGTCTTCTGGTGGCAATCTTTTGTGGCTGGGTCGTCACGCGCGCGGCGTCCCGGCAAGAACTGGCTTTGTCAGACAACACTTATCGCTTGTGGTATTTTGCCATTCGCTATCTGGCTCCGGCCGGAATCTTCATGATATTTCTCAATGTGACGGGTGTCCTTCAATGACCTGGATTAAAACCATAGCCTACCAAGACGCCACTGGGCGCACCAAGAAACTCTATGACCGCATCAAGGGTCCCGATGACAATGTGGACAACATAATGATGGCCCACAGCCTGCGCCCTCACACCATGGAAGGCCATATGGCCATCTATAAAAACGTATTACACCACCCGCGCAATACCCTTCCCAAATGGCTGCTGGAGGCCGTGGGTGTTTACGTCAGCCTGCTGAATCGTTGTGAATATTGTATTGAGCATCACTACGCGGGTATGCTGCGCCTGTTGGAAGACGATCAGCGAGCCAGTGAGATTCGGGAAGCGCTGGCGAGCAGCAAGCCAGAACAGGCTTTCGAGGGACGAGACCTGGCGCTGCTGCGCTACGCTGAAAAACTGACTAGCGCAGCAACGACCATTACCGCCGACGACCTGGACGCGCTGCGCCGTGCGGGGTTGGACGACGGGGAGATATTAGAAGTCAATCAAGTAACGGCCTATTTCGCCTATGCCAATCGCACAGTGCTCGGCCTGGGTATTAACAAAGACGGGGATATTCTTGGTCTTTCACCCAGCGACGTCAGCGATGCCGACAACTGGGCCCACCAGTAAGTAGCGGCCTACAGACCTGCCCCCCCAGGCATCCATGGCCTTGATCTGCCCCAGCTGCTGCTGCAGTTGTTTCACCAACTCCGGGTACTGCGGGGCCAGCGCAGCAAAGCCGGGACTTTGATTCCACGCTCCCCGGCAGTGCCCTTATGGCCGCTCAATGATTCGTAAATGGGCTCTAAATTGAACATGCCGCCGTTGTCGCTCAGGAACAACACCAGGGTATTGTCGCGCAGTCCTCCCTTGTCAATTGCCGTCAAAATTTTCCCGATGCCCTCGTCCATGGAGCTAACCATGGCACGGTAAGTGTCGAATAGCTGACTGAATGCGGACGATTGCCGGTCTTTTACTTGTGCCCAATCTATCTCGGGAGTGTGGCCTTTGGCTTGCAAGGGTAGGTGAGGCGCATTGAAGGCGACGTAAACAAAAAACGGCCCTTGTTCCGCGCTCTCCCTGATAATGCGCACCGACTCATTGGTAAGCAGGTCGGTGGTATAGCCTTTATCGTAGTTGAGCTCTCGATCTCGGTACCAGTCGAGCGTGGGTATGGCGCCTTTGCTCAGCGAGATGGTCTCGTGAGAGAAGTAGTCCACCGCGCCTCCAAGCAGTCCGTAGAACTCGGTAAAACCCTGATCAAGCGGGTGGCCTTTGTCACCGCCCTTGTTCTGCAAGTGCCATTTGCCAACAAAGGCGCGACGCTTGTATCCCGCCTCCGCTAGCATTGTTGCCAGGGTCCTGGCGTTGGCTGGCAACTCATTGCCGGGCATCGGTCTGGCCCGGTAGCCGAAACCCAGGCGATGAGGGTACACCCCCGTCATCAAGCCCGCGCGCGAAGGGCTGCACAAAGGTGCCACGTAGAATCGATTCAGTTCCAGGCCCTCTTCCGCCAACTGGTCAATGTGAGGGGTCTTGAGCGGGCCCCCATGATAGCCAACGTCGTGCCAGTCCAGATCGTCAGCCAGGAGAATGACTATATTGGGTTTCTGCGGGTGCCCCCGGCAGAGAGATGGGTGCTGGTACAAAGTAAGGCCAATAGCAGAAAAACCAGGCTGCCTCTCCGCGGGTAATCGCTCACATCTATTCCTTGGTGAAAAAACGAATTTAAGCATACTACTTGAAATCCGCCTTACCACCTCCATATAGGTAACGTGGATGCTCCGAAGAGGTCCACATTTTGTATCGCTTCTATGGAGGATATTTCAATGCGTGCATCAATCGATCTCTCACCGCTGTACCGGTCTGCCATTGGCTTTGACCGTATGGCTTCCCTGCTCGACTCAACTGTTGAAAACAAGCCCAGTTACCCGCCCTACAACGTGGAGCTGGTAGAGGAAAATCGCTACCGCATCACCATGGCCGTGGCCGGTTTTTCCGAATCAGAACTGGACATCACCAGTGAGCAAAATACCCTGGTTATCTCAGGCAAACAGTCTGCGGATGCCGACAATAAGTTTCTCTACCAGGGCATTGCGGCGCGCAACTTTGAACGCAAGTTCCAGTTGGCAGAACATGTCAAAGTGACGTCGGCATCACTGACCAATGGCTTGCTCCACGTCGAATTGGCGCGGGAAATTCCCGAGGCCATGAAACCGCGCAAGATCGCCATAGGCGCGCGCGGTGCCGACGGCAAACTTGTAGGCCAGGCCGCTTAGCCCGTCCAGGTCCTGTAATCCAATGCTTTGAGGGACGCGGTCCTATCCCCGGGTCCCTTTTTTCAGCGCTATGCGGTATTATTACGCGTATGAAATTCTTGCTTGCCCCACTGTTGTTTTTCGTACTCTGTGCCAACGTCCAGGCTGGCGCCCTGGTACTGGGTGAACCCATTCCCCCACTAGACATAGAGAGTATGGGTGAGATGGAGCTCAGCGACGACCAGATCATCTATTCACCCTGGTCACTGCAACACCCCAACAAAGTTCATGTGCTGCAGTACATGGCCGGCACCATGTCTGCCAGCAAACTCAATGAACCCTTTACCGATGCACTGCAGCAGGGCATTAATTACTCGTTGTACTACGTCACCACTATCATCAATCTCCATGATTCGATGTGGGGTACGCGCGGCTTCGTCCAGCGTGAGGTGGAGAAGAACAAGCGCAGGTACCCCCTTTCCAGCCTGATCCTGGACGACCAGGGCTCCGGGCGGACAACCTGGCAGATAGGCAAGAAGACTTCCACCATTGTGATCGCGGACGGCAACGGCAGTATCATCTACATCAAGCACGGTGCCATGAGTGAACAGGAGATCGAACAGACCCTGGATTTGATTCGGGCGCAGGTGAACTCTTGAGCCCCTCCAAGAAAACCGTGTATCCGTTGGTGGCACTGGCGGTCGCCTTCGCCGTGGCCGCTTTGCTCCTGCTCAACAAGCCAGTACCTGCCGGTGACGATTATCGCGCGCCACCACCCACGGTACGCACAATTATCACTCAATCAAAAGCAGAGTATCTCAGCGTACGATCCCAGGGTACGGTGCAACCCACGACGGAGAGTCAGTTAATCCCGGAAGTCTCAGGACAGGTCACCTGGGTATCACCGGCCCTGGTCTCGGGGGGCAGTTTCGACGTCGGTGAGCCATTGCTGCGAATCGATACCGCCGACTACAGCAACGCCGTGCAGAAGGGTGAGGCCGTCTTCACCCGCGCGAAAGTGGAGCGAGAACACGCCTCTGATGAGCGTGATCGACTGGTAAAACTGCAGGCGCAGAGCCTGGCCTCACAGTCACAACTGGATGAGGCGGAGCGCCGCTTCCTGGTCGCCAAGGCCATCATGCAGGAATCTCGAATCAACCTGGAGCAGGCCCGCAGAGACCTGTCGCGCACGGAGATACGGGCCCCTTACGGCGGACGGGTTCGCAACGAACAGGTGGACCTGGGCCAATTTGTCAGCCGCGGCAATCCGGTCGCCACCATCTTCGCTACTGATTATGCAGAGATACGTTTGCCCATCGCCTCCCAACAACTGTCTTATCTCGACATCAGCATCACCGGAGAGCTGGCCAGCGATCCGCCGTCGCCGGTAACGGTGACCGGCGAATTAGGCAATACAAAATTTATCTGGACCGGGAAGTTGGTGCGCACTGAAGCGGAGATCGACTCTCGTTCGCGCATGATCTATGCGGTGGCGAGAATCCGTAATGACGAGCTAGCCGATATGCCCCGCCTGGTGATCGGTTTGTTTGTGCAGGCCGAAATCCAGGGCCGGCTGATTGAACAGGTCATACGCTTGCCCCGCTCTGCCCTGCGCGATGCCAACCAGGTGCTGGTGGTCAATGTGGACAGTCGTCTCAGTTTCCGCCAGGTCACGGTGCTGCGGGTGGAACATGATGAGGTGTTGATTAGCCACGGCCTCGACAATGGCGAGCGTGTTTGCGTGTCGCCTTTGCAAACCGTGGTAGAAGGAATGCTAGTGCAGGCTGTCGACGTCTGATATGCACGGCGTGATCCACTGGTTCGTTCACAATCCGGTTGCGGCCAACCTGCTAATGGGTATCCTCATCGTCGCCGGCGTCATCACCCTGCCCACCATTCACCAGGAAGAATTTCCCAATATCGAAATCGATGCCATACGCATCTCCGTGCCCTATCTCGGTGCTGCACCTGAGGAGGTCGAAGAAGCTGTCTGTGTGCGGGTCGAAGAAGCCATCGTCGGCTCACAGGGTATCGACGCCATCAGTTCCAGCGCCTATGAAGGTTCCTGTGTGGTGATCGTAGAGTTGGTGCCGGGCACTGACAAGGGACGAGTACTCAATACCATCAAGGGCAAGGTCGACGCCATTGACTCTTTCCCGCAGGAGACCGAGAAGCCCGTGACGGCCGAGGTGACGATTGCAGCCACCGTGCTGCAGATCGCCATTTCCGGCAACACGGACGAAAGAAGCCTGCGGATCGTCGGGCAACAAGTGCGTGATGATATTGCCGCTCTACCCGGGGTATCCCAGGCCGAATTACTGTTCGCCCGCCCCTATGAAATCTCCATCGAGGTGTCGGAACAAACCCTGCGCCGCTATGGTTTGACCCTGGAGAAAATCGGCCGGGCTATTCGCACCGGCTCCAACGATATTCCGGGCGGCACCCTGCGCACCGAGGGTGGTGAAATCCTGCTGCGCACCAAGGGCCAGGCTTATCGCGGAGCCGAATTTGAAAACATCGTGGTGTTAACCCGTAACGATGGCACCGTGGTTACCCTGGGCGAAATCGCCAATGTCGTCGACGGCTTCAAAGACACCGACCTGCGCGCCCATTTTGATGGCCATCGCGCGGTCCTGATCAAGGTGTCACGTGTCGGCGATGAAGATGTTATGACGATTGCCAACAGGGTCAAAGACTACATCAACAATGCTGATCAGCACATACCCGAAGGGATCAGCATGACCATCTGGCAGGACGAATCCCAGGACCTGGTGGACCGTCTGAACGCACTGACCAAGAACGCCCGCAGCGGATTGTTACTGGTCTTGCTGGTGCTCACCCTGTTCCTGCGCTTTCGGCTGGCACTGTGGGTGGCAGCGGGAATCCCCGTGGCCCTGCTGGGCACGGTCGCCTTGTTCCCATTTTTCGGTGTCGCGATCAGCACGGTATCGGTGATGGCCTTCATCCTGGTACTGGGTATCCTGGTGGATGACGCCATTGTCATCGGTGAACGTATCTATGCCCACGAGCAGGCGGGGCTGCCGCAGATGGAGGCAGCAGTCACCGGTGCCCAGGAGGTCTCTATACCAGTGATCTTCGGGGTCCTCACGACCATGGCAACCTTCATCCCCATACTCAATATACCTGGCGCCATGGGGGGCTTTTTCTCGGTGATGGCGGTGGCTGTTCTTATTGCGCTGTTTTTCAGCATTATCGAATCACAAATGATTTTGCCTTCGCACCTGGCACACCGCAGTGCTGAACGCAGTGAAGCCGAGTCCAGCCCCCTGGTAGCGCGCTGGCTTAGAGTGCAGAACAAGATCTCCGGCAGCCTCGAACGTCTGGCCAGTGACTACTACTATCCTGCGGTCAATGTGGCACTGCAGTACCGCTATCTAACCCTCGCCATCGCCTTGGGTATACTCATCATTACCGCCGCCATGTTGATGTCTGGCCGTGTGGTATTCCAATATTTTCCGTCTGTGGAAGGCAATCGTCTGTACGCCACCCTCACCATGCCCGAGGGCACGCCGGTCGAACAAACAGAGCGGGCGGCAAAGCGCATGGAGGTCGCCGCTCGTAAACTACAGCTGGAACTGGATGCCGAACTGGCCGAGGGTGAGCCCAGCCGGGTCAGCCACATCTTGTCACTGGTGGGTTCAAACATACCCAAGGGTTCTATTGGTGGCGGCAGCGCAGGGCAGAGCAATATTGCAGAGATTGGTATCGAACTAAATCTACCCCCAGATTACGACGGCGTGCCCACGAGAGAGTTCGCCAACCGCTGGCGCGATCTTACCGGCTCAATTCCCGATGCCGTGGAGCTCGGGTTTACCGCCGAGGCTTTCGGCCTGGGCAGCGCCATTGATATCGAATTGCAGGGTAAAGATTTCGAAGAACTCCGTTCCGCTGCTGCCGAGGTCCGCGAGAGCCTGCAGCAATATGCCGGCGTCCAGGATGTCACCGATACCTTCCGCGCCGGCAAGCAGGAAGTGCAGATGATGCTTCAGCCGCAGGCGCAAACCCTGGGACTGACTGTGGAAGACCTGGGCCGGCAGGTACGCCAGGCTTTCTATGGCTATGAAGCGCAACGTATTCAACGAGGCAAGGATGACATACGGGTCATGGTGCGCTATCCGGCGGACGAACGACGCTCCCTCGGTGACCTGGAGGATATGCGTATACGTACCGCCGAGGGCGTGGAAGTGCCCTTCGCCGGTGTCGCCACCACCACGCTCGGCCGCGGCTACACCACCATCCGCCGCGTCGATGGCCGTCGTGTTGTCAGCGTAATTGCTGACGTCAATCGAAAGATCGCGACGCCAGAATCGATTCTCGCTTCACTGGCCCGCAAGGATCTACCCGACATTCTGGCACGCTATCCGGGTGTCACCTACCAGTTGGCCGGCGAGGCCGGGGAAAGCGCTGAATCCATGGCCAGCTTGTTCAAGTACGCCGTGCTGGCCATGTTTGTTATTTACGCGCTGCTGGCCATACCCCTACAATCCTACTTCCAGCCGCTGGTCATCATGAGCGTGATTCCCTTCGGCATGGTGGGCGCCATCATGGGCCACTATATTCTGGGTATCGACCTGGTATTTTTCTCTGTACTAGGAATCGTCGCTCTGTCGGGTGTAGTGGTTAACTCAAGCCTGGTACTGGTGGACTACATCAATCGCCAGCGCAAAACCGGGGAAGACCTCTATCATGTGGTCAGCCACGCCGGCAGCGTACGATTTCGACCTATTGTGTTGACCTCGGTCACTACCTTCGTCGGCCTGACTCCAATGATGGCTGACGATACGGTATCTACCGGCATGTTTGTCCCTATGGCGGCCTCATTGGCCTTTGGTGTGCTGGCAGGCACCTTCATCACTTTGTTCCTGGTGCCCTGCCTGTACCTCATTTTGGAAGACGCCGGCAAACTGTTAAAGCGCTGAACCCATCGCCTGTTTGAGGTCTGCGGCCTCTCGCACCCAGATGGTTCCCTTCGGGAAGGCATCCATGTAGGCCTGGCCGGCATCGCGCGCATCTTCCTGGCGTTCATAAGTGCCCAGTAGCAGGACGTGCCAGGTTTCCTCATCACGCTGGGTCGGAACAATCAGCAAACCATCCAGGCCGGTTTCGTCGGCGGCCCGTTGCGCAGCCTCGGCCTCGCCAAAAGCGCCAATCTGCAACACCCAGGCATCTGCGACACTCACCGCGACGGGTTCGGGCTCCGGTTCTGGTTCGGGTTCGGGTTCCGGCGCCGGTTCTGGTTCTGGTTCTGGTTCGGGGGCTGGCTCCGGTTCGGGTTCGGGGGCTGGCTCCGGTTCGGGTTCGGGGGCTGGCTCCGGTTCGGGTTCCGGCTCAGGCTCTGGTTTTGCCACAGCCGGGTAACAGGTCCACTCCTCGCTGCCGCTGAGCTGGCAATCCCAGTCATCTGAGACTGACAATTCCTCGGTGCCCCCCACCGGTTGCACGATCTCTTTGTTGGATCCACAGGCTGCCAGTAACAGCACTGACAACAACATCAAAGAACGCCACATAGTTTGCCCCTATTTCAGTAACGGGGTCATTCTATCAAAGCAGGTTCAAAAAGGTCTCGAAGTCGACAGCCCGCGCAGAACCCTCCGCAAAGCGTAAGCCGCCGCCATGGCTAACTTTGTTCAGGGGCTTGTTCAACACACCGGTAACGCCGCGCTTCTCCACCAAGGCAACATAAACCTGCAGGTTGTTGCTGAGATGATTATTATTGGAATCTCGCAGCAGTACGTGGTCAGTATTACCGGCCTGGCCACCACTGACATGACACTGGATGCAGTTGACCTGGGCAATGTCAGGGGATATGCGCTCTCGGAACATGGCTTCATCCGCGCCGACGGGGCCCTGCAGTTCTACCAGAGCGGCAGCCAGGACACGGCGAGCATCATCAGTGCTGCCATCAGCAAGCGCGTCCTTCATCGGTGCCAGACTATTGTTCAAGTCAGGATACACGAGACTTTGAAACAATGGATTAAAGCTCATCAGATCCTGGTAGTTGTGGCTACCAATGGGTTCCCGAACATCCGGCACCAGCGCCACCGCAAACTCATCCAGGGCAGCCCGCAGCTCGGAGTTGGTCATGTACTCAATGAACGGCCTCACCCATTGATAGGCCGCATCGCTGAGAGCACCAAACACATTGCCGCCCTCGGCCACCAGATCACCGGGCAAGAGGGCATGCACAGTCCCATTTACCTGCTCTGGGCCTGAATCGAGGATACCCGTGCCATTGACATCAACATCAAACCCGCCGCTTGCGCTCACCAGGTAAAACTTTTCATCATCGACTTCTAACTGACTCAGCAGAGTCACCCCCGCCAAGGTCAGTTTTTGCAGATCGCTGTAAGTCTCGAAGGTTGCTGGATCGCGCTCTTCGACATCCGCCAGGCTGTCGCTCAGCACTGAGGAGCCAGCTACTAGAATTCCGCTATCCAGTTCACGCATGCTTAGCTCGGCATCAACGACCGGTCCGTGTACCACGGTCTGCTCACAGCCGACCAGCAATAGCAGGCCCGGCAACAATAATCCGCGCAATCCTCTAGTGACAGTACTCACTAATATTCACTCCTTGATTTATTATGGTATTTATATAGAGGGCCTTATTTTGATTTGGTTTCAAAAAAAGTCCAGATAAGCGCCAGTACTTATAGGAAATTGCAGCGTTGTGGCATGAGAATTTATGCCCGCAACCACCCGCATCGCCCGTTGTACGTCGCCTGGATAGACATGCCGCCCACCATCACTGGCTTGCAGAGTGGACTCATCGAGATCAACAGCAGAATGAAATTCATTGGTTTCCCCCACCACGCGGTTACCCCAGGTAGCGCCTTTTTGCATAAAAATCGCCGAACCGATGGGCCAGTGATCCTTGCCCTCGGCGCTGTTATACATTGGCGTGCGACCAAAGTCGGAGCCAATAAATACCGTCAGGCGTTCAGCGAGACCCAGCTCCTCCGCTGTAGTCCACAGGTAATCGATAGCCTCGGTTAGATGTGCCAGCATCGGTTCTTGCTCGGCATCGTGATCGGCGTGGGTATCAAAGCCATTCACATGCAGGTCCGCCGCCATACTGACACCGGCGTCAAAACCCAACAACGCCACCTGGGCCTGGCGCAGCAGACTGGAATTGGTCTCCTGGGTAACCTGGCTCCTCGGCTGCAGTTCCTCTGCCGAGGGCAATACCGCGGCAAAGTCAGTCAGCTGTTCGCGACTGAGTCGGGCCTGGTAGTATGTTTCAAGGCCATGACGCTGGCGCGGCGTGAGCGACCCACTGGCCTGCAATGCTAACAGCCGCTCCAGTTGGTAGGCCTTGATGCGATCCAGGTCGCTCTGATAGCGGTAGCTCTTGTCTTCATTCCAGGCCGCCTCGTTGCCGTTGATCAGGCCCTTTAATCCCTCGGGCTCTGAAATACTGGTGTAGCGCACCAGGTTTGCGGTTTCCTGGTAGCCACCGCCACTGACAAAGCCCATGGGCAGGTCGGGCCCGTAAATGCTGGCGGCCAGGGCAGTCAGGGTTGGATAACCCTCGGACAGTCTGCCGCTCCAATTGTGGGTCACCCCGGCGCTGTGGGAGTTGGTCTGAGCGTCAATGCCATTGATCACCAGCATATCGCTGTAGTACTTATTGAAGAAGCTGGCATTTCCGGCAAACGGCGCATACTGCAGGTTGCCGGCCTGCTGAATCTCTCCCGTGTTGGCCCAGTGGTTAATATCCTCTTCGCCGGCAATATTCATCTTCGGATCGCAAAAGCTGGTGACATCCCAGCCACCGGCTACCTGCAGGCAGACAAACAGGGGGCCGGCATAACCCTCATCCGCCGCATAGCTGCGAAAGCTCATTGGCAGGCTGGCACTGATCGTGCCCCAGGCGGCGAGTTTAAACAGGTCTCTACGTTTCATACTGTGCCCTCCTCAAGCTGGGCCCTCCTATTGGTAGATGTACCGGTAATCGGTCATGTAGTAGATGAGTAGGGAGATCCAGGTGTTCAGCGCGTACTGGGGGTCGCTCAGGTCCAGCTCACTGGTATCGAAAAACTGGAACGGGCAGGACTCATTGTCATTGCCATTGAGCCGGCGCGGATAACCTAGGTCCGCCCGCTCGGCCCGGGTTTCCGTGAACAAGTCCAGGGCGATCTCGATTTCCGGGTCTGTGCTGGATACTGTTTCACCCAGGAAACGCTGGTGCAAAGATTGCAATTGGGCTCGCACCGCCGCCTCGGCATTCGCTTCATGATCGGTCCGCTGCACTTCGGTAAACATCTGCCGTTGCGCCTGCGGGTAAGCGAACTCAATAGCCACCAACACACAGGCCATCTGCAGCGGCTGGGCTTCCACCACGGTGGACATCAGGGCAGTCATCACCGTGGCACGACTGGTCACACCATCGGAATCGATGCCGCCGTAGAAGAGCCGGTACTGTCGATCCAGCTGGGAAGTGGCCACCCCCAGGTATTCGTTCTCGTACCAGCGATAACCTGTTACCGCCTCGGTCTTTCGATCCAGTTGCTCCGGTGTCAGCAGGCGCCCGGTGCCCACCGCGAGGTAGGCATCCTCCGCCTCAGCCAGCTCGGCCGACAGGCCATCGGCGCGAAACCAGTCGCTCATCAGCAACTCAACCAGCAGATCTTTCAAGTTGTAGGCAGCACCGCCGTTCATACCCTGCTCGAATTCACTGGCCACGGATTCTATCTCTGCACTCTGGGCCTGGAACAGGGCCAGCCGTTGTGGGTAATCCGCATCGGTCACCTCTTCCGGTGCCCGCGCGCTTTCCTCTCCCATCAGCGCCGGCCACCAGAATTTAGCGGCACCCACGGCAAAGCGGTGATCTTCGACGATAACAGCGGCCAGGTCCTCCAGTGTACTTTCGGTATTGGCGAGCTGGAGACCATCGAAACCGGGATTGCGCATATCCCGGTACCAGGTATCACCCAGTTGGTAGGGGTCTTCCGTGTCGCGCTCACGCTTGTAGAGGCTGGGCAGAGAATCGACACCTCCGAACTGGTCTTTGTAAAAGCCATCATCACCATAGTTCTGGTAGGCACCGGCCACCGGGTCCATCACCTCGTGGCAAACCGTGCAATTGGGATTTTTGAGGGTGGGGTTATCAGTATCGGACAGCGCCTCCGGGTCAGTGGTGCGCAGCGCCGAACGTTCGATATCAAAGCCGAGGAAGTGATACCAGGTCCAGCGCGACCGGGCCCGGTTGCGGTTGGTAGCGGTAGAGGGATAGCGCGCCAACCAGCCCGGGGTATTCAGAATTCCCGCGTGGGGGTAATCCGTCGCCAAACCACCGCTGACATAGGCACCAAAATTATTGACCGAGTCCTCGTAAACAGTGGAATCGTCGAGCCGGGTAAATCCTTCCACCGTGGCCACTTGCCACTGGTCGATGTCGTCATCGCTGCTGAAACTCACATTGGAACGGTAGGCCTGCGCTAACTGTGGATTCACCAGGGTGTAGTCTGCGGTGAGTATTTCGGTATAGGGCAGATCTTCTTCCACCACCCGCGCGATGAGTTCCAAAGGTTGGCGGGCAACCCCCCAGCTAATACCTTCCACCAGTTTGATCAGTTCATACTCATCGCTGTCGGGGTTGTCTCCCAGCAGCGCTGCCATATTGGCGAGATCCGGGTAGTAGGGCTGGAAGAACAGGGCTATGGGGCGATCTTCTATCCACTTGTCGGTGAGTAAGCGGTCGTTAGCCCCCTCGATCAGAAACTTGTGAAACCCCTCCCCCTGCATCAACTCCCGCAACAAGCTACGTAATTCCATCTCAGTTGCCAGCGCCGCTGCTTCCAGTGCTTGCTCCCCCGGCAGAACACCGGCTATCAGCATGGCGGCGCGGCGGTAGGTCTCCCCACTGTCGGCGATGGTGAAACCCTGGAAAAACTCAGCCCCTTGCTGGCCACCGCCCTCACCGCTCAGCAGCTCGAGAAAACCCGCCAGTGCCAGGTAGGCGTCACTCCCTATCGGTGCCTGTACGCCTCCGCCGTGATCTAATCCCTGCACTTTATTGAGCGCATATTCGGTAATGTCTGCTTCCTCGGCAGCCAAATTTTCCCACAGGGTGAAGTTCAAGGCGTGATAGTCCGGGTTGGTTGAGGGTGCATACACCAGCCGCGTATGGGTGGCCGCGCCGCCGTCGACATGACAGGCAATGCAAATCTGCTGCAACACGTCATCAGAGACTTCGGCAACGAAATAGTCGAACGCGTCGACCGGCTTGTCGGGATAGCCTGCCACCAACGGCAAGGTCGCGTCGATGGCCTCGTCCACGGATGTACTGGTGGCGTCCACCGCTGCCAGCAGCTCCCGGGCTGAGTCAATCTGGTCGGCGCCATAGTCCACCCCCAGTTCCGTAACAGCATCCGTAAAGTACGCCGACAAGGCCAGTTTGTTGGCAACAATGGTCGCGTCCTCTGTGCCGGCCTGTACACCGTTGGATACATCGAGGGCAATGCTGGCCAGGGAGCGTTCACCAGATTCGAGGCTGGCCTGGTAGAACGCCAGTCCCTGCGGGTCGGCATTGCGGCCAAACAATTGCAGAAAGATGTTGTTGACCAGGTCTTGGGTCGACAAATCACCAAACTGCTCAGTGTATTCCGGCGATGTGCCAAAGGCGTCAATAATAGCCGCCAGGTCGCCCGAGCTCGCTGACAGTTGTGCTGCCCAGAAATCGATGCCCGCCGGATCACCCGGGCGACCGTAGTAGGCCACGTACATTTCCTGCACTTGACTGTCAAAATCCTGGGCCTGCAATGGGGTCATGGGCGCCATTAACAGGCACATTAGCAACCCTATTTTGAAGCCATATCGCATTAAACCCACTTGCTCCCGCACACGTAACGAGGATGTCATTTCCCCCTAGAACGTGTAGCTTAGCCTTGCGACCGACAAGAATTACACTTCTTTACACCCAGACTGGGATGAACATCACAAACTGCTACAATCCAGGGGATTCCTGTCCACATTGATGGAATAAGAGAAATACATGGCTGAGACACAACAGCACCCCGATCTAGACACCATACTGGCTTCGGACCTGCAGGCCTTCGTCAGTGAGATCCTGCACCAGGACGGCGGTATAGACCATTTTCGCCAGTTGCTCTCGGACGACCAGATCTCCGAACTGGAAAGCCGGCGCAAACTGGAATTGGTTACCCGTTCCGGGGTCACGTTCACCCGCGAACGAAATATTTCCAATATCCTTGAGACCACCCTCAATACCGCCCGCAACCTGACCAACTCCGACGGCGGTACCATTTACATGCTGGAGGAGATTTACGCCGACAACCCCATTGATCCCGGCGAGATCGCCAGCCGCAACCTCAAGTTCGTGGCCCTGCAAAACGAAACTATGAATACCAATCTCAAAGGGGATGACATTGACCTCATGCCCCCGGTGCCACTGGATATTGACGGTGAGACCAACCTCAGCAACGTATCGGCCTATTGTGCAAATACCGGCGAGCTGCTCAACTTTGATGATGTCTATGACGCCGAGGGATTCGACTTTACCGGCACCCGCAGTTACGACGAGGCCAATGGCTACCGCTCCCAATCCATGCTGGTGATACCGCTGGAAGACCACGAGAACAGCATTATCGGCGTGCTGCAATTGATCAACCGTCGTCTTCCCAGCGGCACTATTGGCGGCTTTACGCCGGAAGACATCGACCTGGTGCAGTCCGTCTCCTTCCCCGCCGCTGCCTCCATCACCCAGCAACGGCTGATCAACGAACAGGTCAATCTGTTCAATGCCTTCGTCACCATGCTGGCCCAGGGGCTGGGCGAGAAGTCTCCACACACCTACAACCACATCCGCCGGGTGGCCGCCCTCGGGGTAGCCATTTCCGAATCACTCAGCGGTTGGAGTGAAGGTATCTACGCCGACGTCAGCTACGACGACGATGAAATAGCCGAGATACTGCTGGCCGGCTGGATGCATGACGTCGGCAAGATCACCACCCCGGAACACATCGTCTCCAAGCAGGTGAAATTACAATTCGTGATGGACCGCTTCGAGATGATCGTCGAGCGCTTCGGCTCGAAAATGAAAGACTACAAGATTGAAATGCTGGAGGCGCAACTGGCCGCCGCCCAGGCCGGCGAGAGTGCCGACACCATTGCCGCGTTCCAGGCTGACTGCCAGCAGCAAACAGAGGACCTGGCCGCCAAGCTGGAGGCACTGTTCAAGGCCAATCGCGGCGCCGAGCGCATGCCCGAGGAGCAGATTGCCCTGGTAGAAGAGATAGCCGCGACGCCCGTCGAGTCTTTTTACAGCACCGAGGTCATCATCGATCATGGCTTCCCACTGCTGAAAGGCTTTACCGCCGACCTTCACCAGGCCAGTCTGATTGATGACTGGGAGAAAGAAAATCTGCTGATCATGTATGGCACGCTCAGCGACGACGAGCGTGACCAGATCAAGTTTCACGCCGATCGCTCCTGGCGTTGGCTGATGGCACTGCCCTTTCCGCGCAAGCAAAAACGACTGCCCCTGTACGCCGGCGCCCACCATGAACACCTCAACGGCAGCGGTTATCCCAATGGTATCGACGGCAAGGATATGCCGATGCAGGCGCGTATCCTCGCCATCGCCGATATCTACGAGGCGTTGGTGGCCAATGATCGCCCCTACAAGGATCCGATGAAGCTGTCCCTGGCCATGAGTATCCTCGGCGGCATGGTCAAGCGCGGCAACCTGGATGGCGAGTTGATGACGATCTTCCTGAAGTCCGGCGACTACCTCAAATACGCCGAGGAACACCTCAATCCAGAGCAGATTGACGAGGTCGACATCGAGGCCTGGATCGAGGAGTACTACGTGGAGCCGGAGCCTCCAATTAAGTAACTAAATCAATACGTTATAGCTATCTTTTAAAAACACTCACACCACCTATAAGGGTCTCCATCACCTCCAGGTCACGCAGGTTTTCCACGTCCGTCAGGGGATCACCTGACAACACCACCAGGTCGGCCAATTTGCCGGCTTCGAGCGACCCAATTCGATCTTCCTGGAACACTTGCCAGGCGGCATCAATGGTCATGGCCCGCAGGGCATTCATGGGGCTCACCCGCTGCTCCGGGCCCAGCACTTGGCCTTCCTTGGTCATTCGGTTGACCGTACTCCACAACAACTGCATAGGCTGCATGGGTACTACCGGGGTATCCAGGTGCACGGTGTAGCGCAGGCCAATTCGCTCGGCAGATCCGGTGGGGCTCATGCGCGCGGCCCGCTCCGGCCCCATGAAAATATCCCGGTGCCGATCACCCCAGTAAAAAGTGTGGGCAGAGAAAAAGCTCGGTGTGACACCGAGTTCCTTCATACGCAATAACTGGTCTTCCCTCGCCATTTGCGCGTGAATCAGGATAAGCCTGGGGTCCTCGCTCGGATACTTGGCCTGGGCCATTTCGAAGGCATCGAGAATATCGTCGATGGAGGCATCGCCATTGCCGTGTATCGCCAGCTGGATGCCCGCCTTGTGGAAGCGCTCGACTTCACGGATCAGGTCGTCACGGGGCACTGCCGGGTAGCCGCGATAGTCTTCATCACCTTTGAACGGCACATGGTAGGGCCGGACCAGGTAACCGGTGTAACCCTGGATACTGCCATCTGCAACGATTTTCACGGCTGGCATAGCCACCTTTTCAGATTCAATGCTAGCCGGGTCAAATTCACCGCTGAGCCACTGATCCCCAATCAGGTTGAAAAAGCCAAACAGCACCAATCGCGGTGCCACCAGGTTGAATTTGGCAGCCATAGCCAGTCCCTGTGCCAGGCCGGGGTCGGTACCACCACTCTGTGCGGTAGTGACGCCCTGGGCCACGTACTCGGCACTGGCAAATCGCATCATCTTGATGCCATCCTGCAGGGAAAAGTCCATGGTCTTTTCGACAATCGCCATATGCGCAGTTTCTTCCAGCAGACCCGCGGGCTCGAGACTGCCAGGTTTGCGTACAATGACGCCACCTACCGGGTCCCTGGATTCCGCGTTGATGCCCATTTCCGCCAGGGTGGCACTATTGGCAACACCCATATGGCCGCTGACATGGGTGATATAGATCGGGTGATCGGTAGACACCGCATCCAGGTCTTCCCGTGTAGGATGACGTTTCTCGGCCAACAGGGTATCGTCGTAACCACCGCCCGCGACCCACTCGCCCACACTTTTACCCTGCATTTCTATACGCAAGGCATCCTGCAACTCGGCAATCGACGTCACTTTGCCCACCGGGGGACTGGCCAGGTCAGCAGAGACCACGGTCATGCCTGAACCGGGAAAATGCCCATGGGCATCGACAAAGCCTGGCAGCAGGGTTCTACCCTGCAAGTCCGTCACCACGGTGCCGGACTCTGCCAACGCCTCAATTTCCGCCGTTGTTCCCAACTGATCGATGACATCGTCACGCAGCGAGATAGCCTCGAAAATGCCGTTATCGGCATTCATCGACAGCACTTGTCCATTAATGAAAATGCGGTGTGCAGGCGCCGCCTCGGGTTGCAGGTACCAATAGGCGGCCAGCACGACTGCGATCAACAGGACCAGGCAAGCAGTGAGAATGCGTTTCATAACTCGACTCCGCTCAGGCCGCGACCGGCCCCATTACCAGATCGGCAACCCGGGCCCGATGATAGGCACCATCACCCCACAGTGCCTGGTTGTGCATTTGGCGCTTGAAATACAGGTGGATAAAACACTCCCAGGTGAAGCCGATGCCGCCGTGGAACTGTACCGAACGACTGGAGGCAAAGCCCGCCATATCGCTGGCGGAGGCCTTGGCCATATGAGCCAAACGGGGCGCCTCTTCCGGTTCATTATCAATGGCGCTGGCGGCACTGTAGACCAGTGACTTGCTCTGATCGATATCGACCATCACGTTGACCAGCGGATGTTTCACCGCCTGGAAAAATCCCAACTCACGCTCAAACTGCTTGCGGGTCTTGGCGTACTCCACCGTGGTTTGTAATTGCCATTCACCGGCACCCACCATATCGGCTGACACCATGGTGCAAACTACAGGCATGGCGGCTGCCAACGCGGCACAGGCATCCGTCGATACCTGGTTTGCGGTGACATCACTAAACGTTACCCGGGCTTGATCCCGGGTCAGGTCGACGATGGCGTCCGGGCTAATCTCCACACCCTTGGCATCGGTGGCCACCCAGTACAGACCGGTGCTATCGCCGTCGCTGGCTTTCACCAACAGGTAACCCACCTTTTGGGCATCCTGCACAAAACAGGCGGTGCCGTTCAACTGCCCGTCAGCGGCTGTGACGTCGGTATCCGCAGATTCCCAGGAACCCGCCGCATTAATACCGGCATAGCTGGCCGCACCGCCCTCGACGATGGCTTCCAGCGCCGCGTCGGCAGCAGCGGTTTCGCAGGCCGCCAGCATATACGTGCAATTTACCGTCGCCAGTAAGGGTGATGGGAAAGCCGCCTTGCCCGCTTGCTCGCACAGGCCCGCTACAGCGGCAGCACCCATACCCATACCGCCGGCGCGCTCAGGTACGGCCAGCATGGTCCAGCCCAGTTCTACCATTTGCGCCCACAGCGCTGGTTCCCACTTGGCCTCAAGACTTTTTTCCGGATTGGAATCATCGGCCACCAGGGCGTGCAATTTTTCGATGGGCATATTATCGGCAAAAAACTTGGCTGCCGAGTCCCGTAACATGACTTCTTCTTCGCCGAAACCGAAGTTAGTTGGTTGTGCCATTACTGTGTTCTCCTACTTCGATTCTTATTTGGATTTAGGCAGGCCGAGGACCCGCTCACCAAGAATATTGCGCTGCACTTCGTTGGCGCCCGCGGCGATGGTAAAGCCGAAAGAATTCATATACGCCAATGGCCAGTGACCCGCCGCCGGTGCATTCGGGTCAGCCATGTACAGGGAAGCCTGGGCCCCTTCGATTTCTGTGGCCAGCCCCGCCACATCCTGCATCAGTTCAGAACTCAATAACTTGTTCTGCAGGGGTATACGCATGGGATGATCGGTCAAACCCTGCACCCGTGATCGGCGACTGGACTGCTTGAAGCCCTCCTCGCGAATCATCAGTTGCACAATGCGGTCGCGAATAATCGCGTCGTCTGCTGCGGTCTTGCCCGCGCGACTGGTTGCCTGCGCCAGCTCGACCAGGCCACCGCTCAGGGAGGCGGACTTTTTATCATCGTCGCCACGGCCACCGGAACTGGGGGTTACCAATTGGCCGGCGCCACGTTCGTGAGCCAGGGTGGTCATAGCAACCTGCCAGCCTTTGCCGACTTCGTCCAGGCGATAACTGTCATCCACCACCAGGTTGTCAAAGATCACTTCGTTAAAGCCAGTTTCACCGGTCATCTTGATCAGCGGGCGCACCGTCACGCCGTTGCCGAGCGCGGAGCGAATCGGCACCACGAAATAGGACAGGCCATCGTATTTGTGCGACTTGTCTGTCCGCAGCAGAATGATCATCCACTCGGCGAAATGCGCCAGCGAGGTCCACACTTTGTGGCCATTGATCACCCACTTGTCGCCATCGCGTTCGGCGAAGGTTTGCACGCTGGCCAGGTCGGATCCCGCGCCCGGCTCACTGAAGCCCTGGCACCAGATCTCCTCACCGGATAACAGCTTCGGTAACAGGGCGCGCTTCTTTTCTTCCTGAGCGTGAAAGAACACGGTCGGTGCCGCCATACCCAGACCAATGACATTGGGCAGGAACGGCGTACGCACCGACTTCATCTCTGCATTGGCAATACGTTGACAGTCCTCGCGGCCACCGCCGCCGCAGTCCACGGGATAGTCACAGCCGATCAGGCCAGCATCGTAGGCCGCCTTCTGCCAGTCCTGCAGGTAGTGCAGCTGGTCCTCGGTCATAATTTCCAGCGGTGATACCGGCAGTCGCACGGTTGGTTCAGGCGGCTGGTTGTCCTTGAGCCAATCACGGCACTGTTGACGAAATTCCGCCTGTTCAGGCGTGTCTTTACGTGCACTTTCAGACATGAGGTGCTTCCCTGGTTGATTGATCTAAGTTGTAGCGGGGGACTGATTCTAACCGTTCAGGCGCCTTGCGTGAACACCGGCCAGCTGTCGGTAATCTCTCCGCCCTGGTAGAGCGCGATATCCCCAAACTGCAGAAACACATGCTCACTCTGGGTCGGACGCAGAAACACCCAATCGTCCTGCGCCAGCGGCACGCTGAGAGAACCGTTTAGCTGTTCCTGGTTGGTAGAGCGGCCCAGGCTGTTAATCGTCAAGCCCGGCGGCGATTCAGGTAACGCCTTCCAGTAACCCCCGTAAATAAAGAAGGCTTGCTGGCTATTGGGATTAATCCAGCTCTGTAACCGGGCCAGGCCTTCGATGCCGGGTATCTCGGCGACCGGTAGTGCTTTGAGCACCGGGGTGGCGATAAAGGCGGCGGGAACATGGTTGGCAAGACTATCGATATCGAAATCGGTGGGTTTCACCAGGGTGGAGCCGGCGGACAACTCATTGGCCACCTGCTCGCCGTTATAAAACTGGTAGGTGGGACTGCCGGCGGCATTGAGGGTTTTGTCGGCCAGGGATCCGCCCAGGGTTTGCTCGGCCAAGTCCAGCAAGCTGCTGTAGCGTTGCTGGGCCGCGGCAAATGCCTTGGGTGGTCCACCCAGCAAGCCCGGCATTTTCGATACATGGGCCTCATAGCCCATAAAACCGCTGAACTGCAACCGCGGGTGTGCTTGTAAATAGCCCAGTGCCTCTACCAACTGTTGATCCGACTTGATGCCGCCCCGATGTAAGCCCACATCCAGCTCGAGATTGACCAACAGGTCCTGCTCGAGACTCATGGCCAGCTCGCCGTATTGAACCAGCCGCGCCTGGGAATCCACCAGCCATTGCAACTGTCGGGATGGCTCGAGGGAGCCCACGTGTTGTTCATAGAAGCGGGCGGCGGCGGCAATTGGCATGGGCTTGCCCAGCAACAGGTCGGCGTCGGCAAGTTCGCTTGCGATCAGGTTCAAAAAAGGCTGGTGAAACACCATCAAGCGCCGGGTTTGCGCGCGCGTCATCACATGCTTCAACAGCGGCAGCGACGGCAGCGATTTAGCCACCACCCGGTAATCGTAGTTCCCGGCCAGGTGACCGGTCAGTACATCGATATTTTGATTCAGCCGGGCTCCGTCTATCACCAGGGTGGGACGCGGCAGTCCAGCCCGATCCAGCGCACCGGAGAGCGCCTGGAAGTAGGCATTGTGGGGGCCGCCGCGATCGCGGATCAAGCCGCTACTCACGCCCAGCGCCGCTGCCCCGGCGCCGACGGTTCCCAGCGCCAGTAATTGCCGTCGTTTCATGCCGCACCACCAAACAATGACTCCAGATAAGGATTGAGAAATTTACCCTGCGGATCCAGTTCCCGCCGCAAGCTGGCGAATTCGTTCCAGTGCTCATAGTGCTCAGCGAACTGGACGGCCGTCATGGTATTCAATTTGCCCCAGTGGGGACGGCCGTCATGGCGACGGAAGATCTGCTCGATGCTGGCAAAATAGGGGCCGTAATCCTCCTCGTAATAACGGTGTACCGCGATGGATATGGAGTCACGCTGATAAAACGGACTCAGCCAGACATCGTCAGCAGAGACGTAGCGAACCTCGATTGGGAAGAACACCTCGTCGTGGTTTTCCTCCAGCATCTGGCGCACTTCCCTCAGCGCCTGCAAACCCGATTCCCGCGGCAGGTGGTATTCCATTTCATTGAAGCGCACATTGCGTTCACTGGCGTAATTGAGCCAGGAAGCTTCGATGCTGACTTCCTTCTCATAGCTGTCGAGCGTCATGGTAATCGGCAGGCCGCGTAATGCATTCCACCAACCCAGGTAGTCGCGCGCTGCTTTCAATTCCATCACCCCTTCGTTGGGATCCATTACCGGCGTGAGGTATTTATCTTCGGTAGTGATGTCATGAGTACTGAGGATGCAGCGACCCGTAAAGGGGATATAGTAAAACTCGAAGTTCCGGTGTGCCTCGGCCAGGGCATCCGCCTGCGCCAGCGTGTCCTCCCAGGATTCCACCCAGGATTCGCGACGGGAGAAGTAAGGCTGCGTATTCTGCATACGAACCTTGCTGATCACCCCCACCACGCCCAGTGACAGGCGCGCAGCTTCAAACACGTTCGCCCGCGTATCGGCATCACACCAGATCACATCACCCCTGGCGGTGACCAATTCGAGCCCCGTCACATACGCTGGCAAGGATCGCAGACCCAAACCCGTACCGTGGGTTCCAGTAGCGATCGCGCCCGCCAGTATCTGTTCATCGATGTCAGGCATATTGATCAGTGCCTGCCCGACCCCGTGCAAGGGTTCGCCCATGGCAGACAACTGGGTACCGGCGTGAAAAGTCGCCTGCAGCGTGTCCGCATTGTGATCAGCCAGGCCACTCATCCTGGCCAGGGAAACAATATCGCCATCCGTGGGCACCAGGGGAGTAAAGGAATGGCCTGCCCCCACGGGGCGCAATCGTGAACTGCCGGCCACTATTTCCTGTAACTCTGCCAGGTTGGCCGGAGCCAGGCGGCTGTTGGGCTGGCAATACTGTGAACCACTCCAATTGCGCCAGGGTATCGGTGCAGCGAGTGCGCGCGGAGCGAGGCCGCTGGCCGCCAGTGCACCGGCTATTTGCAACAACTGCCTGCGATCAAGCTTCATCCCTCGCCCCGGGACATAAACACGATCAGGTCCAGAAAGTCCTCTTCGTCACAATCAAAGCACATACCCATGGGTGGCATACCCTGGTAACCGTTGATGGTGTGTTCAAGCAAGCTATCCATGCCCTGCGCCAGGCGCGGCTGCCAGTCGGAAAAATCGCCGGTTTTAGGTGCGGTAGCGGTGCCCTGGGCGTGGCAGCTACGACAGGAGCGGTTATACAGATCCGCCAGCTGTGCAGAAGCCGGGTCACTGGGACCCATCACAGCAGCGGGCGCAGGACTCACTACAGCAGCTTCATCCGCACCACAGCTTGTCAGCAGCACCAGCAGGGGAATGACTATGAAGCGCACTGTTTTATTTCAGCTCCACTCCAGCCTCGCGCATAACGCTCTCGAGGTACAAACGCAGGGACTGGGCGCCCTCGCGCAAGCTGGTTTCCGGCAGTAGCCGGTCATCTTCCAGGGCCATTCGAATACAGGCGTAGCCAATTTCAACAGCGACCCGGGCCCGCTGCAATACCGTTTCGGTAAACTCCACCTGGAATTGCTCACACCAGAGCCTGGCCAGCATTTCGGCAGTCTGCCAATGGCTATCCAGTCGCACATGTTTCAGCGGCGCAATTGACCCCAATACGTGCATGATCTGTAGTCCACCGACCAGCTCCGAAGTTACCTCGTATTGGCCAAGCAGTAATTCATAGGTGTATTCAAGAACCCGCTCTGGCGCTTGCCCGGAAATATAGCGCTCATGCCACTGGAACATCGCCGTATTCTGTCGATCCATCAAACGCGCACCGAGGGCGTTGAGCACAGAATATTTATTCGGAAAATAACGATACAGGGCGGGCACAGTGATACCGGCGCGCTCGGCTATCAGGTTGGTGGATATACGCTCCAGTCCGACTTCAACCAGCAATTCACTGGCAGCATCAAGAATGGATTCATAGGTGCGGATGGCCCGCGCCTGCTGGGGGCGGTTTTTCTCCAGCAGTTCTACCTGCTGACCGACTGGCGTGCTGCCCTGTTCGGGCTCGCCAAGTTCTGAGTCAAGCTGACTCATCATGCGCTATACCCCTGTTTCCCGTGTCTAGCAGCTGTCCATGCGCTAAACTTTATCTTTCATAGAACCATAGCAAGGAACGAACAATGTGGACATCCCGTTTTTATACCTTTTCCGTTCTATTTTTGGCATTGTACGCAGCTTCTAGCCCCGCTGCACCCTTTGAACGCACCGAGCAACGCCAGCCCTGCGCCCATCACCTCGAGACCAAAATACCCCTTTTTGGTGATCTCCACGTCCATACCAGCTATTCCTTCGACTCCTATATCTCCAGTCAGCGCAATAACCCCTGGGATGCCTACCGTTACGCTAAGGGTGAAGCCATTATGCTGTCGGATGAAAACTCCGAGCAGGTATTAAAAGCCCAGCTGCAGCGGCCCCTGGATTTTACTGGCATAACCGATCACGCTGAATTCCTTGGCCCCATCAATATCTGCACCGTAGATTCGGGAAAATTCGGCTACTGGTTCCCCTATTGCATGCTGACCCGCACCGAGATCTTCGTGCTGCAGCTATTGGCCGCGGACTACTGGGTCAATCTCGGGGTGATGGGCGAGGAAACCGAAAAACCCGAATCTTTCGCCTGCACCATGTCAGATTGTGATCTCGCCCACAGGGAGGCCTGGAACAAGATCCAACAGGCCGCCGAGGATCACTACGATCGCAGCAGTGAATGCAGTTTCACCAGTTTCGTGGCCTATGAGTATACCGATGCCCCCCAGGGTAAAAACCTGCACCGCAACGTGATATTCCGTAATGAACGGGTCACAGAAACCGCTATCAGCACTTATGACACGGGTTCACGCAATTTCCCCGAACTGTGGCGACGGCTGCGCACGGAGTGCATCGACGGCGATGAGGGTTGCGACGTGCTCGCTATCCCCCACAATTCCAATCTCAGTGGCGGGCTGATGTTTCCCGACCCCAGCAGCGAGCAGGAGGCACAGGAGCGGTTGTTCTTCGAGCCGCTGGTAGAGCTGGTACAGCACAAGGCCGCTTCCGAGTGTCGTTTCGACCGCCTGTTGGGCCGGGGCCTGGATACGGAGGATGAACTCTGCGATTTCGAACAGGCCAAGGCCGACAACCTGACCATGCTCGGCACCGTGTTCGGCGAAGTGCAAACGGATATGGCGGCACCAGTGGCACTGGAAGATTTTGGCCGACGCAACATGGTTCGCAATGCGCTGAAAGACGGCCTGGCGCTGGGACAACAGACCGGCACTAATCCCTTCAAGATGGGATTCATTGCCAGCACCGACAGCCACAGTGCCACACCCGGCGGCGCCGAAGAGAACAACTATGTCGGCCATCTCGGCCGTCGCGATGCCGGCTACCGCAACGTGCAGGACCATTTCTTTGACAACCCGGGCGGACTGGCGGTGGTGTGGGCTGAAGAAAATTCCCGTGACGCTATATTTAACGGCATGCGTCAGAAAGAAACCTACGCCACCAGCGGCACTCGACCCGTGGTGAGGTTTTTTGCCGGCGCAGACATCAGTGCAGATATCTGTGCCTCCCCCAACATGGTTGAGCAAGCCTACGCCGGAGGTGTTGCCATGGGCGGTGAACTGAGTGCCCCTGCATCGTCGCCGGCATTCCTGGTTAGCGCCCTGAAAGATCCGGGTAGCCCCGGCAACCCCGGCAACGACTTACAGCGTCTGCAGATTATCAAGGGCTGGGTCGACGCTGCAGGTGACACCCACGAGCGGGTGTACGATGTGGCCGGCACTGCCGACAATGGCGCCAGCGTCAATCCGCAAACCTGCGCGCCGGTGGGTAGCGGCTATGACAATCTTTGCACGGTCTGGCGCGATCCGGCTTTCGATGCGCAACAGGACGCCTTCTATTATGTGCGTGTGCTGGAAAATCCCAGCTGCCGCTGGAGTACCCTGCAGTGCAAGGCGGCCGGCGTGGGTCCCTTCGCCAAGAACTGTAGTGAACAGGCGGCGGCCAAAACTGAACAATTCCAGGACGACGGTGCTATCGGTGACGTCTGGGGCAAATGTTGTATAGACGAGAAGCAGGAACCCTTCTATTCTCCGCTTATCCAGGAACGCGCCTGGACTTCACCGATTTGGATTCACGGGGAGAGCTAAGCTCTCCTCACAGGGAGACTTTGCATTGTCCACGAAGAAAGCAGCGAGTAAAAAACAAAAGCCACGTATCGAATACCGTTTTCACGGGGTGAAAATGCTCACCTCGTCACACCCGGAAATCAGGCGACTGAAGCGGCTCGATGAACAACCTTCCATCCACGGCAACAAGCTGTGGCGCTCCAGTTTTCTGCTGATTGACTACCTCAGGAAAAACCCGCCGGAGCATACCCGCACGGTTATGGATGCAGGCTGTGGCTGGGGCATGTCGGGGATCTACTGTGCCAGCGCCTATGGCTCAGAGGTGACCTCATTTGATGCAGACCGGGATGTCTTTCCCTATCTGCATGCCAACGCTGCGGCCAACAAGGTAGAGGTCACCACCCTGCAATCACGCTTTGAAAAAATTACCCGCAAACAATTCGAAAATGTGGACATGCTGCTGGCCGCGGACATCTGCTTCTGGGACGAACTGGTCAACCCGGTCTACAACATGATCAACCGCGCCGTGCAGGCGGGGGTAAAGAAAATTGTGATCGCCGACCCGGAGCGGTCTCCTTTCTTCGAGGTGGCGGGAAAATGCCGGGACAAGTACTGCGCCGAATTACTGGACTGGCGCACCAAAAAGCCCGTGATCGCTGCCGGCTCGCTGCTGGTTATCGAAAACGCCTGAGTAAACCGAGATGGCCAGCCCCCGCTCTACCCTGTTCGCTGTCATGCTGGTCACCTTGCTGGGCACAGCGGGCATCGCCTTGCCCTACCCCCTGCTCACCCCGTTCTTCCTCGAACCCGAGCACAGCAATGCACTGATCGGTTACCTGGGCTTGCCGCCAAAGTTGTTGCTCGGCTTCCTGCTGGCGTTGTATCCGCTGGGTATCCTCCTGGGAAGCCCGTTTATTGGTGGGCTGTCTGACCAGTACGGTCGCAAAAAGTTGTTGTTGATTACGCTCATCGTCGCCGCCCTGGGGTATGGCTTGACCGCGCTGGCGGTGCAATTGGAACACTATCCCCTGTTTGCGCTGGCCCGCTTTTTAACCGGCGTATGCGAGGGCAATATAGCGGTGTCGCGGGCCATCGCCCTGGACTTGCACCCACAGATAGACCGCACCCGCTCCATGTCGCTGGTGTTCGCCACAACTTATGCCGGTTGGTTGATTGGCCCTCTTGCGGGTGGCTACCTGATGTTTCTCGGCGTCGACATGGTATTCCTGTTGGCAGGCCTGGTTACCCTGATCGCAGTCGTCATGGTAGGCCTGTCAATCACAGATGTGCAGCAACCCTCCGAGGAGGCCCGCAGTTTCTGGCGCGCACTTAGCAAGGAAAACTCCCTGTCCCTGTTGCGCGTGAAGGCCTTGCACCCACTGCTGATCTATCACCTGCTGTTTACCCTGGGGCTGAACTGCTTTTACGAATTCTACCCATTCTGGCTGGTCGAGAAATTTCATTTCGGCAGCACTGAGATTGGCTGGAGCACGGTAATTATCACCCTGTCGATGATCGCCGGCAGCATTTACATCGTGCCCAGGTTGGCCGGTCGTTATGACAGTATGCTGATTGTACGGCGCGGCAGCCTGGCACTCGCCATTCTCTTTCTATTGCTACCCTGGTCCAATTTCTGGGGTATGCTGCCGGCTTTTGCTGCCTGTGGACTGGTCATCGCCTTGACCAACGGCGTATTCCCCGCTTACCTGGCGGCCCGTTTTGGCGAGCTGGGACAAGGCCGTGTTATGGGTCTGCTGACTACCAATTTCTGCCTTGGCAATGTGTTGGCCGCTCTGTTCGGCAGCGCTATCGCCTTGCTGGGCAGCGGCTGGACCCTGTTCGTTGGCGGCATCTTGTGCCTGCTGTCCGCGCTGTGGCTTCAATTTGCCGGACCTCAGCCAGCGACACCAACTCCAGCGTCTCCAAGAACAACCAGCTAATCCCAGACCTTCACCACGGTTTTTCCAAAATTGTTGCCGGCAAACAAATCACTGAACGCCACACCACATTGCTCTACCCCCTGGTACAGTTGTTCGTGACTAACAAGCTCACCCGAGGCCAGCCATTTCGATAACTGCGCCCGCGCTTCCGGGTACCGGTCCACCTGCATGTGGGTCATGAAGCCTTTCAAGGTAGCGCTTTGCGCGACCAGTTGAAAAAGATTTGAAGGGCCGCTGACGGCACCCTGGGCTGAGTAATCTGCCACCGCCCCACAAAACGGTATGCGTGCGCCCTGCGCTATGTGCTCCAACACGGTCTCCAGCAGGGGGCCGCCGACATTATCAAAATAGACATCGATACCCCTGGGGCATGCGACTGCCATCTGGGCCGACAAATCAGCAGCCTTGTAATTGAGAGCCACGTCATAACCCAGCTCCTTTACCAGGCGTTGACACTTGGCGTCGCTGCCGGCGAGTCCTACCACCCGCGCGCCCATGATCTTTGCGATCTGTCCCGCCACCGAGCCCACCGCACCTCCGGCCGCGGATATCACGACGGTCTCGTCCGGTTGAGGTTTGCCTATGTCAGTCAGACCAAAATAGGCAGACATTCCAGTGTCGCCCAATACCCCCATGTGGTAACTCAACGGGTGGGCATCCACATCATCGATCGTCACCAGCCAATCGGAATCATCCACCACCGAGTACTGCTCCCATGCCAATCTCGCCATTAACAGGCGTCCCACTTCGATGTTGGCGTTGTTTGACTCGAGCACCTGCCCCAGTATTAAACCCATGACCGGTTCACCCAGGGGCATAGCCGGTAACACCTCGTCGCCGGCACCTTCATCCATCCAGTTTCTGAAGCCGGCGTCCAGGGACACATAGAGGTTTTTCACGCGGGCCTCACCCTCCGCCAGTTCACCCGTCTCGCCATCAACAACGGCAAAATCGCTGGCCCTGGGTTTGCCATTGGGCCGGCGGGCCAGGAGTACCTGTGTATTTTTCATGCAAGATTCCGAGTTAGGACAAAGCGCTAATTTACCATCGAGTCTCGGCTTTACATACTTACAGATGCTTATGCTTACAAATGCATACAGATAACAGGCTGTGGCGACAGTCGCGCGCGCAGCTGTCTGCTGGTGGATCAATACGATGTTGGGCTGGGTACCGTGGCGGCGGATTCCGATGGCCCCGCTACCAATGGCAGCTATACCTCAATGTCCCAAAACGTATTCGATACCCCGTCCGGCTTTTTCTTCGAGGACTGGTACTGGGATGAAAGCCTGACGGCACAGGGCGGTGTTTACCTGGACCAATACAACGGTCACAGTGATGACCAGCGCGGCTATCACTACTATGTCACCATCGAAACCGACGGTGACAGTATTGTGCCTGTGTTCCCCTACTCTGTGGGGCCGCGTTACGCCGGTGTACTGCAGAGTAACGCCAGCGCCAGCTGTTCCACCGGTACTATCGGTGGTGGAGGTGGTATACCACCGCCAGGCGGAGGCATAGGCATAGGTTACTAAATGCACAAACTGAGCCTGACCCTGGGCCCGCTGGCATGTATGCCGGTCCTGGCCCAGCTGTCTTTGCAAGACACCCGGGTCCACAATCATCAACCCCGGCTGTTACCCGAAAACGTCATTTCGGCGCCGCTGAGCAAGCCGCTAGAGTTCTAGTAAATTATGGTGTAACGGCGCTCGATGACAACATCATCCAGCAATTCCTGTTCCGCCATGGCCGGGCGAAAACGCGCAGCTCGCAGCCAGCGCTTGAGTTGGCCGGAATAGCCATCGCGACCTTCAGCCAGAATTTGCACCTGGATCTCTTTTGCCCGACCGCGATCACTGACCATGAACTGCACCTCTACAGGAATGCGTTCAACCTGGCTATTGTGCAGGGCGATAGGGGCGAAATATACATCGCCCGCCGGTAACTCCAGCGGCTGCTCCAACCACTGCTGCCGCCAGGGCAGTAAAGCCGGCTCTGACAAATCGGTCCAGGCATCCTTGTATTCCAGGGTCGCCCGCTGCACACGATCATGCCAGAGGTGCCAATCACCCAGGGCTATGCGGGTGGCAGCCCCTGCCAATTTTTCCCCGGCCAGCTCCTGTTGCGTCAACAGGCGTTTCAGGTCATTGCGGCCGCGCGCATAGGCATTGCGCTGCAAAGTTTGCAACCGCCGTTCTTCCATACTTATCTGCGCTTCCGGGTCATTGCCAAAGCCCTGGTTCAACGACGCACTAAAGACATCCTCGACGCCAAATTGACCCTGCTCCAACAGGTAGTACAGTCGCATTCGGGTAGCCACCAGCTTGCGCAGTGAGTCCAGTGGCAATTCCTGTTCTAGCAGAGAGTCATCGAGCAGGTCTTCGACCAGCTGTAAGGCGTTAAACAGGCGCCGGTCACGCTTTTCGCCCAGCTCGGCCAGCCAGGCCTGCCGCTGCCAGTCGAGAAAGTCCACGCTGGCATCAATACGTTGCAAGCTGGTCTCGGTATGATTTTCGCGATAGAGAAAAAACAGGTAGTCCTGCAGGTCGTCGGCCATCTGCAGATCACCGTTTACCAGGTAGTTTTCCACCAACCGACGCACCAGTGGAATTTGCAGCTCGCTCTGCAAGCCCTCGTTGATGCGGGTTACATGCACCGCGCGTCGAAGGCTGCGAATAGCCGCCGCGTGATCGCCCTGCTCCTGCAGGTAGGCGGCCTGGCCAGAGAGGGTTTCTGTAAGTTGTGGACTATAGGGCCCGCCGAACCACTCAAGCTCCTCGACCTGGCGCTGCCAAAATGCCGAGTCCGGGGCGCTGCGCAGAATTGGCACCGGCACGGCTGCCTCCACCGCGTCGGTAAAATAGTATTTCAGTCCAAACGCCGTCGGCGCCCCAACGGAATCGTGCGACCGCGCCGCTGCATCAACTCCCGGCAGGAAGAGGCAGACAAGCAGGAGGAACTGGAAGACACGGGATAACACCCGCTTATTGTGCCAGAACTGCCGCCGCAGATGCAGTTAATTGGCTCAGGAACAGTTGGTGTTGTTGCTCATCGTAGCCTCGCGACTGCACCTCACTCGCATAACCGGCCAGGGCCCCGAAGACCATGAGAATCATAAACTCCGCACGCAGCTGCCGCTGCTCTGCTGGCAACGTGGCCAGTATTTGCTGAAACTGTTGCTGTTGCGCATCCAGCACCCGGTCGCCGCGCTTATCCAGCGCAGCGCGGTCGACGCCCGGCGCGGTATTCACCTGGCCCAGGAACTGCAAATAGTCCGTACCGCCATCTGTGTCTTTGACCTGTTCCGCCAGGGGAACGATCAGCAACGCCACCACCTCATCCAATGTCGGCACTGCGGGTAAATCGGACAATAGGTTTTGCCGCAGTTTGTTCACCCGCGGCGTGTGTTTGTCGAACACCGCCTGCACCAGCTCCTCTTTACCGCCGAAATGATAGTGCAGTGCGGTGGCGTTGCGCTGCCCTGCGGCGCGATTGATTTCCGCCAACGAGACGCCGTCGAGGCCTTTTGCCGCAAACAAACGGGTGGCCGTGGCCAGCAGTAATGCGCGGGTCTGGGAGCCGGCCTGCTTTTTAACCGCCGCCTGTTCAGCCATCTATTAGGAGCCCCGCTGTCTTATTAATCCGATCTTCCAGCCACATAACCTCGTAGGTGTTGTTGAGCACCCGGGCTTCCTCCAGCAGCATCTCCAGGCACTGTTTTCGCTCCTCCAGGGCGGGCTTGTTGTTGGCATCACTGGCCAACGCCATTTCCAACAGATGCAGGGCCTGCACACACTGCTTTTTCTGGCGATGCTCAGCCGCCTTGGCGGTCAGCGCCTCGACGCCGGCTAGTGCGCCTACCTCGGAGTAGACTTCACTGGCGGGTACGGCATACAACTCGGTGGTCGATTCAAAATGGAACCAGGTGGAGTAATACTCCCAGATACTCTTTACCGCCCAGGAGACTTTACCGTGGCCTTGAGACAGGTACAGTTCGTCTGGTAACTGTATTTCATTCATTAGTTGGTACATGCTCTTGCCAGCATTCATACCTGCCACCACTTCATCGTGTACATATTGCACGGCATCACGCATGCGCTGCATGCCACCGACAGTATTTTCGAGACCCACCACCGGACTGAAGTGGCTGGGGACAATCATTTTCGGCTGGAGGGCAATCATCAGGTCGAGACTGCGAATATACTCAATGGGCTTGCGAATTTTTTCGCCGCGCATGGTAAAAACATTAGGGAACTGCGGAAACAGCGGCCCGAAGGCGTCACCGGAAAACAGGATTTTTTCCTGCGGCAACCACAGCACGACATTGTCCGCGCCTTCAGCACCCGGGGCACCATAGATTTCAAACTCCACCCCGCCCTGCTCGAATTTGTAGACCTCCCAGTCCTGCACCGTAGTCGAAGGTTCTACCCCACCGTATTCCATCATGCCGCCCGGGGGGGATTCTGGCATAAACGGAAACAGTAGACGGTTGCGACTCCAGAAATAGGGTTGCAACTCAGTCAGGTAACGTTGCTCTTCAGCATAGTCATGGTGAGCAATAATCTGTGTATCCTGCTGCTGCCAGAACTTGATACCGCCTATGTGATCCGCATGTGAGTGGCTGGCAATAATGTGGGTAATATCCCCCTCCGGCATCACTTCCCTAAGTGCCTTCAACTGGTTGGCCGCCTGCAGGGCGAGACCGGTGTCGAACATCACGTGCCCCTCGGAGGTCGTGATCACGTGGACATTGCCTATACCCCGGGCCTGGTAGATATAGTCGTTGATTTTCCCCACACTGACCGGCACCAGGTGAAGTTGGTTGGACCTCTCGCTATCGGCGCTGCCCATCATCTCTTCCGCCACGTTGCCAGCCATACTGGCAGCTTCGATCATGGCTTTTTGTTTCAGGTCTTCACCGCCAAGCTGCATCCAAACAAAGCCGGCTGCTATAAGCACAACCAGCGCAATACCTATTTTCTTCATTGTTCAATCTCCGATAAGTCAGGTAAGTAGTTCACATAAATGGGTGACGACCAGGCCCGCTCTTCGTTGGGGCTCTGGCAGTCGTCTGCCGGGTCCGTGCGGAAATCACCAAAGCAGGGATTAACCGCAATACAGACACCGTTGTCGTCGTACTCACAGCGCAAGCCACCAGCGTTGACCGCTGGGCTGGGTTCCTGGATAGCGCGCACGTAATATATTTTCTCGCGTCCGTCGGCGATAAACTCCGGGTCTTCAAATTCAACTCGACAGCTCCCGTCTTCAGTTTCGCAGGACAAACTCAACCAGGGGTCCTCGATCAACTGGCGCGTGGTCTCGCTGCTGTCCAGCCGGGTTTGAATGCGCACGACTTCGATGCGGGTAATGACTTTGCGTTCATCACTGGGGTGGTAGCACTCGTTGGCGCACAGTGAAGCCTGCCGCTGCGCGCCCAGTGCGCCGGTGACGTAGTCGGGACAGCCGGGCTTTTGCTTAAACGCCCCGGCGGCGGACACCGTGAAGTGCGGCGTGGAATTCACGGCGACTTCACTTCCCATGGGAACTGCTCGTCCCCCCTCGTCCAGCAGGTCAAACCAGAGCAGTATGCGATCGCCAGAGGTGGCATAGACCTGCTTGCGATTGAGTGCATCCCAGATCGCCTCGCGATCACGGCCCTGGCTGTGAACCGCCACCAGGCCACCGGTCAGGTAAAACGACTGCTGCCGCTCTTGATTGCGCAATTCTTGCAGACCGATTTCACCCATGTCTTCAACGCGGCGCGAATGCCTGTCGGTGGGATCACCCGCATGCTTCTTGCCGGTGAAATTGTTCTCGCTTTTAACCCCCATGGTTTCGGTATTACCCGCCCGCCGACCACTGTCTTTGAAGCCATTGCCAGCGCGGGCCCGATGATTGTCGCTGGAAGCGATAAAACCGAAACGAAACTTTTGCCTGCCCGGGTCATTGTCGGGCTTGTTCAAGGTCAGCGCATATTGGGTGGAGACCCCCGGCCGCAATTTAAAGGTCGGATTGAAACAGTCTTCGCACTGGCCACAGTTGAGCCAGTCCTCGACGGTGGCCCCTGGCACGGTGAGATGCCCACTGACACCGTTGTCCAGGTAATCCTGCCGCGCCTGTACCACCCGCGCGGCACAGGCGGCATCGGTCGGGTCATCACAGCGCGCCTCGATTAACTGTCCCGCCCGCCAACAACAGGGCAAGAAGTCATCGCTGGGCAACGGACAGCTGGCATTGTCCTCCTCATCGCGCTCGATCCGGCTCCAGTCGCGATACTCTTCCGAGTTACCGTGGCCCGAGTAAATTTCAATCAGCTTCTGGTATTTCGGGTCCTGGTAGCGATTGCTCAGTTGTTTGTCCCAGGTGGTCTCCAGCGGCGTACTCAAACCCCAGGCATTGCCGTGGGGGATCACCAGTGCATCGAATCCCCAGTCATCCAGCTTGCCAAACAACTCGCCGGGATTGTGGGCCAGTTCGAGGCAGTCAGCGGGAAGCCGGGTCGAATCGACACCGCGCTCACAGACCGGCGTGGCCCCAATCTCATCGTAGTAAGACTGTATACCCAGGTAAAATTCGCGGTTGCTGAAATCCATTGCCGCCAACGCCAATTGCACGCCGCGGGACAAGGGAGCCTGTGCTAATTGTTCACGCGGCGCGGCGATGGCCCGTATCGGCACCTCGCCTTCTTCTGTGTCGCGGAAGAAAACGTTTTTGTGGCCATAGTGGGTCTCGGCAGTAGCGCCGACGTGACTCCACTCAAACCCCAGGAACGACACCAGGTCGGGGTTGACCGGATCGTTGGCCACGGCATTGCAGTCACGGATGGACTGGCGGGTTTCCGACCACAGCCGCGGTGTCACCCCCTCGGCATGGTCACTGATACCCCAGAAGTCCACTGCCGAGCAGTAGCGGGCGTAATCACAGGCATCGGAAGGCGGGCGCACGCCCTCACCACCGGTCATGGGCATACCAAGAATAAAGCCATCCGGTGAGAAGGAGGTGTGGGTGTGAAGATCGCCAAACAGGATCTGGTCGCTGGCTGCCATTCCCAGTTCAGCGGTCGCCTGTTGCTGACGCTGGACCTTGCTGGCGAGGTAGGCGGTGGGAGTGGTCACCCGGGTTATTTCCCCGTCGACAAGATCGCCGCCACAGCCCAGCAACAACAGCGCTGTCAAAATCCCGCTAAAGCAAGCTCTGCCTGTCAGCATGTGCACCTGGATGTGACTTCGCCCCGTGTTATCTCAGCTTAGCTGAGTGAATTTAATTAGATCTAATTAATTAGAGCGCATTAATAATTATTAGGCAAGCCAGGTGGTCAATCATGCTGAACTGTCTTGTATCAAAATTCTGTAAGCTCCTGTGGTCTATACTGTTTCTTGAGTTGTGGAAGCCGATGTGGTAAAAAGCGCGCCCTGTCGGGTGGCCCCATCTCATGTACGTTTACCCGGTAAATTAATGAATAAATCCAATAACTGAGTTGTGACCACTTCCGGGGCAGAAGTGGAGCTTGTACACCCCTTTAACCACACGCGAACAGAGGTTTGACAGCAACATGAAACAACTTGGCATACTGGACTCAGCCTTCATTAACCTGGAGCAAGGCAACACCCCTCAGCACGTCGGCGGACTGGGCATCTACGACCCCTCAACCGCCGAGGGCGGCTTCGTACGTTTTAAAGACGTGATCGCCAACTTCGAGCAACGGCTGCAACGCATGCCCCTGTTTCGTACCCGGCTGGTGGAAGTCCCCGGTGGCATTGATCGCCCTTACTGGGTCAAGGACGCCAATTTCGACGTTGAATTTCACCTGCGCCACATCGCCCTGCCAGAGCCTGGTGACTGGCGCCAACTGTGCATCCAGATAGCGCGGCTGCACGCTCGCCAACTCGATATGACTCGTCCCCTGTGGGAGGCCTATATCATCGAGGGACTGGACAACATACCCAACATGCCCGCTGGCAGCTTCGCTGTTTACACCAAGATGCACCACTCGCTGGTGGATGGTGCCGGCGGTGCATCCTTTATGTCCGCTCTACACGATCTCACGCCCAACCCGGACAACAGCGCCCCGGTCCAGGAAGAGCCTCTGCTGATCGACCGCAATCCCTCCACTGGCGAGTTACTGGGTAAGGCCATGATCAACCGGCTCAAGAATAGCGTATCCATTGCCCGCGGCACGGTTGGGCTGGTGAAAGACCTGGGTAAGTTCGCGCTGGAGGTACAGCGGGAAGAAGTCAACATGCCCGATGTGCAGTCACCCAAAACCCGTTTCAATAACCCGGTTGGACCACACAGGGTGTTCGATGCCACCGATTTTTCACTGACAGATTTTAAAGAGATCAAGGATAGCGCCGGCGTTAAATTAAACGATGTGGCGCTGACTATCGTCGGTGGTGCGATGCAACGTTACCTCGAAGCGAACGGCGAAACGCCTGAGTTGCCACTGGCCGCCAGTCTGCCGGTGAACATGCGCACACGTCGCGGCGAAACCGACGACAACAACCAGGTGGGCGCAATTTTTTCCTCACTGCACACCGACATTGTCGACCCCATCGAACGCCTTAAAGCGGTTCATGCGAGCACGGTTGAAGCGAAAGAATTTGGCGAATCCAGCCCTATGGTAGATGCACTCAAGATTGCTGGCATATTTTCCCCGGCGCTGACCAAGGCGGTTGCCGGTATGTGGGCAGAGGGCCACTGGTCTCGCTTTATTCCCCTCAACACCTCCACCGTCATCACCAATGTACCGGGACCGAACTTCGACCTGTACTGTGCCGGTGCACGCATGGTTCAGTATCACGGCATGGGCGTACTGACCCCAGGTGTCGGTCTTTTCCACACGGTGTTTTCCCAATCTGACCGCGTTGGCATGTCGGTACTGGCGGACCGCGAGTGCATGCCCGATCCGGCGTTCTACATGGAATGTTTGAATGCCTCCTTTGATGAACTGCAGAGCGCTATTCGCGGCAGCCAGAAAAAACCGCAGCGCAAGTCGGCGGCGAAGAAGAAGGCCCCTAAAAAGCCGAAACGCCGCACCGCGGCGGCGAAAAAGAAAGCAACCGTGAAGAAAAAGAAGTCGGAACGCCGCACCGCACCCGCCAAAAAGAAAGCCACGGCGAAAAAGCCGGGACGCCGCACCGCAGCACCCAAAAAGTCGGAACTCCGCACTGCACCGGTTAAAACCGTCAGTGCCAGGCCCAAGGTCAAGCGCAAAGCTGGTGCGATAGCGCCCAAGCTCAAGGTTGTTAGCGCTTAAATCATCAGGGATCGGTGCGTATTGCCTCGCGCAGTATCCGATCCCGCCTCTCCACGATCGCCTCAATCTGGCGCGGGTGTAACCACTCGCCCAGTTCCTGTTGCAGGCGCGATTCTGTCAGTCCCGCCAGTTCTTTGCTGAACAGATCTGACAGCCGCAAGTCCACCTTGCGATACTGTTTCGGACGCTTGGTATGACTGCGGAAGGCCAGCGAGTGATCAATGAAACGCAACATATAGTTATTGCCGGTCCAGACGATGTTGGTTAGATTGCGATCCTCGTTGTAGGTGAGTACGTCGAAGATGAAGCGCAAACGGTACTGCTCCATCTGCGGACAAAAACTCTCAAAACTACCTTGCTGCTCGGCGCGATCGCGCTCGTTGATGGAATTGGGAATCCACGCCCCGGCGGCGCCCTCTTTGCCATTGACCTCCCGCAGGACGGTGGGCGGTACCATTTCCAGATTGATCATGCGATCCAGTTTGTAGGCCGCCACATCATACTGGTAGCGATCGGACTCATTGCTGCGACGAGCGCTGTAACCCTTGCGCGACTCGATACCCGGGTGGCTGTCTTCATACTTAAACACGGCGAACTCTTCCCGATTACCGTCTTCAATGGTCAGGCGCCAGGGTTTGGTGATACCGGTGCCGATGTCTTCCACCTGTACTATCTTGCCGCGGCCCAACAAGCTCTCCATCTCGGCATCGCTCATCCCCCATAATTGCGGGGTCATGCGCCGGTCCTCGATGATGGGTTGATGTTGGCCGGGTTGATCCAGGTATTGCACAAAGCGCTCGCCGCCCTGCTCAACCAGTATCGCCGGGCGCCCGCGGTAAGCGGACCGCAGCATGCCGGTGTCCATGCGCAGAACCAGACCATCCATGCGCTCTACCGCCCCGCTGGGATTGGGGGTATGCCCAACCACCACGCGCCGGGTGTTGGTGCGCTTGAGCATGCGTTCCGTGTTAAACGACTCGGAGAAGGGGTGGCAAAAGGAGCTGCCGCGATACCAGATCGGGCTGGCCGGGGAGAACAGGAAGGCGCCCTCCAAATCTGCCAACTCCAGGAATTGCTCGAACCAGGCCGGCCGCTGTTTCGGTTGCGCCGCGATCGCGGCTTCAGCTTGCGTGTTGAGATGCACGCGCCGATCCCAAAAATCCACCGCCGGTGACAGTATGCCCTGCGCGCGCAGGGATTCCACCAACTCCAGGTAGCGGCGCAGTTCCGCTTTATTGTCCTGGTTAACCGCCGCCACTGACTTTTCGGCGATCTCGGCCGAAATACCACCGTGCATGTAAAGGCTGTCATTGATGCGAAGGAGGAAGGGTTGCTCCAGCAGCCAGGCGCCTAACTCACCGCTGGGGCTATAGGCATGCTGCAGGCCCAGAAACCCCGGCGGAAAATCCTTCTCAACGGCGCGCAGTACCTCATCCTCGCCCAGGTCTGGATGATCGGCCCGGTATCGATCGAGCAGTGCCTGACGCTGGGTGGAGGTCTCGTCAGCGGCAAAGGCCGTGTATTCCGGCTTGCTGATATAGCGCCAGTCGCCGATCATGACCATGACTTCGTGGTTGCCCAGCACCACATGCACCGCCCCGCCGGCGGCAGTGGCCTGTTGCTCGAGTTTCATCAACAACTCGACCACCTTGCGGGAATCGCGGCCCCGGTCTATGAGGTCACCCAGGCTGACCAACTGAGTCTTGCCACCCACCCAATTGGTTTCCGCGTCGATCACGCCAGTTTCCACCAGCAACTGCACCAGCTCAGGATAGGCGCCGTGCACATCACCAAAGGTAACCACCCGTTCGGGGGTATCGATCTCATAGGCGTGAAGCGGCGACAGGCTCACACCCAGCAAGAAAATGGCGACGAATAAAAGACGCATAAGAACTCCGCTAATTGTTATTTAGCGGAAGTATAGCTGCGGACATAAAAAAACCCACCGATTGGCGGGTTTCAAAAAGTTTTTCTATGGATCTGACTGCGTCTATTCGATCTTACAATTCCCGGTAGGTATCCCAGGCAATCATGCCGATCAGCGCGAAATACAGACCAAACATCGTTGCTATAAACATGCTCGTTCCTCCTTTTTCGTCACTTACTCGTTTATGGATTCACTATAGGCTCGCACATGATATATACCTAATGTATTATTATTATCACATCAATTACTTTGAGTTATATCACTTCAGGAGGCCTGACTATGGACACCCGGGAACTTTCACGTGTAGACCTTAACTTATTGATTTCATTACAAGTAATGCTTGAGGAGTGCAATGTGTCGCGGGCGGCTGAACGATTGCATATTTCCCAGCCCGCCATGAGTAAAACCTTGTCGAGGCTGCGCCAGCTGTTTAACGACCCCCTGTTTACCCGCGTATCCCACGGCATGCAGGCGACGCCACGAGCGCTTGAACTACACGGTGAACTGGAGCCGCTGCTGCGCAACATTCAGCAGCTGGTCAGCCAGCACAGCTTTGATCCCGCCAGCTACGAGGGGCAAATCACCATCGCCCTGTCAGAATATGTCGGTATTGGTCTGCTACCCGGGCTGATGGCGCGCCTCCAACACAGTGCCCCGGGCCTGACTGTGCGCTCCATCACCCGGGTTGAAAACCAGCTGGAACAGCTCGCCAGCGGCACCCTGGACCTGGCCATCCATATCAAGCATGTGGGCTACAAAGACGATTTTATTTGCCGCAGCATCGGCAGCAATCCGCCGGTAATCCTCGCCCGCGAGGGCCACCCGCTCAGCGGTGAAGAAATCACCTGGAAGAGAATTGGCAGCTACCCCCTGATACGTCTATACATCTCCGACCTGGAGCAATTGGAGATGTTTCAGTCAGAAGGTGGCTTTGGCCGTGTGGTCCCGGACGAGGCTGGCAGTTTCGAAACATCCCACTTGCTGACGGCCCTGGAAGTGCTGCGCAATACCGATTTCCTCATGCCGGGGCCGCCCTTTGTACTGCGTAACCCGGCTGTCGGCTACAAGATCCAGTCCTTTGCCTTCCCACCGGAGATCACCTACCAGGTGGAATATATGTTGGTCAGGCACCGGCGCACGGAAAAGTCAGCCTTACACAGCTGGCTGTGGCAGGAAATCCTGGCGGTGGTTGATGAGCTGCGTGCCGAGGCCCGGGCCCACGTGGCATAATGTCGCCTCTCTCAAGAGCACAGAACTATGCATATCTGGGTTGATGCAGACGCCTGCCCCAAGGTCATAAAGGAAATATTGTTTCGTGCGGCACAGCGAGTTGAACTACCACTGACCCTGGTAGCCAACCAGCCGCTGGCGACGCCCCCCTCTCCCTATATAAAATCTGTACAGGTTCCAGCGGGCTTTGATGTGGCAGACAATTTTATTGTTCAACAGTGCGGTGAAGGCGACCTGGTGATTACCGGGGATATTCCCCTGGCCGCCGAGGTGATCGCCGAGGGCGCGATAGTACTTTCCTCCCGGGGAGAACGACTGACTGCGAACAATATCGGGCCGCGCCTGAATATGCGGGATTTTATGGAGGAGATGCGTTCCACCGGGGCACTCAGTGGCGGACCACCGCCATTGAGCCACGCCGATCGCATGCAGTTTGCCAACCAGCTCGACCGCGTCCTGGCATTAACCCTGCGTGAGAAGAAACAGCCATGAGCAAAAAAAAGCCCCGCCCCGAGATTCCACGCTTCGATACCCCCATCGTTGAAACTCACTGCCATCTCGACTACCTGGAAGGCGAGGAACTGGCTGAGACCCTGGCTAGATCGGCCGCAGTGGGTATTGAGCGCATCGTCACAATTGCAGTCTCACCAGACAACCTCGACAAGGTCTTCGGGCTGGCCAATGAGCACACAGCAGTCTGGGGCACCCAGGGCATCCACCCCCACGAGGCGGAGAAATTTACCGACGACGTGGCGGCGATCATTCGCGCACGCACCTCACATCCGCGCATTCTCGCGGTGGGGGAAATAGGCCTCGATTACTACTACGATCACGCGGATCCCAGGATTCAACGGCAAGTATTCGAACAACAATTACAGATAGCCGTCGACACGGATATGCCGGTGGTGATTCACACCCGCGACGCCGACGACGACACCCGCAGCATCCTGCAAAACTTCAGCGGCAAACTGAAGCGCAAGGGGGTCATCCACAGCTTCACCTCCGGCCTGCCCCTGGCGGAGTACTGCCTGGGGGAAGGCTTTTGCCTGGGCTTCAACGGTATCGCCACCTTCAATGGCGCCGACAATGTGCGCGAGGTGGTCGCCGCCACCCCCCTCGACCTGCTGGTGCTGGAAACCGACGCTCCCTACCTGACACCGGCGCCCTATCGCGGCAAACCCAATGCGCCGTTTTACCTGCCCTTTATTGCCGAGCGAGTTGCCCAGGTGAAAGGCTACACCGTGGAGGCGCTGCTAGAGCACGCCCGCCACAACAGTTACCGCTTATTTTTCCCCGAGGAAATGGAGAACCTGTCATGAGTAAACGCTACGCCTACGAGACCCCGGGGCGCTACGCCAGGGGTTGGCACGTCCTGGCCTTTTCCCAGGAGCTAGACGTGGGAGACGTGAAGAGCTATTCCTATTTCGAACAGGAAATTGTCCTGTTTCGCGGCGACAATGGCGAGGCGGTGGTGGTCGATGCCTACTGCCCGCACCTGGGCGCCAACCTGGGCGGCGTGGGAGCGGAGGTGGTCGGCAACAGCATTCGCTGCCCTTTTCACGGCTGGCAGTTTGACAAGCACGGCGACTGCGTTGCCATTCCTTACTGCGACAGTATTCCCGAGCGCGCCAAGGGCTCGCTGCGAACCTGGCCCAGCTGTGAGAAAAACGGGTTTATCGCCGTTTGGCACGACCATGAAGGCGGTGAGCCCGACTATGAACTGCCCACTATTCCCGAGTGGGGCCCCAACAACTGGGGCGACTGGACTTTCCGCCGCTCCACCGTGAAAAGCCAGGGCTGCGAGATAATCGAGAACATTGTCGATGAGGGCCACTTCTACTCGGTACATGGCGGTCGCCCGGAGGTCTTCGAAAACTACTTTGACGACAACACCGTTACCCAGTATTCGCGCATCCGCCAGTCACTGGACGACCCGCAGGTGCGCATGATTATTCCGCCCGGACTGAATTTCAACCTGGAAGAAGCCCGTGCCAACTTCCGGGCCACCGAGGACCAGGTAGAGCCCGGTGATAATTGGGCGACCTACCACGGGCCCTCCATCATGTACTTCTATACCGAGAATCCCAACGCGCCCTACCCCTTCAAGAGCTGGTGGCTGAATTACTACATCCCCATCGACGACGAGACCCTCGACCTGGCGTCTTCGATCATTGTTGCCCCTTACGGTGACAACGTGCTGCCGCAGGAGTTTCTCGATGTGTATCCGGAAACCGCCCACGCGGCATTCTGGCAGGACGTGGTGATCTGGGAAACCAAAGTCTACCGCAGCGACCCGATTCTCTGCGCCGGCGATGGCGCCATCAACAAGCTGAGAAAGTGGTACGAACAGTTCTACCTGCCGAAAGCCTCGTGATATGATGCGCGCCGTTTTCAGGTAGCCGTAACCTATACATGGAATATATCGTTGGTCAGCGCTGGGTCAGCCACGCCGACAGCCAGCTGGGCCTCGGCGTTGTAGCCGAACTGGATGGGCGCCGGGTAACCGTCAGCTTTCCCGCTGTGGGCGAGGAGCGCACCTACGCCACAGATACCGCGCCACTCACACGACTGCGCTTCAAGGCGGGCGACTTCATCACCACCCACGATGAGGTCGAGTTGGAAGTCACCGATGTCGAGGAAATACAGGGCATCCTGTTCTACCGCGGCACCGATCACCACGACCAGGAAGTCACCATTACCGAGCTTGAGCTGGACTGCTTCGTGCAGATCACCACGCCCCAGCAGCGCCTACTCAACGGCCACTTCGACAAACAGCGAGAATTTGCCCTGCGGGTGGCGACCTTTAACCACCTCCATCGTCTGCAATTGTCTTCTGCCCGCGGCCTGCTCGGTTCGCGCACCAGCCTGCTGGCGCACCAGGTGTATATCGCCAGCGAGGTCGGCCAACGCCATGCGCCGCGGGTGTTACTCGCCGATGAAGTCGGCCTGGGTAAGACCATTGAAGCGGGCATGATCATTCATCAGCAGTTGTTGAGTGGGCGCGCCAGCCGGGTACTGATCATGGTGCCGGACAGCCTGCTCCACCAGTGGCTGGTAGAAATGTTGCGGCGCTTTAACCTGCGCTTTGCCCTGTTCGATGAAGAGCGTATCGATGCCATCGAAGAGGAGAACCCCTTCGAAACCGAACAACTGGTGTTGTGCGGGCTGGATTTATTTAACCGTCGGCCCGAGCTGCAGGCACTGGCGTTACAAGGCAGCTGGGACCTGACGGTGCTCGATGAAGCCCATCACCTGCATTGGTCACCACAGCAGGCCGGTGATGATTACTTGTTTGTCGAACAACTGTCCCAACACAGCGCCGGCCTGCTATTGCTCACCGCCACCCCAGAGCAGATAGGACAGGCCAGTCATTTCGCTCGCCTGCGCCTGCTCGACCCCTCCCGTTTCCACGATCTCGATACCTTTATAGAAGAAGAAGCGGGCTACCGGGCACTGAACACCCAGCTACAGCAATTGGAGGCAGACGGTGCCGACAACGCCGCCATTGCCGACCTGCTCGATCGCCATGGCACCGGTCGAGTGCTGTTTCGAAACACCCGCGCTGGCGTCAAGGGCTTCCCCCAGCGGCATCTGCACACCTACCGCCAGGCTATGCCCGAGGGCTATATTCGCGGCGATGAACTCAACGATCGCCTCTATCCGGAACTCAATCACGACGAAGACGAGTGGCTGGCCAATGATCCACGGGTAAGCTGGTTGGAGAATTTCCTCAAGGACTTGCGGCCAGCCAAGGCCCTGGTGATTTGCAACCGGGCAGAAACCGCGGTGGCACTGGAACACTACCTGCACATGCGCGCCGGTATTCGCAGTACGGCTTTCTACGAGGGCCTGAGTATTCTTGAGCGGGACCGGGCCGCCGCCTATTTCGCCGATGAAGAGGCGGGAGCCCAGGCCCTGGTCTGTTCTGAGATTGGCAGTGAAGGGCGTAATTTCCAGTTCGCCCACCACCTGGTTTTGTTCGACCTGCCGCGCAATCCCGACCTGCTGGAACAACGTATTGGCCGCCTCGATCGCATCGGCCAGAGCGAGGACGTGCAGATACATGTGCCCTACCTGGTAGGCTCATCGCAACAGATCTTGCTGCGCTGGTACGATGAAGGCCTGAATGTATTCCGGGAAAGCTGCTCTGCGGGCTTCGCTATTCTGGAAACCTTCCAGGACCGCCTGAATCAGCAGTTGATGAGCCCGGATGACCAGTTGGAGACCCTGTTGCAGGATACGGCCGAGTTCACTGCCACAACGCGGGCGGAACTGCGCGAGGGCCGTGATCGGCTGTTGGAACGAAACTCCTGCAAGCCCGAGGCCGCGGCGGCGCTGATTGAGGAAATAGAACAGACCGAACAGGTCAAAGACCTGCTCGATTATGTCGACCAACTCTGTGAAGTCTTCGGCGTTGAGACTGACTACCACTCTGAGCACGCCCTGATACTGCGCTACGGCGAGCACATGCTGACGGGTCACTTCCCGGTGATCAGGGAAGATGGCACCACCATCAGCTTCAACCGTGAACAGGCCCTGGCTCGGGAAGACATGGAATTTGTGACCTGGGAACATCCCATGATCTCAGAAGCCATGGACATGGTAACCAGCACCGAGATCGGCAACGCCGCCATCGCCACCATTAAACTGAAAGGTATTGCCCCCGGCACCATGATGCTGGAATGCCTGTACCGGGTGAACTGTGTCGCACCGCGTAGCCTGCAACTGGAACGGTTCTTACCGGTGTCTCCGATTCGCCTGCTGGTCGATGCCCGGGGCAAAAACCTCGGCGACATCGTCCCCCACGAACGGCTCAATGAACTCTGTGAAAGAGTGAAAAAGCCTACCGCCCTGGCCATCATCAAACAGGTGCGCGAGCAGGTGGAAGAGAAAATGCAGCACGCCAGTAAACTCGCCGCGGCACAAATGGGTACTATCTTGAACGATGCCGAAACCGCCATGCGCCAACAGCTGGGTGCCGAGCGACAGCGCCTCGACGACCTGCGTCAGATTAATCCCTCCATCCGCCAGGAAGAACTGGATCATCTCGACTACCTGATGGAAGAGTGCTCAACCCACATCCACCACGCCAACCTCCAGCTCGAAGCCCTCCGCCTCATCATCACCACCTGATCGGCCAGCTTACTCCGGCAGCTTATTCCGGCAGTTCGGGCGCCCAGGGCACGCCGTTAATGTGGCCGCCGCCGTCGACGTAGAGGGTATTACCGGTCATATAGCGCGACATATCCGAGGCCAGGAACAGTGCCACCGGTGCGATATCTTCTTCGGGATCGCCCATGCGGCCCATGGGGCTGGTTTTCTCCAGCTCGGCTGCCATCTCCGGGTTGAAATCCATCAGCATGTGGTAGGGGGTTGTGGCAGCGCCGGGGCAAATAATATTCGCCGTAATACCGTGTATTGCCCACTCCCTGGCGGCGGTACGGGTATAGGCGCGCACCGCCTCCTTGGCGGCGTTGTAGTCCACCGTGCCGATATGCGCATTCACACCATTGAGCGAACAGATGTTGATGATACGGCCGTAGCCAGCCGCCTTCATCGCGGGAAAACCCGCCTTCATGGCGGTGGCCACCGCATGAAAACCCGCGATCATGGAATCTTCCAATCGGTTGGCGTCAATGTTCTCAACCCGAGCCGGCGCATGCTTCATGGTGGGATAGGCGTTATTAACCAGTATATCCAGTCGCCCATAGTCAGCGAGGGTCTCTTCAACCGCGCCGGTTACGGTATCGAGATCGCCAATATCCGTGTAGATAAACTTACCGGCAACCCCAAGGCCCTCCAGTTCAGCGGCTACCTGCTCGCCACTGTCCCGGTTAAATTCAGCCACCACCACGGTCGCCCCCTCCCCGGCCAGGCAACGCGCGATTCCACGTCCGATCCCGGCACCGGCACCGGTGACCAGGGCCACCCTGTTATCCAGCATTCCCATGTGTTTCCCCACGTGTTAATCAGCTACTGCTTTGAATATATTAGACTAATCCGACTTATACCCGAAAAGAGGGGCAGGCTCTCCACATATGCGTACCCTCCGCCCCCCTATGGGGCTAGTATGTTGGAAACTACTGTAACGAGGGGTGTAAGAATGAGCGAGCAACGACGAGTATTAAGCAAGGCTGGTATGGGAATTCAGGATGGTTTGCCCCTGCAGGCCAGCGCGGGTGGTGTCGAGGAACTGCGGGCCGATATTCAGCGCCTCATGGATATGGAAGCGATCCGCCAGCTCAAGTACACCTACTTTCGTTGCATCGACACCGCCAACATGGGGGAACTGGAGACCTTGTTTCACGACGATGTACTGGTGCATTTCATTGGTGGTACCTATGAATGGAAGCTGCAGGGTAAAACCGAATACATGAACTCCATTGGGGCTTCATTCAGCAATAAATCAGTGGGTCACCACAACGGTCATCATCCCGAGATCCAGATGCTCAGCGAGACGGAAGCCACCGGCATCTGGTACCTGGCAGACAATATGTGGATCATGAACCACGATGCCTTTACCACCGGCACGGCGATCTACTGGGACCGATACGTTAAGGAAGATGGACGTTGGCTTATTTCCGAGACTCGCTACGAGCGCCTGTATGAAATCAACAGCCAGGGCGTACAACCGGAACTGGCTTCACACTACCTGGGTGTTCACGGTCCTGAGCCACTGGGCTAGGGATAGAGCTAGAGCAGCATTTCGAACACCGGTGCCGGGTGTTTATGCTCGATAACTCTCAGCACCGCGGCCGGCTCCCCTTCCAGGGTACCGAAATCCAATACCACGAATCCTGCCGCCGCGTGGGCAAACCAGGTCTGTGGTAAATCGGTTACCGTGCTGACCCGTTTTTTCGCCCCGGCACCACTGACCACTTGCACCGTCGCCACTTCACCGCCGTCCAGAACCTGCAAATTGTGATCGTGACCCGCGGCATAGATTAATGGTGGGTGTTCACGCATGACTGCCTCGACCCGTTCGATCCAATCGGCGTAACGGGGTTCATAAGTATTGCCGAGACCACCGTACATCCGGCCGTAAATATCGACAATAATATCGCCAATACCACCGTAGCTTAATCCCCCGTGCGGGCCACCGGTCAACAGCGGATAGTGGCTTGCCATGATCACGTAATCATCCGCATGTTGTTCCAGTGTCGCTGCCAGCGCGTCGAAATGGGCCTGCTCATCGGCGGACTCTTTGCACACATCCAACAACCGCGGAGTCAGGAAGGGTGTGGGATCTACCAACACCAACACCACCGCGCGGCTCTGCCCGGGAAACTCCACCGTTGCCGGCCCCAGGCAGCCGTCCCTCGGCAGGAAGCGCGCGTCGCCTTGCGGCCAGCTGTCGATGAACGACTGCTGATTGAGTATGGCTTCAAGGTTTTGCTGGGCCGGATCCATGCCCCAGTCGTGATTGCCGGGAAGAAACACTTTCAGTTTCTCCGTCGCCGCCAGCTGCTGACTGAGTATTTGCTCGGCCTCGGCGCGCGCTTCTTCCACCAGGCCGTTATCGTAAATATTGTCACCCAGAAACAGTACGGCGCTGGCATCCACTTCGCCGGCCCAGTCGCCCAATGCTGCCAGGGTTTTGTCATTCTCACGGAACAAACCGGCATCGCCAATCAAGATGATGCGCTGCTCCACCACTATCTCGGGAACTACCTGGATCATAGCCTCAGCTATAAAGGGCGGCCCCTTGGCACCGTGATTGGGTCCTTCCAGCACGGGCTCTGCGCACGCACCCAGGCCCAACAACAGCACGAGGCTAAAACTAGTGATGACTTTCCTTAAGCGCATTTTTCCCCTCTGCCCCAAGCCGGGCACTTGCAACTGTGAACCGCATCACAGTATGACATCCAATTTATTGAAATTGCGTACTGTTTGTCCGCACAGCTGCCATGATATAGCTATCACTCGTTGAGACATCAGGGAGTACTGCGACATGCTCCGTCACTTCACCATCGGCAGAAAGCTTGCCCTGTTATTCATCGTGCTGTTTATGCTGCTTGGCACGACCTTCAACGGCTTCCTCTTGTACGGGGAGTACCAGCACCGTCAAGATGGTTATGTCCAGGCTATCGATAGCCTGATCAGTACCGGCTCGCAAACCGAACTGGCCATTTATTTTAACGATGAAGCCGTGCTGCAGGAAACACTCAGCATCATGTTGCAACAACCCCACGCGCTCTACGCCGCCATCTACAACCAGCAGGGCCAGCTTCTTCTCGAACGACACCAGAACGGTTTCGTTAACACGGCACTGCCGCAGTTCAGCGTGGTGCGCAACGACGTACGACCGTTGGACGTCGGCCAGTCTAATCGCCTGGAGTCACTGCAACAGGTGATGGACCTGACGATCCCCATCTATTCCTTCGTCAACCCGCTGCAGGCTAGCCTGGACCGAGATCAATTCGGCGCCCAGCTCGCCAACGCTCGCAACCGCGGCGGACGTCATGTCATTGGCTTCGCCCACCTGGGCGTTAACATGACGGGACTGGAATTGGCCCTGAGCACATACGCGCGCCAGTTGCTGATCGTCAGCTCGCTGGTCATGTTAGTGGGCTTGTTGCTGATTCTGTTTGTCACCCGTCGTATTACAGCGCCCCTGTCCAACCTGGCACAACTGGCAGAAGACATATCCAATGGCAATCTTGACCAGAACTTCAAGTCCAAGGGTACTGGCGAAGTGCAGCAGATCACCACCATGCTCAATATGGTGCTCAAGGAACTGAACCGCTACAAAGCGCGCATCGATGTCGACCGGAATCTGTTGAGCCTGAAAGTGGATGAGCGCACCGCCCAGCTTTCCAAGCGCAACAAGGAGCTCAGCCAGGCGGTCAAGCAGGTTACCCAAACCAAGAACCGCCTGCGTCAGTTGGCTTACTACGATGGCCTGACCTCGCTGCCCAACCGCCAGTTGTTCACAGAGCAACTGGACTTGATACTGCGTATGTCGCAGCGACACGAGAGTCTGTTGGCATTGTTGTTTGTCGACCTGGACAATTTCAAACGCATCAATGACTCGCTCGGACATGCCGCCGGCGACATCCTCCTCAAAGAAGTTGCGGTGCGCCTTTCCAACTGTTTACGCGAGACGGACTTGATTGCACAGGATCATGAGGCGGGTTTCAAGATTGACGTGTCTCGCCTGGGCGGCGATGAATTTACCGTGGTACTGAACGAGATCGATAGTCGCATGGATGCAGGTGTCGTTGCCCAGCGCCTGCTGGACTCCCTGCAAGCTCCCATGCTGATTGATGGCCACGAAGTAGTCATCACACCCAGTATCGGCATCGCACTGGCACCGGATGATGGCAACACCGTGGAAGAATTACTCAAGCGCGCCGACACGGCCATGTACCACGCCAAGTCCACGGGCAAAAACAAGTTCAGTTATTACACCGCCGCTATGAAGGGCACCGGTATCGGTCGCCTGAAACTGGAGTCGGAACTACGCAAGGCTGTGGAAAAACAACAACTGGTGCTGTACTACCAGCCCCAGGTCAACATCGATAGCGGCGAAATTATCGGCGCCGAAGCGCTCATCCGCTGGCAACACCCCAAACACGGCCTGGTGCCACCGGATCGCTTTATTCCACTGGCTGAGGAGATGGGTTTGATCGTCGAAATTGGCGCCTGGACCATGATAGAAGCCTGTCGCCAGTCCAAACAGTTTTCCGAATACGGCCTCGACCTACCCAAAGTTGCCGTGAACGTGTCCAGCCTGCAGTTCAATCCGGCCTTCATCAACCTGGTGAAAGAGGTCTTGAAAGACTCACAGCTGCCCCCCCACAAGCTCGAACTGGAACTGACTGAGGGCGTTATCATGAGCAATGCCAAGGCCTCCATTGATGCCCTGCATGAACTCAAGGAACTCGGGGTGAGTCTGTCAGTGGACGATTTCGGCACCGGCTATTCCTCACTCAGTTATCTGAGCAAGTTCCCTCTCGACGAACTCAAGATCGATCGCAGCTTCGTCATCGACTATGACAAGAGTGAAAACAGCGCCAGCCTGGTTACCGCAATCATTGCCATGGGCAAGAGCCTCAACTTGCGCATGGTGGCCGAGGGTGTCGATGATATTGGGCAATTTAACTTCCTGCGCGACAACGGCATCCATGTTATCCAGGGTTACCTGTTCAGCAAGCCCTTACCGGCAGACGATTTTACCAGCCTGTTGCGGCGCGGCGGATTCGCCAGCCAGATTCATGACATAGATCACGCTGCCTGATTATTTACCGCGGGTTATACTGCGGCTATGAGTGATGACAAGCCCGGCAATCTGTTTGAACAAATCACCCGCCTGACCGGCCAGGTCGCCGAGCAAACCATTGATGCGGCTCGCACAACGGCGGCGCTAGCGTCCATGTTTGGTGAATCACGACTGGGTTCGGCGGTGATGAAAACGCTGGAACCTGAACGGCTGGAAGCCATGGCAGAGGCCGGCCACTTCCTGCATGACGCCCGGGAAACCGCGGGTCTCAGTCTCAAGGAGCTCTCTGAATCGCTCGGGCTCAGCGATGACACCCTGCTGGAAGAGGTCGAGAGCGGACGACGCATTATTCCCATTGAAGTGCTGTTCCGGATGGCGTCGCTGGTTGCCCGCCATGACCCCATTCCCTTCCTGATCCAGTTTATGCGCACCTACAACCCAGCCTGGGGTGCCACCATGGAGCAGTGGGGCATGCTCGCCGTGCCCCTGCAATACGAACGTGAGCGGCGCTGGCTCAACCTCTACCGCCAGCACGATACCCTGCGCGACCTGGACGACAAAGAGTACAGTCGACTGCTCGATTACGTGGACAGTGCCACCCGCCTGGTGCTCGACGTTATGAGCAAGGAGAAACAGGCCAACAGTCCGGCCGAGGAAGATGCCAAAGTTTCTCGCAAACGCTCAGCACCCAAAGTCGCCGTGGAGCCCGTAAAAAAGGCGGTGAAGAAGAAAGCCGCGAGCAAGAAACCGCGCACTGCCAGAAAGAAAGCCCGGCCGAGCTGACAGCGCAGGCCGACAAACCACCATCGCGGCGCTATACTTAACCGGTTATGGTAAAAAAACTGCAAACCAAGTCCGACATTCGCGCCCAGTTGGAACTACAAACGCGCTCCTTCCTCAACGAAGGCGGCGCGGTCGATCAGATTCCCAGTGGTACCAGCGGCAAGGATCCGCTGGACCCACCCACATACCTGACCAAACGCCTGTTCTCCGAACCGCGAACACCGCGCACCCTGGTGCCGGAAGTGGTGGCCGCTATTGAGGCGCGCAAGAAGCAGCGCCAGAAGCGCACGCCCGCCCCCAAACGATCGCGCCTACCCAACCCCCGCCGCAAAACGATTTATGACGATTTCGGCGAACCGCTGCGGCGGGTGTGGGTTGATGATTAGCTGACTAGCTAAGCCCGGCGGCGTCGAACCGCACCCAGTAATACTCCCAACCCCATAAAGCCAGCGCCGAACACAGCAAACAGCGGCAGCATGCCGGCGGTCTTCGGCAGCATGGGCGCCGCTGCCAGTGCGGTGGCATCCATGTCGTCCGGGCCATCCTCGTCTTCCTGGATAACTGCCCAGCGATCCGCCGGCATATACACATTCAACTGTTGGCCGCGAGACAATTCATTGGCGCGGTAAGTTTGGCCGCCAATTCTGGTCCGCCAACCGCTGTCTACATTGGTGGTATAGCTGCCACCAGAACTGCCATCATTGTTGAGAATTTTAAAGGTCAGCGAGCGACCGCGTACCCGTTGTAGTTCAACCTGGATCCGTGCATACATCTTGTCATTTTTAATCACGACGCCATCACAGGCGTTGGCAATAGAGGGGTATTCAGAGATCACCTCCGCTGACCACTGTATGTCGTCACAGCTTAGATCGGCCTGCGCCTGGGCGCTGGAAACCGCCAACAGTAATGCGCTCAATCCGGCACTTGCCAATAGCTTGGTTTTTGTCATTTGAACTTCTCCTTATTGTGAGGCTGCTGAATTCATCAGCTCAGCTTTGACCACAAATCGCTGTGGTGCTGAACCGACAAAATAAAAGGGATAACAGGTCACCAGGGTTAGACTCTGGTGCGGGGTGGGATCGAGTACTTCGACATCAAGGGGATCGACGATGAGAATTTCATTGACCCGATACTGTTGCAAGCCCGACGTGGTTTGCACGGAGAGCAGGTTGCCCACCTCAATGTCCTTGAGGACGCGAAAATAGCCATCGCGATGACCGGCGATGCCCATGTTTCCAATTTCGCCCGGCGCGGCTGTACCCGCAATAAGTCCCGCGCCGACATCCATATTACCGTCTGTGGCCTCGCGGTAAACAGGCACTTCTAATTCGAGTTTGGGAATTTTTAGAACCGCGGCAAGGTGAGCGCTGGCAATTCCCCGCGCCTGCCGCCAGGCTTCGATACGCTCGGCCGACCAGAGGGACGTGTCGGGCTCCGGCGTTGCCAGGCTGGCCTCGAAAACTGCCAGGTCGTCGCTGCGCTGGGCCTCACCCAGTGCCAACTGGCTCAGGAAAAAGCCCATCAGGCCCAACCCCAACACCCAGGACAATCCCTCGATCCATGGAATAATTCGCATGCCCATCAGTGTAGCTATCGATCAGCACTGGCGCCAACCAAGTTCAGCGATTCTGGATCAGCAGCTCTGGTTCAGCAGTTCGGGCATGGCTGCGCGCAGGCTGGGGTAGCGAAACTGGAAGCCCGCCTCTTCCAGCCGCCGCGGTATCACTCGCTGGCCCTGCAGTAACAGCTCATCCGCCATCTCTCCAAATAACAAGCGCATAACAAAACCGGGCACACCCAATTTAAGCCACAGCCTCATACCTGCCGCTACCTCGTCACAAAATTCGCGACTGTTAACCGGCTCTGGAGCCGTGACGTTAAACACACCGACCCGGTCCGGATCATCCAGCAAATGCAGCATGGCCGTGTGAACGTCGAACAGGTGCACCCAGCTCAGGTACTGCTCACCACTGCCCAGCCAACTGGCCACACCGAGGCGAGCGGATTTAAGTAATTCATCAAGTGCCCCACCAGGCAGAGAAGACAGCACAACCCCCAGGCGCATAAGGCAGACTCGGCAACCCAGGGATTCAAAGCGCATCGCTTCCTGTTCCCAGGCCAGACACAAACGATGGCTAAAACAATCCTGCTGCGGTGCATTTTCCGCCAGCCGTTCATCGCCCTGGCTACCATAGATGCCAATCGCCGACGCACTCAGTAGCACCTCGGGTGCTCTATTCAAGCGCTGCGCCAGGGCCAGCAGATCGCGCGTCACGCCTACCCTGCTGCCCACCAGCATTTGTTTACGTTGTTCACTCCAGCGCTGAGCGGCGATCGACTCTCCCGCCAGGTTAATGAACGCATGGAAATACTCATCCCCACCGATCAACTTGAGATCACTGACATAGCGTATTGTCTCGGTCGGCAGATGGGCGTCACTGCGCGACAGCACCGTTACATAGTCGCCGCGTTCTACTAGCTGCTGCACCAGCCCAGAACCGATAAAACCCGTACCACCCGTGATAAGTATCCTCATAGTCTAATAATTAGTCTGTTGAAACGGATACGCAAGGTTCTCGTCAACTCCAAGGTCTGCTAAGTTATCCACAAATCGTGACACCCCCGGAGCGCCGGACCGCCGCCCCCATACGCATTTTGTAGATAACTTTGAGGAAATACCGTGGAAATCACACCATTCAACGTTGAAATTCCCCAGTCTGAACTGGATGACCTGAAAAACCGCCTGGCCAGCACCCGCTGGCCGGAAAAAGAGGCGGTGGAGGACTGGAGCCAGGGCATTCCCCTGGCCTACACCCGGGAACTGGCCGAATACTGGCAACATGAATACGACTGGCGCCGCTGGGAGAGCAAGCTCAATGGCTGGGACCAGTTCACCACCGAAATAGATGGCATCGACATTCATTTCCTGCACGTTCGCAGCCCGCATGATGAGGCGCTGCCGTTGATTATGACCCACGGCTGGCCCGGTTCGATCGTCGAATTTCACAAGATCATCGACCCGCTGACCAACCCCACGGCCCATGGCGGCAAGGCTGAGGATGCCTTTCACCTGGTGGCTCCCTCCCTGCCCGGCTATGGCTTCTCCGGCAAGCCCAGCGCCAACGGTACCGGGGTCGACAAGATCGGCAACATGTGGGGCGAGTTAATGGCGCGATTGGGCTATGACCGCTACGTCGCCCAGGGCGGCGACTGGGGCGCCATGGTGACCCAAGCCATTGGTCAGAGCCAAACCGAACACTGTGCTGGCATCCATGTAAACATGCCCATCGTCGGACCCGACCCGGATACCCTCAACGATATGACCGAACAGGAAACCGCCGCCCTGGCGGGCATGGAGCATTACAATAAGTGGGACTCGGGCTACTCCAAGCAGCAAGGCACCCGCCCGCAAACACTGGGCTACGGGCTGGCGGACTCGCCCGTCGGCCAAATGGCCTGGATAGTGGAGAAATTCTGGTCGTGGATGGACTGCGGTGAGGGTGGCGATCAACACCCGGAAAATACGCTCAGCAAAGACGAATTGCTCGACAACGTGATGATGTATTGGCTCACTAATTCTGCGGCTTCCTCCGGACGCCTGTACTGGGAAAGCTTCGCCCAGGTCAACATGGATCCCATCCATATGCCGGTGGGCTGCTCCATCTTCCCCAAGGAGATCTTTCGCACCAGCCGCCGCTGGGCCGAAAAGCGCTTCAGCAACATTATTTATTGGAACGATATGGACAGCGGCGGCCATTTTGCCGCCTTCGAGCAGCCCGAGGTGTTTGCGGACGAAGTGCGCAAGTGTTTCTCGAATTTGCGCTGAAAAACCGCACTACAGATTCTATAGTGGGTAAATTGCCTGCGCTCCTCGTATAGCCTACAGTTGTCAGGCTGTAATAGCCGCGAGCTGGCCGCGCAATGCCAGAAATAACGGTCGCACAGCTGGGGAGCTGAATGCCAACACTGCGAGAACTCGCCAAGCAGGAGTTCGTCAAAGACGTAGTCGCCATGTCCATTTTTGGGCTGATGGCGGCTGTGCTGTTCCTGGTTATTCAGAACTACTATGCCAACTCCGATCGAGAGCAGATGGAGCGTGAGGCCACCTTTTCCCTGGAAATCGAGTTTATGACCGGCGGCGCCAACCGTATCAAGGACAGCTACGCAACCTACGTCGCTGAAGTCTCGGAAGTGGTCACCCACGGCATGCCGCCAGACCGTGAAACCCGCAAAAACATGCTGGCAGCTTCCAGCATCATCAAGACTGAACTGGCGATCATGGAATCCTACGATCTGAGCCTGAAAGTGCGCGGCGACGTGCTGGAAAGACAACTCGACTCCCTCAACGAAGATATCCGCACCTAGTCCCGAGGTGAAATACTCCGCTACAAAACCAACCTCCTTTCTGTCCAGGACGCGTATCAGGAATATATATTGAAACTCAACTCGGTGGCCAAGAAGCACCTGCGTTACAGCCATCGCGAAAAGAGGAATCCCTATGAGTGAGCCTATTTTCAACCCGTTCGCTTCCGAGGATGTCTCGCCACCCTACTCTGATCACTGGCAGGCTAAGCGCCGCGTGGCCCAGGCCATCCGCGAACTCACCGACGTACTGGTCACCTCCACCCCTTCCATCGAGGATATGAATGACATTGCCGAGCGACTGGAACTGCAGGCCAGGCAGTTTGCCAAGAGCGAGCGCATCTATGGCCTGGTGTCTTTCAGCGAGGATGGCAATCACGGCCAGCACGGCGAGGTGAATCACGAACTCAATGCCGTCGGCGGCTGGAGCAATCCACTGGCCCCGGGCATGAATATGTGGTTTGAAGACGGTGTTGCCCTGGCCAAGGTAAACTGTGGCTGGGCCTACGAGGGGCCCCCGGGGCATGTACACGGCGGTTACGTGGCCGCCCTGCTGGACCAATTTATGGGCATGGCACAGATACTGGGGGAAAACCCGGGCATGACCGGCACCCTCAAGGTGCGCTACCTGCGCCCAACCCCGCTCAACACCGAGCTGAACATGCGCGCAGAATTAATCTCGCAAGAAGGCCGCAAGACCACCATGCTCGGTACTATCGAGGCCAATGGCGAGACCACGGCCAGTTGCGAGGCCCTGTTCATCCGCCCGGCGGATGACAATCCCGCTCGGCCCCGGCCTGTAGTGATAGAAGGCTGATATAAGGCTGATATCAGCCTGATTGCCGCCCGGCCTCGGCGATCAGCTGGCGCGCATAACCCGACCAGCGCCCCCAATCACTCGATTCACGCGGATCCGGCACCGCGCGAGGGTCAAAGTTACTGAGTAATTTGCGGTAGCTGATCTTGAGCTGGCGATAATCAAACATCCAATCGTCGCTGGCGATACGGGTAATCTGTGGCTGATCTCCCTGCCAGTCGTTTATCCACCAGCACTCGCTGGGGCGCAATCCCTGTACATGTTCCAGCATATCCACGAAACAGCACAGCGCTACCGGCATGCGAGTGGGGTCGTACTCCTCGCGAGCCAGAATGGCCGGTAGATAATGGAAATGTCCCAGTTGCGAGCTTTGTTCCTGTCGCGCCAGGAAATCAACCCGCCCGTGCAGGGGCATATCCAGCAGAAAAGCATTGGCAATAGCACCAACACCGGTGCCCATGGCGTTCTGGGTGCTGAGGTGGCGCTCGGCATCGAATCCCCGTGGGTCGATATCGACCATGCCACCGACTGCGCCCATCAGTCGCTGCTGCAGGACACTGTGCGGATTGGGCGTTACGATTTGTTGGCGCTGGTAGAAAGCCAGGCTGTGATCGGGTTCGGCTTCGTGCCAGGAGTGGCGCTTATCCAGCAACTCCATCCAGCCGACAAAGGGACTGGCGTAATAGGTCGCCAGGTCCACTGCTGAAAAACTGTGTTCGCGCACTCCCAGCCCGCCTGCTCTTATCGATTGGTCCCAGTGTGCGCACAGAAATCTCGGAGGTCAAGAATCGCCTGCCGGTGTCAGTCAACGGGGGCACGATCGAAAATTCGTGTCAATTTAATCGGCGCCACGAAACTGGCGGGTTCCAGTTGCATCACCACTTTCAGTTGGCTGCCCTCATTGATGAGGCTGTAAGCTTCGAGAATATAGCCCGAGTCCAGGGGTTTCGATTCCACGTAGAGGACGCCATCTTCCCAGCCGGCAAAACTGTAATCCTGCCGTGTGCTGAGACTGCTGGTACTCACCGTATTGCGGTGCCCGTCCGAATAAAACACCCGCGTTAAGCCCTGGTCGTAGACCAGTTCAAAGCGCGGCTCCTCGAAGGCAAAGGTGAAACTGTCATCGTAGGACAAGTGGTCATACATCTTCTGTGAGGGGGGGCCACCACGATAATGACCTTTTTCCTTTTTGCCGCGTTTGACCTTGCCGCCACCTTTCTTGATAGCACGTTCGACTTCCTTATCAGTATCAGAACTGAGCTCATCATTGATGACCCAACGACCATTGAATACCGTGGAATCCTGGGCCAGCACCGGCATAGCCGTCAATAACAGTAATAGGCAGAGGCTTTTCACCGATCCTCCCGCTGCTGGCGCTTCTTGGTGTGGCGGGTGGCGGCTGCTGCCAGGGGGTCATCCGGCCAGGGGTGTTTGGGATAGCGTCCTTTCATTTCTTTCTTGATCTCCTGGTATGAGCTGCGCCAAAAACCGGCCAGGTCCTGGGTGACCTGCAGCGGACGGCCCGCTGGCGACAATAAGTGTACCAGCACCGCCTGCTTGCCGTTGACCAGTTTGGGGGTGTCCTGGCACTGGAACATCTCCTGTAGTTTAACCGCCAGCACCGGCGGCGCCTGGCAATAGTCCAACTTGATCTCCGAGCCCGACGGTACCCGTAGTCGCTGGGGTGCCAGTGCGTCCAACTCCCGCGGCAACGGCCAGGTTAGCTGCGCCGACAAGATGCCCGCTAAATCAAGATTCCTCAGTTTTGCCAGGCTGGTAATCTCCTGCAGATAAGGTGCCAGCCAGCTGTCGAGGTGGGCCAGTAACCAGCTGTCGGAGAGGTCCGGCCACTGCCCGCCTTCCAGTGATTGCACCAGGCACACCCGCGCCTGCCACTGCCGCAGTTCATCGGTCCAGGGCAATAGTTCCAGGCCGCGGCGCCCGATCAGTTGCGCCACCGCCAGGGCACGCTGTTCGGGACTGAAACCAGTGGCGGGTGTGCTGGACAGCACGATATGACCCAGTCGACCTTGCGACAACGCCAGCAACCGGTCGCTGCGTTCATCCCACTCCAACAGCTCGTGCTGTTCAATATAATCCGCCAAGTACGACTCGATCGCCGCCTCCGGCAGCGTTGCCGCCAGGTAGATACGGTCCTCTGCCTGGCCGGCCCGGCCACCGATATCCGCCGCTACCAACCAGGGTTCTCGAGACAGGCCATCAGAGCCGGGCAGCCGGGCCCGGCGCCCATTGCTGAGCAGGTAAACACCTTCCTGTTGGCGCTGGGCAATACGATCGGGCCAGGCGGTTGCCAGCAATACCCCGGTTACCGTTTCCATATCCAGATCTACCGCCTTCTTGTTCGCCAGGCTCTTTAGTTGTTTCTGCACTTGTTTCTGCACTTGTTTAAGGTACGCCTGGGCCTGGCGCCGGGTTCGGTCACGCCAGCCGCGCAGATGGTTGGGCACCGAGGTTGAATCATCCAACAGCGCGAGGCGCCGCGCCATATTACAATCGCTGCCCGACAGGGGGTCGCGCTCAGTGAACAGGGCTGCCAGCGCAGCGCCTTGTTGTGGCACGCCCCATTGCGCACTGTGAATCAACATAGCCGCCAGCCGTGGGTGTACCGGTAGAGCGGCCATTTGTTCACCTTCTTCGGTCAGCAGCCAATTGCCCTGCTCACCGAGTTGTGTCGCCCCCAACACCTGCAACACCTGCAACACCTCCAGAGCCTGTGCCCAGGCGCCCTCGGGTGGCGTATCCAACCAGCGCAATTCAAGTGGATCATCAATGCCCCAGCTCAGCAATTGCAATGCCAGGCTGGCCAGGTCGGCCTGCTTGATCTCCGCCTCGCCCTGGGGGGCGAGCTGTTGCTGTTGTTCCTCGCTCCACAGGCGGAAACATTGGCCGGGCCCCAGGCGGCCGGCGCGGCCCATACGCTGCACACTGGAAGCCCGCGATATGCGACGCGTATGTAAACGGCTCATGCCGGTGGCCGCATCGTATTGCGGCACCCGCGCCAGGCCGGAATCCACCACCGTACGAATACCCTCGATGGTCAGGCTGGTCTCAGCGATATTGGTCGCCAGCACCAGCTTGCGCTGACCACCTTCAATAGGTGCTATGGCGCGGCGCTGTTCCTGCAGGCTGAGCCCGCCGTACAGCGGACACAACACAACATCTGCCGGTACCTGCAGCTCGCGAGCAACCCGCCGAATTTCGCCCTGGCCGGGCAGGAACACCAGGATGCTGCCACTGTCCTGCTGGTTCACCAGTTCGTGCAAAAGCGCCACGCAAGGCTCGATCACCGAGTCTGCCAACCTGCGACTGGCACCGTAGTGCACGTCCACCGGGTACTGTCGCCCCTCACAACTGACTACCGGTGCGTCTGTGAGAAGCTCGGCCACCGCCTTGCCATCGAGGGTGGCCGACATCACCAGGATCTTCAGCGCGTCAGCGTCGCCCCGAAACAATTCACGTCCCTGCAATGCCAGCGCCAGTCCCAGGTCGGCATCCAGGCTGCGCTCGTGGAATTCATCAAAGATCAACAGGCCCACGCCTTCCAGGCTGGGATCAGACTGCAAGCGCCGGGTGAGAATACCCTCGGTCACCACTTCAATACGCGTGGCCTTGCCAACTCGGCTGTCCAGGCGCACCCGGTAGCCGACCGTCTCGCCCACTTTTTCGCCCAGCTTGCCCGCCATGTATTCGGCACAAGCGCGCGCCGCCAGCCGCCGGGGTTGCAGCATCAGTATGCTGCGACCGGCCAGCCAATCTTCATCCAGTAGAGCCAGTGGCACCAAGGTGGTTTTACCGGCGCCGGGTGGTGCTTCCAGCACTAATTCATCAGCCTGCGATAGCGCGCTGCGAATGGCGGGCAAGACCGCACTGACGGGGAGTTCCGTTTCCATGGCCCGCAGTATAACGGTAGACTGCTGCCATGCCGGAACAAACCCTGAAAATCTACGACATGGAGAACTGCCCCTTCTGCCGCCTGGCACGAGAGGCACTGGATGAACTGCAGTTGGACTTCGAACTGTACCCCAGCCCCAAGAAGGGCCAGCGCTATCGTCCCGAGTTGATCGAGCGCGGCGGCAAGGCCCAGTTCCCCTATCTCATTGATCCCAACACCAATACCGAGATGTATGAGTCGCTGGATATCGTACGCTATCTCTACGCCACCTATGGCGACGGCCAACTCCCCGCCAAGTGGAAAACCGGCGGCCTGCAGACCCTGCGCTCTGTACTCATCAGCGCCACCCGCAGCGGCCGCTCCCTCTGGGCCAGAGCCGCGCACCCCGCCGACCAGCTGCTGCAATTACACAGCGGCGAAACCAATCCCGGTGCGCGCGCTATCCGTGAATTGATGTGCCAGCTGGAGCTGCCCTTTCACAATCACCCACAACAGGGACAACCACGCCTGGTTGACCCCAACACCGGCACTGAGCTCAGCGGTAAGCAGGCCATTCTCGATTACCTGCGCACCACTTACGTAGCCTGAGCCACCAAAAGCGATGACCCACGCTGTTCGCATCCCCGCGCAATTCAATGGTCCGCCCACCTCCGGCAATGGTGGCTATTCCTGCGGCATCCTCGCGGCGCATATCGAGGGTGCAGCAAAAATCAGGCTACACGTGCCACCACCGCTGGAAACCGATTTCGACGTTGTCGCCAATGACGATGGCAGTGTCGCCATGTATGCCGGCGACACCCTGGTTGGCTCTGGTAGCGCTGCAGATTTCAAGCTCGACTGCCCGCCCGCGCCCAATCTGAACCAGGCCAAAGAGGCGCGCCAGCGCAGCCCCCTGTTCAATGAGCATCCCCTGGTCGGGTGTTTTGTCTGTGGCACCGAACGTACCCCGGAGAATGGCTTGTGTCTGCAACCGGGGCCGGTTGCTGACTGGAGCCTGCTGGCCTGCGAGTGGCAGCCCGCAGCTGATCTGCTCGATGATGATGGCAATGTGCGCGTAGAGATTATCTGGTCAGCCCTGGACTGCCCGGGCTATATCGCCTGCTATGGCGGATCACCGCCCATGGCTTTGCTGGGTGAATTAACCAGCAAGATTCTCACGGATATTCCCGGCGACGACACCCTGGTGGTGTACTGCTGGCCGCTGGGGCGCGAGGGCCGCAAAGGCTGGGGTGGTACGGCCATCGCCAACCAGGCTGGCGAGGTGCTGGCTTACTCTCGTTCCCTGTGGATTGAACTTAAAAAAGAGCGGATTGAGCTTAAAAAGTCGGCCTAATCCACCGGTACCACATAGTAACTGCCAAGGAGGAGGAACATCTCATCCTCGGTGGTGACGCCGCCTCGTAGTATACAAGCATCACAAACCCCGCCATCGCCACAGAGACTGTCGTCGTTGCCGCAGTACATTCCTGGGGTGGCGCCACCGGCGCAATAAGCCTGTCTTTGACAGGTACTGCCGACAGACTGGGAACTGAGTTTGAGCAGATCCGGGTATTCCAGCCCGTTGTCGTAGGTCAGACAAAATTTGATGGTACGATCGGCCACCGCGGCTGAGTCATATGCCAGGGCTGGGTCATATTTCAGCACCAGCGGATCATTGTAGATTCGACTCACGTAGTCAGCAGCCTCCTGGTTGGGCACGCAGCCGCTGTCGACAGTACAGCTTGGGTCTTGTGGCGGCAGCCAGCTCTGCCACAAGATGCCTCGCTTGTGCGCGTGAGACCACAGGTCGGTCAGGCGTGCGCCCTCCTGTGGCAAGGTGTAGGTAGAACAGTAGGTGCGTTGCTCGTAGGGTGGCACCTCAGCGATCAGGATATCCTTCGAATCGAAAATGGCCCGCTCTCGATAAACCTGCTGGTCCTCACTGGCAAACCAGACATTATTGTATTGTTCCACCGTCGTATCTTCGGTGGATAAATTAAACGCGTGGGAATTCCAGACCATGATGCCTGCCGTCGGCAATACGTTATACACCCCTTCGTTTTGAACCTCCGCCAGAATGGGTGTTTGTGAGCCACCGACAGCGAATGAATTGCCCCGAAAATCATCCGGGCCCCAGCCAATGCAGTTGAGGGTGCGCTGCGGCATTGTGGCGCAGGCGTATAACTCGCCGCCGCAATCGGCACCGCCTTGTTCGACTGGCACACCGATCTGCGTGGGGTCACAACTCTCCCCCTGGTGCGGCCCATTCAGGCATTGCCACTCACCCCAACCGGGGTCGAGCGCAGACGCCGCGCCGGTGTATGAGTAGATGATGCTGTGGTGCGACTGGGGGTCCTGCGTAAGCGTGCGTGCATTGCTGGCAAAACACTCGCCCTCATAATTGCGGAACTGATTGCCCTCGCATTCAACTATGGACTCCGCAGGCAATGCCCCCGGCACTTGATTTAAATCGTAGTAGGTAGCGAAACACACCTCCTTCTCGCTGTTGGCACGCACCGTCCACGGGCCACTGATAAACTGCACGCCCTCACCTCGTACTGGCGCATCTGGCGCGGCAATCTTGTTGGCCTGGGGCCGGGTGCCAATACTGCAGCCCAGCAGCGTTGCCACTTCATCCACATCGTTGTATTCGGGCGCACCACCGCGTATCCACAGTCGCAGGGCTTCCAGCTGGTCTGCACTAATCGGTGCGCCACCGTTGGGCATGGCACTGCCACCCCCTACTGGTAATGCCGTACCATTGGTGCCGGCCTCCAGCTTGGCATAGAGAAAACTCAAGGCCTGCTCGCCGGGGTAGACCCGTTGCGTGGGCTCGATCAGGCTGGCGCTGGCGTCCACCCGGAACAGGCTCTGGTAGGCATTGCCGGCGGTTAAATCCAGCTGCCCGGTCGGGCCGTTGGGATTCTCGCCACTGTGACAGGCCGAATTGGTACAGTCATAGCCGTCGAAAATAATCGATTGGATACGTTCAAAACTACCCTCGTAGTTGCTGCAATCGGAATCGTCAGACAGGCTGAACAGGATTGCCAGGCGCTCTTCTGCGGTTTCGACGGAGTCGGTGCTTTCATCAATGGCGCTGAGCAGTTCTATGCCTTCCAGTGCCTCAGCGTCACCGTAGTCGAGCCCGCTATCTGCGATGTGGTCGGTAAACGCATGGGCCAGCGTCAATTTGTTCGCCACGATCAGGCTGTCGACACCGCTTACGCCGTTATAGATATCCAGGGCAATGGTGGCCAGGCTCAGCTCTTCGGCATCCAGCTTGCCGACGTAAAAGTCACGGCCGGCATCATCCGCCGCACGGCCGAACAACTGCTGGTAGATATTGTCGACCAATTCGGCATTGCCCATGTCACTGAAGCGATCGGTGTATTCCGCCGAGGTACCGAACTCATCAATGATTGCATTGAAGTCGCCGTTAGCATGCTCCAGCTCTTCGGCCCAGAACTCGACCCCTTCCGGGTCACCGGGACGGCCGTAGTAGGCCACGTACATGGTCTCTACATCGGTTTCGTAGTCGTTCACCTCGCCGTGGCCCATGGCCTGGGGGATAGCGATAACAACCGGCAGCAGCAGGCCGGTGAGAATCCATGTGCGTACAACAGACAGCATTAAGTTTCGCCCTATAATATTATGGGACGAAGTTTACCCTGACTACATGTCGGCGCCAAGGGACTGGATACCAGGTTTTATACTGCCCGGATATTGGCGTTCAGGCGGAAGATATTGTCCGGATCGTAGCGCTGCTTGATCGCCAGCAGGCGCGCGAAGTTGCCCTGGTAGTTGCGATTCCAGTCCGCCTCGTTATCGTCATCGGCTTCGTTGGTATAAAAGCCGTGAGTATGGGTGACCAGCTTTGACCAGTAATTGCGGATCCAGGCCTTGTGTGCAGCGGCCGGGGCATCGGGTTGCCAGGCTGCCGTGGCCATCATGTTGAGTTCGGCATAGCGGTGAGGAAAGGCGGTGGCATCAGTGGCCACCCGCCCGATCGCACCGCCGCCCTGCTGGAAAATCATCTGCGCGGAGCGTCCCTCACCCGGCTCCATACCGCCGACGATATCGTCGATGACCGCCGGGGAGAGCTGGGAGAGGAAGCCGCCCTTCAGGTAGGAGGCTGTAGCCCGTGGCGCATCCTTGTCGGCACTTTGTTGCAGGACCTGGTAATCCATCAACTGCTGCACCCGGCGCAAGGGTTTACCGAGCTTTTCGATGGGTGCCATGGCCTTGCGACCGGCGCTCTCCTCGCCACACCAGGTGCAGGCCAGGAACACAAAACCCGCCGGGTTGCCCTTGGGAAAGCCGAGAATCAAATCGGCCGACAATTCGTCGGGTATGTTGGCGGAGAACTCTGCGTAAAATTCCAGCACGTCGCGCAGCCGACTGTAGGGATAAATGAAATTACCCACCAGCACCTGTCGCTGCATGGGGTGGAGATTAAACTCAAAGCCAGTAACCACACCAAAATTGCTGCCGCCACCGCGCACCGCCCAGTACAAATCCTGGTTCTGTTGCGCGTTGGCGTGACGTAAAACACCATCGGCACTGACCACATCCACCGCGTGAATATTGTCCAGCGTTAAACCAAACTTGCGTCCCAATCGACCAAAACCGCCGCCAGTAGCCAGACCGCCGACACCGGTATGAGACACCGTGCCTGCGGTGGTGATCAGTCCCTGTGCCAGCGACTCGTGGTCCATGGCAGCCAACAAACTGCCACCGGACACGTGAGCGATTTTATTGTCCGCATCCACGCGCACATGGCGCAAAGTAGACAGATCGATCATCATGCCGCCGTTAACGGTACTTTTGCCGGCGCCGCTGTGGCCGCCACATTTGATGGCGGTGGACAGCTGGTGGTGCTGGGCAAACTGCACCGCCAGGCTGACATCCGCCGCCCCGGTGGGTTGCACAATCAAGGCCGGGTGCTTATCGATCAAGGGGTTCAACACCAGCCGCGCCTCTTCATAGGCGGCGTTACCCGGCAACAGCAAATTGCTTCGCAAACCGCCGCCCAATTCAGCTATGACACCCTCACCCAAAGACAACTCCTTGCCGTGAATGGACAAGGCATTCACTTCCGCGGCCCTATTACCGGAGAAGGCTCTATGTAGTGGCGCCAGGGCCAGCACACCGGCAGTGGCCAATGCCGACTGGCAAAATCCGCGTCTATTCACGTAGTATCTCCTGGTATCAACCATTTCAGTGTAGACAAGGATTATCACATGGGCGACAGGCTTGCAGGCAAGACCGCCATTATCACCGGTGCGGGTGCTGGCATTGGCAAAGCCACGGCACTGCGTTTCGCGGCGGAGGGCGCAACCGTGGGTGTCAGCAGTTTACTGGCTGAAGAATGTGATGCGGTAGTTGCCGACATAGCCGCCGCAGGCGGCAGTGCTATCGCCCTGCCCTGCAATGTCAAAGACCCGGATCAGATTGCAGCCATGATTAAGCGAGCGCAGGAGGGCTGGGGCCGCATCGACATCCTGATGAACAATGCCGGTGGCGCCAATCCCGCGCCCTGGCTCGAGCAGGGTGACGATGAGTTTCGTCACCTGATGCAACTGAACATGGAATCCGTGCACTACGGCATCAAGGCGGTATTACCGATCATGCTCGAGCAAGGTGGCGGCAGTATCATATCCGTGTCCTCCGGTGCCGGCATTAACAGCACCTCGGGGCTGGTGACCTACGGTGCGGCCAAGGCGGCCTGACCCAACTCACCCGCGGCATTGCCGTGGAATATGGCAGCCAGGGCATTCGCGCCAATGTCATCGCGCCAGGGCCCATGGACACACCCGGCATGCGCGTTTGGCTGGACTCATTAGGGGATGACGCCCACAGAAAGTTTGCAGAGCAAGTACCAAGCGGCCGCCTCGGTACTGGTGAAGATATTGCAAGTGCCGCCCTGTTCCTGGCCTCCGATGAAGCCAGCTTCGTCAACGGTGTCGTGTTACCTGTTGACGGCGCTATCAGTGCGGAGTTATCACAGCCGCAGATTTAGCTGATTAACGGCTACCCCACCCGACGCTCAATCCCCTCCCAGTAGGGTTCGCGCAGGTCTTTCTTCAGCACCTTGCCCGAGGCATTGCGGGGCACTTCATCAATGAACTCAAACTGGCGCGGCACTTTAAAGCCCGCCAACCGTTCGCGGCAGAAGGCTATCAGCTCGTCGCTACCAATGCTGTCGCCGTTGCGGGTTTGCACGAAAGCAAGAATCGCCTCACCGTACTTGTCGTCGGGAATGCCAATCACGGCGGCATCAGCAATGTCGGGGTGATCAAACAGGGCGTTCTCTACCTCCTTGGGATAGACGTTCTCACCGCCGGACACAATCATGTCCTTGATGCGGTCCTGAATAAAGATGAAGCCCTCCTCGTCCATCGTCGCCGCATCCCCGGTATACAACCAACCATCGACCAGCGTGCTGGCGGTGGCCTCGGGCATGTTCCAGTACTGTTGCATCAGTTGCGGTCCCTTGACGGCGATCTCACCGACCTCGCCACGGGGTAGCTCGTTGTGATCTTCATCGACAATGCGCACCTGGGTGCCGGCCCCGGCTCGGCCACAACTCAGCAGCAGATGGGGTTCACCGTTGAGGGCGCGCTGGTGAGCCACAACCGTCAATTGAGCCGCGCAAGCGGTGGTTTCAGTCATACCGAAGGCCTGCGTGAACTTGCAGTTGAACACCTGCATGGCTTTCCTGAGGGTCTCTTCAGCGATAGGGCTGGCGCCATAACCCATCAAGCGCAGTTTCGGGAATGTGCGCTGCTCGATATCTGGTACTGACACCAGGCAGGCCTGGATCATGGCCGGCACCAGGGTCAAATTAGTGACACCGCCCTTTTCCAGTGCATCCACCACCGCCACCGGGTCGAAATCCCGGTGCACAATCAGGCTGCCGCCGACCGTGATACAACACTTGAGGGTCATACCCGCCGCTGCGTGATACATCGGCAGGGGCATCACTATGCGAGTATCCGAGATCTGCATCTCAAATTGCATACAGAGAATGCGGGTATTGGTTTCAATGGCGTATTGGTTCAGCACCGCCCCTTTGGGCAAGCCCGTCGTGCCGGAGGTATACATCTGGTACAGCACATCCTCGGGGCGAATGTCATGTTCCGGGTTGTGTTCGGCTTGAGGATCAACCCAACTGGCAAAGTTCTCCCAGCCTTCCAGGTCTTCATCCAGGCAAATGAAATGCTCGATGTTCTCCAGCGTATCGCGCACCTTGTCGATGCCGGCACAAAACTCCGCCTCACACACCAGCACCTTGGCGGTGCAGTTATTAATGATGTACGCCCACTCCGGCGGCGCCAGGCGGTAATTGAGTGGATTGGACACCACCCCCACCTTGGACGCGGCAAAGAACAGGAACAGCAGTTCCAGGCTGTTCTTGCCAATCCAGGCCAGCCGGTCGCCCTTTTCCATGCCGGTATCGACAAAGGCATGCGCCATTTGATTGCAACGGGCATTTGCCTGGCCGTAGTTGTAGAAAACCTCTCCCAATTCCACGCAGGGGTTATCGGGGGTCTCGCGGCCAAAGAATTCCATGAACTGGTGCAATAACATGGGTGGTCCTCATATGTTGTTATTGCTTCAAGTGTAGACGCTAGGGAGAAACCTTGTCAGGCCAGGATTTCGAGCCCTCGTTGATCAATCAAGTTGAGTAATTTCAGGGATGGGCCATTAGGTTTTTTTGCGCCCTGCTCCCACTTCTGTACCGTGGACTTGCTGATATTCAAGTAAGCGGCGAACACGCCCTGACTTGCTTTTTCTCGCAGGCGGATTCGCTTGATTTGAGCTGCGCTGAACTCTTTAATATTGGGGAGGCACAGGGCATCAAACTCTCGCATGGTCATTTCATCAATCAACCCGATCTTCCTAAGATCGGTCGCGCTTTCGTGAACTGCCTCCAAAATTGATTTAGCCATTTTCTTCCACCTCTATCAAAGCACCCCCATCTAGTGCCAGCTGTAGCGCTTCTACACTCAAATCCAGGTATTCGCTACTCAACCGACGCAATGCAAGAAGCTCGTCATGTGAAATACTCTCCTGCGCGCTCTTACTGTATCCATATATGAAAAACGCGCGGTCATCGGCCCGGTACGCAATTATCGTCCTTCCACCACCGCGCTTTCCACGTCCCACTAGTGCAACACGCTTCTTGAATAATTGCCCACCGAGCGGCGCATCAATTAGTCCGCGCTCTACCTCCTTCAGGGCATCAAGTAAAACTGAATCCGTTAAACCTTCTTTCGCGGCCCATTTACTGAAGACTTTCGTTTTGAAAATCCACATACGTTATGCCCATCCCTGGCATTCAAAGTGTAGCACTTAGTCCTATAGACCGAAACCAGCCCTAGCCCTCACACTAATTTACTTGACACTAACCTGTTTAAACTAACGCCGGCCTCGGCTGCTTCCAGGGCCAGTTGTCGGTGAGACTCCGGTGGAATACGTACGACAAATTTCCCGCTGAAGGGTTTGATAGAAAGTGGTTCTGGGACAAGCTCTCCTTCTTTTTTCATATCCTGAATGACGGACGCTACGAGCTTTCGAATTCCGGACAACGCCTTCTCTGGAGTTGAATCCAGCCAGCTCAAGCTGGGAAACTCCGCACACAAGCCCACATGCTCCTGGTCTGCCTCCGACCAGGTAACCCGATAGCTGTATCTGTCTCTACTACCCATTCAATTGTTCCAACTTGTCGATCGCTTTAACCACCTGCTTCACCTGGTACGATTTCGCCTGTCCGTCAGAGTTCTGAATATTGATTCGAGGATCACCTTTCCAAGGTGTTTTATAGACTCGGTGGCTGCCACCACTGAGACGCGGAGACCCGAAATAGAAATCACATACTTTGCAGAACGCAGCGAAGCGGATGCGCTCACCCCGACGCATATGCGTCAGAATCACGCTCACCGAAGCCATAGAAATAGTACCACTATTGATATCACAATCCAATCCCTGGAATAGTGCTCTCTACAGGCTAGATGAAAAACGCAGGGTGTTTCTGGTTAGTTCAAGTCAATCCCGGTCAATCTTCAGCGCTACAACCGCTCCTCCATCACCGCACCACCCAACACTCTCACAGAAAATACACGCCAGCATCGTAAATCAGCCACACACCCAACCCAAAAATCAGCCAGGGCATGGCATTGTCGGCCGCCCAGGCCATGGCGGCGTCCAGCTTCTCTAACAACGGTTTGCTGTTCTCCCCCATCACCAGGATGGAGACCGGCACAATGGCAAAGGGCAAGGCATAAGCGAGGTTGTAGATACCCAACAGCGTCAGCGATTCAAAGGTGGGGAGATCGGCCTTGAGAATCTGGTCAATAGCGCCCAGGTAGGGAATCGCAAAGGGCAGACCAATGGCATTGATCACCGCCCCGAAACCAAAACACTTGAGCGGCGTTAACTGCCAGTCGGGCAGGTCCGGCTCGGTCGAGGGCTTGGTTGGCTTGACCGCGAAATACACACACAGCACCCCCAACAGGCCACTGATGACGTAATCCACGGTGCCGGGGTTGTCCAGCAGCGCCGACAGCTTCTCCACCCCAAACGACAAGCCGTAGCCCGCCACGAAATACGTCAGGGTATGGCCCAGCAACATGGCCGCACTGTTGGCCACCGGCTTGTCGCTGCTGGCGGCAAAGATCAGCAGCGCCAGCAAAATCGGGTTGAGCATATCCACCAGCAGGATGGGCGCCAAACCCTGTAACAACTCAATCATTCAGCATTCTCTTTGCTATTGCCTGCCCAGTTTAAGCTATAGTCTGTGCCTCAAACCACAAGCACAATACATCGTTCTATTGGCCCTATTGCGGGTGTGAGGAAATACTGCATGAAACAAATCATGGCAGCCCTGCTACTGATGGTCAGCGGACTATTCGGCTGCACGGCCCCCGAGGCCACCAACCCCGCTGATGCGGTCTACCTGAACGGCGACATCTACACCAGCAACCCCAGTAATCCCAGGGTCAGTGCGGTCGCCGTCAGCGGCAACCGCTTCGTCTACACCGGCGATGATGCATCAAGCTTCATCGGCCCCAGCACACACGTGTATGACCTGGCTGGCCAAACCGTCATCCCCGGCATTGTCGATGCCCACGCCCACCCCGGCTGGGTGGCCGTGTCAGGTGATCAGCTGTTGCTGGACGAGGCTGACACCAAACCTGAACTGCTAGCGGCCATCGCTAAACTTGTGGCGGACAACCCCGACCAGGAGACGCTGCTGGCCGGCTACTGGCACAACAATATTTTCGGGGTGAACGGGCCGCGCAAAGATGACCTGGACAAGATCGAGCCGAATCGCCCGCTCATTATCCTCGACGATTGGGCCCACACGCTGTGGGCCAACTCCGCTGCCCTGGCACAGGCGGGCGTCACCGAAGATACCCCAGACGTTGTGCCGGGCTTCGCCTTCTATCAGCGAGACGCCAATGGCGAGGCGACGGGGTGGATTACCGAATCCGCGGCCATTTCGTTTCAGAACCATTTCAAAACCGTCAGCCCCGAAGTGGAAGTCGCGCTGCTGGCCTACCTGAATTATTACCAGGCACTGGGCATTACCACGGTGTTTGATGCCGGCAATTTCGGGATGGACCGAGAATTCTATGCGGCGATCTCGCGCATGGATAAAGCCGGTACTTTGCCGGTGCGCTATCACGGCTCCTACACCCTGTTCCTGCCCGATGATTTGGCCCATGCGGTCGAGACCCTGACCCAACTGGGCCAGGACTTTAACAGCGACAACGTGCGCATCGACACGCTCAAGGTGTTCTTCGACGCCGTGCTGGAAACCCGGACTGCCGCCATGTCTTATGACTACCTCGACACACCGGGCAACAGCGGCGAAGCCCTGCTCAGTCGCGAACAGGTACACCAGCTGATTCTCGACCTGGACGCCGCTGGCTTGCATTTTCATGGCCACGCCGTCGGTGATCGCGCTACTACCACCCTGCTGGACGGCATCGAGGATGCCCACGAAAGCCTCGGCCGCGCACCGACCAGCCGAGTAAGCATCTGCCATCTGGAAGTGGTCAAACCGGCCGACATTGCCCGCTTCGAAACACTCGGCGTGATCGCCAATTTCACCCCGCAATGGTGGTGGGGCGACGATCGCTCTTGGGTTGAACAGGGCATAGGCGACGACGTCCTGGCCATGCAACGGGGCCAGTCCTTTATCGATGCCGGCGTGATGGTGACCTTCTCCAGTGACATCACCGACAAGTACGGTTGGCAGAGCGAGCGCGCCAACCCGTACCTGGGCATGGAGGCGGGACACAACCGCCAGAACGCGGGCGTCGGCCCCGACGGCAAGGTATTTATACCACCCAGCGAGCGCGTATCTCGAGCCGACTTGCTCAAGGGCTACACCGCCAATGGCGCCTACCAACTGGGTCGAGACGATGAGCTGGGCAGCATTGCCGTGGGCAAACGCGCCGACCTGGTGGTGCTGAACCAGGACCTGTTCAGCGTCGACCGCTACGCTATTCATAAAACCAAACCGGCGGCGGTGATCCGCAATGGCAAGCTGGTCTCTGGCGAATTGCCGCCCGTGATGTAATCCACCCAGCCCAGATTTTCCATCAGCGTCGACAGCTTGTCGGCAGACATTGCAGTACAATGCAGCTTCCAGCCTGGACAAGAGATGAGTAATGGACGGTTTTAGTATTGCAGTATTAGTGGCGCTGATCTTCGCCCTGACGGTAGTCATCGCCGGGGCCAAGTTGGTACCCCAGGGCCATAACTGGACGGTGGAGCGCTTTGGCCGCTATACCAAGACCTTAAAGCCCGGCCTCAACCTGATTATTCCCTTCATCGACACCATTGGTCAGAAAGTAAACATGATGGAACTGGTGTTGGACATCCTGCCCCAGGAAGTCATTTCTTCTGACAATGCCATGATCACCACCGACGCCGTGTGCTTTTACCAGGTACAGCAACCTGAGAAGGCTGCCTACGAGGTTAACGACCGCGAGTACGCCATGCAGAACCTGGTGATGACCAATATCCGCGCCGTGCTCGGTTCCATGGAACTGGACGAGATGTTCAGCAACCGCGACCGCATCAATGCCGCGCTGCTGACCAAGGTCGATGAAGCGACCAACCCCTGGGGCATTAAAGTCACCCGTATCGAGATCCGCGACATCACCCCACCCGCCGACCTGGTGGAAGCCATGGCCCGGCAGATGAAGGCCGAGCGGGAAAAGCGCGCCCTGATCCTCGAAGCCGAGGGCCAGCGGGAAGCAGAAATTCAGCGGGCAGAGGGCGAGAAGCAGGCAAAAATTCTCAAGGCCGAAGGTGAACTGCAAGCCGCCATGCGCGAAGCTGAGGCCCGGGAACGATTGGCCGAAGCCGAAGCCAAGGCCACCGAAGTGGTCAGTAAAGCCATCGCCGACGGTGACCCACTGGCAATCAACTATTTCATTGCCCAGAAATACACCGAGGTTCTGGGCGAATTGGCCGCCTCAAATAACAACAAGGTGATGATGATTCCCCTGGAGGCCGCCAGCCTGATTGGGTCACTGGCGGGCATTACCGAAATCACCAAGGCCGTCACCGACAACAAGACGGAACAGAGTTAAGCCATGGAACTATTCAATGAACTACAACCCTGGCACTGGTTTGTGATCGGCACCGCCCTGTTCGTGCTGGAGATATTTGGCGCCGGTGGCTTTCTGATTGGCATTGCCGCCGCCGCCATCCTCATGGCTTGCTTCACTTGGTTGATGACCGACATCAGCTGGGAATGGCAGCTGATATTATTCGCCGTCGATGCGCTGGTGCTGACCTTTCTCTACATGAAGTTCTTCAAGAAGTTCAATCAGCAAACCGATTCGCCCCAACTCAACGACCGTGCGGCACAGCTTATCGGCACCCGCTTTCAGCTAGAGGACACTATCAACGACCAGGGCTCGGTGCAGATTGGGGATACCCGCTGGAAGGTCACCTGCGAGGGCACCCTGGCAGCGGGCAGCCAGGTCAGCGTGACCGGCAGCGACGGTATGACCCTGGTTATTGCCGCTGCATGAAACAACGCTCTTGAAACAAAGGCTCGTCGTTCTCGATTTCGAAACCACGGGCCTGTCCGCCAATGGCGGTGACCGCGCCATCGAAATCGGTGCTGTCGCGGTGGAAAACGGACAAATCACCGACAAGTACCAGAGCCTGATCCAACCGGGTTTCCGCGTCGACCGCTTTATTGAGAACTACACCGGCATCACCAATGAAATGCTGGAAGATGCCCCTCACCCCGACCTGGTCTTCCCCGAACTCTACCGCTTTCTCGGTGACTCCATCATGGTGGCCCACAACGCCAGCTTCGATAGGAAATTTCTCGACATGGAACTGGCACGGGTTGGCTATACCCGCAAGCAACCGTTCCTGTGTTCCATGCGCGTCGCCCGCCGCCTCTATCAACGCGCCCCCAACCACAGACTGGGCACCCTGGTGAAATATGCCAAGGTACCGGTAACCGGTACCTTTCACCGGGCGCTGACGGATGCCGAGATGACGGCTCTGTTGTGGACCGGCATGATGGACCGCCTGAAAAGCGACTATGCTATTGCTGAGATTACACTTCAACTGTTACAGCAACTGGAGTGCCTGACCATCAAGCGCACCGATACCTGGTTGCGCGAACTGCAAACCGCCTAGAGGACTCAACTATGGCCATGCCAGAACATACCAGCAAGCTGTGCCTGGGCGGCGGCGGTATCGGCCAGGTATGGGGCGAGACTGATCGCAATGAGGCCATCGCCACCGTGCAAGCCGCCTGGGATGGCGGCATTACCTTGTTTGATAATGCGCCCATGTACGGGGACGGTGAAGCCGAAACCGTACTGGGCCTGGCCTTTGAGGGTAACTACCCTAAGAACTGTTCTGTCACCACCAAATGCATGCTGGGCACCCCCTCCCCCGACCAGGTCTACGCCAAACTAGACCAGTCATTGGACAACAGCCTGCAACGCCTACAGCGGCCTTTCGTGGATGTGTTTATCCTGCACGGCTATATCGTCGCCGATGACTGGGTTCCGTCTGAAAAACACGCCGAGCGATTAAGTGCCGTGACCACCCCCTGGCAACTCTACGAAGAGCAGTTCATTCCAGCCATGGACGCCTTGATCAAAGACGGCCGAATTCGCAGCTGGGGCATTACCGCGGTGATGCGAGACACCAGCATAGAAGCATTGCAACACGACAAACCCCCACAGGTCGTTCAATGCATTGCCAACCCCATCAATTCATCCGGCAGCATGGGCATTAAAGGCATCGAGGAAGGACCCCAGGCGATTATGGGGCAAGCCTCACGAAGTGGCGCCGGGGTGATGGGTATTCGGGCTGTCGCTGCGGGTTCGTTGACCAACACCCTAGACCGCGACATGCATCCTAAATCCGGCGAAGCCAAAGACTTTGAGCGTGCAGCCAAGTTCAGAGACTACGCAGATTCAATCGGTGAATCCGCGGCCAGCCTGGCCCATCGTTATGCACTGTCGATTCCCCACGTGGATACGGTGGTGTTGGGGGTTAAGAACAGGGTGGAGTTGGCGGAGTGTATGGTTGCGGAGAGAGTGCAGAGCCTCAGCGAACAGGAACTGGAGGAGATTCGGAGGTTATTTCAGTGATCTCGTATGCGTGCGAGTTGACGAGATGAGAAAGCAGCATCAAGGCAGTCGTGAAGGGATAACTTCGGCACCTACTATCCTGTAACGCGCTGGACTAAATTGGGATTCGGGTTCAACTCCAGCCGCCTCAATGAACAGATTTCCGCATCCAAATAGGCAACCGTACGCTGACCATTCTGGACGAAATATTGTGCGTCATGATCGCTGATCACGAAAAACTTGCCTTGAAGCTCTGTGCTTGCAAATACGCATGTTGATCTACAGCGCCTGGAAGCTGGAATATCCGAGCCCTAGCCTTAAAATCGAACACTCTATAAAGCGAATAGTGTTGAGCCTGTTCTTTCGAGAAAGCCAATTCATTCGCACTAATAAAGAAGGGTTGATACTTTCCACTGTTGGTTGTTTTAACTTCTATGTACAACTCTTCATCGAGCTCCGGCTGAAAAGATCTAACGTCGTAACCCAGACCATCGCCGTATTCAACACTGCTCCATTGGATTTCTTGCGCCAAATCTGAGCGGCCTGCCGCCTCCAGCCGGTTGCGCTCAAACTCAACCACGAAGGCTTCGCCTCGCTCACCCAATTTACGGTTGTTTTGCTCACGTTCCGTATAATTAGTTTTTCTTGCCAGGAACTTTCTTTCTGGCTCCTTGATCTCAGCAATTCTCTCGGGCACATCCAAATCAAGCACTTGCGACCAGTCAATCTCCACAACAGCCTCAACGATATCCACGTCAGCCGCCTCCAGAATTTGATCTAGTTCTGTTTGATGCCCAGCCAGAAATGCCAATACAACGCGACTGAGCTGATACTGGTAGTTGAACGCCGGCCTGTATCCCTGGATATAAGGCTGCCCCATTTCCAGCAGCACTGCGCTGATATTTTGATGCTTGAACTCTATGGAACCTTCACTGCGGTTATTTATTTTTGGCAGCAGTCCCCGACGATGCTCTGCCTTGCTATAGCGCAGCCCAGTGAGCTCCATATTCAGCATTGCAAAATAATCTTGCACGATTGCTTCGCATTCCAACCAATCCCAACTACTACCCACATCGAGCAATACAGATCGGTCTTCTTGGGTCAGATTTCTGTGCAGTGCAGCTTGGAGTAACTCGCGCGCCACTCCATTGCCCAGCAATTCAAATAGCTCGTCGTCGAGATGAGCATAAGTGATGACCTCACTAATCGTGCCCGCTCCAGTCACGGTAGTAAGATTCGAATAGGAAGCTGACTTACCTGGTTTTATCCGGTGATGCCAGAATCCGCTGCTACGTAAATGAAAATAGGGCAAGTGGGGATTGTCTCGATCCATTTCGCTGGCGAGTAGACCAAACTGATGACTGAAAGCCTCTTTGAGTGATTGATCAAAATCAATCCGATTCTCTACTATGGTGCCCCTATCGACTAAATCGAGTACCGCCAGCAACATTGCCACCTTGTGAGGACTCTTTTCTCCACCACCGCGCGAGTTCAGCTTGAGGCTCGAAAAAAGACTTTCGTATCCTAGAAGGCTCACTGGTCGCTCCAATAGTCAGCCTTCTCTGGCACCACCCAACGTACACCGCCTCTTACATCACGCGCATTTTCTCCATAGCGTGGAATCAAATGAAGATGCAGATGGGATACTGTTTGGCCGGCAGCCTCACCGTCGTTGATCCCGATATTGTAGGCTGCGGGTTTATACAGACGGTCAATCTCGATCTTGGCATGGTCCAACAACTCAAAAAGTGCTTGTCTCTCTTTGGGATAGGTATGGAAGAAAGAAGACACGTGACGTTTGGGAATAACCAGACTATGGCCGAGGGATACAGGATATCCATCTCTAATCACGAAGGCATATTCGTTCTCATTGAGAATCCTTTCATGATCCCATGCCGATACAATTTCGCAGAATGGACATAAAGCTACGTGGTTCACAAATTAGGCCCCATCAAACTGGATAGCTCGACCGTACGCACGCTATCTGGGCCTCCATTCACGAGGAAAATTTTGATGGTTGCGGGCTTCAAAGAAGCAGCTTCCAATGCAATTCTAGTAGTGGCTAATTACTATACTACAACTTATAAATCTTGCGTTTGCATTATTTGCCTAACGCTGACGATGCACTCGTTATTAATCCAAGCGCAACCTAGAATTACCCCCGTCTCCTACCTCAATATGCCAGTTCGTAGTAGCGAGCTTGCCCAGGAAATGCTGGTCATGACTGACCAGCAGCAGCCCGCAAGGGCTCTCCGCTAAGGCTGCCTCCAAGGCTTCGATCGAGGGCAGATCGAGGTGGTTGGTCGGTTCATCCATGACGATCAAGTGGGGGGCCCTGACCATACCCAGTGCCAGCAACAGCTTGCGCACTTCCCCGGGGCTGGGATTGGCACTTGCCAGCAGACGCTGTGGGCGCGACCCGAGGCGACTGACGATGTTTAGTACATGACCGAGATCATCATTCTTGAGCAAGCGAGCCTCTTGTAGAATGTCCCACGCCGCGGCGGCAGACACTTCCTGGGGCATCATCGTCAGTTTGCCGGCTTCAAGGTTCAGCTGCGTGAGAATGTGTCGGATGAGGGTGGATTTCCCGCTGCCATTGAATCCCGTTAGGGCGATGCGGTCGGTGGGTTTCATGTGCAGCTGCGGAAAGGCCAGGCGTCGATCACCCCCCAGGGGTACCTCCCCTGCCTCGATCGTGAATAAGGCATCGTGGCGAGAGCGGGAGCCGGGCAGCCAAATGCCCGTGTCATACTCCTTGGTCACAACCGCCCCCTCCAGACGGGACTGTAGTTGAGCCCCCTTCCCCTTGAGCTGACGCAAAGGCTGACCGCCCTTGCTATCGGTGACACGGGCCCGATCAATCTTTTCTCGGGCATCGCTGTCTTTCGCGGACAGTCCGCGTTTGGATCGAATGCTGTGTTCGCGGGAGGCCGTCTCTCGCTTTTTCACCACGTCACGTTGGAATTTCTTCTGCTCAACTTTCAGCAGGTTCCGCGCGTGAATGGCCGTCGCTCGGTGTTGCTGGCGCAGTTTCTGGGCCTCCGAAAATCCCCCTGAAAACTCTTCTGCTGCGGGCGGCTCCAACCACAGACACTTGACGCACAATGCGTTCAGTAGCTCTCGGTCATGACTGACAATCAGACCCACACCTTCATAGCGCTTAAGACTGGCCACCAGGAGGTCCCGAGCCTGTGCATCGATATGATTGGTGGGTTCATCAACAACGAGTACCGAGGGCTGTTGCCACAGGGCATGGGCGATTTGTACTCGCTTTCGCTCGCCATGACTGAGGCTATCCCACCGCGCCAGAAAATCTTCGTCTATCCCCAGTCGGCGGCGCAGTGTAAAGGCATCACTACTCCAATCTTCCAGAAACTCTGACAAACGCGCTGGCGGGAAGTCAGTGCGCTGCTCGCAGTAAATGGCGTCGGAAGCGCCGACAACGCTACCCGCTTCCGGCGTAAGCACGCCGGCAACCAGCTCCAGCAAGGTGGTTTTACCGGAGCCATTGGCGCCGACAATGCCGGTGAAACCGGTCGGAAAGTGGATAGACAGCCCCGCGATCAATGTCTCAAGCGCGGAATCATAGGTAAAACTAACGTCGCGCAAGGCGACCACAGGATGGAGTGACATAACATCTCCCAAAACGTGAAAAGTGTGTTCTGGTGGTACTTCAGATGAATGTCGTGTGTCTCATTCCATTAGCCGGTTGGGGCGGGCTGCCCAGTGACTATGAATCCTAGCAGAGCGCGGGCAAGATACCAACGCCCCCTTCCAGGGCTTCCAGCAATCGCTGGCAACATCCACCCCGTGCCGCTAAGCTGATTCCTTACCAATAACAAGGAGGAATACAGCGTGAACTGGAACTGGGAAATCATCGGCGCCACCGGCGAATGGGCCGGCGCCATTGTTGTCATTGCCACCCTGTTTTACCTGGCCGGCCAGGTCAAACAATCTCAGAAAATGGAAAAGGCCGTCGCCCAGCGCGACCTGCTACAGCGCGTGAGCGATTGGAATCGTCGCTACAATAATCATCAGGATGGTACCTTTGACAACTTCGTTTTGGGGTTGAACGAATATGCCTCCGCCTCTATTCCTGTGCAATCCTGTATTGATAGCTACGTCGCCGAGTTCGTCTTTATTACCGAGGCGGCCCTGAATATGCGCCGTGACGGTTTCTTCAGCGATGGCACCTGGGGCGGTATCGAAGGGGCGGCCATTGCATTGCTGCGAACACCGGGCGGTGCGCAGTGGTGGCAGCACGGACAATTGGTGATTGGGAGTGAGGTTGTCGAGCACCTGAAGCAGCGCCTCAGTGAAACAGACCCCGACACCCCCAACTTTCTTGACTATACGCCCACGTTGCGGCGCCGGCCGGCTGGCTGAACTGGAAGTGGCGGCTTAAGCCCTTTGGCGAAAAACGCTAGCCCACATTTTCCATCGGAATAACAGGCGATGCAGATGGAGACTTAGCGTGCCTATTTCTCCTTATGAACCTGCTCAATAACCCGCAGCAGGGCAGCGGCAATTTCAACTGGCACTTCCTCCTGCAAGAAATGACCGGCTTGGGTTTCTGTGACCGGCGCATCAGGAAAATTCTGCTGCATCATGGGTAGCGCCTTGGCCAGTATGGGGTCGTTCATGCCCCAGACAATTTCAGCGGGAATAGCCAGACCCTGTACATACTGTTCTATGACCCTCATAGCTGCCGCACTGGGGTGATCCGGCCCATCCGTCACCATCCGCATCATTGCCAATGGCGCTTTGGCATTACCACTGTCCAGCACGGGCTTGCCGTACAGTGCCGCGACATCGGCCGGAATTGAATCGGGGTCACCCTGCATATTGGGCAGCTGGTCGAATATCGAAAGAAACACCTCCAGCATGAGTTCACCGACTACGGGCGTCTTGACGGTGGCGTGGGCGCGGGAAAGGTCCATCTTTTGTGTCGGGGCGTTGAATCCGGTGTTCATCAACACAGCCCCTTTCAGCAAGCCAGGTGAAAGCGCGAGCGCACCCATCCCTGTTGGCCCACCCCAGTCCTGGCCCGCATAGACCAGTTCGGTCAGCTGCAATTGCACCAGCACGCTGTTTATCCAGCGTGTGTGGTTGTCCAGTGTATGCTGGCTCGCGGGAATTTTGCTTGAAAACCCCAGGCCTACCAGGGTCGGCATGATCACGCGCAGTCGATCGGTCGGCAGTTCTTTGGCCACTTTGCGGTAGAGAAACCCGGAGGTCGGATTGCCGTGTTGCAGAAATACCGGGAAGCCGGACCCCACTTCAAGGACGTGCACCTTAATCCCTGGCTCTACCTCGACAAAATAGCTTTTATAGCCATCCCCCAAATGTTCCGCGGCATAATCCGGCAAGGGGAAGGCTTCAAATTCACCTGCATCCAGGGTCACGGTACCCTTGCCCTGCGGGGTGACCAGTTCACCGTCGCGGGTGATAAAGCCCGCGAAAACAATGGCGGCGACAGCGAGGGTGGCCAGCAACATCATCAGTTTGTTCTTCATTGGCGCACCGGGCTATACCACACCGGCGAGGTATAGGCTCTTTCCTGGATGGTGGCCGGGCCTTCGTAGGGGGTTTCCACGCCCATGGCGATGGCATCGAGTTGTGAGTGCCGCACGGTGGGGATTTGAATGACCCTCACGTAGTACACCGCACTCTGTGCGGGGTTGAATTCCGGGTCCGCCCACACGGTGGCCAGCATCGGGCTACCGATGGTATTGGTGGTCTTGCCAGTGCGGATGTTGGCAGTGCTGCCCACCGCTGGCAGCTTGCCGCTTTCATTGATCTGGCGATCGCCAGACCAGGCCACGTCGAATATTTTCTCCTGGGCGACACCCTCTTCGTTCAACCAACTCTTCACCACCTGGATGCGATCCAGATTGTGGTCCAGTGCGCCTTTGGCAGCAGACACCAGGAAATGCGGGGCCGCTCCTTCAGGTGCATTGCTCAACTCGCCCCCCATGGGGACACCTTTTGCATAGCCAATGTTGGCCAGGTCGGCTGACTCAGCGTCTTCGGCAGAGAAGTCCCAACCTGCGAACAGGCGCACACTGATGCGTGGCCCGGTGGTGGCATAGGTCTCGCGGCGTTTCATGGCGGCAATAATAGATTTACGGCTGTTGTCGCTGCTCCAAACGGCGGCCAGGCCAGAGGCGGACATGTTCCAACCGTTAAAACTCTGTTTGCCGTCGCCATAACCGTCGGGGTCATAGGGTCGCTTGTTCTCCGGAATGGAATCCAGCGCGACCTTGCCCCAGAAATTGGGTTCCTCAGCGGAGGCGATACTGGTGTGGGCATCCGTTGAGCCGATCATGCCCAGCTTGAAGGGGTTGACGCCAATGTCGCTCTCCAGCTCCAGGCCACTCTTGAGCGCCGCGCGCACGGTGTCCCCAACCTGAATCTGGTAGTCCTGTGCCTGCGGAAAAGCCTGTAGGTAAAAATTGAATTGCTCGAAGTCGGCAAACTCATCATCGGGCGACAGCTCCGGGTGGGTTTCACTGTCGCCTTTGATTTGTGTTGCTTCCACCAGTGGCTCCCAGAGGGCGCGCTTCTGGGCATAGCCCGCATCCATGGCTTCACCCTTGAGTGTGGTCTTGGCAAACATGTAACCCTTGGACAGATTCGAGTTATGGGGTATGGACACGAACTCCGCACCGGTAGTTTCCGACAAGCTCGCAAGCGCATCCCACAGCTGTTCCGGGTAAGGGGCGTCGTCTGAACCCACCGGGTCAAATGTGGCGCCGGTCTCACCGTCGGCATCGGACACCACGATGCGGTGCAAGTTGGCGCCGCTGGCGGTTTGTGTCCACTCCCAGCCGACCAGGGCGGTAAATGTGCCCGGATCATTGTGCCGATCCGCCGCCTGCATGGACTTGGTCCATTGCGAGGCGCTGATGCGCAATGCCGCGTCGTGGTTGAGCAGCCCCAGGCTCATGAGGCCCTTGTTGGTCCCGGCCGCCTCGGCCGCCGCAATCGGGTCGCGACTGTCGCCAGACTTTATTTCAGGGACAGGCATTAACTTGGTAAAAGTCTTGGTCCCCTCTTTCGGGTCTTCAATGGCATAGCGCAGGTAGGTGACCGTAAACCAGGATTTGATGCGCTCAAACCAGCTCGCCTCGGGCTGATCGGCATTGCCGCTCATGACTACGGGGACTACCCCCAAATACTCCGCGTGATCGGAGACCGCCAGGAAATCCAGCGGCTGCAGAATCTGCACCCGACTGCGCGCATAGGGGTGGACAACCGGTTCGCCCTTGGCATAGCGATAGGCCACATCCGGGTCGGCCGAGCGGTTGCCGGCCATAAACGCATCGACCGAATAAGAAGTGTGTAAATGGGTGTCGCCCCACAACAGTTGGGTTTGCTCCTGCGCCATCAGTAACGGGGCCGGCATTAATAGCAGGGCAGCCGCGATGAGTACTTGTTTGTTATGCGTCATGAGGTCCACGGCAGTAAATTCCGGTTGGGTGTAGTTATTTTGGGTACTGGAAACAGTGTAACACTGGGATGTTCAGGGCAACATCATGCGAGAAGGCGCCCTGCCCCTGGCGTTCAACATGGAGTATTCTGGCACACCCCCAAAATATGTTGAGACCTCACATGCAAACTGCTCTTATCACCGGCGCGTCTTCTGGTATTGGTGAAGAACTGGCCAGACTGTTCGCGCAAGATGGTCACAACCTGGTCCTGGTAGCTCGCAATCAAGCCAAACTTGAAGCGCTGTCTGAGCAGTTGGCCGCTGAGCATGACATTACCGTGTGGGTAGAACCCGCCGACCTATCGAAGCGCGGCGCAGCCAAAAAGCTCGCGGCCAAGCTCGCTGAGAAAAATATCGACATCGACGTACTGGTGAATAACGCCGGCGTGCTCGAGCATGGTCGCTTTGTCGACATTGGCGCCCCCGCCCATAAGCGTATGTTGGATCTCAATATCAGTGGCCTCACCGCCATCCTCGATCAGTTCCTGCCATCCATGCAGGCGCGCGGTCGCGGTCGGGTGTTGAACGTGGCCTCTATCGCCGCCTTTCAGCCGGTACCCAGCCTGGCCATCTATGCCGCCAGCAAGGCATTTGTGCTATCGCTGACAGAGTCACTATCGGAGGAGCTCAAAGGCACTGGTGTCACCATCACTGCCCTGTGCCCGGGCATCACCGCCACCAGTATGCTGGAGGCTGCACAGGAACAGAGCGCGGGCTTGAGCATCCCTGAGTTCATGGTTGGCGAGGTTGAAGATGTCGCTGCACAGGGTTACAAAGCCTGCATGAAAGGCGAGGTTATCTGCGTACCGGGAACCATTAATCTGGTGACCACGCTGGCCGGCCGCGCTACGCCGAAGTGGTTGCTGCGACGGGTGTCGGGCGTTATCGGGCGCTATACCACAGATCGTTAAAGCCAGCGCCTGCGCGTTGGCACAAACCAAGGAAGCATCATGATAAGAAAAATAAGCTACAGCCTGTTGGCGCTGCTGATACTGGGCACAGTCGCCATATCCATTTCCTACGCCAGCTTCAGTGAGCAGCGCCTAGCCGCTATTGAAGCCGGCAGCCAGATCGCTGAGACCGCTGCCGGGCCGATGGAATACCAGCAAATCGGCGACAGCGGCCCCGTTTTGCTGATGCTACACGGCACCCCCGGTGGTTACGATCAAGCCACTGCGATTGAAGGCGCCCGCGTACTGGCGCCATCCCGACCGGGTTTCCTACGCACCCCGATTGAAACGGGACGCACACCCGCTGAGCAGGCCGACGCCTACGCTGCCCTCATGGATGTCCTGGCTATCGACCGGGTTATTGTCATGGGCGCATCCGGCGGCGGCCCCTCCGCCATTGCCTTTGCGGTACGTCACCCGGACCGTACCGTGGCGCTTATCGCATTGGAAGCCGTCTCCCAGGGTTTTGCGCTAGATAGTCGCGACGAGAAAATCCCATTCTTCATGCGTTCAGACTTTTATATGTGGGCCACCTTCTCGGCGATGAACAACCTGATGGGCGCGGAAGGTATGGTGAAGGCCATCGTACCCAACCCCAAAAATCAGCAGTTGTTGTTAGACGACCCCGTCAAGCGCGGCAAGATGGAGTCACTGATGTGGGCCAGCTGGCCCATCTCGCAACGGCAGGTCGGCCTGGCAAATGATTTTGTGCAGTTTGCTGCCCTGGACCTGGACGCCAACGCGATTGCTGTGCCAACCCTTATCATCCACGGCACCGAAGACATCAACGTTGAGTACGCGCAGAGCGTCGCGCTCACCCAACAGATTCCAGGCGCTATCCTGCACACGATTGAAGGCGCAGACCACATGATGCCCTTTTCCCACAGCGAAGAGATGGGGACAGTAATCGAGGCGTTTGTCTCTGGCGTGGCGGCGGAGTAAAACCTCTATTTGTCCTTCCAGGCCGGCGCCCGCTTCTCAATAAAGGCCATCACCCCTTCTATACAGTCCTCACTGTGGGACAGGGGTTCGATAATGGTCAACTCGTGAGCCAGGGCTACGGCCAGTGGCAGTTTGGCCCCCTCGCGGATGGCTGTGCGAATGGCCTGTTGCGGTACCCGGCTGAAGTTGCAATAGGCCTGCACAAAATCATGGGCGGCCTGCACCACCTGTTCCGGCGTATCGCAGACTGCGTTGACCAGGCCTATGTCTAGAGACGTTTCCGCAGCAACCGGTTCACCACTGAGCATCATCGCCTCGGCCTTAGCCTCACCAATCAGCCTTGGCAATAACACGGTGCCACCGTAACTGGGCATCAGGCCAATCTTGATTTCCGGTAAACCCAGCGGCGCGTCTTTTGCCGCTACCCGAAAGTTGCAGGCCAGAGCCAGCTCCAGACCGCCACCCAGGGCCAGGCCATTGATCGCAGCCACGCTCAGCTTGGGAAAGGCCACCATGCGCAGCAGGATACGGTGCACATGCTCGATACGGGCTTTGGTGTCTGATGGGGCCTGCTTGAGATCGGTACCGGCACAAAAGCCCCGTCCGGTGCCGGTGAGGATTAGCGCGCGGCTATCATCCTGTTCGATGGTATCCAGATGCGCTTCCAACTGGTCCAGCATCTCGGTGGTAATGGCATTGAGCGCCTCGGGGCGGTTCAGGGTGAGTACCGCGCAGTTGCCGAGACGATCCAGGGTTAATACACTCATGGGGGTTCCTTATTACTGGCTGGCCAGGAACAGTATACTGCGGCAGCGATCGAACAACGTTATAGGATAATAATAATATGCACGACCTGGTAATTCGTAACGGCACTGTCATTGATGGCACCGGCGCCCCGGCCCGCTCTGCCAGCGTGGCCATCGACAACGGCCTGATCAGTGCCGTGGATGATGACAAGCACATCGGCCCTGGCCGTGAGGAAATCGATGCCACCGGTTTGTTGGTGACGCCGGGCTGGGTCGATATTCACTCCCACTACGATGGCCAGGTCACCTGGGACGCCCACTTGAGCCCGGCGCCCTGGAATGGGGTGACCACCACGGTGATGGGCAATTGCGGGGTGGGTTTTGCCCCGGTGCGCAAAGACGACAAAGACTTTCTGATCCAACTGATGGAAGGGGTCGAGGATATTCCCGGCAGTGCCTTGTCCGAAGGCATCAGCTGGAACTGGGAAACCTTTCCCGACTATCTCGATGCCCTGGATGCCTGCCAGTTTGCCATCGATGTCGGCACCCAGGTGCCCCACGGGCCGGTGCGCGCCTATGTGATGGGAGAAGAACGGGTGGATGACGAACAGGCCACCGCCGCGGATATCACCGCCATGGCAGCACTGGTGCGCGAAGGTCTCGAGGCCGGCGCGCTGGGTTTCTCCACCTCACGCACCATGCTGCATCGGGCCAAGAGTGGCAATGTGGTGCCCGGCACCCACGCCGCCCCGGAAGAAGTGCTGGGCCTGGGCCGCATGTTGGGTGATGTGGAACATGGGGTGTTTCAGGTGGCGGGTGACTATGTGCCCGAAACCGAAGAACTGGCTTGGATGACACAACTCAGCCTGGAGACCGGTAAGCCGGTGCTGTACTCGGTGGTACAAAGCGCGGGCGACCCGGACCAGTGGCGACGCATGTTGCGGGCCTCGGAAGTAGCAGCGGAGGCAGGCGCCCTGTTGCGGCCACAAATTGCACCGCGTCCGGCGGGCTTGTTGTTGGGTTTTGAAAGTACCGTGCACCCGTTTATCTTGCACGAGAACTACTGGCCGCTGGCCGAGTTGTCGCTGGCGGAGCGCACCGCGGCACTGGCATCACCCGAGACCCGTGCTGCCATCCTGGCAAAACACCCGGACTACAGTCAGTTTGACGGCGTGGTGGCCATGATTCTCAATGGCTTCGAGCAGATGTTTGAGCTGGGCGAAGAACCCGACTACGAACCACCACCGGAAAAGAGTGTGGCCGCCATCGCCGCACGTGAGGGACGCTCACCGCAGGCGGTGGCGTACGACATCATGACCTCGCGCGATGGCGCCGGGCTGATTTTCTTGCCTATGCTCGGCTATACCGATAACAACCTCGACGCCACCGCCGAACAAATGCGCCATCCCAATACCATCTACGGGCTGGCCGATGGCGGCGCCCACTGTGGTGTGATCAGTGACGCCAGCATTCCCACCTTCCTGTTGACCCACTGGGCCCGGGACCGCAGCCGCGGCGAGCGTATTCCGATTGAAGAGCTGGTGGAGAATCAGACGCGCCGTACCGCCCAGTGTTATGGCTTGTATGATCGCGGGGTGATCGCGGTGGGCTACAAGGCCGACCTCAACGTCATTGATTTTGACAACCTGAAAATTCACGCCCCCAAACTGGCCTATGACCTGCCCGCGAACGGCAAGCGCTACCTGCAGAAAATCACCGGCTACCACAGCACGATTTGCAGCGGTGAGGTCATCTACCGGCATGGCGAAGCCACCGGCAACATGCCGGGCAGGCTCATCCGTGGCGCCCAGCAAGCACCCTCTTCCGATTAACAACAAGGAACTAGTTAATGACCGCAGCCATTGCGCGCAGTGAGATAGCACTCCCCGGCCGTGCCGGTGACCCCGGCTTTCATTTGTCCACCTTGCAGGCGGGCAGTGGCCCGGCAGTGGTGTTTGTACACGGCTTTCCCGACCTGGCCCTGGGTTGGCACAAACAGCTGCCCGTGGTGGCCGAGTTGGGCTTTCAGGCTATTGCCCCGGATATGCGCGGTTACGGCGGCAGTTCCTGCCCAGCTGCGGTAGACGACTATTCCCTGGCCGAACTGACCGGTGACCTGGTGGCCCTGCTCGATGCACTCGATATCGAAAAAGCCGTGTTCGTCGGTCATGACTGGGGTGGTTTTGTGGTGTGGGGCATGGCGGCCCTGCACCCAGAGCGGGTGGCGGGTATTGCAGCTGCCTGCACCCCCTATATCCCCTTTCCCAGTGTGGCCGTGCACACCGCTGTGGTAGACGGCGATATCGAGCGACAGTACGTGGCCTGGTTCCAGATACCGGAACTGGCCGAGACCATCATGGACCCACAGGCGGCCACCATTGTCGACAAGATGATGCGCACCAGTGTACCCCTGGAGGAGCTCTACGCGGTGGCGTTTGCCGATGGCAAGCTCAATATGAACCCGTTTTTGGACATCGACGCCTTTACCGCCACCGGTGAGCTGCTGTTATCGGAAGAGCATTATCAACACTACGTGGACGCCTTTTCCCACACCGGCTTTCGCGGCGGCATCAACTGGTACCGCAATATTGATCAGAATGCCGAGGCCCATCCACAGGTGGGGGTAGCGCCCTTAGACATGCCCTGCCTGATGTTGCTGGCCGAACTGGACCCGGCCTTGCGGCCCAAGTTCGCCGAAGACATGCCCGAGCGTTGCAGCGACCTGGACATGCACGTGATCGCCAATGCCGCGCACTGGGTACAGCAGGAACAACCCGAGGAATTTAATGAACTGCTGGGGGAATGGTTGAGCCGGCGGTTCGGTAAATCAGAGTAGCATCACAGCCCCAAGCCAGTTCATTTCGAAACATTGGGTGCCCGTTATACTCCGACAGTGGCCAGTCAGGGTCTGCTATGCTGAAAGCCCGATATCGACTTACGGTGGGTATCGATACTCGCCGTTGATACCATTTTATCCAATTTGCCATCAATAATGAGACGATGACATGACCAGATTCGAGTTCTTGATGATGATTGCCGCCGTAGTGGTAGCGGTAGGAATGACTGAGATAGTTGGCGGCTGGGGGCGCTTGATGCGTACGCGGGCCGTCGTTAAAGCTGATTGGCTTCATCTCGGATGGTCTATATGGATTCTGGCTATTCTGATCCAGTATTGGATTGGCATGTGGGCCTACAATCAGCAGCAGATTGACTATATGGGCCAGATCTTCTTTCTAATAATACCCACCCTGTTTGGCGTACTTGCGGCATACGCTATCACTCCAGACGTACCGATGGTTGGTGAACTACACCTTCGCGAATATTACTGGGCCAAGCGTACAGCTGTATTTCTTCCGTTGGCAGCGTTTGCTCTGCTTTCCTATGTCGCAGATCTCGTCATCGTGGGTGTGGACAAGGTTGGTTTTGACTACCTGTTTATCAACGTCGTTGGTATGGTAATGCTAATTTTGCTGACGATTACAAAACGGTTATGGTTTCATGTCGTTGTTCTAGGTAGCGTGACTGTAAATACCGTCTCATTCTTGTTCCAGCACACCTCAAATTTGGGCACAAAATGGGCCGGTTAGACCGCTGCTCCCTTGGCACGAAAGAGCCTGTTTCAACGCCTTGTTTTCTGTTTTGCGAACGGCCGGTCCCAGGTCATAGGGCCTGCTTTTGGCACATAGCGAGCATCTGCCTTCAGCTACCATTCTCGAAAAGCATGCATGAATAGGATACATTGTAGTCACTAGTGTTTGTGTATACTTAAGGGCATGCTGATGGTTCACAAGTTATATGTCACTGAGACGTAAAACATTGCGTCACCAAAACAACGAATAAGTTGTTAACTTTCTAGGTATTACTTTTTTATGCAGGACAAAATTATCATCGTACGAGATTACCTGAACGCAGTTAAGACTCGCTGTACATACAATGCAGCAGCTCAAGCACTGGGTATTAAGCCGGCCGAATTAAAAAAACTACTAGGTGATCGTACACCGGAAAATTCTTGGTTCGTAAACACAGGTGCTGGAGAACCAGTAGGATACGCTGACAATGAAAAACATCCTGAACTTTATCGGACAAAACGAATCATTAAATCCGCAGAGGTTTTAACCAGAAATCTTGATCTGTGAAAAAAAGTTAACAAGGCGTTCAGTGTTCGCCACTTCGTGGCTGGACTGCTAAAAGCGCTGCTTGGCAGCAACGCGGCCCATTAACTTAGCGTTATGCATCCTATCAAGCGAGACCACGCATATGAGTGAGAACGGGTTCAAGGCGAGCCTCCTTTTGGCTGCAGTTCTTTTCACAGCAATTTTTTGCTTTCTAGTAATTCCTCCTCTAATTGAAAGCCCTGATATTATCGGTGCGTTTGCAGCAGGTTTTGTAAATCCCTTTGCAGCAGGTTACTCAACAGACGTGTTTTTCTGCTGGTTTGTGCTAGCGGTCTGGGTGTGGTTTGAGGCGTCTACTCAGGCAATGAAGCATGGATGGGTTTGCCTGGTGTTAGGTGTTGTTCCTGGCGTAGCCGTGGGTTTTTCACTTTATCTGCTTATTCGTCATTCTCAGCTAAAGGCTCGGAGTGCTAAGGCACCACTAGAGGTCACTTATTCTTAGGGTACCGTATGTCCCATAAGAAATAGAGACAGGTAAAAATCGTGAGCTGACTGGTGATACTGCCCAGGCAAATACCTGCTGCACCTAGGAATAGTGCTGATATCACTATTGCCTGAAAGCGGCTCAGCTTATTAGGGTGCTTTGTACACGTGCCCGACCATCATGCTCCCTTCGAACACGGCGATGTCCTCAACCTGGCCGGTATCGCCGACGAAGACGAAATCAAAGTGCTGGTCATCATCGACGTCCCGGTGCAGCATCACAATGAAATGGTCGCCGCTCGACACTGTGGGCTCAACAGCAATTTCAACATCATTGTTGATGCCACTGGTGACATAGGTCGCGCCAACATAGATAGTGCCATTCGGCTTGCCATTTTCAAACGGGTGCATAACCAACCAACCGTTGCCGTTAATGTTGACTTCGGTAAACGTAAAGGTGTCGCCGCGCCGGGTCGCGTTGTCCACAATTATCCAATTTTCAATGCCGTTACCCATGGTCATTGCGCTGGGTTTTGTCTCGGCGGCCGCGTTAAAGGTGGCAAAACCGAGCAGGAGTAGAACGGAAAGTTGTCGAAGGTTCATAGCGAGATACCCTGAATTAGAAACGTAGACATCTAATCCTGAAGAAGAGCCGTTGTTTCGTCAAGGGGAAGACCTTCAAAATGACGGCTATACTCCCAGAGCAGACTTCGGATTAAGGTAGACTTCAGGGAATACGATGATGGTCGAAGCGGAACTACTCGAAATCAGTAACATGGCCTGGGGCAACTCGATAGCTCTGGTGGGATTGGTAATAACGTTGATTAGCGGGTATCTGATCGCGGCTTACATTATTGGAGCGAAGATGACTAACTCCCAGTCTGTCATCATTAACATTCTCTATGTTGGTTTTACATCCTTCCTGATCCTATCCTTTTTTGCGTTTTCCCTGGGCGCGACAGAACTAGATGCAATCCCTGTGTGTCAACCTGACCCCATACACTTCTTGTTTGGGATAACATAGATTTCAGGGCCACAGGTACTGGACACACAACATGCCAAAATCACCATCAGAACGGCCTGACACACAAGTTACACCGGAACCGGTGCTGGAGAAACGCACTCGCCGCCAGTTCAAGACCGAGTACAAGTTACGTATTATCGCTGAAGCCGATGCCTGCCAGTACGGTGAGCTTGGCGCGCTGCTGCGCCGCGAAAAACTCTACAGTAGTCAGATCTCGGAATGGCGACGAGAGCTTGCGGAAAATGGCGTGGCTGGATTGAGCAAAAGCGCTCCCGGCCCTGCACCCTTGAAAACGCCAGATCAGCGGCGCATTGAGCAGCTTGAGAAAGAGAATAGTCGCTTGGACCGCAAGTTGGAGATTGCCAACGACTGCCTGGATTTGCAAAAAAAAGCATTGTCGATGCTCGATCATTTACGCAGTGGGAAGGATGTGTGAATAACGTGATGATCCACCGCCCCGTAAGACTGCCATTGACGCGAGCGTGTCATGCGCTGGGCCTCAATCGAAGCACGGTCTACGTTTACCAAAAGCGTGCCGCCAACGATGAACCACCGCGGCGCTCACGGAAGCAGTCGGTGCAGCCGCGCGCCCTCAGTGACCAAGAGCGTGCTGCTGTCGTCGAGACACTGCACAGTGAACCCTATTGTGATCAGCCGCCTGCTGAAGTCTATCAACGCCTGCTGGAACAGGATCAGTATCTGTGTTCGGTCAGCACCATGCACCGTATTCTTCGTGGCTTAGGGGAGACCGGTGACCGTCGGCAGCAGCGGCCAGCCCAGCATCATGCTGTTCCCAGACTGAAAGCCTGCGCCCCTAACGATGTGTGGACATGGGACATTACCAAACTACCGCTGGTGCGGCGGGGCCTCTATTTGTCGCTGTATGTGGTGCTTGACCTGTTTAGCCGTTTTGTCGTGGCCTGGATGGTCTCGCGCAAGGAGAGCAGTGCATTATCGAAACAGCTGATGGACGAAGCCACGGCCCGTTACGGTATAGCGCCAGGCCAGCTCACGCTGCACCAGGATCGTGGATCGCCAATGATTGCACACGGGTATTTGGACCTGATGCGAGAACTGGACGTGACCTGCAGTCACAGTCGCCCACGGGTGAGCAATGACAACCCGTTTAGTGAAAGCCAGTTCAAGACGCAAAAGTACCAACCGGATTATCCGGGCCGTTTTAGCGATGCCTCGCATGCCCGGCGCTGGTGTGAAGCTTACTTTGATTGGTACAACTTCGAGCATCATCACAGCGGCCTGGGGGGCTTTACCCCGGAACAGGTTTTTACGGGCCGTTATCACGGGGTTGCCAGGCAAAAACAACGAGTTCTTGATGAACGCTATGAACGTCATCCGGAACGCTTTGTCCGTGGGCGACCGACTGTACCCATGCCGGCAAAGACCGTGGCCATTAACCCGATTGCAGAATCTGGTGATGACACAATGATTGATGATCGCGTTAACTTCCCAACTTTATCAGCCGCGGGCTACATCAAATAGAGTTTATCTTTGAAATGACTGTCCATTTGAGGTTGACACGTTCCGCAATCGCCTATGAGATGAGCACACAGAGATCTAGCGAGCCCCGAGTGGAGTTAGCTTACACTGTCGGAATCTTCATGAGTTTTTGCGTCTTGGCCAGCCTGAAATTTATGTGGGATATCCGGCATCCGCGGTCTTAATAACATCCGCGCACCGCACAAAACTGTCCTGGGTAGATAGATGATGTAATGAACAGACACCCCACAACAAGGTGCGCGCGCGGCTGCTCCCAGGTCGAAGCATACACGAATTGCCTACTTTGCACTTACTAGTGCTTGTGTATACTCAAGGCATGTTGCCTCGCACCGACGTCTAACAAGCTGTTATGTGTTAACGCATCAATCACAACTGAGTGATGAAATATTTGTATGAATCTTTCAACATATACAAAAAATGATATCGAAGAAATTGAGCAGCTATTCAATAAGGTATTTGCAGATTCTGAGGGCCATGAACAAGGCTTGTCGATCGGAAGCTTAGCTTTTGACTTGATGATGAACACTGATCCACAAGATATTTATGGATTTACAGCCGTTGAAAACGATCAAATAGTAGGAAGCATTCTTTTTACAAAGTTGAAGTTTGAAAATGAGGTAATAGCTTTTATTTTGTCCCCTGTGGCCATTCATACAAACCAGCAAGGAAATGGTATTGGGCAAAAGCTCATTAACTTTGGAATTGATCACTTAAGAGAAAACGGAGTGAGCTTGTTATTTACCTACGGCAATCCCGAGTTTTATTCGAAAGTCGGCTTCAGCCCTATTAGCGAAAAAATAGCCAAAGCTCCTATTGAATTAACAATGCCATTTGCCTGGCTTGGCCAATCATTGGTTAGTGATGAAATAGAGCCAATTGCAGGTAACTCTCGCTGTGTAGAGGCACTTAACAAACCTGAATATTGGTGAGGCCTAGCTTCGGTGGGTAAAGCACATAACTAGGAGCTCAAATGCGACCGCATACTGCGGCGCTTCAGCTAAGCGTTATGTCCGCTTATAGGTCATAGCAGGCAGACATAACGCGCTCCTGGCTTCGGAGGTGGTTCCTCCAAAGGGCACGAAGACCGCTATACTCCGTGAGCTGCCGTTCACTGGCTGCTATGCTCAAAGGTAGTAAACGACTCATTACTGTCGGTCGACTTGCTCAACGTGAAAGAGTCAATAGTACTCATTCACGGCGGCTATTTCGCCGCGTTCCTGCGCCACTTCCCTTGGCTCCTTCCCAATTGGAAGCCCCGATTAGGGGATTTAATCATTCCTCCTTAAATTTGAAAGACACGCTGACTTTGGTGCGATAGGCCACTACCTTACCATTTTCGATTTTCAGGTCCTCAGATATCACTTCAGCAACTCTTAAGTCTTCCAGGCTTTCCGCTGCTTTCTCCACGGCATTCCTAGCAGCCTCCTCCCATGAGTTTGCACTGGTTCCAACAATTTCAATCACTTTATAAATACTCATAAATCCTCCACTGTAACGTGAACTAACGATTCAACTTAATAATGTGCGATTGAATACGTCTTTTAAAAACAATGACAAGAGTTTCTACGCCGTATCGTGTGGAAATTTATTCTCCACGCGCCGTATCCTAAATGTAGACGCCATATCATTACAGTCAAATCTTATCGTTACGAGATTTTGCTCCTCCACTTACTACAAAAAATTAATGAATTAATGAATTAATGCACCATGGAGAAAAATCCAAGTCCAACCAACCTGTGAGTAGTACCTAAAGGGGAAGTATCAACGAATACCCTTTTGGCGCGTTGCGGCCTGCCCCGATAAGATTTTCGGCAACGTCTGACCGGCCGGTGATGGCACAAAACAGCCCGATTCAACCCCGAAATCGTAATCCTGCGAACGGCCGCTCCTAGGTCATAGCAGACGTAGCGCACTCCAGGCTCCATCCAAGAAATATTGTACAGGAACAAAGACCGCTATACTCCGAAAGCGGACGTTTAGGGCCTGCTATGCTGAGGGCTAGTTATCGAGTCGAAGCTGCCGCTTATGAAAATCCAAATTCCGGTTTTTCATGAAAAAAATTGGCATGAATAAGCTGTAGAGGGCATGAATCAGCTAATCGCCCCCCTGTGTGTCAACCTGACCCCATACACTTCTTGTTTGGGATAACATAGATTTCAGGGCCACAGGTACTGGACACACAACATGCCAAAATCACCATCAGAACGGCCTGACACACAAGTTACACCGGAACCGGTGCTGGAGAAACGCACTCGCCGCCAGTTCAAGACCGAGTACAAGTTACGTATTATCGCTGAAGCCGATGCCTGCCAGTACGGTGAGCTTGGCGCGCTGCTGCGCCGCGAAAAACTCTACAGTAGTCAGATCTCGGAATGGCGACGAGAGCTTGCGGAAAATGGCGTGGCTGGATTGAGCAAAAGCGCTCCCGGCCCTGCACCCTTGAAAACGCCAGATCAGCGGCGCATTGAGCAGCTTGAGAAAGAGAATAGTCGCTTGGACCGCAAGTTGGAGATTGCCAACGACTGCCTGGATTTGCAAAAAAAAGCATTGTCGATGCTCGATCATTTACGCAGTGGGAAGGATGTGTGAATAACGTGATGATCCACCGCCCCGTAAGACTGCCATTGACGCGAGCGTGTCATGCGCTGGGCCTCAATCGAAGCACGGTCTACGTTTACCAAAAGCGTGCCGCCAACGATGAACCACCGCGGCGCTCACGGAAGCAGTCGGTGCAGCCGCGCGCCCTCAGTGACCAAGAGCGTGCTGCTGTCGTCGAGACACTGCACAGTGAACCCTATTGTGATCAGCCGCCTGCTGAAGTCTATCAACGCCTGCTGGAACAGGATCAGTATCTGTGTTCGGTCAGCACCATGCACCGTATTCTTCGTGGCTTAGGGGAGACCGGTGACCGTCGGCAGCAGCGGCCAGCCCAGCATCATGCTGTTCCCAGACTGAAAGCCTGCGCCCCTAACGATGTGTGGACATGGGACATTACCAAACTACCGCTGGTGCGGCGGGGCCTCTATTTGTCGCTGTATGTGGTGCTTGACCTGTTTAGCCGTTTTGTCGTGGCCTGGATGGTCTCGCGCAAGGAGAGCAGTGCATTATCGAAACAGCTGATGGACGAAGCCACGGCCCGTTACGGTATAGCGCCAGGCCAGCTCACGCTGCACCAGGATCGTGGATCGCCAATGATTGCACACGGGTATTTGGACCTGATGCGAGAACTGGACGTGACCTGCAGTCACAGTCGCCCACGGGTGAGCAATGACAACCCGTTTAGTGAAAGCCAGTTCAAGACGCAAAAGTACCAACCGGATTATCCGGGCCGTTTTAGCGATGCCTCGCATGCCCGGCGCTGGTGTGAAGCTTACTTTGATTGGTACAACTTCGAGCATCATCACAGCGGCCTGGGGGGCTTTACCCCGGAACAGGTTTTTACGGGCCGTTATCACGAGGTTGCCAGGCAAAAACAACGAGTTCTTGATGAACGCTATGAACGTCATCCGGAACGCTTTGTCCGTGGGCGACCGACTGTACCCATGCCGGCAAAGACCGTGGCCATTAACCCGATTGCAGAATCTGGTGATGACACAATGATTGATGATCGCGTTAACTTCCCAACTTTATCAGCCGCGGGCTACATCAAATAGAGTTTATCTTTGAAATGACTGTCCATTTGAGGTTGACACGTTCCGCCCTTGGGTAGAATCACAGGCCGGACGTGATTCGATATTGGGCTACGAGTTTAACTGTAAGAAATGTGATGTGGGTGCACCTACTGACAGTGTTACAGCGTAGCTTGGTATATCATTGACTGTACCGATAATTGATAAGTTGGTATTGAATGTGAATCTAGAGGTGCTAAGCCTATTTGCCGAAGTTTCAATTGCAATGCTGGGTTTCTCCGGTATTACCTCAGCATTCGACAGAATATACGTACGGAAAAAAGGTCTTTCTGTTCGTACTATGGGGCTTCTTGTTACTTCTGGAATTGCGTTCTTCGCATCAATAACCCCTCTTGTCGGAATACCATCAGTGGTCGCATCTATCATTTTGATCCTACTGGTAGGAGTTTCTGCAAGTTGGTGCATCATATCGGTGTTTCGCAAGCCTGAGCACAGCTCAAGTGTCTGGTTAGTCTGCCTAGTTAACGGTTCACTTCTTTGTTCAGTTGGATGGCTGATTCTAGCACTGTGGTCAGACGGGCCATCTGTTAATGCCCCTTATATGACGACTATATGTTTATTATTACTCGCTGCGGCTCTGTTGTTCATTCGATTGGTCCTGGCTATGGGAATAAATGGCGAATCGAACGCGGTAAAGTAAATATTGAACTCGCAATCGGAAGCAGGCTTATAAGTAACAACATCGAGTATAAGAAAATTAAAACCGGAAGAACTCCGAGGTCCGCTCCTGGCACATAACTGACCGATTCAGCGCCAAAATTCTGCTGTTGCGAACGTCCGCTCCTAGGTCAAAGCAGACCTAGAGATTCTCGCCAACATCACAGCCGAGCGACGTCCGCTATACTCCGAAAGCAGTCATTGATCCATCCAAGCAGTTTGTTGAGGTGAAAGAATGAACCAAAATAAGTTTGAATTTCGGCTCCAACTACTTGCAAATATTGGCATTGCGATTGGCCTGGTATTGGTCGGTTTACAGATGCGTCAAAACGAAAAATTAATGCAAATGCAGATTATGACTCAACACTCGCAAGCTTTTATTGAGTCGGAGGCCTCACTTGCCGGTGAAAATGTTGCCGAAATCTGGCAGAAATCTGTTGAGGACCCTCTAAATCTTTCCTTCGCTGAAATGCGTGCTTTAGAATCACAGACCTATGCTCCGCTTATGCGCTTGTCAAATGTTTATCAATTGTACGAAATGGGGCTAATTGACGAAACTGAGTGGAAAAGTCGACTTAATCAAGACGCTGAGTGGTTTTTTGGTACACCGTATGGCCGCGCTTGGTGGGAATATTACCAAGAGTATTTTGACCCGCATTTTCTTCCCGAGGAATTAAGGGAAGCTATCAATGACAGCCTTGGCGAAGAAAACTGGGACAGGAATTTCCCATCTTACACAGCGATTAAGCAGATCATTAGGGAAAAGGCCAAGGCTCCGCAATATCAGTGAATGTCCGCTCCTAGGTCAAAGCAGCCCAAGAGAGGCAGTTGGCAGCTATACCCCGAAAGTGGACCTTCAGGGTCTGCTATGCTGAAGGGTGCCTGTCGTTAAGCGTTGTTCGATGCCCCAGGATACCTTTTCGGACGTACGCTAGATGACAGATTAGGGGAGGATCATCCGAATGTCTGATCAATGGATATTAAAAAGCGAAGCATACGATAACTGCAATTGCGCCATAAACTGCGGCTGCCAGTTCAATTTGCCGAGCACCCTCGGCTATTGTCAGTCGGCCTACGTTGCTACCGTTGTTGAAGGGCATTTTAATGATACGCCATTGGCTGGCCTGAACTGGGCGGCGCTTTATCGATGGCCTGGCGAAATCGCCGAGGGTAATGGCCGGCGTCAGATTATTATCGATGAGCGTGCGGACGAAGCGCAACGGGTGGCTCTAGAAACGATTATCTCCGGCGAGGCGTGTGCCCCGTTAAGCAATGCTTACGCCGTCTTCGGTTCCCTATGCACGGAGTTTTGCGAGACGTTATTCCTGCCCATTGAACTTGAAGCCGACTTTGAAAACCTGACGGCGACAGTGCACATCCCCGATGTCATGAAGAGCAGCGCCAAGCCTGCGATCAATGAATTCAGCGGTGAACCGTTCCACATTGCCCTGGCACGCCGGAAGGGCAGTTTTGAGTTTACCTATGCAGAACTCGCGTTGGGGACGACTTCGGTGACTGGTGAGATAGAGATGGCGTTCGAAGACACTTATGCGCAATTTATGGTTCACCACTTCAATCAGGATGGTTTGATCCGCGAAAGATCAAGACTCACAGCATGGATTGGCGCATGAATCTCCATTCCCGTGAATGACGGGAGTGAGCAGAACCGGACTGACGTCAGACAAACGCGGACGACTGCTATGTGGCTTTGGACCGGCTTGCGCGCGTTCACTCCGCTTGGTCGTTATGTCCGCTCCTAGGTCACAGCAGACCTAAGGGCTCCCAGGTTCCTACCTACAAACCTCTCAACCGTATAGGGTCGGCTATACTCCGAAAGCGGACATTCCCGGTCTGCTATCCAGAGAGTGCAATGTCGACCCCACGTCGCCAATAGCAGTTCACCAGGCAGTCATTGTGTTACGGAGAAACTGTGATAATGGGAATGGGTCCACTGAATTAGGCCGTTATACGGCGGGTTGGCGGATTCGAGCTGTCCGATTCAACGGCGCGCCAATCCTCTGATAAATATAGGAGCATTTCATGGCAAATAAAGTACTGGTGATCGGACTTGGCAGCATGGGTTCTGCGTTTGCGATGACCCTACTCAAGAACGACTATGAGGTCACCGTTTGGAATCGAACGGCATCCAGGGCGGAGCCGTTGTTGAAGGCAGGCGCAATCCAGGCAGGTAGTGTCTCGAAAGGAGTTGGCGCTAATGACCTGATTGTCATTTGTGTGAGTAACTACGAAGACACCAAATTGTTACTCGAAGGCTGTGGTGATCTGTCAGACAAAACCTTTATTCAGCTGACAACAGCATCCGCATCCGAAGCCAAGGTAATGGAGGCTTGGGCGACCCAGAAAGGCGGGTTGTATCTCGACGGGGAGATCCTTTTTGGTCCGATTTCTGTAGGCACGAAAGAGGCCATGCTCGTGGTGGCGGGCTCGCAAGACGCATGGCGGGTAAGTGAGCCCGTTGTGAAGTGCCTCGGGGGTAGTAGCCGATACCTGGGCGATAACGTTACGGAGCCAACCGCACTCAGTGCCGCAGCGATACTCCCCATGCTGGCTGGCATCATGGGCATGATTCAAGGTATTCAGATTATTGAGAAAGAAGGTATGGACGTTGGCAAATGCGTCGACATAATCGCCGACCTTTTCGAGTCAGGCGACCAAATTAACATACGTCGCCAGGGTAATGCCATCGCACGAAATGCATTTGGTGATTCTGACGAAGCGATCGAAACTTGGGAAGCTGCCTGCTCCCGGTTGATAGAAGGATATGCCAATCAGGGCGTCAATGTTGAATTTCTACGGTTAATGCGTGATCTCTTGAATCGCGCCATAAAGGCGGGCTACGGGGGAGAAGAGGCCGCAGCTGTGATCAAGGTGATGAGAGATGGAACTGCCCCAACCACCTAGTCCCAATTGCGTGCCGCCGACATGGCTCCGCGGAGTTCCACTAGACCTTTGGTAATGTATGGCAATCAACTTTGGCGTTCCGGGCGGGCCACAGAGGCCTGCATGCGGCTGATCACCAATCCGTTATGTCCGCTTATAGGTCTAGCTGCCTCAGCGGCGAATACCCCGGATGACGGCTATACTCCGACAGCGGACTTGGTTATCGACCAGTGAGACAGGGCTGTCGGCGGAATGTCGGCTAACTGTCGTACCCGACAACGGTGTCGATAGTGCATGATTCGGGGTGGACGCAGGAGCACAGCAAGATGATTGTGAGAAAATTGAGACTACAACGGGGTTGGTCTCAAGAGCAGTTGGCCGAAATGAGCGGCCTCAATGTTCGCACGATTCAGCGCCTGGAGCGCAATGGCAAGGCCAGTACCGAATCACTGAAATCCCTCGCGGCTGTGTTTGAATGCGATTTCATTGAACTCCAACAGAAGGAGGCACCCACTATGCCCTCGCCACCCGATCTTTCCCTTGAGGAGCAACATGCCATCGAATACGTGCGCGACCTGAAAGGTTTTTACGGTCACGCTATCTGCTATGCCCTGGTTATCCCGTTGCTATTCTTCATCAACTACCACACGACTGATTACATCTGGGCCTGGTGGCCAACCCTGGGCTGGGGAATTGGCCTGCTGTTAAATGGAATACAAGTCTACGAGGTGTTTGATTTTTACGGTTCAGATTGGGAGAAACGCCAGGTGGAGAAACGCCTGGGTCGGAGGCTTTAGCCTACGTAGCGTAGGGAATGATGAACGCTGCTCCTTTCACTTCGCGTCCCGCCCATATTGCGTTAGTTCAATGACCACACCGTCGGGTGCTGCTACATAGGCGTAGGTTAATCCGGATGCCTCGGTCACTGGCTGGCTTAAGATATCAACACCCGCTTCGCGCAACTCTTCGAGTGCTGCTGCAACATCAGTCACCCGTAAGCCAAAGTGGGAAATGCCATGACCTGTTGCATACGCACCATCGCCAAGAGCTGGGAGTTCTTTGGGAGCCAGCCCTTGCGGAAAATCGCCCAACACTACGACCTGGCCGCCCAGTGACAGGAAGATTCGGCTGTCGCCATTGTTATTCTTATTCTTATTCTCCTCGATAATCCTCGCGGCAAAATGCTCAAGGTAGAACTGAGCCGACTGTTCGGGGTTCGCGGCGTATATATGAAGATGATCGAGCGATCTAATCTGCATCTCTAATGGTTCCTACACTCTGCTAGCAGTTCTTGCGCGGTCATTAACGTCAGCGCGGCCGAAACGGCTTCTGCGCCAGGAAGATGGTATGGCGGGCACCCTTGCCCGGCCGCGCCCGCACCGTGCGCACTTCCACCTTGAAGCCGGCTTTCTTCGGTTGAATGACAAAATAGCTGTCACTGCCAGCGGACCAGATCGCCAGCATACCTTCGGGTTTTAAGGCCTGGTAGGCAGCTTCCAATCCCAGGTTGGAATACAGCCAATCATTGTTGTCCTGGGTAATGCCCTCGGGGCCGTTGTCGACGTCGAGCAGGATGGCATCAAAGGTGTTGGCTTGCCCGGTCAGCACTTCGCCGACATCACCGACACTGACTGTTACCCGTGAGTCTTGCAGGGGATTACCCGCGCACTCCCCCAGCGGCCCCCGGTTCCAATCCACCACTTCTGGAATCAGTTCGGCCACGGTGACGGTGGAGTGTTCGGTCACTTCGTTTAGCGCGGCGGCCAGGGTAAAGCCCATGCCCAGGCCGCCGACCAGCACATGAGCGGTCTCAATTTCTTTTAAGTGAGCACAGCCCAGTTCCGCCAGGGCTTCTTCCGAACCGTGCTCGCGGCTATTCATCAGGTCGCCGCGGATGCCGGATAGACGGATGGAGAACTCTGGGTTCTTCTCCAGCGGGCGCACGGATAAACTTAGTTCACCGCCGTTATTGGGAATTTGCGCGACGCCCAGCTTTTCCCAACGCACTTTCATACGGCCATCCGCTCAAGAAAAGTGTTAAACAGCGCAGACACGGTATCCAGCGAACTGTTGAGGCGGTGATCGCCCTGAATCAGATGCAGGGCGCAATCGGCTTGTTGGGCGTATTGGATGGAGTTTGCAGGATCACAGACATCGTCGCCCCAGCCGTGCACGATTTCGACGTGGGCCTGCCCCGCGTCGTAGTCCTGCACCTGGTAGTCTGGGATATACAGCGCCGGTGCCAACAGGAACACCCCTTTCACAGGCACGCTACCGGCGGCTACCAGCGACACATAGCCGCCCATGCTGGAACCCACCAATAGAACTTCAGCGGTTTCGGCGCCAATGGCGTCAACCAAGCGCGCTACCCGCGCATCGGGCTCATCCACCAGGTCTTGATAGTCGATGCTGTCGACCTCGCAGCCCTGCTGGCTAGCGAGATCGGCCAATGCCTTGATCTTGCTACCCCAGGGGCCGCTTTCTTTGCCGTGGGAAAAGATGACTTTCAAGCCGCACTCTCAGCGAGCGTGCTAACGCCCAGGTAGAGGGTGCTAACGCCCAGGTAGCCCATTGTAAGCACCGTCCACAGCACACAATACACCGCGTGGAATCGCTTGTTGTCGATGACCATGGCCAACGCAGCCAGGATGACCTGAGTTAACGCGAAAACTAAATAGGCCTCGGGCAGATCACGTAGGCCCTCCTGGGCCTTGAACATAGTTTCGGGAATATCCACCAGCCAGCACACCATCATGGTGCCGAAAAACCAGCGGCGGGTGCGATAGAAATGTTTTTCAAAATCAAAGTCGGCGGGGAAACTCCAGGGGTAGAGCAGCGACGACAGGAAAAACAGCAGGATGGCGTAGAGGATAATGAACAGGAACTGGAAGAAGCTCCACTGCTCCTGCCCGCTCCACCAGAACATGCCCCACCAGATGGCGATAATGAACAGGAAGGTGTTGAACGCCCACACCAGGTGCACCCAGTAGATGCGCACTGTGTCGCGGGCGTGCACGGTCTTGCTGACACCGGTTAGAAGGTGGATGACTCCCAACCCCATGATGACGGAGAGGAAGACACCCAGATATTCAAACAGGCTCATTGCCTATCAACCGATCCGGTGCAACGCGCAGATTTTGTTGCCGGCCGGGTCGCGCAGATACGCCAGGTAAATCTTGCCGGCCGCGCCTTCGCGCACACCGGGTGCGTCTTCAATGGCAGTGCCGCCGTTGGCCAGCCCCGCTGCATGCCAGGCATCCGCGGTTTCCGGGTCTTTCGCGGCAAAGCCAATAGTGCTGCCATTTCCCGCACAGGCGGGCTCGCCGTCGATGGGAATACTGATGGAAAAGATACCGCTGTCGGTGAAATAAAAGCAGCGGCCTTTAGGGTCAATGTTGCCGGGGGCATGACCCATGGCTCCCAAGACTGCGTCGTAGAACTTCTTTGATGCATCCATGTCGTTAGTGCCGACCATGATGTGACTGTACATACCAACTCTCCAATTCTAAGCACAACAAGGCCACGAGGGTGTGGCCCAGGGCGCAAGTATACCTACAGTTATGGGGTTATGGGATCAAGTGCACTCACCAGCGCGGCGGCAACCTCCTCCGCACGGCCGAAGGTCATATTGTGATTTGCCCCTTCGATCGTCGTCAGTTTGAGTTGCGGCACATCCTCTGCCATCAGGGCGGCACCGGTGTAGGGCACGATGTTGTCGGCCGTACCCCCAATGGCGGCGACCGGTAGTCCCGCGTCGGCCACCATCCGATAGCGGTGGGCCAGGTCGGCCATGGGAAAATGCCGCGCGGTCGACACCATCGCCTCGGTATAGCCACGGTAGGCGGCTTGCTGTTCAAACTTGGTGAGCATATCTGCCGGCGCACCCCCGGCATCAACTTCGGCTTTAATGCCCGCGTAGGCATAGTATTTTCCGAGCACCGTCATCAGCCACTCGCCGATGACCGGTGCAACCAGAGCAGAACCTGTTGCCGAGCTGGGCATATAGCCCGCCGGCGCGATCAGCACCAGTCGCTCAACCTGGGCCGCGTGATCTGCCGCGTAATCAATCACATTGGCACCACCCATCGAGTATCCGACCAGGGTTAGCGGCGTCGCCAGCTCCAGGCCCGCTATCAGTCCTGACAATTCACTCCGGTACAAGGCCGAATCATAGGGGCCCGTGGGACGATCTGAAAAGCCACGGCCGAGGTGATCGTAGGTGATGACCTGGTAACCCGCCTCCAACAGCGATGGCGTCACCTGCTCCCAGACAAATTTGGGGGTACTGAAGCCATGCACCAGAATCAACACGGGGGCGTCGTGAGCACCCTGGCGGGTGTAGGACAAGATACCGTGTGTCGTCTGCAGGTAGTCGCCGCCGAACTCATCCCGGGCCGCCTGATCAAGCTCTTTGAGTCCGCTACGGGCCATGCCATAGGCGACCACGGCGATCACTAGCAGTAGTGAAACCAACGGCGTCAAGCGTGCTATAAGGAATTTACGAATTCTAATACGTCACTCTCCTGGTCTGCTTCTTTATAGCCATCAGCGCAATTGGCGTGCAGATGGCCACTGTATACCATCCCCAAATAGCCGAAAGTCTCGCTAAAGGCGTCGATGAACGAGGTAGAGATTTCATCGCTAATAGAGGTACACAGCACATAGCCTTGTTTCCCTCTCAATCTTCTCCCGGAGTCCAATAATTCAGGCAGGTCTAACAAGTCAGAAATACGGTCTATAAACGCCTTCATGGTGGGGGTAACGGAATACCAGTACACCGGCGAGGCGAAGATGATTTTGTCATAGTCGAGTACTTTGCGCATGAGGGGCAAGAAATCATCGTCCAGATTGTTGTGCTCATAGTCATAACTGCCGATGTTGAATTCGGCGAGATCGACGATATCGACATCGGTTTTTCCCGCAACGCAATCTAACAGCTTGCCGGTATTACCATGGCGTCTGGAGCTAGAGAATAAGGCGATAGTATTGTTCATAGGGATACATTCCTTCACTGATTTACGATAGACAGCCGGAATGTTAGTACCTCAACCGTACTTGAGGTAAAGGAATATTTTCAATTAACCTGGTTATTCATGCGTTCGATACAACGCAGCACTTCGGCCTGGTAGGCCTTGCCGCGCTCATTGAGAAAATCCATGACATGCAACGACGTAGGCACATAGCCGAAACCAATTCTGTATTGGGGGTGCCATTGAAAGATTGACCCACCCAGGCCCATCCACCCATAAAAACCTTCTCTGCCGGTATTGAACGCCCTCTCCAGTGCCGTGCTGCTCTCGTTGCATGCGCTGAACTGGTTAACCCCGCCCTGGGTGAAGCTGGTGGTCATAAACGCCATATCCGCTTTAACCGGGTCGCCGTGCAGGGCGTTCCAGCCCGCCTCACGCACATACTCGGTGCCGGCCCAGCTGCCGCCGGATGACATCATGGCCGCGATTTTTGCCAGGCCGCGGGCAGAACACTTGGCATTGGCCGAGGGGGTCTCGCCCATGGAAAAGGTGGGATCGTTGAAAAAATCGATGCCCAAACCCTGCATGCCCTCGACGGGAATTTGCCTGGTGCGCATGGTGCTGCCGCGCATGGCGGGAATCAGTCGCAAGATCATGGCCAGGATCTGAAAAATATTCTTTTCCATTTTCCGTTTGAGGAATTTGGGTATTAAACTTTGCACAAACTGGAACCAAAACCCCAGCGGCTTCACCGGGCTGATTCGCTCCAGCTCATCTTTGTTGGCCCCAATGATGGCATCGACCTGGAGCGGGCCGCTGATGTCTTCGCGCAGGAATTCACCGATGGTGCGCCCCGCCGGGTCGACACGACGGAACACTTCGTTGGCAATCCAGCCGCGGCTAATGGCGTGATATTCCCTGGCGGCGCCCTCCCCCTGACGAAATGTCTGTGGGTGGTCCTCGATAATCTTGCCAATCTTGTTTTGCTTGATGTTCTCAGCCAGCAAGTCCGTCGGCTCCAGCGTGGTATTAAAAGAGGCCAGGCCCGCCTCGTGGCGCATCAGCGCAGCCACCGTCAGGTCTTGCTTGCCGCAGCCGCCAAATTCTGGCCAGTAGTCGGTAATTTTCGCACGGTAATTCAGCAGCCCTTTGCCCACCAGCGAGGCCATGGCAATCGCTGTCAGGCTTTTACCGCTGCTAAACACATTGACCAAGGAGTCCGCGGAGAAATCCGCATCCTGTGAGGCTGAAGCCCACAGGTCGACTACTTTCTCGTCCTTATAGTACACACACAGTTGCGTGTTCCTTTCGGCCAGGGTTCGCATATTGTGTTCATACAATTGCTTAACGGCTTCAAACCCGGGGGCTACTGTACCTTCGATACGAAGGTGGTTATTTATGCTACTACTCATCATGTCTGACTAAACTGTCCTTTTCACTAAGTATACCTACAGATTGGGCCGGGCGCTGTTCAAGCTCTCTCACTAAACCGCGAGCGTAAAGAACGCTACAATAGCTTTGGGCGAATAATAATAAACGTCCCAATGAGGATGCCACTTTGAGTGAATCACAAACCCCGGCCGGGGTGGGGACCGATGAACTGTCAACGTTCACCAAGTATTATACCCTGGGTATTTTGACCCTGGTCTACACCTTCAATTTTGTCGACCGACAAATACTCTCAACCATCCAGGAACCCATCAAGAACGAACTGCTGTTGTCAGATTTGCAGCTGGGACTACTACAGGGCGCTTTCTTTGCGGTGTTCTACGTGGTGGTGGGTATATTCATTGCCCGTTGGGCCGAGGTGGGCAATCGCCGCAATATCGTGGCGTTGGCGATCGCTGCCTGGAGCCTCCTGACCATGGTGCAGGGTGCCGCACAAACCTTTTGGCACCTGGCGCTGGCCCGCTTTGGCGTGGGAGTTGGCGAAGCCGGCGGCAGCCCGCCCTCGCACTCAATGATTTCCGATCTGTTTGCCCCGGGCGAACGGGCTCGCGCCCTGGCCCTCTACTCATCGGGTATTTCCATCGGCGTATTCCTGGCCTATGTGTTTGGTGGCTGGGTGAATGACAATTTCGGCTGGCGTACGGTATTTATTGTCATTGGTCTGCCCGGCGTTTTCCTGGCGGCGGTCATCCGCTTGACGCTGAAGGAACCGCTACGGGGTCGTTATGATGCCTTTGACGCTGCGCAAAAGGCACCTTCTTTTAGGCAGGTGATGAACCGACTGTCTGGTGCCAGGTCGTTTGTCTGGTTATCGATTGGGGCGGGACTGCACAGCTTTGTCGGTTACGGCGTTGGTGCGTTCCTGATCTCTTTCTACTTACGTCAATACGGCATTTCCACAGACAGTATTTTGACGGTGACACTGCCCATGGGCATTCTCATTGGCGTGACCGGTGTTATCGGCAATTTCTCCGCGGGTTACCTGGCCGATCACCTGGGCCAGCGAGATGTACGCTGGTACCTGTGGGTTTGTGCCATTTCCACCATGGTGGCGGTACCGTTTGCCTACGCGGCCCTGTTGGTCAATGAGCTGTATCTCTCCATTGCGCTCTACACGGTGCCCTTGTTGCTCGGTTCCATGTGGTTGGGGCCCACGCTGGCCATTACCCACAGCCTGGTGTCGCCGCGCATGCGCGCCACGGCTTCAGCGATTCTTTTCTTCACTATAAACGTGGTGGGGTTGGTGATTGGCCCGGTGCTGTCCGGCTGGCTCAGCGATGCGCTATTGCCCTACTCCGCCAACAACGCGGAATCCTTGCGCAGCGCCATGCTGATTATGTATCTCGCCTATTTCTTCAGTGGCGGGGCGTATTTGATGGCGACTCGAACGCTTCGACAAGACCTGGAGCAGCCTATTTCTGGCGACGCTTGAAAAAATACGACTGGATGAGAAAGGACAAGCCCATGCCACTCACCAGGATAATGACGGATAACTTGCCACGATGCGCGGTCTCACTCGTCCAGATTTCGCCAGAGTCGAGCCAGTACAGTAAGTACAAGGAAATCAGCCAGGGTGCAAAGGCACTAGCGACTTCCAGCACATCAAGAATCTGTATTTTCAGGGAATTCGGCACCGAAAAATAGTACCATAAAACCCCGCAATCAGCGCGTAGTACCCATGAACATTGACCTCAAAGCAGTACTGAGTAACCAAGCCATCAACGGGTCGAGATTGTTCTGGCTTGTCTGTATACCGATGTCCATCATCATGGTCATCGCCATGCTGGGCGCCGACCTGTCCACCAGCGCCGGTGTACGGACGATGATCCAGCTTTCCGTACGCTGGGCGGTGCCCTTCATCTACCTGGTGGTCGCCGCCTCTGCAGTTCAGATGCTGTTTCCCGGGCCGTTCACGGCGTGGTGGCTGCGCAACCGGGAGTTTTTCGGGCTGTGTTTCGCTGTGGCTATGGCCTGGCAAGCCCTGTTCATTTATATCTTGTCGACCACCCATCGCGAGTACTATTTCGAAGAGGTCTATTTGTTTCGCGACGAGCTTGAAGGCAGCATCGGCTTTATCTTCCTCGCTGCCATGGTGGCGACAACCACGCAGTTTGGCCGCAAACTATTGAGCCCGACGCAGTGGAAGTTGCTGCACACCAGTGCTCTCTATTTCCTGTGGGCCTATCCCATGAGCACCTACTGGTGGAGCCTGTTCTACTACAAAAATCCGGACCTGATTGACTATGTCTACTACTGGGGCGGTTTTCTCGCCTTCGCGCTGCGGATTGCGGCGTGGGGTATAAAACGTAGACCGCAGAGCAACACAACGCCCGCAATCAAGGCCTTAGGTGGTGCCATGATCACCTTCGGTCTTATTGCAGCCCTTCCCGCGCTGCAGTGGCAACAGCCTGTGACGGCATTTTTAACCACACCTCAGTGGTCTGCGGAACTGATGCTGTGGTTCCCTTTTTGGCCGTACGAACCCTTTTTAGCACTCTTCTGCATTGGGCTGGGCACCCTGCTGCTCACCAGCGGCCGTGCCCAAGCGCGGAATGCCGTCAACGTATAGGCAGAAATTCTCAGGGAATTCATCCCTGACTTTCGCCCAATAGGTGCGAAACCCTGGCTTTCTTCGCGATGACATAGCCAAAGCTTACCCAGCGGCCAGCGTCCACCGCCAGGGTGTGCGGGTCCTCCTCCGGCGTTTGTTGACAGAAGGGATCATGCAATGCGTACTCGCTCCACCACTCCCGCGCATCGGCTGCATGCCCGGACTCTATTATTTCGAATCCGCTAGCGATAACCGACTCACTGGTTTGCGCCAGGCTGCGGAAGCAGGCTTTCCAGCCGAACGCCTGTGAGATCAGGGGTTCAAGTTCAGGAGGAATGTCACAATCCCGATGCATGGGCTCGGCTAACGCAAACAGCGCGCCGGGACGCAGCGCACGCTGAATACTGGCCAGGCATTCGCGATAGCCCTCCTCTCCCTGGAAAGCACGAACCATCTCCAGCGCCGTGGTGCTATAGGCCGCATCAAAAGTCTGTTCTACAAGAGTGGTGGTGGGTACACCCAGGTCCAGCGGCAACACCTGGCCCTCTACCCCCCATTCAATGGCATTGTCGCGCACATGCTCTGACATCGGTCGGCCACTGTCCCGGTCTGGCCAGGGGTCGATGGCCACCACCTGCACGTCATATTCTTTGGCCAGGAAACAACTCTGATAGCCACGATTGCAACCCACATCCAGCAGTCGTTGGCCCGGTGAAAGATCGAGTCGCTGCGCCAGAAACTCGGCGAGCTTCAGCGCACCGGGGCCGCTGCACTGCGCGTACACGGCATCCAGGTCCGGATACTTTGACGCCCTTGGATAATCGTTGGAATTCATTCAGTCTGCCCTTCCTGCAACATCGCCACGGTAAGTATAGGCCTTGAGCTGCACTGGCAACTGCCGCACACTCTGGTTATGGCCTACCAATAATAATAGCGGGGCGCACCATGAGCGAGGAAACACTGCGAGTTTACTGGCACGACGATTGCCTGCTGCATAACGGTGGCGACAGTGTGCTCGAGAGTGAGCCGCCGGACTATATCGTGCTGCCGGAACCCCATGTGGAAACCGCCCAGCGGGTTCTCAATATCAGGGGCATCTTGCAAAAAGGCCCGCTGCAAGATCGCCTCGACCTGCGCAATGGGCGAGCGGCGACGGACGCCGACATCCTCAGCTTTCACACACCCGCCTATCTCGATTCCATCAAAGCGGCGGATGCCAATCCCGAGCCGGTGCGTATTGATGGCGGTGGCACCGTGGTCGCCGATGGCAGTTTTGCCGCGGCGAAGGCCGCCGCGGGCACCACACTGGATGCACTGCAGGCGGTGATGACTGAGCCCGGTGGGCCGGTGTATGCCCTGGTCCGACCACCCGGTCACCACGCCCAACCCACCATGGGAGACGGGAATTGCATCTTCAACAATGTGGCGCTTGCGGTCGAGGCAGCCCGTGCCCAGGGCGCAGAAAAAGTGGCGGTGATCGACTGGGATGTACACCACGGCAATGGCACCCAGGCGGGCTTTTATGAGCGCGCTGATGTACTCACCATTTCCCTGCACATGAACCATGGTTCCTGGGGAGAAAACCACCCGGAAAGTGGCCTGGCGGATGAAGTCGGCCGCGGCGAGGGCGTGGGCTTCAATCGCAATAGACCCCTGCCCTACGGGGTCGGGAACGAGGGGTACGAAGCGATAATAAACGAACTGGTCACCCCGCTGATCGATGACTTTGCCCCCAACCTCATTATTGTCGCCGCCGGTGTTGATGCCAACGCCTTCGACCCCAATGGCCGCATGCTGGTCGACATGGCGGGGTTTCGACGCCTGGGCCTGATCGCCCGCCAGCTGGCGGCGCGCCACTGCAAGGGCCGGCTACTGCTGGTGCAGGAAGGTGGCTACTCACCGACCTACTCCGCCTATTGCGCCCAGGGTATGTTGGAAGGTGTGTTGGGCCTGACGGAGGGATTAGTGGATGATCCCATCAGCTATTATCCGGACCGTTCGGAACAGGGGCTGGCAGTACTGCCAGACATTCGCGCTGAGTGGGCGCGGGCCATCAAGGAACTACTATGACAGAACAAAGCCTAACGCGGTCACTGCCCAGTAAATTTGTCCTCGCTGTTGTTGTTGGCGGTGTTGTTGGCCTTGGCATCTTACGCGGCCCCGGTGAAATCGCGGAGGTCATTCCCGATCCTTATCTGTACCTGTCGCTGTGGCTGTTCGGCGGTTTGTTCGTTTTGTTAAGCACGGCGGTCACCGCCGAACTAGTGGGCATGACGCCGCGTTCCGGTGGCACCTACGCGCTGGTTCGCCGAGCCTATGGGCCCTACCCCGGCTTCGTACTGGGCTGGGTAGACTGGCTCAGCTTTGTCGGCGACATCGCACTCAAAGCCGTTGTCATACTGGAGTTCCTGGTGATCGTCGTGCCGGAGGCGGCGGCCTGGCGCACGCCCCTGGCTATCCTGGTGACAACGTTATTTGCTGTTTTTCAACTGCGCGGCATCGCCTTGAGTGCCTTTGTTCAGGAGTTGGCCACAGCGACCATAGGACTCATCATCATTGGCCTGGCACTGCTGCTATTTTTTGTAGAATCGCCTGCGCTCAGTACCACAGCAGAGACACCCGCGCGTGCTGGACTCAACAGCTGGAGTTTGGTGATCGCGACCATCATCTTCACCTACGACGGCTGGCTGTATGCCTCGTACTTCAGCGGCGAAATTAAAGGCGGCGCCGGCGCGGTGGCCCGCTCCTGTATCAAGGGCGTCACGATCGTGATCGCCATGTATATGTTTTTGAATGTCGCGCTGGTGAAAAGCGTCGGCCTGGCCGCATTGGCCGGCAGCGAACTAGCGCTGTCCACCGCACTGGAACTGGCGCTCTCCCCCGCCGCGGGTAGCGCTGTTGTCATTGCCGCCATCGTGATTCTGTTGAGCCATCAAAACCTGGGTTACATGGGCGCCCCGCGCATTCTCCACGCGCTGGCGGAGGATGGTTTAGCGTCTCAACGTGCGCAAAAGGTCAGCAAGGGTGGCAATCCGATCTTCGCCGTGTTGCTCACCTGGCTGCTCACGGTGGGCCTGATTATAGTCGGTGGCTTTGAATTCCTCTTACTCCTCTGCGTGTTTTTCTTCGTCCCGATTTACCTGGCACTCATTGTTGGCGTCATGATCCTGCGCAAGAACGACCCTGACTACGAGCGCCCCTACCGGGCCTGGGGCCATCCTTACAGCACCGTCGTGTGCCTGGTCGGCTGGACTATTATTACACTGTTCCAGGCCTACGCCGAGCGGGAGACTGCCCTGTATGCGCTGGGCATGGTGGCCGTGTCCTGGCCCGTGTACCGGTATCTAACGCGCAAATGAGAAGCTGATGAAATGAGCCTGTTATGAAAACCCCAAGTAGCCCTTTCACTCGGTTCATGGGCGCAAGTGCGTGGGCGCCGTTTACCCTCGGCCTTTTCATCACCATCGCGGTTCTGCTGGCGCGCTTTGCGCTCGATGGATTCTTCCTGCTCACCTGGGGAATCCCACCCGGCTATGAACCGCTGTGGCAAAGTAGCCTGTGGTGGCCTGAAATCGTCAACGCGGTACTCATCGGGTTCATTCCTGCTGCACTGGTGATCGCCGGGCGGGGTGTAGACCATGATTTACAGCAGCTACGACCCCGACTGCCATGCAGTGACGCCGAAGTCGTCGACATCCGCAGCGCCGTCAGCTCTGTCGGTTATGTCGGACGAGCCTTCACGCTCAGCTGGGTGATTGGCGGCGCTGCTCTGGTCTTCGCAGATCCATCGCTCACACGCCAGGCTGAACCGTCGCTGACCAACCCGGCCTTCCTCTGGCACTTATTTCGAATACCGGTATTCTCCTGGATGATTGCCACCCTCATCGTTTTTGACTTCAACGCTGCGCGCACGTACTTACACATGGGGCGACACCTGATCAAGGTCGACCTGCTGGACATACCATCCTTATCGCCGATTGCGCGTAGAGGATTGCGCAGCGCACTCACCTGGGTGGTTTTCTCCATCATCTTTTCACTGTTCTGGCTGGGAGAGGACACCGCTTCAGAGCAGAATATGCCACTATTGGCCATCGTGCTGACGATGGCAACGGCCACTTTTATCGTGCCGCTAATTGGTGTGCACAACAACATCCTGGCGGTGAAACAGGCGGAACTGGATCGTTTGCGTGACCAGATCCGTGTCGAACATGTCGCCCTCACAAACCAGCCACCAGGGCAACAGCTCGACAGCCCGCGGCTGGCCAATCACATCGCGTATTACCAGCTTATCGAGCGGGCGCGAGAATGGCCCATAGACGCGGCCAGCCTGCTGAAATTCTTGCTGTATCTGTTTATCGGACTCGGCTCATGGCTGGGCGGCGCGGTGGTGGAACGTTTGCTGGAGAGAAGTCTTAGCCTCTAGCCAGCGGCAGCCTTGGCGGTATGGGCTGCGATCAAGTCCATCAACGCCGGTGACAGGCAGTCATAGGTCGGGAGACCCAGATCCGTGAGTGTTGAGCGAATCTCGTTCATACCATCCGCCGGGTAACCGCCTTCAATAATAGACGATACGAAAGCGGCAAACTCCGGTGCTGACCAGCCGGCCTGGTCAGACAATTCTGTGTGCACAAAATCAAGACCGAAAAATGGGTGGCCGGTATTTTCGATGCGACCGTACATGTGCACACCGCACTCCTGGCAAGCGTGACGCTGGATAGCGGCTGCTTCATCAACGATAGCCAGTTTGTTCTCGTTGGCGGTGACGCTGAGATTGTCCCTGGATATCACAGCGACCACAGAAAACAAGGAACCTGCTGGTTTCCAGCACTTGCTGCAGCCACAGGCGTGATTGTGTGCGGTCTGGCCGCTTAAGGTAACTTGCACAGGATCCGTCTGGCAGCGGCAGGACAGCGTACCGCCGGTGAAGTCGTCTTGCGTGGATGTCAGGCCGTTGTCGATAGCGGGGTGAAGCGAGGGCATAGCCATGATTGTGCTCCTGGGATTCCCATGGGGGGCGGGTAGGTACAACAACATGCTCTCTAAGATTAGGTCACAACAGCTACATCCGCCAGTGGCCGTTCTTCAGCTAGACTAAGTCCTATCGAGGGCAAAATAATATGGCCAAGTCAGTGAAGGGGATCGGGCGTAAAACTATGGCGGTGGCCATTTTTCTACTTTTCGCGCTGATATCGCCACTCTCTGCTCAACAGAAAAATTCCAACTCCTCTGACATCGGCATGAGCGAAATGATGAGAGGGCCGAATACGACAGCGCTTTACCCGACCATGATCAGTCGTAGCGAGCCAACACCAGAAGAGCGGGAGCTGATGGAGAGCCAAGCACAGCTGTGGGTGTCAGAGGGCGTTGAGATACTGACACAGGGGGCTGCGGCACTGACCGAAGCCACGCGGAAGGAGGATCTGGCCGCCATGAGACTGGCTGGGGGTCACATTGGCGAGGGGCTGTCCAGGCTTGAGAGTGGCCTGTCTACCAGTCAGGCGCTGGCGCAGGAAAAACCGCCGGCGGAAGTTGCACTGGGCTGGTTCAAGTTACAGCTCAAGCTACAGGAAAATCAGGCAGAACCTCGGCAACTTCGATTTTTAGGCATGGCCCCGTTCCAGCTCTTTATTTGTCTCTTGATGATTGCCGCTATTGGCATAAGCCTCGTGATCTATCTGCTACGGATGCGCCGGGCCTATCACCTGTTGGAACGTATTAAGGCGGGTAAAACCACAGAGACAAGTTCTGCAGCGCAAGCTTTGAACCTGGAGTCAGCAGAAACTGTCAGTGCTCAAGAGGGTTTACTGCCGATACAGCGGAAGAAGCTGTGTCGACTACGTTTAGCTCGCATATTTCCTGAAACCCCGGACGTCAAAACCTTCCGTTTCGTGTCCTGTGACAATGGCCCCATTCCCTTTAGCTACCTACCCGGTCAATTCTTGACGCTCACCCTGCCCATTGAGGAGCATCCGATCAAGCGTAGCTATACGATTTCATCGTCACCGACCCAGGGTTACTACTGTGAAATCACCGTCAAACGAGAGCAACATGGCGTCGGCTCGCGCTACCTCCACGATGTGCTGGAGGAAGGGAATACGCTTGATGTGCGCGGCCCCAGTGGCAAGCTCACTTTCACGGGCAATGAAGCTGACAGTATTATTCTCATCGGCGGTGGGGTCGGTATTACCCCCGTGATGAGTGTCACCAGGGCGCTGTCCGATATGGGCTGGAAGGGAGAGATTATTCTGATCATCGGTTGCACGGACCCTGATCATCATATATTTGGCGCCGAACTCGTACGCCTCCAAGAACGAAACTCAAACCTGTGTGTTCATGTCGCCATGAGCTCTCTACAGGAGGACCACCCTGACTATTATCGTGGCCGACTTTCGAAAGAAGCTTTATTGGAATGGATACCCGACATTGCGTCCAGGCCCAGATTTCATATGTGCGCGTCGCCCAATTTTATGGATGCACTTCAGCAGATGCTGGCGGACCTTGGGGTGACTTCAGACTGCATCAAGACAGAGTCGTTTGGTTCCCTGCAAAAGCCGCACGCAAGAGAAGAAACACACACGGTGCAGGCATCTGATCAACCAGTCACCTCCATCGAGTTCCAGCTCTCAGAAATGTCGACCAACATTGACGGTGACGAAACCATACTTGAGGCCGCTGAACGTATCGGTATTGACATGAACTATTCCTGCCGCGTGGGTAGTTGCGGTGAGTGTTCTGTGAAAATTGTTTCGGGTGATGTAGAGATGGAAGTCGAGGACGCCCTGGAGCCTGCCGATAAAGCTGCCAATATCATTCTGGCGTGCCAGGCACGACCTACATCCAACGTGGTCATTAAGGCCTGATGCCGCATGAGAGAACGTGAGCCGGCAATTGCAGCAGCGACCATTGCCCTACTCCTCCTGATTTGGACCGGGGGTTTCATCGAACCCTCGCCGTATTTTGCCGGCAGTGCGTTAGGTGGAGCGCTAGCACTTAGTGGAACGTTGCTGTTACTACTACCGCTTTTGTTTTCAGTAATTAAGCGCAACGAGCGGCTAAAGGTTTTTGTCACGCGCCACATACCTGTGCGGACCATCGTGATATGGCATATCTACTCAGGCTTTCTCGGCACCCTCTTGATTGTGCTGCATACCGGTCACAAATTTGACAGTGTGCTGGCTTCATCATTGATGGCATTTACGCTGATCGTCGTGTTTAGCGGTGTCATTGGACGCTACCTTCAACGTCAAATTGGTGACGACGTTCGCGATAAGCGTCGGCTTCTCAATAATCTTTACGAGGAATACGATCAAGTATCGGCTCGCCCAACAGGTACCTATAAAATCGCGGGGGTGGTCAACCTGGTGAGTTCAATGGCCGATGTAGAGTTTGCCATTACCGCAAGAGAAACACTGAAACAATGGCTCACTGTCTGGCACGGTGTCCATATCACCTTAATCATTGGCATGTGTCTTCTCCTGTTCCTTCACATATGGTCGGGCATCCACTTTGGTCTGCGGTGGTTGTGATGAAGGGATACCTCACGGGAGTAGCGCTAATAGTCCTTGTACTCGGCCTTTTTGTGATCACCCTCAGCCAGAATGACAGCACCCTGATGGCAGCCGGCATGTCATGGCAGAAATTAGCCAGCCCGGGGCAACTGTCTACCGGCCATAGTCATTTAGAGGGTGACTGCAGCGCATGCCACACCACCATCAAGGGTCCATCGACCGCCAAGTGCCTGGCTTGCCACGCAGCGGATGAACGTCTATCGATATGGCCTGAGTTGCAATTCCACAAGGCAGCTCCCGACTGCAGGGCTTGTCATCGAGAGCACCAGGGCACGGGCTCTATTGGGACGACAATGAACCACGATCGCATTGGGCACACCGTGGTGACCGAGGCAGAATTGCGCTGCGTAACATGCCATCTGAGGCGGGACACCCATGACGGCATGTTTGGTCAGCAGTGTGATAGCTGCCACGAAACGCAGCGTTGGGCGATTTCCGAGTATCGCCATCCCGCCGCGACGTCGTCATCATGCTCACAGTGTCACCGGGCGCCCCCCTGTCACTTTACTTCACATTTCAAAAAAGTGTGTGGGCCCGTCGCTGGTCAACTAAATGCCATCGTAAGCGACTGCCATTCTTGTCACCAGCTACCCTCATGGAACTCCATCAAGGAGGTTGGTTGGTATAAAAGTCACTAATTCGGTTTAACTTTGAGCAACCTCTAAAAGGCGGGGTTCGCACATCGGTTCATCGGCGCGGATAAATAGCCACAGCAAGGCACCGATGATCGCGAACACGCCCCCGCTCATCATGGCGGCGGGCCAACCGAACAGACCGGCGAGTACCGGTACCAGGAGGCCACCGACAATGCCCGGCAGATTGCCGCCGGTGTTGAGTATGCCCGTGGCCATTGGTGCATGGGGTCCGGCCACTGTCATGACGGCGACCCAGTACGGGGCCTCCGTGAGCTGGGTAAGGCCGAAACACAGGCACAGGCTGACCATGACAACAACAATATTGTCAGACACCGCACCGACGCAAAGCAAAACCGCTGCCAGAACAAGTGCAGGCATAATCATGTATCGCGTCGCCTGCCGGATACCCAAACGGTGCACCAGTACATCGCAGGCTATACCCCCGGCGGTCGAACCAATCGCCCCCAGTATCCACAAGGTGGCGGTCAACATTCCCGCGTCTGTGGCGGCGAACCCTTTGACATCGACCAGGTAGAAAAAGAACCAATGGAAGAACAGGAAGAACACATAGTTCATGCAGAAATTGCTAATGGTAATCAACAGGATGTTTTTGTCTTTTAAGGCGAGTTTCCATACGCCCTTCTCCGGCTCGCTTTGTGGCGGCGGCCGATCAGACTTAATGAGCGCGAGTTCCGCCGCACTGATGCGCGGATGATCACCGGGATCATCCGTTACAAACCAGTGATAGGCCGCCGCAACAATCAGCGCCGTCGGCGCAGTGATCAACATAGCGCCACGCCAGCCATAGGACTCCATCAGCCAGACCACCAGCGGTGCAGTGGCCGCCGCGCCCAGGGTCAGGCCCGTACTCGACAGGCCGTTGGGCAGCCCCCACTGACGCACCGGGAACCAGTTGGCAATGGTGCCGCCAATGGCCACAGGGAAAAATGGCGCTTGCACCACGCCGAACATAAATCGAGTGACCATGAGCGCCGCAACGATGGCACCGACTGACAACACATCGGTACCGGGAATAAACGCGGTGACTATGGTCAGCAGGGCCCACGCGATCGCGGCGATTGTCAGGGTACGTCGCGGCCCAAATTTATCGCCGACAATTCCGCCGGGAAACTGGAAGATTGCGTAGCCCGCGGAGAAGGCGGCAAACACCATACCCAGCTGATACTCGTTCATGCCCAGGTCGTGCATCATCGTCTCGCTGACGATGGATATGTTGGAACGCAAGATATACGCAATAGAGCTGGCAACTATGACGATTGCCAGCACTATCCAGCGCGTGTCTCTCACGATAAAGACTTAGGTATTTTATTGCTCCCGCTAGGGCCCGCCAGGCGCACCCGCATCTGCTTCAATCGAGGCCTGGTGCTCTTCCATAACTCGATACAGGGGGCCGTCTACCCAGGTGTCATCAAGGTAGAATTTCTCGGGTTCTTCTTCTTTTGGGTCTATCAGCAAATTGTAGACTGATGGATAAGCTATGTTCGTGATCCCATAGCCGGCACCGATTTCCTTGGTGAGAATTTTCCAGTTGCGCCATTTGGCACCAAAAAGTATGTTGCCGATGTAGATGACCATAGATTCCCGCGCGGATTCCTCCGCCTTTCCGGTGAAGAAATCCGATTGGTCAACACCGTCGAGTACTCTATCTTGCGGGATCTCACCGCCGACAAAATTCGCTATTGTGGGGAACACATCGATCAGGTGGACCATATCGTTGGAAACTTGTTGGGCGGGAATTACCCCCGGATAGCGGATCAGAAAAGGCACACGCAGGGAGCCTTCATAGGGAGAAAACATGGATCCGCGCCAGGGCCCGGTAAATCCGAAGGATCTTTTTATGCCCTCGCGTCCATTGTCCGAGGTGAAGATAAAGATGGTGTTATCTTTAAGCCCCAGGTCATCAATCGTATCGAGCAACTCACCGACATAACTATCCGTTTGCGCCAGTACGTCTGCAAAACTGCCATTTCCAGTCTTACCCTTAAAGTCGGGGTGGGCGTCAACCGGCTCGTGGGTTTGCGTATAGGGCAGATAGGCGAAAAAAGGCTTCTTGGCTTTGGCCTGGCGCTTGATGAAATCGATGGCGTGAGTTGTGATTTCACGGTCGATGGTCGCGCGCTTGGCACGGCCATAGACTTCGTGTTGCTTGGGCGTCTCGCCTCGCTTAGCCGTGGTGATGTAAGTGAACTCGACACCTGCGTCCTTCTGGAAGCTATCGCTATCGGGCCAAAAAGCTCGATCCGATGAATTGGGAATGCCATACCATTCATCGAAACCCTGGTCGGTGGGAAAACGGCCCTCGGTGTCTCCCAAATACCATTTCCCAAACATGCCGGTCGCGTAACCGGTATCGGACAGCATCTCCGCCAGTGTAATTTCCCACGCGGTGATGCCCCACCAGATACCCCGGGTTGGCCCGCCATCCGGGCGTTGCCGGGCACGAATCCCGTAACGACCAGTCATCAGCGAGGTACGCGACGGCGTACACTCCGCTTCGACATTGAAGTTGGTTAGCTGGAATCCCTCAGCCGCAATGCTGTCAATATTGGGCGTCGGGGCGCCGCGTAATACGCCACCCCCATACACACCTATTTCGCCGTAGCCGAAATTATCCATCAGCACGAGTACGATGTTGGGCTTGCTGTCATTTCCCGCCGCCGCCTGGAGGGTGCCAGGCCAGACAATCACCGCCAACAGCAGTACCGTAACTCTCATGATCCGAATACACTTCAACATTGCGATCTCCCTCCAGGTGGGTATAGCACAGTAATCACTAGATTAGATCAGAACCAGGGGAAGATAAAATCCGGTCGTATAGGGAGACACTCAGCATGTTCGAAAACAAACGCATATTGGTGACGGGCAGTAGTCGTGGCATTGGCTTTGCCACAGCGCAGGCATTTCTCAATGCCGGTGCCCACGTGGCGGTAAATGGACGAACCGCGGCATCGACTGCAGACGGTATTGAGCGGCTGGGCGGCAGTGACCACTTGATCGCAGCACCGGGTGATGTGGGAACCGTGGCCGGTTGTGAAGCGGTGGTTGCCAGTGCTGTTGACGCCCTCGGCGGACTCGATGTGTTGGTTAACAGTGCCGGCATCGCCATCGACGTGCCGCTCGAGGACGGCGATGAAGCCGTCTGGGACGCAACCATGAATATCAATCTCAAGGGCACCTATTTCTGCACCCGCGCGGCCGCCCCGGCCCTGCGTCAAAGCCACGGGAACATCGTCAATGTAGGCTCTGACTCAAGTTTTATGGGCATGGAAGACAACTCGATCTATTGCGCGTCCAAGGGTGGTGTACTGATGCTGGCGCGCGCCCTGTCCCGTGAACTGGCACCAGAGATTCGCGTCAACTGTGTCTGCCCCGGATTCGTGGATACCGACATGGTGCGGCGAGATTATATCGACAGCGCCGAGGATCCCGCTAAGATTTTGCGCTCCGTGGAGGGATACTCACCGTTGAACCGAATGGGACAGCCGGAGGAAATTGCCGCGGCAATTTTGTATCTCGCTTCTGAGCAGGCGGGCTTCGTTACCGGCAGTGCTTTATCAATAGATGGCGGTATGACGGCGAGTTATTGAGTCATCCACCTGGCGAAATTGCTGAGCGTTCGTTGCACAACATTCATTGGCGCGACGATAAATTCATCGAAGACCAGTTCTTCTTGTTCATCGGATGCCTGCAGTGCCCTGTTCAGTTTGCGCAGGCTGTCGGGCGTCAACTCAAGCGCCGCCTCGTCGGGTTGGAATGTCGTGCCGATGGGATAATAGTGTCCGGGCTCGCGGGTCATTTCAATGTGCGCGCCCAAAATGGCACTTACCTCGTGCGACTCTGAAAAGCGTGCCAGGCGCGCAATACTGCTTTTGTAGTCCTGCCAATTCTTCACGTAAATATAGCCAGGATACAAGGTGTCTCCGGTAAGCAGCCATTGAGTCTGGGGGTCATAGAGGGCAATGGCTTCCTCTTGATGTCCGGGCGTGGGAATAACCATCAATGTGCGGCCACCGAGTTCAACGTTGGCCTGGCCCTGCGGCCATTCCTCAAAGCCAAAAAAACGCCTGACAGCGTCACCCGTAGTCTTTACCAGGGTGACCTGGGCCTTGCCCTCTAGCTGGGCGTCGCCCCGGTAGTGATCGCTATGGCTATGGGAATGCAGTACCAGGATTTCCCTGGTCTCCAGGATCGATTCACCGAGGACGGTCCGAATAGTCTGATAAAACGGAAACGCTGACTGGTCGTCAATCGCGCCGCTATCAAAGATCACTATTTTGTTGGCGCCGACCAGCAGGTACATAAATGGCGCCTCGAAGGTCATGCACTTGTTCTGCCGAAATATATAGGTGGTTTGATCATGTGCGTATATATCAATGGCCGGATCTGCGTTGACGGCACAATCACTTGTGCCGTGTATCCAGCGGCGTCCATCCAAAACAGACGTGCCCGCAAGAGCAATCTCGTCCGCGGCCGGGGCGGCGGGCGCTTCCGTGGCAAGCATCGCGCCGGCCAGGCCAGCGAGAACCATGTTCAAGCGCGCGCTACGCATACACAATTCCTATACTTTCATGGGCCAATATTCAATTCTACTCTGATATAGCCCTCAACCCTCACCGTTGCCGCCATGGCCAGCGACAAAAAGACCAGGGCTATACGAAACAGCGAGCAGCGCTTTGTGCCTGCTCGATGAAGGCGCTGAGACAGGTTCTGGACTTGCCTCTCTAGTTCATTCGGTGAGGCCCTGAAGACTCGTTAGCCTTGATAAGCTTTGCAGCAGATGTTTCATAAACTTAATGAACACTATAAGACTGGTCCTCGCCTCTTTGCGGCACGCCAATTCCGGCTACCAAAATCGGGTCAATCATGATGACACCGCGACTGGGAAAATAACCCACACGCCGCTCGGTGAGCCACTCGTTGCCAATAATGCCGCTCGGACCCCGCGAAAACACGGCCATGCCGAGTAGTTCCGGCAGACGGCCGAAGCGCATATTGTAGGGCCGATTGCCGATGATCGCTGGCACGTGATGGGTCAGCACCTCGTATTCGCCATAGCCGTGATAAAAGTCGAGCACAAGACCCGCCTGGGGAAAGTCCACCAGGCCCTCGTCCTGTATATAGGAGATACGAGCGCCGGTATCGAAGAACATTTCGTAGTACTGCCCCGCTATGCGTGCCTCAATAACGGGCACCCCCTGGTAGTGGGCGATAGGTATTTCCTGGCCGCTGAAGACCGCCTGCTCGAGCATAAAGTCGATGGTGCCCGCCGGCACATCCAGCAGCAGGTCAAATTGGCTGATGATGTCGGCGCCGATCAAGCCCTCACAATCCACACCCAGGTAAGCGCAGAGCTGATCCACGTTCAATTCCTGGTGTACATCGGGCAGGTGGAACACCTTGCCTTTCATGCACAGCACCGATGGCCTGCCAAAGCTATGGGGGGAGCCCGTGTCGAGCAGCCATAGCTGACGGTCGATCTGGACAAATAAATGGTCGTTTCTGTGGTGGAGTGGGTACATGGCCACATTGTCGACTTTCCGGCTTCTAAGCTGGATGGCCGCAGACGCCAATCACCGGGCCGAAGGCGCCAAGTTCGTATAGCTCTGCTGGCGCCATCGGCCAATCGAATGGCGGCGTCGGTCATGCCCCTGTCCACCCCAAATCCGGATCATAGGCCCCTGCTTAGGGAGGAACGATTATGTGTATTCAATACCAGGTAAATAAGATTATCGACTATTTGGACGACACCCAGATCAAGGCAACCTATGGCGCAGTGGCCGACGCGGTTGGGGTGAAACCTTACCAGGTGGGCGGCTTTCTCGGTGAGAAACGCGCGGCGGCCTCCTGGGTAGTCAGTGCCGCTACCGGCGAACCACGGGGCTACCTGCCCTGGGAAACCCATCCCCATATGGCCAACTGCAGCGAGATCATTTGCAGCGGGCGGGAATTAATGCAGCGGCTGGGGCGGTTTTAATTCGCATAAACAATCTCCATCGGCAAGCCGAGGCTGTCGCGCTGCGCATTTTCGGGTAGCGACCTGAAACCGGCTTTACTGCCTAGACGCGCGGTCAGCGCCAACACCATGGCATCGAGGATGTCGTCATCGGCGAGGGCTTTTTTCAGGTGCGTGGCGCGAACGTCGGCGCAGGCCCGGGCAATGTCTGGCAGGTGTGCCTTGAGTACACCGAGGCGCTCCCCATGCCCCTCTGGGGTTTTCTTGTTGTGGGCCATGGGCACCCCGCCATGGAGCGCCGTAAAACACACTTCCGGGTGAGACTCGCGCAGGGGCAACTTTCGGTTGCGTCGCACCAGGTCATCCACCTCGGCGATCTTGGGCATGATATTCCAGGTCTGTTTGCTAAGCTTTCTGCCGGATAGTTTCTGATTGAGCAGGCTGGCAGTGAGGTAGTCAGTCTCTCTAAGTGCTGCCCGGCACGGCATGGGGAATACACTGGAACGGCGTTTGCCAAGATAGCGCCGTGCGGCGCTGTCTGCGCGTCGCTCATCTGGCCCGTTTCCGACAATGCCGATGGGCATGTCGATCAGCGCCACCACCGCATCTTCTATCAGGGATTGGGCGGCACTGATGGTAGAGACCAGATGATGCTGAACCTAGTCGTGCTCATCCAGCGCAATAACTATCCAACCGGCCGGGGCCCCGTCGATGCCAAGATACCGGTTCACAGCAAGGCATCCATGCCGGTAACGAACTCCTGCTTACCGCCATAAGACGGGTGGCGAATATAACCAATGTCCCTGTTGGGAAATGCCTGCTGTGCGGCCTGTTGCCCTACCCTACCCAACCCCGCGATCTGGCTTGGCTGGAAGATCTCTGCCAGTTGCTGAAGGTAAGGGATGCCACGGCGGACCTCGCCAGCGGTGGGTTTGCGGTTGCTGTTGGGCCGATGCTTGCGGTGCGGGTGAAAAGGAAAGGCATTCCAGAACAGCGGCACCGCCTTTTTAGCACACAGATAGTCCCAGACAATAGTGGCGGTGTTTTCACTGTCGTCACGGGTGAGTGTCAGTAGAGGTGCCAGCTGGCGCAGAAATGGATGATCGATATCGGCGAATAACTGACTGCTGCTAAAGGGGATGCCAGTGTTACGACCACCTTTGTAACCTAATGCCTCTCCCACAATCAGGATGGGTACGACTCTTTCTTCAGCACACAGAGCATGGAGGGTGCGCAGGTAAACCACCAAATTCGCTTGCAGCCCCGGTTGGCACCAGGGATTAAAAACGCTGGTGAGTTTTGGTGCGGCCGCCAGGCTGGCAACAAACTCAGCCGCTGACGTCAGTGCCGGCATCCTCGGCCAATTTGCCGTCTCGCAGCATGCGCAGGGCTGTTTCTGTCAGTTCCAGTGGCAGCGTGCCGCGCAGCTTGTCGGCCCAGGGTGTTTGCAATGCCGCCTCCAAATGGTCCATTTGTTCTTCAAATTGCTCGTTGCGCGCGTTCGACCAGCTGCCCTCGCCGTACAGGAAGTTATACACCCGGGGTTCACTGTGGTGGTTCTCGCCCAAGGTCTGGTACTGGCCCTCTTCCTTGGAATCGTACAGCGCCAGCGTATGGGTATTGAGCCCGCTGCGGGCTTCAGCCAGGGACTTACCGCTAAGCCCGCAGACCAGGTGATAGACCTGCAACAGGGAGAACTTGGTGTGGGCTTGCAGGGCGGCGTGGAACAGCACCCAGAAATCGAAATCTGGCTCACCGTATTCGTGTTCGACCTTCTTGTCGCGCCGGTAATCGGATAAAGGCACACCGGAATCACTGTGCCGCGCACTGATGCCATACCCGGATTGCTCGTGCGCACCCAGTTGTAAGACCGCGCCACTGTGGCCCATCACTTCCACGATCTCCCCCGCCGGGTAGCCGCGACTGGCGTACACTCGCCAAAATTTTCCTTTCACCTGTAACTTGCTCTCCCCGGCAGCGAGGGCTTCTTTCAGGGTAATCGTGAAGCCTTTGAGATAGCTGGCCTGCACATCGGGACTGAGAAGCATCTCACCGGCTTGCGGGTCGGCCTCTTGCTTGCGCCGCAAATAGAGAATAGAGCCCAGTGCCGTGAGCATGACAAAAGCCCAGACCTGTTCCCACCAGGGAATGTCCGGGTAGATGTAGGTGACAATCGCCAACACGATGGCCACAATAGTGCCCGGCGTAGAGATGCCACCGATGCGGGTTATTTCCAACAGGAAAAAACCGACCCCGATAATGACCCAATGATAAAAGGCCAGTAGTTCCAAGTATTGCATTATTATGTCAACGCTTTCTATCAACCCCTAAGTAGTAACTAGTATATTGATATGGATTTACAACTTAAAGATAAAATTGCCCTTGTCACCGGCTGTAATCGCGGCACCGGTGAAGTCATCGCCACTACCCTGGCGGCTGAAGGCGCAATTGTCATTGGCCACGCCAATAATGACGGCACTGAAACGGGTTTAGCGCATCACGTGTGGGGCGATATCGCCAGCGAGCCCGGCCGACAGCAAGTGCTTGATCAGATTGCAGCGCTGGGGCTGACCGTGGATATCCTGGTGAATAACTACGGCACCGCCGATCGCCACAAGTGGTCCGACAGCGATCACGACAAGTGGCTGCAGATGTACGAGATCAACGTGTTGTCAGCAGCCCGGCTGATCCAGGGATTGATGGGCCCCATGAGGGACAAAGGCTGGGGTCGGGTCATTAACCTGGGCACCATTGGCAGCCATCAACCCAATAACATCATGCCCGCTTACTACGCCGCCAAGGGTGCACTGGCCACCATGGGCGTGTCGCTGGCCAAGGAATTGACGGGTACGGGTATTACGGTAAACACCATTTCACCCGGCCTGATTCGCACCGAGGAAGTGGAAGCCGGTTACCGCGCCAAGGCTGCGCGCGAAGGCTGGGGCGAAGATTGGGATGAGATCGTAAAGAAAATTGCTGAAACCGACTTTCCCAACCCGTCGGCGCGCATAGCCGAACGCGAAGAAGTGGCCGACCTGGTGGCGTTTATCGCCAGCCCCAGGGCCGGCTATATCAGTGGGCAGAATTTGCGTATTGATGGCGGCATGGTGCGGTATGTTTAAACGGTGCGCTTCTTCGCCACCATGAACAGCGCCAGGCTGTTCTCGGCTTGCCACTGGTAGTCAATGTCAAAGCCAGCCGCCCTGACTGAATCGATGTATTCATTGCCTGTGAATACACGCAGTAACGGGAATAGACCCAGGAAGTAACCCATCGCGGCGATGTATCGAAACCAGCGCATCTTGTCACCCAGGCAGGCGGTGCTGGAAATAAATACGCCAGTGGGCTTGAGCAGGCGGTGAATGTCGGCGATCACATCGTCGCGGTCTGACACCAGGTGCAAAATACTGAGGGCCAGCACCGCATCGAGTGATGCATCGGCAACGTCCAGGTCGTCGATGGCCGCGCAGTCGAAGGTTATATTATCGATGTTCTCGCTGCCGGCTTTTTCCTTGGCGATCGCAATCATCTTCTCGGAAATATCGACGGCGCGAATATGTTTTACATACGGTGCATGGGCGATTGCCGTGGAACCGGTACCGCAGCCGATCTCCAGCACCTCGGTTTGCGGGCTGAAGTACTCGCGCGTTTTGTCCAGCTTGGCCTGGTAAGCCGCTTCATCCGCCACCGGTTGCCTGGCGTAACGTTTAGCGATCCAGTTCCAGAACCTGGCGTCCTTTTTTTTCACCGACCTTATACCACCGACCAGGATCAGGCGGCGCGCAGGGCCCGGCCTAGCCTGGTGGTCCCGAGGGCCGGGGTGAAGTCATTGTCTTCCCACACCACGGTGCCATTGATCATGACCCGGGAAACAACCCGGTCTGGGCGGTTGACCATCTGCTTGTGCTCAAAAAGTTCACGGTAGACCAACTCACGCTTGGGATCGCAGTCGTGATTCACCAGCTGTTCCGGGTTGATCATGGTGATGTCGGCCTGGGCGCCGATATCCAGCGTGCCCACATCGAGACCAAAGAACTCGGCCGGCTCGGACGTCAGGCGTTGCACCATGCGACTCACAACATCCAGGCCTTTTGTGTAGGCCAACTTCAGTGCCATCAGGTTGGCGTCAAAAAAAGCCATGTTGGTGATATGGGCGCCAGAATCGTTGAAACCGGGCAGCGTGCTTTCATGCAACAACAGGCCCAGGGTGGCCTTGTTGCCAACATTGCCGATATCCACCCAGAAGCGAAAGTTCTTGTCGTGTTCACGCAGCATATGCAGCATGAAATTGGCATCGCCTTCGATGGGGCTGGGGAACTTGTCGAATGCATCTCTCTCGTCATCGCTGCGGGCTTGGCTGGCATCGCCACCCTGGTACGCTTCGAGTCGGTCCAGTACCTGCTGGAAGTTTTCCTCCTCCCAGTCGCTCACCGGGGCACCATCGAACACCATGCGGTCGAAATCGCGAATCACCATGGAATCCGGCGCACCCATTTTGGTCTTGAAGTGAGCCAGGTTGAAACCGCGGCGACCGTGGGACCAGTCTTTTCTAAATTGTTCGATGAAAGCCGGATCATTCAGCAGCGCCATGCGGCCTTCCACATCGTCGTATTCTTTGGCAATAAGTTGGCAGGTGGATTCCAGTTCTTCGTATAGCGGGCTGACAATACCGTCGGCCCAGACCCGGAAGTTGGTACCCAGGGCCTGGAAATGCATGTTGCCCTTGAACAACTTCGAATTCATCAACTTGGCAAAACCCAGGAAGGCATTGGTTGCCTTGGGCATGAGGGCGAACTCCATGGCACTCAAGGCTGACGTTTTCAGTGCTTTGCCGTACAGGCGCCCACTGGTGAAGGCGAAATAGGTAAAGGCCTTGAGCCGGTTCTCGATAATTGGCGTGGTTTGCCAGACCTTATCGCGATCACGCAGTACCTGGAGCAGGTATTTCATTTCGCTACGGGGCGCAAACTGGGTGGGAATGCGCTTGTCGGTGTTGGGATCGTTGGCCATGTAATGAAACGGCAAGCCGTCGGTGCTCATGCCCATGAAGCCCTGGTCGAGCGCCTTCTCCAGCAGGGCCGCCATCTGTTCCAATTCTGATTGGGTGGGCTCGCGGTTGACGGAATCATCCAGACCCATCACTTCTATCCGCAACATGGAGTGCGGCAGGAAGGCGGCAATGTTCGGGCCCAGGGGTATGTCGGCGAAGTGATCCATGTAGTCACCGGTATTGTCCCAGGTAACCGCGTCAACGCATTTGGCCAGCACTGGCTTGGGGATGTTTTCGACCCGGGTGAAGCAATCGACGATGGGGTTGGTGTCACCGATGAGCTGCTTGCCAAAGCTGGTACCGAGGCTGCAATTACCCACCAGCACGGTGGTGGTGCCGTGGCGAACTACTTCCGGCAGGCCGGGGTCGAGGTCAACTTCAAGGTCGAGGTGGGTGTGGATGTCCAGCAGACCCGGCATCAACCACTGGCCAGAACCATCAATGATTTCGGCTGCCTGCTCAGGTGCGAGCACCGAACCTTTGGCGACAACTTTGCCGTCTTTGAGGGCGATATCAAGATGTTGGGGTTTGCCGCCGTGGCCGTCAAAAACCAACGCGCCGCGGATCAAGGTATCCCAAGTTGTCTCACTCATATTTCAGCGCTCATTGTTGTGTGCTCCGGTTTAAAAGTCACACATTGTGCAGTGCGGCGCGTTCCTCGGCAAGTTGGGCGCGTTTGTCGGCCATAAAAGATTCAGCCCCACCCTCTTCAAGTACCGGCTGCATCATCTCGGGGACACCGGTGTCGTCAAGCTCACTCATGCCCCAGCGAATGGCCTCCAGCAGCACCGGGACCAGCTTGAGACCGCGCTCGGTAGGTATATAGAGTATGGCTTTGCGGTCACGAGGGTCGCGGAATTTCTCCATCATGGCCGCCGCTTCCAGCCGCTTGAGGCGGCTGGCGAGAATATTGGTGGAGATACCCTCGGTGGTACTGAGAAATTCGCTGTAGCGGCGTTTGCCCCAGAAGATACTGTCGCGCAGAATCAGCAGGCTCCAGCGATCTCCAATCAGGTCGAGCATGACGGAAATCGGGCAATTAGAGCGTTTGGGGATAATATCCATAGGCCCAGTATTAGATTTATACTTGCATTTTGCAAGTCAAAGCGTATATTAACTTGCACTGTGCAAGTCATGTGCAGATCGATTTCTCGAGGAGATGATTCATGGAAATGCCTTCCCTGTTGAGTATTACCCCCCTGTACGTGGCCATTCTCGGCCTGATGTTCATACCGTTTACCATGCGCGTGGGTCTCTACCGCGTCAAAAACAACATCCTGCTGGGTGACGGTGGCAATGAAGAGCTGATCAAGCGCATTCGCGCCCAGGGGAATTTCATAGAAACCGTACCCATGGCCCTGTTTCTACTGATCATGATGGAAGTGCTCGGCGCTTCAAATACCTGGCTGCACGCTCTTGGCGCCCTGCTGGTATTTGGCCGGGTCCTGCACTGGTTTGCGATGAGCGAGCTCGGACCATCAGTTGGCCGCCCCGTCGGCATGGTCTCTACCATCGGCACTATCCTCATCAGTTCCGTCTGGATCCTCGTGGATGTACTGGCATGAAGATTTACGGTGCTAATTTATCCCCTTTTGTACGCAAGGTTATGACGGTCTGTGCCATCAAGTGTCAACAGCAGTCCAAATCTGACCCACCTTGCCGTGCTAATCAGCAATTTAAAATTGACCCACCCTCAGCGTTTTCTTTCCGTTATTTAACCAATGATTGGCTTGCTGCCGGGACGATACCGGCCGCTTTCTTTCCCTTGAGTCGGTAGCTGCTCCCCGATATCTGGACGATATGTGCATGGTGTAACAATCTGTCGAGTAAAGCCGCGGTTAAGGTCTGATCATCAGCAAACGCAGTAGACCATTGCGAGAATGGCAAGTTGCTGGTCACAATGACACTGCTTTGCTCATAACGTTTAGCAATGACATTAAAAAACAGATTGGCTTCTTCCCGGCCAAATGGCAGATAACCTATTTCATCAATTATGAGCAACTTAGGTGCCTGGATACTTCGTTTGAGGTAAGACTCTAGTCGGTCCTGCTTTTTTGCGGTGGCCAGTTGCAGCATGAGATCCGCCGCCGTAATGAAGCGTGTTTTGATCCCATTCATGACCGCCTGGTATGCCAGGCTGATCGCCAGGTGGCTTTTACCGACACCACTGGGTCCAAGCAGCACGATATTCTCTGCACGCTCGATGAAGGCCAAACTGGTTAATTCCTGGAGTTGCCTGCGCGGTGCACCGGTGGCGAACTTGAAGTCATAGTCTTCAAAACGCTTGACGGACGGCAACCCTGCAAACCTCAGCAAAGTCTCGCGGGTGCGGAGCATCCTGGCGTCTATCTCAACCCGCAGTAGCTGCTCAAGAAAGTCAGCCAGTGATGACTCGTCACCGGAGGCCCTGTCAGCGATAGCGGACCATTCCAATGCCACAGCACCGAGTTTAAGCACTTCGCAGGCTTGCTGCACTCTTTCCATCTGCAGGTTCATACAGCAACTCCCAGCAGCTGGTCATAGGTACTCAGCGGATGCTGGAGACTTTCGATCGGGAGTGCCTGGGCATTGCTTCGCGGTTTGTCCTGAGCCACCAAGCGCTGCGCCAAAGGCAGCGGCATGAGGCTTAATCGCTCATGATCGAGCAATACCTGCGGCTTTTGGCCTGTTGTCCCGTGAATTCGCTGATGTGCAATGTCAGCGAGCCAATGACCCACCTGCCCATTGGCTACCTCCACGTCCAGCGCCAGCCCGGATTGCTTCAGTGACGCGGCCAGTGGTGTGATAAAACTACCTTTAAGATAACCGTTGAATCGCTCGACTTTGCCCTTGGTCTTAGCACGGTAGGGCCGACAGGCGCGCAATCTAAAACCATTATCACGAGCCATGTTCAACAAACTGGCGTTCCACCGATGTTTCCCGGCACCAAAGGCGTCTCGCTCAATCATGATGCACTTGGCATTATCGAATAGCAGTTCCTCAGGCACGCCTCCAAAGTAGTGTAACGCACCTTCAATACCCGCTAACCAATCCTCCTGCCGTTCGTATTGACTGAATCGTACGTAGGTTGCTCGACTGTATCCCAGGGTGGCAACGAAGGCCTTAAGCCTATTTCTGCCTCGCCGAATCGTCGTGAAATCTACCTGTAACTGCTGGCCAGGCGGTGTCTCAAAGCGAACGACTGGATCTTTCGCCTTCGGCTTAAATTGTCGGAGATAATCTCTCAGAATACCTTCTTTGCCTTGGTAGCCTCGCGCCAGAATCTCTCGAAACAAGACTGTCGCCGGTATCCAATAGGGTTTCGCTGCCTCGATACGCTCTCCTAAATAGGGTTTGAACGAGTCCAGTTTAGACGGCCTTTTCTCGCGCTGAGAATAGCGAGGTGTTTTGGCAGCATCGCGCAGATAACGACGTACGGTATTGCGTGATAGGTTCATTTCTTTGGCGATACTGCGGATGCTCGTCCCTTGTCGATGTAAAACGTGTATGTCCACTAATTGCTCCTGATTCAACATCTCATTTACACCGCCTCTCTCTTGATTGAAATTGGCGGTAATTGTGCCTCAGGTGGGTCAGTTTTAAATTGTCGCTAGTGGGTCAGTTTTACACTGCTGGTGACAATCAAGGGTCTGGACTACGATCACGTGATGATCATGCCTGGCTCAGATGACCCGGAGTACCTGAAGATCAGCCCGTTGGGAAAAATTCCGGCCCTGGAAGACGGTGATCTGCAGGTCTCAGATTCCAGCGTGATCTGCGAATACCTGGAGGAGGTGTACCCGGCGATACCGGTACTGCCCTCTTCGCCCGCCGACCGGGCCCGGTCGCGCTGGATCGAGGAATTTGCCGATTCGCGCTGGATCGAGTGCACAGCCGTGTTCTTTTTCGAGAACTTCGTCAAGCAGCTGATGGGGATGGGAGATCCTGATCTGGAGCGACTGGCAGATGTGGAGAACAACGTACTGCCGCGCTGGGCAGATTATGTGGAAAGCATTGTGCCCGCTGAAGGCTTCTTTTTCGGTGACATCGGCGTCGCCGATATCGCCTTGACCAGCCCCACCATCAGTGCTGGCTACGGCGGGATGTCCCTGGATGCTGAAAAGTGGCCCAAAGCCGTCGCCTTTTTCGAGCGCGTGAAAGCTCACCCGGCGATGGAAAAGGTCCTGGAAGCCGAAAAGGCCATGCTCGGCTAGCTTCTAACCTCCCAGTTACACCCTCCGGGTACCATGTCCACAATTACCGCAGGCGGCCGGAGTGGTCCGACATTTCGGGTCATGGGAAATTGTGGATAACTTAGCGACGTTTCAATACATCATTATCGGCCTGCTGTTTGTGTGGGGGGGCTTCGTGCGCTCGGGTCTTGGATTCGGGGGTGCGGTGTTGACCCTGCCCTTCCTGTTGCTGGTGGTAAATGAGCCACTGGTGTTCCTGCCGATTGTTGCGGTGCACCTGTTGTTCTTCTCGGCGCTGACGCTTGTTCAGAACCAGCAGTCGGGCTCCACGGTGAACTGGCGGTTCATTAAATACGCGCTGGCATTGATGATCGTGCCGAAGTTGATCGGGGTATTCGGCGTCATCACCCTTCCCGCCGAAATCATCTCGGGGTTTATCTTCACTATTGTCTCTGTCTACTCGATGACCTATATCCTCGATCGCCCTTTCAAAAGCAATAATCGCTACATCGATGCATTTTTCCTGATGCTCGGCGGCTACGTCAGTGGCACCTCGCTGATAGCCGTGCCGCTGGTAGTGCCCGTGGCAGCCAGCCATATGGAGAAACACCAACTGCGGGACACCCTGTTTGTGCTGTGGTTCATCCTGGTAGCGATCAAGCTATCGGCTTTTGTCTACGTGGGGATTGATATGCAGTGGGCACACCACCTGTGGTTACTGCCCTGCGCCGCGGTCGGCCACGTGATCGGTCTGCGTTTTCACGAGTACACCCTGCGGGCAGAGACCAAGGTATTTTTCCGGGTGATTGGTATCGGACTGCTCACGGTCAGCCTGGTGGGGCTGTACCAGCTCTGGTAAATAACGGGCAAAAAAAAGCCCGACGTTATAGCTGCCGGGCAAGGGTAGGGGTCATATCTCACTAGGAGATTCGGTTGAGAGGCACGCGCTTTACGCGGCCTCTTTCAGTTCGTTGGCATAGGTAGAGGCAACCGTTTGTAGCGAGTAGTCCTCCATCTTCAATTCCTTCAATGCCGGCAGCACTTCTTCCACACTCTTGCTCTCGAGGCGTTTGGCCAGGGTGGGTAAAATGCCGTAGCGATTAACCATCTGCCAGGTACCCGTGGCGCGCTTGCGCTTGCCTTGTTGATAGGAGAGCGCTTCTTCGTAGGCATAAAACGCTTTCAATGCCATCCGTTCCGCTTCGCTAACGTCCTCATGCAGTGCCGTTCTCAGGTCCACCGCATGGCGGTAGGCCTCAATGGCCAGTTCCGGATGGCCACGGTCCGTGGCGTTGCGGGCAAACACGTAACACTTGTCCGCTTCTTTAATTCGTTTTACTAAATCGTGCATGTCGCTCTCCCCACTTTCTGTCAGCTCGCCTGGGCCAGTGAAAAATGTCCCAGCAAACATTTAAATTCGTCGGCTACCTCGTTGATGGCCTTGCCGATGCAGTCGTCGTCAGCGTGCTTCACCGTCACATGCAGTTGGCCTTTCTCGACCAGTGCCGCCAGGGCCATCAATTCAAATTCTGTCAGTTGCACCGACAGCGTGTCGGTGGTCAGCTCAATCGTTCTCATCAAAGTATTCCGTCTCGATAAGCCACCGCAGTGCACTGGCGTCTTCCTGTTCGGCGGCATCAAATTCCCGATCGCTGTTGTGGGAAAGTACTGCGGGTGTTTCCAGGTAGTCGTTCATGGCCGTGGCCTTTACCGTGTGTGTATGGAGCCATAGTAGGGCGAAGTCAGGATTTGCTGGATGGCCGCCGACGCCAACCGCATGACATTTGGCGCCAACGTTCTATATTATTGTTTTTTATACACAAAAAAGCCCAGCGGGGGCTGGGCAAGGCCTGTGGACAGGAGGGTTTTTGAGACCTGGCGGCTATTGCTAGGGGGTCATGGCAAACGCGCTGTTGGGCTCCTGTTGCAGGTTGATCTTGACCACGCGCTCTAGCGCATAGGCGTCGTAGTCACCACTGCTGGCGGTGGATTGTTGCGAGCCGTGGCTGTAGGTGGCAATGCGCGAGGTATCCACGCCCTGCTGCTGTAACATCCGCGCCACGTGACTCACCCGCGCCAGGGCCAGTTCCTCGTTGTAGTTAGTGCTCCCGCGGGGGTCAGCGTAACCATCCAGGCGGATGGATATTTGCGGATTATCGACGAGGAAAGTCGCCAGGCTCTGCAAGCGCTTCTGCCCTGCCCCGGTCAGCTCTGACTGATCGGTGCGAAACATCATCTCCAGTTCCAGCTGATCCAGCACCAGCTGGGCGTAGTGCAGGCTCTCGTCCTGTGCAATAAGCAGTTCCTCACGCAATACCAATTGTTGACTTTTCGACTGCGCCAGCTGTGAGCGAGTCTCGGTCAGTTGTTGGTTGGCCCGGTCGTAAGCCTCCGCCTCTTCAAGTTGATTGCCATACCAGGCGCCGATAAGCGCGCCGGCGGCCAGCCCCAATGGTCCACCCAACGCCGCGCCGGCCAGCGAGCTGCCGACAAAAGTAACACCTTGCTTGGCTGGCAAGAACTGTGACGACGCCGGCTGGCCGGCACGGGCCGGGTGCATAAAAGTGGTGGCCACGAGGGCGCTGAGTATAAGTGTGGGAATTTTCATGGTTGTCTCCTTGTTTGAGATCGTTGGTGGTGATGGGTCTATTACGCGCCAACAAGGAGACATTGCCGGGTCGCTAACCCGGCTTTCTGGGGATTAAATCTGATGAATTATGGCAGTTTCGTCAAACAACAGCGCCTGGCTCCGCTCCAGTTCGATTCGAGCCCGGGCGATGCCGGCGGCGATGGCACCGGTATTGCTGCGCGGAGCGCGCGGCACACCAGCGATAATACCAATGCGGGCAAAGCGTTCCAGTTGCAGTGCCTCCTCTCCCTCGGCATGGGTAAAGCGCAGCATGAAATTCAGGTAGGGAATAAATCCAACACCCTTGGCCTTGCGCTCGCTCCACTCCGGCAATTTCAATCAGGGTGCCGGTTGCGGCCGCTCGCCCATGGTATAGGCACTCAGTGGCACCAGCGCAATCTTCTGGCCCCAGCTGCGAATCTGCTCAAAGGCCACAGCGTTACCAACGCTGACCGAAGCCCAGGTTTGCACCAGGTCAGTACTGGGCCGAATAACCCGGGTCACCCCGGCGGGAATCTGCCCCTTCCAGCTGCGGCTGACAATCAGGTAATTGCCGCTGCTGCTGCGCTGCTCTGATGCCGCTATGCGTTCGAATATAGTGCCGTGCAGATCAGCGACCTGAATCCGCGTATTAGCAGCACCCGCGGTGGGTATATGTAACAACAGGGGTTCAGTACGCAGATCCAGCCAGGCGCTGATTTCGATATTCTGCGCCGACTCTGATTCGACGTTAGTAATCACATGAATATTATTGAACTCGCCGATATAGCCCGGCGCAGACTCGTCGATGATGGCACTGTACATAGCCTCGTAGGCATCGAGCATGGGCCGCGCATAGAGATAGGCTTCATGCGCCAGCTGTGCCAGCTCCATCACCAGGCGATCATCAGTGTTGGTAATTTCGAGTTTGCTATTTCCCAGGGCCCGCAGGTTTGCCAACCCATGTACCTGGATTGTAGATCCAATCAGTATCGAGCCAGTCAGTAAAATAACCCCGAATATAACTGCTAATTTCTTGGCCACGGTACACCTCGTCTGTCTTTATTATATGTACTCGTGCGCGAGTATGCGCCGCCGGAATCGGCCCTGCCCAGCTGCAGAGTCCATTTTCTAGACATGGATCACAAAAATAACGGCTTCTGTACCTGTTCACGGGCGTACACGAGGTAGCGCAGGGGACCACCGGCGGCGAGCGCATCAAAAGGGTAGCAGGTGATCAATAGCAACTCGGCCTGCTCAAAGTCAGGTGTGGCGGTGCGGCTGTCCACCACCTGGCGGTGACTGACACGGAACTGGCGCAGCTTGCCATTGAGACCAGTGAGGCGGATAAGCTGGCCCGCGGATAGCTTTTCGAGGTCGCGAAAGTGTGTATCGCGATGCCCGGAAATCACACGAGTGCCACGAATCCTCGGCGCCTGCGCAGGGCCAAAGGCCAGCGCGTTGCCCTGCCCCCCCGATAGCACGTATTGATCGAGCCCCAGCGCCGGTATCTGCAAGCGGGCGACCGGCCAGGTATCCGCCCAGGGCCAGGGCTTACTCGCTTGTCCCGCCTGCCAGGCCCGCGCGATTAACCACTGGGCCAACTCCGCCTTGGCGGGAATCCAACTGGCCTGAACCAGCAGGCAAAGCCCGACCAGGGCTAACGCCAACGTAAACGTGCGAGCCATGGTATGAGCATACTGAGCCCCAACAACAATTGAACCATCCAACCAGCCGCTGTTTTTGGATAGGCATAGGGCTGTGCTGCCTGACCTTGTGGCCTGGCTGCCAGGGCGGCCTGACTCAGCAAATGTTCTTCTGCCGGCCGACTTATCACAGCCTCGACGGCGACAAAACTGGTATAGGGACTCACCAGCTGATGCGTCAGCGCTACCGGCAGTACTTGTGAACGCACCGCCGTCTCCTCGACACCGAGAATTCTCTGGTCCAACAGCTCTTCTATTTTCTGCCTGGCCCACAGGCTGGCCACGCCGCGATGGGAGCTGACATTGCCACTCGCCGCTGGCAGTTTAATTTCGCGCTGCCAGCGTTGACCGGCACTGCGGCCACGCACAATTATCGACTGCTGTAGTAGCGGTGTTTTCATCTGTGCCGAGACCAGCACGGGCTGGCCGGGATAAAGATCTGGAATCCGTTGTGGATATGCTTCCACTGTGCCTGGCCAGTCCACTGTCAGGTCCACGACCAACGGCCGGCTGATGCCATTGAACAAGCGCTGCATCTGTTTTTGCACCTGCCCCAGATCACCTATATAGCTGAATTGGCCACCCCCCACCTGGGCGGCCTTGCGCATAAACCAACTGTTGGGTGCAGAGCCAATCCCCACCGTGAACAAGCGGCTGCTGCCCAATGTTTGCTGAATCTCCTGAAACAAGGCCATTTCATTACCGACGGCACCATCGGTAATGAACACCACCTGGCGTAGATAGTCCTGTTCGACTTCAGATTTGTGTATTTGCCTCGACTCTTGCTGCGGCTCTTGTTTCGAGAGGGCCATCTGCAGGGCCTGCATCATCTCGGTGCCACCGCCGGCATCCAGGTGGCGCACAAACTCGCTGGCCCGGGCCAGGTTGTGGTGGCTGGCCAGCATGGCGCGCGGGAACAGCGCCCGCGCCGAGGAATTGAATTCAATGATATTGAAACGATCGTGGCCAACCAGTTGTGCCAGCGCAAACTGCAGACTGGCCTTGGCCTGCAGGATTGAGGTTCCGCCCATGGAGCCAGAGGTATCAACAACGAAAATTAATTCGCGCGCCAGGCTCGGTACAACACTGCCGACGGGCGGCAACACCATCAACAAACCGTAGTGTTCCCCCGCCACCTCCTCGCTGAAAAATGCGGCCCGGGGTTCAGTCCCGGCCTGCGCTCGCCATTGCAGCAACAGATCCCGGTCCATCAATACCCCGGTTTCAGTCAGTTGTAATTGATAGCGATGCTCACTGCGACTCAACTGCATGTCGTGAAACACCGATTGCACCTGGGCCAGCGGCAGGCCCATGTCGATGCTGGCCTGAATGCTCACAGCGGGCCCGCCCTGGCTAGTCTGCAGCGGCGTAATCTGACTGGCATCGGCGACCTGGCCGGTGTCCACGGCCCAACCAAGGCTCGGGTCGACACTCAGTGATTGCAGCTCTTTTTCTGCCAGCGGCCGCCCGGGTATATAGCGTGGGATGATGGTCATGGGAAAGCGTAAACTGAATTCACCCTCGCGATAGGCCACACGCTGCACATAACGGAGGCTGACCCGCACCGTCTCACCGGGGCCGATATTGGCCACCCGGTTGGTAAACATATTCGGGCGCTGCTGTTCCACCAGCGCCGCCTTCTTGCCCGCCGCCCGCGCTTGCCGATAAATTTTCCGGGCCGCCTGTTTCTCCTTGATTTCGCCGACAATCACGCGCTCGCCAATCTGCATCTGCAGGTAATTCACGGCGGCGTTGTCCGGCAGCGGAAACACGTAAACCGCCTCTACCCAGCGATCGCTGCTGTTGCGAAACTGCTGCTGGAGCGCGACCTCGGCCACCATGCCACTGACCTGGATATCGACCTTGCTCTCCAGCTGCAGGGCCTTGTGGTAATAGCCGCTGCCCTCTTCGCGCAACAGCAACTCACCGCCTGTGGCCTCATCCAGGTTGCTGGCGTGAGCACTGCTGGCGGCTATCAAAATCAGTATCGCCAGGGCGAACAGTGTCACCAGGCTGGCGATACCAAACACGCGCCACCTGCGGCTGGCAACCGGGCGTGGCTGTTCGAGGATCAGGTAACGGGGATATTTCTGGCGTCGGAACATGGCGTACTCCCTGCGGTGTTAGCAGTAGTACACCAGAGCGGCATGACAATGCCGGGCCCAATTGTGATCAATTGTGGCAGGGACTTGTGATAAGGGCCATATTTTGGAACCATCAACCTCATGCCCAGACATATTGCCATCGTTGAAGACGAACCCAGTATCGCTGCCAACTACCGTGACGCCCTACAGCGACAAGGATTTCGAGTGAGCCTGTTCGAGAATCGCGCCAGCGCCTGGGATTCTTTCCAACAGCGCCTGCCGGATCTGGCCATCATCGATGTGGGCTTGCAGGAGGAAATCGAAGGCGGCTTTGACCTGTGCCGGGATTTACGGGCGCGGGCACCGGAACTGCCGATTGTATTTCTCACCGCCCGGGATACTGAGCTCGACGTCATCTCAGGCCTGCGCCTGGGTGCCGATGATTACCTGACCAAGGATATTTCCCAGGCCCAAATACTGGCGCGTATCATCGCCCTGTTTCGTCGAGTTGATGCGCTGCGCCGGCCAGTGCAAGAAGAACACGTGATCGAGCGGGGACAACTGGAACTCAATCTCGAGCGCATGACCGTACACTGGAACGAAGTACTGATCGACCTGACCGTGACTGAATTTTGGATTGTTCACGCCCTGGTCCAGCACCCGGGCCACGTGAAAAATCGCCAGCAACTCATGGACGCCGCCAACGTGGTACTGGACGACAACACCATAACCTCCCATGTAAAACGCATTCGCAAAAAATTCCAGAAAGTCGATACGGCCTTCTCGGCCATAGAAACTGCCTATGGTATGGGCTATCGCTAGAAGGTCAGCTGACAATGACACTGCGTCGGCAGCTGATGCTGGTCAGCCTGCTTTTATTAACACTGCCCTGGGCCGGCTGCCAGTTTGTGCGGGAAATGGAATCGGCCCTGCAATACGGACAGGAACAATCGCTGCAGGCAACCACCCGCGCCATTGCCACTGTGCTGGGTGACCAGCCCGAGTTGCTGTACCCGGACCTGAAGCGCTGGCAAGACGGTGAAGACAGTGGCCAACAACTTTATGCCACGGCATCAACCGCGCCCATTATTGTCGACGGTTATGCAGACGGCTGGGAAGGCCCCGTACATGGCCAATGGGGCCCCGTTAGCTACCGTGCCCAAACCCGCAAGGGACGTCTCTACCTGTTGTTCAGCGTGGAGGATCAGTCCGTTACCTACCACGACCCACGCATTACCTCCCACGCCACCGGCGACCGCCTGATATTGCGCACCGGCGAGGGCACGAGCTATGTTATTGCCTCCGCCGGGCCTGGCCCGGTGCAGGCTCGGCTACTGGAAAACGGCCGTGTCAGCCGCTGGGAGTCCCGTATCCGCGGCCAGTGGCAAGACACCATGACCGGTTTCAACCTGGAACTGGAACTGCCCCTGAGCCTGTGCGCCAATCGGCTCGGCTTCTACCTGGTCAACGTCTCAGGCAGCAGCAGCGTGACTCACGGCAGTATAGAACCACGCCACCGCAGCGCACCACCGTGGCTGATCTACTCCAGCGCAGCCTTGCAGAACCTGATCAAACCTTTCGCCGCCGGAGAACTGGTGCTCAGCGTGGTGGATGCACAACAGTGGACGGTTGCCAGCGCCGGGCAACTGGATTCAGAATCCGAACCCTGGCAACAGGCCGACAGTGACACCCCGTGGCCATTGAAATTGATTTACCGCGCCATTCTCAATAATCGCGCCCTGCCGCAACAGGCTGTCGGCGGCAGTTTCGGCCAGGAAGGCAGCCACGAAGTGCTGGCCGCACTGGCGGGTAACGCCACCAGCGGTTGGTATAGCCAAGATGAAAATCAACAGTTGAAATTACTGAGCGCAGCGTCACCCATTGTCAGTAGGGGCATCATTGCCGGGGCAGTAGTCGCCCAGCAGAACAGCGAGCAATACCTGAGCCTGACCGACCAGGCTTTCAGTCAGCTGATGCTGTACAGCATTGCCGCCATGTTGATCTCTGCGCTGGGCCTACTCGGCTATGCCAGTTGGCTGTCCTGGCGCATTCGCAAGCTATCGCGCGCTACCATCGGCGTCATCCGCAAGGATGGCAGCATTCGCAATAATTTCCCGACCAGTCACAGCGCCGACGAGTTGGGGCAGCTGTCGCGGCAGTATGGCCAGCTGCTGGATCGCCTGCGGGAATACACCGACTACCTGCGTACGCTCAGTCGCAAACTGTCTCACGAGTTGCGCACTCCAATCGCGGTCATCCAGTCATCGCTGGACAATCTCGACCAGGCACCCGAACAACACGCTATCTATATTGAGCGCTCCCGCGAAGGTCTGGCGCGACTCAACCACATTCTTACCGCCATGAGTGAAGCCAGTCGCTTAGAGGAGAGTGTGCATCAGAGTCAGCTCGAGAACGTGGAGCTGGTGGGGTTCTGCCGGGATATTCTGGGTGCCTACCGTTCGGTCTACAGTAATCATCAGCTCAAGTTTGTGTGCGACTTGACCACCTGTGACATTAACGCGGCGCCAGAGTTGTTAGCACAATTACTCGACAAGCTATTCGACAATGCCGCCAGCTTTGCTCCCGCTGGTACGGATATTGTGTTGCGATTGAAACAGTTCAATGCCAGCACACAGCTGAGTGTGGAGAACATCGGGCCCGGTCTGCCCGCTAGTATGCGGGGGCAGCTATTTGACTCGATGGTGTCTGTGCGCGAAGAAAACCAACAGGGCCACCTGGGCCTGGGGCTGCATATCGCCCGGCTCATCGCCGAGTTCCACGGCGGCAAGTTATACGCAGACAACCTGCCCGAAGATGCGGGAGTGATATTTGTGCTGGAGTTAGCGGCTTAGCTTGAGGGCGAGCACATCGGTACGCAAATGGCTTAACACCTTTTCGGCAGTATTCCCGATCAGGCGCGCACTGACACCGCTGCGAGCAACCGTGCCCATCACCACCAGCTGCGCTTTGAGTCGAGCCGCCTCGCTGGTAATCACTTTCTCCACCGGCCCCTGCTTCAGGCGGAACCGCTTTTCGGGGATGGCATACTCGGTGCTGAGCCGCTTGACCACTTTCTGCAAGCCCTGCCTGATTTCCTCCGCGTGGGCGTATTCGTCAATGAGATCCAGTTCGGTGAGCAACGGCGACAGGTGGATGGCATTGAGCACGTACAACTCACACTCCATGGCCTCAGCGTAAGCCTGGGCCGTGGTGATCACCTGTTTGTTGAGTTGCTGCTTGACCCGCGACTTGCTGCCCAGGTCAACCGCGGCCAGGATCGGCCGGGTATTGCGCCAGCGATTCTCCGCCACGATCATTACCGGCGCAGGACACTCGCGCAGCAACTGCCAATCGGTGGAGGTATACAGAAAGCTGCCACTGCGACGGCCAGTTTTTATCACAGCCCGGTAGTTGCCCTGGGCGCACTGCTTGATAATCCACTCGTGGATAGATTTTTCCCAGATCATCTGGGTGTCAACTTTCAATCGAGCTGGCTTGAGCTTGCGTACCTGTTCCAACAAGCTGCGCTTGCGCACGGCTAGCAGCTTCTTTTTGATTTGCTCCTGGTGCTTTTTACCATTGATACCATGCGCGCTCAGGGACTCGTAGCAGAAACCCACCACGTGTACCTGGCACTTCAACTTCTGTGCCAACACCAGGCCCCGCTCCAGGGCCACCTGGCGCTTACCGTGAAGGTCGGCAACAATCATCAATCTGGGCATCTCAGCTCTCCGCGGCTATAGGGTTGTTCATGATAGCAAAGCTTCCCGGTAATCTACCGGGGCTTGGCCGGTCCAGCGCTTGAAAGCGCGGGAAAACGTACTGGGCTCAGAGAAACCGAGCAGATAGGCAATCTCGACGATGGAGCGATGGGGTTGTCCCAGGTATTTCTGCGCCAACTGTAAACGAGTCTGCTGTAACAGGTCGATAAAGCTGGTGCCTTCTTCCTTGAGTTTACGTTGCAGGGTGCGGTTGCTCACATTCAAGGCCCCGGCCACTTCTTTCTGGCTGGGCGGACCATCGGGCAGCTGTTGGACAATTTTTCCCACTACGTCGCGTGCGGTAGTTACATCCATAAAGCCGGCTATATAAGCCTCGGCTTGCTCGTCATTGACGCGAGCTAATTCCGAGTTGGCGGTAACCAGCTGATCGACAATATCCGCGTGTACGAAGCGCATACAGTCACGCTCAGCGCCGAAAGAAATCTTCGCCCCGAGCAAGGCCGCCCAATGATCCGGTTGTTCGGGTTCCGGTCGACGGGTTTCCACGTGGAAGGGGCTGACGTACTCCCCCAGCGTCAAGCGGCACATGATGGTAACCAGCCCCATGCCAAAATCGAGGCCGGCGTAAAACGCATCGTCTTCCTCCACCACCTCCCGCGTATGAAATTCCAGGTCGACGTATTCACCCCTCTCCACCAGCTGCAGTTTCATACCGGTACTGAGCACATGGGTGAAGCGCACCAGCCTGCGCAGACCATCCAGCACCGTGTCACTGGACAGGAAAGCCAGGCCCAGGGCCTGCAAGGTCGCCGGTTGCACCTGCTCAGCTGCTTCCAGGCCAAAAGCCGCACTGTCGCATTCTTTTATCGACAGTCGCAACAGGGAATCGAGCTGTTCACCGTTGATGCGCCTGTCGGCGTTAATCAGGTGGGCGGGATCGATCTGCGCCTGCTCCAACAGCGGCATGGGATCAACGCCGTGCAGACGCAGGGCTTTGGCAATCGGTACCACGAAGGTGGCGAGAATCGAGGTGTCACGGGTGTTGGGCATTCAAGCAGAATAGCAAAAAAAAGCCCCGCGGGGGCGGGGCAAAGACCTGGGGGACAGGTAGGTATTAATTGACGGCAATCGCCTCGGTATCTTCGGCGGGCTCTTCCCTGGCAATTCGCTTGCCGAGATTGGCAATCACCAGCAGGAACACCGGAACGAAGATCATCACCAGCATGACCAGGGTAAAACTCATACCGCGGCTATCCAGCGCATAACCCAGGGCGGGGCCGGTGACGATGAACATACCCCGTACACCGAGACTCACCAGTGAGTTCATCGTGGCACGAAATTCCCCGGGCACGCGCCGATTGAGCGCGTCGTAAAACAAGGTCAGGGTTAAACCCCGTGCCACCTGGATGGCGAACCCGAAAGCCACGCCCACCCAGCCCGAGGCCAGTGCCATACCCAGCAATCCAATGATTGGCAGGCTTGCCGCCAACAGCAGGGTATTGCGCCAACCCAATCGCAACTCCAGGGCCGGGGCATAACGGGCCGCAATACTGACCGTCATGGCGAAGGCGGCCCAGATATAGCCGTTGTACGCCACCGCGATGCCGGCCAGCTCCCAGTACTTCTGGTACAACCAGAATGAGTAGAGCGACAGCAGACCGAAGGCGATAATCGCCAGGGTGGTCCACAACACCACCGGCCTGCCAAATAACAACAGATCAAAAATCTGCCGGGCATTGCCGGCGTGATCAACCTCCAAACCGGGGCGCGGGGTTTCCGTCAGCATCAGGCTCACCAGCAGGGGCACAAAGCCCACCATGGCCTGCACCCACAGCAGCGCATCCATGTCAGAGAACAGCAAGATCATGCTGGCGAGAATGCCGGCAAAACCACTGGCTCCCGCCTCAATTGCGATCAATCGACCGAGAGAGCGTCGCGCTTCGATATTGCTGCTGTCATCGTTGTCAATCAGCCAGGTTTCGCTGTCGTACAACAGCGCCAGGTCAGCCCCGCTTATCAGGCTGACGCCCATCCCGATAATCACTTCATAGAGAATGAAGTCGGCAAAGCCGTCGGCGTACAGCAAGCACAGGAACGCAAAACCATTGAGCAAGGAGCCCAACACGATGGCGCGCTTGCGCCCCCATATATCGGCGATGTAACCAGAGGGCACTTCAAGCAAGGCCACGGTCAGGGCGAACACCGCCTGGGTCTGCAACACCTCCGACATGGACAGGCCATAGTCCTGCATCAGCGGCACAAATATAGGCACCACCAGCATGAAGCTGTGGAAAAATCCAATCAGGTATATAACAGCTATGTTTGCTCTCAATGCCCGTGTCACGGTACTCACCCTTTCCCCGTCCGGGATCCAAAAGGTGGAGAGCTTGTGCGGTATAAACGAAAAAGGCCTCCGGGCTTTTGGGTCCTCGGAGGCCTTTCGTTACTTATATGTTAGTAAACTTATGCTTCCTCAAACCTATGTGCGTGTCCACACAAATGCATTCGACACGGGACTACAACCGTGTGGTTTACATAGTGCGATCTGTCGCATGTTGTTTGAGGAAATAATCATAATTCTGTGTTCGTTGTGTTCGAATATTATGTAACGCACTATGCCGTAATGCGTTGACGAAGATAGTCCTCCGATTCGCTCGGCAGGTCAACGCGCAACAGCTAAACTGTGAACTAGTAACAGGATTAAGGAACGTCATGCGAGTAATGATTACTGGCGGCACGGGTTTTGTCGGCTACCACACCACCAGGGCATTCATGGCAGCGGGCCACGAAGTTTGCCTGTTGATTCGCAGCGAGGAAAAACTGCGTCGACTATACCCCGATCAAACACCTGAGTTCGTGGTCGGTGACATCATGGATGAAGCCAGTGTTCGACAGGCACTCAACCGCTGTGACTGCTGTATTCACACCGCCGCAATTGTCTCGGTCAATCCCAGTGACGGCCAGCGAGTGTTTGATACCAATGTGCGCGGCACACGCATGGTAGTGGAGTTGGCACTGCAGGAACGTGTCGCCACTATCATCTACATCTCCAGTGTCAGTGCCCTCTACCACGGCGTGGCGGAGAAACTTACTGTGGACTCGCCACCCGGCACAGCAAGTTCTGCCTACGCTCGCTCCAAGATCGCCTGTGAGGAATATATTCGCGACCTGGAAAACCGCAGCAACTCGGTGTACAGCGTATACCCCGGCGGCATCATTGGTCCCGATGCGCCGGAACTCAACGAGCCCCACGAGGCGCTGCTGATTTTCGCCGGCCCGTTGGCCCCCATGCTGGGTAGCGGCGGTCAGTGGATCGATGCACGCGACATCGCCCGGGTCCTGCTCTTGATCGCAGAAAAACGGCCGCAGCAACGGCGCTTTCCACTGGGGGGTCATATCGTGCCGTGGCGTGAATTCAGTCGCACAATTTCTGAGCTCACCGGCAACAGGCCATTGCTGGTTCAGCTGCCGGGCTTCATGATGCGCTGGATCGGCAGCCTGATAGATTTCGCCCGCCGCTTTACCAGCATCGACTCTCCTCTCTCATACGAAGCCATGGAGTTTGCCACCCGCACGCCGCTCATCGACAACGAGCTCACTCGGCAGGTATTTAACTTCGAGTTCAGGGATAGTCGGGAAACCTTTGAAGATACACTGCGCTGGCTGCACCGGGCTGGCCATCTCTCGGACAAGCGGGCTGGAAAATTATGCAAATCCTGATCACCGGGGGTACCGGTTTCATTGGTTACCACACGGCTATGGCGCTGATGGGTGCAGGCCACGACGTGCGTCTGCTGGTGCGCGACGAGGCCAAGATGCGCCGCATGTTCGGTGACCGCATTCGCAATTTCGTCTGCGGTGATGTCACTGACGCCAGCGCCATCCGCGCCGCACTAACGGGTTGCAATGGCGTGGTACACACTGCTGCCATGGTTTCTATCGATCAAAAGGACGCCGAACTGGTCCAGCGCACTAACGTCGGTGGCACCAAATTGGTCATTGGTGGCGCCGTCGATGCCGGCGTTGAACACATCGTTCACGTCTCCAGTGTGACCGCCTTGTATAATCCCGAGGCCCGTTTTCTCAACGAATACTCGCCCCCCCGGTTCCGCGGAAAACGCCTACGGCAAATCCAAGGTCGACAGCGAGATATACGTGCGCAGTCTGCAGGATGCCGGCGCACCTATTCACATCACCTACCCCGGCTCGGTCATTGGACCGGACGATCCAGGACTGACCGAACCCCACCAGGGCCTGGTCAGTTACCTGTCGGGTACGATTCCCATCCCCCCAGCGGCAATCAGTGGGTCGATGTCCGCGACATTGCACGGGCACACCTGGCGCTACTGGAAACCGACCTGTATCCAGGGCGCTATACCCTGGGTGGGCATTTTGTAACCTGGAGCAAGTTCGTGGATATTCTCAGCAAGCTCACCGGACGCAAGATGCGCAAGATCCCGGTGCCGGGTAGTTTCATGTTGGGCCTGGGCCGACTGCTGGACAGTATCAATAAACGCCGGGACACACCGCTCGACATACCCGTCACCTACGAGGCAATGACCTACGCCACCCACTGGGTAAAAATGGATGACAGCAAGGCCCGAGCCGAGCTGGGCTTGCAGATGCGCCCCGTTGAAGAGACCCTGGCAGATACCGTGCGCTGGTTGCACAGTGCCGGCCACATCACCGACGAAGAAGCGGGAGACCTCGCCAATTAATTCATTACATCTTGGTATGACCCCCTGGCGCCTGCGCAGTGACCTCAGCGCAGAGGCCATTTGTGCACAGGCGGAGTTAGCCGAAAGCTGGGGTTACGATTCATTCTTCCTGCCGGAAAGCCACTTTGCCGGCAAGCCGTCATTGCCCGAGCCGATGATGTTGCTGGCCGCCATTGCTGGCCGCACCAAGAAACTGTTACTGGGCACGACCTCCTACTTGTTGCCGATACGTCACGCCCTGTTGGCCGCTGAACAGGTGGCCACTCTCGACCAGCTGTGCCAGGGCCGCCTGATTCTGGGCCTGGGGCGCGGCTACCAGGCAGGCATGCTGGAAGCTTTTGGGGTTAATCGAAGCGACAAGCGGGAGCGCTTTGAGGATATTCTGCAAACGATGCTGGCGGCCTGGCGGGGTGATTATGTGGGGGATTCGGAGCGCCTGCTGACATTATCACCGCTGCCGCTACAACAGCCGCATCCGCCCTTGTGGATTGCCGGTTTCGGCCCCAAGGCGATCGCCCAGATCGGCTCCCTCGGCCTGCCCTATTTAGCGTCGCCAATCGAAACCCTGGCGGAGCTGGAAGACAATCACCGCCAGCTCTATGCGGCCATGGCGGCCGCCGATAAACCCAGGCCGCGGGAAGTGGTCATCATGCGGACCATTTATATCAGTGACGATGACGGTGAATGCAGCCGCCTGCGAGACAAACTGAGGGATGCACAGCGCCCTCCCAACCTGCCGAAAGAGGTCCCCGTTGACGACTGGTGCATTATCGGCAATCGGCAACAGGTGCTGGACAAGATCGAGCTCTATGTTGAGCGCCTGAACATGAACCACCTGATCGCCGTGCGGCCCCGGGTAAGTGGCATAGAAGAAGCTGACATTCAGTCTTCAATGGCGTTACTGCGGGAGATGTTCAGCTAGCTACTTTTCTTGCGCGCGGGTTTTGTTTTGGCTTTTGTTTTGGCCTTGGTTTTTGCTTTCGCTTTGGCCTTGGTTTTTGCTCTGGGCTTCGGTTTGGTTTTTGCCTTGGCCTTGGGGGCAGGTTTGGGGGTAGGCTCAGCGGCAGCCGTTGCTGTGGCAGCCATTGCTGCGGCTGGCCGTATTTGTCTGTTAGGTGGTCGCGCGGGTCGAATCGCAGCCTGGCGTGCCAGTGGCAACCAGTCTTCAATACACCGAATCAACAGGGGCCTACCCTTCAAGCGCAGCAGTTGCCGGGTCAACGCAGCGCGCAAGCTGAGATCTCCCAACCACAACTGGGTCAGGGAACGCAGGTCGGATTCGATCAACAGGTCTTCTTCGCCCTCCGGCTCCTCATCCACCAGCTCGACCTCACCGCCCTGCACCAACAGCCACCAGTCACTGGCGTCGCCCTGGTCTTTGAAGTGAACGTGAATATTGGCGCCGGCGGGAGGCAGAAATTCGGTGTTTAGACGGCGGCGCATGTCATACATGAGTAACTGCGCGTCCAGTTCATCGTCGGGCATGTCGCCGCGGGCCCAGCGCATACCCCAGATCGCGTACTGACGAACCAGGGGTGCCAACTCTCGACCACACTCGGTGAGCCGGTAATCGTGATTATCTTTTACCACCACACCCTTGATCTCAAGGTCGCGCAGACGCTTGGTGAGCATGGTGGGGGAAATACCGGAAATGGCTACCTGGAGGTCATTGAATCGGTTGCTGCCATAGAGCAGTTCACGCAGGATCAGGATGGTCCATTTTTCACCGAGCACTTCTGCCGCCTTGGCAATTGGGCAGAACTGGCCGTACTCCATGTGCGCACCTCTTCAAATTTACTACACAAAATGTAGCGCATCGGGGCCAAATATGCGAGCGGTGGCTAAAAAGTTATTAAACGCTATAAAACCAATAACTTACAGCAATAGCGGCAGTGATTCCGGCGACGTCGGCAAGCAGCCCACAGACCACGGCATGGCGCGCATGGCGTATTCCCACCGCGCCGAAGTACACTGCCAGTACATAAAACGTAGTTTCAGTTGACCCCTGCATGGTGGCGGCCAGTAAGCCCTGGAAGGAATCCACCCCATGCTGATTGATGGTCTCAATCATCATCGCCCGCGCACCGGAACCGCTCAGGGGTTTCATAAGCGCCGTCGGCATGGCATCCACCCAGGCCGTGTCCCAGCCACCACCGGCAACCAACCAGCGCAGCGCTTCCAGCAACCCATCCAGTGCACCACTGGCGCGAAAAAGGCCAATGGCTACTAACATCGCCAACAGGAAGGGAATCAGCTCCACCGCCGTCTGAAAACCCTGTTTGGCTCCCTCGACAAAAGTCTCATAGACGTTGACCTGGCGGCGATGGGCAAACCACAGAAAGGTCATCACCAGGGTAAGAATCAGCAGGTTGCTGATCATGCTGGATTGCCGCGCCAGCTCCTGCGCAGACAAAGTCGCAAACCAGGCCACCAGTGACAACAACAGCGCGAATCCCAGTGCCAGCCAGCCCAGCACCACGGTATTCCAGAGGTTCAAGCGTTGCACCCAGGCTGTGACCAGCAAGCCAGTGATGGTGGAACAACTGGTCGCCAACAGGATCGGGATAAACACCATGGCCGGGTCTGGCGCGCCCAATTGCGCCCGGTAGAGCAATACGGTAACCGGGAACAGGGTCACGGAAGAGGTGTTGAGTACCAGGAACAGGATCTGCGCATTGCTGGCAGTATCCGGCTTCGGATTCAGGGTTTGCAGATCCTGCATGGCGCGGATACCCAGTGGCGTGGCGGCGTTGTCCAGGCCCAGCACATTGGCAGAGAAATTGAGGGTCATGGAGGCAATGGCCGGGTGGCCGGCCGGCACATCGGGCATCAGGCGAACGAACAATGGCGACATCAGGCGACCCAACTTCTGTACCAGGCCACTGGCCTCCCCCAGCGCCACCACCCCCAGCCACAAGCTCAGCACACCGATCAAGCCAATGGCCAGTTCCACCGACAGGCTAGCCATTGCGAACATGGCCGCCACCATGCGCTGAAAGACATCACTGTCCCCCAGCAACAACCACTGGTACATCCCGGCAAAAGCCGCCACCAGGAAAAAACCCAACCAGATTCGGTGCAGCATAGGCATCCTTTTTAGCTGATTATGCCACGCAAATCTTCCACTGTGCTGCAGTTGGGCGTATACTGTTTTTATGTACAGTGATTCTACAAGCCACGGCGTCCATAAAGGCCGAGGCGCTGGCAGCAACCGCGGCAGCCGCTACCTGCCCCACCAGGTTGAAAGAGTGCAGGATTCCGAGGCTATCTCGAAGGACAGCCCCGTCACTGAGTGCCGGCGCGAAACCGTCAGCAGTATCATTTCCACCAACCAGTCGCCGGATATACCCTTCGAGCAGTCCATCAATCCCTACCGCGGTTGCGAACACGGCTGTATTTATTGTTACGCACGACCCACCCATGCCTGGCTCGACCTGTCGCCGGGGCTGGATTTCGAAACCCGGCTCACTTACAAGCACAACGCGGCAGAGAAACTCGAAGAAAGTTTTCGCAAGCCCAGTTACCGCTGCCGGCCAATCACCATTGGCGCCAATACCGATCCCTACCAGCCCATCGAAAAGCAATACGGCATCACCCGCTCCCTGCTGGAGGTGTGCCAACGCTATCGCCATCCGGTGTCACTGATCACCAAAGGCTCGCTGGTGGAACGCGATATCGACATCCTCTCGGCCATGGCTGCCGACGGTCTCGCAGCTGTGGCGGTGAGCATTACTACCCTGGACACGGTGCTGAAACGCAACATGGAGCCCCGCGCTGCCTCCGCCAGCGCCCGCTTCCACAGCATCGAGCGACTGAGCAAGGCCGGTATTCCAGTGACTTTGTTATTCGCACCGGTGATACCGGCTTTGAATGACCGGGATATGGAGAGTATTGTGCAGCAGGCTGCCGCTGCCGGCGCTCGCTCCGCCGCCTACATGCTGCTGCGATTGCCTTTGGAAATTCGCGATCTGTTTCACGAGTGGCTGCATGAACACTACCCCCTGCGTGCCCAGCACGTGATCAGCCTGATTCAGCAGTGCCGGAATGGCCGCGACAACGACAGTCGCTTTGGTCAACGCATGCGTGGCACCGGCCCTTTTGCCGAGCTACTGGCGCAGCGCTTTAAACGGGTGTGTCGTCAGCAGGGACTGAACCAGGGGGAGATCAAGGCCGACAACTGCCGCCTGTTCCAGGTGCCCAGCGTGGCCGGCGACCAGATGCGCCTATTTTGAATTTCGAGCTTCGGAATTCCGGGCTTCGGAATTACGAGCTTCTGCAAGCCGGCTTGCAGCCGGCCCGGCCCAAATGCCATCACTATTGGCATCGATAAACACGGGGTTGCTGAACGCGAAGGGGGTGAAGCCGGGGGCCAGCGCGTGATAAAGCGCGCTCGGCTCAGCGGTCACTTCGACAACCACATAGCTGTCTACAGCGACGGTTATCGCTAGCTCAACGACGTCACCACGTTCGACTGACTGCTGACGATAGAGCTCACCGTTGAGGTAGATATTCAGGGTTTCAACAGGTATCCAGCTGGCGGCCTCCACCGCAACCCGCAACTTAATTCCGCCGCCCTCGATGGTCTCCCCCATTCCCATGCGATTACCGCTGGCGCCAGTGGCGGTCACAGCCAGTAGTGGCCCGGTAGTACCAAATAGCCGACCTTGGCGAATTGCATCCATGAACGTTGATTGCTGGTAGGGACTTGTCATCTTCACAAAATTTTGCGGGATGGCGACCAGTGCCCGGGTGCCGTGGGTATCGCTATTGGCAGATCCCATGATCTTCTCACCCTGGTTAAGCAGGGAAAACCAGTCGCCCCGGGTTTCTATATAACTCTGATAGCTCGGGCCATTGGCAATCTCCATGACATGAAAATCCAGGTCACGAAGGCCCTGTTGCGGATCCCTCTCAATCAGCGAGCGATTGACCTCGGCGCCGAGTGGCTGAGCAGGATCGTAGGCTGTGCCGTTGACCAGGTGTTCAAAGTAGCTATTGTCTCCCGCCGCATCCAGCGGGTCGGTGGCACGTGGGTGATTGAGCTGCAATAAAACCCGGCCAAAGCGTTGCTGTAAATCGTAATACAAGCTACGCAGCCGCCGCCCCTCATGGGCGGGTACCCCGCCAGCAAATTCATCACCTCGCGCAATGAGCGGAAAGGCGTTGATATGGCCATTGGTAAAGGGCATTACCTCTGTGCGTGCCATGCCTGTCAGTTCGGTACCACCGATCAGTTGCAGGGTTTCCGACAAGCCCAGTCGCAGCACATCCTTTTGATAGTTGACCAACACGTTGTGCTCGGTGGCAACAAGCACCTCGCCACCCTGGGCCACAAAGCCGCGCAGTCGCTCGTCAATCGGTATATAGGAATCAAAGCTAGGCGCCGCATGAACATGAAAGTCAGCCGCCAGCCAATCTTTTGTCGTCACCTCCTGTAGCGGTGACGCTACAACCAGAACGGGGTTCTCTCCACTGGTCATGCTAATTTCTGTTTCGGTGACACCGTAGGCCATGCCGCGACTCGCCAGCACGCGATAACGACCCGGCGCCAGCGACACGCGGTTAGGGTCGCTGTCGATGCCGGCGAATGACAGGTAGTTCGCCGACTGAATTTCAACCACCGCCTGGTCGTCAACTTGAAAACGTAGACTGTTGTTGTAAAAGTCCGGGTCCGGGGTATCTCCCAGGCCAATGAAGGTAAGACGCAGCGGCAGGTCGGTGACAATATCCAGTACCGCCGGCGCGCTGCTGGCCAATCGGCCCAGGTCCATGGATTCTGAACCAACCTCGAAAACCCCCGCCTGGCTGTCACCCCAGGGAGTAGCAACAAGCAGCTCGACTCGATTCGCGCCGACCGGTAATTGAAAGGCAAACTGGCCCTGTTCATCGGCCCGCGCGCTGGTAATCGGAAGTCCACCGGCATCGCGCACATGAATGACCGCCCCGGCAGCGTCCACGGAGCCAGCTACCCTCACACCCTGGTAGATCTGATCAGTGACCGACGCCACATCAGCCCGATCGCCCAGGTAAATCACCTGGCTTACCCGCAAGGTCTCGCCGGGCTCAACATCCATCAGCCGGCTTTGGCCAAATTCCAGCAAGCCCAACTTTCCAGAACCGCCAATCCACGGCGGACGGCTGAGCATGCCCTGTATGCTATAAGTTGGATCTGTCTGTTGAAAACGCGGCAGCGGCTGGGCTCTGCCTTTCTCATCGATAAGCTCGGCGCTCTCGAGGTGAACGCCGTAAGCAACCTGTCCGAGTGCAGGCTCTCCCACCATGACATGGATATCAGCGGGCAGCATGGCGTCTAACATCGACATGGCATCCTGCCTGTCCATCGAGGGGTAACTGAAACCACGACTGGTTTCCGGCTCGAAGGTAGACAGGGAAAAAGGTGTCAACGCCAGGTGAGGGTGTAGCATCAGCAGGCCAAATAGGGTCACCGCCCGACCTTCCCCGATGCGGGATAATTCGTGTACAACTTTCAATTGCCGCGGTTGTGCAGCACTGACCTGGTAGCGACTCAGCAGGCGTAAACCGTAGCCTTCGGAGCGCACCTGGATGGTGGCGCGATCACTGGCACTCTCACTGGTGATAGCAACTGGCCGCAGCGGTGTGTCTTTGTCCAGATTGGCCAGCGCGTGCTGAAACGGCCACTGATCATCGGCCTGTCCACAGTGGTGCACATCGACCAGCGCCCCACCCCAGGGCAGGAAGCCCGTCTCGTGTGTTAGATCACTGACTGCAGCGCACAATGTGCCGTTGCTCAGCACCCAGTCTCCCAAACCGGCTATGGCATCGGGCCCGGCCGGGCGCAAGGCCTGGATATTGTCCCTGTTCAACTGCACCGCCTGGGGCAGCGCGTTAACCAGGCAGGCATTCAACAACAGGGTGGCCCACACAATCAGGCGTAATTTCAAGAGCTGCTCCTTATCCCAGTTGATTCAAGCTTCCCGAACCAAGGCAATATAGCCAATACCTCCATCTCGCGCAAAAAGAGAAAGCGGGTAATCTGAACTATGCTATAGGGTAATTGGATATGGGAGTCTAAAGGATGCTTCGAACTGCCCTCAGCATCTGCCTGCTGCTAGCCGCCACGACCGTCTTTGCCGGGGTCCATGATCCGCGCGCCCTCAACGCGGATCCCTTCTCCGCAGCGGAGCCTATCGCGCCGCGACTAACCGGGCTGGGGGATGCTCATTTCGAGGTGACCACCAGCCAGGAGGCTTCGCAATATTTCTTCGACCAGGGAATGCGTCTGAATGCCGGCTTTAATCACTCGGAAGCCCTGCGCGCCTTCAAAGAGGCAGTGCGACTCGATCGGGAAAATGCCATGGCCTACTGGGGCTGGGCCCTGGTATTGGGACCCAATCTCAATCTCCCCATGCAGGAGGCCGTGGTAGAGCAAGCCTACGTGGCTATTCAGGGTGCCGTGGCCCTGAAAGACAAAGTCAGTGAACGGGAAGCAGACTATATCGACGCCCTGGCGGCGCGTTACAGTGCGGACCCGAATGCCGACCGCTCCGCACTGGATGCCGCCTATGCACAGGCGCTGGGGCGCCTGGTGGAGAAATATCCGGACGACCTCGATGCCGCCACTTTTTATGCCGCCGCGCTGATGAACACCAACCCCTGGGACTACTGGTACAAGGACGCCACCCCCAAGCCAGCTACAGTCACTATCCTCAAGACCCTCGAGTCTGTGCTGCAACGCAACCCCAACCACGTCGCCGCCAATCACTACTACATTCATACAGTGGAGGCATTCAGGCCCGAATTGGGTGATGCCGCTGCCGACCGCCTCTTGCCGCTGATGCCCGGCGCCGGCCATCTGCTACATATGCCCTCGCATATTTATATGCGCCGGGGTCGCTACAAGGACGCCTGGGAGGTCAACGCGGCGGCGGCCCTGGCTGACGAAATGTACGTCAGCCAGTGCAATGCCCAGGGTATGGTGCCTATCGCCTACTATCCACACAATATTCATTTCCAGGTCTGGTCTGCCATGTTCCTTGGGGCTAGCCAGAGTGCCATAGAGGCAGCGCGCAAGATCCACGACAAAATGCCCGAGAGCATTCGCGACAATCCCTGGGGCATCAACGAATCCTTTCGCAGCCAGCCTATTTTCGCCTTGAGTCGGTTCGGTCGCTGGGATGATTTGCTGGCTGAGCCGGTGCCCGCTGGCAGGGCACCCTTTATGATGGGCATTTGGCACTATGGCCGCGGACTGTCTTTTGTACACAAGGGCGACCTCAAGTCTGGCTATAGCGAACTGGCACAGTTGATTTCCCAACAGGCAGCGGTGCAATCCGAACCGGGTTACGCGATCGGCTTTGGTGCAGCGGGCACCCTGCTGGCCATTGCCGTCAATATCTTGCAGGGCGAACTGGCGGCGGCACAGAGTGATTACATGACGGCAATCCCGCACCTGGATAAAGCGGTACGACTACAGGATTCTCTGCTGTACAACGAACCGCCAGACTGGTACTTCCCGGTACGCCATGTGCTGGGAGCAATATTACTGGAGGCGGCACGGCCGGAAGAAGCCGAGGTGGTCTACTGGGAGGACCTGCGCCGAAACCCGGATAACGGCTATGCCCTGTTTGGTCTGGCCCAGAGTCTGAAGGCCCAGGGTGATGCCGACACACTGGTAGAAATCAAACGTCGTTTCGCACTGGCGTGGCAATATTCAGATGTTAAACTCACCTCCTCTCGCTACTGACTCATTGTAAGGAACCACGATGAAAACACGTGCTGCGGTCGCATTCGGTGCCGGCAAAACTCTCGAAGTAGCCGAGGTTGACCTTGAGGGCCCCAAGGCCGGGGAAGTACTGGTGGAAATCATGGCGACTGGCATCTGCCATACTGACGCTTTTACCTTGTCCGGGGATGATCCCGAAGGCGCCTTCCCAGCGATCCTCGGGCATGAGGGCGCTGGCATCGTGCGCGAAATCGGCTCCGGTGTCACCTCAGTGAAGCCCGGCGACCACGTGATTCCCCTTTACACCGCCGAGTGCCGGGAATGTAATTTCTGCCTGCACCCGAAAACCAACCTGTGCCAGGCAGTGCGGGAAACCCAGGGCCAGGGTGTCATGCCCGACGGTAGCAGCCGTTTCTCTCTCGACGGGGAGCAGATCCTGCATTACATGGGTTGCTCTACTTTTTCCAATTTCACCGTACTGCCTGAGATTGCGTTGGCCAAAGTGCGCGAGGATGCGCCCTTCGACAAGATCTGCTACATCGGCTGTGGCGTGACCACCGGTGTCGGCGCCGTGGTGTACAAGGCCAAGGTTGAACCCGGTTCCAACGTGGTGGTATTTGGTCTCGGTGGCATCGGCCTCAACGTCATACAGGGTGCGCGCATGGTTGGCGCCAACAAGATCATCGGCGTCGATCTCAATCCCTCCAAGGTAGAACTGGCGAGCAAGTTCGGCATGACCGACTTTATCAATCCGACCGAGACCAGCGATGTGGTTGAGGCCATACTCGACCTGACTGGTGGTGGCGCCGACTATAGTTTTGAGTGCATTGGCAACGTGCAGGTAATGCGCCAGGCGTTGGAGTGTTGCCACAAGGGCTGGGGTGAATCCTATGTTATAGGCGTAGCCGGGGCCGGCCAGGAAATTGCCACCCGGCCTTTCCAACTGGTCACCGGTCGCAGCTGGCACGGAGTGGCCTTTGGCGGCGCCCGTGGTCGCACCGATGTGCCGACCATTGTCGATTGGTACATGGACGGTAAAATTAATATCGATGATTTGATCACCCATACGATGCCGCTGGATGACATCAATAATGCCTTCGACCTGATGCATGCTGGCGAGAGCATACGCTCCGTAGTGGTGTACTAGAATGGCCCTGAATAAAATCTCCGAATACCGCTGCTTCTGGGGTTTGCAGCAGCGCTTCAAGCACAGCTCGGCGGCACTGAATTGCGAGATGCACTTCTCCATTTATTTGCCACCCCAGGTGAATGAACGCCGTGTACCGGTGCTGTATTGGCTATCGGGTTTGACCTGTACTGACGAAAACTTTGTGCAAAAGGCGGGCGCCCAACGCTATGCCGCTGAACACGGCATTGTAATAGTCGCCCCGGACACCAGCCCCCGCGGTGATGGCGTACCCGACGACCCCGAGGCTGAATATGACTTTGGACCGGGGGCCGGCTTCTATGTGAATGCCACCCAGGAGCCCTGGTCGCAGCACTACCATATGTATGACTACATCACCTCGGAATTGCCAGCACTGGTGCAGGAAAATTTTGATGTGGACAGCGACAACAGCTCGATCATGGGTCACTCCATGGGCGGTCACGGGGCGCTGACCATCGCCCTGAAAAATCCGGGCCGCTACCGATCCGTATCGGCATTCTCCCCTATCGTCTCACCCAGCACCGTTCCGTGGGGTGAGAAAGCGCTGGGGAATTACCTGGGAGACGACCGGGAGCTGTGGCGAGAACATGATACCTGCGAGCTCATCCTTGGCGGCTGTGAGCAAATTCCGATGATGGTAGACCAGGGTGAGGCCGATGACTTCCTTGATCTACAGTTAAAAACCGAATTACTGGAAAGCGCCTGTGAAAAGATGGACTACCACGCCACCATCCGCCGCCAACCCGGCTACGACCACAGCTATTTCTTCATCAGTAGTTTTATTGGCAGCCATATTGCGTTTCATAGCCAAGCCTTAGGCAACTACAACCGCATGTAACTCAGGCTTTACCACCCGCATCCATCCACGCCTTGATCATGGTACCCATATTGGCGGGGTTGTAGGCGTCCTCTTCGTAACTGAATAAACCGTTGCCGGCATAATGCAGAATGGTGAGATTGGGCTCTTCATGGATATTGCCATCGTCGAGCTCTTCCATCCGGTTCATTACCTGGCAAAATATCCAGCCCTTGTCCACGTCGATGGAATACCAGGTGATGGGAAAGGCCTTCATCTTGCTGGCGGGAAAATCTGACATGGTCTTGCTGATCCAGTTGAAGATCGTCTCCCGACCCCAGAATTTTCCAAAGTGGTGTTCAAAGTAGGTGGCGTCCCGGGTGAAACAGTTGGCCCAATCGCGCCAGTTCCCGGTTTGTCCGCCTTTGAGGGCAGCAGCCTGGAATTTGTCGAAAGTCTCTTCAATTTCTTCGCGTGTCCATCGTGCCATGCTTATGTCTCCTCGGCAGAGTGTGGGTAGAACAGGTTGCGCCAGCGGCGCCGTTCGAAGGGGCGCCAGTCATCTTCCGGCTGTAGCAGCCGCTCGGCCAGCAAAAACCAGACCGTGGGATTGAAGGTAAGCCCACAATGACTGCCCCACACTTCAATATTCTGTACCTGCGAATGCTCTCCCTCCTGCACCGCCGTACGCCAGTTTACGACGCCATCAGCCTTTGAATATACAGCCGTCGTGGGAACCGATGGTGGGTCCAGCAGGGTGTATTCATCGAGTTTAACTTCTTCGTCGGGATTCAGCAGTGAGAACAGTCGCCGTGGATAGGAGCCGCTGTCGCGACCCTCACCAAAAGGGCTGCCCAGGGAGATAGTTTGTCGCACCAGTTCTGGTGCCTGCTTGGCCAGTTCGCGGGCGTAAATTCCACCGAGGCTGTGACCTATGAGGGAAATCTTGCCGCCGGTCTCATCCGCCAACTCCGCCATTCGCTCAAGGGTGCGTTCGAGCAAGTCGCCCCGCGGTCCCAGGTTGCGACCCTGCCCCCAACCACAGGACAGGTAATTCAGGCCACCCAGGTAGTTACGCAAGGGAGCGTTGTAACCATCATCACCCATGAATCCTGGCAGGATCATAACCCCGTGTCCGTCGCCCTCGGGCATTTTCCGCAACCAGCGGCGACTCAATGCCAGCATGGCAAATTCACCAGCGGCGCGATGAGCCTCGGTCAGCGCCAGCGCAATTGGCGGCGGTGGCATTAGCGGTGCGTCGAGCGTTGCTTCCATGGAGGGGTGTCCTTTAGATCAAATTGTTATTACTTGTGTAGGCGATGCTAACAATAAAAAAGGCCGGGGGACAAACCCGGCCGAGTATAGGGAAACCTGGATGGTGCGTTTACAGCTGTGAAAATTCCTTGTTGAGATTGTATTGTCGCGAGGTCACGTAGGATTCCATGTCCTCAACTCGACGCAGGGCCGCGTCCAGTCGCTCCCGGGCCCGTTGTAACCTGATCGCGGCACTTTCGCCGTACTTGAACATCTTGCGGGGGCGGTAGTCGTGTACGCGTTCGTCATATTCCATCTCCACCGACTCATCCCCGTCATCGCTGTTGTAGGCAATGTCTTCGCTGCGACTGCGCCGCGGGCGCGGCTTCAGCAGCACCCAACCGGCAACATAGGCCCAGAAAGCCAGGGCACCGGTGAATAACAACAGGATCACAGCGCCAAGGCGCACCACCCAGTGCTCCACGTCCCAGTGATCAGCCAGACCGGCGCAGACTCCGGCAATTTTGCCGTCGCGGGTATTGCGATACAGGTTCATTCCCCAGCCCTCGCGACGACGATCCTTGATCCGGTGATGTCTGGAATGACGGTAGTTGCTGTGGCCGTGACGATGTCTATGTCTTCGTCCCATGTTTAACTCCCTGCTTCCTGCGGTTCATCCTGGCGCCGCTCCTGCCGTGCCCGCCAGTCCGGATGGTCCACATCCAGTATCGACTCCAGTGACTGGATGCGATCGGTAAGTTTATCCACCGTCACCAGCATATGCTCGATGGTATCCTGGTCCTCATTGCTAAGGCTGCGCGAGGATCGATTGACACTGCGATAGTGCATGGTCAGCCAAATCGGCATCACCACCGTTAAAAACAAGATGGTGGGCACGAACATAAATTCGAAAAATTTCATTCATTGTTTCCTTACGCCGCGTCGTCGGTCATTTCGCGTTTCAACCGATCCAACTCACCATTGATTTGCTCGTCTTCCTGCAAAGCTTCTATCTCGGTTGCCAGGTTGGTAGACACATCGCGACCGAGATCCATGGATTCCAGTTGGCTCTCCAGGTTATCCATACGTCGCTCGAATTGTCCGAATTTGTTGAAGGCGTCATCCAGTGCCTCGCGATGAATCTGACGCTTAACCTTGATCCGTGATTGCACGGTCTTGCTGCGCATGACGAGGGTCTTTTGCTTGGCCTTGGCGTCCCCCAGCTTTTGCTGCAATTGGCCGATCTCGCTGTTGAGCTGGTCGATGTGGTCATCGGTAGCTTTCACCTCCAACTCCACCGTGGCTAATTCTTCCTCGATAGCGCGCTTTTCCTGCAGCGCGGCACGGGCCAGATCGTCACGGTTTTTGCTCAGCGCCAGACGGGCTTTATCTTCCCAGCTCTGGGCTTCGGCCTCGACTCGTTGGCGGCGGCGCTCCGCCATTTTCCGCTCCGCCAATACCTTGGCTGAAGAGCTGCGCACCTCGACCAGGGTATCTTCCATCTCCTGGATAATCAGCCGGATCATTTTCTGCGGATCTTCCGCCTGGTCCAGCAGCGAATTGAGGTTCGAATTGATAATGTCCGTCATACGGGAAAAAACACCCATAATAAATCTCCTTAGTTAAACAGAATGCGATGTTCGCGATGGCGATAGGTGCCGGGCTTTGGTAGACCAAACCAGTACAAGGCCTCCACGACGGCTGCTATCTGCACGAATGTCATGGCGCCGGCCCAGAGACCGACAAAGACACCCGCGAAAGCGCAGACAACGGCGAGAGCGGTGTATACCAGTACGCGTTCTTCCATCTTGCTCATCTCACTTCTCCTACCCAATAACATTGGTTGTTGTACGTATTGCATTACAGATAACGTGCCAACTTTTTAAGTGATTGATTTAGTTATAAATTATTTACGAAGAACAACTAATTTGGTCTTCTGTAGGTAATTTTTACACCTTATTAGGTATTTTTAACCCACAGAATGGTATATTTGGCCTATGCAGAGAGACACCGAACAAGTCATCGGCAATTCCATCGCCTTGTCCGAGGCACTGGAACAGGCCTCACGACTGGCCCAGGTCAACCGCTCGGTGCTGGTGGTGGGGGAGCGTGGTACCGGCAAAGAACTGGTGGGCGAGCGCATCCACTACCTGTCCCAGCGCTGGGATGGTCCCCTGCTTAAGGTTAATTGCGCCGCCATTGCAGAACAGCTGCTGGAGTCGGAGTTATTTGGCCATGAGCCCGGCGCCTTTACCGGGGCGACAGCTGTGCATCGGGGCCGCTTCGAGCGCGCCGATGGCGGCACCCTGTTTCTCGACGAGCTTGGCAACATGAGCATGGGTCTGCAGGAAAAGTTACTGCGGGTCATCGAGTACGGCGAATTCGAACGCCTCGGCGGTCAGTCCAGCTTGCAGGTCGACGTGCGAGTGGTCGCGGCTACCAACGCCGATCTCATTAAACTGGCCGGCGAAGGAAAATTTCGCGAAGACCTGCTGGATCGGCTTAGCTTTGATGTCGTTCACCTGCCACCACTGCGGCACCGACTGAGTGACATTCCCGAACTGGCTTTTCACTTTGCGGTTCAGATGAGCGCCGAACTGAACTGGGAGGCCTTCCCGGGATTCACTGAAAAAGCCGCTATGTCCCTGCTGCGCCATCCCTGGCCCGGCAATGTCCGTGAACTGAAGAACGTGGTGGAGCGCTCCCTGTACCGCTGGGGCGATGAATCCGAGCCGATTGGCGAGGTGATACTGGACCCGTTCCAGAACCCCTACCCTGACTTTCCCGAACCGCAGGCAACGCCAGCCACACAACCGCGCGAGCAACCGGTAGGCCAGGCCATTGCCGAGATCCTGCCACTGAAAATCGAGAATTTTGGCGACAGCGTCGCCAGCTTCGAGAAACGACTGTTGAAGGAAGCCCTGGCCGCCAACAATAATCACCAGGGTGATACCGCCGAGGCCCTGGGTTTAAGCTACAACCAGATGCGTGGACTGGTGCGGAAATATCAGCTCAGCACTGCGCGGGAACGGGTCCGGGCGTGATAAACTGACGCGCTTATGTCGATACCACTGAAGGCTTCCCAGACCACGCTGCTCACTGAGCTTGTTACCTCCCTTGGCAGCAATGCCTTCTGCCCGCAGCTGCTGAATTTCCTGCGCGCCTGCGTGCCCTTTGACGCCGGCATTATGCTGGCCTATCCCGAAGACGCCCTGCTGGTTTTAAAGGACGAGCTTCACGTCAGCGACCGGGCCGGCTTTGACGGCCCCTATCGCAATGGCATGTATTTACTGAGCCCCATATATAGCGCTGCTCATGCCGGCCAGCGCGGGTGTTTTCACTACCCGGATATTACGCCACTGGGTTTTACCGATTCTGAATTCTTCGACATGTACTACAGCAAGAATGACACCCTCGACCAGATGGTCTACCTGCTGGAGACCAGCGCTGGCACCCCGGTTGCCATCTCCATAGAGCGAACCTCGGCAATGAAAAAGTTTAGCGCCGCAGAGAAGGCAACCCTGTCGGGACTGTGGCAGTTGAGCGCCAGCATCGTCGAGCAGCACAGCTGGCCCGAGGCCAGCGATCTGGCCCGGGCGCCCCATCCCGACATGCATACCCATGTACAACAGGTACTGGAATTGTTTGGCAGCAGCGTGCTGACACCACGGGAACGCGAGGTAGTGCGATTAATCCTGCGCGGTTATCCCTCTAAATCCGTGGCCCGGGAATTGGAGATCAGCGCCCAGACCGAGCAAGTCCACCGCAAGAACATCTACCAGAAGCTGGCCATTTCCTCCCACTCAGAATTGTTCACCCTGTTTTTTGATGCAATTACCCTACCCCCGGCCGATACCGATCCGCTATTGGTCCTGGGCGCAGCTGACTAACGAAATAAGGGTATGGCCGACCCCCGCAGGCAGCTCAATAATCCGCTACACTTTTAGTCCAGATAGTCACTCAGCTCCTTCGGAAGAATCATTATGTCTCTCGATCTACAAGACAGCAGCCTGCTGAAGAACCAGGCCTACATCAACGGCCAATGGGTTGATGCCGACAACGGCGAGACCCTGCCGGTCATGAACCCCGCCACCGCTGAGGTCATCGTCAATATTGCCAAAGTGGGTGCCACCGAGACCCGGCGCGCCATTGAGGCTGCCGATGTCGCCATGCAATCCTGGAAACTGAAGCCGGCCAAGGAACGCGCCCAGATCATGCGCCGTTGGTTTGACCTGATGATGGCCAATCAGGAAGACCTGGCACTTATCATGACCGCAGAACAGGGCAAGGTGTTGGCGGAGTCCCGCGGTGAAGTAGCCTACGGTGCCGCCTTTGTAGAGTGGTTTGGCGAACAAGCCAAACGTGTGGATGGCGATGTCATCCCCGGCCCCACTCCCGACAAGCGCATTGTCTGCATCAAGCAACCCGTGGGGGTAGTGGCTGCGATTACCCCCTGGAATTTCCCCAATGCCATGATCGCTCGCAAGGCAGCACCGGCGCTGGCGGCCGGCTGTTCCATCGTCATCAAACCGGCAAGCGAGACACCGCTATCCGCTTTCGCCATGACCGAGTTGGCCGAACGCGCCGGTGTTCCAGCGGGTGTTCTTAATGTGGTGGCTGGTGGCAGTGGCGATATCGGCGGCGAACTAACCGGCAACCCCATCGTCCGCAAGCTGACCTTCACTGGCTCCACCCCCGTGGGCAAGATGTTGGAAGCCCAGTGCGCCCAGACCATGAAGAAAACCTCCATGGAACTGGGTGGCAACGCGCCCTTCATTGTGTTCGATGATGCCGATATCGATTCAGCAATAACCGGCGCCATCATTTCCAAGTACCGCAACTCCGGCCAGACCTGCGTCTGTTCCAATCGCCTGTTCGTACAGGACGCGGTGTACGATGAGTTCGTTGAAAAGCTGGTTAAAGCCACCCAGGAATTAGTGGTGGGTAATGGCATGGATGCCGGTGTTACCAACGGCCCGCTGGTGAATGCCAAGGCGGTTAACGACGTCGATGAACTGGTGCAAACCTCGATCTCCCAGGGCGCCAATGTGGCACTTGGCGGCGACCGCCACGAACTGGGGGAATGTTATTACCAGCTTACGATTCTCACCGAGGTCACCTCCGACATGGCGGTGTTCCGCAATGAAATATTCGGCCCGGTGGCACCGGTGGTACGCTTCTCCACGGAAGAGGAAGTGATCGCCATGGCCAACGATACCGAGTTCGGCCTGGCCTCCTACTTCTACACCCGCGATATCGGCCGGGTCTGGCGCGTCGCCGAAGCCCTGGATTATGGCATTGTCGGCATTAATGAAGGCATCATCTCCAACGAGATGGCACCCTTTGGCGGCGTCAAGGAATCTGGTTCCGGTCGCGAGGGCTCCAAGTACGGCATGGATGACTACCTGGAGATCAAGTACATGCTGATGGGTGGGATCTAAGCCTACTGCTACAATGTAATACAAAGCCGCAGGATCAGAGTATGGCTCGCTCACTGTTGGCAAGGAACGTAAAGATCGCACTTACCCGCGCAGCCGTGGCCTCGTGCCTGTTGACTGCTCAGCACGGATTTGCCTCTTGTTCCTACGAGTTTACCTGGACTTGTTCGAACTGCGGTCGAATCGGTGGACTAACTTCCGGGACAGAGGGGCCTTACAGCAGCCAAAGCAACTGCGAACGCGCGCGAAGCCAGGTTCATTCTGACGTGTCTGCAAATTCCTGCCAGCCCCGAAGTGCCTGCGTCGCTGGCGAGCATGAGACCGGCGAAATGGGCAATGTCGAAGCCGACATACAACCCAACAAGACCGGCCGTAGCGCTAGCGCAACTGCGGGCGACAAACAACGTGCCGCCGCCTTTTTGAGTACTTGGGAAAACGGCATTTCGACCAGTGAACCCGCTGGAAATCAGGAGAAAGTGGAAGCCGCTCGGCAGCGGATTTTAAATCTCATCGATCCCGCGACGCCAGACCTCAAGGACAGCTATACGCAACAACACCCGGTATTGCTGCAATCTCAGGAACCCGACAATCCGAAAATTGCCCCGCCGCCTTCCTTTGACTCTACTCCAGTACTACAGGGTAGGGTGGTCGATCCCACGTTTTTTAAACGCCCATTGGCCAGTTTTAAAAGCATTGAAGTTCCCAGCCCATACGCGCCCGCCAAAAACAGTGAACAGTATTACCTGGCCGCCAGCGAGACACTGTTGATTATGGATGCCATGAAGGCCGGTGGAGGTCAGCTCAATCACTCAATAGCCTACCTGGAAAACCTGGTAATCATTCACGATCAGGATCTCGCTTCCAAGGAGTTTCCAGCCACTGAAATAGCCTATCGCGCTATAAGTTTTCTAGAAGGTATCGACCACATGCACAAACGTACAGGTGGTGAAGAGCAATATCCTCCCGCCCAGGATTCCACCACCATCGAAGATACAATCACGTCAATGATCACAGGATCAACCGAGGAATGGCCGGGCGAGAAGAGGTCATCATCTGACACGCCTCTGAGTAATCCGCTGGACTGGCGTATCCGGCGCAACCAAGAAATCTACCAGTTTCTGGAGGAAAATAAGCGCGCCGGTGACCCAGAAGACCCCATGGCCTGGGGATATGCCATCTATTTTCTGCGGGGTGTAGAAGCCTATGCTGATTATCTGGAAGAATACGGACAGGATTAAGTCACTACTGGCCTAGTATCTCACTAACTCCCTCTCAAACCCGCCATGCTTGTTAACCCACTTGCAGTCAGGACCCCAGTAGTACCGATCATACTGCCAGCTGATACTAATTAGATTACCGTTTGCCGCTACCCTGCCTTGTAACCGGTAAGGTAGTTCCACTCGCGGCTGTCCGCATAGAGTTCTATGATCGACTACCATATTACCTGTGCCAGAGAAGGTACGATCCTTCTCAACCTTGAGATTTAGAGTACCGTCTACTCCCATACTTGTTCCATACTCCATCACTTGGTGATGGAACTTCATTACAATAGAACCAGATCCGATGTACTTGAGTGTCCATATTGTGGCCGGCATGGACTCCCCGTCTGTCCACCGCCCTTCGAGACTTTCTAACAGCTTGCTCAGCTTCTGATTTTCTTCCTCCACGGGCGTTACCGAGGCGATTCGAATCTGTTGTTCCAATAGAAACTCTAGTTTCACAAGCTCCCTCTCAACCATCGAAACATTGTTTGCTTCAGGTGCAGCCAAGAGATATCGCCTATAAGAAGCTTGTGACTCCACCAGCATGCCTGCCTCTTTTGCCACTACGGCAAAATTGTAATGGGCAGCAGCGTACCAAGGTGCTAGCCGGGCCGCCGCGAGAAACTCCGTTGCTGCAAGTCGGAAGCCATCCAGATCCTCAGCAATTTCAACAGCTGTCTCGCCTCTGATCATGTGCCGTTCGACTTCCGCAGGCAGCACCGGTACTGATGACATTGTTGATGCTATTGCAATTACGGAGCGCATCATCCGATCCTCTTCAGCACTTGCCTGTTCAGTCTCCATTAGTGCCTGCAATTTTGTATTCAGCTCACTGGCAGCCGCGACAGCTGATACCGACTGAAAAACGGACGTGAAAAAAACAACTACCAGTAATCCTGGGAGGATATGGCGGAAGGTCATGAACAGACTCCAGCAAGTGCTTTAATGTGAAACTTGGAAACTCTCCCTCTGGATAAATCTAGCACATTACGCGAGAGTTCCAAATACGGCATGGATGACTACCTGGAGATCAAGTACATGCTGATGGGTGGGATCTAGGCGGGAGAAAACCTGGGCGCGATACCGCGCCCAGAAAAACCGCTACAAAGAGTTGGCGATATAAACCTTCATCACCTGGGCGGCGGGATCTTTACTCTGCTCTTGCATAAAAGCCTGAATTTCAGGATTGGGCGTATCCTGGACTTTTGCCCAAGCCTCCCAGTCTGCAAAATTCATGACGTAGTGCATGTTCTGACTCTGGTCGACCATGATGTTGACGCTCGCGCCGGCTTTTTCATGGATCATCTTGGCCTGCTGAGCTGCCTGCAATAAGTCACCCAGGCGGCCGAGTTCAGGCTTCCAAACCACCACATGGTAAACGCCACCCACCTGCTCTGATCCAGGTGTGTTCAACATGTAGTTGGCTTCCAGCTCACCAGAGGGTTTCTTGCCAATTTTGGCAAGAAATTTCTGCCAGTCTTTGTCTGCCTGCAACTTGCCCCCGAAAGCGGCCCACTCGGTCCAGTTCTTGAATGCCATCGAGGTGTGAACGCGTCCGTCGGTATCCACCGCGGCATTAGCCGCCGCGCCTAGTTTTCTCTGGATCGCCACTGCCTCTGCCGCATATTCGATGGTCAGTGAATTCTTACCCGGCAGGGATTTCCAGATGTTTACATCTACCACGTCTGCACTGGCCGCGGAGGCGATCGCGCAGGTCAACATGAACAGTAAAACTCTCATCGTGAAGATTCCTTGTAGTTGAAGGGCATCGACTGGCGGAACCAAGCGCACACTCGCTTCACAACGAGTCGATTGGGAAATATTAGTTTATATTCTGGGTTTGTCGAATTACAGGCTTAATACAGCTCGTCGCGATAGTTGGCTTCCAGGCCCTCTTCCACCAGGGTCTCGTCAATATTCATGCCTTCGGCCATTTGCCGCTGCATCAGATTATCGCCGTGATCAACCCAGTGTTCCGGTTTCCACATCCTCGAACGAATCATGGCCTTGCCGCAGTGAAAGAAACACTCACTCACCTCAAGGTGAGTACATAGCAGCGCCGGCTTGTTTTGCGCTGAGAGTTGCTCGAGGCTGGCGGGGTCGTTGGAAATGGTCGCCGTACCCTTAACCCGCAACGTCTCGCGCTGGTTAGGCACCAGGAATATCAATCCCACCTGCGGGTTGGTGAGAATGTTTCTGAAACCGAGGGCCATCTTGTTACCGGGCCGGTCGGGAATAAGCAGCGTGCCATTGTCATCCACCTGCACGAAACCCGGGGCGTCACCCTTGGGTGACGTATCGATCCGACCGTGTTGATCCAGGGTGGAAATCATAATCAGGGGCGAACGCCGGATAAACTCGATCATGATCGGGGTTAATGCCGATAGCACTTTCTCGGTAATAAACTCGTGCGCCTCTCCAAGCACATCGCCCAACTGCTGTTCCGTCTGGATTTGAAAATCAGAATTCATGAAAGTACCTCCTTGTCAGAAACTCCGCGTGCGCTGGACCGCCTGGTGCCATGAAGCCAGCCGCGCCGTTCGGGCCTTGGCTGACATCTGCACTGCAAACTCCTGCTCCGCCTGCCAGACCGCGCTCACATCTTTTTTACCAGACCACAAGCCCACGCCAATGCCCGCCAGGTAGGCGGCACCAGCGACCGTGGTTTCAATCAGTACCGGCCGTATGAGTTTACGTCCCAACACGTTCGCCTGAATTTGCATCAGCAGGTTGTTGGCACAGGCGCCGCCATCGACCCGCAAGGGCTTCATGCGCTTACCCAGGTCTTTCTCCATGGCCTGAAGAATATCCACATTTTGCAGGGCCATGGCATCCAGGGTAGCGCGAGCAATGTGGCCTCGACCGGCTCCGCGGGTCAGCCCGGTAATCGTGCCGCGGGCATCCGGGTCCCACCAGGGGGCGCCCAGCCCGGCCAGGGCTGGCACAAATTCAACACCAGCACTGTCCGCCACGGATGCGGCCAGGGCCTCGATAGCGGGCGCGGTCTTGATCAGTTGAAGTTCGTCGCGCAGCCACTGCACCGCGGCACCGCAGACAAAGGCGCCGCCCTCCAGGGCATAGGTCAGCTTCTTATCGCCGGGCAACTGCCAGGCCACCGTGGTCAACACGCCGGCTTTGCTCTTCAGGCGTTTGTCACCCGTGTTCATCAATATAAAGGAGCCAGTTCCGAAGGTGCACTTGGCATCCCCCGGGCTAAAACAGGCCTGGCCAAACAATGCCGCCTGCTGGTCACCGGCCATACCGGCAATGGGAATACCGTCGGGTAATCCAGGCACATTACTGGTAACACCCATAACCCCGGAAGAAGGCACGATCTCTGGCAGTATCTGCCGTGGCACCTGGAAAATGTCGAGCAACTCCTTGTCCCACTTGCCCGTGCCGATATTCATCAGCGATGTGCGTGAGGCATTAGACACATCGGTGACATGGCTGGCGCCATCGGTGAGCTTCCACACCAGGAAGGAATCGATGGTTCCCCCCATCACCTGTCCCGCCTTTAGCAGGCGTTTCACCCCGGTTGCATGGTGCAACAGCCAGCGGAATTTACTGGCCGAAAAGTACGGGTCCAGCACCAGCCCGGTTTTGCGTCGGACCTTCTCCTCCAGCCCCTGTTTTTGCAAATCCTGGCAAAATTCGGTGGTGCGACGACACTGCCAGACGATGGCATTGTGCAAGGCTTCGCCACTGTCGCGATGCCACAGGGCCGTTGTTTCCCGCTGGTTGGTAATACCGATGGCGGCAATTTCACCGGGCTTGCACAGTTGCCTGCGCATCAGGGTGCGAATGCCTTTGAGGGTGGAATTCCAGATGTCGGCCGGGTTGTGTTCTACCCAGCCGGGTTGGGGAAATATCTGTGGGAATTCGTAGTTGACCTTGCCGCGCAGGCGGCCACGCCGATCAACCAGGGCTATCGTGGTACCGGTAGTGCCCTGGTCAATGGCGAGAATATACGCCGCCATGGCAGCGGCTTAGCTCTCGTAGCCAGATACCGCTTTGATTTCGAGATAATCAGTAAAGCCATGGGCACCCCATTCGCGACCGTTACCAGACTGCTTGTAACCGCCGAAGGGCACATCCATTCCAGCAGCCGCTCCATTCAGGTGGACGTTACCGGCACGAATCCGCGATGCCACTTTGCGAGCCCGATCCAGGTCACCGCCCTGCACATAACCGGCCAGGCCGTAGGGCGTGTCGTTGGCGATGGCGATGGCTTCTTCTTCCGTGTCGTAGGGAATCATGGTCAACACCGGGCCAAAGATTTCCTCGCGGGCGATGGTCATCTCATTGTTGGCCTCGGAGAATACCGTGGGCTGAATGAAGTAACCCTTGTCGAGGCCTTCTGGGCGACCGGGGCCACCACAGACCACCTTGGCGCCTTCCTCAACACCTTTTTCCAGCAGGCCCTGGATCTTGTTGAACTGTACCTCGGAGACCACCGGACCCATGGTCGTGCCTTCCGCCTTGGGATCACCCACTACGACACCGGCAGAGACCTTGGCGGCAATCGCCTCGGCATCGGCCAGCTTGTCCCGGGGCACCAGCATACGGCTGGGGGCATTACAGGATTGGCCGGTGTTGGTGTACATGTGTAGCAAGCCGCGAGTAACCGCCGCTTCCAGGTCCGCATCATCGAGGATGATATTGGGCGACTTACCACCCAATTCCTGGGTTACGCGCTTCACGGTCGGGGCCGCGTTCTGCGCCACCAGGGAACCGGCACGGGTGGAGCCGGTGAACGACATCATGTCCACACCGGGGTGGCCGGACAGTGCCGTACCGACGCCAAGGCCATCGCCATTAATCATGTTGTAGACGCCGGCGGGAACACCCGCTTCATGCATCACCTTGCTAAACAGGTAGCCTGACAGGGGTGCCACTTCACTGGGCTTGAGAATCATGGTGCAACCCACCGCCAGGGCCGGGGCAACCTTACAGGCGATCTGGTTAACCGGCCAGTTCCAGGGGGTAATCATGCCGCACACACCGATGGGCTCTTTGAAGACCCGGTGCGGGCCCATGCCCTCTTCAAATTCAAAGTTCTTGAGGACTTCCAGCGCCTGCATCAGGTGGCCGAGGCCAGAACCAGCCTGGGCTTCTACTGCCAGCTTGGTGGGTGCACCCATCTCTTCTGACACCGCCTCGGCGATATCCTGGTAGTTGTTCTGGTAGGCCTCAATCACAGCCTCCAGCAGCTTGATGCGATCTTCGCGGCTACTGAAGCCAAAGCTTTCAAAAGCCGTGCGGGCAGCGGCAACTGCCTTGTCCACATCGGCGGCATTGCCGAGGGATATATGGGCACAGACTTCTTCATTGGCCGGGTTGAAAACATCGAAACTGTTGGGGGAATCGGGGTCTACCCATTCGCCGTTGATATAAAATTGAGTGTATTCACGCATGTCACTTCTCCGCTGTAAAAGCTGTTATTCAGTAGGGGGAAATCAACATACCAGAGTACAGGGCGGAGGCAAGTCTTTTTGGGGTGCGAAGGGGCCAAAACAGCGTCCTCTAAGGATATTGAGCTCACCTGGCAAAGGGCGGAGAATGGCGCTCCCTGAAGGAATTCAATCGAGGATTAACCCATGTCTGGCGACGCCATGCAAAGCGAAGAACTCACCCTGTTTAGGGATATGGCGCGGCGCGCCTTCGAACAGGAAATCATGCCCCATTTCGAGGAGTGGGAGGCCAACCACATCGTGCCGCGCGAACTTTGGCACACGCTCGGCGCCGCTGGCCTGCTGTGCCCCGATATAGCCGAGGAATACGGCGGTGCAGGTACCAGTGTTCACGTCACCCTGGCCATGATCGAGGAATTATCGCGCATGGGCATCGGCGGCTTCTGCTCCGGTTACGGCATCCACTCTAATATCGTGGCGCCCTATATCAAGAATTTCGGCAGCGATGCACAGAAGCAGCAATGGCTGCCGAAAATGGTCAGCGGCGAGGCGGTCGGGGCCCTGGCCATGACCGAGCCGGGCGCCGGTTCTGATGTACAAAGTATCCGCACCAACGCGGTGCGCGACGGCGACGAATGGATATTGAATGGCTCCAAGATATTTATCACCAATGGCATACATGCCGACCTGGTGATCGTCGCCGCCATTACCGATCCGGGTAAGGGCGCCAAAGGCACGTCGCTGTTCCTGGTCGACGCCTCCCTGGACGGCTTTGAGCGCGGCAAGAAAATCGAAAAAATCGGCCAGCACACCTCTGACACCGCCGAGCTGTTTTTTTCTGATGTGCGCCTGCCCGCCGACGCGCTACTGGGTCAGGAAAATAAAGGCTTTGTCATCATGATGACCGAGTTACCCAGGGAGCGCCTGGGTATCGCGGCAGAGTCTATCGGTGCGGCCGAGGGCGCCCTGGACCGGGCGGTGGATTACGTGAAAGAACGCAAGGCCTTTGGCAGCAGCATCGCCAGTTTCCAGAACACCCGCTTCAAGTTGGCAGATGTAAAAACCGACATCACCATCAACCGCGCTTTCTATGAGCGTTGCGCCAATGACTATTCCCGCGGCGAGATGACGACCGACGATGCGGCGATACTGAAACTGGCCTCAACGGAAATGTGCAGCCGGGCGGTGGATGAGTGCCTGCAATTATTTGGCGGCTACGGCTACACCGCCGAGTACCCGATCTCGCGCTTCTATACCGACGCCCGCATTCGCCGCATCTACGGCGGCACCTCGGAAATCATGCGCGACCTGGTTGCTAGGACGATGTTAGGGAAGTAATTTCCTCATCTGAGAGACCCAAAATCCCGCCCAGAATTTCCTGGTTATGCTCCCCCACTGGCCCACCGGGCCAGTCAGTGCGACCGGGGGTGCCGCTCAGGATCGGGGTAATCGCGGGGATATCCAGCGTCTTACCGTTGATATCCACCTGTTCGAACATGCCCCGGGCTTGATAATGGGGATCGTTAAACTGGTCTTCGACGTTGTAGATCAAGCCTACCGGTACCCGCTCTGCTTCAAGGGTATCAATGACGTGCTGGGCCGGGTGTAAGGCACACCAGTCTGACAATGCCTTGTCGATGGTGGGTTCGTGCTGAACCCGTCCCTCGTTATCTTGCATCTCCGGGTGCTCGGCCAACTCGGGGTAGCCAGTAGCCATCATCAATCGCTTGTAGATCGCATCGCCGTTACCACCAATGACAACGAACTTGCCGTCACCACAGGTGTAGGTGTTGGTCGGTACGATACCGGTTACTGTGGTGCCGGAAGCGCCGCGAATGGCGCCGGCGCCGGAATACTCGGGCACCACCCCTTCCATCAGGTTGAACATGGACTCGTACAGGGCAATGTCCACCACCTGTCCCTCGTGTTGTTCCGACTTGTTGCGCTGCAACAGGGCCAGGCAAACACCCAGGGCGGCATGTATACCGGACAGGGTGTCACCGGTGCTGAGATTGGGGCGTACCGGCGGTTCACCGGGGAAGCCATTGAGGTAGCGAAAACCGGAGAAACCTTCGGTCACCGAGGCGTAGCCCGGCTTGTGACTGTAGGGGCCGGTCTGGCCATAGCCGGAAATACGCGCGTAAATCAGGCCGGGATTGAGTTCTTTCATATCATCGGGACCCAGGCCCCACTTCTCAATCACCCCGGGCCGGAAATTCTCCACCACCACGTCTGCGGTTTTCAGCAGTTCCTTCACCAGCTCGCGACCGCGCTCGGTTTTGAGATCGAGGGTCACGCTCTTCTTGTTACGGCCGAGGCTGCGATACCAGTGTGCAGTACCATCTTCGACAATACGCCAGCCGCGAATCGGGTCGCCCTTGCCCGGTGGCTCAACCTTGATGACCTCGGCGCCAAAATAGCCCAATATGGTGCCGGTAAACGGGCCCGCCAATAGTTGACCCAGTTCGATTACCCGGATTCCGTCGAGGGGGCGGGCTGATGTATCAGCGGACATAGTCATTCCTTCGAATATTAATTAACTTATACATATAACATCATGTTTTATAGAGATTTTTATCACCATGAGCGACAGCATTCTTTTTACTGCCAGCAGCATTGTTCAACCACATTGGATTGATTATAACGGTCATATGAATATGGGTTACTACCTGGTGGCCTTCGACGAAATTGCCACCGATGGATTTTTTGATTATCTGGGAATTGGCGAAGAACACAAGCAAAGTACTAACAATTCCACCTTTACCCTGGGCAGTAACATCGATTTCCTGCGCGAGGTATTCGAGGGGGATAGCTTGCGCTTCACTACACGTTTAGTCGACTATGATCACAAGCGACTGCATTACTTTCATTGCATGTACAACGTCGACAAGGACTACCTGGCTGCCACCAACGAATGCCTGACCATGTATATCGATATGGAAACCCGGCGCGGTAGCTCCTTCAGTGAGGAACTCATGGCCAGCTTTCAGCTCGAGCTGGAACACGCAGCAGCGGCGGAGCCGATTGAAGGCGTGGGGCGCAAACTCGGTATTCGCCGGTGAGCAACAAACTACGCCAGAGCAATCTCGACAAGCTTCGACAGCAACGCTTTGATGTACTCATTATCGGTGGTGGTATCAACGGCGCCGTCTCGGCAGCCTCGCTGTCAGCGCGCGGTCTGAAAGTCGCACTGATTGATCGCGGTGATTTTGCCGGCGGGGCCAGTTCCAATTCCTCCAACCTGGCCTGGGGTGGCATCAAGTACCTGGAGAGCCTGGAGTTCCTGCTGGTCAACAAGCTGTGCCAGTCGCGCAACTTGCTGATGCGGGCCTACCCCTCGACGGTGAAAGAAATACGCTTCTTTACCACCATCGCCAAGGGCTTCCGCATGTGGTCCTTCTTCGTCTACCTGGGCAGTTTGCTGTACTGGGTCATGGGCCGCTTCGCCACCCGTGCGCCTCGTTTTATAACCGCCGCCGGATTGGAGAGAGCCGAGCCGATCATCAACACCGAAAATGCCGCCGGCGGCCTGGAATACTCCGATTGCTATCTCCATGACAACGACGCCCGCTTTGTTTTCAATTTTATCCGCAAGAGCCTCAGCTACGGCTGTATCGCTGCCAACTACCTCGGAGCAGATTCGAGCGAACGGCGCGATGGCGGCTGGATCACCCAGGCCAGGGATGCAATCGATGGTTCGACCTTCAGCATCTACTCCAAGGTACTGATCAATGCCGCGGGTCCCTGGGCGGACCAATGCAATGAATCCAACCGTATCGCAACACGGCACCACCACGTGTTCTCCAAGGGCGTGCACCTGGTGGTGCCGCAGGTGACCGACAACAAGCGCGTGCTGACTTTTTTCGCCAGCGATGGCCGACTGTTTTTCCTCATACCCATGGGCCCAAAAACCTGCATTGGCACCACCGATGACCAGGTACACGAACCCGAGGTCGGGGTCACCGAGGCAGACCGCAGCTTTGTACTGGAGAACGCCAACGCCCTGTTGGACCTGGACCCGCCGCTGACCGAGGCGGATATTATTGCCGAGCGGGCCGGCGTGCGCCCGCTGGTGGTTACCGACACCGGCTCCCTGGCTGACTGGGTAGAGCTGTCGCGCAAACATGAACTGGATGTCGACACCGGCAAGCGACACATCAGCATCTTTGGTGGCAAGCTTACCGACTGCATCAATGTGGGTGACGAGATCGCCCAGCTGGTACAGAGCTTCGGTCTACAGCTACCCTACCCCGACCAGGTCTGGTACGGCGAACCGGTTGCAGCAATCCGCGAGGACTTTATGCACCAGGCCAACTTGATGAACCTCGATGCGATGACCGATCCCTCCTCCTCCGAACCACTGTCGGAGCGTTTCTGGCGTCGCTACGGCGAAACAGCCTTCGGCCTGCTGGAACGAATTCGCGAAGATAAATCGCAGGTGAAGTTGCTCATAGAAAACGCAGAATACACCCGCTGTGAAATTGAACTGGCGGCGCGGCGGGAAATGATCGTCAAGCTGGAAGATTTCATGCGGCGGCGCTCCAAGATTGAACTGGTGGTGCGCAATGATGAGATTCGCCAGGCACCGGGTCTTCGCGAAGCTTGTGAAATCCTGTTCGGTGCCGAGGCAGAGGCGAAACTCACGGAATACCTGGCGGCCCTAAACTAGGCCCAGGCCATTCAGCAAGGCAAAACCCAGGGTTGTGCTGATGCCAGACACCAGCGTGGATACCAAGATCAGGTTGGCCGCCAGTGGTCCATTGCCCCCTACCGCCACCACCATCACGAAACTTGCAGCGGCAACGGGTGAAGACAACAGCAGGAACAGAACTCCCAGCTCGGGACCGTATACCCCGAACAGGATGGCGATCAAGACCCCCAACAGGGGGGAGACAAGATGGCGCCAGGCCACGGTGTCCAGGGTAATCGCCCCGCTCTCGCGCAGTACTTTCAAACTCAACGGGGCACCAATGGTCAGCAACGCGACGGGCAAGACCACACTGGCAATGACCTGCCCCAGTTGATAGACCCGCATCGGCAGCGTAACGTCGAACACCGACACCAGCACACCCAGGCCAATGCCAATAATCAGTGGATTGCGCGCAATGCCCAACAGTACCGCCAACGGTTCGCTGTCGCGTTGATGCGCCCGGTTGAGGACGACTACGGCAATAATATTGTAGAGAATCGTCAACACTGCCACCGGCAGTGCCGCCAGCGCCAGCCCTTCCTCTCCGTAAGCACTGGCACACAGGGCGATACCGACAATGCCCAGGTTGGATCGAAAGCTGCCCTGCACGAAGATGCTGCGCTCGCGGGTTGAGAATTTGCGCAGGCCGCCCCAGGCTTGAGCCAATGCAGCCACCACCAATGTCGCAGCAATGCCCGCCAACAGGTAGCGCGACTGCAGCAGGCTGGAATAATCCACCCGCGAGGCGCCGAAGAACAACACCACCGGCATACCCAGGCGGAAACTTATTTGCGCAGAAAGTTCAACCAGCTGTTGATCAACCCAACCCAGTCGGCGGGCCGTGGCGCCTCCGAGTAACCACAAGTAAGTTGGGCCGGTTACCGCCAGCGCGGAGATAAACCATCCGTAGTACATGTGGGAGTACATGGGTGGCGCATCATACAGTAGAATGCGCTGCATGGCCGATTCCATAGTCCCTACAGAAATTCTCGCAGTCACCGAAGCGGGTGTTAGCCCCCAGCGCGACCAGCTGGCGGTGGAAGAGCCCATGGAAATACGTCTGCAATCCTATCGGGAAGGAGTCATGCAATGGCAAAGTCTTGCTATAACTATGCGCACACCGGGACACGACCGGGAATTGGCGCTGGGTTTTCTTGCCGGCGAGGGCATTATTGGACAGATGAACGAAGTATTGAGCTGTGATCACACGGGCACCGAAGTGCTAAAGGGCAACACCAGCAACGTCATTAACGTCGCCTTACAGCCGGGTCTCGAGGTAGACCTGGACCGTTTGCAGCGTCATTTTTATACCAGCTCCAGCTGTGGCGTCTGCGGCAAGGCCTCCCTGGAGGCCCTGGAAGCGGTTGGCGCCGAAGCCATAGTCGGGGATGATTTTCATATTTCTCACGACTGCTTACACCGGCTCACCGAGAGGCTGCGTGGGGACCAACGGCTGTTCCTGGAAACCGGCGGTTTACATGCCGCGGCCCTGTTCGATACGCAGGGCAATCCCCTGTGTCTGCGGGAGGATGTCGGCCGCCACAACGCCATGGACAAAGTCTGCGGCTACCGGCTTAGTCATCCGGACACGAATGCTGGAGTATTCGTCAGCGGTCGCGCCAGTTTTGAGCTGATGCAAAAAGCGCTCATGGCCCGCATACCGATGCTGGCTGCTGTTGGCGCGCCATCCAGCCTCGCAGTCGAGTTCGCCGAGGAATATAATATGACCCTGGTGGGTTTCATGCGGGACGGCCGCTTCAATATATACGCGGGCCAGGAGCGAATCGAACTACCATGAGTGACAACAGTGTCCAATACGAAACAATCGCCCGCTCCCTGGCAGGCCTGGAAGGTGCACTGCTGCCGGTGCTGCATGAATTGCAGGAGCAATTCGGTTACGTCCCTGAAGACGCGGTACTTGTGGTCGCCCGGGTGCTGAATCTGTCCCGGGCCGAGGTGCACGGGGTTATCACCTTTTACCGAGATTTCAGGCAACAGCCAGCGGGTCGCAAACGTATCCAGGTATGCCGGGCCGAGGCCTGTTGTTCGATCGGCGGCCGAGAATTGGCAGACCATGCCCGCGAGATGCTGGGTATCGATTTCGAGGAAATCCGCGCCGACGGCAGTATCAGCCTGGAATCGGTCTACTGCCTGGGCCTGTGTGCCTGCGCGCCCGCCATGCGGGTCGACGACGAACTGTACGGCCGCGTCTCGCCAGCCCTATTCGACGAGTTGGTAAAAGCATGACTAGCCGCCTATTTATCCCCTCGGATTCCGGCGCCAGGGCGCTGGGTGCCGATAGCGTTGCTGCAGCGGTGGCAGGACTCGATCTGGACATCGATATCGTGCGCAATGGCTCGCGTGGTCTGTACTGGTTGGAACCGCTGCTGGAGATTGAAACCGACCAGGGCCGGGTGGGATTTGGCCCGGTGCCCACCACCGCTGTGCCTTCACTGTTCGCAGACGGCCTGCCCGACCAGAACCACGAATTATGCCTGGGCCCAGTGGATGATCTGCCGGCCCTGGCACAACAGCAACGCATCACCAGCCGGCGCTGCGGAGTCATCGATCCACTGTCGCTGTCCGACTATATCGCCGAGGATGGCTTCAAGGGCCTGGCCGCTGCCGGGCAAATGAGCTGTCAGGAAATTGTTGATGCGGTGAAAGAGGCTGGCCTGCGTGGCCGCGGTGGCGCGGCATTTCCCACCGGCATCAAATGGCAGACCGTGCTCGACACCGAGGACGACCAGCGCTACGTGGTATGCAATGCCGACGAGGGCGACTCTGGCACTTTTGTTGACCGTATGATCATGGAGAGCGATCCCTTTGTCCTGATTGAAGGCATGGCTATCGCTGCCCTGGCGGTGGGCGCCCAGCGGGGCTACATATACTGCCGCTCGGAATACCCGCAGTCTATCGACACCCTGGCAAAGGCGATCAAACTTGCCGCTGATGCTGGCTACCTGGATAACTTCGAATTGCAGGTGCGACAGGCCGCCGGCGCTTATATATGTGGCGAAGAAACAGCGATGCTGGACAGTCTCGAGGGCAAACGCGGCATGGTGCGCTTTCGCCCACCGCTGCCCGCCATCGAAGGTTTATTTCGCCAGCCCACGATCATCAACAACGTCATTAGCCTGGCATCGGTACCGGCTATCCTGGCGGATGGTGCCGAGGCCTACAACGCCCACGGTAGCGACCGCTCCCGCGGTACTCTGACCGTGCAACTGGCGGGCAATATTCAGCGTGGGGGCTTGTTTGAAGTGCCCTTCGGCACGACCCTGCGGACCCTGCTGGAAGACTTCGGTGGTGGCACCCGCAGCGGCCGCCCCATCAAGGCAGTGCAGGCAGGCGGTCCACTGGGAGCGTATATCCCACCGGCGCAGTTCGACACGCCGCTGGACTATGAAGCCTTCAAGAACATCGGCGCCATGATTGGCCATGGCGGTATCGTGGTCTTTGACGACACTGCCGATTTTGGCGTTATGGCACGTTTCGCCATGAGCTTTTGCGCCGAGGAATCCTGCGGCAAGTGCACGCCCTGCCGGATCGGGGCGGTGCGCGGTGTCGAGGTGATCGATCGTATACACGCCGGCGAAGCGGTCGATGACAACCGCATACTGTTAAAAGACCTGTGCCAGACCATGATCGACGGTTCCCTGTGTGCACTGGGTGGCATGGCGCCGTTCCCGGTGCTGAGTATCATGAAACATTTTCCCGAAGAAGTATGATGAACGGGGTTGAGTCATTATGAATAATTATTACGCAGTCGGAGCTGAACGCGACTACGGCACACCAGCGATAGTCAGCGATACCACGGTTTCGTTAACCATCGACGGCAGATCAGTGCAGGTTCCGGCAGGTACTTCGGTGATGCGCGCAGCGGCTATTGCCGGTCGCCAGATCCCCAAGCTCTGTGCCATAGAAGACCTGGAAGCCTTTGGCTCCTGTCGCCTGTGCCTGGTGGAAATCGAAGGACGACCCGGCTACCCCGCCTCCTGCACCACGGACGTCGCCGAGGGCATGGTAGTGGATACACAGACGCCACGAGTGGCGGAGCTGCGCCGCAATGTCATGGAGCTTTATATCTCCGATCACCCGCTGGATTGCCTGACCTGTCCCACTAACGGCGATTGCGAATTGCAGGACATGGCCGGCGCGGTCGGCCTGCGCGATGTGCGTTACGGTTATGAAGGCGAGAATCATTTGGCGGCGGAAAAAGACACCAGCGCCCCGTACTTCACTTTCGATCCCTCCAAGTGCATTGTCTGTTCCCGCTGCGTACGCGCCTGCGAAGAACAACAGGGCACGTACGCCCTGACGGTCGACGGTCGTGGCTTTGAGTCGAAAATTGCCGCCAGCCAGGATGATGACTTTATCAACTCTGAGTGCGTGTCCTGTGGCGCCTGTGTCAAGGCCTGCCCCACCGCCACTCTGACCGAGAAATCGGTTATCGAGATGGGTCAGCCCGACTCCGCGGTGGTGACAACCTGCGCCTATTGCGGCGTCGGTTGCTCCTTCCGTGCGGAAATGCAGGGCACAGAACTGGTGCGCATGGTTCCCAACCGCGATGGTCATGCCAATCACGGCCACTCCTGCGTCAAGGGCCGCTTCGCTTTCGGCTATGCCAATCACCCGGACCGCATCAGTCAGCCAATGATCCGCGATTCCATAGACGACGAGTGGCAGGTGGTGGATTGGGACACGGCAATTAACCACGCGGCGACCCGCTTCAAAGACATCCAGGCGAAATATGGTCGCAAATCCGTCGGCGGCATTACCTCCTCGCGCTGCACCAACGAGGAAGTGTACCTGGTGCAGAAATTTGTTCGCGCTGCCTGCGGCAATAACAATGTCGACACCTGCGCCAGGGTTTGCCATTCACCCACCGGCTATGGCCTGAAAACCACCCTCGGCGAGTCCGCCGGCACCCAGACTTTTGACTCGGTGATGGACGCGGACAGCATCATCATTATCGGCGCCAACCCGACCGCGGCTCACCCGGTGTTCGCCTCACAGATGAAACGCCGACTGCGCCAGGGCGCCAGCCTGACTATTATCGACCCGCGCCAGATCGATCTGGTGGACGGCCCCCATGTGCGTGCCGACCATCACCTGCAGTTGCGACCCGGCACCAACGTCGCGGTCATCAATGCGCTGGCGCACACGGTGATTACTGAAGGCCTGGAAGACGCGGCTTTTATCGAGCAACGCTGTGAATCCGAGGCCTACCAGATCTGGCGCGGCTTTATCAGCGAGCAGCGCAACTCCCCGGAAGCCCTGGAATCAGTGACCGGCGTGCCCGCGGCAGAGATACGCGCGGCGGCGCGCCTCTACGCCAACGCCGGCAATGGCGCCATCTATTACGGCCTGGGTGTCACCGAGCACAGCCAGGGATCGACCATGGTCATGGGTATCGCCAACCTGGCCATGGCCACCGGCAATCTGGGCCGACCCGGCGTCGGCGTGAACCCGCTGCGCGGTCAGAACAATGTTCAGGGCAGTTGCGACATGGGCAGCTTCCCCCACGAGTTGCCCGGTTATCGCCACTTGTCCGACAGTGCTACTCGCGAAATGTTTGAACAGGCCTGGCAGGTTGATATCGACCCGCAGCCCGGCTACCGCATCCCCAATATGTTTGACGCGGCTGTCGACGGCGAGTTCAAGGGCCTCTATATACAGGGCGAGGACATGGCTCAGTCCGATCCGGATACCCAGCACGTGCATGCCGCCCTCGGCGCCATGGAGTGCGTAATTGTGCAGGACTTGTTCCTCAACGAAACCGCAAAATTCGCCCACGTGTTTCTACCCGGCTCCTCCTTCCTGGAAAAAGACGGCACCTATACCAATGCCGAGCGCCGCATATCACCGGTACGCCAGGTCATGCCACCGCTATCCGGCATGGGCGAATGGGAGGTAACGTGTGCCCTCTCCACTGCCATGGGCTACCCCATGTCCTATGAGCACCCCAGTGACATCATGGATGAAATTGCGCGGCTAACGCCGACTTTCCACGGGGTCAGCTATGACAAGATCAATGAGCTGGGTTCCATCCAGTGGCCCTGTAATGACGACACACCTGATGGCACACCTTTTATGCACGTGGGCGAGTTTGTTCGCGGCAAGGGTTTCTTCGCGCCAACCCCCTACGTGGAAACCGACGAGCGCAGCAACGCCAGGTATCCATTGCTGCTAACCACCGGTCGCATCCTGTCGCATTATAATGTCGGCGCCCAGACCCGACGCACCGACAATATGCACTACCACGATGAAGACCGTATCGAGATTCATCCCAGTGACGCTGAAATGCGGGGCATTAGCGATGGCAGTTGGGTCGGCCTGAAAAGCCGCGCCGGCGAAACGGTATTGCGAGCCGATGTCACCGAGCGGGTACTTCCCGGCGTGGTCTACACCACTTTCCACCACCCCGAATCCGGTGCCAATGTGGTCACTACCGACAACTCAGACTGGGCTACCAATTGCCCGGAGTACAAGGTCACTGCAGTGCAGGCTTACCCGGTGAGTGAACCGTCCAACTGGCAGAAATTATTCAACGCCGAAGACCATAAGCAAAAGGAATTATTGCCCAGCTAATGACAGTCAGTGTCGACAAACTGAAGAAGATGGCGGAGCAAATCACCGCTAATATGGCCTATACCGATGACGACTCGATGGTCGCCGCCAAGGTGGCAGATCATCTCAACCGCTTCTGGGATCCGCGTATGAAAGCGGCATTGCGCGAGCATGCCGCAACCTCCCCCGCTGATCTGAGCCCCGCCCTGCAAGAGGCCGTGACATTACTCCAGGACTGACCAACGTGGCCCGACCTAGGCGGCCCCACCTAGGCGGCCCCACTAAACAATACGGTGACGCAGGGTTTCCAAACCTCGAATGCCCGCTTCGATCTCATCACCGCGTTGCAGGGCTCCCACCCCGGCCGGGGTGCCGGTGAACACCAGGTCGCCCGGCTGCAAGGTAAACAGGGTCGATAACTCGACGATCACCTCGGCAACCGACCAAATCAACTGGGACAGGTCACCGCGCTGGCGCAATTCACCATTGACCTTCAAGTAGATCTCCGCATCGCTCAACGAGCCGGCCTCGTCGGCAGGAGTGATAGCGCTGATTGGTGCGGAGCCATCAAAACCCTTGGCCACATCCCAGGGTTGGCCGCCCTTTTTTGCCAGGCCCTGCAGATCGCGCCGAGTCAGGTCATTGCCCACGGCGTAGCCGAAAACACAGTCGAGAGCATCGGCGACAGCTATATTGGCACCACCGCGCCCCAGTGCCACCACCAGTTCAACCTCGTGGTGGAAATTTTTTGTGCGTGGTGGATAGGGAATATCCGCATCATTCGCTACCAGGGCGTCGGCGGGTTTACTGAAAAACAACGGCGGATCTCGCCCGGCATCGCCGCCCATTTCCGCCACGTGATCGGCGTAATTGCGGCCAACACAATAGATACGATGGACCGGGAACAGACGACCATCAGTCACGCTGGCGCGAACCGCCGGCGCTATGGGGAATACGTCTGACACCTCAGTCCACCTCCTGGACAACCACCTGATTGCCACCGGCCTCCACCCCTTCTTTGAGAGCCCGGTCGACAGCCGCGCGCAGGACGTCGGCACTCCCCAGGTTGAGACCACTGGTGGTGATGGCTGCCACGGTTACCGCAACCCGAATCTTGTCCTCGTTATGATAGGGAATATCCAGGGTCTCCATCAGCTCGCGGAATTTTTCTGCCACCTGGCTTGCTCCCTGCCTATCGGTATCGGGCAGCAACACCACGAATCGATTGCGGCCGTAACGGCCCAGGTAGTCTGCCGAGCGACGCAGACAAAATCGTAACGCCTCCGCAATCCCAATCAAGGTTTTGTCGGCGGCCACGTCACCGATCTCGTTCACCAGCTGGGAGAAACCATCCACATTCGCCACCAGCAGGCTCAGGGGCTGGCAGGCGCGATGCGTTCTGATCAATTCCCGGCGCAACGACTCATCGATGGTTTGCCGCGTCAACAGGCCCGTAAGCGGGTCCCTGCTGGTGTCTTCTGCAGTCGATGGACCGCTGCCCCGAGCCTGCACAGATTTGAAAGAGATCATCAAGTACACGGCAATCAGGCTCAGTAATAGCACCACACTTTTCATGATGTGGCGAATTTCCTCCGGGAAATCCGGCGATGACTCCAGGTTGCCCGCCAGGTGCTGGCTCAGGATCAGCACAATGAAGAAACCGATTGCCAGGGTCACCAGGCGCGTCGCGCCACGATCTAATATAATCCAGGCCAACAGAGGAAATACCGGCGCCGCGTAAATTACTGAACCCAGAAAACCGTGGGACGTGAATGACAGGTAGCTGTAGATTGCCAGCACCACGGCCATCACCCACCAGGCACCCACCACATCGGAACCGCCCCGATGCACATAGCGATTTGCCAACAACAGCATCACTATCGCGGCCAGGGTGGGTGGCACCGCCGTTGAATTGATTTCCTGGGCAACAAGGGCCCGCACCGCAGTGATGAACAGTGCCATTAACGCAACAAAAAGCGCGGTGGTTTTAACCACCGTGCGCTTATCGACTGTCCTGCGATCTTCTGTGCTCATGACCACTAGAATAGTCCATTACTGTTGCGAGAAAAACGGGGCGATGGCTGCACCACTTTCCATTGTTCAACGATCTGTCCGTCCCGCAACCGGAACAAATCGACAGAGGCCAGTTCCGGCACATCCTGCTCCCTGATATGGGGAACTCGACTCAATACCCACACCAGGTCGTTCTGTGCCACGACCATCTCCACGTGTGGCGGTTGTGGGCGCCGGCGAGCCTTTGTCAGTATATCCAGCCAGGCTTCTCGCCCCCGCACCAGCCCGGGCTGGTGCAGGAAGAAATCCTCTGCCAACAACAATGCCAGTTGCTCGCGGTCGATCGTGCTCTGCAACTGGGTCAGGTAATTGAGCACTCGCGCCTTGTTCTCCTTGGCCTCGGTGGCACTGCCCTGGTGGGGCAAAGCGTATTGCGGCAAATCCCTGGTCAGGCCCGGCTCAGCCATCTGCCGGGTCGGAATAAGGTCCAACTGTCGCGGTACCACGAAACTGAACAGCAGGTTGTCTAGCAATCCCGCCTCTATGGGTTGCAGGAAAGTCCAGTGCTCTCGCAAGCGACCCGACCCATCAAATTCGAGCACATCAAAATTGGTTGACTGTAGCGGGCCCAGTTTCCCCAGTCGGTGCAACACCACTCGATTGCCTTCGACCAGCACGTGGGCGGTTCCCGCCATCAGGTTCTCACCACCACCCCGCGGAACCGCGCCTTCCCCGGTCAGGGACAACAAACCCTCGCGCCCGTTCTCCAACATGGGATTGTGCTGTACCAACTCTGAGGCCAGCAGTTGATCCAGTGCCTTGCGGTCGAGGGCCAGCATCGCTTCTGCCAACGGCGCAACTCGCAGCGCGTTCTGTGCCTCAATGTCGTTCAGCGCCGAGGCCGATGCATAGGCCAGCCAATGGGTAAATGGCGGGTAGTCCATCGCCTTCGACGCAGGGGGCTGTGCGGGTCCGCTACAAGCAACAAGCAGACCCAGCACCGCTATAAGCCCGAGGGCTATCCTACTATTTCGCATCACTCAAAGTTCCTTTAGCAGGAGCTTTCGAAAGCGGACAGTTCCGGTTTGCCAGCGCTGCAGCGCAATAAAACCCTGTTCAAACTCAGCCTGTTCCAGCACCGCCGTCAGTTCACCGTTCACCCACACATCGAGCCGTGATCCCACGGCGCGAACCCGGTAGGTATTCCAGCCCTGCAGGGTATGTACCTGGGCCAGTGGCGGCATGACCCGAAACACAATCGCGCCGGTGCGGGCTTCTTGCTGCGGATGCAAATCCCATATATTGAGTTCGTAGCAGGTATCCGGATGCACCCGGTCACGCTGCTGGCAACGTATATAAATACCCGAGTTAGTTTCGGGATCGACCTGGAACTCGAGCGTCAACTCGAAGTCGGCATACTCGGCATCACTTATCAAGTAGCCGTCACCACTGCCAGCCCCAACCAGTTCACCGTCATCAACCGTCCAGCTCGCCTCCCCTTGCGCATACCAACCGCCAAGGTTCTCGCCGTTGAACAACACCGGTGCACTGGCACCTGTGCTGGCATAGCCACTGAGAAATATTGCCAGAAGTGTAGTCCTGAACATGTCTAACCCCTTTGATTCGCCATGTATAATGGCACATTTTCCAGGGCAGGCAGAACAATGTCACAGAGCAGCGCGCACAAGACCACTGACGACGTTCGCATCAGTGCGATGAAGGAGTTGATCTCGCCGGATCAGCTCATCGAAGAGGTGCCAGTTAGTGCCGCTGCTGCCACCACGGTGACCGCAGCGCGCCAGGGCATTCACCGAATATTGGCAGGCGAGGACGATCGAATAGTCGTGGTGGTGGGCCCTTGCTCCATCCACGACCCGGCCGCGGCGCGGGAATACGCAGAGGGGCTAAAAGCGGTTGCCGAGGCCCTGGCTGATCATGTCTTAGTGGTCATGCGGGTGTATTTCGAAAAGCCCCGCACCACCGTCGGCTGGAAGGGCCTGATCAACGATCCAGATCTCGATAATACGTTCCAGATCAACAAGGGTCTGAAGATCGCGCGCCAGCTATTATTGGACCTGGCGGACATGGGCCTGCCCACGGGTACTGAATACCTGGACCTGATCAGCCCCCAATATATCGCCGACCTGATTGCCTGGGGCGCCATCGGCGCCCGCACAACTGAAAGCCAGACCCATCGTGAATTGGCCTCGGGCCTGTCCTGCCCGGTGGGATTCAAGAATGCTACCGACGGCGACATCCAGATCGCTGTCGACGCCATCGGTTCGGCCTCCAATCCCCATCATTTTCTATCGGTTACCAAGCAGGGACACTCGGCTATCTTCCAGACCGCGGGTAATGAAGATTGCCACATCATCCTGCGCGGTGGGCGCCACCCCAACTACGATATGTTTTCTGTCGACGACGCCACTGGCATGCTCAACAAAGCCGGCTTGCCCTCGAGGATCATGATCGATGCCAGCCACGCCAATTCCCGGAAAATTCCCGCCCGCCAGGTCGACGTGACCCGGGATATTGCCAGTCAGATCGCGCGCGGCAGCCGCAGCATCTTCGGCATTATGTTGGAGAGCAACCTGGTGGAGGGACGACAGGATGTTGTCGATGGTCAGGCGCTGACCTATGGACAGAGCATCACCGATCCCTGTATGCACTGGGAGGCCACCCAGACTCTATTGGAAGAACTAGCGCAAGCCGTCAGCGCTCGCCGGCGCCTGTCGTGATGTCGCGCACGGCGTGTGCCACCGTCGTACTGGGATTGCTGGTGGGTTGCAGCGGTAAATCCCTGGAATTCGATGTGCCGGGAATAGCGCCGGCGATAAATGATAGCGGCAGCGAGAGCCAGCAATTGAGCTGGAGCAGTCGCGCTGGAATAAATGCCCTGCTGCGTTACAAGGTGTGGAGTGGATCTCGCTCTGGCTATGTGGCACTGATCGCCCTCGATGGCCAACCGGTTTACGCGACCACAGCGGGCTGGGCCGATATTGAATCAGAGACACCCATGTCGTTGGACACGCGCATGCGTTTTGCTTCGATGACCAAACCGATCACCGCGGTGGCCGCGCATACGCTGATTGAGGAAGGCAAGCTTAGCCTCGACGATCGGGTCGAAAAGTTTATCCCCGAATTTGCCAACGCCCGGGTAGCCACCTCCCACAGCCGTAACAGTGAGGGTCTCTTTGACACGGTTCCCGCCGAGCCGGCACTGACAATCAGGCACCTGTTGATGTTTGCCTCCGGTATTGGACCCGGACGCGGCGGTGCCGGTACGGACCTGGGCGAGCACTGGAAAAACAACGGCCCGCGCACACACTCGCAGGGCAGCCTGCAGGAGCGGGTGGCGCAGCTGGGACATCTACCCCTGTTTGAACAGCCGGCAAGCTCCTGGCGCTACGGCTGGTCCGCCGATGTGATGGCCAGTATTGTGGAAATTGCCTCCGGCCAGCCTTTCGATGAATTTGTGCAGGCACGCATCTTTGATCCCCTCGGCATGAGCCAGACCCATTTCCGCTACGCCGACCCCAGGCCGGATGAGTTGGCAACGGTGTACACCCAGGATGAGGATGGTGAACTCATTGTCTCGAAACCAAGAAGTGATTCGAGCTATCCCCAGGGCGGCAGCGGGCTAGTGTCAACCGCACCGGACTACATGCGCTTCGCACTGATGCTGTACAACCGGGGTGAATACCGGGGCGTGCGCCTGTTGCGCGAAGACACGGTCGAGCTGATGACCGCCCTGCATATCACCAGCGGTGTCCTGAAAAACGAGGGCATCGACGGCATTGGCTGGGGCCTGGGTATGTCGGTGGTCGCTGATGCCGAGGCCTCCCAGCTGGGCGATAGCAACGGCGATTTTGGTTGGAGCGGTTATTTCGGCACGACCTTCTGGGTCAGCCCGGAGACCGGCATGGTTGGCGTGGTACTGTCACAAAACGAGCCGGGGCCGTATAGCGACCTGCCGCTGGGGGTCTACCTGGTGCAGAGTATCGCCCTGTTTGGGCTCTAGGTTACCAGCCGTAACCCCGCTGCCAGGGCGCGAGCGTCATACCTGCCCCAAGAACAGCGTCAACTAGTCAACTTTTGTCGTAGACTTTTCGCTCTTGCAGTGACGCCGGTACCTCGCTCACGGGCACCAGGAACTGGTTGTACCACTGGCGCAGGCGGGTCACCGGGCCATCGCCGTCACAGAGGATCGGATTGTCGATGGTGACCTTGTCCTGCCAGATGGCCAGGTCGGCGAACACGCCCTGAAAGTTGTCATCCATCATCTGGTTCACATAGGCCACCTGGGCCACGGTATTGCCTTCCATACCGGGCGGCACCGGGTACTTGAAGCCCGCCAGGAACTCAAAACTCTCCAAAGTGGTGGGCACATTCATGACCAGCGACATCATGCGACTCTCTTCGCCATTCTCCATCTGGTGTTTCAGACGATGCAGCATATAACCCGGCCCGTGGTAAGTGGCCTCAGACTCCATGGTGCCCATCGCCGAGCGGCCATCCATAAGCTGGGTGTACTTGTGGCCGCTGCTGATATTGACGAACTTGGTCACTTCCTCGCTACCGTGCACGGGTACGAAATGCGCCTTGTCCGCCATGTTATCAATCAGTTCGCGGCAATTGCTGTTGACCTGTACCCGACGGATGACCCAGGGGGTCCACACGTCCTCGAAAACTTCTTCGTCCCGGGGAATGGCCTGCTCGGGGATGGGCTCACCGCCATCGGGATCGTTCCAGATATAGACCAGCTGATTTTCCTGCACCACCGGCCATGAGCGAATGTGCGCTTTCGCCGGAATCTTGTCAGCGTAGGGAATATGCTTACAGAAACCATCGCTACCCCAGTTCCAGTGATGGAACGGGCACACCACGGAGTCACCCTGAACCATGGAGCCTTCACCGGCCAGGTTGGCCCCCATATGCGGGCAATAGGCATCGAGCACATGAATCTCGCCACTGTCCTGGCCACGATAGGCCACCAGTGAGGTGCCGAAATAATCCAGCTTGACCGGGTTGGCGGTAAATTCGTAATCCGCACCAATGCAGAACCAGCCGCGGGGATAGCGGTCCGGTATGCTGCCCTCAATAACATAGGGTTCGGGTACTGCCTGGTTCATAACTCTCTCCTCAATCAATTACTGCTGGCACAGCCTGAACAGCGTGCCACAGATTTTTACATTCTCACCGTCTACCGGTAGGCCCAAGGCCGCGGCGCTGCGCAGCATGGCGTCAACGTCTGCTGTGGACAGGTCCACTGTGTGCACGCCATCGCCACGGCCATCCTCGTCCTGCACGAATCGCACTTCGCCCTGCTCGAATCGAAGCGTGGGAATCGCAGTACTCTCATCAATTTTTCGCTGATAGGCCCGCCCCCAGCGCTGCGCTACCCCCAGCGGATCACCACTCTGTATCGCCACACCGGTGATGGCGCTGACGTTTTGCGCCGCCCGCTGCTGCCAACCTGGCCCCGCCCAATACCATTCTTCCGGTGGCGCCATGCCATCGATAGAGGCAATCGCCCCGGGTACATCGCGTGGATGCATATGCAGAGCCTGGGCTTTGCCGGTATCGGTCTGCCACACAATCTCGATATCGCTGTCCGCAATTCGCTTGAGCTCACGGTGCCAGTCTTCTGCCTGCACAATCACCATGTAGCCACCATCACCGCCGCGGCGTTGCAACAAGCGGCCAGCGGTGGTGCCCTCATGTACCGGTGATACCACCTCCAGGTAGGTCTCGCCGATGGTCATGACGATATTCTGTAGTCCAAACTGCGCCACGCCTTCATCAACGAACGCATCATCAATGCCCAGCCAGGCAAAGAACCGGTCCCTGATCTCGGGTAAATCGTTCGCCACCAGGGCAATCTGTCGAAGTTTCATAAACACACCCCCGCATAGGCTGCGGTCAGGACTTATGGCACTATAGTCGCCAATAATCAAAGTCTTAAGTAGAACCCGTCAATTTCAGGGGCATCATTAATGAGTAGTCGCGATATCCATACCGAAAGTGAGGATTTGCTGGCCAACCTTCAAGAAGGTGTGGCGATTATCACCCTCAATCGCCCGCAGGCTCGCAATGCGCTCAGCGGCCCCATGCTGACTGAACTGGCCCGGGTATTGGCAGAGTGTGAATTGGACCCGGAGGTCAAATGTATTGTACTGACCGGTGCCGGCAAGGGCTTCTGCGCAGGCGGCGACGTCAAGGGTATGGCCCAGAGAGCGGAAAGCAGCGCAGCCAAGGTGACTGTCGACGAGGCCATTCACCGTCAGCGCACAATGCAGCGAGCCACTGCTGGCAAATTATTCAAGATGCCTAAACCCACCATTGCGGCCCTGCCCGGTGCCGCCGCCGGGGCCGGTTTATCGCTGGCCTTGGCCTGTGACCTGCGCATCATGGCCAGCACCGCCATTATGACCACGGCATTTGCCAAGGTCGGGTTTTCCGGAGATTACGGCGGCACCTATTTTATGACCCAGCTGCTGGGCTCAGCCAAGGCCCGCCAGCTCTATTATCTGTCAGAGAGAATCAACGCTGAAGAAGCGCTGGCCCTGGGCCTGACCAACTGGGTGGTCGAGCCGGAAGCGCTGATGGAAAAAACCCTGGAAATTGCCAGTACCTTTGCCAATGGGCCCACGGTGGCTTATCGCTATATCAAGGAAAACCTGAACCGCGCCATGGCGGGTGATGTCGACGAATGCCTGGACCTGGAGGCAACCCATCACGTGCATGCGGCCATGACCGAGGATCATCGGGAGGCCGCCAAGGCCTTTGTCGAAAAGCGCGAACCCATATTCAAAGGACGTTAAGTTATGACTGTGTACTCTACTGGCCGTACCCTGGCGCTGACGGCAAGCCTGCTGATCACACCTCTGATCTGTGCCGCCGCCTATGAACCCGCGCGCACCGCCGACGGCAAACCCGACTTGAACGGGGTCTGGCAGGTGTTGAATACCGCCAATTACAACCTCGAAGCCCATGATTCCCAGGCCGCCCTGCAAATGCGCGAAGGACCAGTGGTACCGGTGCCAGCCAAAGAAGTGGTAGCGCTGGGTACCGTGGGCGCGGTTCCCGCCAGCCTGGGTGTGGTAGAAGGAGGCAAAATTCCCTACCAGGACTGGGCCCTGCAACAGCGCGATGACAACCGCGCCAACTGGCTCGAGCGCGATCCGGAAATCAAGTGCTACTTGCCGGGCATTCCCCGCGCCACCTACATGCCCTTCCCTTTCCAGATATTTCACAATAAGGACGCGCTGGTGTTTTCCTACGAATACGCCGGTGCTGTGCGCAATATTGCCCTCAGCGATCTCGGCCCCGCGCCGGTCGATTCCTGGATGGGGCAGTCCTGGGCAGAGTGGGACGGAGACACCCTGGTGGTGCACACCGATGGCCTTAACGATCAGACCTGGTTTGATCGGGCCGGTAATTTCCACAGCGACTTGCTAAAGGTTACTGAGCGCTTTACCCGTACCAGCGAACACACCATTCACTATGAGGCCACCCTGGAAGACCAGAAAGTCTTCACTGAGCCCTGGACCATCAGCATGCCACTGTACAAGCGCGTGGACAGGGATGATCGCATCATGCAATTCAACTGCGTGGTGTTCGTGGAGGAATTGATGTACGGCCACCTGCGCAAAGAACCGCTGGATTAGGGGCGACCGTCATGAGAATTAGTATTTTTCTTGGTGGACTGTTGCTGGCACTGCCGCTGCAGGCGCAAGACTGGCAATTACAGCGTATGCCCTGGGGTGATCCCGACTTACAGGGCATTTGGACCAGCGCCACGATCACCACGCTGCAACGGCCCGACGAGCTACCCAACCTGGTACTGACCGAGGCGGAAGCCGCAGCGGTCGAAAGTGGCATGGAGGACATGCAGGATGCTTACGAAAATATTGGGGAGGGAGACCTGGAGTCAGGCAATGATGTCGGCGGCTACAACACTTTTTGGATGGATCCCGGCACCCGTGTACTGAGAGTTCAGGGCGAACCCCGCGGCTCTATCATCACCTACCCAGAAGATGGCCAGATTCCCTTTAAGCTGACCAGCAAGGTGCGCATGTGGTGGAATATCTACAAGGTACTCACCTGGACCGACAACCCCGAGCAACGGGCTGAAGGCGAGCGCTGCACCGTTGGCTTTGGCTCCACCGGCGGACCGCCCATGCTGCCGGTGCTGTACAACAACAACTACCAATTCGCACAATCGCCAGGGCATGTGATGGTACTGGTGGAGATGAACCACAATGTGCGTACGCTGCGTCTCAACGCGGAACCACTGCCGGCACAGATCCAGCCCTGGTTTGGGGACTCACTGGCCCGCTGGGAGGGCGACACCCTGGCGGTGGAAACCAGCCAGTTCCACCCCCAGCAGTTTTTACGACTGGCGATCAAGCACCAGCTGATGATGGGCGACAACACCCGGGTCACAGAACGCTTCACACGTATTAATGAAAACGAGATTGTCTATCAGTTCACAGTGTCCGATGAAGAGCTATACACTGAGGACTGGCGCGGCGAGATGACCCTGCGCAAAAGTGACGGACCCATTTACGAATACGCCTGCCACGAGGGCAATTACGGCCTGCCCAATATACTCGCCGGCGCCAGACAGGAAGAACAGGAAGACTGAACATGTTGAACAAAAAACGGCTTCTTGCCCTTATGGTACCGTTGATCCTACTCTACTCTGGGCGCGTACCTGCCCACCACGCCTTTTCCGCGGAGTTTGACAAGGACGCCCCGGTCAACCTGGTCGGCAAAATCACCAAGATCGAGTGGATCAATCCCCACGCCTGGATTCACCTGGCGGCAGAACAGCCCGATGGCAGCACCGTGGCCTGGATGGTGGAAGGTGGCACGCCCAATACCCTGCTGCGCGCCGGCGTCAACCGCAATACCCTGCCTATCGGTAGCGAGATACGGGTACGCGGCTACCAGGCCAAGAACAAGAGCTGTGAACCCGCTTGCAAGGCCAATGGCCGCGACATAACCCTACCCGATGGCAGGAAAGCCTTTATGGGCTCCTCCGGAACGGGGGCACCCAAGGATGGTGCGGACCCCCGCGCTCGGTAAGCGGCAGTGAATCAAGCGATATATAACTTTGCCGTCTGGCTCGATGGCACCCAGTGGAGCACCATGCTCCATGAGTCGTTCTATATGTATAACTGGGTCGAAACCAGCCACGTGTTGAGCTTGATGGTCAGCCTGGGGTTACTGTTCTTGATACACCTGCGCATGCTCGGTTTGGCCCTCACCGATGTACCTGCAGACCAGGTGGCCGACCGCTTGCGTCTGCCAATGATCTTTGGCTTCAGTATCATGGTGATTACCGGGGCCCTGTTGTTTTATGCCATTCCCGTGCGCAGTTCCCAGAGCCTGTGGTTGCGCTTTAAATTCGCGTTGCTGATCGGCGCTGCCATCAATGCCTTGCTGTTTCATCGCCGCATGGTAGCCGCCGGCGAGGGCTGGCAACACCAGGTTCGCGCACCCATGGAATTGCGAACCAGCGCCCTGCTGTCAATTGTGTCCTGGAGCCTGATTGTGACCTGTGGCCGCCTCGTCGCCTACGATTGGTATGACTGCGTCAAGGACCCGGCGCCAGTCATTGCCCTGCTGGCCGGCTGCATCGACGGCCAGGAATTTTTTTGATGCTGGCCAATTACAAGCACACACTGCTGGTCAGTGCCATTATCATTATTGCTGGCGGCTTCGCAGCCTCTGATCTCAGGCTGGCTACCTGGCACGGACTGCTGCCGTTTTTCGAGTGGATGGAAACCTCCCTGTTTGGGCATATTGGTAAAACCTGGGGGGCGGCCTTTGCCGTTGTTGAGGCCTTCCATTTGCTCGGACTGTCCCTGTTGGGCGGCGCTGTGTTACTGGCCGAGGGCCGCCTGCTCAACGTTTGGTTCAGGGAACAACCCGCACAACGGATAGAGCACCAGTCCCGAAGGGTGTTTAATGCCGGCCTGCTTTTACTGCTCGCCACTGGCATTTTTATGGCCTGCGGCGTGGCGATCAAGATCTACTATATGCCGGTATTCTGGTTCAAGATGCTGGCGCTGGCCACGGGCATTGGGTTTACCTTCGGCATCCGCCGGCCACTGCTGGCAACCGAGTTCGACAGCATTAACCCATGGACGTTGAAATTGGTCGCCAGTGCCTCGCTGATGGTCTGGTTCAGCGTCGCCGCCACCGGTCGTTGGATAGGATTCTCCGGATGAACAGTGACAACCGCAAAGATCTGCAATTAGCGGCACTGGTCGCCTCCGCCACTATCGTCGCGGGCTTTCTGGTGTATTGGCTGGTGCAGATCCAGGACGTGCGGGCAATGCTGGAACTGGCTTACGGCTGATTCGCCGCCTCGTCACTAAAGTCGTAGCGAAAACTACTGCCATCGGGGTACTCGATGGCGTGATCAAAAAATCCCTGCACCTGCAGCCGCAAAGTGACCTCCGCTGAACCTCGGTTTTGCCAGAACCAGCCATGGATGCCTGCATAGGGTGGCCGATAAGTGCCCGTATTGCCGGTGCTGCGAATCTTGCTGAAAGAATCTGCGTAACCGGGCGCAGCGCCATCCGGCTCCGCATGCATTTCCGAGAGCACCTCGCCGCTGGCCTGCCACTGAAAAACAATACTGGCCCCCTCCTCAAGTCGATACTTGTACTCCACCGATTCAAAAGGCGATAACTGGAAAACGATCTCATCGTTCCTCAGCTGCCGCGAAACAGGCTGCAGCGGATTCTTGCCGGACTCGGAGAAACCCGTCACACCCAGTAATTCACCACTGCCGAGGGGATCCCAGCCGTATTCCGCGGGCAATATCACGCTTACCAGCAGCAACGCCGCTAACAGCAGCGCTGCCAATGAAGCCCGGGCGACTCTGGCGGCCTCAGTTTTCACGACAACACATAGCCGGTGAACTGCACACCCGCCAGCATGAAACCGGCGCACATCACCCAGCTATTGACGACAAAGGCCTGCCCCTCGAAACCCGGCCTGCCGCGCCAGTTCAGCAAGGCGGCCAGTATCAATGCCAGGGCCAACAGCTGACCCAATTCCACGCCGACGTTGAAGCTAAGAATATTGGTCATCAGACCCTCATCGGTATTGATATATTGCTGTAACTTGGTCGCCAGGCCGAGGCCATGGCAGAGGCCGAAAAAGATAACCGCTAGCCGGGTATCGGGTTCATAGCCCAACAGCTGTTTGAACCCGCCCATATTTTCAAAGGCTTTATAGACAATGGACAGACCAATAATGGCATCGACCAGGTGCGAGCTGATTTGCCAGCCCTGCAGTACACCCAGTAACAGGGTGATACTGTGGCCGATGGTAAACAGGGTGACGTAGAGAATGATGTCCCGCGGCCGATACAGGAAAAATATCACCCCCAACAGGAACAGCAGGTGGTCGTAGCCGGTGAACATATGTTTGGCGCCCAGGTAGAGAAAAGGTCCCGGGGCCGAGCCCGACAAGCTCTCCACGTAGGCGGCATTTTCCGCCGACAGGTCGTGCCCGAAAGCGGTTGGGGCCAGGCACAGGAAAACCGCCGGGGCCAGTCTTTGGAAAATGAGTAGCAGGAGTCGATCCACCGACACTACTCCTCGCTGTCGCGACCTTCGTTAACCCAGTACTGGTTGTGACAGGCCTTGCACACCTGGTAAATCTGCCCGCCCGCCTCAAACAGGGCCTCGGGATCCTGGTCCAGTGCCGCCTGCATGGCGACCTTGCCGGCCTGGCGCAAGCCTGCGGCATATTCATCCCAGTCGGCGCCGGCACTGCGCCCCGGCATCACCAGCAGGTTCCCGGTTTCGGTGAGCACCGCAGCCGCACTCTCCACCGCGTGCCAGCCCTCATCGGTGGTGGGGTGTAATTCGGTGCGTCCCTCGGAGGTAATAATGGTACCGGCGGAGCTCCAGATCACATCTGCTGCCGGGTCCAGGATCAATTCCATGGTGTGGTGAACATCGGTCACCACTTCAAAATTGTTGACAGCAGTCGGCGGCGGCACCTCGCTACAGGCCGATAGAACAAAAGCAAGAGCAACAAGGGCTACCAATAATGAAGGACGTACAAGCATTTCTACTCCAACTCCTTAGGGCCGACGGCGGAACAGGCTGGTGGTCAGGGCCCATAAGATAAAGCCGCTGAAAATAATCACCAGGCTCAGCACGGACGCCAGCTGTAACAGCGGTGTATGAAAGTCATCGCGCGCGTCGAAATCCATGATATGTAGCATCCAGAAAAAATCAAACCAACGCCAGGTATCATTGCGATGGGTGACAAGGATGCCTGTTTCTGCCGCCACATAGACCCGCGTGTTTTCGGCATCATTGAAGCTGACCTGCCAAGCGGGCAGTGCCCCCCGACGATATTCGTGGCCCGGCTCAACCTCTTCCAGGTAGGCAATTTTGCGGACCTCGTCGGTCGGCACAAACCCCGCTCGAGCTATGGCCAACGCCTGTGCTTCACCAATGGCGGGCAGCAAGAAGCCATCGCCCGCATCCGCCAGCCGCACGACTGAATCACCGCCCACGTCAAACTGCAATTCGTAAACATTGCGTCCTAACAGTTGCCGCAAGGAGACAGAACGCACCTGTACAGACGGCCCGTAAGTTTTGACGAGCTCTGCAATGGGCTGCTGCGGGGACACCAGGCTGGTGAAGGCGAAATTGACCGCGATCGGTCGCGCCTTGTTGTGATCTCCGGTTACTTCATCGAAGGGAGCTACGGCGAAATAGAGCCCACTGGCTACCCAGAACAGAATCTGCAGTCCAACCAGCAGGCCCAGCCAGCGATGGGCCTTGCGAAAAAACAGTTTCGAACTGATCAACGCTGATTCATCGCCACGCGGAGGTTGGAATATTCCTCGAGGGTCAGGCTGCCATCGTGATCGTGGTCGACTCGATCAAAATAGGCCGCGATACGTCGACCGGTTTCTCCCCTAAGCTCAGCCCTTGATAACTGGCCATCGATATTATCGTCGAGCATGGTAAAGCCGCGTGTGGCTGCCATCTGCTGATCATACTCGGGCTTCATGTTGTCACCGGTTTCATCTTTCCAGCGGTACATAAAAGCGGTAAACAGCATCTCCTCGAAACTCTGATCGCCCCAGGTAATTTCCAGAGTGGGATCTGGGTTGGCGGGATTGCGCGCGGAGTTGTCATAGGTGTAGTGGGCAATCAGTTTAGAACCGGCGGGCACTTCTATCGGTTCCACAAATTCATACTGGCGCTGCCAGTTAAAGTCATAGCGCGGCAGGGACAACAGTACTTCTTCACTGCCATCGGGCAGACGCAATGTCAGCTTCGATGACTGTCCGCGATAGTGGGCGTGGGGGAAGGCGCCATACAATATGGCGTCCCGGGGAAACAACACATAGGCCACTTCTTCATGGCGCCCTTCATTGGCGGGAATTTTGATGGACACATCGGCGATCACCGATTGACGCTGTAGTAACTGCGGTGGCTCATCGTAAAAATAGAGTCCAATCTGGGTGCGATCTGTAACTGCCTTGCCGAAGGGCGTGTAGTGCATTTGCAATCCAATGGCGCCGCCGGGTTCCAGGTAAACGCCAACATTGTCGCGGGCAACCTGCGACTCGGCTCCTACCGCATAACCCCCTACCGAGGCACCCCACTCCGACTCGTTACTGAGACCACTCTCGGGTATTTCCTTCATCAGGCCGGTAAGAACGTGGTGCACCGCCTGGCGTGAGCCCACCTTGACGGTGCTGGCGCGTAACCATTTGGCTTCAGTCAGGGGATTGGCAACAACCGGGCGCACATAATCCACAACGCCGGTAGCGGGCACGTCATAGGCCGGGATATCCACAATCAGGTCGGGTTCACCCAGGGGCCACTCTGCAGGTGGTTCGCGGGGAACAGCCAGGGGATCGGGACCTTCGCCGCGAGGTGCACCCGCTTCAATCCAGTGCACCAGGGTTTTGATCTCGTCGTTGCTCAGGCTCTTATCCTTGAGAAAGTGCCCGTAGGCCGGATCCGTGTTCCAGGGCGGCATGCGATCGGTGCGAATCACCTCGCGAATCATCGGCGCAAAGCCCTTTACCATCTCATAGCTGCTCATGGCCCAAGGACCTATCCCCCCTTCCGTGTGGCAGCCGACACAGCGATTTTCCAGGATCGGGGCGACGGTCTCGGCATAGGAAATACCGGGGTGCAGGTCGCGACGATCACGTTCCGGGAAATTGATAATACAACCGGGAGCATCCACGTTGGAAACCGCCACCGGCTCACCGGCGATCAGCGCATCCAGGGCGTCGGCCAGGTAGGTGTGTTTGGCAGTAGCCCGCTGCACCTGGTAGGTCAGCCGGTCATCCACCGGCCCGTGATAAACCACCGTGCGGCTCTTCGGATCGATGACGAAAATTTCCGCGGTACGGGTGACGTGCAGGGCCTCTCCCACCAACTGGTTTTCATCGACCAGCACCGACATATCAAAGCCGAACTCCTCCACTTCCGCAGCGATGCTTGCGCTATTGTCCTGCAGATTAGAGTTGAGCAAAAAGAAAGGGATACGACTGTCCCTGTACTGATCGCGTACTTGCCGCAACACCGGCATGGCATTGCGCACGATGGGACAGCCATTGCCCTGGCTCATCAGCACGATGGCTGGCGCATCACTGTAATAGTAGAGTTGGTGGGCCACCCCCTCGTGGTCCAATAACTGAAAATCATCGACGCGCATACCGACGATGTCTTCACCGCTGATGGCCTGCACCGCTCCTGAATAGCCGAGCAGGGAAATGACCGTCAGCAAAACAGCAGTTGTCAGTATTTTCAGCTCTTTCAGGATGTTCATTGTTGGGGGGCCTCGCACACACCAAAGATAGTGATTGCTTCTAACAGCTCATCACACATAATGTTCCAAAATATGCGCAAATACTACTCTACGCTACTGAATTGAATGTGAACAATGCTAATAAAAACCCTTAAATGGACCCTGCTGACAGGCTTGTTGCTGGTATTGTGCGGCGGCCTCTATCTGCACTTCAGTGCACGCGCTGCGCTGGATTGGGACTATACCTACACTGCCAGGGCGGCGGCGCTACCCGAGTTCAAGCCCGGCATGGCCGACGGTCTGGTCCGTATTGCCGCCAACGGCATGGAATTTCGCGCCCGCGTTGCAGGCTTTGATGGCAAGCCGGACAAACCGGCGGTTATTCTTCTGCACGGTTTTCCGACCACCTCAGCCATGTACCTGGACCTGATCGGGCCGTTGGCCAACGCGGGTTACCGGGTACTGGCACCCGATCAACGGGGCTATAGCCCAGCTGCCCGGCCAGAGAGGGCGGAAAACTACACGGTCGACAAATTAACGGCAGATGTTCTCGCCCTGGCTGATGCAACCGGGCTGGAGAAGTTTCACCTGGTGGGTCACGACTGGGGCGCGGCGGTAGGCTGGAGTGTTGTTCTCAATCATTCCGATCGCGTTATCAGTTGGAGTGCCCTGTCCATAGCTCACCCTGCCGCCTTCGGGGCCGCCCTGGAAAACGATCCCGACCAGCGGGCGCGCAGCAGCTACTTCCTGTTATTCGTCACGCCCTGGCTGCCGGAATCCCTGTTCAGTTACAACAGCTTCGCGCTAATGAGTGGGATGTTCGAAACCATGTCTGCCACCCAGTCCCTGGAATACCTTGCCCTGTTGCGGGAACCCGGCGCACTGACCGCCGCCTTTAACTGGTACCGGGCCGCTATGACCGGCAGTACCACGAGCCAGGAACTAGCGCAAACAACAGAAACACCGACGGTGTTTGTGTGGGGCAATGAGGATGGTGCAGTGGGCCGCTATAGCGTCGAGCAACAGGCTCAGTATATGCGGGGCCCCTATCAGGAATTCGAACTGGATGCCGATCACTGGTTGTTGCGGGCCCAACCACGACAAACAGTCGCCGCGGTAATCCAACATATTCAAATTTATTCAACTCACGACCAGGAGAGATAAAATATGTTGAAGGAACTATTCTCACTGCAGGACAAAACCTGTGTGGTTACCGGCGGCTCCCGGGGTCTCGGCTTCGCGATTGCCCGTGTATTCCTTGAGGCTGGGGCACGTCGAATTTACATCACCGCCCGCAAGGCCGAAGCCTGCCAGCAGGCGGCAGAAGAATTGTCGGAGTTCGGCGAGTGTATTGCCATTCCCAGCGACTTGGGCCAGATGGATGAAATAGAACGCTTCGCCAATTTGTTGAAGGAGAAGGAAAGCTCCATCGACGTATTGGTCAACAATGCCGGGGTCGGCTGGCTGGCGCCAATGGAGGAGTTCCCCGAAAAGGGCTGGGACAAGGTCATGGACCTGAACGTCAAATCACCTTTCTTCCTGACGCAGCAATTGCTGCCGCTGTTGCGGGAAGGCGCAAGCCATGAGGATACCGCCAGTGTCATCAATATCGGCTCGATTGCCGGCATCCTCGGCCGCACCGATACGCTGAGTTATGCGCCGAGCAAAGCGGCGATTCACCAGGTGACTCGCAACCTGGCCTACGTGCTGGCGGATCAACATATCAGGGTCAATGCCATCGCCCCGGGGCGCTTCCACACCAGCATGACCGACTACGCCAAGGTGAATGACGACGCCTACCAGGCGGAGATTCGTTCCATCCCCCTGCACCGCTGGGGTGAAGACCCGGACATCATGGGCGTGGCGCTGATGTTAGCCAGCCGCGCCGGTGCCTTTATAACCGGGCAGATTATTCCCGTGGACGGGGGTACGACACTGGTTTAATCAACCCGTGCCTGGGCGCTGCGGTTGCGCAAACACGGCAACGCCCAGGCCCGCCAGAATTTTCTTGGTCATCGCTCGCCGCCTTCCGTGCAAGCTTATTCCTGTGCCCAGCGCGACCGGGTTTCAAAATAATTCAATGCCGCCTCATCTTTGTGCTGGCGCAGGTAGGCTTTCATTTCGGGAACAAAGGTGTCTTCCTGGCCATCGTGGCGGGGAGAAATTACCAGACGGCCAAAGTGGGTGGGGCAGTGAATGTTGCCGTTGTAGTCATACATGTACATGGAGTACATGCAGTTGTAGGCAGTGCCCCCCACAATCCACTCGAACTCCTGCTCGCCGGTATCCCAATTGAAGGCACGGGTTACATACTCTTCGTTCTCATTGGCACTGTGAATCATAACCATGTTGTAGCGCCCCAGCACCGTCGGCACCATGTTGGGGGACGAAATATCCGGGTGCGCCCAGTCCAGGTAAAACTCCTGCCGCGCGGGGCTCCACTCGGCTTTCATGATGCCCTTGGGTTGGTACTTGGTTTTGTGGGCAAGGTAGCTGGTAATCAATTGATGCCCCCAACTCGGCAGGTACCAGGGTACGTTCTGGGGGTAGTTGTTGACGATAAACACGCCGTAGCCATAGGTGATGACCGATTGCTCGGACTGGACCTTCTCGATATCGGGATTCCCCATGTCACCGCGCACAATGCCGGCTATACGGGGGTTTTTGCCGGGCAGGCCTTGCCAGGTTGATGGGACTTCATCGCGCCAAACCAGGTACAGCTCCATCACCTCTTCACCGCTGGCAAAAGCGACAAAGTGGTCTTCTTCTGTACCAAAGCCGACCAGAGCAGGCGTAGAGCCAGATCCCGCACGCCCGTGAGGGTACTTCATGGTCCAAGCGCCGTCTTTTTCATCGACCGAGAGCTTGTCTCCGTCCCAGGTCACTTTGTGCAAATGCTGGTAGGAGACAATATAGAAAGAGTTGTCCGGTGCAATAGCCGGGGCGTTTCGAATCCAGCCGTAACCCACCGGTGCGCCTTCATACTCCTCTGAATTTTCCTCCAGGCTGTGGTGCAAGCGCACACTGCGATATTCGGAGAAGTCGTGTTTGATCAACAGCAGGCGGCCGTCGTAAGTGGCCATCGCCAACCAGCCGTCGTAAGTCATGTTGAAACCGATGGTCTTGGCACCTTTGAATTCTTCTGGTAGGTCGTAGGTATGAGCTATGACAATACCCGAACGCGGGTCTCCTTTGACCTCATCGGCATAGGCGATGATCTGGTTATTGGCACCATCCATCACCAGGTAGTTGTTGTCGGAATCCACGAGGGTGTAGATATGGGTGAGACTGGCGATTTCGTTCATGGGTTCTAAAGCCTTGTAAATTGCCATCACTCCCGTGCCATCTTCCTCCCAATAGGCGTTCAATGCGTCAGCCTTGTCCTGCGGGTAGACGTCGATACCGGGTACAAATACCTCGGCAATCAGCGCTCCGGTAATGGTATCTTCTTTGCGAATACTGGCGCGGCCGTTGCTCCAGATCACATAGCTGCCGTCGGGATATTGGGCGCTGGACATGGCGCCAAAGTTGCCAATGCCAGCGTGTTCATAACGTAGTTCATCGGCTTGCAGACGGCGGCTGGTACCCTTGGGTGGGATCGGGAAGGGGTGCCAAAAAGTATCGGTCTGGGCCGGGTCCACATGGGCGATCGGATTCCAACTATTGGCCACGTGGGGATTGACCGGTGCCGGCTGCATGCTGCCGCCGACTGCTGATAGCGCCAGGGTGCTGAGTAGAAAAAGCGTGGTAGCCGCAAGGCTATTTTTTAGAGAGAACTGCTGGTGCATGATGTTAAGCCTCGGTAGAAAAAGTGAAAGCAATTACAAACTTGGAGCTGGTGCCATCAAACCATTCGTCAATGGGCTTTGGCAAGATAAATGTAATAGATTACATATTTGTAATCTATTCCCATTTTATTCATGTTCGCGCTATAGTGTCTCTATGATCACTCGTTCTAATCTACAGTCAGGTTCTGAAGACCGAATTTATATACTCACTAAACTATTTAAATACAAAGACTTATAGCATGAGCTTAAGGGAGAAAGGTAAGGAGCGTCGGCGTCGGAGAATTTTGCAGGCCGCACGCGAGATATTGGTAGAAAGCGCTGGCGAGGGTATATCCGTCAATGCCATCGCCGAACGCGCGGAAGTGGGCCAGACCACCCTGTACAACCTGATCGGTGGCCTGGAAGACATCCTCGATGCGCTGGTGCAGGAGGCCTTTGCCGGCTTTACCGAGGTGTTCAACTTCGATCCCACTATCAATCCGCAGACTATGATCGACCAAATGGTGCTGGCTTCCTATGAACAGCTAAAAAAGGGAGAGAAAGAGAATCTGGCGGTGCTGGGCTATTCCTATCGGCAACGGGCGATTAAGGGCATTCGAGCTGGTGCCCGCGACATTGTGTTTACCCTGTCTGACAATGTCCGGCTGTCACTGGAACATGGTAAGAAAGAGCAGCTGCTTCACCCCGACTGCAACGCCAGGATTCTGGCAGGACAGATGTTGCTGGGTATGGTGGTCAACCTCGAGCAGTGGATGGCGGGGATGGCCTCCCTGAAAGTTTATCGTGCCCAATGCCACCTACACCTGCTGCTGCTATTACAGGGCTGGTCAACCGAGGCAGCGGCCGCCCGAATCCGGGAACAAGTGGTGGAGCTGCAGATTGAACTGGAAGCAGCTGCGGGAAATATGTCGATTGCCGGCCCACAGGTTTCCGCGAATTCACTGAAATAGATCGGCGCCAATCTGCTAATGCGGGTGCAACTGCAGGTGCTGGCGCAATAAGTCCTTGCCGTAATCATTGCCGTTAGGCGTGCGCACGACCGTGTGTACATGATCGCGAGTGGGTAGTTCTGGCCCATCCAGCGCAACCGGCAGCTGATGGTCGAATTCGATCATCACCACTGGGTTGTGAATACGATAGTAGAAGACACTGTCCGTCTCAGTCTCGCCCACCCAGGAAAAATATGTTTTGGACCAGTACTCTTCGATTTCAGCCATCCTTACCTGGGCCTGGTCTTCGCGTAGATTGCCAATATAGAGCGCAATGAGTGAGCGGGCCAGCTCTCCTTGTTCTGCATTCAGCTCGGCCAAACGCAAACCTTCATAAGGCACTATGGCGTTATCCTGAAACAGTTCGCCACGGTTATTGTTGGCCGTTTTGTCAGTGCTGACAACGGCCTGCGACCGCTGACTGGCGTCCAGTGACCGCACCAGCAAAAGCCCCGCCTCCGTTTCCGCTCCCAGTATGGCGGTGCCGACGTAGCGGCCGGTTTTGGCAACCGGCGGCTCTGACCCCATGAAGGTAGGTGTCATCACCACCTGATCACCCAACACAAAATAGTTGATAACCAGGTGGTGTCCGTCCAGCTGCCAACCCCAGGGTTCGGTCGCCGAGGGCTGGCCCATGATTGTTAACCAGTAACGCTTCTCACCGTACTCGTTGTGGTCATCCATCAGGTCAGCGAGATGGCCTTCCAGTTTCATAATATTTTGTGACGTTGCCAGTCCCTTGGCGCTGAGGCCGGCCCGAAGTAAATTGATCGCCGCCTCCGCTTGCGCTTCGTCAAATTCTAGAAAGCCGACACCCTGGCGGGTGGAAATATGGATATTGGCCCAGCGTCGCCACTCAGAATCATCGACGGGGAACATCAACCTGGCTCGCTGATCGGAGTCGAGGCTGGCGATAAAACTGTTGGCGGCATCAACCAGAGCCTGGGTGGACACACCCGTCGAATGAATGGGGAACAGATTGGGTTCGACCGTACCCTCAGCCGTAACACCCAGGAATGGCTCTTCCAGCATCCGATCTTCGACAATCGGCCAGATGAACCGGGAAGCAGCCACCGGTTGCCACAGGGCAAGGGCAGCGAGGCCGGCCAGAATCGCGACAATTATTGCCAGTATCTTGATAATCAGCCACATAAAAACCCACATCAGTATCTAGTGTTAAAACGCTCCACGTGGAGCGTCTAATAAAATAATACACGATGAAACCCATGACCCCAGGTTATATCTTATCTAAAGGCCTGAGCGCCGTCGACATAGGGTATTCGTGCCGTACCTTGATATACGTTAACCTGACTTATTTACGTCCTTCATAGTTGGAGACTTCAGCAGTGCATATTGGATTTAGTTTTATGAACACACCTCAGGATCCTTCGCCGATGGAGTTGGCGAAAGACCTGGAGGAGCGAGGCTATGAATCACTTTGGACGGGCGAGCACAGTCATATACCCACTTCTCGCCTAACACCTTGGCCTGCTGGTGAAGAACTGCCAGAGCCCTATAAGTTGTTATCGGATCCTTATATCTCGCTAATGGCTGCAGCAGCGGTAACCACGAAGTTGAAAGTGTGTACGGGAATCGCTCTTCTCAATCAACGCGATGTTTTCTCACAAGCGAAAACCATCGCCACGCTGGATCGACTGTCGAATGGTAGAGTGATCCTCGGTGCCGGCATCGGTTGGAACCGGGAAGAATTCGAGAACACGACTTCTCATCCGTGGAAAAAGCGCTATACCCTGTTGCGCGAGACGGTTGCCGCTACACGTTGTCTTTGGCGTGATGAAGAAGCTGAATATCATGGTAGCTTGGTGGATTTTGATCCAGTCTGGAGCGGTGCAATTCCCTGTGCCAGTCGACCCTCAGGGCCACCTGTAATGTTGGGCGTTATGGGTCCCTTGGGCGTAGAACACGCTGCGCAATGGTCTGATGGCTGGATGCCAGCCGATGTTGGCCCAGTGCCCACGAAGCTGTGCAAATCGGCCAGATTTTAGGTCAGTCAGCCCTCTGACTGTTCTTTACCCGATCAATGGTGGCGACGCCGACATTAAAATGGCGAGCGATACCGCGAATGCTGACGCCTTCTTCGAGCATGCGTATGACTTCCCCACGCTGATAATCAGTGAGCTTGTGCTTGCGGCCAAATTTCACACCACGTTCTTTCGCAGCCGCGCGACCTTCCTCGGTCCGGCCGCGAATAAGGCTGCGTTCAAGCTCAGAAAGTCCTTTAAAAACAGTTACTAAGAACTGCCCAGTCGTAGCTGTCGTATCCGCCCACAATTCTCCCAGAGAGCGGATTTCGATACCCCGCTCATCCAATGTCCGGGTGATCTCGAGTAAATCATGCGTGGTGCGCACCAATCGATCAAGGCCGGTAATCACCAGCGTGTCACCCTTCAGAATCTCATTCAATAGCCTGGCGAGCTGTGGACGCTTGCGCTCAGCGCCCGCCAATTTCTCTTGAAAGATCTTCTCGCAGCCCGCTTTCAGAAGCTGATCTCGCTGGCTCGTAAGGCTCTGTCCGGTGTTTGAGGCCCAGCAATAGCCGATTAACATGTGCAATTCTCCTCTTTTAGTTGGTAGTCTCGGAATATATATTCGGAACAGATAGGCAACTGAGTCCTCTTCGCCAAAAATAGGGCCTGAAGCTCATACAACACAAAACACCTCACCGTGGAAGCTCAAGCCGCCAGCGGCATCTCATCCAGCGGTATTCGACGCTCCATATCGAGATCGAATACGCCATAGGGATTGAAATGACTGTGCGGTAACGGTGACAGTGCGCGCATATCACGTTCGGTCATGCGATTCATCCATCCCGGTTCACGAAGCACCTGCTGGATCATTAAGGTATTTATATAGACAAGGCTGACCTGTAGCAGGTGAAGAGCAAGCGCCGAGACCTCCTGATCTTCCAGATTATTGGTCGCCATCTCTCCACTCTTGCCAAAGTAGATGAAGCTATTGACGCCATTCCAGCGTTCAACCACATTCAACCCCGTGTTGACCTCCCGGCGTAGTTCTTCTGACGCCAGATAATTGCACAGGAAAATAGTTTTCACTGCTCTGCCCAGTTCAATAAGCGCTGCGTAGGTTGGGTGTTGCACGTTGCTGCGGGTGAAACGGCGCAGGATAGCGTCAGCCTCGGCAGTGCGTGTTCGCAAGGCCGTGGTAAACTTGACCAGTTCATCGTACTGCTGAGCAATCAACTCCCAGTTAATTGCCTTGCTGGTGAAGATGGGTTCCAGGTTCGGATAACGCTCTTTAGCCCCGGTATCCGGCTGTGCCAACTTGAGCTTGTTGATGCCCTTGAACCGCGGCATCAGCGTAAAACCCAGAAGGTGACAGAAGGCGAAAGCAACGACACTCTGCCCATGGCTGTCCACATACTGGCGCTCTACTTCCATCTCCGTGCAGTGGTGCAGAACACCTTCAATCATTGATGCCACTTCAGAGGATGAGCACCGCTTGAGCTGGGAATAAATGCAGACCGCGTTTATATCCACATGCCAATAGATCATGACACCACGGCCACCATAGCGGACATGCCACTCGGTCATGAGATTCTGATCCCAGGCGCTGAACTGGGTGGAGTCGGATGCGCAGGCGGTTGTCCCCTCACCCCAGATGTGTGGCAGGCGCGCCTGCAAAGTCGCATTCACCACACGCCTGATAGCATCGCGCAGACTGTCCTTGTGAATATAACGGCGACGTGTATGCAAGAGCTCTTTGTAACTAACCCCATGCGGTCCGCTGGCAAGGCACTTTAATCCCGCATTGGTGCCCAGCCCATAAAGTGAAAGTAGCAGACGGCGTAATACCTCATCGGGAGGGGTGGCTTCCCGCGATGCGGCAGTAGCAAACGCTTTTGTGAACCCCGCCCTAAAATCAGTCTCTTTGAGTGCATCGAGTAAGCTGGTTGCAGGCCACCTCTGGTTAAGCTCCCGCTTTAACGCGTCCAGATTTGGCGGATCAGGCAGTGCTTTCAGTGGGGTAACGGAGATAGTTGGTTTATTACGCTTTTGTTTAATCGCCACTTCGCCGTTTCGTGGCAAATTCTCATTGAGGTGACTGAGCGACTCCGCCATTTTCCCCTTCATGTCGGCGATGAACGTCTCAGCATCGGGCGGCAAATTGAGTGCCTCGTAATAACTCTGACGATTGATATCAAAGTCAGTCGGCAGGTCGTCATCGGGATTGCAAAAGTGCTTGGCGCCGACCACCCAGACTTCCTTGCATCGGAGCTTTTCACGCAGTTCCTGCAGTACACAGATCTCATAATTGATCCGATTGATTCGCTCGGCTCCACTGGACGACTTTTCGATGACAATGTCTCGCCATTTCTGGCGGACTACGCCCTCGACCGGGATATCGTCAAGGGCAAAGTACCGGTCCCGACGATCCTGGTGCGTCTTGATAACGTCTATTGCATCCAGGATCGGGCGCCACGCCTCATTATTGCAGCGGAACTCCAATGCCTCGAGAATACGCGGCAGCATGCGACGATAATGCTGTGCATAGGACGCGCGAACTTTCTTGTGTATCTTGTTGATGTATGCCGGGCCATTTGAACGATGTTCTTTCACCAGTTGTTCGATCATTTGTTCATTAACGACGGGAAACACGACATCACGGACGGCGCCATCAGGATTCTCCAACACGACTTCAGCAATGCGGAACAGCAGCGTCGTCTTGCTCTGCACCTTGAAAAAGCTGCCGACCAACTCTGAGACGATTTTGCGCTCAGCTCGCACCGAGATTTTGTGGATCACCTGGATGAGCAATTCAACAAGCTTGTCAGTGATTTCACCCTCACGCGGCACGCAATAAAAGACCAACAGCGGATAGCGTATCTTTGCAGGGTGGCGGCGAAGCTCCCAGGCATTTTCTGTCCGTGCCCGCTGGCGGTAGCGTTCGGTCAACTTGGGGTTGATGCCCTGCAAAATATCGGCGGGAAGGTCGAGACTGCGTAGCCTCTCGAGTCGGTCGACAGCCCGCAGTACACTGTCCAGGCTGACGGGGCCCATATCGGCACAAATTCGGGAAAATTCGGAAACGTCATCCTTTTCCACAAGAAGACCGTCAAGTTGCGCGAGCGCATCTTTGCTCAACTGACTGTGGATCCTTTGGAAAAGCAGACCATCAAATGTACGCTCGGCCGAACTGACCATCCGTTCCAGGCGGTAATCACCCGGCCGCTCGAGGTGGTTGTGTAGCATCCATTCTGTAATCAGTTCATCCAGATGTGATGGCGCCGGAGCTTCTGGAAAGACGCTGTCAATCAACCAGGTGCGGAAACGGATTGCCACTTGTTTATCAAATGGCCGAATCCCCAGGTATGTTAAAATCTCACGGCGATGTCGGCTCCCCGTTCGGTTTTGGCAGGCATAATCATCAAGGTCAGTGACGGATGCCTCGACCTGGAAGGCCAGGTACTCCAGTACCACAGACGTGATTTCGTCGATTCGTTTGGGAAACCGGGCGTACAGCTGATAATGTCTTAGCAGCACAGCCAGAGCCAATCGACTCTGCCCAGTTTTGCCCTTGAGGAGGGTGTAATCGTCATCATAGAGTGTCCAGTGCTCGCTCAGTTCGGTCTCGGTCCATACTTGCTTCATTCACGATTCCCGTTTTATTATTACGGATTATATATACGGAACATATTGTAAATGGAATCCAACGACTAAAACAAGCACTGACTGAAAATCTGGCCGATTTGCACAGCTTCGTGGGCACTGGGCCTCGTAAGGGACACTAGAAACCCACAATTTCGGCCCTGAAAAAGGCCGTTCTGTGCCATGAAGGGTCATACGAGCTGTCCAGGATTAAACGCAAAACCGGGATAGGAGATAGGCCGCAAAGCCCTAAAAGCGGCCGGAAAGGTTGTCAATTTGGTGGTATAATCGCGCAAATTCGAAAAAGCCGAACCAGCTAAAAGGCTGGGACGGAAAGCTACCGATCCTCGCCTCCTCCGCGACGCTTCCCACGATGCCACGAAAGATCCGATGATCGACGAGTCGCCTAATGCCCGTCCGCTAAGGAGGTGAACATGAGGTTGCTAATTACCCTGGCGGGAATCTTACTCCTGCAAGCCTGTAAACACCCCCTAGCAATAGTTGGAGAAGGCGATATTGTCGATGCCAACAATACCGGACGTGGATGTACCCTTGAACAGTTTCAGGCGCAGGACACAGCCTGTACAGAGAACGAAGTCGCCGGTAACTACTTCGTAAATTACAAGGCAGAGCCCAGACCGGGGTGGCGCTTCATCCGCTGGGAGGGACCCTGCGCACCCAACTCCGATTTTCAACACTGTCGCCTGGATGCCTCGAAGGCGGAGGTTGACAGGTGGGATGAGACCTATGGGGATGTCGAGATCCGCCCAAGTACGGCTGTATTCCAACCAATAACGGGTGAAACCGGGTATCTGGTTGGTCCAGGCTCTGTCGTGGCTGGCGTGTCTTACGAGACGCCTACGGAGCAGGGCGTGACGGGACTGGACGGTAGCTTTCAATACGAAGAGGGCGAAACCGTTCGATTCACGATAGGTGACACCGTGCTCGGCATAGTCGCGGGGCAGGCACAGGTTACGCCCTTTGAATTGGCTGGTTCTCAGATAATCACGGGTATACGCGTGACCTGGGCCCTAAAAAACGAAGGCCCACTCCATGAGGAGGCCGATTCGGTAGAGGTAGATCGGTTCCACACCGCACCGAATCCGTTCAAAGAAGGTCCCGATCCGCTCCACATCGTGACCAATATTGCTGTCCTGTTGCTGAGTCTGGACGAGGATGCCGATCCGCAGAATGGGATAGTGATAAGGCCCGGAGTGACCGACCTGTTCCGGGGGGTGAGTCTTGATCTGCACCGAGATTGGGACGAATTTCTGGCCAACTGGCTACCCCATGAACGTCCGGGCGAGCCTGTAACGCTACGCCTTCTACTCCAGCAGGCGAACATAAAGCGGCGCCTCGGTGTGGCCCACGGCGTCGTCAATCCGGCCATCGCAATGCGGCATCTTTACGAGACGCTGGCTATCGACCCGCAGATTTATGCGACGTGCCCATGGGATGGGCATTCGAATTTTGATTCAAATTGTCTGTACGACGCCAACGGCAATTTGATTTGGCTGAGCTTGGGAGGAACTGACCCTGCTCCTGTCGAATCAACTGAGGCTCTTTATGTAGGGAGTTACGAATACGACGCGGAGGGTAATACAACACAGCTCAGAGAGACAGGGCCTGCCAACAGTCGTCCGCCGCGAGAATCGGTCTCACGCTGGCAGTACGACGCCAATGGTAACGTGATCCTCTATGTGGTGGACGGCAGTGAAGTACGGTGGCGGTATGACATATACGGTAACCTGATCGAATTCGTGGCATTTGATGACGACGACCAGGGCCAGCTGAAAGCTATTGAAAGCTGGCAGTACGACGCTAACGGACGGCCGCTACAAAAAACTGAATCGAACTATAGCCATGGGACCTCATACACGGCAATCTGGCAGTACGACGCCAATGGTAACCTGACGCGGTATTACGCAGAACTCGCAGACGGAATCGTAGACTGTTTGGTATATGACGAAACCTGGCAGTACGACGCCCAAGGCAACGTGACGAGAGACGCGACCCACAGTGACTGTACGACGAATGAGTCAATAAATTGGGTAGGGCACTACGAATACGATGCCAAAGGCTATTTGCTCAGTTATGTGTTGGACCTAGACAACGGCTGGGGTAGTGCAGGAAATTGGCAGTATGACGAAAACGGCAAGCTGACACGGCATGAAGAGAACGGCTGGCGCATAGAGGATGTTCTTGAAAGTTGGTGGTATGACGAAAACAACAATGTGACGCGACATGAACTTTACGACAATGACGATGGTACATTGGTTGGTTATGAAAGCAGGGAATACGGCGCCAACGGCGAGTTGATTCGGGTTGAATACGACACAATTGCCGACGGCGAGCTAATAAATTTCACAACCTGGCAGTACGACGCCAGTGGCAACCTGATACGACTCGAAGAGGATAGGGGCGACGGCCGCATACGGTTCGAGAAGTGGCTATACGATGACGACGGCAACCTGGCTTCCTCTGAAGCAAGCGGTGACAGCCCGGGCGAAGTCACGAGCACGCAATACCAGACCGCAGGATGGTGGTATATCTTTTCGGAACCGGTCGAGGGGCCGCTGTACCGCCGATGGGTCTACCCCTTGTCCCGGGGGTAGCGTGGTCCTCGAAAGTCACCTAAGCTGTTGTCTGCTACTGAGCGGACGTACATATATCTGAAGCTAACTTCGACTTCGGGAACTCTACGGAAGTACAACCCCGGCTAACTGGAACACCTGAGCAAACAAGTCAGCCCCTCCATATTTTCGATCAGCCTCCAATCCTGGTCTCCGCCGCTATCGGCCAGATTTAGATACTCAGTCCCGCTTTTAATAATTGATACAGATCATTGCGATACGCATATCTATACATAATCTACGGGTATATGACTAAGAGAGGAATACAGGAAGGGTGCGACTAGGGGTAGGCATATGTCCCTTCCTGGCACAAAAGAGACTGATTCAGACCCAGAATTTATGTGTCGCGACCGGCTGCTTTTAGGTCACAGCAGACCTGGAGATTCACACCAACCTCGCAGCCGAGCTACGTCGGCTATACTCCGAAAGCTGCCTTTCGGCTTTTGCTATGTTTAAAGGCATAAAACGACTCAAAGCGGATAAAAAACAATGAAAACACGCACCCTGCTAATCGCATTTTCGATTTCACTTGCCGGATGCTCACCGGCAGATCAGACCGCTACGAGCGATGCTGCGGACACGATTTACACGAACGGCAAAATATACACGGTCAACGAGGCACAACCTTGGGTGGCTGCTGTTGCAATTAAGGACGGCACGTTCGTTGCGATCGGTACGAACGCGGATGTCGAAGCAATGATCGATAGTGACACCAAAGTCATCGATCTCAACGGCAGGTTTGCCATGCCAGGGATGCACGATCTTCATGTCCACGCAGAGCAGGTCTACATTGGGGAGATGCTTGGGGACGCACTGTTGAATTTCACTGGGGAGGCAACGTCGATTGAAGCGCTTCAGGAGCTTCTGAAAGACTACACCGACAGGAACCCGGACCTTGCAGTCCTCTTCGCAGGGAATCTAGATCATTCCTTGTTCCCGGACGCCTCCCCAACCAAAGCGTTTATTGATGCGGTGATCCCGGATCGTCCCGTGGTGACCCTTGATAGCACCGAGCACGTAGGCTTGCTGAACTCAAAAGCGCTCGAGATGGAAGGCATAACCGCGGACACACCAACGCCCAAGGGCGGCACCATCGCCAAGGACGCTGATACAGGAGAGCCCACTGGGTTGTTGAGAGAGACGGCATCCGGCAAGTGGGCATGGAAGCACTACCCGGCTGTATCACCCGAACAGAACAAGCAAGGTTTGCGGGGCACGATCGCCTACCTGAATTCGCTAGGCATCACGTCCATTAAACAACAGCACGCCAAGAACCCGATCGCGATTGCAGCCCAGAGTCTCGAAAAGGATGGAGACCTTAACGCACGAATTGCCCTCTCATGGACTTATCAAGGTCCGCTGGAGCCGATGCCGATGGACGAGCAGGAGACGATGCTCGCGGAGCGCAAACGCTTTGCATCAGATCTGATAAAAACAGAATTCATCAAACTCTCGATTGATGGCAATGCCGGTACTACGGGCTATGTGATCGATCCCTACCTGATAACAGGTGATCGTGGACTGCCTGTGTTTCCGAACGATGACGATCTGTTCGCGCTGGTCGAGAAATTTGATCGCATGGGACTCAACATAGCGGCTCATGCGACTGGTGACGCGGCTAATCGTCAGATGATTGATGCCGTGGCGAACGTGAAGGAAAAGTTCGGTGAAGTTAAAGGGCGACATCAATTGGGTCATGCCACTCTGATCCACCCAGACGATTGGCCGAGGCTCAAAGAATTCGACATCACGCCAGAGTTTTCACCGGTCATCTGGTATCCGAGTGGGTTCCCTGAAGCGCAGAGAGCGCAGCTTGGAGATGACCGTATGAATCGGTGGTACCCGATGAATTCCGTCGCCAAGAATGGCGGTCGAATAACTCTCGCATCGGACGGCCCGCTCTTCTGGCACGAGCCATTGCTTACCATTGAAACAGCAATAACCAGACAGGTGCCCGGTGGTGGTGGCGAAGCACTGAATCCACACGAGGGAATTGATCTGGCAACTGCGATTAAAGCGGTGACATTGAACTCGGCGTACCTCATGAACCAGGAAGATGGCGTTGGTAGTATTGAGGTTGGTAAGCGCGCCGACATGGTAGTGCTGGACAAGAACCTCTTCGAGATTCCGGCAACGGAGATTGGCATGTCCTTGGTTCAGATGACAGTGTTTGACGGAGAAGTCGTTTATGACGCTACCGTAGACGCAACGGGCGAAGAGGCGATCGAGGAGGAGTACCGGGTGGACTTGGATCTGGAAGGTGATCTCGGCTACCGCGGCAGTTTCAAGGATTAGGCTTGGGTCTCCGCCAAGAAGACTTGGTAGTACGGATCTAAGGGTGTCGACGTCCGCTACTGAACGGTGGCTTCTGGCCGATTCCTGCCCTTCGGGGGGACTAATTTCCAAGGGAACTAGCGGCAGCTAATAGGTCAAAGCAGACCTAGAGAATCACACCAACCTCACAGCCGAGCTAGGTCGGCTATACTCCGAAAGCGGACGTTGGGGTCAGTCCGGCCGATGGACATCCTGGGCGTTGTCTTACCGTTTCTGCGGGGTAAAAAACACACCTGAAACTGCGAACATGTTGGTGTTAACATCAATGCAAAACGGGGAACCAAATACCATTTTGACCGAAAGTGCCGAAGACTAGGTGGAGATGATAAAAACTGTTCTTGATACAAGAAAGCGAACCTTTCAAGAATGCCGCTATGACATGAGGGTTGGCCATTCTTCTGCTATGTATTGCGTAATGCAACAAGCTTCGCATCAGGTCCTGCCATGCTCCTTCTAATTACCTTTATCTTTGTAGCCGTCGGGTTTTCTTTCCTTTGCTCCATAGCTGAAGCGGTACTATTGAGCGTCACTAATCCATACATTGTCCTGCTCGAACAGGAGGAAAAGTCTTCAGGAAAAGTGTTGCGCGAACTCAAGGATAATATCAATAAGCCACTGGCGGTCATTCTCAGCCTCAATACCATAGCGCACACAGTAGGGGCGGCGGGTGCTGGCGCTCAGGCTGCCGCAGTGTTTGGCAGTATGTCTGTTGGGATAGTTTCGGCGGTGTTAACACTCGTCATTTTAGTGTTCTCGGAAATCATACCCAAGGCACTAGGCGCCAATTACTGGCGACAACTAGCGCCGATTACCGGCCTGATCCTCAAGTATTTGGTAAAGGTGCTTTACCCCTTTGTACTATTATCGGAGTCTTTGATCAAAATACTCCCTTTTGAACCCACGCTGCAAGGCTTCAGCCGCAGCGAATTCGCAGCAATGGCGGTGCAGGGTGAACAGGAGGGTATGCTTGAAACCAATGAATTGAGTGTGCTGAAAAACCTATTTTTGCTGCACAATACACCGGTCAAGCAGGTGATGACACCCAGATCTGTTGTGTTTAGCGTACCGGAAATTCTCACGGTAGATGGATTTTTTGAAAAGTATAAAAGCAAGAAATTTTCACGTATACCGCTAACCGCAGACCAAAACGCGGAAGACATCACGGGTTTCGTGTTGCTCAATGAACTGATGCTTGAACAGGTAAAGGGTAATAGTGCTTACAAGTTGCAGAAACTTCGTCGCCAATTGCCCGCGTTGCTCGATGAAACCAGCCTATCCAGAGCCTTCGAAATACTGCTTGGCAGTCGCGCCCCGATCATGCTGGTAGTCGATGAATATGGATCTATGCAAGGCATTGTGACGTTGGAGGACATACTGGAGAGCCTCATAGGCCATGAGATCGTTGATGAAGGAGATGTTACTGTGGATATGCAACAATTGGCTCGGCGGCTAGCCAAGCATAGGAAAAAGAAACTGGGGCTTAAACCGAACGACTAGTACCGAAGGCTAGTGGTATCTTTGGAAAATTCGACGGTGTTAACCTTCCATGGCATAAAAGAAAATTGCCACGAAACAGACATAATAAACAAGACAAATCCAGCCTTTTACTTTGGTTACTTTAAAGTTGTAAGCGAGTAATCCGATTACCAGAAACAGTGATAGGGATAACAAAAGCAGGCTTAACGACGAACTCCCATTGACCTGCGTGAACGGAACATCGTGAGGATGGCCTAATTCAACACGCGTCCTAAAGCGAGAAAGGCGTGGCCCGGAAGGGCTGCGTAGCAACCAGCGGTAGACCGTCGGTTTGTCGGTCGATGCATCTGGCGTTTTAGTTCCGCTTCCGGAACACAGCAGACCTAAATTGATCTATTTCCCCAAGATCCGAGACATCCACTTTCACCTAGTAACAGAAGTTAGGAAATGTCTCGATCTACCTTGCCACAGTAAAGCCTGCATAAGTGTCACGATGTCTACTTCTAAAGGGAACAAATCGTTTAGTTAGAGCATCTGCAATGCCAACTGTGGGCGCACAGTCGACTTATAGCAGGTTAATTCGGCTTGCCAGCGAGCGTCCGCTTGTAGGTCACAGCGGACATAGCGACCCCCAGGTTAGAAGCATTCACCTCGCAACCGAGCTAGGGCAGCTATACTCCGAAAGCGGACATTCGCGGTCTGCTATGCTGAAAGGCAGAAAACGACTCGAAGTGGCCATTCGTGATTCGTCATAAGGGCACAAATTAGAACGCTTCTTCGACATCTATTTGGCTCTTGGGCGCAACGGAGGATTCACATGCGCAACAATCCGCTTCTAGGTGGCTCGTCTCACCTTGAGCCGACGACCCGCCTCTTCGGCGTGTGTTTGACAGTCCTCGCACTCGTCGTCGCGCCCGCTGTCTCTATAGCGCATGAGGGGGAGGAAGTCGCACCGATTCAAGAGGTGATCGGTGATGTAGGCGATGTTTCTTTCCCGATCTCGTGCAAGCCTGATGACCTTCAAGCGGTGTTCAATCGTGGCGTTGCGCTCCTTCACCACATGACGTATGAAGTCGCCGAACGTGAGTTCTCGAAGGTATTGAAGGCCGATCCGGACTGCGCCCTCGCGCACTGGGGGATAGCGATGACACTTATCCATCCTGTGTGGCCAGGGCAGCCCGCAGAGGATGTCCTCGCTCGGGGCGCGAGCGAATTAGCCCGCGCCGAAGCGCTGGCCAAGAACGAGCGGGAAGCCTCGTATATTGAGGCGTTGGCAGCATTCTATGACGATTGGAAGACCGTCAATCACGGGAACCGGATTCACCGCTGGGATGAAGCACAGACTGCGTTGTACGAGCGCTACCCAAACGATGATGAAGCGCTGGCGCTTGCGGCGCTTTTGCACATTGCCGCTTCACCCAAGGACGATCTCGAATATCACTTCAACCGTGAAGCGGGAGCACATTTAGAGTCGCTACGTGCCCGTCGACCGCGACACCCGGGTGCGGTTCACTACCTGATTCACGCGTATGACAATCCGCCACTCGCAACGAGGGCCCTCGTTGCGGCGCGTAGTTATGGAAGCATTGCACCTGATGTCCCGCACGCGCTGCACATGCCGAGCCACATTTTTACTAGGCTAGGTCTGTGGGTCGAGAGCGTCGAGTGGAACATCCGGTCGCGGGAAGCATCCCGGGATCTAGTCGTCAATGGCGCAATCTACAAGGAGTTTGCACATGCGTCGGACTATATGACCTACGCCTACCTGCAAGCGGGACGAGACGTAGATGCTCGCGAGGCGAGCGAAGTGCTCACTGAGGCGCCGCGAATACAGGACGATTTCGTATCGGCCTACGCATACGCTGCGGTGCCCGCGCGCATAGAGATGGAGCGTGCTGACTGGAAACGAGCTGCAGGGCTTGACCCACGACAGCCGAGCCACATTTCCTGGGACACGTTCCCCTCCTGTGAGGCCATCTCGCACTTTGCAAAGGGCATCGGCGCTGCGAGGAGCGGCCAGCTTGGAATCGCACACGCCGCAGTCGCACGACTCGAGTATCTCGTCCGCGAGTTGGAGGCGAACGGACTCGCGTATTGGGCGAGGCAGACAGTCGTTCAGAAACAGGCGGTTGAGGCTTGGGTACAGCTTGCAGAGGGGCGGACGCAGCCGGCCCTGATCAGCATGCAGGTGGCTGCAGACGCCGAAGACGGCCTGGACAAGCATCCGGTCACCCCTGGTGCTGTTCTCCCGGCCCGTGATCTATATGCGGACATGCTTTTTGAGGTTGGAAAATTCGACGAGGCGCTCGCCGCCTACGAGACCACCCTCGAGTTATCACCCAACCGATTCTACAGTCTCGCAGGTGCAGGAATGTCCGCAGAGAAAGCGGGACGACCCGCCGACGCAGCTAGGCATTACGCCCGCTTGGTCGAGATCGCGGGCGGCGGCGATACGTCACGTACGGGTCTAGCGCGAGCACACGCCGTGTTATCTCACCACAAATCTGGAAAGTAGAGGAACACAACGTCACTGTGGGACTGACGAGTGGCAAAGACGAGCGACTCAAGAAGATAAATGCCTCTATATTTGACTTCGACGGGTGATTTAACGATCAAGCCACAGAACTTCCTGGATGACAGCTATACTCCGAAAGCAGACGTTCGAGGTCTGCTATGCTTCCTTTAGCAATATTCAGCTATCCTAGCTGGCAATTCAGGAGCAAGAATAAGAATGAACTGGGATTCCCTAGCGGCAATTGCCGAACTCTTGGCAGCGATTGGTGTTATCGGCTCTCTCATATATGTGGCGAGGCAGGTCAGTGGAAGCAGAAAGCAGGCTCGGCAAGCGGCGATTCAGTCGCTCCAGGCGCAGATGAATAATGTTTGGGTGCAGATGTCTGCAGAAGAACGGATTGCCGATAATTTCGCGAAGGGTTCAAAGGGTCTCTCACATCTTCCGCGTGAGACAGACAGGTTACAATTTTCCGCTCACATGCTCAGCATATTCCGACCCTACGAGGAAATATTTCACTACCACAACAATGGCTTGGTGGATGAATGGACTTGGGAGAGCATAAGTAGTCAATGCCAAGCGCTGATGGCAACCCAGGGCTTTGTTGAGTGGTGGGCGCTCAGAGGAGGCTGGTTCTCAAAATTATTTCAGGAACATGTCTCAGAAGTACTGGAAAATCTACCTGAGTACAAAGGATGGATTGATGAGAACCTTGTGAAGAGGCAGGTGTAATAGCTTTGGATAATGTATACGAAACACAATAAGTCTATGTAAACGGCCATTAAAAAGCATGGCCTGGAACGCACAAAGAGCGCGCCCTTTATGGCGGCGTTATGTCCGCTCCTAGGTCACAGCGGTCATTCTATCTTCTGATGCCTGATGTCCCACATGAACTTATAGCAAGCGACTAAACGCAGGAGTTCTACGATGGACACAGATCGTATTAATCGCTGGCTCAGTTTAGTAGCCAACATAGCAGTCTTGATTGGAATTGCTCTTCTAATTCTCGAGCTTGGCCAGAATCGGGAAATGATGCGCGCGCAAATACGCAATGAAATATCCAGGGGTGCTTACGATATGATGAGTCTGACGGCGGGTAACCGAGAAATGGCAGAGGTAGTGGCCAGATTTAATCGAGAAGATGAGCTTACAGATACAGATTTGATTATGTTGGGTACGCGAAGTGAAGCCATGTTTCGGTATTGGGAAAACGTTCACTATCAATATCGTCTGGGTATGTATGATCAAGCTGAATTTTCCACCCATTTAGCGACCATGAAAGACGTTCTATTATTTATAGAGCCACATCTTACTGAATTTTGGTGCGACCGCGGTAGTCGAGGGCATTACTCTGTTCCATTTACGGAAGAAATCGACAGATTACTTCCCAAAGGTGCTTGCAAATTGGAGGACGTCCTTTAGCCGGTAGAAGTTACGGGGCGGTGGCCTTTTTTGCACCGTAGGCGCAAGTTTGTTTTACAACGAGAAACAGGTTAGCAGTATTAGTCCTTCTGCCCACAAGCATACAAAATTAGGGTAGTGAATGAACCTTTACTGAGATCATCGCATAACAAGAAAAAGCAGGCGGACGCATAAATGCGCTGCAGTTTTGGGCGTTACTGAACGTCCGCTTGTAGGTCATAGCAGTCATAACGCACTCTAGGCCCCAGTCGATGATTCTCGCAGCTGGGCAAAGACCGCTATACTCCGAAAGCAGACATTCAAGGTCTGCTATGCTGGAGAGCATATAACAACTCAAACACTGGGCGGGACTGAAGCGTCCGGCCCCCAGCTACTATAAACGATGCGAGGAAATAGTATTATGAAGGGACTCACAGCCATCAGGCGAACTCACAAAACAACCCTCATTTTGGCCGCAGCGGTTACGCTGATGGCAGGACAACTGCAAGCAGCGGAGAATACCGCCAGTGATGGATGGGAATTCATGGTAGCGCCATTGTTCCTGTGGGGAATGAGTATTGACGGTACGGCTGAGATCGATGGCACGGAGGGTGATCTGAACCTGGATTTTAAGGACGACATCCTCGAAAACATGGAAGGGGCATTCACTATCCACTTTGAAGCCCGCAAGCGTGACCTGTGGTTGTTTGCCGAGTATCAGTACGTAAACCTCCAACCCAGTGTCAGCGGTGAAATCGTCCTCACCAGCGTTGCGGTCGATATCGATTTTACCGTGCAATCAGCTGAACTCGGTGCCGGTTACACGCTTTCCAAATCTGACACCACGCGCTGGGAAGTGCTGGGTGGGCTGCGCTGGATCGACCACGACATCAAGGCGGATATCGACGGGCCCGCTTTCCTACCCAGCAAAATAGAAGGTGGTGATGATTGGATCCAGGGGTTTCTGGGTGGCCGGGTGACCACAAAACTAACGGATAGCTGGAGCTTCAGTGCCCGCGCTGATGTCGGCTATGGCGGCTCAGATAACACGACCTATCACCTGAACACCACGTTTGACTATCGATTCAAAGGCTGGGGTTCCGCCTTTGTTGGCCTTCGTTACATGGACTTTGACTACGCTGGCGGTGGCTATGCCTACGATGCCAAGCAGCAGGGCCCGATTGTGGGTCTCGCTATCTACTGGTAGGGTTTGCGCTGCAAACAGCTACCAGGCCCTGCTGGATATTGCGGTGGACGAACAGCAGTGGATGCTGCATAAAATGACCGTGCTGAAGGAGGAGCGTCTATAGGGTATGGCCGGAAAACCATCAACATGGTTTCATGTCATACACTCAAAACAGGTATTGCACCCGCGCAATCAGTGCACGGCCGTCATCGTGGCCCTCAACCGGACGATCAGTCTCGGCATAGAGTGCGTTAACGCTGGTTCGAAACTGACGGTAATACCAGTTGACCCCGCCGGATACTTGCACCAGGTGATTGGATGGATTCAACTCGTCGTCTCCATGGGTGTAGCTGAAGCGGGTAAAGACTTCCCAGGCTGAACTTCCCAGGCGATTCACCGGAGCCCACAACCCCACCCGCGGCCGGTAATCGCGATGTTCGCCGGTAACAAACCAACCGACCTGGGCATAGCCCCCCCAGCCTTCACCATCGACACTGCCCTCACTGTAGTCGCTGAAAAACACCTCCACCTGTCCATGCACAGAACCAAAACTGGCGCCCGCTTCCAGGGCGAGTGTGATCAGTTGTTCGGCGTCGGGCTCGGCTAACAGTATGCGCTCGGCGATATGCATTTCCGGGCGCGGCGCAATGCTGTCATATTGCCCCTGGCGATAGGTTGCGCCTGCACCAATGTGCAAGCCACGTTCACCGCTTATGGCATTACCGAGGGTAACCCGGCCCGTGATAGAGCCGTCAGTGTCATTGGCATTATCCAGTCCGATATCCCGGGTAAAGATGCCGACGGCAACTGTGGCACGGGTGGCAGAAAAACCGGCCACCTTGCGCTCGCCACCAAAATCGATCCATCGATTGAGACGCGCACCAAAGGAGCGGAAGCTGGAAAACTCCGATGTTGGAGAGGAGCGCTCCATGGCCGTACCGAACTTGTTGCCGGTGAGGTAATCGAATCCCATGGGCTCTTTCTGCTGACCAACGGTCACCGTGGCATCGCGTTCTGTGAGCTGCCAGCGCCAGTAGAAATCACGGGATATTTTTTCCGCCAGGTCATATTGCAGCTTGATTTCACCCCGCTCAAAGAGGGAGCCGCGCACGATGACTTCGCCGCGACGTACATCAACAGAGGTACTGGTGCCATTTCCATCCAGGTTGAGCAGATCGCTGTGCCGGTAACCATCGATCTGTACGGCTCCACCCACCCACAAATTGATCTTGTCGAACAACACTAGATCCCCCTCTTCACGCACCACATCCGCCAACACGGTATCGTCATCGTGCATATCGGTGGTGACCTCGGAATTGGCCAGGAAGGCCACCGCCACCTCGGTTTCCCCAATCACTATTTCCGGGGTTCGCTGCGACGGCGGCGCTTCGACGACCACCGAATCGGCTTCGGCAGCAGCGGTTGGTTCGATGCGTTGAGACTCTACCTGTATGGGTTTCAGGGGATCTCGATAGACCAGGATGGGGCGATTGGGCTCCAGCTGAATTGACTCGCTGCGCTCTTGTTCGACGATGTCACGACTTTCCTCGGTGGGTGCCGCCTCCCGAACGACCTCGAACAGGGCCTGCTCGAGAAAATCGATAATTTCGTCCGGGCTACGCGAATCCGGTGTGGAATCCTGTGCCTCAAAGGCTCTCAACACCAGCGGGTTGGCGGCGAGAAGTCGTTCAACCGCCGCAGCCTTTTCAGCCGCACTCAGCTGTGACTCAGCAACGGTACGCATTTCATCACGTAGACTCTCTATGACATAGTCGAGCCGCCAGGGCGTGGGTTTGAGCTCTGAAGATCTTAATACCAGGGGTGGGCTGGCGGCGGCAGCGGCTTGCTCTGGATCACGCAACACCTGCCCGCGCAGGGGCAAGCATACTATCAGCAGACCAACTATCCAGAATTTCATAGCCGCATTCTACGCGGCCCCGGCCAGTCCTTGAAGTCTGGCGCGCGGTCTTCTTTTCGCGTCCTGCGTTTCGAGATGAGTGACTTCGCTGCCTAAGATGTGCATATGCTCCAGCGGAAAAATGCAGCGGTCGATTATGACCCGGCTGTACTGGAAAAAGATCTACTCGCTACCACGCCATGAGCGATGCTGAAAAAAGTCTGCTGGGAAAAACATTACTGCCTGCTTGCCAGGAAGCGGATAGCTCTTTTTTTGAAGCCGAGCATCTGGACAGCGACAACGATATGGTGGGCTTGATTTCAGCGCTGTTCGGTGAGAGGAGAGGCGTGTGTCCGAGGGTCGCAGTGATCGCATTCCCATGCGTCCTGATCACGGTCATGCTCTCGGCGATGAAATCGGCAAGCCGGGGGTTGACCCGGGTTACTCCTTTGGCAGTCGCTTGAAAGGGCTGGCGGAACTACGTGGAGTGATGCACGCGCTGGAGTCATTGCGCAGAAGCTATGCGTTACTGACGCTGTTACACAATGCAGCCCGGAAGCCGAGCCCTGCGATAGAATTGTAGCTTTGTAGTCTACGAAAATTAGACGATTTTGTGATGGCAGATACCTCATCCGCGCACCTATAATAATTGAGAATTGCGTATTATCAGTGTTAAGCACATTTAGAGATGTCACCCTCATAATTATTTAGAAATGTCACTCTGTGGTTGTCCGGTTTAGCCCTGGCTTGCCGGATTCACCTGGCGCACCTTGTCCTGCATGACCTGTTTCTGCCCCCGCCGCTTAGGCGCTTTTTGACTGCGTTGATACCCCATTTTTTGCTGCTCTTCCTGGGCATAGGCCAGGACAGCCCCTAAACGCTTGTTACTCACAATCGCCCCCTGATTGACCTGCGACACCTTGTCAAAAATGGAGTAGGGCAGGGGCAAGCCTCGATGTTTAATCGCAATCGTGCCATCAGGATAGTCATAGACCGTAACCTTCTTGCGGCGTAGTGGCGTCGTCTGTTCATTGGGTTCCAACAAATAAACCACCCGGTCATACTGTACCGTCAGACTGTTGCTCACCGTGCGTTCCTCACGCCAGGCAAACACATCATCCAGATCCGTGTCTGACTCCAGAGGCCGATGAATGTCCTTCGGATTAAGCGGTTCCCGGCTAAAACGGCGATTAAAATCAGCAATAAACTCAGGGGCAAACGCATTGGCCTCACGGGGTGTGTCGATACCCCGCAGGCGAAGCTCTTTGACCAGACGGTCCTGTAGTGTTTTGTTTGCTCGCTCAACCCGTCCCTTGGCCTGAGAGGTATTTGCACAGATGATGTCGATGTTGAGTTCATGCAAGGCTCGGCCGAACTGGGTCATCCCCGTGCCGGTTGTCGCATCACCCTTATTAACCCTAAAAACACTGTGTTTATCGCTGTAAAATGCCACCGGCTTACCGTGATTGGCCAGATATTCACGAGTCGCGTAAAAATAATCAAAGGTCGATTCCGATGCACAAAAACGCAGCTCCATCAGCCGGCCAGTCGCGTCATCGATGTACACCAGTAATGTACATCGCGGACCACGCTCCTCAAACCAGTGATGGTCTGATCCATCAATCTGAATCAACTCGCCGTAACACTCCCGGCGGCGCCTTGGTTGATATACGCGGCTGCGCTGTTCTTTCCGGGTTTTCCAGAGGCCGTCCGCGATCATCCACTGACGCACCGTGCCCACCGATAAACCGATCTCATGGCATTCCAACAGCTTCTCCGCGGCCAGCGTTGGCCCAAAATCAGCATACTGGGCACGAAGCAAGCTCAACGTATATTCCCGCAGACTGCCTGGGTATCTCCGATTGCTAGCGACACCACGTTTGCGCGACATCAGACCCGCCGCGCCCTCAAGGCGATAGCGGTTTACTAATCGTTGAACCTGACGCGAACTCAGTCCCAACAAGTCACCAGCCTGGGCTCGCGTTAAGCGTCGTTCAGCCACATCCATAATCACCTGCAACCTCGTAATCTCTGTTTGACTCATTGTCAGTAATGTCACTCCTGGTTCCTCCCAAGCATCTGATACACTTGGGGAATTGTACTGAGAGTGACATCTCTAAATAACGGAAAAGTGACATTACTAAATAACGCTTACAATCAGGATCCGCTTGGAGGTACTCTTGGTAAATTCGCTGCCTGGAGATTTCCAGACGCCTAAAACAACCGAAATTATGGAGATGGAGAGATGAAAATTCACCCCGACTCAAAACTACTTGCTAGCGTGAAAAAGTTCGGCTTGTTCTTTTGCCTGGCAGCGCTTACTGCCTGTGCCGGGAATACCACCGACGACCTGCCTGAGGTAAGCGAAGATGGGTTGGTGCGGGTGAAGGAGGCGAAAGCTGACATCGTTTACCGATCTCCGAATGCGGATTTCAGTCAATACAATCGAGTTTACATTGGTGATATTACCGTGGCCTTCGAAGCCGACTGGCTCAAAGACCAAAACATGGAACGCCGCTCCCTCAGCCACAAGTTGACCCAGGAAGATGCCGATCGTATAAAGGCGGCGGTTGCGGAAAGTTTCCGGAGGATATTCATCCAAGAGCTGGAGGAGCACGGCTACCGGGTGGCGTCCCAGTTCGATTCAAAAGGGGCTAATGAGGACCTGCTGGTACTGAAGCCGGCTATCCTCGACCTGGATGTGGCAGCGCCAGACACCATGTCAGCTGGTCGCAATCGGACTTATACAGCCTCCGCCGGCTCAATGACACTGGCCATGGAATTTCATGATTCAATTACTGGGGATCTGCTTGGTCGTGTGAAGGATTCCAAGGAGGCGCCCGACCCCGGTCGCATGCAGATCAGTAACAGTGTGACCAACAAAGCCGATGGCGAACGGATGCTGCGAAAGTGGGCGGCAATGTTGGCCGATGCTCTGGACAGGGCCCACGACAAATAGCAGACGCGGAAAAAATGTGAAAGAATTCCTTGGAAACATGCCTCTGTGGGGCATGATGGCAGCAACAGTAGCGCTTGTATGGGGAGCCACCGAGGTGGGATACCGTGGCGGCCTGCGCCGGCGCAACACTCCGGGCTTTGATAATGAAGCGCAAGTTAATGCGATGACGGGGGCGCACCTCGGACTCCTGGCTTTTGTACTTGCCTTTAGCTTTAACATGGCGGCTGGGCATTTCGAAGCCCGAAAGCAGATCATTATGGACGAGACCAATGCTATTGAATCTGCCTATTTGCGGACCGTTCTGGTGGGAGGGCCTCATGCCGAACAGCTAAGGGCGTTGCTTATTGAATATGCCGAGTTGCGAGGTAATACGGATAACGAAGCCAATGTCGGGAAAACAATCATTCGTTCGGAGGCGTTATTCAATGAAATGTGGCAGCAAGCCGCAGACCTAGCCGCGGGCGACAAAATTACTGCGATGCACAGTTTGCTGTTTCAGTCTCTCAATAGTATTTATGCCATTCACCAGGAGCGCCTCTATGCGGGTGTGCGCAATCGCATCCCGCCCACTATATGGATAGCACTCTATGTGGTGCTCGTGCTATCCATGGCGGGGATGGGCTTCAATTCCGGCATTAAGGGCTCCCGCACTCCCTTGCCCAGCGCCGCTCTGGCACTGTCATTCTCCATGATCTTCTTCCTGATTGCCGATCTCGACCGGCCCAAGGTAGGGTTATTGCTGTCGGACCAATCAATACTGCAACAACTGAACGAGCGACTTCAACAGCAAGAATAATGCTCGTTTACTGCGATTCTACGTTCGTGTATTTTTTGACTCAGTACTTGCTGCCAATCACCGGTCTGGAATAAAAGGTAGGTGTATCCGGCTGGACCACCCCATTGGAATCTGCGTAGTTCCGCCAGCCTTTGGCCAGCATATCGATACGATCCGGGAACTTCGACGCCAGATCATGCAACTCACCGGGATCGACCTCAAGGTTGTACAACTGCCAGTCTCCACTGCCATAGGGCTCTGGCAACCGCAATGCTTTCCAATGCCCCTGTCGGTAAGCATCCATACCATAGGCCGACCAGCCAATCTCCCTATGCTTGCTTTCAGAGGGTGCCTGCCCGCGCAGCAGAGGTAATAGAGACTTGCCCTGCAGGGGAACGATGGCTTCACCGTGATAGTCTTCAGGGTAGTTGCCGCCGGCGACGGACAGAAACGTCGGCATTAAATCCATAACATGGGTTAAGTGATTGCTTCGACTGCCCGCATTGGCCATATGCCCCGGCAGCTTGATTACCGCGGGAACCTGAATGCCGCCTTGCGCGACGTAGCCCTTGAATAATCGCAAGGGGGTTGCCGCCGCAAAGGCCCAGCCGGCTCCTATGTCGGTTGATGATCCCGGTAGGCCCCTGTTTTCCAAGCTGTTATCGAAAGAATTGAAAAATTCGCTGCCTTCTCCACCAAGTGCCAGATAATCCTGGATACTGGTACGGCTTGGCCCGTTGTCCGACATGAAGACAATGAGCGTATTGTCGTACTCACCAGACTTCCTCAAATGATCGAAAACACGACCAATACTCTCGTCCATATAGTCGATCATACCCGCGTAGATTTCCATGTCGCGGGCGCGGGCGGTCTGTTGCCCGCGGCTTAGCTCGTTCCAGGCCAACACCCAGGTCGGCCGTGGTTGCACTTCCTGAGAATGGCTCGCCATGCCCAGTGCTTGCATTCGAGCAAGCCGCTGGAGGGCGAGTTCGTCCCAGCCCTGGTCAAAATGTCCCTGGTATTTATCAATATATTGCCGTGGCACATGCAGCGGGTTGTGCGGCGCTGTGAAGGACAGGAAGGCAAAGAACGGCGCGTCATCTTCAGAGTCAGCGTCGATATAGGAGATCAGTTTATCCGTATGTCACCAGCAGTGTAAAACTGACCCACTAGCGACAATTTAAAACTGACCCACCTGAGGCACAATTACCGCCAATTTCAATCAAGAGAGAGGCGGTGTAAATGAGATGTTGAATCAGGAGCAATTAGTGGACATACACGTTTTACATCGACAAGGGACGAGCATCCGCAGTATCGCCAAAGAAATGAACCTATCACGCAATACCGTACGTCGTTATCTGCGCGATGCTGCCAAAACACCTCGCTATTCTCAGCGCGAGAAAAGGCCGTCTAAACTGGACTCGTTCAAACCCTATTTAGGAGAGCGTATCGAGGCAGCGAAACCCTATTGGATACCGGCGACAGTCTTGTTTCGAGAGATTCTGGCGCGAGGCTACCAAGGCAAAGAAGGTATTCTGAGAGATTATCTCCGACAATTTAAGCCGAAGGCGAAAGATCCAGTCGTTCGCTTTGAGACACCGCCTGGCCAGCAGTTACAGGTAGATTTCACGACGATTCGGCGAGGCAGAAATAGGCTTAAGGCCTTCGTTGCCACCCTGGGATACAGTCGAGCAACCTACGTACGATTCAGTCAATACGAACGGCAGGAGGATTGGTTAGCGGGTATTGAAGGTGCGTTACACTACTTTGGAGGCGTGCCTGAGGAACTGCTATTCGATAATGCCAAGTGCATCATGATTGAGCGAGACGCCTTTGGTGCCGGGAAACATCGGTGGAACGCCAGTTTGTTGAACATGGCTCGTGATAATGGTTTTAGATTGCGCGCCTGTCGGCCCTACCGTGCTAAGACCAAGGGCAAAGTCGAGCGATTCAACGGTTATCTTAAAGGTAGTTTTATCACACCACTGGCCGCGTCACTGAAGCAATCCGGGCTGGCGCTGGACGTGGAGGTAGCCAATGGGCAGGTGGGTCATTGGCTCGCTGACATTGCACATCAGCGAATTCACGGGACAACAGGCCAAAAGCCGCAGGTATTGCTCGATCATGAGCGATTAAGCCTCATGCCGCTGCCTTTGGCGCAGCGCTTGGTGGCTCAGGACAAACCGCGAAGCAATGCCCAGGCACTCCCGATCGAAAGTCTCCAGCATCCGCTGAGTACCTATGACCAGCTGCTGGGAGTTGCTGTATGAACCTGCAGATGGAAAGAGTGCAGCAAGCCTGCGAAGTGCTTAAACTCGGTGCTGTGGCATTGGAATGGTCCGCTATCGCTGACAGGGCCTCCGGTGACGAGTCATCACTGGCTGACTTTCTTGAGCAGCTACTGCGGGTTGAGATAGACGCCAGGATGCTCCGCACCCGCGAGACTTTGCTGAGGTTTGCAGGGTTGCCGTCCGTCAAGCGTTTTGAAGACTATGACTTCAAGTTCGCCACCGGTGCACCGCGCAGGCAACTCCAGGAATTAACCAGTTTGGCCTTCATCGAGCGTGCAGAGAATATCGTGCTGCTTGGACCCAGTGGTGTCGGTAAAAGCCACCTGGCGATCAGCCTGGCATACCAGGCGGTCATGAATGGGATCAAAACACGCTTCATTACGGCGGCGGATCTCATGCTGCAACTGGCCACCGCAAAAAAGCAGGACCGACTAGAGTCTTACCTCAAACGAAGTATCCAGGCACCTAAGTTGCTCATAATTGATGAAATAGGTTATCTGCCATTTGGCCGGGAAGAAGCCAATCTGTTTTTTAATGTCATTGCTAAACGTTATGAGCAAAGCAGTGTCATTGTGACCAGCAACTTGCCATTCTCGCAATGGTCTACTGCGTTTGCTGATGATCAGACCTTAACCGCGGCTTTACTCGACAGATTGTTACACCATGCACATATCGTCCAGATATCGGGGAGCAGCTACCGACTCAAGGGAAAGAAAGCGGCCGGTATCGTCCCGGCAGCAAGCCAATCATTGGTTAAATAACGGAAAGAAAACGCTGAGGGTGGGTCAATTTTAAATTGCTGATTAGCACGGCAAGGTGGGTCAGATTTGGACTGCTGTTGACAAACGAACGACCCCACCAGGCCCTTGACGGCCAATACCCCGGCGATGTGTATACACCTTCAACCCGGGTCTACAGCCAGCCGGAGGAACCAGAATACCCTTACCACGACCGCACGGTGCGCGTTACTCAGTGTGGGCGTATCTGCATAGGCAATAGGAAAATTAACTTAAGCACCGTGTTTGCGGGGCAATCGATAGGGATACGAGAGGTCTCTGACAATATCTGGCTTGTCAGTTTTATGGAATATGATCTAGGCTTCTTTGATGAAGACGAAGGAAGGGTTGAACCGGCGAACAACCCCTTCATGGCAAAAGTGTAAACCATGTCTTCGGTATAAGGTGTAAACCATGTCTCCGGTCTATACCGTGGGCTAATTGGTCGGTGTGAGAGGATTCGAACCTCCGACCCCTTCCTCCCGAAGGAAGTGCGCTACCAGGCTGCGCTACACACCGATATCTGGGACGTTTTGGAGAGGCGCGTAATATACCAGAGCGCCCTTCTTTGTAAAGCCAGCGCAAGTAAGCGCTGCTAGTACACCCCCGCCCACCGCGACAGCAGAATGCTAATAACACTGAGGCCGCTTACTACCAGCACCAGGAACAGCATCAGCCGTATTGGCTTGAAGGGTTTGCGTTCCACCGAGTTGATGCCAGTGCTGGTGAACTTGTCCACCCGTGCCTGGTCTTCCGGAGATAATCTGGGTTCGTCAGTCATCTCCCTATTTTCCTACTTTCCGCGCCCATAAAAAAGGGGCCTGGCTGCAAACAGCGAGGCCCCATAACTCCTTCACGGGGATAGGAGATCAGAAAGCAAACAACGCTTCTTCCATTTCCATCAGGTTATCGGACCCGGACAGAATAGATTCTTTGTGTGCCAGCGTACGCGGCAGTAATCGCTCAAAATAGAAGCGGGCGGTATGCAGCTTGGCCTCGTAGAACGCCTTGTCATCAGTACCTTCGGCCAGCTTTTTCACTGCCACTGCAGCCATCTGCGCCCAGAAGTAAGCCAGGGTGAGGTAGCCGCTATACATCATGTAATCGACGGCAGCGGCGCCCGCTTCATCGGGATTCTGCATGGCGGCCTCACCAATTTTCATGGTCAGCTCGCCCCATTCCTGGTTGTAACGATTCAGTGGCTCAACGAATTCGTGCACGCCATTGCCCTTATGGTCTTCACAGAACTGGTCAATGAGCTTGGTGAAGCCCAGCAATAACTTGCCGCCACTGCCCAGCACCTTGCGACCAATCAGGTCCATGGCCTGAATGCCAGTGGTACCTTCGTAAAGCGTGGAGATGCGGGCATCGCGAACGATTTGCTCCATACCCCACTCGCGGATAAAGCCGTGGCCACCAAAAACCTGCACGCCCAAATTGGCCGCTTCGCAGCCGGTTTCTGTGACGAAAGCCTTGGCAATTGGCGTCAGCAGGGCCATCAGGTCTTCCGCCTCCTGGGCCTCGGCTCCCTCCCCGTGGGCCGCTATATCAGCCCGCTGCGCGAGATAGTAGATGAACGCCCTGCCGCCCTCGGCAAAGGCCTTCTGGGTCAACAACATGCGCCGCACATCCGGGTGAACAATAATCGGATCAGCCGGTCCATCGGGGTTCTTAGGCCCAGTGATACTGCGCATAGCCAGGCGCTCGCGGGCATAGTCCAGAGCACCCTGGAAAGATAGCTGCGCATGGGCCAAGCCCTGTACGGCTGTACCGAGGCGGGCCACGTTCATGAAGGTGAACATGCAGTTCAGACCCCTGTTGGGCTCGCCAATCAGGTAACCGGTGGCGCCATCAAAGTTCATTACGCAGGTGGCGCTAGCCTTGATACCCATTTTCTTTTCGATGGAGGCGCAGTGCACCTGGTTGCGCTCACCCACACCGCCTTCGGCGTCGAGCTTGAACTTGGGGACGATGAACAGCGAGATACCCTTGGTACCGGCTGGCGCGTCCGGCAGTCGTGCCAACACGATGTGAATAATGTTGTCCGCCATATCGTGCTCACCGGCAGAGATAAAAATCTTGGTGCCGGTAATCGCATAACTGCCATCAGCCTGCAGCTCCGCCTTGGTGCGAAGAAGACCCAGGTCGCTGCCACAGTGGGATTCGGTCAGGCACATGGTGCCGGTCCATTCGCCACTGACCAGCTTGCCCAGGTAGTCGGCTTGTTGTTGATCGGAACCGTGTTCTTCCACCGTCGCCACGGCGCCGTGACTCAGACCGGGATACATACCCCAGGACCAGTTGGCCGTGCCAACCAGTTCATTAGCAATAATACCCATCAGGGCGGGCATACCCTGGCCACCAGATTCCGTGGATGCACTCAGCGCTGGCCAGCCATTGTCTACGTATTGCTGGTACGCCTCTTTAAAGCCCGCCGGGGTAGTAACGCCGGCTTCACTCCAGTGGCATCCCTCTTCGTCGCCAGGTTGGTTTAAAGGCGACAACACCTCTTCACAGAATTTGCCTGCCTCGTCGACAATGGTGTTGAGCAGGTCCTGGTTAACGTCTTCAAAACCGAGGGATTGATACAGGCCCTCGCAATCAAGCAATTCATTCATCACGAAGCTAATATCGCGTCGTGGTACCTTGTAATCAGGCATGAGTACCTCTTGGAAATATATGTTAACGGCGAACACATACTGCTGAGTTCCATTAAAACGGTCAACAGTCTATTGCGGCCACTCCACCCTCCTTATCGGCTTAAGGGCGAACAACCTCTAATTTTTATGACAGAGGGGGTATGTAAGCGCTAACTTACAGCAGTGGCGAGAGATTGAGAAAAGGGCTTACTGCCCGGTGATCCGGGGCTTCAAGGCAGGGCACTTCACCCAGTAGCGGTGCTGCTATGCGGCTTCTGAGAGTTGCCAGATTCTCGGCATAGTGGGACATGGTTTCGGCCGTGGTATTGGCTACCCAGCCAGCCAGCTGTAGCCCGTCGCGGACAACCGCCTCAGCCGTAAGCAGGGCGTGATTGATACACCCCAATCGCATAGCCACCACCAGTATAACCGGCACCTGTAATTCGATGGCCAGGTGGGCGAAAGTTTCACGCTGGTTCAGGGGCACCCGCCAACCGCCCGCTCCCTCAATAACCACAAAATCCGCTTCACCCAGCATCACCCCGCGGCAGTATCCCGCCAGTTGCCCGGCTGTGATCTTGCGCCCGGCGGCTTGTGCCGCTATGTGCGGCGCGATGGCCGGCTTCAACGCAACCGGGTTCACTTGCTGATAACTCAACTCCAGGGACATCGCCTGCTGGAGCAACAGGGCATCTTCATTCTGACCCTGCTCATCGCAACCGGCAGCCACGGGTTTCACTGCGGCGGTTACCCGACCTGCCCGCGCGGCAGCATCCAGCAAGCCGGCGGCAATACGAGTTTTGCCCACATCGGTGTCCGTACCGGTAATAAAAAAGCTGGCGGTTTTACTCACAGGGGTCGCCTCAGGAGTAAAAGTTGTACTTCATAGGTGGCGGGCAATTTGCCGTCCTGTCGATAATGCTCATAGGCATGCTGAAACGCCTGCAATCGTTGGCGCCCGGTCATACCCGCCGGCCGCGAGGCATTGAGATTGTGCGCACCCAGGCTCTTCAGTTCGCGCAGTAATTCTAACGCCGTATCGTACTGCAGAGACACACATTCAGTCTGCAGTTGTTGCAACTGCAAGCCCGAGGCTTCAAGCGCCCCAACGAACGCTTCCGCGGGCAGGAACTCATTGACGTGCTGGTAGCTGTCCACTGCAGACCACGAGGCACGCAGTTCATGCAGGGTCTGCGGCCCCAGCGTGGCAATCAGGCAATGGCCGCCGGGACTCAATACCCGAAACAATTCAGCGGCAAGACTGGCTATTGATTCGCACCACTGCAGGGCGAGGCTGCTGAAGACCAGGTCGACACTGCGGGTTTGCAACGGCAGATCTTCTGCATCACCCACCAGCCAACCCACTTCTGCCCCGGTAGTGGCGGCCGCATAGCGAACCATACCTTCGGCGAGATCCAGCCCACAGTAGTCTGCACCGGGATAACGGCCTTGCAGTGCCGCTTTGAAATAACCCGTTCCACAGCCCAGGTCCAACAGCCGCACCGGGGAATCATCCGGCGCCAGCTGCAACAGTTCTCCACCCACTTGCTGCTGCAGGGTGGCGACAGCGTTATAACTCTGCGCAGCTGCGCCAAAGGAACTGGCCACGGCAACCTTGTTGCGGCTGGCTACGACCGGCTTACTAACGCCGCCCGTGGCCAGCAACAGTTCATCCAGTGCCGCCAATACCTGAACTTCAGCACACAGTGGTAGCAGGTGCCCGGCAGCGGGCACAAGCTCAACCTGCTGACTCGGCGCCAGTTCGGCCAGGGAAGACGCCAGTGATGCCGGTACCAGCTGATCCTGTTCGCCTAACAGGTGCGCTATCGGCATGGTTAATTGCGGCAGCGCCGCACGTAGATCAAGGCGGGCCAACAACTCAAGGCTGGCCTGCAATTGTGCTGGCTGTGTGGTGTCTTGGCGCAGCCTCCGGCAGCGGTTTTGCCACTGTTTATCGCCCCCCGACTGCAGCCAGTCGAAGCGTGGCAATGCGCCGGTATCCTTCGCGCTCACCCGAGCGGAAAAACTGGCGAAGTCCGCAGCTGGCATCGCGCTGGACCAATCTTCACTGGCGACAAAACGGGGGTTGGTGCCCAAGCATAACGCGGCCTCAACCCGTGCGGGTTGTGTGTGGGCGATATGCAGCGCCAGGCCACCACCCAAAGACCAGCCCAGGTATATAGCCCGCTCGGGGACGACGGCTAATACCGCCTCCAACAGGTCAACGGGGTTCCAACTGCCAGGAGCGCTGCGGCCAGTCCCCGGCAAATCTACCAGGGTGACATGGCAACGTTGTCGCAATTGCGGCAACAGCGAGTACCAAATACTGCTGTCCATGCTCCAGCCAGACAATAACACCAGTTCAGTATCGCTATTGGAGTAACTGGCGAGCCGCTCAGAGAAGAGTGTGTTATTGGCGGATGCAGTCTGCAAGGGCGTCGAGTAAGCGGTCAACGTCTGCCTCCGAATGTGCGGCGGTGAGGGTAACGCGCAGGCGAGCAGTGTCAGCGGGCACCGTTGGCGGTCGAATGGCGCTCACCAGGATGCCGCGCTGCCGTAGAGACGCGCTCAGTTGTACCGCAGTTTCCGAACTACCAACCATAATCGGTTGGATAGCGCTTTCGGAATCCATCAATGGCAATGAGACAGATTCTGCACCCACACGAAAACGCTTGATGAGATGTTGCAGGTGTTGCTGCCGCCAATTCTCCTGCTGTAGAAGCTGTAAGGCCGTCCTGGTTGCAGCCGCCACTGCCGGGGGGATGGCAGTGGTATAAATGTAGGTGCGGGCAAACTGAATTAGCCCTTCGATCAGGTCTTCATCGCCGGCGACAAATGCACCGGCACAACCAAGTGCTTTGCCGAGCGTACCCATCAAAACGGGCACCTGGGAACAACTCAAGCCCGCTGCCTCTACCGAACCTCTGCCGGCAGTACCGAGCACACCAAAACCATGGGCGTCATCTACCATCAGCAGGGCATCGCTGGCTTCACAGGCCTGCGAAAGCTGGCCAAGGGGGGCCATATCACCATCCATGCTGTACACACCATCGACAACCACCAACTTGCCGGTATCGGCGACAACGTTTTGCAGTGACTGCTGTAGATCCGCCACATTATTGTGGGCAAAACGTTTGAAATTGGCCCGGCTCAACAAACCGCCATCCAACAACGAGGCGTGATTCAAGCGGTCTTCAAAGATGTAGTCACTGCGCCCAACGAGCGAGGAAATAACACCCAGGTTGGCCATGTAGCCACTGCTGAACAGGAGAGCACGCGATCGGCCGGTGAATTCGGCCAGCTCGCTCTCCAGAGCGTGGTGAACCTCGTTATGACCAACCACCAGGTGAGAAGCACCGCTGCCAACACCGTATTTAGCAGCGGCCTCGCGCATGCTTTCGACGAGTTTCGGGTGATTGGCCAGCCCCAGGTAATCATTGCTGCAAAAACAGAGAAACTCCTGTCCCTCCAGGTGTACGCTGGCACCCTGGGCAGAACCCAGCGTTAGTCGGTGCCGGTATAATGCCTGCGCGCGGCGCTCTTCAAGCCGCCGCTGCAGCCGCTGCTGCAGAACGGTCATCAGACACTGGCGGCCGCGTCATAAAAGCGCGGGTCTTCTTCCTTCATGGGCCGTTGTTCTGGTCGAATGCCTAATCGATCAAACAGCTCCATATCCTTGTTGGCCAGGGGATTGGGGGTGGTCAGCAGTTTTTCCCCGTAGAAAATAGAGTTGGCGCCGGCCAGGTAGGCCAGGGCATGCGTTTCCTCACTCATCTCTTCGCGTCCGGCTGACAACCGCACATGCGAGGCCGGCATGAGAATGCGAGCGACGGCGATCATGCGCACAAATTCTATGGGATCGAGATCTTCTGAATCGGCCAGGGGTGTACCTTCAACCCGTACCAGCATGTTGATGGGCACGCTCTCCGGGTGTGGTTGCAAGCTGGCGAGCTGCTGCAACATGCCGGCGCGATCTGTAACGTCTTCTCCCATACCCACGATGCCGCCGCTACAGACCTTCATTCCTGCATCGCGCACGCTGGCCAGGGTGTCCAGGCGATCCTGGTAGGTTCGGGTGGTAATAATGTCGCCGTAGTACTCCGGTGAGGTATCGAGATTATGGTTGTAGTAATCCAGGCCGGCATCGGCCAGTTGTTGCGCCTGCTGTTGGGTTAACATGCCCAGTGTCATACAGGTTTCCAGGCCGAGGTCGGCCACACCTTCAACCATCGCCACAACCTGCGCCATATCGCGATCCTTCGGCGAGCGCCAGGCCGCGCCCATGCAGAAGCGGGTAGCACCCGCATCGCGCGCGGCCCGCGCCTGATCAAGTACCCGTTCCACTTCCATCAACTGCTCAACTTCGAGACCTGTGTCGTAACGCGTACTCTGGGGGCAGTAGGCACAATCTTCCGGGCAGGCGCCAGTCTTGATTGATAGCAAGGTACTGACCTGCACTTCGTTGGGATCAAAATACTGCCGGTGCAGTGTCTGCGCCTGAAACATCAAATCGCTGAGAGGCAGGGCAAACAGGGCTTCCACCTCGCTGCGCTGCCAGTTATGGCGTATATCGCTCATGACTCACCTGTGGTCTATATTTCTATGAGGCTGTCATGATAGCCAGCCCCTGAAATCTGTCAACCTGCAAGGATGCGTATGGTTAACAACTTTCTTCTCGATCATTTGGCCCCTTGCTACTGTCTGCTGTGTCAACGCCCCAGTCTGCGGCCCCTGCCGCTCTGCGCCAGCTGTGAAAAAGAGCTGCCAGCCAACCCTTACGCCTGTCAGACCTGCGCCACGCCGCTAGCTGCCCCAGGCCAGACCTGTATTAACTGCCAACGCACCCCACCCGCATTCGGGCGCTGCTGTGCTCCCTGGCTGTACAGCCAGCCGATCAGCAATTTCCTGCAACGCTTTAAGTTCTCCGCTGACATGAGCCTGTTACCGCTGCTGACCCAGTTGCTGGCAGAACCCGTCGAGCAATTCATCGCCGAGTTCGGAACTCCCGATGCACTCGTACCTGTGCCCATGCACTGGTGGCGACGCTGGCAACGCGGCTTCAATCAGTCCGAGCTATTGGCGCAATCCCTGCTCAACCACCCCCGCATCAAGCCTCAGGCCTTAACAATAGCGCCGCGCCTGTGCCAGAAAACCCGACTCACTCCCGCTCAACACACGCTGGATCTGGCGCAGCGGCGGGACAATCTCAAGTCCGCATTTCACTGCCGTGCCAACCTCCACGGTCAATACCTGGTCATCCTCGACGATGTGATGACCAGCGGCGCAACTGCCCAACACCTCGCCGAGGTGCTGCTGCAGGCCGGTGCCAGCCGTGTTGACCTCTGGTGCCTGGCCCGTACACCCGACCCCGCGTTGAGGCCAGAAGGTAGTGTGCATTAAGACATGCCATGCACCATACTAGCGGCAACATTTTCGTGACTCGGACTTCAATGCGGGCTCTCTTCCTTCTTATTATCCTGGCGCTGTCTCCCGCAATCCTCGCCAACAACCTGCATGTCGCCGTGGCCTCCAATTTCCGGGTACCGCTGGAGAAGTTGTTGCCCCAGTTTTCCGCTGCGCAATCAGTGATCATTAGCAGCGCCTCCTCCGGCACGCTCTACGCACAAATCCTCAACGGCGCCCCCTTCGACCTGCTCCTCTCAGCCAATACCGATTTTCCCGGGCGGCTGGTTGCTACCGGGTTGGCGCTCGAGGGCAGCAAGCGGACCTACGCCAACGGTCAGCTGGTGCTGATCTATCAACCACAGTTAGCACACAAAGCGGACGCGGGCATTGATGCGCTCTTCAACCATGCCGGCATGAGTGTGGCGATCGCCAATCCACGGCTGGCACCTTATGGCGCAGCGGCACAGCAGGTATTAGATCGCTTCGCAGACGTCGAGCGGAAGGTGGTGCGCGGCAGCAATATCAACCAGGCCTACCAGCTGTGGCACAGTGGTGGCGCCGATATCGCATTGGTTGCCCGCAGCCAGGCGGCACCGCCGTGGCTGGATATTCCGCGCCACTGGTATGGCGATCTCTCGCAGCAGGCGGTGATATTGCGGCACTCTGACAATATCGATAGCGCCCGGCAATTCCTGGACTGGCTACTGTCCCCCCCAGTCCAGGCGGCGATCGCCGACATGGGTTACCCGGTGGATGAGAAGCCATGAACGAGGCGGGAGTCATCTGGCTCACCGTTGAGTTGGCCACAGTCACTACCTTGCTGCTGTTGGTGATCAGTACCCCGCTGGCCTGGTGGCTGGCGCGCGGACGCAGTAATTTCCGCAGCTCGGTGGAGGCAATCGTTGCCCTGCCCTTAATTCTGCCCCCCACGGTGCTGGGGTTTTACCTGTTGATTGCCTTCGCCCCCCAGTCAGCACTGGGCAGCCTATGGCAACAGCTTACTGGTGAACGCCTGGCCTTCAGCTTCAATGCCCTGGTCATCGGCTCCGCCATCTATTCCCTGCCTTTTGTCGTACAACCCCTGCAGTCCGCTTTCAGGCAATTACCGGAGGGCATACTCGAGGCGGCGGCAACCCTGGGCGCGGACAAATGGGATCGCTGGCGCAGCGTAATATTCCCCAGCTGTCGCCACAGTTTTATCAGCGCCGCCAGTCTCGGCTTTGCCCACACGGTTGGCGAATTTGGAGTGGTACTGATGATCGGTGGCAATATTCCCGGCGAAACGCAGGTGCTTTCGATTGCCCTGTACGACCGCGTGGAGTCACTGGATTATGCCAGCGCGCATATGCTCGCCGCCGGCCTGATGATATTTTCATTCATCACCCTGTTCCTGCTGTATCGCCGGGCCGACACCCGCACCTGGGGCTTGAACCGTTGAGCGCGCTAACGATCAACGTGCGCCTGCGGCGCAGCGACAACTTTGAATTAAGGCTGAGTTGTGCAATTGCAGACCATGCCACCACGGCAATCTATGGGCCCAGCGGCTGCGGCAAGACTAGCTTGCTTTACTGCCTCGCTGGCTTGTTGCCCGGCGACGAATCCACCCGCATTCAATTTCGCGATACACCCTGGCAGGAAAACGGAACCTGCGTCCCCACTCATCTGCGCGGTATCGGCATGGTATTCCAGGACGGCCGATTGTTCCCACATCTGTCGGCACTTGGCAATCTCCGTTATGCACAAGAACGCCAGCATCGGCCGGGTGGACCGGCACTGGAACAGGTCTGCGACTGGCTGCAACTGGGACCCCTGTTAGATCGCTATCCGCAGCAACTGTCAGCCGGACAGCAACAACGGGTAGCCATTGGTCGAGCACTGATTAATAACCCAGCGATCTTGTTTATGGATGAACCACTGGCCAACCTGGATCGGAGCAGCCGCCGCGACATCATGCGCCACCTGCAGACCCTGCAGGCGGAGACCAATATCCCCATGATCTATGTCAGTCACGACATGGAGGAAGTCGCCAGGTTATCTGATCGCCTGATCGTACTGGATCACGGCAGCATCGTCGCCGACGGGGCAACCCTGGAACTCAGCTCGCACCTGGAACTGGCAATTGCCCACGAGGAGCAAGCGGCCGCCATTATCAGCGCCGCGGTATCCGCAGCAGAACCGGAATTTGGTCTCACCCGGCTCTCCCTGGGGCAACACAATCTCTACGTCGCCAGCACCGAGCTGAAACCCGACGCCTTGCTCCGGCTTCGCATTCCGGCACGCGATGTGAGCCTGTGCCTGACTCCACCGTCCGGCACCAGTATCCTCAATATCCTGCCAGCGACCATTGTCGAGATAGAGGGCGGCGACAGCAATCGCCTGTTGGTGAAACTACAGGTGGATGATCAATTTCTACTGGCCCGAATAACCCGCAAATCCATCGTCGCCCTCGGTTTAGAAGTAGGCACCCAGTTGTTTGCCCAGATAAAAACGGTAGCACTATTGCATGACTGAACAAGAACATCCCTACGACGCGTTGACACCAGAGCTGGTCATGGAGGCGGTGGAGAGCCTCGACTATCTCTGCGACGCCCGCTTACTGGCCCTCAACAGTTACGAAAATCGTGTCTACCAGGTGGGCATCGAAGATGCGCTGCCGTTGATCGCCAAGTTCTACCGACCCCAGCGCTGGAGTCGTGAGCAGATTCTTGAGGAACATAGCTTCACGGCTGAATTGAAAGAGGCGGATATCTCAGTGGTGGCGCCACTGGCCAATGCCCAGGGCGAGACCCTTCACCAATACGGCGATTTCCAGTTCAGCCTGTTCACTCGCCAGGGCGGCCACCCACCGGAGCTGGATAACATGGACTGCCTGCTGGTGCTGGGCCGAACCCTGGGTCGCATACATGCGGTAGGTGCCAGCAAGCCGTTTGAGCATCGAATTGATCTTAGCAGCCAGCGCTGGGCACGGGATAGCTACGAATTTCTCAGCGAACACTTTATCCCCACAGAATTGCACACGGCCTACGTGACATTATGCGAAGACCTCATCCCCCCCATTGAAGCGAACTATACCGCGACAGATTGCATTCGGGTGCACGGAGACTGCCACTCGGGCAATGTTCTATGGCGCGACAATACCGCGCACTTCGTCGACCTGGATGATTGTGTCTCGGCGCCCGCTATCCAGGACTTGTGGATGCTTTTGAGCGGCGACTACCAGCAGCGCTGCCTGCAAATGAGTGAAGTGCTGGAAGGCTACAACGAGTTTTGCGATTTCGATCCCGCCCAGCTCAAATCAATTGAGGCCCTGCGCACCATGCGTATTATGTACTACTCGGCCTGGCTGGGCCGACGTTGGTCAGACCCGGCTTTCCCGCGTAGTTTTCCCTGGTTTAATGACGCCCGCTACTGGTCTGATCACATTCTCGAGCTGCGCGAACAGCTGGCTGCCTTCGACGAGCCCACTCTGAAAATCTACTAGGCTCAGTCCCGGGTGGTGGGAAACAACAGTGCTCGAAGCCAGTTGAAAAAGCCGTTCTTGCCAAGCACCAGGCGCTCTATGGAGTCGTAGTACTCAGCCAGTTGCACCGGCTCTACGAAAAAATCGGCCCGCGTGGTAAACCCCTTATCCGGGTCCAGCTGTTTGACCACCTTGGCCGGGTTACCGGCCACAACCACATTGGCGGGCACATCCTTGCTGACGACGGCGTGGGCTGCAACAACGCTGTTCTCGCCGATCGTGACACCCTTGAGAACGACGCAGTGATCACCCAGCCAGACATTGTTGGCGATGCGGACCGGCGTCACCTCGTCACTGCGCTCGGTGCGATCATAGATGCCATGCCAGTCTGAATCAGTGATATAGACACTGTTAGCCATCATGACACTGTCACCGATGGTAATTTCATCACTGGCGCTGATCCGGGTACCGGGGCTTATCAGCACATAGTCCCCAATGGTGATAGCACCGGTATCGGGCTCCCGGCCCCAAACCCCCAGCTCAACCGGCTTGGCCCGTTCACCAATAATGGTGACACATTTGCCGATGCGGATGCTGGGGCCGTCAAATGAGACGTACCAGGGCTTCATAATGGTATGGTGATCACCCAAATAATCCGCCGCCGGGCGCAAAAAATGCTCGGCGTAAAGCCAGCGGAATTTCAGGTAGAATTTTTTAACCCAGTAGGGTCTGAGATCTTGTCGCATAACTTATGATGGCAGCGTGATGGCGCAACTTCAAACATCGGGAAACTCCACGGCCATAATAAGCAAGCAGCGCTTTGTTCACCCGCGCCTGGCTGAACGGGTCCATAAACACCTCACAAGCCATCATCTGCGCCCGCTACCGGACCATAGCCGCAGGGTTTTCGATGCTATCTACCAGCGAGTTGAAGGGCACACGGGGCCACTGATATTGGATTCATTCTGTGGCACCGGCCTGAGCAGTTCGATCCTGGCCGACCTGCACCCGCAGGCGTTGGTATTGGGAATAGACAAATCTGCTTACAGGATTGGCAAACACCAGGCCGCAACTTCTTCTAACTATCAGCTGGTACAGGCCGATTGCGGCGATTTCTGGCGCCTGTGCCTGGCGGCCGGCTGGCGGATCAGCCACCACTATCTTCTCTATCCCAATCCCTGGCCCAAACCGGGACAATTCCAGCGCCGCATACATGGCTCAGCAGATTTCACTGCCTTGCTACAATTGGGAGGACAACTGCAGCTGCGCAGTAATTGGCAAACCTATGTCGAAGAATTTGGCGTGGCCTTGAATCTGGCCGGCAGCGTCCCCATGGTTGATCTCATAGCACCGGAAAATCCGCTCACCCTGTTTGAGCGTAAATATTTACAGAGCGGGCACCAGCTGTGGCGTTGTCGCTGCAATCTGGGCCACAATGTTGACGCCTGAGCGCGGAGATTGACCATGAACAAACCCTCGACCGACCCCGTATGGGAACGAATTCTCAGTGAAACCGCAGCGGAGGTGGCACGGGAGCCTATTCTCGCCAGCTTCCTGCACGCCACCATTCTCAATCACAGCAGACTGGAATCGGCCCTGAGCTTCCACCTGGCCAATAAGCTGGACAGCCCGACCGCTTCCTCTCTGCTCCTGCGCGAGGTTATTGAAAACGCCTTTGCCGCCTGCACCAACATCGGTACCTCCATTCGCAATGACTTGATGGCGGTGGAGGACAGAGACAGCGCCTGCACCCAGCTGTCGGTGCCGTTTCTCTATTTCAAAGGTTTTCACGCCCTGCAGACCCACCGGGTCGCGAACTGCCTGTGGAATGAAGGTCGCGAATCACTGGCACTGTTCTTCCAAAATCGCATGTCAGCGGAGTTCGGGGTCGACATTCACCCCGCCGCCAAACTTGGCCACGGTATTATGCTGGACCACGCCACCGGCCTGGTTATCGGTGAAACTGCCGTGGTGGGTAACAACGTCTCGATCCTGCAGTCCGTCACCCTCGGTGGTACCGGCAAGGAGCACGGCGATCGCCACCCTAAGGTGGGTGACGGCGTGCTCATCAGTGCGGGTGCCAAGATCCTCGGCAATATCAAGATTGGAGAGGGTGCCAAGGTGGGTGCGGGTAGCGTCGTCCTAAAGGAAGTGCCACCCCATACCACTGTGGCCGGTGTGCCTGCCAAGGTCGTCGGCAAGCCTGCTTCAGAACAACCCGCCCTGGAGATGGATCACAGTTTTCCCTGTGATGATTATCAGATCTAGCCGAATTCCTGCACGGCATCCACCATCGCTGTTACATGATCTGGATTCACTCCCGGGGTAATACCGTGGCCCAGGTTAAAGATATGGCCTGAACCCTCCCCGTAACTTTCCAGGATCCTCTTCACTTCCATCCTTATACGTTCTGGTGTGGCGTACAACATAGTCGGATCCATATTACCCTGCAGGGCAACCCGGTCGCCCACTCTAGCGCGGGCGGTGGCGATGTCTGTGGTCCAGTCGATACCCACGGCGGCCGCACCGCTATCGGCTATGGCCTCCAACCATTGACCGCCATTCTTGGTAAACAGAATAACCGGCACCCGGCGACCTTCGTTTTCTTTTGGCAAGGCAGCGACGATTCGTTGCATGTACTGCAGTGAATACTCTTTATAGGCGGCCGCACTCAGCGCCCCGCCCCAGGTGTCAAAGATCTGCACCGCCTGGGCACCGGCTTCAATCTGGCAGCGCAGGTAATCCGCCACAGAGTCCGCCAGCACCGATAACAACTGATGCATCACCTCGGGCTGGTTAAATGCCAGCGCCTTCACCTTCTGGAAGTCCTTGCTGGAGCCGCCCTCCACCATGTAAGTCGCCAGGGTCCAGGGGCTGCCGGCAAAGCCGATCAAAGGAACGGTATTGCCCAGCGCGCTGCGAATCGTTTTCACCGCATCCATGACGTAAGCTAGATCACGCTGAGAGTTAACCACCGTCAGCTCAGCCACATCTTTCTCACCATCGATTACCTTTTTGAAACGCGGCCCTTCACCCTCTTCAAAATAGAGGCCAAGACCCATGGCATCCGGGATGGTGAGGATATCGGAGAAAAGGATGGCGGCGTCCATCGGGTAGCGCCGCAACGGCTGCAACGTCACCTCACAGGCCAGTTCCGGGTTGGTGCAAAGGTCCATAAACGACCCCGCCTGTTTTCTCAGTTCGCGATATTCCGGGAGGTAGCGGCCGGCCTGGCGCATCATCCACACCGGCGTGCGATCTACGGGTTCGCGCATCAGCGCGCGCAGGAAGCGGTCATTCTTGAGTTCTGACATTGATGGCGTACACGTGTGTTCAGGGGGCGTGCATTGTACGTTGTCGCACTGTAGGCAGCCAGTACCGGTGCTCTTGATGGGTTTTAAATCACCGATGACTGCCGGTTTTGGTACTAATTGGCTTTCTGGCAATGTGGTCCGCATTTGAGTAGAATTGCCCCCCCCCCCCCCCCCCGATTTTTTAGGTAATTCAGTGATTGTCATTTCAGCCCCGTTTTTGTATTTATCAGCAGCGCAGCCATTGCGCGACCCAGCTTCCCGACAAACTGAACACTGATATAAGCCGCTTTTGGAGCAGCCATAGATGAATTTGAACGAAGAAACGCGTCCCTTATCCCGCCCGGGAGCCCAGGGACTGTACGATCCGGCCAATGAGAAGGACTCTTGTGGTGTTGGCTTCGTGGCCGACATGAAGGGCCGCCCCAGCCGCGAGATCGTACTGGAGGCTGACCACGCCTTGCGTCGCATGAACCATCGCGGCGGTTGCGGCTGCGAAACCAATACCGGCGATGGCTGTGGCATTCTCACTGCAATTCCCCATAAATTCCTTAAAAAATCAGCAAAATCCGTTTTTGGCGTCGATCTTCCGGAAAAAGGCCATTATGCAGTAGGCAACGTCTTCCTGCCTCAGGACCAGCACGAACGCGCCCACTGTAAAGCCACGGTAGAAGAATTCATCACCATGCAGGGCCAGACCTTCATTGGTTGGCGCGAGTTGAATGTGCAGCCTGAGAAGGCCGACGTGGGCCCCACCGCCCTTGCCTCCATGCCAGTTATAGAGCAACTGTATGTCGGCGCGGCTGACGGTGTCAGTGGCGATGATTTCGAACGCCAGCTGTACGTCATTCGCAAGTTGGCGACGCGCACCTTGCGCACCGAGCACGACCTGGCCGAATCAGACGCCTTTTATATATGCACCCTGTCCTCCAAGGTCATCGTCTACAAGGGCATGCTGACACCGGATCAGCTGATGCCGTTCTATCCCGACCTGCAGGACGACGATTACGAGGCGCACCTGGCGATGGTGCACTCCCGTTTCAGCACCAATACCTTCCCCTCCTGGGACCGGGCTCAGCCCAACCGTTTCATGAGCCACAATGGCGAAATCAATACCCGCCAGGGTAATATCAACTCCATGCATGCCCGCCAGGGTGTGGTTGAAAGCGAATTGTTTGGCACCGAGATCCACAAGCTGTTCCCGGTGGTTGAGCCCGACTGCTCCGACTCCGGTAGCTTTGACAACGTGCTCGAATTCATGCTGATGAACGGTCGCACCCTGCAGGAAGCCATCATGCTGATGATTCCTGAGGCCTGGCAGAATGACGAGGAAATGTCCCAGGCCAAGAGAGATTTCTACGAATACAACTCCACCATGATGGAGCCCTGGGATGGACCCGCCTCCATCGTCTTCACCGACGGTCACTACATTGGCGCGGTACTCGATCGCAACGGCCTGCGCCCCAGCCGCTACTACATCACCCACGACGACAAGGTCATCATGGCCTCGGAAGTGGGCGTCGTAGAGATCGACCCGGCCAATGTTAAAAGCAAGGGCCGACTGCAACCGGGCAAGATGTTCCTGCTCGACTTCGCTGAAGGCAAGCTGATCACCGATGAAGAGCTGAAAGGCGAGTGGTCTACTTCCAAGCCCTTCGGCGAGTGGATTGCCAATCAACGCATTGATTTTTCGGATCTTCACACCGACGAAGAGCCACACGGTTTTGAGCCTGAGTCGCTGATCGACCGCATGAAGGCGTTTGGTTTTACCACCGAAACCATGCAGTTCATGTTATTGCCGCTGGTACGGGAGTTGCGCGACCCGGTCAGCTCCATGGGTAACGACAGTGCCCTGGCCTGTCTGTCCGACAAGCCGCGCATCATCTACGACTATTTCAAACAGATGTTTGCCCAGGTTACCAATCCCGCTATCGACTCCATACGTGAAGAAGTGGTGATGAGCCTGGAATGCTACATTGGCCCGGAGGGCAATTTATTGGCGCCTACCGAGCAGCACGCCCATCGCCTGCGTATACCACACCCCATTCTGACGAACGAAGAAATGGCGGCAATTCGGCACCTGAACTACAAGGGCTGGCGCACCAAGGTGATCGACATCACCTATCCACAATCAGAGCAGGAAGCGGGGCTGGAGGCGGCCCTCAGCCGCATCAATGAAGAAGCCAGCCAGGCGATTGCCGACGGCTACGGCCTGATCGCCCTGTCAGATCGCGCCGTTAGCAAACAGCGCGTACCGGTTTCTACATTGTTGGCGGCGGGTTCCGTGCACCAACACCTGGTGAACAACTCGGAGCGTACCCGTATCGGCATCGTCGTTGAAACCGGCGAGGCCCGCGAGGTACACCATCACTGCATGCTGATCGGCTTTGGCGTCGACGCCATCAACCCCTACCTGGCGTTTGAATCTCTGTGGCAGGCCCAGCGTGAAGGTCTGCTGCCTGGCGACAGGTTCGACAAAGATAACAAGATCGTCGCCGCCTATCGCAAAGGCGTGGCCAAGGGCATGTTCAAGGTGATGGCCAAGATGGGCATCTCCACCTTGCACTCCTATAAAGGCGCTCAGATCTTTGAAGCGGTGGGTATCGCTGATGAGGTCATTGAGTACTGTTTCAAAGGCACCCCCAGCCGCGTCGCCGGTGTAGGCTTTGATGTGTTGGCAGAGGAGAGTTTGCGCCGTCATGAAGTGGCATTCCCCACCGTAGAAACCACCCGCATCCCGGTGCTGGAAAATCCCGGCGAAATCCACTGGCGTGACCGCGGCGAAAAGCACATGTGGAATCCAGAGACCATTTCGGCTGTCCAGGAGGCGTCCCGCACCAACAGCCGCGATGCCTACGACCGCTTTGTGAAGGCCTCCGATGAAGAGGCCACCCGCGGCGCCACCCTGCGCGGGCTGATGAGCTTCAAGGAAGGCGTCAATGGTGGTCCAATCGATATTGACCAGGTGGAGGACGCCAAAGACATCGTCAAGCGCTTCTGCACCGGTGCCATGAGCTTCGGCTCGATCTCACAGGAGGCACACGAAACGCTGGCCGTGGCCATGAACCGCATCGGCGGCAAGTCCAATACCGGTGAGGGAGGTGAAGACCCTGAACGCTTCAAGCCCTTGGCCAATGGCGACTCCAAGCGTTCAGCCATTAAGCAGGTCGCGTCCGGTCGCTTCGGTGTCACCGCTCACTACCTGGCCAATGCCGATGAAATTCAGATCAAGATCGCCCAGGGTGCGAAACCTGGTGAAGGTGGCGAACTACCCGGTGGCAAGGTTGACGATTTTATCGCCAAACTGCGTTACTCCACCCCGGGCGTCGGCCTGATCAGTCCACCGCCGCACCACGATATTTATTCTATCGAGGACATGGCCCAGCTGATTCACGACCTCAAAAACGCCAACCGCAATGCCCGTATCAGCGTGAAACTGGTATCGGAGATGGGCGTTGGCACCATTGCTTCCGGCGTAACCAAGGCTAAGGCCGATCACATTGTGATCGCTGGCCACGACGGCGGCACCGGTGCATCGCCGCTGACTTCTATCAAGCACGCCGGCTTGCCCTGGGAACTGGGTATCGCCGAGACCCACCAGACCCTGGTGATGAATGACTTGCGCTCTCGCGTGGTACTGCAAACAGACGGCCAGCTGAAGACCGGTAAAGATGTAGTAATAGCAGCGTTGCTGGGTGCAGAGGAATTTGGTTTCGCTACCCTGCCGCTGGTAACACTGGGCTGCATCATGATGCGCAAGTGCCATCTCAATACCTGCCCGGTAGGCATTGCCACCCAGGATCCGAAGCTGCGCGAGAAATTTACGGGTGCTCCCGAAAACGTGGTGAACTACTTCTTCCTGCTGGCAGAAGAAATACGCGAAATTATGGCCAAGCTCGGCTTCCGCACCATCAATGAGATGATCGGTCGCAGCGATGCGCTGGAAACAGCGGCCGCTGAAGGGCACTGGAAGGCCAACGGCCTGGACCTGACCTCTATCCTGGCTATCGCGGAAAAGCCACATGATAATGTCGGCACCTACCAGACCATGGAACAAGACCATGGGCTGGAACTGGCGCTGGACAATGAGATTATCAAGCAGGCTCAAGCCGCCATAGACAACGGCGACAAGGTGGAGATCGAGCTACCGATAGTGAACATTAATCGCGTAGTCGGCACCATGCTGTCGCACAAAATCGCTGACAAATGGGGAGCCGATGGCCTGCCGGAAGACACTATCAAGATCAAGCTGAATGGTTCTGCCGGGCAAAGTCTGGGTGCTTTCATGTCGAAGGGTATCTCCATCGAGGTGGAAGGAGATTGTAACGACTACGTCGGCAAGGGCCTGTCTGGTGGCAAATTGACAGTTTACCCATCTAAAAATAGCACCTTCGTTGCAGAGGACAATATTATTGTTGGCAACGTTTGCCTGTATGGAGCCACTTCCGGTGAAGCCTACTTCCGCGGCATTGCTGCCGAGCGCTTTTGTGTTCGCAACAGTGGTGCCAGCGCAGTTATCGAGGGCATCGGCGATCACGGTTGTGAGTACATGACCGGCGGTCGCGTGGTTGTGCTGGGTAAAACCGGGCGCAATTTTGCCGCTGGCATGTCCGGCGGTATCGCTTACATCCTCGACAGCGATGGCGATTTTCGCAATCGCTGCAATATGGGCATGGTGGCACTGGAAACCGTGTCTGCACCCGAAGATATCGCCGAATTGCGCCAGCTGGTAAAGAACCACGCCGTTAACACGGGTTCCGTGGTCGCACAGCAGGTGCTGAATAACTGGGAAGACTCTCTCAACAAGTTTGTGAAGGTCATGCCCACGGATTACAAGCGCGTTCTGCAGGAGCGAGCCGAGAAGGCCGCCGCTGAGCAACAAGCTGAAGCCAACGTCGCTTAATTCAGGAGTTTTGAAGAGAAATGGGTAACCCAACTGCTTTCATAGAGATCGCCCGCGATCCCGCACCATACCGCGACGTTAAAGTCCGTCTGCTGGACTACAAGGAGCTGTACACCGATGTGGACGGCAGCCGCCTCAACGCCCAATCGGCTCGCTGCATGGATTGCGGCATCCCCTTCTGCCAATCCAATGACGGCTGTCCGGTGTCCAACTTGATTCCCGAGTGGAACGACCTGGTTTACAACGACCGCTGGAAGGACGCGCTGGATCGCCTGCATCACACCAATAATTTCCCGGAGTTCACTGGCCGTGTCTGTCCCGCACCCTGTGAGGGTTCCTGCGTGCTCGGCTCAGTGGAGACCCCGGTAACGATCAAGAACATTGAATACGCCATCGCCGACCGCGGTTTTGCCGAGGGCTGGATTGTAGCCAGTCCGCCGGAGACCCGCAGCGGCAAGAAAGTCGTGGTAGTTGGCTCTGGCCCCTCAGGCCTGGCAGCCGCCGCCGAGCTCAACAAGGCTGGCCACACGGTTGTCGTCTATGAGCGTGACGATCGTATTGGTGGCCTTCTCATGTATGGCATCCCCAATATGAAACTTGGCAAGGATCTGGTTCAGCGTCGCGTGGACATCCTCGCAGAGGAAGGCATCACTTTTGTCACCAGCGCCAATGTAGGTGGAGAGGGTGAAGGCGCTATCTCGATGGATCAGTTACGTGCAGACAATGACGCTGTGGTTTTGTGCACCGGTGCCACCAACGCTCGCGATCTGCCGATCGAGAATCGTGAATTGAAGGGCATCTACCCGGCCATGGACTTCCTGCGTGCCAATACCAAGAGTCTGCTGGACAGCAACCTGGAGGATGGCAACTACATCTCCGCCAAGGACAAGAAAGTCATCGTTATCGGTGGCGGAGACACCGGCACAGACTGTATTGGCACTTCGGCTCGCCACGGCGCGAGCGATATCGTCAACTTTGAACTGTTGCCGCAGCCGCCACAAGATCGCGCGGACGACAACCCCTGGCCGCTGTGGCCCAAGATTCTGCGCACCGACTACGGCCATGAAGAAGCGGCCGATTTGTTCGGCGACGATCCGCGCACCTACCAGCTGCTCTCCAAGGGCTTCCTGGGTGACGACGAAGGTAATGTCACCGGTATCAAGACGGTTAACGTGGAATGGAACAAGGTCGATGGACAGTTCCAGATGAGCGAAGTGGAAGGTTCGGAGAAAGTCTGGGAAGCAGACTTGATTCTGCTGTCTATGGGTTTCCTGGGGCCAGAGCAGTACGCCTCCGAAGCCTCTGGTATCGAGACAGACGAGCGCTCCAACTACAAGGCCACTTACGGCGATTTCCGTACCAGCGTCGATGGCATCTTCGCAGCTGGCGATTGCCGCCGGGGCCAGTCCCTGGTGGTGTGGGGTATCGATGAGGGACGGCGGTGTGCTGCCGAAGTTGGTAAATACCTGAATTTGTAGAAGAGTTCGGCTAAACGGGGTCAGAGTCCATTTTGATCGGGCCCCAGTTTGAGTCGCCGCCTCGGAGCTCTTTCCAAGGCGAACTCTGACCCCATCTAATCTAATCCCGCTGGATGCTTGGAAAAGGGATCTGACCCCTTTTAATTCAGCAGTTTCTCCAACTCCTCCAACGGCACATCAGCACTAACAACCGCCTCGCCAATACCCCGTAACAGCACCAGCCTCAACTGGCCATCAATCACCTTCTTGTCTCGCCCCATCAACTCCAGGAACTGAGAAGAACTCATATCTGTGGGTGGTTCAGTCGGCAGGGAGATTCGCTTCAGCAGCTGCTCAAGCCCCATGACTTCCTCTTCACTTATCCAGCCCAGCTGGGCCGATAATCGCAGCGCCATACACATGCCCGTCGCCACGGCTTCACCGTGCAACCAGTTGCCGTAGCCCTGCGCGGTCTCGATGGCATGGCCAAAGGTATGGCCGAGATTAAGAATCGCCCGCACGCCCCCTTCACGCTCATCCGCTGCCACCACAGCGGCCTTGTTGGCGCAGCTGCGTTCAATAGCCTCAGCCAGTGCAGCCTCCTCGCGCGCCAGCAGGTTGGGCATATGCTCATGCAGCCAGCGATAAAAAGGCTCATCGCTGATCAGACCGTACTTGATCACCTCAGACAAACCAGCCGCCAGTTCTCGATCCGGCAGCGTGTGCAGTGTATCAGTGTCGATAATGACGCAACGGGGCTGGTAGAAGGCACCAATCATGTTCTTGCCTAGCGGGTGGTTGACCCCGGTCTTGCCTCCCACCGAGGAGTCGACCTGGGACAACAAGGTCGTAGGCACCTGGATGAAGTTGACACCACGCTGGAAACAGGCCGCAGCAAAACCCGTCATATCACCCACTACACCACCACCCACTGCGATCAGGGTGGTAGAACGATTGTGGCCCTCCTGTAGGAGGCGATCAAAGATTACCTGCAGACACTCCAGGGTTTTGTACTGTTCGCCGTCAGGCAAAACAATCTCTGACACAAGATCCATGTCACCAACACAGGCCCTGACCCGCTCGACATAAATAGGCGCGACAGTCTCGTTGCTGACGATGGCCACCTGGCGACCAACCAGATGCTTGGCAAGAAGGTCCGGGTTGGCAAACAGGTCCCGACCGATGTAAATCGGATAGGAACGGTCATCGAGGTCAACGTGAAGGGTATGCATGAGTATAGCCATCGCCGGTATTGTTACCGAAGCCCCACGGGAATGCCAGTGATGACGGCGAACCCTCGAGCCTAAAGTTCAATAATCTGGGATGCTATGCGCTCCGCCAGAGAGCGGGTGCCAGAGCCGTCAGTCTCGGCAGTAAAATCAGCGATGTCGCGGTACAAGGGATCGCGCACAGCCATCAATGCGCGCAGGATCTCTTCCGGATCTCCTTCTTGCAGGAGCGGGCGCCTGCGATCGTTGCTGGTACGGGCGACTTGTTGCTCAATGCTGGTTCGCAAATACACCACGAAACCCCGCGCAGCCAGCACCCGTCGATTTTCGTCACGCATCACCACACCACCGCCGGTGGCCAGGACAATGCCGTTGCGCTGGGTAAGCTCGTCGATAATCTGGCTCTCCCGTTCGCGGAAGCCTTCCTCGCCTTCCACGTCAAAAATCCACGGGATATCAGCGCCGGTACGCGCCTCTATCTCGGTGTCGCTGTCGACAAATGCGAGCTTCAACTGGTGAGCCAGTGCACGCCCAATGGTCGTTTTTCCCGCGCCCATGGGGCCGACGAGAAAGACCCTGCTCAACTTAGGCATGAATTAGTCTAGCAAGGTCTCTGCGAGAATTCGTGGTGTGATAAAAATCAGCGTTTCGGTCTTGGTCTGCTGTGACGAGGTGGTCTTGAACAGGTAACCCAGGTAGGGAATATCGCCGAGGAACGGTACCTTCGAGGTGGATTCAACGTCCTCTGTGCGGAACACGCCGCCGAGTACAACGGTTTCACCATTGCCCACCAAAACCTGGGTGGTCAGCTGGGTGGTATCGATGGATGGAATGAAGCCACCGGTACCGCTGGGCACCAGGTCACCGACGGAATCCTGGTTGATAATCAGATCCAAAAGAATACGATCATCCGGTGTAATATTCGGCGTGACATTCAGCGCCAACACCGCCTCCTTGAATGACGTGGTGGTCTCACCGCTGGCCGAGCTCTCCTGGAAGGGAATCTCAGTACCCGACTTGATGGTAGCCTGCTGCTTATCACCGGTAATCACCTTGGGCTGGGATACCACTTCACCTGAACCCGAGGTTTCCAGAGCAGTCAGTTCCGCTGCCAGGAATAAATCCGCGCTGGTATAGCCCACCGCGAAAGAGCCACTGGCCCCGGATACGCCCAGGTCAACCAGTAAGGCACCGGGGAAATTCACTTCCGGGACCAGTCCCTGACTAATGTCGGTGTTAATACTGGTGACGTTATCCAGGTCACCTGACACCGAGGTAACGTCATCATCGTTGATATTGACACCCGCACCACCCCAGCGAATACCCAGGCTTTGCGCCACATCGGACTGGGCTATGACTATTCGCGCCTCGATCATTACCTGCCGAATCGGAATATCTACCAGGTCAATCAGGTCCCGGACCTCGCGGAGTTTGGCGGCTGTATCGGTTATCAACAGTGAATTAGTGCGCTCGTCAACGATGACAGAACCGCGGGGTGAGATCAGTGAGGCAGTTCCCTCGGCGCCGCCGCTATCAAACAATGCGACGATATCCGCGGCACTGGCATAACGAACCCGTATGAACTCTGTCTGCAGTGGTGCCAGTTCAGCAATTTGTCGATTGGCCTCGATTTCCTGGCGCTCCCGTTCGGCGATCTCGGCGGCGGGCGCCACCATCAAGACATTGCCTACCTGACGCTTGTCCAGGCCCTTGGTTCTCAGCACCAACTCCAGCGCCTGATCCCAGGGCACATTTTGCAGGCGCAGCGTAATACGCCCTTGCACCGTATCACTGGCCACCAAGTTGAGTTCGGTGAAATCGGCGATAAGCTGCAGCACCGCGCGCACCTCAATATCCTGGAAATTCAGCGACAGGCGATCACCCACGTAGCTGAATTCGCTCTTGCGCGCATCTACTTCCCTATCCGTCAGCGGCTTCACGCTGACCACGTACTGGTTGTCAGTCTGGTAGGCCAGGTAGTCGTAGTTACCCGTGGCTACCATCGATATCGTTACCCCCCGCTCGGTGCGGACCAGTTCCAAGCTGGATACTGGCGTCGCAAAATCGGTGACGTCATAGCGTCGTTCCAGTTCTTCTGCGGCCGTGGTTTCAAGGAACTCAATCTTGACCACTCCCGCCTCGCTGAAAACATTGACGTCGACATTGGGATCTGTGAGCGACAACATGACTCTACCCTCGCCGTCGTCGCTGCGCTGAAACTCCAGTGATTCAATCGTGGAATTTGCGCGCGCGGCTGCCAGCGCCGGCGCGGTCATAACATTGGGATCCTGCACGTCTTTGAGATACTGGGCGGCCCCCTCGTTACCCACTTCAATAATCAGGGAATTACCCTCAACACGGGTTTCGTAGGGTACCAGTTTAACCAGGTTAACGATCAACCGTGTTCGATCGCCGGACTCCAGCACCAGCACGCCGGTAGCGTTACCGTAGGGCAAGGCGTACTTCTTGCGATCCAATTTGCTGCTGGCACCGGCAAAATCCATGGCAATGCGGGCGGGCTTTTCAATGGTGTAGGCATTGGGAACTGGCGGCGTTCCATTGAAATCCAGCTTAATTTCAAAAATACTGCCAGGCTTGGAACTGAAGCTGATATCGGTAACAGCTACATTCGCAGCAATGCCGATGCTGGCATGGATCAATCCATGCAGGGCAAACGCGGCCACTACCAGCGGTCGACAGCGGGCCAGTATGGCCCTGCAGGAAACTGGTATTCCGATTATTCTGAACATGGCAATCACCATTGGCACATTATGAGCCGTTCAATTTAATAGTTCTGGGTCTCTCGACCCAGCCGTCGTTCCCGTCTGACACGATTTCTATCACCGCGACATAGGTCAGGCTCATTTCAATTATCTTGCCGTGGTTGCGACCAAGGAAGTTACCTAGCTTCACGCGGTGCACACCCCCATCTGGATCCTCGATCAAGGTCCAGTCTGTTCCGGCCCGGGACAGGCTACCCACCATGGCCAGGGAATCAAAAGTGTACTGCTCCAGGAACTCCTTGGAGCGATCATTATCCGGTTCAACAGTGGACACCGATTGCAGCTGTGTGATCTCTCGAATCTCTATTGGGCGATCAAAGGGACTACGCAGTGTCGTGGCGCTGTAGGTAAATGCCTTGTACGCCTTAAAGGGGGGAATGGGTGCAATCACGCCGCCGGGGCGCGAACGCTTCTCGTCCATAAACTGGTCCAAATCGCCATACTCACCACTACTGCAGCTAACCAGCGTTAAGCTGCTCAGCGCAATCAGTAGCATGAAGAGGCTGGCGCGAACCATCGCTACAGTTCCTCGTCTTTGTAGCGGTAGGTCTTAGCTGTAATTTGCAGTGCCAGTATGGAGCTGCCTTCGGCCTGTTGTGTGATAACGAAGTCGTGCAAGGTCACGATTCGCGGCAGACCCGCCATGCCGCTGATAAAAGCACCCAGGTCGTGATAAGAACCTGAAGCGACGATCTTGATCGGTAGCTCTACGTAGAACTCTCGGGTCAATTCTCGTTGCAGCTCAATACTCTCGAATTCGAGCCCGTTCAGCATGCCCTTGTTAGTGATGTCCTCTAGCAGGCCAGGCACCTCGGTGTCGCTGGGCAGTTGGCTCACCAGTGCGCCGAAGGACTCTTCCATCTCCAGCATCTGCTTCTTGTAAGCATCGAGATTCGCGGCCTGGAACGCTTTCTGTTCAAACTCCTGCTTCAGGTCTACCTCTTCAACCACCGCCTTCTGCAATGTGACCTGTAGATTCTGCACATGATAGAAATAGCCGAGCACCATCACGGCGACGAGGGCCACGACCCACACCACGACTTTTATCGCTAATGGCCAGGATCCAACATTGTCGAAATCCAGGTCATTGACGTCAAATTCCTGCACTGCGCGGAGAACGTCTTCGGCAGCCATGAGCTAGATCTCCTCCTCTTCTGTGGTGGGCAGCCGCAATTGCACCGACATGATGAATGTCGTTGCCTGCTCGCCAAAATTTGGTTGTGCCTTCACCCCGTCCAGATTCGGGTCCTTGAACCACTCTGAGGCATCCAGCCGGCGCATCAGGCTGGACACCCGGTTGTTGGATTCGGCAATACCGGTAATATTGATGACCTGGTTCACCGCCGTCAGCTCCGTATAAAAAACACCGTCCGGCACAGTTCGCACCAACTGATCCAGTATCCTAACGATGATCGGACGATTACCCTGCAGCTCCTGAATTACCTTCATACGATCCAGCAATTGGGTTCGCTTGCGTTGCATGTCCCGAATCTCTTCAACTTGCTTGTTGAGAGACTCGATATTTTGAGTGAGGTAGGCGTTGCGGTTTTTCTGATTCTGTATTTCAGCACTAAAGAACAGGTCGACGACAAAGACAATCACTGCACCAAAGGCCACCACAATGCCCAGCACCGCCAGGAACTCCTGCTTCAGTTCCGTGCGGCGCTCGTCGCGCCAAGGCAATAGGTTAATTTGGGCCATTAGTCAAAACTCCGCAAAGCGAGTCCGCAGGCAATCATCAGTGCCGGGGCATCACTACTCAGAGCCACCGCATTAACCCTGGAGGAGATAGCCATATCAGAGAATGGGTTGGCAACGGTAGACGTTGTACCCAGTTTCTCCTGAACCAGCTCATCCAGTCCTTCCATCGAAGCAACACCGCCTGCTAATACAATATAGTCCACATCGTTATATTGGCTGGAGGAGAAGAAGAACTGCAGGGATCGAGCCACCTGTTGTACCACCGCATCCTTGAACGGCTCCAATACTTCCGGCTCATAATCATCCGGCAGGCCGCCCTGCTTCTTGGCCAGACCAGCTTCCTCAACCGGCAGGCCGTAGCGGCGCATAATCTCGTCCGTTAGCTGCTTGCCACCGAATAGCTGCTCCCGGGTGTAGATGGTCTGTCCGTTGGTCAGAACACTCAAGGTGGTCATGGTGGCGCCGATATCAACCACTGCCACCGTGTTGTCATCTTCAATATCCAGCTGGTTTTGTACCAGCGCAAAAGCCCGCTCCATGGCATAGGCTTCTACGTCCATGATCTTCGCCATTAGTTCTGCGCCTTCAATCGCCTCCACCCGGGCATCGATAGTCTCCCGACGGCAAGCCGCGAGCAGCACTTCCACCTGGCCGTCGCTCTCAGGAGACGCTCCCTGGATTTCAAAGTCGATGGCGACTTCTTCCAGTGGGTAGGGGATGTACTGGTCTGCCTCTAGCGTCAGCTGGGTCTCCATATCATCCTCATTGAGTCCCGATGGCATATCAATAACCTTGGTGATCACCGAGGAACCTGCAACCGCAGCAGCAGCGGCCTTGAGCTTGGTCTTGGACTGGGTCACAACGTTGCGAATGGCGTTGGCCACGCCCTCGACATCGTTCACATTTTTTTCGATCACCGCGTCCACCGGCAGTGAGCTGACGGCATAGCTCTCCACCCGGTAGCGCTCCCCGGTATGGCTCAACTCCAGTAATTTGACGGTCGTGGAACTGATATCCAGACCCAGGACTGGTGTCGACTTTCTATTTCCAAACAGACCAAACAATGTATTTTCCTATTTGTATCCGTAACTTACGTTAGACTTATACACTGATACATTAAATAACAGGTATAACATACACGCAAATACATAAAAAGGGTAAAAAAGCATATAATCTGCCGTCCTAAACGCCCCCATTGTTGGGCCCTGATTTATAAGCTATTGATATTCAATGAATAAATGAAGACAGTTCGCATCGTCCTTTACCTGTTGCCGGCGGCCCTCTGTTCGCTACTATTACTGGGTTCTGGGGTATATCTATATTTAAGCCCATCCCTGCCATCTGTCGAGGTGCTTAGGGATGTGAAATTACAGACCCCGATGCGGGTCTACACCCGGGATGGCGAATTGATAGGTCAATTCGGGGAGCAGAAGCGCAACCCCCTGCCCTACGCGCAGATACCAAAACAATTCGTACAGGCATTACTAGCAGCAGAAGATGACGGATTCTTCGAGCACTCCGGGATCGACTTCGCCGGGCTTGCCCGGGCCGTCTCGGAACTGGTGATGACTGGCCGAAAAGGTTCGGGCGGCAGCACCTTGACCATGCAGGTGGCACGCAATTATTTTCTCACCCTGGAACGCACCTTTACCCGCAAGTTCAAGGAAATCCTGCTGTCGCTGGAAATAGAGCGCACGCTTAATAAAGAAGAGATATTCGAACTCTATTTCAACCAGGTATTCCTGGGTCACCGGGCCTATGGCTTTGAGGCAGCCGCACAGGTGTACTACGGCTCTCACATCATTGAGCTAAACCTGGCTCAGCTGGCGATGCTGGCAGGCTTGCCAAAAGCACCCTCGCGTTATAACCCGATCTCGAACGCGGAACGGGCGCTAGTACGCCGCGACTGGATTCTCGGTCGCATGCTGAACCTGGACTACATCGACCAGGCTGCTTACGAGGTGGCTCTGAACACGCCAGTGAGTGCCACCCACCACGGCGCCAAGCTTTCCTTTGATGCGCCGTACGCAGCGGAAATGGCGCGAAGCGAGATGATTCAACGCTACGGCCTGGCCGCCTACAACGATGGCTTTCACGTCTTTACAACGGTCGACTCCAGGCTGCAGCAGGCCGCCAACAAGGCGGTTCTCGACGGCCTCTCTGCCTACGACGAACGTCACGGTTACCGCGGCCCGGAGCAACAGCTGCCCGCGCTTGAAAATGAGGACATGACCGACTTCTGGCGCGCAACCCTGAACCAGACAGCAACCATCGCCGGCCGCATACCGGCGATTATTACGGAGGTCACTGACACCGAACTCAAGGTGCTGCTAGCGGAGGGTACGCTAGCCATCGTTGCCTGGGAAAACGGGCTCAGGCAGGCTCGTCCCTATATCGATGAAAATAGGCGCGACGCCCGACCCAAATCTCCTGCAGACTTGTGGTCGATCGGCGACCTTATCCGTCTCAAACAGAAAAATGATGGCAGCCTGTGGCTAACCCAGGTGCCCGCCGCCCAGGCCGCACTGATTTCCCTGGACGCGAGCAACGGCGGCATTCTCAGCGTAGTCGGTGGACTGGGGTTTCAGATGAGCAAATTTAATCGTGCCACCCAGGCCACCCGGCAACCCGGCTCAAATTTCAAGCCTTTCATTTATTCTGCCGCCCTGGAGAACGGTTTTACCGCCGCCAGCATTATCAATGATGCGCCAGTGGTATTTGAAGACGCCGCCCTGGAGGATACCTGGCGCCCGGAAAATGATGGCGGCAAATTCTACGGCCCCACCCGCCTGCGCTGGGCACTCACCAAATCCCGCAACCTGGTGTCGATCCGGTTATTACAGCAATTAGGGATCCGTACGGCTATTAACTACGCCGGTCGTTTTGGGTTTAATACCGAGGAACTAGCCCCGGACCTGTCCCTGGCACTGGGAACCCACGCTATTACTCCGCGCCAGTTGGTAACGGCTTACGCCAGTCTCGCCAATGGCGGCTACAAGGTTGACTCATGGCTGATTGAGCGGATCGAGGATTTTCATCGTCAGGAAATATTCCGGGCCCTTCCCGCCACCGTCTGCCGACCCTGTGAACTTGAGAGCACGACAGCTATTGTTGAGGACGAGGAAGGCGAACTCAGCATGGAAGAAATTCTTGCCGCCGCACAACAGCAGCAGTTGCCGCGAGCAGAACGAATCATGGATCCTAAGGCCGCCTTCCTGATAGACAGTATTCTGCGGGATGTCATTACCAGGGGAACGGGTACCCGGGCGCGGGTGCTCAAGCGCAGCGATATCGCAGGGAAAACCGGCACCACCAACGGCCCCACCGATGCCTGGTTTTCGGGTTACAACCCCGAGGTGGTGACCACTGCCTGGCTGGGTTTTGACCAGAACCTGCTACTGGGTAAAAACGAATTCGGTGGCTCTGCAGCGCAGCCCATATGGATCGACTACATGCGCGTGGCTCTTGCCGACAGGGAAGAACGCGCACGGGAAATACCGGAAGGCATGGTCCATGTCCGCATCGATCCTAAAACTGGGCTATTAGCACGGCCGGGGCAGGCCGGGGCTATTTTCGAATACTTCCAGGCCGGACAGGTACCGAGCCAATCCAGCAGCTATGATCGCGACAGCCCAGCAGGGCGATCCGGCGACGATTTGCGCGAACAATTATTCTAGTGTTTTAAACAATGGGCTCGAGCGGGTAATTTTCGGGATAGGGAAGTTGTGCAACCCCGCTGTCCACAGCCGCCCGCGCCACCGCCGCTGACACCTTAGATAACAATCGTGAATCCATTGGCTTGGGGATAATATAGTCGGGGCCAAACTCCAGACTGTCGAGATTACAGGCCTGCAATACCTCGGTGGGAACGGCCTCCCTGGCAAGTTCGCAAAGTGCCCGCACCGCGGCAACTTTCATGTCCTCGTTAATCGCACTGGCGCGCACGTCGAGTGCGCCCCGAAAGATAAAGGGAAAGCCCAACACATTGTTGACCTGGTTGGGATAATCCGAACGACCGGTGGCGACAATCACGTCGTCACGCGTCTGCCGGGCCAATTCCGGCTTTATTTCCGGATCTGGATTGGAACAGGCAAAGACAATCGGCTTCTCTGCCATTTCCAGTAACATTTCCGCGCTCAGCAAATCTGCGCCGGATAAACCCACAAACGCGTCCGCCCCTTCGCAGGCGGCGTGCAAGCTGTGTTTGTCTGTATCATTGGCAAACTCTGCCTTGTACTGGTTGACACCCTCGCGGCCGGGGTAAATCACACCGCGTCGATCCAGCATGAAAATATTCTCTCGCTGAGCACCCAGGCTCACCAACAGCCGCATACAAGCTATCGCTGCCGCACCGGCGCCGAGACAGACGATACGGGCGTTTTCCAGTGTTTTACCCTGAATCTCCAGGGCATTGATCATGCCCGCGGCGGTGACAATGGCAGTGCCATGTTGATCGTCGTGGAATACCGGGATATCACAGCGTTCTATCAGGGTCTTTTCAATCTCAAAGCACTCTGGCGCCTTGATATCCTCCAGGTTAATACCGCCAAAAGTCCCGGCAATATTGGCAACCGTCTCAATAAAGGCCTCACTGCTGACGGCGTCAACTTCGATATCAATGGCATCAACCCCGGCGAAACGCTTGAACAGCAGCGCCTTTCCCTCCATGACCGGCTTACTGGCCAGCGGGCCAAGATCGCCCAGCCCCAGCACCGCAGTGCCGTTGCTAACAACCGCGACGAGGTTCCCCTTACCTGTGTAACGATAGGCATTGAGCGGATCCTTGGCGATTTCTCGACAGGGCTCCGCGACACCGGGGCTATAGGCGAGAGCCAGGTCTTCCTGGGTGGCGGCGGCAGTCGTCAATTCGACGCTGATTTTCCCGGGGCGGGGAAATTCATGATAGGCCAGCGCTTCGTTCTTAATATCTTTTGCCATGTACCAATACCACGATGCTGTTAGAAGTCCGCTGTAAAAAAAAGCGCCGCTTCTGACGAAGTCGGCGCTTTTTTTAGTGGGGCCCGGTTAGCTTTTTTTACCGCGATTACCGAACCGCTTGTTGAACCGGTCAACGCGGCCGCCCGTATCAACAATTTTCTGCTTGCCGGTAAAGAACGGATGGCACTGGGAACAGACATCAACGTGAATGTCTTTGCACAGTGTCGAGCGAGTTTTGATGACGTTCCCACAGCTACAGGTAGCCGTAATCTCGCTGTACTCCGGGTGAATTTCTGCTTGCATGATTTTCTCCTTTTAGCAGCACCGCCACCCGGTCTATCGCCGGGCACCGCACCTTAGGTGGCCACTTGAAGTGGTCAAAAAATAGGCGGGCATCTTACCAGACACAGCGCCAGAAGCAACCGCTTTCTGGCATTTGCTACACTCCTGCTACACTACGCCCCATGCCGTTTTTCCGCCTTGTCATCGCTTCTCCCCTGCGCCGCTTTTTCGACTACCTCCCCCCCGCCGATCTCTCGGAACAACAGGTGGCAGCGGTAAAACCCGGCACCCGTATCCGGGTGCCCTTTGGCCACCGCAGCGTTTGCGGCATATTGGTGGCACAGGTTAGCGAATCTGCGGTTGAAGTCAGCAAGCTACGGGCGGCGACTGAGATTATCGATGAACAGCCGCTGATTGGCAAAAACCTGCTGAAACTGTGCCAGTGGGCTGCAAATTACTACAAACACCCTCCCGGAGAGATTCTCGCCGCCGCACTGCCGCCCTCACTGCGGGATGGCAAGATTTACACTGCCGCCGGGGAAACCTGTTGGCGTTTGACAACCGCGGGGCTGGGCCTGCCAACGGGCGCCCCGACACGGGCGCCCCGGCAGGCACAATTAGTCGACGCCTTGCGAAACGCTGGCGATAGCAGCCAGCGCAGCTTGATGGAGGCGGGGATCTCGCCGGCAATATTGCGACAGGTAGAAAAGAAAGGTCTGGTCGAGTCATTTATTCGAATTCCGTCGGCGACTGCTGCCTCCTCCAAGCCGGGTCTGTCGCTGAACCAGGAACAGACCCGTGCGGTGACCGCAATTGATAACAGCGCCGGGCAGTTTCGCGGTTTCCTGCTGGAAGGTGTTACCGGTAGCGGCAAGACCGAGGTTTACCTGCAATTGATTAGCAGGGTGCTGGAACGCGGCCAGCAGGCGCTGGTACTGATTCCTGAAATTGGGCTTACCCCGCAGACTCTGCAGCGCTTCCAGCGCCGATTTCACGCCCATATCGTGGTGTTGCATTCCGGCCTCAGCGACGGTGCTCGCGAACAGGCCTGGGATGACGCGCGATCCGGCCGCGCTCACATTGTGCTGGGTACTCGCTCTGCTATTTTCACCAACATGGCCAAACCCGGGCTGATCGTGGTCGACGAGGAACACGACCTCTCCTATAAGCAACAGGATGGCTTTCGTTACTCCGCTCGCGACGTCGCCGTAATGCGCGGCCAGCTGGAAAAAGTACCCGTGGTGCTGGGCACTGCCACACCAAGCCTGGAGACATTGGCCAATGCAGAGGCTGGCAAGTACGGGCATCTTTTGCTGAACCGCAGAGCTACCAGCGCAGAATTGCCCGAATTCCGCTCGCTCGATGTTCGCCATCAGGTACTTCAGGGCGGTCTTGCAGAGGCCATGCTGGCCGCGATGCGCGAGCATATTGCAGCCGGCAACCAGGTACTGCTGTTTCTCAACCGCCGCGGTTACGCGCCAAGTCTCCAATGCCACGACTGTGGCTACGTCGCCGGCTGCTCCCACTGCGACGCGCGTCTTACATTGCACAGGAAAGCGGGACGATTACGCTGTCACCACTGCGGATGGTCTACCCCGGCGTTGAATCAATGTCCCGAGTGTAGAAGCAGCCAACTGATGGCTACCGGACTAGGCACGGAGCGAGTCGAAGAGACGCTGCTGCAGGAGTTCCCCACTGTTCCCCTGTACCGGGTGGATCGGGACTCGATGTCCCGCAAGGGTGCCATGGATGCGGTATTCGAGGCGGTGAGTCTGGGTGAACCTTGTATCCTGCTGGGCACGCAGATGCTCACCAAGGGTCATCACTTCCCCAACGTCACCCTGGTGGGCCTGATCGATGTCGATGCCGCGCTGTTCAGCGGGGATTTTCGCGGGCCGGAGCGCATGGGCCAGCTGTTAACCCAGGTTTCGGGACGGGCCGGTCGGGAACACAAACCCGGAAAAGTCCTGTTGCAGACTCATTATCCAGATCACCCCCTGCTGCTGACCTTGCTCAGCCAGGGATATGGTAGTTTCGCCCGGAGTTTACTGGAGCAGCGCCAGCAGACCGCTATGCCGCCGCGGGGAAACCTTCTCATGCTACGGGCGGAGGCGGGGCAGGCCAGTGCCGGCGAGAAATTTTTGCAACAGCTGCGCAGTCACTATGAACGTATCGGCAAAGGCCAGGGTCAGTGCATTGGCCCCCTCCCCGCTCCCATGCAAAGGCGTCAGGGACGCTTCCGCTGGCAATTACTGGTACACAGCCGCAATCGTAAGGCGGCTCAGGCATGTGCTGACGACTTAGTGGCCATTGCCGACACTCTGCCTACGGCAAAACGTTTGCGCTGGTCCATTGATGTCGATCCCCAGGAGATGATCTAGTCGACACAGATGTATAGCCTTTGAGGGCCTATACAGGGATAATATGCGGCCGCATTATTTAGCCAAGCGAAAACAATGAAGGAACACCTCACTGAGCTGCTGACGGCGGCTGTCACCAGCCTGCAGGACCAGGGCAAACTCGATGTGGAGTCGCCCCTGTCCATACAGATTGATCGCACCCGGGACCCCGCACACGGCGATCTGGCCAGCAATCTCGCCCTGACCCTGGCCAAACAAGCTGGGATGAAGCCACGCCAGTTGGCGGAAATAATTTGTGAGGCGCTACCGAAATCAGACCAGGTCACTCGCACAGAAATAGCCGGACCCGGCTTTATCAATTTTTTCCTCGGCGCCGCCAGCCTGCAATCCGTCGTCGAAACCGTGCTTGAACAGGGCGATGCCTTTGGCTGCTCCAATGAGGGCGCAGGACGATCTGTGCAGGTGGAGTTCGTCTCTGCCAATCCCACCGGCCCCCTGCATGTAGGACATGGTCGCGGCGCTGCCGTTGGCGACTGTATTGCTCGCCTGCTGACCGCCACCGGCTGGCAGGTCAGCTGTGAGTTTTACTATAACGACGCCGGCCAACAGATAAACAACCTTGGCTTGTCGGTACAGGCACGCTGCCGCGGACTGGGGCTGGATGATCCGTCCTGGCCCGAGGATGGTTATCGCGGGCAATACATAGTCGACGTGGCCGATGCCTACATGGGCGCTGCAACCATCGATGCCAGCGATAAACACGTTACCGGTGCCGCCGATCCGGATGACCTGGAGGCTATTCGCCTGTTCGCGGTAGCTTACCTGCGCCGAGCGCAAGACCTGGACCTGCAGGCGTTCGCCGTGGAGTTTAACGTATTCTTCCTGGAATCCTCTCTGTACGAGTCAGGCGCAGTCGAGGCAGCCGTGGAATCTTTGATTGCCGGCGGCCATACTTTTGAGCAGGACGGCGCGCTGTGGCTGCGCACCACCGATTTTGGCGACGATAAAGACCGGGTGATGCGCAAAAGCGATGGCGGCTACACCTACTTCCTGCCCGATGTCGCCTATCACCACAATAAATGGGAACGGGGCTTCACCCGCGTCATCAACGAGCAGGGAGCAGACCACCACAGTACCGTCACCCGGGTGCGCGCCGGCCTTCAGGCTCTCGATGCAGGTATACCCGAGGGCTGGCCTGACTATGTACTTCACCAGATGGTGACCGTCATGCGCGGCGGCCAAGAGGTCAAGCTTTCCAAGCGCGCTGGCAGCTATGTGACTCTGCGCGAGCTGATTGATGAAGTCGGTCGCGATGCCACCCGCTACTTCCTGGCCGCTCGGTCTACGACATCGCAGTTGACCTTTGATATAGACCTGGCGCTGACCCAGAGCAATGACAACCCGGTGTACTATATTCAATATGCCCACGCCAGGGCTTGCAGTGTGTTTCGGAAACTGGCGGAACAGGGGCTGACATGGGAGCCAGCAGCGGGCATCGCCCAGTTATCTGAGCTCACTGAAGACCTGGAAAACGCGGTGATGAAGAAAATGTCGCAGTACCCCGAGGTCGTACAACTGGCAGCCCAGCGCTCGGAACCGCACACGGTGGCCACTTACCTGCGAGAACTAGCGGCCGAGTTTCACAGCTGGTACAACGCCCATAAGATGTTGGTTGAAGATGCCCCTCTGCGCAATGCCCGGCTTGCCCTGACCGCGGCTGTACGCCAGGTCATAGCCAATGGGCTGGGTTTGCTGGGCGTATCCGCGCCGGAGAGCATGTAGCAATGCCACAGGACTTCGCAAAAAAGCCGCGTAAAAAAGGCGCTGGCAACCAGGTTCACGCCGCAGGTCGTGGCTCAGGTAATGGCAACGCTTCGACCCTCAGTTGGTTTTTCTCCGGGCTCTTGTGTGGTGTATTCCTGTCCGGCCTGGTCTGGCTGGCAAGCCTTCAGCCGGAAGTTGGTGAAGCTGTGAACAAGGTCGCTGAAGCCACCATCGGCAGCGGCGATTTGCCGCGACCTCGCTTTGATTTCTACACTTTGCTGCCGGAGCAATCCCTGGATGCAGGCGTGCCGAGCGAGGAGATCGAGCGTGCTCGGACCAGCACCGATATGGCTCAATACCTGTTGCAAGCCGGCTCTTTTCGCCAGTCTGAAGATGCTGATCGCCGTCGGGCACAGCTTATCTTGTTGGGACTGGATGCCAAGGTCGAAGAAAGCAGTGGCGATACCGGGCGCTGGTATCGCGTCTATATCGGACCCTTTCAGTCTCGATCCAAGCTGGCCAAAGCCAGGAGCCTTACCGCCCAGCAGGGTATCGATACCTTGCTGCTAAAAAAACCTACCAGGGGTTAAAGGAACACCACATGGAACAATATCGAGGCACTACCATCCTCTCGGTACGCCGGGGCAACACAGTCGTCATAGGCGGCGATGGCCAGGTGTCGATGGGAAATACCATTATGAAGGGCAATGCCCGCAAGGTCCGTCGCCTCCACAACGACCAGGTGCTGGCGGGATTTGCCGGCGGCACTGCCGATGCATTTACCTTGTTCGAACTGTTTGAGGAGCAACTGGAAAAGTACCAGGGCCACCTGGTGCGCGCTGCTGTTGAGCTTGCCAAGGCCTGGCGCACGCAGCGCTCCCTGCGGCAACTGGAAGCTCTGTTGGCAGTTGCCGATAAGGAAACCTCACTGATTATCACCGGCAATGGCGATGTCATCGAACCGGAAGACAACCTGATTGCCATTGGCTCAGGCGGCCCCTTCGCCCAGGCAGCGGCCCGGGCGCTGCTCGACAACACCGAACTCGGCGCCAGGGAAATTGTCGAAAAGGGGCTGGGTATCGCTGCGGATATCTGCATCTACACCAACCACAGTCGTACTATTGAAGAGCTGGTCTGCGAGCAGGATTGATATGTCGAATATGACCCCCAGAGAAATTGTTCACGAGTTGGACAAGCACATTATTGGCCAGGACCAGGCTAAACGTGCGGTTGCAATCGCCCTCCGCAATCGTTGGCGCCGCATGCAACTGGACGAGGAAATGCGCGCGGAAATTTCCCCCAAAAATATTCTCATGATAGGTCCCACTGGCGTCGGCAAGACCGAGATTGCCCGGCGCCTGGCGAAGCTGGCAAATGCGCCATTCATCAAGGTGGAGGCCACCAAATTCACCGAGGTGGGTTACGTGGGCAGGGATGTCGAGTCCATTATTCGAGACCTGGTAGATGTAGCGGTCAAAATGCTGCGAGAACAGGAAATGGACAAGGTTCGTTTTCGTGCAGAAGAATCGGCGGAGGATAGAATTCTCGATGTATTGCTGACACCTGCTCGTGGCGATGAGACAGCGGATTCGACTACCCGCCAGCTGTTACGCAAGAAGCTACGCGAGGGAGAACTGGATGAGCGGGAGATCGAAGTCGAACTAAGCAGCACCCCGGTTGGTGTGGAAATCATGGCCCCGCCGGGTATGGAGGAGATGACTAATCAGCTACAGGGCATGTTCTCCAGCCTTTCGGGTCAGCAAAAAAACACGCGCAAGCTCACGGTCAAGCAGGCGTTTGAAAAACTCTGCGACGAAGAAGCCGCCGGGCTGGTCAATGAAGACGATATCAGGCAGCGCGCTGTCTACAACGCCGAGCAAACCGGCATTGTATTCATCGATGAAATAGACAAGGTCGCCAAGCGCATGGAAGGCAGCGGCGGCGACGTCTCCAGGGAAGGCGTGCAAAGAGACCTGTTGCCTCTGATAGAGGGCAGCACCGTCAGCACCAAGCACGGCATGATCAAGACCGATCACATTCTATTTATTGCCTCCGGTGCGTTTCACCTGTCCAGACCATCCGACCTGATTCCAGAGCTGCAGGGTCGCCTTCCAATCCGGGTAGAACTGGACGCACTGGGGACGGAGGATTTTCAACGTATTCTCACCGAGCCGGATGCATCCCTCACCGACCAGTACAAGGCGTTGCTGGCAACCGAGGGCCTGGCGCTGGAGTTTACCGAGGCGGGCATACAGCGTATTGCCGAAACCGCCTGGCGGGTAAACGAACGCACCGAGAATATCGGCGCGCGGCGGCTGCATACCGTCATGGAGCGTCTATTGGAAGAGGTCTCCTATACGGCTACCGACAACAGTTTGCGAGACGATTCGCTGCTGGTAGACGAAGTCTACGTCGATGAGCAGCTGGGAGAACTTAGCCGCGACGAAGACCTGAGTCGGTTTATTCTCTGAGGCAGCCATGAATACTCCAACCTCCATCAAGTTACACAAACAATCGCGCAATCTTGAATTGCATTATGCCGACGGCAGCAATTTTATCTTGAGCTGTGAGCTGCTGCGGGTCTGCTCTCCCTCTGCCGAAGTACGTGGCCACGGCAAGGGCCAGGAGGTACTGCAAGTGGGCAAGAAAAACGTCAGTATCACCGCCATCAACGCGGTCGGAAACTACGCGGTGCAGCTGGTTTTTGATGACGACCACGACACTGGCCTGTACAGCTGGGAATATCTTTATGATCTCGGCCTGAACCAGCAGCGCTACTGGGATGATTACCTGGCTAGATTGCACAGTGAGGGCGCCAGTAGGGACCCGGACGTACAGATACTGCGTGTTGACCTGTAAGCGTTACAATAGAGGCAGGGAGTAGCGACATGAATGACAGCGACAAAACCCATTTCGGCTATCAACAGGTAGATTCGGGCAACAAGGCCGGCCTCGTTGCCAGTGTATTTCACTCCGTGGCCGACCGCTACGATGTTATGAATGACCTGATGTCCGCCGGCATCCATCGTCTCTGGAAACGCTTCACCATCGAACTCAGCGCGGTACGAACGGGCCATCGAGTGCTGGATATCGCCGGTGGCACCGGCGACCTGGCGGCAAAATTTTCCGAATTGGTGGGTGACAGCGGCGAAGTCGTACTGGCAGACATAAACGATTCCATGCTCAAGGTTGGCAGGGATAAACTTCTCGATTTGGGCCTGCACAGCAACCTGAGCTACGTGCAGGCCGATGCCGAGGACCTGCCTTTCCCCGACAATCACTTCGACATCATTACCATCGCTTTCGGCCTGCGCAACGTCACCACCAAGGAGAATGCGCTCGCCTCCATGCTGCGGGTACTGAAACCCGGTGGCAGGCTTTTGGTACTGGAATTCTCAAAACCCGGCAATGAATTGCTGAGCCGTGCCTACGATACATACTCGTTCAAGGTGCTACCTGTGCTCGGCAAGCTGGTAGCCGGCGACAGCAATAGTTACCAGTACCTGGCGGAATCGATCCGCATGCATCCCGATCAGGAGACCCTCAAACAGATGATGGAGGATGCGGGCTTCCTCCGCTGTGAATATTTCAACCTGACCGGTGGAATTGTGGCGCTGCACAAGGGTCTGAAGGCCTGATATGAGCAGCCCCGGTAACACGCTGCAAACTGCAGCCCTGTCCGCGCTGGAACAGGCCTTAAATCGGGCCTTGCCGCTGGACCCGAAGGCAGAGGCTGCGCTGGGTGAGTTGTCGGGGGATGTCTTTCATCTGCACTGCACCCAGCCGGAATTGGAGCTGTTCCTCCATCCACAAGCCAAGGGTGTACGACTGACCGGCTACTGGGAAGGCGAGGTAACCACGGCAATTGCCGGTGAGGCCTCCGATTTTGCGGAGCTCGCCACCAGCGCTGACGCCGCTGCTTCCCTCATTAACGGCAAACTCGAGCTACACGGCAATAGCGCGCCACTGATAGAACTTCAAGGCATATTGTCCCGGCTCGACATGGACTGGGAAGCGCCATTGGTAGAAACCCTCGGCGACGTGGTTGGGCATCAACTGGCAGAGGGACTGCGCGGCCTGTTCGGCTGGGGTCGCCAGGCGGCCAACAGTATTCACCGTCAAGTTGAAGAGTTCATTACCGAAGAGGCCCGCCTGACACCCCCGCGCCAGGAAGTGGAAGATTTCTACAGCGATGTGCAGGCCTTATCGGTCCGGGTAGAGCGTCTCCAGGCCAGGGCTGAAAAGTTGGCCCAACAATTGGCACCAGAAATGGGGACAACATCGTGAATCGCCTGTCCAGACTATTACGGATCATGCTGGTGGCTTGTCGCTACCGGCTGGACCAGTTCGTGGACGTCGCGCTGCTGCCCTGGCCAGCTAGGATTCTGCATCGACTGGGGCCATGGCGACTGTTTCCCGACAAAGATTTAGGTCGTGGGGCGCGCCTGCGGTTGGCATTGGAGGAACTTGGCCCAGTATTCATCAAGTTCGGCCAGATGCTCTCTACCCGCAGAGATCTGTTGCCCACAGATATCGCCGATGAGCTGGCACGCCTACAGGATGATGTGCCTCCTTTTCCCGGGCAGCTTGCCCAGGAAATTATTGAACAAGCACTGGGTGCCAGCACTGATGAGCTGTTTGCCAGTTTTGAGGCTAATCCATTGGCTTCTGCTTCGGTAGCCCAGGTGCATGCAGCAACCCTAAAGACCGGGGAAGATGTTGTCGTTAAAGTTATACGACCAAGCGTGGAGCGGGTTATCCGACAGGACATGGCACTGCTGTACACCATCGCCCGCATCGTGCACCGCTATTTCCCCGACGGCTACCGCTTGCGCCCCACAGAAGTGGTCTCTGATTACCAGGTCACTATTCTCGACGAGCTGGATCTACAGCGCGAGGCCGCCAATACCTCGCAACTGAAACGCAATTGCGCCGACCTGGGCCTGGTCTATGTGCCCGAGGTTCACTGGGACTACACCCGTCGCAATGTATTCGTCATGGAACGTATCAAAGGTGTGCCAGTAACCAATATTGAGGAACTGCACGCCAGCGGCACCGACATGAAGCTGTTGGCCGAGCGCGGCGTGGAAATATTCTTCACCCAGGTATTCCGCGACAATTTCTTCCATGCCGATATGCACCCGGGCAATATTTTTGTCGACATCAGCGACCCGCAAGACCCCACCTATATTGGCATCGACTGCGCCATCATCGGCTCTCTCAGCGATTCCGATCAGTACTACCTGGCGCGCAACTTGCTGGCCATTTTCCGTCGCGACTACCGGGAGTGCGCGCAACTACATGTGGAGTGCGGTTGGGTACCACCGGGCACCAAGGTTCATGAATTCGAATCCGCCATGCGTACAGTATGCGAACCGGTATTCGAGAAACCTATTTCGGAGATATCCTTCGGTCAATTGCTGATTTACCTGTTTCAAACCGCACGCCGATTTAATATGGAGGTGCAGCCCTCATTGATACTCTTGCAGAAGACACTGCTCAACATAGAAGGTATGGGCCGCCAGCTTTACCCACAGCTGGATCTGTGGACGACGGCCCAACCCTTCCTGGAGAAATGGGTGCAGGAGCGTTACTCCCCCCAGGGCATCATTGAGCGGCTGCGGAAAAATGCCCCCTCCTGGCTGGAGCAATTGCCCCAGCTTCCCGAGGCAGTATTTGAAAGTCTGCAACATGCGAGGGATCTGGAGAATCACACGCGTATTCAGCAGCAGGAGCTGAAGCAGCTGCAGCTGCATATCAAGCGAGAAGACAGCCAGCGCAAGCGAATGCTGGCCGCCATGCTGCTGTTTGGCGGTGCGGCAGCCACCGCCTATCCTGGCGGTATTAGCGTGCTAGCCCAGTGGCCATTGGCCAGCTGGGGGCTGATAGGGGTCGGCGTATTCATGCTGTGGCCCCGCGCCAAACCCTGAGGGCATGTGAATAGCGACACCCTGTGCGATAATGCTCTGCTGTGGTAACAGGCACGATCAATGAGTGAGCAACAAATTTTCGAGCAGCTGAGCTTCAATGCCGATGGTTTAATTCCGGTCATTACCCAGGATATGGCCAGCGGCGATATCCTGATGATGGCATGGATGAACGCCGAATCTCTGGCGGCCACCCTCGAGCGAGGCGAAGCTGTTTACTGGTCCCGCTCCAGGCAAAAGCTCTGGCACAAGGGTGAGGAATCGGGAAACACCCAACAGGTCCATGAGATCCGCCTGGACTGCGATGGCGACACCTTGCTGATCAAGGTAGAGCAGACTGGCGGTATCGCCTGTCACACCGGGCGCCGTCACTGTTTTTTCCGCAAGCTGGATGGCGACAACTGGAGCGTCACCGATGCGGTACTGAAATCGCCCGATGATATGTATGGAAAGCGCAATGACTGATATTCTCGAGCAATTGGAAGCAGTGCTCGCGCAGCGGCGCCAGGCGGCGCCGGGAGAATCCTACGTGGCCAGTCTGCACGACCAGGGCCTTAACAAGATATTGGAAAAGATCGGCGAAGAAGCCACCGAGGTCATCTTGGCGGCCAAGGATGCCGCGCAGTCTGGCGACAATCGGCAACTGGTCAGTGAAGTCGCAGATCTCTGGTTTCACTGCATGGTGGCGCTCTCTCACCTGGGTAGCAATAGCAGTGCGATAATGGCCGAGCTGGAAAAACGCTTCGGGCTATCCGGCTTGGAAGAAAAAGCGTCGCGTAGCAAGTAACCAGAGTCAAATAACCATGAGCAATTAACTAAGGTCAGGAGGAACAGCCAATGGGCATAGGTGGTATCAGTGTTTGGCAACTACTTATTATTCTCGCCATCGTGGTGATGCTGTTTGGCACCAAGCGCTTGCGCACTCTCGGCAGTGATTTGGGGTCGGCGATAAAAGGCTTTCGCAGCAGTATGAGTAGCGAGAATTCTGCGGCAGATTCGGAAGAAACGGGCGAAAACTCGGAAGCATCAACCGAAGAAACCAAAAACGACCCGTAGCCTTTCATGTTCGACATCGGTTTTACAGAACTGTTGCTGGTCAGCGTGGTTGGCCTGCTGGTGTTGGGCCCCGAGCGTCTGCCGGGAGCCATACGCACAGGCAGTCTGTGGCTGGGCAAATTGCGGCGCAGCTTCAACAATATTCGCGCTGAAGTTGAGCGCGAGCTGAACGCTGATGAGATCAAACGCGACATTCACAATGATGCGATCATGCAGAGCCTGAAAGCCGCAGAACAGGACCTGAAAGGCGCGCTATCCGAAACCCCCTACGATATTGGTGACATAGCTCGTGATGACACAGCTCGTGGCGATGACCCCGACAAGGACAACGAGCAAACGCCCTCATGAGTGCCGATGACGAGGCAGCCTTGAGCGACGACGATGAAATAGATGATCAGCCGCAACCGCTGGTCGCCCACCTGACCGAGCTGCGCGATCGTCTGTTGCGTAGCATCCTCGCGGTTTTGTTGGTCTTCTGTGGCCTGTTCTATTTTGCCAACGATATTTATGCCTACGTGTCCAAGCCACTGCGCGACATTCTGCCTGCGGACGCGACCATGATCGCGACCGAGGTTGCCTCACCTTTCCTGACACCCTTCAAGCTGACCATGGTAACCGCAGTTTTTATCGCCATCCCTTACGTGCTCTACCAGCTCTGGAGCTTCGTTGCACCGGGCATGTATAAGAATGAAAAGCGACTGGCATTCCCACTGCTGGCCTCGAGCGTACTACTGTTCTACGCCGGTGCAGCCTTTGCCTACTACGTCGTGTTCCCGCTTATCTTCGGTTTTTTCACCAGTGTCGGCCCCACCGATGTCACCATCATGACCGATATCAACCGCTACCTGGATTTCGTACTCAAGCTGTTTTTCGCCTTCGGCCTCGCCTTCGAAATTCCCATAGCGGCGATTATCCTGATCCGGACCGGTATAACCACTGCCGACGAGCTGGCCGCCAAGCGAGCTTATATTGTTGTCGGTTGTTTCGTGCTGGGCATGCTGCTGACACCGCCCGACGTGATCTCGCAGTCGATGTTGGCCATTCCCATGTGGCTCCTGTTCGAAGCAGGCGTCTTCTTTGGCCGACTTATGACGCCGGTAGACGTCAACGAATGACCGAGGCCAGAAAAGGCGTCAAGCGCCTGTCCATACTCAGGCAACTGGGCCAGTTCGCAAAACCTTACCAGGGCACTTTGATCGCTGCCGGCATAGCGCTGATATTCACCGCGGCCATCACGCTTTCTATGGGTCAGGGCGTACGCATACTCATTGACGATGGCTTTGGCAGCGGCTCGAAAGAGCTGCTCAATCAAGCAGTGGGTATATTGCTGGCTTTAAGCCTGCTGATGGCAGCAGGCACCTTTGTACGATTTTACCTGGTGTCCTGGCTCGGCGAACGCATAAGCGCAGATATTCGCGACGCGGTGTTCTCCAATGTCATCAGCTTGCACCCCAGCTATTTCGAGGACAATCGCAGCGGCGAAATCATGTCCCGCCTCACCACTGATACGACCTTGCTACAGACTATTATCGGTTCGTCTTTCTCTATGGCACTGCGCAGCAGCCTGACCCTGGTGGGCGCCATGATCATGTTGTTTGTCACCAATCTGAAGTTGACTGCGATGGTGTTGGCCACCGTACCATTAGTACTAATGCCCATCATTCTCTACGGGCGCAAAGTGCGCAATCTATCCAACCAGAGCCAGGACTCAATTGCCAGTGTCGGTAGCTACGCCGGCGAGATCATTCAACATATTAAGACTGTGCAAAGTTATACCCGGGAAGGCTTCGAAAGACAGGCCTTTTCCGATGAGGTGGAACGCGCATTTATGATCGCCCGGCGCAGAATTCGACAGCGGGCCATTCTAATTACCGTGGTCATCATGTTGGTATTCACCGGCCTCTCCGCCATGTTCTGGGTTGGCGGCAATGACGTTTTCAATGGCGACATGACCGGCGGTGAATTGGCCGCCTTTGTATTCTATGCGCTAATGGTCGGAACCGGTGTAGCCACTGTGTCTGAGGTGTGGGGAGAATTGATGCGGGCGGCCGGGGCTACCGAGCGACTAATGGAACTGCTGCATGAGCAGAGTCTCATTGTCGATACAGGGGATGCCGCGCATCGTTTTAATTTCAAGGCACCGGTGAACGTTCATAATCTCAGCTTCGCCTACCCTACCCGCCCATCACAACCCGCCCTGCATCAGCTTGAACTGCTGCTGGAAAGTGGCAAGAGCCTGGCACTGGTTGGCCCCTCTGGCGCCGGCAAGTCGACCTTGTTCGAATTATTGCAGCGCTTTTATGACCCCCAGCAGGGGAGCATCCTGATCGGGGACACTAATATTCGCGACATTCCCCTGCATGAATTGCGCCGCCACATTGCCGTGGTACCCCAGGCCCCGGCCCTGTTTACCGCCGACGTCAGCTACAACATTGCCTATGGCAAACCCGGCGCCTCCCAACAAGAAATCGAACATGCGGCGCGTGCAGCCCATGCCCACGACTTTATACAGCGGCTGCCGGATGGGTATGCCAGCCATCTTGGGGAAATGGGAGTCAGATTGTCCGGCGGCCAAAAACAACGACTAGCCATCGCCCGCGCCGTTCTCAAGAATCCGGAAATCCAATTGCTTGATGAAGCCACCAGTGCTCTCGACGCGGAAAGCGAATTTCAGGTTCAGCAGGCGCTACAGGAACTGATGGAAAACCGCACCACGATTATTATCGCCCACCGCCTGTCGACCATACTCCACGCCGACCAGATTGCCGTATTGGATCATGGTCAGCTGATTGCCACCGGCAGCCATAAAAGCCTCCTGGAAGACTGTGAGCTCTACCAACGCCTGGCCAGCTTGCAGTTCGGCGCCGAGCCCTATGCGAGCGCCTCCAGCCTGACCGGAACCCCGTTGAGTGCGGTGTTACCGGACAACTGATCCAACAGTTGTTCGTCGGTGACGTCGTTGGCACTTACGCCCGCATGATCGCGGGCAACCTGTAGCTCAACACCCTTGCGGGAATGGCCCCAGCCGTGGGGAAGGCTGACCGTTCCCGGCATAATGTCCTCGGTAACCAGTATGTCCACCTCAACCGCCCCAACCCTTGAGCTCAGGCGCGCCTGGTCACCATCGCTGAGAGACAATCCTTCCAGGTCGCGGGGATTCACCCACAATTGGCAGCGCGGTTTTCCTTTCACCAGTCGATAACTGTTGTGCATCCAGGAGTTATTGCTGCGAACATGGCGGCGCCCAATCAGGCGCAGGCCGTCATCCTGCGCCGACCGCCACTCCCGCAGCCGCTGCAGGTCCTTCAGCAGCAGCTCGGGTGCACACTGTATCTGCTTGCCAGTGGTCTGGATGCGCTGCGGGCAGGAGGGTTCCAGCGGCCCCAGGTCTACACCACTGGGCTGATCCCGCAATGTCTGCAATGACAGGCCATCTTCCCCACCATAGGGTCCGGCCTGGATCGCGTAATCCATCAGCTCGTGCGGAGGTCTGGCGGGCCGGACTTCCACACCCAGTTTTTCGGCAATGACTCGACCCAGGCCTACGAAGATCTCCCAGTCATGCAGTGTGCCCTCGGGCTTGTCGAATATCGGTGGGTTGTAGCGTGCGGTGTTGCGAACTGCCAGGGTGTGAAAAGACAGGTCGTAGTGATCATGCTCGAGCGACGAGGTCGGCGGCAGAATAATGTCGGCGTGACGCGTGGTCTCGTTGATGTAGAAATCGACACTGACCATGAAGTCGAGGCCCTCCAGCGCTTCATCCAACTGGCGACCATTGGGCGTCGACAGCACCGGGTTACCCACCAGGGTCACCAATGAGCGAATCTGGCCCTCCCCCTCGGTGAGCATTTCCTCCGCCATGGTGGCAGTGGGCAACTCACCATTGAATTCTGGTAATTGGCGCACACGGGAGCGAAACCCATCAAAGTGCCCCGGCCGACCCAGCGGCCCCTCCACCTGGTCAACGGCGGTGCGGGTGAATAGGCTGCCGCCCACCTCGTCAAAATTGCCGGTGGCGATGTTAATCAATTGAATCAGCCACTGGCACAGGGTTCCAAACTCCTGGGTGGAGACACCCATGCGGCCATAGCAAACGGCACCGTCGGCGGCAGCGAATTCCCGCGTAACGCGACGTAATTCAGTAGCGGCAATGCCGGTGAGCTGCTGGCTGCCCTCCGGGTCAAAGTCAGCCACCATGTCCCGTACCCTGGACCAGTCTGTCAGGTGATCGCTCATACGAGCTGTGTTAACCAGGTCTTCCTCAAACAGCACATGCAGCATCCCCAGTAAAAACAGGGCATCGGTACCGGGCCGCACAAACAGGTGTTCAGAGGCAATTTCGGCGGTCTCAGTGCGCCGCGGATCCAACACCACCAATTTCCCACCCCGCTCCTGCAGCGCTTTGATGCGCTTTTTAACGTCCGGCACGGTCATCAGGCTGCCATTGGAAGCCACTGGATTGGCACCCAGCATCAGGAAGTAGCCGGTGTGATCGATATCGGGAATCGGTATCAGGAATTGATGACCGTACATCCACAGGCCGACCAGGTGATGCGGTAGCTGGTCCACCGAGGTCGCCGAAAACCGATTGTGGGTTTTCAGCAGGCCAAGCGCATGTTGGGCGTGAGTCATCATGCCGTAGTTGTGCACGCTGGGATTGCCCGCGTACACCGCCATGGAATCATCCCCGTGTGCCTTGCGACTGGCAAGCAGCTGCGTGGCGACGGTTTCGAAAGCTTCCTCCCAGCTGATCTGCTGCCATGCATCGTCGACTCGCTTCACCGGCAGACGCAGGCGGTCAGGGTCCTCGTGCAGATCCTTCAGCGCCACCGCCTTGGGACAAATATGGCCCCGGCTCAGCGGATCATCTTTATCACCCTTGATGGCGCCAATCACACCATTGTCGACGGCAATATCGAGCCCGCAGATGGCCTCGCACAAATGGCAGGCACGCTTGTGAATCTGTTCAGTCATCATTTTTCTCCTGCGGGAACTTCACCGGCAAAGAAGCGGCGAGGATTGTCCACCAGCATGGTTTTGATTTGTGCCTCAGTGGCACCACCCTCAAGCAGCTTTGGCGCGATGGTATCGTGAAAATGGGTGGGATTGAAAATCGCCCCATCATCCATCTCCTCCATCAGCGCCGCGGGGATGGGTTCGCCGCGCCAACACCAGACCGAGTCATGGGATATCACCAGTTGCTGCTCCCGGTTCTTTTTCAGCAGCGCCAGCAGTGCTGCCACGCGCTCCTCATCCGGCTGCAGGACATTAATACCGAAGCGATCAATGCCCAGGTAGGAGCCGTGATCGAGAATATTCATATGATAATCGTGGTCGCTGGTACCACAGCTGTGACCGCTGCCTCGATGATCGAGTGCTCGTATTCTGTAATCTGACCGAAGCCAGTGGCAATCTTGATAATCCCGGCCTTGATGCCCGTGTCGCCGACCCCCACGGTGAGTTCGTGAATGAACAGTTCAGCCATGGCATCTACCACCGGGCCGAAGCTGGACCTGAAATGCCAGTAGGGTTTGCCCCCTCGTCCTCTTTATAGAGGCCGGTAGCGCAAATAATATTGAAACCAGTGGCGGCGGATACCTCGGCAGAAAATTCGACATCCCTGCCGAGATCATTGGGGCAGGGGTCGAGCATGGATTGAATACCCCGCTCTTGCATTTGCTCAATCTTGTCGATGGCGACCGCGAGCATTTCCTCCCGCTTGGGCCCGGGACGCAGGGAATCGGCCTCCCACCCCGGATAACCGATCATGACATGCTCGTGCATCAGGGAGACGCCGAGGTCTGCCACGTCAATGGGGCCGGTAACCGTGTCGATTATCGCCATGCCTGCACTCTGTTATCTCTACGAAATAGCAGAGTGTAGCGGTCGCCGGGAATCGGAGCTAGTGCACCGTGTGCTCGGCGCTATCAGAGATATCGGCAAGCCAGCCCATATTGGCACAGCTAGTGCTATTATCTCGCCCTTTGACCAAAGAAGATGAAATGACAATGAGTTCACTGCGCTATCTGTTTTCCATCCTGGTTGTTCTTTGCTTCGTCAGCGCCTGTTCCGATTCCGACAGCGGCGCTGGCCTGGAAACACCAGAGATACTGCCCCCCGAACCCGAACTGCTTTACCGGGCGGAAATACGACGCACGGACTACGGTATTCCCCATATCAAGGCCGACGACTGGGGTGGCCTGGGTTACGGTTACGGCTACGCCTATTCCCAGGATAATTTCTGCGTCACCATGCGCGAGATCGTGTTCGCCGCCGGCAGGTCTGCGGAGTTGATGGGCGAGGAGGAGGGAAATACTGAGTCTGATTTTCTGGTGCGCTACCTGATTGGTAGCAAGGAGAAATTCAAGCAGGATTTTTTTGACCAGTTACCCGCCTATGTACGTGAGCTGGCGCAAGGCACGGCCGCAGGCATGAATCGCTATCTAGCGGAAACCGGTGTTGAGAATTTAGCTGAAGGCGAACAAGGGTGCCGTAATGCCAGCTGGGTAGCTGCCATCGACGCGGTTGACCTGGTACTCTATCAAAGTCGTGAGGCCCTGCGCGGAAGTTCTCAAGAAGGTACTTTCAGGCGCGCTATTCTGGCAACAACTGGCCCAGATCAACAGCCGCAAGCTTCGGCCAGTCTTAGGCAAGTGCAAAGAGCAGCCCCTGCATTGCGCCAGTTTGCCCAACAAATTCTCCCCCTCGACAGGGGCAGTAATGGTATCGCCCTGGGCGGGAACGCCACCCAGACCGGCAGCGGCATGGTCCTGGGTAACCCACACCAACCCTGGCAAGGTGCCGGCAGCTGGTACCAGGCGCATTTAACCATTCCCGGGGTCTACGATGCTGCTGGCGCCACATTGACGGGCTATCCATTCATCGGCCTTGGGTTCAACAAAGACCTCGCCTGGACCCACACGGTATCACGCGCCAATCGCTTCAGCCTGTATGAGCTGACGCTCAATCCGGACAACCCGCTGCAGTATGACTATGAAGGTGAATGGCGCGATATTGTGCCCGAGGAAATCGAGATACAGGTGCGACTTGACGACGGCATCCTGGAAACCCGCAGCCATACCTATTATACCAGCCACTATGGCCCGGTAGTCAACCTAGGCGGCATTTCTTCCCTTTTTGACGGCTGGCCAATGTTTACCGGCACGGTACTGGCGTTTCGCGACGCCAACCTGACCACAGGTGTGCGTGGTATCGAGTTGTGGATCAACAAGGCACAGGCCACCAATATGGATGAATATATCGCTGCCCTCGCCACCATCGGCAATCCGGTCTTTCACGACCTGGCGGCGGACCGGCATGGCGATGCCTTCTATGGTGAAATTTCCTCCATTCCATTTGTAACGAAGCTGCAGCTGGAGAGTTGCGTCGACGGCGTGATTGGCCCTCTTCTGGCTGGGGAGACTTCCAATGTAATTATCTCCCTCAACGGCTCGCGAGCTGAATGTGAATGGGGTGATGACCCGGAGGCGCCCGCTGGCAGTAATGTTTACGGCGCCAGTTCGCTACCACAGCTACGCACCCGGGACTATGTTGCCAACAGCAACAATAGCTACTGGCTTAGCAATCCCAACCAGCCGCTGACAGGCTTTCCCACTATCATGGGTCCGGTCGGCTATGAGGGCTTACAGCAGTTTCAGCGCACTCGTATCAATCACCTTATGGTCGCCGAACGCCTGGCCGGCACCGACGGATTTGACGATGCACCCGGATTCACCCTCGATTCTCTTGAGAGACTCATGTATGAAAACCGGGTCTACGGTGCTGAGATTGTGCTTGATGATGTGCTGGCAATCTGCGCGGGCATGGAGGTCATTATTCAGCAGGAAGACAGCGTACCATCACGCGCGCTGGAGGCCTGTGCTGTATTGGCCCAATGGGACCGCAAAGCCGATCTAGAGAGCCGGGGATTACAGGTATATACCGAGTTCTGGCGCAGCATCTTCAATGAGTTTAGTGGCTTTCAGGGCGTCGTGGAAAGCGACGAACTTTGGGCCCAGGATTTCGAACCCAGCGACCCGCTCAACACTCCTGCGGGAATCGATAGCGGGCTAGAAGCAAACCAGGAGCGAGTAATCAATGCCTTGAGTAATGCGGTTGTAGTACTACGGGAGGCCAATGTCCCTCTGGACGCACCATGGGGTGAGGTGCAGTACCTTGAACGTAATGGAGAGCGGGTACCCATTCACGGCGGCCTCGGACCACTGGCCATATTTGGTGCCATCGGAGTGAGCCTGAGTGAAGGTGGTTACATCAATCCCGGCGCTGGCAACTCATATATCCAGGCAGTGACCTGGGATGAAACAGAGTGTCCCGTCGCCGACGTGATCATAAGTCACTCCAATTCCTCAGATCCGGCCTCTGATCACTACTCAGACCAGAGTAAGCTCTACTCCAACAAGGAATGGGTCAGGTTCCCGTTCTGCGAGGACGAGATCACCGCGGCCCAGATCGGCGAAACACTGACCATCGAGGAATAATCAGTCTCGATCAAGACTGGTATCAATGCGGTGCAATAGCGCCGCGGTATGGGCCCGGGTGGCGATATCCGCTGCCGACCTGTCGTTCAGCTGCTGCTGCAGCTGCATGAGCTGGTACAGGGCTGCACTGCGGCTCAGGTAATCGTAGTCATTACCGGCTTCAATATCGACTATGGGCAGAAGCTGCTCAATATATTCCCATTGCAGCTGTTGCCGGCGCGAATTGACGGCGCTGTTCAAATCCGCTGCGAACACCGCATGAGACAGGTCAGCCATCAACTCTTGCAGACTGTATTCGTTGCCGTACAAGGCGCTGTCATTAATGCGCGTCAAGGTCACCGGATGTAACAGGTGGCTCAACACATTTTTCTGCACGGTTAGTGAGCGGCCCAGTAATTTGGGATCCTGCGGCGCGGACCACAGGTCAAAGCCACGGCGCTGCTGTTGCAGGTATTGGTAAACAGCCTGATCAAACTGCAGTGCATCCGGCGCAAACAGTTTTTCCGTCAGCAAGTTCATGGCCGCCCGCTGGCGAGCGACCGGTATCGGCCGCAAGGGTTGTGTGGCCCCGGCCTGGCCCTGAAAAGCACGATCCACGTAGACGCCACCGACCCAGCGCGATGCAACCATCATCTGCCGCGACCACTCACCAGTCAGGTTGAGGTAGGCATCGTACATCTCCTGCCAGGACTGATTCGGCTGCGCCAGTTTCTCCAGCATGCCCGGCATCAGCGATTCAATTAGCGCCACACGATTGACGGCAAACAGCACCGGGTCGGCACTCTGGTCAAAAATCATAAAGCGGGGATCAATGCCCGACTCAGAGGAGCGCATATCGTCGGCGTCATGGCCAAAGGCCAGGTCGGGCTCGGTTGAGCGGGCCAGGATCGTGTCCAGACGCAGCCGCTCTGCCTGTTCATCTGCCAGTGCCTCGGAATAGCCATATTCAATGGCCCAGTGATCATAGGGCCCCGGGGCCAAAGGATAGAAGGTGGGCTGCTCCTGCCCGCTTGCCGCAAAATTGATCGACAGGTAATCCATCACCGTGGCGGCAACGCCGCGCTCGGCGGTAAGCTCCGCGGAAGCCAATTGCTGCGGCGACAGATAGTGACTGCCGATGAAGTTGTGATTCAACCCCAACGTGTGCCCCACTTCATGGGTAACCAGGTCGTAGAGTGATTGCCGCACCAGCTCAGACTCTTCCTCACTACCGGGTTTCGCGGCAGACAGCGCCCTCGCCATACTCAGCTGCGACTGCTTGTAGGCCCCCAACTGGCAACCTTCCCGCCGACGGTTTCCTGCTGAATTTATGGGCAACAGGGCTTCGGTGAAGTCACGGTCATCTCGCAGGTGACTGGTTATCCAACGAAATTCCAACATAATGTCGGCGCCGATAATCTGGCCGCTACGCGGGTCGGAGAAACGCGGGCCGTAGCCGCCCCAGGGGCTTTCATCCGACGCCGTCCAGCGCAATACGTTGTAGCGAATATCGGCGGCATCCCAATCGGCGTCATCGGGCTGCACCTTGACCTGTACCGCGTTGACAAAGCCGGCACTTTCAAAGGCCTGGTTCCAGGTAAGTAGGGCATCGGTGATGACATCGCGGTATTCGTGGGGCGTGGTGTTTTCCAACCAGAACACAATGGGTTCCACTGGCTCAGACCGTGCCACTCCCGAATTTTTCTTCACCAGGTTCCAGCGCTGAATGGGGTCCCGATAGGGGGTCGGACTGTGACTGGTCTGGTCGGTGACCCGGTCGGTGAAATAACCCAGGCGCGGGTCTTCGAAACGCGGCTGAAAATCATTGTCTGGAAGCTTGACCAGGCTGTGTTGCATCACCAGCACGACCACCCGATCATCGGTTAAACCTGGACCACCGCTGACCAGCGGTGCCGGGTTTTCATAAACGTAATTCACCATCAGATCGACGTTATCAGGGTAGCTGCGAATTTCCTTCAAGCGGGTTTTATCAGCGTTTAATTCTCCGAGGCTGAACTCGGTACCCGGCTCTGCTTGCGGATCCCCTGGCAGGGTGATCTGGTGCATGGCCTCGCTGAGAAATACCGGGCTCACTTTAACCAGCAGATCTCCCTCTTCACTTTCGTCGGTAATATCCGCCAGCGCCAGAATCGAGGGTGGCAGATTGGCCTCCGCTGCTCTGCTTAGAGGGCTGGCCGGATCAAAGTAGTAGTGAGTGTTGATTTGTTCAAACACCAGCTTGTTGTAGTCGCGACGCAACCGGATGATCCGCTTGCTGGCGTAGCCGCCACGCATGGTCCAGTTGCTGGACAGCCCGTCCTGGGAAGTCACCAGGTGAAGAAGTTCCATTCCCAACTGGTCGGCGGAGACTTTCATATAGAGCTCACCGCTATCATTGAGCCGGTATAAATCGAACAGGCCCTCGCTCAGCTCGGCGCCAGCCATCAGATCAGAAAATTTTGCTTTGTCTGGATCTGTGGGTGCCTCCGACGCCTGACATCCCCATAGCAGTATCACTGCCAGCAATAACAAGAAGCGATTTATCCTGCTCACCATCCGGCCTTCCGAATATAATTGCGAATACGGCACAAAATTCCCGGGATAGCTAATAGTCTTCATAAGATTTTTCTTCAAGAATTGCAGAATTGAGCAACAGGTTGATCTCTCGTTTAAGTGCGGCTCGCTCGTCATTCTGGATATAAACGGATCTCGCCAACTCCACAAATTTTGGCCCAAACTCCGAACTTTTCTCACACAAACGAATGTCATCTTCGATACTCCAAAGCCGGCTATTGACCGCCTTCAGTTTCGAATATAGTGCGTCCACCTCATCTGTGCTGCTTATACTATGTGCTCTGGCCTCCCTCAGAACATCCAGCTCAGCAAGCACGTTTTTACGTTTAACCACTTCTGAAATCCTATCTACCTTGATTTCAAGTATAGATAGTTTGTCCAACAGCTCTGCCGGCGCCAATTCAACCCGGACGGTATTTCTTTCTCTCATGATTGGTCCAGTGCTTTGCGCCAGTCCGCGTGCGGGCCAGTCACCCGCGGCAAGCCAGCGGGTTCAAATGTCGAACTCGAGGGGATACACAACATATTGATTGAGCTTATCTTGTTGAACAAGTTTTGCTGAACACCGAAATAGTTGCGCTCATTGAAGATGGGTATTACATGCCAATAGGAGGTGTAGCCCAAGCCCTCTATGTAGTCGATAAGAGCTGGTGACAAATGCTCCCTATCATTCTCCAGGTACAAGTAAGGCTGTAGCTCATTGATGGTGTCGCGCGCACCCTTTAGCACCTGCAGTTCCATGCCCTCAACATCAAGTTTTATTAGAGACAGCGTTTTGAGCTGTAGCCCATCGATCGTCTGCAATGGAATATTTTGGCCTGCACGGGTTAATCCCAGTGGGACACTTCCAAGGTTGCTGGCTCCGTCGAGGTCGAGCTCCGAAACAATCATTGATCCTTCTTTTTCACCCAGGCCCGCTTGACGACAATCAACATTGCCTCTGCCATTGATGGCCATATTTGCGCACAGCGTTTGAAAAGCTAGCCTCTGTGGTTCAAAGGCATAGACTTTACCGTGCACTCCGACAATGTCGGAAAGTGGTAAGGTATGCGCCCCAATATTGGAACCGGCCTCCACCACAGTTTGCCCCGGTTGGGCCAGATTTCTTATCAACTCAATTTCAGCATCAGAAAACTCACCGTATGCTTCCAAAGACCTACCAATATAGATGTCGTTCTTGTTATATGTCATCAGCCCATGTCGAGTCAGCGCAAGCTGATTGGCCCCGATACCGGCAACAACCATGTCTTGAGGATGTTTCAACTCAACCTGATCGAAATCGAGCAATAGCCGATTTGCCATAGCGTGAAACACAGAGCCCCAATTCCCGACGCCCTGTTGACGATACAAGGCCATAGACGGGTACCAAATGGTTGTCTTTTCTTTATACCCCCAACGCCAATCGGGGCCATGGGCGGACAGTGCCAGCCATATAGGTACACCCATTGCACCGGCAAAATGGCACAGCGCAGAATCGCAACTAATAACGAGATCAAGGTTTTTTAGCACCGCTATTGTTTCCACGAAGGGGGCGGATTTCTCATCCAGGTCCGCCCCCAGATCAGTAATACTCAGCAGATTTTTCAGGCCTTTTAGCTGCTCTTCGCCCTCGTTCTTTTGCAGACTTATCAGGTTTATCCCTTTCAATTTCAGCAGGGGCAGAAGTGCGCGCAGCGGGAAGCTACGATTCGCGTCATTGGGATGACTGGAGTTTCCCTGCCATGCCAAACCAATTTTTAGACCGGATAGTGATGCCAGTCGCCCTCTCCATTCTTCTACACGACTTACATCCGGCTTTATAAACTCCACGTTCTGTAGGAACGAAGACCAGTCGTGCCCCAGTACACCTGGCACACTCATCAGGGGACAGTGAAAATCCACCTGAACATCTACATCTTTGGAAAGCACTAGTTGATCAATTGCCGTACAACCCTTAAACATGGCATAGAGCTATCTGCGACATGCAAAAACCACTCGGCAGCTATACATTTTCTTGAGTTCGTATAGGTAACGCACAAAATTGACTGTGTCGCCTATGCCCTGCTCAGTGCTAATGAGAATCGTTTTACCATCGAGAGACTGTCCTTCCCATTTCTCAACTCCGTGACGTATGTTCAGGTGTACAGGGTACTTGTTCGTTCGCTTTTCAAACCACTCCCAAGCCTCTGGAAAGCGATTTTCGTGGAAATAGGAAAAGGCTATCCCCAGCGCGGTTAAGGTATTTCCAGGGTCCATCGCGTATCTTCGTTGTCTGATATCACGAGCTTCTTTTTCTTTGCCCAGTATGAGCAGACTGAATGACTTCTTAGTCAGAGCTTTTTTGTGCTCAGGGTCCTTGGCGAGAACCAAGTCATATTCTCCAATTGCTTCCTCATGCCGCAGCATTTCGGTTAACACATGACCCAAGCTGAAATGAGTTTCCGAAATACGTGGATCGATCTTGATCGAGGTGCGGTAGGCGTTCTCTGCCTGCGAATACAATTTTCGTAGGCGGTAGGTCTCTCCCAGGCGCAACCAGATGACGGCACTGCCGGGTTTATCTTCAAGTATCTGATAGAGACATTCAGCGGCTTCTGAATAGCGCTTATTATTCATATGTTTCAGAGCCAGATCAGCACGGCTGTCCGCCTCCTCGCCAGCGACAGCTGCGTCAGGATGTACTACTTGGCCCTGCTCGGCATCTATGGTCATTGGACCCTCACCCACGGCGTGCTCCACCATGACATACCTTCATTCTAACAGGGCGAGGAGATAGTTTAAGTGGCTATATGGGGTTGCAGCGGAAGTGATTTCCGCCGCTCAAGTTTATTCAAACTCGCGCACCAGTGTGCCAATCGACTCCTTGGCGTCACCGAATAACATGCGGGTATTGTCCTTGTAAAATAGCGGGTTTTCGATACCAGCAAAGCCCGATGCCATGGAGCGCTTCAGCACAAATACCGTGCGCGCCTGATCGACGTTGATAATAGGCATGCCGTATATCGGGCTTCCCTCATTCTCACGCGCCGCCGGGTTAACCACGTCATTGGCACCGATCACGATACATACATCCACATTTTCCATGCGCGGATTGATGTCGTCCATCTCCAACAGCAAGTCGTACGGGACATCCGCCTCGGCCAGCAACACGTTCATATGCCCGGGCATGCGCCCCGCCACGGGGTGAATGCCGTAATTAACTTCGCAGCCATTCTTTTCCAGTAATTCCTGTAATTCCTTCACCACATGCTGGGCCTGGGCAACTGCCATGCCATAACCGGGAACAATGGCGACATTTGAGGCCGCTTCCAGCACAAAGTAGGCATCTTCAGCCGTGATTGGCTTGATCTCCCCCTCCACTTCGGTGGTGTCATCACTGACTGAACCGAAACCGGAAAACAGCACATTGGACAATGAGCGATTCATGGCTTTGCACATGATCTGGGTCAGAATGATGCCACTGGCTCCTACCAGGGCGCCGGCCACAATCAAGATGTTATTGCTAATCGCAAAGCCAGCCGCGCAGGCCGCCAGGCCGGAATAGCTGTTCAACAAGGAAATCACCACCGGCATATCGGCGCCGCCGATGGGGATTACCGCCATAATGCCGAATAACAGCGCCAGGCCAATGACTAGGTACAACCATTGCGGGTTGGCGGGCTCCATACAGAACATAGCCGCACTACCGACGATGCTCAGCACAATCAGGCTATTGACCACTTGCTGGCCCTTGAACATCACCGCGCCACTGCCGATCGTCTCACTGAGCTTGCCATAGGCAATCAGGCTGCCGGTAAAGGTCAAACCACCGATCAGAATGGATAAAACGATTGTCACCAGGGTAAACGTACCGGCACCGGGGGCAATTGCCGCCCAGCCAACCAGCAAGCTGGCCATACCGCCAAAACCGTTAAACAGGGCGACCATCTCCGGCATGGAGGTCATCTCGACCAGACGCGCCGCGGCGGCACCGATGACGGCACCCACAGCAAAGCCAATCAAGATCCACTGGTATTCAACAATACCCTGATCGAGTAACGCCGCCACAATGGCCAACAACATAGCGCCGGCTGACATCATATTGCCGCGCCGTGCCGTCGCCGGCGAGCCCAGCTTTTTCAAGCCGAGGATGAACAAGGCTGCCGCAACGATATAACCGTACTGAATGAGAGAGTCCATTAGCATCAACCCTCCTTCTTCTTGAACATGGCCAACATGCGGTCAGTCACCATGTAACCGCCCACCACGTTGATAGAAGCCAGGGCCACTGCCCCCGCTCCCAACCAGTTGGACAGGTCTTGCTGTCCGGTACCGGCCAGGCCAATAGCACCTACCACGGTGATACCGGAGATGGCGTTCGCGCCCGACATCAACGGCGTATGCAGCGTAGACGGCACTTTGTTGATCAACTCAAAACCCAGGAAGATGGTGAGCATGAGAATAAAGGTCAGAAAGACTTCAACAGGTATCATCTCAGGCACCCCCTTGCATAATGTTCTTGATGGTTTCGTGCACCACTTCACCACCGTGGGTAATGACGCAGCCCGGCAGGATGTCGTGCTCGAAATCGATCTTGAAGCTTTTAGCTTCTTCGTCCCAGCTGTCTTCCACCAGGGCAAACAGGTTGGCCGCATACATCTGGCTGGCATCCCTGCACACCTCATTGGCCAGGTTACCCAGGCCAACTACGCTGACGCCGTTGATATCGACCACCTCGTTGGCGACAGAACCTTCCACGTTGCCACCGCTCTCTGCTGCCATATCGATCACTACCGATCCCGATGCCATGCCCTCGACCATGTCGCGGGTCACGATGAGCGGGGCCTTACGGCCAAAGACCTGGGCCGTGGTAATCACCACGTCTGAGTCGGCGATAGTAGCTTTCTGCGCTTCCCGTTGTATCTGGATTTGTTCGGGGGTCAATTCCTTGGCGTAGCCATCGGCAGTCTGCCCGGTTTCACCAAGTTCGATATCGAGAAATTTTGCCCCCAAGGAGTGCACCTGTTCGGCTACCACCGGACGGGTATCAAAGGCCGTAACTTTGGCGCCAAGGCGTTTGGCGGTGGCAATGGCCTGCAAGCCCGCCACTCCGGCACCAATAATGAAGACCTTGGCCGGCTTCAGGGTACCCGCCGGCGTCATCATCATCGGGAAAATGCGGGGAAGATACTGGGCCGCCAGCATCACCATCACATAGCCCGCCAGGTTGGCCTGGGAGCTCAATGCATCCATTTTCTGGCTGCGGGTGGAACGGGGTATCATTTCCATGCTGATGGCGGTCACGCCCTGGGCTTTGAAAGCGTTGATCAGCTCATGTTCGTTGAAGGGGTCGAGGAAGCTGATATGAATGCTGCCAGTTTTGAGCTGGGATACTTCGGCCAGCTCGGGTTTGCGTAGACGCAACACCATGTCGGCATTGGCCAACAGACTGGTCCGGTCTGCCACGACCTGGGCGCCGGCCTCTTCATATTCGGCATCAGTGAAGCCTGATCCAAGTCCCATGCCGGCCTCTATGGCAAGATCTGCCCCCATACGGACCAACTTCTTGGCCACGTCTGGAATAATGGGGACCCGATTTTCGCCCGGGTGTGTTTCCCGCGGGATCGCAATACGCATATTCCTACCTACCCCTATAGTGATTTTTTAACGGTGCGGCACTGTAACACAGGGCTCAGCACCGGCGTATAATAAGCATTATTCAGCAAATGAATGTTTGCAGCGCTCCCATTCGCTCGGGGCATTGTCACGCCTCTGCCGATTCAGAATATGTCCACCATACCGGCAGTAAATTCCGGTAGGCGTGCTCCCGGTAGCGCTGATCAATCAACAGCGCCCTCCCCCGATCATTGGGGCCGCGGATAACCCGACCCAGGGCCTGCCAAACCTTCTGCATGCCGGGGTAAAGATAGGTGAACTCGAACCCCTGTCCGCTGGTGACCTCAAGATAGTCTCTGCGTGCCTGGGTATCGCGGTTGAACTGGGGCAAGCCAACCCCGACGATCACCACACTGGTCAGTGCATCGCCTGGCAGATCTATACCCTCGCCGAACACGCCGCCGAGAATACAGAAAGCCACAACACCCTGCTGTCGCTGCAAGGTGTTCAGGAATCGGGAGCGCTCCTCATCACCCAGTTCCGGCCGCTGGATCAACAGCTCTCGATGAGGCAAGCGCCCCTCCAACACTGACAAGACCTGTTGCATATAAGCAAAGGAAGGGAAATAGACGATCACGTTACCCGGCTCCTGTGCCAGCCAGGCAGAAATTGTTTCGGCCAATGCGCCCACACTCCGACTGCGCTGCCTGAAGCGGGTATCAATCGCGGTGTTGATTGTGACCGGTAACTGTGAGGGCTCAAAGGGCGACTGGATATCCAGGTAAACAGCCGACCCAGAGAATCCAATGTCCCGGCTCACCCAGTGCGCCGGTGAGACCGTCGCGGAAAACGCCGTCACCGACGCCGGCAGTTGCTGGCGCCGCGTCAGCAGGCGGCTGGCGTCCAGGCAGTGCAGCGACAGCTTGAGGCTCTGCTTTTTCTCCGGCTGCCGCTGCAGTTCAAAACGATAGTCGTCGCCCCAGTCTTCCAGCACACGCAGGAACTGAATTGCGGCGAAATAGAAATCCTGTAGCCGCGGTCTGGCCTGCAACAAACCTGCCTCGGTATTTTGCTGTTCGCCCATTACCGCCACAAATTGACCCAGGGCATAGACCAGGGCGTCGGGCGCTTCGGGCAAGTGGTGAAAATCGGATTCCAGCCAATCGGCCTTGTCTAGCTCCAGCAGGCGACGGTTACAGGCATCCAGTGACTTTTTTATTTTGCCGGCGGCCTCTCGCCGCGCCGCCATCAGGGCTGACTTGGACAGACTGGCACTGAACATGCTCCTGGCTCGATCCGGCAAGTTGTGTGCCTCATCCACCAACACCGACCAGGGTTTGTCGCGCTGTTCCATGCGCGCAGCAATTCCCGCGTAAAAACTGTAGAAGTGGTGAATGTCGGCGATGCAGGCGTCCATCCACGGCAGCAGGTCCGTCGCCAACTGGTAAGGGCAGATCTCATACTTGCGCGACAGTTGCTCTACCGTCTGCCGAGTGAGTGCGGTGTGACTCTCCACTGCCTCGCGTCTCGCCGCCGGCAAGCGGTCGTAGTAGCCGCGAGCAAAGGGACAATCGTCACCGTGGCAAGCTTTGCCGGGGGAAAAACAAACCCGCTCTTTGGCCGTCACGGTGAGTCGGTGCAAATGCAGTCCCTGGCCCTGTAGTAACTCCAGGCTATCCTCCGCGGCCCTGGCGCCCACGATTTTTGCTGTCACGAAGGCAAAGGCGTCATGCTTGCCAGCAGCCAGTGCCTTGATGGCCGGGTAGATGACCGCGGCGGTTTTGCCGATGCCTGTTGGTGCCTGCAGCAACAATTGCCCCCGCTGGCTTATGCACTTGTAAACGTTTTCCGCCATTTCCCTCTGCCCGGGGCGATAGTCACTATGGGGAAACGCGAGGTTGGCAATACTGCGGTCCCTCAAACTCTGCTCCGCATCTATTAACTCCAGCCACCGCGCATACTCAGATACCGCGGTATAGAGGAACTCCAGCAGCTGCTGCCGATCGTGACACTGCCGCTGGGGATATTCATCACCGCTGTCGATGTTGAAATAACACACCTGGATATCAAGCTGCGACAGCGCCAGGTCCTGTTCACACAACAAGCCACCATAGAGCCTGGCCTGCGCGCTGTGTAAATCAGTAACCGCTGATGGGATGTCCTGCGGGCTGACCCGGGTGGTCTTGATCTCCTCCACATAGGCTTCCACCGGGTCGTAGCCATCGGCCCTGCCACGCACTCGCAGATCGATAGGCCCCAGGTGAAACAGCTTCTCGAGGGCGTACTCCGAAGCGTACGTCTCGGGCCGGCGACGGTACAGTTCGTTGTGGCCTTCTATACCCTCGATGGCCGTGGGTGAAGGCGTAAAACGATAATCGATATCCCCGCTGCGATGGACAAATTCCGCCAGTTCTCGCACGGCAATCGTGTGTTCAGTCATGACGCCACTCAACCCAGACCACTTCAAAGGGGATACCAGCTTCCAGAAAAAATCGGAACCAGCGCCGCTGGTTGGCCTGCACCTGGTCGCCGGGGCCTTTGACCTCCATCAATTTGAATCCTCTCTCGCTGTCGAAGGCCACCAGGTCTGGCAGGCCGCTGCGATTAGCCCGGGGATCAAAAAGGATGCGACGAAATATCGCCGCCAACATCGCGGACGGCACATGCTCGAGAGCGAGCACCAGCATCTCCCGCTCCAAAAAACGCCAATTCACCCAACTGCAACTCAAGCCCTGGTAGCGCTCGAAATTCTCCAGCACCAGGGCTGCAATGCCCTCGGATTCCAGCTGTTTGAGGCGAGCATCAATGGCTGGCTGTCGCCGCAGATAAAACTCGCGGCTATGCATATCGAGAGGCGATGACTGGAAACGATTTACAAAGGCACCCCGGATCGGCTGGAAGATTTCCTCCCAGAAACAAAGTCCGAACAATGCATTGAACAAAATATTTCCGCAAAATACACCCGGGACCATTGCTGTGCATAGTGCTGAGCAACAGCCTCCTCTACCCTCACCCCCGAGTTCTCAAGACAAAGTCGTTGTTCGCTGTAGCTGATGCCGACAACCGGGTTCGTGGGCTGGCCCAATTTTTTCTGCAGACCGGGTATCTGGGCAAGGGCAAAATCCAGCTCAGCTTCACACCAGGGCTGTGCGCTTATCAGTTGACACAGTTGTAGCGCGGACTCCAGCTCACCTTCGGACCGCAGAATACGAACCCGCCTCTCCCGCGCTGGATGGTCACTTGAACAACGGTACACTTGCTGCGCTTCTTCGAGGTATTTTTCCCGCTCAAGCTGTCTTGCCACGCGGTTGCGCAGCTGGTTCCAGCGCGCTGATAATGCCGGCGAATCCGTAGCGCTGCACAGCGGATTGACCAGTAGCAGTAGTGCCTCAATATCTCCCGCTTCCTCGGCCTCATAATAGATTTCGCGTAAGCGGGTGATGGCCAGGTACTCGTCGAGCTGTTCTCGATTCTCAAACAGGCGGAAAGCCGGATCCAGCGGGTAATCAACATAACGAGCGACTCCCAGGTCGCTGAGCACAAAATCGGTCAGACTCTGGCGGCGGTTGCCAAAGAACAACAGCTGCAACAACTCGATCCGCTCCCGGTGCCGGGGCTCCCACAGCTGTCCCGCATACCACGCTGCCCACAACGCCACCCACTCCTCCGCGTCGGTATATGCCTCACGAATCCGATGCTGCAACTGGTCTCGCTTCAATCGGCCAGCGCCATCGAGATTGCCACCAAACAGCTCGAGCAACTCATCCTTGCGGCACAGCTCCAAAATCTGTTCCAGCTCGGGCGCCACCACCTTATGCAGCAGCTCTGCGTCATTCAGTTCCTGCGCCAGCGGCGGCAACGGGCCCAGCTCCGGGTAATCAATTTTTTCACTGCGAAATACCGGCCCCACCCGCGACATCAGCCGAACGTATAATCCGCGAGCGGCTTCACTCAACTGTTGCAGGGAGGTGACATAGGCTAATTCATCCTCACTGAATAGATCCCCGTACAGCTCGCAAACGCTACTGAGTAGGGCATCAAAATTATGCAGGTAGTAAAGCGGCGGCAGCTCCTTCGCCAATTCCTTCCCCGATGCCAAGGCTTTTGCCATCAGCTCCCCTTCCGCTGTAGTTGCTGGAGCATTGAGGCGGGGATTATCAGTGCCAGACCAATCAGCGTTGCACTGGCGATGTCCTCGCCCAGGATAAACTGAATGGGTATCAGTGACAGCAATGGCGCCAAAAACACCAGGTTAGCCACCCGGCTCACGTGAGATGTTCTCTTCAGGGCCAGCGACCAGAGAACAAAGGTAATGCCCATTTCGAAGCAGCCGACGTAGGCAGCAGCAGCCAGCCCCTGCCAACTCGGCGCCGGCAAGCTGGAAAAAACCAGGCAAATCGCCAGGCAGGCGCCGCCAGCACAAAATTCAGGCACAGAGAAACCACCGGGTCACGCTGATTGCGCGTATTAACGATCCAGTAGTACGCCCACACCAGGGTGCTGAACAAGGCCAGCGAAACCCCCCACGGATCGTCCACCTGCAGGCTCAACAAATCACCCCGGGTCGCGATAATCACGACGCCTCCGTATCCCATTATGCTCGCCAATACGTCAACCCAACCCAGGCGCTGCCCCAACAGGAACACCCCCATCAGCCCAAGGGTAATGGCCCAGGTATAGTTGATCGCCTGGGCCTGCTGCGCCGGCAATAGGTCGTAGGCCGAAAACAGTATCAAGTAGTACAGGCAGGGATTCAGCGCTGCAACCAGCACATAGAAACGCGGCGCCTGACCAAGATACTCCATCAATAAAGGAAGCTGTCCGCGCTTGCCAACAATCATCAACAGCACCAGCGCGGAAACAGTGCTGGCCAGGAACAAGAGCTGGAACACGTCGAGGTGGCGCAGGGACAGCTTGAAAGCCGTCGCCACCGTCGACCAGATCGCAACCGCCAGCAGCCCCAAAATCAGTGCCTGACGATCATTGTGGGGGGGATTTGCCATGACCAAGCATAGTACTGAAAGGACCCAGCCTGTACCATGGTCGCGAATCCTGGCAAGCGAATCACCATGGAAAATAACAACAAGGTGCTCACTCCCGCGCTAGCGCTGGCCCCCATCCTCCTGCTTATTGTGTTACTGACCTGCTCCGTCTACCTGTACGGTGCCGACTCCTCATATGGCGCCAACCAGATCGCCCTGCTGTTCTGTGCCGGTGCCGTCGCCCTGGTGGGTATGCATCTGGGTCTGAGCTGGAAGGAGGTAGAGGGGGGTATTTTGCATGGCATCCAGTTATGTCTCGGGCCACTGCTGATCCTGTTATCGGTCGGTATGCTGATTGGCTCCTGGATTCTGGCGGGCACCATTCCCGCCATCATCTACTACGGCGTCGAAGTGCTGTCGCCTTCGATTTTTTACGCGGCCACCGCCATACTCTGCGCCATCACCGCGGTGAGTATCGGCTCATCCTGGACGGTTGCCGGCACCATCGGCATTGGCATGATGGCGATAGCCGCCAGCTTTAATATGTCCCCGGAGGTCACCGCCGGTGCCATCATTTCCGGCGCTTACCTGGGCGACAAGCTGTCACCGCTCTCAGATACCACCAACCTGGCATCGGGCATCGCCGGTGTAGATTTGTTTCAGCATATTCGCCACCTGCTGTGGACCACGGTGCCGAGCTTTCTGCTGGCATTGGTCGCCTTCAGCTTTTTCGGGGGTGGCGAGGCCACACCGCCTGATCAGATCAACGAACTTCGCGACAACCTGGCTCAGCAATTCACTATTGGCTGGTACCTGTTCATACCGCTGATCGTCATGTTCACCATGGCTTACAAAAAGGTACCGGCGCTGGCCGCTATCATGACCAGCACCTTGGTGGGCGTGGTGTTTGCGCTGGTTTTTCAACAGTCTGCCACCCTAGCGCTAGTCGGAGACGCCGATATTCCCCATGGAATGAAGCTGATGCAGGGTGTGTGGACCAGTCTGTTTGATGGTTTCACCTCTCACAGCGACAGTGAATTTATGGACCAGCTGCTCTCCAAGGGCGGCATGCAATCGATGATGAATACCAGCTCGCTGATTATCTGCGCCATGGCCTTTGGCGGCGCTATCGAGAGGGTAGGCATCTTGCAGTACCTGGTCGGTACGGCACTGAAGCGAGTTAATAGCAACGGTGGTCTGGTCGCGGCCACTGTCGGCACCTGTGTCGCCAGCAATGTGGTTACCAGCGACCAGTTTATTGCCATTACCGTGCCCGGGCGGATGTTTCGCAACGAGTTTCAAAAGCGCGGGCTGTCCTCTCTCAACCTGTCGCGGACGCTGGAAGACAGCGCCACCCTGACCTCGGCCCTGGTACCCTGGAATACCTGTGGCGCCTATATGGCAGCCACCCTGGGGGTCAGCACCATGGCCTATGCGCCTTTCGCCTTCTTCAACTATTTCTGCCCCATAATCGCGGTGCTTTATGGTTATTTCCAGATCGCCCAAAAACCGCTGGAACCCGAACTGAGGTCAGAGTTGGCCAGCGCAGCCTGATGGACTGGGACTGGTCCAATCCATTTACCCAGGAAGCGCAGGTTGAGTTGAAGCACATTGACGGGCTGCAACACACCAACAATGCGGTCTACGTGAAATGGTGTGAACAGGTGGCCTGGGGGCATTCGGTATCGCTGGGGCTCGATTTGCAGTGCTATCGAGAGCTTGACCGCGCCATGGTCATTACCCATAGCGAATTTAATTATCTGCAGGCTTCCCACCTGGAGGACGAACTGATAATCGCCACCTGGATTGTCGATTGGGATGGTCGTCTCACCATGTCCAGGCGCTTCCAGATAGTTCGCCAAAGCGATCAACAGACCTTGTTGCGCGGCGGCATGAACTTCGTCTGCGTTGCCTTGAGTACCGGTAAGCCGCGCCGATTACCCGCCGAATTTATTGCGGGCTACGGGCCCGCCGTGGTGTCAGGCGCGGGACCAGTCAAAACTTAGCACCTGCTGGATATCATCGCTGCCCGACTGCAGCATTAATAGTCGATCAAGGCCCAGCGCAACCCCGGCACACTCCGGCAATCCCTCCGCTATTGCCTGTAGCAGGCGCTGGTCCACGGGCCTCTCGGCCTCACCCCGGACTCGCAATGATTCATTCTCTCGCTCAAACCGCTGCGCCAGCTCATTTGCATCGCACAGTTCCCTGTAGCCATTGGCCAGCTCCACACCGCGCACATAAACCTCAAAACGCTCTGCCACGGGGTAATCGTCCTCGTCTCGCAATCGCGCCAGGGCAGCCTGAGAGGCTGGATAATCGTAAACAAACACAGGGCCCCGGTCGCGAAGTTGCGGCTCTATGACATGACTGAGCAACAGATCTAACCAGGCGTCCCGGCAATCGGGCATGAAATTCAGCTCCGTTACCTTGCCCAGGCGATGTGCCAGGCGCTCCTGGGATTCCGAGAATGGATCAACACCGGCGAACTCGGCAAACAGCTCACGGTAACTGTAGCGAGAGACTTCGTTGGGACCCAGCACCAACTCTAACAGCGACTGCACTTCATCCATGAGTTCGCGAGCGCCGAAACCGGGCCGATACCATTCCAACATCGTGAATTCGGGATTGTGGCGCGAACCTGCCTCCTCCTGCCGAAAAGCTTTGCAAACCTGGTAGATTGGCCCCGATCCGGCGACCAGAAGGCGTTTCATGGCGTACTCGGGGGATGTCTGCAGGTAGCGCCCCTCACTCTCGAAAATCTGTATATGGGAATCGGTTACCGGCGAGCTGCACAGCAGCGGAGTTTCAACTTCCAGTACCTCGCGGGCGGCGAAAAACTCGCGAACAGTTCGTAACAGCTGCGCTCGCGCCTGCAGAAGTTCTAGCTCGGCGCTGGGCTGCCAATTGATCATGGCAACGTCAGGATTTTCCGCGACCCACGTATTCACCACTGCGGGTGTCAATCCGGATAATTTCACCCTCGCTCAGGAACAGGGGAACCTTGACCACGGCACCGGTGCTTAAAGTGGCAGGCTTGCTACCTCCACTGGCTGTATCACCCTTCAGACCCGGGTCGGTCTGGGTGATTTCCAGCTCGACAAAATTTGCCGGGGTAATCGACAACGGTGAGTCATTGTAGAGGGTCACTTCACAGCGATCCTGCTCCTTGAGCCACTGGTAGTTTTCTCCCACTGCATTTTTATCCGCCTGGTATTGCTCGTAGGTGTCGGGCTCCATGAAATGCCAGAATTCGCCATCGCTGTACAGGTATTCCATGTCCCGTTCCATGACATCTGCAGCTTCCAGGGATTCGCCGGATTTAAAGGTGCGCTCCCAAACCCGACCTGTTTTCAGGTTGCGCAGCTTCACACGACTAAAGGCCTGCCCCTTCCCTGGCTTAACAAATTCGTTTTCCACGATACTGCAGGGATCTCCCTCCAACATCACCTTAAGCCCGGAGCGGAAATCACTGGTGGAGTAGCTAGCCATAACCTTTGTCTCTGTATTGCGTCAAAAAGGGGCATATCATACCGGAAAGCCTGGCCCACTGGACACATGGCAACATTGGTGATTCACTGTAGCGGGGATAGTCGCAGCTGGAGTGCGACGCAGTTCACAGACAACACTAAAAAGACGTCCTATTTGCGCGATTTTTCACCTATAATAAATACAAAACAGCCACTTATAGTGTGTTGTTAAGGTAATCGCACATTTGACGAATAACCAATTGTGGGGCCGATGAGCAATAACGAACCCATCAAATTACGAATTCCCCGTCAGGATCTGGCGGAATTCGCACTATTCGAACTGTCTGCCGAACAGGCGCGTGCCTGGGCAGAGAGCCTGCCGATGGCTAATTCTGCCCAGGTGGCTCAGCAGCTGCGCAGTGCAATAAGCGATCTCAATAGAGTCGACATGGCACCCGATGTGCGCTTTGAGATCCTCGAGGCCCTGCGCTCCACTTTTCAGGTGGCGCTGTCCACGCTGTCAAAATTTTATTTGAACCAACCCGTGGTGTTACCGGAAGAGCCTCGCAAGGCCAGTCGACTGGCGCAGAACCTGTTCGAGCTCACAACCACGGCTTATACCATTGTCGCGATTCAGACTATCCAGAGACGGCAATCCATCACCAACACCAATCCAGCCAAGTTAGTCTGTCAGTCGGTACACCGGGCAATTACCTCGGGCAGCATGCGCCTGCTGGTCTCATACCAACTCTATCAACCGGTGGAACTGAACGCCTGGACGGAGTTGCATCAGCTTTACCTGTTGGCCGAACGACAAAAATTGACCAGCCAGATTGTCGTGGATGATATTTCCGGTAATGGCAGCATTACAGATACCTACCTGCGCGCTCTGATGATGGGTTGCTGCAAACCCAACCAACTTCGCCAGAGAGATCTGGCCGGCGTTTTCAAGGGCTTGCGAGAATGGGTAGTACATCTACAGATGCTGCCTCCTGAAGAGGGAGAAGGTTTGTTCCTGGTAGATTTCGCCAGCGATCACCCGCCCCTCTACGGTTCACTCTATAGCGAAGAACCAGGACCTACCTGCAGGTTGATCAACACCGATGACCTGATTGAGCACCTCAAAAATTTGCGCAACGACACCGGTGAGCGAGCCATTGTGTTCGACAAGGACACGGCGGTATCGCCCAATGTCCTTGATCACATCATTACCTCTTGGGGTGTAATGAGTAAGCGCAACTTTGCGCGGGCCCCCGTCCAGGAAAAGCTCTGGGTTTCGGTTGGCTTGAGCAATACCCATTATTACGTCTGTGGCGGTATTAGCTTTGAGAAGCTGATCTCCAGGGATTCCAGCGAGTCGCTGGAAGAGGGGCAGGACAAAAACCCCTTCATGGACAAGGAATCCTCTCGCGAGAAAGCAATATGGGACAGCGCCTTCTCGAATGACGAGGCAGACGGTGAAGATGTCGACCTCGAAGATATTGAGTATCACATCCGCGAAGCTGAGCAGAGCACCGACCGCAACAGCAAAGAACGTCATCCGGTATTTCCAGTGCGCATGGCCAATGTCAGCCCCGGTGGTTATTGCCTGGAGTGGTCGGCCGACATTCCCAGTCACATTAAAACCGGTGATGTCATCGCGGTGCGGGAAGTAGACAATAATGCCTGGAGCATCGCCGTTATTCGCTGGGTAAGCCAGCTCAAGGATCAAACTACCTTGCTGGGGGTCGAGCTTTTGAGCCCTCGCGCGACCCCCTACGGTGCCAGCGTACAGCATAAAACCGGTGAAGACGGCGACATGATGCGCTCCCTGCTACTGCCAGAAATCAAGCTGGTGGGACAACCTAATACCTTGATAACGCCACGAGTGGGTTTCAAGGAGAGACAGAAGGTCAAGCTGATGCGCGGCGGCGAGGAATCGTATATCCAGCTGTTCAAGAAAGTTTCCTCAACAGCGGCCTACAATCAGTTCGAGTTCCGCTATATCCAGCAGCTGGAGGACGTCGTGCAGGACAAGGGCGACATTATCAACACGCAGTTTGAATCGCTGTGGAACAATATCTGAGCCAACTCTTTATCCAGCGCTACTCACTAAGCTGGTAGCGGTCTCCAATACCCAACAAGTAGAGAATACCATCCAAACCCAGGGTGGAGATCGCTTGATCGGCTTCCTGCACAACCAGGGGTTTGGCCCTAAAGGCGATACCCAGTCCGGCTATGCTCAGCATCGGCAGGTCGTTGGCACCATCACCGACACTGATTACCTGCTGTAGATCAATGCCCTCACGCTCGGCGATTTCGCGCAGCAAACTGGCTTTGCGCAATCCGTCTACCACGGGCTCCAGAACCCGACCGGTTACTTTCCCATTTTCGATTTCCAGCTCGTTGGCATAGACATAATCAATGCCCAGTTTTTGCTGCAGATGTCTGCCGAAATAATTAAACCCACCGGAGAGGATAGCGGTTTTGTAACCCAGTGATTTTAAAGTGTTTATCAGGTGCTCGGCGCCTTCAGTCATCGGTAGATGTGCGGCGACATCTGCCAACACTGATTCGTCCAGACCCTTCAAGAGGGCAACGCGCCGTGCGAAACTCTCTTTAAAATCGAGCTCGCCTCGCATCGCCTGCTCGGTAATCGCACTGACTTCTGCACCCACACCAGCTCTTGCTGCGAGCTCATCTATGACCTCTGTTTCAATCAGGGTCGAGTCCATGTCGAAGGCGACAAGGCGGCGGTTGCGTCGATACATATTGTCTTCCTGCAAAGAGATATCAACATCCATATCACTGGCCAGCTCCAACAGGTCGCGCCGGAACAACTGTGCATCGTCTAATTCTCCACGCACCGAGAACTCAACACAGGCCTTGCCAAGTGTTGGTTGATCCCCCAGTTGAACCCTGCCTGACAAGCGGTTAATGCCATCAATATTCAGCTGGTTGCCAACAAATACTCCGGTAACTCGCGATAAGTGCAGTGCGGTAATTTTGCGTGCCAGCAAGGTGACCACATAACGCGGGCGGCCCTGCCCGCCCACCCACTGGCCATAACTTTCTTCGCTGATGGGTGTAAACCAGACCTGCATATCCAGTTCGGAGGTGCAAAATTGAATGTCTTTGAGCACCGAGGACTGTTGCGCCTTTTCCGGCAGCTCCACCAACACACCCAATGACAAGGTGTCATGGATCACAGACTGACCAATATCCAGCACGTTGACGTCAAAGTCAGCCAGGATGCCTGTTATCGAGGCGGTAACGCCGGGTCGATCCTTACCTGCGATGTTTATCAACAATATCTCTTTCAAGGCATGATTCCTGCGATAAAAACGCATATTCTAACCGCTGCCCACAGTATCAGACTAGGATTCTCCACCCTATGCAAAAGTTGTTTAATCGTCTCAACTTGAGCCAGAGACTGGCACTTGTCTGCGGCGGCTTGTGCCTGTTGGTGAGCTTGATATTGGTAGCAGTCGGCAGCTTCAGCTCACGCTACATACTACTGCAACAAGAAGCGGAGTATGGCGACATGGTGGCGCTGGAGTCGGCGCGCGAGATCAGCAATATCCTGGCCCGCGGTGACCTGATCGGCATGGAAGTAAATCTGGAGCGGCTGGTGTCACTAAATCAACTCCGCGGTATACGCGTTTACGATGTCGAGCAGCGCCAGATCGGCGCTGCCGGTGCCGACACCGGTGCCATCTACACAACGGAGATATTGCTGGATGGGAAGGAGGCCGGGAGATTGCGGATCTATTTGCGCGATAACACGGCGCTCGCGGAACAGAGGTCAATGGCCATGAGTGTGTTGATGCTGGCCATTGTACTCAGTTTGTTCGTAACGGTGTTGTGCAGCCGCCTGAGTCATCGCTATACCGGCAGGCTGTTGGCGATCGCGGAGAAGCTTAGACTCGGACAGGACGGGGGCGTTTATGACGACGAACTCGCTGCCCTGGAGGCTGCAGTGGAGGAGCTGCCACTGGAACTACTACAACCCAGACAGGAACTGGGGCAAGAACTGGCAGACTACGAAACGGTTGGCCTGCTGTACGTGCGCCTGGATAGCCTGGCATCCTATGTCGAAACTCTCGATGAATCCACTCTGCTTCGTTACACGCTCTTTCAGAATGAACTGATAGCGGCGGCAGCCGAACTCTACGATGGGGAAATACTGGTGGTGCGGCAGTTCGGCATCCTGGTCTGTTTCGCCGGCCAACACAAAAGTGGCTCCCCCGTTTTCCGGGCCGTCTGTTCAGCCTGGCTGATACGGCTGTTAGCGGGCAGCTTGCAGTCCGAGGCTACATTGAAGCTGGATCTATCCTTGTGCTGCGGCCTGAGTGAGGCGGGCGCTATTCACTCTGGGGATTTTTATTCGGCACTCTACTGCCAGCATATCATCGATGAAATGGAACAAACTGTGATAGAGATGCCCGAAGCCATCGCTCTAACCGACGAGGTGGCGGCGGATGCCTCTATTGCCAACACTACGCACCTGGCAAAGGGATCTACAGGTCACAGTAGTCTCAGCGGCTTCCCCGCTCCCACCGACAACCTGGTGGAGCGACAGCACCAGTTGTTGCTGGCACAGCTCCGGGAAAAACTCTAGTCCGATTCGCCGCCTTTGTGCTCAATCTCAATACGGTCCACCTTCTGGAAACCGCGCGGCAGCTTGTTGCCACGGCGACCGCGCTCCCCCCGATAATGTTCCAGTTCTGAGAACTTCAGGCTCAGGTGTCGCTTGCCGGCGTGAACAACCAGGGAGTCTGTTTCCCGCAGCACCTGGATCGCGAGCATAAACTCTTCACGTGCCTGTACACGGGGTCCGGGAATGCCGATGATTTTGTTGCCTTTCCCCCGCGCCAACTGCGGCAGGTCAGGCAGTGGGAATATGAGCAGTCGCCCCTCATTACTTACCGCAACAACAAATGACCGGTCGATATCAGACACCGGCGCCGCATTCAGCACCTGGCTCCCCTTGGGCAAGTTTAGTACCCCTTTGCCGGATTTGTTCTTGGTCTGCAGGTCAGAAAGCTTGGCGACAAATCCATAACCCGCGTCGCTGGCAAGGAGATAGAGACTGTCATCGCCACCGGTCATGAGGCTTTCAAAGGTTGCCCCCGAGGGCGGATTAATACGACCGGTGACGGGCTCTCCCTGCCCCCGCGCCGAGGGCAGGTTATGGGTGGGGATGGTATAGGCACGGCCTGTAGAATCCAGTATCACTGCAGCCATATTGGTGCGCCCACAGACAGACATTTTGTAGCTATCTCCCGATTTGTAACTGAGCGTACCTGGATCTATTTCGTGGCCCTTGGCAGCACGAATCCAACCCTTTTCTGACATCACAATAGTAATCGGGTCGTTAGTCATAAGTTCCAGCTCGGAGAAAGCAGTGGCTTCCCTCCGCTCTACCAGCGGAGATCTCCGCTCATCACCGAACTCTTCGGCAACGGCTAACAGCTCTTGCTTAATCAGAGTTTTAAGGCGCGCCTCTGACTTGAGGATTTTTTGCAGCTTATCGCGCTCTTCAGAGAGCTCATCTTGCTCTCCTTTGATCTTCATTTCTTCCAACTTGGCCAGGTGGCGCAGCTTCAGTTCAAGGACTGCCTCGGCCTGGTCGTCGCTCAGCTTGAAGCGCTTGATCAGCGCCGGTTTGGGTTTATCCTCGGTACGTATGATGTGGATGACTTCATCGATATTGAGAAATGCCGTCAAGTAACCATCCAGTATGTGCAGTCGGCGCAGTACTTTCTCCAGGCGATATTCCAGGCGCCTGCGAACCGTGGAGGCGCGGAACTTGAGCCATTCCTTGAGGATCTTGTCCAGGCCTTTCACACCGGGCCGGCCGTCGATGCCAATCATGTTGAGATTGACCCGGTAGCTGCGCTCCAGGTCCGTAGTCGCAAACAGGTGACTCATCAGGGCTTCGAGATCAATCCGGTTCGAACGCGGGATTATCACCAGGCGGGTTGGATTTTCATGATCGGATTCATCTCGTAAATCTGCCACCATCGGCAGTTTCTTGGCCTGCATCTGTTGCGCAATTTGCTCGAGCACCTTTGACCCCGACACCTGGTGAGGCAGGGCCGTGATGACTACATCGCCACTCTCCCTGCCCCAGATAGCGCGCATACGCATAGAGCCGCGCCCGCTCTCATACATCTCTAGAATCTCGTCTCGCGGCGTAATAATCTCCGCCTCGGTGGGATAATCCGGACCGAGGACATGCTCACACAGCTCCCTGACCGTGGATTTCGGCTTTTCCAGCATACGTATCGCCGCCGTGACGACTTCGCGCAAATTGTGAGGGGGAATATCCGTGGCCATACCCACGGCAATGCCAGTGGTGCCGTTCAGAATAATATTGGGCACCTGTGCCGGCAGCACAGAGGGCTCGTCCAGGGTACCGTCAAAATTTGGGGCCCAGTCGACGGTGCCCTGCCCCAGTTCAGACAGCAAGACATCCGCATATTTTGTCAGGCGGGATTCGGTGTAACGCATGGCAGCGAAAGATTTGGGATCGTCGGGCGAGCCCCAGTTGCCCTGGCCACCAATCAGCGGATAGCGATAACTGAAACTTTGGGCCATCAATACCATCGCTTCATAGACGGCGCTGTCACCGTGAGGATGAAATTTACCGATAACGTCACCCACGGTGCGGGCCGATTTCTTGAACTTGGCTGATGCTTTCAAGCCCAGTTCGCTCATTGCGTAGACGATTCGTCTCTGCACCGGCTTGAGGCCATCGCCAATATTAGGCAGCGCCCGATCGAGAATGACGTACATGGAATAATCCAGATAGGCCTTTTCGGTATACTGCTTCAGCGATACCTGCTCGATACCTTCTTCATCAATTTCAATAATTTCAGACATTCACCATCTCGCCTGTAGTGTTGTGTAAGCCGTGCAGATAGTGCTGTATATTCTGCGTTCAAATGCTGCCGCGCCGGAACTGCGCGGCGAAGGGATAACAACCTAATTCATGTAGTTTCCGCGTAAGCCTACCAGTTGTTCGTTGAGGTTAACGATGGAATTAGCCATATCGATCAGCAGGCTGTGGATGGTGGTGGGGTTGCTCTTGATCAGGTCCGCAAATTGTTCCTTGGGCACTTTTACCACCGAGCACCGTGTTTTCGCCATCACGGTAGCGGTGCGGTCGGCATTGGTCAGCACCGCCATGGCTCCGAAAATTTCCCCCTCTCCGATGGCGCCAACGGTAACGCCATCAACAACCACCTCCGCCGTGCCCTCCGATAGATTGAAAACGAAATCGGCCTTATCTCCCTGGCGAATAATAATGTCGCCCGGATTGTAGATTTCGAAGCCAGGGGTAGCGTGAGTGTCTTCATCAGTCAGTGACGCGGTCAATCGCAATTGCATTCCGACCTGGGTTATCAATATCCGGGTCCAAAGCTTGGAGGCATTAGTGTCGTTAAACACCCGCCGCATAAATTCCATGGCCGGGTAGCCCGACATGGAAGCTCCGTTTTCGCTGGAATATGAAACCGCAATCTCGTGATCATTACTGCCGGCGATATCTGGCAGCACCAGGTCACCATCGTCGAGCAGGAAGACCGCTCTCTCACGGTAGCGGGCAGTCAGTGAGCCGCTCTCGATATGGTAGATCTTGTCGCCTTCCAGGCCCCGCAACATAGCATTGTCCGTCGCGTCAATTTCGAGGGGAATGGATGGGATATCGATGATTTCAAGCAAGGCCGCGACCAGCCGCTTGTACTGTTGATTGAGAACAAAAAAGTCCTGCGCGAGTTCAGCGTTTGCCAACATCGGGCATATCCCTTATCTATTATTACTTAGTGTTTCACCCTGCGGCTTAGTTTAGCAATAAATCGGCCCTGAGCGAACCGCATCCCCCTAGTGGGACTGCGCCCCTGCATGCTACCACTTTACAGGCATTCCACGTAATATGCGGGCTCTTTGATATCCAGTAAGCACAATCATGCAAGTTACCAACAAAACAGTGGTGAGTTTTCACTACACCCTCTGCAACGCTGCCGGCGAACAACTGGAGACCTCCCGCGATGGGGAACCGGCACGCTACCTGCACGGACGCAACAATATCATTCGCGGCCTGGAAGAGGCTTTAAGGGGACTGGAGGCCGGCGCCACCGTGTCGGTTACGGTGCCGCCAGAAAAAGCCTATGGCCTGCGCAACGAACAGTTACAGCAGCGGGTTCCCATTAAGCACATTACCCACAAGGGAAAATTAGAAGCGGGCGCGGTTGTTCAGATCAATACTGAGCAAGGCCAACGCAGCGTCACCGTGCTAAAGGTGGGTCACCACAGTGCTGATATTGATGCCAATCACCCCCTGGCAGGTCAGGAGCTGACGTTCGACATCGAAATCACCGATATTCGCTCGGCTGAAGCCGAGGAAATTACCCACGGACACGCCCATGGCCCGGGCGGGCACCAGCACTGAGATGGCCCCAATATGGCACCAGGGGCGCTTCCACCAACTCAGCCTCAACAACCTCTACGACATAATGCACCTGCGCCAGCAGGTCTTTGTCATAGAGCAGGATTGCCTGTACCAGGACCTGGACGGCCTGGATCGGGATGCCCATCACTTATGGTGTTACCGGGGCGACGTTCTGCAGGCTTATTTACGCAGCCTGCCGCCTCAACAGGAAGGCGGCTACAGCATAATGGGCAGAATTGTCACCGCGCCGCCTGCTCGGGGTACCGGGCTGGGCCGGGAATTGGTGGCCCGCGGAATTGCATACAATTGTGCGCAATGGCCCAATAGTTGTATCAAGATTGGCGCCCAGGCGCACCTCGAAGGCTTTTATGAGGAATATGGCTTTTTGAAAATGGGCGACGTTTATGACGAGGACGGCATTCCTCATATCGACATGGTGCTGGAGGCATAAGCCGAAATGGGAAGATTCATCAAGATATTGAGCCTGGGGTTGGGCGGTCTTATAGCACTGGCAGCACTGGCATTTGCCTTCGCTCCGGGCATCCACATCAGCAGCCTGCAGATGGTACTCAACGTGGCCACCGGCAGCGGCGCCAATACCTCCAGCGACGAACTGCTACAGCGCCTACAAGTTCCCAACGGCTATCACCTCAGCATTTTCGCCAGGGGCATCACCAATCCGCGTATGCTCAAGCGGGTTGACGATAACCGGCTACTGGTTTCCAGCCCCGGCAGCAGTGAGATTATTCAACTCAGCGACACCGACGGCGACGGCCGCGCCGACCAGCAGCGAGCCCTGCTGTCAGGATTAACCCGCCCCCTCGGCCTTGAGTTGCACGATGGCTATCTCTACGTCGCCGAATCCAACCAGATTGGCCGAGTGGCCTACGATGCCGTGGCAGGTGAATTGAGCGGCGACTACAACATTGTTGTCGCCGGGCTGACCGACAACGGTAATCACTGGAGTAAGACCGTCCGCATCGACAGCGACGGCTGGATGTACGTCGCCATGGGCTCAACCTGTAATGTCTGTGAAGAATCTGACTCTAGACGAGCCGCCATTATGCGTTATCGCCCCGATGGCAGCGCCGGGGAGGTCTACGCCAGTGGTCTACGCAACAGTGTCGGCCTGGATTTTGCACCCTGGAACGGCGCGCTGTATGCCACGGATAATGGCCGGGATATGCTTGGAGATGACTACCCACCCTGTGAACTCAACCGCATCGAGAGGAATGGCTTCTACGGCTGGCCCTACCTGAATGGCAACAACGAACTGGACCCGGATATCGGCGAGGGCAAGCAACACCTGCAGCAGAGCGCGATAGCGCCGGCCTACGCTTTTCGTGCACACAATGCGCCCTTAGGTATACATTTCAGCGCCAGTCAGGCGCGCACAGCGTTGGTGGCCCTGCACGGATCATGGAATCGATCGACACCCGACGGCTACAAGGTAGTGGCTCTGCATTGGGATGAGGGGGAAAACATTAGCGCGACAGACTTCATGTGGGGCTTCGAGCAGGATGGAGACATCGTCGGTCGGCCAGTGGACATCAGTGGCGATGGCCAGGGCGGTTATTTCATATCAGACGACTACGCCCGGGTAATTTACCGGGTTTCCCACGAACAACTCACTTCCGTACAACCCCGTGCTGCCATCCCCGCAGAAGAGGTAGTTGCCGCGGTAGTACCTCGAGCGGCGCTGACTACCGATCCAGATCTGGCCCTGGCCGGTGAATTGCTGTATCGCAACCTGCCCTGCGGAGAATGTCACAATGAGGATTCAGCGACCCCCGTGATCCTCGATCAACTGCACGGCCGCTATGACCTGGAATCCCTTAGCGGGTACTTCCTGGCGCCCACACCGCCTATGCCACGCTATGAGCTGAGTACTGATCAGCGCCAGCAGCTGGCCCACTACCTGCTCAGCCGGGATTAACTTCCAGTAAAAACGTTACCGGGCCGTCATTGACCAGCGAGACCTTCATGTCGGCCCCAAAGCACCCTGTCGCCACCTGATCGTGGGTGCTGGCCAGCAGCTCACAGCAGCGCTGATACAATTGTTCCGCCTCTGCCGGAGGCATCGCTGAAGAAAAGCTGGGCCGCAGCCCTTTACCGGTGTCCGCTGACAGCGTGAACTGGGAAATTAGCAACACGCCACCCCCGGTGTCGCGGACACTCAGGTTCATACGTCCGTCGGAGTCGGAAAATACCCGGTAGCTCAATACCTTCTCCAGCAGGCGACTCGCTTCTAGCTCACTGTCACCCTTATCCAGGCCCAGCAATACCAACAGACCGGGGCCGAGCTCTCCAACCATTGAACCCTCTACTTCTACCGACGCACGGCTTACCCGCTGCAAAAGTGCCTTCAAATCCTGGACTCCAACTCCTGGAAGCGTTCGGCCATCTGACGGGTAGCCCGAATCAGGGCATCGGTAATGCTGGGTTCAGAGGCGGCATGACCGGCATCCCGCACAATATTGAGCTCAGAATCGTGCCATCGGCGATGCAGGCTGAAGGCATTCTCCAATGGGCAAACCATATCGTAGCGGCCATGCACCAGGATCCCGGGAAGTCCCTTGAGTCGATCCACCTGCTGCAGAATCTGGTTTTCCTCGATGAAGAAATCGTTAATACAGTAGTGTGCTTCCAATCTCGCCAGCGCCAAGGCCATGTGCGGATCACCCATTTGATGCACAACCTCCAGATTGGGTCTCAAGGTCGCGCAGTGGGCCTCCCAGCCCGACCAGGCCTTGGCGGCAGCCATGCGAGCCAGTTCATTTTCTCCGGTCAGCATCTTGTAGTACGCGCTGATAAAATCGCCACGGTCAGACTCCGCCACTGGTCGCACATAGTCTTCCCAGTGATCGGGAAACAAGCGACTGGCCCCTTCCTGGTAAAACCACTGAGCATCCTGACCGCGGGCCAGGAAGATACCGCGGAGAATAAGCCCCAGGACGCGCTCTGGCTGTTTCTGAGCATACAGAATGCTCAGGGTGCTTCCCCAGGAACCTCCGAACAGTAGCCACCGCTCGACACCGAGCAATTCCCGGATGGCTTCCATATCAGCCAGTAATGCGTCGGTGTGGTTGTGCTCCAATGCCGCGTGCGGCGTTGAACGGCCACTGCCGCGCTGGTCGAACAAGATAATGCGGTATTTCTCGGGGTCAAAGAAACAGCGGTTACGGGAATCGCAACCGGCGCCGGGGCCGCCATGAACAAATAACACGGGGATGCCGTCCGGGTCGCCACTCTCCTCTACATAGAGTTCGTGAGGTGACTGCACCGGCAACCGGTGCAATTGATAGGGCTTGATCTCGGGGTAGAGCATCAACATAGCCCCAAGTATAGTCCAGCCCTGAAGCGGCCCTAAATACGCCCTGCCCGACGTCGCTCATGTTCGATCAACATTTTCTTGCGCAGGCGGATGCTATCGGGCGTCACCTCCACCAGTTCATCGTCTTCGATAAACTCCAGGGCCTGCTCCAACGTATGCCTGATAGGCGGCGTCAAAATTATCGCCTCATCCGTGCCGGAGGCACGTACATTGGTAAGCTGCTTGCCCTTGGTGGGGTTCACGGTCAGATCGTTGCCACGGCTGTGCAACCCAATAATCTGTCCTTCATAAACGTCGACATTGGGATCAAGGAACATGCGACCCCGCTCCTGCAAGTTAAACAACGAAAAGCCTAAAACCTTGCCTTTAACCAACGAGACCAGAACCCCATTTTTTCGCGTGATGGCCTCCGAGGTTTTGATCGGGCCATAGTGGTCAAAAATGTGCGTGAGAATGCCACTACCGGAGGTGAGCGTTAGAAACAGAGAACGGAAACCGATCAGTCCACGTGCTGGCACAATGAACTCCATACGCACACGACCCTGACCATCGGGCACCATATTTTTGATATCAGCGCGACGCCGACCCAGCTCTTCCATGACTGCGCCCTGATGGGAACTCTCGCAGTCGACAACCAGTTGCTCAAAAGGCTCTTGAATCTCTCCATCTACCTCGCGCTGTATCACTTCAGCACGAGAGACTCCCAACTCAAAGCCTTCCCGCCGCATGCTTTCGATCAATACCGACAGATGCAATTCGCCCCGCCCTGACACCACAAACTTGTCCGGACTGTCGCCCGGCGCTACCCGCAACGCCACATTGTGGATGAGTTCACGCTCCAGCCGCTCTCTGATATTTCGAGAGGTGACATACTTGCCTTCCTTGCCGGCAAAGGGTGAATCATTGACCTGGAAAGTCATACTCACCGTCGGCTCGTCTACCGTCAACGGCGGCATGGCCTCTACCTGAGTGGGATCACACAGCGTGTCGGAAATATTTAGACCATCGATACCGGTAACACAGACAATATCGCCGGCTTCAGCCAGCTCTATATCCGCACGCTCCAGACCCATATAGCCCATGACGTTAAGAATTTTGCCCTTGCGGGTATTACCTTCATTATCAATCAGCGTCACCGGGGTATTGGGCGACAATGTGCCGCGGCTAATTCGACCAACTCCAATCACCCCCACATAACTGGAATAATCCAGTGCCGAGATCTGCATCTGCAAGGCGCCGTCGCGGTCCACAGCGGGTGCCGGAATTTCCCCGATCACTGTCTCAAACAGCGCCTGCATATCAGTGCCCATGTCTTCGTGATTGAGGGCGGATGTTCCCTCCAGTGCCGAGGCAAAAACAATGGGAAAGTCCAACTGCTCTTCAGTGGCGCCGAGTCGATCAAACAGATCAAATACCTGGTCTACCACCCAGTCTGGTCGCGCACCGGGGCGATCAACCTTGTTAATCACCACAATCGGGTTGAGACCCTGCTCGAAGGCTTTCTGAGTCACGAAGCGGGTCTGCGGCATCGGGCCATCAACCGCATCAACCAGTAACAGCACACTGTCGACCATCGACAATACCCGCTCAACCTCACCGCCAAAGTCAGCGTGGCCAGGGGTATCGACAATGTTAATGCGATAGTCGTTCCAGCTGATGGCGGTATTCTTGGCGAGGATGGTAATCCCGCGCTCTCGCTCCTGGTCATTGGAGTCCATAATCCGCTCCACCGACTGGCTGCGGCGGTCGAGGGTGCCAGACTGCTGCAACAAGCAGTCCACCAGGGTAGTCTTGCCATGGTCAACGTGGGCAATGATGGCGATATTGCGAAGCTTTTCAATCATTTTGGGGAGAACACGGTCACAAAAAGGTGGCGCATTTTACATGAATCACGCCCGTGGTGCGATGCTACTTTGTACCAAATCGAAGCCCCGTATTGTTACAACTAGGGCCGGTAAACCTTGACGTTGGCGTAGCCGGACTCAATTAAATGGCCCGCGTGCAATTTACTGATAACGCCGCGGTCGCAATAGAGCATATAAGTTTTCTCGGTGTCCAGGTCGGCCATGCGGCCGTGGAGCTCATAAAACGGTATTTTCCGCACCTCGGCCTGTACCTGCAGCGGCTTGAGCTCCTCCTCAGTGGGGTGTCGAATATCGATAATCACGCTCTCTGCCAGCGGCACCGCAAGCACTTCAACATCCGTGCAATCAAATTCTTCGTCCGCCAGCTGCCAGATGCTCTGCACCCTGGCACTTTCAACGGCGCGATCCAAAATTCCAAAATCAAAGTGCAGCTCTTCCGCCGCTACCTTTTCCGGCCGCGCCCGGGTGGTGGGATTCACCGAAATTACCCCGCAGTATTCCGGCATGCTGGCGGCAAATTCCTCCGCCCCTATTTCTGCGGCGACGCGAATGATGTCCTCCTTGTCGGAGCTGATGAGGGGCCGCAGCACCAGTGCTTCCGTGGCCGAATCAATCACCGCCAGGTTACGCAGGGTTTGGCTGGAGACCTGGGCCACGCTCTCCCCGGTGACCAGCGCATCAATATCGTACTTCTGCGCCAGGCGCGTCGCCGCGCGCAGCATCATGCGCTTGAGAATCACGCCCATCTGGGAATCTTCAATATTGGTTAGTAGTTCAGCCACCACCTCTTCGAAAGGCACCGTGATAAAGCGTACGGAGTGAGTACTTCCATACCTCATCCACAGGTACAGTGCCATCTCCTTGACGCCAATCTCGTGATCGCGACCACCCAGGTTAAAGAAGCAGAAATGGGTGCGCATACCCCGTTTCATGGTCAGGTAACTGGCGACGGTGGAATCGAAACCACCCGAAATCAGCGACAGCACCGGGTCCAGGCTGCCCATGGGAAAGCCTCCCAAACCCTTGTGACGCTGATTCACCACATAGAGGCTGTTGTCTCGAATTTCCAGTTGGACGGTCACCTCCGGACGAGTGAGGTTGACCCCGGCAGCCGCTGTGTGTTGGTTGAGGCCGCCGCCAACATGTCGCTCCACGTCAATCGACCTGAAATCGTGCTTGCCCGCGCGTTTGCAGCGCACCGCGAAGGTTTTACCCGCCAACCGCTCCTTGTAGACAGGCAGGGTATGCGCCAGCACTGAGTCAAAATCACCGAGCGGATATTCAAGCACATCCAGAAAATAGGCAATGCCCGATATCCGCGAGAGGGCATCTGCCAATTGTGCGGACGCCTGCTGCCCTGACAATGTGCTGGTCACCACCAGTTTGTCCCAGTCCCGTCGTATCGTTATACCGGTATCGATGTTCCTCAACACCTGCTTCACGTTACCGGCCAATTGCCCGACAAACTGGCGTCTGACCGGCTTGGACTTGATGGTGATTTCCGGAAAAAACTTGACAATGAATTTGATTGCCGCCATAACACCTGCTCTGTAGTGGTCGGATCGGTCAGTAGGCCCCTATTCTAGCCGTTCTGACCAACTTCTTTTCAAATTTTTTGGTGTCAATTCCACACAAATTTCTCAAATTTGGAGTGGAATATGGCAAAAGTACTGGGTGTAGTCTCCAATAAAGGAGGCACCGGCAAAACCACCGTTGTTTACAATTTGGGTTGTCTGCTGGCCGATCGTGGCCAGCGAGTCTGCCTGATAGACGGCGATCCACAGCAATCACTCACGTTCCTGTTTACTCAGGAAAATCGCGCAAAATACGGCCTTCAGCAAATGTTCATACAGGCCGATGCACAGAACAGCCTCTCCAAAACAATATTTGACCGCCTGTCACTCATTCGCAGTGATGACCCACAGGGTGAGCAATCAGGCGTCATCGTCAGTTTTCTGCGGAAAGCGACTAATCATCATGCCTTTTTGAGCCTCGCACTGGAGGGCATCGGTGACCAATTTGACTACATCTTGATTGACACGATGGGGGCCCAGGGATCAATCCAGGAATCCGTCATCCTCGCCTCTGACATGCTGGTGTCGCCGGTACTGCCCAACCTGATGGATGTCAGGGAATTGATGGCAGGCCTGATTCCCCGGCTGCATTCCATGCTGCCGATCAAACCGGAGCTCCCCACCATCACCGGTAAGGCATTTCCACCCCTCAAAATTCTGTTTAACCGGGTACAGGTCAATGTGGTCGATCAACAGAAAACCGAGCATTTCCTGGCCAACGGTGAGGACTTTCGCAAGCAATTGGAGGGATTTCCCGGTCTGTCGGTCGAGGTTCTAAGGGCTTCGTTGGGACAACGCGTCATATTCAACAAGTCATTGGGACAAGGGCTTCCCGCCTTTCATCCTGAGTTGAGTGATCGAACGGCGAGAACGGACGCCAAAGCCATGCTGGATGCTGTTGTCGATGAATTACTCCCTGAACTCACGTGTGATGTTGCAAAGGAGGCTCAGTCATGAACGACAGCGACAACAACAACCTGACGCGCTTGTTTGCTGCAAAAGAACCTGCCGGTGACGTCACGGACGAACTTCACGCCCCGGCGGCCGCCTGCACGCTCACCATCACGCTGGACCAGTTGGAGTCCTATGATCTGAACCCCAGGCAATCCCAAAACCCCCTCTACGAAGATATAAAAACATCCATACTCACCAAGGGTCTGGATCATGCGCCAAACATCACCGTCCGCCCGAGCGGCCAAAAATACATGATCCGTGATGGTGGCAACACCCGCTTACAGATACTCAATGAACTGTGGGCGGAAACCCAGGATCCACGCTTCTTCCAGATCGAATGCAGCTACCGACCCTGGGTCAGTGAGATCGACACCCTGGCCGGCCACCTGGTCGAGAACGAACTGCACGGCAGAATGCTGTTCATTGATCGGACCCTGGCCGCCATCCAGCTGCGTGATTTGTTCATGGAACAGGATGGGCTGGACAACCTGTCTGTCAGGGAACTTGCCAAACGTATCACTGAGACTGGTTGGACTCTGTATCACAATCATTTATCAGTGATGTTATACGCGGGTGAGAGTCTGTTTTCTCATATTCCCGAAGCATTCTGGGCGGGCCTTGGGCGCGACAGTGTTAAGAGGCTTCGCAAGTTGGAGACAGCGGCCAGAGAGTACTGGGTCGTCCTTGAAGAGGATGAGGCAAGTTTCAACAGTCTCTGGAACCAAGCACTACACGATACGGATTCTTCCACCTTCACCGTGCAGGAATTCCAGCAGACGCTGTACCCCCGGATTCAGGATCACCTCGATATCCGGGGCATTGGTATTGTCGATGCGGAGATCGAAGCCATCATGCGCGGTGGTCAAATCACGACAAGGGAGCGTGGGAGCCACTCAGAAACCAGCACGGAAGGTGAGGCGCCAGCACACACGGAACTAGCGGCATCGTCGTCAATTCCCTTGGCAGCGGTTGGTCAGAAACCTTCCGACAATTCAGCTGCTGTGAATCAAAGTGTTTCCCAAACTGATAACAATGGTGCTGATACTCCTGAACCCGTTGTTATCACTCAGAGCCAGCAGTCTCACCACAAACCCACAGCCAGTAATCGGACTACCGATGCTGGAGCGGTGGTCTTAGAGATCCAACGCCTGGTGCAGTCGCTGGCAGGCAGCCTGGAATTGAATGAGCACCTGAGGCTCACTGACAACGGCGTGGGGTTTGCGGTGGATTTGGATAACGTGCAGCTGTCTCCGGATAAGCTGCCGCAACTGGCGATCCTGGCCACACTTGCGCAATTCTCTCACGCCATTGATCTGGCGGAGCCACCTACCTATCACAGCATCAACGCAGGATTGTGTGACCAACTGTTTCAGGGTGACTGGGGCCTGATGGCAGAGGCTTTCACCGGATTGCTTTTTCTGCGTGTTGACCCCTACGTGGACCGGGATAACCCCGGTACTGGCCTTGGACTCTTGCGGCAATTGGAAGAACTGATTCTGCAGTTCAATCACAGTCAGATTGAGCAGGAGTGATGCCATGACGGACGTATCAAGTCATCTTGCCCTACTCAACCGGACCGTGATTCTTACCGCGGTCGAGGCCCTGCAAAAACACGACTACAAAACCTTGCAACACATGGGTGCGGACCCGAAAACCGTGGAGCAACTACAAACCCTGGATCTGGATAGCATGGTCTTTGCTCGCACCCTGCAAACCAGCCTGATTGATATCAAGTTCAATTTAAAGGCCATGGAGCTGCTGTTCAAACATACCAGCCGCGAGGCGGCCCGGGAACGTTTGATTAATGAGGCCATCCGGCTGGGATTACGACAACCCATGCTGTACGCCTTCACCGGCATCAATCGACGGGAATTCTCTGATCGGCGGCGCACCCTCAACCTGCCCAAGCATGCCACGGGTCGTATCGAAAAGTTGCAGGAGGATGACGAAATTCAGGTCATGACGGCCTATCACAGGCTAACGACCGGTGAGGCGACGTATGAGCCGTTAGAGATACTGGTGTGCGTGGGGCGGGAGACCGGTCTTCGACTGGACCAGGTGTGGACCGCCCTGGAGGATAGCGGCGGCATTGACCTGACCGCCGTCTGACATGTCGAACCCACACCACAGTGAGTTAAACGTCATGGCCCTGCGGGAGCAGATCGATGCCGCTGCGGCGAGCCTGATTCAGCGGGGTAGTCAGGACCGCGCCCGGCGGGTGGGAAGTGATCGCACGGCGTTGTTGTTCTCGGGCAGTGTACATCACTCGATTCCCCATGAGCTGTTATTTGCGGGTGACGGGATTGGACCGACGGAAAAAACCATCTGGAGCATCATGCGAGCCTTGTTCACTGCAACCACGACCCTGACTGAGGCGCCCCGGCGAGATGAAATCGCCTCCCTGGTGCCGTGCTCCGGTCCGACTGTGACCAAGAGCCGCTCCATCCTCCGGCTTCACCGCTGGATGACCCTGTGTCGTCGTGTCCGTGACGACCAGGGACGCAATGTGGGTGATATCTACATGTTGCATGAGGAACCCCTGCCCCTATGGGAGACCTTGTTGCTGGACCCTAGTTATGCGGAATTTCTGGATGACATGGCCTGTGCAACCCATGATCGCTACCCGAAAGCAGCCAAGACACTCGCGATCGAGACCTTGGACCAGGTGGGTGCCCTTGAATCACCCAAACAGACCACCTTACTGGGTGGGGTAATGCACCGGATTCAGAAAGCCGAGAGCCGGGGTAAGATTCTTACCCCGGCTAATCCGCCTGAAACGACCTCGAAAACCCAAAAATCAACCATATCAGGGCATTCAGGGAGCCAGAGTAAGATTCTTACGTTGGATACTGGCCACCAGGGTAAAAATCTTACCCCGGTGGCTGACCGGGGTAAGAATCTTTCCCACAGTAGTTGTTGTAGTAGTTTTAATAATAATACTAACTCACGCCCGCGCGAGAATGAGTCGTTACCGGTGTCGGCGGTACCACCGACAGACCTTGATGCGCTGTGCGGTTTGGAGATTGCCGAGGTATCCCGGTTGATTGAACGGTACTTCCCTTGGCTTGAGGAGTCACCGTACCTTGAGCCCATTGCCTGGACCTTTGTCGATCGATTGCCGTACCTGCAAATACTCTCGCGGATGTTCCAACAGTCCCTCACCCCGGAGCTGTCCCAGCTCCTGTTGTGCCAATTACTGGGCAAGTTACTGGCCGCAAAGGCGGGATTGGCAACCCCCATCCGCAACCTGCCGGCCTATGTTCGAGCCCTGATTGAGCGCCAGAACAAGGGCGAGTTCCAGTTGGATGAATACGGTGAGGAGGTTCGGGCTGCCCTGGAACTCAACTCCACCTACCACTCGCCGTTACTGGACCGAGACCCGGTATGGCATCAGAAATGAGGGTCCGGTTTTTTTGCGCCATGAACTCCGAGGGGCACGGTGGGACCGCCGGTCCCACTCCGAATCACGAGTATGGCGCAGTGAACCCCGAGGGGCACGGTGGGACCGCCGGTCCCACTCCGAATCACGAGTATGGCGCAGTGAACCCCGAGGGGCACGGTGGGACCGCCGGTCCCACTCCGAATCACGAGTATGGCGCAGTGAACCCCGAGGGGCACGGTGGGACCGCCGGTCCCACTCCGAATCACGAGTATGGCGCAGTGAACCCCGAGGGGCACGGTGAGACCGCCGGTCCCACTCCGAATCACGAGTATGGCGCAGTGAACCCCGAGGGGCACGGTGGGACCGCCGGTCCCACTCCGAATCACGAGTATGGCGCAGTGAACCCCGAGGGGCACGGTGGGACCGCCGGTCCCACTCCGAATCACGAGTATGGCGCAGTGAACCCCGAGGGGCACGGTGGGACCGCCGGTCCCACTCCGAATCACGAGTATGGCGCAGTGAACCCCGAGGGGCACGGTGGGACCGCCGGTCCCACTCCGAATCACGAGTATGGCGCAGTGAACCCCGAGGGGCACGGTGGGACCGCCGGTCCCACTCCGAATCACGAGTATGGCGCAGTGAACCCCGAGGGGCACGGTGGGACCGCCGGTCCCACTCCGAATCACGAGTATGGCGCAGTGAGGATGCGCCCATTAACGACGATGACGACGATGACGACGATGACGACGAGGATGGTTCAGACAATAGCCCAGAGGATGGTCCAAATGAGTAAATCACCGGGTGGAGTGAGTTGCGCCAATCCGGGTGTGAGCGGTAGCACCGAGCATGAAGCGGTCATCTCTTTAAAAGGCCTTTTAAAGGATAAGGGAGCGGCGCGACTCGACCGACCGGAAGTACTTGTTGAAGTGGTGATAATGACCATGGCCCAGTTGGCCATCGGTAATACGGTTGGCAGCGGAACCGGGACCAACCCCTGGCAGGGCAACTATGCCCTCAAGGTGCGCTATGACCGGTAACGAGAAACAGCGCGGCATGGTGTTACTCGGGGTCTTGATTGCCCTGGGCGTGCTGGCCTTGATCAGCGCCCGTCAGATGGGTGACGAGGCGGTGGATGTGGCCAATCTACAATGGCAGCAAACGGCGCGTGAGGGTTTGCAGATACTGGATGCCACCCGCAACGCCTATGCCGATGCCAGTCCTGCGTTGGCAGATCGTTGGCCGGTGGACCCGGCCGGTACCGACACGCGCATCGATACCCTCATCAACGGTGGCTACCTGGTAACGGGAACCAGTGTCTATGGCACCGACTGGACCCTGGCGGTCGTCGTGGATACCTTGACGGCACGTTTGAGCCTGGTGGTCCCCGACACCACCACGGCCCGGGTACTGGCCGCCCAGTTGCCCCAGGGCGTTCAGGCCGGCACTGTGGTGACGGCAATGATCAATCGCCCGGGGGATGAGGCGATCCACTCCACGCTCCGTGACCGTAGTGGATTGCGTTCGTTTACCGGTGATGCGGATGCGGATAACCACACCCTCACGGATGTGGCCGGTGTGACCTATGCCCCGTGATGAGAGAGCCTACCCTGGCGCCCGTTCTACCCGTCAGGGCGGGGCTCTGTTCATTGAACTGTTGATTGAGTTAATGGTATTGGCCTGGCTGTCGGTCTATGCGGTGACACAATTGTCTCTGTGGGCCGAGCGGCAGGTGGCGGAGCGCACGGCGGCGGGTGCGAATGAGATCATGGCCGCGGTTCGCGAGTATTACGATGATGGCGATGTAGAGACTGAGCGCTGGCCTGCTGATCCCCTTGGGACAGACACCCGTCTCGATACCCTCATTGATGCAGGCTATCTACGAGGGGATATCAACCCACACCCCTATGGAGGGAACTATGCCCTGGGGCTGATCAATGGCGGTAAGTTGCTTACCCTGACATTGACCGTCGATGACCCGATGATGGCGCGCTTTATTGCGCTGAGCATTCCCGAACACGGGCGAGCGGTGGATACCACGGTAACGGCCTCAATGCCCAGGTCCAATGTGCATCGTAGCCACGATGAACTGGTCGCTCTCGATGGCTCTCGCCCCTATACCGGCACCATACCGGCCAATGGTCATGCCCTGAACAACCTGCGTGAGTTCACGCGCATCGATGATCTGGCGAAGGTGCGTATCACGAACCCGGATCATCCGGAGGATGTGGGGTATTTCCCGGATGACAACGACATAGCGATTGCCTTTGCCGGCACGTCCACGGTGATCGGACGCTGGCCGAGTGGTGGTGGGAACGCCTGGAAGGTCACGAATACCAGCACGGATACCGCGCGCAACCACATCATACCGCTGAGAACCGAAGCGGAATGGTTAAGTTTCAAGGACAACCTGGTGCCGCGCACTACTGAACTCGATGTATGCGAAATCACTGACCCCCTGACCGAGAGTTGCACCCCTTCGGTTGTGACGCCGTTCATCACCTTTACCGCTGCAAGTTACCGCGTCCGTCAGAACGGCCGAGTCACCCTGACCTGGGGTAGTGGTGGGTATCACAGCTGTGAGATGAAACACCTTCGGGGGTCTTGGGCGAGCGCCACAACGAACGGGAGCAAACGCTATCGAGTGACGATGGGTGGGTCGCATGTCTTTCGGTGCACAGCGGATGACGGCAGCGGCAAGCGCCAGGTCAGCATTCGGATCAGCGTGGTCGTCGCTCACACCCACACCCCGCCGTGGACACCGGCGACGAGTACGGTCTGTTCGGGTACGTCATTCACGCAGACGGCCACTTGCAGCCACACACGTAGCGCTACCGGTACGAAGACCAATGGCAAGTGTGGCCCGTCCCACACCCACACGCCGCCTTGGACGCCATCGACCAGCAGCAAATGCTCGGGCACGATCTTTACCCAGACCGCCGCATGTGGTCACACCCGCTCCGCCGTTGGCCGGAAAAGCTGTTCGAGTCCGCCCAGCGACCCCTGTGACGATGCCAGTGTCACCAGGTATCACTCATCGGTGGAGCGCTGGTACAGCAAGGTTTTCAAGCGGGGCTCGGACAAGACCGGGCTGTGCTACTGGTCAATGGCGATGCGTGATGGCGACTGGGATGAAAAACTGTTTGTGGCGGGTGCGCGAGGCGGAGTGTGCCCGCCTGGGTCTCCGAGCGGGGATTGCTGGCTCGGCAGTGAGTACAGCAAGATCTGGGGAAAAAACGAGGGACTCTTTAGCTGCACGACCTGCCTGACCTGGACATCGCAGGCACAGGCCCGGTGTGCCGGGGCAGGCCTGTCGGGCGGTGCCTTGAACGCCTGCGCCAGCGCGGAGGTGAGAGGTCTGTCTCGCGCCTACCAGGCTGTGGAGCAGCGCCGGGAGCTGGGTTGTGACGGCGAGAAACACTGCCTGGCGCAACAGCGGACGTTCTGGACGCAACGCCTCAGCGAGATCAACGATGCGTCCCGGAAGGCTTGCTTGAAGCGGGGTTTTAACCTCAACAATCACGGCGTCTGTTTGCAAGAAAATATCACAGAGCTGTTAGCTATTGATGATGGGTAATCACCCCTAAAATTAATTGACTTCAAAAGTAGAATTTTCTCGTAAACTGAACGAATGTCACCAGCAGTGTAAAACTGACCCACTAGCGACAATTTAAAACTGACCCACCTGAGGCACAATTACCGCCAATTTCAATCAAGAGAGAGGCGGTGTAAATGAGATGTTGAATCAGGAGCAATTAGTGGACATACACGTTTTACATCGACAAGGGACGAGCATCCGCAGTATCGCCAAAGAAATGAACCTATCACGCAATACCGTACGTCGTTATCTGCGCGATGCTGCCAAAACACCTCGCTATTCTCAGCGCGAGAAAAGGCCGTCTAAACTGGACTCGTTCAAACCCTATTTAGGAGAGCGTATCGAGGCAGCGAAACCCTATTGGATACCGGCGACAGTCTTGTTTCGAGAGATTCTGGCGCGAGGCTACCAAGGCAAAGAAGGTATTCTGAGAGATTATCTCCGACAATTTAAGCCGAAGGCGAAAGATCCAGTCGTTCGCTTTGAGACACCGCCTGGCCAGCAGTTACAGGTAGATTTCACGACGATTCGGCGAGGCAGAAATAGGCTTAAGGCCTTCGTTGCCACCCTGGGATACAGTCGAGCAACCTACGTACGATTCAGTCAATACGAACGGCAGGAGGATTGGTTAGCGGGTATTGAAGGTGCGTTACACTACTTTGGAGGCGTGCCTGAGGAACTGCTATTCGATAATGCCAAGTGCATCATGATTGAGCGAGACGCCTTTGGTGCCGGGAAACATCGGTGGAACGCCAGTTTGTTGAACATGGCTCGTGATAATGGTTTTAGATTGCGCGCCTGTCGGCCCTACCGTGCTAAGACCAAGGGCAAAGTCGAGCGATTCAACGGTTATCTTAAAGGTAGTTTTATCACACCACTGGCCGCGTCACTGAAGCAATCCGGGCTGGCGCTGGACGTGGAGGTAGCCAATGGGCAGGTGGGTCATTGGCTCGCTGACATTGCACATCAGCGAATTCACGGGACAACAGGCCAAAAGCCGCAGGTATTGCTCGATCATGAGCGATTAAGCCTCATGCCGCTGCCTTTGGCGCAGCGCTTGGTGGCTCAGGACAAACCGCGAAGCAATGCCCAGGCACTCCCGATCGAAAGTCTCCAGCATCCGCTGAGTACCTATGACCAGCTGCTGGGAGTTGCTGTATGAACCTGCAGATGGAAAGAGTGCAGCAAGCCTGCGAAGTGCTTAAACTCGGTGCTGTGGCATTGGAATGGTCCGCTATCGCTGACAGGGCCTCCGGTGACGAGTCATCACTGGCTGACTTTCTTGAGCAGCTACTGCGGGTTGAGATAGACGCCAGGATGCTCCGCACCCGCGAGACTTTGCTGAGGTTTGCAGGGTTGCCGTCCGTCAAGCGTTTTGAAGACTATGACTTCAAGTTCGCCACCGGTGCACCGCGCAGGCAACTCCAGGAATTAACCAGTTTGGCCTTCATCGAGCGTGCAGAGAATATCGTGCTGCTTGGACCCAGTGGTGTCGGTAAAAGCCACCTGGCGATCAGCCTGGCATACCAGGCGGTCATGAATGGGATCAAAACACGCTTCATTACGGCGGCGGATCTCATGCTGCAACTGGCCACCGCAAAAAAGCAGGACCGACTAGAGTCTTACCTCAAACGAAGTATCCAGGCACCTAAGTTGCTCATAATTGATGAAATAGGTTATCTGCCATTTGGCCGGGAAGAAGCCAATCTGTTTTTTAATGTCATTGCTAAACGTTATGAGCAAAGCAGTGTCATTGTGACCAGCAACTTGCCATTCTCGCAATGGTCTACTGCGTTTGCTGATGATCAGACCTTAACCGCGGCTTTACTCGACAGATTGTTACACCATGCACATATCGTCCAGATATCGGGGAGCAGCTACCGACTCAAGGGAAAGAAAGCGGCCGGTATCGTCCCGGCAGCAAGCCAATCATTGGTTAAATAACGGAAAGAAAACGCTGAGGGTGGGTCAATTTTAAATTGCTGATTAGCACGGCAAGGTGGGTCAGATTTGGACTGCTGTTGACAATCGTCATCATAGAGTGTCCAGTGCTCGCTCAGTTCGGTCTCGGTCCATACTTGCTTCATTCACGATTCCAGTTTTATTATTACGGATTATATATACGGAACATATTGTAAATGGAATCCAACGACTAAAACAAGCACTGACTGAAAATCTGGCCGATTTGCACAGCTTCGTGGGCACTGGGCCCTGTCCCGAATGACAAACGAGGACGTTGGCTCGCCGCATTGAGATTGGATGTCGGGAGAGCGAGGATTGCAGCTGAAACCAGCCCCGATCAGCGCTCACGCCCCTGGTCCCTCGCACAAAGCTCAAGGATGTGCCCGTTGCGGGCCATTGTCAGTTGAGTCCCTGGCCCGCCTCGCCGCAGCTTTTGCGCCTGTGAGGCCGTCACCGCCATGACCAGGGTCTCGCGCTGCCCGGGTGGCGTGAGTAACGCGAGGGTTCGGCCATCCTTGAGGACACGAAGCCCCTCAAAGACCTGTTCGCCGGCGTCCGCCGCCAGAAACACCCGGTGCGGGCGGACATCGCGCACCCTGCCAACCAGGGTATTGCGCGCCGCCAGCCAGATAGCCCTCAAGCACCGGATCGGGCCCCACCGTTGGCGCTACCAGTGGCTGGGCAGCCGGCCGATCGGCGCCCGGCGAGGCAAAACCAGAGTGCTGCGCGCGGGAGGGGCCGCGATCCACGGCCAGCGACAGCTTCATCTGCCGCGCATGCCGCGCACACGCGCTCGCCTGGGTCGTGAACGCCAGAGAACCGCTGGCGCGCAGCTGCGCACCGTATTTCAGGGACGCCAGGCGCATCGCGGCCTCGATCGTGTGGGCATCAGGCCGTTTATCCACCACCACGATGCCCTGGGCCGTATCCCGCAGTCGGCCACCACCCTGCATGCGGTACGACACATCCCCGTTGCGGTGGACCTCGAAGGCATACGATACCTTGGGCAGCCCCGGCGCCCTGGTCGCCTCTGCCGACACCACATTGTTATCAGGCGGGACCCGCGGCGCCTCATCGAGCCGGTGCGCCTCACCACGCCGTTGCAGGCTGGACAAGGCCACCCCATCACCGCCCCGCGCCCGCTCAACCAAAAACCCTCGCCAGTCTTGCTGCGGATGGTTGGCCCGCACGAGGCGACGCGCCGCCTCGCCCTCGGCCTGCACCGCCCCCAGCCGCTGCAAACGCTCCATGCGCAACAAGGCATACAGGCCTTTGCGGTCTTCATAGCGGCCATGCGAGGCCTGCACCTGTGTGTGTTTCTCCCGGAACTCGGTCTTGATCGCGGCCCGCTGTCTGGCCAGAGACACCCCAATGGCCTTCAACGCCGCTGTGCGCGCCGCCGACCGCGCCCGCTGTTGAGCCTCGAACACCCGGTACAACGCGCCCGTCTCAACCCGCTCCAGCGCCGCCAGGGGCTGCGCCTGATAACGCCGTGTCGGTTGAATAGCCGCCACCGCTGGACCCGGCGCCCGATAGGCCCCCAAGCGCTGTTCCAGCGCAGACCTGGACCACGAGCGATCCACCGCACTGGCCTTGACCGCCACGTCGCTGGCGCGATCTTTGAACACCAGCCCATTGCCCCGCAGCTGTATCGAGAGACTGGACTCGCCCAACGCCGCATGCAGGGCCTGCCAGCTATCGCATTGCTCGATCAGTGGCTGCACCTGCGTCCGAACCCAGGTGCCCAGCGAGACATGGCCGCTATGCGCCTCCATATCCCCCGCCCGCCCCCGTGCGCCAACATCACGGTCGCGCACCGCAACATCGATATGATTGTCCCGTTGGAGAGCGTATTTGTGCTCCAAAGACACACAGATATCACTCAACGCCCGATGACTGTAATGGGGCTCATGCATCGTCAGGCGCTGCGGGTGAATTTTGTTGATTGCCAGGTGGATATGCAAGTTATCGGTATCGCGGTGCACGGCGCTGATGCGCTGGTGCTCCCCAAACCCCAGGTGCTGGCAAATTTCTTCCTCGATCGCCGTCAGTTGGTGCTGGTTCAACACCTCGTCTTCCCGGAAGCTCACCACCAGGTGATAGGTTTTGTCGCCCAGCGCTCTCCGGTTTTGCGCCTGGGTGGCCTCGATCTCCAGGATGGCCCATTCAGGGTCATCGCCGGCGCAATTGGTCACCCGCGAGTACAGCACTCGATCACCCTCCCCCCGGTCGGTCTCCAGGTAGTTCGCCAGATGGCGGTAGGAGGTTTGTCCGTCACTCAACACATAGGCCGCCAAGACGCTGAACCGGCCCGCCCTGCCACCGGAACGCTTAATCTCATGGGCAATCACCGCACCACTCGCTGCACAGATTCTTTGAGCACCTTGCTCTGGATCTTCAATTCATCGAACAGGGTTTGCACATCGACCGGCCCAGGCAGGCCCCTCTGGAACCGCTCGTCGTTGCTCAGCCACAGTTTCAACAATCCACCCAGCCGGCCAATATCCCCGGCCACGCGAGCAAGGTCTGTAACGGCGCGTTGATCGAGGTTGCTTTTGATGGGGTAGTTCAAGCCCACGTTGCGTAGATAGCTGGACAGACTCAGGCCGGTTGCCACCGCTTGGGTTTCCAATGCCTGTTTTTCCGCTTCGGTCACACGTACCTTTATCACCGCTTGGCGTTGTCGGTGTTCACTGCCCATGGGTACTGTCCACTCCTCTTTTGGTGTTTCCAAGGCGGTAGCCGTTCACAGCCTCGCAGAGCAGGATTCGTTGAGCACACCGTGCGAATAAGTAAGGTGAAGTGCTACAACAGCTTTGCTGGCGGTGGCCCACTTCACACATCTTGCCCTGCCTTTACTCAACGTATATGAAATAATTATACGATCTAATACAATCAAAATGAAGGATCATTCGATACACCAGGAAAAGGCACACCAATACTTTCTTTTAGCTGCTATAGTATTGTTTATAATTGATAATACGTTGAAAAACCATTCTATCTATCGGCGATAACTTGAACAAAGAACGCCTCTATGAGGCCATGAAAAACCGCGGGGCACACACGGGAAAACAGGAAACCCTTGCCTGTTGGCCGTTTATCGAAGAAGCCCTGGATGACGGCTGGAGCGTGACTGCGATCTGGCATGCATTGCACAGCGCCGGGCACATCCGCATGGGCTACAACCAGTTTCGACTCCATGTCCGCCGCATCGGGGCCTCGAAAAAACCCCGCCATGCCGACGCGACACACCCCCTGGGAGCAAGGGTCGAAGAAACGAGTGGTCCTTTTATTCATATGCCGAAGAAACGAAAGGGTATCGGGCAAGCGCTCACCGAGGACGCGCGGTCGCTGGAAGAATTGTGCTTCGGTGAACAACAGTCGGACGGAGATTGAAGGGCGCACGGCCGTGTGTGGATCCAGACCGCAGGTTAGTCGTTCGGATATTTGTCGCCAGCGGCTCCCCGATGCCAGGCCAGCTCCACCGGGTCAGCGCTTCCGCAATCAACACCTGAGGGCAATGCCTGGCTTCGGTGGGGCGAGTGTCGTTCCCTTAACGCTGTTCGTCCACAAAATCTCTCAGCGCCTGATTCAGACGTGTCTGCCACCCGCCCCTTCAGATTTAAAATGAGCGACTACATCAGGATCAAGCATGATGGTGGTCTTGATCTTCCGATCTCCGGGCAGCATCGGTGGACGACCTCTTACCGCCTTGTTAAAAAAGTTTTCCTCGGTCAACTCCCCTACTTCCCCGTCTTCATCTATCAATGGCTTGCTCATAACGTCTTCCCTCCCGCCTATTGGCTTTCCTCAAGGAAAAAACTCGAAGGCCGCCGCTCTTGCCAGCTCCCGGTCGCACCCAACGAACCTTTCGTACTCCACCCGAACCTTTCACGACAGGTCCCGCTGTGGCGGTGCCTGGAGACAGCCCATCGTTCCCTGCTCTACCACGGGTAGTTAACAACCTGTCGGCCCAGGCCGACCAACGCCAGACACAAAAAAGGTAGGGCAATGCCTGGCTTGTGGTTTGTGGTTTGTGGGTGAAGGTTCGCTACGCGGCGAAGCGAACCTTGATTTCCACGGCAGTCAGGATTTTCTGCAAGGTGTCGAAGCGAGGTTGTCGCTTCCCATTGAGACTGTAACGAAATCTGTGGTGCGACACGAAGTCGCTTTTGTGATTGTTTCATCCGATCAAGGAGGTAATGGATAAGAAACCCGTTGTCCCATCAACGGTTCCCTACCCGGCTGTGCGATAGCAGTGATGCTGTGGTACAAAGCGCCGGAGACAATGTAGCCGAGGAATTCCGAGGTGAGAGCCGCGAGGTAATCACCGAAACTGCCAGCCTCAAGGCGGCAACGGCGCTAGGGACGATGGTACGGTCAGCACATGCGAATCTCTGCAAGCATCGTAAAACTTTGAGGAGCTAAAGAGGCTGATAAGCTCCGACCAAAACGGTAAGTGACCAGGTATACCCCCTCACAGTTTGGGTATCGTGGGCGACGAGTCACCGGTGTAAAGGAGAGACCTAACCCATCATCTGTCATGAAAGTGGAACGTGGAAACCCTGAACGGTTCCGTAAGGTAAGCCCCCCGCGAGGGGGGCTGATGACCGTGCAGGCATAGGATGTCGGAAGAAGCGAGCGGCTGGCTGTAATGGCTGGTATAAGGGTTTGAATGTTACCCGACCCGAAAGGGGAGCCCACGTCCGACGGGTCCTTAATGGCAAGAGCATTTGAGGAATCGACAGTATGAGGAAAGGCAAATGACGCCCACGGGCGGTGCATCCTCAGCGACAACTCTCTGGAATTCCATAGACTGGAAAGCCACGGAGAGTCACGTACGTCGACTTCAGGTTCGTATTGCCAAGGCAGTTCGGGAAGGACGCTGGGGTAAAGTGAAAACGCTGCAACGGCTCCTCTCCCATAGTCACTCTGCCAAGCTCTTGGCGGTAAGACGGGTGACACAAAATCGAGGTCGCCACACCCCAGGTGTGGATGGCACGATCTGGCGACTACCGAACCAGAAATGGTTAGCTGCGTTGGCTCTGACCAGTCGAGGTTATCGGGCTTTACCCCTGAGACGTATCTACATTCCCAAGAAGAACGGGAAGAAACGTCCCCTTGGTCTCCCGGTCATGCATGACCGGGCGATGCAGGCACTTTATTTGATGGCGCTGGAACCGGTGGCAGAAACTCGGGCTGATATCCATTCCTATGGGTTTAGACCGGGACGATTCACCGCCGATGCTGTTGAACGGTGTTTCAACGTTCTGTGCAAGAAAACAAGTGCGCAGTGGATACTTGAGGGGGATATCAAGGGTTGCTTTGATAATATCGATCACGGCTGGCTGTATGAGCACATTCCAATGGAACGGAAGGTGTTGCAACAATGGCTGGCATCGGGCTATTTCGAAGGTAGGACACTCTTTCCCACTCTGGCAGGAACGCCTCAAGGCGGCGTCATCTCACCATGCCTGTCCAATATGGCACTCGATGGGCTGGAAGATGTGGTAGCACGCATAACCAAGCCATCGGACAAAGTCCATGTTATCAGGTATGCGGATGATTTTGTGGTTACGGGTGTTTCGAGAGAAATACTTGAGCACCGCATTAAGCCCGTCATAGAAGTATTTTTGGCAGAAAGAGGCTTGCCCCTATCGGAAGAGAAAACGCTGATAACCTCAGTGGATGAAGGATTCGATTTTCTGGGTTTCAACGTCCGCAAATATGGGCGTAAGCTGTTGATTAAACCCAGTAAGAGCAGTATCAAGTCTTTCCTGCACGGGATTCGTGAGGAGATCAAGCGTAGCGTTGGCGTACCTACGATAGGGCTGATCCGTCGGCTCAATCAGAAAATACGTGGTTGGGTTAATTACTACCGCCATGTAGTCGCCAAGCGCGCCTTCGGATTTGTTGATTACGTGACCTTCTGGGCAGTGTGGAAATGGAGTCGTCGGCGTCATCCCAATAAATCAGCGAGTTGGAGGTACAGGAAGTACTTCGCTGGTCACTGGAAGCGCAAATGGAACTTCCACGCCCCTTTTGTGGGGAAGGACGGTGTTTTCAAGGATTTATCTTTGATTCAGGCATCTGACACGCCCATTCGCCGACATCGACAATTAATCGCAGCGGCAACTCCGTATGATCCAGCGTACTTTGCTTACTTTGAGAGTAGAGTGCGGAGAGTTGCCATGGTACCGCCGTGGACTACCGGGTCGTTTTCCAACGACTTTTTAAGGGCTTGAGCCGTGTGCTGGGAAATCCGCATGCACGGTTCTTAGGAGAGGGAGTGGCAGCAATGCCACTCTCTTATCCGACTAACTGCCAGGGTTAAACATAATCCGCCAGGCGGTCTTCGAACTCGATCATAAATCTATTCAGTGCCGGTTTCCAATTGCGGATCGGCATGGTCCACTTTTTTGACGCGGCCTGGATCGCCAGGTAGATGACCTTCTTGGCCGAGTCATCGGTCGGGAACAGCTTCCGCTTTTTGATGACCTTGCGGATAACACTGTTCAGCGATTCAATGGCATTGGTCGTGTAGATGGCTTTGCGGATGTCTTCCGGGTAGCCGAACAAGGTGTTGAGGTTGTGCCAGTGGGCACGCCAGGAACGGCTGATCTGCGGATAATTGTCGTCCCACCGCTCGGAGAAGCTATCCAGTGCCAGCAGGGCTTCTTCCTCAGTAGCGGACTGGTAAATCTGCTTCAAGTCAGCAGTGACCGCCTTATAGTCTTTCCAGGGCACGTACTTCACCGAGTTGCGGACCATGTGAACAATGCAGAGCTGGATCTGTGTCTCCGGGAAGGCCGTATTGATGGCATCGGGGAAGCCCTTCAGGCCATCGACACAGGCAATGAGAATATCCTTCACACCGCGATTCTGAAGCTCTGTGAGTACGTTCAGCCAAAACTTGGCACCCTCGTTCTCGGATAGCCACAATCCCAGTAATTCCTTGTGGCCCTCCATGTTGACGCCCAGGGCCAAGTAGAAGGCCTTGTTGATCACCTTCTTGTCCTGCCGGATTTTAACGACGATGCAGTCCAGGTAAACAATGGGATACACCGCATCCAAGGGCCGAGATTGCCACTCCACCACTTGCTCCAGCACCGCGTCGGTGACTTTGGATATCAGGCAGGCTAACCCTGCTGTTTAGTAACCAATATCCTCGAAAAGGTGACATCTCTAAAAAATTTAAGAGGTGACATTTCTAAAAAACTTGGACACTCCACGTTCAGCGCCGTCTCAACCGTTATCTTGGTGAGCATCGCCCGAAACTCATTGAGGTCGTCTTCGGTTTTGATGTTTTTGGCGGCCGCCTGAGCGATCGCCTGTAGTTCTTTCTTATCCATCGTTTGCCTATCCTTACCCATGTCTGGGTTTAATGATAGGCAGTTACACAGATTTCGTTACAGTCTCTTATTTACGTCTCATAATCTTCTCCTGCAGTGACTTAAATTACCTCAGGATATACACTTGCGCTACTGTCTCAAATTCAGGGTCCACTTCTGATCGAGCCCTACTCCCCCATTTACATTGGTAACAGGAAAATACTCATGCGTTCTAATAGTAATGAAATCCATTTATTTAAATCACCCCCCCCCCCCGCATCTGACAAACTTAACCCTATCGGTTTTGTCGTCGCGGTAGTTTTAATGCTGGCAATGAGCACCGCCAACTCGGTTCATGCGCAAGCCACAGGCGAAAACGCGCAGGCCACTGGTCTCAGTTCTGCCGCATATGGTGACAACGCAAATGCCGCTGGCACCGGTTCCACCGCAGTGGGTCAAAGAGCAAACGCCTCTGACCTCCGATCCACCGCAGTGGGTCAAAGAGCAAACGCCTCTGACCTCCGATCCACCGCAGTGGGTCAAAGAGCAAACGCCTCTGACCTCCGATCCACCGCAGTGGGTCAAAGAGCAAACGCCTCTGACCTCCGATCCACCGCAGTGGGTCAAAGAGCAAACGCCTCTGGCACCGCATCCACCGTAGTGGGTCAAGAGGCAGAGGCCTCTGGCACCGCATCCACTGCAGTGGGTCAAGGCGCAGAGGCCACTGGTACCCAAGCCATCGCCATCGGGGAAGGGGTTATCGCGGGTGAGCAGGAAATAGTGATTGGTAAAGATACCCATATCAAAGCCACCGTTGCCGGAGTGATACTTAAAGGCGACGGCGCGATTACGGAGGATATTGCCGCAAATGAAGCCGCGATTTCAGCCGAAGAAACCGCGCGCATAACCGCCGACGACGCGCTAGGCCAACGCATCGATAACATTGAACTCACGCCCGGCGCAACTGGGGCGCAAGGCGCACAAGGCGTTGCCGGTACGGCGGGTGCGACCGGCGATAAAGGTGATCAAGGCTTAACGGGTGCCACCGGCGCGGACGGGCAAGACGGCACGCAATTAACCGCCGATCAATTGGAAGATATTAATCGCATTGATGCGGTGGAAAGAAGCGTAGAAGTCGAGACCGCCGAGCGCGAAGCCGCCGACACCGCCCTCGGCACACGGATTGACGATGAAGAAACCGCCAGAGGGGATGCCGATGTCATCTTAACTGACAATCTCGCCCAGGAAGTGACCGACAGAACCAGTGCCGACAGCACGGAAAGAACCGCCAGAATGACGGCGGACACCGCTCTCGGCACCCGGATTGACGATGAAGAAACCGCCAGAGGGGATGCCGATGTCATCTTAACTGACAATCTCGCCCAGGAAGTGACCGACAGAACCAGTGCCGACAGCACGGAAAGAACCGCCAGAATGACGGCGGACACCGCTCTCGGCACCCGGATTGACGATGAAGAAACCGCCAGAGGGGATGCCGATGTCATCTTAACTGACAATCTCGCCCAGGAAGTGACCGACAGAACCAGGGCCGACAGCACGGAAAGAACCGCCAGAATGACGGCGGACACCGCTCTCGGCACCCGGATTGACGATGAAGAAACCGCCAGAGGGGATGCCGATGTCATCTTAACTGACAATCTCGCCCAGGAAGTGACCGACAGAACCAGGGCCGACAGCACGGAAAGAACCGCCAGAATGACGGCGGACACCGCCCTCGGCACACGGATTGACGATGAAGAAACCGCCAGAGGGGATGCCGATGTCATCTTAACTGACAATCTCGCCCAGGAAGTGACCGACAGAACCAGTGCCGACAGCACGGAAAGAACCGCCAGAATGACGGCGGACACCGCTCTCGGCACCCGGATTGACTCGAATATTGCCGCGATCAATAATTTGGATCTCAAAGTGGACGAATTGGAAGCAGATCTGTCAGCAGGTATCGCGCTGTCCCTGGCAATGCAGGCGCCAATGGTTTCCCAAGGCAAAAAACTGAATCTGTCTATCGGCGCCGGTACCTACAATGGCGAAAACGCGGTCGCCTTTTCTTTTGGGGCTCGCATCAATAACCGCTTGTCTGTCAACGGCGGTGTTGGTTACGGCTCCAGCAGAAGAAGCGATTTCGGTGCGCGTATAGGGGCGACTCTTGAGTTCTAAAGCGAGTATTGTACAAACCGGCTGAATGTTGGCACAACAAGGCGATGCTGTAACCTTTTCTCTGGTCGGGAGCAGGGTGCCTCTAAACAGCGCCCGAGACTGTAATTAATTCTGTGGTGCGACACGAAGTCGCTTTTGTGATTGTTTCATCCGATCAAGGAGGTAATGGATAAGAAACCCGTTGTCCCATCAACGGTTCCCTACCCGGCTGTGCGATAGCAGTGATGCTGTGGTACAAAGCGCCGGAGACAATGTAGCCGAGGAATTCCGAGGTGAGAGCCGCGAGGTAATCACCGAAACTGCCAGCCTCAAGGCGGCAACGGCGCTAGGGACGATGGTACGGTCAGCACATGCGAATCTCTGCAAGCATCGTAAAACTTTGAGGAGCTAAAGAGGCTGATAAGCTCCGACCAAAACGGTAAGTGACCAGGTATACCCCCTCACAGTTTGGGTATCGTGGGCGACGAGTCACCGGTGTAAAGGAGAGACCTAACCCATCATCTGTCATGAAAGTGGAACGTGGAAACCCTGAACGGTTCCGTAAGGTAAGCCCCCCGCGAGGGGGGCTGATGACCGTGCAGGCATAGGATGTCGGAAGAAGCGAGCGGCTGGCTGTAATGGCTGGTATAAGGGTTTGAATGTTACCCGACCCGAAAGGGGAGCCCACGTCCGACGGGTCCTTAATGGCAAGAGCATTTGAGGAATCGACAGTATGAGGAAAGGCAAATGACGCCCACGGGCGGTGCATCCTCAGCGACAACTCTCTGGAATTCCATAGACTGGAAAGCCACGGAGAGTCACGTACGTCGACTTCAGGTTCGTATTGCCAAGGCAGTTCGGGAAGGACGCTGGGGTAAAGTGAAAACGCTGCAACGGCTCCTCTCCCATAGTCACTCTGCCAAGCTCTTGGCGGTAAGACGGGTGACACAAAATCGAGGTCGCCACACCCCAGGTGTGGATGGCACGATCTGGCGACTACCGAACCAGAAATGGTTAGCTGCGTTGGCTCTGACCAGTCGAGGTTATCGGGCTTTACCCCTGAGACGTATCTACATTCCCAAGAAGAACGGGAAGAAACGTCCCCTTGGTCTCCCGGTCATGCATGACCGGGCGATGCAGGCACTTTATTTGATGGCGCTGGAACCGGTGGCAGAAACTCGGGCTGATATCCATTCCTATGGGTTTAGACCGGGACGATTCACCGCCGATGCTGTTGAACGGTGTTTCAACGTTCTGTGCAAGAAAACAAGTGCGCAGTGGATACTTGAGGGGGATATCAAGGGTTGCTTTGATAATATCGATCACGGCTGGCTGTATGAGCACATTCCAATGGAACGGAAGGTGTTGCAACAATGGCTGGCATCGGGCTATTTCGAAGGTAGGACACTCTTTCCCACTCTGGCAGGAACGCCTCAAGGCGGCGTCATCTCACCATGCCTGTCCAATATGGCACTCGATGGGCTGGAAGATGTGGTAGCACGCATAACCAAGCCATCGGACAAAGTCCATGTTATCAGGTATGCGGATGATTTTGTGGTTACGGGTGTTTCGAGAGAAATACTTGAGCACCGCATTAAGCCCGTCATAGAAGTATTTTTGGCAGAAAGAGGCTTGCCCCTATCGGAAGAGAAAACGCTGATAACCTCAGTGGATGAAGGATTCGATTTTCTGGGTTTCAACGTCCGCAAATATGGGCGTAAGCTGTTGATTAAACCCAGTAAGAGCAGTATCAAGTCTTTCCTGCACGGGATTCGTGAGGAGATCAAGCGTAGCGTTGGCGTACCTACGATAGGGCTGATCCGTCGGCTCAATCAGAAAATACGTGGTTGGGTTAATTACTACCGCCATGTAGTCGCCAAGCGCGCCTTCGGATTTGTTGATTACGTGACCTTCTGGGCAGTGTGGAAATGGAGTCGTCGGCGTCATCCCAATAAATCAGCGAGTTGGAGGTACAGGAAGTACTTCGCTGGTCACTGGAAGCGCAAATGGAACTTCCACGCCCCTTTTGTGGGGAAGGACGGTGTTTTCAAGGATTTATCTTTGATTCAGGCATCTGACACGCCCATTCGCCGACATCGACAATTAATCGCAGCGGCAACTCCGTATGATCCAGCGTACTTTGCTTACTTTGAGAGTAGAGTGCGGAGAGTTGCCATGGTACCGCCGTGGACTACCGGGTCGTTTTCCAACGACTTTTTAAGGGCTTGAGCCGTGTGCTGGGAAATCCGCATGCACGGTTCTTAGGAGAGGGAGTGGCAGCAATGCCACTCTCTTATCCGACTAACTGCCAGGGTTAAACATAATCCGCCAGGCGGTCTTCGAACTCGATCATAAATCTATTCAGTGCCGGTTTCCAATTGCGGATCGGCATGGTCCACTTTTTTGACGCGGCCTGGATCGCCAGGTAGATGACCTTCTTGGCCGAGTCATCGGTCGGGAACAGCTTCCGCTTTTTGATGACCTTGCGGATAACACTGTTCAGCGATTCAATGGCATTGGTCGTGTAGATGGCTTTGCGGATGTCTTCCGGGTAGCCGAACAAGGTGTTGAGGTTGTGCCAGTGGGCACGCCAGGAACGGCTGATCTGCGGATAATTGTCGTCCCACCGCTCGGAGAAGCTATCCAGTGCCAGCAGGGCTTCTTCCTCAGTAGCGGACTGGTAAATCTGCTTCAAGTCAGCAGTGACCGCCTTATAGTCTTTCCAGGGCACGTACTTCACCGAGTTGCGGACCATGTGAACAATGCAGAGCTGGATCTGTGTCTCCGGGAAGGCCGTATTGATGGCATCGGGGAAGCCCTTCAGGCCATCGACACAGGCAATGAGAATATCCTTCACACCGCGATTCTGAAGCTCTGTGAGTACGTTCAGCCAAAACTTGGCACCCTCGTTCTCGGATAGCCACAATCCCAGTAATTCCTTGTGGCCCTCCATGTTGACGCCCAGGGCCAAGTAGAAGGCCTTGTTGATCACCTTCTTGTCCTGCCGGATTTTAACGACGATGCAGTCCAGGTAAACAATGGGATACACCGCATCCAAGGGCCGAGATTGCCACTCCACCACTTGCTCCAGCACCGCGTCGGTGACTTTGGATATCAGGCAGGCTAACCCTGCTGTTTAGTAACCAATATCCTCGAAAAGGTGACATCTCTAAAAAATTTAAGAGGTGACATTTCTAAAAAACTTGGACACTCCACGTTCAGCGCCGTCTCAACCGTTATCTTGGTGAGCATCGCCCGAAACTCATTGAGGTCGTCTTCGGTTTTGATGTTTTTGGCGGCCGCCTGAGCGATCGCCTGTAGTTCTTTCTTATCCATCGTTTGCCTATCCTTACCCATGTCTGGGTTTAATGATAGGCAGTTACACAGATTTCGTTACAGTCTCTTATTTACGTCTCATAATCTTCTCCTGCAGTGACTTAAATTACCTCAGGATATACACTTGCGCTACTGTCTCAAATTCAGGGTCCACTTCTGATCGAGCCCTACTCCCCCATTTACATTGGTAACAGGAAAATACTCATGCGTTCTAATAGTAATGAAATCCATTTATTTAAATCACCCCCCCCCCCCGCATCTGACAAACTTAACCCTATCGGTTTTGTCGTCGCGGTAGTTTTAATGCTGGCAATGAGCACCGCCAACTCGGTTCATGCGCAAGCCACAGGCGAAAACGCGCAGGCCACTGGTCTCAGTTCTGCCGCATATGGTGACAACGCAAATGCCGCTGGCACCGGTTCCACCGCAGTGGGTCAAAGAGCAAACGCCTCTGACCTCCGATCCACCGCAGTGGGTCAAAGAGCAAACGCCTCTGACCTCCGATCCACCGCAGTGGGTCAAAGAGCAAACGCCTCTGACCTCCGATCCACCGCAGTGGGTCAAAGAGCAAACGCCTCTGACCTCCGATCCACCGCAGTGGGTCAAAGA
>CBDEGK010000007.1:0-8389 GCA_965237855.1 Halieaceae bacterium | reverse complement strand
GCATGCGGTTGTGGCACTCTCAGAAGTGCTGCAGGGCGACCTGAAAAATGCGGGGGCCAACGTCGGTGTATCCGTGCTGTGCCCTTCTTTCGTCAACACGCAGATCTTTGACGCCGCCCGCTACCGACCGGATGAAGCGGGAAAAACCGAGCAGCAAATCGCCGAGGAAAAAGCCGTCGCAGAGATGACCGCTGCATTTTTCAAAACTGCCATGGCACCTGACGCGGTAGCGGAACAGGTGTTCCAGGCTGTTCGCGATCAGCAATTCTATATCCTCACCCATCCCGAAGGCTCCCACGAACTGGTAACACAGCGCATGCAAGCCATACTGGAGAATCGGGACCCGCCCCTGGTAGGTCCGGAGAAATATCCCTCGGCCTGATGTGGCCCTCTACGCCCGCCGCGCGTCAATCCACTGCGCCAGCCGCTCTACCGCTGTCACCGTGGGCGCGCAGTATTGACTGAGAAAGCCTTCATCCAGCACATTTCCAGTTACAGCATCCAGGGCAGCTGCGCCGTCAAAGTCGACAAAGGCCAAACGCGCAGTTCGCTCGTTGCTGGGCCGCCCGAAATCACTACCGGGTAAAATGGCCACGCCCGTCTCTTGTAACAGCTCACGACACAGCTCGGCGCTGCTTTCCACACCCTGCAAGCTCGGGAAGCGCGGGAACACATAGAATCCACCGCTGGGTTCAGCAAGCTCTGCGCTTACCGCGCGCAGCTGCTCACAGCAAAAGCCCGCCAATTCCCGCAGCACTAACCGTGAGCGCTGCAAGTACACATCCATATCACGATTTTCAGCCAGCGCCGCAATGGCCGCGTACTGCACCGGGCTGTTCACCGAGGTGAAGGTTTCTGTAATTAACGCCTCCATGGCCCGGTGCAGCCCCACCATCTCCTCGGGAAAAGAGAACCAACCCAGGCGCCAACCGCCAGCACCACTCCACTTGCTGAGCCCATTGCTGACAATGGTGCCCTCGGGGTAAAAGCGGGCAATCGAGATATGCTCACCGGCAAAATGAACACCGCTGTATATTTCATCAGACAACACCACTAGCTGGTGGCACCGGCACACTTCGGCAATATCGCGCAGTTCGGCCTCGCTGTAACAGTGACCGGTTGGATTATTGGGGTAATTGAGAATCAACAATCTGGACCGGGCTCGTCCCTCGCGGCAGTGAGCATCCAGCGCTTCGGCACTAAGACCCCAGTGCTCCCCGCCTGGCTCGAGCCAGGCATAATCACGACCAACGATGGCCGCCTGCGGCTCGTAAGACACCCAGCCGGGTGAAGGCAGTATCAGTTCCGCCTGGTAGGCAAACTGCAACAGGAACATCAACTCCTTGGTCCCCGGCCCGATCAACACTTGCTCCGATGATCGCTCAACGCCCTCGGTACGACCCAGGTGCGCCACCACGGCCTCACACAACTCGGGTAAACCGCGGGCGGGCAAATAAGCCTTCTGATGAGCCTGGGCCTGCAATTCCGCCACCACGTGGGCCGGCACCGGGAACGGTGACTGTCCCAAGCCCAGTCGAAATATCTCACGACCCTGGCTCGCCAGCATGCGGCAGGTTTCGTTGATAGCGAGTGTCGCCGAAGGCCGTAGCCCACTGACGCTGGGGGTTACTGAGGACATCATGTTCATAATTGGCCATCGCTCCTGAGGCTGTTTATCTCGTTCATTACCGCGGCATTTGCATAGCGGTTGGGGTGGAAATTTTTTGCGTAGGTCGGCAGGTTTTCACCGGCTATATAACGTGCACAGAGGTCGCCGGCAGCGCAGGCGGTCATCGTGCCATAGCCGGACAGCGCTGCCACCGCAAACAAGCCACTATTATCTAGCGGGCCAATCATCGGCCAGTTCTCATGGGTGCGGGTGTAATAGCCGGCGTACTGAACGACTGGTGTCGGCAGCTTGTCGACATAGATGCTCAGTCCGGGAATAAATTGACTGGCACCGCGCACCACCAGGTTGGGGAAATCATGGTCCGTCGGAATATCCCAACGCGGCGCTTCCGCCGAACGATTAAAGGCCCAGCCTAACTTTATCTGGTCGCGCCCTTCGGGCTTGATGTGCAGACCCGGCGGAAATTCCTCCAGCAACCAGGAGTAAGCTGGGTCCTCGCCAATCACCGCCCGCTCCTCATCACTCCAATCGAGGTAAAGTGGATCGGCGCAAATCGTAAAGGGCATATTGCGCGGAATTACGCCGGCAGGGTCGGGGATAACAAACTTGCGCTGGGCGATGTTATCCAGCGGCAATTCGACACCCAACTGGGCGGCCATCTCGCCCACGAAGGGTCCACTGGTCAACACCAGCTGCTCTGCGAATATTCGTTCTCCCTCAAGCAGCAACTCAAAACCGTCAGCACACCGTTGCAGGCGCTCAATGGAGCCCTGTTGAAAACTCACACCCCCGCTGCGGGCCTGGGACAATAGCAGCGACCCCAGCGCATACACATCCAGCGCACCGGCACGGTCAATGCCGACGAGTTGTTCTATCTCCTCAGAAAGGTGGGGCCAGCGTCGCTGAATCTCATCGGTGTCGGTACAACTGACGACGCCTTGCGGTTGCTGCTCCGTACCGGGAAAAATATCACTGCCCCGCAGCCGACTAACAAACTGGTAGCCGAAAGCCTGCATATCAAAGGCGTCGCCGTGTTCATCCACGAGCGCCTGCATCAGGTCGAGGCTGTCGCTAGAGAAATTGCTCATGCAGTGCTGGGGCCAGTAGTCGCGATAGTTTTCGCCGGACTTACTGGTGGTCAACGAGAGCGGCTGCAGCTTGTCTAGCAGCAGAATGTCGCCACAGCCTTTACGTCTTGACAGGTAATAGGCCACCGCAACACCGGCTATTCCGGCGCCACAAATGACTGTTTTAAAATGGCTGCTCATGGTTTGCGCCTGCCGATGGCGGGGCTGATCTAACTGCGGCAACTATAGTCTTGTCGCACCCGCATGGCGCTTTGAAAAAGCGTAAATAATGCGGAAACCAGGCGCTAGTCTGAGGCCACAAGTCTCAACGCCTCCAGCAGATATTTGCGCGACGCCCCCGCCCCGGCAGCAGGGCGTAGTTCCACATCGACCCCCAATGTTGCGGGCAAGTCCTGCAGGGCTACGCTATACACGGCATCCCCGTCGGTGATCTGACCATAGCTAACACCGTTAATGAACACCTCTATCTCGCCTTCCCCATCCTCTGCGTAGTGACCACGGATATGCAGGTTCACATGCTTGTGAAAAGGCAGCACACTTTGTAAGTAAGGCCTCAACTTGAGTGAGCTACAAGTCGAGTCACTCCAGGCTCCGCCCTCTGGCACCGGCTCCCAACCTGCATCCAAAAATTTCTCCAGCTCGTCGCCACGGGTAAAACCACCAAAGCACACCGGGTGGTCGGCAAGTTGGTCCACTTGCGCCAGAATTCCCTCTACCAGGGATTCTGTGTTGCCGCTGAAATTGCCGTCTCCCTGCACCCAGATGTCATCGCGAGCACCCAGCAGTGCGGGATCAACACCGTACTCACTAATGAGCTGCTCGTTGCACACTTTATAGTGCGCACGAATATCGTCTACCTGGTCTTTCAACAAATAATATTTCTGACCTGCACCCGTTAGTCTCAGATTTAGCAGTAAAGAATCTACAAAGTCTCGCCTGTCATTCCTTCTGGCGCCAAGGTCCAGCCGACGCTGAATGGCCAGAGCACTGGGCACATCGAGACTGACATTGATATCCTCGGAGAAAAAAGAGAACCAGCTGAAATCCTCACAGCCCAACCGTACCAGCAAGTCCTTAATCACGTTCCCATCAGGGAAGGCAGCTCGATCATAAAACACCACTTCACTCACCAGGCCGGGGAAGTAGCTCTCCCAGCGCTTGAGAGTTCGGTAGTAATCCCTGGTGTCAGGCAACCTCGGAGTGCGCGCCTCGTCGTAGAGATCGATAGCCTGCTTTTGCGACTTCACAATCTGCAGCGCGCCGCTCTGAATCACGTCCGCCTGCTCCCTCAGGTAGTAAATAATTCGCACCTGATAGCAGCTCAAATACTTCGCCAGCAATTTCAAATCACTGTCGTCGAGAAAATGGGTTCCTTCCCAGCTCAGAAAAATCTTGCGAAACGTTCCGGCTTTTTGTTCCAGCTCCTCAACCAGGGTTTCCAACTTCTGCGCATCAAGACTTTCCAGCAAGGCGGCGTGGCCGTTGTTTTTGCCGAGAAAACTTGCCGGCACGTATATTCCGCTGCGTACCAACCAATCGCGGTTGGCATAGGTGTGAGCCTGAATGGCGGTGCTGCCGGCCTTGTCCGAGCCGATATGTAAAATCAGCTCTCGCTCTTCAGCGGCAAGCTGGCCGGCTGGATCCGTGGTGTTTTGGGCCACACAAACGATCGACTTACGCTGGTTAAGCGGCAATTCACCGGCGTCCCTATCGCGACAGGCGGAAAAATAAGCGGCACTAACCTCTCCAGCGGCGCTGACACACTCCAGCAACTCCGCCAGCGAAAAATCGCGATAGAGATGGTGCCCATCCCAGTTTCCGTCTCCTCGCGGATAATAGGGCGAAGGATTGCGACCTTCCCCCATCATCTTTCGGTACCTAGCAGAAAAGAAGTTGGGTGTGGAAATGTAGAGATATCCATCGGTGGCGAGTAAGCCCAGCAATTTTTCGAAAAGCTCAACCGGGTTAACCGTTAGCTGCGACAACGTCTCTGCAAATAGCACCAGGTCATAGCCAGAATCTCCCACAAATTCGGCCGACATCGCGCCAACATCATTCAGGTCTACACAGTGGTACGTCTGGCAGCCTGCAATTTGTCGGCAGCGCTCGCCACTAAAACCGGGGTAGTCGTCAGCTGTCGGCCGATCCAGCAATTCCAGCTGGGCCGCGGGAAACAACAGGTGGTAACAATTGGAAAACGCGGAGGCACCAATTTCCAGGATGCGTGGTGCGCGCTTGTCCCGGGTCAACCAGGCAGCGGCATTCGCCAATTCATAAAATCGTTCACGGTGTAGCTCACAGTAGTCCTGTTGGCCGATCACCTGGTAGGCCGGGAAATTTGGCAACTCGTTCCAGGCTCGATCAAAAGCGGCACGACCCAGAGAGTCACAAGCTTCCAACTTGTCACTCAATTGTTGGAAACCGGTCGACACATGCAGATTGGGTAAACTCCCAGCGGGGGTGTCACTACCCTGCTGCAGGGATTCAAATTCCTCCGAGCCCATTATTTCGTAGATCAGCTCGCTCGCACTGATACCCGCTTCCAGGCGCTCCAACGCGTGGCGAGCACCGTCTGCATCGGCATTGCGACCCAGCACACCCCAGACCGCCTCGACAAAGCTGCGCCACTGGGCTTTAGGCAGTGGGCTAACGACCTCCGGCGGCGCTTGCTGTTGGTCTTTTTTCTTGCGGCGAAACATTCCCTAACCTTGTCTTCCCGGGCGCGCTATCTTAACTGATCGACAGGCCAGTGCCGAAAGGAATCATAGCGATAATATTTGGGCCTGCTGTCGAGGCGCACATGCAACCAGTCTACACCGCCACCGGCGGTATTTAGCCACAGGGGCTGATCGGAGATACGCTCGAGAGTCTCATGGGCCATCAACTGCAGTAGTTGGTGTTGCTGAGACTCCGTTGCGGTGCGAACAAAAGCGAGGAGGTGACTGTAGTTGGCGACATCGTTCGCCGGACACGGCACTACCAGCCGGGCATCGGCTCCAAGGTTGTCAAAACTCACTACCGCATCAGCCGCAAAATGGGCGGCAAAATCCCGCCGATCTGCGCCCACATCCAGCTCCGGGGCATCGTGAACCACGCACTCAAAGGGCTGTGACAAGCTGTCCCCGGTCAAGGGCGGGCTTTCCCAGCACAGAGCGACAAAGGGCGACTCGCGCAAATGGCACAGAAATACCTCGCGATTGATTTTATCACTTGCCAGGGTCATGAGAAAATCTTCGAAGGAGAGTGGCACGTCACCGCGAAACCAGCGCCAGTATTGCCGCCGCCCCCCTTCTTGTTGTTTGATATCAACATGCCACATGCGCCAATGTTAACCCAGCTGGGGATTGCCCTGATCGGGCCCAGCCCCTACAATATGTGTAGAGATGCATAAAGTTATATCATTATAGCAATTACAAGGTTTCACATGAGCAAATCAACCCGGTCGCTAATCGATGCCAATCCCGGCGTCGACAATTCCGCCACCTTCGAAACCCTGTGGGATATTCTCGGGGAATTGTTTGAAAAAGTAGCGGACAGTTTTGAGCTGAACCCCGACGCCTCGACGGCTAGCTTACAACCCTATGAAGCCATCGATGGCAGCGGCTCCGGTGGTTACATGAGCACCTTCGCCGGGCCCGATATCGACTGGCTGGTGTTCTCCTGGGTGGGCAATCCAAAGATGAGCTTCACCAATATGCACCTCACCGTCAGCCTGGCTGCCAAGTACGAGGCCCCCAACCTGGGCCTGGCTTTCGGCACCACCCCCGACCTGTTTATGTACATGGACTATGTACCCCGGATAGACCTGGCCGCGAATCCCGAGTACATGGACAAGTACTACACCGAGATCAACGAGGAACACCTGCGTCTGCACGATGATGAGGGACTAACGACATTTAGGCATTTTTTTCCCAGCTGAATACTTCGCTGATTTCCACACCGAAAGCATTGGCAATCCGAAAGGCGCTCTCCAGTGAGGGCGAGTAACGCCCCTGCTCGATGGCGATCACGGTCTGGCGGGTCACGCCGATGAGTTCGCCCAGCTCCGCCTGGGTCATCGCCGCATGCTGTTCACGCAGCTCACGCACGCGGTTGCTAATCGGTGGTCGTGTGCCCATTCAGGGAGAGGTTCGGTAGTAGAGTATCTGCAGGCCGTAGTCCACCAACTGGGCACCTATCAGGCTGGCAAAGAGCGTGTAGAACAGGATATCGCCATTGCCCGCCAGCAAGTAAAAAACCATGCCGCATACCACGCCAACTGCCAACACCCAGCCGGCGATATTGCCCGCGCGCAATCGCACCAGTTGGTCGCGCTCATCCAGCGGGGGATCTGCCTCACCCGGCTTGAGCACGGCAATCAGGATATGACCCGCGATAGCCACCAGCACCAGTATCACGGTGTAGAGCACGACTACTCCGATGCCGGGGGATACCAGGGTGCCCGCCTCCGCCGACGCCTCTGCCACGGCGTCGAAATAAACCCCGGCGCCGAGCAGCATGGCGAGAGACATCAGCCAGGCAGATCTTTCGTGAAAGGACATCGTGGACCCCTCTATGTAAAATATTTTGGACATATTATACTTGACGTACCCACTGGATAGGCATACAATGGCACCATCTTCTGGAGAAAACGTCATGAGTATTTTATCTAAGCCCTACTTCCACAATGAAGAAGCCGCTTATGAGTATGTAGAGTCCAAGCTATGGGCGAATGGCCCCGTATGCCCCCGCTGTAAGGGCTGTGAGCGCGTTACCAAGATGCAGGGCGAAAGCACCCGCATTGGCACCTACAAGTGCCGCGCTTACCGTAAGCCCTTTACAGTGAAGATTGGCACTATCTTTGAGTCCAGCCACGTAAAAATGCACATCTGGCTACAGGCCATCTATCTGGTGTCTTCCAGCAAGAAGGGAATAAGCTCTAATCAGTTACACCGCACTCTTGGTGTCACCCTTAAAACGGCTTGGTTCATGTCTCACCGCATCCGTGAAGCCATGAGGCAGGACAATATCGGTACTTTTGGTACTGGTGGCGGCACTGTTGAGGCGGATGAAACCTACATTGGCCGCAACAACAAGAGCATGGCTAAAGGCGGGTATCGCCATAAGCAAAAAGTCCTGTCTCTAGTGGATCGTGAGACCAAGCAAGCCCGCAGCGTGGTGGTGGACAATGTGAACATGAAGACCATTGCTCCTATCCTGCGTGAGAACATCGCTCGGGAAGCTAGGCTAATGACTGACCAGGCGCATCACTACAAGGCGATTGGTCGCGAGTTTCGCGCTCACGGCGTTGTGAACCACTCCAGGGGCGAATATGTGTCGTTGTCCAACCCTGCTATTCACAACAATACCATTGAAAACTACTTCTCAGTATTCAAGCGTGGCATGAAGGGCACTTATCAGCATTGCGGCCATAACCACCTGAACCGCTACCTTGCTGAATTCGACTTTCGCTACAATAACCGCTCTGCTTTGGAGGTAACCGATGAGCAGCGTGCGGACAACCTCTTAATGGGCGTTGTTGGCAAGCGACTCACTTATCAAATATTTGGTGCATGAGGAGTATTGGAGAAAAAGGAAAACCACACTAATTGTAAGTCTAGCGTGTAAAGACTAAGCTAATAGAGGCGGTGGCCGGATTCGAACCGGCGTACGGACCCCTGCAAAGAGACCT
>CBDEGK010000006.1:0-24422 GCA_965237855.1 Halieaceae bacterium | reverse complement strand
ATTGGTGGTTGGGGCGGACCACAGGAATGCAACCATGGGCTCCTCTGGATTCGACGGCGGCTGAAACCCTCCCGTTGTGGTGGGAGGGGAACAGGTCACCATCTCAAATTCATCCTGCGGGCAGACGACCAACTTCGAACCCAGCCTTGAGAAAGCCTTGCCGTCACGCAACAACACATTGGCGTAAACCAAAGGCACTTTTACCCCGTACTTCAGGTTTTGTTTTTGCGCTTCGGGTAGTTCCGGGCACAAATGCGGAATCAATCCGTTGTAGCAAGCCAGCACGCAGTGATCAGCAGTCACCCGTTCAGCGCTCCCCTGCCTGACGTAGTCGACCTCCACCTTATCCCCCGCCACATTTCTCGCCCCAACTACGGTGCTATTTAAGCGAAGGCGAGTTGCATGTTGCGCCTTATCCAATACCGAATAATCGAAGCGGGCGGTCGCTATATCCTCAAAACCCGTGCTGCCCGGCGCAACTGCTGGAATCATCTTGTGCACCAGTAGCCGGGCCACCGATGCATTGCCATCGGCGAAATAGCGCGCCTCGTAGAAACTGCCTAACTTTATCACCAGTGAATCTGCCAGCTCTCCCAGCCAACCAAACGCTTGCAATCCGGGCGCTCCCAATGAGATTGCTTCGAAAACGCTCATACCCCAACCGCCAAAACCCATGTTCGACTTGGTCAGGCTGTCCATCAGCGGCAGCGTGTTGTCAGATAACCCCACTCTGTCTCGGAGAAAATCATAGTAGGAGGTCGTCTTGGCATAGTGATATTTTTCACCCAGGGACAATTCATCCAGAAAATCTATTTCCCCGCCAAAGAACGCTATCAATCTGTCCTGCTCATCTCGCGGCAGCGGCAAGCTGCGGACAGCGGGTTTATAGTCTCCCTGTCCGTGCATGAAATTCAGCCACTGACCAGAGATCAATTCATGCCCCTCTGGGCCCGGCAGCGCCACTCCCATTTCCAGAGAAGATGATAGGCCTGCTAGTGGATAGTCAGGTGCCATGTTGTCCCGCATTTGTTCGGTATCGATGCCCAGGTCAGACAATACCGATTTGGCGACGTCGCTGTAGTACTCGGGCATTTCAAGATTCTGTGCACCGCCAATTCCCAGCAACATTTTCCCCTGGTAGTGGAATTCATTGCGCTTGGCGTGGCCACCGAAATCGTCGTGGTTATCGAGCAACAGGATGTGCGCCTCAGGCCCCATTTTTTTTCGATAGAACCCGGCCGCCGCCAGTCCGCTCATGCCCGCACCCACAACCACTAGATCGTAATGCTCATCGAGCGCTTGATAATCTGCAGGCTTTTCTCCGCGCCAGGCGAGCGCGTGAGCCGTCTCGAAGGAGCCCGCGTGACTACCGCGCAAGCCGGTCAGGGTTGGTGGATAATAGTCAGAACCGGGCGGAATGTTGTTCATGCCAAACAGCGGATAGGGCACCAGCGTTGACGCTCCAAAACCCAGGGCAACTCCGTTGAGAAAATCACGACGCGTGATTTGCGACTTCACAAGGCGCTCTCCAACTGTTTACTTACAGGCCAACACGTTCTAGCGTGTAGCCTTCATTGTCAAGGAGAGCCTTCCGTGTCGGCTGAAATTTTCTTTTATCGCTACTTGTTGAACCCGGTTATGCGTGGCCTATTGCGCTCACCGCTACATGGAATAACCAGCGGCAATATAGCCATTCTGCACTTCTCTGGCCGTAAGAGTGGCCGTCGCCTCAATACCCCGTTGAGCTATATGCGTGAAGACAATACGGTACGTTTTCTGTCCAACCAGAGTACTAACTGGTGGCGCAACCTACGTGATGACGCGGCACCCGTGAAAGTTGAAATCAAACGCCAACCATTCAACGGCTCCGCCAAATTGCTGGAGGGCGACAGCGAGGCGCTGCGCAACGGGGTGAACAAGTTTATTGCCGCCGTGCCCCGCGACGCCGCCATCTACGGACTGGAGTTGGACGACAACAAGCAGCTGGTCGAGGCCAGCCTGGCAGCAAAAGCCGCCGATTTGATCCTGGTTGAAGTTACGCTGGACTAACTCAGGGCTTGTACCAGATGGGAGAAGTGTAAGCGCGCTCCTGCACAACGTGAGGTAAATCTTCCGGCAGATCGGTACGACCGTAATATTCGGCGTCGTAGGCGGTCCAGTTCGGCGTCGGAATTTCCAGCACGCGAACGTAGTACACCGCCCTTTCCTTCACATCAAAATCCGGATCTTCCCACACTGTGATCAGCTCCGACGCGCCAATGGTATTAAAGTAAGTCGCGTTCGCCACATCCACCGTGTTGCCCACCGGGGGCAACTTCCCATCCGCACCAGGTTCACGCATATCCGACCAGGCCACGTCATAGACTTTTTCCATGAGTTTACCCTTGCCGGTATACCAGCCCTTCACAATCTGGATACGATCCAGGTTGGCGCCGACCGGATCTCGCAATACCGCCACCAGGAATTTAGGCGAGGCACCAGCGGGAGCCGGACTCAATACGCCACCCATGGGTACGCCCTTCTTGTAACCGGCATCGGCTGGCAGACGCGAGCTTGCATCCTTCTCTGTGAACTCCCAGCCGCCAAAGAAGCGCACTAGCATACGCGGCCCGGTGGTGGCGTAGACTTCCTTGCGCTGCATGGCTTCAAACAGGGCGGCCCGGGTATTCTCCCGCGCCCACACGCCGGCATAACCGGAAGCCAGCATGTCCCAGCCTTCGTAGGCTTTGTCACCTACCTTGGCCATAGGATGGGTAACGCGACCAGCACTCGGCTCGGCACCGGTGTGCTTGCCGAAGAAATTATCATTGTCTGCGGTGGCCAATGCGGTATGGCTGTCGGTAGAACCGATCATGCCAAATTGGTAAGGATTGGTGCCGAGTCTCTTCTCCAGTTTCAAACCCAGTTGCAGGGCGCTGCGCGCGTACTCGTACTGCAACATGTCATCCTTCTTATCCACACTGAGATTGAGGTTACCCTGGTCCCAGGTGCCATAGTCGGCAAACTCGTCATCGGGCGACAAATAAGCATGAGTTTCACCATCACCCTTGATCTGGGTGGCCTCATAGAGTGGCTCCCACTTGGCCCGCTGCTGAACATAGTCTTTGGTCAGTTTACGACCGGTGAAGGAATCGATTTCTGGAAACATAATGCCATTGCTGAGGTTGCCATTATGAGCAATGGCCAAGACGTCGCCGCCGGTTTTTTCCTCGTAACCGGCTAACCACTTCCACAGGTCTTTGGGGTCGTCACTACCGGCTGGTTTAAGGGTGGTATAGGGCTCCATGACCCCCGCGCGCGCGCCGTCATCCTTGTATATGACAACCCGGTGCAGGTTGTCGCCGGCGGTATTGGAGGTCCATTCATAGCCGATAAAGGCGGTAAAGTTGCCGGGGTCATTCTCGCCATCCGCCGCCTCTATCGTATCGTTCCAGGCCGACCGGTAGGCCTCGGTGCCCGGCAGCGACTGAAGCGCTGGGGGAAACGTACCCTGGGAAAACATCTGAATCACTTCCACTGCCACTTCCACCGCAGAATTACCGCCCTCCTGAACCTTGTCGTACCAGCGACGACCGGTGGGATCTGCTAAAAGGCTCGGTTCTCCTCTGAGTAACTGGGGGAAAAACCCCATATTATCCGAGTGGTCTGCCACGACGATAAAATCGAGAGGGCGCAACAGGCGTGCCGGTTGCCCGGAACTGGCCATCATCTCTTCGCCCTTGGCAAAACGGAAGGCATCCCGGGGCCCCAGTCGTGCACCAAAGGCGCCAGCGTCCATGGAGTAGCCCGTGTGGACGTGGGTATCACCCCAGAAAACCTGGGTGGGAAAGCGCCGACCCGCGGGTGGCGAGTAAGGCCGTTTGGGGAAGCTGTCGGGAGACAGACTCTCAACTGTTGGATGAATATCCTGGGCCGTGGTGCCGACTGCCAGGCAAGCCAACAACATCGCACCACTGATACATTGAACAACTTGCCGCATGCACTACTCCCTGATTACCGTTTCCTTTTCGATGTCATCAAGGTTAGCAGAGTTCGGCGGAACTGGCGTTAGCCACCTACTTTGATAACAGCGCGGCCGACAAGATCTCCGCTGGCAAGTTTGCGGTAGGCCTTCTGAATTGAGTCCTCGTTGAACTCAAACAGTTCGATGCGATTGTGCAATTCGCCCTGCTCCGCCAACTCCATCACGGCACGGGTGTCGGCCATGGTGGGGCCCTGGAAGCAATAGATATCTGCCGCCTTGGCAGCCAGTGCTGGAAACAAAGGCGCTGCATGGCCGCCATCGGCAGCGCCGATGAGCACGAAACTACCACGCGGACTCAGACAGGCAATGCCCGCCGATATTGTTGTGTCATTCCCCACGAAATCCAGCACCGCCTGGGCGCCGCGACCCCCGGTGAGTTTCGCTACCTCTGCCTGGACATTGTCCTGCTGGCTGTCTATGCACGCGCCGGCGCCAAACTCCACGGCGCGTTCGAGGGCGTTGGCATTGACGTCGGCAACAATAATGTCGGCGGAGGTCAGCAACTTCAGGTATTGCACGGCGAAGCTGCCAAGGCCACCGGCGCCAATCACCAGCACGCTAGTACCCTTTTCCAGTTTGTCACGGACGCGGTTAACCGCGTGGTAGGAGGTGGAACCCGCATCGGTCAGCGGCCCCGCTTCCAGCGGGTCGAGTGTATTGAGCTTGATTAATGGTCGCACCGAATCGAGCAGCACATATTCCGCCAGGCCCCCGTCGTGACCATAGCCGCGACCCACGCACCCATGGGAACAGATATTGTCAAAACCGCTGGTGCACTCCAGGCAGGCACCGCAAGACTGCGGGGACACCAGTGCTACCGGCTCTCCTTGTTCCAATCCGGTAACTCCTTCACCCCACTCCTCAATCCAGCCGCCAACTTCGTGACCGAGGGTAAAGGGTACTTGCCAGCCGAGCGGTGCGCAGAATGCTTCAGGCATATGAGTCATATGCAGATCAGATTGGCACAAACCATTGCCCGCCACCTTTACCAGCACCTGGCCCGCCTCGGGTACGGGGGTGTCTGCTTCTACCAGGCGCGGCGCCTCTTCCCAGTCATTAATTCGATAGGCATACATGGCGAAGAATTATAGCCGCACTTTCACAACATGAGGGCAGCAATAATTTCGTTGCGTAAATCCTGGGGCGCAATCACCTTGTCAAAAGCCATGGCATCGGCCGGCACCCAGGCCCCTGATTGCGCTTCCTGCATTAGCGTAGCCTCGGCCTCGGACGCCCGCGCCGCTTCTGCACCGCCAATGGCGGGAATACCTCCAAGGTTGGCCGAGGGCAGAGCCAGACTGATGGCCTGCCGATCCCAGGGATTCATGCCCATAACCGAGCTGCCAAAGCCGAATGCCTTGCGCAAGGTGCAGATAATCTTCTTGCCGCGGTAGCGGCGCTGTGCGGCAAACATTTGTCCCGCCGCTTTCAACACCCCCGCTTGCTCTGATATGGGTCCCGGCATCACCCCGGGGTTGTCCAGCAGGCTGACCAGGGGCAAACCAAACTGATTGGCCACCTCGATAAAGTGGGCGGCCTTACCGGCACTGTCCACGGTGATGGCTCCAGCCAGAACCGTCGGCTGGTTCGCCATCAGCAGGCAGGGTGTACCGCCAATGCGCGCCAGGGCGGTGATGAGACTACCGCCGAAGTCCGGTTGTAGTTCAAACAGACTTTGCTCATCGCTTAGTTCGGCGAGCAACTTTCGCATATCAAAAGCCTGGTTGGCTGCGGGCGGAATAAGATCGAGCAGTGAATCCAGTGATCTTGGGGCGGCTACCGGCGTGCCGGGTAGCGAGGGCAAAATGGCCCCGGCGCGCAGTGGCAATAAAGACAGGAAATAGCGAGCCATGGCGATAGCATCGTCTTCAGTCTGCGCAAAATTGTGGGCCACCCCGCTTTTGCTGGTGTGCATGCGCGCGCTACCCAACTCCTCCGGCGTTGCCTCAATTCCCAGGGATGCCTGCACCAGGGGCGGTCCCGCCGTAAACAGCGCCGAACCCTCGGTCATGACAATGAAATCGGCAAACATGCCCGTCAGGGCACCGTGGCCCGCCGAGGTCCCCATAATCAGGGTAACCACCGGTACCTGGCCTTTCAGATCTGCCACCAACTGCAAATCACCCGGCGACACCGGGTAACGCTCAGCGCCATTACTGGCCCGTTCACCGGCGCCATCAAGCATTAATACCAGCGGTACTTGTTGCTCCAGGGCCAGCCGCACCAGGCCCAGTGCCCACGAAGCTGTGCAAATCGGCCAGATTTTCAGTCAGTGCTTGTTTTAGTCGTTGGATTCCATTTACAATATGTTCCGTATATATAATCCGTAATAATAAAACGGGAATCGTGAATGAAGCAAGTATGGACCGAGACCGAACTGAGCGAGCACTGGACACTCTATGATGACGATTACACCCTCCTCAAGGGCAAAACTGGGCAGAGTCGATTGGCTCTGGCTGTGCTGCTAAGACATTATCAGCTGTACGCCCGGTTTCCCAAACGAATCGACGAAATCACGTCTGTGGTACTGGAGTACCTGGCCTTCCAGGTCGAGGCATCCGTCACTGACCTTGATGATTATGCCTGCCAAAACCGAACGGGGAGCCGACATCGCCGTGAGATTTTAACATACCTGGGGATTCGGCCATTTGATAAACAAGTGGCAATCCGTTTCCGCACCTGGTTGATTGACAGCGTCTTTCCAGAAGCTCCGGCGCCATCACATCTGGATGAACTGATTACAGAATGGATGCTACACAACCACCTCGAGCGGCCGGGTGATTACCGCCTGGAACGGATGGTCAGTTCGGCCGAGCGTACATTTGATGGTCTGCTTTTCCAAAGGATCCACAGTCAGTTGAGCAAAGATGCGCTCGCGCAACTTGACGGTCTTCTTGTGGAAAAGGATGACGTTTCCGAATTTTCCCGAATTTGTGCCGATATGGGCCCCGTCAGCCTGGACAGTGTACTGCGGGCTGTCGACCGACTCGAGAGGCTACGCAGTCTCGACCTTCCCGCCGATATTTTGCAGGGCATCAACCCCAAGTTGACCGAACGCTACCGCCAGCGGGCACGGACAGAAAATGCCTGGGAGCTTCGCCGCCACCCTGCAAAGATACGCTATCCGCTGTTGGTCTTTTATTGCGTGCCGCGTGAGGGTGAAATCACTGACAAGCTTGTTGAATTGCTCATCCAGGTGATCCACAAAATCTCGGTGCGAGCTGAGCGCAAAATCGTCTCAGAGTTGGTCGGCAGCTTTTTCAAGGTGCAGAGCAAGACGACGCTGCTGTTCCGCATTGCTGAAGTCGTGTTGGAGAATCCTGATGGCGCCGTCCGTGATGTCGTGTTTCCCGTCGTTAATGAACAAATGATCGAACAACTGGTGAAAGAACATCGTTCAAATGGCCCGGCATACATCAACAAGATACACAAGAAAGTTCGCGCGTCCTATGCACAGCATTATCGTCGCATGCTGCCGCGTATTCTCGAGGCATTGGAGTTCCGCTGCAATAATGAGGCGTGGCGCCCGATCCTGGATGCAATAGACGTTATCAAGACGCACCAGGATCGTCGGGACCGGTACTTTGCCCTTGACGATATCCCGGTCGAGGGCGTAGTCCGCCAGAAATGGCGAGACATTGTCATCGAAAAGTCGTCCAGTGGAGCCGAGCGAATCAATCGGATCAATTATGAGATCTGTGTACTGCAGGAACTGCGTGAAAAGCTCCGATGCAAGGAAGTCTGGGTGGTCGGCGCCAAGCACTTTTGCAATCCCGATGACGACCTGCCGACTGACTTTGATATCAATCGTCAGAGTTATTACGAGGCACTCAATTTGCCGCCCGATGCTGAGACGTTCATCGCCGACATGAAGGGGAAAATGGCGGAGTCGCTCAGTCACCTCAATGAGAATTTGCCACGAAACGGCGAAGTGGCGATTAAACAAAAGCGTAATAAACCAACTATCTCCGTTACCCCACTGAAAGCACTGCCTGATCCGCCAAATCTGGACGCGTTAAAGCGGGAGCTTAACCAGAGGTGGCCTGCAACCAGCTTACTCGATGCACTCAAAGAGACTGATTTTAGGGCGGGGTTCACAAAAGCGTTTGCTACTGCCGCATCGCGGGAAGCCACCCCTCCCGATGAGGTATTACGCCGTCTGCTACTTTCACTTTATGGGCTGGGCACCAATGCGGGATTAAAGTGCCTTGCCAGCGGACCGCATGGGGTTAGTTACAAAGAGCTCTTGCATACACGTCGCCGTTATATTCACAAGGACAGTCTGCGCGATGCTATCAGGCGTGTGGTGAATGCGACTTTGCAGGCGCGCCTGCCACACATCTGGGGTGAGGGGACAACCGCCTGCGCATCCGACTCCACCCAGTTCAGCGCCTGGGATCAGAATCTCATGACCGAGTGGCATGTCCGCTATGGTGGCCGTGGTGTCATGATCTATTGGCATGTGGATATAAACGCGGTCTGCATTTATTCCCAGCTCAAGCGGTGCTCATCCTCTGAAGTGGCATCAATGATTGAAGGTGTTCTGCACCACTGCACGGAGATGGAAGTAGAGCGCCAGTATGTGGACAGCCATGGGCAGAGTGTCGTTGCTTTCGCCTTCTGTCACCTTCTGGGTTTTACGCTGATGCCGCGGTTCAAGGGCATCAACAAGCTCAAGTTGGCACAGCCGGATACCGGGGCTAAAGAGCGTTATCCGAACCTGGAACCCATCTTCACCAGCAAGGCAATTAACTGGGAGTTGATTGCTCAGCAGTACGATGAACTGGTCAAGTTTACCACGGCCTTGCGAACACGCACTGCCGAGGCTGACGCTATCCTGCGCCGTTTCACCCGCAGCAACGTGCAACACCCAACCTACGCAGCGCTTATTGAACTGGGCAGAGCAGTGAAAACTATTTTCCTGTGCAATTATCTGGCGTCAGAAGAACTACGCCGGGAGGTCAACACGGGGTTGAATGTGGTTGAACGCTGGAATGGCGTCAATAGCTTCATCTACTTTGGCAAGAGTGGAGAGATGGCGACCAATAATCTGGAAGATCAGGAGGTCTCGGCGCTTGCTCTTCACCTGCTACAGGTCAGCCTTGTCTATATAAATACCTTAATGATCCAGCAGGTGCTTCGTGAACCGGGATGGATGAATCGCATGACCGAACGTGATATGCGCGCACTGTCACCGTTACCGCACAGTCATTTCAATCCCTATGGCGTATTCGATCTCGATATGGAGCGTCGAATACCGCTGGATGAGATGCCGCTGGCGGCTTGAGCTTCCACGGTGAGGTGTTTTGTGTTGTATGAGCTTCAGGCCCTATTTTTGGCGAAGAGGACTCAGTTGCCTATCTGTTCCGAATATATATTCCGAGACTACCAACTAAAAGAGGAGAATTGCACATGTTAATCGGCTATTGCTGGGCCTCAAACACCGGACAGAGCCTTACGAGCCAGCGAGATCAGCTTCTGAAAGCGGGCTGCGAGAAGATCTTTCAAGAGAAATTGGCGGGCGCTGAGCGCAAGCGTCCACAGCTCGCCAGGCTATTGAATGAGATTCTGAAGGGTGACACGCTGGTGATTACCGGCCTTGATCGATTGGTGCGCACCACGCATGATTTACTCGAGATCACCCGGACATTGGATGAGCGGGGTATCGAAATCCGCTCTCTGGGAGAATTGTGGGCGGATACGACAGCTACGACTGGGCAGTTCTTAGTAACTGTTTTTAAAGGACTTTCTGAGCTTGAACGCAGCCTTATTCGCGGCCGGACCGAGGAAGGTCGCGCGGCTGCGAAAGAACGTGGTGTGAAATTTGGCCGCAAGCACAAGCTCACTGATTATCAGCGTGGGGAAGTCATACGCATGCTCGAAGAAGGCGTCAGCATTCGCGGTATCGCTCGCCATTTTAATGTCGGCGTCGCCACCATTGATCGGGTAAAGAACAGTCAGAGGGCTGACTGACCTAAAATCTGGCCGATTTGCACAGCTTCGTGGGCACTGGGCCAAGTAGACAAAAACGGAACTTTCCTGATGATTTCAAGCAAGATGCCGTGGCATTGGTGATTGAGCAGGGCTATACCATAGTCGCAGCTGCACGGAGCCTGGATGTTGGCCCAGGGCTACTCGGGCGTTGGAAGCGAGAGCATGAGGCTAATTCCCACATCAATGCACTTGCTAAGGACGAACAAGAGGAACTAAAGCGGCTGCGCCGTGAGGTTCGAGAACTCAAAATGGAGAAAGAAATTCTAAAAAAGGCGTCGGCGTATTTCGCAAAGGAAATGAAGTGAAGTACGCCTTAGTGCAAGGTAATACAGCTCAATATCCAGTAACAATGTTGTGCCGGGTCATCGGTGTAAAGCGTAGCTCCTACTACGCCTGGAGGGCCCGTGGAGGCAAGGTGATTGGTCCTGAAGAGCTGGCTGTCAGGCGGCGAATGAAGTCCCTGTTTACAGATTCTCGGCAGAGTATGGGGAGTCGTAGACTGAGCCGTCAACTTACTGCAGAAGGCTTCTCCATTGGTCGTTATCGCGCCAGGCGGCTCATGAAATCTATGGGCCTCGTCGTCAAATCTAAACGTAAATACAAGGTCACCACTGACAGCAAACATCGATTACCTGTGGCTGACAATGTGCTGAATCGAGCATTTTCACCCGCAAGCCCCAACCAGTGCTGGGGGTCCGATATTACTTATCTTTGGACTCAGGAGGGTTGGGTCTACCTGGCCGTGGTGATTGACCTTTACTCTCGACGAGTTGTTGGCTGGTCTATGGATCGCCGCATGACCAAGGCGCTGGTCATCAGGGCATTGATAATGGCCGTAAGCCTAAGGAATCCACCGCCAGGCTTGATCCACCATTCAGATCGTGGCAGTCAATATGCCAGCCATGCTTACCAAGCACTGCTAAAGCAGCATGGAATCATAGCGAGCATGAGTCGAAAAGGTAATTGCTGGGACAATTCGCCAGTTGAACGATTTTTCAGCAGCCTAAAGCGCGAATGGACGTGTGACCAGGGATATTGCACTCGAGAAGCTGCGATCGCAGATGTCCGGGAGTATGTGGCGGTGTATTACAACGCGAAGCGGCTGCATTCTACGCTGGGATACAAAACGCCGATGGACTACGAATTTAACTTAAGCAAAGTGTCCAAAAATAGTTGACCACAACATAACTATTTCCATCAGGATTTTGAGTTTTTTGATTACGTTAAAGTTCAATAAAAAGGAATTTGCTTGAGAGCCTGAAGAAAGAACGCTTTAAACAACGCAAAGATGTGGGGTGAGCATAGGTCAGGCATCTCAGCCGGTTCAGTAGGGCCCGGTTTTCAATGAGACCACTGTTGCAATGAATTAGCCGGATCGCCGAGTTGTATCGGGCCAGTTCCCGGATAAGCTACAAACTGCCGTCGGCGGAAACATCATCGATAAAAATGACTTCCCAGCTGAGGTCGGTCTAGGCAAGATCGAGCTTCTCGACCAGCTCTGGAATATTGCTCGATTCATTCAGCGTGGGAACAATTACGCTCAGTGTTGCCGCTGCGCCGTTCAATTGACCAACCCCAGCACCTGTGCGACTTTAAACAGGCCCAGTCCCATGGCCACACTGACCACCAAGGTGCCGACCAGGTTACTGACAGCGCTGTTTTTCAGGCCCCCCAACAGGCGGTCGCGGTTCATTACCAGCAGCAGGAAGCAAGCGCATAGCGGCAGCAAAAAACCGTTGGCCGCTTGGGCGAACAGGATAGCCGTCAGGGGGCGTGTGCCGAGGGTGGCAAACACCGTACCCACCAGCAACACGCTTAGCCAAATGCTGCGGAAGCGGGTGTCGCTCAACTCCGTTGGCCACCCCATGGCACCACAAACCGCGTAGGCGGCGGCCAGGGGCGCGGTAATGGCGCTGCTAAGGCCGGCTGAGAAGAGTCCTGCGGCGAAGAAATAACTGGCTGCGGGCCCTAGCAGGGGTTGCAGTTGCTGGGACATGGTTGCCGCTGAAAAATTGTCCTCATGGCCGAAAAAAGCCGCTGCGGCTGTACTCATGACGGCCAGGCTGATCAATCCACCCAGGCCGATGGAGAAGCCGGTGTCCCAGCGACTCTGGCGAATCGCCAGCTCGGTATCCTCTACGCCATGCCATTGCTGCGCGGCGGTGCTGGCATGCAGGAACAGGTTGTAGGGGACAACAGTGGTGCCAATCAGCGCCAACACCATCAGGGTCGAGCCGGGGGGCAGGCTCGGCACCAGTAATCCCGAGGCTATTGCGCTTAACGAGGGTCGGGTCATGAACATGGTCAGCAGGAAAACCACGCTCATCGTCAGCACCAGTGCCAGCATGGTTTTCTCGATCAGCCGGTAGCGCCCCGTCAGCAGGAGTACACCGGCGAGGGCGCCAACGCTGGCGGACCACCAGCCCATCTGGCCACCGATGACGGCGTTCAAACCGAGTGCTGCGCCGGTGATGTTGCCCGCCTCATAGGCGGCATTGCCCAGGCCAACTGCCGCAACCACCAGTACTACAGCGGCTTTGCCCAGCGCGGATTCTCCCAGCTCTGCACGCAGGTTTTCTGACAGGCCACGGCCGGTCACAATGCCCAGTCGGGCCGACATTTCCTGTAGCACGAAGGTCGCTATTACTGAGAACAACAGGGCCCAGCACAGTACAAAGCCATAGCTGGCTCCGGCTATACTTGCAGTAGTGATGGTGCCCGGGCCTATGAAGGCGGCGGCTACCAATATGCCCGGACCTGGTTTGAAGTTGGCCGGATTTAACCTGGATAGTGCCATGAAGCTAACTCACATCGCCTTGCACGTTCCCGACTCCCTGCTGTGTGCCCAGTGGTATAGTCGCTACTGCGGTATGGTCGAAGTCCAGCGCCATGGTGTCAAGGAGAAACCTGTGCTGTGGCTGGCCTACCCGGAACAGGCGCGGCAGTTTGTACTGGTCTTGATCTGTGGCAGTCCCGCGGGCATCTCTCTGTCGGGTAACTTTTCCCACCTCGGCTTTGCCGTCGATTCGAAACAGGCGGTAGATGAGCTGGCGCGTCGGGCCGAGATTGATGGCTGCCTGTTGTGGGAACCCCGGGAAGAGCCCTATCCAGTGGGTTATTACTGCGGGGTGGTAGATCCTGCCGGCAACCAGGTGGAATTCAGTTTCGGCCAACCCCTGGGTTAAACAACTTACCAGTGGTAATCCAGGCCTACCGCCAGCATATGCTGGTTGCGAACTTCTGCCAGCTCATGGTCTACCTCTCACGGCCAGGGAGAAGCGGAAAAATCGGGATATACAGTGCCCTGAACAGGCCTTAGCTCCCGTTCGACTATCTTGGTAGAATGCATCCATGAAAATGACTATGGTCTGCATGGAAGATGGCATAATGGCCTGCGGCTTTCGCAAGTTTGCAGGTTACGTTGAACGCCTGTGCCCGGAGGCACGCTTCTGCTTCGTTTCCACCAATAATCTGCGCTCCCTGAGTAGTGCCCTGACCGGCAAGACCGGGGGCGGCGGTGACGCCGATGAGGAATCTATTGACGAGATCGCCCGCGACCTGGCAGATAACCAGCTGCTGGGCTTTTCCTCCATGACGGGCTACGCCGACCTGACCCGGGCAGTGATCGTCAGGGTGCGGCAGCTCAACCCCGGCTGCACCATCATCTGGGGTGGCATTCACCCCATTATTCACCCGGAAGACGCAATCCTCGCCGATGTGGACGGAATCTGTACCGGCGAGGGCGAGTTCGCCTTCGAGGAGTTTTTTACGGCCTGGAAAGAGGGCAGGGACTACACCGAGACCCGCAATTTCTGGTTCCGCAAGGGCGATTCCGTGGTCCGCAATGGTTTCCGGCCCCTGCAAACTTCGGAAGAGATGGAGACCCTGCCCTTCGCCCGCCACACGGGCGAAGAGTTTCTGTACCAGCCAGGCAAGGGCTTCCAACCCATGACCCTCGGTGACCGCTTGGCAAACAATGGGCTGAGCTACAACACCGTCTGGTCTATAGGCTGTCCCTTCAAGTGCACCTACTGCGGCAACACGCGGTTCATAGAAAACGATGTTGGCTACCGTAAGATCAGGCACCCCAGTGCCCGTTATGCGGTGGCGGAGGTTAAGCACGTACTCAAGGCCCATCCCTACATCAGCACAGTGTGCTTTCACGATGACAGTTTCCTGGCGGTCCCCTTCGACCAGATTGCTGAGTTTGCCGAAATCTGGAAAGAGGATGTGGGCATCCCTTTTGCGGTGTATGGGGTGATCCCCAATTACGTGCGCCAGGACAAGTGTCAACAGCAGTCCAAATCTGACCCACCTTGCCGTGCTAATCAGCAATTTAAAATTGACCCACCCTCAGCGTTTTCTTTCCGTTATTTAACCAATGATTGGCTTGCTGCCGGGACGATACCGGCCGCTTTCTTTCCCTTGAGTCGGTAGCTGCTCCCCGATATCTGGACGATATGTGCATGGTGTAACAATCTGTCGAGTAAAGCCGCGGTTAAGGTCTGATCATCAGCAAACGCAGTAGACCATTGCGAGAATGGCAAGTTGCTGGTCACAATGACACTGCTTTGCTCATAACGTTTAGCAATGACATTAAAAAACAGATTGGCTTCTTCCCGGCCAAATGGCAGATAACCTATTTCATCAATTATGAGCAACTTAGGTGCCTGGATACTTCGTTTGAGGTAAGACTCTAGTCGGTCCTGCTTTTTTGCGGTGGCCAGTTGCAGCATGAGATCCGCCGCCGTAATGAAGCGTGTATTGATCCCATTCATGACCGCCTGGTATGCCAGGCTGATCGCCAGGTGGCTTTTACCGACACCACTGGGTCCAAGCAGCACGATATTCTCTGCACGCTCGATGAAGGCCAAACTGGTTAATTCCTGGAGTTGCCTGCGCGGTGCACCGGTGGCGAACTTGAAGTCATAGTCTTCAAAACGCTTGACGGACGGCAACCCTGCAAACCTCAGCAAAGTCTCGCGGGTGCGGAGCATCCTGGCGTCTATCTCAACCCGCAGTAGCTGCTCAAGAAAGTCAGCCAGTGATGACTCGTCACCGGAGGCCCTGTCAGCGATAGCGGACCATTCCAATGCCACAGCACCGAGTTTAAGCACTTCGCAGGCTTGCTGCACTCTTTCCATCTGCAGGTTCATACAGCAACTCCCAGCAGCTGGTCATAGGTACTCAGCGGATGCTGGAGACTTTCGATCGGGAGTGCCTGGGCATTGCTTCGCGGTTTGTCCTGAGCCACCAAGCGCTGCGCCAAAGGCAGCGGCATGAGGCTTAATCGCTCATGATCGAGCAATACCTGCGGCTTTTGGCCTGTTGTCCCGTGAATTCGCTGATGTGCAATGTCAGCGAGCCAATGACCCACCTGCCCATTGGCTACCTCCACGTCCAGCGCCAGCCCGGATTGCTTCAGTGACGCGGCCAGTGGTGTGATAAAACTACCTTTAAGATAACCGTTGAATCGCTCGACTTTGCCCTTGGTCTTAGCACGGTAGGGCCGACAGGCGCGCAATCTAAAACCATTATCACGAGCCATGTTCAACAAACTGGCGTTCCACCGATGTTTCCCGGCACCAAAGGCGTCTCGCTCAATCATGATGCACTTGGCATTATCGAATAGCAGTTCCTCAGGCACGCCTCCAAAGTAGTGTAACGCACCTTCAATACCCGCTAACCAATCCTCCTGCCGTTCGTATTGACTGAATCGTACGTAGGTTGCTCGACTGTATCCCAGGGTGGCAACGAAGGCCTTAAGCCTATTTCTGCCTCGCCGAATCGTCGTGAAATCTACCTGTAACTGCTGGCCAGGCGGTGTCTCAAAGCGAACGACTGGATCTTTCGCCTTCGGCTTAAATTGTCGGAGATAATCTCTCAGAATACCTTCTTTGCCTTGGTAGCCTCGCGCCAGAATCTCTCGAAACAAGACTGTCGCCGGTATCCAATAGGGTTTCGCTGCCTCGATACGCTCTCCTAAATAGGGTTTGAACGAGTCCAGTTTAGACGGCCTTTTCTCGCGCTGAGAATAGCGAGGTGTTTTGGCAGCATCGCGCAGATAACGACGTACGGTATTGCGTGATAGGTTCATTTCTTTGGCGATACTGCGGATGCTCGTCCCTTGTCGATGTAAAACGTGTATGTCCACTAATTGCTCCTGATTCAACATCTCATTTACACCGCCTCTCTCTTGATTGAAATTGGCGGTAATTGTGCCTCAGGTGGGTCAGTTTTAAATTGTCGCTAGTGGGTCAGTTTTACACTGCTGGTGACAATAGAAAAGCATCATCCCTTTTTCGGCTTTTGCTCATGGGTTTTTGGTTACCGCGCAGGTATTGATCGAAAGGGCTGTTGTCCGAGCGAAAGGCCATATCCTGGAATGCACCAATCGCCGTACCTACATGGGTAATGGTAATGTTCTCAGCAACCTGTACATCGTCGAACGCCGCAATGAAAGCCGCACTATAGGCGGGTACAAGCACGATTCTAGCTATGACTGCCGTCCAAAGACCAGGATTACCACTGGCATCCAGGGCGGCGCTATTGCTGGGTGGTGAGCGGGGAAACATGTGGTATGATATTCAAAAGTACTACCTAGTAATAATAAGGTTCCTATTATGGCGACATCGGTCAAACTTGATGATGAGTTGAAAAGTCGTATTCTGCACTTGGCCAACATAAGGCATCGTTCCGCACATTGGATCATGCGCGAAGCGATCCGCGACTATGTTGAACGCGAAGAAGCACGAGAGAGTTTCAAGCAAGATGCCTTGGCATCCTGGACAGTCTATCAAGAAACTGGGCGACACTTGTCTGGTCAGGAAGTTCACGCCTGGTTAAACACCTGGGGTACGGATAAAGAAACAGATATCCCGCCGTGCCACGAGTAATTGTCACCGAAGGGGCAGCCCAGGGATTAGAGCACTGTCGCCAGTTTTTGGGTGAGAACAATCCTCGAGCGGCGATGCGTGCCGGTCAAGCTATCGAGCACGCATTCGCATTACTGGAAACGGAACCCGAGATAGGCAGGCCGTTTGATGATGTGCCAGAGCTGCGCGAGTTAATCATTCCCTTCGGGGATTCTGGTTACGTGGCACTTTATCATTGTGATGTAAAAGCCGATTCGGTGTATGTGCTTGCCTTTCGGCACCAGAAAGAAGCGGGCTACTAGATTCCGCCCTCTACCGGATTTAGACTCCAATAAGTAAGTTTATTTCGCGCATTTAATTTTGAGGTCATAAAATCCAAAAACGTTCTAACCTTTGAAGGCAGATAACGCCTGTCGGGATAAACCGCATAAAGATATCGCTCACGCAATACCCCTAGATAGGGCTTATATTGATCAAGCACCATTTGAATGGCTCCTGATTTGAGTTCTTCCTTAATCATCCAGGTAGGCATTATGGCAATTCCACTGTTTGATTCAACATTGCCGATCACGCGAACCCCATGTGTCTTGGCGCCTTAGGGCGTGTAGAACGAGCCCATAAAACCCTGCAAGACCGACCGGTCAAGGAGATGCGATTGCGAAGCATCAGTTCCATTGAACAAGCCAACGCCTTTCTGCCCCGGTTTATTGACGACTACAATCGACGTTTTGCGGTCACCGCACACTATCCCGACAATGCCCATCGTGAGGTATTACACAGCTCCGGGGCGCTTACACTCATCCTGTGCCTGCACCACAGGCGCAAACTGTCCAAGCACCTGACTATTTCGTTTCGCAACACCGAATACCAGCTACAAGGCTACGGCAAAGGCTATCGTCTGGGCGGCGCCACCATTACCGTCTGCGGGGACTTTAACGGCGCGGTGACGCTACTGCACAAGGGCAAAGTACTGGCTTATCGGATCTTCCAACAAGGACAGGCCGCCGTTATGCTTGCCGATGACAAGACCGTGCGCAACCACGTCGAGCAAACACTTCACCGGCAGCAACAATCCATCTGGAAACCCGCCCTGGATCACCCTTGGCGACACCTCTAATCAGTGCTTGGACCGAGCCTGTTTCATGATTAGTAAATGAAGAAAAGGGGATATTTGAGCTTTGGGTTGACATCATCCGTCCCTGGTTATTCCTTGACGCGCATGATGGTTTGTCGGCTGGTATTGAACGCTCGTGCGATCGCCGCAATGGATTCGCCGCTGTCGATGCTTGCGCGAACGAGGATTCGCTGATCCACGGTCAAGGCGGGCGGACGACCGAGGGTTTTGCCTTCGGCCTTGGCCCGGGCCAGCCCTGCCCGGGTGCGCTCGATCAGCAGGTCTCGTTCAAATTGGGCGACGGCATTGATCACGCCCATGGTGAGTTTCCCGGCGGAACTGGTCAAATCGACACCACCCAACGCCAGACAATGCACGCGGATACCCATCTTCTCCAGCGTTGCGACGGTGGTGCTGACATCCATCGCATTGCGGCCCAGGCGATCCAGCCTGGTGACGACCAACACATCGCCTGTCTCCATCTTGTTGATCAGGCGGGCAAAGCCCTTGCGCTGTTCAAGGGCGACTGAACCGGACACGGTTTCACGGCTGATGCGATGGGGTGCCACCGTGAAGCCCGCCGCTTCGATCTCCCTGATTTGGTTTTCGGGTTCTTGCTCGATGGTGGAGACGCGGGCATAGATAAAGGTTCTGGGCATGGGGCTTATACTGTCAATCAATGGGTGTCCGGTAGTATAGGGGTGTCCACTACCCGATCAAGCTACTTTTTGGACAGGGTACTCGCCCCTGTCCGCAACCGTCCGGTTTTGGGCAGTCTTCAAAAGAGTTTCCCATGCCATTGACAATGCCCCGGATGCGTCGCCTGGGCAATTCAGAATGAACACGGCTTCACCGCACGATAGCCTAGATGTGTTGTGCATCGCTATTGGGCGTTACCGGCACACAACGCCGACCGGGCTGCTCCGGGTTCCGCTTCGCTGCATCCCGCTCAAAAGCAGCGGGACTACCGCCCTCCCTATCCCTAACGCCTCCGCCTGACTAACCGCGGTCAGGCTGCGCGCGAGATACCCCCTCGCTTGCCAAGGGCTCTCACAGCAGAACCTGGGGTGCAAGCCGGTGCGCTCTGAGTCCTCCCTTGCCGCCCTTGGGCGGCCCTCCTTCGATCAATCTTCCCAACCTTGCCTGGGTGGGGTTGTGCCCGCACCGGAAACCCCCCCTTGCACCCCAGAACCGTGCTGTGAGGTTTGACGCCAGTCAATAAGCAGCAGGCAGGTGCTTGCTACCCGGCCAACAGGCCATTTAACCCATGAGGATAGGACCATGAGCCATCAAAACTACTTAAACGTGCGTGTCGTGACCGAGAAGCAAACCGAGGGCAGCGACGAGAAGAAAACCTACTGGACCAAGGTTGGGGCGGCGTTCCTCTTCAAGGAAAGCGAAGGCTACCGGGTGGTGATCACCGAGGGTATCTCGGTCTCTGGCGAGCTGGTGTTGCTGCCACCCAAGGCCCAGGACCACACCGAGGACCCCCAGTAAGACCAGAAACCCGTGCGGGGCTGGTAGGGCAGCTCCGCTCACTTTCAGAGTAAGAGAACACGATTATGTTGGGATTCATTTACTTCATCGGGCGGGACATTGTGCCGTGGTCACTGATTACCGCTGGTGTCCTGGTCCATACCGAACTCGGTCCAGGCGGCGACGCCCTGGCCAATCTGGTGGCCATGATGGTCCACACCTTGATGGGCATCGACTGGGGCGGTCTGGCCGAGCAAGCCTTTGAGCAACTAGCCGTCCTGCTGGATGCGCTGGTTGAGGCCATCAGTAATGCGGCAGGGCAGGGTGATGAATAACCGCTACGGTCCGTGGTCAACCCTCATATTCGAAAAGACCTTACTTTGAACATAATACGGCAATGCCGTATACTCACGCAGTGTTCACCGTAATCGAAACACCTGTATTTTTGCGAAGGGCGAAAACCCTTCTCACCGATAATGAACGCGAGGACTTCGCCGTCTTTATTTCGCAGAATCCCACAGCAGGACCTGTCGTGAAAGGTTCGGGTGGAGTACGAAAGGTTCGTTGGGTGCGACCGGGAGCTGGCAAGAGCGGCGGCCTTCGAGTTATTTACTACAACCAGCTTCAGCACGAGGGGATCTGGCTGTTGACTCTTTATTCTAAGAATGAACGCTCAACGATTCCAGCGCACGAATTGAAACTGATTAAGGAGGCAATCGAACGTGGCTAGTAACCGAAAAATGAGCGAAGAAGGGGCGGAGCTACTCAAGGCAGTTGAGCAGATGAAACGAGGGAAGAAGGGCAGGGCGTACTCGCAGGAGCAGTTATTAGCGATCTCTGTTCGGAAATCTGTAAACCTCACACAGCGCAAGTTCGCTGAGCTGCTAAATATATCTATCGATACCGTTCAGGACTGGGAGCAGGGTAGGCGATCACCGCGCGGGGCAGCAAAGACTCTGCTCAAAATCGCAAAAAGTCATCCAGTGGTTTTGGAGGAGCTTGCTCATTAACCGAGGGTCTGGGGTCTGGGTGTTTCTCCTGACCACTTAACTCAATGCCAACCACCTCATAGTCGCCGCGTTTGGCAAAGGCCGTCAGTTCAGAGACCTGTCGATCACAGGACTGATCCGAGGTGGAAACATTCGGACCATTTCAGCTCCCCGAGCTAATCCTGTTGTGCGGTGGAGATAAGGGGACGCAGAAAAGCGATATAAAAAAGGCACAAGCTATGGCGATTGTGCTGGAGGAGGATTGAACGTGGTTCTGGAAACGAAACGGTATGATGTGGGAGATTACCTGCGCAGTGATGATGAGATCGCCAGTTACCTGCAAGGGTGTTGTTACCTGCAAGGGTGTTATGACACGGGCGAATCTGACGTTTTCCTGGTGGCTCTCAGGGATGTGGCAAAGATCAATGGCATCAGCGCGCTTGCGAAGCAGACAGGGCTGTCCAGGGAGAGTTTATACAAGGCCTTGAATGGGAAGAGATTGTAATTAATTCTGTGGTGCGACACGAAGTCGCTTTTGTGATTGTTTCATCCGATCAAGGAGGTAATGGATAAGAAACCCGTTGTCCCATCAACGGTTCCCTACCCGGCTGTGCGATAGCAGTGATGCTGTGGTACAAAGCGCCGGAGACAATGTAGCCGAGGAATTCCGAGGTGAGAGCCGCGAGGTAATCACCGAAACTGCCAGCCTCAAGGCGGCAACGGCGCTAGGGACGATGGTACGGTCAGCACATGCGAATCTCTGCAAGCATCGTAAAACTTTGAGGAGCTAAAGAGGCTGATTGTTGTGGTCTACTAAAAGTGGACACCTTGTATAGACTGTAAAGAAGCAAATACGAGGTGAACAATGATAAGCAGACAAAAACGGAACTTTCCCGATGATTTCAAGCAAGATGCCGTGGCATTGGTGATTGAGCAGGGCTATACCATAGCCGCAGCTGCACGGAGCCTGGATGTTGGCCCAGGGCTGCTCGGACGTTGGAAGCGAGAGCATGAGGCTAATTCCCACATCAATGCACTTGCCAAGGACGAACAAGAGGAACTCAAGCGGCTGCGCCGCGAGGTTCGAGAGCTCAAAATGGAGAAAGAAATTCTAAAAAAGGCGTCGGCGTATTTCGCAAAGGAAATGAAGTGAAGTACGCCTTAGTGCAATGTAATACCGCCAAATATCCAGTAACAATGTTGTGCCGGGTCATCGGTGTAAAGCGCAGTTCATACTACGCCTGGAGAGCCCGAGGAGGGAAGGTAATTGGTCCCGAAGAACTGGCTGTCAGGCGACGAATGAAATCCCTGTTTGCAGAATCTCGACAGAGTATGGGCAGCCGAAGGCTGAGCCGTCAACTTACTGCAGAAGGCTTCTCCATTGGTCGTTATCGCGCCAGACGGCTCATGAAATCTATGGGCCTCGCCGTCAAATCTAAACGTAAATACAAGGTCACCACCGACAGCAAACATCGATTACCAGTGGCTGACAATGTGCTGAATCGAGCATTTTCACCGGCGGCACCCAATCAGTGTTGGGGGACCGACATTACTTGCCTTTGGACTCAGGAGGGTTGGATCTACCTGGCCGTGGTGATTGATCTGTATTCTCGACGAGTTGTTGGCTGGTCTATGGATCGCCGCATGACCAAGGCGCTGGCCATCAGGGCATTGATAATGGCTGTAAGCCTTAGAAATCCACCGCCAGGTCTGATTCACCACTCAGATCGTGGCAGTCAATATGCCAGCTATGCCTACCAAGCACTGCTGAAGCAGTATGGAATGATAGCGAGCATGAGCCGAAAAGGTAATTGCTGGGACAACGCGCCAGTTGAACGATTTTTCAGCAGCCTAAAGCGCGAATGGACGTGTGACCAGGGATATTGCACTCGAGAAGCTGCGATCGCAGATGTCCGGGAGTATGTGGCGGTGTATTACAACGCGAAGCGGCTGCATTCTACGCTGGGATACAAAACGCCGATGGACTACGAATTTAACTTAAGCAAAGTGTCCAAAAATAGTAGACCACAACAAGATGTGGTAGCACGCATAACCAAGCCATCGGACAAAGTCCATGTTATCAGGTATGCGGATGATTTTGTGGTTACGGGTGTTTCGAGAGAAATACTTGAGCACCGCATTAAGCCCGTCATAGAAGTATTTTTGGCAGAAAGAGGCTTGCCCCTATCGGAAGAGAAAACGCTGATAACCTCAGTGGATGAAGGATTCGATTTTCTGGGTTTCAACGTCCGCAAATATGGGCGTAAGCTGTTGATTAAACCCAGTAAGAGCAGTATCAAGTCTTTCCTGCACGGGATTCGTGAGGAGATCAAGCGTAGCGTTGGCGTACCTACGATAGGGCTGATCCGTCGGCTCAATCAGAAAATACGTGGTTGGGTTAATTACTACCGCCATGTAGTCGCCAAGCGCGCCTTCGGATTTGTTGATTACGTGACCTTCTGGGCAGTGTGGAAATGGAGTCGTCGGCGTCATCCCAATAAATCAGCGAGTTGGAGGTACAGGAAGTACTTCGCTGGTCACTGGAAGCGCAAATGGAACTTCCACGCCCCTTTTGTGGGGAAGGACGGTGTTTTCAAGGATTTATCTTTGATTCAGGCATCTGACACGCCCATTCGCCGACATCGACAATTAATCGCAGCGGCAACTCCGTATGATCCAGCGTACTTTGCTTACTTTGAGAGTAGAGTGCGGAGAGTTGCCATGGTACCGCCGTGGACTACCGGGTCGTTTTCCAACGACTTTTTAAGGGCTTGAGCCGTGTGCTGGGAAATCCGCATGCACGGTTCTTAGGAGAGGGAGTGGCAGCAATGCCACTCTCTTATCCGACTAACTGCCAGGGTTAAACCTTATCCGACTAACTGCCAGGGTTAAACATAATCCGCCAGGCGGTCTTCGAACTCGATCATAAATCTATTCAGTGCCGGTTTCCAATTGCGGATCGGCATGGTCCACTTTTTTGACGCGGCCTGGATCGCCAGGTAGATGACCTTCTTGGCCAAGTCATCGGTCGGGAACAGCTTCCGCTTTTTGATGACCTTGCGAATGACGCTGTTCAAAGACTCAATCGCATTGGTCGTGTAGATGGCTTTGCGGATGTCTTCCGGGTAGCCGAACAAGGTGTTGAGGTTGTGCCAGTGGGCACGCCAGGAACGGCTGATCTGCGGATAATTGTCGTCCCACCGCTCGGAGAAGCTATCCAGTGCCAGCAGGGCTTCTTCCTCAGTAGCGGACTGGTAAATCTGCTTCAAGTCAGCAGTGACCGCCTTATAGTCTTTCCAGGGCACGTACTTCACCGAGTTGCGGACCATGTGAACAATGCAGAGCTGGATCTGTGTCTCCGGGAAGGCCGTATTGATGGCATCGGGGAAGCCCTTCAGGCCATCGACACAGGCAATGAGAATATCCTTCACACCGCGATTCTGAAGCTCTGTGAGTACGTTCAGCCAAAACTTGGCACCCTCGTTCTCGGATAGCCACAATCCCGGTAATTCCTTGTGGCCCTCCATGTTGACGCCCAGGGCCAAGTAGAAGGCCTTGTTGATCACCTTCTTGTCTTGCCGGATATTAACGACGATGCAGTCCAGGTAAACAATGGGATACACCGCATCCAGGGGCCGGGACTGCCACTCCACCACTTGCTCCAGCACCGCGTCGGTGACTTTGGATATCAGGCTGGCGGAGACGTCGGCACCGTACATTTCCTTGAAGGTGGTGACGATCTCCCGCGTCGTCATGCCCTGGGCATACAGGAAGAGGATTTTGTCATCCATTGAGGTGAAGCGCCGCGGGTGCTTTTTGACCAGCTTGGGCTCAAAGCTGCCCGCCCGGTCGCGCGGGGTGTCTAGCGTGAACTGGCCGTCTTCAGTCTGCAGGGTCTTGCTGGAGTAGCCGTTGCGGCTGTTCTCAGTGTCCGTGCTCTCATGCTTGTC
>CBDEGK010000005.1:327500-333654 GCA_965237855.1 Halieaceae bacterium | reverse complement strand
GAGTAGAAGTTGCGGTTACACACTACCATCGGCGATGCACCGTTTCACTACTGAGTTCGGGATGGGTATTCGAGAAGGGCACAAGGACTGATTAAGCGTTAGCGCTCGCTGGTTTTGGCGAAGGTAAGCGTGGGTTACACTAATTGCGGGAAGCAATGCACTGAAAGGGGTAGCATTATGAAAGCTCTGCCGTAATGTGTTTCTAAAAGTTAAAGATTGTATGGCCATTGGTGCTAAGTGGCACTAAATTAACGAGTTACATGCGTGCTTTTGATGCTGTTAATGTGGTTTGATGCCAATTTCCACTGATTCATTTGGGCTCAATGTACTAAATAACTAAAGACTTGGGCGCAATTCTTTTCAAAGCTGGCAATCGCATACCATACCAATCGTTAGCTTCCAGGAGGATTTTCCGCCGCTGTTTACATGGATCTTTTTGGCTACCTTTTACATTCTTACGGTATGCGGAAATCGGGTTGGTTATAATGGTTTCTTAGCTGGAATTAGCAATTCGACATGCACAGGCTGCCTACCTCACAACAGCACTTTGTGCACGATTTGGAATCTTCTTCTGCAACGATCTTTGTGTCTAGACATTGGTTGCTCAGTAACCGCAACTTCTACTCCATATGATGCGGAAGCAGCGCTTCAATTTCCTCAAGGCACGTTGCCTTTGGTAGTTCTGTAAATATGTGCCGCAAGTAGCGGTACGGTTCAATATTATTCGCCTTGGCCGTTTCAATCAAACTGTACAGATTCGCCGTGGCATTCGCTCCGGCCACACTGTCACAGAATAGGTAATTCTTTCGCCCCACCACGAAGGGACGTATCGCGTTCTCTATCAGGTTGTTGTCGATCCGCAGGTCACCATGCTCAACATACACGATCAGACCAGGCCATTGCTTATGCATGTAGTTCAACGCCTTGCCCAGGGCCGATTGTTTTGGCACCAGTGGCAGATGCTCATCCAGCCATTGGCGCAGGTCGTCCAGCAGGGGAAGGGCCTCCTTCTGTCGCTTGTCTCTGCGTTCGTCAACACTCAGATCAGCGGCTTCGCGCTCGATGCGGTACAAAGCCCTGATCTTCTTCAAGGCAACACCTGGCAGTGATGCAGGATCAGGCTTCAACTGCGACTTTAACGCCTCATCGAACTTGCGCCGGGCATGGGCCATACACCCCAGCCGTGTGATGGCGGAGCCTGCACACACTTTCGCGTAGCCTTCATAGCCATCGGTCTGTAGATACCCCGCGAAGCCCTCTAGCAGTCGCACAGGTACGGCCTGGCTGCGGCTGGGATCATAGTCATACAGCACCATCGGGTGTTTTGGCGGCCCGCCCTGGCGTACCCACAAATACGACTTACTTTGCGCCTTGCGCCCCAGTTCCTTGAGCACCTGGATGGTGGTCTCGTCCATGCCAATGTAATGGCCAGCCAGCATTCGTTCGCCTAGCAAATTAATTAGCGGCTGGATTGCCATCCCCGCCTTAATCATCCACTGGGCCATGGTAGAGCGCGGTAAATCGATGCCACTGCGCCGTAGCTGTGTCTCTTGCCGGTACAGGGGCAAGCTATCCACGTACTTGGCCGTGACGATATGCGCCAGTGTGCCGGGCGATGCCATCGTCTTGGGCAACAGCTGCGGTGGCATCGGTGCGGTCTTGATCTGCCCTTCGCACTGCGGGCAACCGTAGACCGTCTTGATGTGACGCAGCACCTGGATTTGCGCGGGAATGATATCCAGTTGTTCACAGCTGCGTTCGCTGATGACCGTCAGGGTGCTTTGGCACTGCTTGCACTGGCAGGCCTCGCCTTCCAGGGTATGCACGATGTTGATTCGGGGTAATTCGGGCGGCAAAGGCTTACGACGGCCTCGGGTTCTTCTATGGGCCGGCACAATCATTGAATCATCGGCATCAGCGTCCTCCTGGGAGGTGCCGCTAACAGCCTCGGCCTCTGGAAGGCTAATATCACCGGCTAACAGTGATAACTGATCAATGTTGAACTTCTCACTACGCGCACCGAAGTGCTGGTGACGCGACAGGCGAATCTGTTCCAGTAAGTTCCGGATAAAGTCTTGCTGATGGGATAGCTGGGACTGCTGTGTTTCACACAGCGTTCGTAGTGCATCGTAGTCATTGGGTAATACAGGACTCGTCATGAGTGGATTATACATCGGCGTGTTTGGTGATACACCGAACAACGCTATAAAACCCGTTGGTGCGGCAATACATCGTGTCCTTGCATCACGGTGAGGTCATAACCTGCAAGCAGCCAATCAATTTGCTGCGTATTGAGCTCAACAACCGACAATGGCAGTGAAGCGGGCCACTGAAAACGAGACTTGTCTAGCCGTTTCATCAGCAGCACAAAGCCATTGCCCTCCCAGGCCACCATTTTGATGAGGGTGCGTTGGCGGTTGCAGAAGATGAACAACTGCGCGCTGAACGGATCAAGCGCCATCTCTGCTTCCACAATAGCGACCAGGCCGTTGATCGATTTACGCATGTCCACGGCGTCCCGATACAGATGAATGCGCGCATCGGCAGTGGGCCGTATCATGACACTGAGTGGACGGCACTCATGAGATCCTGCAGCAGAGCACGGTCTACAGCACCTTGGAGTTCTAGCCGAAAGCCATTGGGCATGACCAGTGTTGCAGAGGTGTTGCTGCCCACTGAGGTGACAGGTACAAATCCACACTTTTTGCCTTTGCGTGTGTCCGGCAGATGTCCTGCGATGATGAGCCGTGTTTTCCAGCCATAGAGGTGTTTGGCCTTGAGTTGGTGTGCGGCGGCGTAATCGACCAGGGAACCACCACTGGTGGCAGCGGTGTTCAGATGGTCAAGCCAGTAGCGCTGGCGTTGTGAGATCGGTTTGATGGGCATGGCGTGCTCCAGTGAGAAAACACGAGCATGGCAGGCTTCGGCTCAGGCCGATAGGATGCACTTAATGGAGCGCTTACGATTAAGCTGGAGTTCAATCTTGTTTCTGTGACTTTCGCTCACATCCGCGCAATAGTCAGTCTCCTGACAAATCACTTAGATTATATGGTCAAGCCTCACGGGCAATTAGTACTGGTTAGCTCAACGCCTTACAGCGCTTACACACCCAGCCTATCAACGTCGTAGTCTTCGACGGCCCTTCAGGGGACTTAAAGTCCCAGGGAGATCTAATCTTGGGAGAGGCTTCCCGCTTAGATGCTTTCAGCGGTTATCCTGTCCGAACGTAGCTACCCGGCAATGCGTCTGGCGACACAACCGGAACACCAGGGGTTCGTCCACTCCGGTCCTCTCGTACTAGGAGCAGCTTCCCTCAAATCTCCAACGCCCACGGCAGATAGGGACCGAACTGTCTCACGACGTTCTAAACCCAGCTCGCGTACCACTTTAAATGGCGAACAGCCATACCCTTGGGACCGGCTTCAGCCCCAGGATGTGATGAGCCGACATCGAGGTGCCAAACACCGCCGTCGATGTGAACTCTTGGGCGGTATCAGCCTGTTATCCCCGGAGTACCTTTTATCCGTTGAGCGATGGCCCTTCCATACAGAACCACCGGATCACTAAGACCTACTTTCGTACCTGCTCGACTTGTCAGTCTCGCAGTCAAGCGCGCTTGTGCCTTTACACTAACCTCATGATTTCCGACCATGATTAGCGCACCTTCGTGCTCCTCCGTTACTCTTTGGGAGGAGACCGCCCCAGTCAAACTACCCACCACACACTGTCCTCGATCCGGATAACGGACCTAAGTTAGAACCTCAATATTATCAGGCTGGTATTTCAAGGTTGACTCCACAATGGCTAGCGCCACCGCTTCATAGTCTCCCAGCTATCCTACACAAATAAGATCAAAGTCCCGTGTGAAGCTGTAGTAAAGGTTCACGGGGTCTTTCCGTCTAGCCGCGGGTATACGGCATCTTAACCGCAATTTCAATTTCACTGAGTCTCGGGTGGAGACAGCGTGGCCATCGTTACGCCATTCGTGCAGGTCGGAACTTACCCGACAAGGAATTTCGCTACCTTAGGACCGTTATAGTTACGGCCGCCGTTTACCGGGGCTTCGATCAAGAGCTTCGCCGAAGCTAACCCCATCAATTAACCTTCCGGCACCGGGCAGGCGTCACACCCTATACGTCCACTTACGTGTTTGCAGAGTGCTATGTTTTTAGTAAACAGTCGCAGCCACCTGGTCACTTCGACCGACCTCAGCTTAAGCAGCAAGTGCCATCACCAAAATCGGCGTACCTTCTCCCGAAGTTACGGTACCATTTTGCCTAGTTCCTTCACCCGAGTTCTCTCAAGCGCCTGGGTATTCTCTACCTGATCACCTGTGTCGGTTTACAGTACGGTTACTTTTTACCTGAAGCTTAGAGGATTTTCCTGGAAGCAGGGCATCAACGACTTCACATGAGCTTGCGCAAATGCTCGTCATCAGGTCTCAGCCGTCACGACCGCCCGGATTTACCTAAGCAGTCAACCTACACCCTTAAACGCGGACAACCAACGCCGCGCCCGTCTAGCCTTCTCCGTCCCCCCATCGCAGTAAAAAGCAGCGCAGGAATATTAACCTGCTTCCCATCGACTACGCATGTCTGCCTCGCCTTAGGGGCCGCCTCACCCTGTCCCGATTAGCGTTGGACAGGAAACCTTGATCTTCCGGCGGGGAGGTTTTTCACCCCCCTTATCGTTACTCATGTCAGCATTCGCACTTCTGATACGTCCAGCAGACCTCTCAATCCACCTTCAACCGCTTACAGAACGCTCCTCTACCATGCACTACACCCCAAAGGGTGTACGCATCCGCAGCTTCGGTTACCAATTTAGCCCCGTTACATCTTCCGCGCAGGCCGACTGGGTTTTACCCCGTCTATCCGGACATATCTAAAAAGGTCGAGAATGACCGCAGAGGTATGTCATGCACAAACGAAGAAAGTACTCCGAGGAGTTTAAACGAGAAGCTGTATCGTTCGCCAATCAGCCAGGCGTAACTGCCAGGCAAGTCGGCGAAGAGCTTGGTATCAATGCCAATATGATAGGCCGTTGGCGCCGTGAATTGGGTATGTTGGGACCCAAGGCATTCACCGGCCAGGGCAAACCCAGAGATGAAGAAATGGCTGCTCTCAAGAGAGAGTTAAGCCGGGTGAAGAAGGAACGCGATTTTTTAAAAGAAGCGGCGGTGTGGTTCGCGAAGGAATCGACATGAGATTCCGGATGATCGACCGCTGCCGGGACACTTACTCGGTTCGAATGATGTGTCGTCACTTGAACGTCTCGCCCAGTGGTTACTACGATTGGCGAGGTCGCGAACCTAGCAAGCGTGAGTTGGCCAATCGAGTCCTGCTGCGGCATGTCGAGAAACTGCATACCGACAGTGATGGTGTGATGGGCGCGCCCCGCATTTGCGATGAACTAAATTATCAGGGCATTTCTTGTGGCGAAAACCGTGTGGCACGCCTGATGAAGCGCGAGGGTTTGCAGGGCATTCCACAGAAGCGACGCTGGAAGAAAAAGGGCGCCAATGATCGTCCTGCCGGTGTGCAGAACCATTTGCAACGAGACTTCCGTTCTGATGAACAGAACACCAAATGGGTAACCGACATCACCTACATCCGAACCGCAGAGCACTGGCTGTATCTGTGTGTTGTCATTGACCTGTACTCGGGCGTTGTCGTTGGGTGGTCGATGAGCCACCGTCAAACCCGCGACTTGGTTATCCAGGCTGTACTGATGGCGATCTGGCAGCGGACCGACCGATCTCCGGTGATACTGCACAGTGATCGTGGGTGCCAGTTCACCTCTGAGGAATACCAGCGATTCCTGGCGGGGCACAACCTGGTTTGCAGCATGAGCGCTGTTGGCAACTGTGCAGACAATGCGGCGGCCGAGGGGTTCTTTGGATTGCTTAAGCGAGAAAGGATAAACCGTCGCCGCTATCTCACCAGAGACGAGGCCAGAGCAGATGTCTTTGATTACATCGAGCGGTTCCACAATCCCAGACGAAGGCGTCAGCTTGAAGTCCGGCAGGCAAAGGAATTACTCTTAACTAACCAGTCCGGAGAAACGGGGTAAAACCCCCTCCTACACCTATGTATTCAGTGCAGGATACTCACCTTGTAGTGAGTGGGTTTCCCCATTCGGACATTCCCGGATC
>CBDEGK010000005.1:160000-325000 GCA_965237855.1 Halieaceae bacterium | reverse complement strand
GTAAATCAGTAATTCTATGAATCAATGAGTCACTTGTATCTGAATATTTCACTGATGAAATACCCTCAACAAGTGCCCACACATCTGTCTTTATCTTCTTGTTAAACAACTCTGCAAAGCGCTTGGGCCGCAGAACTTCGCGGGGTTACCCCCGACGAGGAGGCGCATTATACGCAGATAGACTTCCCCTGCAAGGGCTTTACAGAGAAAAAAGGATGTTTTTATTACCGCTCCGACAGGGTGGCTCAGATTGACAAATCCAGCGCCCAAAACACGCTCAGCGAGAGATAACAAATACCAGGTTGCCTAGCTCATTGTCAGGGCCCTCTCGGATCGCTTCATCATCCCAGCAACCGGAAAAATGGAAGCTGCGACAGCGCCCACCCGCATCGCGGATAAAGCCCAGCATTTCCCGCGCGCCATACTCCCGGTGATGGAAATGGGCGTCCCAATTCCCCTTCCCGGCGGGGAATACTTGTTGTGGATTAAGCTGTTCAAGTAGCTGCTCAAGGTTCTCCGAGCGAAAAAAGTTCGGCGTGGTCAGGTACAAACAACCATTGGCAGCCAGCTGCTGCAATAATTTCTGCAACAGCTGCACCGGGTTTACCACCAGGTGTTCCAGCACCTCCGCCAGCACGATGAGGTCATAGTTACCCGGCAAGGTTATGGAGTCTGGTTGCTCCAGGTCAACTTCATGAAAGGCCGCCGCCCCCGACAGGGCCAGGCTGCGCTCTCGATTAAATCCCGGATAGTCGGCGGCGGTGGGCCGATCAGATAATTCGAGGTGGAGTTCCGGCCACAGGCGCTTATAAAAGCCTGAATACTCGGATACACCAAATTCCAGAAGCCGGGGTTTGTCCCTGCCGGCAAGTAGTCGACCCACCCCGTTGAACAATTCCTCGAAGCGGGCCCGGTGCAAGGGGGCGTAGTCCGCCTGACCGATGATCAGCTCGCGCCCGCTGTCAAATATCTCAGTCCAGGCGCGGGCGAATGCTGCGTCGATGTTACCGCCATTCTCCCGTAATTCGCGCTCTAATACCGCGTCCCGTTGCGACAGGTACCACTGCATTTCCGCTGCGGTGTTTATGTCAAAGCCGGAATGGAGTTGTGCATACTCTTCACTGCGCTGCATCTCTTCCAGCACAGCCAACGGGGTCAGGCCCTGCTCCTGCATACGGCGCCCATAGAGATGCAACCCCTGCTCATCCGCAGGGCGTCGCAACACGAGCTGGTAGGCCAGCTGTAAAAACGCCAGCTGCTCGGCTGTCTCGGTGGAGTCAGTGTTGCCCCGCCAGGGAAATCGAATCTTCGCCATAGGGCGCATACGATATCATGATTGGTAACGAGCCCGTATGCGCCAGGCCAGCAGCAGCAATACGATCGACCCATAGGCCAGGGCAGCACCGTAGTCAGATCGCGCCTGCCAGGTGACATGCAGCACGAACAGCGCAGCTACCGGGTAGATCATACTGTGCAATTTGCGCCAGGCCGTCCGCAGTCGTCGCTGCATGACATGATTCGAGGTCATCGCCAGCGGCAACATCATTAGCCAGGCCAGGAAGCCCATGGTGATATAGGGCCGCTCCACCAATTCCTCGCCCACGCGCAGCCAGTCCCAACCCAGGTAGAAATGCGTGAACAGCGTGAGATGACAGGTGGCATAAAAGAACGTAAACAAACCCAGCATACGCCGCAGGCGGATTAACTGGCCCCAGCCGGGTCGACTGCGCAGCGGCGTGATGAGCAAGGTAGCAATGAGAATTCGCCCTGCCCACTCGCCGCTCATATGCATCACTACCTCGCCCGGATCGGGACCCAGCGTATTTTGCACAACACCCCACACCAGTGCCGCCAATGGCAGCAAGCACAGGGCGAAGACCAGCGGTTTAACTGAAGGGTGCAGGGTCAATAGAAGCGCCGCAGATCCATATCTTTATACAAGTGCGCCACCTGTTTGCCATAGCCATTGAACATTTGCGTATCAATGCGATTGGGGGAGAAGAACGAGGAAGGCAAACGTCGCTCTGTCTTCTGGCTCCAGCGGGGATGATCTACCGTGGGATTCACATTGGCATAGAACCCGTACTCCCGGGGTGCCAGCTTCTCCCAGGTAGTTTTGGGGCGGCGCTCAAGCAGGCGAATGCGGACAATCGACTTGATGCTTTTGAAGCCGTACTTCCAGGGCACCACCAGGCGAATCGGCGCGCCATTCTGATTGGGCAGGACCTTTCCATAGAGGCCCACGGACATCAACGTCAGCGGGTGCATGGCCTCATCCATGCGCAGACCCTCCACATAGGGCCAGTCTATGCTGCTGGTAAAGGAACGCTGTCCACGCATCTGCTGGCGATCGTGCAGGGTATAGAACTGCACATACTTCGCCCTCGAGGTGGGCAGAAATCGCTTCAGTAGATCGGCCAGCGGATAACCAACCCAGGGCACCACCATGGACCAGGCTTCGACACAGCGCAGGCGGTAAATGCGTTCCTGCAGGGCGAAACCAGACTGGATATCTTCCAGGTTCAACTTGCCGGGTTTTTCCACTTCGCCGTCGACTTCGAGCGACCAGGGGTCCGTCGACATTTCATGGGCGTAGCTAGCCGGATCACCTTTATCTGTGCCGAACTCGTAGAAATTATTGTACTGCTTCACATCGTCATAAGGTGTCAAAGGTTCCGCGGTGAACGCGCCGGCCAGGGTGTTGCCACGCGCACCCCGATACATCAACGTCTGTTCACTAGCGAGCGCCTGAGCCAGGGGATTCGCCATTATCATACCGGCGCCGGCCCCCAACAACTGGCGGCGATTCAGCCAGCTGGATTCGCTGGTAATTTCGGAGGAGGGAATATCGGCAGGCTTTTTTATCAACATGGGTTTACCGTGTCAGCAATCACTGGGGCTTAGATCACCCCGCAATAAAAAGTTCCCCCGGCTCCACCACCGGGGCTAGCCGCCTTCATCTGTTTCAGTGACCACCTTGTCACGACGTCGAAGCAGCATCAGCGGCCCCGAAGCCGCATAGATGAGTCCCACGCTCAGCAACACCAGGGGCGGGTCGACAGTCACCAGGCTGATGACGAGAACGAACAGAATGATCGAGGCAAAGGGAACCCGGTGGTTGGCGTCGAGAGTTTTGAAGCTGTAATACGGCACATTGACGATCATCAGGATACCGATAACGCCGGTCAGCAGGGCGACCAGTAGCAATGCCTCGTAGGGAATCGCATCCCCCATCCAACCCAGGTCGTGGGCTACCCACACCGTTGCTGCAATAGTCGCTGCCGCGGGGGGACTGGCCAGGCCGGTAAACCAGCTCTTATCGGCCACCTCAATCTGCGCATTAAAGCGCGCCAGGCGCAGGGCGGCGCAGGCGACATAGATAAAGGCGACCGACCAGCCCAACTTGCCCAGCTCCCCCAGGCCCCAACTGAAGACCACCAGGGCAGGTGCCACCCCGAACGACACCATGTCGGACAGACTGTCATATTCTTCGCCGAACTTGCTGGCGGTGTTGGTGAGACGAGCCACGCGCCCATCCAGGCCATCAAAAAACATGGCCGCAAATATGGCTATGGCTGCCGGCTCAAAGTCACCTCGAATGGCGGCGACAATCGCATAAAAACCGCAGAACATGGCGCTGGTCGTTAACAGGTTAGGCAGCAGGTAAATGCCCTGTCGACGCACGGTCTTGCCGTCTTCCGACACCTCTTCTTCATGCTCATCAACCAGCAGATCGAGATTGGCCGCCTTCAGTAATTCGTTGTCTTCTTTTTCACTCATGGCGTAATAGTATCAAATGATTGGCTATATGCCCGCTTTGCCACGTCCCAGAAGGCGCTTACCAGCGGATTTTCCAGGCGCTGGTGCGGCGAGCACAAGCCCACAGGAAACGGTTCGAGCGCGGGCTCTGCAGCTACCGTGCGCAGTTGATCTCTGAAAGTACTGTTGTCGAGCACCAACTCGGGAATCAAGCCGACACCCAGGCCGAGACCGACCATGGCGGCAATTGCCTCATGACCCGCCACCTGCGCATAAATGCGTGGGCGCTGGCGGCGCTGGGCAAACCACTGATCCAGTCGCAGCTTGCTCAGGCCCCGCTCGGCCACGATGAAGGGCAGTTCAGCCCAGGGAATCTCGCCAGAACGTTCACCCTGTTGCAGTTGCTCGGACACGGCGCAGGGAAAACCGGGGGCGATCAACTGCAACGGCGATTGCTGGAGTACCAGGAATGCCAGTGACCCGGGCAGATCATCGGGGCGGGCGGCAACACTGATATCGTCCACCCCCGCGTGCACTCGACTGATGGCATCGGCCTGGTCGCCGGTGTGGAGCAGCACTTCAATACCGGGATAGAGACTGCGGAAACGCTCGAGAATGGGTGACAGCACGCTGTAACTGGCAGTGACGGAGCAATAGATTCGAACCTCACCGCGCAGATGCTGGGGATCGGGTTTGAAGTCAACCAGCAAGCGCTCCCAGTCGGTAACCGCCTGCCTGGCATAGTCGCGAAACTGCTCCCCCGCCCGGGTGATGCGTACAGTGCGCTTATCTCGCTCGAACAGGCGCTGACCTACCTCGTCTTCGAGTCGCTGCAAGCTGCGACTCACCGCCGACAGGCTCAAATGGCGCTGTTCTGCGGTACGACTGAAATTAAGCGTTTGCTCCAGGGAGAGGAACAGTTGCAGGCTACGCATATCCATGACTGCACTATATCGCGCCGCACACACTATTGCACTATTCGCAATACAGTGTGCATTTTATTTCGTTTTGCGCAATTATATTTTTCCGCTACAGTGGCCGCCCTTTTCTATCCTTTACTCAGGAGCACCTCATGGGACAAAACTACTTCAATACGCTGCCGCTGAGACTGCAGCTTGAAGAACTCGGCAAGTGTCGGTTTATGGACAGCGCTGAATTTGCCGATGGCGTCGACAAGCTGAAAGGCAAGAAACTGGTCATCATTGGTTGTGGTGCCCAGGGCTTGAACCAGGGTCTCAACTTACGCGACAGCGGCCTCGAGGTTGCCTACACCCTGCGTGCGCAAGCCATCAGCGAACAACGGCAATCCTGGAAAAACGCCACCGAAAACGGCTTCGCGGTGGGCACCTATGAAGAGCTGATTCCCACCGCCGACGTGGTCTTGAACCTCACCCCTGACAAGCAACACACTCGCGTGGTCACCGCTGTTATACCCTTAATGAAGGAAGGTGCCTGCCTGGACTACGCCCATGGCTTCAACCTGGTAGAAGAAGGCATGCAGATTCGCAAGGACATCACGGTGGTGATGATGTGCCCCAAATGCCCCGGCACGGAAGTGCGGGAAGAATACAAGCGCGGCTTCGGCGTGCCTACCCTGATCGCGGTTCATCGCGAAAATGACCCCAACGGCGACGGCCTGGAAATCGCCAAGGCGCTGGCAGCGGGAACCGGCGGTCACCGCGCTGGCGTACTGGAATCCTCCCCGATCGCAGAGGTGAAATCCGACCTGATGGGTGAACAAACCATACTCTGTGGCATGTTGCAGACTGGCGCCCTGCTCTGCTTCGACAAGATGGTGGAGAAAGGCATTGAGGCCAGCTATGCCTCCAAGCTGGTCCAGTTCGGCTGGGAAACCGTTACCGAGGGCCTCAAACATGGCGGCATCACCAATATGATGGATCGCCTGTCCAATCCTGCCAAGATTCGCGCCTATTACCTGGCGGAAGAACTGAAAGACCTCATGCGCCCCCTGTACGAGAAGCACCAGGACGACATCATGACCGGTCACTTTTCCAGGACCATGATGGAAGACTGGGCCAACGATGACGTCAACCTGCTGGGCTGGCGCGCGGCAACCGCCGAGACGGCGTTTGAGAAATCCGGCAACACCAGCCAGGACATTCCCGAACAGGAATACTACGACCACGGCATCCTGTTGATCGCCATGTGTAAAGCCGGCGTTGAGTTAGCCTTCGAAGTGATGGTAGCCGCAGGTATTATTGAGGAGTCTGCCTACTACGAATCGCTGCACGAGACGCCGCTGATCGCCAACACCATTGCCCGCAAGAAACTCTATGAAATGAACGTGGTGATTTCTGATACTGCCGAGTACGGCTGCTATCTGTTCGACCACGCCTGTCGCCCGCTACTGGCTGATTTCATGAGCAAGGTGGATATCGACGTGATCGGCAAAGGCCTGGGAGATGACAACGCTGTCGACAACCAGGAACTGATTGCGATTAACGACGCTATTCGCAATCACCCGGTTGAGGTGGTCGGCAAGGCCCTGCGCGGCCACATGACCGCGATGAAGTCTATTATCTAAAGACTGAGCGTCCGCTCGCCGCGCGCAATCCCAACCACGCCCGAGCGGACCACTTCCAGGATCTGGGCGTCGCCCATGGCGTCGACGAAGGAATCCAGCTTGTCGGCGGTGCCTGACAGCATGATGGTGTAAACCGACGGGCTCACATCCACGATCTGGCCGCGAAAGATATCCGTGCAACGCTTGATCTCGGCGCGATCCTCACCGCTGGCCCGCACCTTGATCAACATCAGGTCCCGCTCAATATGGGAACCCTCACTCAGGTCGACCAGCTTGACGACATCCACCAGCTTGTTGAGCTGCTTGGTGATTTGCTCCATCTGCTTGTCATCGCCCTCGGTGGTCATAGTCAGCCGCGACAGGGATATATCATCGGTGGGTGCCACATTCAGCGTTTCAATGTTGTAACCACGCTGGGAGAACAGGCCCACGACCCGCGACAAAGCACCGGGTTCGTTTTCCATCAGAACCGATAGTATGCGTCTCATATCAAGTCCTCTCCGTTTTGCTCAGCCACATATCAGCCATTGAGCCGTTGGGTGCTATATGCATGGGATACACGTGCTCGGCGGGATCCACCAGGATATCCATAAACACCAGTTTGTCTTTCATGGCAAAGGCTTCTTCCATTTTTACATCCAACTGATCCAGACTCTCAACGCGCATACCGACATGGCCATAGGCCTCCGCCAGCTTGATGAAATCCGGCAGGGAGTTCTCGTAGGTACTCTCGGAGTGGCGACCTTCATACTGCATGTCCTGCCACTGCTTGACCATGCCCAGGTAGCCGTTGTGAAGGTTGATGATCTTCACCGGGATCTCATACTGTGTGCAGGTAGAGAGCTCCTGGATGTTCATCTGGATACTGCCTTCACCGGTCACACAGGCGACGTCGGCGTCGGGGAAGGCCAACTTGGTGCCCATAGCCGCCGGCAAGCCAAAACCCATGGTGCCCAGGCCACCGGAGTTGATCCAGCGGCGCGGCTTATTAAAGCGATAGTACTGGGCAGCGAACATCTGGTGCTGGCCCACATCGGAGGTTACAAAGGCTTCACCGCCGGTCACCCGGTACAGGGATTCAATCACCTGCTGAGGCATAATCATGTCTCCCGCATTATAGCGAGAAGCTGTCCACAGGCCGTGGGAGTCGCGCCAACCATCAATACGTTCCCACCAACTGGTGAGTGCGGCTTGATTAGGCAGACCAGAATCGCTCTCCCTGGCATGGCGGACGAGGTTAAGCATGTCGGTCAGCACGGATTGCACCGGGCCGACAATAGGAATATCCGCATTCACGGTCTTCGAGATACTGGTTGGGTCGATATCGATATGAATAATTTGGGCACCCGGGCAGAACTTGTCCAGAGTATTGGTAACCCGGTCATCAAAGCGCGCGCCCACCGCCAGGATAACGTCAGAATCGTGCATGGCCATATTGGCTTCATAGAAACCGTGCATGCCCAACATGCCGAGGAATTGCCGGTCGCCGGCGGGAAAGGCGCCCAGACCCATGAGGGTATTGGTGACTGGAAAATTCAACGTCTGGGCCAGCTCTGTCAGCAGTTCGCTGGCGTTGCCTTGAACCACGCCGCCGCCTGCATAAATGATCGGGCGCTTGGCCGACAACAATAATTTGACGGCTTTCTTGATCTGCCCGGCGTGACCTTTCTGCGACGGGTTGTAGGAACGCAGGCGCACGGAGTCAGGATAGTGGTACTCAAATTTTTCATCCGGACGGGTGATGTCCTTGGGGATGTCAATCACCACGGGGCCCGGCCGCCCGGTACAGGCGATGTGGAAGGCTTTCTTTATCGTCAGCGGGATATCTTCCGCTTTTTTGACCAGGAAGCTGTGTTTAACAATGGGCCGCGAAATACCGACCATGTCGGTTTCCTGGAAGGCGTCTTCGCCGATCAGATGTGACTGCACCTGGCCCGACAAAACCACCAGGGGAATGGAATCCATGTAGGCGGTGGCAATACCGGTTATGGCATTGGTGGCACCGGGCCCTGAAGTGACCAGCACCACACCGGGATTACCCGTCGCGCGGGCGTAGCCATCGGCCGCATGGGTAGCAGCCTGCTCGTGTCGAACCAGGATATGGGGGATTTTGGAATTCTTGAACAGTGCGTCGTAGATGTGCAGGACGGCACCGCCGGGATAACCGAATATAAATTCGACACCCTCGTCTTCCAGTGCGCGGGCGACCATTTCGCCGCCGGATAAATGTTCCACTTTGTCAGCCTCCGAAGTTTGTGACTTTTCATAGCTGCAAAGCAGAACCGCACGAATGCGTGTCCAGCCCGTTGATCCCCTGCGAGGTAGCGCAGCTATGTGGCCTGAACGAGTACCAATACAGCACTCATTCATTACGGGTTATCTGTCGGCAGCTACAGTGGCTTTTCCAGCTACTGCAGTAGGTTTATGTGACGCAGTACACGTCCACAACCATTTCCATCGACAGGGCGCGAATTATTCGGCTAATATCCTTGCAAGTCAACCACATGTGAATAGTGGCATTGAAGTAGCACTATAATTTGGAGTATTTTCGGAGCCGATAGGCTAATACTTAGAGATGGTACTGAGGCAGACCAACACATGAAATCACTATCAAGGACAATTCTGGGCTTCGTTTTCGTGGTCGCTCTCTGTTTGCAGGCAGCGGGCAGCTTTGCCGCCGAGGATGGCTACTACAAGTGGACTGACGAAAAAGGACGGCCTCACCACAGCGACCGGCCGCCGCCAGCGGGCATTGCCTATGAGTTTCTCGCCAGTGACGGCAGCACGCGTCGCCAGGTATCTGCCGAGGAATCCAGGTCCAGCTCCGTGCCAAAAAAGGCAGCCCCGACCCAACCGAAAGAGCCTATTTCTGAAGAAGCGGGCGCGGTCGTCAAGAACTCCGCCTATTGTGACCAGGCCAAGGCCAACCTGGACACCTTGAATTCAAAAGCCCGGGTACGTATACGCGATGCCGAGGGCAACATCCGCTTCCTGACCGAGGATGAAAAGGAGGCCCAGCGCCAGAAGGCACAAGACCTCATCGCCGTGCACTGCAATTCTTGAGCCGGCCTGGTCAGCTGCTGAAACGCACCTCCCCACCCTCCAGGGAAGCCTTGATGTTATCACCCGCCGAAAACTCGCCAGCGAGTATGGCGTGGGCGAGGGGGTTTTCCAGCTGCTGCTGAATCGCCCGCTTTAAAGGGCGAGCCCCATACACCGGGTCAAAGCCCACCTCCACCAGTTGTTCCAGCACGGCATCTTCCATGCTCAAACTCAGTTCGCGTTCTGCCAGGCGCTGCCTCAAGCCGGCCAGCTGAATGTCAGCGATGCACCGAATTTGTTCTCTCTCCAGCGGGTGGAAGACCACTGACTCGTCCACCCGATTAATGAATTCAGGGCGAAAGTGCTGGCCAACCACTGTCATGACGGCTTCTTTCATGGCCGCATAATCGCCTTGCTCTGCCAGCACTTGTATCAGGTCCGACCCCAGGTTGGAGGTCATCACAATCACCGTGTTGCGGAAGTCCACCGTACGGCCCTGGCCATCGGTGAGCCGGCCGTCCTCCAGTACCTGCAATAAAATATTGAAAACGTCGGGATGGGCTTTCTCTACCTCGTCCAGAAGCAGTAATGAGTAGGGCCGGCGCCGAACCGCCTCGGTCAGGTAACCACCCTCTTCATAGCCCACATAACCAGGCGGTGCCCCAATCAACCGGGCCACGGAGTGCTTTTCCATAAACTCGGACATATCGATGCGCACCATGGCCTGCTCGCTATCAAACAGGAATTCCGCCAACGCCTTACACAACTCGGTCTTACCCACACCCGTGGGGCCGAGGATCAAGAAGGAGCCATTGGGCCGATTGGGGTCGGATAGGCCGGCCCGGGAGCGGCGCACCGCATTGCTAACCGCCAGTATGGCTTCATCCTGCCCCACCACGCGATGATGTAAGTCTGCCTCCATGCGCAATAACTTCTCCCGGTCTCCCTCCAACATTTTTGAAACAGGGATGCCGGTCCAGCGCGCCACCACTTCCGCCACCTCCTCGTCGGTGACTTTATTGCGCAGCAAGGTGCGCTCGGCTGTTTCAGCTTCATCAGCCAGCTGCAGCTGCTTCTCCAACTCCGGAATCACGCCGTATTGCAGTTCCGACATGCGGGTCAGGTCGCTGGCGCGATGAGCAGCATCCAGCTCCAGCCTGGCCTGCTCCAACTCACTCTTGATATGGGCGGCGGCTTGCACGGTGGCTTTTTCCGCCTTCCAGATCTCCTCCAGGTCGGAGAACTCCTTCTCCGCCTCGTCAATATCTGCATCAAGCAGCACTACTTGCTTGCGGGCTGCCGGATCAGAATCTTTCTTGACCGCTTCGCGCTCAATTTTTAACTGTATCAGGCGTCGTTCCAGGCGATCCATGGACTCAGGTTTGGAGTCAATTTCCATTCGGATGCGACTGGCCGCCTCATCGACCAGGTCGATGGCCTTGTCGGGCAATTTTCGATCGGTGATATAGCGCTGGGACAGCTTCGCCGCCGCGATAATGGCACTGTCGGTAATATCGACACCGTGGTGAACCTCGTAGCGCTCCTTGAGCCCGCGCAGGATGGCAATGGTATCTTCTTCATTGGGCTCATCCACCAACACTTTTTGAAAACGCCGCTCCAGGGCCGCGTCTTTCTCCACGTACTGGCGATACTCGTCAAGCGTGGTGGCACCTACGCAGTGCAGTTCTCCCCGCGCCAGCGCCGGCTTGAGCATATTGCCCGCATCCATGGAACCCTCCGCCTTGCCGGCGCCAACCATGGTGTGTAACTCGTCAATAAACAATACGACACGCCCCTCCTGTTTGGAGAGTTCATTGAGCAACGCCTTGAGACGCTCCTCGAATTCACCGCGGAACTTGGTGCCCGCCAGCAGCGAACCCAGGTCCAGCGAAAGAATACGCTTGCCCTTCAAACCTTCGGGTACTTCGCCATTGATCACCCGCTGGGCCAAGCCCTCGATGATGGCTGTTTTACCCACACCGGGCTCACCAATCAGCACAGGATTATTCTTGGTACGGCGCTGCAACACCTGGATAGTGCGGCGAATTTCATCATCACGACCGATGACTGGATCCAGCTTGCCCTGCTCGGCGCGCTCGGTTAAATCAATGGTGTATTTTTCCAGGGCCTGGCGAGACTCCTCCGCATCGGGATTGTTCACCGCCTCGCCGCCCCTCAGCTCATCGATGGCTGCTGATAGCATCTGCTCGGTAACACCGGCTTCAATCAGTAACTTGGACACGGGCAGATTGCCCGCCAGCATCGCCAGCAAGACCAGCTCGCTGGAAATATAGGCGTCTCCCTTCTGTTGGGAGAGCTTGTCTGCCTGGTTGAGCACCCTTGCCATGTCTTGCGACAAGTGAATATCACCGTGATCTCCGGTTACCCTCGGCAGCGCAGCCAAAGCCTGCGAGACACTATCCTGCAGCTGGTTTACCTGGGTACCGGCTTTCGTCAACAGGGGCTTACAGGCCCCACCAGACTGCTCCAACAGCGCCAGCAATACGTGTTGCGGCTCGATATAGTTGTGATCGCGGCCGACCGCCAGGGACTGGGCGTCAGACAGAGCCAGCTGCAGCGGGTTGGTCAGTTTGTCCATTCTCATCATCGGCCCTCCAAGGCTGGATCCCACACATGGCAGGCGCTTTTCGTACCTACAGATATGGGGATAAATGGCCTTAAATCAAGTGTGGGTATTGCTCAGGAGAACGCGATAACAGAATGCATGCGACCGCTGGCTTGTTCGCGCCGCCATGAGTAGAAGCGCGCTGAATCACTATAGGTGCAAAACCCGCCGCCATAGATATGTTCACAGCCAATGTCCCCAAGGCGGGTCCGGGCGATGGCGTAAAGATCTGCCAGGTACTTCTCGCCCCGTGCCTCAAAGGCATGTTCGACAGCCGACGCGCTAAGAAGACTGTCGCGAACCTCGGCGCCAACTTCAAAACACGCCGGGCCGATGGCCGGGCCCAGCCACACCAACAGGTCGCGGGGATCGCTGCGCAGCTGAGCCAGGGTGTTTTCAATGACACCAGCAGCCAAGCCGCGCCAGCCGGCATGTACAGCAGCCACTTCCGAGCCCGAACGATTGCAGACCAGAACCGGTAAACAGTCGGCGCTGACAACGCGACAGGCGACACTGGCAGCGCGGCTGTAGCAGGCATCTGCCTCTGTACCCGGCCTCACAAGATTGGCATCAACGCTCTCAGTACCGTGTACCTGCTTGATGTCACTACAGGTCATGCCGCCAAAGTGATCGGCAAAATCCACTTCGAAATCAGCACCGCGCAATGTCGTCATGGCCGTGACATTGCCCGGTGCCGGCCACTCGGGCTCAAGCCACATCAAATTCCCCCAGGCAATTCAACAGCGCCTCCATATCCTCCGCCAGTGGCACTTCCCACTGCATATACTCCTCGCTGCGCGGGTGGATCAGTCCCAACGCCTGTGCATGCAGGGCCTGCCGTGAAAACCCTCGCAGCATATCCACCAGTTCAGCTTGCGCACCCTTGGGAAGGCGGGGGCGGCCGCCATAGGTTTTATCGCCCACCAAGGGGTACTTTTGGTGCGCCAGGTGCACCCGAATTTGATGGGTGCGACCGGTTTCGAGCTTCACTGTAATGTGCGTGTGATGGGCAAAGCGCTGCGCCACACGGTAATGGGTGATTGCCTGCTTGCCACCGACGGCCACTACCGCCATTTTTTTACGTGCCCGCGGGTGTCTCCCAATGGGTAAATCGATAGTGCCACCACCGGTCATCGCGCCGATGCAGACTGCGGCGTATTCCCTGCTGACGCTGCGGTCTTGCAATTGCTCAACCAGGTGCGCGTGGGCCTGCAATGACGTCGCAACAACCATCAACCCGGACGTGTCCATATCCAGGCGATGCACGATCCCACCGCGGGGAAGATTGGCCAGTTCTGGACGTCGATGTAAAAGCGCGTTAACCAGGGTACCGCTGTGGTGGCCCGCCGCCGGGTGTACCACCAGGCCAGCGGGCTTATTGATGACCAGGATACTGTCATCCTCATAGACAACATCGAGCTCGATCGATTCTCCAGCCCAGCTCACTTCCTCCGCTGATTCTGCCGACAGCGACAGTTCATCACCGGCCTCGACTTTATCTCGCTGTCGCGCCGTCGTACCATTGCGAGTCAGCGAGCCATCCTTGATCCAGCCCTGCAATCGCGATCGGGAAAAATCGGGGAATAATTCCGCCGCCGCCTGGTCCAGGCGAGCACCGTGTAGTCCGGCCTCCACAATCCCCGTTTGTTCAATTTGCTCAGCCATGGTGAAACAACGGATCCTGTGGTTAAATATGCGGCCTTAAAAGACCATAAAACGCCATAGTATCATGGCGTCTTGTATAGCCGGATTACACTATTGAAACGCTCCATTCTGAAACTGCTGCTGCTCAGCTTGTTTGTCGCGGCCCTTGCGGCCTGCTCTAGTAAAGAAGAACTGGATCTGCCCCCGGGGGCAACGTCCAACGAAGCCGAGCTCTATCACACGGCCCAGCGCTACCTGCGCAATGGCAATTACGAGTTAGCGGTGCAAAGCCTGCAACTACTGGAATCGCGATTTCCCTTTGGTCGCTACGCGGAGCAAGCGCAGCTGGAGCTGATCTACGCCCACTACAATAACTACGAGCACGAAGCGTCCATTGAAGCCGCCGACCGCTTTATCCGACTGCACCCCCAACACCCCAATGTTGACTACGCCTTTTACATGAAGGGGCTGGCCTCCTACACCGTGGACCAGGGCATACTCGATCGCTTTCTCCCCAGCGACAAGACCCAGCGCGACGCCAGTTTTGCCCGCGAATCATTCTCCGAGTTCGCCCAACTGCTGGCGCGCTACCCTGACAGCCCCTATGCCACCGACGCCAAGGCCCGCATGGTGCATTTACGCAACTTACTGGCGCGTCACGAAATCAACGTGGCAAACTATTACTTTAAGCGCGGTGCCTACCTGGCAGCGACCAACCGGGGCCGCTACGTGGTTGAAAATTTTCAACACACACCCGCTGTAGCAGATGGCTTAGCCATCATGGTGCAAGGCTATCACCTGCTGGGACTGGACGAACTGGCCCAGGACTCCCTCGACGTGCTGGCTCTGAACTATCCCGATCACCCGTCGCTGGATAACAGCGGCAACTTCATCTATGGCTACACCCTGGATGGCGCGGAACGACCCATGTTGAACAAGGCGACGCTGGGCTTGTTCGGCAAGCCAACACCACCGGCCTTTGATAACCGCCCGCCAGACGCCTCGTACTAAGCAAAGGAGTCTGACCCTTTTGCTTAGTGACCAATCTTCCAGGCGGAGGTGATGGGATAGCGACGGTCGCGGCCAAATCCGCGCTGGCTAATACGCACACCTATCGGTGCCTGGCGACGCTTGTACTCGTTTAAATCCACCAGCCGAATTACCCGTTCGACCTGCTCGCGCTCCAGTCCTTCCGCAATTATGGCCTCGGCGCTGTAATCGTGCTCGACGTACAGCTCGAGAATACGATCCAGCACTTCGTAAGGGGGCAGGCTGTCCTCGTCTTTCTGGTCCGGGGCCAACTCCGCAGAGGGCGGCCGATCTATGACTCGCTGGGGGATCACCGGGGCCAGTGAATTTCGGTATTCAGCCAGCGCGAATACGGTGATTTTGGGCACATCTTTGAGCACATCGAAGCCACCCGCCATGTCCCCATACAGGGTCGAATAGCCCACCGCCATCTCACTTTTATTGCCGGTGGTCAGCACCAGGGAACCCTTCTTGTTGGAGATCGACATCAACAACACCCCCCGGCATCGAGCCTGCAGATTTTCCTCGGTGGTGTCGCGCTCGGTACCGGCAAATTCTTCGGCCAGGCTCGCCATGAAAGACTCGTAGATGGGTTCAATGGAAATGACCTTGTGGCTTACCCCCTGGCGCCGCGATTGATCCGCCGCATCTTCGACACTGGCTTGCGAGGTATAGCGGAAGGGCATCATTACCGCCTCCACCTGTTCTGCGCCGAGGGCATCTACCGCGACAGCGAGCGTCAGCGCAGAATCGATACCACCGGACAATCCCAGCACCACGCCTCTAAACCGGTTCTTCTGCACGTAGTCGCGCACACCCAACACCAAAGCCTGGTAGATACTGGGCAGTTCCTCCAATACCGGTTCGATGGCGCCGGGTTCAAGCTGACAGCGACCATCGACAAGCTCAGCGCCAATTCGGTAGCTACCCTGCTCAAAAGCCGGTGCACGGCAGACCAGCTCACCGACGGCATCAACCGCAAAAGAACCGCCGTCGAACACCAGTTCATCCTGGCCGCCGACCTGGTTTACATAGATAATAGGCACCTCGTTCTCCAGTGCCCGTTGGGCAACCACTTGCTGCCTCTCATCCAGTTTGCCCCGGTGAAAGGGCGAAGAATTGAGATTGATCAGCAGCTGCGCACCTGCCTCTACCGCCAGCTGCGCCGGTGCCGATTCCCAGATATCCTCGCAAATGGTAAGGCCCACTGTTACCCCGTAAATGTCGAGCACGCAGGCGTCGCCACCCGCCTCAAAGTAGCGTTTCTCGTCAAATACCTGGTAATTGGGCAGACACTGCTTGGCGTACTCCGCAACGATCTCACCGCGGTGTATAACACCTGCCATATTGTAGAGCCGACCCTCAATTTCTCGCGGATAACCCACCACAACATAGGCGTGGCCGACGGCGTGGCACAGCGTCTGCAAGGCCTCGTCCACACGGTGCGCCATACTGGGTCGCAACAACAAATCTTCCGGCGGATAACCGCACAGGGTCAGCTCGGGAAAAACCAGCAGGCAGCGCTCGTGCGCTTTCTCAGCAGCAGTAAGCTGTTCGGTGATGGCGGCGGTGTTGCCGTCAAAATCACCGACCAGGGTATTCATTTGCGCCATGATGATATCGAAGGCCATGGTCGTGTCCGATCCCACTAGAAAAGCGCCATATTGTCCAGCAATCGGCGTTCGTAAGCAAAGTGTGTTGCGGGTAAACTAACGCAATGGCTGAATCCCCTGCCATATTGGCGCAACCAGACCAGGCACCCTCGGACCTGCAGAACATCACGTTGTATCGCATCTACGTGATCTATCGGTCTGTGCTCTCTATTTTACTGCTGTTGAGCTTGCTCAGCGTTGATACCCGGCTGATGCTGGGAATGCTCAACCCTCCGCTCTATTTCGCTGTCGCGCTCATCTACCTGGCCACCAACCTGTTGCTACTGGCGCTGATACGTACCCGTTATTCCAGCAACCCGCCGTTCCTGTTCGTGGTGTTCTTTGTCGACATTCTGGTGATTACCTTGCTGGCCGATACCAGTGGCGGCATGGAAAGTGGTTTGCCCATCCTGTTAGTGATAACGGCGGCGGCAGCGGCGGTATTGATCCAGACCGGCACCATCGCCACCCTGATCGGAGCACTTGCGGTCATTGCGATCCTGGCAGATACCACGCGCCTGATCAGTGAACAGGTGTTGCCCGTGAATTCCATGCTGCCAGCGGGGCTGCTGGGTATACTGATCTTTGCGGTATCCCTGTTGATGCAGGTGGTGGCACGGCGAGTCGGCCAGGCAGAAGAGCTGGCTCGGCGTCGAGCCGCGGACCTCTACAACCTGCAGCGGCTGAACGAACAGATCGTACAGCACATGCAAACCGGCATTCTGCTGGTCTATGACAATGGCAGCGTGCGGGTAATGAACCAGGCCGCCACCCGCCTGCTCGACCCGGAACGTCCGGTGCCATTGGAACAGGGCCGCAGGCTGGACGACTACCACGAGGGCCTGGCACAACAATTCGATGAATGGCGCAAAAGCAATCAACATGTCCCCTCACCATTCACGGTCAGGGAAGGTGCGCCACAGGTGATTGCCAATTTCCAGGCTCTGGGCACAGGTACCGAGGGCGATTCGCTGGTTTTCCTGGAAGATTACAGCCCGGTGGCCCAATACGCCCAGTCGCTGAAGCTGGCATCCCTGGGGCGATTGACGGCAAGTATTGCCCACGAAATTCGCAACCCACTCGGCGCCGTTAGCCATGCTGCGCAGTTACTGGCTGAATCGGATGGGCTGGACAGCAACGACACACGCCTGGCGGATATAATTCAGCAACATACCTCGCGCATGAACAATATCATTGAAAGCGTCATCCACATCAGCCGCCGCCAACCTCCACAACCACAGGCCATGGAAATCGACAGCTGGATGCAGAGTTTTCTCTATGACTACGCGCAAATCGTCAACCATGACCACCATCTCGACTATCGTCCCGCTACCGAACCCATTGGCATCAGTTTTGATTTTCAACACTTACAACGGGTTCTCGGCAACCTGGTAGACAACGCACTGCGCCATAGCGAAATGCATACCGGTAAACCCACGGCTACCATTGTTGTCAGTCCTGACCACCTTGGCCAACGCTGTGTCATAGACGTAATTGACCAGGGCATGGGCGTGGCAATAACTGAACGCGCAAAGTTGTTCGAGCCCTTTTATACTACTGTTGATAAAGGCACCGGACTGGGCCTGTATTTATGTAAGGAGCTCTGTGAAATCAATAACGCCACGCTGGTATACCGACCCACTGCTCAAGATGAAAGCTGCTTTAGAATTTCCATCGCCCAGGTCTAGTCGCTAAAGCCATGAGTACTCAAACTGTTCTGATCGTTGACGATGAGCCCGATATTCGGGAATTGCTGGAGATCACCCTCAGTCGTATGGGCATCGACACGCTGAGCGCCGCTGACCTCGCCGAGGCCAAACTCGCGCTGACTGAGGCCAGCGTTGATCTTTGCCTGACTGACATGAAGCTACTGGATGGCAACGGCATGAGCCTGGTGGAACATATCCAACAAAACTTCCCCCAGGTGCCCGTCGCTATGATTACTGCCCACGGCAACGTGGATACCGCGATTAGCGCGCTGAAAACTGGCGCCTTCGACTTTGTTTCCAAACCCATTGAGCTGGATCGGCTGCGCAACCTGGTGACCACTGCACTCAGGCTCGAACACCCCGACCAGGCGCTCAAGCTGTCCGCCCATACCCTTATTGGTGAGACCGAGGCGATCGAACAGCTGCGTGTACAAATTGGTAAACTTGCTCGCAGCCAGGCGCCGGTCTATATCAGCGGCGAATCCGGCAGCGGCAAGGAAATCGCAGCGCGCCTGATACATTCCACCGGCCCCCGCAGCAGTGGACCCTTCATCGCCGTCAACTGCGGCGCGATTCCGCCGGAACTGATGGAGAGTGAATTGTTCGGCCACCTCAAGGGCAGTTTCACTGGGGCCAGCGGCAACAAGGACGGACTGTTCCAGGCGGCCAGGAGCGGCACCCTGTTCCTTGACGAGGTTGCCGACTTACCGTTGTCGATGCAGGTCAAATTACTTCGCGCCATCCAGGAAAAAGCCATCCGCCCGGTGGGGGCGAATGGCGAGGTCGCCGTTGATGTGCGTATACTCAGCGCCACTCACAAAGACCTGGGCCTGGAAGTGCGCGAGGGACGCTTTCGCAACGATCTGTACTATCGAATCAACGTCATCGGGCTGCAGGTGCCAAGCCTGAGAAATCGCATCAAGGACATCCCTCTGCTGGCAGCTTTTTTCCTGCAAAGATGGTCTAACCCAGACACCAACACACCCTTGCAGCTCGCTGACTCGGCCTACGAGGCACTGTCAAACTACACCTTTCCGGGCAATGTGCGAGAACTTGAGAACATTCTCGAGCGCGCCTGTACGTTGTGCAGTGGCGACCGCATAGAGGCCCAGGACCTGATGCTGCCAAGCACCTCTCTACACACTGATTCGGCGGCGGACGCGGACAACGGCGCCGACCCTGAAGCTGGCTTTGGCGACCTGGAGGGTTACCTCGAGAACATTGAAAGTGATGTAATCGCCAGTGCCCTCGAACAAACCAACGGCAATAAAACTTCTGCCGCGAAACTACTGGGTATCAGCTTCCGCAGCCTGCGCTATCGACTGAAAAAGCTGAAACTGAACGACTGAACCTGCGCGGCCCGGTGGAGAAATAGCAGCCAGCTTCTATACTTAGCTGTGCACCGGTCAAGGGAATGACAGGAGTACATCATGGGCAGGGAATGGCCGTTAAAAGGCTTCACGCTGTTGGAGTTGTTGGTTTGTCTTTTTATCGCCAGTTTGTTGTTCCTCTTTGCTGGCAGTTCCGCCGGTAATCTCGACAGGATTATTCAAACCAGTCAGTCGCAGACCACGGTCAGTGAACTGCGACGCCTGCTCAGTTTCGCCCGCGCCAGCGCAGCCGCTTCCAGCCAGCGGGTGACCCTGTGCGCGGTCAACAGCTTGGGGAAATGTCAGCGACAGTGGGACAACGGTCTCGCCACCGTCTTCATCGACCTCAATCGGAACCGTCGCCTGGACGATGGCGAACGCCTGCTCAGTCAGGAAAGCCGGAGGAATCGGCAAGGGCAACTCAGCTGGCGTGCAGCCCTGGGCAGGCCCTACATCGAATTCAAACCTGGTGGCGGCACCGCCCAGAATGGCAGCTTTCACTACTGCCCACGACACAAGCTCGACGCCGTGGCCATTATTGTGAACCGAGCTGGCAGGCACTACGTGGGGGGAGATCGCAACAATGACGGCATTAAGGAAGACAGCCGCGGGAAAAACCTGGACTGCCTAGGATAACTCCCGGGTGGTAATGCGCAATTCTCGCGGCATCGAAAAGGTGATGTTCTCCTGGCGGCCAGCCATCTCTTGTGGCGCCTCTGCACCCAGTTCACAGAGGCGCTCCACCACCTGTTGAACCAGGACTTCCGGCGCCGACGCCCCCGCCGTAACCCCGATTGTAGTCTTACCTGTGAGCCAGCTGGCCTGTATATCATCGGCACTATCCACCAGGTAGGCCTCGGCCTGCGTGCGCTCGGCCAGCTCTCTCAAGCGATTGGAGTTGGAGCTATTATGTGACCCCACCACCAATACCAGGTCACAGCCAGCTGCCAGCTGCTTCACGGCGTCCTGCCGATTCTGTGTGGCATAGCAAATATCATCTTTGCGTGGCCCGCGGATGGCTGGGAAGCGCGCCCGCAGTGCATCAATGACCAGGGCGGTATCATCCATGGACAGAGTAGTCTGGGTTACATAGAACAGGTGCTCGGGATGTCGCACCGGCACCGTATCGACCTGGGCCGCCTCCTCCACCAGGTAGATCTCACCGCCTGCACTGTGATCGTACTGGCCCATGGTTCCCTCAACCTCTGGGTGGCCGGCATGCCCGATCAGAATGCATTCCTGGCCGGCGCTGGAATAGCGCGATACCTCCATGTGTACCTTGGTCACCAGTGGGCAGGTTGCATCAAAGACCTTCAGGCCTCTCGACTCGGCTTCCAGACGCACAGCTTGCGAAACCCCGTGAGCACTGAAGATGACAATACTGTCGTCGGGAATCTCGTTTAATTCGTCCACGAATACAGCGCCGCGTTCGCGTAAACCATCCACCACGAAACGGTTGTGAACAACCTCATGACGCACGTAGATAGGCGCACCAAAAACATCGAGCGCGCGGTCGACAATATCGATGGCACGGTCCACGCCGGCGCAAAATCCACGGGGATTGGCCAGATTGATTTGCAGTTTATTGTTCATGGCTGTCAGTGTAACTCGGCGGCTTCAACGCGGTGCACCAGCACATCAAACAAAATAGTGCGGCCAGCGAGGGGGTGATTGAAGTCAACCGTAACCCATTGCTCGTCAAATTCGATGATGAGTCCAGGTAATTCGCCGCCAACCGCATCGCCGAAAGAGAACACCAGGCCAAGTTCCAACTCGACGTCGTCGTCAAACTGGTCGCGACCCAGTTCCTGCACATTGCTGTCATTGGGCATACCAAAAGCATGCTCAGGTTCGACGGAGAATATCTGCCGCTCTCCTGCGGACATGCCAAACAACAGTCGCTCAAATCCGGGCAGCAGGCTGCCGTCAACAATCACAAAATCGACGGCGTCCGCATTAAAATTGGAATCGATCTCGCTGCCATCCTCCAGGCTCAAGGAGAAATTGACAAAGACCCGTGTGCCTTCACTGACGGGTACAGACAGCTCAGCCATCATTGGACTCTCGCGGCGTGTTTGTTGGGCGACGTGCTTGTTGAAAGGAATCGACAATCATAATGATAGCACCCAGGGTTATGGCAGAATCCGCCACATTAAAGGCGGGGAAATAACTGCCCGCGTAATGAGCCGAAATAAAGTCGATCACGTACCCCAGCGTCAGGCGATCCCATAGATTGCCGATGGCACCACCCAGGATAAAAGCCAGGCCTACACCCAGGAACCATTCGCGTGTCGGCAATGTAGACATCCAAATAACCAGACCAACACTCACCATCGCCGCCAAGCCACTGAAAAACCAACGCTGCATGCCGCCCGCATCGCTGAGGAAACTAAAAGCTGCCCCGGTATTGTACTGCAGAGTAAAGTTCAGCACCGGTAATATTCTGACTGGCTCACCATAATTGAGCTGCACGTCAGCCAGGCCCTTGGTCCACTGATCCAACAGCACCACGACAGCGGCAACCAGCAGCCAGACTGACAGGCGCAGCGAAAACTGCGCCTGGACGGGAATCAGACTAGGCAAATTTGCGAATCTCCCCCGCGCCATCAACGTTCTCGATGCAGCGGCCACACAGGGTTTCATGCGTACTGTGACTACCCACGTCAGCGCGGCGGTGCCAGCAGCGTTCACATTTTTCCTGCTCGCTGCTCAATACCTGCACTTTCAGGCCATCGAGCTCACCAGTCGCCGCCGCAGCGGGGGCCTCGATCAGCGGCCGTAAAGTCGCCTCGGAGGTTATCAACACGAAGCGCAGTTCTTCTCCCAACTGCGACAACAATTGCAACAGGGAGTCAGAACAATACAGGGTCACTTCCGCATCCAGGCTGCCACGCATATTGCCCTGGCTGCGTTGATTTTCCAGCTCGCGATTGACCTCATCTCGCACCGAGGTCACCTGCTCCCAGTAATCCCGGCCCATAAGCTGATCATCGGCCATCGCCCAGAGCTGGGTGTACCACTCCACCAGGAACACGGAATCTGCCCGCTCGCCAGGCAGGTTCTCCCATATTTCCTCGGCGGTATAACTGAGAATCGGCGCCATCCAGCGCACCAGTGCCTCAGCAATATGATAGAGAGCGGTCTGAACAGAACGCCGTGCCAGACTATTGGCCTGGGTGGTGTACTGCCGATCCTTGATAATATCCAGGTAAAAGCCACCCAGCTCATTGGCGCAGAAATTGTGTAATTTCTGGTAGATCAGGTGAAATTGATAACTGTCGTAGGCCTGACGAATTTCCGCCTGTAGCAGGTGGGCGCGATCGATCGCCCAGGTATCCAGTGCCAGCATGTCTGCTGGCGCAACCGCGTCTGCCTCGGGGTCAAACCCGTCCAGGTTGGAGAGCAGGAAACGGGCGGTATTGCGAATACGCCGATAGGAGTCCGCAGTGCGCTTGAAGACTTCATCAGATACCGTCAACTCTGCGCGATAATCCGTTGCCGCCAACCACAAGCGGATAATATCTGCACCCAGGTCATTCATCGCCTTCGTCCCGGGTAATATATTGCCAATCGACTTGGACATTTTTCGCCCCTCACCATCGACGGTGAAGCCATGGGTCAGCACCGTTTTGTAGGGCGCTGCCTCATTGGTACAGATCGAGGTCAGCAGTGAGGACTGGAACCAACCGCGATGCTGGTCTGAGCCCTCCAGGTACAAGTCTGCCGGGAGCTGCAATTCTTCCCGCGCGCCGAGCACGCAGGCATGAGTTACGCCGGAGTCAAACCAGACATCCAGGGTATCGCTAACCTTGTCGTATTGGTCAGCCTCTTCACCGAGCAGGTCGGCGGGTTCAAGTTCAAACCAGGCATCAATTCCCTGCTGCTCAACCCGTTGAGCCACCGCTTCAATCAACGCGGGGGTATCCGGGTGCAGCTCCGCAGTTTGTTTGTGGATGAACAGGGCAATTGGCACACCCCAGGTGCGCTGTCGCGAAATACACCAGTCGGGCCGGTCCCCAACCATTGATTCAATGCGGGCCTGGCCCCAGTCGGGTATCCATTCCACATTCTGTATCGCGGCGAGGGCCTGCTGTTGCAAGCCGCCCTGTTCCATGGAGATAAACCACTGTGGTGTGGCGCGGAAAATGATCGGCGTCTTGTGGCGCCAGCAGTGGGGATAGGAGTGCAGCAAAGACTCATGATGCAGCAGCGCCCCGCGCTCCTCTAGCAGGGCCACGATTGCATCATTGGCTTTCAGCACATGCTGACCGGCAAAAAATTCCGTCTCGTCCAGGTAGACGCCGTTATTCCCTACCGGGTTATACACTTCGAGTCCGTATTTCTGGCCCACTACGAAGTCATCCTGGCCGTGTCCCGGCGCCGTATGCACCGCCCCGGTGCCGGCTTCGATGGTGACATGTTCCCCCAGTACGACCGGCACTTGCCGTTCATAGAACGGGTGTTGCAGTAGCTGTCGGTCCAGCGCCAAACCCGGGCACTGTCCGAGGGTCACGGTATCCGTCCAGCCATAGCGTTCACAGACCTGATCAACCATAGCCGTGGCGATAATCAAGGCCCGCTCGCCATGACGCACCAGGCTGTAATCCAACTCCGGGTGCAGGCTCACCGCCATGCTGGCGGGCAGAGTCCAGGGAGTGGTGGTCCAGATGGGGATGGCCACTTCCAGCTCAACATCCTGCTCAAGCTTCAGGTCGAAGGCGTTCAATATCAACTTCGCATCGACCGCCGCATAGGCAACATCAATCGCGGGAGAAGTCTTGTCCGCATGTTCAACCTCGGCCTCAGCCAGCGCCGAGCGACAGTCCAGACACCAGTGCACGGGCTTGAAGCCCTTGTGTAGGTGGCCCTTGTCGGCAATCTTGCCCAGGGTGCGGATAATATTGGCTTCGAACGCAAAATCCATGGTCAGGTAGGGATTGTCCCAATCGCCCAGGATACCCATGCGCTTGAACACTTCCCGCTGCTTGTCGACCTGGTCCATCGCGTATTGGCGACACTTGGCACGAAACTCCTGCGGCGAGACTTTGTGCCCGGGTTTGCCGACCTTTTTCTCGACATTCAGCTCAATGGGTAGGCCATGGCAGTCCCAACCGGGAATATAGGGCGCGTCAAATCCCGACAGGGTTTTGGATTTGACAATAATATCCTTGAGCATCTTGTTGACCGCGTGGCCAACGTGCAGCTCGCCGTTGGCGTAGGGTGGGCCATCGTGCAAAACGAATTTCGGCTTGCCCGCAGTGGCCGCCCTAATCTTGCCGTACAAGTCCTGTTCCTGCCAGGCTTTGAGGCGCTGGGGTTCTCGCTGGGCCAGGCTGGCTTTCATGGGAAAGCCAGTGCTGGGTAAATTCAGTGTGTCTTTGTAATCACTCATATCCAAAAAATTCGCGCCCTCGCGCAATATCCCTTTGTATCTGTTCAGCCAGCAACTCTATCGAGTCGAATTTCTCTTCCTCTCTCACTTTCTCGAGGAAAGTGACAGTGATGGTCTTGCCGTATATATCGCGGTCAAATTCCAGCAGATGTACCTCCAGATTGGCACGAATGCTGTCGTCAACCGTGGGCCGGGTTCCCACATTGGCCACGCCGGGCAGGGCCTGCTCGTCGAGCCCGGTGACCTCCACCAGGTACACACCCGACAAGGGTGCTCGCAGACGGTGTAACTCCATATTGGCAGTCGGCGAGCCCAGGCTGCGACCCAATTGCTTGCCATAGACCACCTTGCCGGTAATGCTGTATGGGCGCCCCAGCAATTCCTCCGCCAGGGCAAAATCTGCATCTGCCAGCGCCTGGCGGATGCGGGTGCTGCTGACCCGGGTGCCGGAAAAACCCAGGGTAGCGGTGTGCATCGTCTCGTAACCATGCTCATTACCGTGCTTGCGCATCATCTCGAAGTCGCCCTCGCGGTCGTGGCCAAATCGCAGGTCATCACCAACCACGATATAGCGCACACCCAGGCCCTCGACAAAGATTCGACTGATGAAGTCTTGCGCACTCATGGTTTGCAATTGTTCATCAAACCGCACCCGCAACACCCGATCGACACCCAGTGCCTGCAGGGCCCGGAACTTCTCCCCGAAACTCATCAGCCGCGCCGGCGCCTGGGCCGGCGCAAAATACTCTCGCGGCAGGGGTTCAAACAGGATGACTACCGAGGGCAGGCCTAGTTCACGCGACTTTTCCAGTAAATGCCCCAACACGGCACGATGACCATGGTGCACACCGTCAAACGCGCCAATTGTCGCAACACACCCCCGGTGACGGGGGCGCAGATTGTGTAGGCCGCGAATGAGCTCCATGCCTGCCGATTTTGCACTGTCAAAGTGCGGCATTATAGCGAAATCAACGCTGCTTTGGCGCGTAATAATCCCTAATTCGGGTACCCAGTGCCACCTGGGCTGCGAGATAGATACCCAGTCCCACGCCGACCAGCATCACCAGCTGCAGGGCACGGGAGCGCCAATCCCATTGCAACCATTGCTCCGGGGCGGGTGTCAGCCACCACAGGACTACTACCATCAGTCCGCCGGATACCAGCAAACGCAGCAACAACCCTGCCCAGCCGGCCTGGAACCTTATCACCCGCTCCCGCCGCAAGCCCCGAAACAACAGGCCGGCGTTGATAAAAGCCGCCAGTGATGTGGCCAGCGCCAGCCCGACATGGCCGATTTGCCAATAGTGGTGCAGGGGAATCACCAGCACCAGGTTGAGCACCATATTGGCGACCATGGCGATGATGCCAATTTTCACCGGCGTACGCATGTCCTGCCGTGCATAGAACCCCGGAGCGAGGATTTTTATCAACATAAAGGGCAGCAAGCCGACGCAATAGGCCTTCAGACTCAGACTGGCCATCTGCACATCGTGGGGTGTGAGGGCACCGTACTGGAACAGGCTGATCAGAATGGGCTCTGCCAACACCAGCAACGCCAGGCTGGCGGGCACACCAATCAGCAACACGCTGCGCAGCGCCCAATCAAGTGTGCGGGAAAACTGGTCTGCAGCGTCACTGGCCTGGTGGCGCGACAGGCTTGGCAGTATCACCGTCGCTATCGCGATACCAAACACACCCAGCGGTAGCTCCGTCAGCCGGTCGGAATAGTAAAGCCACGACACACTGCCGGTGGGCAGGAAACTGGCCAGCACCGTATCCAGCAGCAGGTTAATTTGCGAGACCGAGACCCCAAACAATGCTGGAATCATCAACATCATGATCCGGCGCACACCCTCATCGCGGGTATCCCAGGTCGGTGTCGGCACCATTTTCAGCTGGTACAGGAACGGCAGCTGGAACAGCAACTGCACCAGCCCGGCCAGGAATACCCCCCAGGCCAGGGCAAACACCGGCTCATCGAGCAGCGGCGCTGCTACCGTGGCGGCTGCTATCAGTGAAATATTCAGCCACACCGGGGTAAAGGCCGGCACCGCAAAACGACCGTAACTGTTGAGTACGGCGCCGCAAAAGCCAGTCATGGAGATCAGGAACAGGTAGGGGAACGTGATGCGAATCATGTCCGCAGTCAGCTGGAATTTTTCTGGATGACCAATAAAGCCCGGCGCGAACAGCACGGTTACCAACGGTGCCGCCAGTACCATGACACCGGTGACCAGGATCAGGCTGCCGCCCAAGACACCGGCCACCCTGTCCACCAGGGCTTTCACCGCCGCCACCGAACCCTGCTCCCGATACTCCGCCAGCACCGGCACAAAGGCCTGGGAAAAAGCGCCTTCTGCAAACAGGCGCCGTAAGAACTGCGGCACCTTGAAGGCGATGAAGAAGGCATCAGCATTGGCGCTGGCACCCACGAAACCGGCGATAACCACGTCTCGCACCAAGCCCAGCACCCGCGACATCATGGTCATGGTGCCGACAATGGCACTCGACCGCAGCAGGCCCGAATCCTGTTGTTCGCTGATTTCACCGGCGTGATCGGGATTCATCTCAACACCAGTGCTGGCGCAGTTTGTCGCCGTGGAGGGCCAACCATTGCATGGCTAGAACCGGCTACCGGTGTACCAGTTTACATCGCGCGACTCGCGCTCAACTTGCTCCACCACGTCCAACACCATGGCAAACAAGGCCATGCGCACCAATACACCGTTATCGGTCTGGCGAAAGATGGCGAGGTTGGGATTGTCGTTGAGGTCGTTGTCGAGTTCGTTGGCTTCGGAGCGCGAATCTCGTGGCAGTGGGTGCATGATGACGGTATTGGGGTCGCAGTGCTCGGTGTAGATATTCTGGTTGAGGCGAAAACGACCGCGGTAGCGATCCGCCTCTTCCTGGGAACCAAAGCGCTCCTCCTGAATACGGGTGGAATAGGCGATGTCCACATGGGCTATGTGGCTCTCCAATTCTTCCGTTTCGAGTACCGAATGACCGGCCCCACGCATCAATTGGACAATATCCGCCGGCATACTCAGTTCTGGCGGTGAAATCAGGTAGACCTCAATGTTCTCAAACAGGCTCAGCAGTTTGCACAGGGAATGCACGGTGCGACCGTGGCGCAGGTCGCCGATCAGGGCGATACGAATATTGTCGATGCTGCCGCCACGCCCCTGCATTTCACTGTTGATGGTATAGAGGTCCAGCAAGGCCTGGGTTGGGTGCTCATTGGCACCGTCGCCGCCATTGAGGACGGGCACCCGGCTGGCGGAGGCAAACTCGGCTACCGAGCCCTCCTCCGGATGGCGCATGGCAATGATGTCGCTGTAGCCGGAAATCACCCGCGCCGTATCGTAGAGGGATTCTCCCTTGGCAATCGCGGAATGCTCAAAGCCGGTGGTCTCGCGCACGTGACCACCCAGCAGATTGAACGCAGCGCCAAAACTGACCCGGGTACGAGTGCTGGGCTCGAAGAACATCGAACCAAGAATCGCGCCATCCAGCACATGGGTAATTTTGAGCCGGTGCGCATAGGGCTCCATGCGGTCGGCGACAGCAAAAATAGCTTCAATATCCGTGCGCTCAAACTGGTTGACGGAAAGAATATGGCTGCCAGCGAATTGCACGGGAATCTCCAGGCTCGACTTTCTGAATTCGATCAGGTGGCTATTATAAACGGGGCCGGGGGGGTTAAAACGGTAAAATGTCGGCTAATCAGCCCAGCCTTATTCCGTGCGACTCCAGAATCGGCAGCGCCACCGCCTTAGTCGTCATTGCGCCGCCGCGCCACCAACCTACTGCTTTCCATCGCCCCGCTTTAACGTAGGGGAAGTCTTTGATTGTGCAGATTTCATATACCGTGGTTTTCGCGCACATCAGTATCTCGGACTTGTTGGTAACCGTAAGTTCCGGCCTATAGCTCTCCTCCAGGCCAGACCGGCGGTAGCTAGCTCCGGGTAATACAAGATGAGGACAGGTCATCAAACTGAACTCAGCCACTTCCCTCCTCATGGGGCCATCCACGAACAAGTGCTGTTTGTAGCTCTCGATACCACCCACAAACCAATACTCTCCGTCCTCCATTTTCAGCCCACTCACCGCACAGAGTCGTTTCTTCAGAGCCATCATTCTTTTCTGCTGGTCAATTACGCGAAAGTCGTACTCGCCAGTTTCCGGGTTCTGCCAAACACCATGGGGTATAGGATAACCGCGCGCGTCTACCGGCCTCTTCGATAACGATTCGGGGATGGGATGACTAAATTTGGCTCGCTCTACACTCATGCTAACAATTGATCTCCATAATCCAACAGATCCTGCAATACCGGGTTTGATTCGCCTTGCGCCAGCAGCTCGTCAATCTTCGAATGGTAGCCCTCCAAAGAAATGCTCGCTCCAGCATCAGGATCGGTCAGGTATTGAAAACGATACTCCTCCCACTGGGCGCACTCCTCCGGGGTCAGGCTGTCTGGATAGTTCCGTGCCCGGTAGCGAAACAGCATTTCTGGCAAGCGCCGATCTTCGAATAGGAAGCTCTCATCGCGCAGTTGGTCGGCGCTGGCGACTCGCACACGCCCCATCTCACGCTTGTCAGCAGCGCCGAAGAAACCCCCGCTATAGAGCATACGATCGGGATCGTTCTGCTGCGGAAAACTGCGCTCGGCAAATACTTGTTGCAGCTTCTTAGCCAGCCCAGCCACCGTCTTCAATTGCTCGGCGTTGGCCAGGCACTGTTGCCGGTCGATCTCAAGACGCTCGGCCGTGGCGTCATCCAATAATTTGGGCGTAAGCACAACCGGGCAGCGGTTGGTGCGGATGGTTTTGATAGCTGGCCGCTGGACACCTTCGGGCAATTGATCCCGGGCCGAGAACAGATACTGTGAGATGTCATCTGCACTGAGTTGCGCCAGCTCTGACGCGGGCCGTGACAAATCCACGCAGATAACTTCGCTCTTGTTGGTGGGATGCATCGCCACTGGCGCCACCAGGGCAATATTGTTGCGCTGGGCGCCAAATTTACCGGACACATGCAGCACAGGTTTCATCGCCGAGACATCCAGCAACTCCGCTACCGCCTGCTTGGAACGCAGCTGCAACACATGTTCAAACAGTTTGGGCTGCTTTTCTTTGACCATTCGGGCTACCGCGATGGTCGCTTCCACATCAGAGAGGGCGTCGTGGGCACTGCTGTGGCCAATGCCATTGGCCTCGGTCAGCAACTCCAGCTTAAAGCTGGGCAGGCCATCTTCGCGCCGCGGCCATTCGATGCCCTCCGGGCGCAGGGCATAGGTCAGGCGCAACATATCGATGATATCCCAGCGCGAATTGCCGTCTCGATATTCGCGCTCATAAGGGTCATAGAAATTGCGGTACAGTGTGTACCGGGTTACCTCGTCATCGAAACGGATGGTGTTATAGCCCACCCCGCAGGTGCCAGCTTGGGACAGTTCGGCATGAATCAGGCGGATAAACTCTGCTTCGCAAACACCCTCTTCCAGTGCTCGTTGCGGTGTAATGCCAGTGACCAGGCAGGCCTCAGGCTGGGGCAGAACATCGCCCGCAGGTTTGCAGAACACCACCAGGGGTTTGCCAATAATATTCAGATCTGCATCGGTTCTGATGCCCGCAAACTGCACCGGTCGATCGCGGCTGGGATCGGTGCCGAAGGTTTCGTAGTCGTGCCAGTAGAAGCTAAACAACCTCGAGGGCCTGCTCCTCGATTTTCTTTTTCCAGATGGCAGGACCGATGGTGTGCACCGATTCACCCCTGACATCCACGGCAACCGTGACCGGCATTTCGTTGACCTCAAACTCGTAGATAGCCTCCATACCCATTTCCGGGAAGGCGACAACCCTGGCATTCACAATGGCCTTGGATACCAGGTACGCCGCTCCACCCACCGCCATCAGGTAGGTCGCACCGTGCTTCTTAATGGCTTCGATACCGGTGGGCCCGCGTTCGGCCTTGCCAATCATGCCCATCAAGCCGGTGTGCTCGAGGATAAAGTCTGTGAATTTATCCATGCGGCTGGCCGTGGTGGGGCCGGCAGGGCCCATCACTTCATCGCGGACTGGATCAACCGGACCCACGTAGTAGATAAATTTACCCTTTAGATCCACTTCCGCTGGCAAACCCTCGCCACTCTCAATCAGTTCTTTCATTTTCTTGTGCGCCGCATCGCGACCGGTGAACATCTTGCCAGACAACAGCAAGGTATCACCTGGCTGCCAGCTGGCCGCCTCTTCCCTGGTCACGGTATCCAGGTTGACCCGTTTGACGTTGTCGCTCACCTCCCAGGTAATGTCCGGCCAGTCATCCACATTGGGTGGTGTCTGCAATGCCGGACCTGAGCCATCCAGAACAAAATGGGTGTGGCGGGTGGCCGCACAGTTGGGAATCATGGCCACCGGTAGTGATGCGGCGTGGGTAGGATAATCCTGGATCTTGACATCCACGACCGTGGTCAGGCCACCCAGGCCCTGGGCACCAATGCCCAACTTGTTCACTGCATCCATGATTTCCAGGCGCAATTCCTCTACCCGGTTTGACGGCCCGCGCTCACGTAAATCGTGAATATCGATGGGCTCCATCATGGCTTCCTTGGCCATGACGGCGGCCTTCTCGGCGGTGCCGCCGATGCCGATTCCCAATATACCGGGGGGGCACCAGCCGACACCCATGGTGGGCAAGGTCTCCACCACCCAGTCGACGATGCTGTCGGAGGGATTCAGCATGACCAACCTGGCTTTGTTCTCAGAACCGCCGCCTTTTGCCGCCACCGCCACATCAACTGTATCGCCCTCGACAACCTCCATGTGGATCACCGCCGGTGTGTTGTCTTTGGTGTTGGTACGAGCACCGGCGGGGTCGTCGAGAATAGAGGCGCGCAGGATATTGTCCGGCTGCAGGTAGGCGCGCCGCACCCCCTCATTGATCATATCGGCAACCGACATATCTGCATCCCACTGCACATTCATGCCGATCTTGATAAACACGACCACGATACCTGTGTCCTGACAGATTGGCCGATGGCCCTGGGCACACATACGCGAATTGATCAGAATTTGCGCCATCGCATCTTTGGCCGCGGGATTCTGCTCGCGTTCATAGGCTTCATGCACGGCGTGAATAAAGTCCAGCGGGTGGAAGTAGGAAATGAATTGCAGCGCATCCGCGACACTGTCGATCAGGTCATCCTGACGTATCACCGTCATGGGGAAATCCTCTGTACTGACTGAATGAACAAGGGCATCTATTGTACCTAAAAAGCCCTCCCATTTGTTCAATCTGGTGTTAACCTAAGCGGTCTGCACGGAGGAAAAAAATAATGAATTCCAGCGTAGAATTTGTCGATATTAACCTGCGCGAGCACGTTCTCTATCTGCACCTGGATCGGGAAGACCGCAAAAATGCCCTCAACCACGGTATGTACTGGGCCATGGCCCAGGCTATTGAGCGCGCCGATGATGACGAGGACGTGCGGGTCATCCTGATTTACGGCAGTGATGACTGTTTCAGTTCCGGTAATGACATTGCCGACTTTGTCTCCAAGGACCTGGGCAACTATGAAGAAGTGCCCGCCGTGCGCTTCCTGAAAGCGTTGATGCGGGCCCAAAAACCCATCATTGCCGCTGTCGCGGGCCCGGCCGTCGGTGTGGGAACCACCATGCTTTTGCACTGCGACATGGTTTTCGCCCAGGATAATGCACGCTTCAAGCTGCCGTTCGCACAGCTCGGTTTAGTGCCGGAAGCCTCCTCCAGCCTATTGCTGCCGCGCCTGGCGGGCCATCAGAAAGCGGCTGAACTACTTATGCTGGGGGAAAGTTTTGACGCCGAAACCGCCGTCGATATCGGCCTGGTAAACGAGATCAGTCGCGAGTCGGTGGTGGGACACGCCAAATCTATCTCCCTGCAACTGGCCAAACTTCCGCCACTATCTGTACAGGCGACCAAGAAATTGCTGAGAGAACCCCTGCGTGCCGCCATGCAGGATGCCCACGACCTGGAGCAGGAATATTTTGCCAGGGCCATGGCCTCTGCCGAATCAGCAGAGGCTATGGCAGCGTTTATGGAAAAACGGGAACCAGTCTTCGAGTAGGCTTGCGCGCGGGCTAGCCGCCAGCGGGTGCGGGGGGAGCCACAGGGCCTTGTAATTCAGTTAAACGTGCATTCAATTCAGACAGCGTGCGATTAACCTGCCGGCGAAAACCGTTGATGGAATCCACCCACTCCTCGTTCGTCGTCACCCGTTTCTGCAACTTGGCATACTCCAGTCCCATGCGATTGAGATCGTCACCGAGTTTCTCTAACTGGCTTTCACTGGCCTGCGCAGATTCGACCAGGCGTTCGAGGTCGCCGGCCACTGCCTTCAATTTCTGCATATCCGCCGCCAGCGACTTGAGCTGGGCCGAATAAGTTTCATCGGTATTACCCAGGGTTGCCAACTGGCTGCTGTGACGTCCGGAAACTTTTTCCAGGTCAGCGAGTTTGGCTTTGTTCTTGCGCCAGGCAGAAGCCCACAGCTTGTCCACCTCGGAATACAGCTCCTTTATCTTCACCGCCATGGCGGCACTGGACTGGTTCACGCCCTCATCGGTATCTGACAGACGATCTTCCAGGTCAGCAATACGCTCGCCATAATCTTGCAGATTGCGCTCTGCGACTTGCAACTGCTGCTGTAACTGCCAGGCCCAGGCACAGGCCACAGCCGCCACCACCAGGCTGACCACGATAAACAGGCGCGCCCACAAGCCCGTCGAGCCACCGGATTTACGAGCGGATTTCTTGCGCTTGCCGCCACTGCGGGTGCGCGCGACCACCTCGTCCCGGGCCGGGACAATCGGCGGAATATGATCGATGGAATCGTCGTCGTCAGTCATAAAGTACGGGGCTGGAACAAGCCAGCCCCGGAGTTCGCGTGATTTACACCAGGGCCAGTACAGCCCAGATGGCAATGGTCAAGGCAATGCTGGAATGCACAACACCCGTTACGGAGGCCATCGGACCCATTTTGCCGAACAACGCGTTCACTTCCAGCACAGCGATGATGCCCAGCGCCACATAGATAGCCATATCGCTGGCATCAATGTACATATGCTTGGAACCCAGCATGCCGAACAACATGGGGCCGGAGAACAGGGTATTGGTACGCGACGCCAGCCCGGCCTTGGCGGCAGAAGTCGGACCATCACCTTCTTTCAAGCCCAGCACAACCTGTTGGTTTGGCCAAATGATCAGCCACACATTCAGGAACATGAGGATGCCCGCCAGAGCGCCCACCCAGATTACCGGTTGGCCGGTCAGGTCATTATGTGCGCCAATGGCGTACAAGAGGTACAGACCGGTAATGAAAGTGAACATCGCACCCCAACGGAACCACCACAGCGCGCGCGGTGCCAGTTTTTTGATCGCATCCGCCTTGGCATCGGCCTCGGCTTCCTTGAAATACTCAGTTTGTACGAAATTGAAGTAGTACAGCATGCCTATCCAGGTAATGCCGAATAGCACGTGCGCCCAACGAAAAATGAATTCCAGAATCATAGGTCTATCCCCACTCTGATGGTTTGTTTTATATGTGTTATGACGACCGCGTTAGCTCGGCCAATCTTGTGCTCATTTTAGTCGCGTTTACACGAAAGCTGAAGCGGTTTAAACATCCACTCCTAATTCAATTAGCTTGTCTTTGCCTATAGCCTCAATGAGGGGGTCAAGATACTCCTCATAGCGGCGCCATCGATCCACAGAACTCTTGTACACGGGTTTTTTAACCTGCCTTGAACTGGCAGTCTTCACGATACGTTCGGTTTCATGAAAGGAAACACAACCCGGATGGAACTCAAGCCCGCAAAAATCCAGCAACTTCCGAATTTGTGCCTCGTTATCGGACACAAATTCCTCGTATTGAACCTCATACATTTCGCCGGGGTACAAGCTGCGATAATGTTCCATCAACTCCAGATAATCTCGATACCTTAGCCCCAGGGAATCCAATGCATATGAATAGGAGTGGCCAGTATTCGAAAAGTGTTTGGAAAAAATTGAACAACACGTATCCAACGGGTTGCGTCGCGTGTGAATAACAGGGGAATTTGGCCACAGCGCCCGTATTAATCCAACATGGAAAAAGTTCTCCGGCATCTTGTCGGTCACGTAGCGAGCGGTAGGTTTTAACTTCCGCAACTGCTCGATGCATTATTCCCCCATACCCCGCAGTTCTTGAGCAGTGACCTGGTTCGCCTTACTCCCGACTGCATCCACTATTTTCTTCTTCCAGATGCGTCCAATATAGTTGAGCTCACCCGCTGCATGCACCTGTGGATGACTTGCCAGGATCTGCTCCACAAGGCTTGTGCCAGAGCGCGGCATGCCGACAATAAAAATAGGGATTATGTCCTCGGTCTCGGCCGTTTTTTTTCAGTCGCAGTGGCTGCTTGAAAATCTGCTTTATCGTCTTAAATGAACGTTGCTCAGCTTCTTCAGAGTAAGCTAGTACTTTCCGGCGCGCTTCAGCACCCTGCATGAAATTAGCAAAGGCCTCTCGATACTGTTTGTTGCTGTCTAAAATGTTGCCTATCGCGAAACCAAGCACGGCTTTTTCAGCATCCAGGGTGGCCTCATCCTCTCGGAGCGCATGCATCTCGGCAAGCTCCTCTTCGGTGATGGTATGAGGCGCAGCCAAGGCAATCTGGTAGAAGGTTTGAGGGGCCCGCTCCCCCGATTCCAGTGAGCGCCTGAAACACTCCAGGGCTTCCTCATGACGCCCGTTTTGCGCCCGGTTAGTGCCGAGATTATTTAGAATATGAGCGGAATCCGGCGCTAGTTCGGCCGCTTTTTCATACATTGCCGTGGACTCTTTGTAGCGCCCCAGATCACCAAAACTGGTGGCAATACCCTCGTAGGCCTCGGGAAGATCTGGGTTCAGCTCAATGGATTTCGCAAAAGACTCCGCCGCTATCTCCGGCTCTTCCAAACGGTTGTGCAACATACCTTTGACGGTTCTCAGACCCGCCAATTCTGGATGATTGCCTATCGCTGTATCAACTTGCTTCCTGGCTGCCTCATACCGGTTGGAGGCCTCCAAAAGACGATACAAGGGGCGCAGTGCCTCTATATTGGTGGGATCAAATTCCAGTGCGCGCATGTACGCACCTATGGCGGCATCAATGTTACCAATCCAGGTGAGAAGCAAGCCAAATTCAAAAAATGCCTCGGCGTATTCCGACCTGCAATTAATCGCCGCTCCGAAAGAATCGCCGGCCTCCTTCAGCGCGCCTGATTTCATATACGCTTTGCCCAACTCCAGGTGCGCTTCCGCAAAGTCAGGGGTGGTTTCCAGTGTTGCCCGCAGATAGCGGATAGCCTTGTCGTACTGACCAAGTCGATTGCTGCACTTCCCGGCAGCAAAATAGGCGAGACCTGTGGCACGTGAGAGCTTGAAGAGATGGTCAAAAGTCACCATCGCCTCTTCGTTCTTTGCAGCTTCCATCTGGGCGATGGCAAGTAGAAAGTACGCCTCGTGATCATCCGGAGCTTCTCGAACAACCTCCGAGTAAATAGCCTCAGCTTCTTTCAGCTGTCCCGCTGAGTGCATGACCTGGGCTTCTTGCAATCTCTGCTTCTTTGCTGAGGCGGTGATATCAAATTGATGCAATCTCGGCATACCGACTTTTCCTGTATCTCCAGAGTATGTGGAATAAAAAATGCCCCGCATTGCGAGGCACTTATGATAGCTCGCTACGAGCTTTACATCATACCACCCATACCACCCATGCCGCCCATATCAGGCATGCCGGGTGCACCGCCACCAGCGCCATCATCAGGCTCATCGGCAATCATCACTTCCGTGGTAATCATCAGGCCAGCCACAGAACCAGCAGCCTGCAGTGCGGTGCGGGTTACTTTGGCAGGATCGAGAATACCCATCTCAATCATGTCGCCGTATTCGCCAGTCGCAGCGTTGTAGCCATAGTTGCCAGTGCCTTCGGTTTTGACCTTGTCCAGAACAACAGAGGCTTCGTCGCCAGCATTCTCGACGATTTGACGCAGCGGATTCTCCATTGCGCGAATCGCGGCGTTAATACCAGCGGTCTGGTCGTCGTTGTCACCTTCCATGCCACGAATCACATCAACAGCACGAACCAGTGCAACACCACCACCGGCAACCACACCTTCTTCAACCGCAGCACGGGTAGCGTGCAGGGCGTCTTCGACACGGGCCTTCTTCTCTTTCATCTCGATCTCGGTGGCTGCGCCAACCTTGATAACGGCAACACCGCCGGCCAGCTTGGCCACGCGCTCTTGCAGTTTTTCACGATCGTAATCAGAAGAAGTATTTTCAACCTGTACGCGGATTTCGTTAACACGCGCAGAAATAACATCGTGCTCACCAGCGCCATCGATGATGGTGCTGTTGTCCTTGTCCATGGTGACACGCTTGGCAGAACCAAGGTGCTCAAGGGTGGCAGACTCGAGGTCCAGACCCACTTCTTCAGAGATTACCGTACCGCCGGTGAGGATAGCGATATCCTGCAGCATGGCCTTGCGACGATCACCAAAGCCTGGCGCCTTACAAGCCGCAACTTTAACGATGCCACGCATGTTGTTCACCACCAGGGTAGCCAGCGCTTCACCTTCAACGTCTTCGGCAACAATCACCAGCGGCTTGGAAGCCTTGGCAACCTGCTCCAGCAGGGGCAGTAATTCACGGATGTTAGAGATTTTCTTGTCAACCAGCAGAATGTAAGGCGCTTCAACATCGGCGCTCATGTTTTCCTGGTTGTTGATGAAGTAAGGCGACAGGTAGCCACGGTCAAACTGCATACCTTCAACCACTTCCAGCTCATTTTCCAGACCGGAACCTTCTTCAACCGTGATCACGCCTTCTTTGCCGACCTTGTCCATGGCTTCAGCGATGATTTCGCCGACCTGGGTGTCGCTGTTAGCCGAGATGGTACCGACCTGGGCAATCGCCTTGGTGTCTTCACAGGGAGTACTTGCCTCGAGTATCTTTTCAACTACCGCAGCGATTGCTTTGTCGATGCCGCGCTTGAGATCCATCGGGTTCATTCCAGCGGCAACTGCCTTAAGGCCTTCCTGGAGAATAGACTGAGCCAGTACCGTAGCGGTGGTGGTACCGTCGCCAGCCGTATCGGAGGCCTGGGAAGCAACTTCCTTGACCATTTGTGCGCCCATGTTCTCTATCTTGTCAGCCAATTCGATTTCTTTGGCAACGGACACGCCGTCTTTGGTCATGGTAGGTGCACCAAAAGACTTGTCCAGAATTGCGTTGCGACCCTTGGGTCCCAGGGTTACCTTGACGGCGTCGGCGAGAACATTCACTCCAACCATCATACGCTGACGCGCGCTATCTCCGAATATCACTTGTTTTGCAGACATGTTCTAAATCCTTTCTTACTTAACTATTTGATTAAAAGTGTGTTTGAAGCGATCGCTTAATCGATAACGCCAAAAATTTCACTTTCACCCATGATGATCAATTCTTCGCCATCAACTTCGATGGTGTTGCTGCCGGCGTACTGGCCGAATACAACGGTGTCGCCCACTTTTACAGTCAGCGCACGAAGTTCACCGCTATCCAGTACTTTGCCGTCACCGACGGCGAGAACTTCACCCTGGTTGGGCTTGTCTTTGGCAGAACCCGGCAGCACGATGCCGCCTGCAGTGGTTTCTTCCTCTTCCTTACGGCGTACGACAACGCGGTCGTATAACGGACGGATGTTCATGTGTGCATTTCTCCACTTATTACGTTTATCTTCGTTTTCCGGCATCGGTCTATTCACGCACTGGGCCGGCTGACAGTGTTGATGGGGGCAAGGGCTGGGAATTCAAGGGCAAAACCGAGAAATTAGCACTCTCCCTCAGGGAGTGCTAATCATAGTCGCGAAATTTAAAGTTTCAAGGGGTATTTAGTCGTCCAAGCGACGAAAATTGCCCTCTATCGGCTCATCCGTGTGATCTGAGCCATTTTGCGGCCAAACCACCTCTGGCCGCTGGATGCCAAACAAAGCCATCAATCGGCGCCGCAGGGGGCCCACCAGGCATATCAGGGCCAGCGCATCGGTAACCAGACCGGGAATCATCAGCAACAGACCAGCCCCAATCAGCGCGGTCTCGTCCGCTAATAGCTGGGGCCCAATGAAGACGCGGCCCTGCTCCTGTTGCATCTGCCGCATCAGGGCAATGCCACGACCCCGGATCATGCTCAACCCCAGCATTAAGGTGCCAAACACATAGAGAACCGTGGTAAACCCACCGATCTCGCCACCCAGCTCGATCAGTGTCCACAGCTCAACCCAGGGAAACAGGAATAGAATCCATTGCATACTCCCACTATGGGGTCGGAACCGCCCGCTTTCAATAAAACTTATCCACAAAAACCCCAGGGGGGCGGAGGGTGTCGGGGTTTTTGTGGATAACTTTTTGGGTTCTGGGTAAGATTCGCGCGATTTTAACGTTGAGATAGTCGCAATGGATTTAGCAGGTAAAGTGGTGGTAGTGACCGGTGGTGGCCAGGGTTTGGGACGTGCCATCGCGGTGGGCCTGGCGGAATGGCAGGCGGTCATCGATGTCAACCTGACCGGCGTGTTCCTGTGTGGCCGGGAAGCGGCCGCCAAGTTCATCGAACTCGGCTCCGAAGGCGTTATCGTCAATATCTCCTCCATCTCCCGCGCCGGCAATATGGGGCAAACCAATTATTCTGCTGCCAAGGCTGGCGTTGCCACCTTGACGGTAACCTGGGCTAAGGAACTGGCCCGTTACGGTATTCGAACCGCTGCCATTGCCCCTGGATTCATCGCCACCAAAATGGTCGCCAGTATGAAGCCGGAATCCCTGGCCAAGATGGAGGCACAGATCCCGCTCGGCCGCCTGGGCACCCCCAATGAAATCGCCCATACTGTCGCGTTCATTTTCGAAAACGATTACGTGACCGGGCGTGTTTTTGAAATCGACGGCGGCATCCGCTTCTAGTCAGCCATGGACGAACCACTGACGGCACGGGAACGCATCTGGCAGGTCGTGGCAGCCATTCCACCGGGCAAGGTCGCCAGCTACGGACAAATCGCACGATTGGCTGGACTCGGTCAGGGTGCTCGCCAGGTGGGGCGGACTCTCAAGGAACTACCTGCCGGAAGCAAACTACCCTGGCACCGCGTAGTAAATGCCCAGGGGCGTATCTCACTGCCCAGAGAGTCCTGCGCCCACGACTACCAGCGAAGCCGCCTGGAATCCGAAGGAGTGGGATTCAGCCTGCGCGGGCGGATAGCGAGCGAACATTTCTGGATGCCAAGGGAAACAAATTACACTTAAAACCCGAGCGCCAGATTCCTACCAGGACAATAGTGAACCGATCATCTGGAAAGAGCCTTCTACATGGGAGAGAATGGACTCTCACTATTCGAGGTTCTGACAAAGATCGAGTATATGTGGCCATGTGCCGCGTACATTCATTGTCAGTACAACAAGTGTAGGACAACTGAGTGAGAATTAAGTGAAGGATAAGGTCGATTCAAACGGCTCAATGACAAGCCAAGGTTCGGAAGACGTACATCACTACCTTGAGTTAGCAGATCGCCATATAAAGAGCGAAAGCTTTTCTGAGTTGGACGATCTAATCGATAGCTTGAATGAAAATCCCATTCAGCTTGAATTTCTCGAAGAGTGCGCCTTGCTACTCAAACGCGCAAACTATCTGGGGAATGCCTATCGCCTGTTCGACAGGGTAATCGCCGCCAACCCACGGAGTGGGAGATCTCTGATGGCTGCGGGCCAAATACTGGTCACAGCTCAACAACATGATAGAGCCAGAAACTACCTCGAAAAAGCATTGTCACTCGACCCGGAAGGGCTCGATCCAAAATTGGGACTGTTAAAACTGGCGCGAGCGACCGGCGACCTATACGAATGCCAGGAATGTTTGAAGTCACTCGATGGTGAAGATATTCCTGACGCCAACATTCTCGATTTCACTTTTGCCTGCATTACTACTGCCAGCTATTCACGCTTACTGCCTCTTGAGAACACACTCGACATTATAGAGGAAGCACCAGTGTCAGAGCTCTGTAACATACTTGGCTACCCAGCGATTCGAGCCATGAACCACTCGCGTGAAAATATGAGCAAATTTGGCAACCTGCAGAAAAAATGGTGTGACTTTGCGCTTGAACAGGCACACCAGTCACCCCTCATCAAAGAGGAATCACCCAGGGGCGGGCGTATAAAGCTCGCTTTCTTCGGTCTCGCCAGCATACCCATGCTACGCGCTCTCATCTATCAGGTGCTGCGGAAAATTGACCGCCAGAAATTCGAGACAAGCTTGCTGTTTGTACTGGCACGTCAAACAGATGTAGCCGGTGTTTCAGCCGAGTTGCAGGAACTGGTGGATTCGGAGAGCCTTGACTACTTCCGCATTTTTGAAACTGAAGATGACCGCGAATTAGCAGAACTGATTCAGAAGGAGCACATCGACATCTTGATCGATCTGAATGGTTTGCAGCAAGCTGGAACTCGCCTTGGTGCTCTAGCCTGGCAACCAGCTAGATACCAGCTAACATGGGCAGGAACTCCGACGAACTGCGGTTTGCAGACCCTTGACTTTCAGATTCTAGATCCATTTTCAGTGCCCACTGAAGCCGAGTTTCAAACAGATTCGCCAATGATAATGGAGCGTGGTTGGGTCTGCTACGGGAGCTTCCCGGACTTCGAGATCGCTGACACTCTCGCATCGGACAAGAATGGGTATGTGACCTTTGGCGTTAATACAACACCTAACAAAATTAGTCCCCACTGCGTTCTAACCTGGGCGGAGATACTGAAGCAAAGTGAGAACTCGAGGCTGGTATTCATGCACAAGGAATATGAGCCGCTTGTCATCAAGAATAATATTCTAGGCTTCTTTAGGGCGTTTCAGTTGGAGGACCGGGTCGATTTCATATCTAGTGAGACAGTCAACAGAGAGCACATGAAGTGGTACAACGGCATAGATGTCTTACTCGATCGAGCACCTATAAGCGGTGGGATGGGCTTGATGGAAGCGCTTTATATGGGAATTCCGGCAGTGAGCTATTATGCCGCGCCAGTTCATTGTCGCATGGCATATAGTCAGCTGAACTTCCTTGGACTCCAAGATTTGTGTTGCGAGAACATGGAAGAGTATGCAGTTAAAGCAATCTCCATTGCCGGCGATATCACTCGCAGGAAGCAACTGAGGCACCAGCTCCGCCGCAAGATTAACGAGGAGACGAATTTCACGAATATCAACGCATTCGTTGCAGAGTTGGAGGAAAAGCTTGTCGCATTGAACACACGGGTTAGTTGAGGCAAGAGCCTGCTATTTTTCCTGCCAGGGCGCCACCCAGCGCAGCAAAACCATACCGGGAATAGCCAACACGGAGCACAACACAAAGAACTCCGTCCAGCCAACCGATTCCACAATCACCCCGGTGGTCGCATTGACGAAGGTTCTCGGCAGCGCAGTCAATGCCGTAAACAATGCCAACTGGGTGGCTGCATACTGCCTGCTGGTCTCCCGAGCAATAAAGGCGATGAATGCAGCGGTACCCAGGCCCACACCCAGGTACTCAAAGCCGATTACCAATGCCAGTAACCACTTGACGGCGCCCGCTTCAGCAAGCACGGCAAATCCCAGGATGCTCAGCAATTGCACCACGCCAAACAACCATAAGGCCTTGTTGATGCCAATTCGGATCATTAACAAGCCACCCAGCAGACCCCCTATTATCGAAGGCCACAGGGCTGCCTGCTTGGCGATCAGGCCAATGTCGGTTTTAGTGAAACCGAGATCCAGGTAAAAGGGCGTAGACAACGCAGTCGCCATACTGTCGCCCAACTTGTAGAGCACCAGGAAAACCAGCACCAACAATAGCTGTCGCCAGCCTCGCCGCTGCAGATACTCCCGAAACGGTGCCACCACCGCCTCCTGCAGCCCCGCTGCCGGCGGCAATTCTGAGGGCGGTTCTCGCACGACCAGGCATAAACCCACACCGAGAAACATGAAGGCGCCGACAAACCAGAACACCGCCGACCAGGGATAGTGATCCGCCAGTATCAGCCCCAGTGATCCGGGTACCAGGATGGCCACTCGATAGGCCGTCACATGAATCGAGTTACCCAGGCCGAGCTCTTCATCGGGCAGGATTTCGCGGCGGTAGGCGTCGAGCGCTATATCCTGGCTGGCACTTAGGAAGGCAACTATCAGCGCCAACCCCGCAATCAGCGGCAGTGACTCGCTGGGATCGAAGCTGCCCATGGCACCAATGGCCACGAACAGTGCCAGCTGCGTGACTAACATCCAACCCCGGCGGCGACCGAGGAACGGTGGCACATAGCGGTCCATTAGCGGTGACCAGATGAACTTCCATGTATAGGGAATGCCAATCAGGGAGAACAACGCAATCTGGGTCAGGCTGATACCGCCATCGGTCAACCAGGCTGGCACCATATGCATGAGTAGTAACAGTGGCAAGCCAGAGACGAAGCCGGTAAACACGCAAATCAGCATACGGCTGTTGAATACCGAATCTCTCCAGTCGCTCGACAGCCCCGCCATTATGTCGCTGCCCCTGAGCGTGCCTCATGCACCTCTACCATGGCGGCGAGGGTTTGTTTGGCAGCCTGTTCCCAGCTGAACTGGTGCGCCTGCTGCGCCGCTTGCCCGGACAAGCGCGCGTGCAACCGCGGGTCGGTGCAAAGCCGCACAATAGCATCCGCCATCTGAGCATCCGACAGTGGGTCCACCAACAGACCGCCATCACCCACAACTTCTGGCAGCGCACCACAGTTGCCCGCTATTACCGGCACACCATGCTGCATGGCTTCCAGCGCCGGCAAACCAAAACCCTCATAAAGGGAAGGCATGAGTAAAGCGGTTGTACCCAGATACAGGTCGCGTAACTCAGCATCGCTGACACGACCCAGCAGGGACACCTTGTGCTGGAGCTGCAAACTCTCCACCAAGGCAGGTAAATCCTCACCGCCCCATCCCTGCCCACCTACCAGGAACAAGTGATGAGGCACCCCCTTGTCCACCACGGTGCGGAAAGCCTGCAATAAGCGCGGCAGATTTTTGCGTGGCTCCATAGTGCCCACGAACAACAGATAGGGTTGCTCTGGTACCGGGAAACGCTCCTCATAGTGCTCGTCAGGTGATTCGGCTGCCTCGGGGATAACCTGGCAATAACGGGCGACCTCGGGATACACGTCCTTTACTTCGGATGCCGTGAACTCAGATACGCAGATGACACGACTCGCGCGTCGCAGCGACGGCCCCATGATCAGGCTTTCCAATTTGCAGTTACGACCCAGCATCGTTTCAGGGTAACGCTTCCAGACCAGGTCGTGGATGGTTACCAGACCTGCCACGCTCTGCGGAAGCCGCAGGGGCAAATGGTGTCGCGGTGACCAGAACAGGTCGACACAGTCTCCCCGCGACCAGCGCGGAAATACCAGTTGTGAATAAGCAAGACTGAGGGCACTCCCCGGGGTCGCCGTCCCCACGCGCAGCTGAACCCTGTCACCCACCGGGAAGCGCGGGGTAATGGGGCGGTCGGAGTACAGATACCACTGATGTCCCAGCTGCACCAACCGCTTGAGCAGGGACTCGGTGTAACGACCTATGCCGGTGAACGGGTGGGCCAGTGGACGGGCATCAACGGCTATGCGCACTGGAGAGATCGACCGCTTCGCTGCCTTCCATAATTACCCGTCGATAGACAGTGAGATATTTACCACCCATGGTTTTGCCGGTAAAAAGATCCTCGTAGCGACTGCGGGCACGCTGCCCCATGCCAATCGCCTTGCGCGGATTGTAGTACAGGTAATCCATCGCCTCGCGCAGTGACTGAGGGCAACCAGGGGCCACCACCAGGCCAGTGTTCTCATGCACATTGATGTGGCTGGTACCAGAACCCACCTCCGCTGATATCAACGGTTTAGCGCTCATGGCACCTTCCAGCAAGGTAACCCCAAAGGCTTCCGAGCGCAGGTAGGAAGGGAAAACCACACCGCGACTCAGCTGGAACAGGGCCATTTTCAGATCATCGTCGACATAGCCACCGAAGACCACATTGTCCAGGCGCAGCAACTGCGCCTGCTCCCGCAGCTCCTTTTCAACGGGGCCGGAGCCGACAATCACAACCCGGTAACCCGCATCTTTTATTGCATCCAACAAGATGTGCAGCCCCTTGTAGTAACGCAGCACCCCGACAAAAAGGAAAAAACCTTCACCGTAAATGGAGCGAGCCTGCCGCAGCGTCTCCGGGTCAGACTTCAGGCAGGGATAGGACGATTCTTCTATTCCGATGGGTATGATGTCCACCTTCTCGGAAAACCGGCTCAGCACATCACTGGTGGCATAGTAGTTGGGTGAGGTCGCCACAATGCGCGAGACGCTGCCCAGAAATCGGTCCATCAGCGGCCGATAAACAATTTGAAGCGCTTTTTGCCGCACAATATCCGAGTGATAGGTTACTACTGAGGGCTTGCCCGGACGCACCAGAACATGCATCAAATCTGCAAACGGCCAGGGGAAATGGTAGTGAATTACATCAGCCCACTGGGCCTCGCGCTTGAACTGCAGGACGCCGCCAAACGTGAAACCACAAGAGGCGATTTCAAATGCCTGCTTGGCGCGAATTACTTCATGCCCATCGATCTCAAGCCGTTCTGGCTGGGGCCGCTTGCTCAGACAAAACACCCGACTCTCAACGCCATGCGGTGCAGCGTTTAAACAAATCTGCCGGATAACCTCTTCCAGCCCACCCTGCGTGTCGGGGAAGTATGTGCGGTAGACATGGAGAATTTTCATGTGTCAGACAAACAAGAACTCGTTCACGGTAGCCGCGGTTATCAACACGAATTCGTCGGATTGTACCATGTTGGAAAATGCTTCCGCCTGTGTCTGGTCACGATCGTCGAGTTGGTCCAACCACCAGTCATACCCCGCCACATCAGGAGGACGGCCTAAGACATTGAAATACATATGGTCGAGGAATTCTTCATCGGTGAGCCTACCATTGCCATTGACATCGGCCAGGTCAAAAAATTCTGGTGATTCAATGAACCGGTCCGCCACCTCGGTAAAACTGAAGGACCCTGTTTCGACACGGTCCAGCCAAAAATCAAACCCTGCTTCATCCGGCGCTCGACCCAGGCCTCCATAATATAAACGGTACAGCCGAGCCGCGACGTTATCGATCACGCCGTCCTCGGTACCAATATCCGTGAGATACAGGGGCACATCATGGTCGACAATGAAATCTCCATTTGCCAAAGAAATGTCCGCATGAAAACTGGCCAGGATAAACTGCCGATCTGCAAATACCAGCCTTTCCACCGAATTGAGCTCGATAACTGTGTTGCCGGCAATTTCTATAAGGGTTGAAGATTCACCATTGAGGTAAAACTTGAAAAACGCATAGCTGAGTTCCCCGAGGTCAACCGTGTCGAAGCCCAGCCCACCGCTGATTACATCATTCCCACTATCATAAAAGTAGCTATCGCTATGAGAACCCAGGCTGACGGTATCATCACCGGCACCTCCATATACGGTGTCGGCACCGACATTAGTACGAATAACATTATCCCTGTCGTTGGCGAGAATTAGGTCCGCACCACCAGCCGTGTAGATGTCGTCCCAGACAGTGTCCTCGCCGAAATGTAAATTCAGGTCATCCACACTGGAAGTCAGGTAGCCGCCCGCCGTATAATTCCATCCCCCCTGGCTAAGATCGATTTCCAACCGTTCATCAACCGAAACTACCAATACATTGTTGCCACCACCATCGGTAATGGCGACGTATCCATTGATGTAGTCGTGCTCCTGGAAACCTTCATAGCCCAGTGCAGAGATGTCGGGTTTGTCGTCCTGGAAGTCACGAATAATATAGATATCGTTGTCAATATCCGTCGGCGCTACACCGTAGATATGCTGCAGCGCCTCTACATCCAGCAGCATAAAAGTGCTGGCCAGCGAGGCGTAGATTACTTCGCTGGCAGACACCGTCACCGGTACTGGCTGATAGGAGAGGACTGTATTCCCGACATAGTCGAGGGTACCATCCAGGATTTCCGCAGCCACATCCTCATACACCTCAAAGCCGCTTTCAAATGGATGAGAAAGCCCCAGGGCATGACCAATTTCGTGGATAATTACTTCCTGAAGACCCAATTCAGGCGTATTAATATCGATCCAGATATCACCGGACAGTTCCCACGATTCATGGACATCATTCACATCAATGTCGAACGGAAAATACTTGGCGGAAGGCAGGAAAGCCACCCCATCGGCGTTTTCCGCTGCCAGATCAGTAAAACCGAGGCGAATCTCGGAGTCGAGAGAATCTGCAACTTCAACAAAATCTACATCAATAACATTTTCCAGCTCGGCAAAAATCTGTCGGACCAGCGCCCGTTCCGCTTCGCTAAAGGTACGAAAACCCTCGCGAAATGGTAGGTCATAATCGGCATCGTTGGAGTCATAGCCGGATCGATCGTCCAGGAAAAAATCCGAATCACTATCGTAGAAACTGTACTCAATGACCAGGATGTCCCCCGGCTCGGCCAACCAGCGAAAATCACTGAGAATTCCATTGATGTTGGAACCGTCCGTGGGCGTAATAAGTTGTACATCAAGTTTCATAAATTACACAGTCGGCCCATTACTGGGGAAGATGGGAAGCTGAGACCTGTCAAATTGTCGTCCTACTTATAACGCGTGACGCCGACTAAAGTTTACCGGAGCCACGCGGGAAAGAACTATTCCCCGTTGACGTCGTCCAGCGCCTTTTTCACCGTAGCGGCATAGGTTTGGCGGGCAGTCTGGACAATATTCATTTGCATCTGCAGGCGGTTGATTTCTGCTTCACAGGCGCGCAGAGCCATCATCTGGTTCTTGGTCGCACCACTCAGGTCGGCGAGGTTGTACTCTTTGCCGTCCACCGTAACTTTCTGTTCATCTGCCATGTAGTGTTACTCCTTTCAGTCAATATCAAAATTAAAACCAGTCGCTGTGTCGTCTGGCAAGAGTGCCGGCAATGCCTCAGCACCGGCTTTCAGTTCTGCAGGTGCGCTGCCCTGGGCCCTGGCCAGCCGGCGCAAGCGCACCAGGTTGCCACGGCTGTACCAGAGCGCGTAATAGAGCTCCAGTGCCTGCGACTGGTTCAAATCCGCCAGGACCTCTGCAGACACATTCTCCATTGCTTCAGGTCGCGCAGAATACAAACCCGTAACGCTGCCGTCATCTTTTCCCATTTTTGAGAGCAAGCCATGGTCATACAGCTGCAGGGCCGTGGCGGCGATAGCTGCCTTGCCTTGCTCCCGTGCCTGCAGCAGCTCGAGGTATTGGCCATACAAGTCTGTGTTGTTGCCATCTTCTTCTCGGAGGACTTTTCCCAGGCCATCCTCTAGCCGCTGGCTGGCACCGAAGATCATTAACTCCGCGTTATCTGCTTGCTCGCCTGGGTTCAGGCCGAGGGGAAATAGCATCAACAGCTCCGGAACTGAAGGACCCAACCAGCGCCCCCTCACATCTATCATCAGGTTGCTTGTACCTGGCAATCCCATCAGGCCCTGCAGTTGCCAGGAATGCTCCCCGCGCGCCAGCACGATGGGCAGCGCACCCACCATACGGCGCAGCTCCGGCAGGGACAACTCTACCCGGTTTAGATTCCTGGCAAAGCGGTAGTCTGCATCCATGCGAAAACGGGTTCCGGGCTCCATTGCCTGGGGATAATGTTGTTCCGGGCTCACTGCCATTTCGCCACCACCTCATCGTTCAAGTTGTCCAGCAACGGTGCAATAAAAGCTTCATAATTCTTCCACTTGCGCCGAGAGGTCTTGTAAATCGGCTGCCTCACCTGGGAAACACTGGCCGTGCGCACGGCACGCTCTGTCTGATGGAAGTTGGTAACGTTGTCATCCCAGTCAATCCCGATGAAGTCGAGCATTTCACGGGTCACTGTTTCCTGGTCTTCCACCAGCTCTTCATAGGTCACTTCAAACATTGGTACAGGCAATACCTCACGCCAGTGGGCCATTAAGCGGTGGTAGTCGTTTAGCTGGCAGGCGGTATGTTCGAGATCAAAGGCGTAACCCAATCCCCCCCGCTTGGCCTTGAAGTTCTGTTGAAAGTTTGAGATGGCCGTATCGCGAGGGTCTCTTTGTATATGAATGATTTTCGCAGCCGGTAACACCGAGGCAATCAGTCCCAGGTTGACAAAATTGTGGGGCATTTTGTCCACCACAAAGGCGTGTTCCTCATCGTGCTGCATCATACCGTATAGATAGTAACGGGCTGCCTCCTCGCGCAACTCCGGCGTCATACCCTCCATGCTTCCCGGAAATTGGACACGGGTTTTAATTACCTTGCTGATCAAGCGGGTCAGTACCGGCAGGAGATCCAATTCGCCAGCACCGAATACATCTTTGTGACTACACAATATCTGCTCGGTCAAGGTCGTGCCACTACGTGGCATACCCACCACAAATACAGGCGTACGGTCGCCAGCGCGAATGGCCGGCAATGACTGGAAATAGGCCGGGTCAAAGAAGTTGATAACTTTCGACACCTTGTTCGAAAATTCCCCCGGGCTGTAATTGAGGCCTCTGGATGCGAACTGGTTCGCCATGTCCAGGAAATGGAAGGCATGTTCGTAATCTTTGTTCTTGTCGTGAACTTCAGCCAGGGCGAATGCCATGGTAGCGCGCGGCTCGTGCCGCATCATTTTGTTCTCGGCGATCTCTTCCATTTTTTTAATCACTGCCGGATCAGTGGGATAGTTGCGCGTCTTGACAATCTCCGCCAGGGCCATCGGGTTGGTCTCACTGGCTTTTTCAAACCATTCTGCGGCCTCGTCCAATTTGCCCAGCCACAGCAGAGATTGGCCAAGGCTGGCCATAAGCTGGGTATTGCCGGGGTAGGTTTCGAGCAGGGAGCGCAGTAACTCCTCGGCCTCCTGGTGGGCGCCGGTTTCGGACAGGAAAAGGACCCGAACCTGGTTGAGCCCGGGCGCGTCCTCTGCATCCAGTTCTTCCAGGATCTCCCGGGCTTCATCAAATTGCCCGATCTCAATCAGGGCCCGCACCTCGGCACTTCGTATGGGGATAACTTCCGGGGGATCCAGCTTTAACACCTGCCGCAGAAAGCGCAGTGAGCGACCGTGATTGCCGTGTTCCGCCAAAATCTCTGCCAGCAACAGCCTTAAGTGTATCTGGTCCTGGTTGACCTGGTTGTCGGGACAGTCCTCCTCTATGCGTTCGGGCACCTCATCAGGTGGAATCATGCCCTCTCGCAATGTTTTTATGGCGTCTGATAATCGTTCATCAAGTACATATGAACGTGCGAGTTTTATCCGCAGAGACACATCTTCCGGTAGCTCCTCCAGCTTTTGCTCATATTCTTCGACCAATTCCTCGGTTTTGTCCAGCGCCATGAGCAGGTTGTCCCGTCCCGCCAGCGCCAGCTCATTGTCAGGTTCGATCTGCAATATTTTCTCGTATTCCGGCAGCGCGAGTTCCAGCTTTTGCTGCCTCAACAGTACCGCTGCCAGGTTTGTGTGCCAGATCGGATGACCGGGCTCCCGCTCCACGGCTTCGCGATAATGCTGCTCTGCTGTTTCAACCTCCGACAAGGCCAACTGTGCAGCCCCCATGCGCGCATAATCGATGGCCTCGGCATCACCCGCTAGAAGGTTGGGCAACAGGCGATCGCGAGCGGACTGGTACTGACCGCGCAATAAATCCAGAAGCGCTCGATCAGAAACCCACTGGCTATTGTCGGGTTCTGTGTCCAACACCAGCCTCCATACCTCAGATCCCTCGTCGGGCTTTCCTGTCATCACCAGGGCAAGGCCCAGCAATAGACTCTGTTCTGGCTGTAACTCACCCATTACAGGCGCCAAATTTTCGATCAGCTCATCATATTGACTAGCCCGGTGTAACTCGCGGGTTTTTGCGACGGTGATAATCATGTCTCTATTTGAAAATGCTCATTTAGTTCAAAAAAAACCCCGGACAGTATCCGGGGTTTGGATTTTGATGGCATCCACGCGGGATTGCGTGGATGCCTTCTCCAACAGCATCAGAGGATGATGATATCACCACCGCCGATACCACTGGAACCACCGATGTTGGCAATCAACACCTGTGTCACCTCTGAAGTGTTAACGTTTGCAGGTGCCCTGGAGTTAGCGGTTACCAGGTAAGCCACCAGTGCTGCGTCCCTCCCGAAGTCAGTACGAGCAAACATCACGTAAGTGGTATCGGCAAGAGATGCCGGTACATTTTTAATTGCCATCGAACCCAGGCCGTTGCCGTTGATTGTAGCAGAGGTCAGGTAATTCCGGAACATGTTAACCTCAGCTATCACTGGCAATGCCACGGTAGCACCCACAGCCTCACCATTGGCACGTACACCCAGTGCACCGGCAGCCGTCAGTACCGCCAGAGCGCCCTCGGTGGTTAATGCAGGGGCCAGTGGGGACGTTAACGTAGTGGTGCCCGTTGTGGCCTTATTAAGGCTGGTCATATCAATACCCGTAGTATAAGTACCCACCAGGTTCAGCTGCAACGAATCTCTCTCGCCGTCGTTGAAATCAACAAGCAAGAGGGAGTGACCAACAGATCCCCCACCGGGATTACCCCCCCCACCGGACTTACCCATGGTATTCAGCGTAAACAATCCTTCGACCTCTTGCACACCCAGGGCTTTACCACTGATGGAGAACACATCGGAACCGCTACCACCGGTTAACTCGTCACCAGCATAGGAGGTGCTCAGGGTATCGTCACCAGATCCGCCGTCAACAACAGAACCGTTGCCGCCGTTGGAGTTGTTATACCAGACCGCTGAAAAACCGGTGAAGCTGTCATCGCCAGAGCCGAGTGCAGCACCCGCACCATCAGCACCTTTACCGGCGATACCGGTGATGGAGTCATTGCCAGCACCCAGGCGCTGATCACCATTGAAGAGCCCGATCAGGATATCGGATCCGTAACCACCAGTCACCGTACCATCGTAGTTAACACCAGCTAATTCAGCACCCGCACCGCCAACTGCTTGAATACCGACAGCGCCAATAACCATGTTGGTACCGTCATCGGTCGGCCCAGTTACAGTACCAGCCGTCAGAGTCAGCACAGAGGCGCTTCCGCTGTAGGTGTTGTTACCACCACCGAGGTTAACATCAATGACATTATTATCACCGCCAAGTGAGATACCTGTAGTCATTGTGCTGAACATGGTCAGTGAATCATCTGCATCGTCTGTGCCGACAACTATCAGAGTATCTGTGGAATCATCCCCGCCCCACACCATGTCGCTCAGGTCAAGATTGCCACCCATCATGAGGGCCAGTTTATTGTCATCAAGACGGGAACCGAGACCACCCCCCAGCGTCGCAAAGGACTCCAGGGCTCCCTGGTCGACGACAACGAACGCGCCGGTGCTATTAGAGCTCAGGTCACCCACGTCTGACAATACTACGCCAGTAAGATCGGCAGCGGTAGGGTTGTCTTCAATCCAAAGGTTGATGCGGCCGGCTATGGTCTTCAGGTCATCGCCCAGTGAACTTTCATCAATGGTCACCCAGTAGTCTTCAAACAGACTGTTGATGTCGATCAGCAGATTCTCAATACCACCCAGCTCGATGCCTGTCAGATTCTGGAAGGCCTCGATGCCTGTCAGATCCTGGGAGGCATAGCTGGTTGCACTAATAGTGGTATCCACAATGACCAATGTGTCATTGTCACCTTCGCCGCCATCAACGGTTTTGATGCCATCCCAGTTCTTCAGGTCTCTAACGATTACCGTGGTCGCCTCGCCGAATTCAACCGCCGAAGTATGGATCCTGCTGTCATTATTATCAAAACCCGACAAGTCGATATTGCCGGAGAAGGTCAGAATAGAAGTTTCATCACCGTTCTGAATGTCAATGTTGGCATTGCCACTTTCTTCCAGCATAGAGTCTGCAATATGCTGATTGATAATCAGCGTATGCCCACTTTGGCCGGTATTCTCAATTTTGTCAAAACCGCTAAGGGTTATCCCGGTCAGGTCAAACACACCGGTACCATCCAAATAGAGGCGATCTTTGTTGTTACCGACGATAGAAATATCTGTGGGCACCATATCGGCACCCAGTGTCAAGGAAATATCGGTACTGCTACCACCCATCGTCAGCACGTCAATATCGATCAACTCAACGCCGCTGATATCGACATCCGTGCCGGTCGACCAGCTAAGAGAGTCAACTGCATCAGAACCGATAATGGCGTCGAACTGATCAATCACTACGTATGTAGAGCTGACGGTACCAAACAACAGTGACACTTCGCCCTCGTCATCCAGGTCGGACAAGACCAGGTTTTCAACGGATATGTGGGTAGCATCAACAGCGGTCAGGTCAATCGCGTCCGCAGTGAACACAATGGAGTCTTCGCCAGACTGGCCGTCGACCGTGCCAGTGCCGAGCTGGTCTTCGTCTTCAAAGTAGGCATTGTCATCACCGACACCCATTTCGACCGTGTCGTCACCGTCACCGGCCCAGATTTCGTTGTCATCGCTGCTACCGGTGATAGTGTCATCACCGTCGCTGCCGATTATATTTTCGATGCTGGTGAGCACACCGCTAGCACCGTCATCAGTGGCGAAGCTGCCGGCCAACAAACTGACCACCTGGTCGCCGTTGATTTCGTTGAAGTTGATGGTATCAATACCGTCGAATCCATCAATATCAGCCGAGCCCAACTCTTCGAGGATAAACATGTCGTCGAACGCGCTACCCTTCACATCAAAATCAGCCTCGTCTGCATCGCCATCAAGAGTTACTATGACAGAACTGGTACGAGCACTGTAGTCAGCGGAAGAATCGGTCTCGGTCAGGGTGAATTCTCCACCCGGGCCGCCTTCAGGCAGGCCATCAACCACGTCGGCAGCAGCAGCGGTGCCTGCAGCCACGGAGTCTTCGTCTTCATCAACCAGGGCCAGGGCAGCTTGTGCATCGGCAATGTCATCAGAGCTGTAGGCTTTGCCTTGGTCTTCAACATCGTCGGTAGCAACATTGGCGACGTCAACCTTGTTGTTGAGAATGGTAACGTCGTCACCAGTGGCGCCATTGGCGATATCCAGAGCAATAGAGGCCAGTGACAGTGCGCCACTTTCCAGCTGCTCAACGTAAAAGGCCAGGCCTTCAGCGTCGGGGTCGCGGTTGAACATTTGCTGGTACAGCGCCGTAACCACGTCCTCTGAGGTATCCAGGCCGTTATCAGCGATCCAGTCCAGGTATTCATCACCCGTACCAAAATCAATCAAGACCTGGTCGACATTGTCGCTCGCTTCAAATTTATCAATCCAAAAATTCAGACCCGCTGGGTCTGCCCATCGGCCGTAGTAGGACACATACAACTGCTGTGCTTTTGCTACAATTTCTTCGTTGGTAGCCATAGACATGACACTCCTATCCAATATATTAAGTTTAACGAAACGCTAAAATTTTAGTTTTTTAGTATCTCTCCGGAGAGAGAAGAAAATAACCATACTCCATTGTTATGAGGTAGCACGGTCTGTTTCTTATTACCTTGCATCTTCCCTCTCCAGGCCTGATATCACGCTAGGCTCCTGGTGTTAACAGCCCACACAGGTATAACCATCAGTGAAGCATTCCTGACGTAGAAAGTTATATATCGATCGTAAAGTACTGTCAAACCATTTCTTTTAGTGTTTTTGGCAATATGCACCTTTTTGAACCTTACCCTTCCTGGGTCGGGTAAAACTGGTTACTTATTAACCAAAAGCCACCTGGCTTACCAACACATTCGGCCGACGACTCTCCAGACAAAATACCACTTTGCCTTTGGCACGCGATTATAGGCTTATTCTGAGCATTTGCCACACACCGTGACCATGTGCTCAAACAAATCCATCGCAATACCTCGCCAGTCATAATCTGCGCCCTCTGCAGTGTGGACGCAGGCTGACATAGCATCTAACGCACTTTTGGATGATTGGTTGACGACTATTCCCAGTTTTTCTGCAAATTCACCCATTTCGGCCTGGTAAACCCCTGCTGCCTCCGCTACATCGAGGCCGCGGCAGCCAAAGGGGGTACTCAGTATTGGTAACCCCGCTGCCATGTACTCCGCCATCTTCAGGTTGCTGCCAGAGCCCGTGCATACCGGGTTCAGCGCCACCTGGGCACAGCTCAACACCGCATTCTTGTCGGCATCAGGCAATTGGCCAAAAAAGACGACATTGCCTGGCACAACTCCATATTCATAGCGGCACACGCTACCTATCACCCAGAACTCCATATGCTGTAGTGCCGGCGCCAGCAGATCGAGGATAAATTGCACCGCGTCGATGTTGGGCCCGTGCCAACTGCCTATAAATACCGCGGCAGGCCTCGCGGCAGGTGCCATACGAAGTGCCACCCGCTGCCTTGCCCTGCCACCAATAAAGGGGATGGCCGTGCTATCTACACCGTTGGGAGCCAGGACCATGTCCGCAGCGGCCAGGTCGTATAACGCCGCCAGGCGCTCTCCATCTTCGCTGGAACATATAGAAATTCCCACCGCCGCGCGCGCGCAGGCGCGCTCGGTATTATCAATCAGCTCAAGCCAGGGAGCCGCAAGCGGACCATCTCCGAGAATATGGCGCTTCATATCAAGCTCCACATTGTGGGCTTCATAGTACAACTTGCCCGGGTATACCTGCCGAATTGCGCGATACAAATAGGGGTGTGAGGCCACTACCAGCTCCGATTCCAGACTCAGGCTTTTCAACGCCTGCATATAGGCGGGGGTTTCGGCCATATGCTCGATGGCGTAGAGATCGGCAATTGATGACTCCAACTCGACTTCTACGGCCCACTCACCGGCCTGGTGCGCCGCCGACTTGGGAATTCTCAACTCCCTCAATCCGGGCGCGATTTCACCATCGAATGCTGGCTCCTCAGAGTTACACAGGGTAAGCAGGGTAACCGGCGTGAATTCACTGATGCGGCTATAGAGGTGAAACACCCGGTTCTGGCCGCCGGTGTGGGGGGGCCACACGGGAAAGGTCAGCGGCACCAGTATATGATTGGGCTTGCCTCGCTCCAGCAGGCCATTCACATCCACCCTTCCGCAGTCATCCAACAGCTGCGCGATGGTTGCCGGCCAATTAATATGAGCGACTGTTTCGCGGCAGCACTCTGCCATGGCGCGCACCCGCTCCCTGTCGCCGTCAATTTCATCGATCACCTGAGCCAACGCTGGCGGCTGAGCATCGACCACCCAGCCATTACTGCCGTGCTCTACCAATTCCAGAGAGCCGCCGCTATCGAAGCAGGTCAGCACCGGCTTGCCCGCCTGCATCGCCTCCACCGTGATCAGTCCATAGTCTTCATCTTCGGGCACAAAGGCGACAGCCAGGGCGCGGCTGTAATAGCGGCGCAGTTCGGAATCGGCCAGGCGCCCCAGGAAAACAATTCGTGTATCGTCACCGGCTAACTGCTTCAAGGCTTCCTGCTCTGGCCCGCTGCCGGCAATCAACAGGGGCAGCTTCGACCGGGACAGGCGCAAGGCCTGGATTAACAGGTGCAGGCGCTTGGGCCGGTCCAATCGGCTGACAGTAAAGAGGTAATCGCCGGCCTTATTTTCAGCGGGCAACAGGTCGCTGGGGTGGAGAATAACCTGGACCTCCACTCCTTCAGGAAAATAGTTCTCACGGGCGGCCACATTGCTGGAGATAGCCATGTACTTGCGCACCAGCCCGGGCCGCAGCGCCGAATCATCGAGCCAGTGCACAATAGCCCGCGCCAATGGCCCCGGCAGGGCAAACCACTCGTCCCAGCTTGCCCCCGGCAATTGATCCTGCAGACGCTGCAGCTCCTGGAACAGCGAGTCCCGATGCTCTCGAGCCGGCTTACGATCTAACAATGCGGCCAGGTTGTCCAGCTCAGCGGGCCACTCATCCAACTGCAAGGGCAAGTGTTGGGGATAGGTGTCGTACAGGCCCCGCAATTTGTGTTGCAAGTAAACCACGTGATTCCAGTGCCAGATCATCCAGGCGGGGTACTTGGTGGAAATCACCATGTCGAAGTGAGTGAGATCGAGGTCCGAAAAAAAGCGATAGCTTGTGAGTATTTCACGCATATTGCGTTCGGCTGAGGGTACTTTGATCAACTCAACTTCGTGGTCCGTATGTGCGCGCATGCCCTCGATCAATCCCCACCACAATTTCTCTGCCCCACCCACGGCGTAGGGCACGCCGCTGGGGGCGAGGATGGCAATTTTCATGGGCTCAACAGCCTCTCAACCACGCGCTGCCAGGAGATTTCGGCTGAGACGTATCCAGCTCGACCGGCTGCTCCCATGTCGCGGGCTCGCTCCCGGTTGTTGGCAAGCTGGTCTATGGCAGCCGCAAGCAGTTCAGGCTCCGATTCAACCACCAGCCCGGTTTCATCATTGCGGACAAACTCCAGTGGGCCACCGGAGTCATTACAGGTGATTACAGGCTTGCCCGAGAGCATGGCCTCCAGTGTGATATAGCCGTAATCCTCGTCCTGGGGGACAAACAGCACCGCCAGGGAGCGCGCGTAAAGCACGTATTTTTCCGCCTCGCTGAAGCGCCCTATCAATTGCACCCGGTCTCCCACCCCCAGGCGAGCGATCAACTGCTGGTAATAGGGTTTCTGCCCCCCGTCACCCCCCAGTAAGATGCGAACGCCCGAGTGCAGGTGTTGCGCAGCCTCAATCACCAGGTCCTGCCGCTTTAACTTCTCGAGTCGACTGGGGAAAAATACGTAGTCATAGGGCTCTTCATTAAAGAAGTGCTCTGCACCGTGCGGTGGATGATACAGCGGCTCTGCATCGAGCCCGTTAAATTGCTGCAAACGCTGTGCAACTCGCTCAGAATTGGCGTATAGCTTCTGCGCTCTGGCCAGGGCTCGATTGTCAAACTCAGTGACTTGTTTGCGCAAAGCATCTAATTCAGGCGATTGCGGCAGGCTGTCATAGAGATCGTAAACCGAGCGATGTTGATGCATGATCCAGACCCGGTGATCGTCATGTTGTACACCGTAACTTGGAAACTGCAGGCTTACGACTTTATCCACCGACATACCGTTGGGTATATTGAGATCAGTCTGCTCACAGAAGTGCATCAGCCGCGCGACCTCTGACTCTGGTGAAAACCGGAAAGGAAACTGCAACAACTCCACCTGGTGGCCGTGCTGTTGCAGCGCTTTTACCAGGCCTTGAATATGGTAGTCAGCACCTCCTGGCATAAACGGCACTTTGTTAGCGGTCACCACAACGTTCATTGAACAGTTCCTATGCGGGCTTGACCGCGCAAATGGCGAAATCCTGTGGCCCACAAAACGCGCCATTAATGCGGTCTGTGAGTGGGTCTATCCCTGGCAGCCGCGCCTCTGGTGGATACGGATGCAGTCGCAGGATCTCAGTGCCGGTGAAACCCAGGTGCTGAACCAGGAAATCGATGAGGGTTGGGGTAATCGGGTTCAAGTGCGTGGGGTCGTGATAAAAGGTATGGCTCCCTACCATCATATTCTCTGGGTTGGGTGTTTCGAAGATCAATTGCCCCCCCGGCACCAGCACCCGGTGACACTGTTCAATCAGTGAAAAAAGCTGCTCAAAGGGCAGGTGCTCAATGATATGAAAACCGCTGACGGCTCCAAAACTGGCGTCCTCAGCATCACCGAGAAAGATCAGCGCATCAGCCAGGGTCACGTTCAATTGCTGCTGCCGACAGTGATTTACCAGCACCTTGCTGATGTCCACTCCGATTGCAGGTATCTCGTGATCCCTCAGCAGGGCCAACCACTCACCACGGCCACTGCCAATATCCAGCAGTGGTTGCGTGTCTGATATTTGTTCACAGCTCTTTATACGAGGCAGATAATCCATCAACTGCGCGCGTATCTCATCTTCATCGCCCCGGCACTCATTCTCAAAAGCCAGGTAAAACGCATCCAGCTTTTCGCTGGAGTGAGTGGCCAGAACCTGTTTCTGCTCGGTTGTCAGAGCCTCCGAGCTCAGTTCGTCATGTAATTCGTCCAGCAAAACATTGAGACGCTGCTGCTGGTTGAGCAAATCCTGGCGGGCCAGTTGCATATCTCGCCGATAGCGATCCATCTTCAGGTGGATGGCTGCCTGCTCGCCCTCCAGTTGCTGCTCCCGTCCACGCATGAAATTAAACAGCTGTTGTTGCTCAGCCAGGTAACTATCGACCGCTCCCTGGAAGCGTTGCCGGTCCCTCTCGTTGTAGAGTGAGTATTCCTGTAAGTTATTGCGCTGCAATTGCTTGCTGAATTTGAACAGGTTTCTGACCAAGCGCAAATTGAACCACCAGGTTTCGTGGTATCTGCGCTCAAATTTCTCCCATCGGATTCCCTGGACGTAAACCCCTGTGCTGCTAGCTTCGTCTGAATCCAACAGGTTGAGCACGATGTCCGTTTTTTCCTGGGGCCCTTGCTCACGCAACAGAGCGACGTAGGTATCAAGGCCGGATTCATCCGGGTCGCGCTGCAATATGGCGCGATAGGCATTGATGACGAATTCAATATCGTCATAAACAATAAACTCGTAAATGTGATAGCTCTGCTTAACCGCCAGGGCCCGATCTGCTTGTTTCCAGTCGGGAAGCTCACGTAGGTTGAGGGGCACGGTTTCGGTGCTCATCTGCACCCTTTCTTCCTGCTCGAGAAATCTTGCCTCTCTGCGGATCAAGGCCATCAACTCGTCGGCATGAGCCTGCTGCTTAAGCGCCGCTTTGTCATTCGGATCAGTCATCGGGTCTCCAGGTGTTCAGCCAACACCAAACACACACAGGGCTGAAAAAAATAATCCCCAGGCAATTGGCGGCGATATCGTACCAACAAAACCCCGTACCCACATAATAGTCCCAGGCTTCCTTCAGTATCCCGGCGACAAACACCAACAGGTAGGCCTGCCAGATATTTACCAGTGGTGCCAGCAACAACACTGCCAGAAACGCGCAAATAATATGCTGCGCTTTGTCTTCCTGCTGCATGTTTTCCCGCCAGTTCATGCCCCGCCGGTCTCTAGTAGGGCATTCAGCAACAGCTCCGTCGATTGTTCCCAACTGTGTCCACCCGCTACATGCAGTCCCCGGGTGACAAGCATCTGCCGATACCCACTGTCGCCCAGTACTCGCTGCATACCCGTTCGCATGTCTTCCTGTGACAATGGGTCAACCAGGATGGCGGCACCGGCCGAGACTTCTGGCAGAGATGCGGTGTTAGCCGTCAATACAGCGGTGCCACTGGCCATGGCCTCCAGTACTGGCATGCCAAATCCCTCGTAGAGAGAGGGATAGGCCAGCAAGGCAGCCGCGCTGAATAGAGCTGGCATATGCTCTCTATGCACATAGCCGAGCAGTATGACATTGCGAGAGTCGACACTGGCCAGGGCATCGGCGAACTCCTGGCCATGCCAGCCCTCTCCGCCCGCCAACACCAACTTGTGCTGACCTTGGATATGCGGGGGTAAATCACAGAATGCCTGCAACAGGCGCGGCAAGTTTTTGCGCGGCTCGATGGTCCCCGCATACAGCACAAATTGCTCGGGCAGCCCGTATACCTCTCTCACAAGCTTGTGTTCCACCTCGCCGTGTGGCCGAAAAAGTGGACTCACTGCTGGCGGCACCAGTGCTATCGACTCGGGCGCCAGAGAGAAAAAATCTGTCAGCTCCCGGCGGGTAAACTCAGATACGGTAGCTATTTTACGCGCGCGACGCAGGGATTCCGGTAATTGCCGTAATTCCATCAAGCGCTCCCGGGGATGATATTGGGGGAAGCGCAGGTGTGAAAGATCGTGCACCGTCACCAGGGCGGGATTGGGAACCGGCAGTAGCAGGTAATTTGGCTCCCAGTAGATGAAATCTCTATAGCGCCTTTTATCTCGCAATTGCATCGAATGATTTACCCGCGCTCGCAGCCGGCCCATACCGGGTAATCGCCCTGCCACTCGCCGTGACATGCGCATTGTCCAGGGCTCCGGCGGCGGCATATCGGGTTCGGGGGTATAACCGCGACTATGGGTAACGATATCTGCAACCGCTTCGCGGTCGTGCCAACCACTGTGGCTAATTCCAACTAGCTCAGTGACCCGCTCATCGCCGAGCAAGCGTAACAACAGGTTTCTGGCGTAATGCCCTATACCGGTGAGGGGCGGGTGCAGGCAGTGGATGTTGACAGCGACTTTCACTAAGCCGGGAAAATCAGGCGTTGTTGGCGATAAGCCAGTCGTTCAACTGCTGTAAATCTTCAGCTACCAGAGCCCCGCTTTCCCGTTTGAGGGCAAGCCAGTTTACGATATAGGAAAAAATGGCATCCTGGTAATCTCGTTGCGACCGGGTCCGGCTATGCAGCGCCTCCAAAACATCCGTTGCGGTGACGGTTCCGTAACTGAAGCTCTTGCTCATCGCCTCGTAGGATTTGGCGGCAGATTTCATGCCCAACTCAGCGGACTCGATACGCTTGCGGCTGGAACGGGTATTCAGCCAGGCTTCGCGCGTGCGCTTCATCACTTCGCGGCGAACCTGCTCTTCTTCCTCGCGGGCAATATAGTACTGCGACCACGCTTCACGCACGTTGGCAGACGTCGAACCGCCGGAAAATATGGGCAGGTTGACCTCCACACCGATGTACTGGGTATCGCGAAGTGGCGACGCCTGGTTGTCGTAACCGACGTCAGAGCGCTGGGCGCTCAGGATAAGATCTACGGTCGGGTAGTGCCCACCCTTTTGCTCCTGCACACCCTCCTCAGCCGCCAGTACGGCCTCTCGCTTACTGACTAACAGTGCATTGTTCGCCATCGACATTTCCGACCAGTAGTCGATATCGTTCTGCATGGTCGGCAGCGTGAAGTCAGCACGAATAGGGGCCAGGTCATCAATATATTCTCCGGTCAACTCAGCTAACGACTCGCGCGCCAGTGCCGAGTTATTCTCCGCTTCAATTACGTCAGTACGCACGGAGTCAGCACGAGCCTGTGTCTCCAGATAGTCTGTGACTCTGACAAGTTTGCGCTCATACAGTTCTTCTGTTTGTCGCAGTTGCTGTTCAACCAGCTCCTCTTCCGCCTTGATGAGTTGCAAGTCGCCATCTGCCAGAAGCACTTTGAAGTAACGCTCAGAAACATCAACCAGCAGCAGGCTCATCACATCAACCAGCTCGGCTTCCCGTTGAGCCACTAATTGCTCCGCTTTAGCGCGGCTAGAAAGAGTACGCCAGTTGAACAGCATCTGACGCACCTGCACGGAATAGCGCTCGCCGTTATAGGATTGATCGTCAACCAGGCCCGTATCGAACTGAACCTCATTGTCAGACAAGTTGGCACTGTTGGCACTGAAGCTGGCCTGGGGCAGTAGCTGCCCGAAAGCACTGTCTTCCCTGGCCTTACCCATTTCCACCTTGAACTGGGAAATCTTGACCCGAGGATCGGCCTCCATGGCCTGAACGTAGACATCATACAGACTGGCGCTATTTGCCAGCACTTCAATGCTCAACAATGAAAGCAACATCGCCCAGGTTAGCTGGCGCAACATGTATTAGTCCTCAATTAGTGAACGAGCAAATGCATTTCTTATGGGTTGGGTCAGATACTGAAACATCGTGCGGCTACCAGTATTAATAAGCACCTCTGCTGGCATCCCAGGTACCAGGATCAGGTCTGCCAGCATCTCGTATCCTTCTTCACTCAATTCCACCCGCGCTAAATAATAGGAGGTACCTAGCTGCTCATTCATCAACGCGTCTGCAGACACACTGACCACTGTGCCGTCTATGACCGGCGTCGTCTGGCTTTTAAAGGCCGAGAAACGAATATCTGCCGTCTGGCCGTTGTGCACACGATCGATATCCATCGGATTAACCTGCGCCTCAACGATCAGTTCCGTGCTCTGCGGAACCACGTACAAAACCGCCTCTCCAGGACTAACGACTTCGCCAATGGTAGTCACGGTTTTGCCCATTACAACGCCGGCCACCGGTGAGCGCAACTCAGTACGATCAGTTTTGTCAGCGGCGGCACGAATACGCTCCTCCAGGTCATAGGTCTCCGTCTGGGTTTTCCCCAGCTCGTCGACCACGGCAGTGTGGAATTCTTTATCCAGTTGCAGAATCTGCAGCCGGGTTTCACCAATTTGGATTTCCAGGCGAGCAACGTCGGACACGTGCTCGGCAACTTCACCCTGGGTGCGGGCATAATTACGCTCCAGTTCACGCAATCGCTGCTTGTCTGCAAAACCCTCCTCTAATAGCTCAGAGTAATCCTTAATCTCCTCCGCATAAGACACCACCAGTTTTTCCTTGCCAGCCTTCAGTGCCTGAGTGCCCTTTATCTGCTCTTGAAGTTGTCCTATCCTTTGTTGCAATACCTCGATTTCTCCCAAACGCGCGTTGCGGGAGGCCAAGAAAACCTGGTTTTGGCTGGCCATAGCATCTAGCGCTCGAGGATCCTGGCTGCTGGCGACAATCTCCGGATAAATGACGCTGCCCGCGTTGTCTCTTTCAGCCCGCAAGCGCGCCTCTCTGGACTTGACCGCGTAAAATTGACCCATGGCTATTTCAAGCTGTGCACGCGCCTGAGTATCATCAAGACGCAACAGCAATTCACCTTTCTCGACGGTATCACCATCTTTCACCAGAATTTCAGCAACGATTCCACCTTCCAGGTGTTCTATATTTTTACGGCTGCCCTTGACCATGACCGTCCCTGGAGCCAGGGCCGCGCTCTGCAGAGGCGCAATCAGCGACCACATTCCAAATACGCCAAAGGTGAGCGACACGATAAACACACCAATGCGACGGGGTCGCTCGGCGCTGGTTTTAACTTCTACTTCTTGCACGACTGAGTCCTCAAGCTGTCTGCCCACCAGGCACGCGCTGCGGCGCAGGTGCTTGCTGATACTTCCGCATAATCATCTCCGCAGGACCCAAATCAGCCACCGCTCCTTCTTTCATCACCAGGATTTTATCCACGGTGGACAATATGTTCGGGCGGTGGGTAATTACGACCGTGGTGGTACCTTGTTCTTTAAGCTCCTGCAGAGATGTCCTGAGTGCAGCCTCGCCGACTTCGTCCAGGTTGGAATTGGGTTCATCCAACACCACCAGCCGAGGTTTATCGTAGAGTGCCCGGGCCAAGCCTATGCGCTGCCGCTGGCCGCCGGCCAGTACACCACCGTTGGCACCAATGACGGTGTCGTAACCTTCGGGCAGGCGCAGAATCATTTCATGAACGCCTGCCATACGGGCGGCTACGACAATTTTTTCTGAACTGATCTGACCAAAGCGGGCAATATTCTCTGAAATGGTGCCGTCAAACAGCTCTATATCCTGGGGTAGATAGCCGATATGGGGGCCCAACTCCGTGCTATCCCACTTGAAAATATCTGCGCCATCCAGGCGAACCGCGCCGGTCGCAGCGGGCCATATTCCCAGGATAGCCCTTGCCAGGGTACTCTTACCGGCCGCACTGGGGCCAATCACACCCAGTGCTTCTCCTGCATTCAGGTTAAACGACACGCCCTTGAGTACGGGCATTTGTACTCCGGGTGGTGCCACCCTGATTTGTTCGACGGACAAATTGCCCCGCGGTTCGGGTAACTCCATGCGCGCAGGTGCCACAGGCAACTTCGTCAGCAATTCATCAAGGCGTTCAAATTGCTGCCGCGCATTCTGAAACCCTTTCCAGGCACCCACCAACTGGTCGACCGGTGCCAGCGCCCGGCCCAGCAGAATCGAGCCCCCAATCATCATACCGGGGCTGATCTCCATATTGATCGCCAGGTAGGCACCGGTACCCAGTGCCAATGACTGCAACATAATGCGCAGTGCCTTGGACGTTGAGGTAAATTTGCCCGACTGGTCCGCTGCAGCACCCTGTAAACCCAACACGCGCTGGTTGTGATTGCTCCAGCGATCCCGTACGTCATCCATCATGCCCATGGACTCTATGACTTCAGCGTTACGCAAATGTCGACTGGCATAATTCTGCGTCCAGATTTGCTCTTTGTTGGCCTCGACCAGGTTGCCGGCGGTGGTGCGCTGATTGAGCCAGGTCAGGGACCCCAGCAGTGCTACCGCAAACAGCGCCAAAATACCAAAATAGGGGTGGAATAAGAACATGATCAAAATGTAGATGGGTACCCAGGGGGTATCAAAAAACGCGTTAAGAGCCGGGCTGCTGATAAACGTGCGCAGGCCATTCATATCGTTCAGGGGCTGGATACTTGAACGACCCCCGGTAAACAAGGCCTGCCGAAACGTGCCGTTAAACACACGTTCCGACAAAATTTCATCCAGGCGAGCACCCGCACGAATCATGATCTGCCCACGGATCCAGTCAAGCAAGCCCATGGCGAATATCAGACAAACCATAATGATGGTCAGCATTCCCAGCGTGGACACGCTCTGGCTGCCGACCGCGCGATCGAACACCTGCAACATATAGATGGCCGGCACTATCATTAATATATTAATAAAAAGGCTAAAGCTAGCCGCCGCCACCAGGTACGGCTTCAGTGGCTCCAGCATTTTCAGCAGAACAGAGTTTTTTAGGTCAATGGCCATCAGTTTGTCAGTTTCACGCCCGGTCAGGTCTAATCGTTAAGTGTATCATTATTATTCGGCGAACAGCCCGCCGATACTGACATTGCTAGTAACGCACAAGTCGCCAATAAGAAGACAAATGGGGACAAAAGTCCCCGTTTTCAAGCCCCGGCGGGAAGAAAGTGCGGCGGTAATATTCACACCCAGGCATTGCGGACCATATTCAGGCTACCTCGAACAAACCCGCCGCACCCATACCGCCGCCGATGCACATGCTGATGACCACATACTTCACACCGCGACGCTTACCTTCGATGAGGGCGTGCCCTACCATGCGCGCGCCGCTCATACCGAAGGGATGGCCAATGGCGATGGCACCACCATTCACATTGAGCTTGTCGTTGTCGATACCGAGAGTGTCCCGGCAGTGAATCACCTGGCAGGCAAAGGCCTCGTTCAACTCCCACAGCCCAATATCGTCAACCGACAGGCCGTTGCGATCCAGCAGCTTGGGAATGGCAAGGACCGGGCCAATTCCCATTTCATCGGCTCCACAACCGGATACCGCTAATCCACGGTAAATGCCGAGCGGCTCGAGCCCCTCTTGCTCCGCCAGTTTGCCTTCCATCAATACCACCGCCGAGGCACCGTCAGACAGCTGTGAGGCATTGCCGGCGGTGATGTGGTTGCCCTGCTGGACGAAATGGCCGTCTTTAAATACCGGCTCCAGGGATTTCAAACCTTCCAGGGTGGTTGAGGGACGATTGCCTTCGTCCTTGCCCAGGGTGACCTGCTCGTAGGTCGTCTCCCTGGTTTCCTTGTTGAATACCGCCTTGGTCGAGCTCATGGCCACGATTTCATCGTCGAAGGCATTAGCTTCCTGGGCCGCCGCGGTGCGCATCTGGCTCTGGAAGGAATACTCGTCCTGGGCGTCGCGGGCAATACCATAGCGATCAGCCACGATCTCGGCGGTTTCCATCATCTGGATATAGGCCTTCGGAGACACCTCCAACACGGTTTTTGACACCGCCTTGTAGCTGTTCTTGTGTTTGTTTTGCACCAGGGAAATGGACTCCAGGCCGCCGGCAACCGCGATATCCATGTCGTTGCAAATAATGCCCTTGGCAGCCGTGGCAATCGCCATCAGCCCGGAGGAGCACTGGCGATCCATGGTCATACCCGCTGTGGTCTCCGGCAAACCACCGGCTATCGCCGACAACCGACCGAGGTTATACGCCTGGGTGCCCTGCTGGGAAGCCGCTCCCATCAGGCAATCTTCAACCCGTGCCGGATCGATACCGGCGCGCGCGACGGCGTTTTTGACTACATGACCGCCCATGGCAGGGGCTTCTGTGTCGTTAAAGGCACCGCGGAAGGCTTTGCCTATCGGCGTCCGGGCGGTACTTACAATTACTGCATCTCTCATTTCGAATTCCTCTTCGAATATCTATCAATGTCATCTAGCAAGAACGTTAAGCTCGCTGTGAGGAGCAGCTGATGATTTCGCCGGTCATATAGCCGGAGTAATCGGAGGCCAGGAACATCATCACGTTGGCCACTTCCCACACCTCGGCGGCGCGGCCGAAGGCTTCTTTCGCGGCCAGTTCCTCCAGCAATTCCATCGGCGTGGTTTTTTTCAAAAACTCGTGGAAGGCAATCGACGGTGATACGGCGTTGATGCGCACATCGTGATCAGCTGCCTCCAGGGCGGAACAACGGGTCAGCGCCATGACGCCGGCCTTGGCGGCGGCGTAGTGGCACTGTTCTTTTTGTGCCCGCCAGCCCAACACTGAGGCATTGTTGACGATGACGCCCTTGCCGCGGGGCTGCATTTTCTTGAGCATCGCGCGAGTCATACGCATGGTACCGGTGAGGGTGATATCCAGCACCCGGTTCCACTCCTCGTCTTCCATGTCCACCAGCAATTTAGTGCCACCGAGTCCGGCGTTGTTGATCAACACATCGACGCCAGCCATACTCACCTCGGCCTCTTCGATCAAGGCCTGCACATCTGCTTCATCGGTGACATTGGCGACCTTGCCATACACCGCTTTGAGACCCGTCGCTGATTTCAGAGTTGCCACCGCTTTTTCCAGCCGGCCCTCGTGGATATCACTGATCATCACCGCGCGAGCACCTTCTTCTGCCGCCCGGGTGGCGGCTGCGAAACCAATGCCGGCACCGGCGGCAGCCGTAATCAAAACACTCTTGCCCGCCAGCAGGTTGTGGGCCTCCACGTAGGGTGGTGGTTCTTTCAATGCCATAATCGGCTCTCCATAAAACCGCTCCTGGCGGTTGCTTCGTATTTAATTTTGTGACGCTAATTCACGTCGGCTAGCCGCGCGGTTCCCGGGGCATACCCAGGGCGCGCTCGGCAATAATGTTGCGTTGAATCTGGTTGGTGCCACCGTAGATGGTGTCCGAACGGGTGAACAGGTACATGGACTGCAAGCGGTTCAGCTTATATGATCCACCGCCCTCGAGAATTTCACTCTCGGGGCCGAGTACATCCATGGCCAGTTTACCCAGGTTGCGGTGCCAGGTGGCCCAGTACAATTTGTAGATCATCGCTTCTTTTTGTAACGCCCCGTCCTCCCCATCTCCTGACAAGGTGCGCATGCTGTTGAAGCGCATGATACGCAAGCCAATGTGGGCATCGGCAATACGCTGGCGGATGGCCGGATCTTTCGCGGCGCCATTTTCTTTGGCGATTCGAATAATCTCGTCGAGTTCATTCTGAAACAACATCTGTTGACCCAGCGTGGAAACACCGCGTTCAAACCCGAGCAGGCCCATGGCCACTTTCCAGCCATCGCCGGGTGCGCCAACAATATCCTCGGCGCTGCATACCGCCTCGTCAAAAAACACTTCATTAAACTCACTGGTGCCGGTGAGCTGCTCGATCGGGCGAATCTCGATGCCGGGCTGGTCCATTGCCACCAGGAAAAAGCACAGGCCCTTGTGACCGACACTGTCGGGGTCGGTGCGGGCAATAACAAAACAAAACTCGGACTCGTGGGCATTGGAGGTCCACACCTTCTGACCGTTGATCAGCCACTGGTTCTTCGATTCATCAAAACGCGCCTTGGTTTTCACGTTGGCGAGGTCAGAACCGGCGCTCGGTTCTGAATACCCCTGGCACCAGTACTCGTTACCGCTGAGAATCCCCGGTAGGAAGCGCGCCTTTTGCTCCTCGCTGCCGAAGGCAATCAAGGTTGGGCCGGTCAAGCCTTCACCTATATGGCCCATGCGTCCGGGGCCACCGGCGCGGGCATATTCCTCGTGGAAGACCACCTGCTGTTCGATGGTGACACCACGGCCACCGTGCTCCATCGGCCAGCCAATGCAGGTCCAGCCGCCCTCAGCCAGTTTGCGCTCCCAGGCTTTGCGCTCCTCCGGGAACATATGCTCATCACCGGGGCCACCGCGGCCGCGAATCTGTTCAAACTCGCCACAGAGATTGTCTTTCAACCAGGCGGCAATCTCCTCACGAAACTGCTCGTCTTCGGCACTGAAACTTAATTTCATCGTCTCGCCTCCTGCCTTCAGTCCAGAAGGGACGCGGCAATGCGTTCCCGATGCTGAGCCCCGTTGCCCAGGAAAGTTTCCGAGGACTTGGCTCGCTTGAAGTAGAGCTGAATATCGTACTCCCAGGTAAATCCCACGCCGCCATGCAATTGGATGCCACAACCCGCATTAAAGAAATACGCATCGCTGCACCAGGCTTTGGCCACGCTGGCGGCATCGTCGAGATCACTCTTGAGAGCACCACCACTCAGAGCCTCGTCGGCGATACAGGCGGCGGCATATAACGCAGAACGTCCCGCTTCCACCTTCACCATCATATCGGCGGCCTTGTGTTTGACGGCCTGGTAACTGGCGATGGTGCGACCAAACTGCACCCGTTCCTGCACGTAGTCGACGCTGATATCGAGGGCCTGCTGAGCGCCGCCTACCTGCTCGGCTGCCACTGCCACAGTCGCCAGGCTGAGTATCTTGTTAAGCGCAGATGCGGCACTACCAGCCTCGCCGAGACAGGCGTCGGTACTGAGCGACACTTGCTTCATATTTAGCTGGGCTTGTTTGCGGGTCTGGTCCATGGTTGGCAGCCACTCGCGTTCAACCCCGGCGGTCGCAGCTGGCAGGATAAACAAAGCAATCCCCTCAGCGCCGCTGGAGCCTTCTTCACGGGCGGCAACAATCAGCAAATCAGCACTGTGGCCATCGGGCACAAAGCGCCACACACCATTCAGCAGGTAGCCCGCCTCGGTCTTACTGAAAGTGCCTTCGACAGAGCTCGCATCCCAACTGCCATTGTTGCCAGTCCAGGCCAGTGTTGCGGTTTTGCCTTCCGCAATTTGTGACAGGAACTCGGTTTTTTGCGCCTCTGTGCCAGCAACCAACAGGGCATTGGTAGCAAGACAAACCGTAGAGAAGAACGGCGAACACAACAGGTAGCGACCCATTTGTTCCAGCATCGCTACCAGCTCCACATAACCCAGGCCCATACCACCGTATTGCTCGGGTATATGAATGGCCTGCCAGTACATTTCCGTGCAGATGCGTTGCCACAGTTCCGGGTCATAGCCCCGTTCGGTGGCCATGGCAGCGCGCACCGCTTCCGAGGTAGAGACCTCCGCCAGGAAGGCCTCCGCCGTATCGCGGATCATCAACTGCTCTTCTGTGAATTTAAAATCCATGGCCTTGACCCGATCAGGTTCCCCAGACGTTCTGGGCGGCGGTTTCCTGATCCAGCAGGGTCGCCATGGCTTCGCCGATCTCCGCCGGCGCCCAGGCCGCTCCCTTATCAACACCCTCGGTCGTGCGCCAGCCATCGCAAATACAGATGCGGCCGCCTTCCGATTCCAGCACCCGCCCTGTCACATGTGCCGACTCACTGGAGGCCAGCCAGGCCACCAGGTTGGAGACATTCTCTGGCGCGAAATGATCGAAACTGCCGTCTTCCGGCTTCTTCATGCGCTCCGCCATTTCTTCGACTGCCGTGGTCATGCCGGTGCGCGCCGATGGCGCCAGGGCATTGGCGGTGATGCCATAGCGCGCCAGCTCGGCGGCCTGGTTCAGGGTCAGTGCGGCAATACCTGCCTTGGCAGCGGCATAATTAGACTGTCCAATGGAGCCCTGCAAGCCCGCGCCGGAGGTAGTGTTAATGATGCGCGCATCCACTTCAACGCCTTCCTTGGATTGTCCGCGCCAGTAATGCACGGCGTGGGAAGAAATACAGAAGTGCCCCTTCAAGTGCACCGCCATAATTGCATCCCACTCCGCTTCAGTCATGGAAGCAAACATGCGATCGCGGTTGATGCCGGCGTTGTTGACCACGATGTGCAAGCCGCCGAAGCCCTCGATGGCCTGCTTCACCGCGTTCAGGCTGTCGTAGTAGTTGGTGATGTCGGAACTGTTGACCACTGCTTTACCACCGTTGGCGGTGATTTCATCCACCACTGCCTGGGCCGCTTCAGTATTGATGTCGTTAACAATCACCGCGCAGCCTTCGCTGGCCATAACGCGTACGTGGGCCGCACCGAGGCCGCCACCGGCGCCGGTTACAATTGCGACCCGTCCATCCAGAATTCCCATGGCTTACAACCTCTCAATAATTGTTACATTGGCCTGACCGCCGCCTTCGCACATAGTCTGGAAGCCGTACTTGCCCTCTATACGTTCCAGTTCATGTAGCAGGGTGGTCATCAGCTTGGTGCCGGTGGCTCCCAGTGGGTGACCCAGTGCAATGGCGCCGCCATTGACGTTGGTCTTGGCGTGGTCGTAGCCGGTTTCCTTGAGCCAGGCCATGGGCACGGAGGCAAAGGCCTCGTTGATTTCAACCAGGTCCATGTCTTCTATTTTCATGCCCGCTTTCTTGAGGGCGTATGCGGTAGCGGGAATTGGTGCGGTCAGCATCCAGATCGGGTCTTCTGCGCGCACACTCAGATGATGGATGCGAGCGCGCGGGGTCAAGTTGTAGCGCTTCAACGCATCTTCCGACACTATCAACATGGCCGATGAGCCGTCGCAAGTCTGACTGGAAACCGCCGCAGTAATCGTGCCGCCCTCGGCCAGGGGATCGAGTCCCGCCATCTTCTCGAGGGAAGTTTGACGCGGGGTCTCATCGTTTTCCAAACCATTGAGGGGAACGATTTCCCTGGCGAACCGCCCTTCCTCTATCGCTGTTAACGCGCGTGTATGAGACTCCAGCGCGAAGGCCTCCATCTCTTCCCGGGAGATATTCCACTTGTCGGCAATCATTTGCGCCGAGTTGAACTGAGAGACGGGGGTATCGCCGTAGCGAGCCACCCAGCCCTGGGAACCAGAAAAGGGATCGGAGAAACCCAGCGGTTCAGCGGCCAACATGGCCGAGGATATGGGGATAGAACTCATGGTCTGCACGCCACCGGCTATCACCACATCATTGACACCCGACATGACGGCCTGGGCGGCAAAGTGCACCGATTGCTGGGAAGAACCGCACTGGCGATCAATGGTGGTGCCGGGGACTTCCTGGCTCAGACCCGCCGCCAGCCAACTGGTGCGGGCGATATCACCGGCCAGGGGGCCGATAGCATCAACGGCGCCAAAGATCACATCGTCGTAATCCACATCGGGAATGTCATTGCGCTCAACAAGCGCTTTAAGTACGTGCGCACCCAGGTCGGCGGCGTGCACATCCGCCAGGCTGCCGCGACGGCGCCCGGTGGGGCTGCGTGCCGCATCTACGATATAGGCTTCTGCCATGGTTAGTTCCTCTTTAAACTACTTAATCAATTCAGCTCTTTCTTACAAGAACGTGTTGCCCGCACCCAGCGGTGCGTTATCGGCCAATATAAAGTCCCCAACCCGGGACTTGTGAAAACCGGCATCGCCCCAGCTATTGGCCAGTGCCCAGGCTTTCTTCATAAAAATATGCAGATCCACTTCCCAGGTGTAACCCATCGCGCCATGCACCTGGATGCAGTTCTTGGCGGCGAGGTTGGCCGCTTCACAGGCCACCAGCTTGGCGTGAGATACATTCTCAGGCAGCGTGCTCAGTTTATTTGCCGCGGCATAGGCCGCACGGTGCACCGGCGCCTTGGCGTATTCCAAACGCACCGCGACATTGGCCATGTGGTGCTTCACCGCCTGAAAGGAGCCGATGGGCTTGCCAAACTGATGGCGGTCGCTGGTATAGGCGACCGACAGGTCAATCATGCGCTGGGCCAAACCCAGTGCCTGGGCCGCATTGGCCAGGGCACCCCGATTCAATGCGGCCTGCACCAGCCCGGGATCATGACTGACCGCGTTAGCGTTTTTGATTTCAACCGCAAATAACTTGCGCGAGGGATCGACCGACTCGTTGTAGCGCAGTTCAACCTGGGCGGGTAATAAAGCGTGAAATTCATCGCCCTGTTGCAACAGGATCAGGTTGGCCACATGGGCATCTTCTACCAACTGGTTTTGTTCGAGACCGACCACGAGCCGCGCTGCGCCGGTTGCAATTTTAGGCAACCACTTAGCGGCCAATTCACCGCCTATCGCCTGCAACAGCGGCACCGCCACCAGCGCTGTATGCACCAGGGGTTCGGGTAGAGCGACGTAGCCGCACTCCTGGGCCAGCAAGACAAAGTCGAGCTCGTTCATGCCCAGTCCGCCGAACTCCTCGGGAACGGTCAGCCCGGTTAAACCCAGCTCGGCCAGTTGGCGCCACAATTCGTCAGAGCGACCGCTCTCGGTCTCCCACAGTTCGCGGATCTTTTCCGGCGTGATTTCATTGACCAGGAAGTCACGCACCGACTCCTGGAATAACAACTGGTCTTCTGAAAACGTAAAATCCATGGCCCTGGCTACCTCGGCATTCCTAACATTCTTTCAGCAATAATATTGCGCTGAACCTCATTGGTACCCGCGTAAATCGGTCCCGACTGGGCAAACAACCAACCGTCCAGCCAGGTACCGACACCGGTGGCATCGGGTGCATGGGGTAACAATTCTGCACGCGCACCGAGAATACTCATGGCGGTGGCGTGCATACTCTGATCCAGCTCGGACCAGAAAATCTTGTTGGTGGATGACTCGGCACCGATCTTGCCACCCTGGTTGATACGGCAGGCGGTCTGATAGGTTGTCAGGCAGTAACTCTCCGCATCCATGTAGGCACGCAAGACTGCCTCCTTCACAGCTGGGTCGGCATCGGCGCTGTCGCGATTCTCTTTGTACAGTTCAATCAGGCGACGCGCAGCCTCCTGGAAACGTGCTGGCGAACGCAACATCAGCCCGCGCTCAAATCCGGCGGTGGCCATGGCCACGGCCCAGCCCTCGCCTTCACCGCCAAGCCGGTTTTCCACCGCGACTTCCACGTTATCGAAAAAGATCTCGGCGAAGCCAGGTAAGCCATTCAGCTGAGGAATGGGCCGCACGGTAATCCCGGGGCTATCGAGTGGCACCAGGATGAACGTCAGCCCGCGATGGCGCTCACTGTCGGGGTCGGTACGAAACATACCGAAACACCAATCCGCCCACACTGCGCGGGTGGACCAGGTCTTCTGACCATTGATAATGTATTTATCGCCCTGCAATTCTGCCTTGGCACGAATCGCCGCCATGTCGGAGCCAGCATTGGGTTCCGACCAGCCCTGCGCCCAGACCTCCTCACCGTTGGCCATCTTCGGCAGAATACGCGCACGCTGCTCGTCGGTGCCGTATTCCATCAGGGTCGGACCCAGCAGGAAGATGCCATTCTGGTTCACTCGCAGCGGCGCCCGCACTTTGTAGTACTCTTCTTCAAAAATCAGCCACTGGAGCAAATCACAGGCGCGACCGCCCAGCGCTTCTGGCCAGGTCACCATACCCCAGCGGCCCTCGTTGAGCTTGGCCTCCCAATCCCGGTGTTGTTGAAACCCTTCTTCCGTATCAAAGCTCATAAGCGGTTCGGCAGGCACATTGGCCACCAACCAACTTCTCACCTCTTCACGAAAGGCATTCTGTTCATCTGTGTATGTGAGATCCATAACTACTCTTCAGCTTTCTTTCTCAAAGTCGGCGTCGCGCTTTTCCACAAACGCGTCGCGGGATTCCTGTGAATCCTCGAGGGTGTAGGCCTCGTAGGTGAAGCCCTGTTCCCAGCGGTACTTATCTTCCAGGCTGCCGTCCTCGACCCCGGTCAGCGCCTCCTTGGCCAGCTTGACCATGGCCGGGGATTTCTCTGCGATCTTGGCGGCTATCTCGCGGCAGGCCGACAACAGCTCCTCGCGTGGTACCACTTTTTCGATGGAACCAAAGCGGTAGGCCTCCTCGGCGTTCATGAACTCGCCGGTGAAATACATGTAACGTACCTTCTGTACCGGGAACAGACGTTGCAGGTGCGCGCCGCCACCCATGGCACCGCGATCAATTTCCGGCACACCAAAATTGGCATCATCAGCACACACCACGATGTCGGCGGCGCCGGCCATGCAGATACCACCACCCAGCACAAAACCGTGCAAGCCAATAATCACCGGCTTGGGATTGAGGTGCATGGCTTTGAAGGTGGCGTAGTTGCCACGATTAACGTCGACAATCTTGCCGGCATCCGCCGCCAGTTCTTTGATATCAACACCGGCGCAAAAGCCGCGGCCTTCGGCGGCAATTACGATCACCCGAACCTCATCGTTGGCGCCGAGTTCATCGATCTCATGGGCAATAGCAAACCAGCCGTGGCTGTCGAAGGCGTTGACCGGGGGATGTTCGAGAATCATCTCGGCAATGCCGTTGCTGATGGTGGTAGAAAATGGTTTCGACATGATGCTTTATCCTCTGGTTTGTTCTGCGAGCGCGGCGAGACGCTGTTCCGCCTCGGCCACAATGCCGGCGATTAAGTCTTCGCAGCTGAGCAGTTCGTCAATCACACCCGCTACCTGGCCACTGGGCAGCACACCCAATTGTGGCTGACCATCGACCATGGCTTTTTGAATAATCATCGGTGCGTTGGCCGACATAATGGCTTGCGCCGCTGTCATATCGTCGTCGCGTTGCATGGCGATGGCGGATTTCAATAATCCAAAAATGCTCGCGCCGGTGTACTTGCGAAAGGACAGACCATTGCGCACCGCCAGCAGTAGTTTCTTCAGCGGCCCGGCTCGCTCCAGTTCACCCAGCAGCTCGTTCATTATCATGCGCTGGGGCAAACCGTCCATGGCCGTGGAACGAATAATCACGCCCGGATCCCGACAGTCGAGATAGCGTTGCAAGGTTTGTTGCGGCACCGGGCTTTCCTTGCTCATCAGAAAGCGGGTGCCCATGGCAATCCCATCGGCACCGAAGGCCATGGCCGCTACCAGGCCAGCACCGTCCTTGAAACCACCGGCGGCAACCACCGGCACTTTATCGCCAACCGCAGCGACAACCTGCGGCAACAACAAGGTGGTGGGAATGGCGCCGGTGTGGCCACCGCCCTCCCCGCCCTGCACCGTGATGACATCAGCGCCCAATTCCACCGCCTTGATGGCGTGTTTGGGTAAACCCACCGTGGGCATACAGACCACACCCGCATCTTTCAATTTGCCAATCAAGTCGGCGCCGGGGGAACGTGAGTAACTGACTGCCCGCACCCCATGGCGAATCACCATGTCGACAATGGCCATCGCATTGGGCTGATACATGTGAAAGTTGACGCCAAAGGGCTTATCGGTGAGTTCCTTCACTCGCAGCAGGTCGCGTTCCATTTCTTCTGGCGGAATGGTGGCGCCGGCCAGGAAACCGAAACCGCCGGCATTGCAGCTGCCTGCCACCATCTTCGGATCGGCCACCCAGCCCATCGCCGTTTGCACGATGGGGTACTGGCAGCCGAGTTTTTCTGTCAGTCGTGTTCGTAACATGGTCATTTCCCTCAGGAACGGTCGCCCGGTGGGTTGTCCCTGATTTGAGCGGCACGCAGGTTGTGCGGGTCCATCTGCTGAATGATCGCCAACTGCTCGGCGGTCGGGGCCGGCGTTGTCGGTACGTCAGCGGGAACTTCCACCGGGAAGCCGGTGTTTTCCAACACCTGATCCAGGTTGATACCAGGGTGCAGACTCCGTAGACGTACCGAGTGATCTGCCCCACCAAAATCCATGACGCACAGATCGGTAACGATCAGGCGAATATCCACATCATCTAACGAATGGCCCTTGGGCAGACGATCCGGGTTGTAACCGATGGAAGAGACAAAATCACACTCGCCCTCGACAAATACCCGGCTGGAGTGCGCCGGCACAAAAAAACTGTTCTGGTGGCAGATCGAATTGCCCGGAAAACCGCGCGCACCCAGCATCATGACCTTGGGTGCATCGTAGGTACCGCCCAGGGCCGAGGTGTTGGACTGGCCCCAGCGGTCGACCTGGGTCGGGCCCAACATGGCGTGGCGCTTGCCACTCCAGACATTGTCGAAGATGCGTGAATAACCCATCCAGCTTTCCAGCGCGGGTTTGAAATCCGCATCACGAGCGCCGACGGGGTTCGGTTCCGACAGCATCCAGGCCTCTGAATCGGTCATCAGGATGTCTGGATTCGTGGTTTTCATGGTCAGACTGGCGGCAATGCGCGGAATCACGCCAATACCGGTAATAAGTACTTCGCCGTCATCTTTGAAGGCTTCGGAACAGGCGACAATGCACAGTTCAGCCAGGGTGTAATCGTTGCTCATGGTGTTCTCCGTCTGGCTGTTTTAATAACTGGGAATGGGAAGTTGCTGGATGGCATCGAGGCCACCCACCGCTGCCTGGTAGGCTGCCTCGTCCCCACCCAGGTACTTGTCGGCATAGCCCTGGAAACCCGCCTCGTCCTTGGCCGCTGCCGAGTATTCCTTGAAATGAGCCTCATCAAAACCATACAACGGGGTGCAGGAGCTCGGATGCGCGCCGCCCGGCAAATGCACGACACCGGTGGTAGCCGTGCGTTCCCAGAACACCATGCGGGCCTGGTCGGGATCGTGGAAATAACTGCTGTCGACCAGTTCGTCACAGGACACGTAGGTCTTGGCGGCGGCGCGGGCAAACATATCGTCCATGTAGTGATCGGGACCGGAGATCTGGCAGACGCCACGGGCATCGGCGTGATCAACATGAATCAGTGAGGCATCCAGTTTCAGCGCCGGCATCGCCACCCACTCCTTGTCGTCATAGGGGCTGTCGACCAGCTTGATATCGGGGTTATTGCTGACAATATCCGTACCCAGTCCGACTTGCGTCGGAATGTAGGGCAAGCCCCAAGCCGCAGCGCGCAGACCGAGCAGCATCATGCCCTCGTCGATTTCCATTACCTCGATGGAACCACTCTGTCGGGCCCGCCGGAAATGCGCTTCCAGGGGAATGAAGTCCAGGGAGACAAAGGCGAAGACCAGCTTCTTGACCTTACCCGCCGCGCACAACATGCCAACATCGGCACCACCGTAAGCAACAATGGTGAGGTCCTTGAGGTCCGATTTCAATATCTCGCGGATCAAGGCCATGGGCTTGCGCCGCGGTCCCCAACCGCCAATACCGATGGTCATGCCATCTTTGAGCTCACCGATCGCCTCGGCAGCAGTCATACGCTTGTCCATTGTCTCTCCCACTTCCTACTGTTTCTTTAACGGGCTCCGCCCGGGTTAACTCACGATCCGCGCCATGCGGTAATCGTGTTTTATAAAATTCACACTGAGGGTGCTCTCCGTACGCCGCACCCCCGGCAAGTTACTGATGTTGTTGTGAACAAATTCCGACAGGTGTTCGGTGTTGCGCACCATGGTAATGGCGAGGATATCGAAACGGCCCATCATCATGCCGACAAAGCCGATCTCCTTCATGTCTGCCAGTTTCTGCACCAATTCCTGGGTTTGGCTGCTGCGCTCCACTTCGATCCAGATATGCGCTACCGCCGCACCGCGGAAGCGATCGATATTGGTGACCGCGGTAATACGGATGAGCTTTTCCTCTTCCATACGCTTGATACGCGCGCGCACGGTGCCCTCAGTCACGCCCAGCTCAGCGGCGATATGCCGATTGCTGGTGCGCGCGTCACGGGATAGCCGCTGTACGATCTCGCGATCGACCTTGTCCAGCGCGCGCTTAGTCATAGCGGCTGCACCTTCAAATCATGCTCTTTAGTCATGGAACGGCACCCAGTCAGGTTGGTTCTTCACCACATCCAGAGCCAGCGACGGCAATATGCGTCTCACGCCAGGCTGTTGGGCGATGCGCCGTGATATCAAATCCGCCATGGCGGCCTGGTCTTCCGCCACTACCAGCAACTCAATATCAAAGGTGCCAATCACCACGTTGATGGAAAATACTTCCGGTATCTCGGCAAGATCATTCGCCACGTCGACTGGTGAGCGCCCCTCAACCTGCACGCCGATCGCCAAAAGCATTTCATAACCGGCAGCCTCGAAATCGGTCACCGCCACAACCCGCATGGTATTCGACTCTTCCAGGCGCTTGACCCGGGCCCGCACCAGGCTCTCGGTTAGATTCAATTCCCGCGCCAATGCCCGATACGGCTGGCGACCATCCTGGCGCAGCGAATCGATAATGCGCAGGTCTATTTCATCCAGCTCAATCGGTGTGTTGCGGTCAGCCTGGGGCGCATTCATGAGGTTGTGACCATCGCCTTGAGCTCATTTTTCAGGACTTTACCCGAGGCATTGGTGGGCAAGCTCTGCACCAGGTGCACCTGTCGGGGCGCCTTGTAGTTCGCCATATTTTCACGACACCAGGCGATGATCTCACTTTCATCCAGCTGCGCATCCGGGCCGGGAATAATCCAGGCGCGGGCCACCTCTCCCATCCGATCATCGGGCACCCCGATCACCGCCGCCTGGGCGACGCCTTCCAGAGAGCACAACATGTTTTCTATCTCGGCCGGGTAGCAGTTGAAGCCACCGACGATAAACATATCCTTGATACGATCGGTAATCTGGATGTAGCCATCTTCATTCATCCAGCCCACATCACCGGTCATCAGCCAACCGTCTTGGTTGATGGTTTTGGTGGTCTCTGCCGGGTTGTGCAGGTAACCCTGCATGACGTTATAACCGCGCACCCAGATCTCACCGGGTTCATTGCGAGGCATTTCCTCACCGTTCTCGTCAACGATGCGAATTTCGGTGCCGGGAATCGCGTGCCCCGAGGTACCGGAAATTACCTCGGGCGCATCGTCTGACTCACAGATACTAACGGTACCGCAGGATTCCGTCAGTCCATAGGCGGTCACCACGGTTTCAAATTTGAGCACGGTGCGCATCTTGTTGACTAATTCAACCGGCACCGGCGCCGCACCGGTGACGGCGAGACGCAAGCTGGACAGGTCATAGTCCGCCATATTGGGATGCGCCAGAATGGATTGGTAGATCGTCGGCGCGCCGGGCAGCATGGTGATCTTGTCCCGCTCAATCTGCGCCAGCACCGCGTCGAGATCGAAAGTCAGTACGGGGAAAATCCTGGCGCCGCGAATAAACGCCGCCAGCCAACCAGCTTTGTAGCCGAAGGAATGGAAAAAGGGGCCGATAATCAGGTAATTGTCATCGCTGCGCAGGCCCACGGTGCCACTCCAGGCTTCATAGACTTTAATATTCTGGGCGTGACCGGCAACCACACCCTTGGGAGCGCCGGTGGTGCCGGAGGTAAAGCCGACATCCATGGGATCGCTGGGGAGTACCAGCTCAGAGAGCTCCTGCACCCTGCCATTGCCAATGTCATTGCCACCCTCAACAAAGTCTTGCCAGCCCTGGCAGCCGTCAGCCTCTCCCGTTAGCATCACAATTTTTTGCAGGCTGGGAATATCCTGATCTTTCAGTAGTTCGGGATATGACTGACCGAGAAAATCACCGACGGTGAACAACATTTTCGCCGTGCTCAAGTTGAGCGCGTAGGCCGCCTCGGCACCTTTCCAGCGCGTATTAATAGGCACAATGACGATACCCAGGGTTTGCGCGCCGATGGCGGCGAGTATCCACTGGTAAATATTGGGTGCCCAGATGGCGATGTGGTCGCCTCGCTCCAGACCATAGGCGTGAAAAGCGGCGGCAACCCGCACACGCTGCTCATTCAGTTCGGTATAACTCAGCGCCACGTCACCATCCTGGATGGCAATCTTGCCCGCATGGATATCGGCGGCAGCCTGTATCAGCTGCGCCAGGGTGCGCTCTGCGGTGGTGTCCACGGCCATGGAAACTAACTCCAGAAAATCGGGGCAATATAGCGAGAGGGCGTAATTTTAGACATCAAAACGATGAGATACAATAGTTAATCGTAATATATTGGCAGTTATTTTACGAATATTTCAAAATCGCATAAAAACTATTGAGTAAATAACCGCTCAGAATTACCCGGGACAAACTGTGTACACTGGGCGGATGTGCCCGCTATCAACACTCCACCGTGAATGATCTCCCCTCGGCCAGCGAATTAGCCAGCGAGGTGCTGGCATTGCTGGACCAAGGCGATGCGGTGTCCGCCCTGGACAAAGCCGTGCAGATGGCCGACGCGCAGCCCGCCAACGCCGCAGTGCTAAATCTTCTCGGGATCGTCCACAGCCGCATCGGCAATCTTGAAGCTGCCATTGAGCAATTTGCAGCTTCCCTCTCTCTCGAGAGCGATGCTGCTGAAGTCCACTTCAATCTAGGCAATACCCAGCGTAAATTAGGGCATCTGGATGAAGCCGAACGCTGTTACCTGGCCGCCATCGCCGGGCATCCCAACTATGCCACGGCTCATGGCAATCTCGGCGGACTTCACTATCAACGTCACAATTATTCTGGCGCCATCACCCACCTGGAAAACGCTGTCAGGCTCGATAACTCGAATGTCGAGGCCAGGACTAATCTGGGTAAGCTGTATATCGAGTTGAAGCGCCCACTCGATGCAAGAGAACAGTTGCAACAAGCTGTCAGCATAAGACCTGATCACCTCATGGCCCGAAGAGAACTTGGCAGAGCACTGGCGCACCTGGGTGAATTCGAATCGGCGCAAGATCAGTATGCCCGCGCCCTGGATTTGTCACCGCGAGATGCGGAAACATACAACTATCGAGGTTCGACCTGCCTGGACCAGGGCGATATTGATGAGGCTATCGTCTGTTTTGGAACGGCGATCGACATTCAGCCCGAGCGCGAACGTTACCATTGCAACCTTGCCGATACGCTGGAGAAATCAAACAATATCAGCGCCCTCGAAGCAGCAATTAATCAAGCTAGATATATCCACGGCATGTGCTCTGACAAACTGCAATTACTCGAGGTGAAATTGTTGTATCGACGCGGCGATTACGCCGCTGCATTAAGCCAACTGGACAATATTCACCCGCGCGATCACGACCTCATTGATCTCGCCTGCAGAGCCGAATACCAGGGAAAGTGTTTCCATGAAGCAGGACAATATGCCGCCGCTTTTGATGCATTTGCCAGAGCCAATAGCTTCGCCGCTGCAATGCCGAGCAACCGACAGTATCAAGGTGTGCATTTCCTCGATCGGGTCAAGCAGAGACATCGGACCTTTGAAGACAACGGGGTAGGTACCAGCCGTTCCCCAGGTTCGGAATCGGGGATTCGCAATCCCGCGTTTATGATAGGTTTTCCCCGCTCCGGGACAACACTTCTGGATACAATATTGAGAGGGCATAGCGACATTGCGCTGCTTGAGGAATATCCGCTGGTCGATCATCTCTACCGGTACACCCAGGGCGGTGCGTCAGCTGATATCGAGCATATCCGGGAAGCCCGGAAATCGTACTGGGATCATGTCGAGAAGATACTGGGCAAGTCAGAATACCCGTCAGTGATTATCGATCGACAACCCTTCAACACGATAAATGCAGCCGTCATCCATGGTGTTTTTCCCACCGCCAAATTCATACTCTGCATCCGCCACCCCTGTGATGTGGTGCTGAGCTGTTTCATGCAACAATTCAAACTGACCAATGCAACAGCGTGTTTTCTCGAGCTGGCGGATAGTGCGGAGTTGTATAATCGGGTGATGTCCCTGTGGGTGCATCTACAAGAAGCTCTCCTCCTCAATTACCATACTGTGAAATACGAAGGCCTCCTGTCCGATTTTGATGGCACCCTGAAACCGCTGCTTCGATTTCTCGATTGCGGATGGCAACCTGGACTGCGACAGCACCCGTCTTCAGCCCGGGCGAGAAACAGGATACACACCGCCAGCTATAGCCAGGTCATAGAACCGATATACACTCACGCTCGCGGCCGCTGGGAAAACTACCGCGAGCAGATGGCACCGGTGTTGCCGGTATTACTGAAATGGGCCGATCACTGGGGCTATGAACGCCCCGAATGGGCGCAAAAGTACTAACCCGAAAACTCAAAATCCTTAAAGATTTCCCGCAACTCCATCTTTTGTATTTGCCCGCTCTTTAACTCAGGGCCCAGCGTTCATTTCCCGATTGCCGGACCCGCCCTTCCTGCTGCAACTTGATCAAATGCGCGGTCATGGAGAGCTTGGCCATTTCATGGCGGTCAGTGTCGACATCGTCGTAGACCACCACCACCAGCTCATCCAGGTTGGACTCACCCAGTTGCCGCAATCCATCAACCACCTTCTGCTCGCGTTTGAGGCGGTGGTCCACCAGCCACTCCACCGCGCCAATGGGATCCTCAATGACACTGCCATGACCCGGCGCCATGGCCTTGATGGGATAGTCAAGCAGCAATTTGAGTGAATCGATATAGGCCTTCATATCCCCGGAGGGGGGCACGATCACCACGGTGGATCCCTGCATGATGTGATCGCCGGTAAACAACATACCCTCTTCTTCAATCAGAAAGCAGTAGTGATTGCCGACATGGCCGGGCGTGTGTAGCGCCCGCAGTGTGAATTCCTCGGTACGCAGCACATCGTCATGGGCTACCGGTGAGTCAGGGCTGAAAGTGTCATCCTGGAACATATCGTCCCAGGGTTTGGCCCCAATCACCTGGGCCCCCGTCGCCTGTTGCAAGGGCAAACAGGCGGGGGAGTGATCCGGGTGAGTATGGGTGGCGACAATCCAGCGTATTTTGTCCTTACCCGCCGCTGCCAGGATCGCCTCAACGTGCTCGTCAATGAGTGGCCCAGGGTCAAGCACAGCGACCTGTTCATGACCCAACAGGTAGGTATTGGTACCTGGGCCGGTCATCATGCCCGGGTTGGGGGCGGTCACACGGCGCACCCGTGAATTCAAATCAAACGGTATTCCAGGTTCAAACATCGGTTTACACCATCCCGGCGATCGTCACTTGGGGACTGACGTCCGCCTCGTAGTCGACCCCATCTACCTCAAACCCGAACAACTGCAAGAACTCGCGCTTGTAGCCGGCAAAGTCGGTAGTGTCATTAAGATTTTCCGTGGTCACTGCATCCCAGATGGCTTCCACTTGCTGCTGAATTTCCGGTTGCAGCTCCTTGTAATCTGCTCGCAGGCGACCCTCGTCATCGATATGGGGCTCCGCGCCGTAAAGGCTGTCGCGGAACAGACCAAATACCTGCTCAATACAGCCTTCGTGTACACCTTCTGCCTTCATCACTTTGAACAGGATGGACAGGTACAGCGGCATCGCCGGAATTGCCGAGCTGGCCTGGGTCACCACCGCTTTCAAGGCCGTCACCCGTGCGTCACCGCCTTTGGCAGCGAGCTTGTCACGAATGTCGATAACACGTGTGTCGAGATCTCGCTTGGCGGCACCGATCGTACCGTGCCAGTATATATCCCAGGTCAGCTTGTCCCCCAGGTAGGTGTAGGCGGTGGTTTTGGCGCCGTCGGCCAGCACGCCGGCGGCGTCGAGGGCGTCCATCCACATCTGCCAGTCTTCGCCACCCATCACCGCAACCGTGTTTGCCACATCTTCATCAGTGGCCGATTCCAGGGTGAATTCGGTAATTTCCTCTTTGTCAGTATTCAGCCCGCGCCCCACCAACGATCCACTAATGGGCTTCAATGTCGACATATGCACCTCGCCGGTCAGCGGATGCTGGCGCCGCGGCGCCGCCAGGGAATAGACCACCAGGTCAATCTGACCAAGGTCCTCCTTGATCACTTCAATCGTCCTCTGCTTGATGTCATCACTAAAGGCATCGCCATTAATGGACTTGGCATAGAGGCCTTCCGCCTCGGCGAATTTATGGAAGGCGGCCGAGTTATACCAACCCGCTGTGCCGGGCTTGCGTTCAGTGCCCTCTTTCTCGAAGAAGATGCCCAGGGTCGAAGCGCCACAACCAAAGGCGGCACTGACACGAGAGGCCAGGCCGTAACCCGTGGACGCACCCAGCACCAACACGCGCTTGGGGCCATTGTCGATTTTTCCCTGCCCCACCACGTAATCAATTTGCCGCTCTACATTGGCTTCGCAGCCGGCCGGATGGGAGGTAATGCACATGAAACCGCGAACTTTGGGTTTGATAATCATTGCTGTGAAGATTCCTTACTTTCCAGATATGGCTATGGTCAAAAGCCGCGAGATTGTACCATAGCCGCCATGTCCAATCCCCTCATCTACCAGACCCCAGCCGCCTGGATCGAGACCGTGCTGGCCGATTTTGACGCCTTTCTTCAGGATCATGCCGCCGCCGAAAAGAAGGCCTCTGGTATGGCCATTTCCATGCTCTCCCACTATCCGGACCGGGTTGAACTGGTTGCCGCCATGGCAGAGCTGGCGGTGGAAGAACTGAGCCATTACCGGGAGGTGGTGAAGTGGATTCACAGCCGCGGGCAGATCACCAGTGCTGATACCAAGGACGCTTACGTTATTGAATTTCGCAACAGCCTGCGCCAGGGCAAGGACATCTATTTACTGGACCGCTTATTGATCGCTGGCGTTATCGAGGCCCGCGGCGCCGAGCGGTTTGGCTTGATTGCCGACGCCCTCGAAGCGGGGCCACTAAAAAAATTCTACCAGTCCATCGCCCACTCCGAGGAACGACACTATCAATTGTTCCTGGAGCTGGCGGCTGTCTACCTACCGCAGGATATGATCGATCAACGCTGGCAGGAATTACTGGAAATCGAGGCGGAGATTGTCAGCCAGCTACCAATCCGGGCAGCGCTGCACTGAATGTCCTCACAATACCTGGAGCGTTACGCCGAGATCGAAGCCAGGGATCATTTCAAGGTGCAACTGGCTGACAGCTTCCAACACTGCCTGGTAATTCCCGCCTACCGGGAATCGCCGGCTCTCGCCAGCCAATTCGATCAACTGCTCTCCCAACACCGCGACCTGCTGCTAATACTGGTACTCAACCGTCCCGACGGTGAAACGGATCCCACCGTCAACGATGGCCTGCGCCTGGCCCTGGAAAAGATCGCCAACAGGGCCCAGCTGCTGGTACTTGAACGTGACGCCGCCTTGCCCCGCGGTGAAGGCGTGGGCCTGGCGCGCAAAATCGGCGCCGATGTGGCCTGCGCCCTGATGCATACCCGCCAACTCCGGGAGGGCTGGATTCACTGCAGCGATGCCGATGCCGATGCCGATGCCGATGCCGGCTTGCCGACCAATTATTTCGCCGCCGCCGATACCGTCGCAGATACAACGTCCATGGGGGTGATCGCGCATCCCTTCGAGCACCAGTTGTCTGGTTCAACAGCAACGGCAATGACACTATATGAATTGCGACTGCACGATCACGTGCTGGCGCTGGCGGAAGCCGGTTCGCCCTACGCCTTCCATACACTGGGCAGTTGTATTTCCATACAGCGATCTGTCTATGAACAGGTGCGCGGTTTTCCCCGCCGCTCGGGTGGGGAGGATTTCTACCTGCTCAACAAAGCCGCCAAGCTGACCGATATCGCCCGCCCGACCAGTCCAGCTATCAATCTCGAAAGCCGATTATCCGACCGGGTCCCCTTCGGCACAGGTCCTGCACTTCTCAAATTGCACGACAGTGATGACCCCCTCGACGTGCCGCTGTTTTACCACCGGCAGAGTTACGTCGCACTCGCACAGCTACTCTCTGCGATTGAGCATCGCCGACCGCTACACAAAGCACTGGCGACACACCCATCAACGATGGAGGTACTGGATGGCCTGGGAATTGATGTCGCCCTGGCACATTGTGATCAACACAGCTCTGACCAGGCCACTTATTTGCGGCATTTCCACCAGTGGTTTGACGGGTTCAAAACGCTGAAGTTTATGCACGGACTGCGAGACCAGGGTTATGCGGATCAGTCCTTTCGTGAACTGTATCCCGACGCCACGCCGCTACAGGCATTGCGTGAAAGCCGTCGCAGACTCGGCTGGAGCCGGGACTAAAGCAACAACCGGCGGATATCGGCCAGGGCCGCGTTCAGCTGGCTCATGAAGCGGCCTCCATCGGCACCGTTCACCACCCGGTGATCATAGGCCAGTGCCAGTGGCAGCATTTTCCGCGGCTCAAACTCCGCGCCGTTCCAGACCGGTTTTACCGCCAAACTGGAGACACCGAGTATGGCCACTTCCGGCGCATTGATAATCGGCGTGAAGCCAGTGCCGCCCAAACTGCCGAGACTTGAAATGGAGAAGGAGGCTCCCTGCATATCCTGCGGTTTCAGTTTACGGTCGCGCGCTTTTTCCGCCAATTCGGCGGTCTCCTGCGCCAGCTGCCAGAGATTTTTCTGATCTACATCGCGCACCACCGGCACCACCAGTCCCGCAGGCGTGTCCACTGCCATACCGATGTGTACGTATTTTTTATACACCAGGTTTTCCCCGTCGCTACTGAGCGAGGCATTGAGCTTGGGGTTGTCGATCAAGGCGGCAGCACAGGCTTTTAGCAGGAAAGGCAGTGGGGTCAATTTCACACCGCGCCGTTCACCCTCTGTTTTCATGGAAGCGCGGAATTCTTCCAGCTCACTGATATCGACCTCATCAAACTGGGTCACCCGGGGCACGTTGAGCCAGGAGCGGTGCATGTTCGCCGCGGTCAACTTGTCAATTCTGCTGAGCGGCTGTACATCGATCTCGCCGAATTTCGCGAAGTCCACTTCCGGGATCGGCGGTATACCAGCGCCGGCAGTGGGCCCACCGTCCTTGCCAGCGAGCGAGTTCTTTACAAAGTCCTGCAGATCATCCTTGAGAATTCGGCCCTTGGGCCCCGAACCCTCGACCCTGGCCAGATCAACACCAAATTCCCGCGCCAGTTTTCGCACCGCGGGACCCGCATAGACATCCCCACCAACCACCGGTGCCGCCACTGACTCGATGGTCGGTTCCGCCCGTTCAGCAGCCGCAGGGGCGGACTCCACCGGGGTCCCAGCGACCTCAACCGAATCGACCTCAACCGGAACCGGAGCGGCCTCGGTTTTCATATCGACAATCACATTGCCCTGGGTGACCTGGTCACCAATTGACACCTTGAGCGCGGTGACTTCACCGGCACAGGGGGCGGGAATTTCCATAGACGCCTTGTCGGACTCCAGCACGATCAGGGAATCCCCTTCGGCCACCACATCACCAACCGCCACCACTATCTCGATGACTTCCACCGCTTCGTCTGTACCAATGTCCGGCACCGCTACGGCCTGCACCACCTGCTGGGACACGGCAGCCGGAGCGGATGCAGGTTCAGCCGCGGTTTCAACAGTGGTATCAACTGAGGTATCAACTACAGCCGCCTCAAGTACGGGTTCCGATTCAGATGCAGCAGGCGTCTCTGCTTCGGTCTCTGCCTCTATAACTACAATAGGACTGCCCTCGGCAATACCATCACCTTCCTTTATCAACAGCTCAATGACAGTTCCCGCCATTTCTGCCGGTACTTCCATGGAGGCCTTATCGGATTCCAGCACAATCAGGCTTTGCTCGATCTCGACCCGGTCACCCACGGCCACGCAGATCTCGATGACTTCTGCATCTTCGGCACCACCAATATCTGGCACTGTCAGTGTTTGTTGGCTCACGTGAATCCTTTTCCTTAAACCGTCGTCGGGTCTACTTTGTCGGAGCTTATGCCCAGCACTTTCATGGCCTTGAGCACCTCTTGTGCTTTGATCTGCCCCTCATCTGCCAACGACTTCAATGCCGCCAGCACAATATATTCTCGACTCACCTCGAAAAACTGCCGCAGCCGCGAACGCGTATCACTGCGCCCGTAACCGTCGGTTCCCAACACGGTAAACCGACCCGGAACAAATTCGCGAATCTGGTCCGTGTGCGCCTTCATGTAGTCAGTGGCTGCAATTACCGGTCCTCTCGCCTCCTGCAGACATTCACTGACATAGGGCAGGCGTTGATCTTGCCCCGGGTGCAGCAGGTTCCAGCGCTGAACCGCCTTGCCCTCCCGGGCCAGCTCGTTGATGCTGGTGAGACTCCACACGTTGGCGGCAATTTTATAGTCATTTTCCAGAATCTCGGCGGCAGCCTCCACTTCCCGCAGGATAGTGCCAGCGCCCATTAATTCCACAGATTTTTTGCTGCGTTTCTTGCTCTTGCGCAACAGGTACATGCCCTTGATGATGCCCTCTTCCACCCCCGGCGGCATTTCCGGCTGATGGTAGTTTTCGTTCATGGCAGTAATGTAATAAAACTTGTTATGCCCCTCGGCAAACATTCGCTGCAGACCATCCTGGATAATCACGGTCAGTTCATAGGCATAGGCGGGGTCATAGGACACACAGTTGGGCACGGTAGAGGCCAGCATTAAACTGTGGCCATCCTGGTGCTGAAGGCCCTCTCCATTGAGCGTGGTGCGCCCGGCAGTCGCCCCAATCAGGAAACCTCGCGCCTGGCTGTCACCAGCGGCCCAGGCCAGGTCGCCGATGCGCTGAAACCCGAACATCGAATAGAAGATATAGAAGGGAATCATCGGGTAGCCGCTGGTGGAATAGGAGGTCGCATTGGCGAGCCAGGCAGAGAAGGCACCCGCCTCATTGATCCCCTCCTCCATGATCTGGCCCTGCAGGTCTTCCTTGTAATACATGATCTGCCCGGCGTCCTGCGGCGTGTATTGCTGACCCTGGGATGAATAAATGCCGAGCTGTCGAAACATGCCCTCCATACCAAAGGTACGGGCCTCGTCGGGCACAATCGGCACCACACGCTGACCGATGTTTTTGTCTTTCACCAGGGTCGAGAGGGTGCGGACAAAAGACATGGTGGTCGACACCTCGCGCTTGCCACTGCCTTTCAACTGCCCCCCAAGGTCTTCAAGGCTGGGTACCTGCAGGGGCTCAAAATGGTGTTTACGCACCGGGATAGCGCCGCCCAGTTCCTCGCGACGCTGATTCATGTAGCGCATTTCCGGGCTATCGGGAGCCGGCCGATAATAGGGCACGTGCTGGAGCTCACTGTCACTGATGGGAATGCCAAAGCGATCACGGAAAGCCTTGAGGCTGTCGAGGTCCAGTTTCTTCAACGAGTGGGTTTCATTATTGGCCTCGCCTGCCTCACCGGTACCGTAACCCTTGACGGTCATGGCCAACACCACGGTCGGACGTTCCTCACTCCGTACGGCCTCGGCGTAGGCCGCGTAAACTTTATAGGGATCGTGGCCACCGCGATTCAGGTACATGATGTCATCGTCTGACAGATCTTTGACCAGCTCCAGCAGTTCCGGATACTTGCCGAAAAAATGCTCGCGGGTATAGGCACCGCCATTGAACTTGTAGTTCTGTAATTCGCCGTCGCACACTTCATCCATGCGTTGCTGCAACAAGCCGGTGGTGTCTTTTTCCAGCAAGGTGTCCCAGTGCCGACCCCAGATGACCTTGTAGACTTTCCAACCGGCGCCCCGGAACACGCCTTCCAATTCCTGGATAATCTTGCCGTTACCCCGCACCGGACCATCCAGTCGTTGCAGGTTGCAATTGATGACAAATGTCAAGTTATTGAGTTTTTCCCGTCCCGCCAGGGAGATGGCTCCCAGGGATTCAGGCTCATCACTTTCGCCATCCCCCATGAAGCACCAGACCCGGCGATTGCCGTGGTCGATCAGGCCGCGAGCCTGTTGGTATTTCATCACATGGGCCTGGTAAATCGCCTGGATTGGGCCCAACCCCATGGATACCGTGGGGAACTGCCAGTAATCGGGCATCAACCAGGGGTGGGGGTATGAAGACAGGCCATTGCCATCGACTTCACGGCGGAAATTATCCAACTGATCTTCGCTGAGTCGTCCCTCGAGATAGGACCGCGCATACATACCCGGGGCACTGTGCCCCTGGTAGAAAATCATATCGCCGCGATGGCCCTCGCCGGGGCCGCGAAAAAAGTAGTTGAAGCCCACATCGTAGAGGGTGGCGCTGGAGGAAAAGCTGGAGATATGGCCGCCCAGGCCCTCATCGTTCTCATTGGCTCGCATCACCATGGCCAGGGCGTTCCATCGCACCAGTGAGCGAATGCGTCGCTCCATGAAGAGATCGCCGGGCATACGTCGCTCGGCAGTCGGGTGAATCGTGTTGTGAAACGGGGTGGTTATGGCTGGCGGTAAGCGAGTACCAACTTCCGCGGCGTGCTCCGACAGTTTCTCCAGCAGGAAACGGGCCCGCTCGTGGCCGTCGTTGCGCAGTACGGCGTCCAGGGATTCCAGCCATTCAACGGTTTCCAGAGGATCGGTATCTTCAATCATCGCGTTCCCAGCCTATTGGCTTCCAGTATAGACGCTGGCCATCCGCGGGCGGCCAGTAATCGCTGCATCTCGTAGTGTAGAATTTTTACACATCCATTGACGAAATCTCAAGGTAAATTCCTTGTTTGCCTCGAAAACACAAATTATTTCCTATATTTATCATGTAGTTATAGGTTTGTAGTTTTATTACGAAACTACAGGGCCTATTTTTAGTACTAGTCTATCCTGTAGCTGGGCTGGCTCGACTGGAAGGACTCGACGGACTCTATCGCCTGCCCCACCGGCTGCTGTTGCCAGCGGCCTTCCGCCAGAACCTTGACCTGGGCCGCCTGCTGCAACAATACCTGCCGCGCTGTGGAGCGCCACGCTTCAAACTCCAAATCGGTCACCGCTTGCGCCAGTTGCTGACGGGAATCGAAGTCGCCGTGACGCCGGGATATCTCCTGCCAGTAAAACTCTGATTGTTCCCACAGGTTTTTGTGCGGCTGCAAAATATCCCCGATCAGGGCAGTGCGGTGGCGCAGGAACTGCTCCCGGGAAATGCCATCATCGGCAAGCATCTCCTGCAGGAACCTATCCACCGCGTCGGCCACGTCCACCGCACCATGGCTGGGAGACTGCACCAGGAATCCAAGCCCCGGCACATTCACTAGCGGCCAGTAAAAAGCGCTCACCACGTAACCCAACTGCTGCTCGGTACGCAGCTGCTGAAAAAAGCCGGATTTGAATATCTGACCCGACATGGCGGCAATGGCCCGCGCCTGCCAATCATTGGCAGGCATCTGCACATAGTGAAATAACACCGCGTCTTCGTGGTCTATGGACACCGGGTAGATAAAACTCTGTCCCGGCGACAACCTGGCCACGACCAGTTCGGGTACCGGTCTCGGTGTCGTATGTTGCAGCAAACCCGCCAAGGCCGAGCGGACACCTTCGACCGCGCCCTGGTCGTAGTTACCGTTGAGCATCACATCCACCTGCACGTTCTTCCAAAATGCCGCGGCATAACGCTTGGTTTCTGCCAGGTCAATGGTTTCTAGCTCAGTCATCAAGGCCTGTTCGTCCCACTCACCATGGCTCAGCAACTGGCGAGTGCGTCCCATTACCTGTCGAAACGGCGGTGTGGTTTTGATATTTTCAAGGTTGCGCACCAGGTCGGCTTTGATATTAGCGAAGCGCGCCGAGTCGTATTGCGGCGAGCTGATGGTGTCGACAATCGCATCGAGCAACACCAATTGCTTGTCATCAAAACCATTGATTTTGAGACTGATGCCCCGAGCGTGACGGTAGAAACTGAAGTTGAGCCCAGCCAGGGCCGCCGGATAGGTAATTTCGTTAACCTCATCTCGCAACATGCTCACGTATAGCTCACCCAGGGCGATTTGCCGCGCTGAAGCGCTGGCGCCTGCGTTGCGAAAGCTCAAGTACATGGCGCCGCGAGGAACCCGGAATTCGTCATCCTGCTGGAACCACAGGGACAAGGTGGGTTCATCGACAAGCTGAACTGGGTGCTCAGTGGAATTTTCCTGCCGTGCCTTAAGCTCGACATTCTCCGCAACAAAATTATTCGCCGCGGGCAGGTGCAGGCGGGAGTCCAGATCCTGGCCCCGACCACCGGATTGCAGCCATGCAGTCTCCAATGACGGCTGCACGATTGAGTACGGCGTGGCATAAAATTCAGACACGCGATCCGTTGGCTGCTCCGGCGCAATCAGCATAGCCATGGCATTGCCAGGCGCCAGGTATTCACCCAGCAGTTTACCGATTTCATTCGCGTCGAATTCAGTCATCAGGAAACCTCCCTGTAATACGTCCTCTGGGTCGTAGTACTGCATGGCGCTGGCCAGCGAACTGACGTAGCGCATGGGTTGAGTAGATTCACGAAACCTGAACTGCTGTTCGGCGAGGCGTGCCTGCTCCTGGTACAGGGCTCCATTCGGCCCTTGTTGCCGCAACATCTCGATATATTCAAACACTTTCTCCAACACCAACTCGTGCTGAGCCAGCCCCGCCTCGGTCAAGGTAATGCTAATGCTGAAGGCAGAGCCACCGCGCCAGGCCAGGCCCGCACCCGCACCCAGGCCCTCGGCCCAGCCTTCGGCTTTCAATACTGACAACAAACTGCCTTCACCTTCATGGCCCAGCAGGTTGCCGATATAGCCCAGGGATTTACGGCGGTAATGCTTGCGGTAGTCTGGCAGCGGGAAGGACAACTGCAATTGGCGCTCACTGGCCTCGGGTTCGATATAGACAACACCGGGCAAACTGTCCGGCCGGTAGAGTGGCATATCAAGATCGTCGATAAGGACATTGCGATTGGGCACGGCGGTAAACATGTCCCGAACCATAAGGTCCAGTTGGTCGAGGGATTCGGCGCCCAATACCACCAGCGTCATCAGGTTGGCTGAGTAGTAGCGCTGGTAGAATTCCAACAGGTCGTCGCGCACGGCATTCTGCTCCACGCTGGCGAGGGTTTCAGCGGTACCGACACCCAGTATGCTGAAGGGATGTTCCTGGTTTACTATTTCTCGCATCACATCCAGGGTGCGGCGCCCGTCGGTCTTGATGCCCATCTGGTACTCAGCCTCAACCGCGTTCACTTCCCGCCCAACATATTGCTCATCAAAGCGCGGGGAGATAAAAAATTGCGCGAAACGATCCAGGGACGGGGCCAGGTGTTCCTGATCTATATCAAAGAAGTAATTGGTATGCTCAAAACCGGTGTAGGCGTTGCGACTGCCCCCATGCTCCGTGACAAACTCTTCGTATTCAGCCGCATCCGGGTACTTGTCTGTACCCAGGAACAGCATGTGCTCAAGGAAGTGAGCCAGGCCGGCGCGCTCGCGGGGGTTCTGTGCGCTGCCCACGTAGACATCGAGAGAGGCGGCAGACTTCTCGCTTTTCTCATCGGAAATCAGCAGTGCTCGCAGGCCATTGTCGAGGGTGATATAGCGGTACTGGCGCTCATCATTGGCGCTCTGCACCGGCTGCAGTGTGATCGGTGCGGCGGCGGGTGCGGCCGGTACAGCAGGTGTAGAAAGTCCCGCACGCTGTTGGGCACAGGCACTGAGCAGCAGCAGGACGCTCGGTAGTACCAGGTACCACCGCGAAAAAAACTTCATCATTTATTACTCCGGAGTTGGTTGCGTCGGCCGCGGCCACGCGTTAATGACTGCCTTCACCAGGGTTGCCAGGGGTATGGCAAAGAACACACCCCACATTCCCCAGATACCACCAAAAAATAACACCGCCAGGATGATCGCCACCGGGTGTAAGTTGACGGCTTCCGAGAATAGCAGTGGTACCAGCACATTGCCGTCCAGTCCCTGGATTATGAAGTAGACAAGCATCAGCCAGCCCAGTTCCGAGGTCATACCCCATTGGAACAGGCCGATCATAAAAATCGGTATGGTCACCACCGTGGCACCGATATAGGGAATAATGACTGACAGGCCAACCATTAAGGCCAGCAGCGCCGCATAATTCAGGTCCAGCCAGATGAATGCAACATAGCTGACGGCACCCACCACCAGGATCTCGATGACCTTGCCGCGGGTGTAATTTGCCACCTGCTCATTCATCTCCCGCCAGATCCGGCTCAACAGTGGCCGTTGGCTGGGCAGGAAACCACCGAGCCAGGACAAAATGACAGCGCGATCTTTAAGGAAGAAAAACACCAGCAATGGCACCAGCACCATGTAGATAAGAATGCCCACCAGTAATGGAATACTCGACAGAGAAAAACTCACCACCGATTGACCAAACTTGGCTAATTCAGTCTGCGCCAAATTCACCAGTTGGCTTATCTGGCCCGCATTGATCAACTGCGGATACTGCTCCGGCAACACCACCAACCATGTGTTGACCTCATCAATCATGCGCGGCAATTCCTGGAACAGGCCCAGCAACTGGCGCCAGATCAGCGGAAAGACCAGCAATATGAAACCAAAGAAGAAGCCGATAAACACGGCAAATGAACAGGTAAGTGCCAACCACTGGGGGAAGCCACGATCAATCAGGCGACCACTCAGGCCCTGCATTAAAAATGCCAGCACGATGGCGGCCAGGACTGGCGCCAAAATGTCGCCCATGGTCAATACCGCCGCCAGCCCGAGAGCGAGCAGTACCAGCAGCAGGATCGACTCCTCCTCGAAGAAGTAGCGCTCGTACCACTTTTGAAATCTCTCCAGCATTCTGTCGCTCTCCTCAGCCTTTCAATAACACGTGGATGTAGACGCCATCCTGTTCATCACTGGACACTAATGAATGTGCGGACTGCGCCGCAAACAGGGCGAAGTCCCGTACCGATCCCTTGTCTGTCGCCAGCACCCGCAATTGCTGACCGCTCTCCATACTATTCAACTGGCGCTTGGCTTTGAGCAGGGGCATGGGGCATTGGTCACCCCGGGCATCCAACTCCAGTATTTCCAGTTCGGGTATTTCCTGTTCCAACATAGCCAACACTCACCTCCGTAGACCGCCAAGTATAGCGATTCCCAACCCCCCTGTGGAACTTTCAACCCGGTTGCGACTCATAGGCGAACCCCCTACAGTAGCCAGGTACACAACCCCGTGAGCAACACTCCACCGTGATCAAGTTAGTCGGACAGTGCCTGTTGGCAAGCATGCTGTTTATTGTCAGCTCCGCGCCAGCCGAAGAACTCAAACTCCCCAACCTGGGTGAGGTTAGTGGCAGTCTGTTTTCACCGGAACAGGAATATCGCCTGGGTCGCACCTGGTTGCGCATGTTTCGCTCACAGGCCCCGACACTAGATGATCCGCTGCTGCATGACTACCTGGAAACCCTGGTTTATAAGCTGGTCACGTACAGCGAACTGCAGGATCGCCGCGTCGACCTGGTGGTGGTGGACAACCCGGTTCTCAACGCTTTTGCAGTGCCCGGCGGTGTTATTGGTATTCACACCGGGCTACTGCTGTACGCCCAGAGTGAGGATGAACTGGCCACGGTGCTGGCACACGAAATCGCGCACCTGAGCCAACGCCATTTCTCCCGCGGCGTCGAGCAACAGCAGAAACAACAGCCCTGGACCATGGCTGGCATGTTGGCCGGACTGGTCCTGATCGCCACTACCGGTAGCTCAGCCGGACTGGCCGCACTATCCGCGTCACAGGCCGCAGCGCTGGAATCCCAACTCCGCTTCAGCCGCGGCAACGAGCAGGAAGCCGATCGCATTGGCATGCAAACCATGGCCGAGGCAGGCATGGACCCACACGCGGCACCCACCATGTTTGAACGCATGTTGGCTGCCAGTCGCTATTCTGGCGGCTCCCGCGTGCCGGAATTCCTGCGCACCCACCCTCTCTCAGAGAGTCGCATTAGCGATACCCGCAACCGGGCGCGGCAATATCCGCGCCAGGTTCGCGCCGAGAACCTGAAATTTCACCTGATGCGGGCGCGCATCCGGGCACACCACGCAGAAAACCCCGAACGCGCTGTGGCTGAGTTTCGCTCAGAACTGGAAGGCAAGACCCTGTCGCGGGAAGCCGCTCTATACGGTTTAGTCCTGGCACTGGGTGAAAGTGGGCAACACAAACAAGCGCGGCAGGAGATGGATCGATTGCTGGCCTTCAATCCCAACCAAATTGAATACATCATCGCCAGCGCCAACATTGACCTGGCTATTGGCGAGGCCCAGGCAGCCGTTCGTGGCCTGGCGCGGGAACTGAAATTGTATCCAGGCAATCACGCCCTGACCATGGCTTACGCCCAGGCACTGCAGCAGGACAACCAGGCCCACATTGCCGAGGAGGTGTTACTGGAACAGAGCCGGCTGCGGCCCGATGACCCAGGCATGTGGTATTTGCTGGCGGAGGTTTCTGGTTTGTCCGGTAATATTGTGGGCCTGCACCGGGCGCGGGCTGAGTACTTTATCCTCAACGGCATCCTCGGAGAAGCGGAGCGACAGCTCAACTACGCCCTGAAACTGTCGCAGAAGGATTATCACACCTCGGCACTGGTCAACCAGCGCATACAGGATGTGGCGCAATTGCGCCGTCAAATGGATATATAGCCCCTATCCAGACGGTTTAGGCGTTGCCCTGAACTTTGAGGTTCAGCTCGCGGGAGAAGTCGAGCATCCGCTGCAGCGGGATCATGGCTTTTTCGCCGAGGCTGGGATCAACGAATATCTCATTGTCATCGCGCTCAAACACGCCCGCCATGGCCTCCAACTCGTTCATCGCCATCCACGGGCAGTTGGCACAGCTGCGGCAGGTGGCGCCATTGCCGGCTGTGGGTGCAATAATCAGCTCCTTGCCGGGCACCGCTTGCTGCATCTTGTAAAAGATGCCCTGGTCTGTGGCGACGATGAATTGGTTGTGCGGCATTTCTGCAGCAGCCTTGATGATCTGGGTGGTGGAACCCACGCGATCCGCCAGTTCAATGACTGCAGCCGGTGACTCGGGGTGTACCAGTACCGCCGCATCCGGATAGACCTGCTGCAGGTCCTGGATACCGCGCGCCTTGAATTCCTCGTGAACAATACAGGCACCATCCCACATCAGCATGTCGGCCCCGGTTTGCCTACGTACGTAGTCACCGAGGTGCTGATCTGGTGCCCAGATAATTTTCTTGCCCTGTTCCGTCAGGTGTTCGGCCACGTCGAGCGCAATGCTGGAGGTCACCACCCAGTCGGAGCGGGCTTTGACCGCCGCAGAAGTATTGGCATAGACCACCACGGTTCGATCCGGGTGCTGGTCGCAAAAAGCCGAAAATTCCTCGATGGGGCAGCCAGTATCCAGGGAACAGGTGGCCTCCAGGGTTGGCATCAGCACGCGCTTTTCCGGGGTGAGTATTTTGGCGGTTTCACCCATGAACTTAACGCCCGCCACGACCAGGGTGCTAGCCTCATGATCGCGCCCAAAACGCGCCATTTCCAGTGAGTCACTGACGCAACCACCGGTTTCCTCGGCCAGGGCCTGAATTTCCGGTGCGGTGTAGTAGTGGGCCACCAGGACCGCATTTTCCCGCTGTAGCTGAGCCTTGATACGCTCCACCAGGAAGCGCTTTTGCGCCTCGGACAGCTGATTTTTTTCGGCGTGGTCCAGGTGCTCTTGCACCTGTGTTCGAATGATCTCCAGCCGATCTGCGGCAATACTCATAACAACGGTTCTACTAATTTTTGCGGGCATCGATTTTAACACAAACCGCGACGCCAGATGACAGTGATAGCCACTGCCGGTAGAGTGACGCAGTCACAGAGGAGCGACAGCCATGGTTGAATACGATTACGTCACTAAAAAGCGGGGAGAAGTGGATGCATTTCCAGAAAAAGGCATGGGTTTTGCCCGTTTCATGTTGCGGCTGGTCACCCGCTTCCAGGTCGCGATTTACAAGCTGACCAAGGGTCGCATGATGAACAAGTTTATTGGCGGCTTTCCCGTGTGTATTGTGACCACAACCGGCGCTAAATCCGGCGCCAAGCGACAGATCGCCCTGATTCATCTACCCCACGGCCACCACAAGCTGTTGGCAGCCTCCCAGGGCGGTATGGATAAGATGCCGGCCTGGTACTACAACATTACCGCGCACCCGGAGGTCAAAATCATGGTAGATGGCGCAGAGAAATCCTATATCGCTCGCCGCGTCAGCGACGAGGAGAAGGCAGCACTGTGGCCGCATCTGTGCTCCCTCTACCCGGACTTTGACGAGTACCAGGCCAGGACAGATAGGAATATACCGGTGTTTGAGTGCGTGGCTACGTAGGCGTATACCAAATCGGAGAACTCCACGCCCTTTCTTGGATAACCGGATCAAACAGGGGGGTGGCACAGTCGGCGGGGCGCTCATTCTCTGGTAGAGACAGGCACTGCCAGGCGGTGTAGCGACAGCTCGGATTCTCTACGGCCCGTAAGTAGTAGACGGCGCGTTGTTGATTGTCGAATTCCGGGTCCTGCCATACACGACACAACTGGGCGAAGCCCTCACCCTGGGGAGCACAGGTATCCGGGTTCACACTGGCACCGTTGTTGGGATCGCCCGCCACGTCAAAAACACGTTGATGGAGATTGCCCTCGGCGTCAGACCAGCCTTTTATCACCTGCAGACGTTGCAGGGGATTGCCGGGAAACTCTGCATTGCCGACATCGGCGTTGGCCGCCACCAGGAATTGCGGCGCATCTCCCGTTTTGGTGGGCAGGTCCGAGCCCATCGGCACACCCTGTGCGTAGGCCTGATCAATCATTTGAGGATTGCCACACAGGTCTTGCGACAACTCCCAGCCACCAAAGAAGCGCGGCTTAATCCGCGGCCCACTGGTCCCAAACACCTCCTTGCGTCGCATGGCATCAAAAATTGAATCGCGAGAATTTTCTTCCGCCCAAACACCGATCAAACCACCGGGGTTGTTGCTGGCATTCCCGGCAAATTCCCGGTTGAACTGCACCCGGTTAGCCGTCACTGAATCGCTGTTGCCGAGGTGGCCGGGAAAATTTTTCTCCTGTACGCCACCCGCCAGCCCATTGTGAGTATCGGTGCTGGCGGTAATGCCGAACTTGAACGGGTTTACCCCGATTCTCTCCTCCTCCTTGAGACCTTCGGCAAGCGCGTAGCGAACATAACTGTTACGACTGCGGCAGCTCGGCCCCAGGTTGGGCTTCCAGTCCGCCCAGGTTCCCTCATAACACATATCCGGTTCGGTGGTTCCAGTAATGCCTAAGGCCGCGAATTTCGCGAATTTTTCAAATTCACAGAGTTCATCGGTTCCACCCAGTACGCCGTCCAATCCATTGCGGCACTCAGAGTCTCCCTTGTGCTGCATAATTTCGATGATGGGCTCTATCTCCATGCGCAAGCGGGCCCGTGCCGCTTGCTCTTGCCTGGTCTCTGCACCGGGATAATCCACGCTGAACATACGGCCATTACTGATATTGGAGTTGTGAGGAATAGCCAACACATCACACTGTGCGCTGCCTTCCAGGCACTGTTCTTTTAGGATTCGCCACAGATCCCACTCACGAATAGCGTCGAGGTAGGAAATGGGCCTCCTTGGGACGACAGCGTTGCGGAAAATAACATTGCGGTGCAAGTTGGACCCCAACCGTACAGAGCTGTACTCGTACGCCACAAAGGCCGTGCGCTCGCACTCCGCACTGGCGTCATTCCACCTTTCCGCCGCTGCGATATTTTGCCGCCAGAGTGATTCCGCCTCTACCGCACAGCGTTCACCGTCCTCACCACAGGTAGCGGCATCGCGGGTCTGCCACGGCAACATGATGCGCATCAGTAATTCAGGCGCGCGCCCTTCTCCCGAGCGAACCGCCGCGCAGAAACGGGTGTCATAACCCTCTGATTGCGGGTTGAAGCACACTTCTCCCTCACCGAGAAACTCGGCGTGATCTGTCACACCGGCAAAATCCAGCGGCCGATCAATACGCACCTCCCGGGCCGCCAGGTCTTCTCCCAGTGGCAAATTAACGGTGCCACCGAAGGCGTAGCGATAGGCGCCCTCTGGGTCGACCCGAACATCGAAGGCATAGGCGTCGCTGGAGACGCCCGTGTGCACGTGCAGATCACCAAAGTAAGCACTACGGTTGTCGCTGTATTGATTACAGCGAACTCGTTCGACCTTGTGTTTGTCCGCGCGAAAATCCTCCACTGCAAACACCGTCTCCGGCGGCGGCTCAATACCGCAGCCAGCCAACAGCGCACTCAGTATCCATGCGGCAGATACCTCCAACCAGGTTTGTTTCATTGCTGAACACCTCGAATGGTCTCAACCAGTGTTTGTAGTAGCACCGTATCCGGCGAATAGATTACCGGGCTGACCCGTTCGACCTTGCCATCAAAACGCTCAACCAGACCTCGCGCCAGCGCCAGTGGCTCGCCCACCAGGGCGAAGGTATTGAGGATGTCATCGTCGACCAGCTCGGCCATCTCCATCCACTTGCCCTCGCGGGACAATTTGTTGGCTTCCGGCTGCATGGCTTCCCAGCCATGGGCCTCCAACACTGGCAGATAGGCGGGTGTCGAGGCGTAGAAAGCAATCTGGCTGCGCGCAGAAAAAATTGCCGCCTGCAGCTGCTCTTCGTTCAAACCCGTTGCCGTCACCACCTGCGCGGAGATATCAAAGTCGCCGTCACTCTTGCCTGCTGCAGCCAGACCCTTCTGAACGGCGGGCATGGTTACCTTGGCCAAAGACTCTGGCGTGTGAAACGGATGCACAAACAAGCCATCACCCACCTCCGCTGCCACCTGGGTCATCAAGGGCCCAACACCAGCGATATAGATCTTGGGCATGCCGTGCGGATTACCAGCCGGCGAGAACGTCGGTGACATCAGTGTGTGTTGATAAAACTCACCTTCAAACTTGAGCTTGTCGCCGCTGTCCCAGCACCGCCATATTTCACGAATCGCCTGCACGAATTCACGCATGCGCGCGGCGGGCTTGGACCAGGGCATATTAAAACGTCGCTCAATATGTGCTTTCACCTGGGTGCCGAGACCAAGAATAAATCGCCCCTGGCTGAGCATTTGCAAGTCGTTAGCCTGGTAGGCCAGGCTCATGGGATTGCGGGCAAAAGCTACCGCCACTGAGGTCATCAGGTCCATGCGCTGGGTGTTCAGCGCCGCGGCGGCGAGAGAGATGAAGGGATCGTTCTGCCCCTCAAAGGTGTAGGCGCCATCATAACCGGCGTCTTCCATTTTTCCCGCCATCTCGCTGATTTTGACCGGGTCAAACATGAGCGAGCTATCAATTTTCAACATGCCAATAACGTCCTTTTAGTCCAGGTAGTCCGGCCAGTCTTTACTGACACTGGTTTTCCATTGCGGGGCGCGCTTCTCGAAATAAGCCAGGCCACCCTCTACCGCGTCGGGCAGGCGCATACTGTGATGCAGGGTTTTTGTCTCCAGCTCGATCAACTGGGACAGGGACAGATCCTGAGATTGCCACAACATCTTCTTGTGCAAGCCCATCACCAGCGGCGAGCAATTCACGGCCATGTCGGTGGCAATCTCCATCGCCGTCTCCAGTACCTGATCGGCCGGTACCACGCGACTGGCCAGGCCCCAATCGCCAGCCTCCTTGCCGGTCAGCCGATTGGCCCGCACCAGCAGCTCAAAAGCTCGCTCCATACCGACCACCCGCGGCAAAACGTGGGCCGCAGCAAAGTCTGCCACCACGCCGCGGCGATTCTGCAGAAACCCGTACTTGCCCTCGGCGGCAAATATGCGTAGATCTGCCTGCAGGGCAATGCCCAGGCCAACGCCTACCGCGTGGCCGTTACAGGCGGCAATCACCGGCTTACGCACATCCCAGGCCTGGAAGCTGAGGGGGCAGGAGCTGAATTCCATATCAATTTGATTGCCGTCGAAGGATTCACCGCCACCGCTCAGGTCTGCGCCGGCGCAGAACGCTTTACCAGAGCCGGTTACCACCACCACGCGAATATCATCATCGGCGTCACATTGTCGGTAGGCATCACCTAGTCCGTCCATCATCGGCGCGGTAAAGGTATTCAGGGAGTCGGGTTGATTGAAGGTGATGACGGCGACACCGTCTTGCACATCCATCAGGATTGCTTCGCTCATACTTCTTATGTCCGAGTGGTTTTATTGAGGTGTCCAGCATAGCCAGTCAGGCAATCCCGACAATAACAGCATAGGTCAAGATTTCTTGCAGAAACGGCCGCGATAATCGAACAACCGCCAAAAAAGATTAACTTTCACTAGAAATACACTTAGTAATTCCGTATAACTAGCTGTAATTAAAAGAATTAAAGTGATTTCAGAAAAGCGGTTTGGTGCCATAGGGGGCGCCAATGGCTATAAACACTGATATCGACGAACAACCATTAGGCAACTAGGGACACACGTGGGCCTGAAGAATATTTTGATCATTTCGGAAGACAAGGCCGATCACCTGGTCCTGACTTCTTCTCTCCAGCGCGCCGCTCCACAGCGCTTTAACATCAGCAGCGCTACCACTCTCGATCGACCCATTGATGCCCTGATGGATCGCAGTAACGATGCGGTGATACTGGCACTGGCGCCAGAGACTGACTACCTGCTGAGACTGGCGCAGAAGAACAAAGCCACTGTACCGATCATCGTTCTACTGTCTGAAACCAGCGATGCCACGATCAAGCGTCTACGCGACTTTGGCGCCACGGACTACCTCGTGCGCGGCAATATCCAGGACGACTTGTTGCATCGAATTCTCGACTACACCATTGAATTGGGACAAGCCAAGGAACAGATACAGAACCTGTCCAACCGGGACGCCCTCACCGGCGTACTGAATCGTACCGGCTTTCGCGCCCACGTTGAGCGGGCCATAAGCCGCTCCGAGCGTTACCAGTTCGCCACAGCTCTGCTCTACATTAATATTGACCGCTTCTCCAATATCAACGACCAGTACGGCGAAGGCGCGGGTGACCAGGCCATTAAAATGCTGGCACGGCGGTTGTCGAGCAAGAAGCGTAACACTGATAGCGTGGCACGACTGGGCGGCGATGAGTTTGCCATCGTGCTGGAAGACGTTAACGGCGAAAACAACGTCGACATGGTAGCGGGAAAGATGATGGAGGCGGTGTCTGAACCCATGCGTCTCAATGAGCACCAGGTTACAATCGAAGTCTCTGTGGGTGCTGCCATCTGCCCCGAACACGGCAATACATTTGAGGACCTGGTGGAAGCCGCGCGCAGCGCGATGGAACAAGCCAAATCAATTCCCGGCAACAAGTATTTCCGCTACAGCGATCAACTGACATTCAATGCGGGTGGCGCGACAACGCTGGCAGCGGATCTACGCCAGGCGGTGCGCAATGACCAGTTTGAGCTGTACTACCAACCGCGTATCAATCTGGAATCAGAGAAGGTAGTTGGTCTGGAAGCGCTTATCCGCTGGATTCACCCGGATAAAGGCATGATTCGTCCAGACGAGTTCCTGCCCCTTTGCGAAAACATGGGCCTGATGAAATCACTGGGCCACCGCTCTATCGAAAGCGCCTGCGAGGCCCTGAATTGGCTGGAATCACAGGGGCTGAGTGATATTGATGTGGCCGTTAATGTGTCCTTCTCACAGTTCCAGGATGATCGCTTTGTCGAGGTCGTGAAAGAGATTGTTCAAAACTCCGGTATCGATCCGCGACGGCTGGAATTCGAACTGACCGAGAGCACGGTGTTGAACTGCCCGGAAGAGACCAGGGCCCGCATGGATGAACTGCGCTTTCTCGGCCACCAGTTTTCGCTGGATGACTTTGGCACCGGCTTCTCACAGCTTTCCCACATGACTGAATTGCCTATCTCTGCACTGAAAATTGACCGCAGCTTCGTCATCGACGTGCCCGGCAACAAGCACCAGGAAGCGGTGTGCATGATGATCGTGGATATGGCGCGGCGCATGGATCTCGATGTGATCGCAGAGGGCGCCGAGGGACAAGACCAGATTCAATTTCTGCGCGACATACACTGCCAGCAGGTACAGGGCTATTACTACAGCCCGGCCATACCCCTGCAACAGATTCCTCGCTTTATCAAGGAACAGGCCGTCAAGGACAAGAGCAGCAGCGATGACTCCAACATTAGCCCCATCAAGGGTTAGTCAGTAACTCAACTGATTGCGGCCCGCCTGTTTGGCCTTATACAACTTTTTGTCTGCCTGCTTAATGACCTCTTCTGAGCTGGTATGTTCTTCATCGCGCTCAGCCAGGCCCAGGCTGATAGTCACGCTCACCGTTTTGGGGTTGCCCTTGCCGACCCGTTGGCGTGCGCCTTCGCTGGTTTTTTGTGGGCGCTGGCTGTGGTCACGCAAGGACATTCTGTAGTCGCCAATATTGACCCTGACCCGCTCCAGCGCCTCTACGCACTCGTCCATGTTCTTGCGCGGAAATACCACGCAGAACTCTTCGCCGCCATAACGATAGGCGGTACCACCCCCCCCCCCCGACGCTCGAAATTCGCGTGGCAACCAGTCTGAGTACTTCATCACCCACATCGTGACCATAGCTATCGTTAAACTTCTTGAAATGGTCAATATCCAGCATGGCAATGGCATAGCGACGGCCCAGCCCCTGCAAACGCTCGTTGAGAGCCCGGCGCCCCAGTAAGCCGGTCAGTTCATCGCGGTAGGCCATTTCATGCGAACTGCGCAAGGCACTGAGCACTTGCCCCAGGCAAAGAGCTGGATACAGCACCAGAGATAACCTCGGCAGGTAAAAGAATGCCAACAGCCCGGTGAACGCCAGCAGTGCAATCACCAGCGCAGCCTCGGTTTCACTATTGCGCAGGCACAGCATGAGTACGCCAAAGACAGCAACCACCAGAGAGCCCAGCTGTAGCAGTCGAGGCAGCACCAGTTCTTCGCTGGGCCACAACTGCAGCCATTTCGCCCAGGTCAGTGATACCGGTGGCTGCTCGGTCAGCAACACGGCCAAAAACCAGGCCAGGCCAAGCAAACCCAGTACCGCCAGCATGTAGGACACACCGAAACCATTTCTCAGGCCCCGCTCCGGCACCATGAGCAGCCACAGCGCGGCCAGGGGCAGAGCCATGGCAAAAGCCAGGTAGAAATACTGTGTGTCCGCGTTGCTGAGGGAGGACTGCAACTGGTTCTGTACGAGAAAATACGACGCCAGTGTGAGTGCCGACAACAAAAGCAGGCGACTGCGATTGAACTGGATAGCCAGGGCTATGCTGATAGAGCCCAGGAACCACGGGGTGTAATAGAGAAGCGTCTGCTGTTCCTGGCTCAACTGGGCCACGTAGGGACGTATATAGAGGGCCGCGACAAGAAGTGATGTCGGCACAAACAGGCGCCATAACGCCCTACTGCTGAAGATCATCCAAACCCCGTTCACCCCTGTTCTAAAAGTACTGCAAATGTTAGCCTTGGCGCCATTATAAGAGCTTATGCTGAATCACGTAATGGCCGCCCCAACCGAGATCCCTGACAGCCCAAAAATTCTCGTCTGCGACGATGATCCCAACGTTCGAATGCTGACCAGGCAATGTCTGGAGGCGGAGAATATGTTGGTGATTGAGGCCGCTTCTGGCGAAGAAACCATTGAGCAGTTTATACAGGAGCGGCCAGACCTGCTTTTCCTGGACGTGGAGATGCCCGGAATGGACGGCCTGGAAGTCTGCCGGCGCATCCGCGACATGCCACAGGGCGTGGCGACACCCATCATGATTGTCACCGGCTCCGACGACCGGGAGTCCATCGACAAAGGTTTTAAGGCGGGCGCCACCCAGTACAAGACCAAGCCCGTCAACTGGTCGCTGCTGGGCCGTGACGTGCAATATATGTTGCGCGCCAGCAATGCCTTCAACTCGCTCAAACGACAGGAAGACCGGCTGCGATACCTGGCCTACTTCGACCCGTTGACCAGTCTGCCTAACCGGCGCAGCTTCACCGAGCAGCTCAAGCGCATTATTAAGCGCAGCCAACGGCGCAATATTCATGCGGCGTTGCTGTTCATTGACCTCGATAACTTCAAGCCTATCAACGACTCCATTGGCCACGGCCGCGGCGATAAACTGCTGGTCGAAATTGCCCGACGACTAACACTGGAACTGCGTGAAGATGATGCCATCAGCTATATGGCCCCCGCGGACGAAAACAGCGAGCACGATGGCTCAACCGAAATTGCCCGCCTGGGCGGCGATGAGTTTACCGTGGTGTTGTCCGACATCGAATCAACTGGCGATATCGAAGCGGTCGCCAAGCGGATCCTCAATCGCTTGTCACAGCCGATTGCCCTGCAATCGCACAATCCCGTGGTAACCCCCAGCATTGGCATTGCTCTTTTTCCAGACGATGGCGCCGACCCCGATACACTGGTGCGCAACGCCGACACGGCTATGTACGCTGCCAAGGCGGAAGGTCGTGCCTGTTATCGTTTCTACAACGAGAAGATGAATGCGCGGGCGGTGGAACATCTAAAGCTAGAAGAAGAGCTGCGCGAAGCCATATCGTCCAACCAACTTGAACTGCGCTACCAACCACAGGTCGAGGTCTACAGCGGTCGCGTGATCTGCATGGAAGCCCTGGTACGCTGGAAGCACCCAAAGCGCGGCATGGTCTCACCGGGTGATTTCATTCCCGTTGCCGAAAGTACTGGGCTGATCATTGAACTGGGTGATTGGATCCTGGCCGAGGCTGCTCGGCACTGTGCCTTCTGGGACAAAAAAGACCTGGGTGACTTTCGCGTGTGCATAAACCTCTCGCCACTGCAGTTTAATCAGGCCAACTTGTCTGAGGGTGTTGAAAATTTCCTCAAGGATTCAGGCTTGGCTCCGGACCGACTGGAACTGGAGTTAACTGAGTCGGCCGTTATGACCGACGCTGAAACCAATATCGCCAAACTCAAGGAATTGAAAGCCCTGGGCCTGGCACTGGCGATAGATGACTTCGGCACCGGCTATTCCTCGCTGAACTATCTCAAACGGTTCCCCATCGATACCCTGAAAATAGACCAGAGCTTTGTGGCTGATCTCGCCAGCGCCGATGGAGAAGCCATTGTCGACGCCATACTGGCGCTCTCTAAAACCCTGGAACTGCAAGTTGTTGCCGAGGGGGTAGAAACCGAGGAACAAGCCAAGTACCTGGCTGCCAGGAATTGCGATTTACTGCAGGGTTTTTATTTTTCGAGGCCGATATATCCCGATGACGTTCCCACTATGTTGATGCAGGACTTCTCGGATATGATTTTGAAAGACTGACCTCTCAGGATTCCAGCTCCTGGGCAGCTTCTAACACTATAGGCTCCAATGCACGAAGAGCGTCCTGCAGATGACCTTGCAACACTTGGATCTCTCGAGCCGCCTCATCGATCAAGCCATTTTTCCAATCTGCTTCTCGCTTGCGCGCATAGCTTGCCAATGCTGTGGCTCCCAGATTCAGGCTCATGGAGGCAATCGCATGCGCGCCGGCCCCCAGCGCCGCAGAATCTTCCAGGCTAGCTTTCAATTCATCTAGTTTTGCCATGGCATCTCTGCGGAAGTTCTCAAATACCTTGGGCAACAGCGGATTACCTGTCTGTTGTTCAATGCTGCGAATATTGTCGATCGCTTTCATGTCGAGCACATCATTTGCCAGCCCTCGCGCTGTGCGCGGCACCGGCTTGGCCGCCTGGATAATACCCGCGGAGTCGAAATAGTGAGAAAGAATTCCATTCAATTCGGTGGTTGAGTAGGGCTTAAATAGAATTCTGTCCATGCCCGCCGAATAACAGCGGTCTTTCTCAACCTCTGTTTTGCCAGCGGTTACTGCTACCACTGGAATTCTCTGGCTATGAGGCCGCGACGCGTCCAGGCGACGTATATGGCGGGTAGCCTCGAAGCCATCCATCACCGGCATTTGGCAGTCCATGAGAACTATGTCGTAAGTTTCGCTTTGGTACATCTCCAGGGCAATACTTCCGTTGGCGGCAATATCCACTGAACAACCAAAAGATTCCAGCATCGCACGGGCAATTTCCTGGTTGGCCACCATGTCCTCAACCAACAAGACACGCTGGTCGTAGCGCATAACGGGCGCATCTATTTCCTCTTCTTTTCTCTCCCCCGGTGCGATCATATTTATCAAGTCAGCGATCAGTGTCGTGGACTTGCAAGGTTTGGTGGTATGCGGCATACGACCAAGCTCCGGCGGTATGCCAGTGAGGTCCAGGGGTGCGACCAGCAAAACCTGCGTTAAAGCATCTCCCTGAAGATTCAACGTTTGCACGATGTCGACATTGTCGTACAGACAGTTCACGTCAATCAGCACCACTCGCTCATTCTCGGCGTGAACTGACACCTCGCCTACCGTTTCGCACTCGCGTACCTTTTGGGTAAGGATTTTCATTTGACTAGAGAGCATGGCCCGACCCTCAGGGGTAGCAGCCACCACTTCGGTGTAATAGGACTCCAGCAGTGCACTGGCGAGCTTGTCGGTATAGATAGGCGATTCATCCAGCGACAATTTCACCGACATGGTTGTGCCAAAACCAACCCTGGATTGTACATTCAGTTCGCCATCCATCAACGAGACAAGTTGGCGCGCAATGGACAGACCCAGCCCAGTGCCCCCATATTGGCGCGTGGTTGATGAGTCGGCCTGAGAAAATGCTTCGAAGATACGACTAAGCGCCTCATCGTCCATGCCGATGCCAGTGTCCTCAACTCCAAACCGAAACTGAACCGTTTTATCCTCGCGCTGGAGCTCATCCACGGTCACGGTAACTGAGCCACGCTTGGTAAACTTGATGGCATTGCTCAACAGATTTTGCATTACCTGGCGCAGACGAACAGGATCGCCATACATCTGCCGATTGAGCGAGGCATTGAAGATAAGATTCAACTCGACCTCTTTCGCCTGCGCCATCTCGCCATAGAGATAGCACAGGTTTTCCATTACTTCGCGGAGATTGAAGGTAGTTTCCTCGAGTTCGATTTTGCCCGCCTCGATTTTGGAAAAATCCAGGATGTTGTCGATCAGGCCTAGCAATTCGTTGGCAGAATGATGGGCAGACTCTGCAAACTCGGCCTGTCTTTCCATAAGCCCTGAATGAAGCAACAAATCCGTCATGCCCAAAACACCGTGCATCGGCGTACGTATCTCGTGGCTGAGCGCCGCGAGAAATTCACTTTTGGCCTGATTTGCAGCGACCGCCTCTTGCCTGGCGGACCCTATCTGCTCGACAGCGACCTGCAATTTGTCATTTGCCGTCTTAAGATCACGTGTGCGGTCGCGCACATCCGTTTCCAGTCGCAGACGATACTGCATCCGCTCATATTCTTTGGTTCGCAAATGGCGCATCCAATTGAGCGCCAACACGACAACCACAGTAATATATGTGAAAAACGCTAGCCAAGTGGCAAACCAGGGGGGATTAACCACCACGCGAACTGCGACGCCGTCTTCGTTCCACAAGCCATCGGCATTACTGCCAGAAACTCGAAATATATACTCTCCCGTGGGGAGGTTTGTGAAATCAACAGTATTCTTGTTCCCAAGCTCGATCCAGGCCTTATCAAGCCCGACCATCTGATAGCGATAAAAGTTTTTGCGAGGCGCCACAAAATCAAGCGCGGCAAATTCGAAACCGACCATGTAGTCGTCGGATTCAAGATTCATCTCACTCAAGTCACCGTAGGGAACATCAAAATAGACCTGCTTATTTACTATTGAAACTTTTGTCAGTTCTACGGGTGGCGCCAACAAACTCTCTTTAATCACCTCAGGGAAAAAAGCGTTAAACCCCTTCGTTCCGCCGAAATATAAGCGACCATCTTTATCTGAATATGATGCCCCGAGATTAAACTCATTCGATTGAAGTCCATCATCAGAAGTAAAGTGCTTATATGCGAAATTCTCATAGTTAAATCGCGTGAGGCCTCCAGAAGTTGAAAACCACAAATTGCCTTGTGCATCGCCTTCGATCCCGTAAATTGAACTACTGGGGAGGTCAATATTGCGTTGAAAGTGTTCAAAGCGATCGATCGAGCGCTTGCGATCTACTGGCTCCCAGAGATTTAAACCACCAGCTTCTGTGCCCACCCAAAGTCGCGCCTTCTCATCTTCATAAATATCGTGCACAACGGGACTAGACAAACTTGTCGGCCGAGTCCTATCGTGCATGAATCGATCAAAGGTGCCCAGCGCATAGTTGTAGCGATTTAGACCATTTTCAGTACCAATCCATAAGTCTCCATTGCGCTCTTGATGTAAGGCGTAGATCGTATTGCTGGTGATCGAAGACGTATCCGAGGTCGAACTTTGAAACCGGATAAATTCTGTTGCACCTCGCCGCAGCAAATTTAGCCCGCCCCGGTATGTCCCGACCCACAGATGCCCAAAAGAATCCTTATACACGCGTGTTATTCGATCGTGACTTAAAGTGCCTTCTTTTTCACTATCACTGAGAAAAACCTTCGTCTCCAACGTGTCTTTGTTGATTCGAATCAGGCCCTCGTAATACGTTCCGGCCCAAACAAATTCACCGTCGATAAGGATGCTTGTGATAGGCGACACATTTAGTTCTCTCGCAGATAAATCTACCTTCTGCGGCGATTCACCAGGAGATGAATAGTAGAGCCCAACAGCCGTGCCGATCCAAACCCCTTGTTGATCGTCAATGCCGATTCTCAAAACATTCTCTTCAAGCAATCCCTGACTTGAATTGGTAGTGTAAAACGAAGTCTCAAATCCGATATTCATGCCTTGATAGGAACCTATCCAATATCGATTGGTCCGATCTTGTGCGATTGAAAGCACTCGAGGAAAAGCCAGGCCAGAATTCTCCACTGTAAACAACTGGAATGCATTCCTGGCAGCACGAAATAGTGCAACCCCATCAGGTGTACCAACAAGTATCCGTCCCCTATGATCAGCATAGATTTTGTGGGCTTCCGAAATTGCCCCTGCGACACCAGATTGGCTATAAAGCTCATTAACTTCCTCGAACGCGGCCGCGTCTGAAGCTAATCTAAAAACACCTCGGTCCCAGAGGGTAACCCAAAGTACGCCTCGTTGATCAAGATAGACGTCGGATACTCTATTTGAGGGAAGCTCCATTTCTCCTCCCTCATTTCTAGCTTGTACTATTAGAGTATCGGCGGATGTGTCCAGAATTAGTAAACCGTTGCCATTAGTTCCAACCCATACGCGCCCATTTTCATCTTCAACAATCGCCTCCACTGCGTGATTGCTAACCGCTGGCCATCGTTGCGGCGTATAGTGCTTGAACAAACCTGTGGCAGGGTGAAAGGCACTAAATCCGCCCTTTTTGTATCCCAGCCAAAGCTTTCCATTTAGCCCTTTGCTAATTGTCCAGATGTTATCTGAATAAGGTGTCGTTAAAGGATCCGGCCCCGTTCTGAGCCTCACAAATCTCTCAGTTTCACGGATGTAGAGATTCAGGCCGCCCCCATCTGTAGCGATCCAGAGATTTCCGTCTTCATCCTCTACAATTCCTCGCATGCTTCCATGAGCTATAGAAGAAGGGTCGGCGACATCCGATCGATATATTTTGTTGTTTCGACCGTCGTACCGATTCAGGCCCTCCTGAGTCAAAACCCACAAATAGCCATATGAATCTTGGTAAACATCCCGGACGGTAACTTGACTTAACTGCGAGGTGAGTTCCGAGTCAGCGAAAACAAAAGGGGTATCCAGAGCAGACGCTGGGTAGCTCCATAGAAGTTGGGCAAGCGCCCAAAGGAATATTGTTATCTTTGTTCTGTTTACTCGCACAGCCTCATTATATATACCTTGAGGCTATTGGTAACCCGAGTATTAAAACGAAAAAACTTGGCCAGTCTCCCGGCCAAGCCCAAGGTCACCTATCAAAAGATAGGCTGCGGAAAGTGATTAGCTCGTCACCATAGGCTTGCTAGGCCCCAGTGTTGGTAAAATGCGCGTTGTTCCAGAAGTTACCGTTGTTCCAGAAGTTACCGTTGTTCCAGAAGTTACCGTTGTTCCAGAAGTTACCGTTGTTCCAGAAGTTACCGTTGTTCCAGAAGTTACCGTTGTTCCAGAAGTTACCGTTGTTCCAGAAATTACCGTTGTTCCAGAAGTTACCGTTGTTCCAGAAGTTACCGTTGTTCCAGAAATTGCCGTTGTTCCAGAAATTGCCGTTGTTCCAGAAGTTACCGTTGTTCCAGAAGTTACCCTTGTTCCAGAAATTACCGTTGTTCCAGAAATTACCGTTGTTCCAGAAATTACCGTTGTTCCAGAAATTACCGGCGGACCTAAACGCCTTAGCATTCTCAGATGTGGGGATGCTGCAGACCTGCAGTGCCTGAGAAACTATTACCTTCTGCGGCACAACCATCCAGGCATCATCGGCGTCCCACGCTGCATAGTCCGAATCGTTTGCAGAAGCCCACACCAATTCATCGCCGATGGCATAGCTTCCATCTGCAAGCGCGACAACGGGTCCGGCGTGATGGCTCATGCCCGCCAGATCCAGCTCAATGTCCAGACCGACATTGGCACACGCCGTAGACTGGCTATTGAGTGCAGCCTCGGCATCAACGTAGCCCGAACCCTGTTGCAAAATGCTCAGAGCCGGCTTGCCGTCGCTATCAACGGCCAAGTTTGCTGAGCTTGTTATACGACATTTCACTTCGTCCGGAGTCAATCCAGGATTCGCCTCCAGCATCAAGGCGGCGATGCCTGCCACTAACGCGGTTGATTGCGAAGTGCCGGACATGACGAACTTGTCTTGATCAAGCACAGAGCCCGGGCGCTCGTCTTTCAATTGACTGAGCGGAGGTGCAATGCCAATCATATGCCCGCCGGAGGCCACGACCTCAGGCTTAACAAATCCATCGAAGGTTGGGCCGACACCAGAAAAGGCTGCCAAGGTGTCATCCTGTCTGTTCTCAGGCGTGTAGTTGTCGGTGACACTGCCTACCGTTAACACGTAGGGATTGTTACCCGGAGCTGTCACCGTCATGGGGTTGGGTCCAGTGTTACCCGCCGACGCGACAACAACAATACCTTGACGCCAGGCCTCCATCACCATCTGGTTGACCGGGTCTTCCCAGTAGTGCCCCTGGGCTTCTGCGCCAAAGCTTAGCGACAAGACACGAATATTCAGTGCCTCTTTGTTTTTCAACACAAAATCAATTGCCCGGAGCACGTCCAGGTAAGAGCCTTTACCAACTTCATCAAAGGCCTTGATGGCTACAATATTGACATCTGGCGCGATGCCTTTGTAGCTACCTGTCTCCACACCGTTTCTGATGACAGGCTCGCTGTTGGCCAACACAGAGGTAACGTGTGTACCGTGACCACGCTTATCGGTAAGTACGATACCGGCTCTATCGCGCGTCGCATCGTAGGTCGCCACAATGCGACTTTTGCCAGCACTGTTATAGGCAAGCGCTTTCGCCTCAGCCCAAAGTCCTGTATCAACAACCGCCACCGTTACCCCGGCACCGGTGATGCCAGCGGCGTGTAACTTGTCGGCATTAACCACGGAGGGAAAGTAGGAATCACTGTGATAGTCGTCATAACCACGAACAAGTTGGACGCCACAGGTCTCGCCGTAACTCAGCTGTATACCGAAATCGCTAGGCTGAATATCGGCGCGTGAAGTGGCAGGAATACTGAACTGCATGTTGAGTTCGACGGTGGAGTCGGCTGCCAGAGTCAGATCTGCGGAAATCTGCTCCAACGCAATACTATCGACAAGCAGGCTCTGCCCGTCGACGTGCTCAGCAATTGTGACGCCGTCATACTGCACTGCCTCAAGCCTACCCAGATGCGCGGGCCAGGATAGTGCCAGGGCATCTAATGCCAAGTCATCTGGCTCTCGACTGCTTACCCGCCAGACAACGTTGTTCTGCTCGTCCAGTTGCAGCAAATGCTCACCACTGGCCGCACACTGCTCTAGTGAATTGACTGCAACAGTTGCATCATCAATGATCCGATGCACATGCGCACTGCGGCTAATCTCAGCCAACTGATCCTGGGAGACGAGCGCACCCACGGCATCCAGCACGCCCAGACGATGGCTTACTGTGCCGCCAGCCGCTTCGACCAGTGCTACCAGCGCTGACACATCATCGCCCTGAATAAGCAGCTGTCTGGGCGCATCCGGATCTGGCGCTGAGGAGTGAAGCTCGTAGGGCCCGAGCGCGCTGAGAGCGACAATAGTCGCCACGGCACCAGCGCGGGCAAAGTTGTGTTCGCTAAAAAGTTTCATGTCCGTGATATCCGCATTTTTTTAGTAAGTTGGATGCTATTGGCTGCATCTACGCGTTTCTTTTCGCTCTAATATTTTGTAATCTCGTCATACAAGACGGACTCCGGGTGCAGAGACTGGGAGTCACCTGAAATATTGCTAGCACTAGCAATCCCCCCATATGACCAAGATGGGTCAGACCGCTAGACAGATTGGGGATACAATAAGAAAGAACGCGCGCGAAGACTGATGCCAGCAGGTATCGCTCGCTCTGCTAAACTTCAGAAATCACGGTAGATGCAACGAGGTGCACACCAGGGATGGCCCCATGCGCAGGGTAAGCTCGCTGTGTCTGTCTGTGCTGCTATGTGCAGGAAGTACTAGTGCCGAAGACTTGTCTGCCATCAACTTCAAGATCGCCCGCGCACCACAATCTGAATTGCTCACGCAACAAACCATTCGCCAATCTTTTCAGGACAGTCAGGGGCTGATGTGGTTTCTGACGCAAGAGGGCCTGCATCGCTTTGATGGCTACACGGTAACGCGCTATACGGCGAACGAGAACGATTCCAGCAGCATCACCCACAACAATGTGCGCCATATTCTGCAGGACAATCTCGGAGACATCTGGATTGCCACCATAGGCGGCGGGCTGATTCGCTACGACGCTGAAACGCGCAGCTTTGTCAAACTCGAGCAAGATCGCTATGGCAACAGACTGCTCAGCGACAATATCAGCGCCATGTATGCTGATGATGCCGGTTTCATCTGGATCGGATACCTGGAGGGCAAGGTTAGCTACTACGACCCCTATGAGCGAGCCATCTATCACATTGCTGAGCTGAATCATTCAGGCGAGCAATACGGTGCGATCAACGACTTCGCTCAACACTCCTACCGCAATATTTGGATATCTACATCAGATTCGGGGCTACTTTCGTATGCTCGATTTAGCAACACTCTGGAACACTATTCCTCCACGGCATCCGACAGTAAACTTCAGTTGCCCTCGGACAACCTCACGAACGTAGCAGCTAACCAGATAACCGGCCAGCTGTGGATTGCCACCCAATCAGAGGGCGTAGTCCAGATGGATATTGCCTCAGGGCGCGTTACCCGTTTCGGCGTGCAACAAGGCCTGTCCGACGACTCCGTGAACCATATCTACTTCGATCAAGACATGCGGCTCTGGCTAGCTACCGACAAGGGCCTGAACCTGCGAAACAGCGAGGGCGGCTTTACTGTCTTTGATCGAGACAATTCGAATCTCACCGATGACCTGGTATTCAGCGTTTACCAGGACCGCCAAAAAAACTACTGGATAGGGACGCACTATGGCCTGTTTGCGGGGTACATCTCACAGTTCGACATCTTTGATTCGAAAACAGGGCTACCCTCTGAAACGGTAACCTCATTCACAGAAACTTCCGACGGAACTATTTGGATAGGAACATACAATGGAATTTATAGGCGTAGATCATCAGCCCCGGGATTTGAGAGCATTACTTCAGGCTTGCCCGGTTTCGTACCACGGGAACAGAAAACCATGGCACTGGGCTCTACAGGAAATCTACTCTTGGTTGGCTATCGCTCAAGAGGGATCGACATTGTAAACACTACTGAAACTGCAGACCACTATTTCCCGCCCAGCGCAGGTGTATCCGTGAAACTGAGCCATAGCCAAATTACTAGCATCCAAGACCAGAACCAAAGCATGATCTGGGTAACCACATTTGGTGGTGGGGTAAACAAGCTGGTTTTCAACGAGGAAACTGATTTAGTCGAAGTTCTCCAACCCCAGGCAACCAAAGAAAACGATAGCCGGGAATATGCATATCACGCTAAATCAATTAGTAAAAAAGTGACCCTGGTAGCAACCACAGATGGACTACTCAGCTACGCAGATAACGTTTATCAACTACTGAAAAGCTCCCCCGAGAGCTCAATTAGTATTGAGCGGGAGAATATATTGAGCATTCACCTATCACAGAATGATGACGTCTGGTTTGGGCTTCAATACAACGGGCTGGCGAGATGGACTGCCGAAGATCAGAGAGCTTCAAAACTCATTTTTAGCCGCGTCATTACTAATCCTCCTATTCCTAGCGACACCGTATACGGCATTGAGGAGGGTGATGTTGGCATGCTCTGGCTCAGTACCACCAACGGATTGTTAAGGCTTGATCCCGATGATTTGAGCATATGGCCATACTTTCAGAGTGACGGTTTACAGGGAAATGAATTTAACTTTGGAGCATCCTTCAAAGACAGCAAAGGACGACTCTACTTCGGAGGAAACAGGGGATACAACAGATTCCATCCGTCAGACATTGTTGATGATACAACTCCGCCGCGTTTGTCGATGACAGATATTCGAGTCGCCGGTAAGTCGCTTGTTGAGGATCCCAGTTTCTTCATGCCAGATCTGATCGAACTAAAATATGAAGACTACTATGTTGAATTTAATTTTAGTGTCATGGATTACTCAAACCCAAGGAAGAATCAATACAAGTATCAGCTGGAGAATTTTGATGCAGACTGGATCGACATTGACGACCGCCACTCCATCACTTTCACCAATCTCCCGTCGGGCAATTATGTTCTAAAAATATTGGGCGCCAATCCGAATCGCGTCTGGAGCGATACTCCACTAAGGCTAACCTTGTACGTACATCCCCCTCCCTGGTTCACCTGGTGGGCATTTGCGGGATACTTGTTCGTAATTCTTTCCTTCGCTGCCATGGTGAAAAAGAACTACGACACTAACATCCTGAGAATGCAGGCGGAAACCCTGGCCAACCATATGCATGTGACCGCAGAGAGAGCCATGGACAGCTTCCAGGAAAAACTGAATACAGAGCAACTCCTCCAACAAAATCTCAAAGCCCACTACACCGGAGGTTTGGATCTTGTATCGCAGCTACTTGAACATCAAGCAATGGAGATTCAGGACGATACTCTTCTGGAACAATTCGCCAATAACCAGCAGCGGCTCAGGTGTCTCTACGAAATAGAGAAGAATCTCATTTACCTGGGACCGATGTTGCAGACGAACTTCCACCAGTTCGTTGAAACCCTGCTAAGCCAGCACCAATCGCATTTCGGGCTGCGCGATTTGGATCTGCCTCTCGTCAATACTTGCACGGCAGTTGCCATTCCCGCTTTCATTGCAGCGCCTCTGGCGATTATTACCAACGAATTGGTAGACAACAGTTTCCGACATGCCTTTGAGCGGCGCACGGGCATAGAGTTTTTGAAGGTAAGCTTCCAGGAGCACGAGGACCGTGCCAGCTGGCTACTGGAAATAGTTGACAATGGGTGCAGCCTACCTGAAAACGTTGACCCACTTGCTCCCACCAGCCTTGGTTTAAGCTTGGTCAAGCAGTTTACTGAGAGGGTGGGCGGAACTCTCACTGTCCACAGACGCGGCGGCACCCATTTTGCTATCAGGGTACCCCACCCTTCGATTGAGGCTTACGATGGGTCGTAGGGAATGCAGATACGAGGTACAAATGCTGGCCAGATATAGACCACCCAGCCCAGCCAGACACAACACTGAACAAAGACGCCAACAAACCCTTTGTGAACAGGCGCCACCCACCGTCATATTGTCGATACTCGCCATGGGGCCTGGTGCTGATAGAGGACGACGGCGGCGGCGGGAAATGCCAGTACCAAAAGAAACCAAAATTCCGAAGCATGGTCAGATACACTGATACCGTGTAACAAGAAGGCTAGAAAGCACCATGCCAAGACACTGTTTTTTTACGCTACTGCTATTCCTACTACCGCTCTCAGTTCCTGCGGAGCCACTCCCAGCGGGGCAATTAGCGCCGGAACTTAATCTACCCAATATTCCCGACAATGGCGGCAATACCAGCCTCGCCTCCCTGCAAGGACAGGTGGTGTACGTGGATTTCTGGGCCAGCTGGTGCGGCCCCTGCCGGGTTTCCTTTCCGATCCTCAACGCTATTCGCAATCAGCTGCACGAACAGGGTTTTGAAGTGTTGGCGGTGAATGTAGACGAATTTGAGGAGGACGCTCTCACCTTTCTGGAAGAGCAGCCTGTGGACTACCTGGTCGTCCGAGATTCCGAGGGTGCATCGCCAGCCAGTTTCGGGGTGCTGGGAATGCCGACGGGCTTCCTTATCGACCGCAAGGGGCGTATTCGCGAGGTACATCAGGGATTTCGAAAAAACGATAGCGCCCACATCCGCGAAACCATAAGCAGCTTACTCACCGAGAGCGTCCCATGATGAGAGTCACCTTAGTAGTTTTGGCGCTGCTGCTCGCGGCTTGCGAGACCGTACAACCCTGGGAACGTGGCTCTCTCGCCAAGGAAGAAATGCAATGGGACAGCGACGGCATGGACACTGCGGTTCGCCAACAAACCCAACTCAGTAAAGAGGCATCATCTGGCGGCAGCGGTGCCGCTGGCGGCGGCTGCGGGTGTAACTAACCCAGATGGCCAGACGCGAATACAACCCCACCCTGCTGGCACTCAGCTCCAGCGCATTGCTGTTGCCTGTGTATCAACCAGCGCGCGCTGATGCCCCACCCACCGATGGCACTGTTGGCATTCGCTACAGCAGTTACCAGGAAGATGACATGCTGGCGAGCAAGTCATTTTCCGGCGGCAGTGAGCGTTACGATATTGATATCGCCCAATTCCATTTGCTAGCACCAATAGGTGAAGACTGGTCGGTAGCGCTTGATGTGCAGTATGAAGATATGAGTGGCGCGTCGCCCTGGTATGTCGGCATGGACGCCGACGGCAGCGCCAAGGTCGTAATGAGTGGCGCCAGTATCGAGGACACCCGCACAGATATCAGCGTCACAACCCGCTATTACTATGATCGTGGCAATGTCGGCTTCAACTACGCGCGCTCCGATGAGGATGACTACCAGTCCGATGCGATTGGTCTCGATGTGGCTTTCAACAGCAAGGACAACCTCACCACCTATAGTGTGGCACTGAGCGGCTCTGACGATGAAATAGAACCCACTCAGGGCAGTGTCCCCACCCATACGCTGAAGGACGAAAAACAAATCCGTTCCGCCTGGGTCGGCGTCAGTCGCATTGTCAGCAAGCGTGCCATCGTGCGTTTCGGTCTCAGCTACACCTATCGAGAGGGCTTTCTGACCGACCCCTACAAACTCAACGACCAGCGCCCGGATGAGCGCAAAGAATGGGCCGCCGGTGCTGGCTATCGACACTTTTTAATCGGACCCAATGCGGCACTGCACGCCGACTATCGCTATTTTGACGATGACTGGGGCATCCAGTCTCACACCATCGATCTGGCCTGGCACCAGAACATTAACCAACAGCTACGCCTGGTACCCTTTATGCGCTACTACTCGCAAAGCGAGGCGGACTTCTTCGCCAATTTCGTGGACTTCACTGCCGAGTACTACGCCGACGACTACCGTCTTTCAGCCTTTGGCGCGTTCTCAGGTGGCCTGCGCGCTATCGTCAATCTAGATGACTGGCAATTCAACCTCAGTGGCGAACGCTATATCAGCAAGGCCAGTTGGGGCCTGGATGACAGTGACGAATCACCGGGGCTGGTTAAATTCTGGCGCTACTCCATTGGCGTGAACTATCTATTCTAGGACTCATGCAACGCACCTTGCTTCCAATGCACCGCTATAGGCATCGTTTCACAGCGATGGGAGGGCCCTGCCAGATTCAATTGGACCACGACCAGGAAGGTATCGCGCTGGCGGCGCTGGCTGCCGCCGAAGCTGAAGTGCGACGCCTGGACGCAAAATACAGTAGCTACCGAGAGGACTCGTTCGCCGCTTCCATCAACGCCTCTGCTGGCAGCGGTAAAGCTATAGCACTCGACGAGGAGACCTCCACACTCCTCAACTACGCCGACACCCTCTGGCACCAGAGTGACGGACTGTTTGACCTGACCTCCGGCGTACTACGACATGCATGGGATTTCAAATCGGTAACGCCGGCCAGCCAGGCAGACATCGACCAGTTGCTACCCCTGGTCGGCTGGCAGTTGCTGCGCCTTAGCCACGCTAGCGTGGAGCTCCCCACAACCGGTATGGAGCTGGATTTTGGCGGCCTGGTGAAAGAATATGCTTGCGACGCCGCGGCAAGAATCCTGCGACAGCAGAACTGCCCCAATGGCCTGGTGGAACTGGCGGGTGATATTGCTATCTGCGGTCCTCCCATTACCAGTACCAGTTGGACTATTGGCATTCGTCACCCCAAGAACCCAGAACAGGCCTTGGCCGAAGTCACTTTATCCGAAGGCTGCCTGGCCAGCAGCGGGGACTATGTCCGCGGTATAACCCTGGATGGTGTCAGGTACGGACACATTCTTAACCCTCATACGGGTTGGCCAGTACCCGGCCTGGCCAGCGTGAGCATCGTGGCGGATCAATGCCTGGTGGCGGGCAGCCTCGCTACCCTGGCGTTGTTGAAAACTGAGCGGGAAGCCCTGGGCTGGCTAGAGACCCTGGGGGTGTCCTGGCTGGCTGTGAACAATGATATGCAAGTTTCAGGAACAATCAGCGCCCTTTGAACAGCGGCTTTCGGCGCTCTTTCTGAGCGGCAAAGCCTTCCTGCAGATCCTCGGACTCAGCGCATTGCCTCGACAGCAGCTTGGCTCGCTCCGGGTCTATCTCACCAGCGGCAGCCCGTTGCAATATTTCCTTCATGGCCTGCACGGCCAGTGGCGCCAACTCCGCAACATTGGCTGCCATCTCGCGATAGGTCGACTCCAACTCAGATGCCGGCACTACCCTGTCCAGAAAGCCGATGGCAAGCATGTCATCAGCGTAGAAGGTTTCCGCTGCAACCAGAATTCGCTTCGCCAGGTTTACCCCCAGCCGTTCAACAAAGCGGTTAATACCCGACAGCGGGTAGCACAAACCTATTTGGGCTGCCGGTACCCGCATTCGCGAACCGACCACACCGACGCGAAAATCACAGCTTAATGCCAGCTCTACGCCACCGCCAAAAACATTGCCATTCAGCGCGCAAATCGTCGGCACCCGCAGCGCCGCCAACTGGTCCGTTGTGGCTTGGAAAAAATCACTACTGATCTTGCCCTCCCCCAACTGGTTCAGAGCCGCGCCGGCGCAAAAGGTTTGATCTCCGCTGCCGGTAACCACCAGAACCCGTATTCTTGAATCAGCCGCCACCTGATCCAGGTAATTCTGGATTGCGCCCAGTTCAGCCTCACCCAGGGAATTGTGCTTGCCCGGGTTATGCAGGGTTAGCCGCGCCACCGGGCCATCGGTTTCAAACAAAACTGTCTCGCTCATGGGCGCTCATTCTATACTTAGCGCTCGAACAGGAGAACTATTATGCCCAAGCGCTGCCACTGGTGCGGAGACGATGAACTGTATGTGAAATACCACGATGAGGAGTGGGGCGTACCACTCTATGACGACGACACCCTGTTCGAATTCCTGATGCTGGAAGGTGCCCAGGCCGGGCTGGCCTGGATCACTGTGCTGCGCAAGCGAGAAGGGTACCGCGCGCTGTTCGATGGCTTCGATGCGAACAAGATTGCCCGTTACAGCGACAAGAAGCTAGACAAGATACTGCTCGACAGCCGTATCATACGTAACCGGCTCAAGGTCTACAGTGCACGGCAGAACGCCCGCGCATTCCTGGCAGTGCAAGAGGAATGGGGTAGTTTTGCCGACTACCTGTGGCATTTCGTCGATGGCACGCCCATCGTCAATCGCTTCAAATCCCTGAAAGATATGCCCGCGTCTACCTCACTGTCTGACCAAATAAGCAAGGATCTCAAGAAACGGGGTTTCAACTTTGTCGGTTCCACTATCGTTTATGCCCATATGCAGGCCACGGGCATGGTCAACGACCACACCACCGAGTGCTTTCGCTTCAGGGAGTGCAAAAAGCTCGCTCGCTAGGGTACTATTGGGGTTTGAAAACATACTTGAAAGTAGAAAACTAGAACTTCAAGTATTTCAACCACAAAATGAGTGCTCATGGCCGTAGACAAAGACCAACCTGGAAATGGCGGTTCCCCCTTCAATCGCACGACCCAGCACGATGCCAAGCGGGCGGCGATCCTGTCCCAGGCCTCCAAGTTATTTAACGGTCGCGGCTCTCGTTCTACCACATTACTGGACATCGCCCAGAGCCTCGGCCTGACCAAAACCAGCCTCTACTATTACGTAAAAACCAAGGAAGAGTTGATCTACCAGTGCTACCTGGCGGCGCTGGAGCATCTGATGACCGGACTGGATGAGATCGAAAAAGTCCACAGTGGCGGGTTGGATCGCTTACAAGCCTTGTACCGCGGACACTTTCTGGACTGGCGTGCGGCCCAGGAGGGAAGCCGCCCGCACCGGGCGGCATTACTGGAAATTGCCTCTCTACAGGATCAACATCGTGAAGACGTGGAAGCGCGTTATACCACGATGTTCCTGCGCTTGCGTCAATACGTACGCGATGGCATCACCGAGGGCAGCGTTCGTCCAGTAGATAGCTCCGCGGTAGCCCTGTGCCTGATAGGCTCAATGCAATGGTCATTCAACTGGCTGCGCTCGGTGCCACTGGATAACATCGAAGCAGTGGCTGACTCCGCCTGCGACCTGCTGGTGAACGGTCTGGCTAACGGTGAACAGATCCACAACTTCGGAGAGTCTGTATTCCCGGCTTTGAATACGACCACACCCCAGGGCTTCGATCGCGAAGAACAGAATCGTCTCAAGCAAGACGCCTTCTTGAAAACAGGTACCTGGTTCTTCAACAAGAAGGGCTTCGTGGGTACGTCGCTGGATGATATTGCTGAATCTCTCAATGTCACCAAGGGCGCATTTTACTATCACATCAAGAGTAAAGAAGACCTACTCTATGGTTGCTATAAGCGTTCACTGGATATCACTCATCGCCTGCACGAGGACGCGGCTAGCTATGAGCGCGGCCTGGATCGCCTTGACTATGTCTGTCGCGGCAGCTTCCATTTTCAAAATTCTGAAGATGGCCCTATGATCCGCTACAACTCTATTACTGCCCTACCCTTGCCGCGGCGGCGGGAAATCCTCGCCATCACCGACGCGCTGAACAACCGATTTGGCCAATCGATGCGTGATGGGATGGACGACGGCAGTGTCAGGAAAGTGGACGTCGAAACCGCGCAGGAACTGATCACCGGCGCTATCAATGCCAGCATGGATTTACCCATGTGGCGCAAGGTCGAAGACGTTGACCAGGCCTCCCGCGACTACTATGACTGCTTCTTTAACGGCCTGAAACCACGATGAACACAGATATGGAAAGGCTTACCGCCAACCTCCAGGTTGAGCAGATCGACAAATTTCTTTTTATCGGTAAGAGCCCCAGGTATCCCGCACGGGTATTTGGTGGCCAGGTATTGGCACAATCACTCAACGCCGCTATCCGAACGGTTGATGAAGACCGTGTCGCTCACTCTATGCACGCCTACTTTTTGCGACCAGGTAATCCATCCAAGCAAATTGTGTACGAGGTTGATCCAATTCGCGATGGTCGCAGCTTTACTACGCGAAGAGTGGTCGCCAAGCAGGATGGTCGCGCCATTTTCAACACCTCGATCTCCTTTCAGATACCCGAGAAAGGCCTGGAGCACCAGTCCAACTTGCCCGATGTATCGGGGCCCGACGGCCTGGAAGATGACCACGATTACTGGACCCGCATGGCAGAGGAACAGCCCGACAAGTTAGAGAAACCTCCCGCCCACTCTATCTGCAGGCGAGCGGTAAAGCGCCGGGATTTTCTCAATCCGGAGAAAGACATCTCCGAACCACGCCAGTGTTATTGGATGAAAACCAAGGAGCAACTCCCGCAGGAGCCGGTCATGCACCAAACCCTGCTGGCCTACATGTCAGACATGACCCTGATGGGGTCAGCGCTGCGCCCCCACCCCTACAGCTCTCGCAGCAAGGAATTCATGGGTGCAAGCCTCGATCACGCCCTCTGGTTTCACCGCCCATTTCGCGCAGATGAATGGTTGCTGTTTGAACAAGACAGCCCCGCCGCCAGTGGCTCGCGCGGGTTTACGCGCGGCACATTTTACACCCAGTCCGGCGAACTGGTGGCCTCCTGCGTTCAGGAAGCACTGATTCGAATTGCGGACGACAGGGATTAGTTGACCAGGGTTTTATGTTGATGGCCTAGCTCTACCAATTTGAGAGCATGTCCCTCCAGGTGCAAATGGGTAATAGAACCATTGTCCGGCACACAACAAACCGTGGCCGCTGCATCCGTCAGGCGACTGACAACAGCATTTATCACCATAAAGTGTGTGAAGATCGCTATATCGCCATCAACTTCAAACAGCGATGACCAGATGGTGTCGCTCCATTGCTGAATCTCAGGGCCCTGCTCTTCCCAGTTCTGCTTCATGAAGCCCCGGAGCCAGCCCGGACGGTCCTTTATCCCCACCGGTGAGGGGATTTCCCGGTAGGTCTCATCAATTGTCATGCTCTCCCGCAGCACGTTTACCAGGGGCAATGCCGTTTCCTGGGCCCGCAGCAGTGGGCTGCTCACAATCTTCATATTGGCACTGGATTCCAACTTATCACGTACCTGCTGGGCCTGCTGACGACCCAGGGCACTGAGTCCCGGGTCGGGGTCTTCACCCCATTTGGCTGCTGCTTCGCCGTGCCTGACCAGATAAATACTAACCATGTTGAACCTGCTGTAGAGAAAGCCCATCTCTCGAAAAACGTGTCTTGCGACGATAGGGAAAGAAATCGTGGACCATGCCCGCGGCAATCTGTTCCTGCAGGCCTTGCCAGAAACTGGCCTTGTAGATATCGCTGTGCAGCTCGTCGAACACCTGCCGCGCCCGTTGGTTGCCACTGAAGAACAATTTAAATTCCTCAGGGAAAATATCGTTGGGCCTCACCGTGTACCAGGGTTTGCTGGCCATCTCCTCGGCCTCGGTACGCGGCTGAGGAATTACCCGGAAGTTGCACTCCGTCAGCGGACAGAGTTCATCGTAGTCGTAAAACACCACACGACCATGGCGAGTCACACCGAAATTTTTGAGCAGCATATCGCCAGGAAAGATATTTGCCGCAGCCAGTTCCTTGATCGAATTGCCATACTCATCCATTACCGACAACAGTTGCTCGTCGTCGGCATCCTGCAGGTACAGATTTAGCGGCGTCATGCGGCGCTCTACATAGACGTGCTTGATCACAAGTGCCTTGCCGTGATCCTCGATCACCGAGGGTGCCACCTTCATCAGCTCCGCCATCAGCTCATCGGAAAAGCGGTTGCGGGCAAATGCGAGGTTGGTAAATTCCTGGGTGTCGGCCATGCGCCCGGCGCGGTCCTCCCGCTTCACTAGTCGGTACTTGGCCTTTACCTGCTCGCGCGTCATGTCTTTGGGCGGCGTAAATCGATCCTTGATGATCTTGAAAACGAAATCGTAGCTGGGCATGGTAAACACACTCATCACCATACCCTTGATACCCGGCGCCACATGGAATTGGTCGGTAGTTTCTTCCATGTGTCGCAAGGCACAGCGATGAAAATACGTCTTCCCATGCTTGTTGTAGCCCATGCAACTGTATATTTCCGATATAGGCTTGGCGGGCATCAGGCTCTGTAAAAAACTCACATAGCGTGCAGGTACTTCTGCGTCGACCATAAAGTACGAGCGGGTAAAACTAAAAATGACACTGACCTTGTCTGAACCAAACAAGATGGTATCGATATAGACACTGCCCTCCTCCGTGTGGAGTACCGGCAACACGAAAGGCATGGACCTGCCACCGGTTATCAGTTTGCCGACGATATAAGCACCCTTGTTGCGAAAGAACATCGACTCCAGCACTTGTGCGCGCACGCTGTCGGCGGTCACGTCGAAACGCGGCGACAGGTAGTCGTGCACCACCTGGACAATGTTGCGTATATCGCGCTGCTTATCCTGATAGGGAATGCTAAAAGCATAGTCATCCAGCAACTGGTGGAAAAACTCGCCCACGTCGTGACCCATCTCGTACTCTCGCCACATCGGGGTGCTACCTGCGGGCGGCATATCCCCCTGGGATGAAAACACGAAGGCGTGCTCGTTCCGAATTTTGCGATGTTCCAGCACAGCGCGGTAAATCGAGTTGAAAAATGTTTCGGCGATCTCGTAATTATTGTGCCCAACGATCAATTGTGCATAATGCGCTCTCGCCTCACTCCAGAAATCCATCTCCAGCAGTCGTTCACCAGCGATCAGGCGCACGGTGTCATCAACTTTGCGCACCTTGCGCTTGTACAGGTCTATGCGATCACGGGAAGCGGCATGAATGCCAAGCCAGTCGGCTTTTTCGAAGCGTGGCTTGGCCGCCAGGGTAATGTTCTGGAAATCCGCAAAATAGGACTCGAAACCATTAAGAATGGTCCGCGCAAAGCGTAGGGAGGTGTCCACGCTGCGGATTATACCTCCCTTCTAGAGGCCGTGTGAGACCAGTGCTCCACTGTCTATCACCAGCGTCTGTCCGGTCATGGTGGCGCTGGCATCGCTGAGCATCAGCAGGCATGCGCCAACCATATCGATGGGCTGGGAGGCTTTTCCCAGCGGCAGCTGCGCAACCATCCTGTCGTAGCCCTCGGCCTGCTGGAAAACTCCGGTGAACCTGGTCTCGGTGAGGCCGGGACACAAGGCATTGACGCGGATACCGTAGCGGCCATTCTCCTGGGCGAAGGACTGGGTCATACTGATCAGGGCTGCCTTGGTGGTACTGTAAACCCCTTGCAGATTACCCGCGGTAATTCCGTCGATGGACGCCATATTGAGAATAGCGCCGCCCCCGCGCTCCTTCATTTGCTCAACCGCTCGCACCGACATATAGAAGGGCCCGCGTAAATTCACGTCATAGGTTTTCTCAAAAGCCGATGGCGGCGTCTCCGCAACAGGACCGAAGTACGGATTGGTACCGCCGTTGTTGACGAGGATATCCAGGCCGCCAAACTCTTCTTTAATAGCAACAAACAGAGCGTCGATGGCATCCAGGTCGCCGGCGTGGCAGGCCATGGCTGAGGCCTTGCCGCCATTGGCCTGGATATCTTTCACAACCATCTCACAGCCATCCAGCTTGCGACTGGAAACAATGACGTGAGCACCCTGCTCGGCCAATCCATGGGCAATTGCCTCGCCAATGCCGCGACTGCCGCCCGTTACCAGGGCAACCTTGTTATCGACACGAAACAGATCAATGGCTGTCATTGGGCACTCCCACGCTGCGACGCAATTTGCGCATACCGCCGATCCATCGGCCGTAATCGGCCGCCTTGTTTTGCCGATACTGTTCCACTTCGGCATGAGGCAAGATCAGGAATTTACCTTCCGCCAGGCCCTGCACTGTTGCCTCGGCCAGGTCTTCGGTTGATATGACACCGTCTAGTCCGGCACTGCCGCCATCGCCGTCACTGAACTGCTGGATCATCCGCGTATTGACCGCCTGCGGGCAAATCATCGACACCCCGATTCCGTCATCACCGTGGGTGATGGCCAAGGACTCGGCAAAACCAATAGCCGCGTGCTTGGTGGTGGAATAGGCAGCATCGCCAATCTGACTGAGAATACCTGCAGCAGAGACTGTGTTCAGAAAGTAGCCGCTGCCTCGCTCTATCATCCCCGGCAAACAGGCGCGGGCGGCGTAGACATGGGCCATCACATGAATGTCCCACATGGCTTGCCAGACATTATTGTCAGCACCCGTCGCCAAACCGCTGGGGCCGTCGCCAGCACCGATACCTGCATTCGAGCAAAACAGGTCAACCTGGCCGTAGTCAGCTTCGACCTTCTGCACCAACTCCACGATCTGGCTCTCGTCACGGACATTGCAGGCAAACGCCACACCACCAATCGCATCAGCCACCGACTGAGCGCTGTCGGCTTCGAGATCCGCAACAACAACAATCCTGGCGCCCTCCTGTGCGAAACGTTCACACAGTGCCTTGCCAATGCCATTGCCACCACCGGTGACAATGACCACTTTACCGGCTATCTCCATCAGAGCATTTCTTCGGCGAGTAACTGTAGTACTTCCGGATCGTGTGCACCGCAGAGCATGCTGCCGACTTCGCCACGCTTACCGGCATCCTTCCAGCGTTGCAGACGCTCCTTAATCCGGCCTTTAGGACCAATCAGGGCGACTTCGTCCATCAATTCCTTGGGAAGCAGCGCCTCGGCTTCCTGCTTCTGGCCAGAAAGGTAAAGGTCCTGTATTCGCTCTGCCACATCGCCATATCCGAGGCGAGTGGCGTAATCGTTGTAGAAGTTCTTACCTTTGGCACCCATGCCGCCGATATACAGCGCCATACCAGGACGCACCGCCTCGTACGCCGCTTCCAGGTCATCATTCATCACCACGGTAACGAACGGAGCGATATCGAAGTCACTGAGGCTCTTGCCATTTCCTGCAGCGGCAAAACCAGCTTCCAGATCGTCCTGGAACAGACCGTACTTGTCCGGATCCATCCATACCGGGAACACCCCATCTGCCACCTCGGCCGCCGCCTTGAGACCCGCTGGGGTGATGGAGGCCGTATAAAATGGAATGTCGTTGTTCGGGTGGAGAATGGACTTGAGCGGCTTGCCCAGCCCCGTCGCACCTTCCCCTTTGCAGGGCATTTGGTACATGGCACCGTCGAATTCCACCGGTCCTTCCCGCGCCATGATCTTGCGCATGATCTGGATATATTCACGGGTGCGGGCAATCGGCTTGCCATAAGGTACGCCGTGCCAGCCTTCTACCACCTGCGGACCAGAGGCACCCAGGCCGACGATGAAACGATTGTTGGACATTTGCGCCAGCGACATAGCTGTCATTGCGCACATTGCAGGCGTACGCGCGGGCATCTGCATGATGGCCGTGCCGACCTTGATTTTCTCAGTCTGGGCCAAAACCCAGGTCGCCACGGTAACCGCATCAGAGCCATAGGCTTCAGCGGTCCACGCCGAATCAAATCCCAGGTTCTCAGCGTGCTTGATGGTATCCATGGGAATGTGGATCTGCTTGCCAGAATAGCCCAGTAAAAGTCCCAGTTTCATGTTGTTGTCCTCAGTGTGTTGTCTGTTTAGCTGTAAGCCAGCTGATTAAATTTGTCCTGGTGGTAATCGCCGTTGCCGAAGATCGTGTTGATCATCATCAGGCGCTTCACGTAGTGACCAATATCGAGTTCATCGGTCATGCCCATGCCACCGTGTATTTGTATCGCCTCGTCACCCACCAGTTTGCCGTGGCGCGACAGCACCATCTTCAGCGCATGCAGATCTTTCTGCTCCTCTTCGCTCTGTTCCAGGGAGGAACACACGGCGCGAATCAGCATTGAACGGGCTTGCTCGCAGGACATGAAGGTCTCCACCATGCGATGCTGGAGCGCTTGGAAGGAGCCGATTGCCACGCCAAATTGTTCGCGAGTGCGACTGTACTCAACCGTCGAGTCCTGCAGGTACTGCATGATGCCCATGGCTTCCGCACACAAACCGAGGGTGGCCGCATCAACCACTTGCTGCATGGCGGCGATACCAGCGCCCTCAGCCCCCAACAGTTCGCCGGCAGCATTGTCGAGCGTGATATTGGCCACGGTCTGGCCGTCCATGAGTTTATAACCGGTGCGCGAGACACCCGCGCCGTTGGCATCAACAATAAACAGGCTTATGCCCGACTCATCCCTTTGCTCGCCACTGGTACGGGCGGACACCACTAGCTTGTCTGCGGCCACACCATTAAAGACCACGGTCTTCTCACCGCTGAGGGTGTAGCCGTCGCCCGAGGTGGTCGCGCTGGTGTTGACGTCGTTTAAATCAAAGCGCGACTGGCGTTCCAGGTAGGCAAAGGCTCCCTGCAATTCCCCGCCGATCACCGGGGGCAGTAAAGTTTCTTTCTGCTCGCTGCTACCCAGGGCTTGTACCAGGCCGCCAAATAACAGAACCGTTGCCAGGTAAGGCTCAACAACCAGGCCTCTACCTAACTCCTCCATTACCGCCATCACGTCAACAACGCTACCACCAAAACCACCCACCTCTTCGGCGAAGGGAACAGACAGCCAACCCAGTTCGGCAAAGGCCTGCCAGTTTTCTGCGCTGAAGCCGGTGTCACTCTTTACGAGGGCGCGGCGCTTTTCAATATCGTAGTTGTCCTGCACGAATCGGGCGACGCTGTCCTTCAGCATCACTTGTTCTTCAGATAAATCAAAATTCATGGCTACCTACCTATTCCTTTATTCGAGGCCGAGCACGGCCTTGGCGATGATATTCTTCTGCACTTCATTGGAACCACCGTAGATGGTGGCGGCGCGGCCATACATGTAACCAACTCGCGCGGCGCTGCCAAATTCGTGGCCACTTTCATCATTGCCATCGGCATCAGGCAGCACGCCCCGGTAATAACCCGCTACTTCCATGCGCAGTTCCTGCAGCGCTTGCTGCATCTCAGTGCCTTTGATCTTCAAAAGGGATGATTCGGGACCCGGTGCCGAACCCGATGCAACCGTGGCTAGCACCCGCAAATCGGTGTACTCCAGCGCCATGAGCTCGGTTTCAACCTCCGACAGTCGACGCTGAAAGGAGGGGTCCTCTATGAGAGGTCGCCCGCCATGCAACTCTACCGCGGCCAGCTGCTTGATTTCCGCCAGCCACGCCTTGCAGCCGGCAACCCCGGCTATACCTGTACGCTCGTGCTGCAGCAGCGCCTTGGCATAGGTCCAGCCTTTGTTTTCTTCGCCGATCAGGTTCGCTTTCGGCACCCTGACATTATTGAATTCCACCTCGTTGAGAGCGTGGCGATTATCAATAGTAATAATCGGGTTCACTTTAATGCCATCGCTCTTCATATCGATCAGCAGAAAACTGATGCCCTGCTGTTTCTTGCCCTCGGTGCTGGTGCGCACCAGGCAAAATATCCAGTCGGCGTACTGGGCGTAGCTGGTCCAGATCTTGGCGCCGTTGACCACGTACTCATCACCATCCAGTTCCGCCTTGGTTTTCAGCGCCGCCAGGTCAGAGCCAGCCCCGGGTTCAGAATAACCCTGGCACCACCAGTCTTCGCTTTCAAGGATTCGAGGCAGGAATTTCGCCTTCTGCTCGTCTGTACCAAAGCCGTAGATAACCGGGCCCACCATGGTGAGGCCAAAAGGGATCACATTGGGTGCACCGGCGGCGGTTTGTTCATTTTCGAAAATGAACTTCTGGGTGCTGCTCCAGCCGGTGCCGCCGTATTCTTGCGGCCATCCAGGGGCAACCCAACCCTGCTCGTAGAGCTTTTTTTGCCAGTCGATTTGCGCCTGGCGAAAGGTCGGCCCGATCAATTTGGCCTTCACTTCATCGGTATAATTGTCCGCGAACCATTGGCGAACTTCTTGCTGGAAGGCTAATTCTTCCTCGGAAAAACGTGTATCCATCTTGTACTCCTGAGCAATTCCACGTTTGATTGTAGGCTGGGGTCGGAGCGGTCCGCCGAAGCGGTGTGTGGATGTAGCCTTTTACTTATCCATACTCCTCTGACCCTCTATGCCTGCAATGAAAAAAGGCATTTGAACTTACAGTATGTTTATCTATCATTCAAGTAGGTCGCGTGAGAATAGCGGCTGAGGAGATGGCGGTGTCAAAACTGGTAATTCGGGACGCAGTAGAGGCGGATGTACCGCTGATTCTGCACTTTGTGAAGGAACTGGCCATCTACGAGAATGCCCTCGTGGAGGTGCTTGCCACAGAGGATCACCTTCGCAACACCATTTTTTCAGAGCACCCCCAGGTACAGGCCCTGATTTGCGAAAACGAAGGCCAGCCGCTTGGTTTCGCCGTCTATTTTTTCAACTATTCCACCTGGCTGGGTAAACTCGGGCTGTTCCTGGAAGATCTCTATGTGTCCCCAGAACACCGGGGAGTTGGCGCCGGCAAGGCGCTGCTGGCACACCTGGCCAAAATCGCGGTGGCAAACGACTGCGGTCGCTTTGAGTGGAACGTGCTGGACTGGAACAAACCTTCCATCGAATTCTACGATTCCCTGGGCGCCGAGCCACAAAATGAATGGATTGGTTATCGGCTGACCGGGCAGGCCCTGAAAGACCTGGCTAGCTCATAGCTATCGGCGGGATGTTAACTGCGCGGGTTGCAGCCTAGTACATCAGGCCAAACAATTTGCGCTGATACTCCGCCGCCAGCGGATCACCCTTGCCCAGCGTGGCTATGATGTCCAGCAGGGTTTTTCGGCAGCCGCCGTCGGCGTAGTCCTTGTCAACCTGAAGGATGGCAATCAGGGTTTCCAGGGCTTCTTTGTACATAGCCGCATTGTTGTACTGCACCGCTAATTGGTGCCGCAAGTCAAAATTTTCCGGATCGGCTGCAATCTGTTGCTCCAGTGCCTCTATTTCCGGCGATTTGGCGGCGTCACGTTTCAAATCCAGCTGCGCCTTAAGCTGTTCCCAGCCGGTGTCCTGGTCTGCCATACGCACCTCGGACAATACTTTTTCGGCCTCATCCAGACGGTTGAGTTCAATCAGCACCTGGGCAAAGGCCAGGGTGATATCGTGCTGGTGGCTGGAATCATCGTAAGCCTGACGCAGCAACGGCAACGCGGTGTCGGCATCACCCTCGGCCATCAGTGCCTGGGCCTGTTGCAACAGGCCATCCCAGGGCTTGGGCAGGTATTTGTCGAGTATTTCACGAATCTGGCTTTCTGGCTGGGCACCGACAAAGCCATCGACCGGCTGCCCCTCCTTGATAACCATCACCGTGGGCAGACTACGCACACCTAACTGCTGTGCAATACCCTGCTGTTCATCGGCATTCACCTTCGCCAACAGGAACTGTCCCTGATACTCCTCGGCCAGTTTGTCCAGCAGGGGCATCAGGGTTTTACAGGGCTCACACCAGTCGGCCCAAAAATCCACCACCACTGGCCGGTGCATGGATTCTTCGACCAGGTATTGCTGGGCATTCGTCTCATCGATGGTGACGATGTGCTCACTCATGCTATTTGGTCCTTATCGGTTGAAACCCAGTACATCGCGCATATCGTACAAACCCGCAGGCTGCGCCGACAGCCAGCTGGCGGCACGCAGTGCACCGCGCGCAAAACTCATACAGGATGAGGCCTTGTGAGTGATTTCCACACGCTCGCCTTCGGCGTGAAAGGTTACCGTGTGGTCGCCGACCACGTCGCCACCACGTGCGGTAGCAAATCCAATGGTGTCTCTGTTGCGAGCGCCAGTCTGGCCCTCGCGACCATAGACAGCGACCTTGGATAAATCTCGACCCAGGGCATCGGCAATCACTTCACCCATACTCAAGGCTGTCCCGGAAGGAGCGTCAATCTTGTGGCGATGATGTGTCTCGTAAATTTCGATGTCAGAATCATCACCCAACACCCGGGCCGCCATGTCGAGTAATTCAAAGCAGACATTGACGCCGGTGCTGAAGTTGGAGGCCTTACAAATAGCTATTTTCCCCGCCGCTGCATCAATCTCCGCCTGTTGCTCCGAGGTAAATCCGGTGGTACCAATCACCATCAATCGGCCCGCTTCTGCGCAGGCGGCAACGTTGCCCAGCGTAGCCACTGGCACGGTGAAATCAATCAACAGATCAAAATCGTCTACCACATCAGCAATATCGCCGACTATCATGACTCCACTTTTACCAAGCCCGACCAATTCGCCCGCATCAGCACCCACCAGCGAACTAGTGGGCTGCTCAATGGCAGCTGCCAGCTCCATGCCATCGGAATTGCTGACCGCTTCTATCAGGGTGCGCCCCATACGACCAGCCGCACCGGTGATGCCTACTCGAATACTCATAGCTTCATGTCATCAAAAAAACTTTTTACGCCTTCGAACCAAGAGGACTGACGTGGAGAATTCTTCTCCCCGGCCTCATCCATTGTCTCTTTCAACTCTTCCAGCAATTCCTGCTGGCGCCTGGTCAGGTTAACCGGCGTCTCCACTTCTATCCGGCACATCAGGTCGCCCACAGAGCCACCTCGCACGGGCTTGACACCCTTGCCGCGTAGGCGAAACAGTTTACCTGTTTGAGTGCCGCCGGGAATCTTCAATTTCACACGCCCATCCAGGGTCGGCACTTCCAGTTCGCCGCCTAGTGCGGCATGGGTGATCGTGATTGGCACCTCGCAATACAGGTGTTTGCCATCGCGCTCAAAAATATTGTGGCTCTTGACGGACATCTGCACAAACAGGTCGCCAGATGGGCCACCGTCAGGTCCTGCCTCGCCTTCGCCGCTAAGGCGAATACGATCCCCGGTATCCACACCCGGTGGTACTTTTACAGACAAGGTCTTGGTTTCTTCAACGCGACCCTGGCCGCGACAAGAGGTACAAGGATCTGAAATCACCCGTCCCTTGCCACGGCAGTTAGGGCAGGTTTGCTGTACCTGGAAAAAACCCTGCTGCATCCGCACCTGCCCAACCCCGCCACAAGTGCCACAAGTAGCGGGCGAACTGCCCGGCTTGGCGCCACTGCCGTCACAGGGCTCACAGGTTCTCAGCGTGGGAACACGTATCTTAACCGTGGTGCCGCGCACAGCATGCTCTAGACTGATCTCCAGGGTGTAGCGCAAGTCGGAGCCACGCTGAGGTCCACCACGACCACCGCGGCCGCCACCGCCGCCAAAGATATCGCCAAAGACATCACCAAAAATGTCGCTGAAATTGCCGGAGAATCCGGCGCCACCCATCTGCGGATTGACACCAGCATGGCCAAACTGATCGTAGGCCGCCCGCTTCTCTCCATCTGACAAAATCTCATAGGCTTCACTGGCCTCTTTGAATTTGTCTTCGGCATTAGCGTCGTCGGGATTACGATCCGGGTGAAATTTCATCGCCACCCGGCGGTAGGCCTTTTTGATCTCCTTTCCATCAGCACCTTTGCTGACTCCCAGGACCTCGTAGTAATCGCGTTTTGACATGATTCCCAGTGTTCTCTTAAAACAGCAACGCGGGCACACTGGGCCCGCGAGTAAATGAGTGGAAAGAGTCTAGCCGACTCTTTCCAGATTGAAAGCCTCTTAGGAAGCCTTCTTATCGTCGTCTGTTACCTCTTCGAATTCAGCGTCGACCGCGTCCTCGGCAGATTCAGCTGCGGCCTGGGCACCCTCTGCGCCGGCGCCGGCTGCTTCCGCTTGTGCCGCCTGTTCGGCATACAACTTCTGCGCCAGGCTGCTGGAAGCTTCCGTCAGCTTGGTAGTTGCCGCATCAATGGCATCTTTGTCATCGCTTTTTAGTGCCTCTTCCGCGTCAGCAACCGCCGTTTCAATGGCTGTTTTCTCTTCCTCACTGGCCTTATCGCCCGCCTCTTCCAGGGTCTTCTTGGTAGCGTGCATCAAGCCCTCACAGGTATTGCGTGCCGTCACCAGCTCTTCAAACTTGGCATCTGCTTCGGCATTTGCTTCAGCATCGGCCATCATCTGTTCAATCTCATCATCGCTTAAACCGCTGGATGCGGTAATGCGAATCGACTGTTCTTTGCCGGTCGCCTTGTCCTGAGCCGCAACATGCAGAATACCATTGGCGTCGAGGTCAAAAGTGACTTCGATCTGCGGCAGTCCGCGCGGAGAGGGCGGAATGTCAGCCAGGTCGAAACGCCCCAGGGACTTATTGGACTGGGCCTGTTTGCGCTCACCCTGCACCACGTGAATGGTGACCGCCGACTGATTATCTTCGGCAGTTGAAAAGATCTGCGACTTCTTGGTTGGAATCGTCGTGTTCTTATCGATCAGCGGCGTGGCAATCCCACCCATGGTTTCAATACCCAGGGTCAACGGCGTTACGTCCAACAGCAAAACGTCGGTGACTTCACCGCTCAACACCGCACCCTGCAGGGCAGCGCCCATGGCAACCGCTTCGTCGGGGTTAACATCCTTACGCGGCTCTTTGCCGAAAAACTCGGCCACCTTGCTCTGTACCATTGGCATACGGGTCTGGCCGCCAACCAAAATAATATCGTCAATCTCACTGGGGCTCAGGTCTGCATCTTTGAGCGCGATTTTCATCGGCTCCAGTGAACGCGCCACCAGATCTTCCACCAGCGATTCCAGTTTGGCGCGAGACAATTTCACCACCAGGTGCTTGGGACCGCTAGCATCGGCCGTGATATATGGCAGGTTTACTTCCGATTGCTGGGTAGTAGACAGCTCGATCTTGGCTTTTTCAGCAGCCTCTTTCAGGCGTTGCAAGGCCAGCGGATCGTTATGCAGATCAATACCGCTTTCTTTCTTGAATTCCGCGGCGAGATATTCGATTAAACGCAGATCGAAGTCTTCACCACCGAGAAAGGTGTCACCGTTGGTGGAGAGCACTTCAAACTGGTGCTCGCCGTCAACTTCTACAATCTCTATGACGGAAATATCAAAGGTACCGCCTCCCAGGTCGTAGACCGCGATGGTGTGATCGCCTCTACCTTTGTCCATACCGTAGGCCAGTGCGGCCGCTGTGGGTTCATTGATAATACGCTTGACGTCCAGACCGGCGATCTTGCCCGCGTCCTTGGTGGCCTGGCGCTGGGAATCATTGAAGTAAGCCGGTACCGTGACTACCGCCTCGGTTACTGGCTCACCGAGGAATTCCTCGGCCGTTTTCTTCATCTTCATCAAAATCTGTGCTGACACCTGCGGCGGCGCCATCTTCTCGCCTTTAGCTTCTACCCAGGCGTCGCCATTGTCGGCTTCAACAATGGTGTAGGGGACCATGCTGATGTCTTTTTGTACCACATCGTCCTTAAACTTACGGCCAATCAGACGCTTGACCGCAAACACGGTGTTGGTCGGATTGGTCACCGCCTGACGCTTGGCCGACTGGCCCACCAGCACTTCATCGTCATCGGTGTAGCCGATGATGGACGGGGTTGTGCGATCACCCTCGGCATTCTCAATCACCTTGGTGCTATCGCCATCCAGCACGGCCACACAGGAATTGGTCGTACCCAGGTCTATTCCAATAATTTTACCCATCACTGCTTCTCCACAATCTGTCAGCCGCCATCAGCCAGCTGTATATATTCAAGTCTTTGTCTATATGGGTGCCAAAGCGCTGCTTTCAAGGCCCAGGCACCCGTTTAATCACCCTATTCCGGTGCCTTGCTCACTACCACCATGGCCGGGCGAATCAACCGTCCACTAAGTGTGTAGCCCTTCTGCATCACATCCATGACAGTATTGGGTTCCATATCGGGGTTTGGCACCATGGTCATGGCCTGATGCAGGTTTGGATCAAACGGTTCTCCCCGTGGATCAACTTGCTCGATATTGAAGCGCTCAAACACATCCAACAGGGCTTTCAGGGTCAAATCCACCCCCTCGGCCATGGCTTTCGCATCTTCGGCGTCGCCTTCAGTAGCTTCCAGCGCCCGCTCCAGGTTATCCACCACCGACAGCATCTCGCCGGCGAAGCGCTCCAAAGCAAACTTGCGTGCCTTTTCAACGTCTGCCTCAGATCGACGACGCGCATTCTGGGCTTCCGCTTGTGCCCGCAAGGCCGTGTCTTTCGCGGCTTCCAGCTCCTCCTGTAAAGATTCCAGGGTCACCTCCGCCTCGGCATCTACCGCCTCGGACCGACCCTCCACCGCGTCGTTGTCCGCGCTCTCATCCGCGGGTTCCACCACCGGTTGTTCCGGTATTTCCGCGGAAACCTCTTCTTTCGGGTTCTCTTGTTCCGGCTTTTGACCTTCTTCAGCCACGTATCTACTCCAAACTGATCAATTTTTGTACAAAACAGGGGATAAGCCCCATTATTTTGGCGTGTTAAGGATATAGGGGCGAGATGAAGCTATTTCAAGGGAGCAAAAGGAGTCTGACCCTATTGCTCCCCGGTTTCTACTTGGCGAGTGCTGCCGAGAGCATACGGGCGGTGATATCCACAATGGGGATCACCTTGTGATAGGCCATGCGCTGGGGACCAATCACCGCGAGTACGCCGATGGGCTGAACACCATCGCTGTAGGGGGCTGTAACCACACTGTAGCCGCCCAGCACTTCGTAACCCGCTTCCTCACCGATAAAAATCTGAACCCCCTGAGCCCGGGTGCAGCGCTCCAGCAGGTGCAGCAAGTCCTTTTTGCGCTGAAATTCCTGGAATAAACCCTGGAGTTTGTCCAATTCCTCCGGTGTGGCGCTGTCCAGCAGCTGGGTTTCTCCAGCCACCATATAATTCTGCTCTGGCGTATCTTCCTCGAATGCCTGGCTGGCCAGGTCGAGGGTGGCCTGCATATACTTGTCGATGCTGGCCCGATCTGCTTTCATTTCGGTCAGGATACGCGCTTTGGCCTCATCCAGAGGTCGACCTGAAAAACGCTGATTCAACAGGCTCGCTGCCTGGCGCAGTTCATCCTCGTTGTAGGGCCGCGAGGTATGGATGATGCGATTCTGCACCTCCCGTTCATTGGTCACCAGGGTGACCAAGACTCGATCACCGGACAAGGGTAGAAATTCAACCTGCCGCAGTCGGCTGGCCCGCTGGCGCGGCATGGTGACGACGCCGGCCTGCGATGTTATGGAAGACAATATACCGGAAGCCGTCAGTACCAGCTCATGAGGAGATTTATCGGGGTTCAGCTCCTCGCGCAGGGTGATTACCGATTCGTCATCCACCGGCCGCATTTGTAGCAGGCTATCCACGAACAGGCGGTAACCCGCAGAGGTAGGCACGCGGCCCGCCGATGTATGTGGGGAAATCAGGTAACCCCGCTCTTCCAGGTCTGACATCACATTGCGCACGGTCGCGGCCGATACCGGCAGGCGCGATTCTTCCAACAGGGTCTTGGAACCCACTGGCTGACCATCCCTGATATGGCGTTCGATCAGAGCCTTGAGAACGATCTGAGCCCGATCTGATATTTCCCGACGTGACATTGGAGGAATTCTAACAACGACACCGACAAAAAACCCACCCTTTTGCGCCAAGTGGTTTAAGTGCTCGCACAACTGGGGTATAAGAGTTTGATGCTAGCTCACCTCAGTATTAGCAATTACGCGATCGTCGATCACCTGGAAATGGAGTTTGGCCCCGGCATGACCGTGGTGACGGGCGAGACCGGCGCCGGTAAATCCATCATGCTGGATGCACTGGGCCTGAGCCTGGGGGACCGGGCCGATCCGAACACCATCAGCGCCGGTGCCGATCGCGCCGACATTACCGCCACGTTCGATATCGCCTGTATCGAACCAGCACGGCGCTGGCTCAAGGATCGCGAACTGGACGCCGGCGACGATTGCCTGCTGCGGCGCACGCTCAATCGAGAGGGGCGTTCTCGCGCCTTTATCAATGGCCATCCCTGCACCGTGCAAGATTGCACCCAGCTGGGTGCACTGCTGATTGATATCCACAGCCAGCACGCCCATCAATCGTTGTTGCGGCGGGAAACGCAGCGCCAGGTGCTGGATGAGTACGCAGGCCAAACCAAGGCCGCAAAACAGCTGGAACAAATTGCCTCGGACTGGCTGCGACTGCAGCGCCAATTGGATGAACTAGCCGGCAGTGGTGATGAGCGCAACGCCCGCGCTCAGTTACTGGCCTACCAGGTCGAGGAACTGGACGCGCTCAACCCACAGACAGGGGGTGTGGAGGCATTGGAAGTCGAACAGAAACAGCTGGCCAATGCCGAGCAAATACTGCACGGCGCAGAGCAAGCCATCGAACTATGCGAGCAACAGGAGGCTGGAGCGCGGCGCGCCCTGCAACTGGTAAGCGAGGATGTTTTTACCGGTGATGCCATCGACACCGTGCGCGAGTTGCTCGACAGCGCATCGATTCAACTGGGTGAAGCGCGTGCGGAGATGCTAGGGTTTGTCGACCAGGTTGAAGTGAACCCAGCAAGCCTGCGCGAAGTAGAGAGCAATCTGGACACACTCTATGAAGTTGCCCGTAAACACCGCGTACGTGCCGAGGACTTGCCAGATACACACCAGCAATTAGCCCAGGAACTAGCTGATCTGCGCGCGGGGGATGCAAACATTGAAGGCTTGCAGGCGCAATTGGGTGAACTGGCAGCAAGTTATCAGGCGGCCGCCCTGAAACTGGGTAAAGCCCGTGCCAGGGCCGCCAAAAAACTCACCCGGGCCGTGGAGCAACAACTGGCTGAACTGGCCATGCAGCGGTGCCAATTTGACATAGCCCTGACCTCGCGGGAATCCGACAATCCCCACCCCCATGGACTGGAGGACGTCGAGTTTCGTATCAGCACCAATCCGGGCCAGACGCCCGCGCCACTGGGAAAAACTGCTTCCGGCGGAGAGCTGTCTCGCATCAGCCTGGCCATCCAGGTGGTTACCGCCAGCACCAGTACGGTGCCTGCGATGGTATTCGACGAAGTGGATGTGGGCATTGGCGGTGCAGTGGCAGAGGTGGTGGGGCGCTTGTTGCGCAGCCTATCGGACCAGGCTCAGGTCATGTGTGTGACACACTTGCCCCAGGTGGCCTCCCTCGGCCACCAACACCTTCAGGTCAGCAAAATCAGCGACAACAAACGCAGCCTTACCCAGCTCGCTCAGCTCAGCGAGGAGGAACGCGTGGAAGAAGTTGCGCGAATGTTAGGTGGAATTGAATTGACGGAGCAAACTCGGGCACATGCCCGAGAGATGCTGGCTACTTCTTCTTGACGTACAGCACGAGGGAGTGATCCACCAGCTCAAAGCCATGTTCAGCGGCGAGCTCATGCTGGCGTTTTTCAATGATCGGGTCGAGAAACTCAATCACATCGCCGGAATCCATGCACACCATGTGATCGTGGTGCTCGCCTTTGGCGAGCTCAAACACCGAGTGCCCGGTTTCAAAATTATGTCGTGTCACCAGGCCCGCGGTCTCAAACTGGGTCAGGACCCGGTAGACCGTGGCCAGCCCAACGTCTTCACCTGCGTCCAGCAGAGCGCGATAAACATCCTCCGCACTCATATGCTGGGCATCCACACCGCGGCCCTCAAGAATCTGTAGAATCTTGACGCGTGGCAGTGTAATTTTCAGTCCCGCTTTACGCAGTTCCTGATTTTCTGAGGACATGGAGAGCAGCTCAGTATTCAGATATGACGTTCTAGGGTATCATGCCACCCCTGCAAAAAAAGTGGAAGCCAAACTCAATGCGAATAGCGTTTTTCGCCCTCCTTATTGGCCTTACTGGCCTCACCAGCGGTTGCGGTAGCTTTGGCTTCCCGGGTGTTTACCGGATTGATATAGAACAGGGCAATATTATTACCCAGGAGATGGTCGACCAGCTGAAACCGGGCATGACCCGTCGCCAAGTGCGCTATATTCTGGGAACTCCCCTGGTGGAAGACAGCTTCAATCAATCTCGTTGGGATTACATCTACCTGGTGCGCAATGGGCCCAATACTGTGGATGAGCAACGCTTGAGCGTCTTTTTTGAAGGGGACGAACTCAGCTACTTCAGTGGCAACTTCCTACCGACTACTGCGGACTCCTAAACGGCACTATTTCCCCGCCTTTTCCTTGGCCCGCCGCGCTTTAGCCTCAGCTGCGCGACGCTTCCTGACCTCTTTCGGATCGACAATCAGTGGCCGGTATATTTCCACCCGGTCGCCGGCGTGCAAGACCTGATTCGCTTTAATCGCTTTGCCAAAAATGCCCAGATCGGCATCAGCCAGTTGCAGGCCGGGAAAGTGTTTCTCAATACCCGATTGCTGAACCGCCGCTGCCGCTGTGGTGCCTGATTGCACCTCCAGCATCACGATTTCCTGTTTGTCAGCCAACGCGTAGGCCACTTCAACCGGAATTTTGTCTGCCTCTGTCATGGTTCTATCCGTATAGTTGTCGAGCTCGATCACTGATGGCATCCACCAGGTGCGAGGTGACTGAGTTAAACAGCCGGGCCGCGGCAGCGCCCAGCACCGAACTGCTCAGGGTAAACTCCAGGTCAAGGCTGACTTTACAGGCCGAATCACCCAGCGCCCGAAAATGCCAGCGGCCGCTAAAGCTTTCAAACGGACCTTCCAGCAGTTCCAATTCAATGGTGTGTGGCGGCCGTAATTGATTGCGAGTCGCAAAGCTCTGGGTGATGCCCGCACGCTCCAGATCCAGTCGGGCCTCAACGCTGTAGTCGTCGCGACTTAAAACCTGCGCCCTGACGCAACCATCCATAAATTGTGGATAGGCCTCTATGTCATCTACCAGCTGGAACACTTGTTCTGCGGTGTAGGGCAACAAAGCGCTGCGTTGAATCACGGTCATGGTTTATACGCTTTCCAGGGTGGCGGCAAGTACCACTACCAGAATTACCGGCGGCGCAATATACCGCAAACAAGCGCGCCACAGGAAGTAGAATTGATTCGACTCCCGGTACATTTCCACCCGCAACACCTCGCGACGCAGGGCATAGCCCGCAAACAGCGCCACCAACAGTGCCGCCACGGGCATCATGATCTGCGTTGTCAAAATATCCAGTAACTGAAACAGCGTCAGCCCATTGAACCAGCGAACCTCCTGCCATAGGTTGAACGACAGCGCTGCCGGCAACGCCAGTAACCACACCAGTGCAGCCATGCTGAGCGCAGCAATTGATCTGCGCAAGCGCAGACGCTCCACCAGAGTGGACATTGCCACCTCTGCCACCGCCACCGCCGAGGCCAACGCCACCACGGAAATCAAGAGAAAGAACAGCACGCCGAAAATTTCGCCGTCAGGCATATTGGAAAACGCATAGGGCAAACTGACGAACATCAATGCCGGCCCCATGTTAGGTTCGAGATTATTGGCAAACACCAGTGGAAATATCGCCACGCCGGCAAAAATGGCAACAAAGGTATCGAGAATGGCCACGGCTAATACGGTGCGGCCAATCGGTATTTTCTCCGGGGCATAGGCACCAAATGTCACACCCACACCTACACCGATGCCGAGTGTAAAAAACGCATGCCCCATGGCTGCCAACACGGAGCTCGCTGTGAAATCAAAACTTACCGAAGAAAACAAGAACTTCCCCGCCGCCACGACATCACCCTGCTGCAGCGCGAAGTTGATCAACACGGCTAGCACCACCAGGGTCAGGGGCACCACAAACCAGAATAGAACGCCCAGGCCGCGATGAATGCCCAATCCAGAAACTATGAAAGTGAGCGCAATAAACAGCGTTTGCCAATAAATCAGCTCTGTGGGTGCCGACAGGAAGTCAACAAAGTGCTCACCCACCATAGCGGCGCTGGCATCAGCCAGTACCGCAGCATCCATCTTGCCCACGTAAGCCAGCGTCCAACCCGCCACGACTGAGTAGTAGGCCAGCAGCAGTATTGAACATATCACCATCCACCAGCCCGCTAACGACCACCAGGGCGATACTGCAGAACGTCGACTGGCACGCAGGAAGGAGTTGGCAGGATTGGTACGGCCGTGGCTGCCTATCACTACTTCCGCGATCATCACCGGCACGGCCACCAAAAATAATGTGCCCAGGTACACCAGTAAGAAACTGGCGCCACCGTGACTTCCCAACAAGTAGGAGAAGCGCCAGAAATTTCCCAGTCCCAGTGCGGAGGCCGTTAGTGCCAGCACAAAGGTGGTGCGACTGGCCCACGCTCCCGAGGATGCGCGCATTGCAATGCTCATGTCTCGATTTTGCGGCATAATGCGCGCCATGAGCAAGAAGAAGCCTAAACAGAGTAGTAACACAATCGCCCAGAACAAGCGTGCACGTCACGATTATCACCTCGACGATAGCTTTGAAGCGGGTGTGGCACTGCTGGGCTGGGAGGTTAAGAGCCTGCGCATGGGAAAGATTGAACTCACAGACTCCTACGTTTTAATGAAGGGTGGTGAGGCTTTTCTCCTGGGTGCACGTATTGCGCCACTGGATACCGCTTCAACCCATTTCGTGACGGATCCCACACGCACCCGAAAGTTGTTGCTGAATAAGAGGGAGCTGGCAAAAATTCTGGCGGCTACGGAACAAAAGGGCCAAACGTGTGTGTGCACAGGACTCTACTGGAAGGGCCACCTGGTCAAAGCCAAAATCGCACTAGCGCGGGGCAAACAAAGCCACGACAAGCGTGATACGGAGAAAAACAAGGACTGGGACCGTCAGAAGCAGCGCATCATACGCCAGAACGTAAAACAATAGGGTCAGACAATAGCCTTTAACAAGATACTCACGCCCAACAGCAACAGCGCAGCGATAGCCACGCGCCGATATAAGGCGCCGGCAAACCGGTGAAACAGGCGCACGCCGAGCCAGTCGCCGGCAAAGACCGCAGGGTAAACAGCCAAAGTAATCCACAGTGACGACAGCGAAACCAGTCCAGCCAGGGCAAAGGTGATCAGGGCAATCAATGCGCAGTAACTGAAGAAACCCACCATCAGGCCGCGACTTTCCTTCGGATCGGGCATGGTTGCCATGGCATATACAATAATGGGGGGTCCGGCGATGGCGAAGGCACCATTGAGAAGCCCACTGATCAAACCACTAACCGCTATCCAACCCTTGTGTGGTGGTCGACGGCGTGGATGAAACCGCGCCAACACCCCCGAGGCAACAATGATCACCACTCCGATCAGCATCATGAACGTGTCTCGATCAATAAACAGTAGAAGTCGCGCACCGATCAGGGTCCCCACAATGGCCAACACAAACATCGGCCAGCGACTTTGCAGCTGGAGTTCGGCGCGGTACTGGGGAAATGTCTGGATACCAAGTAACAACGACAGGCTGGCGCTCAGCACCACCGCTTCCGTTGGCGGCAAAAACAAGGCAAATCCTGGCACCGCAGCCATGGCGAAGCCAAAACCAGTAAAGGAGCGCAGTACCGTGGCCACTACCACGACCAGCCACAATGGCGGCAGTAGTTGCCAGTCGATCAATGTCTGAGGCCCGCCTGCTCCCCCATGCGCAGCAGTCGACCGGGACGAGCAGCCGTTATGGTGTCGTTTTCGACGACAATTTCTCCGGCCACAATAACCGCCCGATAGCCTTCGGCATCCTGAAGCAAACGCTGTCCTCCGGCGGGCAGATCTTGCACCATCCGGGGTGGCTTCAACTGCAAGCCGCCATAATCAATAACATTGATGTTGGCCTTCAAACCCACCTGCAGCCGACCGCGATCCGCCATACCACAGTAGTCCGCAATATCACTGGTGAGCCGTTGCACAACATCACTCAGTTCCAAGCGTGGTCCGCGCTGGCGGTCCCTGGCCCAGTAGCTGAGTAAATAGGTCGAAAAACTGGAGTCACATATTGTGCCGACGTGAGCACCACCATCAGACAAACCCTGGATAGACAGCGGGTGTTGCATCATGGCCAGCACATTGTCGTAGTTCATCTCGGTGTAGTTGTAGATCGGGAAATACAGCAGTGCCCTGCCCTCGTCCTCCAGCAACAGGTCGTAGATCATTTCCAGGGTCGGCACGCCGGCCTCCCCCGCCATACTTAACACGGAGGTTTCTTCAGTTTGCTCATAGTCGACCTGGTCGCCCAGTAAGAATGTTTTGGCCGCCACAAAATCCACGGCTTGCAGCAAGGCGTCTGCTATCGGCGGCACCGGGGTGCCATCGCCGGCCAGCTTCTCCGATTCCTCAGTTAACAATTGAGCCTTGAAGGCCGGAACGCACATGGCCCGTACCCTCTCTTCAAGCGGTAGATGACAGATCTTCTTGAAGCTGGGAAAACCAATGAAGGGGTGAAAAGTACACTGCAGGCCCACGGTAACGCCGATCCCACGCGGCGCCACCTGCAGGCGGATATCCAGGCCGTCTTCACTGAGGTCTTCGGCGCGGGCAATAATTCTCTGCCACTGATCCGGTGCAAAGTCTCTCTGCATTAAAGAGAGTGAGAACGGCTTACCATTGGCGGCTTTGGCATAGGCCTCCAAAATCGCAAATTCCTCATCGAATTGATCGCCGTCGCGTTCCAGGTTGAAGTCATTAACCGCTTGCAGCATGCCGTGGTCGAGGCCGTCGAGGGCTGCAGCAATTCCCGCCAGCTCCCCGGCTGTGGCCTCTGATGACGGCGTCCATTCGCCATCAGCTGATCGATGTACATCCGAGCGCCCGGTGGAAAAACCGATGGCACCGGCCTCCATTGCCTCGCGGGCCAGGCGGCGCATCTCGCTTATGTCATCCTCGGTGGCTTCTTCATTAAATACCGCCCGCTCGCCCATCACGTACACCCGCAGCGGGTCGTGGGTAATCTGCACGGCATAATCGATGCTGTGGGGTTTTGCATCCAGGGCATCCATATACTCCGGCAGGGTTTCCCAATCCCAGGTCAGCCCTTCAGCCAAGGCCGTGCCCGGGATATCCTCAACCCCCTCCATCAGACGGATCAGTGTGTCGCGATCTGCCGCACGAACCGGTGCGAAACCGACACCACAACTACCCATCACCACAGTAGATACGCCATGATTAATACTGGGCTGCAGGGTCTCATCCCAGGATACCTGGCCGTCGTAGTGGGTGTGCAGGTCAATAAAACCGGGGGTGACGATACAGGCTTTCGCATCAATCTCGCGCTCAGCTTTGCCTTTGCAATCACCAATCTCAGCGATGAGGCCGTCCTTTACCGCAATATTTGCCGTGCGCGGCTCACCACCGTCCCCGTCATAAACCAAGCCGTTCACTATTTTCAGGTCAAACATCACAAATACTCCCAAAATCTCTTAAGCAAACAGTGTAGCCTTTTCCGGTATAATTCGCCGTTCACACACGGGGGCGATTTGGATTCGACGACGGTTACAAACCCTGAGGTGCATGCCGTGATGGTAGCCAATCACGTAAATCCAAAGCTGCAAACTATTAGTTGCCAATGACGACAACTACGGTGCTCAACTGGCTGCGTAAGCAGTCCTATTGACACCATCTAGAGGATTCGTCCACTAGCGGTCTTTAGCAAGGTGCCAGCCCCGCGCTTTTGACTGTCATATAGAACTGGATCGCTGTGAAGCCTGCCTGGGGTGGATCTGCTAAAATTTTTCAGGATCGCCAATAACGTCCTGCCCGTCGGGCTGTTAACGGCTAAATTAATTGACGGAACCTAAGCATGTAGAGCCGATGGCAGAGGACTGGCGGACGCGGGTTCAATTCCCGCCGCCTCCACCAAATAGTAAAGGGTTGCCGAAAGGCAGCCCTTTTTTATTTGGCTAGGCTACTTCCCCGCCGCAGGCCCACTCAGCGCCGGTGCCTCGCCATGGTGCTCGAGAATCTCCACCGTGTAACCATCCGGATCCAGCACAAATGCTGCCGTCACCGGCCAGTGCTCCAGCCGCTCAGGTGCCGAGACCGATTCCGCGCCGGCGTCCATGCAGCGCTGATACAATCCCGCACAATCATCGGTACTGAGGTAGAGCTTCCAGAAACCATTGCCGTGCTCGATCGGGCCGGTCTGATCGTGATGACTGGCGAGCTGAATGCGGTTGCCGTCTTCTCCGGCAAGCACAATCTCGGTGAAACCCTCTGTTTCGATGCGGTGGGTAATAGTTAGTTCGAGTGCCGTCTCCCAGAAGGCGAGGGACTTCTCCAGGTCGCTGACATTAATGCAGTACTGGTCAATACTGGTTTTCATAGTAGTTATAACCTTGTTTTCAATGTGACGAGTAACAGCAAGCATAGGCCAAAAAAGCACCTACAGACAAAAGACGGAAGCTAAACTGTTAAACCCATATCGCATTCCATTTCCCGCAAGTTTTAAGGCTCACACACAAAAATTGGAATATCCCGGGGAGTGCGCTGGCGGTATTCCTCGAAGGGGGCGTAGTGTTCATCGCAGATCGGCCACAGGGCTGACTTCTCCTCCGTTTCTGCCAGCCGCGCGCGCAACTGCATGGTGCGACGGCGATGGCGGACCTCAACGTCTGGATATTTGACGAGATTGTTATACCACACCGGGTTGTGAGGTCTGCCCGTTTGCGAAGCGACCAGGAGAACGCCCTCCTCGTAGGGCACATACATCAGCGGAATGATAATAGTGCGGCCGCTCTTCGCACCGGTCATGGTGACAAAACAGACCTCGTCACCGCCGAGGGTGTTAAAGGCTCGCCCGCCGCTAAGCCGGTGCAGAAAGATATGCACGCGAGTCATAGTCTTCAATATCCAATGCGGGGCCGGTTTGCCGTGGATCGACGTGTTTGAATCGTTCATGGGCAGTGTTCCTTTTCCTCGGGGAAATCGGTTAACGTATTACCTCCGTAGCAGGAGATACCTATGTCAACAATCGAGTCAAACGAAGCAAACAAAGCTGTTGTGCAAGAAATGTGGCGGGCGCTGGGCGAAATGGATTGGGAAACACTGAAGAGCTGTATGCATCCCGACATCCATTACCAGGATGTACCCACCGATGACCCTGGCTCAATCGGCCCGGAAAATTGTGTCAAACGCTTGTCAATTGCCTTTAGTCATCTGCAAAAGCAGGAACAGGTAACCCACCATATTGCCGCGGATGGTGACGTGGTTTTTCTCGATCACACTGAAACCTGGACCTTCAAGTCGGGCGAAACTGCCGGTCACACTTTTTGCACCATGCATGAAATGAAAGATGGCAAGGTCTATCGCTGGAGCGACTACTGGGATGTAAACAAGTTCGTCGGCCAGTTTCCCGAGTGGTTTCTCGAAGAAATGATGAAAAGTACGGCGGATGATTTTGCCGATTAAAGCCAACACCCCTCCCCAAAAAATAATACTAGAGGTTTGAATGAACAAGAGAAGATTGGGCAAGAGCTCATTGGTAGTTTCTGATATCTGTATGGGCACCATGACATTTGGTAACCAGGCAGACGAAAAAGAGTCCTTTCGCATCATGGATCTGGCATTCGACGCCGGTATCGATTTCTACGACACAGCAGAGATGTACCCGGTACCTCCGGATGCAAAATACCAGGGCGTTACCGAAGAAATTGTCGGCCGTTGGATGGAAACCAAACCTCGCGACGAAATCATTCTCGCCACCAAAGTTGCTGGCCCGGGCCATGGCTGGATTACCCCGCCACTGCGTGGTGGCAAGACCGGCCTGGACCGACATCACATCGTGCGTGCGGTTGAGACCAGCTTGCAGCGCCTCAACACCGACTATATCGATCTTTACCAGACCCATTGGCCGGATCCCGACTTTCCCTACGAGGAAACCATGATGGCACTGGATGAGCTGGTGGAATCCGGCAAGGTGCGCTATCTGGGCTGCAGTAACGAAACCAGCTGGGGGCTAACCAAGAGTCTGTGGGCATCTGATGTGAATGGGCTGGCTCGATTCGAAACCATTCAAAACAACTTCAGCCTGAACAATCGTCGCTTTGAAGATGAATTGGCGCAGGTGTGCCGGCAGGAACAGGTCAGCCTGTTACCCTATTCACCCCTGGGGGGCGGCGTTCTAACCGGAAAATACAACGATGGGGCGCGACCTGCAGGCGCACGTTTTAGCACCTACCTGGAAGGTGAAGTGCGGCAGCAACAAATGGCGAGTCGTTTTGTGAATGAGAAAACCCTTGAATCGACCAAACGCTTTCAGACTATCGCAGCGGAACTGGGCATGTCCGTGACGACACTGGCAACAGCCTGGAGCAAGCAACACGATTTTGTCGGTTCCACCATCGTCGGCGCGACCAGTGTCGAGCAGATGCCAGATATTCTCGCTGCAGCCGATGTGACCTTGTCGCGAGACACCATGAAGCAACTCTACAAGATCACCCAGGAAATTCTCTATCCTATGGGCTGAGCCTGCGCCGAAGGTGAATCGGCAGGTCGTCTTTAGGTTTGGATATGGGTGACTGTTGCACCGGCATTTCATAAGTAGGCGGCACCGTCCACTCGTACTGCTTGAGTAATTCAAACATCACCAGCTTTATTTGCATCATGGCAAAGTGCAAACCAATACACATATGGGCGCCACCGCTAAAGGGCACCCAACAGTAGGGATGACGCTTGTTCTCCGCCCGTGCTTCGCTGAAGCGCTCGGGGTCAAACCGCTCAGGCTGGTCCCAGTACTCCTGCAAATAATGGGTATGTATCGGGTAAGTCGCCACCACGGCATTCGCGGGCACGGTCGTGCCGGCGTACTCAAACGCCTGCTGGCTATATTTGGGCAAGGTCGACAAGGGCGGATACCGACGCAGTACCTCTTTCACCGCCCACTCGGTTTCGACCATCTTGTCGAGGCTCTCGTAGTCCAGCGCATCAACCCCCAATGAATCCATTTCAGCGCGCAAGCGCCGCTGCCATTGTGGGCTTTTTGCCAGCTCATACATCATGCTGGTTAGAGTGCTGGTGGTGGTGTCGTGGGCGGCCATCATCAGAAACAACATATGGTCGACAATTTCCTGATCGGTGTAGGAGTTGCCCTCCTCGTCTTCAGCCCGGCACAGCAAGGAGAACATATCCGTACTGTTTCCCGCGCGCTTTTCAGGAATCTGCGCAGGAAGTAGGCACACATGTAGTTGCGTGCGCGGATGCCTTTCCACAAAATCGTACCGGGAATAGCGAAAGGAATCCGCGGCATCGAGGCCGCCACGGTTAGCTCGAATGCCTTGCTGATCTTGCGCGCGTCGGCGCCAAGATCCATGCCCAGAAAAATCGTCGCCGCCAAATCGAGCGTCAGAGCCTTGAAGACGGGGTACACCAACAGCGTTGATTCTCCGCTGGGTGAGAGATCAGCCACCGCGCACTGTACCTGCGGCACCATCTCCTGCATGTAACGCTGTAGCGCCTGGCTCTTGAAACCCGCCTGCATAATTCGGCGGTGATAGCGATGATCGGCACCATCACGCAACATCAGACCATTGGTAAAAATTCGGCCGATGATCAAATCCCAGGCCTTCTTGTTGGAAAACACCTGATCCTGATTAACCAGGGCGAGTCGATGCGCCTCGGGGCCGAACAAATGCACATAGGTCATGCCAAACATACGCTGCATCACCGCGTCGCCGTAGCGGTCCTGCAAATCACGGGCATGCTGTAACGGATTTGTGTAGCTCTGGCGAACCAGTCGCCAGGTTTCAAAAAAGCCGGTTTTTATCGGCCGCAAGCGTTTATCGTCCATGTCACTACTTATTGAGGATTGCATCTTTACGGCTACTCAAGGTTTCCTTGCGGGCGATTTCATCGAGTTTTGATGGCGGTGCATCACTTTCAATGGACAGTGAGGAATCCAGTTCGGGGCGGCTGCGCCATTCCGAGGGCTTCACCTGCCACAGCAAGAAGAACAAAGCTGCATAGACGACAACGGTTTTCACCAGCAGTGCCAATACCACCCACTGCGGGTAATGGCTTTCCAGGTACGCCGCCACATCGCCGTACAACCAGGAGGTCACAAGCGCAAAGGCGACTGCCGTCACCATATAAAATATCTTCAGCCGATACTTGCCAGCAAATGCTAATAGCGCGCTGGTGCGCGCAAAGCGATAGAGAGACATCAGCCGATACTCAAGCCAAGCATGGCCAGCACGCCAATCAGGGAAGTCTGTTTGATGTCGGACCAGACGGATTGCTCGGCATCTGCCAACAAATATTCCAGGTCCGCTTCGGAGAGATCCCCCTCGGTTTTATCGCTGAGGATAAGATCCTTGCGAACCCGCTTCACCGCCACATCCCGCACCTTGCGATTGATGATTCGGTTGGGGAAATACTCTTTTAGCTCCTCCATTTCCATCGCTCTAGGGTAGACAGTTGGCGGCGAGAATACAATTTGGCCAGCGACGCTGTGTGTTGTGAACTTTTTAAGACTTGCCAAAAACTGAATATTGGTTCAATATTCAGAAATGCCGAAACCCGCCACCAAGGGCAGCTATGCCCGTTCCGAAGAAACCCGCAACAAAATTCTCGCTGCCGCCCTCGCCGAGGCCAGCGATGCGGGCTTTCACAAATCTTCGGTTGCCCGCATTGCCGCCCGCGCCGGCGTAGCTGTGGGTGCGCTCAACTATCACTTCGGTTCCCGAGGTGAGCTGCTGCGCGAATTGATGGGGTCGCTGGTCTCTGACCTGCTATCGCGCCTGCATGTGGTTTATCCCGGCCAGAGTACTGACTTTTTCGCACATGAACGTGACGGCCTGCTGGTCTATCTCGAATATCTACGCGCCAATCCGGCCTATGTGCGGTTGGCGGACGAGGTCAAGTTACACGACCCTGAGCTATACCAACTGGCGGTGAAGGGCTGGGTCGACGAGTTTGTCCGGCGTATGCGCGAGGGCATTGAAATCGGCAACATCGCGCCCATGAGCGACCAACACATCATTGCCCAGGGCTATTTCCTGCTGGGCACCCGATCTTTTCTCGACCATATGATTGAAAACACCCAGCCCTATCCAGGCGACCAGGCGGTTGTCGATGCCTATTTGAACCTGATCAAGAACGGCTTACAACAAACACAGCAAAGAGAACACTAAACATGAGCAGTGCCGCAGAAAGTAGTAACCCGCAAGAAGACTTTGACCCGCAATCCATGCGCGACAAATACGATAGCGAGCGTGAAAAACGCCTGCGCACAGACGGGAACGAACAGTACATTGAGATTACCGGTGAATTTGCCCACTTCGTCGATGACCCTTATGTAGAACCAGGTTTTGAACGCGATACCGTAGACAAGGATGTGGATATACTTCTGATTGGTGGCGGCTTTGGCGGCCTGCAGGCCGGCGCACGATTGCGCGAGGCTGGGGTGAAGGATATCTGCGTCATCGAGAAAGGCGGTGACTTTGGCGGCACCTGGTATTGGAATCGCTACCCCGGCGCCCAGTGTGACGTCGAATCCTACGTCTATCTGCCGCTGCTGGAAGAACTCAACTACATGCCTACGCAAAAATATTCGCAGGCGCCTGAGATTCTCAATCACAGCCAGGCTATCGGCGAGCATTACGATCTCTATGAGGGTGCGCTGTTTCAGACAGAAGTGACTGAAATGCGCTGGGATGATGAAGCCTCGCGCTGGCTGGTCTCAACCTCGCGCGGTGACGCCATTCGAGCGCGCTTTGTGGCCATGGCCAATGGCCCCTTGAATCGACCCAAGTTGCCCGGCATCCCCGGCATTCGAGACTTCAAGGGTCACACCTTCCACACCAGTCGCTGGGATTACGACTATACCGGCGGTGATGCCAATGGCGCATTGGATCGTCTGCACGATAAAAAAGTCGCTATTATCGGCACCGGCGCCACGGCGGTTCAGTGCGTACCCCGTGTGGGCGACACCGCCGAGCATCTATACCTGTTTCAGCGCACGCCCTCCGGTGTGGATGTACGCAACAATTCCAAAACCGATCCCGACTGGGCCGCCAGCCTTGAGCCCGGCTGGCAAAAGCACCGCATGGAGAACTTTAACGGACTGGTATCCGGCCAGCCACAGACAGAGGACCTGGTCGACGACGGCTGGACCGATCTGATTGGCAAGATGCTGCGCCTGTTCATGGCGGGCGCAGAAGGTGATGCCCAAGGTCGAGATATTGCCGAGATCATGGAGATGGCAAACTTCGAGAAAATGAACGAAATTCGCACCCGAGCCGAACAGTTGGTGGACGATCCGAATACCGCCGAAGCGCTCAAGCCCTACTACCGCATGTTCTGCAAGCGCCCCTGTTTCCACGATGAATATTTGCAAACCTTCAACCTTGACAACGTTACCCTGGTGGACACAGACGGTCAGGGTGTCGAGAAAATCACTGAGAAAGGTATCGTCGTGGCGGGCGTTGAATATGAAGTTGATTGCCTGATTTTTGCCACCGGCTTCGAGGTAGGCACCAGCTACGCGCGCCGCAGTGGCTATGAAATTATCGGACGCACTGGCGATTCACTCACCGACAAATGGGCTGACGGTGTGCGTACGCTGCACGGCATGTTGAGCCGAGATTTCCCCAACTGCTTTATCATGAGCCCAAGCCAGGGCGGCTTCACGGTGAACTACCCGCATATGCTGGACGAACTGGCGGTACACATCGCCCACATTGTTTCCCACGCACTGGAGAATGATATTGCCACGGTGGAGGTGTCCGAGGAAGCAGAGCAACAGTGGGTGGATATCATTCTGGACAAGGGCACCGGCCTCCCTATAGGTGGCGCGGGCTGCACCCCGGGTTACTACAACAATGAGGGTAAACCCAGTGTCACCTTTGCGCAGGCGGCGCCCTACGGCGAGGGAGCGACCCCCTTCTTCAATATCCTCAAGCAATGGCGGGAAGCGGGTGACTTCGACGGGGTCGAATTCGGTAGGTGATTAAGCCAGACTGAGCTTCTCTTCCTCTCCACCTGGCTTAGCGGGCAGCAGGAATCTCCTATGCTGGAGTGCAGGATCAAGACTGAATGGAGACAGGATATGCAGGCACGAACCGGTTTGTGTCAACAGCAGTCCAAATCTGACCCACCTTGCCGTGCTAATCAGCAATTTAAAATTGACCCACCCTCAGCGTTTTCTTTCCGTTATTTAACCAATGATTGGCTTGCTGCCGGGACGATACCGGCCGCTTTCTTTCCCTTGAGTCGGTAGCTGCTCCCCGATATCTGGACGATATGTGCATGGTGTAACAATCTGTCGAGTAAAGCCGCGGTTAAGGTCTGATCATCAGCAAACGCAGTAGACCATTGCGAGAATGGCAAGTTGCTGGTCACAATGACACTGCTTTGCTCATAACGTTTAGCAATGACATTAAAAAACAGATTGGCTTCTTCCCGGCCAAATGGCAGATAACCTATTTCATCAATTATGAGCAACTTAGGTGCCTGGATACTTCGTTTGAGGTAAGACTCTAGTCGGTCCTGCTTTTTTGCGGTGGCCAGTTGCAGCATGAGATCCGCCGCCGTAATGAAGCGTGTTTTGATCCCATTCATGACCGCCTGGTATGCCAGGCTGATCGCCAGGTGGCTTTTACCGACACCACTGGGTCCAAGCAGCACGATATTCTCTGCACGCTCGATGAAGGCCAAACTGGTTAATTCCTGGAGTTGCCTGCGCGGTGCACCGGTGGCGAACTTGAAGTCATAGTCTTCAAAACGCTTGACGGACGGCAACCCTGCAAACCTCAGCAAAGTCTCGCGGGTGCGGAGCATCCTGGCGTCTATCTCAACCCGCAGTAGCTGCTCAAGAAAGTCAGCCAGTGATGACTCGTCACCGGAGGCCCTGTCAGCGATAGCGGACCATTCCAATGCCACAGCACCGAGTTTAAGCACTTCGCAGGCTTGCTGCACTCTTTCCATCTGCAGGTTCATACAGCAACTCCCAGCAGCTGGTCATAGGTACTCAGCGGATGCTGGAGACTTTCGATCGGGAGTGCCTGGGCATTGCTTCGCGGTTTGTCCTGAGCCACCAAGCGCTGCGCCAAAGGCAGCGGCATGAGGCTTAATCGCTCATGATCGAGCAATACCTGCGGCTTTTGGCCTGTTGTCCCGTGAATTCGCTGATGTGCAATGTCAGCGAGCCAATGACCCACCTGCCCATTGGCTACCTCCACGTCCAGCGCCAGCCCGGATTGCTTCAGTGACGCGGCCAGTGGTGTGATAAAACTACCTTTAAGATAACCGTTGAATCGCTCGACTTTGCCCTTGGTCTTAGCACGGTAGGGCCGACAGGCGCGCAATCTAAAACCATTATCACGAGCCATGTTCAACAAACTGGCGTTCCACCGATGTTTCCCGGCACCAAAGGCGTCTCGCTCAATCATGATGCACTTGGCATTATCGAATAGCAGTTCCTCAGGCACGCCTCCAAAGTAGTGTAACGCACCTTCAATACCCGCTAACCAATCCTCCTGCCGTTCGTATTGACTGAATCGTACGTAGGTTGCTCGACTGTATCCCAGGGTGGCAACGAAGGCCTTAAGCCTATTTCTGCCTCGCCGAATCGTCGTGAAATCTACCTGTAACTGCTGGCCAGGCGGTGTCTCAAAGCGAACGACTGGATCTTTCGCCTTCGGCTTAAATTGTCGGAGATAATCTCTCAGAATACCTTCTTTGCCTTGGTAGCCTCGCGCCAGAATCTCTCGAAACAAGACTGTCGCCGGTATCCAATAGGGTTTCGCTGCCTCGATACGCTCTCCTAAATAGGGTTTGAACGAGTCCAGTTTAGACGGCCTTTTCTCGCGCTGAGAATAGCGAGGTGTTTTGGCAGCATCGCGCAGATAACGACGTACGGTATTGCGTGATAGGTTCATTTCTTTGGCGATACTGCGGATGCTCGTCCCTTGTCGATGTAAAACGTGTATGTCCACTAATTGCTCCTGATTCAACATCTCATTTACACCGCCTCTCTCTTGATTGAAATTGGCGGTAATTGTGCCTCAGGTGGGTCAGTTTTAAATTGTCGCTAGTGGGTCAGTTTTACACTGCTGGTGACATTGGAACAGAGCGCGGCTTGTTTCCCCGAGGCGCAGCACCGTATGGCCCAGCGCAATCCAAAACCAGGGCTTGGCGTGAGGGCCGGCAACTACGCAACAGCGTTGATAATGGTTCTCGGCGTACTCTCCGGGTGCGGCACCAACACAAATTCGGCAGACACTGTGCTGACCAACGGCCGCTTCTTCACTGCCACGGATGATGCGCAGTGGGCAACATCAGTGGCGATCGATGACGGAAAAATCGTCTATGTCGGCGATGAGGCTGGATCGGAGAAATTCATCGGCGATACAACAACGACACGTGACCTTGAGGGAAAATTGGTGTTGCCGGGCCTGGTTGATGGCCATACCCACCCAGGATTGATCTCTCGAACATCGGATGCCCTGGATTTGCCGGCCTACGGAACAATAGAAAATGTCCTCACCGCTGTCGCAGACTATGCCGCTGCCAATCCTGATAAGGAATTCATCGTCGGCGGCTACTGGCAGACCCGCTTGTTCGATGAACATGGCCGCATAGATCAGAGCTCGACGCAGTGGTTGCGGATCGCCCGGTTATCCTGGTGGACAGTTCCGGACACAGCCAATGGCTAAACAGTAAAGCCCTTGAAGCCATGGGCATCGACAAGGACACGCCCGATCCTGTACCCGCGCTGTCGTACTTCCATCGAGATGCCGACGATGAACCCACGGGTTGGGTCAAGGAGTTTGCCCTTCGTCGGCAAATGCGTGAACTCGGCATGCGGGGCGCGCCCGATCCAGAAACTCTCAAGCAGTTCCTGGATTATCTCTCCTCCCTGGGTGTGACCACCCTGTTTGACGGAGGAAATAGTGGTGCGGGAGATGAGATATATCCTCTGGTGGCCGAATTAGATCGCAGGGGTGAATTGCCGCTCCGCTATGAAGGGAGCTACCACATAATTTTGCCCGATCAGGTCCCGCATGCGATCGAATCACTAAAAGGCCTTCAGTCAAAATTCGGGGGCAATCGCCTGAACATCAATACGATCAAGATTCATTTTGACGGCGTCCACGAAATCGCGACCAGCGGCGTTCTCGAACCATTCACCAATACCAATGATAACAATCGCGGCGGTATTCTCATGGAAGAATTGGAGCTGCGCGATTTTGTCCTGGATTTGAATAGGGAGACTATCGATCTTCATCTGCATACGGTTGGCGACCGCGCCAGCCAGACAGCACTGAACGCGGTATCAGCTGCACGCCAAAGCATCGGAGGCCCGCTCGACATCCGGATAACCCTGTGTCACCTGGAACTGCTTGCTGACGAGGACTTCAGGCGCTTCAGGGAATTTGATGTCGCTGCAAATTTCTCACCACACTGGCACGGTGGCTGGATTGATGGCGCCCAGTACACCCTGGGACAAGATCGGTTTGACCAGATGTACCGGGCACAACCGTTGCTTGATGAAGGCGCAATTGTCACTTTCTCCAGCGACATTGTCAGCGTATTCGAGTGGGCTACCAACCGAGGTAACCCCTACTTCGGAATGCAGATTGGACACACTCGAGTGGAGCCGGAATTCGGCGATTCCGCGAAACCAAGACCACCGCAGTCAGAACAGTTACGACTGGAGGACCTGGTTCGGGGTTACACGATTAACGGGGCCCGTCAATTGGGACTGGACAGTATCCTGGGGTCAATAGAGGTGGAGAAATCGGCAGATTTGGTAGTGCTGGATAAAAATCTCTTCGAGGTCAGCGCGGACCAAATCGCCATGGTCAAACCAATGGCAGTGATGATGGAAGGTAAAATCGTTCACGGCAGTCTACCTTAGGCGAGCCGCGTAGGCCTTGGCTTAGTCTTCAAATAGAATCTTCCACTGACCCTGCTCATCCTTGCGCCAAAGTAGTTCTTTCCAGCCAGACCACTGAAAATTGCTACTGTTGTAAACTTGATAGAAACGCATGCTTACCAGTCCCTCTTCACCGGGATAGGCGAGAGCGGTCAGTTCGGCGACCTCGACATCAATCGAGGTCTTACGCCCATTAATGCGTTTCTTATTTTTAGACCAACCGGCAAGGCGGTTTTCGAAATTAAAAAAATCCCTGTGATAATGGGACAGGTAACGCTCAGAGTCGAGAGATTCCCAGGAAGCGACCCAGGCGTTAAGTGCACCTACAACACCATTTGATTCCTCTGCACTGCTATCTCCAAGTCCCTCAGACAACACTACCAGCGAATTTGCAAGATCTACATAATCGTCAAAAATGATACGGCTCGTATCGTCTGCCACAATACAGTTCGTATCAAGAGTAGATTCAACATACTCTGGCGGACAGTAAAGCCACAGGTCTTCTCCTGCCTGATCGTTCAGCTTATCCCAGCTATTAGGGTAACCAATTGGATAGGCACCCCGATCTGAATCACCTCCGGACTGCTGCCTGGCGACATGGTAAATGCCCAGAGGGGCCCAGATATCGTTTTGCAGTGGAATTCGCTTTAAGATCCTGTATTCGCTTTCGTCCACTCTCTGCAGAATATTTACACGGCCGGCGCCCCGCTCAACCCAAACAATCTGGTTGACGCTTGCCGGCATGGCAATCAAACCGCCCGGCTTTATATACTCTTCTACCGGTGTGGCGGGTGATAGCACCGGCATGGATGTGTCGGCAACTGCATCGGATTCTGATGGCTGCCTGATTTCTATCGGGGCATTAGTGTCATTGGAAACCGTCGCGCCTTCCGGAGTGCCTTTAGAAAGTGCATCCGCCGTCGCCGAAGGTTCTACATCTTCCAGCGCGCCCGGGTCGGTTAGCTCGGGCTTGTCGTACTTAGCAGTGCAACCCCACCAGAGTCCACGACTGGGAATACAAGCCTCACGGGCGTTGTCGTGCGAGTATATGTGGTCTCTTTTTTTCTTGGCCGCTTCATCAGCCGATACGGCACCCGCAACGCTACAACAAGCAATGACAACCAGTAAACTGAATGCGGTCAAAGCAGAATTTGTAGAGTACACTGTCATCAATTCTCTGCGTAAAGCCTTCACTGAACATTTATGGAAGGTGGCCTTCACCATCCACGTCTTTAGCTAACTGTAACTACGATCACACAGCCCTTCAACTACCCATGGCAGTTTGATTCGGGGATTGCTGACGCTCCGCAGCCTTTCCTCGCAACCAACCTACCAGGTCGTCCCACATCTGCGATATCTCCTGCTTCTTTGGCATGATACCAGCAGAAGCGAGTTCCACAGTCACTATTGGCAAACCTAGATCAACGCCGGCGTAGTTGCCAAGCGAACCGGGAAACACACCCAGCCTTCGAAGGTATAAGCCTCCCAGTTGTTTTGGTGCTTTCGGTGGTCCGTCATAGTCAACCAAATGGTAAGGCGCATGCATAGAGACAATGATATCAGGTCTGAACTCGTCGATCTGATCTACGAGCCACTGCGTTTCAGGTTCACTGCTAGCGGATCGCCCTGGATATCGACGAACGTTGCCGCCAGTTTCCTGTTGCCAGTAGGTTATCGCTTCGTCAGGCCAGTCCTTGGTGGGAAAATTTCGATTCAAATCCACGCCATTAGCATTCTGACGCTGCGACTGCTCTCGCAACAAACCGTCCGGGTTACTCGACGGGATAAAGCGCCAGTGGAACAAGCCCGAATGGTGCTGGTCAAGAATGTCCATCCACTTGAACATGTTGTGGTCTACTAAAAGTGGACACCTTGTATAGACTGTAAAGAAGCAAATACGAGGTGAACAATGATAAGCAGACAAAAACGGAACTTTCCCGATGATTTCAAGCAAGATGCCGTGGCATTGGTGATTGAGCAGGGCTATACCATAGCCGCAGCTGCACGGAGCCTGGATGTTGGCCCAGGGCTGCTCGGACGTTGGAAGCGAGAGCATGAGGCTAATTCCCACATCAATGCACTTGCCAAGGACGAACAAGAGGAACTCAAGCGGCTGCGCCGCGAGGTTCGAGAGCTCAAAATGGAGAAAGAAATTCTAAAAAAGGCGTCGGCGTATTTCGCAAAGGAAATGAAGTGAAGTACGCCTTAGTGCAATGTAATACCGCCAAATATCCAGTAACAATGTTGTGCCGGGTCATCGGTGTAAAGCGCAGTTCATACTACGCCTGGAGAGCCCGAGGAGGGAAGGTAATTGGTCCCGAAGAACTGGCTGTCAGGCGACGAATGAAATCCCTGTTTGCAGAATCTCGACAGAGTATGGGCAGCCGAAGGCTGAGCCGTCAACTTACTGCAGAAGGCTTCTCCATTGGTCGTTATCGCGCCAGACGGCTCATGAAATCTATGGGCCTCGCCGTCAAATCTAAACGTAAATACAAGGTCACCACCGACAGCAAACATCGATTACCAGTGGCTGACAATGTGCTGAATCGAGCATTTTCACCGGCGGCACCCAATCAGTGTTGGGGGACCGACATTACTTGCCTTTGGACTCAGGAGGGTTGGATCTACCTGGCCGTGGTGATTGATCTGTATTCTCGACGAGTTGTTGGCTGGTCTATGGATCGCCGCATGACCAAGGCGCTGGCCATCAGGGCATTGATAATGGCTGTAAGCCTTAGAAATCCACCGCCAGGTCTGATTCACCACTCAGATCGTGGCAGTCAATATGCCAGCTATGCCTACCAAGCACTGCTGAAGCAGTATGGAATGATAGCGAGCATGAGCCGAAAAGGTAATTGCTGGGACAACGCGGCAGTTGAACGATTTTTCAGCAGCCTAAAGCGCGAATGGACGTGTGACCGGATATATCGCACCCGAGAAGCCGCGATCGCTGATGTCAGAGAGTATGTGGCAGTGTATTACAACGCGAAGCGGCTGCATTCTACGCTGGGTTACAAAACACCGATGGACTACGAATTTAACTTAAGCAAAGTGTCCAAAAATAGTAGACCACAACATCCTCTTCACCCGGCTTAACTCTCTCTTGAGAGCAGCCATTTCTTCATCTCTGGGTTTGCCCTGGCCGGTGAATGCCTTGGGTCCCAACATACCCAATTCACGGCGCCAACGGCCTATCATATTGGCATTGATACCAAGCTCTTCGCCGACTTGCCTGGCAGTTACGCCTGGCTGATTGGCGAACGATACAGCTTCTCGTTTAAACTCCTCGGAGTACTTTCTTCGTTTGTGCATGACATACCTCTGCGGTCATTCTCGACCTTTTTAGATATGTCCGGATAGACGGGGTAAAACCCCACATTGTAACGATACCGTAAGGCTATAGCTATTGACGTACCCCCTCGTCGGGCCCCACCTGGCCGGCCGCCCTAGGCGGTCCCCAAAAAAAAAACCCCATCCGGGTTACCGGATGGGGTTTAGGTATTAAAGCCTGGCGATGACCTACTCTCACATGGGCAAAGCCCACACTACCATCGGCGATGCACCGTTTCACTACTGAGTTCGGGATGGGATCAGGTGGTTCCAGTACTCTATGATCGCCAGGCAAAACTGCTTGCCTGATGTCTTTATAGACGTTCAAGCGGAGTCGGTATTATCCCTGCACACTCTCTATTCGAGAAGGGCACAAGGACTGATTAAGCTGGAGTTCAATCTTGTTTCTGTGACTTTCGCCCACATCCGCGCAATAGTCAGTCTCCTGACAAATCACTTAGATTATATGGTCAAGCCTCACGGGCAATTAGTACTGGTTAGCTCAACGCCTTACAGCGCTTACACACCCAGCCTATCAACGTCGTAGTCTTCGACGGCCCTTCAGGGGACTTAAAGTCCCAGGGAGATCTAATCTTGGGAGAGGCTTCCCGCTTAGATGCTTTCAGCGGTTATCCTGTCCGAACGTAGCTACCCGGCAATGCGTCTGGCGACACAACCGGAACACCAGGGGTTCGTCCACTCCGGTCCTCTCGTACTAGGAGCAGCTTCCCTCAAATCTCCAACGCCCACGGCAGATAGGGACCGAACTGTCTCACGACGTTCTAAACCCAGCTCGCGTACCACTTTAAATGGCGAACAGCCATACCCTTGGGACCGGCTTCAGCCCCAGGATGTGATGAGCCGACATCGAGGTGCCAAACACCGCCGTCGATGTGAACTCTTGGGCGGTATCAGCCTGTTATCCCCGGAGTACCTTTTATCCGTTGAGCGATGGCCCTTCCATACAGAACCACCGGATCACTAAGACCTACTTTCGTACCTGCTCGACTTGTCAGTCTCGCAGTCAAGCGCGCTTGTGCCTTTACACTAACCTCATGATTTCCGACCATGATTAGCGCACCTTCGTGCTCCTCCGTTACTCTTTGGGAGGAGACCGCCCCAGTCAAACTACCCACCACACACTGTCCTCGATCCGGATAACGGACCTAAGTTAGAACCTCAATATTATCAGGCTGGTATTTCAAGGTTGACTCCACAATGGCTAGCGCCACCGCTTCATAGTCTCCCAGCTATCCTACACAAATAAGATCAAAGTCCCGTGTGAAGCTGTAGTAAAGGTTCACGGGGTCTTTCCGTCTAGCCGCGGGTATACGGCATCTTAACCGCAATTTCAATTTCACTGAGTCTCGGGTGGAGACAGCGTGGCCATCGTTACGCCATTCGTGCAGGTCGGAACTTACCCGACAAGGAATTTCGCTACCTTAGGACCGTTATAGTTACGGCCGCCGTTTACCGGGGCTTCGATCAAGAGCTTCGCCGAAGCTAACCCCATCAATTAACCTTCCGGCACCGGGCAGGCGTCACACCCTATACGTCCACTTACGTGTTTGCAGAGTGCTATGTTTTTAGTAAACAGTCGCAGCCACCTGGTCACTTCGACCGACCTCAGCTTAAGCAGCAAGTGCCATCACCAAAATCGGCGTACCTTCTCCCGAAGTTACGGTACCATTTTGCCTAGTTCCTTCACCCGAGTTCTCTCAAGCGCCTGGGTATTCTCTACCTGATCACCTGTGTCGGTTTACAGTACGGTTACTTTTTACCTGAAGCTTAGAGGATTTTCCTGGAAGCAGGGCATCAACGACTTCACATGAGCTTGCGCAAATGCTCGTCATCAGGTCTCAGCCGTCACGACCGCCCGGATTTACCTAAGCAGTCAACCTACACCCTTAAACGCGGACAACCAACGCCGCGCCCGTCTAGCCTTCTCCGTCCCCCCATCGCAGTAAAAAGCAGCGCAGGAATATTAACCTGCTTCCCATCGACTACGCATGTCTGCCTCGCCTTAGGGGCCGCCTCACCCTGTCCCGATTAGCGTTGGACAGGAAACCTTGATCTTCCGGCGGGGAGGTTTTTCACCCCCCTTATCGTTACTCATGTCAGCATTCGCACTTCTGATACGTCCAGCAGACCTCTCAATCCACCTTCAACCGCTTACAGAACGCTCCTCTACCATGCACTACACCCCAAAGGGTGTACGCATCCGCAGCTTCGGTTACCAATTTAGCCCCGTTACATCTTCCGCGCAGGCCGACTCGACTAGTGAGCTATTACGCTTTCTTTAAAGGGTGGCTGCTTCTAAGCCAACCTCCTAGCTGTCTTTGCCTTCCCACATCGTTTCCCACTTAACTGGTATTAGGGACCTTAGCTGGCGGTCTGGGTTGTTGCCCTCTCGACAACGGACGTTAGCACCCGCTGTCTGTCTCCCGCGATTGTACTCCTGGGTATTCGGAGTTTGCATGGGGTTGGTAAGTCGGGATGACCCCCTAGCCCAAACAGTGCTCTACCCCCCAGGGTAAGACGCGAGGCTCTACCTAAATAGATTTCGAGGAGAACCAGCTATCTCCGGGCTTGATTAGCCTTTCACTCCGATCCACAGCTCATCCCCTCATTTTTCAACATAAGTGGGTTCGGGCCTCCAGTCAGTGTTACCTAACCTTCACCCTGGCCATGGATAGATCGCCCGGTTTCGGGTCTATTGCCTGCAACTATGCGCCCTATTAAGACTCGGTTTCCCTACGCCTCCCCTATTCGGTTAAGCTCGCTACAGACAATAAGTCGCTGACCCATTATACAAAAGGTACGCAGTCACACCCCTAAGGGTGCTCCCACTGCTTGTACGCATACGGTTTCAGGTTCTATTTCACTCCCCTCTCCGGGGTTCTTTTCGCCTTTCCCTCACGGTACTGGTTCACTATCGGTCAGTCAGGAGTATTTAGCCTTGGAGGATGGTCCCCCCATGTTCAGTCAAGATGTCTCGTGTCCCGACCTACTTGTCGCAAGCTTAGTACCACACAAAAATTTTCGTGTACGGGGCTATCACCCTCTATCGCCACACTTTCCAGAGTGTTCCA
>CBDEGK010000005.1:0-155000 GCA_965237855.1 Halieaceae bacterium | reverse complement strand
CCCTGTTCCTGGCCGCGGAAGCAGCGGGTATGTATGCCAACACCATCATGGAACTCGCGAATATTTTTGGTGGTGTGATCGACTTCGTATTGGATCCACGCAAGGGCGATACTTTCCACGTTCTGTATGAGGAGCTGTACCTCGATGGGGAGAAAATTGGTTACGGTGAGATCCTGGCGGCGGAATTTGTGAATCGGGGCACCGCACACACGGCCTTTATCTATACCGACGAACAAGGCGATACCGGTTATTTCTCTGAAGACGGTGTCAGCATGCGCAAGGCGTTTATGCTGGCGCCACTGGATTTCACCCGCGTGAGCTCCAATTTCAACCCGCACAGGCTCCATCCAATTTACAAGACGACACGCCCACACCGGGGCACTGACTACGCCGCCCCTCGCGGCACCCCTGTATTCGCCGCCGGCGATGGCAGGGTGAAGGAAGCGGGCTACACCAAGACCAATGGCAACTACGTGGTGGTTCAACACGGTGAACAGTTCACCACCAAGTACCTGCATCTGCACCAGCGCAAGGTGAAAAAGGGCAGTCGTGTCAGCCAACACCAGGTTATTGGTAGCGTCGGCTCCACAGGCGCCGCAACCGGGCCACATCTGCACTATGAATTCCTGGTCAACGGTGTGCACCGCAATCCGCGCACCATTCACAAGAAGCTTCCCAAAGCACGCAGTCTAAGCCCGCTTGAGCTGGTCAGCTTCCAGCAGCAAACCCAACACTTGCATCAGCAGTTAGCCTCGATCAGACAGACCAAGACGGCGCTACTTCAATCCTCAGACAGCAATAAATCGGTCCTGCAGGGCGGGTGAGCGATCACCTCTATATCGGCCTCATGTCTGGAACCAGTGTGGATGGGGTAGACGCCGCCCTGCTGAAGATCGAGGAAACACAGCTTGAATTGATTGCTCACCACAGCGAATCCATGCCACGGGATTTGCAATCTTCAATCCAGGCTATTAGCCAGACGGGTGACAATGAAATTGAACGACTTGGCGTACTCGATCGCCAGCTGGGCAGGCTTTTCGCCAATGCCGCGCAAGCCCTGCTGAACCAGCAAGGCCTGTCAGCTGATGCCATCACCGCTATAGGCAGCCACGGCCAGACGATTCGCCACCGCCCACCTACTGCACAACCTGGCGCCGAGGCATTTACTTTGCAAGTGGCCGACCCCAATACCATTGCGGAACACACCGGCATCACCACCGTGGCCGATTTTCGCCGCCGGGACATCGCGGCTGGCGGCGAGGGCGCGCCGCTGGCCCCCGCTTTTCACCATGCCATGTTCCGCGCAGACCACTGCGACCGGGCCATCGTTAATATTGGCGGCATCGCCAATGTCACGTTGTTGAACAATGACCCGACTAGCGGCTTTGACACGGGGCCAGGCAATACACTCATGGACGGCTGGTGTCGGCGCCATCTCGCTCAAGAGTTTGACTACGATGGTCGCTGGGCGGCCACGGGCCAGGTACAGCAGGAAATACTGGCCGGCCTGCTGAACCACCCCTACCTGTCAACACCGACGCCGAAGAGCACTGGCAAGGAAATATTCAACCTGGAGCTGCTGGAGGCTTTTCCTCTCGACAACTATCAGGCGCAAGATATTCAGGCAACACTGGCAGAATTCACGATCCAGACAATCGCCAATGCCCTGCCGCAAGCCATCGAGGAAATCTACCTGTGCGGCGGTGGAGCCCATAACGGCTATCTGCGTTCACGTCTGCAGTTGCAGCTTCCCGGTCGCAAGATCGCCGCAACCGACAGCCTCGGCGTCCCCCCGGACTGGGTGGAGGCGGCAGCGTTTGCATGGTTAGCGGCGCAGACATTAGATGGACGGGTTGGCAACATGTCCTCGGTCACCGGTGCGGCGGGGGAGAGGGTCCTGGGTGCTATCTATGCGGCTTAACCGCTGATTTAGAAGTAGACGTAACCCTGCTCTTTGATCAACCTCCGCCGCTCGGCCGGCCCGTAGGGAACGGTTCCAATGAAGGGTGGCAATTGCGAGGCACTAACCCGGTTGCCCCCCATCCAGGTCTCACACACCTTCAAATCAATGATTCCAAAGGCAGCGAGCTTCGCTGCCAGGTCCACGGTAGCCCTGTGGGACGGGTAATTTTCTCGCAACAAAATTCTCACTTCGGGCCCGTGCAGTACAAATCTCACCGGCGACGAGGTACCGATAGACAAGGTGCCTTCCTGTAATAAACGATCAGAACGTTGCAGCACATCGAGCAATTCCGCCTCGGTATGCAATTCAATAGCGGCCAGGTAGAGGTGTGCCCCCGCAGACTGTGCGGGAAGGGGAGTGGAGTAAGAAAAAACTACTAGCGCAAGAAATACGCTAAACAGAAAACGAGGAACCACAGCCACAGGTGGTCGTCGCATTGGGGTTGGTAACAACAAAACGTGAACCCTCCAGCCCATCGGTGTAGTCGACTTCCGAACCCGCAAGATATTGAAAGCTCATGGGGTCAATCACCACCACCACGCCATCTTTTTCTACCTGGGTATCATCTTCGGCTACCAGCTCATCAAAAGTAAAGCCGTATTGGAAGCCGGAACAACCACCGCCGGTTACAAACACCCGCAGCTTCAGTTCATCGTTACCTTCTTCGTCAACCAGCATACGAACCTTGTCCACCGCAGCGGCGGACAGGCTAAGACTGGTTGGGGTAAATGTTTCTGCTACTGACATTTAGTGGCTCTCGGTACTGGTCCAGAATACTAGTGGAAAACACGCGGAATTATGAATTACCTGAGTAATTTGGTCAAGTTTTCATGGCTGCGGAAGTTTGATGCAGCGCCGGCTCGGGAGATCGTGCGGGCTTGGGCTTGCTCGCCACCTCCGCAGGCTCCCCAACGCTGTGCTTCAAGCTGCCATTGACCTCAGCACCAATCGTCATCTCTACCAGGGTGTAATGAACATTGCCCTGCACCCTTGCCTTGGCGGCCAGCTCCAGGTGCTTGCTGGAATAGACATCGCCAATAATCTGGCCATTAATAATGACCGAGGGTGCGCGTATGTCACCCTCGACCAGGCCCTTGTCGACAATTCGCACAACCGCATCTTTGGACGCCTGAGCCACTATATTGCCACGCACAGTGCCCTCTATATCCAGGTTACCGCTAAATTTGATGTCGCCCACAATTTCCGTATCTCGGGAGACGAGAGTGGTAGCACCCGAACCACCGAAGCCGCCTTTGTCTTTAGTTCCCAACATGGATAATCTTCTCCTGTACTACCCAGGGGAAATCCTTGCGGACCTCCAGCTGCCTGGGTTTAATTGCCTTGGCGTAGGCTACCATTTTGCGGGGTTTAAAACCCGTCGGTATCTCGAATTCACCATCTATAGCTTGAAAATACTTGAAACGCAATTTTATATCTTTTGCGGGTAGTTCTGCGGATAAGCTGGACAAACTATAGGTTTTGGCACTGCCCTTTTCGGCACCGATCACATCGACGTTGAGCGTGCCGGTTAACAATCCATGTTTAAGGGCATTCTGTTGCACCAGAATTCGAAATTGAAACCGATTGTCAGCGCTGCCGGGGATCAGGCCGATACTGCGTACACTTAATCCCTCGGGTTGATCGTTTGACGCCATCAGGCTGCGATAAAAACGCACCCCCTGCTCGAGGTCTGCGATTAGAGCCTGCTGCTCCGCCAACTCTCCGCGTACCATGGCCAGGGCTTCTCTGTGGACATCCGCCCGCGTTTGTTGAATTTGCAGGGACTGGCGCAGTTCAAGCAGCTCGGCAGCCTGGTCTTCGACCACAACCGTCATTCCCTGGTTGTCAGCCAGCAGCGATTCATAGAGCACCAAACTGCCATGGCGACGCTGGTTCGGGTGCTGCTGTACCACCACCGAATGGCGCATCAGGGCAGCAGGGCTACCGTCTGCAGGCCGGCCCGTTCATCCAGCCCGAGCATGATATTCATGGCCTGGATAGCCTGCCCGGAGGCGCCTTTGACCAGATTATCTTCTGCCACCATCACCACCAGGGTATCGCGGCCCTGGGGCTGCTCAACCGCTATACGGCAGTAGTTGGAACCCTTGACCGAGCGAGTCTGTGGATATTGGCCCGCCGGCAGAACATCCACAAACGGCTCATCCGCGAAGGCCTGCTCAAACAGGGCCTGGCTATCACAATCGACTGTCAACCGGGCGTAAATGGTGGTGTGAATGCCCCGCACAATGGGCAATAGATGTGGCACAAAGGTGAGCTGCACGGGTTCTCCCGCCATATCGGCGAGTCCCTGCTCAATTTCCGGCAGGTGACGATGGCCGGCAACGCCATAGGCTTTAAAACTGTCGGAGGTCTCCGACAATAAATTATCTATCTTGGCCTGCCGACCCGCACCACTGACACCGGACGCGGCATTAGCAATCAATGATTGCCGGTCCACAACATCAGCCTTGAGCAGTGGCAGCAGGCCCAACTGTACAGAGGTAGGATAACAACCAGGACAGGCGATCAGAGTGGCGCCCCTCATGGCTTCCCGGTTCAGTTCAGGCAGGCCGTACACCGCTTTTGCCAGCAGCTCCGGACAGGCATGATCCTCGCCGTACCACTGCGACCACAGCTGGGCATCCCGTATCCTGAAGTCCGCAGACAAATCGATCACTCTGACGCCGCCGGCGATCAATTCTGGCACCGTATGCATTGCCACGTTGTGAGGCGTGGCGTAGAACACCACGTCACACTGGGCTAATTTATCAATATCCGGATTGGAATAGGCCAGATCATAATAACCACGCAGGTTGGGAAACAGATCGTCGACGCGGCGACCGGCCTCGGCACGAGAAGTGATAACCGTGACTGCTACCTCCCCATGACCCGCTAACAAACGCAGTAATTCCACACCTGTATAGCCCGTTCCGCCAACGACCCCAACCCTGATCACAACATTCCCTGAAGCACTGCGCCAAATCGCGCAAAGCCGTATAGTATAAAGATATTCACATGGGCGTATCTGGTAATTTTGAAAACACCGGACTTTCGACACTATTTCACGGACTACCGAGCACTGCTACCCTATTCAATTCTCGGGGTGGGAGCCGGTATCGCCGCCGCCGCTGTGATATTGCCCTTCGATCTACTAATCACCTGGCTGGGCGGATTGTGGCTGGAGGATTCCCAGCGCTTCAGCACACTCAGTTATGGGCAGCGCTTCCTTCTCCCTACTCTGGGTGCCGCCACTCTGGGTATGGTTTTCCATTTCCTGCAAGCCGAGGATCGGGAAGTGGGCATCGTGCACGTGCTGAGCCGTATGCGCAGCCACTACGGCCAACTGCCCCTGCGCAATATGTTTACCCAGTTACTCGCCGGGGCATTTGCACTGGCCACTGGGCAGTCCGGGGGTCGCGAAGGTCCCGGCGTGCACCTGGGAGCGGCCATTAGCAGCGGGCTCGGCCATCGACTTGGTCTACCCGACAATAGCCAGCGTATTCTCATTGCCTGCGGCACAGCCGGAGCGATCAGTATCGCTTTCGATACACCCCTGGCGGGAGTGATCTTCGCCATGGAAGTCATCGTTGCAGAATACACGGTAGTGGGATTCACCCCGGTAATTCTCGCCGCGGTGAGTGCCAATACCATTAATCATATTGTTGGCACCGGAGAGCCTCTTTTCACGGTACCTGTGGTAGAGCCAAGCTCACTCTGGGAATTACCCTTTATACTACTGTTGGGCGCCGCGGCGGGTCTCGCTGTGGCCAGCTTCGTACTACTCATGAAACAAACACTGCGGCTGGCCCATCTGCCCATCATCGCGCGCTTTACCCTCGCCGGGGCAATAACTGGACTGATGGGAATCGCCCTCCCCCAGGTACTGGGTATCGGTTACGACACTCTCGACCAGATATTGAGCGGCCAACTCGCGCCGCTGCTATTGCTGTCGTTAATGGCAGCCAAGATTATTGCCACTGCCTGCAGCGTAGGTCTGGGCCTACCGATTGGGTTGATCGGGCCCAATCTGATTATTGGCGCCTGCCCGGGAGCCGGATTCGGAATTATCGGTGCACACTTTTTTCCGGACCTGACTTCCGACCCAGCCTTCTACGCCATTATTGGCATGGGAGCGTGCATGGCCGCGGTCATGAATGCACCACTGGCGGCACTGTTAGCCGTGGTGGAGCTGTCCGACAACATCAGCATCATCCTGCCCGCACTGCTGGCGGTGGTGGCGGCGACTGTTACGCGCTCAAGCTTGTTCCGGCAGCAATCCGCCCACCAAACTATATTGCGGCATTTACAACGGGATACATCAGAGGACCCAACCAGCCAGATGCTGCAGGCCACCAGCGTTCAGACGGTGATGAAGCGGGACTTTTGCCGCCTGCCAGAACAGGTCGATGCGACACAACTGGGAGAACTGCGCCAGCAGACAGCTACCTGGATTGTGGTTGAGCGCGAGGGCAATGCCCTATATCTGCTGAGCGGACAGGAGTTCCAGGATTTATTGCAGAGCACCCCGCCAGAGAACACTCTGTCCCTGGATGAAGTTGATCTTCGCCGCTGGTCTACAGGAGGCATCCGCGCCGGTGCAACCCTGCAAGAAGCGCTTGATACGCTGCAAGATCGAGCGGTCGAGGCAGTCGTGGTCATGGACTTCTATCGCGGCGAGGGTCGTGCAGTGCGCGGCATTCTGACACGCGATACTATTGAACATTTCTACCTGAACAAATTGTAGGCGCCGGAGGTAAGGAATTCAGGCATGTTATGGCTCAAAGCTGCACATATCATCGCGGTAATCTGCTGGTTCGCGGGAATCTTCTACTTGCCGCGCATACTGGTGTACTTTGCCTCTAGCGAAAACCCCGACACCAGGGCACAGCTTGCGCTGATGGCGCACAAGCTGTATCGCTTTATGACGCCCATCGCCATTCTCGCGGTCATCCTTGGATTTGCTCTGGCGGCAAGCAACCTCGACTACTACCTGGCTGCCCCATGGTTATGGCTAAAACTTATCGCTGTACTCGGCCTGGCCATCTATCACCATATTTGCGGGCGTTACGTGGCGGCAGCTGTTGCCGATACCGACCAGCACAGCCATGTATTCTTCCGCCTGTTTAACGAGATCCCCGTGATCTTTTTGTTGATGATCGTTATATTGGCGGTGCTCAAACCCTTCTAGCGAGGATGGTATGAATCAGGTCAGCACACCCGTGGTGATGTCCGTTGCCGAACTCGACCCAACCGGCGGTGGCGGCATCGCTGCCGATATAGAAACCCTCGGCAGCCTTGGTTGTCATTGCACTCCGATCATGACTGCCATCAGCATTCAGGACACCCAGGGCGTCAAAGATTCGGCTGCCGTCGACAGTGTCCTGCTGGTGGAACAAATGCGCGCGGTGCTGGAAGACATGGAAATTGCCGCCATCAAACTGCATCAGCTCGCCAGTACCAGTCATATCGAGAGCATTCACACTGTTCTGATGGACTATCCACGCTTACCGGTGATCATCGACCCCGCCCTCTGGTCACTACCCGTTGAGGGAGATTTCTGCGACGCCCTCTGCACCCTGCTACTACCGCAGGCAGAATTGTTGGTACTGACTGCAGAAGAAGCTTTTGAACTAACAACGGGGTCAGACAACATCACCGCTTGTGCCCACGAACTGCTGGAGGAAGGCTGCAGGCACATTCTGATTTCCAACGAGCCCGATACCAGCGGGCGCTATCACAGCCGCTTATACTCCAGCGCCGGCCTGCTGCAGACCTTCCAATGGCAGAACCTGCCCAACAACTTCCTTGGTGCCGGCAGCACCTTTGCTGCCGCAATCACGGCCTACGTCGCCCATGGCAACGATATGCAATCTTGCATCCAGCAGGCACAGGAATATACATGGGAAGCGTTGGCCAGCGCTAAACGATTGGGCATGGGACGACTGGTTCCCAATCGCATAAAATCGAGAAACTGAAGCGCTGGATATTGACGGTCAGAATCGCAATAATTCGCCTCCCTGGTTTTTCCCAACAAAAGCAGCCCTTCCATGAGTACATCTGAACAACTATTTGATGACGCCAAAAAAGTCATCCCCGGCGGGGTCAATTCACCGGTCAGAGCTTTCAAAGCAGTCGGCGGCACCCCGGTTTTCATTGACTCGGCAAACGGCGCCTATCTCTACGATAGCGAGGGCAAACGTTACATTGACTATGTGCTGTCCTGGGGTCCAATGATCATGGGGCACAATCATCCAGCAGTGCGCGAGGCGGTGACTCGCCAGGCTCAAAAAGGCCTCAGCTTCGGCGCACCAACTGAGCTGGAGACCACAATGGCCAGTAGTTTGTGCGACCTGCTGCCTGCCATGGATCTTGTGAGAATGGTTAATTCCGGCACCGAGGCCACTATGAGCGCCATCCGGCTTGCCCGCGGGTTCACCGGCAGGGACAAAATTGTAAAGTTTGAGGGCTGCTATCACGGTCACTCTGACTCGCTACTGATCAAAGCTGGTTCGGGTGCGCTGACCCTGGGCGTACCCAGCTCACCGGGAGTACCGGCGGCTCTCGCAGAGCACACCATCACTTTGAATTACAACGATAGCGAAGGTGTAAAAAAGGCTTTCGCCGAACTCGGCGAGCAGCTGGCCTGCATTATCGTCGAACCAGTCGCCGGCAATATGAACTGCATACCGCCTGCGCCAGGATTTCTTGAAACCCTGCGCAGCGTGTGCAGCCAATACGGCAGTGTGTTGATCTTCGACGAAGTCATGACCGGTTTCCGTTTTGGCCTGGAATGTGCCCAGGGCTACTTCAAGGTAGAACCCGATCTGACCACGCTGGGGAAGGTCATTGGGGGCGGTATGCCGGTGGGCGCATTTGGCGGGCGCCGCCACATCATGGAACACATCGCACCGCTGGGCCCGGTTTACCAGGCAGGCACCCTGTCCGGCAACCCGGTGGCCATGGCAGCAGGTCTCGCAACCCTGGATGTGATAAGTTCAACAGGTTTTTATGAACCCCTGTTCACCCGCACCGCAGAATTGTGTATGGGCCTGGAGCAGGCGGCGCAGACTGCCGGGGTCTCCTTCACCACCAACCACGCCGGCACCATGTTCGGTGGCTTCTTTACCGAAGCCACAGCGATTGATAACTACCAACAGGTCATGGCCTGTGACAATGAGCGCTTCAACCGCTTTTTCCACCTGATGCTGGACGCGGGTGTTTACCTGGCACCCGCATCTTACGAGGCGGGCTTTATGTCTGCGGCTCACAGCGATGCTGATATTCAGGCTACTATAGACGCAGCGGCCGCAGCCTTTGCCGCACTGTGAACAGGAGTTGTCAATGTCGTTGAATCTGCAAAGAGCAGCCTACCCACACACGCGGATGCGCCGTTTGCGGGCGCGGGAAAGCACTCGCCGCCTGGTAAGAGAAAATACGCTGTCGGTGGACGACCTGATATATCCTGTTTTTGTGCTTGAGGGCAGTGATGAGAGGGAAGCGATACCATCAATGCCTGGCATCGATCGACTCAGCGTGGACTTGCTGGTGGCAGAAGCCAAGGAACTCGCTGTCCTGGGCATTCCGGCCATCGCCCTGTTCCCGGTGGTGGAAAACCACAAGAAATCATTGCTGGCTGAGGAGGCCTACAGTGCAGATGGACTGGTACCGCGAGCAATCACAGCCCTGAAAGAAGCGGTACCCGACATCGCGATAATGACGGATGTTGCGCTGGATCCCTACACCAGCCACGGCCAGGACGGCATTCTCAGCGATGATGGTTATGTGCTCAATGATGAGACCATTGAAGTGTTGGTGCAGCAGGCCCTGAGTCACGCGGCAGCCGGCGTGGATATTGTGGCACCCTCAGACATGATGGACGGCCGCGTTGGCGCCCTGCGCCAGGCCTTGGAAAATAACAACCACAGCAATACGCTGATCATGGCTTATTCCGCCAAATACGCTTCGGCTTACTACGGTCCATTCCGCGATGCGGTGGGGTCAGCGGGGAATATCAAGGGCGGCAATAAATTCAGTTACCAGATGGACCCCGCCAATACCGACGAGGCGATTCACGAGTGCGCACTAGACCTACAGGAAGGCGCCGATATGATTATGGTCAAACCGGGTATGCCCTACCTCGATGTGCTGCGCCGCGTGAAAGATGAACTCGGCGCTCCCACATTCGCCTACCAGGTCAGCGGAGAGTACGCCATGCACCAGGCCGCTTTTGCCAACGGCTGGTTGGACGCCGAACCGGTCATGATGGAATCCCTGCTGGCCTTCAAACGCGCCGGTGCCGACGGCATTCTCACCTACTTTGCCAAGCAGGCGGCAATTCTGCTGCAGCGGTAATATGATGCTGCGTTGCACAGTCTTGTCACTGCTGCTGAGCCACACGGCCATCGCCACAGCCGAGTGCGAGTGCCTCTGGGGCGGCTCTTTCACAAAGGTCCAGGTCGGGGCGGATATCGTGGTGGCCGGTACGGTTGTCAGCAGCAAGGGTAATTCTGTTGACCTGGTAGTAGACCAATTACTGCGCGGCAGGGAGTATTCGCCGGAAATCCGAGTGTGGATGAATCCGGGTACACTGTGTCGCCCCGAGGCGAAGGAATTCCCCGTCGACAGCCAGTGGGTGATGGCGCTGCACCGGATCAATGAAAGTCATCCCGGCGACTTTAACCCCAACACACCCAATATCAGCGCCGGCAGAACCGGTGATTTTAGCCTGTCGATATGTGGCGGTTACTGGCTCAGTCGCAAAGACAAACTGGTGACCGGCAATCTGGTCGGCGCCACTCGCTGGGAAAGAAATCCAGATATGTCACCGGTGCTGTTGTCCCTGGTGACCGCTTTCACCGCGGGCGAGATCAATGAAGAAACCCTGCGTGAGGCCTCCACCATTGATCCAGCACTGCAGGAACTGCAAATCGAAACCCGGCTGCACCTGCGCCAGGAAAATCGGCGCTCAGGAATGCTTCCAGTAGAGTGAGGGCTGTTCGGAGCCTAGTAAGCGCAGAAATTCGTCGAGCATCATGAGTGATAATCCCCAGATTTGACGCCCTTTGTACCGGTAACAAGGCAGTGGAATCTCCACACCTTTGCGGTTCCAGACCATTTTTTCGACGTTACCTCGGTCCAGTAAAAAATTCAGGGGCACCCAGATAACCTCAGCAACCTCGTGGTTTGGGGTGAATTCTACGGCTCGATCCAATCGGAATATGTAAGGGCTCACTATCATTGGACGCCTTTTAATCTGGGGGTGCGTCATGATTTCAGAGAGTCGCCCGATACAGGGGTCTGCCTCGCCGAGGGTCAGCCCAATCTCCTCTTCAGTCTCGCGCACCGCCACATCAAATCCATGCCGATCGGTATAATCCATGCGACCACCGGGAAAAGCCATATGTCCAGACCAAGGATCACCATCGCGTTCTGCGCGTTTTATCATTAGAATACGCACTTCTCGCTGTATTTCCTGCACAATGATTGCTACGGCTGACCGGTTCAAAAACGGTCGGATGAGCTTCTTGCGGGGTTTGTGAAGTAATAGGACACGCTCGACGTGCTGCAACTGAGTTTCAGACACTGGGTCACTCGGCTAAGGCTGGGTACCCTCATTAAGCCATCTGCCCTGGTGGGAGACAAGCTCGCTTACGCCCGGAAACGGCTGCTAACACCCATCGCACTACTGCCGCTGGGCGTGCTGAGTGGGCTGGGCATGCTGTCTAACCCAAGCTCGGCGGATACGTTTTTCGAAAAAGAACTCGCGCTCAGCGCGCTGGAGCAATTGCGCGAGCGCGGCGTTCACAACGACCTGCTCACTTCCTACCTCTATGACTTCAGTATGGACAAGGCCTTGAGTATTGAGGAAATGCCCATCAACCTGCCCCTCAACGGACAGGGCCAGGGTTACATCAATACCAATTTCCTGATCAAAGAACTGATTGTCGAGGACATTACCCTGCGCGGGCCTTACTACGCTGAAAAGGGCGATTTCGCCAGCGCGGGCTCGCTCGACCTGTTTTACCGCCATCAACCGAATCGACACCAGTTCACCCTCGGTGCTGGCCAGGATGGGTATCACCACCTGATCGCCAACGGCGCACTGACTCTGGGCGAAACCAACGTCATGTATGGTATTGAAACCATTGGCCAGGATATCAGTGCTGACCTGCGCAACTCCTCAGCGGCGAACGGCAGTAACAACGCCGCCATCAAGGTATTCGGCGGCAGCGAACTCAGTGGCTACCAGGTCAACTTGATGGCCCACAAAGCGGACTGGGAATCGGAGACGCCGCAAACCATCGACAAAGACAACCTGGACAACGACGACCAGGAAAACTTCCTGGATGCCATTGCCCAGGAAGACTCCCATCGTTATAGCCTGTCCGGCAGCGCCTGGAGCGGGAACTCCAAACACCGTTGGAATTTCAGTGGTTACGCCATTGATTACAGCTCAATACTCGATCTTGAGTTTATAACCGTCGATAGTCGCAAACTGCGTATTGAGCCTATCCAGAGGCGGGACGAGCGTATTGTGCTGGGCGGCACTGCCAGCCATGACTGGTTCTTTACCCGCTGGGGACATCACCAGTTCGGCCTCGAAGCCCGCATCGATGCATTGAAGAATGTCGGCTTGTCAGATGTCAGCACCCAGAGTCGGGAACTCAATAATGGCGATGCAGATCTCTATACGGGTGCCCTGTTTTATCGCAACCAGTACCAGTGGAATGAGTGGCTGCGCCATGAATTTGGTTTGCGCCTGGACGCCTTGCACATTGACCCCGACCAAGGCCTGGAGCTGGACTACGATCGCGAATCCGACCACCGCTGGAGCCCCAAGTTCTCGCTGATAGCCAATCCCTGGGAGAGCACAGAGTTGTTTTTCCACGTCGGCCGGGGTACCAGCAGCAATGATGGCCGCTATTCCTACCGCGGCATCAATACCCGCCGCAGTACTTCAAACCCACCGGAAGAAGTGCGCCCACTGGGCTCGGTGGACGCCCTCGACCTGGGTTTCAGCGCCCGCCTGTTGGAGGACCGGGCAATCCTGAGTGCCAGCCTCTGGCACCGAGAGGCCGAGTATGAACTGGCGGCGCGCAACGCCCAGGTAGAATTACGGCCCAGTAAGCGACAGGGACTGGAGTTTCGCTTCCTGTACCAACCCACCGAACGTCTCTACGTCGATGTTGCGGCGGTGTTGAGCAAGGCGCGGTTTACTGATGACGATCCGCGCGGCAAGCACATTCCCGGAAGTACAGAGGAGATAGCGACAATTGCCTTCGGTTATCTCGGAGATCGCTACTATATTAATCTGGATGCGCTCTATCTGGGTCCCAGCCCCTTCCTGGAAGACAACAGCGCCGAGACCGAGGAAGTGACTTCGATCGACCTTTACCTGGGCGGCAATATTACAAAGAAGCTGACCATAGAGCTCCAATTGCTGAATATCGCCGACAATGACCGGAGTAACCCCGACGTTTCCTTCATTGACAAGGTGGCTGCAGCAGAAGCCTTTATCGAAGAGCTCTATTACAACCCCATATCCGCGCGAACCCTGCGGGTCTATCTCCGCTATTATTTATAAAACACGCGTCAACCGTGGGTCTCAAGCTGCGTTATATCTAGACAGGGAGGCCTGTTCCGCTGTGATAAACTGCTTGCGCTAATGAATATCCAGCCGGTTTTACGCCGGCACGCAACTATCAAACACATCGGAGAGGACACCCTGGACCAAGACAGCGCTATGAATGGATTCTTGCGCGACATCGAGCGACGCGCTTTGCGCATGGCTGAGATGTCCACCGGGAATCGCGATGATGCGCTGGAAATCGTGCAGGATGCGATGATGGGCCTGGTCAGGCGCTATGCAGATCGACCCAGCGGCGAATGGAGGCCCCTGTTTTACAGCATTCTGCGAAGTCGGATAAACGATTTTCACCGACGGCGTGTAGTGCGGGCGCGGGTAATAGCAGTGATGCCCTGGAGCTCGTCGGAGGATACGGACGATCTGCCGGATCCGATGGACAGCGCCACGGCCGGTGAACGAGAAAACCCGGTCAAGGAAATTGAACAAGATGCAGCAACTGTTGCCATGATTGCTGCCATACAACGCCTGCCAGCGCGACAACAGCAGGCCTTCATGCTTCGGGCATGGGAAGGGATGTCGGTACAGGAAACCGCCAGCGCCATGGGCTGTAGTCAGGGTAGCGTAAAAACCCACTACTCCAGGGCACTGAAGAATCTGCAGCAGCAGTTAGAGGATGTGAGGCCAACATGAAGTTGCGAGAGCGGCAAGAGCAGGGCCAGATGACAGAGAAGGACATAGAGCAGCTCGCTGTGCAGGCGCTGGAACAAAGCGTCCTGGATATCGATGCCGCCACCTTATCACGCCTCAATCGGGCCCGCCAAAGGGCGCTGGAAAGTCATGCCCGGCCCGTCTTCTGGCGCGGCAGAATGCCGGTGACAGCAGCAGCTTGCGCGGCGTTGGCGCTGGCCATTGCCCTGCCTGTGAGCATGCAGCAAGTGGCTCAACCCACAGACGACAGCTTGATCATGCCGACCCTGACAGACGATATCAGCCTGGCGGCACTGGAAGACACGGAATTGTTGGAAGACCTCGACATGATGTTGTGGCTTATTGAAGAGGAGAACCATGCGAGTTAGGCAATGGATACTTGCCTGCTGCCTGACATTAAACGCTTCAACCTTTCCCGGGTTAGCCACCGCGGAAGAGGAAGAGTTACCAGGATTGGAACTGCTCGGATTTATCGCAGATTTCAGTGACGAAGAAGAGGGTTGGTTAGACCCGCAGGAAATAGAGGGTATTTTTACCCTTGGAGAAGAACGGGAAGACCTCGAAGGCATGAACCTTGAGGCACCGGAAGAAGATGATGAAAGTAGGGAATAGAACAACAGCATTGATGGTAGCCGCCGCACTGGTCGGCCTGCTGTTGTCTGCTTCCCTGCCAGCCCAGGCCAACGATTTCCGCTGGGAACGCCTCAACAATGGTCAACGCCAGGCCCTGGCCCCCTACCAGCAACGCTGGAACCAATTGACCCCAAGCCGCCAGGCGCGCTTGGCACGCGGCGCCGATCAGTGGTCGCGGATGACCCCGCAACAGCGCAGCGCAGTGAAGAAGAGTTTTTCTCGCTGGAAGAAACTACCGGTTGAGAAACAGCGTCAGCTGTCTGCCAATTATGACCGTTTGCGCTCATTGCCGACCCATATGCAAAAGCAGGTGAAAACCAAACATCAGTGGTTCCAGACACTGCCGGATTCAGAGAAGGCACAAGTACGTGATCGCTGGCAATTTCTGAGTCCAGCCCAGCGCGATGAGATGCGCGAGCGGCTCTCCACCATGACGCCGAAGCAACGGCGCCAGGTCATGAATCAAACGCTGGGTAACGACCCCGGCCAATAAGCCATCGATGGCCGACACGGTATTTTCGCTGCGTGGCGTAAGCCACGCTTATCGCGCGCTACCGGTATTGCACGATCTCCACTGGCACTACCAATCCAATCAACAGTGGGCCTGTCTCGGCGCCAATGGCGCCGGAAAAACTACCGTAGCCAAATTGCTCTCCCGACAACTGCCCTGTAACACCGGCGAGTTGTGCTATGGCGAGGGCACCAAGCAGATCGCCTATGTATGCTTTGAACAGCAGAAAGCCCTCTGCGATCGCGACACGCAACTGGATGATTCCGAATTTCGCAGTGACGCTCAGGACCCGGGCACGACGGTAAAAGAGGCTATTCTGGCAGGCGGCGAGTCCAGCGCGGAATTCCAGCGCTGGGTCGAGAGGCTGGCCATTGATCACATATTGGCACGTGGTATTCGCTTTATCTCCACCGGTGAGATGCGCAAAACATTGCTGCTGCGGGCCATCCTCAGCAGGCCCCAACTGTTGATTCTTGATAATCCCCTGGATGGACTCGACATCGCCAGCCAGGGGGAAATGCTCATGATCCTCGAGCACTTACTGCAATCAGAGATGCGCTTGCTGCTGTTGTGCCGCCAACTGGAAGATCTGCCCGAGGGCATAACTCACCTGTTGGTTTTGCGCGAAGGGCACAAATTTGCCAGCGGTGAAACACCAGAGGTGCTGGCCAGAGAGAATGTTCAGGCGCTGATGAATCCACCGGCCCGGCCATTAGCCCAATTACCAGCACCGGCACGGCGCCCCTATTCGATTGATACTGATCTGCCGCTACTCGAATTACACGCCGTTGAAGTCAGTTTTGGCGATATCGACGTTATCCGCAAACTCGATTGGACGTTTCGCAGCGGCCAGCATTGCTGCATCGCAGGGCCCAACGGCTGCGGCAAAACCACACTGCTGAGCCTGGTTAACGGCGATAGCCACAAGGCTTATGGCCAGGACATCACCCTGTTTGGTCTGCGCCGGGGTAGCGGTGAGAGTGTCTGGGATATCAAGCAGAAATACGGTCTGCTGAATACGCAGTTGCACCTGAAGCACGTGCGCGGCATGCGTGTTATTGAGGTCGTGGTATCGGGATTTTTCGACACCGTGGGGTTGTACGATGACTGGGGCGACTTCCAGCGTCAGACCGCGCAAGCCTGGTTACAGGCGCTGGGGTTGAGGGAGTTTGAACGGGACCCTTTCGACACCCTCTCCTTCGGCATGCAACGCATGGTCCTGCTGGCCCGGGCAATGGTGAAATCTCCCATCATCCTGATTCTCGACGAACCCTGCCTGGGACTGGACGCCTATCATCGAAAAACCATCCTGCAAGCTATTGATCACATCGCCCAGCACAGCGACACCCAGATACTTTTCGTGAGCCACTCGGCGGCAGATGCTCCCGCCTGCATCAATCAACGCCTGGATTTTATCGCCGACGAGCAAGGTTTCGAAACCCGGGTTAGTTAGCGCAAACTGCGTAATTGTGTGCAGATAGTTCCAACGCAATACAACAATCCCCGGTCAGCTACCACCCGTGCCTGTTCTGTTTTTCCCTGGGCCAGGTAGAGATGCGCCAGCTCCAGGTAAATGGCCCCATCGCGAGAATCGATGCGCTGGGCGCGCTGAAGTAAACCGGCGGCCCGGTCATAGCCCCCCTGTTGGCGGGCGCGCTCTGCCGCTTCCACCAGGCTGGCGGTAGCACTCTGAACACCCTCGGGTGGAGTAGCTGGCGGAGGCTCATGCCGCTCAACCTCTGTGGGGCTTGCCGGTTGTTGTGGGCCGCTGGCACAGGCGCTCAAAGCCGACAACACGGCAATTAGAACAAGTCGCGAAACCACTGCATCACTCCCCTGTCACCGGCTCTACAATCAGATGTTTCCCGCGGCTGGCTACCGGCAATAAATGGCATTAATCGCGCTCCCTTACAGCCCTTGGCCGATAACTTACCATTGGTCTGGTCGATCCAGAAATGCTCTATATCCTCTGGCACCCGGTAGGCGAGGCTGCGCCGACTGGCGCGCGACATAAAATCACCCCAGATTCGCAGAGCGCCGCCGGCCCCGGTTAAGCCGGTCTCCCCGTTATCGTCGCGACCCACCCAGCTCACCGTCATCAGGTCACCGCTGAAACCCGCGTACCAGGAATCACGATTGTCATTGGTGGTGCCGGTCTTGCCCGCCACCGCAAAAGATGCCGGCAGATAGCGGTAAACAGATTTACCCGTACCCTCGCGAACCACTTCTCGCAAGACATAGTGCAACAAGTGCATGCTTTGCACCGAGACGACCCGGTCGTAGTGCAGGGGGAAGCGCTGCAGCGCACGCCCCTGTGCATCGACAACATCGCGAATGGTATGCAGAGGCAAGCGAAAACCTCCCGCTGCGATGGTCTGATACATAGCGGCAATTTCAATGGGGCTCAACCCACCTGCACCCAGGAAAATGGAGGGCACGGCGGGAAGTTTGCGTTCGATGCCGAGTTGCCTGAGTGTGTCTAACACGGCGTCGATACCCAACTCCATTCCCAGCCGCGCCGTGGCCTGGTTATAGGACTGCGATAGAGCGCGATGTAGCAACACCTGGCCATGAGATTTGCGATCAAAATTCCTCGGTGCCCAACTGTCCCCTGTGTCCATGGCTACCTGCAGCGCGCTGTCGTCCAGTGTAGTGGCCAGCGTATAGCGCTGCGGTTGTTGCAGGGCAGTCAGGAAGACGGCCGGCTTCACCAGAGAACCCACCGGGCGCACCGCATCCAGCGCCCGGTTAAAACCCGCGTAACGGGGGCTGCGCCCTCCCACCAGGGCCCGTACCTCACCGTCGTCAAAACTGGTCACCACCAGGGCGGTTTCCAACTCTTTGCCGGGGTCCAGCTGCGCCATTACCCGGGCGATACTCTGTTCGGCCTGGCGCTGTAGCAGGGGATCAAATCTGGTGAAAATTCCCAGGCCAAGACTACCCAGGTCCTGCTGTCGGTAATCGCGACCCAGTTGCCGGCGTACCAGGTCCAAAAATGCCGGGTAACTATTCATCACCTTGGGGCGCCGACTCAGTTCGAGCGGCATAGCGCTGGCCACGGCATACTCAACCTCACTGATCACACCCGCCTGTTGCATCACGTGCAGCACCGTGTTGCGCCGTTCGATGGCTCGTTCTGGGTTGCGCAGGGGATTATAGAGAGAGGGCCCTTTTACCATGCCCACCAGTAATGCCTGCTGATGTAATCCCAATTCGATCAGCTCTCGGTCAAAGAAGAAGCGACTTGCCAGGGCGAAACCGTGCACCGCTCGCGGCCCATCCTGGGCCAGGAACACCTCATTGATATAGGCCTGCAAAATGTCACTTTTGCCATAGTGCAGCTCGAGCAGTATTGCCATCAGCGCCTCGCGGGCCTTGCGCCAGAGGCTGCGCTCACTGCTCAGGTAGTAATTCTTAACCAATTGCTGGGTCAGGGTACTGCCGCCCTGCACAATCTTTCCCGCCTGTACATTGGCCATCAAGGCACGGGCAATGCCGCTCAGGGATAGCCCCCAATGTTGGTAGAATCCCTGATCTTCAACTGCCAGCAGGGCGCGCTGCATGATATCGGGAACCTCATCTAACTGCACCAACAGGCGGTCTTCTCGGTGGCGGGGATAGATGCCGCCAATTTGCACCGGTTCCAGCCGATGCAGGGGTAGGCTGTGTCCGCTACTGCTCAAGTCGCGGATATTATCCCCAGCGAAACGTAAACGAACCTGGGTGGCGGGAACCAGTTCATCGACAAAGGCAAAGCGGCGGCTGTAGAGCTCGAGGGCTTTGTCACTGCGGGCAAACTGGCCGGGGCCACTGAGCGTTCTGACCGGCTTGTAGCCCAACAAGCGAAGCTCGTGACTCAACTCGTCGATGCTCAGCGGTCGCCCGGGATAGAGCTCGAGTGGGCGGGCGTATACCTTGGCGGGCACTTCCCACTTGCGATCACTGAAAGTCGTACTGACGATGGCATCGAGATAGACCAGCACAATTCCCGCCAGCACGCCGACGACCAGCAGCAATTTCCCGATAACCCCGGTGACACTTCTCATTGCCGCGCAGTGTACAACAGACTGGCGGGGGACTCAGGCATTGCGCATAATAGCGCCCCTTTTATCGACAGGAATCTGGCAGGTGAAGAAATACAGCGTTTACGGACTGGGCAATGCCCTGGTAGATACCGAGATCCAGGTGCAGGATGCTGAACTCCTACAGATGGGTGTCGAAAAAGGCCTCATGACCCTGGTGGATGAAGCGCGCCAACGGGAACTGGTGAGCCAGTTGGCGGATCACCTCGTGACCGCCAAGAAAGCCAGCGGCGGCAGCGCGGCAAACTCGATTATAGCGACGACTCGATTTGGCAAACCCGGCTTTTATTCGTGCCGGATTGCCGACGACGACAACGGGGATTTCTACCTGCAGGACCTGGAAGCCGCCGGCGTTGACCACAACTGGCAGCGTGCGCGCAGTGCCGGCACCACTGGCCGCTGCCTGGTACTGATTTCTCCCGACGCCGAGCGCAGCATGCTGAGCTACCTGGGTATCAGCGAAACCATGGACGTCTCTGACCTGTCCCCCACCGCCATTGCCGACAGTGAGTACCTGTACATAGAGGGCTACCTGGTGACCTCTCCAAGCGGTCGCGCCGCCGCCATCAAAGCTCGGGAAATAGCCGAGAACGCGGGGGTCAAAACCTCACTGAGTTTCTCCGACCCCGGTATGGTGGAGTTCTTTCGCGATGGTATGAAGGAAATACTCGGCGACTCCCCACTCGATTTACTGTTTTGCAACGAAGCGGAGGCCAGACAATGGGCCGGCAGCGAAGATATGGCGGCAGCAGTTACCGAGTTGAAGAAAGTGTCCCGAGCCTTTGCTGTGACCCTGGGTGCCAAAGGTTCTCTGATCTTTGACGGCGAAAACCTGCTGGAAATACCGGGTCACGATGTGGAAGCTCTCGACAGCAACGGCGCCGGCGACATGTTCGCAGGTGCCTTTCTCTATTCACTCAACGCTGGCCATGGTTTCCAGAAGGCCGGAGAATTTGCCAACCTGGCGGCGGCAAGAGTGGTATCGCGCTTTGGTCCCCGCCTCAGTGCCAGCGAACACGATGAGCTTCTGACCGAGTTTTTCGGCGCCACGTAGGGTCTGGGCGACCCCGTCGAATTCATTCGACCAAAACCACGGCGGGTTGAAACCCGCCCTACGGCTAAAACAATGAGAACTGGGCCTCAGTAATCTCCCGAAAGGACGTGCCCAGGAAATGCAGGATGCCATCGGCCACCGGCGCCAGCTGACGCTCCCCATAGTGATCGTAATCCAGCCCCGCCTCCACATAACCCAGGGATTCCGCGCCAGCGGTGGTCATCACATATTCAATCCAGTCGCCGCGCCGCGGTGTTGGCGCACCCCGCTGCACCGCCAATCTTGCAGCCTGCACATGGGGTGGGATGTTGCGAGTGTAGTCGTCCAATTTGCGGCGCAGTCGCTTGCGGTAGACCAGCTCCTCGTCCAATTCCCCTGACTGAAGTTGCCGCGAGATCGCTTTTACGAAATCACGATGCGGCTCATCGAAGAACACCCGGCGGTATAGCTCACTCTGAAAGCGACGCGCCAGCATGGTCCAATCGGTGCGCACATTTTCCAGGCCTTTGAAGACAATTTGCTTTTCGCCGTCTCGCTCCACCACCCCGGCATAGCGCTTCTTGCTGCCGACATCACTGCCTCTCACCGTCGGCATCAGGAAGCGTTGGTAGTGGGTTTCAAATTCCAGCTCGAGAATACTCTCCAGTCCAAATTCTTCATGCAGCCGCTGGGTCCACCAGTCATTCAATGTCTGCTGCAACACACGACCACGGCTCTGCGCCTCTTCGTTAGAGGCGACATCTTGCAACCACACAAATACCGAATCGGTATCACCGTAAATAACCCTGTCTCCAAGCTCCTCAATCTTATCCCGGGTCTGCTGGAGGATCTGATGACCGCGCCGGGTGATACCACTGGCAAGGCGGCCGTCAAAAAAACGACAGCCGGGCGTACCCAATACGCCGTAAAAGGAATTCATAATGATCTTGATGGCCTGGGACTGGGCGCCATCGCCACGCCCCTTGGCCAGGTCCCGGCGCTGCCAGAGGTCGGCAATAATTGCTGGTAACAAGTGCTGTTGCCTGGAGAAACGGCCGCCGTCAAAACCGGACACCAGCGCCGGCGAATCCTCGTCGTCAGCCAGGCCAATACTCAGACCCATTGGGTCGATACAAAAGGTGCGGATGATACTGGGATATAGACTTTTGAAATCCAGCACCAGCACGTGTTCGAATATACCAGGCTGAGAATCCAGCACGAAGCCACCGGGACTGCCCGGGTTTTCGGTACTGGCATTGGGCGCCACATAACCCTGCCGGTGCAAACGCGGCAGGTAGAGGTGATCAAAGGCCGCCACCGAGCCACCGAGTTTGTCCATATTGAGCCCGGTCATCTGGCTACGGGCAATCAAGAAGTTCACTAAATCCTTGTGCTCGAAAATTTCCCAGACCAGCTCGCAATCCTGCAGGTTGTATCGCGCCAGGGTGTTTTTGTCCTGTTGAAACAGTTCAGTGATTTGCCCGCCTCGATCACTGCCATGCAGTAACTTGCCATCGCCCAGCAGCTGCCGGGATACATTCTCAAGTGAGAAACTTTCAAAGCGATAAGTCGCCGTGCGCAGCAATTCAATGCCATCGAGCACCACCCGACCGGGCATCTGCACAGTGCGACGCTCACCATCGTCATCCAGTTTACGCCAATGAGCCCGGCGTCGACCGCGCCCCAGCGCCAACCGCATACCCAGCTTGTCCACCAGGCGCTGCAGGAACCACATATCAAAATTGACCACGTTCCAGCCGATGAAAACGTCGGGGTCGTAGTCTTCCACCCAATCGAGAAATGCCATCATCAGTGCCCGCTCACTGGTATAGGTCTCCACATAGGGCAGGTCCGAGCCGTCGCCAAGCATCATGACTTTTTCAAAGCGCTGGCCATTCTCGACAGCGAACAAGCCGATCGAATACAGCTCTACCCCCTGCATGGCGGTTTCGATGTCAATCGACACAATTTTCAGCGCCGGTTGGTAGTCAGAAGATTTGCAACGGGGAACGGTCTCGTCACTGAATGCCATGGAACCGGAAATAAATCGCTCCATCAGGAAGCGCTCAGCAGGGTTGATATCCGCTTCCAGGGGGAAGAATTCCCTGGTTTCCAACTGGTCCCTGGCCTGGCGCAGCTGACGCTGACTGCGAAAATAGCAGCCGCTGACTGGCTGCTGATTGAAATCCAACATCTCCAGCGGGCGTATCTGAATATCGAATTGAGAATTCAGCTGGCTGATTTCTCCGGCCGACTCCGTGGCAACAAAAAAAACCGGCTGCTGCGCGGGCACCACGACCCGGCAAGGGCCGGAGGCTGTTGCCAACCAGAACTCAAGCTCTACCCCCGACTCGGTATCACGCCAGTTGCGGGTGAGAATAAAGCCCTGGTTCAAATCTATCTCCGCATTGCACTATGTTTAAAGGGCCAGCTTGGTTACTCTAACAGGAATCCAGCAACCAACCGCAGGTTTCAATCATGAGCAAGCCAGTCATCAGTGACGATCCGCTCTATCAGCTACTGCGCAACGAGAACATCAAAGAGTTCAATGAGCAACGACAGCAAATAGACGCCAGCAAACTGAAAAGTGGCGACTATCGCGGTCGCGATTTACGTGAAATGAACGCCGAGGGCCTGGATTTCAGCAACGCCTATTTCCGCAATACCGACCTGCGCGGCATCGATTTTCGCAATTCCAACCTCGAGGGCGCCAGCCTCATCGACGCCAAGGTATCCGGCACCTACTTCCCCGACCCACTCAGCGCTGAAGAGATTCGGCTGTCACTGGATACGGGAACCCGCCTGCGCTACCGCCGCTAGCCCAGGACGGCCTGCCCGTCCGATCGGAGCCCTCAGCCCAGACGGCCTAGCCGTCGGAAAGAAGCCGCCGCAAATCGATTATGGCGGCGTTGGCGCGGCTGATATAAGACGCCATCACCAGCGAGTGGTTGGCGACAAAACCAAAACCACTGCCGTTTAAAATCATCGGGCTGAACACCATCTCCTGAGTTGCTTCCAGCTCACGAATAATTTGTTGCAGGCTCACCCGCGCATTCTTGTCATCCAGCACCTTGGCGAAATCCTGCTCGGCCGCCTGCAGGAAGTGAACCAACGCCCAGGCGGTACCACGGGCCTCATAAAAGACATCATCTATCTCCGTCCAGGGCGTTTTAACTATTTCCTCGCGCGGCGCTGAGGTGGATTGCCGGGCTGAAGAATCGCCCGCCAAATCGGTATTCAAGCGGCGCTGACCAACACTCGCGCTCAGGCGCTGGGACAGAGAGCCCAACCGCGTCTCTACGGTGGCCAGCCAGTACGCCAGGTTGTCGGCCCGGGAATAGAACTGCGCATTGCGTTCATTTTGATCAGACAAGCGTTGCGAGTACTTCGCCAGGTGTTTCAGACCCTGTCGATATTCTCTTTCAGAGGCGGGCAGAGCCCAACTGGTAGACTTGAAATTAAACAGGGGTTCGGCCTGGGCCAGGTCAGGGTCCTCCCTCGATTGAGATTGAGAGCGGCTATAGGCCTCGCGCATGGCTCGAGACAGGTCACGCACCTGTACCAGGGCGCCATATTCCCAGTTGGGCATATTGTCCAGCCACAAACCCGGGGGAAACTTGTCGTTGTGAAGGAACCCGCCCGGCTTGTCGAGCAGGGTTTCCATCACTCCCCGCAGCGCCCCCGTGGTGATGCTGCCTGTCACCACCTCACCGCCCTCCTGCACCGCATACTCGCGGCCACGTTCGGTCACATCAAACCGATTTGGCGCGACGCTCCAGTAGATACCGACCACCAGAGCGGCAATCAGATACACCAACACAACGATAACCAGGCCACGCCAAACACGCGCACCGGGCAGACCTGCCACGGCGTCATCCATCTTGTCCATCAGCGTTTTGTCATCCATTTCGTTTCTCCTGTTGCCAATCAATGATGGCCGTGACCGGTTGTCGACGCCGCGCGCCTGACCGTAGCGGCGAAAGGAATTGTTTCACCACCATCAAGTTGTAGAATGAAATTCAGCTCCTCGCCCTCGCGCAGGACTTGCGTCAAACCGAATACCATCAAGTGCGTGGCACCGGGCTCAAGAGCAATGCTCTCCCCCGCGGCAACAATCAGGGCTGGCAACACCTGCATTCGCCACACGCCTCCATCATTTTGCGATCTGTGCACCTCAACTCGCGCCGCAGCCGCAGTACTTACACCTGTGACCCTAACAGTCTCAGCTGAAGTATTGCTTAAGGACAAATAAGCTGCCGTGTTGGGCGCACCGGGCGGCATAGCCCGCACCCATGGATCCGTTACTTCCAATGTCGGGGCTGCCTCCGCCTGCAGGGAAAGTAGTAAAAAGAGAAACAGAAAAGCTCGCATAAAAGCACTAGTGAAGTCATATATCGAAGGCCGCACACTATAACACCGGCCTCGACCTCGCTGTTACACTATGGCGCGGGACATTGCGGAAACATTCGCGGTTCCCGCTGTCCAAGCCACCAAGTCCTTTCGAGATATGTTCATGCCCCAGCGTCTAATCCTTGTTCTCACCTTGTTGCTCAGCGGCCTGCCGGCCTGGACGCAGGACCTGACACTGGGCGCCAGCTCACCCGGGCTATCCTCTGGCAACCAGGTTGAATTCCTGCCCGTGGAAGAAGCCTACCAACTGGCACTGGAGGTCGTCGACGACGGCCACATTCGCCTGTACTGGCAAATCGAAGACGCCTACTACATGTATCAGAAGCGCTTCAAGTTCCTGCTCGAGGACAGCCAGGGGCGCATAGCCCTGGAGACAAATTTGCCCGAGGGCATAGAGCACGAGGATGAATACTTCGGCCGCACCATCATCTACCGATACAGTGTCGATATCATGTTGAGTGCCTCCCGCAGCAGCGATAACGCTGTCCTGACCGTCACCAGTCAGGGCTGTGCCGACGCCGGCCTCTGCTACCCTCCACAGAAACAGGCCTTCCGCGTCGACCTGTCGCAGCAGACGGTGGCGCCAATCCCGAAAACGGCAGGACGAGTCGATGCTCTCGCTGACGTCAAACGCGCCGAACCCACTACCCTGGCTTCCATATTATTAATGATGGTGCTCGCTTTTGTCGGCGGCAGCATACTCAATCTCATGCCCTGTGTTTTTCCAGTGCTGTCTCTGAAGGTATTCAGCTTCGCCACCGGCGACGACTCCAGCACACAACGCCACGGCTGGGTGTACTCCATCGGCGTGGTGTCCAGTTTTCTGCTGGTTGCAGCCACCCTTATCACCCTGCAGCGGGCTGGCGCAGCTGTCGGCTGGGGTTTCCAGTTACAGTCGCCCCAGTTTGTCGCCCTGTTGGCCTACCTGTTTTTCGCCATGGGGCTTGCCCTGTCCGGCGTTGTTGAGCTAGGCACCAGCTTCATGGGTGTTGGCAGCAAGCTGGCAGAAAAGGAGGGTTATACGGGCTCCTTTTTCACCGGGGTATTAGCGACGGTTGTCGCCAGCCCCTGTACTGCGCCCTTCATGGGAACTGCGCTCGGCTTTGCCGTCACCCAGCCAGCGAGCATTGCTCTACTGATATTTGGCACACTGGGTGCCGGCATGGCAGCGCCCATGCTATTGCTCAGCCATAGCACGGGTCTGCGGGCGCTCATGCCCAAACCGGGACCGTGGATGGAAAGATTCAAACAACTGCTGGCCTTCCCGCTCTATGCCACCGCAATTTGGCTGTTGTGGGTGGCAGGCCGTCAGACCAGCACCAACGCCATGGCATTACTGCTATGCGGCATGTTGGCTTTGGCGTTGGGCCTGTGGCTATGGCAATACCGCAACTGGGGTAAATGGTTGGCGGGGGCGGTCTTTGCCCTGGCCCTGGCCGTGATTGCGAGCCCACTTCTACAGAGCCAGGCAGGGCAGATCGGCACTGAAAATGCTGACCAGCGCTTTTCCGAGCAACATCTGGAGCAATTGCTGGCGAGTGGCAGTCCAGTCTTCGTCAACGTGACTGCCGACTGGTGTATCACCTGTCTCGCCAACGAGCGCACTACTCTCAGCAATGACAGAGTAAAATCCGCCCTCGCTGACAAGTCTGTTGTCTATCTCAAGGCGGACTGGACAAATTACGACCCCGACATCGCCGAGTTCCTGGCTCGCTACAACCGCAATGGGATCCCGCTGTACCTGGTCTACAGTGGCAGAAGTGGCGAATCCCCGACCATTTTGCCGCAGATACTGACGCCGGGCATCGTTCTAGAGGCACTGGAGGGCATCTAAATGCACGATCCTCTATCTTCCGGAATTTTATTGACAAGATAGCCGCATTTAGCGATTTTTCTCACAAATATCTTAATCGTCGTCGATCCCGCCTCTAACAAGCCTTGAACTGCTTAAAACAAGCTATCTTCCTCGATAATGCACGCATCTTTCGTTAACGTGCTGGAAACGTAAAAATTTCCTAGACGCGTCCCGCCAACTCATGCACAATGTTTCGCCAATCACTTCATGTCTGGCGAGCTTCGATGGCTACAATTCTGGTGCTACACGGCCCCAACCTGAATTTGCTCGGCGAGAGAGAGCCCGAGGTTTACGGCATCACCACACTCGCTGACATCAACCAAAGCCTTGGGCAACTGGCCCGCGATAACGAACATCACCTGCTGACGATGCAAAGTAATGCCGAGTACGAGCTGGTGGAGCGCATTCAGGACGCCCGCCATGAGGGCGTGAATTTTATCATCATCAACCCGGCCGCATTTACCCACTCCAGTGTGGCTATACGCGATGCGCTGGCTGCGGTGGCAATCCCCTTCATTGAAGTGCACCTCTCTAACGTGCACAGCCGCGAAGAGTTCCGCCAACATTCCTATTTTTCCGATATCGCGGTAGGTGTCATCTGCGGACTCGGAGCCGAGGGCTATGAACTGGCCCTGCGGGCTAGTTTCACCCAACTCGAAAATTCCTGAACAAGAGACCGGCTATGGACATTCGGAAAGTTAAAAAATTAATCGAGCTATTGGAAGAATCCAATATCGAAGAGATCGAAATACACGAGGGCGAAGAGTCTGTGCGCATCAGCCGCAACAGCAACAGGCCGGCACCCATCATGGCCGCCCCGATGCCCGTCGCTGCGCCCGCTGCCGCACCAGCGCCCGCCGCACCCGCAGTCGCTGAAGCAGTGGCCAGCGCAGAGCTGGCACTCAGCGGCCACGTCGTCAAATCACCCATGGTCGGCACCTTTTACGGGTCGCCATCGCCCAGCTCTCCCGCCTTTATTGAGATAGGCCAGCATGTGAAGGTTGGCGACGTTATCTGCATCGTCGAAGCCATGAAGATGATGAACCAAATCGAGGCGGACAAGGCAGGTGTTATCGAAGCCATCCTGGTGGACAACGGTGAACCGGTCGAGTTTGATCAACCGCTGATCACCATTGTTTAACTGGCCCGTACCACTCGAGGACTACAACATGCCGATGCTGGATAAGGTTGTCATCGCCAACCGCGGTGAAATTGCGCTGCGCATCTTGCGGGCGTGCAAGGAACTGGGCATCAAGACAGTGGCCGTCTATTCCCAGGCGGACCAGGATCTGATGCACGTACGGCTGGCGGATGAATCTGTGTGCATTGGCCCACCTCCCTCCACCGAAAGTTATCTGAATATCCCCGCCATTATTTCCGCCGCGGAAATCACCGATGCGGTCGGCATTCATCCGGGTTATGGTTTCCTGGCAGAAAATGCCGATTTTGCCGAACAGGTAGAGAATAGCGGTTTTGTCTTTATCGGGCCCACCGCTGATGTGATACGGCTGATGGGGGACAAAGTATCCGCCATCCAGGCCATGAAGGCAGCTGGCGTGCCCACGGTGCCTGGCTCAGACGGGCCCCTGGACGAAGATGGCGACCGCAGCCAGCGCATTGCCCGTGAGATAGGCTACCCGGTCATTGTCAAGGCAGCTGCCGGCGGCGGTGGGCGCGGCATGCGGGTGGTCCAGAGTGAGGCCGCCCTACTCAACGCCATTTTTGTCACCCAAGCCGAAGCCGCAGCGGCCTTTGGCAGCGACATAGTCTATATCGAGAAATTTCTCGAAAACCCCAGGCACGTAGAAATACAGGTGCTGGCAGATGGCCAGGGCAATGCAATTCACTTGGGCGACCGCGACTGCTCACTACAGCGCCGCCACCAGAAAGTGTTGGAAGAAGCCCCAGCACCCGGCATCCCCCAAGAGGCACGAGACAAGGTCACCAGCGCCTGCGTCAATGCCTGCGTTGAAATCGGCTACCGCGGAGCGGGAACCTTTGAGTTTCTCTACGAGAACAACGAGTTCTTTTTTATTGAAATGAACACCCGTGTCCAGGTCGAGCACCCGGTGACCGAGATGATCAGCGGCGTGGATATCCTCAAGGAACAGTTGCGCATCGCCAGCGGCGAGAAGTTGTCTATAAAACAGCAAGACGTTGTTCTCCGGGGCCACGCCTTCGAGTGCCGAATTAACGCAGAGGACCCAAAAACCTTCATGCCGAGCCCGGGGTTGGTGAAGCACTTTCACGCACCCGGGGGCAACGGCATTCGAGTGGACTCCCACCTCTACGGTGGCTATACCGTACCCCCGCACTACGACTCCCTCATCGCCAAACTGATCAGCTATGGTGATGATCGCGAGACTGCGCTGCGTCGCATGCAACAGGCGCTGGATGAACTGGTGGTGGAGGGAATTCGAACCAATGCCGACTTGCACCGTGAGCTGGTCCGGGATAGCGAGTTCCGCAAGGGCGGCATCAACATCCACTATCTGGAAAACAAGCTCCAAGACTGAGTCGCACACACCTGTGAGCTGGCTACAGTTTCGTCTAGACACCAGTGCCGAACTGGCGCCGGGTTGCGAAGACTGGCTGCTTGCAATGGGCGCCGTGGCCGTAACATTGCAGGACAATGCGGACCAGCCCTTGTTTGACAAGGATCTGGAAATTGCCCCACTGTGGCGGCAAACCCGGGTTACCGGCCTGTTCCCCGCCGCCACCGATGCAGTCGCATTGCGCGAGTTGCTACCCGAAGCCCTGCGCAGTAACTGCACCCACAAACTGGAAATTCTTGAGGACAAGGACTGGGAGCGGGAGTGGATGCAGCACTACCAGCCTTTGCAGTACTCAGAGAATTTGTGGGTAGTGCCGAGCTGGATGGAACCACCAGATCCGGGCGCAATTAACATCTTGCTGGATCCGGGCCTGGCCTTCGGCACCGGTACCCACCCCACCACAACACTCTGCCTGAAGCATCTTCAGCAACTGCAACCAGCGGGAAAAACCGTGATCGACTACGGTTGCGGTTCTGGTGTTCTGGCCATTGCGGCCCTGCTGATGGGGGCTGAAATGGCCTACGGTATTGATACCGACCCCCAGGCAATACTGGCCTCCCGCGATAACGCGCAGCGCAACCACATTCAACAAGGCCGTCTTGAACTTGGCCAAGCCGGCCTCAGGGTTCCCCAGGCCGAGCTGGTTGTGGCCAATATACTGGCTGGCCCCCTCTGCCAGCTCGCGGCGACCCTGTGTCAGTTGTTACTGCCGGGCGCTGAACTGTTGCTCTCGGGAATTCTCAGCCAACAGGTCGATGAGTTGATGTCGGCTTACGCCGACTGGCTTACACTGGAGGTCAGAGCGCAACAGGAAGACTGGGTGGTACTCTACGGAAAATACCATGGTTGAGGTAGTCGAGCTGTCCTGTCCCCGCTGCAACACTCTAATCGAGGTCAGTGAGGAAGAAATGAGCATCGCCGGAGGCAAGGTTCGCTGTGGCACGTGCCTGCAGCTGTTCGATGGCGCTAGCGGGGAAATTGACTTTGTCGCGCCAGAGACTGGCGCCGACTCGGTGAACCCACTTGCGGGTATCGGTGTGCGACCGATGACCCAAGCCGAGATGCCCGACGCCCCCGAAGCCCGTCCAGGCCGGCTGGTGCATGCCGCTATCATTCTTCTGATACTACTGCTGGGCCAACTACTGATTTCAGATCAACGGCCTGAGGACGCGGCCCTGGTAATTCGCGACCTCAACGTGCGCCCGCATCCACAACATGCCAACGCCCTGCAACTGAGTGTGGTGTTGAGCAATCGCAGCACCCACTCTCAACCCTACCCGGACCTGCTGGTGCACTTCAGCAACCAGTATGGAGAACGGCTGAACCAGGGCTTGTTTCCCCCCGCCAGCTACCTCAAAGGTGAGGCCTCCAACAGTGAAGTTTTCCCGGGTAATACTCGCCTGCAGCTGTCGTTGGACCTGGCAGATCCGGGTCGTGAAGCCGTCAATTATGGCTTGCAGTTGTATTTTGTGACCGAGCCCTGAAACTGACGATTAATTAGTCAATTTTGCTTTGCCACCCGCAGGTGAACGAGTATCATAGCGCCCCCTCGCTACTGCCATTTTGTGAGTAAATGATCCGTATTGGACCCTATAGTCTGGAGAATTCGGTTGCGCTGGCCCCCATGGCCGGGGTCACCGATCTGCCATTTCGGCGCCTGTGTAAACGCCTCGGTGCCGGCCTGGTGGTCTCTGAAATGGTAACCAGTGATGCCTCACTGTGGGACAGTGAGAAAACACGTAAGCGGCTGCAACACTGCGCCGAGGAATCCCCGCGCTCGGTACAAATCGCCGGCTCCGATCCCGCGCAATTGGCCCGCGCCGCGCAGTTTAACGTGGCTCAGGGTGCCCATATCATTGACATCAATATGGGCTGCCCGGCAAAAAAAGTTTGTCGCAAGGCCGCTGGTTCTGCCCTGCTGCGCGACGAGTCCCTGGTAACGCGAATTCTCACAACCGTGGTAGCAGCAGTGGATGTGCCCGTTACCCTGAAGATCCGCACAGGCTGGTCACCAGAGCAACGCAATGGGGTAACGGTAGCGCAGATTGCCGAGGCCGCAGGCATTCAGGCACTGGCCGTGCACGGTCGCACCCGCAGTTGCCGTTTCAATGGCCGAGCCGAATTCAATACGGTTCGTGACATCTGCCAGTCGGTGTCGATTCCGGTATTCGCCAATGGTGATATCACCAGCGCACATCAGGCCAGGGAAATCATCGATTTCACCGGTGCGGACGGTGTGATGATTGGTCGCGCTGCCCAGGGTAGGCCCTGGCTGTGCGGCCAGATTGCCCACTACTTGCAAACCGGTACAGAGTTAGCGGAACCTTCACTGGTGCAACAGAGAAACATCATCCTCAGTCACCTGCATGAGCTACATCAGTTCTATGGGGAATATAAGGGTGTCAGGGTGGCCCGCAAGCACATAGGCTGGTATATCCAGAATTTGGAATCTGGCGAAAACATCTATTCATATAAAAACAGCAACTTCCGCAACGTCTTCAATCAACTGGAAGACCCGGCAGGACAGTTGCGAGCACTGGATAATTATTTTGGTGCGTACTTAGCTAGCACGGACGTCAAGGAGTTGGCAGCATGAACATTGGGGAAGCCCTGCTTAGAAAGGAAACTGAAATCACTACCGAGGACGGCGGCGATATCGCGCCATACCCTGGCGGCAACCACACCAGCCTGCGTGAAAACGTGCGGGCCGCGGTAAAAACCTACCTGGACCAACTCGACGGACAGCTGACTACCGATGTCTACCAGATGGTATTGGCGGAAATGGAAGCGCCGCTACTGGAAGAGATTCTTATTTACACTCGCCACAACCAGTCAAAGGCATCACGTATGCTGGGACTCAACCGTGGCACCCTGCGCAAGAAGCTCAAGCAACACGGTCTGCTGAGTGAATACAGCGACTAGACCCACTTCATTCATCTCATAGCCCTACGGACTCCATGACTGACACAAACCTTATCGCAGTAAAACGCGCGCTCATCAGCGTTTCCGACAAAACCGGTATTGTTGAATTTGCCCAGGCCTTGCGAGGCCATGGCGTGGAGCTACTCTCCACCGGTGGCACCTACAAATTGCTGCAAGACAACGGCGTAGACGTGACCGAGGTGTCTGACCACACTGGCTTCCCCGAGGTGATGGATGGTCGGGTGAAAACCCTGCACCCAAAAATTCACGGCGGCATCCTGGCCCGACGCGGGCAGGACGATGCGGTCATGGCGGAACACGGCATCGCCGCTATTGATATGGTGGTAGTCAACCTCTACCCCTTTGAAAAGACGGTTGCCAATCCCGACTGCAGCCTGGAAGACGCCATCGAGAATATCGACATTGGCGGCCCCACCATGGTTCGCGCGGCGGCCAAGAACCACCGCTTCGTCAACATTGTGGTCAATGTTGGGGACTACCCGCGCATTCTCGATGAGATGAATAACCACCAGGGCTCTACCAGCTATCAGACCCGCTTTGACCTGGCCATTCGCGCCTACGAACACACGGCGGCCTATGATGGCGCTATCGCCAACTACTTTGGCCACCGCGTAGAGGGCGGCTCAGAGCTGTTCCCGCGCACCTACAGCGCCCAGTTTCACAAAGTGCAGGAAATGCGCTATGGGGAAAACCCTCATCAGAACGCCGCCTTCTACACTGAGAGAGAACCCGCAGAAGCCGGTATTGCTACAGCACAGCAGTTGCAGGGCAAAGCCCTCTCCTATAACAACGTCGCCGATACAGACGCAGCCCTGGAATGTGTGAAAAATTTCGACGAGCCCGCCTGCGTGATCGTCAAACACGCCAACCCCTGCGGGGTGGCAGTGGCCGGCTCAATCGGTGAGGCCTATGATCTGGCCTTTGCCACCGACCCGGAATCCGCCTTCGGCGGCATCATCGCCTTTAACCGGGCCCTGGACGCCGAAACGGCGGCGAAGATTATTGAGCGCCAGTTTGTTGAGGTCATTATTGCCCCTGCGGTCGATTCCGCCGCACTGGAAGCCACTGCCAGCAAAGAAAACGTACGTGTATTGAGCTGTGGTGAATGGTCCGCCAACCTGCCCGCGCTGGACTACAAGCGCGTCAATGGCGGCCTGCTGGTGCAAGACCGCGACCTCGGTATGGTCGGAGAATCAGACCTGACCGTGGTCAGCAAAGTACAGCCCAGTGCCGAGCAAATGCGCGACCTGTTATTTGCCTGGAGGGTGGCCAAGTTCGTCAAATCCAACGCCATAGTCTATGCCGGAGAAGGACGCACCATCGGTGTCGGTGCCGGCCAGATGAGCCGAATTAACTCGGCGCGTATTGCCGCGATTAAGGCAGAACATGCAGGACTGGAAGTGAAAGGCTCGGTGATGGCTTCCGACGCCTTTTTCCCGTTCCGTGACGGCATCGACAATGCCGCCGGTGTCGGCATTAGTGCGGTCATCCAACCCGGCGGCTCGATTCGCGACGACGAAGTTATTGCCGCGGCCGACGAAGCTGGCATGGTGATGGTGTTCACCGGCATGCGTCACTTCCGCCACTGATCCAGACAAGGAGCCCAGCGTGAACGTAATGATCATTGGCTCTGGTGGCCGCGAACACGCCCTGGGCTGGAAAGCCTCGCAATCCAAGGGTGTAGACACCGTCTTCGTGGCGCCGGGAAATGCCGGTAGTGCCAGCGAACCGGGCATGGAGAACATCGCCATTGCCGTCGGCGACTTTGAAGCGCTGGCCAACTTTGCCGAATCAAATGCCGTTGGCTTGACCATTGTTGGCCCGGAGCAGCCATTGGTGGATGGTGTCGTTGATTACTTCCAGGCGCGCGGATTGCGTTGTTTCGGCCCCAACAAGGGCGCTGCACAACTGGAGGGATCCAAGGCCTTCACCAAGGATTTTCTCGACCGCCATAATATTCCCACTGCCGCCTATGCCAACTTTACCGAACTGGAACCCGCACTGACCTACTTGCGTGAGCAGGGCGCACCGATCGTGGTAAAGGCCGATGGGCTGGCGGCGGGCAAAGGCGTCATCGTCGCTGATACATTGGCGCAGGCAGAAGCGGCGGTGACCGACATGCTGTCTGGCAACGCCTTTGGCGAGGCCGGTTGCCGCGTTGTGATTGAAGAATTCCTGGACGGCGAAGAGGCCAGCTTTATCGTCCTCGCGGACGGCAAACATGCCCTGCCCATGGCTACCAGCCAGGACCACAAACAGGTGGGCGAAGGCGATACCGGACCCAACACCGGTGGTATGGGCGCCTATTCACCAGCACCCGTTGTCACCCCTCAAATGCATGATCGCATCATGAAAGAGGTCATCGAGCCGACTGTTGCAGGCATGGCAGCAGAGGGCAACGACTACACAGGATTTCTCTACGCCGGTCTGATGATTAGCCGCGACGGCACGCCGCGGGTCATTGAATACAACTGTCGTTTCGGCGACCCGGAAACCCAGCCCATCATGATGCGGCTGCAGTCAGATTTATGTGCCTTGTGTGAGGCAGCGCTGGACGGCAAACTGGATACTCAGGCTACCGCGTGGGATTCACGGCCGGCCATGGGTGTGGTCCTCGCCGCCGGCGGTTATCCTGGCAGCTATGACAAGGGCATGGTCATCGACGGTCTGGATGCTGTCGACAACGACACCACCAAGGTATTTCATGCTGGCACAGCCGAGCAGGACGGCCGTATTGTTACCAATGGTGGCCGGGTGCTGTGTGTTACTGCGCTCGGAGATTCGGTAAAATTGGCCCAGCAGGCTGCCTACCAGGGTATCGGCAAGATTCGCTGGGATGGTGCTTTCCACCGCCGCGATATCGGTTGGCGCGCGGTTGAACGAGAAGAACAGACTTAAGTGGCAGGATTTATTATGGGCCAACGCAAGCTATCACCGCTGGACCACTTGATCGAAGCAGCCGATGGTGTCCTGCGAACGCTGAGCGTGGATGCCAACCAGGCCGACCGGCAGTCACCCGCCCAGGGCTCACCGGAAGCCGAATTGGCGCCTGAGCAACGCAGACATATCGCCGGGCTCATGCGGGTCAATCACACCGGTGAAGTCTGCGCACAGGCCCTCTACCAGGGCCAGGCCCTCACCGCTGATCTACCGCAAGTTCGCGAAAGTATGGAGCAGGCCGCACGGGAAGAAGTTGACCACCTGGTCTGGTGCGAAGAACGCCTGCAACAACTAGGCAGTCGCACCAGCATTCTCAATCCGGCCTTTTACGGTATGTCGTTTTTGCTTGGTGCCGCGGCCGGCCTCATTGGTGACAAGTACAGCCTCGGCTTCGTAGCGGCAACGGAAGAGCGAGTCGCCAAACACCTGCAGGACCACCTGCAACAACTGCCAGAAGGAGATGAACGCAGCCGTAAGATTCTCGAGCAGATGCTGGCGGACGAACAACAGCATGGTGAGTTGGCGCTGGCGGCAGGCGGCAAGGATTTTCCTGATTCAATTAAACGCCTGATGGCCCGCATGGCCAAGCTGATGACGGCAACCACTTACCGAATCTGATTTCGCCCAACGCTACAAACGGCTCTCAAATTCCACCATCTCGAAGTCATGGCTGACTTCCACGCCCGCCGCCTCCATCATGATCGAGGCCGAGCAATATTTTTCAGCTGAAAGCTGTACCGCCCGCGCCACATGGCTCTCCTTCAAACCCATGCCGGTAACAATAAAGTGCAGATGAATCTTGGTGAACACGGCGGGTACGGCGTCGGCACGCTCGGCCTCCACCTCGACATGGCAATCGACCACGTTCTGGCGGGACTTTCGCAACATGGACATGACGTCGAAGTTGGAACAAGCTCCCACTCCCAACAGCAGCATTTCCATGGGGCGTATACCCATGTTCCGGCCACCCAGGTCGGGGGGACCGTCTATGACCACGCTGTGACCACTGCCTGATTCGCCCATAAACATGGCGCCGTCTACCCATTTGACGCTGGCTTTCATTGGTATTCCTCCCACAAAACGGCGCGCAGCTTAACATAGCACCGAGCTTTTTACTTGAGCATGCCTAGGCTAGAATTAGCCTATAGGTTGAGACTCGGATGGATTCGCTGTGATAAAACCGCAAATACTGAATGCCCTGCCAGATATTGAAAATTTCCTACGCTATTGCCAGCGCCAGGATTTTAAGTCCAAGACTCAGATTCTCCAGGCCGGCGAGGTCAGCTCCTCCCTCTATTTCATTCTCGAAGGCTCGGTCTCCGTTATCCTCGAGGGGGATGAGCAACATGAAATGGTGGTGAGCTATCTCAACCCGGGTGACTTCTTCGGTGAGATGGGACTATTTGGTGAAGAGGAAGAGGTGCGCAGCGCCATGATTCAAGCCAAGACAGAGTGCGAGGTGGCGGAAATCAGCTACGAGCGTTTTCACAAAATTCGCGGCCAATTTCCCGATATCCTGTTCGCCATAGCCCACCAGATAACCGATCGACTGCGCCACACCACACGCAAATTATCAGACCTGGCCTTTGTCGATGTCACCGGGCGCGTGGCACACAGTTTACTGGACCTCTGCCAAGAGCCCGATGCCATGACCCACCCGGACGGCATGCAGATCAAGATCACCCGCCAGGAATTGGGGCGCATTGTCGGCTGTTCACGGGAAATGGCCGGACGGGTGTTAAAGACCCTCGAAGCGGAGGGGCTGGTGAGCGTCTCGGGGAAAACTATCGTGGTGCTGGGCGCGCGGTAGCTGCGGGCCGCGTTCGGACCGGGCCGCGTTCGGACTAGCGGCCAAACATCTCCGCCAATCGAGCACCCGGCTCTTCAGCCCTCATAAACGCCTCACCCACCAGGAAACTGTTGACCCCGTGCTGCCGCATCAGCGCGACATCCTCTGCGCTGTGAATACCGCTCTCGGTCACCACAATACGGTCGCCGGGAATATGCGCGAGCAAGTCCAGCGTGGTATTCAGGCTGGTCTCGAAGGTGTGTAAGTTGCGGTTGTTGATCCCTACCAGGGTGTTGCCAAAGTTCAACGAACGCTCCAGCTCATCGCGATTGTGAACCTCGATCAGCACATCCAGCCCTAACTCCAGGGCGGCGGCGTTGAGTTCAGACATTTGCCCATCTTCGAGTGCAGCGACAATCAGCAAGATGCAATCGGCGCCGATGGCCCGGGCTTCCTCGACCTGGTAGGCGTCGACCAGGAAATCCTTTCGAATAACCGGTAGCCCACAGGCACCGCGCGCCTGCACCAGGTAGTCCTCGTGGCCCTGGAAGAAATCCCGGTCAGTCAACACTGACAAGCAGGCCGCACCACCTTGTTCATAGCTGGTAGCGATTTCAGCGGGGCGGAAATCCTCACGGATAACCCCTTTGCTCGGCGATGCCTTTTTCACCTCGGCGATGACGGCAGATTCGCCAGCATCCAGTTTCGCTTTCATTGATGCAACAAATCCGCGGCAGGGATCCTGTCCGGCAGTCAGCTCAAGCAACTCCGCCGAACCGCGCTGCTGCTTACGCGCTGCAACTTCCTCCCATTTGCGGGCAATAATTTTCTTCAGCACTGTCGGTGTGTCGCTCATGCGCCGCTCTCAGTTACTGTCATGGGCCAGCTGGGCAAATTGCATTAACTCTTTCAGCTTTTCCATGGCGGCCCCGCTGGCAATCACGTCATCTGCCATCGCCACACCCTCCGCCATATTGTTTGCTATGCCAGATACATAGATCGCAGCACCAGCATTGAGGGCAATCAGCTGAGCGGCTTTCTCAGCGCCACCACTAAAAGCAGCCCGGATTAAGTCCGCCGATTGCGCCGGGCCCTCCACGATCAGTCCGTCGAGGTCCTGACTGGGAATATCGAAGTCCTCGGGCTCAATCGAGTAGGCGTTGATCTCTCCATCCTTTAGTTCAACCACACGGGTTGCGCCGGTTATGCTGATCTCATCCATACCATCATCGCCATGGACCACGAGAATGTGTTCACTGCCGAGCCGCTTGAGCGTCTCCGCCATTTGCGGCGCCAGGGCCGCAGAAAACACCCCGATCAATTGCCGCTTCACCCCGGCCGGGTTGGTCATGGGGCCGAGCATATTGAAAATTGTACGCATCGCCAGCTCTTTGCGCGGGCCCACTGCATGCTTCATGGCACTGTGATGAACCGGTGCGAACATGAAGCCCATACCCACCTCTTCAATACAGCGACCAATTTGCTCCGGCGCAAGGTCCAGGGGTAAACCCAATTCACTGAGCAAATCCGACGCCCCACTGCTGCTGGATACACCTCTATTGCCATGCTTGGCCACGTGCGCTCCCGCCGCTGCTGCAACAAACGACGAGGCAGTGGACACGTTAAACAGGTTGGCGCCATCGCCCCCGGTGCCAACGATATCCACCAGGTGATCGGCACTGACCGAAACCGGGGTCGCCAGTTCACGCATGACCTCCACCGCCGCGGTGATCTCCTCGATGGATTCACCCTTCATGCGCAAGCCCATGAGCAGCGCGCCGATTTGGGCTTCAGTGGCTTCGCCGCCCATCACCTGGTGCATCACCGCCTTCATTTCATCTCCGCTGAGATGTTCGCCAGTAACAATTTTGCTGAGTGCTTGTTGAATATCCATGAATCCTTCCTCATCAGCTCTGTAAGAAGCCATTAGCTTTATAAGGAGCCTTCAGCTCTGCAAAAAATTGCGCAGTAAATCATGCCCATGCGCGGTGAGTATCGACTCAGGGTGAAACTGCACGCCTTCAAGCGCATAGTCGCGGTGGCGTATGCCCATGATCTCATCGGGGTCACCATCCTCGGTCTGGGTCCAGGCCGTCACCTCAAAGCAGTCCGGCAAACTCTCCTGTTCCACCACCAACGAATGATATCGAGTCGCCTCAAAGGGATTACTCAGGCCCGAGAACACGCCCTCCCCACTGTGATGAATCAGGGATGTCTTGCCGTGCATAACCTGGCGCGCGCGCACCACGTTGCCGCCAAAAACCTGGCCCATACTCTGGTGGCCCAGGCATATACCCAGCAGAGGGATCTTGCCGGCGAAGGTTTCTATGACCTGCATGGAAATGCCCGCTTCGTTGGGGGTACAGGGTCCCGGCGAGATTACGATTTTCTCTGGTGCCAGCGCCTCAATGGTGTCTATATCAATTTGATCGTTGCGTTCCACGCGTACCTCAGCGCCCAGTTCGCCCAAATACTGCACCACGTTATAGGTAAAGGAGTCGTAGTTATCGATCATTAACAACATGTCAGTTCACCTCCCTTTGATTCGATTGCACCATGGCCGCAGCGCGGAACACGGCACGGGCCTTGTTCATGGTTTCCTCATATTCCAGTGCCGGCACCGAGTCTGCAACCACACCCCCGCCGGCCTGGATATAGAGGGTATTGTCCTTGACCACCGCCGTGCGGATTGCGATGGCGGTGTCCATATCACCCTGCCAGGAGATGTAGCCCACGGCACCGCCGTAAACGCAGCGCTTTACCGGTTCCAGTTCGTCGATAATCTCCATGGCCCGAATTTTTGGGGCTCCGCTCAAGGTGCCAGCGGGTAGTGTCGCCCGCAGTACATCGATGGCGGTTTTATTGTCTTTCAGTACGCCGGTCACGTTGGACACGATATGCATCACGTGAGAATAGCGCTCCACCACCATTGTGTCGGTGAGTTCCACCGAACCTGTCTCGGCAATTCTACCGACATCGTTGCGACCCAGGTCGATCAACATCAAGTGCTCAGCAATCTCCTTGGGATCATCCAGCAATTCCTTTTCCAGGAGCTGATCTTCAGGCTCGTCGTGGCCACGAGGGCGGGTACCGGCGATCGGACGTACGGTCACCACCCCCTGTTCCAGTCGGGCGAGGATCTCCGGCGAGGATCCCACGATATGGAATTCCTCAAGGTCTAGATAGTACAGGTAGGGAGAGGGATTAAGATTGCGCAGAGCGCGGTATAGGTCGAGGGGCGATTCTTCGAAGGGGATACTGAATCGCTGAGACGGTACCACCTGCATAACGTCCCCGGCCAGCACGTACTCCTTGATGCTCTCCACGGCAGCTTCGTACTCGGCAATGGTGAAATTGGAGTTAAAGGACTGCTCTGGAATTATTTCCTGGGCCCGCTCAGCATCGGCCGCGGCCAAATCGACAGAAGTCGGCGGTGGTGCAGCTTGCCGCAATTGTGCGACCAATTGATCCAGGCGCTGTTGCGCCAGGGTGTATGCGTCATCGTTATCTGTGGGGTCTACATTGACCACCAACTGCAGGGTGCCAGCCAGGTTGTCAAACACCACCACTTCCTCGGACACCATCAACAGAATGTCAGGCGTGCCTAGTTCATCCTCGGGCATGCTGGGGCGCAGCCGCGGCTCGACATAGCGCACCGTGTCGTATCCAAAGTATCCGACCAGCCCACCGTGAAAGACCGGCAGCCCCTCTACCTCAGGAATACTAAATTCTTGCTGAAAGCCATCGACATAAGTCAGGGGATCATCGACATCTACAGTTTCGGTAAGTTCACCATCCAGATAGTGCTCGACACGGTAATCAAACACTTTCAACAGGCGGCGGCAGGGCAGACCTATGATCGAGTAGCGACCCCATTTTTCTCCGCCCTGCACCGACTCCAGCAGGTAGGAATAAGCGCCAGCTGCCAATTTTTTGTAGGCACTTAGTGGGGTTTCAAAATCCGCGAGCACTTCGCGGCTAACCGGAATACGGCTGTAGTTTTCAGCTGCCAAGGCAGCAAACTGTTCGGGGGTCATGGAGACGTCCTCAGAGATACAAGGTTACATTCAACGGGCGAAGGTGTTCCCTGGCTACCATCGCCAGCGGGTGACCTCACACATCGACAAGGTGTCGATCGTTGAATGTACGTCTGCTTTCACAGCTATCTCCGGGTTGAGAGCGCACAATTGTACGCCTCCTGTCGAAATACTCAAACGGCGGCCAACTGGCTCCGCATTTCACTGATAACGGTGGCGTAATCTTCGGCGTTAAAAATGGCCGACCCCGCCACGAAGGTATCAGCGCCAGCGGCGGCAATTTCGGCAATGTTCTTCGCCGTCACCCCACCGTCTACCTCGAGGCGAATATCCAGGCCGCTGGCATCAATCAGGGCGCGCGCCTCACGTAATTTGTCGAGTGTAGCGGGAATAAAAGACTGGCCACCAAAGCCGGGATTCACCGACATCAGCAACACCATGTCAACCTTGCCCATCACATACTTCAGTGCGCCCAGCCCGGCAGCCGGGTTAAACACCAAGCCAGATTTGCAACCGGCATCGCGAATCATCTGCAGCGAGCGGTCGACATGGGTGGAGGCATCGGGGTGAAACGTGATGTAACTGGCACCAGCATCAGCGAACTGGCCTATCAGCGCATCGACAGGGCTAACCATCAGGTGCACATCAATATCAGCGGTGACACCATGATTGCGCAAAGCCTTGCAAACCATGGGCCCAATGGTCAGGTTGGGCACATAGTGATTGTCCATCACGTCAAAGTGAACGATATCGGCACCGGCGGCCAATACGGCATCCACCTCTTCCCCCAGGCGGGCAAAGTCAGCGGAGAGTATCGAGGGCGCAATCAAGTAATCGGGCATAGTGTACTCCTGGGAAAGCCGCCATTCTAAAGTATGCCCAGCCGGTCATCCAGCGCCGCCAGTCGCTCCTGCGTACCTATGTCCTCCCAATCACCGCAAAAATGCTCTCCCGATAAGCGGCCCTGGTCGCCATGCTTCTTCAGTAGTGGGCGCAACGGCAATTTGCCCGGCCCCAGGTCGGCGAAGAAATGGGGATGATATACGCCAATTCCCGCGTAGGTCAGCGTGCCAGCACCGGCACCCTGGGCAAATTCCAGCTTACCCGACGCTCGCAATCGAAAATCGCCGCGGCTGTGCTGATGCGGGTTGTTGACCACAACCAGGTGGGCCAGATAATCCTCGTCCAACTCACGGACCGCAAGTTTGTGAAAATCGTAGTCAGTCCAAACATCGGCGTTAACGATAGCGAAGGCATCCTCACCCAATAGTGGCAACGCCTGCTGAATACCCCCCGCAGTTTCCAGCGGCTCTTCCTCTCGGGAATAGCAAATGTCACAGCCCCAGCGTTCGCCATTGCCGAGAAAGGTCTCAATTTGCTCACCCAGATGTGAAACATTCACCACCAGGTCTCTGAAGCCCGCCGCCACCAGTTTCTCCAGTTGCCATTCAATCAGCGCCTTGCCGGCCACCGGCAACAGCGGTTTGGGCAAGTTGTCTGTGAGCGGTGTCATCCGCTCTCCTCGGCCTGCGGCGAGAATCATCGCCCTCATCGTATTCGCACCGAGAACAGGCAGTTCCGATCAGAATGCTTTATCATCTGCGCTGACATTTAACGACTAATCCTGTTACCCATATTCACCCGTGAACCCCGTGACCACATCCAGCTACTTTTTCGCCCTTCTGCTGGTGGCAAGCCCTGTTGCGGGACAGGATAGCAATCAATTGGACTGGGTGCCCTATCTCAACCTGCCAGCCGAGCTAAAAACCCAACGCGCCAAGCACTGCCAGGGGGCCTATGTCGACCCCATGGCCGGCATCGACACCAGCGACGACCCCGCGGATGACCTGATTCACGCCGAGGCCAACAGCTCGGAAATGCGGGGGGCGGCGGTGAAACTGTCCGGGGGAGTCTCCTTGCAACAGGGCTATCGCGAGTTGCAAGGCGATCGCGCTGACTATGATACCAAGGCGGGAACCGGCACCCTGGAAGGCAATGTCGAGTTCCGCGAACCCGGCATCTTGATGCGGGGCGAGAGCGCCTGGGTCAACGCCAACACCGGCGAGGCGCGATTGAGCGACGGCGCCTTCCTCCTGCACAGGGAACACATTCGCGGCAATGCCGCGGAAATTCGCCGACGCCCAGACCGTGTCATCGAATTGGATGATGCCCGCTATACGTTCTGCCCGCCCACCAATGAAGTCTGGCAATTGAGGGCAGAAGAACTGGAGCTGAACACCGCCACCGGGGTTGGCACCGCCCGCAAAGCCAAGTTCGCCATCAGGGACACCACGTTTTTCTATCTGCCCTATCTCCAGTTTCCCATCGATGATCGCCGAAAGTCCGGCTTCTTGTGGCCGGACCTGGGTCGCGACTCAAGTGGCGGAGTTGATATTGCTGCACCCTATTACCTCAACCTCGCACCAAATTACGACTTGACCTTAACCCCGCGCTGGGTGGCGGATCGGGGTATCCTGGGCGAGGCGCAAGCCCGCTACCTGGGGCCTATCCTGGGTCTGTGGGACGTCGGCGGCTCCTATATCGACGAGGATGAGAAGTACCAGGATGATTTCCCCAGGGAAGATGGCAGTCGTTGGCTCGCCTACGCCGAACAGCGCGGATTGGTCGAAGATCGCTGGCGTACGAAGATTGAATACACCAAGGTCAGCGACCAGGACTACCTGAACGACATTGGAACCACCGAACTGAATGTGCGCCAGAGTACTCACCTGGCACAGCGCGGACAGCTGGACTACCTGGGCGACATCTGGCAGGCAGAGCTCCGCTTCGAGCAATTCCAAACCATCGCCAAGGACATCACCAACAATCCCTATAAAAAACTGCCCATGATCAGCTTGAATCGTACGGCGGCCGAACAGGACTACCGGGTAAACGTGCTCTATGAAGGAGAATTCACCGACTTTGATCACGACACCTTGCTCACCGGACAGCGCCTCTACAACGAAGTGGGCATCAACTACCCCATGTCCTGGATATTTGGCTTTCTCAAAGGCACGGCCAAGTATCGACAGATCAACTACAACCTGGAGCAGGACGTCAATGTCGGCGGCCAGTTAGAAGACACGCCAGACGTCGGCGCGCCCCTGGCCAGCCTGGATGGCGGACTGTTTTTTGAGCGCGATCTAAAGTGGGCTGACAGCACCTTGATGCAGACCTTGGAACCGCGCCTTTACTACCTGTGGTCCGACTTTGAGGAGCAGGAAGGTTTACCGAATTTTGACACCAGCCAGCTTACGTTCACTTACAACCAGATATTTCGTGAAACACGTTTTTCGGGCCACGACCGCATCGATGACGCCAACCAGGTGGCCGCCGGCATCACTACCCGAATCATCGACCCCGCCAGCGGCGAACAAAAGCTCTACGCCAGTATCGGCCAAATCTATTACTTTGATGATCGCCGCGTAACCGTGGGAGCGGACAAGGAAGAATACTACGAAGGAAGTTCTGCCATCGCCGCTGAATTTGGCTTCAGACCCTGGAGCAATGCGGAGTTCAGCTCATCCTGGCTGTATGACACCAATAACAGCAAGCTCGATGAAACCCACCTGCGCCTGTCCTGGAGCAACGAGCAGCAACGAATCTTCAACCTGGGCTATAATTGGCGCCGCTACAAGGGCACCGACCCACGCTCCAAGGATATCAACCAGTTGGATGTGTCGGCGGCATTTCCGCTGGCGAAAAATTGGGCGCTGTTTTTTCAGACCCTGTACGACCTGGACGAAAACGACAGCATCAACGACCTGGTCGGCGTGGAATACAACGATTGTTGCTGGCGAGTACGGGTCGTGCACCAGCGCAACTTGAACCAGGCCTTCGGCTCACAGATCGGCAGCGTGGTTGAGACCAAGAAAGCGACCTATTTGGAGTTCCAGCTCAAGGGACTCGGCGGTGTTGGCACACGTGTGACCAGCATCCTGGAAGAATTTATTAGAGGTTATAAGAGCAGTGATAAATAAGAATTTCCTGGGCACAGTCATGCTAACAGCCACTCTACTGGCTGGCCTGACCCTGGGCCAATCTGTATGGGCCGAGACCCGCATTCTCGACTCGGTGGTGGCCATCGTCGAAGACGATGTCATCATGTCCAGCGAGCTGCGCCAGCGTCTCGCCATGATTGAGCGAAGCATAGAAGAGTCGGGGGCTGAACTACCGGAGCGTGATGTGCTGGTACGCGAAACCCTGGACCGACTGGTACTGGAGAGTATCCAGCTGCAGATGGGCCAGCGTGCCGGTGTCCGCATCAGCGACGCCCAGCTCAATGGCGCCCTCACCAATATGGCGGCTCAAAACCGCATGAGTCTCGAACAATTCAGCCAGCAATTGGACGCCTCCGGCAAATCCTACCTTCAGCTCCGAGAAGATGTGCGGCGCGAGCTTATCCTGCAGCGGGTGCAGGCAGGCAATGTCAATCAGCGCATCCAGATCACGGAGCAAGAAGCGGAGAACTTCCTCGAGTCTGAAGAGGGCCAGGCCCTGACCGCGGAACAATATCACCTGGTCCACGCCCTGCTGCCCTTGCCAGAGGCTGACAAAGAGATTGCCGCGGCCCGTGCCCAAGTGGACCGCCTGTACCAGCGCATCCAGTCTGGCGAATCCTTTCAGGCGGTTATCGCTTCCAGCGGCGGTAAATATACGTTCACTGGCGGCGACCTGGGTTGGCGCCCCCGCAGCGACCTTCCCGGCCTGTTTGAAGAAGTAGCACCGTCCATGTCTTTGGGCGAAACCGCCGCTCCCATTGGGAGTCCCGCCGGGTTTCACCTGATCTACCTGGCGGAGAAACGCGGTGGCGACACTATCGTGGCGCAGACACATGTCCGTCATATCCTGATTAAACCCTCGGCTATTCGCGACGAACAGGCATCCCTGGAATTTATCACCAGGTTGCGACAACAAATCATTGATGGGGCGGATTTTGGCGAAATTGCACGCGCCAATTCGGAAGATATCGGCTCCGCCCAGGAAGGGGGTGACCTGAGCTGGGCCAATCCCGGGCAGATGGTACCGGAATTTGAGGCCGCCATGGCCAAGGCAGAAATCGGAGAAATCACCGAGCCCATCAAGAGCCAGTTTGGCTGGCACATTCTCGAAGTACTGGAGCGACGCGAGGAAGATATGACGGATATCGTCACCAAAAACCGGGCCCGGGAAATACTGCACAAACGAAAATACGATGAAGAGCTTCAAGCCTGGTTACGCAAAATTCGCGACGAAGCCTTCGTCGATGTGAAGTAAGCCGGTGGCGACACTGCGGATTGCAGTAACCGCTGGCGAACCCGCAGGCATCGGCCCGGACCTGGTGCTGGCACTGGCGCAGCAGGAGCTGGCCGACATTGAGATAATCGCCATCGCCGACCCGGCATTACTGGCCCAGCGCGCCGGGCTTCTGAATTGCAAGCTGCAGGGTCTCACTATAGAACCAGTGCAACTGGCGACACCCTGCCAACCGGGAGCACTCAATCCCGACAATGCGCGTTATGTCCTGAACACCCTGGAGAAGGCGGTCGCCGGCTGCCAATCGGGGCATTACGATGCCATGGTAACCGCACCAGTGCAGAAGTCTGTCATCAATGATGCCGGCATTCCCTTCAGCGGCCACACTGAATTCTTACAAGAGCTGACCGGGGCAGATCAGGTCGTCATGATGCTGGCCACCGAACAGATGCGGGTGGCACTGTTGACCACCCACCTGCCTCTGAGTGAGGTGCCGACCGCCATTCAACCTGAGCTGCTAAAGCAGGTGTGCCGCGTACTGTGGCGAGACCTGCGGCTGCATTTTGAGATTGATGCGCCGCGTATCGCGGTGTTGGGGCTCAATCCCCATGCCGGTGAAGGCGGCCACCTGGGCCGAGAGGAACTGGAGGTGATTATTCCCACCCTGGAAAGCCTGCGTGGTGAGGGTATGGACTTGCTCGGTCCGCTGCCAGCAGATACCGCCTTCAATCCGAAGGTCTTGAACCAGTGCGATGTGGTGTTGGCCATGTACCATGACCAGGGCCTGCCGGTGCTGAAATATGCCGGCTTCGGCAACGCGGTGAATATCACCCTCGGGCTGCCAATTGTTCGCACCTCGGTAGACCATGGTACCGCGCTCGATCTGGCGGGGTCCGGCCAGGCAGACTGCGGCAGCCTGCTCTCTGCCATCGATGTCGCCGCCCAGATGGCGCGAGCCGGGGCCGCATGAAAGGCCAGCATCGGGCCCGCAAGCGCTTCGGGCAAAACTTCCTGACAGACGACAGTGTCATCAGGCAGATCAGCCGCTCCATACACGCCTCCACCTCAGATCACCTGGTAGAAATAGGCCCCGGCAAAGGCGCGCTGACCGAAACGCTGCTGGAAGCAGAGGCGGACCTGGATGTAATCGAACTGGACCGCGACCTGGTGCCGCTGTTGACACAGCGTTTCGGGCAACAGGCAAATTTCAATATTCACAGTGCCGACGCCCTGCGTTTTGACTACCGCTCGCTGGCACAGGATGGCAGGAAACTGCGCATTGTGGGCAACCTGCCCTACAACATCTCCACCCCCCTGATTTTCCACCTGCTCGATCACGCTGAACTGGTAGAGGACATGCACTTCATGCTGCAACTGGAAGTGGTGAATCGCCTTGCCGCCCAACCTGGCAGCAAGGCCTGGGGCAAGCTAGGGATCATGGCCCAGTACCAGTGCCAGGTGGACAAATTGTTCGACGTGCCGCCCTCGGCTTTCAGTCCCGCCCCCAAAGTGCAATCGGCCATCGTGCGACTGGTGCCAAACCCTGCGCACAATCGCGACGATGCCAGGCGTTTTAAGCTACATAAGGTAGTGCAGGCCGCGTTTTCACAGCGCCGTAAAACCTTGCGTAACACCTTGCGCGATCTGGTTTCCGTGCAACAATTGGAAGAGCTGGGAATTGCTCCCACCGCGCGCGCCGAGACCCTGGAGTTGAACCAGTTCCTGGCGCTGAGCCAGTTGCTGGACGACTGAAGCACCCGGCGACTGAAGCTCCTCACGACGGAAGCTCCTAATAACTAATACTGGGGGAACAGTTTACATGGCGACCTACGCGGTAGGTGATATACAAGGTTGCTTCACGCCGCTGAAGTGTCTGCTCACGCAGGTACAGTTTGACTGGGACCATGACCAGTTGTGGGTTGTGGGAGACCTGGTGAACCGGGGTCCGGACTCCCTCGAGGTACTTCGCTATCTCTACCAACGGCGCGAGCGAGTGATCTGCGTGCTGGGGAATCATGACCTGCATCTACTGGCGGTGGCCTACGGTCTTCAGAAACAGGGGCGCTCAGACACGCTCGACAAAATTCTCGCCGCCAGTGATCGCGACCAGTTGCTCGACTGGTTGCGCCAGCAACCCCTGATTTACAGCGATCGGGGTTGCACACTGGTACACGCCGGCATACCCCACATTTGGAGCCTGGAACAGGCCCACAGCTATGCCGCAGAAGTGGAGACCGCTTTGCGCGGCCCGGACTATCGCAAATTTCTCAGCAACATGTATGGCGACACTCCGAGAGTGTGGAACAATAAGCTGACGGGCTATGAGCGACTGCGAGTGATTACCAACTACCTGACCCGCATGCGGTTTCTTTATAAAAGCGGCGCGCTGGACTTGAAAGGAAAGGGTGCACTAGCTGACCCCGGCCGCAAGGTTGAGCCCTGGTTCACGCTGCGAAACAAGTCTGACAGCACAAACAAAATAATCTTTGGCCACTGGGCCGCCCTGGAGGGCAAAGCCAAGGGCAAAAATCTGATCGCAACCGATACCGGCTGTGTCTGGGGCGGCCAACTTAGCATGTATTGCCTGGACACGGAGGAGTGGCACCGCTGTGACTGTGAATGATCTTGACGTATACCTGGTCGGTGGAGCCGTGCGCGACGAGCTGCTGGGTATTAAACCCCTGGAGCATGATTGGGTCGTGGTGGGCTCTACCCCGGAGCAAATGCTGGCGCTGGGCTTCAAGCAGGTAGGCAAGGACTTCCCGGTCTATCTCCACCCCGACAGTGGCGATGAATATGCGCTGGCCCGGACCGAGCGTAAAAGCGGCCACGGCTATGCCGGCTTCGAGGTTCACGCGGCCCCGGATGTCACACTGCAACAGGACTTGTCGCGGCGTGACTTGACGGTTAACGCCATCGCCCGAGATTCAGCGGGCAATTTGGTCGACCCATTCAACGGGCAGCAAGACCTGGCACAGCGCATTTTGCGCCATGTGTCCGATGCCTTTATCGAGGATCCACTCAGGGTTTTGCGAGCGGCGCGTTTTGCCGCCCGCTATCACGAGTATGGCTTCAGCATTGCCGCTGACACCATGAACCTGATGACCCGGCTCAGCCACAGTGGCGAATTGACCTTCCTGGCAGCAGAACGCCTGTGGGTGGAAACCGAAAAAGCGCTGAAGACTGCCAACCCCTCGGTATTCTTCCAGGTACTGGAGGACTGCGGAGCCATAGCCGCCCTGTGCCCGAATTGGCACCCCCGTGAGCGGGAATTGAAAACCCTGCATCTGGCATCACAGGCCAGTCACTCAACAGCGGTTCGCTTTGCCGCCCTCATGGCGCACCAGCCAGGCGACATCATTGAGCAGGTCTGTGAAATCTTCAAAGTTCCCAATCAACATCGCGACCTGGCCCTGCTGGTGGCCCGCCACGGCATGGATTGTCACTGTCGGAGCGGCGAACACGCCTTGCGACTGCTGGAACAGACCGAAGCCTGGCGCCGGGACCAGCGCTTTGAGGATTTCCTGGAAGTTTGCACCCTGGCCTACGCCCTGCGCGGCGATGAACGGGATGCGCTGGTGCAGGCCGCCGCCCAGACCGCCTCCATCGATACCAGCCAGTGGCAGGCCGAAGGCATCAAGGGTCCAGCCATGGGCGAAAGGGTGCGGCAGGCGCGTTTACAAATACTGGCAGTATTGTATGAGTAATGGGCTGAAAAAAGTCGCCCTGGTAACAGGTGGCGGCCGCCGCATCGGCGCTGAGATTTGCCGACATCTGCACCGGCGCGGCTATCGTATCGCCGTTCACTGTAATCAATCGACAGCACAAGCCAGCCAATTGTGTGATGAGTTAAACGACCTGCGGAAAGAATCCTGCCACGGGTTTCAGGCCGATCTGAGCGATGGTGGCGAATGCCGACAACTTATCGATGCCGTAGTCTCGTATTTTGAGGGGCTCAATGTGTTGGTGAACAATGCATCGGCCTATTTTTCCACTCCGCTGGAACAGGCGGGTGAAAGCGACTGGAACACTCTGTTGGACACCAACCTAAGGGCGCCATTTATACTGGCTCAGGGTGCACGGGAATCGTTGGCGCACAACCGGGGTTGCATCATCAACCTGCTCGACGCCCACACCTCCCTGCCCACCCGAAACTACACTATCTACCATCTCAGCAAGACTGCCCTGGGTAATCTCACACAGTCACTGGCGCTTGAATACGCACCGGAAATTCGTGTAAATGCCATCGCACCCGGCGCCATCCTGTGGCCGGAAGATGCTGATTTCGGGGAACAGCAACAACAGGCGATGCTTGAAAAAATTCCCCTTGGGGCTCTGGGCTGCAGTGAGGATATAGCCGCTGCCGTCACCTTCCTGGCCGATGACGCGCCCTATGTAACAGGACAGTTGCTGGCTGTGGACGGAGGGCGGGGGCTTACTTAGGTCCCAATCTAGACCGAGTCCAGTAATTCCAAAGGCTCCATGCCCAGCGCTTCTCGAAAGGTATTGTGGTAATGGTGCAGTGGTGGCTCATTGCGGCCAAAAATAACGTATTCCATCAGGCCTGATTCGGCCGCTCGCTGCGTGCTCTCTGCGGTGGCGTAGTCCTCGAGTTCTACGACATCGCCGAAGGCTTGTGCCCTGCCCTGAAGCATGGCCGGGTCGGCCGCCAGGGCCGCTTCGTCAAAGTAAAATGCCAACTGTGATATCGAGCGGCCTGGATCTCCCGGTACTGGATAGACTCGAACAACGGTCATTCCCGCCGCGGTCACATTGAGAATAACGTTGGGGAACAGGAAGTACACTGGGAATCCACCCACATTGATCTTCCACTCGGATTCGGGCAGGTGGCGGTAGTTATCAATTTCCTTCTGGCACAGGATCATTCGATGATTGCGGCCGAAGGTGTCGTAGGCCAAAACATCGCCGTGGAATATTTGGCCGAGGGTGTTCTTATGCAAACGTTTGAAGTGATAGGTTTCGCCAAAGGTGTCAGTGGCAAGCTTCCAGTTTAGCCGCATGTCATAGGTGGTCTCGTCAGCCAGAATCAGCTTGCCGAAACCCCATGAATCCATGTCATCGATCAAGCCTGAGAAAAGTTGCTCGGCGTCGAGTGTGCCTTTAGGGTTGGGGTGTACCCAAAGAAAACCCAGGCTCTCCAGCGAGGGTAGCTCAATAAGGCCGTGGCAGGATTTATCGACATTGCCAAAGTGCTCGGGCATGGGGATTGCAGCCAACTCGCCATCAGTTTTATACGTCCAGGCATGGAAAGGGCAGGAGAAACGTTTTCTGACACCACGACGTTCGGTCTCCAACATGGTTCCGCGATGGCGACAACTGTTCAAAAACGCGTGGAAGTTGCCATCTTCATCACGGGTAGCGAGTATCTCTATTCCAAAATCAGAGAGTGTAATAAAGGAGTTGGGTTCTGGTAGTTCCCCGCTCAAACCTATCATTTGTGGGTGTTCGGCAAAAAAAGATTGTTGCTCCTGCGCGGCCAATTTCGGGCAGGTATAGGCGGAAGCGGGGTTTTTACGCAGCCCTCCGGCATCTGCGTTGATACCTTCATCGAGTTGATGCATCAATAACTTGAGTAGTTCAACCTGTACCTCGTGGCGCATGAAGCTCATCCCTACGTTGTTTGCAACTAGATTAGCCCAGGATCTACCAGAGTGCATGAAAATGTGATCTCCCTTCACGACTTGGCTTCGCGTAGCACTGGAATAGCGCGGAGTATTTGGTTATGGTTAAGTCGGCTACAAGCTTGCCCCCACTCACCTGCCCAAGAGTAAACTGAGATCGGTACCCACGAAACAAACCCGCTATTACGGCCACTGAAAAAGCTGGCTCGACGTAAGAAAAAGTTCCTCTCGGCGCGAGAGGCAAAGCAGTATCGGAACGCCGCAGCTGAATTGTACCGGGATAAATTCTCCCTCGACTTGCATCCACTGCAGACCGACGTGCGTATGGTGCCGCCGGCTGAGATCGTGAATCAAGTGCAGGGCCGCAGCAAGTCCGACGTAAACACCTTTCTCGGTACCGGTTATCGAGACGCGGTTCGCTATCTTACCCAACTGAATGAGCACGGTGGCGACGCGGGCAGCATGCAGCGAATGCTGGATTTCGGAATCGGCACCGGGCGCATAATGTTACAGTTTCTGCCTTTCGATATTGAGCGTTTCGGCTGTGATGTAAACCCGGTAGCGGTGGAGTGGACCAGTAAAACGCTGGGGCAGTTCGTAGATATAAGGCAGACCAGCCTCGAGCCGCCTCTGCCCTATGACTCCGGTATGTTCGATCTGATTATCGCAAACTCAGTGTTCACCCACATACCCTATGACGCCCAACCCGGCTGGATTGCTGAATTTGGGCGGCTGGTAAAGCCCGGCGGCTTTGTGTTGGCGACCATCCATGATTTCGACAAACTGCCTGAGTCTGCCCGCGAGGCAGGCTGGTACGAGAAAGGCAGCGATCGCGGCCTGCATAACAACACCTACCTGAGCGCGGAGAAACTGGTTGAAATCTGGCAACCCCATTTCCAGGTGCTGGATGTACATCGGAACCCGCCACAACAGGCTCATGTTGTTATCAGGCGCAACTAAGCTGGATTAACAGCTCGCGTCGTCCGCGCCGCGAAATATGAATGCCTGCCCGGTGGGAAGTTCGATCAAGCGTTCGGGACGACCGTCGAAATACTCTTCCGCAGCCTTTCGCGCGCCGGGGCAACTCGTTACTCCATGATCGTCCAGTATCATGACGCCACCCTCGATGAGTCGCGGGAAGAAGAATTCAATTGAGGCTTTAGTGGGGTCGTAGAGATCGACGTCGATGTGAATGAGACGAAATCGGCGATCGCCGACCTCCGCAAAGCGATCGGGAATCCAGCCCGGCGCAAACTCGCAAAAGCCGTAGGGCGCACAAAGCTCCTCGGCGATCTCTTGCTCTACCTTCAAGTCACCTTCCGACCACCAACCTTCCCGATCCGCCTTGCTCGGTTCGGGAAGCCCTTCGAATGCGTCGAAGACAAAATGCTTCTCGTCTCCAGAATAAGTCTGGGAGAGAGCTTCACAGATCAAACTGGAGCCAACGCCACGGTAGGCGCCACATTCTGCCGTGCTGCCAGGAAGGCCCGCCACAGATTCGGCGAATTTTATCAGTGTAAATCGGTTATCAAGCGCTTGATGCCGGGGCTTTCCCGGGCGCCGATCTGCCAGGAGTTGGCGCTCGTAAGGCCGCCGCCAGCTCGTCTCGTCGAGAAAAAGCACTCGCCGCTTGTATACGGCTCCCCCGGAAAAATCAGCCGCCCAGCGAGCCAGCCTACCCAATAGCTTCTCAATTCTCCCGCGTGCCCCGGGGTTGTGTCTCTGCTTCAAAGTGTGCCCTCAAGGCTAATGCGATATCACCTAAGTATAAGCAAAACGGAGTGTCGAACACATTAGGCATCCGTCCGCTCTAGTTTGTTATGGATTCTGCCAGAGCGCATCCCGGATTGCGGCAGCAGCCATGGTGCTGATCTTTTCGATCCGTGCGGGAGAACCCATGAAACCGTGTAGCGATGCCGGTTCCTGATGCAGAACAACATCGACCCCCGCCCTGGTCAGGGTCTCGGCGTAGGCCCTGCCCTCGTCGCGCAGCGGGTCGAAATGGGCGGTGACGACCAACGCGGGTGGCAAGTCGCTATGATCTTCGGCCAGCAGCGGACTGACATAGGCATGGTGCCTTTGCTCCCGGTCGGGAACATAGGCATCCACCATTGTCTTCGTGCCACTGACCTTGAGTACGTAGTCATCACCGGCCTCACTGTACGAGGGCCACTCGGTGGTTCCACTGAGATCGGTAGCGGGGACCAGCAGATACTGAAACAGGAGTTTGGGACCACCTTCATCGCGTGCGCGGATAGCCAAAGCTGCCGCCAGGTTCCCTCCGGCACTACCTCCACCAATCGCTAATCTTTCTGGGTCGCCGCCAAGCGCCTCCGCATTGTCATGAATCCAGCTTAATACACTCATACAGTCATCAAGTGCAGCAGGATAGGGATGCTCCGGCGCGAGCCGATAATCCACGGAAACCACGATAGCCTCAACGGCCGCTGCCAATCGAGTCGCCTGGCTATGAAAAGGGAAGCCGTCTCCCATCCACCAGCCGCCGCCATGAATGTCCAGGTAGATCGGCAGAACCCGATCGCTGTGGGGCCAGTAGATGCGCACGGGAATCTCAACACCGTTGGCCTCGATCACGCGATCTTCTATATGATCCAGGTCCGCCTCTTCTCCCCCCAGCATGTTCTGCACCATGGCATTGGAAGCGCGCCGAGCTTCGGGAGTCAGTCCAATGGGTGCATCCGACCATGAAGCCAGTCGTGCCATGACCGCAGGCACATAATCCAGGCGACCGATGGGGGTAAAGGTCCAGCTATAGGTGATGCTGGCGCCGGCGATTAGCAACGCCAGAGCGCCGAATATCAGAATTTTGAAGGTTCGAATCATGCACGGCATGATGCCATAGCATGGTAAACAATAGTAACCCGGGGGACGAGGGCTTACTCAGGATCGAATGATACCCAAAGGGCACACTGATTCGATCCTAGCTGAGATTCACCGCGATAATTTTAAGCGGCTGCTTGCTCTCGTCGTAGCGCTTCCACAGTTCACGGTAGCTGACACCCAGCACCGGGTGTTTGGATTCGGGCGCCAGTTCCGCCATCGGCGCCAGGACAAAGGCATTCTCGGTCAATTCAGGCCTCGGCAACACGATCCCATTGAATTCACCCGCCAGCTCATCGTAGCTAACAATATCGATGTCCAGGGTGCGAGCACTGAACCGAGTGGCATTCTTCGGCCGACCATGATCATATTCCAGCTGACGTAACCCGGCCGCCAATTCGGCCAGCGGCAAGCCAGTCTGCAGGGCTACACCAAGGTTCCAGAATGGGTCACCTGCAAAGCCCACCGCGGCGCTCTCATAGACAGCGGACACCCGCAGGTCCGCAAAGCTGGCACGCAACTCGGCCAAACCTGCCTTGAGATAGCGTTCACGCTCAACATTGCTACCCAGATTGAGATACACCTGTGCCATGCCAAAAGGGCCCAATGGGGTCAGACTCCTTTGATCGTTTTTTGATCAAAGGAGTCTGACCCCATTGATCCGCGCTCTATGATCACGCCAACGTCGGCGGCAGCGGCGACGGCACCGGGCTTACCCAGCCGCAGACGCAACCAGTCCAGGTCAAACTCATCCAACAACAACGTGGCCAATTGTTGCGCCAGTGTCTCGATCAACTGGAAATGCTGGTTCTCCACATAGTCGATCAAACGCTGTGAAATCGCCGCGTAATCCGGCGTCGCCGATATATCGTCCTGCTGCGCCGCAGCGGCGATATCCGCAGCCATTTCCAGGTCAATGGATATTGTCTGGCGGACGCGCTGCTCCCAGTCATAAATGCCGATAAAAGTATCGATACGCAGGTCTCGTATATACACCCGGTCGCCGTTCATACTGCCTCCAACTCGTCCATAGGCCAGCGCGGCCGTACCCGGGTTTCGGTTTCATCGCGCTGGCCCGCCAGCAAACGCTGACAGCCGGCATAGGCAATCATGGCACCATTGTCGGTACAGTACTGCGGTGCCGCGTAGAAAACCTGGGCCCTGATCTTGGCCAGCGCGGTTTCCAGGCGTTGCCGCAGGCAGGTGTTGGCACTGACGCCGCCGGCTATCACCAGGCAATCCAGCTCCTCCTGTTGCAGGGCCCGACGGCACTTGATGACCAGGGTGTCGACCGCCGCCGACTGAAACGCCTCGGCTATGTCTGCTCGACTCTGCTCCGACAAATGGCCGCGTCCGCCTTCCGCTTCCACCGTATTCAAGGTGAAGGTTTTGAGACCACTGAAACTGAAATCCAGCCCTGGGCGGTTCACCATAGGCCGGGGAAATCCGAACCTGGATCCATCCCCCTGTTCTGCCAGGCGCGCCACATGCGGGCCACCGGGATAGGGTAGACCCAGCATTTTGGCAACCTTGTCGAAGGCTTCGCCGGCCGCGTCGTCCAGGGATTCTCCCAGCAATTTATACACACCCAGTTTGTCGACGCGCACCAACTGGGTGTGTCCGCCGGAAACCAGCAGGGCCACGAAGGGATAGGTGGGTTTTCTCTGTTCCAGCATGGGAGCCAATAAATGCCCCTCCATGTGGTGTACACCCAGGGCGGGTATACCCCAACCAAATGCCAGCGACCGCGCCAAAGTGGCACCCACCATCAGGGCCCCTACCAAGCCCGGCCCCGCGGTATAAGCCACCCCATCAATGTCGCCCGCTGCGCAGGCGGCTTCAGCCAATACCTGGCGCACCAGGGGCAGGGTTTTGCGCACATGGTCACGGGAAGCTAGTTCTGGCACTACGCCGCCATATTCCTCGTGCACGGCCACCTGGCTGTATAAAGCATCCGCCAGCAAACCCCGCTCACTGTCGTAAAGCGCGATGCCGGTCTCGTCGCAAGACGTTTCTATTCCGAGTACTAACATAGGTCGCGTAATATATAGGAATAATGCCCTTTGCAATATACCTCCAGAGGGTTTAAAATGCGCGCCCTTTACGGCTCCAGACCCCATAAATACTGGACTTGGGGCCAAAACGAATACACTGACAGGTACAGGTTGAATGCCACACATCAAACTCAAGGAAAACGAGCCCTTTGATATCGCGCTGCGTCGCTTCAAGCGCTCATGCGAAAAGGCCGGCGTATTGGCCGAAGTTCGCAAGCGCGAGCACTACGAAAAGCCCACCACCGTGCGCAAGCGCGCTGCTGCGGCTGCCGTGAAGCGCCACGCCAAAAAGGTTTCTCGCGAAAACAAAAAGCGGGTCCGTCTGTACTAGGGGATGAGCAATTCGCCCCTGAATGACTCTATTCGGGCTGCCATGAAGGTAGCCATGAAAGCTAAAGACAAGCCCCGCCTCACCACCATTCGGCTAATGCTGGCCGATTTCAAACGCATAGAAGTAGATGAGCGCATTGAACTCGATGACGCCCGGGTACTCGCTGTGCTCGACAAAATGGTCAAACAGCGCCGCGATTCTGCCCAGCAGTACAGCGATGCCAACCGCCCAGAACTGGCCGACCAGGAAAACTACGAAATTGGTGTGATCCAGGAATTTCTGCCCGAACAGCTCTCCGAAGCGGAGATCACTGCCATGATCGACGAGGCACTGGCGAGCACCGATGCTACCGGCATGCAGGCCATGGGCCCGGTCATGGGCCAGCTTAAACCCAAGCTGCAAGGCCGCGCCGATATGGGCCAGGTCAGCCAACTGGTAAAACAACGCCTGAGCTAGCCCGGGGCGCCGGCCCCGAGTGCGGATCGACCTCCGCGCCCCCCGAGCGCGGATCGGACCATACATGCTAGGCTTCAAGGACTATGGCCGGACTGATTCCACAGACTTTTATTGACGACTTGCTCGACCGGGTAGACATTGTTGAGGTTGTCGACCGGCGTGTGAAACTCAAGAAAACTGGCAAGAATTACTCTGCCCGCTGTCCCTTCCACGACGAGAAAACCCCCTCCTTCAGTGTCAATCCCGAGAAGCAGTTCTATTACTGCTTTGGCTGCGGCGCCGGCGGGAATGCCCTCGGCTTCATCATGGATTACGAGAACCAGGAGTTCCCCCAGGCGGTGGAAAACCTGGCCGATTCCGTGGGCATGAAAGTGCCACGTGAGGAAAAACCCAACCCGGCCCGGCGCAGCCAGCGGGAGCTGTATCCGTTGATGGAGGAGGTGGCCGCTTTCTACCAGATGCAGCTGCGCCAACACGCGCAAAAAGAAGAGGCTGTCACCTACCTGAAAGGCCGCGGGCTCACCGGCCAGATCGCTAAACACTACGACATGGGCTACGCGCCGCCCGGCTGGGACAACCTGCTCAGCGCACTGGGCACGGACGACGAGCGCAAGAAACAATTGTTTAAAGCCGGCATGGTGGTGGAAAACGAACAAGGCCGCCGTTATGACCGCTTCCGCCACCGGGTGGTCTTCCCCATTCGCGATCAACGCGGTCGCGTCATTGCCTTCGGTGGTCGCGTGCTGGGGGATGATAAGCCCAAGTACCTGAACTCACCCGAAACCGAGATATTCCACAAAGGCCGCGAACTATACGGCCTCTACCAGGCCAAGAAAGCCAATCGCACACTGGAGCGTATTGTGGTGGTGGAGGGGTATATGGACGTCATCGCCCTCGCCCAGCATGGTATTACCTATGCCACGGCCACACTGGGTACGGCCACCAGCACGGCACACCTGGAAAAAATCTATCGACTCTGCCCCGAGGTTGTTTTCTGCTTCGATGGCGATGATGCCGGCCGCAAGGCCGCTGATCGGGCTTTGGAGTCAACCCTGCCGGCCATGCAGGATGGCCGCCAGGCTCGCTTCCTGTTTCTGCCAGATGGCGAAGACCCCGATACGCTGGTACGCAAGGAAGGGCCGGAGCATTTCCAGGCCCTGGTTGAAGCCGCCACACCACTTGAACAATACCTGTTTGACAGTCTGTCCAAAAAACTGGATATGAACAGCCTCGACGGCCGCGCCCGACTCAGCAAGCTGGCGGCGCCAATGCTGGCCATGATACCGACCGGGGTTTACAAGCAACTGGTACTCAAGGAACTGGCCGCTCGTACCGGCCTGGATTCCAGCGAATTGCAAAGCCTGGTCGATATCGAGCCGCCCTCCCAGGACCCACCCGAGTATGAAGACCGGGTGCCAACCACGCCTGAACCGCGGCAGCGCAAACCGCTCTACGAAAAACCCAGTGGTTTTCGCACCCTGGCCCAATCAGCGCTGGCCCTGCTACTACATCAGCCAGATATGGCCAAGCAAATTGATAACCTGGAACCGCTGCGCACCAGTAACAACGATGAAGTAAAACTGCTGGCGGAGGTCATGGAATTATTGCAGCGACGACCCGAGTCGAACACCTCCATGATTCTCGGCCACTGGTATGGCAGCACTGAGGGTGAGTTGCTCAATCAACTGGCCAGCCAGGAGCGGCTTATTCCGGCCGAAGGCATTGAAAATCAGTTTTCTGACACCATTAAGAGATTAGTCGAACATCCCAGGCAACAAAATTTGGATGCCCAAGTCGACAAACTGAAAGACAGGAACTACGCTGACATTAGCGAATTGGAAAGGCTGGAAGCTCGTCGGGCGCTAGAGGAACTGCGGCGCCTGGACGAAGAACGCAGCAAATAAAACGCTTCTGACAATAAAAATAGCCCGAAGCCGGCTGCTAATTCCAAAATGCTATGAAGAGTAGTACCGAGTAAACATTTTCGGTTATAATGGGCGGCTAACTTTTGTATGCCCATCCCGAACAGCTACAGACTAAGAAAGGTGCCAAATTGATGAATGACGCGGTTCAACAACAGTCCCGTCTGAAGGATCTTATTGCCAAAGGCAAAGAGCAGGGTTACCTGACTTATGCCGAGGTCAACGACCACCTACCAGAAGATATTTCCGACCCGGATCAGGTTGAAGACATCATCCAGATGATCAACGACATGGGCATCCAGGTATTCGAGGTCGCACCAGACGCCGATACCCTGCTGATGACCGAGGGCGACAGCTCTGCCGACGACATCGCCGCCGCTGAAGCCGCTGCCGCATTAGCCGCAGTCGAGACCGAAGCCGGCCGCACCACCGACCCGGTACGCATGTACATGCGTGAGATGGGCACCGTGGAACTGCTAACCCGCGAAGGCGAAATTGTCATCGCCAAACGCATAGAAGAAGGCATCCGTGAGTTGTTAGCCGCACTCGCGTATTTCCCCGGTTCTGTGAAATCAATCCTCGACGAATATGCCAAGGTTGCCACCGAAGAGAAAAAGCTTGCCGATATTCTCATCGGCTATCTGAACCCCGCTGATCACGTGCCGTCCGCCGCCGAAGTGGCCGCCGCTGCGGAAGCCGCTGCCGCAACCGCTGGCAACAAGAAGAAGGATGACGACGATGACGATGAGGTCGATACTGGTCCGGATCCCGTCGAGGCGAAGAAACGCTTTACCGCCATCAAGCGCGCCTACAACAAATCGGAAAAAACCCTGGCCGCCAAGGGTCGCAGCAGCGCCGCTGCGCAAAAAGACCTGGAAGCGCTGGCGGAAAAATTCAAGTTTCTGAAGCTGACTCCGCGTGTATTCGACCCTATGACCAACACAGCCCGCAATATGCTGCTGGCTGTACGCGACCAGGAGCGCGAGATCTTGACGATCTGCGTGCGCAACTGCCGGATGCCCCGGGCCGAGTTCATCAAGAGCTTCCAGGGCAGCGAAAGTGACCTGAAGTGGTTAAGCAAGCACACCCGCAGCAAGAAGGAATACGCCAAGAGATTGCTGGAGGAAAAGGACACGATTCTACGCGCCCAGCGCAAGATTGCCGCCATTGAAGTCAGGTCCGACCTGAAAGTGGCTGAGATCAAGGAAATCAATCGCCGCATGTCCATGGGTGAAGCCATGGCTCGTCGCGCCAAAAAAGAGATGGTTGAAGCCAACCTGCGCCTGGTGATCTCTATCGCCAAGAAGTACACCAATCGCGGCCTGCAGTTCCTGGACTTGATCCAGGAGGGCAACATCGGCCTGATGAAGGCTGTCGACAAGTTCGAATACCGCCGCGGCTACAAGTTCTCGACCTACGCCACCTGGTGGATTCGCCAGGCCATTACCCGCTCTATTGCGGACCAGGCCCGCACCATTCGTATTCCAGTGCACATGATTGAGACCATCAACAAACTCAACCGCATCTCCCGCCAAATGCTGCAGGAAATGGGTCGTGAGCCCACCCCCGAAGAACTGGGTGAGCGCATGGATATGCCGGAAGACAAGGTGCGCAAGGTACTGAAGATCGCCAAAGAGCCGATCTCCATGGAAACCCCCATCGGTGACGATGAAGATTCGCACCTCGGTGATTTCATTGAGGATGGCACTATTTCCTCACCGGTGGATTCAGCCACGGGCTCTGGCCTGCACGAAGCCACCAAGGATGTACTGGCCGGCCTGACCGCCCGCGAAGCCAAAGTGCTGCGCATGCGTTTCGGCATCGACATGAACACCGACCACACCCTCGAGGAAGTGGGCAAGCAGTTCGACGTCACCCGTGAGCGTATCCGCCAGATCGAAGCCAAGGCCCTGCGCAAACTGCGCCACCCCACTCGCTCCGATCACCTGCGCAGCTTCCTGGACGAATAAAGAGAAGAGCAAGCTCGCCGGCAGATACCAACAAGGGGCCTCAGGGCCCCTTTTTTATGCGCCGCCGTATCACTTAGATAAACCACAACCACCGAGGCCCACCACCGCATCCATTACACTGTGCCCTCTTCCAGAGGAGCATTTACCCATGGTGTGGGATGAAACTGTCGATGTCATCGTCGTAGGATCTGGCAATGCCGGCATGACCGCCGCCCTGTGCAGCAAGATCATGGGGGCTGGTGAGGTGTTGCTGATCGAGAAATCCGAGCGCTTCGGCGGTACCAGCGCGCTGTCCGGCGGTGGCGTGTGGGTGCCCTGCAACCGTTACGCGAAGGCGGCAGGTGCTGAGGATTCCATCGAAGATGCCCGCGAGTACCTGCGCCAAACCGTGCCAGCAGACATGGTTGATGCAGCCATGATCGACACCTATCTCGAGCATGCCCCCAAAATGGTGGACTTTCTCCACGATAACACCCGAGTTCGTTATCAAACCCTGGAGAAATACCCCGATTACTACACCAATTTACCCGGTGCGCGGGAAGGCCATCGTTCCATGGAGCCAGCGCCGTTTATGCGGCCAGAACTGGGAGACGATTTCCATGACATGGTAGAGCCCTATGCGCTGATGTTTGACCGGATCGGTATGACCCAGGTAGAAGCACAGGTGCTATTTGGCAAACTCAGGGGCTGGATGTTTCTAGCCGCAAAAATGCTGCTGACCTATGCCTTCGACATCCCCTGGCGCTTTAAAACCAGGCTGGCCAAGCGCCTCACCGTGGGCAATGCCGGTATCGCCCGCCTGCGGGCTTCCATGCGGGATCAGGACATCCCCCTGCGACTCAACTGCGCGCTGCAGGAGCTGGTAATGGAGGATGAGAGAGTCACTGGGGTTATCGTCCAGCAAGAAGGCGTTAGCCGGCGCATCCAGGCCCGCAAGGGCGTGATCCTGGCGGCGGGCGGATTTGAGCACAATCAGGCCATGCGCGAGCAATACCTGCCTAAACCCACCAGCACCGATTGGAGCGCCGGCATCAAAACCAATACCGGTGATGCTCACCGCGCGGCCATGGCCATCGGCGCCAAGACCGAGCTGATGAACAATGCCTGGTGGTGCTCGGTGACCCGCGGCCCCGACAGCGACCATCCCTACCTGAGTATCGCCACCAAGTCCTTTCCCGGCAGCATCGTGGTGAACCAACGGGGCCAGCGGTTTTCCAATGAATCACAGAACTACATGGCCTACATGAAGGAAACCCTTGCCTTACATTCCGAAGACAACCCCTGTATGCCGCACTACATGATCTGGGATGCCGACTTCCGCAAGAAATACCGGGTTTACCCGCTGCCAGACAATGACGGTAATATTCCGGAGGGGTTCTTCAGCGGCGGTTTCCTGGGCATTGCCAACACCCTGGAGGAGCTGGCGCAGCAAATGAACATCGATCCCAGTGGCTTTTGTGACACCGTGAAGACGTTCAACCTCTACGCCGCCGAGGGCAAGGATCTCGACCTGCAGCGAGGTGATTCTGCCTATGACCGCTACTACGGCGACCCGGAAGTCGAACCCAATCCCTGCCTGGGGCCTATCGTCAAACCGCCTTTCTATGCCCAGCTGCTAGACCCGGGTGATTTTGGCACCCAAGGCGGCATGGTGGTGACAGAACATGCCCAGGTCGTACATGAACAGGGACATGTTATTGAGGGGCTATACGCCATCGGCAACTGTTCCAAGGCGGTGCTACCCACCTACCCAGGGCCGGGTTCGACGCTGGGGCCGGCCATGACCTTTGGCTACCTGGCCGGGAAGCATATCAGCGGGCAAAGCCCAGCCTAGCGGTAAACCCTGGCTCGGTGTGCAACCCTGATCACATGAATGACCAATTGATCGTCCAGAATCTCGTACACCACGCGGTAGACACCCACTCTTACTCGATATAGCGAGTGACCCGAAAGCTTGGCACAACCCCGCCCTCTCGGATCATCTGCAAGCGCCTCAATTCGTTTCAGGATTCGTTTAATATCTTTGTTTGGGAGAAGCCGCAGGTCCTTGGCGACTGACTTTTTGAACAGCAGCTTATAGCTTGCCATGCTTCTTCAGATCATTCAGCAATGCCTCGTAACTAACCGTCGGCTCGCTCACGCGTCCCGCCACTGCCGCAAGGTCTTCCTGGTCTTCCTGCATAAGCAATCTGACTGCTTCGTCAACCAGCTCGGACAAGGAGGAGTTGGCCGTCGCTGCCTTTAACTTCAATGCCTGATGAATGTCAGGATCAAAATAAACTGTGGATCGTTTGGATAATGTGCCCATGTGCCCACCTCATTTCGGGGGTAAGAGCACCATAACGCTATAACGTTATGACGTCAATAAACAACTCCTGTTCACGGACATGCATCCATGTGAGCCTGGGGCCTGAGTTCAGCCCTCGGCCCGCCAAACAAGCGCCGTGCTATATAAAGCTGGCGTCGAAATCGCCGGGGTCCTGCCCCAGATAGCTGTAGTGCCGCTCGATATACAGGGGTACGACCTGGCACTGTTCGCGGCAGCTCAGTATTGCCATGTTTACATTCGAAAACTCACCCAGCGCATAACCTTCTTCGGCCACCAGTAACGCTCGCTTGTCAGCCAATTCTTTGACGTATTAATCCATTTTTCGCTTCTTCTCTCTATACCGTCCAGTTGAATCAATGACTTGAGGATTACAATCGCGTACTTTCCAGTTGAAGCCTTGTGGAGGAAACTTATGAAGAAGGACATCTACCTCGGTATGCGCCCCGGCGACCTGGACGACAAGCCCTACGCCAGGTATTGGAATCCAGATATGCAGCCCTTGCAGCCGCAGGTGGCGCAGGCCGTTGTTCACGGCAGAGAAGCCCGGGGTCTGGGTTTTCCCATGGACCAGGCCGATCAATTGCTGGACTCCGGCCATCTGGCCCTTGAGAACGGCTTTACGCGGCTGGGAAACGGCCAACTATTTGTCGCCGTACAAACGTTGATGCCCAACGTGCACGGCGCCATGTTCGAGTGGTGGATGGGCTGGCACTACATGGAGGCCCAACGCTACAAGCTGTGGCACCCGCGCGCCCACATCGCCAACGGCACCCGCGAAATGCTAGGCGATGACCCGCAGCTTTCAGATAAGGAAAAATACCTGACTACCCATTACGTAACCGAATACATCGGAGACGCCTTGCACAAAATACGGATTTCTTTCGCGGAGCCGGCGACAGTGTTTGGCAATCTGGACTCAATGGACAGTGATATCAGTGCCCTGGTCTGTGGCAAGGTGCAACTGCAAGGCGCACCCATCACCATTGGCTACCTGATTCATCAACTGCGACAGATAGAAGGCGGCGCCGAGATGCGTAGTCGCTTCTGGCTTGGCACCCCCCATCTGAGCAGCCTTTCCCCAGACAACCCGATCAACAAAGCCCTGGGATCCCGCTGGATACTGCAGCGCCTGCTGCCCGCTTCGATGGCCGAGGACATGTTGGTCCACTGTGGTATGGAAATGAATCACCTGGCGGGATTCTTGCCGGCCCTGTACGACGACTACCACTGAACGCACCCAGAAAGAGTGTGGCGGACATCTGGCATTGTCCGCCATATACTTTATAATCCCGCCTCCTCCAGCGCATACCATAGGGTGTGCCGATCGGGCCCATAGCTCAGTTGGTTAGAGCATCCGACTCATAATTTACAGGTTTGAGCAGTACAGAAGGAAAAGTTGGTACAAGATACAGTTTTTGGGCCCTTAGCTCAGTTGGTTAGAGCATCCGACTCATAATCGGCAGGTCCCGTGTTCAAGTCACGGAGGGCCCACCAATCCCACCAACCACGCGGGTTCCCGTGTGGTTGGTTTCTCCAAAAGGTACTGACAAGTAAACTCACTGAAATTGATAGAATCGGTGGATGAATACATACAAACGCCATCGATTTCCTCCAGATATCATTTCCTACGCAGTTTGGCTCTACTTCCGCTTCAATCTTAGTCACAGAGACATCGAGGATCTACTGGCTGAACGCGGTATCACAGTAAGCCACGAATCAATTCGCCTCTGGTGTATAAAGTTCGGCCCCAAATATGTCCGTCGGTTGAAACGGAAACACCGAGGCTACGGTGACACCTTCTACATCGACGAAGTATTCGTGAAGATCAACGGGAAACGACATTATCTCTGGCGCGCAGTCGACCAGGATGGCGAGGTGGTGGATGTCTATCTGCAAGCCAAGCGTAATGGAGCAGCGGCTAAGCGGTTTTTTGGGCGTTTGCTGAAATGTCATGGCAGCGAGCCTAGGAAGATCGTGACGGATAAGTTGAGAAGTTATGGCGTAGCCCATCGTGAACTGATACCCGAGACGATCCATGTTACGGACCGGTATTCAAATAACAGAGCCGAGCAATCTCATGAAGCAACCAGGGTGAGGGAGCGGGGCATGCGCAAGTTTAAATCGATAAGGCAGGCTCAGAGGTTCCTCGGTGCTCACGCGGCTGTTTCAAATCTATTCAATCTTGGTAGGCATTTGGTACGTGCTCAGCACTACCGCGATCTTAGGGTGAGTGCGTTCGCTGAATGGAGCTGGGCAGTGGCGTGAGGAGTTGTCCTTGATTTTCGTCGGACCGAGGATTTAACTTGTCAGAACCCAAGCGACCCTTACGGGTCAGCTCAACTGACCGGGTCTTGCGGGTGAACAAGGGAAAGCCCAGGGATTCTTCCAGCGCCTTTATCTGGTGGCTGATTGCGGACTGAGACACGCTCAGCTCCTCTGCGGCAGCCTTGAAGCTCAAATGGCGTGCCGCTGCCTCGAAGGCCCTCAGGGCATTCAGGGAAGGAATGTGACGTTTCTGCTTCATATGAGATTTTCTATAGTACTTATACCCATATAGCCCAGTATAGACAGATATTTGACTATCATGATATGAGTTTTACTAAAGTGTCAGTGTATAAATATCATTTGCTAGAGGGGATAGAGGTTGGGAGGATGTGCCATCCAACGGAGAGTATGCATGACTGAGGATACAAACGGGCGAATCGCACTGATCACCGCCGGTGCCAGCGGCATCGGTCGCTGCATCGCCGAGCACCTGCTGAATGAAGGCGTCCACGTCCACATTTGTGATATCAGTGTCGACGCCATCGAAGCACTCACCACGGCTCACCCGGATATAACCGCGACCGAAGCGGACGTGTCCGATGTCGAGCAGGTGGAGGCCTTGTTCAGCGAACTCGAGCGCCTCTACGGGCGCCTCGACATCCTGGTGAACAATGTCGGCATCGCCGGTCCCACTGCCGAGGTGGAAGACATTGATCCCGCCGACTGGAACCAGACCATCAACGTGGATCTGAACAGTGCCTTCTATGTGACCCGCAAGGCCGCACCTCTGCTCAAGGCGAGTGCCGGCTGCATTATCAACATGTCTTCCACCGGCGGCCTGTTTGGCTACCCAATGCGTTCACCCTATGCCGCCGCCAAGTGGGCGATGATCGGCCTGACCAAAACCTGGGCCATGGAAATGGGGCCCGCCGGAGTTCGCGTCAATTCAATCTGCCCGGGCAGCGTGAACGGCCCGCGAATAGACAATGTTATCGAGATGGATGCCCGGGAACGAGGTATTACCGAGCAGGAAATTCGCGATGTCTACTTGCGCCAGACTTCTATGCGAGTCTTTGTAGAACCTGAGGATATCGCCAATATGGTGGTTTTTTAAGCAGTAAAGCCGGACGACATATATCGGGCCAGGCGATTGCCCTGGATGGCCACACAGAAGGCCTGTCCAACTGGCTGGATTAACAACCACATGAGAGACACTATGAAAGCAGGATGGTTTGATAAATTTGGTTCGGCTGCAGAGGTGCTGCAATTAGGCGAGCAGCCAACACCGGTAGCCGGTACCGGAGAGGTACTAGTGCGTCTTCACACCAGCGGCGTAAATCCCTCGGATGTGAAAAAGCGCGCTGGCGCCTTCCCAAACTTGTTGGACGGCGGACTGGTCATTCCCAATAGTGATGGCGCCGGTATTATCGAGGCTGTCGGTGAGGGCGTGGACAGCGCCAGGATCGGGAAGCGGGTATGGGTCTACCAGGCCCAGTATGGCCGCCGTTTTGGCACCACAGCAGAGTACGTGGCTGTGGATGCCAATCGCGCCGCACCCCTACCCGAGCAGGCCTCGTTTGAGGTGGGCGCCTGTCTTGGCATTCCAGCAATGACGGCACACCGCTGTGTGTTTGCCGACGGCGACGTCAGCGGTCAGCGGGTGCTGGTGACCGGTGGCGCCGGCCGGGTCGGCTATTACGCGATCCAGTGGGCCAAGAGCGCCGGCGCAACGGTTATCGCCACGGCTAGCAATGACGACGACAAATCACTGTGTGAGTCACTGGGTGCAGACGCGGTCGTTAACCATCGCGAAGAAAACTGGGGCCAACAGGTTCTCGCCTCCGCCGGCGGTAAAATCCAGCGTGTGGTTGACGTGGAGTTCGGCGCCAACCTGCCGCAAATTCTAGAGTGCGCCGATATCGGCTGCACCATTGCTACCTACTCATCAACCCAGGTCAGGGAGCCCCAATTGCCCTTCCTGCAAATGATGTTTATGGACCTGACGTTGCGAATGATTATTGTCTACGCCATGCCGGAGGCCGCCAAGGAACAAGCCATCCACGACATCACCAAGGCCCTGGCAGCCGGCAGCCTGCAACACCGGATAGCGCACACCGTACCATTGTCAGAGCAGACCCGAGCCCACGAATTGATTGAGCAGGGCGGCTTTGGCGGCTGCGTGGTTATCAGTATCGAGTGAGCGCCTGTGTTATCGTGGATTGCATAACAACAAGCTGCCCCAGCGGAGAACTTCTTGGATCAGAACATCGATAAAACGGCTTTCGCCGCGACCGTCGCGGTTATCCTGCTGGTATCCATTCCTCTCGCTTTTGCCCCTGAGGCAGGTGCGCAACTATTACAAAATGCCTATGCTTTCGTGGCCAACGAGTTTGGTGTGCTCTATATCGTGGCGGGCTGTGCGACCCTGGTGCTGGTAATCTGGTTGGCTTTTAGCCGCTTCGGCGCCCTTGTGCTGGGCGATCCCGGCGAGGCGCCCGAGTTTTCTACCTACAGTTGGATTGGCATGTTGTTCTGTGCCGGCATTGGCGCCGGCCTGATGTACTGGGCCTGCATCGAGTGGGCTTTCTATTATCAGTCTCCTCCATTTGGTGTTGAGCCGCAGTCCGTCGACGCAGCCCGCTGGGCATCCTCCTACGGCATCTTTCACTGGGGAATTACCGCCTGGGCCTTCTACTGTCTGCCCACGCTCGCTATCGCCTATCCTTTTTACGTGAAGAAGGTCCCAATTCTCAAGTTCAGCATCAGCTGCCACTACTTTTTCGATGGCGATGAAGAAAACCTCTGGGCCCGCGCCATTGATTTCCTGTTTATGATTGCCTTGATCGGCGGCGCCGGCTCATCGCTGGGATTCTCCACCCCGCTGATCGCCTCGCTTATATCCCGCCTAACCGGGATCGAGATGGGATTCGGCCTGGAAGCTTTCGTGGTGGCACTCTGTGTGTGTCTGTTTACGATCAGCGTCTACCTGGGCCTGAAGAAGGGCATCAAACGCTTGAGCGACTTCAATCTGGCACTCGCCTTTATTCTGGTCGCATTCGTTTTCCTGGCGGGCCCCACCTTGTTCCTGCTGAAAACCGCGGTCACCAGCGTTGGCACCGTGTTACAGAATTTCGTACAGATGAACACCTGGACCGACCCCTTCACCGACTCGCGTTTTGTCGAAGACTGGACCGTGTTCTACTGGGCCTGGTGGATTGCCTACGGCCCCTTCGTCGGCCTGTTCGTGACCCGGATTTCCCGGGGACGCACCATTCGCGAAGTGATTTTAGGCATGCTGCTGTATGGCTCCCTCGGGGTGGCACTGTTCTATCTCACCCTGGGTAATTACTCCCTTTACCTGGAGACCAGCGGCCAACTGGGGGTAGTGGAGATTCTAAACAACAGCGACGGCAACCAGGCCATCATTGCCGGGCTGGATTTACTGCCGCTGGGTGAAATCGTGATCGCGCTGCTCTGCTTTGTCGCCATTATCTTCTGCGCCACCACCTACGACTCGGCGTCCTATATTTTGGCAGCCAACGCCACCAAGCGGCTGCACCCAAGTGAAGATCCACCGCGCTGGCACCGGGCCTTCTGGGCCTTCTCCCTGGCGGTCCTGCCGATTACGCTGATGTATATCGGTGGCATTAAGGTCGCGCAAACTGCGGTGCTGCTGGTGTCGCTACCGTTGCTGGGAGTGGGTGTATTGATGTCGGTGGTGCTGGTTAAATCTCTCAGGCGTGATCATCCGGCCTCCACGTAGCCAAGCAATCCGTCGCTGACTTCGACCTGCCGCCCGCTTTCCAGTCTAGCCAGGTCATTGCGCTGCTGTAGAACCGCAATGGGCACACTGTCATAACCCATGAAGCTCGCCACCAGGCTTGAGATGAGCGGCGTCGCATCCACTTCCGCCAATATAATCGCCGCCGGGCCATTGCCACCACAGATACATTCCAGCAAGGCACCGGGGGGGGCGGTACTGCCGCGGATACCCGGCATCACCAGGCAACACCCCATTATCGACTGCCCGCGATTGGGGTGCTGAACATCAATAATCTCTGCCGTTTCCGGGTTGAGACCGCCCCAGAAACTAAGGCTGTCGGCCAGTACCAGCAATGTTGCCCGGGCATTCCCTTCAACCAGGGTATTGAGCTTGATCACAGCGCTCACGTGCCACCCCGGTGTACCACATTGCCCGTCAGCGCTGTCGCCACACAGTCCTCGAGACTCGCCAGACAAGTATTGATGCCGAGATTGCCACTGCCGTAGTAGGCCCACTTAGAGGAGTTGGTAATCACTGTCCCTTCAAGCCCGGGAACCACGCGACCGTAATAACTGCAGCTATCCGTCACCACTTGCACGCCACGCTTGACCAATTCCGCCAGTTCGAGATTTCGCTCTAACTCAGACTTCACGTGACGACTGGTGGTGACATAAAACGGAATAACGCAGCTGCGATGAGTCTTCTTCAATTCTGTTAGTAGCGTTTGGAATTCATCGTAGGAAAAATGCGGCGTACCCAGGCAAACAGCTGAGACCTGTGTGCCGGGGGGCGCACCAAACTGCTCCGCCAACTGGTCCAGGTCTGCATCGGTGACAATACTGGGATCTGACTCCTGCGCGTCGCCCAGCGCCGTCTGCAGGTCAGGCGCTTCCGGGGTCAGGCCTACAGCGTGAAACAGAGCGACGTTGCCCGAGCTGGCACCGCCAGCGCCGATGGCGCGCAAATCATCATCCGTTGCTGTTGCCGACAGTCCCACCAACACTGGCACCTGTGACTGAGCTCGACTGCCAACGATCAAACCCAGCAGCTGGTAGGTCATGGAATTGTTCCAGCGGGTCGCACTGATGGCCGTGCAATCGATAACCAGCTGGGCGTGACGGTTCTGCTCAAGGTACAGCCCCATCGCTGGCACGCGCCCGGTAATGGCAGCGCAAAAATCCAGGTATTGTGGTGTCTTATTCGTGCGCGCACCGATCACCGAGTTAGCAAAAGCAACTGCATTGGATTCCGCCCAGGCAATGTTGTCACCCCGTTTGGGCGAACCCGGCAGGTGGTAGGGCGCACACGTCAGCGCCAGCATACAGCCCATGGCTTCGTAGCGATCCACCACATCCCGCGCCCGACACACGTCGCGCACAGCGCTGGGGGAATCGGCGCTGACGCAGGCAGAGCTGGCATTGAGCGTGGTGGGTACACGTACTTTGGCACCCTGCTCCAACATCATATCCAGAAACTGGATATTGGCGGGGCCCGACTCATAGGAACCTACCAGGTGGGCCTGCTTAATATCCATCAGGAATTTCGCACCTGTTGCGTGCCCCGCGGCCAACAGCAACTTCATAGCAAAGCGACTGGCTTCGCCATTGGCGCCGTGCAGGCAGGCGGAATCAAACTTGCTAAGTTTCACGCGCCGCGCCTCATTGAGCGGCGCGCCTCATTGAGAGTCCACCTGCATATAGCTGGTGATCTTCGCCTCAGGTTCAATATCTTGCAGATCGGCTTTCATCAGCACATCGGTTAATTCGATCATGGTTTTTGCCTGGCCCAGGAACAGGTCCAGATTCCAACGATCAATGGTGGCCGCACTACTCCAATAGTTACCGAGAAACCCACCGAGTCCGAAGCCGGGTAAGTCGAGGCAGCGCCATACCTCACAGTTGTTGTAGCCGCTGTCTCTCTGGCCCAGAACTCCGACGCCCCACCAGGGCTGTTGTGGCCCGCCTCGAATACCGTTGCGTTCCGGTGCCACCACTTGCGCCCGGCTCCAGCCATACTTTTGTACGGCAGCTATAGCCGCATCAATCAGCAGCGGGTTGTTGCGCGTCCACAGGTAGGACTGCTCCGCCATTCCTGTGGGCTCTACCACGCCATCACGCTCGCGGTAATCCATCTCTCCCATGTGTTCGATATGAATCAACCCCACAAATTTGTCGGCTTTCTCTGGCTGGCGGCTGAGCCAACTTTCATCTATGTAGGCACTCTCCATGCCCGGCATGTAGTGCCGACAGTCCAGGTAAACCACGAGGGTACGATCACGCTGATGTTGCGGTATATTGGCAAAATACTGAACAATCGCCAGCAAGCCCAATGCGCCATTATCCTGGGTGATGGATGGTCCGTCGGTGTGATTCACCAGCACGATTTGCTCATCCGCCTCTGTCCCATAGTTCTTACCCGGCAGGTAGGCAATTAATTGATAAGCCTGCGCGGTCGCGACGCTCGCCTCCAGTCGCAAAGTGGCTTGCTTGCCGGCTCGCGCATTGGCAATTACCTGGGCGCCATCCTCTCGCGACAACTGCAATGTCGGCACCGAGTAATGTTCAGGCACCGGGAAACTGTAGATCCCGCGGGTGCGTTCCCAGGCCATGTCGTACACGACCACCGCCCCGACTGCTCCGCCCTCTATCGCGATGTCGTGTAGCTCTTGGTACAGCTGGTACCAGATATCGAAGGTAAAACTCGCAGCGGGGTTGACCGGGGTAAAAGGTTCCGGGTAGCTCTCGGGGTCGGTGGAAAATTCGTAGTCGAGGTAGGTGTAATTGACCAGGTACGCCTCACTATAGGGTGGAACCGGATGCGGCCGGGTGGGAATGACAACAATCTTGCCTGCTATCGATTCCGGCGGCGCAGCGTGATCGTAATACACCAACTCCGCTGTAATACCCTCGGGACCGGTTGATCCGGAATTGGCCCCATAGTTAGCCACACGAATTGGCTTGCCGTCGGAAACCAGTGACCAATCTGTAGGCTCATCAGAGGTATCCCAGCGCTCAAACTCCCAACTGTTGCGATAGACATCCACCGCGCCCGCCTGGCGCAATTCTGTTTCCAGGAAACCCAGGTAGCGCTGCCATTCCGGGCTGCCGGTCATGGCCGGTAGATTGTCGCTCTTGAGCTGAGCCCAACGCGTGGCCTCCACCGGGCTGACAACCCACGCTTCCTCTATCGCTGTTCTCGACTCGCACCCAGCGAGCAGCACTAGTGCTGCCACAACAATTAGTTTTATCGGACCCACGAACTCTCCTGTGGCTAGAGTGCCAATTAAACAAGATGGTGTCAGTTTAGCGGTGAGGGAACAATTGAAGAAATCTGCGGTGTAGGAGACTTGGATTCATCTATCTCTAACAGGCAAATAAATTTGCAGGGGCTACACTAAAGCAAAGCACGTGTTCACAATAATAAAAACGACGGGGAAATTATGAGCAATGACACTCACTATGACGTCTGCGTCATCGGCACCGGTGCCGGCGGCGGCGTCATGATTGACCAGTTAACCGCCGCTGGGTTCTCTGTAATAGCGCTGGAACGCGGCCCCTATCTGTCGCCCGCCGAATTTGACGATGATGAATTGCGCAACTCTGTCCGTGACCAGGTGTTCTCTGCTAATCAGCTGGAAACCTATCGTGTCTCCGCGGAGGATGTAGCCCAACCGGGAAAAATTGCTGACATTGGCCATTGTATCGGTGGTTCCATGACCCATTGGGCGGGCTGGGCCTGGCGCTTTCGTCCCGATGAATTCAAGGTTTTATCCACCGAGGGTCCGGTTGCCGGCGCTAGCCTGGCGGACTGGCCAATTGATTACAATGAATTGGAACCCTACTACGAGAAAGCGGAATGGGATTTCGGGATAGCGGGTATTGCCGGCTCCAACCCGTTTGAAGGCCCGCGTAAAAAAGGCTATCCCAATCCGCCCCACCCACACCGTACCGGCAGCCAGTTATTTGAACGCGGTGTCAAGGCCGCCGGTTACCAGCCCTTCCCAGTGCCCATGGCGATCAACTCACAGGTTTACGGCAACCGGCCCGCCTGCGTTCACGGCGGTGCCTGTCGGGCTTATGGTTGCCCCATCGGCGCCAAGGCAACCACCTATTCCGTCTCACTCCCCAGGGCACGACTTACGGGCAAGCTCGATTTAAGACCCAATGCCACGGTGTTCGATTTACCGGTCAAGGATGGCAAGGTCACCGGCGCGCGCTATCTGGATGAACACGGTAAGGAACACCAGGTCAGTGCGAAGCAAATTGTCGTCAGTGCCGGCACCGTGGGCACGGCTCAGCTGCTGCTCATGTCAAAATCAGGCGCTTCTCCAAATGGCCTCAGTAATGGTTCTAACCAGGTTGGCAGGCACTACAGCTTCCATCATCACCCCAGTGCGCGGGGCATCTTCGAAGAAGACCTGCGGAATTACACGGGTGTTGAAACGCGCACGGCCTTTGATGATCTTCATCCCAGCGATGCCAAACGCGGCTTTATCCGCGGCGGTGTCATCGCCGAACTAAATACCTTCACCCATCAACCCATCGTGCACACCCTGTATCCCCCCGCGGACATTGAGAAAACCTGGGGCTCTAGCCTGAAGCAACATATCGGTGACTTTACCCATACCCTGATGGTGGCGGGCATATGCGAAGAATTGCCCATGGCAGATAACCGGGTGGATCTCGATCCCACCCATACCGACCGCTTTGGTTTGCCTGTGCCGCGCATTACCAAGCGACAACACCCTAACGACGTGGCCATGTATCGCTGGTATGAAAAGAAGATTGTCGAGGTGGTGGAAGCAGCCGGTGCCAGTGCTGTGTCTCCGGGTCGCGTCCCGGCTACGCATATTGGCGATGGCGCCCATCAGTCGGGCAATGCACACAATCACGGCACCTGCCGCATGGGCGACAACCCCGAAAATTCGGTGGTCGATCGCTGGTGTCGCAGCCACGAGGTGGTAAATCTATGGGTGGTGGATGGCGGTGTGATGCCAACCAACGGTGGCTACAATCCTACGCTCACCATTCTCGCCAATGCCTACCGGGTGGCGGATCACTTTATTCGGGAAGCAAGGAGGCTCTCGCTATGAGCAAGGAAATCACCCGTCGTAACTTCCTCGGCAAGGCTTCCCTCTACGGTGGCGGCCTGGCTCTGGCCACGCGACTACCCCTGGCGGAAGCCGCAGCTAAATTGTCTGCCGCTCCGGCGGTGTTGACTGACATTGAATGGCAGACGGTCAATGCGATGTGTGGGCGCATCATACCCACCGACGACAGTCCCGGCGCCATTGAGGCCAACTGCGTCAACTTTATCGACAAGGCCCTGGCCAATGAAGAACAAGCCTCCATGGGGCCTGTCAAATCAGGTGTCAGTGGTTTGAATAAAGCCAGTATGCGGACCCACGGAAAGGTCTTCACTGCATTAGTCGGAGCAGCACAGGATGCAATGTTGGTGGGGCTTGAATCCAATTCGTTGGCGAATTGGCCGGTGGCGGCGGGCGATTCAGCCGAGTTCTTCGAGCTAATCCGCGCACTGACCATTATGGGCTTCCTGGCCGATCCCAGTTACGGAGGCAATCAGAACTATGCCGGTTGGAAGGTTGCCGGCTACCCGGGACCCCGGCATCACCAGGGCGGTTACAGTGATGAACAAATGGTGGGGGCGGAGCCGATCCGGGCTATCTGGGACCTGGAATAGGCGGTAGGATTATAGGTATTAAGATCTAAACCCGGTTATAAACCTAATGAGCGATAGTTTTAAATCACCGTATACGGAAGATCGGCGTAATTTCGCTGAACTGGTGGGTCGCGCCAGCGCCATCATGGCCAAACACCTGAATGAGCGTCCAGATTTGCCGTTGCGCCTAGTCCCACCCGTAACCTTGCGACAGGAACTGTCCAATTTGCCTCTGCCGCACACCGGCATGGCGGCACAAGACATTCTGTCTTTTCTCGAAGACAAGGTGATGCCCTGGTCCATGCCTACCAACCATCCGCACTCGGTAGCCTGGGTTAATACGTCGCCGGCACCAGTGGCAATCATAGCCGACGCCATGGCCACCACGCTGAACAATGGGCTGGACGGCTACGACCATCCCAGTATTCTTCTGATGTACAGCCTGGGAAGGTGGCTGATGGAATTGAGCGGATTTGTCGACGCGGAGGGCACCCCCAATGGCATGGCAATATTGCTGGCTGGTGGCTCGGCCGCTAATCTGAACGCACTGACGGTTGCACGCTACTGGGCGGCAAAGCGCGACGGCTGGGACATCCGCGCAGAAGGCTTACAGAACCAACATCCGACCATGATTTATTACACCTCGGCCGAAGCCCATAGCTCCGTGCAGCGGTGTGTGGAGCAACTGGGGATCGGCTCCTCAAACCTGCGCAAAATTGAGACCGACGACGCCTTTCGTATGCGCCCGCAGGCGTTGCGAGAAAGCATCGATGCCGACCTGGCGGCGGGCTTGCGCCCGGTTTGTGTGGTGGCCTCTGTGGGTAGCACCAATGTGGCGGCCATTGATCCGCTGCATGACATCGCCGATATTTGTCAGAGCTACGATCTGTGGCTGCATGTGGATGGTGCCTACGGGGGTATTGTTGGCCTTGATCCAGCGTACAGCGAGTCCACGCAAGCCCTGAACAGGGCCGACTCACTCACCCTGGATCCGCACAAATGGCTGCAGGTGCCCCTGGACTGTGGTGCCCTGCTGGTTCGCGACCGGCGCCTGAACCATGAAAATTATAGCCTGGTGCCGGACTACCTCACTGCAGCCAGCCTCGAAGATGGCAATGTGCCCTGGCCCTGTGAGTATATGTTCGAGCTAACATTCGGCGACCGCGCGCTTAAAACCTGGGCCGCGGTGGCCCGGTTGGGGCATGACGGCGTTCGCGATATGGTCATCAACTGCAATAATATGGCGCGCCTGCTGGGGGAGAGAGTCCAGCAGTCTGACGACCTGGAGCTGCTGGCACCGCCATCGGTTTCCACGGTAAATTTCCGCTATGTGCCTGTGGGTTCTGCCATATCGGCGGCTGCGCTGGATACTCTCAATCAGCAGATATCCGACGACATCCTGGACAGTGGCGAGGCACATATGCCCACCACCAAGGTCAACGGTGTCGTCTCCCTACGAGCCTGTTTTCTGCACTACGAGAATGGCGAAGACGATGTCCATCACCTGCTTGCTTTAGTAAGACGGTTTGGGGAGAAACACGCCTGAGCCATGTCTATAAGTAACCGCAACTAAACGCTGCGAAACACGACACTCTCCGACAGCTGTGCTCGCGTGGTGCCGGGATTGGGCGCCGACTCCGTATGGCATTTTCAAGAGAGATATCGATCATTCAACCGCTCGCTCCAGCGCCCGCTGGTACGCCGGTCGTGAAGTACAGCGCTGAAAATAGGCCGCCAGGGAATCATATCCCTCCAACTGGCCCAGCGCCGCACCCATGTAGGCCATAAAGGCAATCCCAAAATCGGCGCCGCTGAGGGAGTCCCCGAGGATGTAATCATTATCACCCAACTGCTCGGTGATATGACGGTAGTGGAGCGCGATGCCCGGGTCAGCTGCCGCGTCCAACCCCGACATGCCGCGCAGAGCAATCATTTTCAACATCAAGGGCGAGAACACCGAACCCTCAGCGTAGTGCAGCCACTGGGTGTAGCGTGCCCAGGCCGCCAGGTCAGAGCGTGACGGCGAAAAGCGGTTGTCTTTGTCGTGCTTTTCCAACAGGTAGGAGGTTATCGCCCCACTCTCCGTGACAATCAAGCCGTCGTCATCGATCACGGGGGATTTACCCAGTGGATGCACCTTCTTCAGCTCCGGCGGTGCCAACATGGTTTCCGCATCGCGCAGGTACTCAACCACCTCATATTCCAGTTCCAACTCTTCCATCAGCCACACCATGAAGATGGACCGACCTATTCTCAAATGATGAATTTTCAACATGTCTGATCCCCCTTAGGTTCCGCCATCCACGTACAAACACTGGCCGGTTATCCACGACCCCGCCGGCGACACCATGAACACCACTGCCGCGCCGATGTCTTCCGGATTGCCAATGCGCCCCAGTGGCACGCCGAGTGCGCCCGCCTCTGGCGTGATCTGCTCTTCGGTGAGGCCGGTAGACTCATGAAAGTTCTGGGTAGATACCGGGCCCGGTGCCACCGCGTTGACCCGGATATTCGGTGCCAACTCCGCGGCCAGTGATTTAGTGAGGCTATTGGTAGCTGCCTTGGAGGCCGCCGCTGGCGCATTCTTTGGTTGTGGTCCATAGGCGGTGCGGGAAGATATATTGATAATGGAACCACCGTCTGCCATGTGCCTGGCGGCAGTGGTCGCCCCCATGTAGACAGCCTTCAGATTGAGATCAACCTGGGCGTCCCAGCGATCTTCGGGCGTCTTGGTCAGGTAACGCGGGGTTGCATCGGGCAGCCCACCGGCATTGTTAACCCAGATGGTCGGCACACCCAGTTCATCGCGGCAGCGCTGGGCTAACGCTTCGACCTGATCGCCGCTGGTGACATCCGTGACCACCCCCAGGCCGCGTCGGCCCCGCGCCTCAATTTCCGCAACCACCAACTGCAGGTCTGCCTCGGTTCGCGATGCCACCACCACATCAGCGCCGGCTTCTGCCAGGCACAGGGCGATACCCCGCCCGATACCCTTGCCGCCACCGGTTACCACAGCGATCTGGTTCTCAATTCTGAAAGAAGGAAGTAACTCCATAGTTTTTATACCCTTATTAAGGTGCCGGGGCGAGCGCCCGTATCCTGGTCATTTTCTCGGGTTTTAACGCCCGCCACGAAGGTATTCAGGTAGCCTTCAGCCGATTGTAAAATACGGCTGCCTCCCGCCGGTAGATCGTTGTGTACTGCCAATTTACCCAGCGCCAGCCTTTGCAGATCAAATATATTGATATCAGCGCGTTTGCCGACACTGATAGTGCCGCGATCAGTCATGCCAAATAATTCGGCATTGGCGCCAGTCTGCTTGTGCACGATCAGCTCGATCGGCAGGCGATCACCTCGAGTGCGATCCCGCACCCAGTGAGTAAGCTGGTAGGTCGGCCCGACCGCGTCAAAGATCAGGTTGACGTGGGCACCGGCATCACTCAAGCCAATGACCGTGTCGGAGTGGGTGATCATCTCGTGCATGACGTTGAAGGTGCCATCGATAAAGTTGGCACCCAGCAAAATGGCAAAGCTATTGCCGCCATCACGCAGCAGGTAATCATACATATATTCATCGACTTCGCGACCTGTCCGTGCGGCAAGCGCACCAATAGACTCGGAGGCTTCCGGCTCATAGTTGATCGGCATTTCGATAGGGAACATGGCAGCGGCGGTAAAGCCCAGCAGTTCGTACAAACTGGCCATGGTGCCGGGCTGATCCGGTGGCACACTTTCGTCACTGAGAATTGCGGCTTTGATTTCTGGCTTATGCATTTCTGCCAGCATCTGCTCAAAGGGCAATTCCAGTAGCTTGAGGTAAGTGCGACGACGCATAAACATATGGTAGGACTTGAGGCTGGTCACAAAGCCGATAGGCCGGGTGGCAATTTGCGGCTTGATGATTACGCCCTCGGCGTTGGCCCGTTCGACGATCTCCAAACAGTTGCGCCATTGATCGGGCCGATCACCGTTCTGGGCCAGGGTAAACGAACATTTGCGACCACTGGCGCGGGCCACCTCTGCGAACAGTTCGACTTCCTGCTCAGTGGTAAATTTTTCCGGCCCACCCAGGTCGCCCACCACGCCGGCGGGTACCGCCTGGAACACACCTTTACCCACTTTGCGCATGGCCTCGCCAATAGCCAGCAATTCTGCTTTCTCGGCAAACGTGCCCGGAATAGGCTCTCCTCGAACCGAGCGATGACCCACGGTGCGCGAGGTGGAAAACCCCAGTGCGCCGGCTTCCAGGCCTTCGCTGACAATCGCACACATCTGTTCCAAGTCTTCTGCGGTGGCATCTTCATGGGCCAGCGCCCGTTCACCCATCACATAACTGCGCACGGCGCTGTGGGGAATTTGCGTACCCACATCGAGGGCAAACGAGCGTGACTCGATATAATCCATATACTCGGGAAAGGTCTCCCAGCTTCCCCACTCAATACCTTCATACAGCGCCGTGCCGGGGATATCCTCAACCCCCTCCATCAGTTCGATCAGTTCTCTCTCGCCGCCGGGCCGGGCCGGGGCAAAGCCGACCCCGCAGTTGCCCATCACCACGCTGGTGACACCATGGCTGAAAGAGGGGTCTATCTTGTCATCCCAGCTGACCTGCCCATCAAAATGGGTGTGGACATCAACCCAGCCCGGCGTCGCATAGGCACCATCGGCATTGATGGTTTCTTTTGCGGTTGAATCTACTTTGCCTATTTCGACAATGCGGCCATCGGCAATACCGATATCGCCGTTGAAGGTGTCTGCACCCGTGCCATCGACGATGGCGGCATTTTTAATCAGGTAGTCAAGCATTGTGTGCCTCTTAAAGCGGGGTAAACCCGCAGTGAAATCCGTGGGGAATATGGTTCTTTAGCGGTACTACCGCAATTTCGTCGGCCAACGACTCCGCATCGAGAATCATCAGCTCCGATAACTCGGTGCTGGCATCGTATATAACACTCAGTATATAGCCATCTGCTTCGTCTGAATCGGCGCTGCGCGGTACAAAGATGGGCTCGGAAGTATAGCGCCCGGCGCCGCAGTCATAGACCTTGGTCTCCCCCGTCTGCAGGTCAACTCGCTGCAAGCCATTATAAAAGCCCGGGGTTTCGTTTTCACAGATGCCAACCGAGTAGATGTAGCGGGATTTGGAACCGGTGCGACGCCAGTCCCACTGGGGGAACTCGCAGGGCAAGGCACAGGGCAGGTGTTCAGCGCTACTGGCACCATTGTTCATATTGAGGCGAAAGCGCCGCAGCTTGCCCGTCGATGGTCGCGGCTGGGTGAACAGGTTGCGGGAGAAGGCGGTGCCACTTTCGGCATCCTGGTCGTTCATCGCCACCACGTCGATAATGAGCTCGCCGTTTTCCTCCCAACAATTGGAACTGTGGGCGTACATAAAGGGCTCAACCTCGAAGGTCTTGACCAGGCTGAAGTCTTCCAGGGATACCACGTACACCTTCATGCCCAGTTCGGGCTTGAAAGACATGTTTCGATCGATGGTGTCTTTAGCCAAGATCACCTGCAGGATGCTGGTGAAGGTAACCGGCATGACCATGAACACCAGGTAATTCTCGGTCATGGCGTTGTCGTGGCAAAAAGCCATGCTATCGACACTGATGGCGCCGCGACGGGCCAAGTTGCCGTCGGGGGCGATCTGGTAGAGGCTGATCTGCGGTCCTTTCAGGCCTCCTCCCATACCGAAATTAAAATAGTCGCCAGTGCGTGGGTGCAATTTACCGTGGGCGCTGAATGTATCCATGCCCTTCAGTTTTCCGCCGAAGTTCTCCGGGCCAATGGTCGCCAGGGTCGCCAGGTCCACCTCCCAGGGTAGTCCCCCTTCAAACAGGGTCAGTAACTTGCCGCCGTGATACACGATGCTGGTATTGGCCGCATTGGCGGGCATATGGAAATTTTTGAAAAATCCTCCGGGCGCGTTGTGGCCAAAGCTGCGGTATTTGACCGCCTGGGCTTCGGTTTCGTCCAGGTACTTGGGAGTTTTGACAAAACTGCTCTGGTATTGGACCTTGCCACCTTCAATACGAAAGGTGCTGACGCCGCCATCACCGTCAAACCAGTGACCAAAAGGTTTACCCGCCAATTCATTGCGCGCCGGCCCTGCCCGCAGGAATGTGCCGGTAAGATCCTCTGGAATCTCACCGCGAATTTCAGCCGCGCTGATTTCATAGCTGAGGTTGTCCTCAGCCGTACGAAAACCGGAGACATGCGCCAGCAGCGGGTCTTCAAATATGGCCGTCATCGGCTCCTCCTTGCTGTTTTCATGGGCTGTATCAATCTTTCAGGATAGCATCGCCAGCAGCGTGCCGGATGCGCCCTGTAAACACTTGCCTGGCGGACTGATGTAAACTCCGCGCAGCTTATACACACGGGAACGAACATGATTATTGTTGTTGCAAAAATACGCTTTGAAAGCCAGGCCGACCGAGACCGGGCGGTGGAATTATCGGCCCGTGTGCAGCAGGCCACCCGCGAGCAAGAGTCTGGTTGTCATGATTACTGCTTCGCCCCCGATCCCTGCCACGGGGAGATCATCCAGGTCTATGAATTGTGGGAAGACAGTGACTCCCTTATCGCACATTTCGATCACCCCAATTATCACGCTATGGTGGCCCTGCTAGGTGACTGCGGAATCCTGGAGAGCATTAACCGGGCCTACCTGACCGAGAGAGATGAGCCGGTCTACAGCGCCGATAACGAAAAAAAGAAGGCGGCCTTTTTTGAATGAGTAACCCTGACCAATTCAGAATACTCGACCCTGCAGTCATAGAAGATCCCTACCCCTTCTACCGGGCCCTGCTCAATGACGCACCGGTTTACCAGGTGCCGGGTACCGAGGTATACCTGGTCTCATCCTGGCAGCTAATTCACCAGGTACTCAAAAATCAGGAAGATTATTCCGCCAACCTGACCGGCATCCTGGTAACCGGCAATGATGGCGAACCCGAGCTGTTCGACCTGACCCAGTTCGGTGGCTCTGTCAATGCCATCGCCAATGCCGACGAGCCCTTTCACGCCATTCACCGCAAACTGGTGATGCCCCAGGTCACCGCCCGCAAGGTGGCAGCCATGGAGGAGGAAGTCCGCCAGTGGGCTCAGCAGCGTATCAAGACCCTGGTCGACCAGGGTGGCGGCGATTGTATTGGCGATTTGGCCAATGCCATCCCGGTCATGGTGATGGCAAGACTGGTAGGCTTGCCCGTTGAAGACCTCGATCAGTTACTCAGCTGGGCCTTTAGTGGTGGCGATATTCTCGCCGGCACTTCAACCCTCGAACACATGATGGAGCTGAGCGTCTCTACCGGCGCCATGGTGTCCTACCTGCAGTCGCATTTCGCAGATGCCATGGCAGCGGACAAAAGCCAGGCCACCGACGTCATGGACGAATTGGCGGCTGGCGTCAAAGCGGGCCTGATCTCAGAATCGGATGCGGTGTCGATCATGGTGGTGCTGGTGGGTGCCGCGGGGGAATCGACCTCCAGCCTGGTGGGTAGCGCCATTCGCATGCTGGCCCAGGACCGGGAACTACAGGGCACGTTGCGAGACACACCAGCGCTGATAGACAACTACATCGAAGAAATCGTACGGCTGGAGTCCCCCTTTAAGGGTCACTACCGGGTTGTGCTCAAGGATACCGAGTTGGGCGGAGTCAGTATCCCGGAAAACGCCCGGCTCTACTTGCTGTGGGCGGCCGCCAACCGTGACCCGTCAGTCTTCGAACAACCCGACCAACTGGATTTGCACCGCCAGCGACCCCAGGAGCATCTCGGTTTTGGTCACGGCATTCACTTCTGTATCGGTGCCAGGCTGGCGCGACTGGAGGCGCGAATCATTCTAGAAGAACTGTTGGCCCGCACCCAATCCTTTGATTTAGACCCCAATCGGACGGTACAACATCTGCCGAGTATTTTTGTGCGCCGGCTCGGTCAACTACGCCTGAGAATCGATCAGTAAGCCTTGCTGATCTCGCTTGAAGTTTCTGGCCAGGCGCCAGAACGCGGCCGCCATCACCAGGTCTGTTATCACCAGGCCAATGCCGAACTCACCGATGAACAGACTGGTCATACCCGTGTCGGCCGTAATGCTGTCCAGGTGGTTGTACAGCATATTGTGGACCCCGTGCATGATCACCGCCGGCCACAAGCTGCGCGATTTCAGGGTGAGCCAGGCATAGGCGAAACTCTCGGCGGTCGCCCCCAGGGTAAAACACAGCAGCGAATAATAGACATCTGCACCCTGGTTATAGTCCCCCAGGATCGTCGCTGGATAATGCCAGACTGACCATATGATACCGGAGATCAATGCGACCTTCGGAAAACTGTAGAGGCGAGCCAGGCGTGGTACCAGGTAGCCCCGCCAACCGATTTCCTCCCCCAGCGCGAACAGGCAAGAAACAGCCAACCCGGTTGTCAGTAGTTGCAAATAGCTGGTGTCATCTGGCGCGTAAGCGCCCAGGCCAGTTAGCCAGGCGAAGATGTAGACGCTGGCCAGGTAGATAAAGGGCAAGGCAAAGGCGATCAGCAGATAGCGCACCGGCCCTGAACTTATCGGCAGCGAGGAAAACCGTTCCCGGTAGATCAACATGGTGAAAAAGACGCCCGCTGCTGGACACCACATGATGAGGAAGTGGAACAATTCCGTGGTCGAGGACAAGGGGATATCGCCAAATATTGGGTAATCCAACAGCGCGGACAAGGCAAAGGTGATAGCGAGGAAAACCAGGATTTGCCACTTTGTTTTGTCCTTGTCGTTTGTGGATGTCATACGGGTTTCCATTGTTAAAACGGACACGGTGAACGCGAGACCCGAGTATACATTTGGCCGGTAAAAATTATCAAAACCACCAGGCGGTCTACACTTGTTCAGGTACTTAGTCTTTGGCGGTGGCTGAAATGAGCGATATCAAAGAGCTTCAAATGAAAATCTACACATTGACGCTGCAGTTGCACGCCTTGCAACGCGAAGCAAGTGGCGTGGAAGTCAGTGATTACACCTTCGACACACTGGAAGGCCAGGTATCACTAAAGCAGTTGTTCGCGGGCAAAGACAAGCTGCTGGCCATCCACAACATGGGCCAGGCCTGCCGCTTTTGCACCTTGTGGGCCGACGGCATCAACGCGTTCCTGCCACACCTGGAATCCACGATGTCGGTAGTGATGTTGTCCAAAGATAGTCCCGTGGTGCAGCGCCAGCTGGCCAACGCCAGACAGTGGCGATTTCGTATGGCGTCGCATGGTGGTGAGGCCTACATAACAGAACAAAGCGTGGCCGAGGGCCAGGGCAATACACCGGGCGTTGTGTGCTATGAATTGCGCGATGACAAAATCTACCGCAGCAACGACGGTCAGTTTGGCCCGGGTGACATGTTCTGCTCTATGTGGAACCTGCTGGCGCTGGCGGGGATGGGTGAAGAGGAATGGCACCCGCAGTACAGTTACTGGCAGCGGCCCCAGCAGATGGATGACGGCGGGGCCAGGCTACCTGACTAAGCGGATTCCATCTTTTTCAATTGTAATAAGGCGCGCCTTATACAATCCGCCAATGGCCTTCTTAAACGATTTCTTGCTCATGCCGAACAAACGCGAAATCAGTTCGGGGTCGGATTTATCGTGCACCGCCGCAAAGCCCTGCTGCTCTAAGTGGTCCAGAATCGCCTGGCTATTTTTATCGCGCGTTTCCTGCCCCCCCTGCAGGGTCAAATCAATCTTCCCGTCGGACCGCACGTTTTTAATAAAACCTTTGATCGATTGGCCAAAACTCAGCCGCTGAAAAACCTCATCCTTGTACAGAACACCCCAGTGGCTGTGGTTAATGATGGCCTTGTAACCCAGGTCGGTGCTGTTGGCGACTATCAAATCAACCGCCTGGCGGGGCTTAAAGCTTTGTTCCGCTTGTTCCTGCACAAAGCGATCAATTTTTGATGACGCCACAATGCGGCCGTCGGCCTGGTTGATGTAGAGATAAACCAGGTAGGAATGGCCCGTCTGCAGGGGCCGGTGCTGTTCGGCAAAAGGAACCAGCACGTCCTTGTCCAGCCCCCAGTCGAGGAAGGCACCAAAGCCGCCGGTATCCGTCACCTGCAAGTAGGCATACTCACCCACCTTGGCTTTCGGTTGCTGGGTGGTGGCAATCAGTCGATCCTCTGTATCAAAGTACAGGAACACTGAAACACGATCTCCGACTGCCAGCCCCTCCGGCACAAACCGCTTGGGCAACAACACGTCACCGAGGTTTTCGGCGTCCAGATAAACGCCAAAGTCGACGATATTCGCCACGGCTAATTCATGTGTCTGACCAACCCTGATCATCATATTGCGACGCCCACCGTCAGTAGCCTTCGAAGATAGATGGCTTGGCGCCCAGCGGGCGCGCCTCGGGGTAAATCAACCCCATGGCGGCCTGTAACTCAGGATTGTCCAACTGCTCGAGATCCAATCGAACCGACTCACCGCGCCGGGCCAGGTCTTCGTTAAACACCGCCGCAACATCTGCCATGGACAAGATGTCGTCCCGCTGCCGTTGTCGTTCCGACTCAGTGGTATACATGTCTGCCTTCCACAATACACTGACGCGGTAATCGGAAAGTGGCGCTCGATAGACCTCCTTACCGCAGTCCATTACCGCCCAATCACCCTGCCCGGTTGGCGCCAATTCAGCTCGCGAGCCAACTAACGGCATACCGCGGTCGAAGGGCCCGACGGCTTCCACCTGGTGAAACATCTTGTGGTTATCACCCACCAGCGCGGTATTCGCCATATTGCCAACATGGCGACTGGGGGGCTGATCGGGACCGTCTGGCCAATAGGCCAGGCCGCCCTCTTCCACGTCGCTCAACCACCAGATGGCCGTGGCCTGCACGATCTCCCAGCGCTCGAATAACTCTGACCAGAGCATCATCCGCAGCAACCACATCGGCGTATTGGCCCGCTCCCGCCCTCGATACTTGGGAATGTCGATGTGAGCGGGGCCAGCCTTGGGCAGGGCCGCCATCATGTTCAAGTAAACAGAGTGGGGCACAACAACTTCCGCGTCGTAAAACTGCCGGGCAGATTCAAAATACGGCTGGTGCTGCAGAAACAGCTCTGAACCCTCGGCCTGGTAGTCGGCATGCACCCAGTCATGCTGGAACCACAGGGCGTTGACCGGTTCATCGGGATCCAGGTCTGGAAGATACCACCCCCCCAGCGGCGTATAAGGCGCATGTCGTTCCAGTAATTCAACCACGGCCTGGGGATTATCAAAGACCTGCTCCAATAGCAGCGGCGCTTTAGCGTACTTCATACTTCAAGGCTCTGTCGGTGAATAGTAAATTGGGGAGGTGTAGGCGCGCTCCTGGATGGAAACTGCCTGCCCGGTCTGTTTCACATCAACCCCGAGGGCGATGGCATCCAGGGTTGAATGCCGCGGCGTCGGCACCTCCAACACCCGCACATAGTAAAACGCGGCTTGCGCGGGATCAAAGTTTGGGTCGATCCATACCGCCGCCAGCGTTGCGGCACCATAGGCGGAGGAATAATGTCCTGTCGTGGCATCCACCGTATTGGGTATCGCCGGAATATTGCCCGCTGCATCGGCCTGTCGATCATCTGACCACACGACATCGTAAACCCGTTCGTGAGTCTCCTCTCCCTGCAGCCAGCCCTTTATCATTTGCACACGATCCAGGTTGGCACTTTTCGGATCTTTCGCCGCCTGAATCAGGAAGGAGGGTGCGACTTCCAACTCCACCAACTCGCCCCCCATCGGCACACCGCTGGTACTCGCCATCGAAATATCCGTACCCGCGTATACCCGCACGGCAATACGGGGGCCGGTGGTGGCATACACCTCCCGGCGCCTGAAGGCGTCAAAGATCGACTGGCGGCTATTGTCCTCGGCCCACACTGCGGCCAGCCCCGAGGCCGACATGGTCCAGCCCAGCTTATCGATGTGGCCACTGGAATCTGCCTTGTCTTCCGGCAGGGAATCACTGGCCATCTTGCCCCAGAAGTTGCCCTCCTCGGCGGTGGCCAGGCCGGTGTGGGAATCGGTCGAGCCAATCAGGCCGAACTTGTAGGGATTACTGCCCAGCTGCTGTTCCAGCGCCAGGCCGGTGCGCAGTGCGGAACGCACAAAATCACCGGGGCCGGGATCGAAGGCCGGAGCGCTGGGTTTCAGATAATGGGGGAAGGATTCGAAATCGGCGAAGGGATCGTCGGGAGACACCGAGGGATCGGTTTCAGAATCGCCCTTTACCTGTGTCGCTTCCACCACGCTCTCCCAGCGGGCGCGCAGATTGATCCACTCATCGTCGATAGGCGTGCCACGCAATCGGTTCTGTGCGGGGAACATATAACCGCGGGAAATATTCGAATTGTGTGGAATCGAGATAAAGTCAGCACCGGTCTCGGCCGAGGTTTTATCCAGCCAGTGCCACAGGTCTTCCGGGTAATTACTCATGGAAGATGAGAAGGGCTGGAAGTTTATCGCCACAGTGGCATCTTCCGGCGTAAACAGTACCCGGTGTAAATTTGAGCCCGCCGGGATAGAACTCCACTCCCAACCAATCAACGCGGTGAACTCACCAGGCAGATTGTTGGCATCGGCAGCAACGATGCTTTCCAGCCAGGCATTGCGCTCCATCAGGCGAGTATTGGCAATCGGTAGACTGGGTGTCACCTTGGCGGCCTCGACCACGTCGGCGGTTTCTTCGGTGGCGTACTCCAGCAATAAGGTGATGCCGTCGGGTCGGCTCAGCAGGTAGCGCAATACCCTGGCAATAAACCAGGCCTGGGTTTTCTCAATCAGGCCCAGGCCATCGCCCGGCACCCCCTGCTCTATCACCTGTCGGAATACACCCATACTCTCGGCGTGGTCAGCCACCACCAGGAAATCCAGCGGCGTTTCAATTTGTACCCGGGTGCGGGTCGATGGGTGAATGACGGGCAAGCCCCGGGCAAACCGGTAGGCGGTATCGGGTCCCGCGTTGCCGTTCAGGTACGAATCGGGGGAGTAATAGGTATGCACATGGGTGTCACCCCACAACAGCTGCGTGTCGCCCGCCAACGACTGCAGTGGTGTCATTAGAACAAGCACAGTGTAAGCAAGTCTGTGAATAGACATCTGGCCTTTCCTGATCTCCCGGCAACAATGCAGACACTAAACTCTGCGGCTATAGTAGTACAGTAATTACCGCTGGCCCCAAGAATAAGAAGAGGAAGGCAGTATGGGCTTTTTTGAAATTCTCGCTGAGTGCTCAATCACCTTTGCAGGCTTCGGCGCTGTGCACGCCATGCTGATGGGGTCCACCGGACCGCGCGGCGCCTATCGAGCCTGGTCGACAGTGTTGCCGGGGGTCACAGTGTTCGTGCTCTGCCTGCTGGTACTATTGCTGGATCTCTCCTATCTGGAGGGGACCGAGCTCTGGCGTATTCTGAGTTATTTTGGCGGCATTGTATTAGCGGTCCAAACGTCGGTGGCCATTGGCATTGACTATCATCTTCTCAAACGGGGACACCCACCACAATCCCGCTATAATCTGCGTACAGCACAATTTGTGTCTGTGTTGGCTACCCTGACCATGCTTTATTCCGCCATCGTTGAGCCCTCCCAGTTCCTGTTTGGCACCGCCCTGCTACTCTCACTGGTTCAGGGCATCATCGGATTTCTACTCTCATTTTGGCTGCCCCTCAATATCTCCCTGGAGAAATCATGACCAGCAAGCGCATCTACCAATGCCATCACTTTGACAGCACCCGCTGGGATTACTATGAACCCAGGGATGACGACATCATCATAGGCACCTCCTACAAGGCGGGAACCACCTGGGCCCAGGCCATCATCGCCCACATGCTGTTTCCCGATGGCAACTTCCCGGCACCCCCGGCAATGATGTCACCGTGGATCGACATGCGTGTTATTCCTCTGGAAGTTTTTCTCAACGACATCAAGGCGCAAAAACACCGCCGCTTTCTCAAGACCCACTTACCTTTCGATGGCATGCGCTACGAGGAAAACGTCAAGTACCTCTATGTGACCCGCGATGGCCGCGATGTATTCATGTCCCTGTGGAATCACTACCGCAACATGGCCGATGACATCTATTTCCTGATGAACCATCTGGCCGGTCGCGTCGGGGATGAGTTCCCCCGGGCGCCGGAAGATATTCATGACTTCTGGCAAACATGGGTGCAGGACAGTTGGTTTGAGAACGAGGTGGGCGGCTGGCCTTACTGGTCGCACTTGTCCAATGTGCAAGGCTGGTGGGATCAGCGCCATCTGCCCAATGTTCAGCTCATACATTACAACGACTTGCTGGGCGATACAGAAAACGAACTGCGCTTTATCGCCGACTACCTGGAAATCGAGGTGCCGGAAAATGCCTGGAGCAACATAGTCGAGGCCGTTTCATTTAAGACCATGAAATCAAAGGCCGATGATTATGTTCCCGGCGGTGGCATATTCTGGAACGGCGGCGCCCAGACCTTTATGAACAAGGGCACCAACGGCCGCTGGAAGGAAGTGCTAAGCGATACTGAGTTAGCCCAGTACGACGACGCCTGCCAGCGAGCACTGAGTGACGATTGCCGGGAGTGGCTGGAAACAGGCGGGCGAATTGAATAGCTTCGTCTTTGCTTAACGCAAATTAGTCCGATCTTGGAATCACCGGTGCATCCCGCCAGCGAAACTCCGGGTGCTTAACCTTGCCACCGGCCTCGGAAATCAACACCGCACCGGTTACGCTGCCCAGTGAGAGCAAACTAACCAGCAGCGCGCCGGGATACAACCAGGCGCTGCGATATAACCCAGCCAGCATGACACAAACCGCCAGCACCGCAGTGCCGTAAATCAATGGCAGCCATTGCTCTGCCAGGTGAGCGTGATAATCTAGCCAGTCACGACTCTCCTCTCCCAGCCCATCGAAAATTTCCGGGTAGGCGGCATCGCCCGCCAGGGTTACTGGCAAAGCAATACCAGCGGTAACCGCGGTTAAGACCAGGCCAAAATACAGCACCAGCCGTTGCCTGAGCGCGAGGCCAAACAGCAACACCAGCAGCGACATGCCCAATCCAATCACCGGGATATGATTCAACAACAGGTGGAGGTAGGCCGGTTCCTGCATCAGCTCGATCACGCGGGCCGAGCCTCAGCCCATGAGCTGCAGTAGCCGTTGACACTCACCGGCCCATCGAGAATTTCGCACTCGCCACAGGCACCATTGTCATGTCGAAAAAACTGGCAGCTGCCACACTGTTGAGCAGAATTATCCCCGACTTCCACGTAGGTCAGGGTTGCGCGCAACTGGCGTTCACCGGCACCCAGAAACTCGGGATCAATACAGGCCTTGCCCGATCCCTCGCAACCCACGACCAATGGCAGTGTCAGCAAGGTAAGCGTTTGGCGACGCGTGATAGCACGCGCGCCACTCACCGACCGGCGACCTGCTGCGGCTGAATAACAAATGCGGGTACGGCGGCAAACTGGATGACCGTGGACATCGACGTGCACTTGCCGGTTTCCGAGTCCGGATGCCCATCGGCGACCTTGGGCAAGGCGTTATACACACCGGAACACTGGTAGCCAATATTATTGGCGGCGGCGCGGCCCAGGTGGATGGGACCGATGTAAACCTCGGTCAGGAAATCAAACATGTTCTCGATATCCCAGTAGGCGGCAATGATGCCCTTCATGCTGCCGTCCGCCAGCATCTCGGCGCGGATGCGCAAGTCCTTGAACTCGTAGTGGTTATCCAGTGCCTGCACTTTGAAGCGCAGCTTGGCGTCTACTGGGCCGGCATTGAAAATGCCATCTTTGATTTCACCGGCGAAGGTGGCAGTGTGGTAGATGAGATCTTCGTGCACCATCTGACTCATATCGCGCACCACCTGGCCATTGGCGTCCATGGAAACGGGGCCGGCGCTGGTAAACAGACGCACCTCGACCTTGCCGGCCTCGGCAGTCCCCTCCACCAGTTTCATTTCCAGCAAGGTGGCATAGCCATTTTCCATGATCGAGCTATTGCCGGAGAAGAGGCGATCAAACAGGCCGTCGGGGCGAAAACCCTTCACGCAGCCCATCAGGCGCCAGTGCTGGTTGTCGATGCCCAACTCACCATTGGGGCCGATAAAATCGTTGTGAGCACACTGGCCACCGCCGGCTGCTTCGGAGTGTTCGCCATCGAGGTCCAAACCGGCCACCGATGCGTTGCCCTCAAAGTAGATGTGCCCGGGATCAGGCATGGCCATCGGATCTTTACAGGCATCCTCGGGCAGTAATTCCATGGCGCCCTCGCGATCACCGGATTCGTATCGACGCTTGACCTCCTCGCGCACCTCCGCGTACTCGTCGGAAAAGAAATCCTCATCGGTGATGTTGTAGCCGTCGGGACATTCGCCGGGGTCATCCCGGGGAATGTCGTAGGCCCAGTGACTGAAGACAAAGCCGCGCACCTCACCCCCGGCTGCAGCGGCGATCACCGCCTCAGTGGGTGCCACGGTAGCAGAATCTTCTCCGCAGGCAGCAAGAAACAGTATCAGGAGGATCGAGACAGTTCGCTTAGTCATCATTATTCTCCGCTTGGCTTACGCCATAATCTCCGTAATGGAACGGTCGGTGGCATTCTGGTCAGTACCCCAGGCACCGATATTCAGTCCCATCAGCTGTTGCACGGTCAGACCGACACGGCTGGTGGAGTCACCGACGCCGCTCAGGTGTAAGCCGGTTTTCATGCGCCCGCCGGCGGTGCCGGCCAGCATGAACGGCAGCCCCACGACACTGTGAGAGTTGGCTTCCGAGGTTTCCGAGTGGGCCATGACCAGGCAGTTGTCCAACAAGGTGCCATCACCTTCAGGCACGGCGTCGAGGGTACTGACAAATTGAGCCCAGGCTTGCATACCCTTCTGCACAAAAAATGTCGCCCGGGGTTGGTAGCCTAACGCCACATCGCGGGGCTCTTCATGGGTGAGCGTGTGGTGGGTATCTGTGCTACCCGCCGTGCGCAGCCCCGATGCCCGGTTGGAAAAGGTCATATTAAAAACCCGGGTTTGATCACAGGCCAATGCCAGTGCCAGGGTCTGACTCATGAGGGCATGATTCGCCATTACATTTTCAATTATCAGGTCAGTGGGGCCATCCTGTGGTGCCACTGGAATACTGCAAGCCTCCAAAGGCGCCGGCTGCTGTAATTGCAGATTAAGTTGCTGCTCAAGCTGGCGCAGCGAGGTGAAGTACTGATCCAGGCGGGCGCGATCGCTGGCGCCCAGTTGTCTCTCGAGGCGTTTGCGATCTTCACTCACCACCGACAAGGCGCTCCTGCGTACCAGCACCTGCGGATCGGGCACAAATTCGGCGGCGTTGGGATCGGAAAAGCCCGGCCCAAAAATCCGGGTATACAACGCCAGCGGGCTGGGCTCAGCCGGGTTTACCATGCTGACATCGCGCAAGCTGGTACTGTCCTTGGGCCTACCCGTGGCCGTCATCTCCAGGGATCTGAATCGACTGCGGGCGCCAATCTGATCGGAGATCAGTACATCCAGGGTCGGGCCCTCCACGGTTTGCGCCGTCTTTGGCGCACCTCCACAGAGAGAGCCGTACACCCCGGTGCGATGCACCTGGTTGGCTTCCCCATGCAGTAAAACACTGAATCCACTGAGTACATTCATGCGATGTTTAATGTCTGCAATGGGCATGAGCTCGGGGGTAAGCCCCCAGTTGGCACCCTCCTCTGCCGGATCCCAGCGTGCGGGGTTCATACCGCAACCAAAGAACCAGGTACCAAAGCGCTGGGGCATGGGTGCCCCCGTGGCCGCCATGGCATCGCCATTGGTGTTCAGGAACACGTCGAGGAATGGCAGTGCCACAGACACCGCAGCCCCGTGCAGGCTACCTCGAAGAAAACCGCGTCTATTAATTTTCATGATCCCTCCCCGGATGCGGCAATGTTTTCATTGGCGGCAACCGTCATAGTTTTTGGTGCAGCGGCCGTGCGAAAGCCTTCGCTGGTCGCGATGTCGCGCATCAATTCACCCAGTACAAATCCCGAAGCTTCAAAACTCTTTTCCAGGTGTCGCAACAGGGGCCGCTCGCGATTGTTTTGTTCGCGACCCACCGCGTAGCGATACAGGTTCTCAACCAGGCAGGCACCGACCAGGGGACTCTCTGCAAAGGCCTGGCCCATCTCTACCGGGTTGGCGAAATCACGGCCATCAAAATCGCTGCGGGTATCAATCGTCGCGCCATTCTCCGTTGTCCGATAGCGACCGATACCATCGAACACCTCCAGGCCGAGGCCGATAGGGTCGGTGAGTCGGTGGCATTTATTGCAACTGGCCTCGGTGGAGTGAACCTGCAAACGATCGCGGGCAGTTTTGTGCTCGCTGGCCTGGTCCTGTACAAACTGGGTGAAATCCACATCGGCCGGTGCTTCCGGAATGGTCTGGCAGAGCAGCGCCTCACGCATGAACACGCCGCGAAGTGTCGGTGAACTGCGCCCGGGATGAGCATGTAACATGGAAAAACTGGCCTGGGCCAGCAAGCCGGAACGGCTGTGATTAGCCGGCAGCTGCGTCGTTTCCCATCCCTCTGCGACCAATACCGGCAGGCCGTATATCGGACCCAGGCTGCGAGTCATGGGTAATTGCGACGAGGTAAACAGGGTCCGGTAATCGGCTCGTTGTTCTACCAGGTGATCGACCACAAAGCGCAGTGTTTGTTCCCTGGCATCCGCCGCCAACCTGGCGTTATAGAGCGGGTAATGGTCTACGTCCTTGCTGAGCTCATCAAACTGGTCAAACAAAAACAGGTCGTCAAAGAACGCGCGCGCGCCACCGGCGAGATGTTCAGAGGCCAACATGCGCTCTACCTGGCTGTTCAGCTGCTCAGGCTTGGACAACGCACCACGCTCTGCGGCAGTCAGCAATTCATCATCCGGCCCCCGGTTCCAGAGGAAGAAACTCAAGCGTGACGCCAGGCTCAAATCCGTCAGCTGCATCCGTTTCGGTTGATCCTCCAGCGGCGCCAGCTCGGCTATGTCGACGCGAAACAAAAAGTCCGGCGCCACCAACAAACTGCTCAACACCAACTCTATACCGGCATAAAAGTCTCCACTGCTGACAGTTCTGGTGCTGGCAAGCTTAACGCGCAGGGCAATTTCTTCCGCCTCGAGAGGGCGACGAAGTAACTGCCGACCGTAGCTGGCGATAATTTGCTCAGCGCAGGCATCATCGACTGCGTCCGCGGAAGATGGCTCACAGGGCAGGATTGTTTCCCGCCTTTCTGGCGCTACCACCTGGGCGGCAATATTGCGGGCCAGTGCCTCGTACTGCTCAAAGCCACTGGGTGTTACCGCCACCAGGGAGGTTCCGATTGCGTTCAGGCCCGAGCGACGACTGTCGGGTTCAAAGCGCCCAGACACGTCGATGGCCGAACTGAAGGCGTCATGGACGACATTACCATACTGTTCCGGGGTCAAGCGCCGCATGGCCACCGGTCCCCCATACACAGACGGATCACTACTGTCACAACCACCTAGCGGCATCAGCACAGATGCGACCACACTAGCGATCAGAAGATGTCGAATCAAAGACACCCTATACCTCCGTATTCTCAGAAATGGTTCCCGCCACCGGGATATCCAGTTGATAGCGGTCGGCGGGATGGGTTTGCACGCCAGCCGCCAACAGCTGTCCGTCGGGCATGTAATGTCGGCGCACTACCACCAACGCTGCCGACCCAGGCTCGGCCTGCAGGGCCAGCGCCTGCTTTTCGTTCAACAGGTCAGCGCACACTATTTGCTCTACCCGTCGCTCCGCAGCCATCTCTGCGGTAAACGCGCCATCGACCATGCGTTTGCGAGCGCGAGCCGATATGTGACTGGGCATGTACTGTTCGCTCCAGCACAGGGGTTGTACTGATCCATTGCGGTGCACGCGCAATCCCTGGTGCAAATAGAATTCCGCTCCTTCCTCGCAGGCCAGACGCTGAGCCAGGCATTCATTTGCGGTCACAATGGAATCCTCGCCCTCCACCACCAGGGTGCCAGTAGCGAGATCAACAAAGTCCTCCGGGTTTGCCGCCACCGGCTGGTATCCGGGATGCGGTGTCATCGATATGACTCGACTGCCAATCCTGGCCTGGCGTCGGATCATCCCGCGATCGACCAGGCAACGCAGGGCCTCTCGCGCAGTGAAGCGGCTGATGTCATGTTGTTCACAAAGGGCGGCCTCGGTAGGCAGATTGCTACCGATGGGATAGGTACCCGAGGCAATCGCGGTGGCGAGTTCCTGGGCTATTTTCATATACAGCGGGGATGTTGGCATGGGCTGCCCCTGTCTAAATCTTATTCTCCTAGTATTGTACGGACAATTAAATCTGTCAATCTCTAACTGTTTAGTGCACGGCGGAAGTTAATTCGCCATATGCCAAATCGGCGAGGTCCAGGCCCGCTCCTGGATTGTCTTCGGCAACTGGTCCGTGGTGCAGCCATCGGGGCGCTCGCCCTCCGGTAGCGACAAACACAATCGGGCCGACCAGCGACAGCTGGGGTTTTCTATCACCCGGGCGTAATACACCGCGTCCTGCTCGGCATCGAATTGTGGATCTGCCCACGTCGCGCACAACTGGGTGGCGCCCTGCCCCACAGGTTCACAGCTGGTCAGGTCGACGCTGGCGCCGTTGTTCGGATTACCCGCCACATCGTGAACCTGTTGATTAAAGTGGCCATTGTCATCGACCCAGCCCTTGATGATTTGCAAACGCTGCAATAGTCCCCCCGGGTGCTCGGTAGTGCCCGGGTCAGCCATTGCTGAAACCGCAAAGCGCGGCGCATCCGCCGACGCTGGTTTCTCTGGCAACACCGCACCCATGGGCACCCCACTGGCGTAACCGCTGGCGGCAAAGTTTTCAGCGCTACAGAGATCTTCTGGAATATCCCAACCCGCGAACAAGCGCGGCTTAATCCTGGGGCCGCTGGTGGCAAAACTTTCACGGCGTTTCAGTGCATCGAAGATGGAATCGCGGTTGTTGGCCTCGGCCCACACACCGGCCAGACCGCCGGGGTTCTGGAAGGCAGATGCGCGCCTCTTTCCCCCAACATTCAACAAGGTTTCGGTGGTGGCACCGAACTTGTAGGGCACGCCGTACTCCATGGTGGCACCGGGTGTGGACATATGATTGTCGGTGCTGCCTATAAAACCAAACTGGTAGGGATTTACACCGATGCGTTGTTCTTCCCGCAGCCCTTCCAGCAGGGCGTAGCGGACATAGTCGGTGCGGGCGGTGCAGCCCTTGCCCGCCTGGGCACCCCAACCCGAGCCCTCTTCACAATCAGGCGGATTCTGCGTTCCCATATCGCGGATTTTTTCAAACCCACACAGTTCGTCGATGGCACCCAGCACCTGGTACATGCCATTGCGGCACTCGCTCTCACCCTTTATCTGCATCATCTCCACTATCGGCTCCAGCCGCGCCCGTAACGCGGCTTCTTCACGCTGTCGTTCGGGGGAGAGGTCAGCGTATTCAATTCGGAACATCTGGCCATTGGAGAGGTTGGGGTTATGGGGGATGGCAATGGCCTCGCAACCGGTATCGGTGTCGTTGCACAGGTCGACCAACTGATGGCGCAGGTCCATCTCCACCGGGGTTTCCAGTGATGAGATCGGCAATTCAGGGCCAATCTCGTTGCGCAGCACAATATTGCGATGCAACTTGGTGTTATAGGGAGAGTGGGAATACTCCCAGGCGTGAAAGGTGGTGAACTCACAATCGGCGCTGCGATCGTACCAGCGTTCGGTGGCATCCTGGTTAGCCTTCCATACTGCCGTTAATTCGGCGCGACAGACCTCGTCATCGTCGCCGCAGACATCTGAACGTCGACCAAAGGCACCGATCAATCCACCGATACGGGCCCGGAAACCCTTGGCACCGAGGAGTTTCATTAGCAGGGATTCGTCCTCTCCTCGATAAATCTGGCAGCCGGTGGAGTCGTAACTAACCGAACCCGGCGTAGTACACAGGGCCACTTCCGCCATCCACTCGGCATGATCGGTGACCGCGGCAAAATCCAGGGGTCGGTCGATTTGCGCTTGCCGCATGCCACGCTCCGGGTCGCCTGAAAACACATCAATGGCTTCGCCGCGGGCATAACGATAGGCATCGTCCGGGGTGGTGCGTGTACCCAGAGTATTGGCGTCCATAGAAACGCTGGTGTGTACATGCAGGTCGCCAAACAAGGCTTGCCTCTCTTCGACACGATTCGAGCAAGCATCCCGGGTTGCAATGGGCGCGCTCTGAGCCGCGCCCGTGGGCGGCGTCCAGGCATCAGTGGTGGGTTCAACACCTTTGAATTCACAGGCGCTGAGACACAGGCCAAGGGGAAGCAGCAATAAAAGCGATCTCAACATGGAGTACTCCAGGCAGGCATATTATTGGTCTCAGTGTAGGTCGCTTGCGCGTAATGAGCGAATGAAAACCATGGCATTGTTGCGCGGGGCACCTCTGTGGGAGAATCCTGAGCACAAAATAACAAACTGACCTATCAGGCCCTCATTGTATGTTGCGTAAAACCTTTGTCACCCTGGCCGTCATAATAGTTCCGGTGGCGGGCATCGCGCTCTTCGCTGCATATCAAATCAATAACCCGTCTGAGTTTGATCCCTTCGAGGGTTTGTATACCAGCGAATGCAGCACCTGCCACGGAGACAAGCTGCAAGGCACGCCCAGCCTGGGACCGCCACTGGTCGGTACCGACCTGCGTTACGGCGACAGTATGGCGGCCTTACAAAACAATATAGCCAACGGCTTTCCAGAAAAAGGCATGCCATCCTGGCGCGAGACCCTGTCGGATACCGACATCAAACAGCTGGCCATCTATATTGCCGAGCGCCGGGTGGATCGCGTGTTTACCGACTTCAAGGTCGACAAACCTCTGGCTTTGCCACAGGCCACGGTCAGCAGTGAAGTTCACGACTTCCGGGTGGAGGTCGTGGCCACCGGCATCGACCCCAAGCCTTTCTCCATCGCACCACTGCCTGATGGAAGCATCCTGGTTACTGAGAAAACCAAGGCCATGCGCATGGTATCCCCTGATGGCGAATTGTCGCCGCCGATAAGTGGGATGCCCAAGGCCTACGATGATGAAATCGATATGTACAAGATAGCGTATGGCCTCGGTTGGCTGCTCGACGTCGTCCCTCACCCTAACTATCAGGAGAACGGCTGGATTTACTTGCACTACACCGATCGTTGCAGTGATTGTGGATTGTTGCCGGTTAGCATGAACACGCTCATTCGCGGTCGCATTCGCAACGGTGCCTGGGTAGACCAGGAGGATATCTGGCGACTCGATAAAGACTTCTATTCTGTGGTGCCCGACACCGGTGCCGCCGGCCGGCTCACGTTTGATGACCAGGGCTATCTCTATTTCAGTGTGGGCATGAAGTGTGGCAGCAATTTCGGCGGCATCCAGGACCTGGCCACCCCCTGTGGCAAATCCCACCGCCTGCACGACGACGGGCGTATTCCCGCAGACAACCCCTTCGTCGATGTGGTCGGCGCCATGGCCAGTACCTGGACTTATGGCCATCGCAGCCAACAGGGCCTGGAGTACAACTTTGCCACCGACCAGTTATGGGCCACCGAAATGGGGCCTCGCGGTGGCGATGAGCTGAACCTGTTAAAGGCGGGTAAAAATTATGGCTGGCCATTGACCTCAAAAGGGCTCGATTACGATGGCACGCCGGTGCAGTACGGCGATGTGCTCCGCATTGAGTTTGACCTGGCGGACATCGAACAACCGGTGGTGGATTTCACCCCGGCACCGGCTATCTCCAGTTTCATTTTTTACCAGGGCAGTCAGTTTCCACAGTGGCAGGGCAACGCCTTGATTGGCTCCTTGAAGGCGACCGAGTTGTACCGCGTCGTGCTCGACGGTGACAAACTGGTTCATTCGGAAGTGGTACTGAAGAACCTGGCGCGCATCCGCGATATAGAAACCGGCATCGACGGTGCCATCTACCTGTTGTTGGAGCATGAAACGGGAGGCCAGATCGTGCGCCTGGTGGCCGAGTAGGAGTCACCTATGACAGAAATAGCTATCCTCGATCCCCACCGCCCCATCTGTGACCCGCATCATCATTTGTGGCACCACGACGAGCGACCCTATTTGCTGGAACATCTCATGGATGATCTCTGCGGCGGGCACAATATAGTCAGCACCGTATTCGTGGAATGTGCCAGCGAGTACCGGGACAGCGGCGATGAAGCGCTGGCGCCCGTGGGAGAAACCGAGTTCGTCCAGGTGGTCGCCGAGGCCGCCGCAGCAGACCCAGAAATTGAGACCGCGGTGTGCGCAGGTATTGTCAGCTTTGCCAATTTATTGTTGGGCGAGGCCGTCGGCCGCGTGTTGGATGAGCACATGAATGCCAGTCCGCGCTTCCGGGGCATTCGGCATGCGGCGGCGTTTGACCCCAGTCCGGACATTCGCAAGTCTCATGTCGATCCACCCGAGCACTTGTTCCTGCGCGATGACTTCCGCCAGGGCTTCGCGGAGCTGGCCCCGCGCGGGCTCAGCTTCGAGGCCTGGCTGTTTCACCCACAGATTCCAGAGCTCACCGATTTGGCCAGCGCCTTTCCCGATACAGCTATCGTTCTCAACCATTTTGGCGGGCCTTTGGGCATCGGTCCCTATGCCGGCAAGCAGGACGAAATTTTCGAGCAGTGGCGAATTGATAGTGCCGCACTGGCGCAATGTCCGAATGTCTACGCCAAGCTGGGCGGCATCCTGATGCCGATCAATGGCTTCCGCGGCCTCACTGAACCCCTGGCCGCGGAAGAGATCGTCGCTGCAACCGGGCGCTATCACCGCTATGCCATTGAACAATTTGGCCCGGAACGCTGTATGTTCGAATCCAACTTCCCGGTGGACAAGCGTAACTGCCGTTACACCGACCTGTGGAATGCCTTCAAACTGATGGCGGCGGATTATTCCACGGCGGATCAGGATCTACTGTTTCACAATGCTGCCAGCAGCTTTTACCGCCTCGCCAGCTGAGCTTGATTCAGGCACGACTGTCCTTGGGTGAACCCATCACCACATAAGTGGTGATGGAATTCACTTGCGGCAGCGTACCCAACACATCGGTATGGAAAATCTTGTAGGCAGGCAAGTCGGCCACCTCCACCCGCAGCAGGTACTCGAAAACCCCGGTGATGTTGTGACATTCCCGCACTTCCGGTGAACCGATAATGGATTGTTCAAAGGCCTCCTGGGAGGCCTTGGTGTGATCGGATAAACCCACGGCGATATAGGCGGTAAATCCGATACCCAGGGCGGTGGCATCGAGAATAGCCCGATAGCCCTGGATAATGCCGCTGCGCTCCAGTTCCTGCACCCGGCGCAGGCAGGATGAGGGCGACAAGCCGACCCGCTCGGCCAGCTCGGTATTGCTGATACGGCCGTTTTCCAACAGCTCTTGCAATATTTTTTCGTTATGTCGGTCTATTTTGGTCATATGTTGCAAATATTCGTCGTATGAACACAAATATGCAAGCACCTTGCACGCCTTATTCCTCATAATTGCGCCATGACATACGAAATGTTCACAGGACTGGCGCTATTCGCCCTGGTCAGCTCCATCACCCCGGGGCCTAACAACCTGATGCTGATGGCCTCCGGGGCAAATTTCGGTTTTCGCCTGACACTGCCGCATATGCTGGGGGTGGGCATCGGCTTTACCCTGATGATAGTGCTGGTGGGCATTGGCCTGATCCAGCTATTCGACGCCTGGCCCATGAGTTACACCATCCTCAAGGTCTTCAGTGTAATTTACCTGCTCTACCTGGCCTGGAAGATTGCCACCGCCGCAGCGCCCGGCGACGACGCCCAACTGATCAGCCGCAAACCCATGACCTTTATGCAGGCGGTGCTGTTTCAGTGGGTGAATCCCAAGGCCTGGACCATGGCCCTTACCGCGCTGACGGTGTACTCCTCCTCACAGACGCTGGGCGCGGTTACGCTGGTGGCACTGGTGTTTGGCACCATCAATTTGCCTTGCGTCAGCCTCTGGGCCGTGCTGGGTCAGCAAATCAGACGCCTATTGACCAGCTCGCGTCGACTGGTAGCATTCAATGTCTGCATGGCCGCGCTGCTGGTGATGTCACTGTACCCGGTGTTGGCCCCCTTGAATCTCTGAGAGGCACCTCACATGTTTACTCGAATGCAAGACGGTACCGCTGACGACTGGGCGGTAATTGGCGCGGAGCACGCGGAGTATTTTACCAAAACCCCCGCCCACCTGATGGATATGCTGCGCAGCCTGGAGCAGGTCACTCTCGGTTTTGCCTGCGATCAATTACAACACTGCCTGATGACCGGCACCCTGGCGCGCCAGGCCGGGGCAGCTGATGAAGAAGTGGCTATTGCCCTGCTGCACGACGTGGGTAAGGCGGTAAACATTCCCAATCACGGGGCGATCGCTGCGGAGCTTATGCGGCCCTATGTGTCTGAAGACGCCTATCACGCAATCTATCACCATCAGGAATTCCAGGGTGCTCACTATTTCGATTATCTCGGCGCCAGCACAACCTTGCGAGACAAGTACGTCGATGAGAGCTGGTACTCGCTGGCGGCAAAGCTGGTGGATGAGTGGGACGCCCCCGCCTTCGACCCGGATTTTGAAGTCGACAGCCTGGAATCCTTTGAGCCCCTGCTGCAGGACATCTTTTCCATGCCCAAGCAGATGCTGTAGGCGGTATTGCCACACCCCGCATCGTCTATACTTTAGACAATACTGTGGGACTCTCCGCGGGCGCGGCCCGCCAGGGCGTTGGCGATGGCAAGATTTGGTTTCTGTGTCCTCCTGCTTCTGCACCTCTTCGCCTGTGGCGGGGGTGGCGGGCAGGCTTCTGTCGACCAGCGAACAGTCGCGGTGGCCGCACAGAGTTCTACCAGTACTGTATCCGGCACAGCCAGTAAGGGGCCTCTCTCTGGCGCCACCGTTGAATTCTACGAAGTGGATAACTACGGCCTTGTTACGGGCAGCCCGGTTGCGACAGCCACGACAGCCGCCGATGGCTCCTTTACCGTCACGCTCCCATCCCCGCGCAATCCACTGATCGCAAAAACCAGCGGCGGCATTTTCAGGGACGAGTCAGATCAATTGGGGATTCGAACTATCAGTTTCAGTTCGGCTGAGGGCTTCGAGGCACTGCTGCCTGTAACTGAATCGACGATTGCCATTACCCCTTTTTCAGCGGCCATTCTCTATCGCGCCCGCAATGACACAAACGGATCAGATTTCCTGGATGTATTCGATGCCGCCCGCACTATCGCCGCGAACGAATGGGGACTGGACGTTGTCACTGTACCCCCTGCCGACCCGGTCAACCCCGCCGGCGGCGCCAGTGACGCTTCCCTCAACCATGCTCTGATGTTGGGGGCAGCGGCCAACCTGGCCAACAGCGCAGCGATTCAACTGGGCTTGCCGGCGCCCAATTTCACAATCATAGACGCCCTGATCCGCGACATGGCCGATGGCAATCTCGACGGCATGGACCAATCTACGCCCATCACCTTACTGGTAAACAGCGTCACTGTGAGCCTGCCCGGCAACCTGCATTTCGTCGACGCCCTGCTGCGCTTTCGCAACAACAATTTCAACGCCTATGAGAGCACCGTGGTGTTTCTGGAAAATCCCACTACGTTAAGCGGTTCTGTAGTGGGCCTCTCCGGCAGCGGCCTGGAGCTGGAACTTAATGGGACCAGCCTGGCCATCAACGAGAGCGGTTCCTTTGTTTTCCCCAATTTCCTGGTGGAGGGAAGCAGCTACTCGGTCACTATAGCCAGTCAACCGAGCTCCCCTAGCCAGACCTGCACGTTACTCAACGGCAGCGGCACCGCCGGCACCGAATCGGTCAATAACGTCATCGTGGTTTGTGGGGGGGGTTCTCCCCTCTATATCAGTAATGGCACCAACTGGAATGATTATGTGGTTGCCGATGGCACCTCCCCCTATGACGCCAGTGACAGCCCCTGCACCGGCTCTGAGACCGGTGGCTATGATGCCTGCATACACGGCGGTGAAAAACGCGTGGTGTACCTGTCCAGTGCCAGCAGCTGCAGTGGGGTTTCCGCATTTGACAGTCTCTCCGCCTTTGAGTGGATCTGTGACGACGCCGGCGGCACGGTTCGGGTCATCAGCAGCGGGCTGGCGGAGGGGGTATTCCTGTCCGACCTGATTGACTGGAGCGGCACACCCGCCTGGAAATCCATTAGCGTGACTACCAGCGGGCCGGGCGGCACTGACACCACCTCAGCCAGTGTCTGGTGGGGTAATCCGGTAACTGTCGACAATGATGGCGGCAGCGTCAACCCACCGGGCACCGTCTACGTGGTTACCGTGGATGCCGGGGCTGATTACGTGATAGCCGGTGACAGTGTGGCGCTAGTGTTTGAACCGGGGGTCATGCAGTCCGGCGCCGATGCCCGTCTCGATATCCCCCACGTGATTTCCTATATCATCTCCGCCGACAGCCGCAAGTTCCTGTGGATCGAAGGGGCAATGGACCCCTATCAGGAAGATGCCGGTATGCGCTGGGATGGGGTGAATTTTTCTGTGGTGCGCAACCTGACCATGACCAGCAGTTCAAACGGTGGTGAGTATGGCATGGAGATTAGCACCGGCTCCGCCAACAATGCCTTTTCACATATCACTCTGAACAACATCCGCAATCGCGCAGTTGATATGCAGAATGCCTCAAATGACAATCGCTTTTACGATCTCTCGATTAACAAGAACATCGCGAACTACGGCTTCTACGCCTCGAGTTCGCCAGGGGTAATTATTGAGAAATTTCACGGTGAGGATATTGCCAGCGATTCCATCCGCCTAATCTCATCACCCGGCTCCAGGATCAGCCAGGCGCAGATCTACCACGGCGGCAGTTACGGCATTTACTTATCCAATTCCCCCAATTCAACCGTGGTCGATGCCTTCCTCAGCAACATCGACAGCGACGGCCTGTATCTCAGTAGTAGCGCCAATGCCACCCTGGTCAACGTTACAGTGGCAGCCGCTGACAACTACGGTATCAATCTCTCCAGCAGCGATAACACGAGGCTGGTAAACAGCACTGCCGCCAATAACAGAAGCTACAGCACCTACCTGTCGGGCAGTGATTTTTCCGTCGTCACCAATGCAGTCGCAGTAAACGGCAACGGCTACGGCATCCACTTCTCCAGCAGTCACGACCTGACCGCTGTCAATCTGGCGTCGGCCCACCACAACAGCTACGGGGTCAATACCAGCGGTGCCAACAATTACTTTAGCGGTGTTCTCAAGGTTACTGATAACCGAGCCCGCAGCTGCTCGGCCAACTCCAGCGCGGGGTTGGCAGATAAAAGTTGTGCCCCCCAGAACGGCTCCGACGCCACACTCACCAGTTTTGGGTTTACCTTGCAGAACGCCTTTGTCGGCAAGGTGGATATGGACGAATCGATCAACGCTTCCGACAGCAATGGCACATCCTCCTTCACTAGCATCAGCGACTGGGGCAGCTTCGAAAACAAGTTCCGCGGCTGGGGCGTGGACGGTAGCATCTTCCCAGAGAATGATCACGATGAAGCCTGTGAAAACAGTGGTGAGACCTGCCGTATCTGGGACTGGAGCCTGAGCTCGGCGGACAATACCATCCGCGGCATACTTCCCCTACCCGACGGTAACGACACGGTGACCCATACCTGGGATGTCACCAGCCCCACCAGCCAGGCGGACTGCGATGCTATCGTTCTGGGATCAGAGTACAACGGCGGTGTGTGCCAGAGCACGTTCCTGCGCAACGCCTCGGAATTAATGGGCGACGGTATCGGTGACGAGGACGGCCTCTGCGAATCCAATGAGGACTGCCTGTTTACGCCCAATATTGGTCACTACCAGGGCCACGGGGACCTGCAGGTCATCGGCAATATCAGCAGCGGTGGCAGCCTGGAAAACATCAAGCTATTTGAATATACCAGCAATGGCCGCCCCGCCCAGATCTTCCAGCCCATCCCCAGCATTAAGGTGGTCGGTTTTACCGATGCGGAACTGGATGAGTGTGTGGAAAGCGAGGCGGTCGACCAGGGTATAACCTTTGTCAATGAAGTGGTGATGCTGGATTGTCGCTCTGAGAGCCTCTTCAGTGTCGAGGGCCTCGATGTTTTCCCCAACCTGGTAGAACTGGATATCTCTTTCAACTCCCAGCTAACCGATATATCACCACTGCTACTACTGCCCGGTCTCGACATACTCAACCTCGATAACGATGACAATGTGCCGATTTCACAACTGGCCAGCTTTACCGGGCTCACTGAGCTGGTAGTGAGCCGGGTAGATATCAGCGATGCTGATATAACCATCCTCGGCGGCCTCACCAACCTCGAGGAACTGGATATCGCCTACGGGGTGTTCACCGGCATCGGCGGACTTGCACCGCTGGTAAACCTGGAACGGCTGTTCCTGTCCAACAATCTCAACCTGGCGGATATCAGCGCGGTTAGCAACTTTACCCGCTTGATTGAGCTGGATGTCAGCAGCACCGGTGTCACCGATCTCAGTGTTCTCAGCTCACTGAATGACCTGGTGGCGCTGTATGCACGAGATTTGCCCTCGATCACCCCCGCACATATATCGCCACTTACCGGCCTGCAAGTGCTGGATGTTAGTGAAAACGGTCTGCTGGATATCAATTTTGTCGCTGGCATGACTCAGCTGCAGTACCTGTTCACCCGCACCAATTCGCTGACCGACCTGACCCCCCTCACCGATCTGGATCAACTGTTGTTTGTAGATTTGAGAAACAACACTGGCGTCACCAATATTGCGTCCTTGTTCACCCTGGACCTTCTATTCCAGGTGTTACTGAGCGGTAGTACCAGTATTCCCTGCACCCAGTTGGATACCCTGGCGGACACCTTTCCCGCCGCCTTCATCGACGAGCCCTATCCCTGTGGCGGCACAATATTGATCGCTGACCTCATCACCGCCAATGAGTTTACCGATACCAAACTGCTGGGTTGCGTCAACGGCCTGTTCTATCCCGACGTGCGCAGGAATACCTCGCTTATCTGTGAAGACGCTGACGTGGCCGACCTGGCTGGTATCGAGAACCTGGTCTACCTGGAAACCCTGGATATAGGAACCAACTTGTTAGCTGATGACCTGAGTTTGTTGGCGGGGCTAACCCGCCTTGAGTACCTGGATATTCAGAACAATGGCCTCACCAATATGACACCGTTGGCCACCCTGGTTAATCTGGAAACCTTTATCAGCGAGAACAATCCGTTTACCGACATTAGCGCCCTGGGCAACTGGACCAAGCTGGTGGCGCTGACCTTGCACGATGTTGAGGCCTCCACCTTCCCGGACTTGAGTGGACACACCAGTTTGACCTTCATGGAAATTTTCGACAGCAAGTTCCGCGATATATCAGCGCTCGCCGATCTGACCGCAATGGAAGATTTATTCCTGCTAGGCCTGCCGGTTACCGATATCAGCCCCCTGGCCAGCATGAGCAACTTGCAGTACCTACGCTTGCGGGGCATGCCCTTCCCCAGCATAAGTTCGCTGGGCCTTCTCAGTAACTTGATTGAATTGGAAATATCCGACGGCAAGTTGCAAACCATTGGCGACCTGAGTGGGCTGGTCAATCTTGAGCGCCTGTACTTGATAGACAGCCACCTGAAATCTATCGCCGGGCTGGAAACCCTCGCGGCAGCATCCTCGCTGGCAGTGCTCAATCTCCAGGGTAACGCCTTCTCCGATCTATCACCGTTAAACACACTGACCCAGGTGGCCTCACTGACTCTCGACTACAACCTGGCTATCTCCGATCTTGATCCATTGCTGCCGCACATCAATACGTTTATCAGCATTAGAGATGGCTTCAACGCCGACTGCACTGATATCAGCACCCTGGAGACTGCTATTGCTGGGGGAATCGGAAACCTGGTTGAACCCTCCTCCTGCCGCAGTCCGGTAGCGATCGCGGGTTTGCTTGCGGGAATCAGCGATGCCAATCTGCAGACTTGTGTGACCACGGCTACCAGCGCCATGACCAACACCGATGAGCTTACCGGCCTCGATTGTTCAAGCCTTGGAATCACCACTGTTGCCGGTCTACAGTATTTTGAGTACCTGGAAAATCTCAACCTCGCCAATAACTCTCTGACCAACTTCAACGACCTGGGCCGGTTTCCCCTGCCCGCGCTGTATTCACTGACGTCTTTGAATTTGTCGAACAACTCCCTGGTCAGTGGCAGCCCCCTCGAATACCTGGATCTCATCGAATCCCTTGACCTGAGTGGCAACAGCATTTTTACCACTACAGGCATCATCGGGGTGGTTGAGCTGGAGGACCTCAACCTGTCCGGCAACTCTCTTCCGGACACGGCAAACTTCCGTTTCCTGACCGCCCTCGAAACCCTGGACCTCAGCAGTAACAGTACGCTGACGGATATCAGCGACCTCGACGAAAACACGCTATTGGAAGATGTCGATCTGAGTGGCGGCGCTATTACCAACATCAATTCTCTGCTCGACCTGATCAACCCGGTTACGATTGACTTGACCGGCAATGACAATATTCTTTGCGCAGACCTGACGACGCTCGATGACGCTCTCTTAGCAGCCTATGCAGACGTTCTGTTTACCCAACCGGGTTCCTGTATACCCTAGAAGTGTTTGCTAAGGTGTTTGCGGGTATCCGAAAACAGCCGCACCGTGCACAAAGGTGCTGGCACCACCATCCTGCAGCATATAAACCATGCCAGCTCCCACAGGGTCTCGCCCAGGACCGGTGCCGGTGAAGCTACCTGCGAAGCTGCCCGTGCCGCCCGTGCTGCCGTTAATAAGGACAGAGCCATAGGAACCCTGGAAGCGAGCTCCCGATGTTAGAGAGCCGGTGCCAGAGGCATTCCAGACGTTACTATTTACACTGATATCGAGGCTGCTGCTGATGGTGCTGGTATCGAAATTAGCCTGGAACTGCGCGTGCCCCAGTACACCCACATTACCGAGGTTGTCGGTGGGATCGGTGTTGCCCGCCAGGGTGTATTCCACAGTACCGGTTGTGGGCAGAAAAACCGTGGGGGGTTCCGGTTGAGTTTCTACCACGTAGTGCAGGTTCTGGGCAGCCAGATTAAAACTTGCACCTCCCTGCACATTCGCAAACCCCTGCTCCCAACGCCCCCATTTGAAACCGCTGATCGGGTCGCTACCTTCATTGCGGTTCACAACAGAAGAGTCTGCGGCCACTGGCGCTTGCACGCTGGAAAACTCGCCCTCCAGGCTTCTGACACTGCCGGAAGTTTCTATCAAAGCACCGGCATCCATGGACACCACTGAACTCTCGCTGCCGACGCTAACCGCAGAATTAATCTGACCCACAGGTGGTATCGCAGCCTCGTTGGGGCTGCCAAACGCAACTACACCAGTGGCGATGTCATCGGCGCCATCCACTGTCAGCTCGTATCCCAGACCAACACTGAGCGGGGTGGCGTTGATGTCGGTAAAAAATCCGCTGAAGGAGCCAAATCCCCCATTCACAGTGCCATCATCGAATGCCACGAAATCGTAGCTGCCGGCAAAATTGGGCCCACCGATCAAAGAACCCTCCCCAAATGCAGTCCAGTAATCGTCGCCGAACTTGATTAGCAACTCGCTGCTAACCACCTGGTTGGTGAAGTCCACCGCAAAGTTGGCGCTGTCCAAGATGCCCGCAGTACCGGATTCATTGGTGGGTGAGGTCCCCCTACCTGCTGGTAGCTGACATAGCCAGATGTCGGCAGACTCACAGTTGCCGAACGACTACTCGATTCGCGAATAAAATGCAGGTTGGTGAGGCCTAAATTCAGGGTTCGCTGGTGGCTTCCGCCGGGGTCAATCGTGGCGGTACCGCTGATGAAGCGGCCCCACTGCATACTGCCCGCCAAGTTCGAGCCCGTATCAGACAGACCGGTACCGCTGTCGATAACAATAACAACGGCGCTGTTCTCGATACTGCTATCGAAGCCAGTCAGCACCCCTGCATTTTCTGTCAGGGCTGAACTGGTATTGTCAGCCACCCCTGTCTGCCACTGGGTGGCAAAGGCGACACTGCTCTGCTGCTGTGCGACCGGCCCAGTAACCGGGGGCGGCGTAGGCTCTGGTTCTGGTTCTGGTTCTGGTTCTGGTTCTGGTTCTGGTTCAGGCTCCGGTTCAGGCTCGGGGGCGGTGGTGGGATCAGGTTCAGGATCCGGTTCCGTGACGGGTTCGGGCTCCGGCTCGGGAACATTGGTGGGTTCTGGCTCGGGTTCAGGATCAGGTTCTGGTTCCGGCGGAAGTGTCGGTTCGGGCTCAGGCTCTGGTTCCCGAATCTCTTCCAATTCTTCTTCCAATTCTTCCGCACTGCTGTCGTCCAGAACAACTTCAACGTCACCGTCCTCTGTTCGACCAACAACCTCTAGCGGTGGCTCCTCGTCGCCGCCTTCCTGAAGAGGGCTCTCATTCTCGGGATTATTGCCTGCCTGGTCGGATGTTGCAGTTCCCGCAGCGCTTGATCGGCTTGCGACGGCGGTTATTAGAGGTGGAACTTCCTCCTCCTCGCCGCCACCCTGGTCTCCACCCGATCCAGTATCGCTGGGCGCGTTATCGCCGCCATCTCCGCCATCGTCGCCGCCGCTGTCCTCACCGCCGGCACTGTCTTCGCTGCCAGCATCGTCACTACCCGCGTCGTCACTGCTGCCTTCATCGCTGGCGTCATCGCTGGCGTCATCAGAATCTCCCTCGTCAGAGTCGCCCTCATCAGCGTCGGATTCATCGCCTTCATCAGCGTCGGACTCATCGCTTTCAGAGCTTGCTTCATCGGAATCCTCGTCGGAATCCTCTTCGTCATCCTGATTAGCCGCGTCATGATCGGCAAACACGCCCGGTGGTTCGATTAGTTCCTGGGGTGCGGAATTTGAATCCGGCGTGAAGCCGTACTCATTGTCTCCCAATTCCAGATCTTGCCCGCCAGAATTCATATTCAAACCACCGCTGTTTACACCGGTGTAGGTGCCATCGGCGGGTGGCTCTCCGCCTGAACTACCCGGTGGCGGTGCGCAGTCACCGGCACAGTGCTGCACGTCATAGTCGGTGCCACGAATACCCAGAGTCGCCACGGGCGTATTCATGGTGTAGTCATCTTGGTCAGCTTTACCAATGGCTCCGGTGATTGTGCGCAGGCCGCCCTTCAGGAGATTCATACTAACCTCTCCCTCCGCGCCACTGGCGATGGCAACACTGCTGGCTGTTGGTTGATCCAGAGAATAGCGGCTCAGTTCGAGCCGGGAGTTGGCACGTACAGAGATACGGGCGCCGTCAATCATCATCAGCTGCGCTCGAGCGCGTTTGCCAGTGATAATAATGTCGCCTTCCTCCAGCAGGTCACCTTTTTTAAGCGTGATCGACTCACCTCGATCGACCGAGACAGGGCCCGCAGCAAAGAGAATCTTGCCAACACTGGCGAAACCGTGAGTACTGCCCAGAAGGAGAAAAATGGGTAGAAAAGACAACACCAGCCACATGTTCCCGAATCTGGAAACTGGGGAATCACGCCGTTGCCGGACTCGCGCCATAGTTGATACCAACAGCTGGTGGTGGTGAATTAACTATAGCTTAAGACGTCTCCACCCGCCGAAACCGACTTACTCAACGGATTAGAACCTCACAACTGGTACACAGCACGGTGGCTCTGGGTTCGGTAAGATCGTTGAACACGCTGGATAAGCTGGCCAGGGTCTCATTGAAGTGCAGATACCGTGGGCTGAGCGTGATTCCCAACTGCCCAGAGAACTGCCTCAATATAAGGTATAGCGGTGACGGCTCCTGCACGACGTAGTTGACCCGGTAATCCTCCAGCCCTGCCTCCATCGCCACCGCACTAACCGTAGCTTCCAGATCACCCAGTTCATCGATCAGCCCCAGCTCCAGGGCTTTTGGCGCCAGCCAGACACGGCCGCCGGCGATGGAGCGAATATAATCCCTGTCCCGCTCTCGATCTGCCGCCACACTGTTCACGAAATGATCATAGGCACCGCCCGCCCAGCGCGCAAAGATGGCGTCGAGCTTTTCATTGACAGCCATGGCTGGTCCCCAGCCAGCGTACTCTGATGTAGTGACACCATCAAAATGGACGCCGATGTAATCATAGACATTTTCCAATGTGGGAAAGGCGACGGCGACGCCAATGGATCCGGTCAATGTCGAGGGTTCGGCATAAATTCGGTTGGCCGGCGTACTCACCCAAACGCCGCCAGATGCGGCCACGTCGCCCATGGAAACATACACTGGCAAATCCCTGCCCTGGGCGGCTATCAATTCATCGCGAATAAGATCGCTGGCAATGATGGATCCCCCTGGGCTATTCACTCTTAAAACCAGCGCCCGGGTATCTTCTTCCTCATAGGCCTGACGGATCAGGCGAGCGATATCATCGGAGCCAGCAACCCCCGGTCCCTGTGCCCCCGTCTGCAGCGCCCCCTGTACGAAAACCACCGCAACAGCATCTTCCGACTCGGATTCCTCTTCATCGAGTTGCGCGAAATAGGCATGATGGCCAATGTGGGGATAAGTCTCCCGCTCTTCATCCTCTGCACGACCGAATTTTTCAATCATATAAGCGCGAAACTCCGGGAAACTCTTGGTGCCATCGATCACCCCCTGCTGCTCGGCGTAGGCCAGGTTGTCGTAACCACCTTCGGCAATCAACACGACCGGATGGACGTCGGCCATCGCCTGGAACACTTCCGCCTCTAGGCCACGCCCGTCGGCCATGGCTTGCTTGAAACCAGCCCAGATGGGCCCGTAAAATTCTTCACGCTGGCGCCGGTCAGGCTCCGACATATCATCGCGCGTGAAGCCCTCTACCGCAGACTTGTAATCGCCCTGGGAGTAGTTGTGAATCGTGAGCTTCAGATTCTCGGCGAGCTCACGCATGTAGTCCCGGTAGCCACCCAGGCCGGAAATACCAACGGCTCCCGACTGGTGCACATAGACCTCGTTGGCCTGTGCCGCCATCAGGTATGAAGCCGTGGTCAGGGCATCGCTGAAGGCAATCACCGGCTTGCCTGACTCTCGTAACTTCGCCAGCTCTCCGGCGATTGCCAATGCCGTACTGGGACCGGCGAAGGCCGTGTTACTGAAATCGAGTAGCACGCCGGCCAGTCCTTCATCTGCGGCAGCGGCTCGAATAATTCTGGTCAGGTCACGAGACTGGATTTGGTCGGTATCGGGCAGGCTAAAAGGAAAGTTCAGGTCGGAAGGAAAAACCTCCTGGTCCAACACCAGGCCCTCCGGCGCCAGAATCAGCACCTTCCCCTCGGGGTCCACCGGATCCGGCATCTGCCTGACCACAGCCACCACTATCACCACCAGGTAGATGAGAAAGCCCAGCGTGAGCAGATTGATGGTCCAGATTCTGAGTGAGGTGAGAAAGTTGCCGATCTTTTCAAACAGTGATTTCATGGAAGATCCCAGACAGCGTAAGAGTCCACCGCATCATAGCAATCAGCGCGGGGGATTGGCCCACTTTTGACAAGAAAATTAGCAAGGAGAAAACAGGATGAGCAAAACCCTCGAATTTTACTTCGATTTCGCCAGCCCCACTGCCTACCTGGCGCACGTACGCCTGCAGCAGTTAAGGGCACAGTATGGGCTTGAAATCATCTACAAACCCATGCTGCTGGGCGGCATATTCAAAGCCACGGGCAACGCCTCACCGATTACTATCCCTGCCAAAGGCGCCTATATGAACCAATACGACTTACCGCGATTTGCCAAGCGCTACGGTGCGCCACTGGAGTTCAACCCCCACTTTCCCATCAACTCTCTGAACTTGATGCGCGGCGCCATCGCCTGCCAGCAGCTGGACTGTTTCGACGCTTACCTGAATACGGTTTATCAGGCGATGTGGGAAAATGGCAAGAACATGGGCGATCTGGAAATCGTGGCCGAGACCCTGAGCGCGGACGGATTGGATACCACTGCCATACTCGAACTCAGCCAGCATCCGGACATCAAGGCGGCCTTGATCAGTGCCACCGAAGAGGCGGTAGAACGCGGTACCTTTGGCGCCTCCACCTTGTTCATGGACGGCCAGATGTATTTCGGCCAGGACCGTTTGGATTTTATTGAGGAGGCCCTGCAGGCGGCCTAGACCTGAACCCGGTAGCAAGCCATCGCCTGATAGGGCTCGGCCATCCGTTCAGCCAGTTGTGCGTGCACCCCGGATAACCGGGGTGCACGCTTTTGGTAGGGCGCAAAACCGGTGGAGGCTTCAACAGACTGGTACCAGTGGCCGGCCCAAACACCATCACTGTCGCGCCGCCCCTGGGGCCAGTTCAACATGGCCTGCGTATGTCGTTCAATCTGCCAGTTATCGCACAGCGCAGCCAGTATGGCGCCTGGCTGCCTCAATACATCGTTGGAATCAATCACCAGTGGGCGTTCGCCGGTGATCTCAGTGATCTCCTCAAACAACTGTAACTGCCTGAGGATACCAATCGCATCCTCCGAAACTGCAGGCATTTTCTGCAGATAGGAGGCAACGACTTCAGCCGGATCGCGAACCAAAAAACAGTGCCGCAGCTGCGTGCACCACCACATGGGCATACCTGTGGGCATGTGGTGAGTCATGTGCTTTTGATAAAAAACTGGCTGCTCCCTGGCAGCTTCCGAGAGCGCGCGAATAACCTCCTCGCGTTGGATACTCTGGCTGGCGAGTATCTCTTGCCGGCACGGGTGTTCGAGTCCTGTTTCCTGCAGATAGCAGGCATAAAAAGGTTCGTCGACCACACAACTGTCCGGGCGATTTTCCCAACTGCGCATCATGGCCGTTGAAATATTTCTCGGCCCGGACCACATAGCGATGCGTAGGGTCATGGCTAAGCTGCAATACAGCTGCGCTCGATCATATCCAGGTACAGCGCTTGCAGCCGATCGATCATGTGACCACGTTCACCCTCGCCGATTTGACGCCCATCAATTTCCACCACGGGTGTAAGCCCGGCAAAGGTGCCGGTGACAAAAGCCTCCTCGGCCCCGTAAGCCTGCATCAGGGAAAAGTTCTTTTCATAAACCGGAATGTCATTTTCCTTGCAGAGATTGATGATATTGCGACGGGTAATACCATCCAGGCAGTAGTCACCACTGGAAGTCCACACCTCGCCTTCACGCACAATGAAGAAATGGGTGGAGTTACAGGTTGCCACGTGGCCATGAGGGTCCAGCATCAGTGCTTCGTCGTAGCCAGCCTTGGTGGCCTGGATACAACCGAAAATACAGTTGAGCTTGGAGTGACTATTGATGCGCGGATCCTGCACATCTGCATATCCCCGGCGAACATAGACCGTGTAGAGCCTGATACCCCGATCGTTCAGCGTCGGGTCCGGCATTTTGTACTCGGGGATAATGACGATAGTAGGACCGCCAATTGTCACCGCCGGGTCTTGGTAGGGTGTGGCTTTCTCCCCGCGGGTGACCATTAGCCGTATATGCACATCCTCTTCCATGCCGTTGGCCTGCAGGGTTTGGTACAAGCGCTGTTTCAAGTCAGCCTTGCTTAGACCCATGTCCAGGTCGAGGGCCGCTGCGCCCTCCCACAACCGCTTCATATGGCGGTCCAGGAACGGGATGACACCATGGTGCAGGCGCAAGCCTTCCCATATGCCATCACCGAGAATGAATCCACTATCGAACACCGAGACCACCGCTTTTTCACGCGGGAACATTTCACCGTTGATATTGATCAGGATACTGGCGTTGCGCTCATCCTGTCTAAATGTGTGAGTACTATCCATGATCCCACTCCCTGGTAAGAAGGCGGCCAGTGTACCTCCAGACAGCCATCCGGTCACATGTGCTAGCCTAGATACATGCGCATTTTCTTATTCTGGTTTTGCCTCGTTTTAGCCACACCGGGGGTCGCCAATGACCAGGTATTCGAAACCTTGCTGGAGCAACACTGGCAGTACGTCATGCGGGAAAAGGTATTCTTCCGTATGGATATGGACGCCTGGCGTTTTTCCGGACCACTGGCGGACATGACGCCCGCCGGAGAACAGCGCAGACAAGCTTTCAACGCCAATATTCTGAACCGGTTGCAACAGATTGACGTCGGCGAGTTGGGCCGCGATAACCAGATTTCCTACCAGGTCTTCAAATATGAGCGTGAGACTGAGCGCGAGGCTTATCGTCAGCCAGGAATTCACTACCAGATAGACAACCGCAGCGGCTGGCACAGCTTCTTCGCCAACGCACCCGCAAACATGTCATTCCTGACCGTTGCCGATTACCAGGCCTACCTGGTTAGCCTTGCGGATTTCCCGCGCTTCAACCGCGAACATATCGAGCTACTAGAAAATGCCGTGGCAAGCCGCCACACCCAATTCTGCGAGTCGATGGCCGGCTTCGAGCACTCCATCGCCGCGCAAATTGTTGAGAGCGCGGATCAGAGCACGTTCTTTCGGCCACTGACCAATATGCCACAATCGATACCGCGTGCTACGCGTCTGTCCCTGCAGGCACAAGCGGCCGAGCTGATCTCCACGCAGGTAGTACCCGCCTATCACGAACTACTGGATTTTTACCTGCGGGTATACCAACCCCAGTGCCGACAGCGAGAAGGCATATCGAGTCGCCCCGGCGGAGAGGCGTACTACAGATACCTGGTGCGCTACTTCACCACGACTGATATGAGCCCGCTGGAGATCCACAAATTAGGAGAGCGCGAAGTTGCGCGAATACAGGAGGAAATGAATCGCGCCATTTCCGAGACCGACTTCGAGGGAAGTTTCGCCGAATTTCTTCTGTTCCTGCGGGAGGATCCGCAGTTCTATGTCAGCGAGGGCGAAGACCTGCTGGAGAAAGCCTCGCGCATTGCCAAGCGCATGGACGGCCAATTACCGCGCCTGTTCGCCACATTACCCCGCCTTCCCTACGACATACAGGAAATACCAGCCAGCAACGCAGAGAAAACCACTGCCGCTTTCTACGCACCGGCTCCCGGCGATGGTCGCACACCTGGCAGCTATTACGTTAACACCTCCCTGCTACCCAGCAGACCTCTATACACCATGGAGGCGCTGACTTTCCACGAAGCCGTGCCCGGACATCATTTGCAGATGAGCCTGGCCCTGGAAAATGACATGCCTGAGTTTCGTCGCCACCTGTATTATTCAGCCTTTGGTGAAGGCTGGGCCCTCTATGCTGAAAGCCTGGGACTCGAGGCAGGATTTTACCGCGATCCCTACAGTAATTTCGGCAGATTGACCTACGAGATGTGGCGGGCCTGCAGGCTGGTGGTTGACACCGGGTTGCATGCCTTTGGTTGGTCGCGCCAGCAAGCCATCGACTATATGGCTACTCACACCGCGCTCAGCATTCACGAGGTGACCGCAGAGATAGATCGCTATATCACTTGGCCGGCCCAGGCTTTGTCATACAAGATCGGTGAACTGCGTATTCGCGCGCTGCGTGAGCAGGCTCGTGAAATTCAGGGAGAAGATTTCGACCTGCGCGTCTTTCACGACAAGGTTCTGGAAAACGGCTCGCTGCCCATCGCCGTACTGGAACAGCTAGTGCAGCACTGGCTCACACAACCACAATAAAACAGGAATAACATGACGAAACAAATACTAGCCGCATTATTGCTCAGCCTCGCAACCAGCACGGCATTGCCCGCAGAAGAAATTTCACATGCTCAATTCGACGCCTGGATGGAGCAAATTTCCAACTGGGGACGCTGGGGCGATGACGACGAGCTGGGCACTCTCAACCTGATTGGCCCGACAGAGAAAAAGGCTGCGGCGGCATTGGTGCAGAAAGGAGTGAGTATCTCCCTGTCGCTGGAGTTGAACAAGATCAAGGATGAGGTGAATGCTCTCCCCTTTGAACACCAGCTCAGGGTTGAGATGTTTGGTGGACAGAAAGTGGCCGGCGACCACTACGCCATCGATTACCACGGCGCTTCCCACACTCATATGGATGGCCTGCCCCATCTCCTCTACAAGGAGCAGATGTACAACGGCTTCCCAAGCACCGACCTGCAACCCACGGGTGCTTTGCACCTGGGCATTCACAATGCCCACGCCGGTGTATTCAGCCGGGGCGTGCTGGTGGACATGGCCTGGCTGAGGGGCGTGGACTACCTGGAGGCCGGTACTGCAGTAACGGTTGCGGACCTGGAGGCCTGGGAAAAACGCACGGGTATCCGCGTTCACAAAGGTGATGTACTGTTGCTGAGAACCGGGCGTTGGGAAGCGGCTCGACAATCAAAGAATACCGTCGACCTCACAGCAGCTACCGGCTTCCATGCCTCAGTCGCGACCTGGTTGCGCGAACGCGACGTCGCGGCAATAGGCAGTGACGCTATTGCCGATGTCATGCCCTCCGGCATGACAGACCGAGCCATTCCCCTGCACGAACTGGCATTGGCGGGCATGGGTATGCCTATATTTGACAACCTGGATCTGGACGCAGCGACGGCAGAGGCACAAGCCCAAAATCGGTGGGAATTTTTGTTCGTGGCCGCACCGTTGCGAATTCCCGGCGGCACCGGCTCGCCACTGAATCCCCTGGCGGTTTTCTAGCCGTCAGCCAGGGCCAGCATCTCGCTCACCGTGACAAATCGATAGCCCTGCTCCCGTAAGCTATCAACGATAATTTTCGTGGCCGCTACCGTGCCAGCGCGGCTGGCCTGACCCATTGGGTCCGGTTCCGGCCCATCAGCGTCATGCAGCAATACAATGCCGCCGGGCTCCACCTGCGCCAATATAGATGCAGCAATCTGCTGCGGATCGAAGACCTCCCAATCTGCGCCGCTTGACCCAGCGGCAATGGAGGTAAGGCCTCGCTCATGTATTGCCCGGGTCAGCCCCACACCCTATATAAAGTGAGGGGGCCGAAAATAGTTCGGTGGCGAACCGGTGATCCGCTCAATGGCGGCCGTTGTGCGATCAATCTCCTCCAGCATGGCGGCCTTGTCAAAGGACCACATACGCTGGTGACTCCAGCTGTGATTACCTATCTCATGTCCAGCCTCGATCTGAGCACGAACCAGCTCGGGAAACGCCTCAACGTTCATACCCTTGAGAAAGAAGGTAACCCGCACATCTTGCTCAGCTAGCAATGCCAATAGCGCCAGCGTGTCCTGGGAACTGGGGCCATCGTCGTAGGTGAGCGCGACCACTTTTTCGTTGAGCGCCACGCTGAAATGAACGTCCTGGTAACACCATGCAACAAGCCCCCAAAGACCAGCAATGGTGAGGGCAAGTAGCAGTAATACTTTTTTAATCATAAGCAGGCTCAATCTCTCTGGTTGGCGGTCCACAGCTGTACTTGCTGGCGCAAACGCGACGGTATCATGGCACCACCGGAGGTCAACAGGTCATGAAAAGCCCGCAAATCAAAATCCTCACCCAGCTGGGCGCGGGCTTCTTCGCGCATCTCCAAAATCGCCATCATGCCCAGTTTGTAAGACAGCGCCTGGCCGGGCCAGGCCATGAATCGCTCTACTTCTGCAGTGACCGTCAACTCCGGTCGACCGATAACCTGCATGCCATACGCAATGGTTCGCTCCCGGCTCCATTGCTTGAAGTGCAAACCAGTGTCCATCACCAGTCGTGCCGCCCGCCACAACTCCGCCTGCAGGCGGCCAAGATCTCCCAGCGGATCGTTGTCATACATGCCCATTTCCGCTGCCAGCAATTCTGAGTACAAAGCCCATCCCTCACTGAAGGCAGACACACTTTGCGTCCGCTGCAAGAGCGGCTGGTCGCCCTGGTTCATGGCCACTGCAATCTGCAGATGATGACCCGGCAGGGCCTCGTGATAGCTAATGGTTTTCAGGGTGAATCGCGCCCGCTCCGGCATGCTGCGCAAGTTAATGGTATAGATACCCGGGCGACTGCCATCCAGCGAAGGTCGGTTATAGGTTCCTCCAGGCGAGCTGTCTTGCACCAACTCGGGGAACGCCCGAATTTGCACCGATTGAGTGGGCAGTTCGGTGAAGTAGTCTGGCAGGCGCCTGCTGATCTCAACCACCATATCGTTCAAGTCAGCCAATAACAGAGCGCGTCCCTGCGCGGAATCTTGGTACAGCTGCTCCGGCGAGGCCGCCAGTGCATTGAGCCGATCGCCGACACTGCCTGTCTCTCTGCCGACTGATATCAGTAGGGCATCCATCTCTGCCAGGACGCGCTCAACCTCGCGCAGGCCGGTCTGGTGAATTATTTCGGGATGCAGGTCTGAGGCGGCTTCCCGGAATACCGCGTGGCGGTAAAATTCCTCACCCATGGGCAATGCCCAGACTCCATCACCCGGTGGATCAATGTTGTAGGACGCCTGCACACCGGCGATGACCCGTTCAAAGCCGGGATAGACACTTGCTGTTAGCGCCAGCGACGCCTCATCAATCAACCGCTGGCGCTGCTCATCGCCGATAGACTCAAGCTTGTCCAATCTCGTCGCAAAGGAGGAGACCAGGGGGGTGCCGTGGCGGGCTCGGTGCAACAAAACCCCGTAGCCAACCCTCTGCCTTCTCGCGCAGCACGATTGGGGCAGTCCAGCCCGCTTGTAAGTCTTGCTGGAACTTGGCTAACACCTGGTCTGACAGCACCGAGAGGCCATGCAGTCGACTGATGTAGGCGCGGGCATCGGCTTCTGACTCGATCGCCACGTAATCGACCAGGGAATCCGTTACCCAGCGCAGCGGGTGCCGTATCTGGTTGATAATGTAGGGACGATGCCTGCCCGAAGAAGTGACATAACCATAGGGAATGTTGTTGGCGCCGGCAAAGCGATCATAGGCATCTGCCAGTACATCCAGAGTCAGCTTATCCATCTCGCGGTCGTCACGGTCGTCGAGCTCAATCAACTCAACCTGCATTTCACTGACGGTGTCGCGCCAGCGCTGCATGCCTTGAGGCCCATAGTCACCAATTTTGTGGGTATAGGCGCCGCCCATGAACTCCGCTTCCAGACCCAGGCGAGAGGCCCGAACTGGCCTCAACTGCATTATGCGGCGGGCATGATCATCCAGTATTGATGAGCTGCTTGGGGTCGACTCAGTATCAACCGGGTCCGCGCTGCAGCCTGACAATATTAGTACAACAAGAATACGTTTCAGCATAAGTTATCTATAACTCCAACAAGCAAAGCTGACTCCCACCATAAAACTGAGGAGGATTGTCGGTCGTTTCAGAAACACGCGGCAATAGTAATACAGCTTGGGGCTGCTAAACTAGCGGGCCAATCCACAACCAGAGAATAAATAATGACGGGCAGACTGGCAGGAAAATCCGCGGTAATCACCGGCGCGGCAAGCGGCATTGGCGAAGGCACTGCGCGCCGATTTATTGAAGAAGGCGCACAAGTTGTTATCGCCGACCTGCAGCAAGAGAAGGGTACCGCCCTGGCAGAAGAGCTGGGGGAAAACGCCCGGTACATTTTCTGTGATGTTACCGTGGAAGACGATATCGCCGCCGCGGTAGATCTGGCCGTTGCCGAATTCGGAAAACTGGATTGCATGGTCAATAACGCCGGCATTGTCGGCGCTGTCGGCCCAATCAAGGACACCTCGATTGAAGCCTGGGACAAGACCATCAATATTCTCCTGCGCGGCGTATTTCTCGGCAGCAAGCACGCCGCTCGAGTCATGACACCGCAGGGCTCAGGCGTCATCTTGTCCATTGCCAGTACCGCCGGCGTCATCGGCGGCCTGGGACCCCATGTTTATACCGCCGCCAAACACGGGGTGGTTGGTCTCACCAAGTCGGTAGCCTCGGAACTATGTAAGTATGGCATTCGTGTGAACTGCGTTGCACCGGGCAATACCGCCACCGCCATGACCGCGGATGTGGTATCACAGGACCACGAAAACCTGGAAGCCGTAAACAAGGCCATCGCGGAATCGTCTATGCTTGGCATAGCGGGCCAGCCTGCAGATATCGCCAATGCCCTGCTCTACCTGGCCAGCGAAGAAGCCCGCTATGTTACCGGTCACACCCTGGTGGTAGATGCCGGACAAACCACCGGCGGCATGGTTTCAGGCTTCCATGAATCCGAACCCGACATCATACGGGAGGCCGGCCACAGGGGTGCTTAAATATGACGGCTGAAGCTCACAGTGCAATTCTCAGTTTGTCCGCGGCGATGGAGAAATCCGTCATCGGTCAGGAACCGGTGGTGCGCGCGTTGATGATAAGCCTGCTCTGCAATGGCAATGTGATGCTGGAGGGTCTACCCGGAACCGCCAAAACCCGTTCCGTCAAGATCCTGGCCGGGGTATTGCAGGCCAGCCTGGGGCGCATCCAGTTTACCCCTGACCTATTGCCGTCGGACGTCACCGGCAACGAGGTGTACCAGGAGGTGGCCGGCAAACCAACTCTGACGTTCCAGCAGGGGCCCATATTCAACAACCTGGTACTGGCAGATGAAATCAACCGGGCACCCGCCAAGGTACAGTCGGCACTGTTGGAAGCCATGGAGGAACGGCAGGTGACAGTGGCTGGGAAAACCTACCCCCTGCCCGAGCTGTTTATGGTGCTGGCTACCCAAAATCCCATTGAGCAAGAGGGCACTTATCCACTGCCGGAGGCACAGATGGATCGCTTCCTTATGAAGATCAACATCGACTATCCCCAGGGCGATGCAGAACTCGATATTGTCAGGCTGGTACACGCGGAAGAATCACCCGGCACCGGGGATACACCGCAGGTTCCCCAACAGGCTGTGATGGATGCGCGCGCAGACATTCGACAACTGCATATTGGCGACAACGTTGAACGCTATCTGGTAGACCTGGTAATGGCTACCCGCGAACCGGCCCGCTACAGCGAAGAGCTCAGCACCTGGATCAACATTGGTTGCAGCCCGCGGGCCAGTATCGGCCTGCACCGGGCAGCGCGTGCCCAGGCCTGGCTGGAGGGCAAGGACTATGTCGACCCGGATGATGTACGCAGCGTCTTCCATGCCGTTCTCAGGCACCGCCTGATGCTCAGCTACGACGCACTGGCTGACAATATTGGTGTAGACCAGGTGCTAGACGAAGTTCTGCAACAGGTGGCAGTGGGCTAACGCGCTCGCTAAGCAAATAGTGGAAGCAGCCGACAACAAGATCTACGTAGACACTACGGCGCTTTTAAAACTGCGCCATGAAGCGCACGGCTTTTCCTTCCTGCCAAAACAACCCATCCACAGTTTACTCAGCGGTCGAAAACGCTCCCGCCTACGAGGCCGGGGACTCGATTTCGAGGAACTGCGCCACTACCGGCCGGGAGATGACATTCGCACGATGGATTGGCGGGTGACCAATAGAACTGGCAAACCACACGTACGGGTTTACACCGAGGAACGAGACCGGCCGGTGGTTTTCCTGGTCGACCAGCGACAGTCCATGTTTTTCGGCAGTCGCAATAAAATGAAGTCAGTGGTGGCCGCAGAACTAGCTGCCCTGGGAGCCTGGCGGGTGTTGGACCAGGGTGACCGGGTCGGTGCCATCCTGTTTTCCGACCGGGAGATTCGCCAGGTGCGCCCCTCGCGCGGACACCGCAGCCTGATGTCAATGCTGGCCCAATTGTCGGCCATGAACCAGGGCCTGGAAGCAGACAGCACGCAACAAGGTCAGCCCGGCAGACTGGCAGAGGTAATCTCGCTGGCGGCGAGAATGGCGGGGCACGATTACCTGATGGTGATTATTTCCGACTTTGATGGCTGGAACGAGCAGTGTACTGCCGGCATCAAGCGTATAGCCCAACACAACGACCTGATTGCGGGGTTGGTGTTCGACCCCCTTGAAGGAGATATTTCCTCGGCCACCGACCTGGTGGTAAGTGATGGCCGCTTTCAACTGCAATTGCGCCCCGGAGAGCGCGACCTGGGAGAGCGTTTCGAGCAGAGCTTTCAGAACCAGCTAGGTGCTCTGCAAACCGAATTGCGCCGACACGAAATACCCATTCTTACCGTCGATACGGTTGAGCCAGTGGGCCTGCAACTGCGCATGCTTATCGGACAGCACTGAGCCAATGCTGTCACTGCCACCCTTGCCAGAGATATTCGGCAACTACGCCCTCAAGGGGTTGAGTGAGGCAGTTTCGCCGGCGCCAATAAGCTGGTTGCCGACCACGTTGGGATGGAAAGTCATGGCACTCATCATGCTGGTGTGGCTGTTCTGGCGCGGCCACCTCTATCTTCAATACCGCCGCCGCAACCTCTATCGCCGACAGGCCCTGCATCAGCTCGAGGCCTTGATCAGCGACCACGGTATGACGCCGGGGCTACTGGCAGGATTGGGCAGATTGCTTAAAGCCACCGCTGTGGGTTGCTACCCACGTCGGCAAGTCGCCAGGCTTAGTGGTGACAAGTGGATGCAATGGCTGGAAAATCACGGCGGCGCCGACATATTCAGCTGCGACAGTCAGCAGCTGCTGGCCCACGGTGTTTATCAGGGAGAAGACTCTGTTAAGGAGGCAGCCCTGGCAACCCTGGTCAAAGAAATCCAGCAATGGATTTTGCATCATCCGGAGGCCGAGCATGCTTGAGCTCACTCAGCCTGCCTGGTTGTTGTTGCTACCACTACCACTATTGTTGCGCCTGTTACCCGCGTTTAAACACAGCCGGGATTCAGTCAAGGTGCCCTTTTTCAAACAGCTGCTGGAGCTCAGCGAAGAGAAACCCGGTACGGGTTCAGTCATTCTCTCACGCAGCCGTATCCAGGCCGTACTGGTGGTATTTAGCTGGATATGCCTGGTCTGCGCTGCCACTCGCCCGGAGTGGGTTGGAGCCGTAGTTGAACAGGAAAAATCTGCTCGCGATCTGATGGTGGCGGTGGATTTATCAGGCTCCATGCAAGCTACCGACTTTACCCGTAGCGATGGTGCCCGCATCGACCGCCTGCAAGCGGTCAAACTGGTGTTGAACGAGCTGGCGCAACAACGCCAGAAAGATCGCCTTGGCCTCATCGTTTTCGGCAATGCCCCCTACCTGCAAGTGCCGTTTACTGAAGACCACAATACCTGGCGGGTATTACTGGAGGAAACCGAGATCGGCATGGCCGGTCAGAGTACGGTTTTCGGTGACGCCATAGGTCTCGCCATTCATTTGTTTGAAGACAGCACTACCGAAAATCGTGTTTTGATCATGCTGACGGATGGCAATGATACCGGCAGCACCGTGCCGCCGATTGAAGCCGCCAAAGTGGCCCATGCCTACGGCATCCGCATCTACACCATCGCCATTGGCGACCCGCAAACCGTCGGCGAAGAGGCACTGGATGTTGAAACCCTGGAGCGCGTGGCCGAACTGACTGAAGGAGCCTATTTCTCAGCCATCGATCGCAGCCAGCTGTTAGCGGCCTATACCGCCATTGCCGAGCTGGAGCCAGAGCTGTATGAAACCAGCAGTTTCCGGCCGCGACACAGCGTACACCACCTGCCCATTGCTGCCTCGGTGGTGCTGTACATGCTCTACCACCTGCTGGCCGCATTCATAAGTGGACGGCGCGAGCCCCGCCATGCTTAGCGCCTCGCTCATTGAGCACTTTCATTTTCTGCGGCCCTGGTGGGCGCTGGCACTGGTGCCAATCCTGCTGACGATCGCCTTGCAGTGGCAGCGCGAGGATCAGACCCGCGGCTGGCAAACTGTTATTGCACCGCACCTGCTGGAGGCGTTGCGGGTAAGGCAGTTCCGCAATCACTGGTTTAACCCTGCGTCGCTGAGCCTGGTTGTTATGGGCCTGATGATTATCATCCTGATGGGGCCAAGCTGGCGCCAGCAGGCTTCACCTCTTACCCGCGATGAGGCGGCTCTGGTGGTGATACTGGATGTCTCTGCGTCCATGCAGCAGCGAGACATCCAGCCTTCGCGATTGCAACGGGCCCAACAAAAGATTGGGGATCTGCTGGAGTTGCGCAAGGGCTCACTCACCACCCTGGTCGGCTACGCCGGTTCCGCACATATCGTGTTGACCCTGACCGACGATCAACAGATATTCCGTCAGTACCTGTCGGCGATGAAGCCCGGCGTGATGCCACGACCTGGAAAATTTCCTGAGTATGCACTGCCACTGCTGGAACGAATCGCCAACGATGACAGTATTCCGACCACCGTATTATTGGTGACCGATGGTGTTTCGAATAGCAGTGAATCCGCTTACCAGGACTATTTTTCCCAGCACCAACACCAATTGCTGGTGTGGGGCATTGGCCTGGAAAATCCCGCTGACCAGGGCCTGGCGCCGCTGGAGGCACTGGCATTGCGGAACCTGGCCGATGCCGCTGGCGGCTCCTACATTGACCTGAGTATCGACAAGAGCGATGTCAATCGCATTCATCGACGGGTGAATTCCCACTACGTGGTCACGGATGACGCATCGGTGCCCTGGCAGGACAGCGGTTACTGGCTGGTTTTCCCGGCGCTGCTACTTTTTTCCCTGTGGTTCCGCAAGGGTTGGACGCTGCAATGGTTGATACCGCTGGCTTTTGTCACCGGACTGGGACATACACCGACTGCCCAGGCCGATTCCACTTGGTTTGCCGACCTCTGGTTGACCCCGGACCAACAGGGTCGACTATTGTTCCAACAGCAGCGCTACCCCGAGGCCGCACTGCGGTTTGCCAGCCCAATGTGGAAAGGCTTTGCCTACTACTACGCGGAAGAATTTAAGCTCGCCGCAGAATATTTTTCACGAGTAGATTCCGAAACCGCGCGGTTTAACCGCGCCAATGCACTGGCGCAGCGCCAGGACTACTTGCTGGCGGTGCGCCTGTACCAGCAAATACTCGAACACAATCCCGCTCACGCAGCTGCCGAAAACAATCGTCAACTGGTGCAGGCGCTGATTGACGAAATTAACCGCATGAGCGCATCCCAGGCTGACGAGGCCGGCGCAGCAAATGCTTCGAGGGAGCTGGGAGAAGATGACCCCCAGCGCGCCGATGGCGCCGAACGAAAAACCTCCCCGCTGGAAGAACTGGCCCAGTTTACTGCCGACGAAGTGCTGCAGGACGAATCCGTCAATGCCATGTGGTTGCGCAGCGTACAAAGAGATGCCTCTCAATTCCTGGCTATCAAGTTCAGTATGCAACTGGAACAGGGGGAGGCTTCGCCGTGAACTTGCGACTACTTGCCCTGCTACTGTTTGTGGCTTCCCAGGCCGCGGCCACTACCTTGCAGGATTTGCGGGATCGCGGCGACCTCAGATTGCGCAGCTGGCTGACCCCGGCGGACAACATCGTGGTTGGGCAGGAGGTACAGCTCACCATCGAGGTTGCCACCCAACGTTGGTTCGCCGGCGGTACGCGCATTCACACACCGGAAATTGCCAACCTGGTTATTCTGCGCCGTGACCAGTTCGCCAACAACATGAATCAGCGAGAGGGCAGCATCAGCTGGGTGGTTCAGCGCTGGAACCTGCAACTCTATCCAAAGCTTGCCGGTGACTATGCGCTACCGCCAATACAACTTGAGCTCAGTGTCAATGACGCACTAGACGGCGTCATACGGGGCTCCCTGAACACGGATGCCCTGGCTTTTTCCGCCTTCATCCCCCCGGTACTGGCGCGGGTCGAGCGATGGATTGCCACCCCCAGCCTTGAGGTCTCACAGTCGCTGGACCGGCAGCTGGATCAGCTCAAACCGGGCGACGCCATCACCCGCAACATCCTGTTCACGGCTACTCACCTCGCCTCCATGATGTTGCCCACCGCGAATCTGGACTCTGCGGAGGGCATGCCCGCCTACCCGGGGGTTCCCCGTCTCAACGATCGCAGTAACCGCGGGGAAGCTACCGCCGAGCGCAGTGAAAGCATTGTGTATGTCATAGAGAAACCTGGCCAGTACCTGTTGCCGGAACAGGTTTTCTACTGGTGGAACACGGATACCAAAAGCGCGCAAACGGTTGTGCTGCCAGCCCTGAAGATTGACGCCGGCATGGCAACTCCAGACCGTAACCAGCCCATCATCGACACTTCATTCCGGGTCGCCAATGCCCTGTCCGATTGGCGTCTGCTGGCAGCTGCCATCGCCATTGCCGGTCTACTCTATTTGTTGTGGCGTCATTTGGGATCGCAGAGTGAAGCCAAACTCCTGTCCCAGGCCAGCAGCGCGCTGCGCCGCGGCGACAATGGGCAAGCCGCACAACTTATGTATCGCTGGTTAAACCAGTATGGGCCAAGACAGGATTGGTACCTGTTGCGTGGGGCCAGCGACCTGCTCAGCGGCGAGCCGGGCCGCAGGACGATTGAAGAATTACTGGCCGCAGCTTACGGCAGCGGGCCGGGCTGCTCAGCACCCGCATCCCTGATGGGGCGACGTCGAACCGCCAGCTACTGGCAGAAATTACGCAACTATTTTGACCATTCAGAGCCGCTGTCTCTCAACCCAGGCACTCACCCACGAAAATAACGCTGCGCCACAAAGGGTGTACGGGCTACCGTCACCGGCACCGATTTGCCGCGCACGTCTACCGACAGTTCCCGCCCGGGCTCGACCAGGGCAGAATCGATAGTCGCCATCGCCAGCGGCTTGCCCAGGCTCGCACCATAAGCGGCGGAGGTAATCGTGCCCACCTCCACTCCATTGGCGTCCAATACCGTCTGACCATCCCGTACGGGGCGCTTGCCGGTCACAATTAATCCAACCCGTTTGCGGCTGACACCGAGTTGCCGGCGCTGAAAAATAATCTCGGCACCTGGGAAGCCACCGGCACGCTCTCCCTGTTCGCGCCGTGCAGCACCGATGCTCCACATCAAGCAGGCCTCGACCGGAGTCGTATCCATATCCAATTCATGCCCGTACAGGCACAGTCCCGCCTCGAGGCGTAGGGAATCCCGAGCACCAAGGCCAATCGGACTTACTTGCTCAAAAGCCAACAACTGCCGGGCCAGAGCCTCCACATGGTCGTTGCCGATCGATATTTCGAATCCATCCTCGCCGGTATAACCCGAACAGGTCACATAGGCAGAGTTGCCAGCAATTTCAACGCGCCTGCCGGACATGAACGTCAACGCGGCCAGCTCAGGAGCCAGTGTCGCCGCCACTTCCCGTGCTGCCGGGCCCTGCAGTGCTATCAATGCTTGTTGTTCTAGCACCTCGATGTTCAAGCCGCCCAGATTTTCCCGCAAGTAGGCGATGTCATCCTCTTTGCAGGCGGCATTGATCACCAGGAAGAAACAGTCCTCACTCCAGCGCGTGGCAATTAGATCATCACGCACACCGCCAACCTCATTGGTCAGCAAGGAATAAACCTGCCCATCAACTGGCAGCGACTGCAGGTCGGCCGGCAAAAGTGATTCGAGTCGCCCGGCTACGTTCTCTCCGGATATCAGCAACTGACCCATATGGGACACGTCAAACAGCCCAGCCGCCGCGCGCGTATGCAAGTGCTCCTTGATGATGCCAGCCGGGTATTGGACGGGCATTTCGTAACCAGCAAAGGGAACCATCTTGGCATCCAGCTCACGGTGCAAGGCATTCAGTGGGGTGGTCAGCACGATAGGGCCTCATAAAATGCGTGGAAGCTCGCAACTCTATATTGAGGTCGGGGATCAGGCAAGCCGGTGCTACAATCGCCCGATGATGAATACCATTAGCTTGATTGGCATGCCGGGCGCCGGTAAGTCCACGGTGGGAGTGATACTCGCCAAACAACTTGGCCTCAACTTTGTCGATACCGACCTGGTTATCCAGGTTCAATATGGCAAGACCCTGCAGGAAATACTGGAGGAGAGAGACTACCTCTTCCTGCGTGAACTGGAGCAAGAGGTGCTGCTGGGCTGCTCCCTGGACCAGGCCCTGGTAGCTACCGGCGGCAGCGCAGTTTACAGTGAGCCGGGGATGCGCCGGCTCGCCGCTGCGGGCCCCGTGGTTTTTATCGACGTTATGCTGACTGAGATACTGCGCCGGGTAAGGAACGAAAACCAGCGTGGCATTGCCCGTCTCCCGGGTTTTAGCCTGGAGCAGGTTTTCAATGAACGATTACCGCTGTACCAACATTGGGCAAACTACACCGTGCCGCCTGCCGTGCAAACCTCAGTGGAAGCTTGCGCAGAGGATATCGCCAACTGGCTTTCGCGAAGATAACAGGCAGTGACGCTGCCACCGCCCTTGAGTGCCAGTATTCGCTCGGGGCCAAACTGAAAACCGTTGCCACAGGCACTACAGGTGCTGGCAGCTACCAGAATCTGGTCGGGATCGGACATGACCTGTAGGCGGCTGGCGAGGTTGACGGTCTCACCCCACACATCAAAAGCGTAGCGTTTGCGGCCCACAACCCCGGCCACGAGGGGCCCGGAATTGAGCCCGATGCGAAGTTGTAGTGGCATTCCCAATGCGGCGCCAACTTCCCAATCGCAACGGCGCTGCGCCAGCGCGAAGGCAAGCCCCCGCTCGGCATGATCTTGCAGCGGGGTCGGAGCACCGGCCACCGCCATGTAGGCGTCGCCAAGCGTCTTGATTTTCTCCAGGCCAAACTGCTCCAGTTCTGAATCGAAACTGGAAAACAAGTGGTTGAGAAATATCACCAGGTCCGGTGCGGACAACTGCCTGCTCAAGGAGGTAAAGCCCACGATATCAGCAAATACGACCGTGGCGCTGTCGATGTGCTGGGCCGGCAACTGGCCGGGGTGTTTCTGCAGATATTGAGCGGTTACCCGCGGTAAGGCGTTGTAGAGTAATTGTCGGCTCTGCCTGTGGGCCAGGCGCAATTGTTGTTGATGTGCGTAGGACCGTCGCCTGGCCTCATTGAGCCGGGCCAGCGCCAATGCTGCCAGCAGGTTCGCCGGCACCAGGTAACTGAGACTGACCCAGCCGCCGACACGACCGAACTCAGGACCGACGCTATGCCAATACAGTAGCGAGCAGCTAATACCATTGATGCAAACCCAGCTGAAGCGGCCTGGGGAAAACATGTACATGCCCACCACCAACAGCATGATCGCACCTTGCGGATTGCCGGGTAATTCCCGACGCTGAAGTATCTGGACATAACAGACTGATACCAACAAGAGGGCAAGGAAATTGACCCTGTCTCGGAGCTGGTGGCTATGAACTGTTGCTCCGACCGCGATGGCCAGGCCACCGCAACAAAGAATTGCCAGGCGCAGGGCAAACAAATCCAGGCCGCTGCTGAGGAGCAAAACATCGATCGCCCCATAGGCGCAAAAGAACAATAGCGCCAACAACCAGATCAGCCGTATCTGATCAAACTCTGCCTGTCGCAGGGTAGAGCGATAGACCGCCTCTAGATTGCCATCGAGAAATTCGCCGCTGAGGCGGGACACACCATCGACTGGTGAAGCCATCTGCAGATCCCTTGCAAAGACGACAAGCAGCGTAGCACGGACAATGGGTCGCTCGGACCATGTCAGCGACGTCGATGAGCCCGGTCTGGCAGCGTCGGAATCGCGTAGACACGGGCGAATCTTAGTTGGCAAGCCTGTTGCATTGTGATGTTGGGGAGTGAGGCTACGGTCCGCGGCATGTGGCAGGGACGCCCACTGTCACAGGGATGTGACTGATGATGCCGCGATCTATGGATGGAGACCGTTTGCCTTGCTCCCCGCTAGCCGAGACGGCCACTGTTATCGACAAATTATTTTTATCGAGCAGCCAACAAATTTTTGATTTACTCGTTACAGGTGCTGGGAGATATTGCGCCTGAGTGGTGGTGACTGGTATCTACGGAGACGAGATATGGGACAAAACCCCCTGGAACCCACTCTTAGCGACAGCATCGACGAGTTTTTTGAGCCGGTGCTGGGTGACTCACTGGAAGAGGCACTGGATGATGAACCCAAGACATCGGGGAGAAGTCGTCTCGCTGACCTGCGGCGCAGGGCCGAACAACGGCTAGAGGAAAAGCGCATTCAGGACGAGCTGCGGTTCATGGATCTGGATTGGGAAGAGGCCTGAACTAGGGCCTATCCCAGCCCACGCGCGGGCGGTGGCAGCCCGAAGAGCTTTGTCGGCTAAATTTCCAGTCCATCAAAGCTTTCCAGCACCGATTCAATCAACTCTATCTTGTCTGAATTTACCCGGTACGCGGCATGTATCTGACGCTTGAACACCGGCGCATCTATCACTCGGTATAATCGCCTGCGAACGGTTTTTAGCAAGGTGGTTGGCAGGTAGGCGGCACCGCCATTTTCAATAATAAATTCGCGCGCGGACTGCCCGATGTTGGTGCGTAGTACCGGCGTAATCGCATCGCCAAAACGCGTAGCATGAAAGCGCGCAAAGGCGCTGCCCCAGTCGACATATACATAGTCCTGGGCCAGAGCCTGCTCCACTGTCTGTCGGTTGCGGCGGCTGTGCAGGTGCAGCTGCAGGTGGCCGAGGGCTCGCAATTTGAATTCGGGCAGATTGGGCGGATCATAGCTGATGGCAATATCGAGTGTTCGATCCAGCAGCATTTTGATGGCACTGTCAGGCACATGTCCCTCGGTGCGAATCGCCACATTCGGCATGTTGGTATGCAGAGCCTGCAGGCGCTCCTGCAGCGCCATACTCCACATACCAGAGCGCACCCCAATGTATATCTGGCTGCTCTGCTGGGTATCTAGCGTCATATCCTGCCGCGCCCGGGCCCAGGCCAGTACAACAGTCTCCGCATGTGCCACCAGGCGCTCGCCATCGCTGGTAAGCTGAATATTGTTACGGCTTCGGATAAACAGTGTGACACCCAGTAACTGTTCCAATTGACGGATGCGAGCACTGACCGCGGCCTGGGTCAGGAATAGGTTTTCTGCGGCTTTCCCGAAATGCCGGGTGCGCCGAACCTCGAGAAAGGTCTTGAGCAACTCAATATCCAAACCATGTCCTCCTCAGCGCGACTTTGACCCATATCGGACAGGGTCGCAAGACTGTGGGCCAGTTCACAGTCGGACCAACACGACTAGCCATTTCTGTGACAACTCTCACAGGCTTCAGGTCTGCCCATAGAAAGTCCTGCGTTCGACCCCCACACTTAGAGCCGAAAACAAGCAGAGGTACTAGTTATGAACTCAGTCCTTTTCAGTATTCCGGCATCTATCATCGTGGGCCTCCTGGTGGGAAAATTGGGGCTCGTCTGCCTGCATATGCCCTCTAGCACCGCGTGGATGGCCACTTCAGTGATTTTTTGCACCTTGTTGTTAGTACGCCGATCGCCTATTGAGCTCGGCACTATGGCCCTGGTCAGCATCATGGCAGAAATGCACATGCGCGGCGTAGGTAGCCTGCAGATGCCCGCAGACATCCTGCTGGCTGTCATCATTTCCATGATCCTGCTGCCAGTTGGGCTCAGCATCATGGGCATTCACAATCCGATCGGGTACCGCCGCGCTACCGTGTGATTCTCGACCAGTATTGGATATAGTGTGCCGACAATAATAATCGAGGCATACCCCCGTGAACCGACCGGTCTGGCTGTTCAGCATGGACACGGATCAATTCAACTCGCCACCGACTACCACGGCGGCACTGACCTCCTATTTCCGCCGATACGGACGCAGCAGTGACCAAACCAACATCGAGCTGGTACATTTCAGGAATGTCGGCGAGATTGAAAGCTGGCTGACACAATGGCACCAACAGACCAGGGATGTGGCAGTACGCGCGCTGGCCCAAGGCATGCAGCCGCTTATCGGCTTCAGTTTCTACACCTGGAACGCCGCAGAATTCCTCGCCCTGGTGGCGGAGCTCAAGCGAGATCTTCCGCAGTTACTGGCTGTCACTGGCGGCCCCCACGTGCAGCAGGCTGAAGATTACCTGGGCGTAGACCCGGTCGACGTGGTGGTACTGGGGGAAGGCGAAGTCACTTTTTGCGAGCTGCTCGATGCCGAATCGAGGGCACAATGGCCCGATATCGCCGGACTCGCCTACCTGGACAGCGGTCAGATCACCCGCACATCGAGCCGGCAGCGGGCAGCAGACCTGGATGTCTATCCCTCGCCACTGGAGGTGCTGGAGCTGACCGACGCACAGGGTGAGCCTCTCTACAACTCGATTTCCTATGAAACCAGCCGCGGCTGTCCCTTCCGCTGCGCATTCTGCGAGTGGGGAACCGGCGCTATCGGCGGCAAGATGTACCAGTGGTCCATGCAGCGCATTCGCGAGGACTGGGAGAAAATAGCCGCCGCCGGGATCAAGGACCTGTGGCTGGCCGATTCAAATTTTGGCGCGCTCAAGCAAGACATGGCCAAGGCCGAATTGATCGTAGACCTCAAGCAGCGTACTGGCCTGCCTGTGTCTTTCGCGACCTCCTGGTCCAAGAAACACAGCCGTCAGGTGCAGGCTATCGCCCTGCTGCTACATCAGCACAACTTGTTACCCCATTACCAACTGGCGCTGCAAACCCTGACACCAGAAGCCCTGCGGCTCAGCAACCGGCAGAACATGAGCTCCAACCAATATGAGCCCATCGCCAAGCACATGTCGGAACAGGGCGTACCCATAGCCGCAGAGCTGATCTGGGGTCTGCCCGGGGACAATCTGGAGAGTTTCGAAAAGAACCTGGACACCCTGCTGTCCGTTTTCCCCAATATCAATATCTTCGGCTATACGCTACTGCCGGGCACCGAATTCTACCGGCGTCGTGAGGAATACCAGATTGAGACCATCCCGGTCGCTGGCTATGGCAAGGCCAAAGGTGAATACGTGGTGGGCTGCCACACCTTCGACCGCCACCAGGGCGAAGAGGGCTACTTCCTGATCACCGCACACATCTTGCTTATACACGGCCACATCATGCCACTGACCACCCGCTGGCTGGCGCTGCAAAAGACCGCACCCGTTTCCTCACTGCTGAGGGCCATCCTGCGTGAGATTCTCCCACACTATGCACCGGCTGAACTTGATTGCGACGAGCGCATGTTGGTATACGAGGCCCGTGACGAGATTTATCTCCGGGCACTGGCGCAACCGGACGAGCTCTACGGCACCATTACCACGATCGTAGAAACCTGGTTGCAACAGTATGGCAACAGCACGCAGGTACTGAAGCAGGCAAGCCAGCTACTGCAACTGGACGCCGCCCTGCGACCAAGAATGGGCAGCGAATATAAATGGGAACAACCGTTCGACTTCGACGTCCGCCGGGTCTTTGCCCGGCTCGCCGCCATGGAATTGCCCGCCGCCAGTGACTGGGAGGACAACAACGTGCTGGTGGAATTCACCTCTCCGGGTGGGCTGGGGGAAATCTTGCTGGTCGCCGACGGCGGCAGTTGGTTAAAAGGTGCAATCTGCGAGGAACAGCAAACGGGCGTGCAGCTGCTGGCGATCGCCTGACCAACGTCTAGCGGTGTTCGGCGAGCAGCGCTTCCAAACGTTGCTGCGCCTGGCGATAGATATCGACACCGAGCTCGGCTAGCAGAGGTTGCTCACCATCCAGAGTCGCCATTAGCGCGAGCATGTCTTCCGCCCACAGAATTCGCGACTCTATTTGTTCGGCAATCAATTTGATCAGCGCACCAGAGTATGGGCCCGCCGCATAGCTGGCCAGGCCGTCAGTATTGCTGAGTTGGCCTTTCACCGCCAACAGCGCCTCCTCGCAATCGGTCAGGGCTTCCTGCTTGACTTGCTCCAGGTAGCCACGCACATGGTTCAAATCCAGGTGTTCAGCAAAGGCCAGGCGCACCAGCAGCTCGTACTCAAAATGAAATTCAGAGGCCCGCTGTTCGAGCAACCACGCTTCAAGAGCGTCGCGGCCGGAGTCAGTAATCGTGTAGACGGTGCGCTTGCGTGCCCCGTTTTGCTCCGGGTGTGCTTCCACATAACCGCGCTTTAGCAACAACTTGGGTTCACTATAGAGATGGCTTTCAGCGCGCGGCCACACCGCTCGCAATACCGAATTGCGCATAAAACGGGTAAGCTCATAGGCGGACCAGGGCCGACGCTGTAATAGGCCCAACAGGGCAAAGGAGGTCGTTGTCAATTTTGGAAGCGGTTTATCAGCCAAGTGCCAACACCCGTACAGATTTATAAGCCCAGTGAACACTATACAAAGCCGCTGCCCCTTACAAGCTATCCGGCCGGGGAACTTGCTCAGCTCACCGGAATACCCTATAAGGGCATCAGGAGGTAGTGCCGATGCCCGAAGTAAAACATGAAGTAAAACCTGTTGAGGTGAACTATGTATGTGACGCCTGTGGTAATGGCATGATGGAAGCTGTTGGCGAGATGGATAAGACCAGCGGTGAGTGGCAACATCAATGCCTGATTTGCGATCACCGACAGAGCTTCAAATGGCAGCACTATCCGCGGATAGAACACCTCGGCCTGGACGAAAACTTTTAGTCCCGCTGCGGTTTTAGCTGCTCCAACTGGTCTGGCCTGAAAACTCCTCTCTCGGTAATTATGGCCGTGACCAGTTCGGCCGGTGTGACATCAAAAGCCGGATTGGCGGCCCGGCTCGAAGCGGGCGCCAGCGCGATGCTGCCCGGCTCGCCATTTTCCCCGACACCAGACATCGACAACACTTCCGCCGTCGACCGCTGCTCGATCGGAACCATACTGGGGTTGGAATTATCCCAATCAATGCTGGATATCGGCACGGCTGCATAAAATGGCACCCCATTGTCCCGGGCTGCCAGCGCCTTCAGGTAGGTTCCAATCTTGTTGCAAACATCGCCAGAGGCCAGTGTGCGATCGCTGCCGACTATACAGGCGTCTACCTCGCCACTCTGCAGCAGGTGGCCGGCGGCGTTGTCGACAATGATGGTGTGCGCAATGCCCGCCTGCCCCAGCTCCCAGGCAGTCAGACTGGCACCCTGGTTGCGAGGCCGTGTTTCACTTACCCAGATATGTATATCCAGCCCCTGTTCCGCCGCCCGATAAACCGGCGCCAGTGCGGTACCCCAACGCAGTGCGGCCAACCAGCCAGCGTTACAGTGGGTCATTACCTGTAACGGGCCATCGGTTTTGGCCGCCAGTTGCTCCAACAAGCCAAGTCCATGATCGCCAATGCACCGACAAACCTCGATGTCCTGCTCGGCAATCTGGTGAGCTTCAGCCAGTGCTACCTCGGCAGCCATATCTTCCGACACCGCGCTCAGGCTTCGCTCCATTCGGTCCATGGCCCAACGAAGGTTGACCGCTGTGGGGCGGGTAGCCAGTAGCTGTGCCACAGCAGCGCGACGGGGTAATGGTCCGGCATCACTGCGCATTGCCAGTGCCAAGCCATAGGCCGCGGTAATGCCGATCAATGGCGCGCCACGTACCCGCATATGGGTAATGGCTTCGCAAAAATCTTCCAGGGATTTCAGTGCACGCCATTCCAGCTGACCCGGCAACAGGGTTTGGTCGATGATCTCGATATACCCCGGCTCCGCCAGGTACCGCAAGCTTTGCAGAGGCTCGCTAATAGCTTGCCGCCTCAGTCTTCAACTCTGCCTTCAATTCTGCCTGCCAATCGAAAAGGTTCAACTCGATAAACACGAAGGCGAACAGCCACAGGAAGGCATCCCAGAAATCCAGGAGACTGCCGGCATAGCCCCAATAGATAGCGGCTGCCAGCAGGGTCGAATACAACACAACCTTGAATATCCGATTCAATTTGATCAACCAGTCCTCTTTGTTGTGGTCTACTAAAAGTGGACACCTTGTATAGACTGTAAAGAAGCAAATACGAGGTGAACAATGATAAGCAGACAAAAACGGAACTTTCCCGATGATTTCAAGCAAGATGCCGTGGCATTGGTGATTGAGCAGGGCTATACCATAGCCGCAGCTGCACGGAGCCTGGATGTTGGCCCAGGGCTGCTCGGACGTTGGAAGCGAGAGCATGAGGCTAATTCCCACATCAATGCACTTGCCAAGGACGAACAAGAGGAACTCAAGCGGCTGCGCCGCGAGGTTCGAGAGCTCAAAATGGAGAAAGAAATTCTAAAAAAGGCGTCGGCGTATTTCGCAAAGGAAATGAAGTGAAGTACGCCTTAGTGCAATGTAATACCGCCAAATATCCAGTAACAATGTTGTGCCGGGTCATCGGTGTAAAGCGCAGTTCATACTACGCCTGGAGAGCCCGAGGAGGGAAGGTAATTGGTCCCGAAGAACTGGCTGTCAGGCGACGAATGAAATCCCTGTTTGCAGAATCTCGACAGAGTATGGGCAGCCGAAGGCTGAGCCGTCAACTTACTGCAGAAGGCTTCTCCATTGGTCGTTATCGCGCCAGACGGCTCATGAAATCTATGGGCCTCGCCGTCAAATCTAAACGTAAATACAAGGTCACCACCGACAGCAAACATCGATTACCAGTGGCTGACAATGTGCTGAATCGAGCATTTTCACCTGTGGCACCCAATCAGTGCTGGGGGACCGACATCACTTGCCTTTGGACTCAGGAGGGTTGGATCTACCTGGCCGTGGTGATTGACCTTTATTCTCGGCGAGTAGTGGGCTGGTCTTTGGACCGCCGCATGACCAAGGCGCTGGTCATCAGGGCATTGATAATGGCTGTAAGCCTCAGAAATCCGCCGCCCGGCTTGATTCACCACTCCGATCGTGGCAGTCAATATGCCAGCTATGCCTACCAAGCACTGCTGAAGCAGTATGGAATGATAGCGAGCATGAGCCGAAAAGGTAATTGCTGGGACAACGCGCCAGTTGAACGATTTTTCAGTAGCCTAAAGCGCGAATGGACATGTGACCAGGTGTATCGCACGCGAGAAGCCGCGATCGCCGATGTCCGCGAATATGTGGCGGTGTATTACAACGCAAAGCGGCTGCATTCTACGCTGGGGTACAAAACACCGATGGACTACGAATTTAACTTAAGCAAAGTGTCCAAAAATAGTTGACCACAACACTTGTCATTGCAGAGAAATATGCTGATAATTCTTAGGCCTGCATCGCATAGAATTTCTACCACCTCCTCAATTCTAGATTTTTCTAAGACACCTGCTTTATTTTTAAGAATCTGACTGAGGATTTCCATATTCTTTTGCGATACGTAAATTTGTCTAGAATCCTCACTTGATGAATAGTCCTCTTCCTCTTCAACTTTATCAGACTGATCAAGTTTCTCCCTCTCCGCTGCTCTTTCACTTTCAACGGATCTTTCCGAGAGTATTTTCTTCGGTATAGTCTCCAGGAGTTTATTGAATATCTTGGTCTCATGTTGATCGAGTTTAGCTGGCTCGAACTGATCTACGCTACATACGGTGTGCATCAATATGTCATCAAGAATCTTTGAGTCTTGCGCATGATGGATCGCAAATGTGAGAGCCAAAGTGTTTTCTCGAACAAAGCTGTGTTCCATCATCTTTGAGAGCGTAGGGTTGTTTTCTTCGTATGTTTGGGCCAGGTGGCGTCCGAGGAAAAAATAGTAGCTGTATGGAAGGTTAAAGCAGACATAACCCTCATTTGACGTACGCAGTAAGCCGTTCGTGCTGCATAGCCTATTGATAAGTGAATCATTAATGAGGTACTTCTTTTTGTACTCAGTCTTGAATTCTGAGAATGAGGTGGAACTTATTCGATGCTCTTCGCCCCCTGAGAGATGAATATGAAAAGCCAAATGACTCGCGAAGTTGAAGCACGGGTTGATGTTTTCATCGGTTGAGTCTATCCCTGATTTAATCAAGTTCGCAATTATCAGCGCGTAATAACAATGCCCGTAAGCAGTAATTTGCATATCTCTCGGCATGAAATACTCGTGAGTCTGCAAAATGGACAAAATATAGAAAGGATATCGAGGAACAACCTTATTATTGATTAACACGCTATTTACATCGCGTTCAATCTTATCTACTCGGGCATGCTCGATTTCGCGAGATGCGTCGCTCTTATCCGAAGATAGACTGAGCCATTTTCTGATAAGTTGTTCCTGCTTATTGTGGTTGAATGGGCCAATCCTAAAATTGGAAAAATCGCTCAGTGCAACCTCGTCTTTAAAGTATGCGTTGTAGCTATCACTGGAAGTCGCAACTATTACTTTGGAGAAGGTATTCTTCGCCAGAGTGATGTGCTGGAGGGAGTGGGGGCGAGATGTCAGATTGTCAAATATTACGGTTACATCTTTCTGCGTTCGCCATAAATCGAAATCGCCGGAAAACTCCTCGATGTACTTTTTCTCAAAGACATTAATATTAGGGGTCTTTGACTTGATTTCTTCCAGGTCGATAATGAGCGCGGGATTATCATTTTCTATGAGATGAAGGAATAAGTGCGCGCATAATTTGGATTTACCACTCTGATTCTCGCCTCGTATGAGAGCTAAGTTGTATTCAAGTAGTTCATCGGCGTTATGAATTTGCTTTTCTGTATCCGCAAAACGCATGTAGGTATAAACCTGAGGGAAGACAAATACGTCTTCGAGCTGGGTTGTGTCCCGGGATTGCGAGCAAAACTCAATACGTGTCAAATTTTGTCTAAATTCTGTATCAAGTAAGAAAGTAGCCTGTAATTCCTCGAGGAGCTTTTTCAGCCCTTCATATACATCTTTCCAAGCCGTATCCTCATCTTCCCATAGTGCTATTGCTTTCCCGTCTTTTGGAAGTACCTGGAAATCAGACATTTCGTCAAAGTCCTGCCAGGGACAATCTCTTACAATAATTGATACGAGCGTGATGTTGGGAAGTGATTTGGCTATTTCCCACTCTTCAACGCAAGCCTCCGAGCTCAGAAAATCTGGCGTTACTATGAATGCAACAATATCCGAGGTTTCAAGTTCTTTCCGGATTTTTTCAGACCACTTCTGACCTGCGGTTATTTTGCGATCATGCCATTCTTGAAGGTTGCTATTCCTTTTTAGGAGAGCAAGGGCCCTCTCCATGTCTTGTCTGTATTGCTCGTCAACATGACTATAGCTGTAGAAGAGCTTTGTTCGCTTATTATTCACTTGAATTGTCCTTGTTATGTGCGACTGGGAGGCAGTGTTGCTTCCGGGAACGGAACGTGTCAACCTCAAATGGACAGTTATTTCAAAGATAAACTCTATTTGATGTAGCCCGCGGCTGATAAAGTTGGGAAGTTAACGCGATCATCAATCATTGTGTCATCACCAGATTCTGCAATCGGGTTAATGGCCACGGTCTTTGCCGGCATGGGTACAGTCGGTCGCCCACGGACAAAGCGTTCCGGATGACGTTCATAGCGTTCATCAAGAACTCGTTGTTTTTGCCTGGCAACCTCGTGATAACGGCCCGTAAAAACCTGTTCCGGGGTAAAGCCCCCCAGGCCGCTGTGATGATGCTCGAAGTTGTACCAATCAAAGTAAGCTTCACACCAGCGCCGGGCATGCGAGGCATCGCTAAAACGGCCCGGATAATCCGGTTGGTACTTTTGCGTCTTGAACTGGCTTTCACTAAACGGGTTGTCATTGCTCACCCGTGGGCGACTGTGACTGCAGGTCACGTCCAGTTCTCGCATCAGGTCCAAATACCCGTGTGCAATCATTGGCGATCCACGATCCTGGTGCAGCGTGAGCTGGCCTGGCGCTATACCGTAACGGGCCGTGGCTTCGTCCATCAGCTGTTTCGATAATGCACTGCTCTCCTTGCGCGAGACCATCCAGGCCACGACAAAACGGCTAAACAGGTCAAGCACCACATACAGCGACAAATAGAGGCCCCGCCGCACCAGCGGTAGTTTGGTAATGTCCCATGTCCACACATCGTTAGGGGCGCAGGCTTTCAGTCTGGGAACAGCATGATGCTGGGCTGGCCGCTGCTGCCGACGGTCACCGGTCTCCCCTAAGCCACGAAGAATACGGTGCATGGTGCTGACCGAACACAGATACTGATCCTGTTCCAGCAGGCGTTGATAGACTTCAGCAGGCGGCTGATCACAATAGGGTTCACTGTGCAGTGTCTCGACGACAGCAGCACGCTCTTGGTCACTGAGGGCGCGCGGCTGCACCGACTGCTTCCGTGAGCGCCGCGGTGGTTCATCGTTGGCGGCACGCTTTTGGTAAACGTAGACCGTGCTTCGATTGAGGCCCAGCGCATGACACGCTCGCGTCAATGGCAGTCTTACGGGGCGGTGGATCATCACGTTATTCACACATCCTTCCCACTGCGTAAATGATCGAGCATCGACAATGCTTTTTTTTGCAAATCCAGGCAGTCGTTGGCAATCTCCAACTTGCGGTCCAAGCGACTATTCTCTTTCTCAAGCTGCTCAATGCGCCGCTGATCTGGCGTTTTCAAGGGTGCAGGGCCGGGAGCGCTTTTGCTCAATCCAGCCACGCCATTTTCCGCAAGCTCTCGTCGCCATTCCGAGATCTGACTACTGTAGAGTTTTTCGCGGCGCAGCAGCGCGCCAAGCTCACCGTACTGGCAGGCATCGGCTTCAGCGATAATACGTAACTTGTACTCGGTCTTGAACTGGCGGCGAGTGCGTTTCTCCAGCACCGGTTCCGGTGTAACTTGTGTGTCAGGCCGTTCTGATGGTGATTTTGGCATGTTGTGTGTCCAGTACCTGTGGCCCTGAAATCTATGTTATCCCAAACAAGAAGTGTATGGGGTCAGGTTGACACACAGGGAACTGCGAGGCACCGAATACCATGGGCAGTTTTTTTGCCGCCGCGTTAACAATCTCGGCCGATCCATGATAAGAGTGCTCATATGAGCGAGCGATTTCTTGAGCAAGGCGCACTTCTACTCTGGCGACTCCGTCCTTAATAATCTGTTGGTCTTCTACAATGACATTGCCTTTTGCTGTTAGGTTTTTGCTCAATATTGCATTGAAATATCGAATTATTTGGCGAGGGAGTGACTGCGTGTGCCTCACTATATAGTCAATCGGCCTTTCGACGAATTTGTGATGCTTGTTGCTTCTCCCGTTTTCCAGCGTGCATGGCATAAGTAAGTCAAAGAATTTCTTAGTTTCTTCTCTGTCGTACAAGTCAAATGAGGCTAGTTCGTGATGAAGGTTTTCTGGGAAGAACTCAGGATACCCTGTGTGTCAACCTGACCCCATACACTTCTTGTTTGGGATAACATAGATTTCAGGGCCACAGGTACTGGACACACAACATGCCAAAATCACCATCAGAACGGCCTGACACACAAGTTACACCGGAACCGGTGCTGGAGTCGTAAATATCGATTTTCTCCTTGCCCTTCACGTGGTCCGCGATGATCTCAGATATGAGCACGGAAACCTCGTGCGGGGTGTAGAACTCGCCCGCCTTCTTGCCCGCATTGGCGGCGAACATGCTGATGAGATACTCATAGATGAAGCCGAGGACATCATAGCCCTGTCGGCCATCCATGGGGATCTCTTTGATAAGCTGGATGAGCTCACTGATGGCCTTGGTCTGCTTTGCAGCCGTGTCGCCGAGTTTACTCAAACCGGTTTCAAGGGTCTTGAAGATGCCCTCGAAGAGGCGCTTGTGATCTGGGTGAATGAGGCGGCTGAAAGCGGACAGGGCATCGCGTACAAGGGATACCTCGAAATCGCCGCCTTGCTCAATCCATGTAGAAAAGAGATGCTCGTGGGCGATGAAGTAACCAAGGTTATCCTTGATGAAGTTGGCCGTCTCTGCATCGTCTTCTGAAAGGGCGCGGATATCCTCTTCGCTGAAATCTTGACTCATTGCGAAGCTCTCTAGTTTGTCCGAGAGGTATTTATAGAAGATGAAGCCGAGGATGTAGTCCTTGTATTCATTGGCTTCAATTTTCGACCGCATCTGGTTGGCAGACTCCCAGATCTTTGCGGCAAGTTGCTGTTTATTCACAGTGGGTCCTTTTAGGGATAATTTTTGGGTCCGATTGTATGCGTGGTGAGATGTTCATGCTAGTAGTGCGCGCCCTTGAGGGGTCCTGTTTAAAATCGTTGTAGGAAAGGAGCAACCGGTTGAATAACCGAAATTCTTCTTCATCTTCATCTACGTCCATCTCAATTTATTCGCTCATTTGTTTGTGTGTAGCCCAAAAACTTAACGCGCTTCATCGCCTGGTTAGGCGTCACCTTGTTCCGACGGTGGGTTCTTCCAAGGCAGCGTATGAAACATCTCATTGAACCTCGCCTCAATAAGGTCGTGGTCGAGATCCGCGAAAAGGTCGACAACGAAAGCGTCCAAAGCTTCAAAGAACGCTGCCACCAACCCCTCAACCCTAACCATCACGAGCTCCGTCGACTCTACCGGACTATAAATGATATCCGGACCATCGCCAGAGTAATATCCAATCATTCTTACTTCTCCAGCCTTGCTCAGCTTGGTAGTTGCGGAGTAGTTGTGCAGAAAGCCACATCTAGCAGCAAACCACTCCAAACCCTTGATCTCCTCATCGACATTGAACTTGAGGTACTTCCTACACCACGCGCCGTAGTGCGCTCTAGTACACTCGCTCTCTCCTACCGGCAGTCCGAGTCGGGCTAACGAGTCGATGGCAGAATACATTAATTGAAGTGCTGCTCGCTCACATCCATTGTCCATACAAAGCTGGATCGGCTGCTTCATGCCGGCGTACAGCACGTTTACCACTGGATCGTCAGACAGAGTCATTGCGGGTGATGCCTATAGCTTATTAGATGGGAAATTGACGTGTTATAAAGCGTCACAGTGATACGTCTCCAGCAGTAGTTTTTAGTCGAGAATTTCTCCCGGCCTAGCAGACCGCGAGCGTCTGATTCCGCTAGCTGTTATGTGCTGATTAGCTTGGCGTCCCATAAGCCAACGACAACATCCATTTGATTATTTTGAACTTTTGTATTTCCCGCAACTTTCTTCCAAAGCATCTCTGGTTGTGTAGATAGGAAGCGGTTCTTCTTCAAAATTGCTACGGCATCAACCGCGTACGTGCCATTTTTGGATGGCCTGTCATAGGTTCCGGCCGCTATGTCCTTGATTAGCCCTTCATTGCACAATCCTAGAAACGCTCCCTTCGGGCATCCCTTTTTCTGGAGATCCGTACTCCCGGGAAAAGTCTTCTTGGTTGATTTTTTCCACGCATCCAGAGGGTCCGAAGCTTCGCCTTTCTCTAACAGTTGAACAGCTAATACTGCGGCATCTTTGTATTTTTTCACTGTAAACCCTCTGTTATCCTACTCATTTGTCCCAAAGTACAAAACACTGGTGCAATTGATGTCCGAACGTAGCAAAGTGGTGCGAGAGTTTACGACCTTGCTAGCCATTAACTTTGCCAAGTCTTCGATTTGCGAGCCTGATAAATGACGCATGAGCTGAAATAAAGCTAGGAACCAAGTCACTTATTTCCTTAGCTTCTTTCTTTACCTGCTCGGGGGTCGGTCCTGGTGGCATACAATCTGGCTTAACGGACCTTATGTGACCGCTGCTGCCAACCCTGTGTGTCAACCTGACCCCATACACTTCTTGTTTGGGATAACATAGATTTCAGGGCCACAGGTACTGGACACACAACATGCCAAAATCACCATCAGAACGGCCTGACACACAAGTTACACCGGAACCGGTGCTGGAGAAACGCACTCGCCGCCAGTTCAAGACCGAGTACAAGTTACGTATTATCGCTGAAGCCGATGCCTGCCAGTACGGTGAGCTTGGCGCGCTGCTGCGCCGCGAAAAACTCTACAGTAGTCAGATCTCGGAATGGCGACGAGAGCTTGCGGAAAATGGCGTGGCTGGATTGAGCAAAAGCGCTCCCGGCCCTGCACCCTTGAAAACGCCAGATCAGCGGCGCATTGAGCAGCTTGAGAAAGAGAATAGTCGCTTGGACCGCAAGTTGGAGATTGCCAACGACTGCCTGGATTTGCAAAAAAAAGCATTGTCGATGCTCGATCATTTACGCAGTGGGAAGGATGTGTGAATAACGTGATGATCCACCGCCCCGTAAGACTGCCATTGACGCGAGCGTGTCATGCGCTGGGCCTCAATCGAAGCACGGTCTACGTTTACCAAAAGCGTGCCGCCAACGATGAACCACCGCGGCGCTCACGGAAGCAGTCGGTGCAGCCGCGCGCCCTCAGTGACCAAGAGCGTGCTGCTGTCGTCGAGACACTGCACAGTGAACCCTATTGTGATCAGCCGCCTGCTGAAGTCTATCAACGCCTGCTGGAACAGGATCAGTATCTGTGTTCGGTCAGCACCATGCACCGTATTCTTCGTGGCTTAGGGGAGACCGGTGACCGTCGGCAGCAGCGGCCAGCCCAGCATCATGCTGTTCCCAGACTGAAAGCCTGCGCCCCTAACGATGTGTGGACATGGGACATTACCAAACTACCGCTGGTGCGGCGGGGCCTCTATTTGTCGCTGTATGTGGTGCTTGACCTGTTTAGCCGTTTTGTCGTGGCCTGGATGGTCTCGCGCAAGGAGAGCAGTGCATTATCGAAACAGCTGATGGACGAAGCCACGGCCCGTTACGGTATAGCGCCAGGCCAGCTCACGCTGCACCAGGATCGTGGATCGCCAATGATTGCACACGGGTATTTGGACCTGATGCGAGAACTGGACGTGACCTGCAGTCACAGTCGCCCACGGGTGAGCAATGACAACCCGTTTAGTGAAAGCCAGTTCAAGACGCAAAAGTACCAACCGGATTATCCGGGCCGTTTTAGCGATGCCTCGCATGCCCGGCGCTGGTGTGAAGCTTACTTTGATTGGTACAACTTCGAGCATCATCACAGCGGCCTGGGGGGCTTTACCCCGGAACAGGTTTTTACGGGCCGTTATCACGAGGTTGCCAGGCAAAAACAACGAGTTCTTGATGAACGCTATGAACGTCATCCGGAACGCTTTGTCCGTGGGCGACCGACTGTACCCATGCCGGCAAAGACCGTGGCCATTAACCCGATTGCAGAATCTGGTGATGACACAATGATTGATGATCGCGTTAACTTCCCAACTTTATCAGCCGCGGGCTACATCAAATAGAGTTTATCTTTGAAATGACTGTCCATTTGAGGTTGACACGTTCCGATTACCTTTAGCCGAGTTTCTGTTCTGATTGCCTCAGCGTTTGCGTGGGCCTCTGCTGTCTGGGCTTGTAATAAAGCTATATTATGTGGGGTGTAAAGTGCACCCTGCTTTAACTCCGCCTCGGACAACCTTGTTTGTCTAATTTTAAGTTTTATCTCTTGAATCAAGCTCTCATTTTCTATCCCAGATATTTTTAGTTTTTCTTCTTGGTCCTTAAGCAACAATTTTACAAATTCGACTCCTCTTTCCTCCGCATTTTGAGTTGTTCCAAAAACGTTAAGTAGCCAATCTTTGAACAAATTGAAGCGGCGTTTTTTTGTCCTGTTTGTTGGTTCAACATCGGCTTGGAGTATGCCGGAATAATTGTCTATTGGACTCTTCATGACTTAACCGGCTTTTCGGTACTTAAAGTCAAATATGCCGGCTCCGGGAGGAAGGGGCTGAAACTTAACAATGTCTAATGACTCGCCATATAACTCCGATAGCAATAGAACAGTTTTCGCCGCCAGTTCCGCGTCGATACTGTCCAAGTCAAAAAATAGTGATAGAGGTGAGCTGTACTGAATCTCAACATTGCTCACTTTCAAGTACTCAACATTACTTTCTTCGAAGACGTCCACTAATTCAGAGGTAGAAGGCTCTATTTGATTCGCTTCAAGACCCTCGAAGTATTTCTCCCTTACAGCTCGGTCTTTTTGCACAGCCAAGCGCACGTTATCCGCCTTGAGGCCCCGCTCACCCTCTGTTATATCGAATATTACTTCAGAGCCGTCTTGAAGTCTCTCGGCCGGTTGAAGCCCCGTGATGTGCACAAATATCTCTTCACCATTTTCAGAAACAATAAATCCAAACCCTTTACCTTCGTTGTAGAATTTGACGATTCCATACATATTTACGTCTCGCTTATCGACCATGCCCAAGTTCTAACTAAAACTAGGTTAAATCGGGCCTAACTGCAACTGTCCTGAGGAATCAATAAGGTAGTTGGACTAAGGGGATCAGAGGGTATTGCCCTGTGTGTCAACCTGACCCCCCTGTGTGTCAACCTGACCCCATACACTTCTTGTTTGGGATAACATAGATTTCAGGGCCACAGGTACTGGACACACAACATGCCAAAATCACCATCAGAACGGCCTGACACACAAGTTACACCGGAACCGGTGCTGGAGAAACGCACTCGCCGCCAGTTCAAGACCGAGTACAAGTTACGTATTATCGCTGAAGCCGATGCCTGCCAGTACGGTGAGCTTGGCGCGCTGCTGCGCCGCGAAAAACTCTACAGTAGTCAGATCTCGGAATGGCGACGAGAGCTTGCGGAAAATGGCGTGGCTGGATTGAGCAAAAGCGCTCCCGGCCCTGCACCCTTGAAAACGCCAGATCAGCGGCGCATTGAGCAGCTTGAGAAAGAGAATAGTCGCTTGGACCGCAAGTTGGAGATTGCCAACGACTGCCTGGATTTGCAAAAAAAAGCATTGTCGATGCTCGATCATTTACGCAGTGGGAAGGATGTGTGAATAACGTGATGATCCACCGCCCCGTAAGACTGCCATTGACGCGAGCGTGTCATGCGCTGGGCCTCAATCGAAGCACGGTCTACGTTTACCAAAAGCGTGCCGCCAACGATGAACCACCGCGGCGCTCACGGAAGCAGTCGGTGCAGCCGCGCGCCCTCAGTGACCAAGAGCGTGCTGCTGTCGTCGAGACACTGCACAGTGAACCCTATTGTGATCAGCCGCCTGCTGAAGTCTATCAACGCCTGCTGGAACAGGATCAGTATCTGTGTTCGGTCAGCACCATGCACCGTATTCTTCGTGGCTTAGGGGAGACCGGTGACCGTCGGCAGCAGCGGCCAGCCCAGCATCATGCTGTTCCCAGACTGAAAGCCTGCGCCCCTAACGATGTGTGGACATGGGACATTACCAAACTACCGCTGGTGCGGCGGGGCCTCTATTTGTCGCTGTATGTGGTGCTTGACCTGTTTAGCCGTTTTGTCGTGGCCTGGATGGTCTCGCGCAAGGAGAGCAGTGCATTATCGAAACAGCTGATGGACGAAGCCACGGCCCGTTACGGTATAGCGCCAGGCCAGCTCACGCTGCACCAGGATCGTGGATCGCCAATGATTGCACACGGGTATTTGGACCTGATGCGAGAACTGGACGTGACCTGCAGTCACAGTCGCCCACGGGTGAGCAATGACAACCCGTTTAGTGAAAGCCAGTTCAAGACGCAAAAGTACCAACCGGATTATCCGGGCCGTTTTAGCGATGCCTCGCATGCCCGGCGCTGGTGTGAAGCTTACTTTGATTGGTACAACTTCGAGCATCATCACAGCGGCCTGGGGGGCTTTACCCCGGAACAGGTTTTTACGGGCCGTTATCACGAGGTTGCCAGGCAAAAACAACGAGTTCTTGATGAACGCTATGAACGTCATCCGGAACGCTTTGTCCGTGGGCGACCGACTGTACCCATGCCGGCAAAGACCGTGGCCATTAACCCGATTGCAGAATCTGGTGATGACACAATGTGATAAAATAACTGATAAAACTGGTAATGCCATAACTAATGAAATTAGTGAAGCTGGAGATAAGATTACTAGTGAAATCTCTGAAGCTAAAGAATCATCTCAAAAAACAATTAGTGAAGAAATTTCCAACTTTAATCCTATTGAAGCAATAACAAATATTTTCACAGGTGGTTCAAGTTCACCAAGTACAAGTTCACCAAGTACAAGTTCACCAAGTACAAGTTCACCAAGTACAAGTTCACCAAGTACAAGTTCACCAAGTACAAGTTCACCAAGTACAAGTTCACCAAGTACAAGTTCACCAAGTACAAGTTCACCAAGTACAAGTTCACCAAGTACAAGTTCACCAAGTACAAGTTCACCAAGTACAAGTTCACCAATAATATTTGATACACTTTCTCTATCTACTAAACAACAAGCAGATGATAATATTCTTCTTCAATATTCTGATTCAAGTGGAAAAACTCAAAGTGTTAATGTTGTAATTAGAACTGAACAAAAAGAACTTTTTTCAGGTATATTTTTCTCTTCAATGTTTGAAGCTACCGTAAATGATGCTACAGGCATTCCTTATTTTATAGACATGGTCGTTGAACATGAAGATCATGGTACAATTACATCATCAGTATTTAATCCTGGAGATGCTTCTGATACAAACATTAATGGTATATTTTTACAATCATAATCTAGTTTTCTCTAAATATTGAAACAAATTCTGGTAATGTAGTTGCACTAGTATTTCTTATCACTAAATCCATCTCTGATGACATTTCAGTGTTATCTGGATTTACTTCAATCAAAATTGCATTATTTTGTTTTGCATAAATTGGTAATGTATTTGCAGGTGATACAACAAGCGATGTACCTGCAATTACCATCAAATCACATTGACTAGCGTTAATCATGGCGTTTTCCCATACATCTTGTGGTAGAGATTCTCCAAACCAGACTACATCTGGTCGAAGCATATTTCCACATTTACATAAAGGTGGGGTTTCAGAAAATTCTGTAACTATTTCATCTTTAAAATCGCAAACTGAACACTTGATCTTTATGATACTACCATGCAATTCTAACACTTTTGAGCTACCCGACTTTTGATGAAGCCCATCAATATTTTGGGTTAAAACTACAACTTCTGCATATTTTTCAAGTTCAGCAATTGCAATATGACCTGGATTTGGCTTTGCTTCAAAAATATTGGATCTTCTTTCATTATACCACTCCCAAACTAATTTTGGATTATCATAAAACGCATCAATTGTAGCTAATTTCATCACATCATAATTCCTCCACAATCCATCTTTTCCTCTAAATGTAGGAATTCCACTTTCTTGTGAAATTCCAGTCCCTGTTACAAATACAATTTTTTTAATATCTTTAATTTGATCTTTGATTGATTCAAACATTTTCATTTAATTTCTATTTCTAAAAGATCTCTTGCAGTTATTACTGAATCATGAATTTCTTGTGCTTCATTCAAGTGTCCAACTTCATCTTTGTATCTAGCTGAAAAATGAGTTAAAACTAAATTTTTTACTTTAGCATTTTTTCCTAAAGTTGCAGCTTGTTTTGCAGTAGAATGACATGTATCTTGGGCTCTTTGTTTTTCTTCATCAAGAAATGTTGAATCAAATACAAGATAATCACATTCCTCAAAAAATCTTTCCAATTCTTTAGTAGGCATTGTATCTCCTGAAATTCCTATTTTTTTACCTGGACGTTTTTCTCCTAATACCTGTTCTGGTTTTATTGTCTTTTCATTAATGATAACTTCATTTCCATTTTGTAGTTTGTTCCATAATTCTCCTTCAGGAATGCCTAATTCCTTAGCTTTTTTGATATTGAATCTTCCAGGTTTGTCTTTTTCTTCAAATAGATATGAAAATGCAGTAACTGAATGATTTGCTTTACATGCATGCATTAAAAATTTCTTATTTTCAAAAATTTTACCTTCTTTAATAATAGTAATTAAAATTGGAAATGATAATCCAAAATTTAATACTTTGATATTTGCTGCAATGAATTCATCAATCCCACTTGGACCAAAAATTTCCAAAGTTTCAGTTCTGTTTTGCATAGACATTGTTTGTAATAATCCTAGAATTCCTACACAATGATCTCCATGAAGATGTGTAACAAATAATTTCATTTTCTTATTCCATCCTAAACCTGATTTCATATAGGAAATTTGTGCAGCTTCACCTGCATCAAACATTAAGATCTCTCCTTCTCTTTCCAAACAAATACAAGACAACCCTCTATTTTCAGTGGGTTGGGATGCTGATGTTCCTAAGAATACAAGTTTCATTTAATCAAAATTGTCCTTGTCAAGCTTTTATGCCTATAGATTTGATATTTTTTTAATCCCTTTAACTTCAAATTGTAATCTAATTCTTTTTTGTACATGATTGCTATTTTCTTACGTTTAGGTAGAATTGAGAAAAATTTCTTCAATATCTCTTCAGGTTTTACTGATGCTTTGGATGCCCTTCCATATGGCAAATCAGTAACAACTCCATCAAATTTTTCAGAGATTTTTGATAATTCTTGAAAATCGGATTTGAAAACTTTTGATTTATACCCATTTGCCTTTAGATTCTCTTTTGAAATCTCACACATTTTTTCATCAAAATCTGATCCAATTGCGTGGATGCCCATAGATTCAGCCTCCAAAAGAGTTGTTCCAGTACCACAAAATGGATCACACACAGTTTCTCCTTTTTTTAATCCAGTCAAGTTTATCATGACTCTTGTTAGTTTCCAGTCTAATTCATGAGGATAGTTTTTGATCTTTTTTGGTCTACTTTTTTCTTTAATTCGTTTTGAGAACCCAAAAAAATTCTCTTCATTAGTAAAAATTAGATATATCGTAATGTCAGGATTTTCTAATTTTACTTTTGCATGAGAGAATTTTGATATCATATCTCCCATAGAGCTTTCCAATTCTGGAATATTGAACTGATTTGATGATAAATTAATTATTCTACAAACAAAGGTTTTTACATTTTTTAGTATTCCAAGATTTTCCTCATCTAAAAACAATCCTGACATTTTTCGTAATATCTGCCCAGAAACTTTAACAAATGTTGCACGTTTTGCAATTTCATTCCAATTTGTTTTTGATTGAATAATTACCAAATTAGAAATTACCTTAGCTTTTGCAAATCTATCATATGTTTTTGATATTGCAACTACCTCATCAGTTGCAAGTTCTAGATAATCTTTAGATAAAATAAAAAAGCTTTCTGGCATTATACTATTGCCTTTGCAATTGTATTGGAAACATCAACAATTGATGTTTTACCCGGAATTGTATTTGCACTAACAATATTTGTAACTCCTGCTTTTCTTATTTTCTTTTCGGCATCATTCATTAAAAGAGCATGTGTACATGCAACATACACTCTTCTACATTTTTGTTTTTTAAGAAATTGTGTTGCTTTGACTATGCTTCCACCCGTACTTATCATATCATCAACTAAAATAAGATCTCTGCCAACAACATCTGTATTTTTTGTTTTAATTTGCACTTTACCTGTTTTTCTATCTCTCTTTTTTTCTAGAGCAATATACTTTGTTCCAAATTCTTTTGCAAATTCTTTTGCTCTGTCTTTTCCACCTTGATCAGGTGACACGACTAGAGGATTTTTCAGGCTCAATTTCTTGAAATATTTCACTAGATCTGGAATTGCAGTCACATTTTTTGTTTTTATTGTAAAGTACTTGAGCCCAATTATACTGTGAATATCCACTACAATTATTTTTGATGCACCTGCTCCTTTGAATAATTTACCAAGAACTTTCATTGTAACAACCTCTCCTGGTAGAAATTCTCTATCTTGTCTTGCATATCCCATATACGGAATTACAGCAATTACTTCAGATGATTTTTCTTTAGCTTTTGAAATTAATGATAATGCTTGAACTAGATTAGTATCAACAGGAGGATAAATTGACTGTACAACTATGGTTTTTCTTTTGGATATATCTCCACTAAGAGTAATTTTGCTTTCTCCATCGGCAAAAACTCTAATTTCTGATTTTACAAGATTTGCCTTTATTTTTCTAGATAACTTTCTTGCTAAATCTTCTGAAGCTTTTCCACCAATTACTGATAGTTTAGTCAACAAGAAAATGTGATTTAATGGGATTCTTAAGTTTTGAGAAGATCATTCATCTTCGCCACCACCACGAGCAAGATCTCCTATACCGTATTCGTCAATTACCTTATTTCTTTGATCTTTTAACTTGTCGATCTCCTCTTGTTCACGTTTTTCATCTCCTTGGTATACTGTTCTAATTGGCCATGGAATTCTAATATCATATCTCTTGAATTCTTCGTACATAATCATTCTCATGTCGGTTTTAGCTTTGAATTGTGCACCATAATCTCTGACATATACTAATAATATAAAATCTAATGCAGAATCATTAAAATTATTAAATCTCACAATTGGTTGATTGATATCGACATGAATATCTTTATCACAACCACAACTTGGTTGATTATCCTTCAAGTATGGACATCGTATTTGTCTAATGAGGTGTCTACCTTTTCCATCAACTACTTCTTTCATTGCACGTTTGCCAACTTTTACAAGAATTGCTGAAACTTGTTTAGGATCATTAAGATAAGAAACACCTACATCTACAATAGCAGGTACCATCTTTATTCCCTGTGTATAGTTGATTACTTGTGCATTAACTAACTGTCTTGTTGGAATTATTGCAATTGATTCGTTTAATGCATCTCGAATATAGGTTACTCTAGGTGTAATTTTGTGTACGTATCCATTATATCCTGTATCAAGTTTGATACGCTCACCTTCGATGAATATCTTATCTTTTCGAATCATAATATATGCAAAATAATTCTGCATAGTCTCCTGTAATGCTAATCCTATACCAATTGCTAATCCACCAGTTGCAGTAGCAAGTACGATCAAATCAACTCCCCACCAAGCAACAACTCCTAAAATTGTTGCAATAAAAATTCCAACTGGAAGAACCTGTTTTGCAGATTTTGGGATTCCTTCTCTTTTCTTTTTTGCATATCCTGGAGGACGAGAACTTGGAATTATTGGTTCATATCCATTTGTTCTCTTCTCTCCTCTCCACATATCAATTGGAAATATTTCATCAGGTTTTGTACCTGGTTTTAACTTTCTTCCAGATTGGTTGTTACCCGTGATACAGTTTTGATAATATTTTTCATATTTTACACGTTCTGATTTTTTCCATTCTTCAAAAGGGTCATCAACTAGTTTTTCATATCCACCAATTGGATTACCTTTTGTTGTACGAAATTGTTCTAATTGATGTCTTCCTTCTTCTGTTTTGAGTAATTTCTGAAACTCCTCTTCGTCAATGTCTTCTGGAGTAATCTTTGGTGGAACCCATTTGTACAATTTATGAATCAAATCATCTTTATCATCAACAAATCCCCTCATTTCAAACCAAGCATCAAAATCCTCTTTTTCTAATCCTGATTTTTCACGTTTAGTAAGAGCAATTGGAACAAGATGAGAAATTGTATAACCAATTACCAAAATATTGAAAGTATTAAGAATTTTTGCAAACACTTCTTGAGGAGATATTTCCTCATCTCCAATTATCGATAAATCTTCTCCTAACAAAACACCAGTTTGTATGTGAACATTGATTGCAGTAATTAATGCAATTGCGAAAAATGGAAGAACAGCTCTTCGTACAAATCTTGAGAAATGTGGTTTTTGATAATAAAATTTCTTTGAACCTACCCAAGATGAAAATTTTCTATAACCAAGAGCAATTCCAATCATACCTGCAACCATTATGAAAAATGCGATTTGAAGTGATTCAGATGATGCTAAAAGCTGTGAAACAGTTTCAAACTCACCTGCGGAAATTTGTGTCAAGTCTTCTTCAGCTATGTTTAACCACCATTCTAATCAAATTCATGTCCTAGAATACAAAGGTTAAGCTATATTATCATTAAATTCAAAAAATACTATGCGTAAGTAGTCTGCAACCTTTAACAATGGTTAACGCACTATTTACAAAATGACCTATCAAGAATCTGTTTGGGATGATTCACCATCACT
>CBDEGK010000004.1:0-1136691 GCA_965237855.1 Halieaceae bacterium | reverse complement strand
ACGACGTTGCTTGGTAACCGCAACTTCTACTCCATATGATGCGGAAGCAGCGCTTCAATTTCCTCAAGGCACGTTGCCTTTGGTAGTTCTGTAAATATGTGCCGCAAGTAGCGGTACGGTTCAATATTATTCGCCTTGGCCGTTTCAATCAAACTGTACAGATTCGCCGTGGCATTCGCTCCGGCCACACTGTCACAGAATAGGTAATTCTTTCGCCCCACCACGAAGGGACGTATCGCGTTCTCTATCAGGTTGTTGTCGATCCGCAGGTCACCATGCTCAACATACACGATCAGACCAGGCCATTGCTTATGCATGTAGTTCAACGCCTTGCCCAGGGCCGATTGTTTTGGCACCAGTGGCAGATGCTCATCCAGCCATTGGCGCAGGTCGTCCAGCAGGGGAAGGGCCTCCTTCTGTCGCTTGTCTCTGCGTTCGTCAACACTCAGATCAGCGGCTTCGCGCTCGATGCGGTACAAAGCCCTGATCTTCTTCAAGGCAACACCTGGCAGTGATGCAGGATCAGGCTTCAACTGCGACTTTAACGCCTCATCGAACTTGCGCCGGGCATGGGCCATACACCCCAGCCGTGTGATGGCGGAGCCTGCACACACTTTCGCGTAGCCTTCATAGCCATCGGTCTGTAGATACCCCGCGAAGCCCTCTAGCAGTCGCACAGGTACGGCCTGGCTGCGGCTGGGATCATAGTCATACAGCACCATCGGGTGTTTTGGCGGCCCGCCCTGGCGTACCCACAAATACGACTTACTTTGCGCCTTGCGCCCCAGTTCCTTGAGCACCTGGATGGTGGTCTCGTCCATGCCAATGTAATGGCCAGCCAGCATTCGTTCGCCTAGCAAATTAATTAGCGGCTGGATTGCCATCCCCGCCTTAATCATCCACTGGGCCATGGTAGAGCGCGGTAAATCGATGCCACTGCGCCGTAGCTGTGTCTCTTGCCGGTACAGGGGCAAGCTATCCACGTACTTGGCCGTGACGATATGCGCCAGTGTGCCGGGCGATGCCATCGTCTTGGGCAACAGCTGCGGTGGCATCGGTGCGGTCTTGATCTGCCCTTCGCACTGCGGGCAACCGTAGACCGTCTTGATGTGACGCAGCACCTGGATTTGCGCGGGAATGATATCCAGTTGTTCACAGCTGCGTTCGCTGATGACCGTCAGGGTGCTTTGGCACTGCTTGCACTGGCAGGCCTCGCCTTCCAGGGTATGCACGATGTTGATTCGGGGTAATTCGGGCGGCAAAGGCTTACGACGGCCTCGGGTTCTTCTATGGGCCGGCACAATCATTGAATCATCGGCATCAGCGTCCTCCTGGGAGGTGCCGCTAACAGCCTCGGCCTCTGGAAGGCTAATATCACCGGCTAACAGTGATAACTGATCAATGTTGAACTTCTCACTACGCGCACCGAAGTGCTGGTGACGCGACAGGCGAATCTGTTCCAGTAAGTTCCGGATAAAGTCTTGCTGATGGGATAGCTGGGACTGCTGTGTTTCACACAGCGTTCGTAGTGCATCGTAGTCATTGGGTAATACAGGACTCGTCATGAGTGGATTATACATCGGCGTGTTTGGTGATACACCGAACAACGCTATAAAACCCGTTGGTGCGGCAATACATCGTGTCCTTGCATCACGGTGAGGTCATAACCTGCAAGCAGCCAATCAATTTGCTGCGTATTGAGCTCAACAACCGACAATGGCAGTGAAGCGGGCCACTGAAAACGAGACTTGTCTAGCCGTTTCATCAGCAGCACAAAGCCATTGCCCTCCCAGGCCACCATTTTGATGAGGGTGCGTTGGCGGTTGCAGAAGATGAACAACTGCGCGCTGAACGGATCAAGCGCCATCTCTGCTTCCACAATAGCGACCAGGCCGTTGATCGATTTACGCATGTCCACGGCGTCCCGATACAGATGAATGCGCGCATCGGCAGTGGGCCGTATCATGACACTGAGTGGACGGCACTCATGAGATCCTGCAGCAGAGCACGGTCTACAGCACCTTGGAGTTCTAGCCGAAAGCCATTGGGCATGACCAGTGTTGCAGAGGTGTTGCTGCCCACTGAGGTGACAGGTACAAATCCACACTTTTTGCCTTTGCGTGTGTCCGGCAGATGTCCTGCGATGATGAGCCGTGTTTTCCAGCCATAGAGGTGTTTGGCCTTGAGTTGGTGTGCGGCGGCGTAATCGACCAGGGAACCACCACTGGTGGCAGCGGTGTTCAGATGGTCAAGCCAGTAGCGCTGGCGTTGTGAGATCGGTTTGATGGGCATGGCGTGCTCCAGTGAGAAAACACGAGCATGGCAGGCTTCGGCTCAGGCCGATAGGATGCACTTAATGGAGCGCTTACCGCACATGCGCGTGTAGGTGCGGTCAAAACACTGCTGTACAAGCAGTCTAAGGTGCCGGGAGCTGGTCACTGGACCCTTGCCCCGGACCTTTGGAATCAACGGTGCTGCATCAGTCGGCGACGGCAGTGGGGTGAGGCCACGGGACTTCCGATAGCGCTTCAATGCCTCCAGCATTGCGTCGGACACGGTGACGGCTCTGTGTTTATTGCCTTTACCCGTGACATGAAACCACCAATTGCCATCCCGGTCTTTTTTAAAATCTCCCATGACTGGGGCGGAACGCTCATCGGCAACGAGCTCAGAGACTCGTAAGTACATTGCAAACAGTGATGTCATGCAAAATAGCGTGCGTTCGTGGACATCCGGATCTTCTGCAGCCATCAGCTCTACCGTTTCCAGAACATAATCGGCTCCCAGAACATAACGGGACGAGATCTTGCGTTCATGGCACTTAAACCGTTGTTTTTAAGGTGATTTCTCTCCACGTTTTTCTGAAACGTTCGAATGAGCTTGCTGCGGCCGAATCCTGGCCAGACCTCTAAATGGGGCTCAGGTTTATCTCCAGCGTCATCCCAAGCACTGCCGCCGCTCTACTCGCAGTTTGAAGGGTAATGGTTTCATTGTCTGGATCAAGCAATCTATCAAGCTGTGAACGGCTGGTATTCAAGCGTCTAGCCATATCGGTTTTAGAAATATTCTGGTCAAACATCGCAGCCTCAAGTTTTGCTGACAGCACTTTTTTGATCGCGGCATTTTGAACATCTTCATAGATACCATCTTCCTTCAGAAAGTCGTCAAACCTTGAACCTGCTCGAGGATTTCTTTTAGCCATTTTTCTCATACTCCTTCTTCCGTTTCTGAGCGAGTTTCAAATCTCTGTCTGGTGTTTTCTGGGTCTTTTTAACCAAACCATGTAATAGGATCATTTCTGATTTGTCGATGTAGAAAAATACACGGGCGATCCCGCTCTTAATGTTACTTCTAACCTCCCACAATCCGGCGTAGCCGGATAAGGATTTGCACAACGGCTCTCCGCAAGGCCAACCAAACTCCACCGCCATAATGTCTTGCCCTATTGCTTGCCGGTCTTCTCGGGTGAGAGAAAGCAACCAGTCTCTGACAGGTTCTTTCCCGCTAGAGAGCTGATAAAAAACGGCGGTTATTTTCTTTACGGGCGCTATCATTAGACTAAGTGTACCATATATGGTACTTGCCAGACAGAAAAATATTCTCTTTCCGATAAATCCGGCGGTCAACCCAGTTTCAACGCGAGAATGCTCGGCATATCAAAAACATCATCATTAGCGGCAGGGCGTGTAAAATCATATTCCCCCTGCATATTGACGTGTGCCCAGGCTATGATCGATCCACCGGTGATGGCCTCCAGCATGTCCTGCCTATCATTGGGATCAGCGGTTGATGATAGCCGTTGCGAAAGGTACAAGTAATTCCATAGAACAATGGCATTCTGTATCAACACTTTACAGGCCGTTGCTATTTCCTGTTCCTCCTTGGTGCCTACCTGGAATTCTTGGTTGTTAGCGAAGAAAACAGCTTTCGAGAATTGGTTGGCCAGTTCCACTTTGTTCAATTGCTTTTCAATGCGCTGACGTAGCTCTACGTCATCATAGTAAGTCAGTATAAACTGAGATTTGATGATGCGCCCAAATTCCTTCAATGCCCGGTACAACGGATGATCTTTCGCATAGGAACTCAACCGCTTGAACAGTTGCGAGGCACTGGAATAGCGCAGTTTAATCGTCGCCATAAAGAGGAGAATATCATCCCAGTTCTTAAGGATGAGTTTCCGGTTGATCGTACGACTCGGCACAATACTGTAACCGCGCTTTTGATAGGTGGATTTGCTGGAAAACCCATAAAGCCGCTGATCGCCAATCTTCTTAAAGCGAGGGGCAAAGGCGGTATCGATCAAATGCGTCGCCGTAAAAATTGCTTCAGAATATCCGTGCGTATCCGTCGAGTGTATATCACTCTTTACGACTTCATTCTGCATAAGGCCATCAATGACATAGGCGGCCTCTCTGTCGGATGCACTAATCACAGTTGAGTGGAACAGGGCATGGCGCTCATCAATAAATGTATAGATCGTGACGCCTTTATCCTTGCCAAAATATTTGAAGGAATAACTCGCGTACAATGAATCTACCCCAACGTTTACCTTGCGACCGTCACTGCTGGTATGCAGCTGGTCCGGATATTTTTGAAACGCGTTGGATAAAGCGAGCTTGTCAATCAGGCCAATAATAACGTTGTTCGCGGCCTGAATATTTTTCAGACTAAAGCACCAGTTAACGGTGTTTTTCAACGTACTTTCGTTGATACCGACGGAGATGTGGGACAGTTTATCAATACCGATGTTACAGCCCATGCCCATAATGCCGGCCAGAACGGTTTCGGCGGTCGGTTTGAGTTTGTGGTGTTTGGGGCTCAGATGCTTAAAGCAACGTATGAATTCGCTCGTTCGGTTAATGTCCCGAAGAACTTGAAAAACGGGAACAATTCCATTTTCCTTCAATAGGGTGCCATTGTATCCATCCTCGCTAAATGACGTACCGGGCGTGCTGACCTTGGCATAGCCAGAGTCGTCGACAGTCAGGTACGAATTATCCCCTTCACCAAAGCGACCATTGACAGCCTGGTATGTCTTTTCTAACGTGGTTTTGAGTTCCGCAAGGTAGCCGTCGCCATCTGCGAACTTTTGTAAGCCAGCCAATGTCAGCAAACGGTCTCTTTCTTTCTGCCAGCGTGCAGTAGGAATCAGGTAGTCTTGTATGGCGCGATAACGGTATGAATATTGGAGGTTAAGCTTGCCTGCGCGCACCGCATCCGCAACGGATTGAAAAAGCAGTATTTTATACAGCGATGTGCGGAATGCGTTATCGCCGACGACAATGTCTTGTTCTTTTTCCGTCAGGAAGTCCAGGGGAGGAGAGTGGCCGACATTCCCATCCGTCACTTGAAAATGTGTCACGGCTGCAAGTAACGGTTCCTCCGATGAAGCCTTGTCGAATACTAAATTCTTCAGCACTGAGGACACCTTGCGCTGAAGCCGCAAGGATTGATTTTCCAGAGTATCGTAATAGTGCTGACCACCTGTGTGTTGATCGAGTAATTGTTCATAGAATTGTAATTTCTCTATCTTGATATCGCCCTGCAGAGCCTCATGATCATCGATCAGGCGTTCAATCTTTTCCATTCTCTCAGAATCTGATTGATCCTTGCATCGGACAATACGCGTAATTTCGTCCAGTAGATGGCGCGAATTCTTATGGGACGTGTTGATGGTTTGAATAGCTGTCTTTCGCTCTGACTGCATTTTTTGCTCTTTCTGAGCAAGCTTCTTATTGACAGCGTTTGTGGCAGTGCGGACACTTTTTAGAAAAATATCCATCAAGACATCCTGGCGGATATAATACTGATACTTGATGAAGGCCAGTAGGTGTAGATAACGTTTCTGTGGATTGGGAAACTGTTTCACTTGTGCCAGCGTGGCCTTTTGTACCCATGCTGCGTAGTACTCTGTGGCTTGTTGGTTCAAATCCAGCACGTCAGAAATGGACCGAAACTGCCCGAAGTAATCTTTGAGCGTCCGGCACGCGTCGACATTTTGCTGAATATCCTGGGCTCGCAATGACTGGTTAACCTGCTTGATTTGCCCAAGCAAAGGACGCCAGTGAGTCTTTGGATTTGCTAGCAATATGTCTAATGCCGTTTGTTCATCCTCCCGCAGTTCCGATGCCAAAGTACCTAGCAGACTGGATTCCACAATATTGAAGCTGTTCGTAATCACTGTAGATAGTTGATGGTAGGTCGGTATTTCGATGCGATGCTTCCAGCAGAAATCGACTGTTGTAATGAATATGGCGTCGGGTTTAAGCTGTTGTTGGGCCAGCAATTGCACGTGCTCGGCCACCAATGCTGCATTGGGTTTACTAAACGGTTGCCAATCCAGCAAAGTAAGGATGCGCGACCGATGGCGGACTAATCGGGACGGATCGTAACGATCGAGATTTATTTGTTCCGTAATATTAAGCGCTTGTTTGACATAGTTGATGTCTTTCCGGCGAAACGCTGTGGGCACATAGAATTTCCCAGAGTGCTTGAAATATCCGAGCTGTAGCAAGAATCCTACTTTGTAGGTGGCGGAGCGCAAGTTGCTCAACGTTCTCTTGATATCCTCAGTCACGACGAAGTATGCCGGTCTTTGATCTTTAGTAAAAATCGGAGGGGAATCGAACTTTCGCTTTTCAGCGGTCGACAGGAAGGCAAGGCGGGTCATTCGATCGTCCTTACAGACACTTCTATTTGTCTGTGTTATTCTTATAACCGTGGTAATATTGATTACTACGGTATGTAGAATAGGAAGATTTGTCAATGGCTATTGCCAGTATGAGAAAATCGCCCCTGGCGTGCTTTGACGCTCTGGAGCACATTGACGACTGTGCAGCACCCGGCACACTCACGAATGCTCAGTCCAATGATTTCGAGATGGCATTGAGCTTTCTGCAGCAATACAACGGCAGTGCTGGCACATTTAACAGTTATCGCCGTGATTTAGAGCGACTCTTGCATTGGTGTTGGCACATTGCACTAAAAACGCTGGACGAATTGAAGCGGGATGATATCGAGAACTTTATTCGTTTTTGTCAGCGGCCACCAGCGGCGTGGATCGGGGTTAAGAAAGCCCCGCGCTTCCTGGAGAAAGAGGGGCAACGCAGACCGAATCCTGAATGGCGACCCTTTGTGGCAACGGTATCGAAATCGGCGTTTAAGAAAGGTCAACTGCCTGACAAAAAGGCATACCTTGCTTCAAACACTGGGATTAAGCAGCTAATGGCAACAAGCAGCAGCTTTTTTCAGTACCTGTTATTGGAAGAATATACGGTGACTAACCCTGTCGCGCTCATCCGGCAAAAAAGCAAATTTGTGCAAACGCGCCAGGGCCAGACCAAAGTCCGTCGCCTGAGCCAAGAACAATGGCGGACGCTGATCGAAACCGCAGAGCACATGGCGTCTAAACATCCCAGCACCCACGAGCGTACGCTGTTCATGGTCTCCGCCTTATACAGCATGTATCTGAGGGTTTCAGAGCTGTCTGCCAGTGAGCGCTGGACACCAACGATGAACGACTTTCACAAAGACCATGATGGGCTCTGGTGGTTCACGACCGTTGGCAAGGGCAACAAGGAAAGGCAGATAGCAGTAAGCGACACGATGCTTGCAGCGTTAAAACGCTGGCGGAAATTCTTGGGGTTGGCGGCGCGCCCCTCTCCAGCGGATGACTCACCATTACTGCCCGTACATAGAGGTCAGGGAGCCATGTCCAGTACGACACACATACGAGCGATCGTACAGGATTGCTTTGATCAGGCGATCGCGCGCCTGGCTAAGCAAGGGCACACCGAAGAAGCCGAAGCCATGATGGATGCTACAGTGCACTGGCTACGGCATACCGGTATTTCTGATGACGTAAAGATACGGCCCCGGGAGCATGTCAGAGATGACGCAGGCCACAGCTCAGGCGCCATTACCGACAAGTACATTGATATAGAACTCAATGAGCGGCACAAATCAGCCAAGAAAAAGACCATTTAGACGGCCTACGAAAAACATGAAGGAAATAGGCAATTAAAACAATCGTTTAAGTGCCATGAACGCAAGATCTCGTCCCGTTATGTTCTGGGAGCCAACTGCCCACCTGGCAGGGTTTGAACCCCAGTGGCCGCCGCCGCACCGAGGTGCGCCAGGACGCGGGTCCCACGGTCGCGCAGTTCATGGTGCTGGCCTGGATGGACGTGGGCACCCGGCGCTGCGCCACGCCGCAGGGGGGTTTTCTGGAATGCCCGGATGCCCAGCACATCGCCAACAGGATCAATCAAAGCCCCGCCTGGCGCTCTCGCCCGATCTCCCTCGGCCGGGTCAAGGCCATGCTCCAGGAATTCACCCGCTGCGGCTATTTGACCGGCAAGCAGCTCAAACACCGCGATGAGCACGGTAACTGGCGTTCCGCCCCGGCCCTGCGAACCTTTACCCGCCAATTTTTCCTGGAGCTGGGCGGCCCGCGCCTGTGGGAGCAGCTGCGCACCGAGGGCAAACAGAAGATCAAGCGCTGGAGGGCCGCGGCCCTCCAGGCGGGGGTCACCCTCAAGGACTTCCTCAACCCCGGCGAGATCCTCAAACCCGCGGCCGCCCGCCTGGCCAAGCTCAGCCGCCGTATGCGCAAGCCCATCGAGCGCCGACACCGGGTAGACCCCGCCGCCGTTCGCGTCGGTGAGACCTACCGCAAGGCCTGGGTCAATACCGTGGAGTCCCTGTGGATGCGCCACAGCGAGCACGCCCCGCCGCGGGAAAAATGGTCGATGGTGGAGATCAAGGACAACGCCACCCGCATCACGGACAAGCAGTTTGGGCTGATCTAGGCGCCCAGGGCCCGCCCCCCTGCACCCCTCCAACCATTCAGGCCCCTCAAAACCGCCCTGCGGCCGGTAGCGGGACTCCAAACACCCGCTACTGCACCCATCCGGCCGCAAACTAACCCACGAACACCCTTTTAGGCCCCGATTTTCCTTGGTGTCTGTGGATAAGTAACCTTAAGTCCTTCGCCGGTAAGTCCCTCGCATTATTTCTCTAAAGAGAAAACCAATTTTATTAAAGTATTATCATAAAACTAGAGACAACTGGAAATCACTTCTTATGATGAAAGGGGCTGCGCCCCTCTCAGCCCCTCTCACACTCTCCCGCTGTTCCGACACAGGGTCTCCACACGCGCTACACGCGAGTAATCAAGGGTGTGCTACTCTTTTCAGCTGGAAATGACCCTTATTTGAGTAGCTGACAACCCAGGACTATTTGCCGGACGATCATCTGGTCCGCTTTGTCGTCGATATCGTGGATCGACTGGATCTGAGAGCCCTGGTGATCGCGAAGGAGTTGGACACGCTCAAGGTAGGTACGGTGAGTCCGGATGGCACCAAGATCAGGGCCAATACCGGCAAGCATAAGGCACTGAGGTCGCCGACAAACTCCAGGAGGTTCGCCGCGGCAACTGTTTAAATCAATCCATGAACAGGGGAATATGAGGGCTTGAGATCAACTCTGGATAGCCCCTGCTTCAGACTCATTTAGGGATTGGAAAATACTCTCTCACTTCTATTTGAACCCGCACACAGCCTGTTCTCAACAAAAAACACGCCCTACTCATCCCACCTCGCGCTTGAGCGCGTCCAAGGCGCGTTTCAAGGTGTACCAGTGCGTCCACTTGGGCTCTTGAGCTTTTCCAAACGCCTTAAATTCGTCAATGATTGCCCTGGGCCCGTTGATCAACAGCTGGCCCTTGGGCTCCTTCGCGGTCTGCGGTGCCGTCGGCTCTCTACTAGTGAACCCTTGGCTCTCTGCAATCTCGCGCAGCTGGTCCTGATCTGGCCGTGGAGCTGCGGCCGTTTTAACCGGAAACTCAGTCGCCAAATTAACACCCGCATCCTCATCAAACCCATAACCCTTCCCTGCCTTATCCTTCACGGACAACCCCCTCTATGGATCGACATATTTCAACCACCTCATCAGCAAATGACCGAGCATTTCTCCTAGCATCGTCCAACTTATAGGTACTACTGGGCAAATCAGCCAACATACACTCTCGGCGCAAAATCTCTTTAAAAGCGTTACGCTCCATCAACCGGGTCGAAAACAGTGGAATGTTGTTAACTTGCAACTGCTCAAGTAGATCCGTTTCAATATTCGTGCGTATGGCGGCCCGAACGCGAGTCATTAATACCGCGAACGGGATCTTTCGGCTAAAACCCTTTTCCTGCTGCCGGATGAGTTTAATGGCGTTACTGGCACTCTGTCCTTCCATGGGCCCGGCTTGAGTCGGAATGACCACAAGGTCGGAGCGCGACAAGGCATAGGCTACCAACAAGGAACTCGTCCCCTCCAGGTCTACAATGACAAAGTTGGCGGATTGCCCCGCCTGATCAATAGCATCGATGATGGCCTCCTCTCGGGGCTTGGGAATAACAGATAAGCCCTGTACCTCCCCGGCCCGGGTCCAATGCACACACCACTGACTAGGATCGCAATCAATGATCGTCACCAACAGCCCGCGCTGCACCAACTCAGACGCCAACAATATGGATGCGGTGGTCTTACCGGCACCCCCTTTTGGACTCGCAAAACTAATCACTGGCATAAAGCTCACCCCAAGATTCAGTAAAGATACTATATCATAAGGTAGGATATTATATCCTATTATAATAAAGCCTTGGCCTGTAAAATCTATATCTTCAAATTCCTGTAGAAATTTTCGTGGGTTCCAATCGCCAGCAATGTGATTGTTTTTTGCCCACTCTCGTGGCTATAAGCCAATAGATATTGCTGTGCCTTTACCTTGAACTTGAACACGCGGACCCCCGCCAGTGCGCCTTTCTTTAAGTTTCCACTGTCAGGAGCACCTGCAATCGTCTTCACTGCCACATCCAGTGCCTGTTTTTCGGCCCTGTGCAGTCGCTTTACCCTTCGGCGGAAACCGGCTGTCTGAACTATCCTCATCCGAACTCGTACTCGGACACGTCACCGGCGGCGGAATCTTCCAGTCCCTGGAGAATGCCAATAACAAGACCCAGTGTCAGATCGGGATTTTCCTCTGCAATCTTGCCGATGTTGGCCCAGTATTCAATTTGGCGTGGAATAGAGCGGTGTTGAACCCGACCGCGAGAAGCGGCCTCTGCGATCAATTCTTTCGACAGCTTAACGGATTGCGACATGGGTGTTTCTCCTCTCTTTTTCGTTTACCCATTGTATAAAATAACACATCCAAATGCGACCTTTTACGCCAATATACTTCAAAGTGAGCCAGCCTATTAGCAGCGCGGCACGCGTGGAGACCCTGCGTCGGAACAGCGGGTGAGTGTGAGAGGGGCGTAGCCCCTTTCATAAACGAAGAGTGATCTCGGCTTGTCGAGGCAGGCCCAGTGCCCACGAAGCTGTGCAAAACGGCAAGATCCGGTAGTTAGACAGTGTTCTTGCTGTTCTTGATTCGATCAATGGTAGCCACACCAGCTGACTATTTTCTGCCTCATATAGGCGATACCACGATTTCGGTCCAGGTGGTGGGGATCGCGGGGTACCCTAAATTAGCACTCCGCAAGTGATTGATTGTGCTAGTGTTTTTTTTCACCCTCCTGAGGCCTTCAGCAGATCCGTCACCGGCCTTTTCGCCACTGCCATTCACGTAGAGCCGCGTTCCAGGTCCCGATCTTTGGTTTACCCACGTTCGCCTCTAACAATTCCTCGGGCGCTCAGATCAGGATATTTTTTAGATTTGCCCAGTTCCAGACATAAAAAGTGCCGGCATTGGGGACGGAGTGTTTTTCTCGGGTGACATCATCATGGCCCCGGACCTGAACGATGGGAATGCGATGTTTTCGGGCAAATCCCACTTCCTTCAATACACCAGGTGCTGATTTTGTCTGCTTGCCCACCATAACGAGCACTACATCACATTGTTTGATACGTCGTTCGGCCACCTTTTCCCATTCGGACTGTATGGCAGCTTCCTTCATAGACCAGTCGGCTACATTGAATGGTGTGGCAACATTCCTGCTCTGTCCGATAATCAGGTCTTTCAAATTCTTGTCATTATCATAGTCGAAACTAACGAACACCCGTTTTGCCATCACCCTATCCTCTCATTTTAGTGGAAACACACAGAGAAAATATAACCACAAAAATATCGCGACGGCAATCAGCGGAACATACAGCCACCGAGTTGACCACCTGTTCAAGCCGTAGGACAGTTTTGTTTTATCCATAACCTCTTTGCTCGGCGTCACGGCGAAGGTGACGGGCTCAGTGTCCGGTTTGATGCGTTCGTCGTTAAAAATGTCACGGAACCATTTTTCTTCCTGTAAGTATTTCGCATCCATTAACCAGAGCGCACCAATCAGTGCAGCGCTTACCGGCATGATCTCAGGCGCCTGCAGGAACCGCGCGAGAGCGGCTCCCATGGTAAACGTCCCGAGGGCATAGTTTTTCATAATCGCGCTAGTGGCCGCCATGCGATTGATGACGCCTTGGATCATTTCCAGATGCCTGATGCGTTTTTCGCCATTTCCCATGATTCCATCTTATTGGCAGAAAAGGGTGTTGTATAGAAACTTAGGGTCCCTCTGCATAAGGTAGGTCACACAGCACAGGATGGGCTCTTCTCCGGTTCTAGGAGTGGAAAAGGATGCTGATTCCCACGTAATCTGTTGGTATTGGCTTCTGACGCTTTTTGGGTCTCGAGGGGCAGTGCGTCAATCAGGTGTCAGGGTTCAGTACATGTGAGACAAATCAGGCGGCCCCAGACATTGCGCAAGTTAGGTGCCCTGAATTTGTAGTTGTCAGCCCGGTTTCCGGTGGTTGCCGGGTAAGTAGCCACATTACCACGGCCAAAATCCCCATCGGGAAAGTCAAATCCAGGTCCGATTTGAGGCATGCCAATGGCATGGAAGTCATTGTCTGTTTGGAATACCCCGCTGTGGCCGGTTGAGCATCTGGCGCTGCCATATGTCAACAGCAGTCCAAATCTGACCCACCTTGCCGTGCTAATCAGCAATTTAAAATTGACCCACCCTCAGCGTTTTCTTTCCGTTATTTAACCAATGATTGGCTTGCTGCCGGGACGATACCGGCCGCTTTCTTTCCCTTGAGTCGGTAGCTGCTCCCCGATATCTGGACGATATGTGCATGGTGTAACAATCTGTCGAGTAAAGCCGCGGTTAAGGTCTGATCATCAGCAAACGCAGTAGACCATTGCGAGAATGGCAAGTTGCTGGTCACAATGACACTGCTTTGCTCATAACGTTTAGCAATGACATTAAAAAACAGATTGGCTTCTTCCCGGCCAAATGGCAGATAACCTATTTCATCAATTATGAGCAACTTAGGTGCCTGGATACTTCGTTTGAGGTAAGACTCTAGTCGGTCCTGCTTTTTTGCGGTGGCCAGTTGCAGCATGAGATCCGCCGCCGTAATGAAGCGTGTTTTGATCCCATTCATGACCGCCTGGTATGCCAGGCTGATCGCCAGGTGGCTTTTACCGACACCACTGGGTCCAAGCAGCACGATATTCTCTGCACGCTCGATGAAGGCCAAACTGGTTAATTCCTGGAGTTGCCTGCGCGGTGCACCGGTGGCGAACTTGAAGTCATAGTCTTCAAAACGCTTGACGGACGGCAACCCTGCAAACCTCAGCAAAGTCTCGCGGGTGCGGAGCATCCTGGCGTCTATCTCAACCCGCAGTAGCTGCTCAAGAAAGTCAGCCAGTGATGACTCGTCACCGGAGGCCCTGTCAGCGATAGCGGACCATTCCAATGCCACAGCACCGAGTTTAAGCACTTCGCAGGCTTGCTGCACTCTTTCCATCTGCAGGTTCATACAGCAACTCCCAGCAGCTGGTCATAGGTACTCAGCGGATGCTGGAGACTTTCGATCGGGAGTGCCTGGGCATTGCTTCGCGGTTTGTCCTGAGCCACCAAGCGCTGCGCCAAAGGCAGCGGCATGAGGCTTAATCGCTCATGATCGAGCAATACCTGCGGCTTTTGGCCTGTTGTCCCGTGAATTCGCTGATGTGCAATGTCAGCGAGCCAATGACCCACCTGCCCATTGGCTACCTCCACGTCCAGCGCCAGCCCGGATTGCTTCAGTGACGCGGCCAGTGGTGTGATAAAACTACCTTTAAGATAACCGTTGAATCGCTCGACTTTGCCCTTGGTCTTAGCACGGTAGGGCCGACAGGCGCGCAATCTAAAACCATTATCACGAGCCATGTTCAACAAACTGGCGTTCCACCGATGTTTCCCGGCACCAAAGGCGTCTCGCTCAATCATGATGCACTTGGCATTATCGAATAGCAGTTCCTCAGGCACGCCTCCAAAGTAGTGTAACGCACCTTCAATACCCGCTAACCAATCCTCCTGCCGTTCGTATTGACTGAATCGTACGTAGGTTGCTCGACTGTATCCCAGGGTGGCAACGAAGGCCTTAAGCCTATTTCTGCCTCGCCGAATCGTCGTGAAATCTACCTGTAACTGCTGGCCAGGCGGTGTCTCAAAGCGAACGACTGGATCTTTCGCCTTCGGCTTAAATTGTCGGAGATAATCTCTCAGAATACCTTCTTTGCCTTGGTAGCCTCGCGCCAGAATCTCTCGAAACAAGACTGTCGCCGGTATCCAATAGGGTTTCGCTGCCTCGATACGCTCTCCTAAATAGGGTTTGAACGAGTCCAGTTTAGACGGCCTTTTCTCGCGCTGAGAATAGCGAGGTGTTTTGGCAGCATCGCGCAGATAACGACGTACGGTATTGCGTGATAGGTTCATTTCTTTGGCGATACTGCGGATGCTCGTCCCTTGTCGATGTAAAACGTGTATGTCCACTAATTGCTCCTGATTCAACATCTCATTTACACCGCCTCTCTCTTGATTGAAATTGGCGGTAATTGTGCCTCAGGTGGGTCAGTTTTAAATTGTCGCTAGTGGGTCAGTTTTACACTGCTGGTGACAAAGTTGCAGGTACTGACCTGGGGCGGCATGAACCGTATTCGGATGGGTGTGCAGAGTGGCTCACAGCGAATCCTCGATTTCTACCAGCGTCCCACGCCCCCTGAACAGGTGTTGGCGGCCAGCCATGTCTGCGCTGGTTTCGCGCCTCGCTACCAGATTCCTCCGGCCTACGACATTATTGTCGATAACCCCATAGAAACTCGCCAGGACGTGGTCGACACGCTGGAGCTTGTCTATGCGTTCGGACGACCGTACACGCTGAACATCTTCTCTCTCAAGCTGATTCCCAACACGGTCATGGAGCGTAAATTCCGTGAACAGGGAGTTGATATAGAGGAGGTCTCTTCAAATTACGCCAATATTCCGCCCCGCTGGGCCAATTTCCTGTTGTACCTGCTGGCCGTGTGGAAACCCCCGCGCTGGCTCTTTGACCGCTGGCTAAAACGGGTGCGGGCCAGCAACGAGGAACAGCCGTTGTACCCCGTGCGGGGGGCGCTGTTGCGCGCCGCGTATATGGTAAGTCGTGGCTTCGATCACCTTGCCCATCTGGATTTTTCGACCATTCCCGGATACACCGGATATTTGCTGTGGAAAATTGGCTTGGTGGAGTTTTGGTGGCAAAAGGTGATACCCAAAATGGAAAGGCCCGCACGCGAGATCAGGCGGCGGCGTGAGACCAAGGTCCAGGAAGAGGTGGTGACGGTGATAGAGAGTAAGCAGATAGCCTAGCTTCAGTCAGCCCATCAGCCCTGAAACTTTGGCGATTATCAATAGTCCCAGACCCAGTGTCACCAGTACCACCGCCAGGCTACCCCAACCGGCGGTAGTAATCGTACCCGGCCGATGAATGCCGCGCTTACCAGGATACCCGGGCCCAACTTGAAATTAAATGCAGCCATTACGCCAAATCACCACGGTTCATAGAGTTTTATTGCCCGAGTATGGGTATTTATCGAAATTACTGCGAGCATCGCTATTGGACTTTCCGGTAGGCAAGCCAGTCTGTCTTGACGCTTGGTATACTCGCTACCACATTGATATGAGTAACAAAATGAAAGACCTAGAAAAGCGAATTGGCGAATTACATCAGCGCGGGCCGTGTAAGCGGCGCCTACAAATAAATACACAATCGCCTTGAAATAATTCACAATTTAAAAGACAGTCGCGAGCCTTGGAGGGCACGGAGACCCTGATGATTGGCATAAAAGCGATCGCTAGCTATTTTCCTGAACAGCGAGTTAGCAATATCGATCGCGCAGAAGAGGCAGGAAAGGACGTGGGGTTCATTACCGACAAGGTCGGTTTCACCTCCCTTTTGCGCAAGGGCGACGAAGAGGACACCTCCGATCTTTGCGTCCAGGCATTCGAGAACTTGCTGGCGAAGGATCCCGGTATCAACCGGGGAGAGATCGACTGCCTGATCGTGGTAACCCAGAACCCGGATGGCGCCGGCTTGCCGCACACATCCGCTATTGTGCAGCACAAGCTCGGCTTGTCCGAAAACCTCGCTGCCTTCGATGTGTCGCTGGGTTGTTCTGGGTTTGTCTACGCGCTGGACGTTATACAAGCCTTCATGAGCGCCCAGGGCATGCGCCACGGTTTGTTGTTCACGGCGGACCCCTATTCCAAGGTCATTGACCCGCAAGACTATAATACCGATCTCCTCTTCGGTGACGCAGCCGCCGTCACCTATATTGCGGAAGACCCGGTTTTTACATCCAGGAAGTCCACCTATTCCACTAATGCCAAGCTTTCCCACTCAATCGCGGTGGACAAGAACACCGGTGTACTGTCAATGTTGGGAAATAATGTATTCAAGTTCGCGATGTCCAAAGTACCTCCGCAGATCGAAAAATGCCTGGCGCTGAATGAACTGGGCAAAGATGATGTCGACCTATACCTCCTGCACCAGGGTAGCAAGTACATCGTCGACAACCTGGTGCCATTCCTGGGCGTTGATGCGGACAAGGTCCCGTTTCTGGCGGCGGAGACTGGCAACACGGTTTCCTCTTCTATCCCGCTGATGCTGGAGCAATATATGAATACCGGAGAGAAAACGATTTTAATTTCGGGTTTCGGTGTGGGCTTGTCCTGGGCCACATCGGTACTTGAACGGGTTTAGTTTTAGACAATCAATTCACGGGGGTACAATGTTCACACTGGATGAGTTTCGCGAAGCCACAAAGGTCGGCATCAAGAAGGTTCTGAAGAAAAAGGAAGAAGTCGAAATTGGCGACGACGACAACTTTGAAGACTATGGTCTCGATTCTCTGGCGGGCATGAGCCTGGTGTTGGAAGTTGAATCCTACATGGGCATTGACCTGGGCGAGTTTGACATCGATGAGGCTAACACAATCAGCCTCTTCTACACCAAAGCGAAGAGGACACTCGAAGAATACGATTCCTGATTCTCGTTAGACCAGTGGCCGGAGGACTAAGCCTCTTCCCGCCAAGGTCGTGTCTCTTCCGCTTTGTCCCGAATCTCCTTCAGATCCTTCGGAAACCTCTCCACATAGCGCTCCCGATCCCCGCGGGTGCGCTCAATATATGCGCCTATATCCCCGCTATTCACCTTCCGGCCAAAGTCGTGGTAGCGCTCGCCGTCCGTTCCGAGAAGAATATTTTGAACCAGGTCACCGGTCGCCCTGCTTACGTGAGAAGGATCCAAATGCCACCTCATGCGCGTCGTCTTATCCCTGGGTAAGGGTACGGGTTCCGTAGTGATCGAGTTGTAGCCGGTGAAGTCCCAAATGGGATAGGCGGGTTGCCCGGTTTTTGTGGCCTCCTTTTCAATCAGTACTACGACATTTTTCTTCCACCGCTCAAAGTCGTCCCATATATCCACAGCGCGCATCGCCTCTGCCAGGCGGGCATGAAATGGCATGAAGCCGATTTTCAAGTCGATGCCTTCACGGTGTGCGTCAGCCAATATTTTTCTTAGATACATCAGGTTGGAAGAGCCGTTCTCAAGTCGCATGGCAAATTTCTTTGCCGGACCCGGGAACCAGGTGGCGGTCATATACTGCTTCTCGATGAGCCAAAACAACTTTCGCTGGGGTTGTTTTGGCGGCGGATCGTTGATCCAGAAGCCAGAAGAAGTCAGCGTAGATTTGTAAAGCTCCTCGTCGGCAATCTTCGATTGAGCGAGTACGGTGTTCCAGCTTTCGTACAGCATCTCAAAGGAGATCAAGGATGTCAGTGTGTCTTTGAACAAGCGAACCGGGTAGCCGCGATTCCTTTTGAATTCCGGGGAAACCGCTAAACGCTCCTCATATCTCAGGATGTGGCCAGAACTTGGGCGTTGGTCCCTGTGAACATTGAACATGTAGAAGTCCAGCATCAACACGACCTGCTTCAGATCGCCACTGGCCTTGGCATGTTGGTAATTGCGCCACAGTAAATAGGCAGTGCTGCCGGCCATCGCATAGTTGTACACATGCGTATCACTCCAGCCGGGGTGATCGGTAGCGAGAGATGAGCCGGCGCGGGATACCCCCAGGATTACTGCCTCTGGTGCCTGCTCCCTGAGGGCGTAGGGCTTGGAAATATATTGTCCTAGGAAGAATCTTTGCCGGTATTCATTGATCCCCGCAAGATCCGGTGAATCAAAAAACCGATAGGGATCGACAACATAGTTGAAGGCCGCAGCGCAGGAAAAGCCGAACAAGGTAAGCGCCATGAATAATGTTAAATAGTATTTTGATTGCATTGCCGACTGGTCTGTTGCGTGATTCAATCTCTGGTGCCGCGGGAGCCAGTAAGTTTATACTCAGCGACACTGAACTTCCAGATGAACTCTTATAGCTGGACAATTCCGGCCCTGCGGACATTCCTGAACTGACAACATAATGCTTTTTAACTCCTACATCTTCCTCTTTGCATTTCTGCCGCTAGTACTGTTTGGCTATTACACTCTTAATCACCTCGGCCATTTGCGCGCCGGAAAATTGTGGCTGCTGGGCGGATCGTGGCTGTTCTACGGCTGGTGGAATCCAATCTATCTACCGCTACTGCTTGGCTCCATCGTGACAAATTACACCATAGCGGGGAAAATTCAGTCCTACGGCAGATCCAGGGAAATTATCCCGCCGAAGAAACGCCTGATGCTGCTGGGTGTCTGCCTTAATGTCTGCCTGCTGGCGTACTACAAATACATGGATTTCTTTATCTTCAACGCAAATTTTCTGCCCGGGGTTGAGTTTGATTACCTACACTTGGCGCTCCCCCTGGGAATTAGCTTTTTCACCCTGCAGCAAATCGCCTTCATCGTCGATTGTTACCGCACCGGCCTCAAGGAGCGGAACCCGGTTGACTACGCCTTGTTCGTCTCATTTTTCCCTCAATTAATCGCGGGGCCGATCGTCCACCACCGGGAAATCATGCCACAGTTTGGGGCAACGGATAATCGGCACTTCCGCGCTAGCAATTTTATTCTTGGCACGTTTGTACTCAGCATTGGCCTGTTCAAGAAAGTGGTCATCGCTGACTCGTTTGAGATTCTCGTGAATCATGGTTTTGATGGCGCAGAGACGCTCAATCTACTGGAGGCGTGGCTGGTTCACTACAGTTACACATTTCAGCTCTATTTTGACTTCTCTGCCTACTCCGACATGGCCATTGGGCTGGCGTTGTTGTTCAACATTGAGCTGCCGGTGAACTTTCGCAGCCCCTACAAGGGCACTAGCATCATCAACCTGTGGCAGCGCTGGCACATCACGCTAACGCGCTTTATCAACGCCTATGTCTACAAGACCATTCTCCGTTCTTTTCCGGAAATTACCTTCAAAGCCGGGATGGCGGCTAGCTTCCTCGCCATGATAATCAGCGGCATCTGGCACGGCTCAGCCTGGACATTTGTTGTTTTCGGCGCACTTAACGGCGCCGCCATCGTGGTCAATCACCTCTGGCGCAAAACGGGCATTAGCATACCTGCCTGGCTAGGCTGGTTTATCACCTTCCACTTTTTCAGTTTTACGCTGGTAATCTTCAGGGCCACTAACTGGTCTGACGTGGCTAAAATCTACATGGGCATGCTGGGTCTTGGGGACAACACCTTCCATGTTGCCGCCAGCAAACTGATGGGTACGGATGCACCCTGGTTCTTTAGCCTGGCTTCCAATGCTGCTCAAAAAGACCAATGGGCAACCTGGGCGTTGAGTGCCATGGTTGCTTTCTACATTGGAGTCGTTGCACTGGCGCCGAATAGCATGGATTTGAAGGATAGTTTCAAACCAGGAAAAGCGGTGCTAGTGACACAAGCGCTGATTTTCATTTTCTCGGTCATGATGATTTCCAAAGCGAGCGAATTCCTCTACTTCCAGTTCTAGTCTTAGTCCGATGAGGGAGCTTGCCCGAAGGTAACCACCGGCGCTGGCAGGGGCCGTGAAGGCGGGGAGTAAATATCCAGCTCAATGGCCTCTGCTACGATCCTGTTACTCTCTTTCATCGGGAAACCGAAAGCCCGGTAATGGCCGCGATTAAAGTCTTCCACCCGTTTTTCCATATAAGGCTGCAGGGCATGGGAGTAAGTCCAGAAAGAGTGGCCGGAGTAGAGCAGTGCCAACAAAATGGCTGGTAGCAAAGCTGACCAGTGGCCGAGTCGCAACCGCATAGCGAGCAGCATCCAGGTAGTGGCAATCATCAGTACTGAGGGAAAGCTATACCGAGAGGAGAGGCCGTAATCGACGCTAGCAAAGCCCCGCCCAAGAACCATGGTTATCACTGATAACACAATAAACCAGCCACATAACTCCAGCCGCAGATCGGGTTCGCGCCAGCGATGAAGGCTGCAGGCGCAGAGAATGACCAACATCAGGCCGCCGGCAGCAGCTGCTACGGCTACACTGGACTCGCTAATGAAGTTACCCAGCAGGGTCAGCGTGTACAATCCAGAGTGCCCGAGGTCACTAAAGAAATTTTGTAGCAGTATCACCGGGCTGATGCGGGCCACCTGTTCCACTCGCCACAGTAGCAGAACAGCGATTGCGGATAGCAGCCACCACAGCAGGTAGTGTGGCGACAGGCTGCGCCGTAGCAAGCTCTGTTGGGCCAGACTGACCAGCCCTACCAGCCAGATCAACTGCCCGGAGGCGAGGGTGAAACTGGCGAGTGTTGCCATAACCAGGGCGAAGCAGAAACGCCGTCGATCCGTGTTGTGAAGGAACAGCAGGCAGAAGAAGCCGTACACAAAGACATAAAAATAGGCAAAGGAGGACATGGCCCAGAAGGTGATGCCATAGGCCCTCAGTTGCAGCAATAGCAGTGCTGCCGGCAGCAGCACCAGCAGCCGGCGCGGGGAGCCTGCAGACATCAGGTATAAGGCCAGTAACAATAGGGGCAGAGCCAGATTTGCGACAAAATTCAGGGTACGGAAATTGACTTCCCCAGTTGCCAGGTAGATTGCGCCATAGACCAGCCTGGAGGCGATAGTCCGGTGGTCGGTGTGTTGTTCGTACAGCGACTGCAAGGCGACTGTTATATTTTCGGTGTTACTGGCTTCTACCAAGGGGCGCAGGATGTCGTAAATATCATCAGCCAGGGGTACATTGATGGCGTGCTGATACAGGTACGTGAAGTAGAACCCCGCCACTGCCAGCAGTGGTAGCAGGCACAGTAACTGTAGTCTCCTGGTCGAATAGTACCGGTGGAATGTTTTAGTGATCACCCTGGCTTCCGCTCACGTAGTGATCCACTCCATAAACAGGCACTCATCTCGAAACTTCCCATTGCATGATTCGTTGGTCTCATTCTACACTGAACTGCAGTGGGGCCAGGTCGTAAATCATGAACAGTGTGAATGTCGAAGCAGAACTCGACCGGATCGATAAGCTGGAACGCGGAGGTGATTGGATTGAGGCCATTGCCGCGCTCAGCAGTCTCAATCGAAAGCAAGGTGACTTCCAGTTGGAAAGACGCATTGCCGAACTACGCATTGAAGCTTTCAAGCGGATTGAATGGCCAGCCTCGAAAGCCGAGTGGCCCCCTGCGCTTGAAGATCCTTTCGAGCAACTACAGGAAGTGGCAGTATCCCCGAGGTCCTGGTCGAGCAGCTGTCCACCAGGACCCTCGGCGGTGGTATACAGCATCATGGTTCGCTTATTGTCCGCAATCTCGTTGCCCAGAAATACATTCAGCCGCTGAAAGACGGTATTGACCTGGCCATGGCTGGTCGGGAAAAGGGTATCAGCGACACAACCCCGGAAAAAACGGCCCCCTGGTACGCCCCCCCGAAGTCCTTAAAGGACCACCCGGTTGGTACCGGGCGCCAATTTGTGGTGAAGGCCGGTGGCATCTGGGCCGCCGACTCCCCGCGTGTCATGCAACAGGTATTCGATCTCTACGAAGAGTTGAGCCTGCACAGCATCCTGCAGGAGTATCTTGGTGAGCCCCCTTGTGTATCCGTCAGGAAATGGGTGTTGCGTCGAGTTGGCAAGCTGGCAGGCGAATCAGATTGGCACCAGGATGGGTCGTTCATGGGGGCCTACGTTCGTAGCTGTAATCTCTGGATCGCACTGAGTCACTGTGGCGGAGACCTGGATACGCCGGGAATTGAGCTGGTGCCGCGGCGCTTTAACGAAATTGTTGCCACTGGCACCGATGGCGCTCGTTTTGACTGGACCGTCAGTATCGATTTTGTACGGGAACAATACCCGGATACACCGCCGGTAACGCCCGAGTTCAATCCCGGCGATGCCATCTTCTTCGATCACTTTAACCTGCATCGCACCTCCTGGTCGCCGACGATGAAACACGATCGCTACGCGATAGAGTGTTGGTTCTTCGGGCCTTCAAATTTTCCTGAGAAGCAGATTCCGATGATTTTCTAGGGTTGCTCAGGAGCGCTGTCCGACTCAAGCACCAAGTTTTTGATTGAAGTCCCTCAGGGCGGCCAGGTAAGGTCCCTCCCGTCCGGATACATCCCGAATCCCACACTGGAAGACCGTGTGGTAGAAAACCATTCCGGTGAGCGTTGTTCTGCCACCGCTGTTGCGAATCTCGATCAATAAACCGTCATCCCAGACCTGACCGTAGTCGACTTGCACGGTAGCAGTCCCACCGAGATTTCCGACTTCAATGGCTTGCCAGGGACCCGCATTGATCCGAATCTGCAACTGGTCATTTTCCTCCAGTCCCGCGACCTCCAATTGGAATTCCGTGAATGGAATGGCCCGCTGTAGCCCAGAGACGGGCGCCGGCAATGTCTGGCGCAGAATGGTGTTGCTGCCCAACTTGACACCTGGCTTGTTTCGGCCCAGCGGGCGGGCAGACCCGGATACCACTTGCCAACCGGCCAGCCCCATCAGGAATTTCGGGTTGTAGAGGATGTTTTGTTTGTAATCCCGGTAAGCCCAGATGCCGTATCCGCTGCTGAACTTCTTCAGTATCGGTGCCGCTCCCTCGAGGAATTGCTTTACTTCATCGGGCTCGATGCGCGCATGTACGTTTATGTAGGCGGCAGTGTCATCGACAAAATTAAACTGGTCGATAATGTGATCGCAGTTTTCCCCCTGCTCTGTGACCAGGCCCATTATGTAGCGCAGGAGTTCGAGCGTGCGCTCACTGGAAAGCAGTTCGCCAACATTCTCAGCGCCCATAAACGGTGCCCAGTAGCTGTAGCGGGTTGTGGGCCAGTTCGCGTAGTTGTCATTGGCCCGCCAAGTGACGCCATCAGGGCCATTGACCGGGTCCAGGTCAACCCGGAACTCGGCAGATATTCCGGGAAAAACTTCACTCGCTGCTTCGATGAGCTGACGCACACTTTGGTTGATAAAAGCCAGGTAGTGCTCGAAGGCGGGATCCTCAGCCTCGGGGATGGCTGTTATGCCACTGATTCCTCGCTCCTGGAGGTAGTTGGAGAACCCCGTCGGTTCCATAAGGCGTTCTCGCCGACTCTCCTCGTAGCGCTGCAGCTTGATGAATGAGCCCCAGAACTCCTCCCAGGAAATAAAGGCCTGACGGAAAGATCGGTAGCGACTGCATACCTGGTGCAGGTTCCGCAGGTAGTCCAGCCAAGCGCTCATGGTAGCTGGATCTTCTCGCAACCTGCCTACCATGGCAAAGGCACTGGGCACATTCTGCTCTAGGCTGTGATGCAGGTAGGAAGCGCGAACAATGACTTCCAGTTTCTCCTTCTCTGCGGCCTTCAGTAAGCGCTGTAGCTGGGCGACATAGAACGGGTCATACTGGGGCACCAGGCAGTCGGTTTGAAAGCCGCGCCAGGGCACCAAGACAATTATCGCGTTGAAACCGTCCAGGCGGATCTGGCGCAAATCACCCCGAAACCGCTTTGGCTCTGCCACTTGCCACATGTTCAAAGCCCAGCCATCGGCGAAGTAGTGTGCAGCGCGAACAAAGTCCCTGTTCATGAGAGGGACTCACAGCGTTGATGCAGGTCAGACAGCTTCGACTGCCTGTCGGGAACCGCCGCAAAGTTTTGCTCAAACCGGGTAAGGACCTCTGCATAGAGTTCTATGTCATAGCGGTTTGCGGCAATCACTTCATCGGCTACGTCTCCCAATTCCTCCAGTACTTGTTGCCGGCGTTCTGAGAAGTTCATCGGCTGTGGTGCACTGCTGTTTTGAACACGGTAAGACAGATCGAGAGATGGAAAATCGGTCTTCAGCGTATGCTCGAACAAGACCATGGATTCATCATAGCGATCCACGACACCTGCCAGCGGAAATCTCGCAACAGTTTCTCGCGCTTTTTCGTGCAGCAGTGCCATGTCTTCTCCCAGGTAATCGCCGGAACAGTAGCGAGTCTGAAAGTTTTTTATCACCGGTCCCGGCATGGGTTCCAATTGCCATTTTACGTAGTCCTTGAAGCACAGCTGCTTTGCTTTTCTTGAACCGGGGGTTTCCGCAGGCTGTTGGCGTCGCTCGAAGTTGTAGACCGAGCGAACGCGTTCTATGGGATCGCGAAACATCAGTAGCAGGTGCAGATGTATGCCCTTCAAGGTCGGCAGCGGAAAGGTGATCCAGTGGCTGGAGAGGGCTTGTAGCTCCGGCTTGTCCGATAAATAGGGTCCCAGGTAACTGGCACCCTCGCGCATGCGGTCATCATCGCGATGGTCCAGGTGGTGCTCTGCAAAACTGCGTTGCAGGCTCCAGTCCAGGGTGGTACCGGCATTTTTGAACATATGCGCGTGTACGATAACTTGTCGTTCAGCATGTTGCTTGAGAAAAGGCGCCAGGGCCTGCAGCAACCGCTTCTTCATGCGCTTTCCAGCGTGGCTTTGCCAAAATCAAGCTCAATAATACGGGCCGCCCTGGCCTTGCTGAAATTGTTTTCAAGATATGCCGGGTAGCGCTCCAGCATGCGATTTACCTCAGCTTCCCCGTTGATTGCGCAGGCGCAGGCGCGGGCAAAGTTGTCTGCATCATCGGCAATTTGCATGACGGAGGCTGCTTCCGGAATACCTTCGGCCCCGACATTGGTGGTCACCAGTGGAATGCCGTGTTGTATCGCCTCGATGACCTTGCCCTTGATACCGGCACCGTAGCGCAGGGGCACGCAGGCAACAGCGCACTCCCGGTAGAGAATTTCTAGTTGGTCATCGCTGACATAGCCGTGCACCACGATCCGTTCCGCCGCCAGCGAGGTGATACTCTGCGGCGCGTTAGAGCCGACTATATGCAGCACCACCTCCGGCTGAGACTGCCTCAGTTTGGGCAACACTTCAGCAACAAACCACTGCATGGCATCAATATTGGGTGGGTGGTTGAATCCTGCAACGAACAAAAGACCACTGCGGTTTTCAGTTTTGGTTTCGGCCTTGCTGTGGTTGTCGAGTGCATAGAGAGGGATTGCCCGCGCGGTCAGGTCCGGTTGTTGTCCCTGTATTTCGTCGATCTCAACCTGGGAGGGATAGTAGACCTGGTCAAAGCGCTGAAATAGCGCGTACTCGCGCTGGCGCCATTCGCGGCCCTCAGCCGCAACCTTGCTATCCCCAGTCAGGGCCAACTCCCTTTCTTTGCGCAGGTAGTGCAGGTCGTGGCCGAAGTAGATCAACTTGGGCCGTGGCTCCATACGCTCCAGCATGGGTAGAAACTGTTCTGCCACGTGGGGGCGGTGCACATACACGGTATGTATGTAGTTGGCATTGTCTTGCAACCAGCGTTTTATATTCCTGGCGAAGTGTTCCCCCACAAGCACCTCTACGCCCATTTGTTGCAGCTCTTCGGTATAGGGTTGGTGAGGGAAAAAGTTGGCACCAAGGAACTTCACGTTGTAGCCGAGCTCAACCAACAACTGCAGGTACATCCAGGTTGAACGGGAACCAGCGTCCTTGTCATAGGAGGGAACATAGTGGTCGATCACCAGTACACAGCGGCGCTGGCGACTCCGGTCCCTGGCCAGGAACAGGTGCTGGCTGTTCTCGAAATGCTCCTCCGCCAATCCAGCAGCCCACTTGTCGCGGAATTTCTGCTGGTTGTCGACCTGGTGTTGTTTGATGCCACTGGCGAGATCGGTGCCGTGGGACATGCCCTCAAAATGGTAGATTGAGGCCGCTGGCTGATAGACCACGCGATAGCCTGCAGCGCGGGCCTCGAAGGCGATATCGGTATCCTCGTAATAGGCGGGTACATAGCGGTTGTCGAAGCCCCCAAGCTGTTGCCAGAGGGTGGAGCGGACCAACAGGCAGGCACCGGAAACATAATCTGTATCGCGTAGATAGTTGTATTCAGGCTTAGCGGGATCATCCATGCGGCCAAAATTCCAGCCGGAGGCATCATCCCAGATGATGCCTCCGGCTTCCTGCAATTGCCCATCACCAAAAAGTAGCTTTGGCCCGACAATGCCAATGTCGGGGTGCGCGTCAAGGGTGTGGAGCAGGGTGCTCAGCCAACCTGGGGTCACGGCCACATCGTTGTTGAGGAAGAGTATATTGTCTGCCACCGCCTCCGCTGCTGCGGCGTTGCAGTTGCTCAGGAAGCCACGGTTCTCCTTGCCGCGCACGACCTTTATATTTTTAACACGTTCTTTGATGGTGGCGGTCGGGTCGGAGGAACAGTCGTCTGCCAGGATCAGTTCATAGGCCACGTCGCTGCTGTGCTCCAATACCGAGCGCAGGCAGTACAGGGTCATGCGATATTCATTGTAGACCGGCACAACGATAGAAACCCGGGGCTTATCGTCTTCTGGAAAAACCAGCTCGAGAGTATCCAGATCCTCATCCAGCTGCGGCTGCAAATGGTGTTCAGTGGCGTTGACGGCAGAGGGAAAGCGCTGCCCGACCCAGATCGCGAGGTCAGACTGCTCGGCGCCCAGGCACACTGACAGGGCGCGCTTGAGGCGCGGCAGGGAAAAACTCTGCCAACTGCTGACAGGGTGGGCCAGCAGGTAGCGGATGACGCGCCATAACATTTGTATGCGCGAGTCGGGACCAGCCATCACTGAATTGGCGTAGGTATCGAGATGCTGCTGGGCATCCTCCACCAGGTCATCCAGCGCTGAATTGCGCCGGGGACGCAGGGTCACCAGCTTGTACAGGGTCGTGACCAGGCTGGTGAGCCGGCCTGGAAATGAAGACATGAAGTCGTTCAGTTTCCGGTAGCTCAAGTCCAACTGGTGGAACAGGTAATCCGCCTTATCACGGCTTCGTTCAAATTCGAGCTGCAGAGCCTGCAGCTGTACGAGCAAGGTTTTTTGTTCCGTTTTCAGATCGTCGTGCTGCGCACACAATTGCGAGTGGAGTGCCTGCAGGTTTTCATGCTCCTCGTGTTCCCGGCGCAGATACTTCAGTTCTTCACCACTGGTCCGGTGTGCTTTGCCCAGCGCTTTGTGGCTGTCTTGCAGCGAGAGGTACTGGGCGTAAATCATATCGTGTTGCTGGGTCATCACTTCCAGCTTTTCTTCCACCTGCCGGGCGGTTGCGAGAGCGCCGAAGGCACTGGCGAAATCTTGCAGATTCTGAACCAGTTGTTCGTTGATCTCTGGAACAGAGAATGTCTCGCTGACAATTCCCTGGGAGCACAATTGCTGACACAGGGTGCGCAGTTGCAGCTGGGACGGGCTCAAAAGTTCCTCCGTGCCCCTCGGTAAATCACGGCCATGGTCTTGTTGCGCATCGAAAATGCCGTCAGCAGCGTCAGCATTGATGGTAAGGCCCAAACGACTGAGCTGGTCGAATAGTGAGGCAAGGCCGGCGACTGGGTTGCGAGACAACTCTTCAAAGGAAATCGCCACAAATGTGTTGCCCGACAATGCCCTGAGAATAGAACGGTTATAGCTTTCCCACAGGGCGAAACCGTATTCCAGGGGAAATTGATTACGGGTACGCAGAGAATGGGCAACCGGGCCGGGTTCGCGGTATACGTAAATCTTCAGGGTATGCTGCAGGCTGTCGCACCAGAATGGCCAGGTCAGCAACATTCTGGGATCTTTGATCAGCCACGGCCCCGAGGCCGACAAGGTAGTGAGAATGGCGTCCCTGCGTCCCGTGAGAGAATCGGCGAATGGCTCGCCCGGAAGTACAGGCGTAAACCAGTTGCCGCCACTGGCCTCGAGAAGTTCGTCATTGAGCTGAACCACATCAATCCGTTCAAAAAAACCCAATGGATTGTCCTCCCGTGCGGCCATGAGTTCAGGCGTTTCACCACAGTACATACCGGCACTGGCTAGCGCGTTGGCCACCAGTGAGGTGCCCGAACGATGCATACCCAGCACGGTGATATTCTTTTTCACAGGAGGCGCCGACAAGAATATAGGGAAAGCTATTTATTAGGTTTTCATAGTGTCACATAATCGGGGTCTACGGTCACCTCCGGAAGAACTCGAAATGGGCTTGTCGCGGATATTCCGCTTTGTTAAAAAACACCGCTATCGGTTCTCTGTGATCGTGATCTGCTATGACATGCAACGGGAAATCGAGCGCACACTGCAAAGCCTGTGTAGTAGCTACCAGCTCGACATGACGCCGGACGACTACGAGGTCATTGTTGTTGACAACGGCTCGCCAATGCCCCTGTCTGAGGACCAAGTCAGCCGATATGGCACGAACTTTCGCTTAATACGCGTTGACGACGCCCTGCCTGCCCCCGGCACCGCCATTAACCAAGCGGTTTCCCAAAGCTATGGCGAGCATGTTGCTGTCATCATCGACGGAGCCCGAATGTTGACCCCGGGAGTATTGCGTGGAGCCCGAGATGCATTCGAAACCAGCCCTGATGCGGTTGTGGCGACGCTGGGATTTCATCTGGGACCGGAGCACCAAAGTGTGTCCAGCCTACGCGGCTACAACCAGGCAATCGAAGATCAGTTACTGGAACGAATCGACTGGCTTGCTGACGGCTATCGACTGTTCGAGATCGCCAGCGTTTCCGGTTCAGCCCGCTTCGGCTGGTCCGGGCCGATCGCAGAGTGCAATTGCATATTCCTCAAGCGCAGTCGTTTCGACGGCCTTGGAGGCTATGATCCGGCCTTCAAAGCCTCGGGAGGGGGTTTGTCCAATCATGACTTTTACAAGCGCGCCTGCGAACTGGGCACGCCACCCCTCTATTACTTGCTGGGCGAGGGCTGCTTCCACCAGATTCACGGGGGCGTCACAACCGGCGGCGGCGTGCAACAGGTGCAGAAGTTTGTTCAGTTGCAGGAAGAGTATCGTCAACTGAGGGGGGCGGATTTCCAGGGGCCGACCATTAACCCGATACTGCGAGGAGAGATGCCCGCATCCGCGATGTGGCTGCAACCGCAAGATGAGGGCGAAGAAGCATTGCCGGCAGCTGCCTCACCTATGGTCTTTGAGCACCTGGCGCGACTGGGGTTGCACTATCAGCCTCCAGCTTGATATCAGTTTTTCTTGCCGGCGCCGACTTGTTCGCGACGCTGCTTGTACTGACGCGACAGGCGAATTGCCTCTCTGATGTGATCATTAGGCAGGGCGTGGATGCGGTCATCCCAGGGAACAACATCATAGTTTTTGTTGTGCCAGTAATACTGCAAGGCACCGGAGCTCCAATCCGCATAGATTTGATCCCAGCTGAGGCGGCCGAAATGAGGCTCCAGTACACTGGGGGTCAGCGGCTGTCCCTCTTCCTGGAAGCGAAAGTCCACGCTCAACCGAAATTGGTCGTCGCTGTGATTGGGTAGGGAGCGGTACACCGGCCCATCCCCGAAAATCAATACATCACCGCAGCGAAAATCGGTTGTCAGCCAGCGCAATTTGGCAGCTTTCTCCGGCAGCCTGGACTGACGCCCACCGGCTCCGAGGGAAAACTCCAGGGGTAACAAACCCAGGCTGCCGGAGGACTCTAATACAGACAATCCACCCAGCGCCCGGGGGTAGTCTGCCAGTGGAATCCAGCTGGCGTACAGCGCTTCGGTTCCCTGGTTGTTGGGGAAGTCCTGGTGTGGAGGCGTTGTGCACTCCAGATTTTCCGGGAAAACCAGGCGGACGATACCGAGAGGATGGGGAAAGGCAGTGGGCCCCACCGCTGTGCGCATGATCTCTGCGAGCTCTGGTTGATGGGCCAGGCTGTGCAGCGATTCCAGTTTTTGAACCTCGTCGTAGACCTCAAAAAAATCGTCCTCGCCTTCAACTGTGGGAATGCGCCCAGCGAGCTCTCCGTCGCCTGCCTGTAGCCATCCCTTGTCTCTGAAAACTTCGAGAATGTGGGCTCTAAGTTCCACAATAGGGCCAGTATCCAGCACTTGTTGCAGATAGAGATATCCCTCTTCTTCCAGCCGGAATTGCATCTGTTCGCTATTCCCGATCAGGGAGTTGCTCGATTTCAGTTCGTCATTCACTTTTTTGTATTCATTGCCGCCACCTTGTGGAGGGTATCCATCATTTGTCGGCTCAACAGGGTCGATCTCATGTCGCGCATCTTTGTTTTGCTCAGTCGCGAAGTGGTCAGCAATATTCCCTCGAACTGCTGGTACAGTGCACGTACCTGTTTATCGTCCCCCCGGGCGACGCTGTGCAGGTTCTCCACCCATACTGTGGAACCGCATTCCTCTACCACCAGGTTCGAGTTGCTTTCGCGGCGGCTGGGGAAATAGTACCTGACGGCGTCGTCCTTCTTGAGTTGCGTAGATTCTATTAGCACCTCTCTCTGTCGCTTGAGATTCGCGCGAAAGCGCTTGAGGAGGCCGACTGGGTCAGCATTGTCGGGGTGCTGACGGAATTCCTCGGTAGTCGCCCCAAGGCGCGCTGACAACTCGTTCACCAGGTGATCGTAGTCGTGATAGGTTTCCAGTACCTTGCTCACCGGGCCGTGCATGATGCAGCGGCCTCCTTCCAGCCAGACCAGGCTGTCACAGAGATCCGCCATCAGGTTTTCATCATGGGAGACCAATACTACGGTGCGGTCAGAGCGAATGGTGTTGTAGATGGCCTCCCGCGATTTAAGCTTGAACTCGTGATCACCGACACCCACCACTTCGTCGATCAAAACCATGTCCGCCTGGGTGAAGTAGGCCACCGAAAAGCCGAGCCGGGCGCGCATACCCGACGAATAGCTGTTCAATGGTTCATCGGCCACCGAGCCGAGGCCGGAGAACTCAATAATCTGCGGTAGCAATACTTCACTGGCACGCCGTGACAAGCCCGTTAAAAGGCATCCGAGGACGGCATTCTCATGACCGCTCAGATTAGCCTGGAAGCCGAGCTGCAGTGTCAGCAGGGACACTTTGAGGTCTTTGCGGTGGCGAATTACCTGGCCGCGATCGGGTGGCAGCACCCCCGCCAGTATTTTCAGCAGGGAGCTTTTACCGGCCCCGTTACGGCCAAGAATGCCGAGCGTCTCGCCGCTGCGTATCTCCAGGTCTATGCCTCGGAGCACCTCTTTCCTGGTTTGGCGCCGGAGGGAGCGCTGACCGAAGTAGTGCAGATGAATATCTCGCAGCGACATCACCGTTGTTGTTGTGGTCGGCATTTCGAGTTTGCTCACTATCGAAGCAGGGCCTTGGGCAGGCGCGGTGTCAGGTAGCGGTGGGAAATCAGTACCAGAATGCACAGCACTGCAGTCGCCGACAGCGGTACTATGAGTAATTGCACAGTGGGGAAGCTGCCGTCGAGCATGATGCCCCGGTACAGAGTCAGGAAGTTGGCGAATGGATTGAGATAGAGAATTCTGGCCATGGCCGGATCGAGTGCACTGATGTCATAAAAGATGCCGGACGCAAAAAACAGCAGCTGGAAGCCACTGTCGATAACTTTTTTGCTGTCTGGCAGGAATGGGACCACCAGCCCCAGGCACAGTCCCAGCGCATAAATAAACAACAGGTTGATGCCGAGTACCAGCGGCAGCGCCAGGTAGGCGAGACCAAACTGGCCGCTGTAGACTATGGAAAATACAGTTAGCAGCACCAGGATGATCAGGAAGCGCACGAAAATGGACAGCACGTCTGCCAGGGGAAACAACGCGGGCGGCAGTTGAGCCTGGGTAAGAATAGCTTTGGCGCTGAGCAGTGACATGGAGGCTTTCTTCACCGAGGAGTCGTTCCAGCGCCAGAAGATAAATCCGATTAACAGAAATCCGATAAATCCCGGTCCGCCCCGTTCCAGTATCACAGCAAAAACCAGGTACATTACAGTCATGTAAATCAATGGCTCCAGAACCCACCAGGAGAAACCTGCGTATAGTTGTCTGGATTCATTGCGCGCGCTGGAGACGACCATGTACAGCAACAGGTCGATGCGATCGCTGAAAAATTTCACTGGCTTTGGTGCCCAAGAGACTGAATATTGAAGTAATATACCACCTTCCCCACCTCGAGTGCTGGTGAACTTTCTGTACCAATACGACGAAGCTTTTTATCGCTATATCAATCGTGGTTCCCTCGACTCGGCGGCAGTCGTTGTACCCATGCTATTGCGTCGTATTGGGCTGACCCTGGGCTCAGTTTTGGATGTGGGTTGTGGCGCCGGCGCCTGGTTGCAAGTGTGGAAATCCCATGTCACCGAGGTCTGTGGGTTGGACGGAGATTATCTTTCGGCGGAGTCGCTGCTGATTGCCGAGGAGGAGTTCCGTGCCTTCAATGTCGCCGAAGTTTTTCAGCTGGATTCGCGCTATGACCTGGCCCAGTGTCTCGAAGTTGCCGAGCATATTCCGCCGGCAGCCAGCGAACAGCTGATCGCGAATCTCTGCGGGCACGCCGACATCATCTTGTTTTCAGCGGCACCCCCCGGCCAGGGGGGAGAAAATCACCAAAACGAACAAACTTATGGCTACTGGCGGTATCGGTTCCAGCAAAAGGGTTTTTGTATGTACGACCCGCTGCGCAAAGAGTTGAGTGGAAATAAAGCCGTGATGCCCTGGTACCGTTATAATACCTTCCTGTATGTTAAAGCCGACGTTAAGCCAGAACTACACCGGCGACTGGCGGCTTATCGAGTTAATCCGGACGAAGAGCCCATCGACATAGCACCTGCAGCTTACAGATTCCGCCGCCGTATGCTGGCCTTGCTGCCACTATCCGTCATTAGTGCCATTGCAGTGGTCAAAAAGAGCCTGGCCATTCGACTTCAAGGACAACCCCCCCAGTGAATGAATCCCAGCGCCTTGAGCGTCCCACCGTTGGATTAGTTGTCCCTTGCTATAACGAGGAGCCGGCGCTGCCCATTACCGTGCCAGCACTGGTGTCAGAACTGGAGTCACTTTGTGCTGCCGGTAAAATCAGCGAGGAATCATTCATCTTCCTGGTGGATGACGGCAGCGTTGACGGCACCTGGCACACAATCCTGGACTATGCCGAGCAGGGCCTGCCTGTTGCCGGACTCAAGCTGAGCCGGAATTTTGGCCATCAACACGCATTGATGGCCGGCCTGTTGGAGGCGGACGCCGACTACCTGGTTAGCCTGGATGCAGATCTGCAGGATGATATCGCCGTTTTACCCGAGATGCTGGCAGCGGCTGCGGACGGAAGCGAGATCGTCTATGCAGTGCGTAGCGATCGCACTACCGATACTCGTTTCAAGCGCTGGACGGCTTCATTTCACTACTGGCTTAGTGAGGCCCTCGGCATTGAAACCATTCGCGACCACGCCGACTTTCGCCTGATGAGTCGGCGTGCTGTAAGACTGTTGCGCCAGTACCGGGAGACCAACCTGTACCTTCGTGGAATAATTCCACAACTGGGGCTCGCGACATCCCAGGTGCTTTGCAAGCGCAATGAACGAGTCGCCGGTCAGTCCAAGTACACGCTCTGGCCGATGTTAAGCTTGTCTCTCAAGGGTTTGACATCGTTCTCCGTTGCACCGCTGCGGTTCATCGCGGCAATGGGAATCCTCATTCTGCTGGCTGCTATAACCCTCGGTGGTTGGGTGCTCTACGCGGCAATCTGGGTGGGCGAAACCATTCCCGGCTGGGCATCAACCGTATTGCCGATCTACCTGCTGGGCGGTTTCCAGTTGTTCGCCATCGGCATTGTTGGCGAGTATATCGGCAAAATCTATATCGAAGTGAAACGGCGCCCACTTTACCTGTTGGAGGGGCGCTGCTCTGCAGCACATATTCACCCTCACAACAAGAACAACTGCTAGTCCCATGACTGTGCAAAATGAGGGGGTGGACGAGCTTCGCCAGGCGAGCAACCTGATCTACCTGCAGGTGGCGGGCATCTACTTGATGTTTGCGGTAGTCATTGCCTGGGGTGCCAGCACACCATTGGTCTGGCCCGGATTCGCGCTGGTAACGCTGATCGCCTGGGCCCTGATTGGCTGGGGCCAGTTTGCCCTGTTCAATGCCCTTCATGAAGGGCTTCACGGCCGCTTCGGCAGCCCTCATCAACACCTCGGGGCGTATCTGTTGAGTGCCTATCCGGTTGGATTTGGCGAGGGCTACAAACAAGTACACCTCGACCATCATCGCTATTTTGGTGATCCACAGCGAGATCTTGACTATGTAAGTTATGCCAATTTCCCCCGCAGTCGTCGGCAAATGCTGTGGCGGGCATTGATGAACCTGGTCGGAGTCTACGCACTGCTGCAGTTTTTTGGTTTTCGACAGCAAGGCGGTTCGCAGCAGTCGGGAGCAGTAGCCTCGGATCGCTGGAAACTGGTTCTCGTGCAAGTTGGCTTGCTGGCACTGATGTCGGCGACGATAGGCTGGTATTACTATATATGGTTGTGGCTGCTTCCCCTTGTTACCTTTGGAAAATTCTATTCCTTCCTGCGGACATTTTGTGAGCACGCAAGCCCGGACGACATAAGCACCGTGAGAACCATTACCGGGACAGGGCTGGGAGTGAAGTTGTTGGGAGCTTTCAACTTTCACTACCACGCCGAGCACCATGCATACGTGTATGTGCCCTGTGCTCAATTGCCTCGGGCTCATGAACTGGCCTCGGCGGAGCTGTATGACCATGAAGCAACGGTAGCTCCGCGCTACGAGCACTATGAAGCCGGCTACTTCTCACTGCTTTGGCGGTGGTTCAAGCAGTTGCCCGCGTAGTTCCAGGTGAGACTACAGTGATTGAATACAGTTGTCGCAATTGCCGGGGGCAAACGGGCAAGGTTGTGGAATCTGGAATCCGCGACTGGGAATACGGCGTAGAAGGCGAGTATGAATATCGACGCTGTAGCAAGTGTGGCGGTGTGCAGTTGCACCCCTTTCCCAATCTCGACGATCTGAAGCGAGCCTATGATATTGACTATCACGGCTATGCCGACAAGGATACCCGCGGCTCCCTGTTCGCGGCACTCTATTGGTTCAAGGAACAGCTGTTTCGGCGCAAAATGCGTAACTTCGTCGGTCCCGGCGACCGGGTGCTGGACATTGGTTGTGGCGCTGGCGAATTTTTGCTGGGCCTGCGTAGCCTGGGCGTGGAGAGATTGGAGGGTATCGATTTCAATGCTGAGCTGATGGCTCGTTTGCAGGGGCAGGGACTGACGACATTTGCGGGCACCTTTGCCGACTTCAAGGTGCCGGAAAACAGCTATGATCTGGTTTCGATGAATAATTACCTTGAGCACACGCTGGATCCGGCCATGGAACTGGAGAAGAGCCTGCGACTACTTCGCCCGGGGGCCCACCTTGTGGGTGAAGTCCCGGGTTTTTCCTCCTTCGACCGCTTGTTGTTCGGCCGCTATTGGGGTGGTAATCATGTGCCCCGGCACACATTCCAGTTCACACCTGACATTCTGCGGCAGCGGCTGCAGGCCGCGGGCTTTGATCAGATCCGCATTACCCACGAACTGAATACCAGTCACTGGGCCCTGTCGGTACAGAACTTCCTGCAGCGGGGGGTCGAGGATCTCCGCCGCAATCCCGCGATAAAACACGGTCGCAGCGGTTTATACCTGCCGCTGGTATTGCTGTTTATTCCGGTCAACCTGCTGTCTGTGTTGCTGCGCCGATCCGGCTGTCTCAAGTTCTATGCCCGCAAGCCTCTAGCGGAGCAGGCATAGATGTCCAGTAGTTACGACCACGACGCTTATCTGGAAGGATATCCCGAGGGTATCGAAAAACATTTCTGGCATATCGCCCGCAATGACTGCTTGCAGCGCCTTCTGACTTCGATGATCGAGCCGAACGAGTTGGTGCTGGATGTCGGCTGTGGCATGGGCGTCGCTACCGCATTCCTGCGCGCCCGTGGAGTTAACTGTATTGGTGTGGAACTTGGCGAGGCACCGGTGGCCGGCGCGGTGAAGGAATTTGTCCATACCGGCACCAGTGTGTTTGAGCTACCCCAGGGGCTGCGAGAACAGGTGGGAGTGGTGCTGTTGCTGGATGTGCTCGAACACATCGAGCAGCGTACGCAATTCCTGAACCAGCTCCGCCAGGCGCTGCCTAACTGCAAACAGCTGTTGGTCACTGTGCCTGCGCGACAGGAGTTGTGGAGCAACTACGACGATTACTGGGGCCACCAGCTGCGTTATTCCCGGCCGGCCCTGCGAGATGAGCTGGAGGCAGGTGGTTACCAGGTGTTGAGAAGCCGCTACCTGTTTCACAGTATCTACTGGATTGCGCTGTTCATGAATATGTTGAGGCTGCGGCGTTCTGAACAGTTTCAACCGCCAGCTCGCAATGCCCTGCTGTCGGGCTTGCATCGAATACTCGGCGCCTGGGCGGTTCTCGAGAATCGATATCTACCCTGCGGCCTGGTGGGCTCCTCGTTGGTGTGTGTGGCGCGTGCGAAAACAGACGATGCGTGAACAGCTGTTGCCCGCCAAGCTGCTCAGATTTGGCCTGACAGGCGCTTCTACTGCCTTGTTGTTTTTCGTCCTGGTTTACCTGCTCTTTGAACAACTTGGAGTCGATGTGGTCCTGGCCAGTACCGCCGCCTGTACTATTGCCCTGGTGTACAACTACAAGCTTCACTACAGCTGGACCTTCAAGTCTGCCACGCCCCACGGTCGAGCTTTGTTTCGTTATCTGGTCATGAGCGGCTGTGGTGTGGCTATTAACAGTCTGGCCATGTATGTCACCACCCAGAACCTGGCATTGCATTGGCTGTATGCGCAAACACTGGCTGGCGCAGCGATGATTTCCTGGAACCTGCTTGTGAGCGCCCAGTGGGTCTACCGTGACTAGCGTACGAAGCAGTGAATTTTTGTTGCGACGCGCTCTATTGGTCGCAATGCTGTTGCTGGCAACATTCTGGTTGCTGTGGACTTTGCAAGCCTGGTACCGCCTCCATCCCCACATCCCCTGGCGAGATCTGTTTGTTCTGCTGGGTCAGCGCGATGAATTGACCAGTCTTGAGGCCTGGCTCCAACCCCATTTCGGGGCCCACAGAATTGCCCTGCCACGGCTACTGTTGTTGCTTGACGTGGAGTGGGGCGCAGGGATGAACCACTGGTTTTTCGGCGCAGCGCTGCTTGCGGGTCTGGCCTTGTTGGGGGTGATCGCAACAGTTTCGTGGCCGTATTTTCCCGATCGATCGAGTTGGTTATTTGTCTGCGCATTGGCGGTGGCTCTCTTGTGCAGCCCGGCTCATATCTGGAATCTCAGCAATCCGATTAATGTCAGCTGGATAATTTCCCTGGCCTTGTCTCTATCGGCCCTGGCGGTCATCGTCTGTGCAGCCAGCCCCTTGACCCCGGGACGATGGCTGCTGGCATTCGCGCTGGTGATTGCTGCGGCTTTTTGCACATTCACCGGCGTGATTGCCTGCCTGCTGTTGCCATTGCTTGCCCTGGTCATCGATCGTCGTCGTGCGCCCTGGGTGCTACTGTTCACCGTGGTGTTTACCGCGTGGTACGTACAGGGCATGACTTCCGATGCGGCCATTGCCACTGGCTGGAACCAGGGCTCACCGGAGTTGATTGAAGAAGTTCGAGACCAGGCTAGACACCTGCTGGCGGCGAATACAATGTGGCGCATCGCAGAAAAATCCCTGCAGTACCTGACCTGGCCACTGGCCTCAGATTTCCCCATAGCAGCCCTGTGTCTGGCATTCTTTTCGGTGTTGTGCCTCGCGCTGTGCCTGGTACCGATATGGCGGCAGTATCAAGCCAATGGCACTTATGAGCCCTGGTTAGTCTTCTGTTTGCTTGTCGTCCTGCTGTGCCTGGGTGTTGCGGTGGCGACCCAGCTCGGCCGAGTGATGGTGCACCCCAATTACGCACACGGTCCTAGCTATGAGCGCTACCAATCTGTGGTTCTACTCTACTGGATGGGTTTCTGCGGCTTGCTGACAGGGCTGGCTCGTTACAGCTCGCTCTGGCGGCAGAACTTGTGCTGGTTCCTGCTCCTGGTCCTGGTGTGTTTACTCCAGTACCCGCAGGGGCGTTACCTGGCCCAGGAATCCGCCAGTTTCGAGTATGCCGCCTGGCTGTTCTCTGTGGGCGAGGCAGAGGTTCAGAATGGGCAAAGCCCGCGCGCGGGGAATCGTTTCATACCCGAGTATATTTTCAACTTTGATGACATCTTTGCCGCGAAAGGGTTGACTTACCATCAACCGATAACGCTCACACCGGCCCATGGTGTGGAGCCCTCTTGCGGGGGCAGCTGGAATATACAAGTCGGCGATCCGGTATTTCGCCGTCGGGTAAAGGTTGTGCGGTATACCCCTGATTTAGCGCTGGGCTACTGGACTCGCAGCTTGCGATTGATGGCAGGAGAACAGCTGCTGGTGCGGATGAACCCCCGATGGGGGGAGCAGCCGACAGCGCTGGAGCTGGCGGGTGAACCGGCGTTGGGCTGGTCCGGGCCGCTGCGGGACTATGATCCGATTGGGTCAGCTCTCTCGACTGGGGAGTTGACAGGAAAGTTGGTTGCGGAGTTGCCCTGGGCCGATAGAGTAATATGCCAGGTGCAGTTGGATCGGTTCGCTGCTACCCCTTAAAATCTGCAGAGCAGGTGCCAACCCAGCGGGCTGCGTAACCACAATTGAGCGCCCTGCAGCTGCGCCCCGCCCATGAGGCCGCCGCGGTGATTGCAATAATATCCAAAACGCCGCAACAGAAAGCGCGGTGGAAAGGAGCCAGCCGGCACAGACAGGATTTAAGAAATTCCACAGATGAGGAGGGGAGCAGGCCAGCACGATAGCCGTGGCAATACTGAAGATCAACAGGCTGACATGCTCCGCCATATGGTGCTTGGCGCCATCTGCGTACAGCCCCAGTATCGAGAACAGGCTGAGCCAGGCCGTGACATAGAAAACATGGCCACTGCCAGAAAATTGCTGAATATCGAGAAACAACAGAAATCTCTGTGCCAGCACCCGGTGAGCGGTGTAGTGGGGTTGTAGTTGTCGCAATAAGTTCTCTGCCGACCAGTCTCCCTGCAGCAGTGGTTGCAGCTCTCGCAGAAGAGGTAGGGCATCGCGCCAGGGCATATGGGGGTGCAGCCGAAACCAGAGTAGCGCGAATCCGCACAGTGCGACGACAGCCAGCGCTGCCATCAGCAGGGCGGTCAGATGAACTGCATGCGGATAGTAGATACTGCTGCGGGGAGAGCCGTAAGCTGACAGGGATAGATACTCAGTGGCGGGTTTCGGAAATTATAGAGAGGTCGCCCACCTGCCACAATAGACGAAGCTGGACTGGGGTGCTGTCCAGCAATTACACTTTCCCAGGCGTTTGCGAGCTCGAGCGGATTTTAATGACACCAGAGCAAGACAGCGCCGCCCCTCTGCACCTGGAGAAGCGGCTGGTCTTTCTACACATTGCCAAAACAGCCGGTACCTCGCTGGTGGAATACCTGCGCCGATTGTTGCCGCCTGGGGCGGTGCTGTCCCATGGTGATTTCCTGGAATTTCCCAATGAGGACTTAAGTACCGAGCGAATGCGCGATTACCAGGTAATATCAGGCCATTTCGGTTACGCCCATATTCATTCCTACCTGGGAGATAGTCACTCGGTGACTTTTCTGCGCGATCCCATCGCGCGGGTGCTTTCTTTCTACAGGTTTTGTATGCACCCGGATATGCAGCGCAAGTTTCCGGTAGCGAAAGCGGCGCGGGATCTCACAATTGATGGTTTTTTCACCTCGACTCTACCCGAAGTCAGTGAGGCGCTCGACAATCTGCAAGTCTGGCAGCTGGCGGATATGTACTGGTATCGCAACCGGCAGCGACGCCGACATTGCAGTGACTCGGAAATGCTGGCTCTTGCCGAGCAGCATCTGGCTGAATTTTCATATGTAGGATTTACCGATCGTTTTGCATTGGATTTTGTCGAGATTTTGCAGTTGTTGAAGTTGCCCGTGCCCGCACAGATACCGAGAGAATTTGTGACCCCCGAACCTGTGCGACTGGAACAGTTGAAACCAGCGACCCAGGCGAGCCTGCGCGATCGCTTGGCGCTTGACCTGGAGCTTTATGTACGAGCTCGGCAGCGGGTAAACAGTGCCTGAGCGCTTGCAACTAATGTGGCTGCGCGGCTTTCGGCTAGCGACCGCCATACTGTTGCTGCTCTTGGTCCATCATCACTGGCAAATCATCACCGCACCGGTGCCGCTGGATCTCTACGAGGGCACTATGCCGTTGGCAACGTCTATCATCGCCGACGGCGGCAATCCCTATACCCGGCAATTTCAGCCCCAGGCTGCCGACGTATATCCGCCCCTGTACAACATTCTCATGGCGCCTCTAACACTGTTGTTTGGCAACAGTCTGCAGCTGCACCGGGCCTTCTCGGCGCTCTTGATTGTTGCCAGCTGTACGCTGTGTTTTATCACTTGTCTTCGCAGTGCGCGCTCGGTATCCAGCGCCGCTGCGGCCGCGGTAATGTTGTACGCGGCCCTCTTGTTTTATGGCACGCCAGTTGCAAGTACCAACGCGCTGGGGGTATTCCTGTTCCTGGCGGGGCTGTGGCTACCCTGGCGATGGCAGTTTTCCAATACTAGCCTGGTGTTCGCATTGGTGTGCGGACTGATGGCGTTTTATGCCAAGCAATATTTTCTTTTGGGGCCGGCCATCCTCTGCCTGTACCTGTTTCTCTGTGTCAGTTACCGCCAGGCTTTGGTATTGGGTGTCTCGTTTGCTGCTGGCCTGGGTGTCAGTTTGGCGCTGGTGCATGACAGCGGCCCCTATTTTCTCGACAATACCTTCTTTGTCCCGCGCGCTGCCGCAGTCGGCCTGCAGACCACCGAGATATTGCTGCTGCAGCTCAAGTTGTTCCTGACAACCTACGCGGGACTACTGGCCATTGTGGTCGTCGCAGTCGTGAAAGCCCTGCGTGAGCAGAGCCTGGTTCTTTCCCGGCGGCCCCGGTTTACACTTGGGGAGGGTTGCCTGTTGTCCGGTCGGCTCGACTTTTTCTGGTTTTCCCTGTTCTGGGCGACGATTGCCATCGTAGTGATGCTGGGCCAGAACCCGGGTAATTACATGACCTACCTGTTCCAGCTGATGTCGCCATTCCTGCTGGTAGCGGTGTTCTCACAGCTGCCGCGCCTGTCCGGTCGCTACCAGTTGGCCGCCCCACTGGTGTTGGTCAGTTTTTTCCAGGCCTATGCGATCCTGCCCAAAGATTTTTCGGTCGATCTGGAGAGGTGGGACAGGGTTAATGACATCATCGCCGACAGTGAAGAGATTCTCGCAAGCCAAATGCTGCTGATGAGCCTGTTGGATCACGGCAAGGAGATTCATCAGAATGGCCACACCTTCTACTTCCCACTGGGGGTACACAAACCTGAGATCTTTCGAAAAACGCGGCCGCAGGATCGGGTTGAGCAGGTTTGGCGGGACTATATCACCGCGCTCTACCGGCGCGTAGAGCTTCAGGAGTTTGATGCCATCATCATCTCCCCCTGGGAGATGCGTGGTATTTTTGAGAGGAACCCGCCGCCCTTGGCCGACATAGGCGGTCGTGAATTTCTCGCCAGGCATTACTACATAGCGGAGTGGTTCCCGCTGTCGATGACAGATCGCTATGGCGGCGGGACTTATAAGTTGCAGGTATGGCGGCCACGGGACAATGCGGATGTTGAGGTGAAACCTTGAATCTGAGCGGGAATTCAAAGTTGGCCCTTACCCTTGTGCCAGTAGTTATCTTGTTAGCCGCCCTATTGCTGTTGGTTGAAGAGAAGCTGCCTCCGGCTGAACGACCTAATATTCTGTTGGTGGTGTTGGACGATTTTGGTTACGGCGATTTGGCCATCAATACAAATTCTGATTCTCCGACACCCAACCTGGATGATTTTGCTAAACAGGGCGTTCGATTCACCCGCCACTATTCAGAGAGTAGCTGTGTTCCCAGCAGGGTAGCGCTGTTGACCGGACAGTATGCGGCCAGGCACGGCTTTCATCCCAGCGCGAATGGTATTGACCCGGAAACAGTTACATTACCGGATTTACTTGCCGAATCAGGTTATACCAATTACCTGCTTGGCAAGTGGCATCTGGGAGATTCGGAAAAACTGGCAAGACCGGAACATCAAGGCTTTCATCATTGGCTGGGCTTCATTAACCAGGTTTTTCTGGCCGGTCCACATAGTGACGGTGTCTATACGCCAGGGCGACCTCGCTATAATGACCCCTGGCTGGAGAATGAGCAGGGGGAGATGAGCCGCATCGAGGGGCATCTCAACGATATCTTGACGAAGCGGGCCATAGACATCATGGATTCAGCGGGAGCCCCTTGGTTTATATACCTGTCCTATTATGCCCCGCATACACCGGTGCAGCCGGCACCACGCTTTGCGGATCAATATGCTGATAGTGATGTTGGCCGGTATCAGGCGTTGAAAGCGCAGTTGGACGACAATCTGGGGAAAATTTTCTCGCAGATTCGAGCGTCGGGTACCTGGCAAGATACCATGGTAATAGTTGTCTCCGATAATGGTGGGACGGCAGCTGCCTACCCGGGGAATGCGCCATTTCAAGGTGCCAAGACGGGTTATCGGGAAGGGGGAGTGCGCACGCCAATGATCATGTCATGGCCTGCTCAGTGGGAAGGAGGAAAAACCCGCGACGATATAGCTATGATCTTCGACATTTACCCAAGTATCGCGACTGGTCTGGGTTTGGCGAGTTCTGGTGTGTTGGACGGGCAGTCGCTGTTTCCTCGCAACCATGCCGGTCAGAGAGAGCTGCGCTGGTACCGCCACGATGAATCGGGTGATCAATACAGTATGCTCACAGCAGATGGGAAGTGGAGATTGCTGGTATGGGAAGATGCCGTCAGGTTCCTGCAGCACGAATCTGAGTTTTCCGGGACAGAGTACAGGCAAGAGAAGCCGGCTGGGCTGCTGGCTCGTATGTCGGCCTCAATGGAGGATTGGCGTCAGGATGTCACTGAAGTAAAAAACATTGCCGCGAGTGACTATGGGGATTGGCGCCACTACCTTGGGAAACCCATCAGCCGTACACCATTGGGGGGTAATTATACTGTCGGGATTGCTGTCACTACTGCAGGTGCGTCGGTTAGCGAGGAGCCTCATCAGCTGCTGAATCAGGAAGGCTACATGAACCTCTCAATTGAGGACGGCCATCTCAACATCATGTTCGATCAACAGCATGCAAAGGTAGAATTTCCAGTAACACCTGGCAAATGTAAAAGCGTTGTCATTACTTCCAATCAAAACAAGAAACATGGCGTTTACTACTGGCTGGAGACGCCCAGCAGACTGTCAGTCTATATCGACGGTCAGCTGGTCTGGGCCGAGAGCTATAAGAATTTTTCGAAAAGCACGGAGTCTCCGTTGAATCCATTGCAGGTCAGAATCCGGGGTTCTTCTCATATGCCAGTAGATTCCGGGGTCTTCATTTCTACCCGTCTAGTAGGCGAAAAGGAGATAGCTAGTGAGTTACATCCCGAGCTGATAGGCAGCTGTTCCCAGCCTGTCTAATAAAAGCGCAACCTTGACGGTAGTTCCCATTCGTCCATGTGACCGGAAACCTTGGTAAAAGCAATCGTCTTCTTGCGCTTTATTTTGGGCGTGATCGCCAGTGTGCCGCGGCTAAAGGAATCCAGACTGCTTATTCTTTTGCCGAGATCATCAATGCAGGCGACGGTTTTGACCTGTTCAAAGTATTTTTTGATATCGTGGTGCAGGTTCGCCCGCCAGGGATAGTCTCGCTCCAATCTTGGCATCACTGCTGCCTGGGTTAAAATCAGCGTTTCCCGCACTGACGGTTGCAACACAACCGAGTACTCTGATTCAGCGAATTTGATCAACTCGGCGTAGTACTCTTCAATATTCTGAAAAAAGAACTCCGCGTCTTCGCCCCAACTCATCAGCCCCCAGTCGCCAGTGCGCGATTCCATGGGGTAATCACCCCTAAAATTAATTGACTTCAAAAGTAGAATTTTCTCGTAAACTGAACGAAGGAGATTCTCAAGTGAAAACATCAAGATATAGCGACAGTCAGATCCTGGCGATCCTGAAACAAGCCGAGGCCGGCACTCCTGTTCCCGCGCTCTGTCGTGAACACGGCATGAGCAACGCCAGTTTTTATAAGTGGAGAGCCAAGTTTGGCGGAATGGACGCCTCAATGATGAAGCGCGTGAAGGAACTGGAAGATGAAAACCGGCGGCTGAAGAAAATGTACGCTGATGAGCGACTCAAGGCGGAAATGGTCCAGGAAGCACTAGCAAAAAAGTGGTGAGGCCATCTCGGCGCAAAGAGATGGCCCAGAAGGCAGCCTCGGCATATGGTGCCACTACTCGCCTGGTCTGCCTCGCATTCGGCATCAGCGAAAGCTGCTACCGCTATCAGCCGATATTATCGGATGAGAATGCGGAGATTGCTGACTGGCTTGTTCGCTTGACTGATAACCAGAAAGACTGGGGGTTTGGACTTTGTCGAGATTACCTGCGGAATGTTAAAGGCCATGAATGGAACCATAAGCGTATTTATCGCATATACTGCGACCTGGAATTAAACCTGAGAATCAGATCCAGAAAGCGCATACAGCGAGAAAAACCAGTGCCGCTGGCTGTGCCGGATGAACCCAATAAAATCTGGTCAATGGATTTCATGCATGATCAATTGAGTGATGGTCGCACGTTTCGTTTGTTTAATGTGCTTGATGATTTTAATCGTGAAGGCTTAGGCATTGAGGCGGATTTTTCACTCCCTGCGGTACGCGTTATTCGTGCTCTGGAACAGATCATTGAATGGCGAGGCAAGCCTAGGCGACTACGCTGCGATAACGGCCCAGAATTTATTAGCCAAGACCTGGAGACATGGACGGAAAAACACGATATCCAGCTTGAGTTTATTCAGCCCGGCAATCCGCAGCAAAATGCTTACGTCGAACGTTACAATCGCACGATACGATACAGCTGGCTGAGCCAATACATATTCGGGTCAATTGCAGAAGTGCAAGACTATGCCACGAAGTGGCTTTGGTTTTACAATAACGAACGGCCTAATAAGGCCAATGGTGGCTTACCACCGAAACAAGTGCTGATTGCAGCATGACATCTACTTTTGGCGTCGGTTAAAAAGGGGATGATTACCCGGGCCCGGATCTCCACGATCCCCCGAGCAATTTCAATATCCTGCTCGAGCATTCCGAAATTGGCGTCGGCGATGAAGATCACCGGCGCCTGGGTACCGGCGATGTACTCGACCTCGTCGATTACCCGCTGGGGATCAAAGCGGGTGACTTTTTGCAGTGTGGCTGAACCCCAGTCGCAATAGGTGCAGCCATAGGGGCAGCCGCGATTGGTTTCTACCACGGCGTTGGAGATTCCCCGAAACCAGGGCTCGTACTCGCCGCTCAAATAGGGGGAGGGCAGGGTGTTGATATCCTTCATTCGTTGACGCTCCCGGGTTCTTACGGCCCCGCCGGGAACCCGGTAGACTATGCCTGCAACATCGCTCAGCCCGTTATTAGATTTTGCCTCTAAGTTGGCGTTGAGGCCCGATAAAATTTCCGCGCAGGCTACTTCCCCTTCCCCCAGCACTGCAATATCGATCGCCGGGTAGTCACGCAAGAACGTCTCCGTGACACCCTCATACTTGGGGATTTCTGGGCCGCCTACAATGATGAGCGCACCCGGGTTGGTTTGCCGTATCTGGCTGGCCACTTCCATGTTGAGACGATGGTTCCAAACGTAGGATGACAATAAGCAGATGGGTTGCTCTGAACTGCAAATCAACGAGAGCAAATGTTCGACGGAATGAGACTCCACGCCGCCCAGCGTTGGCCGCGCGATATTGTAGTGGTGATTCAGGCGACCCTCATCATGGACTCGCAAATAAGCTGCGACCATGCCTATGGATAAATACGGCAGAGTCCACATATTCTCCGCGATGATCAGGGGGAATACATTGACTTTCGCGGTCATGGTTGTCTCCAGGTTGTCATCGAAGCAGAAAGTAGGGGAATCATTCACTTGAGTCAGATTCAGCAGCGGCAAACAGTATTATAACCATCAATAGGCTTCAGGGTGGCTTTTTGCCAGGGGCGGCAGGAAACGCAGGTACCCGGCACTAAAACTGGAAGTAGATGAATTCACTGGGGTTGGAGAGCATGGCAATAGAAATCGTCAACATGCAGCTCACCCCCAGGATTTGCCGCCAGGTGAAGGTCAACCTGTCGGCCAGGGTGTTGCTGTTGGGCAGATAGCTGACGTGAAAAATGCCGTAAGCGATCATACCGAGGCAAGTGATCAGGGCGACCAAATTTTTCCCAACCACGGCACCAAAGGCCGAAAAGTACCAAAACGGCTGCTTTTGATACAGAGTGGCCACGATATTACCGACTTCCAGCCCGCTCAATCCCAGCATGCCCTGGTAAATTTTCTCCACGTCCTGCCATTCCAGCGCGCGGAAGATAACCAGTGAAAAACTGAAAAAGTGAAAGGTCACCAGCCAGCCCAGCCACCCGGGCATGGAATAGCCTGAGCGCCGCCAGATGTGATTGACGACTATTGCGATACCCTGCAATACGCCGAAAACCAGGAAGGTCCAGGCAGCGCCATGCCAGATCCCGGCGATGACCATGGCCAGGAAGCTGGTCATCATACCGTAGCGGAAATTCACCGCCGGCATGGCTCGCAAGACGGGTTTGTAAATATAGGTATTGATAAAGCGGGTCAGGGTCATGTGCCAGCGCTGCCACAGGTTGATAATGCTAGTGGCGGCATAGGGGCTGTTGAAGTTCTGCGGCAACTTGATGTTGAACATCAGGGCCAGGCCGAGCGCCATGTCGGAATAGGCGCTGAAGTCGAAATAGAGTTGCAGGGTATAGCTATAGCTACTGATCCAGGCTTCCAGCAGGCTTGGGGATGCAACCCGGTCAAAACCATTGCTGGCCCATTGCGCGAACGTGTCAGCCAGCGCTACTTTCTTGAACAGACCAATGGAAAACAGGTATAGGCCGCAGCCAATATTCTCCCAATTAATGAAAGCCTGCCGGGGCAGGTTTAGCTGTGGGATTATTTCCTTGTGGTGAACAATGGGCCCGGCAATGAGTTGCGGGAAGAAACACACGAACAGGCTGTAGTCGAGCAACTTACGATTGGTTGCACCGCCGCGGTAGGTGTCGACGATATAGGCGATCTGTTGCAGGGTAAAAAAACTAATGGCCAGCGGCAGGGCCAAATGTAGCAGGGGGAAGTCGAAACCCAGCCTGTTGGCGTTGGCTATAAAGAAGTCCATGTACTTGTAGTAGCCGAGCGCGGCGACGTTGGCCACGACGGCCAACACCATGAAGCGCTTACTGGCAACAGAGCCTTTTCCATAGCTGCTGATTTTGCGCGACAGCAGAAAATTACCCGCGGTCGATGCCCACAGCAAGGGCAAATACGCCGGGTTCCACCAGCCATAGAAAAACCATGAGGAGAGCAGTAACCAGGATTTCCCCACCCAGGCTGGGAACAGCTGGCCGCAGAGGAAGAAAACCGCAGCCACAAGGGGCAGGAATGCAAAAATAAAGATGTAGGAGTTAAACAGCATTCGCTATAGCTTTGATGGGTTAGTAGTTGGTTTTCTTGTTCCGTGATTATACTGAAGGCAAATTTGTAATAGAATTGTTTTGCCCTACAGTGAACAAAATATACCTATGGATCCTAGGAAATTTACGCAGAAAACCCTTCTTTTGACCGGGGTGTTATTGGCAGGCCTCGGTCTGTTCAACTGGTTGATCAATCCCTTGGCGCTGTTCCAATCGCCCGCTATCAAAGGCCTGAATCAGTTCAAAACCGAGTTTTTTCTCAGTCTTTTCGTCAGTAAACCCTATGTTGTGGCGCGCCAGCAGCCCGATGCCCTGCTTCTCGGTACCTCGCGGGCCGGGGCATCCCTGAGTAGCCGACACCCTGGCTGGCAGGGATTCAATGCCTACAACTATGCCTTACCGGGCAGCACTGCCAGCATGCAGTTGCAGAGTTTTCAGCACGCGAGTTCTGCAGCGCCCATTCGCCGCGTGCTGTTATCGCTGGATCTGCCGATGTTGAATAATTGCAGAGACCCGCGAAGGTGAGGAATGAGAAGGAGCATCGGGCTCGTTTGCAGCTGGAGTCCAGCGACTCGATCTCGCGGTTCGCGCAAAAGTTGGAGGACTACCTGGATTCCCTGGTGTCCATTGGGGTAACCAGGAAGAGTATCGACACTATTCAACGACAGTCTTCATTTGCTGGTAAAGATAACCACCCTATGTATTTGCAGAGCGATGGATTCTGGAAGGGTCCACGACCACGGGCGGTGCAGTATCTGCCAAGATTCCTGGCGGTAGAAAAGAGGTATCGTTCCCAGGAGTGGTTTCCAGCGCCAGACAAGTGCTTTCAGTTGGAGCCTCGCAACGGGCACAATGAGCTTGGCAATATTGCCCAGCTGGTCAGGCTGGCCTATCAGCAGGATGTTGAGCTGCTTATGTTCTTTTCTCCCATCCACGCTCGCTTGCAGGAGAATATGCGGGCAGTCGGCGTATGGGAGCAGTTTGAAACGGCTAAACGCCAGGTGGTGTCATTAAACCTGCGATTGGCCCAGGAGTTCGATACAGACACCTTTCCATTGTGGGACTTCAGTGGATACAACAGCATTACCACCGAGGCGCTGCCAGCCACCACTGGCCCCGGCAGGCCTATGAAATTTTTCTTTGATCCCACCCACCCGACCCCACGCACGGGATCCCTGCTGCAGGATGTTGTCTTTGCCAGTCCCTCCCCGGACCTGGAAAAACACCCGGACTTTGGTGTGCGATTGACCGCGGAAAACATTGATTGGGTGTTGGCAGAGGATCGTCGCAAGCGGGAGCGTTGGGCGCGGGCGAACAGCGACGTGGTTGAACAAATTCGGCAGAGTTCGGCCCGACGCCCGGTATGACCAGTGACATGCCACAAGTCGTAATTACCGGTGCGGCGGGCCTGGTCGGACTGAATCTCATCGTCTCCTTGAAGCAGGCAGGCTATAGCCGAATCACCGCACTGGATAAGTCGGCGGTCAATATCGATATCCTGCGCCAGCTTCATCCCGATGTCTCTGCGTTGGAGGTTGATCTGTCCAGGCGCGGTGAATGGATGAGCGAATTGGCAGGCGCGCAACTGGTGGTGTTTTTGCATGCCCAGATCGGTGGTCTGGCTGCCGAGGAATTTCACAACAACAATGTAGTCGCAACGGAGCTGTGTCTAGAAGCTCTTGCCGACAACCCGGATTGCTATGTGGTGCATGTCAGCTCATCGGTGGTGACCTCTCTGGCCGATGATCTGTATAGCCGTTCCAAAACTGCCCAGGAGCAACTGGTGGTAAAGGCGGTCAATCCGAGCATGGTGTTGCGACCGACTCTTATGTTCGGCTGGTTCGACCGCAAGCACTTTGGGTGGTTGTCGCGCTTCATGCGGAGGGTGCCTGTATTCCCGGTGCCTGGAGATGGCAACTATTTGCGCCAACCCCTGTACGCCCGGGATTTCTGTGCGGTTATTGTCAGTTGCCTTCAAAATCGGACCGAGCTGCCACCAGTGAGTATCACCGGCAAGCAGATACTGTCCTATCTTGAAATTGTGCGTACCATCCGCAATGCCATACAGAGTCGTACCTGGATTGTCTGCATACCCTACCAGTTGTTTTACTACCTGCTGCGAATATACGCCTGGTTTGACCCCAATCCACCCTTTACGGTGTTCCAATTGCAGGCCTTGGTTACCGATGAGTTGTTTGAGGAAGTAGACTGGGAGCAAGCGTTTGGGGTGGTTAGTACCAAGCTGGATCTGGCATTGCGGGAGACATTCACCGATCCCACCTACAGTGACATGGCTTTGGAATTCTAGATGGCAAATGTAGCGGTTATAGGTGGGGGTCCCATGGGCCTGGCGACGGTATTGCGTCTACAGGAATCTGGTCATCGTGTTTCCCTGTTTGAGGCAGATGCGGTTCTGGGTGGCATGACCGCGTCCATGGATTTCGCCGGGCTGCGAATAGAGCGCTTCTATCACTTTATCTGCAAAGGCGATGCGCCCTATTTGCGCATGCTCGAAGACCTCGGTATTGCTGACCAGCTGCGTTGGGTGGAAACCCACATGGGCTACTATCATGGCGGTGAAGTGAAAGCCTGGGGTAATCCCCAGGCCCTGCTGATGTTCCGGGGCCTCGATCTCATCTCCAAGATTCGCTATGGCCTACTGGTATTTCTGTCTACCCATCGCCGTGACTGGCGCAAACTGGACAAGATGGATGCGGTTAGCTGGCTGCGCCGCTGGGTTGGCAGGCGGGGCTATGATGAATTGTGGCGGCCGCTATTTGATCTCAAATTTTTCCAGTATACCGACAACTTGTCGGCGGCCTGGATTTGGTCGCGGATGCGCCGGGTAGGCCAGTCTCGGCGAAATATTTTTACCGAGGAAATGGGTTACCTGGAGGGTGGATCAGACACTTTACTGCGGGCGATGGCTGCGAGCATTGAAGGAAGTGGCGGCCGCATACATCTGAGCAGCCGCGTCGATGAAGTGTTGATAGAAGAGGGTCGTTGCCGGGGAGTGCGGGTTGGGGAGAATACAATCCACTTTGACGCGGTGATTAGCACCGTGCCCTTGCCCTTTGTTCCAGACATGATACCGGGCTTGCCGGTGGAGGTCAGGCAAGCATATGCCAGCATCGATAATATTGCCGTGGTCTGTGTGTTGGCCAAGTTGAGGCGCTCGGTGACACCTTACTTCTGGCTAAATATCAATGATCCCGAAATCAGCATGCCGGGTATCATTGAGTATTCGCATCTCAACCCGCTGCCGGAAACCGTGGTTTACCTACCGTATTACCTGCCTTTTGAACACCCGGATTATCAACAGAGTGATGAGTGGTTCGTGCAGCGCTCCAAAAGCTATCTGTTCAAAATCAACCCAGCGTTGGTCGAGGAGGATATCCTTGTGATGCAGGCGGGACGTTATCGCTATGCTCAGGTAATATGCCCGCCGGGCTTCCTTGAAGGTTTGCCCCCCATCAATCCAGGTATAGAAAATTTGTGGGTCGCTGATACGTCCTACTACTATCCCGAAGACCGTTCGATATCGGAGAGTATTGCCCTTGGCGAAAAACTGGCAGCAGAGCTCAGTGCAGAAATTATTTAAACGGCTGTTGTCAGAACAATTTGCGCGCTTCCTGCTGGCGGGTGGAACAGCGGCTGCGGCCAATTTTCTCAGTCGGATATTGTTCAGCCAGTTTGTCGATTTCGAAACGGCGGTGCTGATGGCGTTTTGTGTCGGCTTGAGCACTGGCTTTTTTCTCAACAAAACCTATGTGTTTTGGGGCTCCAGTCAGCATGTGGCTGCAGAAATTTTCTACTACATCCTGGTCAACCTGTTTGCGCTGGTGCAGACCTGGTTGCTGAGTTTGTACCTGGCTCAATTTCTGCAGGCAGAGACAGAACTTGGGGTTCAGACAGCGGAGGCTGTGGCACATCTTGCTGGTATAATGCTGCCGGTATTCAGCAGTTTTCTCGGCCATCGGTACATCACCTTTAGAGGAGCCAGTCGCCCTTGACGGAATCGGATTCCCTAAGCGAGCAGTATCAACGTCGTTTCAGCGACAATGAAGCCTATCGCGATGCCGTATGGCAGCGAATAATTCACAGACGGTTGCAGGCGTGGGTCGGTGAGAATCAGATCGTTCTCGATCTCGGTTGTGGTTGGGGCGAGTTCAGCCGCAATATTCAAGCCGCGCAGTGTTATGCCATGGATATGAACCCCGATTCCGCACAATTTCTCGGCGCCGGTGTCGAGTTCCTGGGCCAGGACTGCTCCACCCCATGGCCGCTGGAAGACAACAGTCTCGACGTGGTGTTCAGCAGTAATTTTCTGGAGCATTTGTCCGCTAAAGCTGACCTGCAGCGAACCATTGATGAGGCTAATCGCTGTCTGAAACCCGGTGGAAGAATTATCCTGTTGGGCCCGAACCTGCGTTTTGTCGGTGGCGAATACTGGGACTTTTGGGATCATCATATTCCGCTGACCGATCGCAGTGTTGTGGAACTATTGTCACTGAGCGGATTTGAGGGCGAGACGGCGATAGCGCGCTTTTTGCCTTACTCCATGTCGGCAGGGAGCAATCCACCACTAATGCTGGTAGACATCTATCTGCGCCTGCCGTTCCTGTGGCCGCTATTCGGCAAGCAGTTCCTGGTTATTGCCCGTAAGCGGCCCTAGTGGTCCCGGTTGTACTGGAATCAACCGCAGCGCAAATTTCCGCACTATATCGTCAACTGAGTTGAGGCTTAGCACCAGGTCCAGCTGTTCCAGCAGCACTGGGTCTCCCAGATACAGGTTTTTATGCCAGTAAATATCCCAGGACAGTAGATCGTCGTAATTAACGCTTCCATTTCTGTCGACATCACCGACCAGGTGTCGGGATACCTGATCCAGCAGTTGGCCAATTTTTTTATCGGTAGGTAGCTGTCCGTGTGTTTCCCCCATCACCCACTGGTAACTGGCCTCGGTGAGCAGGGATATGCGGTTGTTTTTGTGGCCAACGCGGTGTGGGGGAAGGATTGCGTGCCAGGAGCCATTCACCGGGCGCGGGTCCTCAAGGTACTGCAAAAGCGCCCCGGGATCGCGATTGCTCCCGCCGCTGGCGGTCAGCAGGTAGTATTTCTTGGCCAGTTCCTTTTCCGGTAAGGTAATAACGCCGGTCAACGTCAGCTTCTCTACCGTGTTCGATTTGTCCCACTTATCCTGCCCGTAATGTTCGATAATCTGCGACTTATCGCTGCCGGTGATTGTATAAAGTGTCCGCAGCGGCTGTCTCAGCGTGGTCAAAGTAACCGTCGCTGCCGCCACGGTGCCATTGAGTTGGGTCTGGAAACAACCGGCTAACAGCAGGGTTGCTGGCAGTATGCAGAGGGCGCGAAGCTGGCTTGAGGATTTTGTATTCAATATTGCCGGCTATTGTTTAATTCACTGGCACGATAGGAGCAAGCTTGCGTCAGGTCAAGGTTGCGCAGCAGGTTTCCCTGTTTCCCGGCAACAGCTGTGGATATAATACGGCCTGGTCAAAGGGGTATATTCATGGGTTTTTGGCAGCGTTTATTCCCCGGGAAGCAGGAAAAACCCGGGCGGGCGATCAGCTCTGATCAGTCGGCTGCGCTGCAGAATTTTCTTGGGCGGCTACCCTTGCTGGATTCGGACAGGTTGTTCGCCCTCGCAGATCAGTATGCAGTGCAATATGCCAGCGCCACGCCCTTCCCCCATGTCATGATTGAAGATTTCCTCCCTGCAGTGGCCGTCGATGAATTGTTGGCGGAGTTTCCTGCACCAGAGGAGCCGCTGAGCTGGCGCAAGGTTCATGCGGAAACGGAGAGTGGCGAACTGATGCAGTTCAACAAGCTCGGTATGCCCCACGTCGAGGAAATGCCGCCGACCTTGCGGGAGCTCATGTGGGAATTGAACTCCGGTACTTTTCTGCGCTTCCTGGAAAAATTGACCGGTATCTCGGGCTTGCTCGCCGATCCGAAACTGCGCGGCGGTGGCTTGCATCAGGTGCTACCCGGCGGGGTATTGGGGGTGCATGCAGATTTTACTAATCACGCTGAGTACAACCTGGATCGTCGTCTCAATGTGCTGCTCTACCTGAATCGCGATTGGAAGGATGAGTATGGCGGGGAATTGGAATTGTGGTCGCGCGATATGAGTCGTTGTGAGCGCCGTATACGACCCCTGGCCGGGCGCTGTGTGATTTTTAGTACCACTGAAAGCTCATTCCACGGCCATCCGCGCCCGCTCAGTTGCCCGCCGGGGCAGTCAAGAAAATCGGTGGCTACCTATTACTATAGCCGTGGCCGCGAAGATGGAGAGGTTGAGGCGACTCAGCGTACCGATTGGCAGCCGTTGCCGGAAACTCGGCTGCCGGAGTTGGAGTAGCTCGGATGTTATTGGATTACCCCGAAATTGGCCCGCGCATGCTTGAGGCTGCCAGTGCCTACCAGGCCGCTCAGCCCTTCCCGCATATTGCGCTCGACAGTTTTCTCAGCTCGGCGATCGTGGCTGCGCTGTTGCCACATTTCCCGCCAGCCGTGGTGAAGGCCGGGCAGGAAGATCGCTCGGCGGATATGACCAGTGGCAAGCCGGCCCAGTTTCGAAAACGCTGGGTGTCGAGGGAGGCGGCTGTCAATATTGCCCTGCGCAGACTCTACTGGGAGCTAAATTCTTCCCGCTTTGTTTGCCTGCTGGAAAAAATGACGGGTATTGAAAACCTCATCCCCGACCCGTACCTGCTCGGTGGGGGCGTACACCAAACCCTGCCAGGGGGTTTCTTGCGCGTGCATGCGGACTTCAACAAGCACCCGGAAGTACAGCTGGATCGACGGCTTAACCTGCTGATCTATTTTAATGAAAATTGGCAGGCGGAGTGGGGTGGCAACCTGGAGCTGTGGAACAAGACGGTGGACAAGCGGATCCACTCGATTGCCCCGGTGGCTGGTCGTTGTGTCATCTTCAGTACCACATCCAGCTCCTTCCACGGCCATCCGGAGCCACTGGAGTGTCCCGACGACGTCACCCGCAAATCAATTGCACTGTATTACTACACGAATGGCCGGCCAGATGTTGAAGGGGATAGCGCCCACGACACCCTGTGGCAAAATCTTCCGGGCGAATAGTTCAGGTTTTCCCCTGCCCACCCTTTTTGGCCTTGTTGGCGCCTTGCTGCATGGAGTCAAAGCGACGTGATTTTCTGCGTGCGTCCATGAAGGCGCTGGCGTGCACATACAGCTGACGCAGAGCTTGCTGTTCTGTGGCGTCGGAGCGGAACAACAATTTCAGTAGCGGATGTTGCGGCTCCTCAGCGTTGGGTTTACGTAACACACCCAGACCGAAACCGTGATTGAAGGTGAAGCTGTCGTGATCCCGGGCCAGTTCCTCCCAGAATTTCCAGGCACCATATTCCTTGAGTTTTGCCTGCACGTCATGAAATAACACCACCCCACCGGGGGCGACCTTGGGATACCAGTTTTCGAAATCCTCTTTCACCGCTTCGTAGGTGTGCAGGCCATCAATGTGAAGCAGTTCAATGCTGTTGTCTTCAAATTGCGGCAGCGCCTCGTTGAAGTACATCTGTAGCAGATAGGTAGTGCCGCGATAGTGTTTTCTGGCGTGGGAGCGCACGTCTTCCATGATGCTGTTGTCGTAGCCGCCAGTATGCTGGTCGCCTTCCCAGGTATCCACGGCGTAACAGAGGCCGTCGATGTTGTTTTCCTTCATCGACTGACAGAAAGTGAAGAACGACAGGCCGTTGTAAGTTCCCAGCTCCACCACTAGGCGGGGCTGAATGGCTTCGACGATATCGTAGCCAAATGGCATGTGGTCGACCCAGGTGCTGAATACCATGCGATCCGGGTCAAAACGCTGTAGAGATGGTGGGAAGTAGAGGCTCATTCACATTACCGTGTGTTAGGTGAGTTCATCGTCGGGCCAGGGTTCAAGCCCGTCTGCTTCTCGTCGTGCGAGTCGATTCTGGCAGCGGGTCAAGGAATCTTGCAAAAATGGTAGTGCCGGTCTGGAAACCTCTCCCAGCAGCTCTGGCTCGCGCCGGAGGCTGTGGAAACCCTCTGACCATTTGGCATGCAATTGTACACGATGTCGCTCAATTTCGGCTTGTCGGTCTTCGTATGACGATGTGGTTACGCCGCCATGATATTGGTGGAATGATCCTTCCCCTGGCAGTACGAACAGACGGGTGCCGCTGAGCATTCCCAGGCTTCTGTACATATGCAGATTGATGCTGCCGCCGCCAGGATAGGTGAAGCTGGGGTCTGCGTAGCCGATGCGCTTGAAATTGCCAGTGGCGGCGAAGACACAATTGCATTCCATGATTGGCTGCAGGTAACCCCGGCGATTGGCGCCGCTAAATGTCGATACGGTGAAAAGTTGGTAGCCGTCCTGCCGCCACTTTACCGACGCCAGCAGGGCAGTTTCTTCGTCCAGGGCTTGTTGTGGATCGGTGTGCAGGTGTTGCTCTCGCTGCCCAAGGTGATAGCCCGGCACTGCCACAATGGCGTTTGGACTAATGGCAAACGCATCGAGGCTGGTTTTGACGACGCCGGGGCTGAGCATTCTGGCACCATCCACGATCAGGCCGACAAAGGGCGCCCGAGCTTGTTCAAAGGCGAAATTAATTGCTGGCACCGGTGTCTGCAATTCTTCCTCGCGGAGGAAGTAGCGCGCGTTTGGCGCCAGTTGGTCGCGTACTTTATCGGGGAGGCAGTCGCTGGACCGGTTTTCTACAACAATGACTTCATAATCCCTGGCCCGAACACCCCGTTGATACTTGGGTCTGAGGGTGTGCAGCGTGCGCTCCAGTTGTGCGGCCATGTTGTAGGCTATAACAATGATCGTCAGCTTCGGTGTCACGACGCCAACTCGATTGAACGCTGTAGAAAGCGCATCGCGCGAGGATTCACCTTGCCGAATAACCGTCCCGGCGTGGTCGGGGCCGAGTAGTAGCTGCCGCGCAGGGATTTGTATTGCTCAAAGTGATTCTGCATGTGCTGTTCACGCTCTTCACTGCGGGTACCGGTGGTGACGCCACCGTGGAATTGGTGGAATGTGCCCTCGCCGGGGGTAATTACCAGGTCAATTCCCGGATGTTCACAGCTGCGTTTGTAGAGATCAGGGTTGGCCTGCCCACCACCGGTTTCGGTAAAGCGCCGATCAATGCCGCCGAGCTCGCGCCACAGGGAGCGGTGCATACACAGACAATTGCTCTCTGCATTGGGGCGAAAATAGCCGCCGCGACAACTGCCGCTGACACACGCGATATCAAACAGGCGATAGCCGTCTTCGGGCCAGTTGATGCCCGCCAGTAGCTTCGCTTCTTCGGCGGCGTTATAGCCCTCATTGACCGCTTCCTGTTGCAGTTTTTTGCCGAGGTGATAACCGGGTACTGCGATGATCGTTCGCTCGCCAATTTTACCGGCATCGATTACCGTGGCAATAAGTCCGGGGCTGACCATACGGGCACCGTCTATCATCATCGCCAGCATGTTGCTGCGGCATTTTTTTGCCCCGAAGTTAGCCGCCGGTACCGGTGAGTGGCCGCGCTCAACACGGCGGTAGTAGCGCACGTTGTCGGCGAATTGCGTTGCTGCCTCAACCCCGAGTTCGTCTGAGGAGGAGTTTTCTACCACGATTACTTCGTAGTCGCTGGCGTCGACACCCCGCTGGTAGTGCGGCGACAGGGACAGCAGGGTTTTGGCTGCTTGTTCACTCATCTTGAAAACGACCAGCACTACTGATAATCGTGGGCGTTGACGGCGCCGTGTCCGAAGCCAGGATTTCAGCATGCGAAGTTGCTATGGTAACTGCTACAGGGTGATTTCATTGAGTTTGCGGTATAGATCAATCAGTTTATCGGGTATGTCGTCGGATTCTTCGGCGGAATTATTGCGTAGCGCCGAGGTGTAAAACCTGTCCTCACTGTCCAGCGCACCGAGACCGAAAGACACAATGGCTGGATTCAACTTTTCGTGAAAGCGTTCTATATCCCAGTCAAAATTGAGCAGTGGAAAGGGAGCTTCATTGAATTCCTGGTACATTTTGATGTTGTAATGGTACCAGATGTCAAAGGCCATCTGCCGGGTCATTCGCGATCCGTGACGTATCTGCAGAGACTCTGCCACCGCACCGGGGTGCCTGAATATGCCAATTAGCTGTAAGTCCGGTAATGCCTCCTTCCAAAGTGGCAATACCAGAAGTGTGCGGGGATCTTTGAAGCCCCAGGTTCGTTCACCAACAAATCTTGCGGCAATATCACGCGCCTCATTGACCTGTGCTTGGCTGTAACTGAAGTTTTTCGGCGGCCGCTCCCAGTCCGCCCCATTGGCAGCGAGCAGACTATCGTTGAATGCCACGATTTCAGGGTTCTCGCGATTTCCCCGCTTGTTGTAGCGGTTTTGTGTGTAGTGTTCCCCCAGCTCAAGACCTGCAATTTGCAGGGACCCCACCAGACAACTGGTGCCGCTGCGATGCATGCCGATGACACAAATCACGTCCTGTTTCTCAGCTGCAGTCATAGCCACTTCTGGTTCGCATAGTAGGGCGCAGATGGTAATATCCTGAGCTTGCCCAATGCAAGCAAAGCGCGTAACGCTAGCTAGAACAATAGCTTGATTTGTACGGAGGGCGGGCGATGACACCCATGAGTGGCAGCTACGCTTCGCAGCCGGTGCGAATCTCGGTTTCCATGGTTACCTACAACAGCTCCTTTGAACTGTTGTGTCAGTCTATTGATGGACTGGAGCGCGCCTTGAGCTGGGCGCGCCAGCACGGCGGCCCTATCAAGCTGCAACTACTGGTGGTGGATAACTCCACAGACCCCGTTTACCGGGCCCGGGTACGCAATCTCATATTCTCCGATGCGGCGCAAAAATTCGATGAGGTCGATTTTTGGCATCCCGGTGCGAATATCGGCTATGGCGCGGCACACAACCAGGCCCTGGAGCTCGCCGACAGTGACTATCACCTGATCCTGAATCCCGATGTGGAAATGGCAGAAGATGCACTGCTGCAAGGCCTTGAGTACCTGCAGGACAAGCCCGACGTGGCCATGGTCAGCCCGCGGGCGACCAATGCGCAGGGCCAGGTTCAGTACTTATGCAAGCGCTACCCCTCGGTGCTGGTGCTAATGCTGAGGGCTTTTGCCCCGGGCTTTATGCGTGAGTGGTTTCGCGGTTACCTCTACAGCTACGAGATTCGGGATAACTGCGGTGAGCGGGCGGTAGCGGATGTGCCCCTGGTCAGTGGTTGCTGCATGTACGCTCGCACCCGGGCACTGCAGAAGGTGGCGGGGTTTTCCGACAATTTCTTTATGTACTTTGAAGACTTTGACCTGTCCCTGCGTCTGCACAAGGTCGGCCGCCTGGTGTACCTGCCGGAAATGCACATCGTCCACCATGGTGGCTATTCCGCTCGCAAGGGTTGGCATCATATATCCATGTTTGCTCATTCTGGCTGGAAATTCTTCCGCCGCCACGGCTGGTGCTGGATTTAATTCTTGGCAGCTGCCTGATGTGGCCGTAACATCAACGGCATGAACGAACTTCAACGACTGGCCTATCTCGATGCCATGGGCATTGATTCCTATGTGTCTCGAACGGGCCTGCCAGGTGCGGCCCCCACTCTGCGCGCTCGCTTGCTGCGCCGGGAAGCCCAGGTCCAGCCGGCAAACCTGGTCGAGTCCATGCAACTGGTCGATGGTCTGAGGAAGGAAAAAGCCCCCCAGCGCACGCCAGCACCAGTGCCAGTGCAGAAATCTGCGCCTGCACCGGTGGATTCAGGCCCCGTATTCAGTGTGCTCAGTTGCCGGGTGGGTAACTGGTTGTGGCTGGATGAAATTCCCCGCGGCCGCGAGCAGAGCCGGGAGTACCTGCAACTCCTGCAGTCTATCTGCGCGGCACTGGGCCTGCCGACAGAGCAACCCCACCTGGAGCGCTTCGATTGGCCGATTGCCGATACCCGGCAAATGGGCAATTCGGAGGCTGCGGCGCGAGATGGTTTCAGCGGTTTCCTGCGCGGACGCCTGGAGCGGAACCCGGTGCAAGGTGTTGTGCTGCTGGGTGTGGTCGATGCCAGCTGGCTGGACCGTTCCAGCCTGGGTGACCTGAAGGTGGTGGAAACGGTGTGCGCCTGGCAGATGTTGCGTGAGCCGCAATTAAAGCGGCAGGCCTGGAACGACTTGAAGTCTCTGCGGCAGTTGTAAGATGTCGGTTCGTCTGGCCACGCCGGCAGATGCGGTTGCCCTGGCCGAGTTGGAACGGGCAGCGTCGCTCTATCCCTGGAGCTTGGCGCAGGTCATCGAGAGTTGTCGCCACCACCGACAGCGGGTGCTGGTACTGGAGACAGGGCAGCCCGCATGCGGCGGATTTGCCGTGCTCGACGCCGTTGCCGGCGAGGTGACCCTGCTCAATATCGCCGTTCACCCGGATTACCAGGGTCGCGGCTTTGGCAGCACACTGATGGAGCAAGTGTTGCTGCAGGCAGAAAGCCTGCAGGCGCAGCGCTTGTTGCTGGAAGTGCGGGCCGGCAACGGGAAAGCGATTGGCCTGTACCGCAAGCATGGTTTCGGAGATGATGGCGTGCGCAAAAATTATTACCGCGTCCCCGGTGGTCGAGAGGATGCCCTGCTGATGTCGTTGGCACTTGAGAACAAGCAATGAATATCCTGCATACAGAATGGTGGTCTGTGGCCGTGCCGCCGGAGTGGTGGGCTGACCAGGAAGAAGACAGTATCCTGGTGGGTGATCGCGATGACGTCGGGGTTATTGAGATCAGCACGCTGTGCCGTGATGAGGGCGAGTTTTCCGAGGCAGAAATCAGGCAGATCGCCGGCGACAATGTCGAAGGCGGAGGCCAACTCAAGCCGGCACAGCTGGGTGATTTCAAAGGCCTGGCCACGAGTTCCACCGAGGATGAGGCGGCGCTGAGAGAGTGGTACCTGGCTGTCGGTGGCGTCCTCTTATTCGTGACCTACAGTTGCGACCTGGACAACGCGGGCATGGATGACGCCGCCGTTGATGAGATTCTCGACACCCTGTTGCTGGATGCGGCCGACGACTAACTGATCGTACCCGTCACCCGCACGCGTTTTGAGCCTTTTACCGGTTTATCCTTGAGGGCGTCCGCGCGCGCCTTGAGCCGGCTATCGATGACATTTTTCATGGCGATAATTAGCCCGGTAAAAATGAAGGCCCCCGGCGGCAGAATCGCCAGCAGGAAATCTTTGTAATCGCTGAATAGCACCAGTTTCCAACTTGCAGCGCTGGCACCGAACAGCAAGTCCATGTTGGCCAGCAGCGCACCCGTACCGGCCAGCTCACGCAGGGCTCCCAGCAACACCAGGATGACCGTGAATCCGACCCCCATAATGAAGCCGTCGTAAGCCGCCGGCGCCAGCGAATTCTTGCTGGCAAAGGCATCGGCGCGACCCAGTATCACGCAGTTGGTGGTAATCAGGGGCAGGAAAATGCCGAGAATCTGGTACAACTCGTACGCAAAAGCCTGCATCAGCAATTCGATACAGGTCACTGCGGAGGCGATGATCATCACGAAGACGGGCAGGCGTACGGCATCTGAGACCACATTGCGAATCAGGGAAACCGCGGTGTTGGAGCAGACCAGTACCAGCGTAGTGGCCAGGCCGAGGCCGATAGCGTTCACCACTGAGCCGGTAACGGCCAATAGCGGACACAGCCCCAGTAACTGGACGATAGCCGGGTTGTTCTTCCACAGCCCGTTCAGGGACAGCTCTTTGTAGCTGGGTTCAGCCATTGTCGGTTACCTCGGTGGCAGCGATGGTCGGCTTCAGAAGTTGGGACCGGTGCTCGTGAAAATACTCAAGACTGCGTTTTACCGCGGCGGTGACGGCCCGGGGGGTGATGGTAGCGCCGGTGAATTGATCGAACACCCCCTGGTCTTTTTTAACGGCCCATTGCTCTGGGGTGGGGTTCTGCAGTGACCTGTCATTGAAATCGAGTATCCAGTCAGACTTCTTTAAATCGACCTTGTCGCCGAGCCCGGGCGTCTCTTTGTGGGTAAGTGTCCGCACGCCGGCGATACTGCCATCGGCGTTGACGCCGACAATAATATCGATATCACCGGCGTAACCATCGGCAGCCGTCGCGGGAATAATCACGGCGATTGTGGTGCCGGCGCTGCGCGCCACGAATATTTTTTTACTGCTTCGCAAGCCCAGCCCGGTGGTTTCAGGACCGACTTCAATAAAATCGTCGAGCATGCTGTTGTCGTGGCGCTCGGCGGAGACGATCTCCAGCAGTGCTTTTTCCTCTGCCTTGCGTTGCTCGGTGGCAATACGATCCCGGGTGCCGAGGAAAGTGCCGGCGATGATATTGGTTGTCAGCACCGCGAACAGGCCGAGCAGGATGCTGTTGCGACGGATTGAGCTCTGCATCATGGCTCGTCACCTTCAACGCGTTTGTGGCCGTATGTAGTGGGCTGGGTGTAGTGATCAATAAACGGCGCGGCAAAGTTCATGACCAACACCGAGAAGGCGATCGCGTCCGGGTAATTACCCCAGATCCGGATGGTGAACACCAGCACGCCGATCAAGGCGCCGTAAATCAGTCGGCCACGATTGGAGACGGCTGAGGTTACCGGGTCGGTAACAATAAAAAAGGCGCCGAACATGGTGGCGCCACTGAGCAGGTGAAACAGGGGAGAACCGGCGCTGGCGGAGCTACCGCTGTCGTAGAACATCGACGACATCAGGGTCAGGCTAACCAGCATGGCAACGGGTGCATGCCAGGTGAAAATGCGCTTGTAGAGCAGCCACAGGCCGCCGGCCAAAAAGCCCAGGTTGGCCCACTCCCAACCGATGCCAGCCCAGCGTCCAAACTGCTGATTCTGTTGCCACAGATTTTCCAGTAACAGGCTGTTGTTCTGTTTCAAAATGTCGAGGGGAGTGGCCATGGTGACGGCGTCAAAACTGGCCGGGTTGAAGCAGGCCTGGATCGCTTCCCACAAACCCGGCACGCCAACCTGGCTCACACCCACAGGCGCTATCCAGCGAGTCATCTCCACCGGGAAGGAGATCAATAACACCACATAGCCAACCATAGCGGGATTGAAGGGGTTGAAGCCCATGCCGCCGTACAGTTGCTTGGCAATAAATATCGAGAAGGCGGTGCCTACCAGGATCAGCCACCAGGGGGCATAGGGCGGCAAGGCGATCGCCAGCAAGGTCGCCGTGACCAGGGCGCTGGCATCATTGAGGTAGAAAGCCAGCGGACGTTGGCGAATTTTCAGAGCCAGTGCTTCACAGCTGATCGCGACCAGGCAGGCCCAGGCGATGTTGACCAGGGTGCCGAAGCCAAAAAAGTACGTGAGCACGACAACGCCCGGCAGGGTCGCCAGTAACACCATGCGCATCACCGTCGCCGTTTTCAGCGGACCGTGGGCATGGGGTGAGGTGATGCGCATCAATGCCATAACTCAGTCCTCCAGTGCCGCCAGTTCGGCTTCGGCGTCGATAATTTTCTCTGCCAATCTGGCAATACTGGCTTCGAGTGCTTCGATAACCTTGTGCTGGGCATCCGCCTCACGGCTCTCGATTAATCTCTGCTCGCTTTTGGCCTTGCGCTCCTGCAATTTTTGTAAGTTTGCGCGGGCTTGTTGCTCTGGGCTCATCTCGGCTGCGGCGGCGCGGGCGGCCTTGGCTTTCTCAATGGCTGCCTGCGCGGGATCGGTGGTCGGCGCTGCGTTGATGCCCGCCTTCTTGGCTTTGGTCCGCTCTATCGCCGCTTGTATGGGGTCCAGATCCGTATCGCCTGCGGCGGCGGCCTGGGCGCGCTTTTCAGCGGCGGCCTTGCGTGCCTTGCGTTGCTTTTCCTTGGCCTTGATTTCGAGTTCAATACGCTCCTGGCGTGCTTCGAAACGGGTGCGAGAGTGCTCGGACTTGGCTTGATCAAGTCGCATCTGTTGTATTTCTGCCTTGGAAGCCCGGTAATACTGAACCAGTGGAATACTGCTGGGACAGACATAGGAACAGGCGCCACACTCAATGCAGTCAAACAGGTTGTGGGCCTCCAGCTTTTCGAATTCCTTGCCCTGGGCGAACCAGAACATTTGTTGTGGCAGCAGGGAAGCCGGACAGACCTCGGCGCACATGCCGCAGCGAATACAGGCCTGGGCCGGCGGTGGGGTCGGTAATTCGCGCTCAGTGGTGGCTAGCAGGCAGTTGGTGGTTTTGACGATGGGCGCCGCCAGGTCGGCAATGGCAAAACCCATCATGGGCCCGCCCATAATCAGCCGGCTGTTTTCGCTGCTATCGTAGCCCGACCGATCCAGTAGCCAATTGATCGGGGTACCCAGTAGTACTTCAACATTGCCGCACTCTGAAATGGCATTTCCGGTCAGTGTGGTAATGCGTGAAATCAGCGGTTCACCACGGGTGATCGCGCGGTAAATGGCCACGGTGCTGCCAATATTCTGGCACACGACACCTATGGCGGCCGGCAAGCTGCCGCTGGGGACCTGTTTGCCGGTCAGAATTTCTACCAACTGTTTTTCCCCACCGGACGGGTACTTGGTGGGGAATGACACGATTTCGATGCCGGTTCCCTCGGCGGCGGCACGCAGCGCGGTGATGCTTTCCGGCTTATTGTCTTCTACACCGATCAGGGTTTCTTGCGGGGCCACAAGATGACGGAGAATTTCAGCGCCACCGATAATCTGCTCGGCGCGCTCCCGCATCAGGATATCGTCGGCAGTAATATAGGGTTCGCACTCCGTGCCATTAATAATCAGCGTCTTGATCGGGGTAGCTGGGTCGACATTGAGTTTTACTGCGGAGGGAAAGCCCGCGCCGCCCATGCCGGCGATACCCGCCTCCCGAATCAGGGCGACGAGAGAGCTTTTATCCAGCAGCCTAAAATCAGCCACGCCTTCACGGTCGACCCATTTATCCTGCCCATCGGTTTCCAGCACAATACAGGGCGCCGGTAAGCCAGAGGAATGGGCAATAGGTCGGTCCTCTATCGCAATCACAGTGCCCGAGGTGGGGGCGTGTTTGGGGACGCTGATGAAGCCATCAGCGTTGGCGATTTTCTCTCCCTTCAGCACCCGCTGGCCGACTTCGACGATGGATTCGGCGGGCGCCCCCAGGTGCTGGGACAGTGGGATTATCAATTGTGGTGGTATGCCGGCCTGACGAATGGGTGTTTGCAGCGACTGCTGCTTGTTCTCCGGGGGGTGAATCCCGCCGTGGAAGTCCCAGGTCAGTCTCGTGGCTTCTGATTGGCTCATGGCACTTGATTGGCTCATGCTTTCAATTCGCTCATGGCTTTCAGTTCGCTCATGGCTGTTCAAGCCGCCCTGTCGGTGGCAATGACCTGCACAGAGCCGCTGGCCGCGGGCAGATCCCAATGCCAGGTCTGTGCCGTGGTTGCCTCGGTGAGCATATCGATGCAGTCGACCGGGCAGGGTTCGACGCAGAGATCGCAGCCGGTGCACTCGCTGACAATCACGGTATGCATTTGCTTGGCGGCGCCGAGGATGGCATCGACCGGGCAGGCCTGGATACACTTGGTGCAGCCAATGCATTCGTCCTCGCGGATATAGGCGACCGAGGGCGCTTGTTGTTCCTCGCCGTGTTCTTCGTCGAGCGGGATGGCTTCCAGATCGAGCAAGTCAGCGAGTTGAGCGATGGTGCCTTCGCCCCCCGGCGGGCAGCGGTTGATTGCTTCGCCATCGGCGATGGCGTCGGCGTAGGGACGACAGCCGGGATAGCCGCATTGACCGCACTGGGTCTGCGGCAGGATTTCGTTGATCTGGTCGGAGATGGGGTTGCCCTCCGTTTTGAAGCGCACCGCGGCGTATCCCAACAGGGCCCCGAAGGCGAGGCCGAGGCCGACCAGGGCTACCAGCGCAGCCACAAACGGGAATTGAGCAATGAGTTGGTAGAGATTCATACCAGGCCGGCAAATCCCATGAATGCCAGCGACATCAGTCCCGCTGTGACCATGCCAATAGCGGCACCCTTAAAGGGATCAGGCACATCGGCAACCGCCAGTCGTTCACGCATGGCGGCAAACAGCACCAATACCAGTGAGAAACCCAGGGCAGCGCCAAAACCGTAGAACAAAGACTGCATGAAGTTGTGCTCTTTGTTGATATTGAGCAGGGCCACACCCAGCACCGCACAGTTGGTGGTGATCAGGGGCAGGTAAACCCCCAGCACCCGGTGCAACAAGGGGCTGGATTTGCGCACCACCATCTCGGTGAACTGTACGACCACGGCAATGACCAGGATAAAGGAGATGGTCTTCAGGTATTCCAGCCCCAGGGGTGCCAACAGGTAGGTATGGGTGAGATAGCTGCAGGCGCAGGCCAGGGTCAGTACGAAGGTGGTCGCCATGGACATGCCCATGGCGGTTTCCAGTTTATTGGAGACACCCATGAACGGGCACAGCCCCAGGAACTGTACCAGCACAAAATTGTTGACCAGGATCGCCCCGATCAGAAGGATTGAGTAGTCTGCCAACATCTTTTGAGTCTAGTGAATGCCCCTAATCGGAACAACGGGTTATGCCGATAACCTTTATCGGCAGGGTCGATAGAACGCAGGCTTATTTTACCTGCATCCCTGGCTGCGCGCCCTGATGCGGCTCAAGCAGATAAATGTCCTCGCCGCCGGGTCCCGCCGCCAATACCATGCCTTCCGAGACGCCGAAGCGCAACTTGCGCGGGGCCAGGTTGGCCACGCAGACCGTGAGTTTGCCGATCAACAGCTCGGGTTCCGGGTAGGCCTGCTTGATGCCGGCAAGGACATTGCGCTGGCTGTCTCCCAGGTCGAGGGTCAGCTGTAGCAACTTGTCCGCTCCCTCGACGTGCTGGGCATCGATAATTTTGGCGATGCGCAGGTCGATTTTGGCGAAGTCGTCGAATTCAATGTTGTCGTCACTCACACTCGTTTCCTCGTGGTTATCCTGCGCCTTGGCTTGCGCCTGCTGTTCTTTGCTGGCCTCGACCACGGCTTCAACCTGGGCAAATTCAATGCGCGTCAGCAGGGGTTTGAATTTCGCGATCTGGTGATCCTGCAAGGGTGCTGCCAGAGCCGTCCAGTCGAGGGAGGTCTGCAGGAAAGCTTCCGACTTTTCCGCCATAACAGGTAGCACCGGCTTGAGATAGGTCATCAGCACCCGGAACAGATTGATGCCGACTGAACAGGCGGCGTGAACCTCGGCGGCTTTGCCCTCTTCCTTTGCCAGCAGCCAGGGTTTCTTTTCATCGATGTACTGATTGGCGCGATCGGCCAGCGCCATGATTTCGCGAATGGCCTTGCCGAACTCGCGCTGTTCGTACAGCTCGGCAATTGCCTCGCCGGCGTCGATGAATTCCTGTACCAGCGCAGTTTCACTGCAGTTGGCTTCGAGGGTGTTGTCGAACTGTTTGCGCAGGAAGCCCGCGCAGCGGCTGGCGATGTTTACCACCTTGCCGACCACATCGGAGTTGACCCGCTGCACAAAGTCTTCCAGGTTGAGGTCGATGTCATCGACGGCGCCATTGAGCTTGGCGGCAAAATAATAACGCAGGTACTCGGCATCGAGATGGTCCAGGTAGGTGCGCGCCTTGATGAAGGTGCCCCGGGACTTGGACATCTTGGTGCCGTTCACCGTCAGAAAACCGTGAACGTAGATGGCTGTGGGCGTGCGATAACCGGCTGAGGTCAACATGGCAGGCCAGAACAGGCCGTGGAAATTAATGATGTCCTTGCCGATGAAATGATACAGCTCTGCTTCTGAATCTTCCTGCCAGTAGCTGTCAAAGTCGAGGCCGTCGCGGTCACAGAGGTTTTTGTGGCTGGCCATATAGCCAATAGGGGCATCCAGCCAGACATAAAAATATTTCTCGCTTTCGCCGGGAATTTCAAAACCGAAGTAGGGCGCGTCGCGGCTGATATCCCATTCCTGCAGACCGGCATCCAGCCACTCTTTGAGTTTGTTGGCTATCTGCGGCTGCAGCGTGCCGCTAGTGGTCCACTGCTGCAGCATGTCGCCGAATTGGGGCAGGGTGAAGAAGAAGTGCGTCGACACCCGCTCCTCTGGCGCGACGCCAGACAGGACGGATACAGCGTCGATTAAATCCGTCGGGCTGTAGGTGGCGCCGCAGGACTCGCAGTTGTCGCCGTATTGATCCGCGGTTTTGCACTTGGGGCAGGTGCCCTTGATATAACGATCGGACAGGAACAATTGTTTTTCAGGATCAAATGCCTGGGTGATCTCGCGACTGGCGATATGGCCATTGTCCCGCAGCCGCGTGTATATCAGCTCGCTGAAAAAACGGTTTTCTTCCGAGTGGGTGCTGTGGAAATTGTCGAAGGCTACCAGGAAGTCCTTGCTGTCGCGGGCGTGCTCGGCGTGCATAGCATCGATTTGTTGCTCGGGGCTGATGCCCAACTGCTCGGCGCTGAGCATGATGGCGGTGCCATGAGCGTCATCAGCGCAGACGTAGGTGCAGTTGTGGCCGCGGGATTTCTGAAAGCGCACCCAGATGTCGGTTTGCACCTGCTCCAGTAAGTGGCCCAGGTGTAGCGAGCCATTGGCATAGGGCAGGGCGCTGGTAACCAGTATGTTGCGAACCGGTGTATCGGGCATGTTGGCGCTGTCTTCTCGGTGGTGGAAAAAGGGGCGCTACTATACCGTAATCTCCCCACCGGGTCAGCCGCATCAAGGCGGGCCGAATATTCCATCGCCAAAACTGATACCGACCTCCACGCACCAGATGCTGAGGGAGGTGAAGTTATCCAGTGATACGCCCTCGGGCAGGGTGTATTGCACGGTGGCATTTTCATAGGCAGTGCCAACCAGGTTTGGGCTGATGGCATGGGCGGACCTGCCAGTGAAATTGTATCCCCTGCCGGTATAGGCCTGCACCACAATGCCGCGGCCATCGTAGGTGAAATCGGTTATCTCGATCGTGCAATTGTCGATGATCGTCGCCGTGCCGCTAACACGGTGTTGAAGCGTTGATAGCTCGGCGATATAACCCACCCTCTCGTGATCGTTGCCACAGCCGCTGTCGGTACTGCTGCCATCAGTGGTATCGCCGGTGATGGCAGCCAGGTCATCCTGTCCCAACGCCAGGAAGGCCACCACGTCCACCAGCTCTTGGTCGCTGAGGCGATTGGCTCCCCAAAAGGGCATGATGCCGCCGCTGAGACCAGTGTATACCGCACTGTCGCTGCGGCCGGTACTGCGCACCCGGTTGGCTACAAATTCGGCACTGTAACCCAGGCCGCCAATGGCCGGCGCCTGCAGGCTGCCGCCGCCATCCTCGGCGTGGCAGATGGCACAGCTACGGTTAAAGGTATCGAGGCCGGCGCTGGCATCGCCGTCCTCAAGATTGGTCGGAGCATCGACGATCTGAATATCAACAGATTCAGCCGTGCCGGGAGGCGCGTGAGTCTCTAGCCAGGCTTCCAGGGCCAGCCAGTCAGCGCTGCTCTCGCTCCAGGCCTGGGCATTCATCCACTCATCGAGGCAGGTGTTGGCGGCATCTAACATGGAACTGAGCTGGCCGTCCTTGAAGTCCAGGCGGGCGGTGGCATCACCGAGGGGATGGCCTGGTCGGGAGAAGCCGTTCTGGGCCGGTTCGACAATGGCGTGGCAGTGGGCGCAGGTAAAGGAATTGCCATCGGGTCGTGAGAACCGGTACACCCATTCACCGTCGTGGTCGGCGCCGCTGTCGATCAGGGCCGTGGCCAGTTCGGATAGATCGGTATCGCCCGCCGTGATGGCGTCGCTGAACTGGTTGAGAATCGCTGTGTCTGCCAGTAGCTTGTCTGCATCAAATAGCCGGCTCCACAGCAGGGCGTCGAAATAGTCGACGCTGCCGTCGCCATTGACATCGTCTACCAGCCGTTGTGCCAGCAGGTCCAGTTGGGCCTCCAGGTCGGCGGAGCTGAGGTTGGCCAGGTTGGGTGACAGGTACTGATAGATGGCCTCGGTGAGTGCAGATACCTTGGCCCCAGGTTCTTTAGCGTGTGCGCCGCTGATGATAGTCCGCCAGGTGCCAGAGACGGTGCCTGGATCGACATCATTCTCCCGATCGAGATCAATGTCCGTGTCGAAACCGCCACTGGCACTCAGCAGGTAGTAGTTCTCGGCAACCAGTTCGTCGGTGTTGGGCGCATAAATACCCAGCAGCCAGAGTTGCACATCGGCCCCGTAGGAATCCCATTTTTCCTGGCCCAGGGCGGAAATGACAAATTCGGTATCCCAGCTGCTGCCGCTGCTGATTTCGGTGCCCGAGTCCAGCTCTGACAGGACTATACTGCTGCCGGCCACCGGGCCGTTCAATTGGGCCTGGAAACAGGCCGCCAGCGTGAGACAGGCTGTAATGATGGTTGCCAATCTGAGCAAAGAGGGCTCCGCGAAAAAAGCTTTCGCTAGTGAATGCTTATGTGCCATTGGACTGTTGTCGATACAGTATAGTTCCCACGGGCCTCGATGTACCGATCCAGGGCATCGAGCTTTTCCTGCCGAGGCTGGCCCACACAGGATGTTGTCCTTATACTAGCGGCCGGATTTCAGGTAGAAACGCGTATGGACAAGGTAAAACACATCATTGCAGTGGCTTCCGGCAAGGGCGGCGTCGGCAAATCCACCACCGCGGTCAATCTTGCCCTGGCCCTGCGTGCTCGCGGCGCCTCGGTGGGTTTACTGGATGCGGATATCTATGGGCCCAGCCAGCAGGTCATGTTGGGCATTGAAGAGGGTACCCGGCCCGAGCAAAAAGATGGTCAATGGTTAATACCGGTGGAAGCCCACGGCCTCCGGACTATGTCCATGGGTTACCTGGTAACGGAAAACACACCCATGGTGTGGCGTGGCCCCATGGCTGGGGGTGCACTGCAGCAGATGCTGGAGCAGACTTTGTGGGGTGAATTGGATTACCTGGTCATCGATATGCCGCCGGGCACCGGCGATATTCAGCTGACACTGTCACAGAAGGCCTCGGTGGCAGGCGCGGTGATTGTGACGACGCCCCAAGACATCGCCCTGCTGGATGCACGCAAAGGCATCGAAATGTTCGCCAAGGTGGATATTCCGGTGTTGGGTATTGTTGAGAATATGGCCGTACACACCTGCAGCGAGTGTGGCCATACCGAACATATTTTCGGGGCCGACGGCGGCCAGCGGATCGCGGCCGAATACAGTGTTCCCCTGCTGGGGGCGCTGCCCCTGTCGATATCCATCCGCGAGCAGACCGATTCCGGCAATCCGACCGTGGTCGCGGAGCCGGAATCCGCTATCGGCGAAATCTACCTGCAGATAGCGGATAAAGTCGCCGCTGCACTGGCAGGTGAACCGGGTCGATCCGGCCCCGAAATCGTCATCAGTAACGACTGACACAGGATTTTTGGATGAGTATCAAGGCAGACAAGTGGATACGGCGCATGGCGGAGCAGGAGGGCATGATTGAGCCCTTCCAGGCCGAACAGGTGCGTTACGTGGGCGGAGAGCGAGTCATTTCTTTCGGTACCTCCAGCTACGGGTATGACGTGCGCTGCTCACCCCATTTCAAGGTGTTTACCAATATCCGCTCTGCCACGGTCGACCCCAAGGCCTTCGATGAAAACAGTTTCGTCGATGTAGAGGGCGATTACTGTGTGATTCCGCCCAACTCCTTCGCCCTGGCCTCCACGGTGGAGTACTTTCGCATTCCCCGCAACGTGTTGACGATTTGCCTGGGTAAGTCCACCTACGCCCGCTGCGGTATTATCGTCAACGTGACGCCGCTGGAACCTGAGTGGGAAGGGCATGTGACCCTGGAATTTTCCAATACCACTACCCTGCCCGCCAAGATTTACGCCAATGAGGGCGTCGCGCAGATGCTGTTTTTTGAATCTGATGAAGTCTGCGAGACCAGCTACGCAGACCGCGGTGGCAAATACCAGGGGCAGACTGGAGTGACACTCCCCAAGGCCTGAACCGCGTTGCTGCTATAGCTGGCGCGCCGCTGCGGTTATAGGGGGAGCGCCGCTGCGGTTATAGATGTATAAGTTCGCCGTCCAGCAGCGCCCGGTTGTCCTTCAGCGATAGTCTGCCCTGGCAAAACCAGGCCACTGCCTGCGGATAGATTCTGTGCTCCTGCACCAGCACCCGTGCCTCCAGGGTGTCGCTATCATCTCCCGTCTCTACCGGCACCTGTGCCTGCACAATGGGCGGACCGCCATCGAGTTCCTCGGTGACAAAATGCACGGTGGCGCCGGCCACCGTGTCGCCAGCGTCCAGGGCGCGCTGGTGGGTGTGCAGCCCTGGGTATTTCGGCAGCAGTGAGGGGTGAATATTGAGCAGGCGTCCGCGGTAAGTCTCAATGAAAGCCGGTGTGAGGATGCGCATAAAGCCCGCCAGGATGACCAGGTCGATATCGAAGTTGGCCAGGGCAGCCATCATGGCTGCATCGAACAGTTCCCGGCTATCAAAATCCCGGTGCTCAATGCAGAGGGTGGGTATACCGGCCTGCTCGGCGCGCTGCAGACCATAGGCGTCCGCCCGGTTGCTCAACACCACCGCCAGCTGGCCATTGAAATCGTCGTTGGCGCAGGCGTCGATAAAAGCCTGTAGATTGGAGCCGCTACCGGAAATCAGAACAGCCAGGTTCATGACCCGGCAAACACCACCTGCTCGGCGCCGGGCTGCTGGTCGACGATCTCACCGATGACCCAGGCCTGTTCTCCCTGTTCTCGCAACAGGGTCAACGCCGCATCAACATCCGCCGTCGCCACACAGATCACCATGCCAACACCACAGTTGAAGGTGCGATACATTTCCCGCTCTTCAACCTGCCCGGCCTGTTGTAGCCATTGAAAAATTTCTGGCCATTGCCAGCTGGCACTGTCTATGCGGGCAGCGCTGTGACTGGGTAGAACCCGGGGAATATTTTCTAACAGGCCGCCGCCGGTGATATGGGACAGCGCCTTAAGCGGGATCTTGTCCAGCAGGGCGAGGATGGATTTCACATAGATGCGTGTGGGTTCCAGTAATGTCTCACCGAGGGTGCGCCCGGCAAAGGACTGCGACAGGTCGGCGCTGTTAAGCTCGATGATTTTGCGGATCAATGAATAGCCGTTGGAGTGCGGGCCGGAGGAACCCAGCGCCAGCAGGGTGTCGCCATTGCGTACCTCGCTGCCGTCAATTATCCCGGACTTCTCCACCACGCCAACGCAAAAACCCGCGAGATCGTAATCTTCGCCCTCGTACATGCCGGGCATTTCCGCAGTCTCGCCACCCACCAGTGCGCAGCCTGCCTGGGTGCAGCCCTCGCCGATACCATCGACCACCGCGGCGGCGGTGTCGACTGAAAGAGCGCCGGTGGCGTAGTAGTCGAGGAAAAACAGGGGTTCGGCGCCCGCCACGACCAGGTCGTTGACGCACATGGCGACAAGATCAATGCCGATGGTGTCGTGTTTGCCGAGGTCCATCGCCAGTCGCAGCTTGGTGCCGACGCCATCGGTTCCCGCAACCAGTACCGGTTCCCGGTAGCCGCTGGGCATTTCAAACAGGGCACCGAAATCACCCAGTCCGCCCATGACCTCGGGCCGTCGGGTGCGCCTGGCGGCACCCTTGATACGTTCCACCAGTTCATTGCCAGCGTCGATACTAACGCCTGCATCTTTGTAGGTGAGAGGCTGCGTAGAGGAATCTGTGCTCATGCTGGGATCGACTGCTGGAAGAAGGCGCCATTCTAGCGCGTCGTGTAGGCAATTACAGCAGTGATCACTGGTGTTGCAAAGCGGGGCTGTTAAAATGCGGGCTTCCCTTGGCCACGCAGAAGCACAGCTTTGCGCGAACTTGTAACCTCATTCTTGCTGATCTTTCTGGCCCTGCCGGCACAGGCGCAACTGGCTGCGGACTTGTATCATGCTGAGATTGCAGTGGCCGATCACAGCGCGCGCTCCATCGACCGGGCCAGCCGCGCTGGCCTGGCCCAGGTGATGGTGAAGTTGTCAGGCAGCCGCGAGGTGCTCAAAACACCGCAGATTCGATCGGCCCTGGATGACAGCAAGAATCTTCTGCAACAATACCAGTATCAACGCAGGGACCAGGGTGAGCTGGTCGTGCTGATTCAATACGACCAGGAACTGGTATTGCAGACCCTGACAGACGCTCGCCAACCCCTGTGGGCGGGACAGCGCCCCGCGGTACTCGTGTGGATGGTGGTAGACAGCGATGGTGAGCGTCAATACGCCAGCGGCAGTGTTGGGCTGGGGCTGCGTGAGCAGCTCGAGCAGGCATTTTCACAGCGGGCGATCCCGGTGCATTTCCCGCTCTACGATCTGCAGGACAATCTCAATCTCGACATTCACGACCTCTGGCAACTACAGGGCCTGCCCATCTACCGGGCATCTCAGCGCTACGGTGCTGAACATATCCTGGTGGCGCGCCTGACTCGCGATAGCAATCTGGATTGGATGGGTGACTGGTTATACCTGGATGCCGAGGGGCGCCAAGGTGAAAGCCTGTATGGCGCTGACGCCAATGCCGTGGCTACGGCCGGGGTGGAACTGGCCGGTGAGAGCATGGCGCTGCGGTATGCCCTGGTGCCTACCGGGGATAGCGGCGAGGGGCTGTATGTTCAGGTAGACGGCATATACGATTATTCTGACTATCGCCAGGTATTGAGTCACCTGCAGAATCTTGAGCTGGTGGATGAGGCGCGGTTGGCGTTTTTACAGGGTGAGTCTGGTGTGTTTCGTCTGCGCGCCCAGGTGCGAGAGCAACAATTGCGTAAGATTATTGAGCTGCAGGGAAAACTGACACCGCAAACAGAGCTGCTGGCACTTGAGCGTTCGCCGGTGCAGCCGGGCCTTGGCTACCGGTGGTCACCATGAGCCCGCAGACCGACGGCGCTGCCAGTCGGCGCTGGTATGCCGCGATTGTGCTCCTGGTCATCACGCTGTTGGTGGTTTACCAGCTGCGACCCATACTTTCGCCGTTTGTTGTTGGGGCCCTCATAGCCTACCTGGGCGACCCTCTCACGGACTGGCTGGAGGACAGGGGTCTGGGCCGTGGCGCCGCCGCATCACTGGTGTTTTTGTGTCTCGCTATGGTCCTGATAATCACCTTGCTGGTGACTGTGCCGCTGTTGATTCAGCAGCTCGATCTACTGGCCCGCAAGTTACCAGCCCTGTTCAACTGGTTTAGCGGTGTCGTCTTGCCCTGGATTCATCAGGCTCTTGGTTTACCGGCCCAGGATTTTCCTGTTTTGGGTCTGCAGCAAAAAATCGCCGAGAACTGGCAATCGCTGGGCAAGGTTGTGGCGAGGGTGGGCGCCTATGTCACCGGGTCCAGCGTCAATCTGCTGGTTTCCCTGGGCAACCTGGTGTTGATTCCGGTGGTGGCCTTTTACCTGTTGCGGGACTGGGACAAGCTATTGCCGCAGACACTGAAATTGGTACCTGTCGCCTGGCAGGCGCCGACCAAGGCGCTGGCCCGGGAATGCGATGAGGTTATTGGTGCATTCCTGCGAGGACAGTTCCTGGTGATGCTGGGCCTGGGTAGTATTTACGCTGTCGGCTTGTGGCTGGTGGGACTGGAACTTGCCTTCCTGATTGCTGTGCTGGCAGGCGTGGCCAGTATTGTGCCCTACCTGGGTGCCCTGGTAGGCATCGTCGCGGCGCTGTTGGCGGGATTGATGCAATTTCAGGACGCGACCATGTTGATCTGGATTGCGCTGGTATTTGCCATTGGCCAGATGCTTGAGGGTTACGTGCTGACGCCCAAGCTGGTCGGCGATCGCATTGGTTTGCACCCGGTGGCGGTGATATTTTCGGTTCTGGCCGGTGGCCAGCTGGCGGGTTTCGTGGGCATCCTGTTGGCGCTGCCGGTGGCGGCGGTGATCATGGTGTTCCTGCGCCATATCAATCAGTACTACCGGGACAGTGATCTATATACGGATACCGGGCATGACTGAGGGCGCGCGACAGCTACCCCTGGGTGTACATCTGCGCGACGAAGCCACCTTCGATAATTTTCTGTTCTCCGATGAGATGGGGGTGTTGCGCGAGGCGCTGAATCATCCGGTCCAGGGGGGCGGCGAACACTTCATCTATGTTCACGGTCCCGCCGGCAGTGGTCGCAGCCATTTGCTGCAAGCGGCCTGCCATTCCCAGCCCGCTGGTGAGGCGCTTTACCTACCGCTGGAACAACTGGCGCAGATGCCGGCCGCCGAGCTACTGGAATCTATCGATCAGTTGAGCCTGGTGTGCCTGGACCAGCTGGATGCAATTACTGGCAACAGGCAGTGGGAGGAAGCGCTGTTCAACCTGTGTAACCGGGTGCGGCAGGGACACTGCCGATTACTGTTCAGTGCCAGCCAGGCTCCTCGTCACCTGCCAGTTGAGTTACCAGACCTGCAATCGCGGCTGGCCTGGGGGCTGGTACTGCAGTTGTCTGAGCCCAATGACCAATTCAAGCTTGAGGTACTTCAGTACCGTGCTGCGCGCCGCGGGCTGGAGTTGTCCGAGGAGGTGGGTCGTTTCATTCTGCATCGCTCGGCGCGTTCCCTGGCGGAATTAATTGCGGTGCTGGAGCAGTTGGATCGAGCCTCGCTGATACATCAGCGCCAGTTGTCGATACCCTTCGTAAAATCCAGCATGGGGTGGTAGGCAGAGGTGGGAGAATCGGTCGAAGAGGAACTCAGCGCGGCGCAGTTGTCCGAGTTAAAAACCGACTTGCTGAACCTGCAGCAGGAGTTATCTGAGCACCTGCAGCGTATTGGCCAGGACAGTCAACCGGTTCAGCTCGACCAGCAAATGGTGGGCAGGTTGTCCCGTATGGACGCCATGCAGCAACAGCAAATGGCACAGGCAAGCCAGGCCCATATGCAAGCCCATTTGAGCCGGGTACAACTGGCGCTAAAGGCCCTCGAGCAGGGAGAATTTGGCTATTGTCGGGACTGTGATCGAATTATTGCTTTCGCCCGCCTCAAGGTCAGGCCGGACTCACCCCTGTGTGTGGTCTGCCAGCAACGCAATGAACTGTGACTGAGTTCGTAGAACTAAATATGACCGAGTGCATGGAACTGCCACATAAGCACTGCTATTCTTGCACACACATACACCTTGATAAGGACACAAAATGACATGCAATAAATTGTCTGTGACGGCGATGCTGATACTTGGCCTGGCCTTCAGTTCACTGGCGATGGCAGAGGTGCCCATCACCATTACCCTGGGCGGTACCCAACATCTGTGGGACGACCAGCGCGATGTAGATAATGAACTTTTGCCAGCGGCGGCCATTGAGTATCGGCTTGGTCAGAACTGGGCTGCTGAACTGACCTATTCTGCTGGTGAGGCGGACGCGGTTGATGGCAGCCAGGACGTTGATATTGAGTCCTGGCATGCGGGCATGCTCTATTACTTTGCTCCCCAGGAGGCTCTGCATCCCTATCTCGGCTTTGGCGCCGGCGAATTGGTGCGCGGCTTTGACAACGGCGATGCAGCAGACACCCAGGTCAACCTGGGGGCGGGATTTCGCTACTACTTCACCGATCACTGGAATTGGCGTGCAGAAGCGCGCTGGTTACACACCTTTGATGACAGCATCAATGACGTAGCGGTCAACGTGGGCATCGCCTATAGCTTCGCGGCGCCCCCGGGACGCAGTAAGCCGATGGCAAAAGCTGCACCGGTCGCCGCAGCGGTGGTTGCGGATAGCGACGGTGATGGCGTGGCAGATGACATGGATGAGTGTCCCAATACAGCGGCGGGCGCCCGGGTAGACGGCCGTGGCTGCAGGCTGGCAGTAACCAAGGTGGCCTCGGTAAAATTGAAAGTGAATTTCGCCTTCGATTCCGATCAGGTGCAGGAGCACTATTTCGCCGACCTGCAAGGTCTGGCTGATTTCCTCAAACGCTTCGATGACATGCACGTGGATATAGAAGGCCACACCGACAGCACTGGCCCCGAAACCTACAATCAAAACCTGTCTCAACGTCGCGCCAGTGCGGTGCGTGAACTATTAATCAACGAGTATGGTGTGCCCGGCTATCGCCTCGAGGCCAAGGGCTATGGAGAGTCCCGCCCGGTGACGACCAATGACAGCAAGGAAGGTCGTGCAGAAAACCGTCGGGTCATGGCAACCCTGGAAGTTGAATACGAGGAGTAGCCGGTCTGGAAACTAATAGAGCCTGAGCTGGAAATCATCCCCGTCCATGTGGCTGGGAAATTTCCGGCGATAGGTTTCTTGTGCCTGGGCGCTAAGCGTGCACTGAAAGACCCCCTCATCCGCCTGGCAATCCAGTAATAATTCTCCGTCTGCGGCGATAGCCAGGCTGTCGCCGCTGTAGACGATGTTGTTGCCGTCCGTGCCCACCCGGTTCAGGCCCAGGCAATAACTCTGATTTTCGATGGCCCTGGCAATCAGCAATTGGCGCCAGTGCATGGCCCGCTTGGCCGGCCAGTTGGCAACATAGATTAATACGTCGTAGTCGCCGCGGTCGCGGCTCCACACCGGGAAGCGCAGGTCGTAACAAATCAACGGACACAGGCGCCAACCGCGCCACTCCACCACCAACCGCTGCTCCCCTTGCGCAAAGTGCTCGTGTTCGCCGGACATTCTGAACAGGTGGCGCTTGTCGTAGTGTTCGTGGCGTCCGTCTGCCGTGACAAACAGTAGGCGATTGTAAACCTGCTGCCCTTCGCGTACGGCCAGTGAGCCGGTGATGGCGGTGTCATGGCGACTCGCCAGTTCGCGCATCCACTGCAGGGTTTCTGCACCGCCGTCCTCCGCTACCCGCTCGCCATCCATCGAGAAGCCGGTGGTAAACATCTCCGGCAACACAACCAGGTCAGTGGGCTCCGACATCTGCTCCAACAGCTGGCTGAAATGCTGTCGGTTGCTGGCCGGCTGCTCCCATGCGAGATGGGTCTGTAGCAGGCTGATTCTCAGATCTTGCACAATACCTCCGCGGCCTGTTCCAGCATTGTCTCAGACTTGGCAAAACAAAAGCGCAGGTAACGCCCCGGCAGCGGCTCGTCACAGAAGACCGAGACGGGAATGGAGGCGATACCTTGTTCCCGGGTCAAGCGGGTGGCGAGCTCCGTGTCCGCTTCGTCGGAGATTGCTGAATAATCAAGCAACTGGAAAAATGTTCCGGCGGATGGAGTCAGGGTAAAGCGGGAATTGGCCAGTCGCTGACAAAAGAAGTCCCGCTTGGACTGGTAGAAATTGGAGAGGCTGGCCGGGAACTCCGGTTCCGCGGCCATGTAATCCGCCAGCGCCTGTTGGATCGGGGTGACCGCAACAAAGGTGACAAACTGGTGCACTTTCCGCATTTCCGCCGTGAGTAGCGGGGGTGCAACACAGTAGCCGGTTTTCCAGCCAGTGATATGAAAGGTCTTGCCGAATGAAAAAACGGCGAAGCTGCGATCTCGCAGACCGGGGTATTGCAAGACAGAACGGTGTTGCTCGCCGTCGAATACCAGGTGTTCATAGACCTCGTCACTCAATACCAGGATGTCTCGCGCCTGCGCCAGTTTTTCCAGGGCCAGCATGTCTTCGTGTCGCATGATACTGCCACTGGGATTGTGCGGTGAATTGATGATAATCATTCGAGTGCGATCATTGATGGTGTCGGCGACACGATCCCAGTCAATGGAAAAATCGGGCAGCGCCAGCGGGATGTGACGGGTTATGCCGCCGGCTAACCGGATGCTCGGTTCATAGCTGTCATAACAGGGGTCGAACACGATGACCTCGTCACCGCGATCAACGCAGGCTGTGATGGCGCAATAGATGGCCTCGGTAGCACCGGGCACAACGGTGATCTCCGTATCGAGGTCGGCACTGACCTGGTAATAGCGCTGTAATTTAGACTGGATCTGCTCGCGTAGGGCGGGCAGTCCCGTCATCGGCGCGTACTGGTTGTAACCGCCCAGCACCTGTTGGGCCATGGCTTCGCGCAGAGCCTGTGGTCCATCGTAGTCCGGAAAACCCTGCGACAGGTTGAGTGCGTCGTGCTCAGCAGCGAGGGCGGACATCACCGTGAAGATGGTCGTACCCTGGTCTGGCAGCTTGCTCCTCATCAAACAAACCTCAACAGTTGCTCGGGTTTGTCAGTAAAGTCCCGCACCGAGTTGTGGTTGCGGATGGCTTCTTCAACGACGCCCACGGCATAGGAGTAGCACACACCCAGCATCGGGCTGTGATCCATGGCCGATTGGCCGCCAATATTGCTCATGTCATACATGCGAGACAGGCCGACGAATACGCCCTTGCTGAGCACGAAGGCCGCCTCCTTGGTGAGGCCGGTAAAGTAGCTGTTGGCCCAGGCCGAAAATCCCCGCAGGACCGGTTTGCCACTCAGCTCTGCCGGCTCTACGATCGTGGTCCAGTCCAACTGCCAGCGCAGCAGCGATTGGCCGTCGAGGAATACCTCGGCCCGCGCTGGCCCGCCCTCCCGGGGCATGTCCTCAAACTCCACGTCGTAGGTGCGCACCGCCTGACCCCAGGCCGGGTGAGCCATGGCCAACAGCGCCAGGTCGTAGAGGTGGGTGCAGTTGCTGCGCGGATTTACTTGCTCGACGATGGCCGGTGCTGCCGTATCCAGGGCAATACCAATGAGATCCTGCAAGGGGCCAAGTGCACCGGCACAGGTATTCATAGGGATACGCAGGGTATCACCGGATAGGCCAGTGACCATGTGCCCATCGTGCTGCAGTTCAATGCGGAAACCGTGGCAATCATCCTCCAGCTCCGCCACTACGCAGTCGGCACTGGCGGACAGGCGAATGCGGCGCCGGTAGCATCCGTCGCCATAGTGTGGGTTGGGATTAGGGTTTTCCTGGTAGTCGGTTGTCGGCATGGCCATTATTATACGACTTGTAAGGATTTCATATCTTCCGGAAGCGTTCAGTAATTTGCGGCGAGTTCGCCTTCTTCCAGGTGCAGGTATTTTCGCAATTGGTATACCCCCAGGTAAAACGGGCCAGTATCGAGAACTGCCACACAGAACTTGAACAGGTAATTGCTGAACATCAAAACCATCAGTGCGCGCAGAGTGAAGTCGCCAGCCAGGTAGGCGGCACCGAAAGTCACCAGGATCACCATGAATGAGTCCACCATTTGACTGATCATGGTGCTGAAATTATTGCGTATCCACAGGTGCTTGCCTTTCGTGACCCTTTTCCAGAAATGGAACAGCTGTACGTCACAGTACTGGGCCGCGATATAGGCCATCATCGATGCGAACACGGCGCCGGTGGTGGTGGCATAAATCAGCTGGAACATTTCCACCGAGCCCTCCAGTACCTCGCCGTTGGGCAGTGCCACCGATTCGGCCAGATGCAATACCTGCCAGGGAGGCATCGCCTCCGGGCCCACCGAGGGGATCATATTGGCGATCCACAAGATACCGAGGATAAAAAAATTCAGACCCAGTCCCAGGGTCACCATAAAATTTGCACGCTGCTTGCCATACAGTTCGCAAATGAGGTCGGTGCAGAGAAAGGTAATGGGGTAGGGCAGCACACCCACCGCCAATGCCATGGGCCCGAGCTGTATAAAGCGCGTAATGCCGAGAACATTCAGCAGGGTCATGGCGCAGATAAATATGCCCGCCAGCACCAGGAAAACCCGCTCCCGTCGTTCCTGCAGCAAGCCCTCGCTCAACATATCAGGTTTCCCTCTGTCCCAGGTGGGCGTGTAGCACGGCGCCATTGATCACCGGGTTGTGGTGGGCCCAGTGAATCAACTCGGCAATTTCAGCAGGATCGATGAGCCGGTTGAAACTGTTGAGAGAGGCAATGCTGTCGATGATCTCCTGGTCATTACCGAGATGTGTTCGCAGCATTTCCGTATCGGTAAATCCCGGGCACACGCAGGCCGTGTGAATACCCCGGCCCATCAGGTCCTGGCAGGTCGCGCGCATCATGCCCACCACCGCGTGCTTGGAAATCACGTAGCTGAAGGAGCCCGGCACAGCCTTTTCCGACAGCGTGGAGCCAAGGTAGATTATGCTCGAGCCCACCTTCATAAAAGGTAACAAACCCTGGTTGAGACTGCTGGCGGCGATGACGTTGGTTTGCATCACGGCAGAGAGACTTTCACTGTCGCAGTCGTCAGCGCTGTCCTTGCGCATCTGGCAGGCATTGTGGACTAGCGCCACTTTATCGGCGGCATCAGCCAGCGGTGCCAGGGTGGCAAGTGCAGCCTCGATCGACTTCTGGTCCGACAAATCACAGGTAATATTCTCCACACCGTTTACTGGACAGGCGCGCCGTGACAGGTTGTAAACCGAAAAACCGCTTTCGATGAATAGCTCAGCTGCCGCGGCACCAATCCCAACACTGGCCCCGGTAATGATTGCCAGATCCATATATACTCCTTGCACTTATCGACAGGCACCATACCAGAATCCCTATGGCTGAACGACTCACTACCATTCATATTGATAAAGAGAGCCACAAGTTTTCCGCGGCTCACTTCACGATTTTCTCAGCGACAGAGCGGGAGCGTTTGCATGGTCACAATTTTTCGGTATCGGCAAAAATTGTAGCACCGGTGGACGACAATGGTCTGACCGGAGATTACGCCGTCTACAAGCAGCAAATTAAAAAGCTGTGTGATGCGCTGGACGAATACACCCTTATTCCCGAACAGTCTCTATACCTGTTGATCGACGAGGAAGGCGACTATTACAAGGTCAGTCACAACAAGGACGTGATGCTGCTATTAAAGGCCGACACATTGTTGTTGCCGGTTCGCAACACCACTGTAGAAGATCTATCCCATTACCTGTTGCACAGGTTGCTGGAGGACAAACCCTTTTTAGCAGCACAGGATATTCGTGAGATAGAGGTGATGGTGTCTTCAGGGCCAGGGCAAACCGGGTCTAGCAAATGGGTTGGGGATTAGTGGAAGCGCTGCTCCTGTAGCAGCGCCATTTTCTTGGTCAGACTGTCTATGGTTCTCGCCATGCCCCGGGCCAGATTAATCATCAACACGGCAAACTCTTCCCCCGCTGTTTCGTACAGGGTAAAAAACTGCTGAGAAGTAATTCGCAGAATCCAGGTTTCGCCTTCAGCCACGGCGGCGCCTTTGTGATCGTGCAGGGCGATGATGGCGGCAAAGCCCACTTGTTCGCCGGGTTGATAGGTTCTTGTCAGTACTGATTTGCCAAGATATGACCGGTACAGCGAGATATTGCCGGACAGAATGATATGAAACGCTTCCGGCTTGCTGCCGGTGTCATATAAAACATGCCCATCATCCAGTTCAATCACCTCGCCTAATTCCATCAAGTGGGTGATTACCTCGTCCGGCAGGGCGCCAAAGAAGGCCAGTTCCCGCAGGTAGTCCAGCGTGAAGAGTTCCTGCGCGGCTTGACGGCTCATCGCGTTCATACCCTGAATATAGCAGGGATAACTGTTCCCGCGTTCATGGTCGTAAAATTACCAAATTGGGATTATGGCGCGTCCGCATACACGCTAGACTGCCTGATCTGAGAGTAGAGGGGGAGAGAGGAGAGTCCATGTACCTACCCAAACACTTTGTCGAATCCGACATCGACGTGCTGCATGAGCTAGTTGATGAGATTGGCGCAGCGACGCTGATAACCGCTGTTGATGGTGAGATCACGGCCAACCAGGTTCCGCTGCTGCTGGACCGGGAAAACAACTGCTTGCTGGGTCACCTGGCAAGACCGAATCCACAACTGGAAGCGCTGGCGGCAGGGGGTGAGGTGCTGGCAAATTTTCTGGGCCCGCAAGCCTATATTTCACCGAACTGGTACAGCGACCCGCGCCTGGTGCCGACCTGGAATTTTGTTTCTGTACAGGTGCGCGGTGTGGCGGAGCTACTGGATAAGTCGACCGCCGTACTTGAGATCGTCGAGAGGCTGACGCAGCGGGAGGAGAGTACCATGGCCGACCCCTGGACCATCGACAAGATACCTGCGAATAAGCTCCAGAAATTGCTCAAGGTGATTGTCGGATTTCGAATTGAGATCACCGATATCAAGGGCAAGCTGAAACTCTCGCAAAATCGCAGCGCTGAAGATCAGGCCAGCGCAGTTGCAGCCCTGCGAGCGCGAGCACCTGCAGAGGAACTTGCCGACTTTATGGAGCGCTAGCACAGTCCTGGATGGCGCACTGGAGCAGTAATTTGAACCTACATTCTGAACCCATGAGAACACTAATTATCCAGCACCTGCCCGATGAGGATGCCGGTTTGCTGGCGGATATCCTGATGGCACAGGGTAGCTCCTTCGAGGTATTTGAAGCCCAGCTGGGTGAGGTCATTCCCGATTCCACAGACTTTGATCTGCTGCTGGTCATGGGGGGGTCACAACAAATCTGGGAAACCGAAAAGCACCCCTGGTTGACCGCCGAAATTGAATACATCCGGCACTGGGTGGAGGAGCAGCGCAAACCCTATTTTGGTGTCTGCTTAGGCCACCAACTGCTGGCGGTTGCCCTGGGTGGCCAGGTGGGCCCGGCGCAGCAGCACGAGCTGGGTTTTCCGGAAGTGACATTGGCTCCCGGCGCCGTCGACCACCCGCTACTGACTGCGATGCCACCAGCCAGCCGCTGGCTGCAGTGGCATGAGGCGGAGGTTACCGTTGTGCCGGAGTCACTCGAAGCCCTGGCCGGCTCCGAGGCTTGCGCCGTCCAGATACTGGGTGCGGGATCTCGCGTCATCTCTTTGCAATTTCACGCCGAGGGTACACCTCGTCAAATTGATCGCTGGACCACAAACCCCGAGTGCGCTACCAGCATGCGCGAGCAAAACGGGGCGGATGCGGTGGCGCTGTTGCGAGCTGAAGCCGAGCAATTTCTACCCGCAGCACAATCAGGTGCAGAGCAGTTGTTTCGACGCTGGCTCGAACTGTCGCTGTCAGCCGGCTAGCCACCAGCCGTTCCAAGCTTTGCGGGTGCCTGCCCACTGCCTATACTAAAATCCATGTTAGCCCGCAGCATCCGCTATGTTCTCCGCCTCGCCGCACTGCTCCTGCTGCTGGTATCACTGGTGCTATTAGTTGTCTGGGCGGCGTTCATCAGCCTGCAGGTAGATGTGCCACTGGATTTTCTACGCCAGCCCATACAGGCCATTAGCCAGGCCACTATCGGCCGCCCCCTACAGGTTCGTGGACCGATAACACTTTGGCACAGCTTTAACCCGTCCATTGAGCTGCGCGATATCCGCATACCCAATCGCAGCTTACAGCCCGGCAACATCCTGGAAATTGATCAGCTGATTATTGAGATAAACCCCTGGACTTTGCTGCTACTTAATTTTGAGGTGCAGCGCTTGTATGCGGAGGGCGTGCAGTTGGCCCTGTTGCGTGATGCGGAGCACCAGGTGAACTGGAATTTTGCTGACGAGGATCTAGAGCAACAGGAGCAGCCACCGGCCGAAAGCAACAGGGTGGAGGATTCGGATGTGATTGTTGATCTGGGTGTCATTGAGGTGCGCGATCTCAGCTTTAGTTACCGGGACGTGAGTGCCAATCTGGAGATAGAGAGCTATCTCGAACAGCTCAGTGGTCAGGCTGTTTGGGGCCGGCCACTGACCGTTGAGATGGCCGGCACCCTGGAGGAGGTACCTGCGGCGCTCACATTGCAGGGCGATTCCCTGCAAGCGCTGTTAAGCCGGAATATGCACTGGACTGGTTTGTTAGCAATAGACCTGGGTAAAGTGAATTTTGAAGTCGGGCTTGATTTCGCTCCTCTGGTCGAGGGGGCCGCCCAAAACGACCAATTGCGTGTCAGCATGTCCAGCAGCTCGCTGGCTGATCTGAGCGAGCTGTTCGATGTGAGCTACCCCGATTGGGGTCCCTGGAGCGTCAGTGGTGAGGTTAATTATCGACGCGGGGTGGGCTACCGATTTACCAATGCCCGGGCCGAGTTGGGTGAGAGCCACCTGTTGGGTGAGTTGGTCCTGGATCTCGCCAGGAATATTCCTTCCTGGCACGCCGAACTGGTCGGGGGCGAATTGCAGATGAATGACTTTGCCCTGTCTGAATTTTGGGATGAGGATGAATCGGAAACCACCGAAGAGCTGGCCGGAGTTCCCAATATAGTGGGTTTGGACAAAACTGCTCTCGATGAGCTAGACCTGCGGCTGGTTGGCCAACTGGGCGAGGTATACGCAGGGCATGAACTGATAGGTTCAGGCCAAATTGACGTGGGCATTGGGCTGGGCGTAGTGAGTGTGACAGACCTCAAAATCGAATCTTCGGATGGCGTATTTGCTGCCGACTTAGGTTTCAGGCCAGAGGCTGACATGGTGAAGTCTCGCATTGCCATGGTGGCGCGGAACTTCAACTATGGGCCGTTACTGAGGCGCACCGATCCCGATGCCAGCAACGACGGAAAATTTGATGCCAGGATAGACCTGGTCAGTGAAAGCGCTGAGCTCAGTGACCTGCTTGAATACGCTACGGGGGAAATAGCCTTCACCCTGTGGCCAGAGGAGTTTGAAACCCAGGAGCTCGATATGTGGGCAGCCGGTTTGATCGGTGCCACCTTTACACAGTACGGCAGTGACTCGAAACTCAATTGTGTGGTGGCGCGATTCGATGTAGAGAATGGCCTGGCCAGGGACCGCGCGGTCATGCTCGATACCAGCGGCATGCGAGTGTTTGGTGATGGCACCATCGACTTCAGGGGAAACCTCGTCGACTTGTATCTCATACCGAAACCCAAGGATAGGGCGCTACTCAACCTGGCCATACCGGTGCGGATGACCGGTAGCTTTGAGGATTTCGAGTTTGGGGTTCGCAGCGACGATTTCATCAAGAGTTATTTTCGCAACGCGTTTCGGATCTGGCTGGCGGGTATTCCCCTGTTATTCCAGGAGACGATGGACCCCGACGGTAGCCGCATCTGTCGCCTTGCCATGGAGACGGATATTGATATTCGCCGCCCACCTGGCGATCTGGATGGGGCTTACAGGGACTACCAATAGTGGAAAACGTGAACCGGTTCACAGTTTGAGTGTTGCCACTGGTCTTGGCGGGGGTTTTTTGCGCTAATTGGGGTACTGACAAAGGCAAACCCGGTGAAAACCGGGGACGCAAAGTTGACGATCTAAGGGGTTCTTCGAACCCTACGATAGCGGGACCGCCAAAATGAATAGACGATTCAAGTATGTTGTTGTAGCCGCGTTATTTGTGTGTGTTTGCGCTGCAGCGACCGCCAAAGAAACTCCCCTGGCCCCCATGGCGCCTTCCAATATTTCCGTACAGGCAATGTCCGATGATTCGATATTGGTACGCTGGTATGACAATTCCGGTACCGAGATGGGCTTCGCCCTGCAACGTTCCATGGATGGCGTGAACTGGCAGCAGGTGGCAACAATATCAGCCGACAAAGACGGCTTTCAGGATCGTGGCTTGGATCCCTCTACGCGCTACCTGTACCGTGTAGCGGCCTACAATCGCGGCGGTCGCTCTCAATTCTCCGGTACAGCCTCGGTGCAAACATTTAGGCTGGCGGGCAATTATCCCCTCTGAGTTCGCTCTGCCTCGGTTGATTGGGCTAAGCTTGTCCTGACATTTTGCAGTTGGGAGATTTGACATGGCAGATTCAGAACGCCGGGCCAAAGGCCTGGAGATGATCAATAAAGTCTATGCGGGTGACGTGGTAGTGCCGGATGAAGGCTATGCCTTTACCGATGTGATGCTGGAACAATTGTTTGCCGAAACCTGGGCCCGCGACGTGCTATCGATTCGCGATCGACGTTTACTGATGCTGGGTATCATCGCTGAGAAAGGTGAAACCATGACCTTTGGTATCCAAGCCAAAGCCGCACTTAAAAACGGCGAGCTCAACGAAGAGGAGTTGCGCGAGCTGCTGTTGATGATTGCCAACTACGCAGGATATCCCCGCGCAGCCAGCATGATCGGACCAGTTGAGACCGCGATTGCAGAAGTTGCAAAAGAGAAAGAAGCCGGTGGTGCCGACTAGCCGTAGTAATCCACTCCCATCAGCTCCAGCATTTTCTCTGCATAGGCTTCATTGTCGAGGCAGGCAATACGGCGCCATTCTTCATCGTCGTTCATAGCCTGGTAGGCGCTGAAAAAATCTTCTGCTTCGGGGCCGACCGGATAGCGGAACCGTGGCTCATCTGATTCCACCGCATCAATGATCGCCGCGGAGGTGTCATCGGTGGTGGCCGCTCGGCTCAGGCCGAATTGGCCAAACTGCATCAGTCGACCAAAGGACTCACCGTAGGTGCTGTCATCCGGTGGCAGTGTTCCCTTGCTCCATTGCGGCGTCAGTATGCAGCCGGGCTCAATCAGGGAAACTTTGACGTTGAAAAGCGCGAGTTCCTGCGACAGGGCGGTGCAGATCGCTTCGACGGCGGCTTTGGAAGAGGAATAAGTCCCGTGGCAACCAAAGACATTGACAGCGCCCAGCGAGGTTACGTTGATCAACCGGCCACAGTTCTGGCTGCGAAAGTGCGGAATCACGGCTTGCATCACGGCGATTGTGCCGAACACATTGGTCTCATAGACTTCGCGCACTTCATCGAGGGGAGTTTCCTCAATGGCGCGTCCACCACCAATACCGGCATTGCTCACCAAGACATCGATGCGGCCTTCGGCTTCGATAATTCCCCCGATGGTGCTGTCGATGGTGGCGTGATCCAGCAGGTCGATGGCGATGGTGGAAATACTTCCATCGACCTTATCTATACGCTGATTGAGTTCATCGGCACCATCGGGGTTGCGGCAGCCAGCGTACACTTTGTGTCCGCGCTGGGCCAGTTGAATGGCGGCTTCCTGGCCAATACCAGTGCTGCAGCCCGTTATCAAAATGACAGCCATTTAGTTCTCCTTAAAGCGTTTTGTTAGTGCAAGCTGCGCATATGTTTTTTCCGCAACAGGCTTATCGGTATCAGGGTGAACAAGAACACCATAGTGAAGATCAGAAAGCCATCGCGAAAACCCAGTACGCTGGCCTGGTGTGCCACCATCTGCCCCAGCATGCTGTAGCTGACGCCCTGCATCTCCCAGAAGGTCAGCCCGGCCTGGGTGAGGGAAAGTTGCAGCTCGCCCATCATGGCGAAGGTGTCATTGTGGTCATAGCTCTGGGTGGCCATTAGCGCGTCTCGATGAAAGCTGGAGCGATAGTCGAGAGCCACTGAGGCCAGGTTGACCCCGAAAGCGCCGCCAATCTGGCGCATAAAGTTGGTCACGCCAGCGCCCTGTTGCAGGAACTCCATGGGCAAGCCCTGCACCGCCGACAGGTTGATGGAGGGCGCCATAATGCCAATGCCGATCCGACTGATGATCAGCCACCAGGCGAACGTCCACCAACTGGTGTCCGGGTGTGCGTTTGACATCAGCAGGCAGGAAAAAGCCAGTATGACAAAACCGGAACCCAGCAAAATTCGCTGATCCACCCGGTCTGCCAGGCGACCGGAAAAGGGAAACATGGCACCCATCACCAGGGCCGGCAACAACATCATCAGGCCGGTGTCGGTCGCGGTCATGCCCTGGACCAACTGCAGGAACAGGGGTACCAGGTATAAAGTCCCATACAGGCCGGCACCAAATATCACCGCCAGAATCGCGATGATTGTGAATTTGAAATAGTTGAATACCCGTAGATCCATCAAGGGCTGTTCACAGCGCAGCTCCCAGCTTATGAACAGGCCGGTACTGACCAGGGAGCTGGCAAACCAGCCGAGGATAAAGTTGGAGCTCCAACCTTCTCGCAAGCCGTTGCTGAGAGCAACTAACAGTGAGCAGATGGCCAGGCTGACCAGTACTACTCCCAGCCAATCGAGTTTGGGGATGGGCTTGTTTTTTTCTCTGTCGGGCAGCAAAAACAGGGCAGCGGGAATGACCACGATGGAGAATGGCACGCCGAGGTAATACACGTAGCGCCAGTTGAGCGCGTCTATCAGGTATCCCCCCAGGGCGGGGCCGACAGCCGGGGCCAGGATAACGCCGATGGAGGTCAGACCCAGCACCGTACCTTGGCGGCCCGCCGGGAATAGTTGGAAAACCAGTGACATACTCATGGGGGTAATCACCCCGGTCGCCGCTCCCTGCAAAATGCGAGCAATAATCAACAAATCAGTGGTGGGGCTAAGCCCACCCATGATCGAGCCGGTGGTGAATATAATCATGGCCGCCACTACCGTTGCCCGAACACCGAAAATCTGCAGCAACCAGGCATTGAGCAACATGGTTACCGTGGAGGCGGCGAGAAACGACGTGGACAACCACTGAGCCTTGTCCTGGCCAATGCCAAAGGTGCCCATTATGTCGGGAATGGCCACATTAATGATGGTAGATGACAAAAGCGTGGCGACGTTGGCCAATACCACCACACCCATAACGGCCCAGCCATACCAGGCGCCGAAGTGTCGGTAGCGTTCCCTGATAACCTCGCTGGTATTGAGTTGCTGCAGCAGGCTTTCGACCCTAGCGGATGTCAATAGCAATCTCCACCATCATGCCTGGCTTGAGCAGTTCCTGCTCCTGCTGTACTGCAATTTTTACCGGTATGCGCTGGGTGATCTTGGTGAAATTGCCGCTGGGGTTAGTGCTGGGCAGCAACGCGAACTGGCTGGTAGCGGCATTGCCTATGCGCACGATTTCACCCTGGAAAACCCGATCCGGATAGGCGTCCACGGTCACAGCTACGCTTTGACTCAGTTGCAGATGGCGAATCTCCGTCTCCTTGATGTTCGCCTTTACCCAAATATCTTTTGGATTGTGTATCAATGCGATGCGCTGCCCCGGCATCAGGTACTCGCCGGACTTCACGAAGGTTTGATCGACGATGCCATCCAGCGGTGAGGTGATGCGCCGGTCTTCCAGGGCCACCTGCTGACGGGCATGCTGCAAACGTACACGTTCGCGATCATGGCGCAGTCGTTCCAGTTGTTGTCTCAGTACCTCGAGGCGATCGCGGTTGGCATTGGCCTCGACCAGCTTGGCTTCTGCTGAGGCCACCTGGGCGTTGGCACGTATCTGATTCTGCTCCGCGACCTGGAAAGAACTGCGGGCCTGTTCCCAACCCTGCTGCGACAGGATTCCCCGCTCCCGCAATGACTGTGAGCGCTCCCACTCCGCTCGCTTTAGTACCAGGTCTGACTCGGTGGAAGCGAGGCTGGCCTGGATCGCATCCAGCTGTGATTGCGCAGCTTGCAAACTGCCGGAGGTTTGTCGTTCCACCATGGTGATTTCCGCCTCACCCTGGGCAATGCTGGCTTCGGTAGCCTTGAGTTGGGCAGCTAGTTCATCGAGACGAAACGAGGTATCGCGGATGTCCAGCTGTGCAATCAATTCGCCAGTGGACATTTGTGAGCCCTCTTTTACCGCCAGCTCCTCAACGCGGCCGGACACCTTGCTGCTGATCACTACCAGGTCCGACGCCACCCTGGCGTCGTCGGTATAGACATGGGTGCTGCGCAGGTAGATCCAATAGGACAGTCCCAGGCCGATTGCCAGGGCCGCGACTATTAGCACCGACTTTCTGGGTCGTTTGGGCTCTGAGTCCTCGGTTGAATCTGTAGTGTTGTCGGTCACGGTTTTGTCTCCACTGCGGGTGCCTGCGGATCGCGGGCATTGTGCTTGAGTTGCTGGCGTATGCTTTCAAGGCTCTTGCTCAGCTGCAGGCGTCGTCGTTGACTGAGCGCTGCGACAGCCTGTTCGTGTACGTCTTCGAATTCCTGCGCCAGTGACCGCAGTCCGGCCCGGCAGTCATCGGTGAGAAACAGTTCATGGGCACGGCGGTCATTTGGAGCCGGTCTGCGCTCCACTCGGTTATCTGCCTGCAACTGGTCAATGACGGTGCCCAGGGGTGCTTTGTTCATCTTCAGTTCCCGGGCGAGTTGGCTTTGCTGCAGCCCTTGCCGACGTGAAATCGCCACCAGTACCAGCCATTGATTACGGGTAAAACCCAGGCGCTTCAACTGCAGGTCAAACTGACGGCTGTTGAGCCGACTGATTATGGAAATGAGCAGCATCAGCGTGGCTTTTTCCTGACCCGGAAGCAGTTCTTCAGCGGTCCGCCCCGATAGGGTTGTATAGAGTGCCCCCAGGCTGGCCTCCAACTCGGACACGGATTGTTCGTCCAGGCCCTGCAACAGCTGCACCTGAAATTTTCGGTAACGGCGTCGTATCTGGCTGGCGACTGGCTTCCCCGCAGCAGTGACTCGAAGCAGCTTGCTGCGCCGATCACCGGGTGCCTGCACGCGTTCAATGAGATTTTCCGACTCGAGACGGTCTACCAGTTTTCCCACGGGCGCACGGCCGATGCCCAGCAGACCGGCCAGCTGGCTCTGGGCGATGCCAGGGAATCGGAACACACTGCCCAGTGCGCGCCATTGGGGTTCAGTGAGGCCAAGATCACGCAGCTGACAGCCGAATTCCTGCCGAAACAGGCGGGCGATGTCGTGCACGAGTATTCCCGGGTGTTGTTCGATCTTACGGTTCAAGGGTAGTGATAGCTAAAGCATATAGTAATGAAAGCATACAATTATCTTTGATTACCAGTGCGACCGCAAGTGCCTGGTTTTCAGCTGTCTAGATTTCAAGTACGCCGCGACAGATAATGCCTGCACGCCAATAACAGGAATCCGCGTGTCGCAGCAACAAACAAATCAACCGGCGGCCATGTACGCTCTGGGCGTCTTGCTACTGGCTTATATCCTGTCCTTTATCGATCGCAATGTGATGGCGGTGCTGATTGGCCCAATCCGCGCTGATTTTGACATCAGCGACTTTCAATACAGCTTGTTGCACGGTTTTGCCTTCTCTATGTTCTATATTTTTCTCGGCCTGCCCATTGGCCGGCTGGCCGACCGTCACAGCCGTAAGCTGATCATTACCGTGGGTGTCTTTTGCTGGAGTCTGATGACCATAGCCTGTGGACTTGTCAACAGTTTCAAAATGCTGTTCGTGATGCGCATGGGTGTAGGTGTCGGCGAGGCAGCGCTGTCGCCGCCGGCTTACTCTCTGCTGAGTGACTACTTTGAGGCCGATACCCTGCCGCGGGCCATGGCGGTGTATACCCTGGGTATCACCATTGGCGGCGGGCTGGCCTATATGATTGGTGGGGCGGTGTTTGAATATTTTGCTGGCGTCGAGACGATTGCGCTGCCCCTGTTGGGAGAACTGCGACCCTGGCAGCTGACCTTTGTGGCGGTTGGCTTGCCGGGATTCCTGATCGTCATACTGCTGGCGCAATTGCGGGAACCTCAACGCTGGGGGGAGACAGCCGGTCAAACTGAAGCTATGCCCGCTGTTGCAGAATTACTGCAGTGGTGGCGACAACACTGGCAGGCCTATGGCTCGCTGATGTTGGGGGTATCGCTGCTGTCTGTGCTGGGCTACGGTACCATGGCCTGGTATCCCGAATTTCTCGTGCGCACTCATGAGTTCAGCCGGGGTGAGGCAGGCACGCAATTCGGCCTCATCTTTATCATCGCTGGCAGCATCGGTACCCTGGTCGGTGGTTGGAGTGCTAAACCGCTGATGCAGCGCGGCTATGCCGATGCCAATATGCGCGTGGTGCTGGTTGTGGCGGTGTTGTGGGTCTGGCCGGCCGTGCTTGGACCGCTAATGCCGACGGCCGAGCTGGCATTGTGGATGGCCTTTCCCATTGTCTTTTTTCTCAACAGCTACTTCGGTGTTTGCGTGGCTGCGTTGCAGTTGATCACACCAAATCGCATGCGGGCACAGACATCGGCACTGCTGTTGTTTATGACCAATTTGTTCGGCTTGGCTCTGGGGCCTTCAATCGTTGCCGCCATGACGGATTTTCTGTTCGGAGATGACCAGTCCCTGCGTTTTTCTTTGGCACTTTTGCCAGCAGTGGTCTGCCCCCTGTCGGCGCTGGTGGTATGGTGGGGTTTGCGTTACTACCGGCAGTTGTTGAGAAAAATGGAAGCAGTAAAATGAATTTTAATGTGGAGCCCGTTGTGCTCGAAGGCCAGCACCTTCGCCTGGAACCGCTGAGTCGGGAGCATGCCAATGGCCTGTTCAATCGAGGCCAACAGGAGGAAGACTGGTTGTATATGCCCCGTCCCGGTTTTGTCGACCTGGCCGACTGTCGCCACTGGATTGAGGAGGCCACAGAAACAGCCGGCCATGTGGCCTTCGCCATGGTGGAAAAGAGGCAGGGTCGCGCGGTGGGCAGCTCTCGGTTCATGGCAATCAGGGAGCCCCATCGTGGCCTGGAAATTGGTTATACCTGGATCGGTCGCGACTGGCAGGGCACGGTAGTGAACGTGGAGGCCAAGTTGCTAATGATGCAGCACGCCATCGAAACCCTCGGCGCCATTCGGGTGGAGTTTAAAACCGATGCCCGCAATGAGCGCTCCCAGCGGGCCCTCAGGGGAATCGGAGCGCACTACGAGGGCTGCTTTCGCAACCACATGATCGTCCAGGAAGACTACCTGCGGGATTCGGTCTATTTCAGCGTGACCCCGGATGACTGGCCGCAGGTAAAAACCCTGCTGTTGGAGCGGCGTGAACGCAAGGGCGCAGAGCTTTGACTGTGCTATATTGCTGCGCATTCCACCTGAGGTAAGACATGAAAAATATACTGCGCTCACTACTGGCGACTGGCCTTATGCTCATGCCGTTTATTGCGCTGGCTCAGCCGATCAACCTGATTGCCAATACCTGGCCGCCCTACGTCGATAAAAATATGCCCGATGAGGGTATGGCGCTCGAAATCGTCAAGCATGTCTATCGGCGAGCCGGTTACGAACCCTCCGTCAGTATTGAGACCTGGCCGCGGGTAATGGAGGGCGTCCGGGTTGGTTTGTATGATGCTGTTGCCCATATCTGGTATTCAGAAGAGCGGGAGAAGATCTTCCACTACAGTAAGCCTTACCTGGTTAACACCATGAAGCTGGTCAAGTTGAAATCCCTGGAGGGAGATTATTTTGAGCTGGCGCACTTGCAGGGCAAGCGCCTGGGTGTGGTAGGGGACTATGCTTACGGGGTGGATTTCAATGAGATCCCAGGTTTGGAACTAGTGGCGGAAACCCGGCTTATTTTTAATCTGCTCAATCTCGTCAACGGTAAGGTGGACGTCGTAATCGGAGATGAGCGCGCTATTGCCCTGCAGATGACGACCTATCTCAACCGGGAACGAGACAAGTTCGAAATGCTGGATATCGAACTGCCCAGTCGTTCTGCGTACGTCGGTGTCAGCAGAACGAATCCCGCCGGGGAAAAGCGTATAGCTGATTTCAATAAGGCACTGGTGGACAGCCTCAACGACGGCAGCTACCAGGCGATCATCAACAAGTGGAACCAGCGTTACGGCCTGGCGCTGGAGGAATTTCCCGCAGCGCCCTGAGGGCCTCAGCTGTCTATGGCCTGAACTTTTTCTTTCTCGGAAAAGCGCCCCTCGAACAAGGGCGCCGTGAGATAGCGCTCGCCGGAATCCGGTAGTATCGCAACAATGGTTTTGCCCGCGTGTTCTGGCTGTTTGGACAGGCGGTCGGCGACCAACATGGCGGCACCGCTGGAAATTCCAGCCAGGATGCCCTCTTCCTGCATCAGTCGGTGTGCCCATTGCATGGATTCTTCACTGTTGGCCTGTTCAACCTGGTCGACCATCTCCAGGTCCAGGTTGTCGGGTAGGAAGCCCGCACCGATGCCCTGGATTTTGTGTGGCGCGTGGGTGGCTTCCTCACCGGCCTTGGCTGCGGCGATCACCGTCGAAGTATCGGGCTCTACCGCCACACTCAATATGCTTTTGCCCTGGGCCAGCTTGATGTAGCGGGATATGCCGGTGATGGTACCGCCAGTGCCAACACCGCTGACCAGGATATCGATTTCTCCGTTGCAGTCCTCCCAGATTTCGGGCCCGGTTGTCGACTCGTGAATAGCGGGATTGGCGGGATTTTCAAACTGGCGCGGCGCATAGTAGACGGCGGTGTCTGAGGCAATGATTTCCTCCGCCCGGGCAATGCAGCCGGGCATACCCTTGGCACCATCGGTTAGTTCGACCTCGGCTCCCAACGCCACCATCAATTGACGTCGCTCCAGGCTCATGGTGTGCGGCATCACCAGGGTGCAGGCATAGCCCTTGGCAGCGGCCACAAAGGCCAGTGCAATACCGGTGTTGCCACTGGTGGGTTCGACAATCGTCATGCCCGGCTTGAGGCTGCCATCGGCCTCAGCGGCGGCGATCATGCTCTGTCCGATGCGGCACTTGACCGACATTGCTGGATTGCGGTTTTCCAGTTTGACAAGGATATTGCCATCGCTGATCCGGTTGATTTTCACCAGCGGCGAGCCGCCGATGGTTTCCGCATTGTTGCTGTAAACAGAACCCATGATGATTCCTCTATATTTGTGGGGGGGATAGTTAAAGATTAGTAGCGGCACCGGGCAATGTCCAACAGCATAGCGGGGTCGGAGCGGTCCGCCGACGCGGTACGGAGAAATCTGTGGGTAAGTCGATTTTTACTTATCCATAGATTTTGAGGATCCTCTGACCCCATCGGTTTTGGTGGCATATTACAGTTTGTTAATGAAGCCCTTGAAATTATTCAGATTGCCTTCAGATATAAGGCCTAGATTGAATGCCAAGTGATTGATAAGTCACGGAATCAGGGGGGACCATGAACAAGCTGAAACAGAACATTATTGTAACCGGGCTCTACACAGGCATATTTGTGCTGATTGTTGTGAGCCAGGGAACTAACGTCATCAATTAGCGTCATAACTGGTAATGGCTGAACAGCTGCGCCGGGCAACTCGACTGTCCACCTGCAGCTCACCATCCAGGTCTCCTATATCCCCTGTGCCGGTCTCTTTGAGACCGGCTTTTTTATGCCTGAACCTAGAATTGAATCAGCGTGATCAAGGGGTAATACTTGAAGGTATGCAAAACATACTGTATGTTCAAATCCCCTTTTTGACGCGCCTTTCGTAGGAGTCAGCTTGTGAGTGATCTAGAACAATTCCGTACCGAAACGCGGGAATGGCTGGAGGCAAATTGCCCCGTGTCCATGCGTACCCCCGAAACCAGCGAAAGTGATTCATACTGGGGAGGGCGCAATCCCGAGATGAGCCACCCCGACCAGAAGGTCTGGTCTGACCGGATGGGGGAGAAAGGCTGGACTACTCCAGAATGGCCAGCGGAATATGGTGGCGGTGGTCTGGATAAGGCGGAGACCAAGGTGTTGCGACAGGAGATGTCCAGGATTGGAGCTCGCAATCCCCTGTACAGTTTCGGCATCTCCATGTTGGGCCCAGCGCTGCTACTGTACGGTAACGAAGAACAGAAGCAAGAACACCTGCCCAAAATCGTGCGCGGCGAGATCCGCTGGTGCCAGGGCTACAGTGAGCCCGGTGCCGGTTCTGACCTGGCCAGTTTGCAAACAAAAGCCGAAGACCAGGGAGACCACTACCTGGTGAATGGTTCAAAGATCTGGACCTCATTTGCCAACAAGGCAGACTGGATATTCTGCCTGACCCGTACCGACAACTCAGGCACTAAGCACGAGGGCATTTCCTTTCTGCTCTTTGATATGGCGTCGGACGGCGTTACCACCAAACCGATCACCTTGATCAGCGGCAATTCACCGTTCTGCGAAACCTTCTTTGATGACGTGAAAGTTCCCAAGGAAAACCTGATGGGCGAAGAGGGCAAGGGCTGGACCATCGCCAAGTACTTGCTCACCCACGAACGAGAAATGATTTCTGGCATGGGCCACGGTGGACGCAGCAACCCTTTGTCAGCGCAGGCCTTGGATATTATCGGCGCCGATGCTGCCGGCAAGCTGGACGACACGGTTCTGCGCCAGCAGCTGGCCCAGCTGGAGTTGGATGGCCTGGTGTTTGGTTACACCATGGCGCGAGTAGGCGACGAAGCCAAGGCCGGCCAAGGTCTGGGGGCAGCTTCCTCCATCTTTAAATACTATGGCACCGAGCTGAACATGCGCCGCTTCGAATTGATGCTGTCGGTGTACGGTGAGCAGGCCCTGGCCTGGGAGGGCGAAGACTACCAGGAGGGCAAGATCCCCAGGGCATGGCTGCGCACCAAAGCCAATTCGATCGAGGGTGGTACCTCGGAAATCCAGTTGAACATTATTGCCAAGCGTGTGCTTGGCCTGCCGAGCTGAGGGTTTAGTCATGGCATTGGTATTAAATGAAGATCAGTTGATGTTGAAAGATGCCGCCCTGGGTTTCCTGGCGGAGAAAGCACCGATCGCGGCCATGCGTGCCCTGCGTGATGCTCGCGATGAAACCGGTTATGACGCCGCTACCTGGCGGGAAATGGCCGAGATGGGTTGGGCGGGTATAGCAATCGATGAAGCCCATGGGGGCCTTGGATTTGGCTACACCGGGCTGGGCGTCGTACTCGAACAAATGGGTCGCAATCTGAGTGTTTCACCGCTGCAAGCCTCGGTTCTGGTGGGTGCTTCTGCGATCAGCCTGGGTGGTAATGCGGCACAGCAGGAAGCCTTATTGCCGGCTATTGCTGCGGGAGAACTGACCCTGGCACTGGCTCTACAGGAAGGCGCCCATCACGCGCCACACAAAACTGCTATGGAGGCGGTTGCCGATGGCGATGGCTATTCCCTCAGTGGCTGCAAGGTCGCGGTCGCCGACGCGCACAGCGCAGATAAACTGATTGTGGTTGCCCGTACCTCGGGCGCGACCGGTTCGATGGAAGGCCTGAGCCTGTTCCTGGTGGATGCCAGCGCCGAAGGTGTAAGTCGCGAGCGGGTGGTCATGGTCGATAGTCGCAACAGCGGCAATATCAGCTTCGACAGTGTGTCGGTATCGGCGGAAGATGTGCTTGGTGAAGTTGACGGCGGTGGTGAACTGCTGGACAAGGTTATGGATATCGCCAACATCGGTCTCTCTGCAGAGTTACTGGGCCTCTCGCTGGAAGCCTTTGAACGCACCGTGGAGTACTTGAAGGAGCGCAAGCAATTCGGAGAGCCCATCGGTTCATTCCAGGGTTTGCAGCACCGGGCAGCGGAAATGTTTGCCGAGTTGGAGTTGGCCAAGTCGATTGTGCTGGCTGCTCTACAGGCTATTGATAACAACGATGAGCAGCTGCGATCGCTGGCAGCGGCCTGTAAGGCAAAACTGTGCCAGGTTGCGACCCGGGTTACTAACGAGGCGATCCAAATGCACGGCGGCATCGGTATGACCGATGAGTTTGATATCGGCTTCTTTATCAAGCGGGCGCGGGTAGCACAGCAAACCTTTGGCGATTACAACTACCAGTTGGACCGCTACGCCACTGCCAACGCCTTCTGATTGTGGCCAGCGACAAGTTACAGGCGCTGGCGGATGCAGTTGATCAACTCACTGCTCCGGACCAGATCTTCGCCCTCGAAGAGGTAGAGATTCGCGGCTACTCGTATCAGCACTATAGTAACCAGCAGGACAATCTCGGTGCCTATTTTGCCGTTATGCAGCAGCATGCTCAGAAGGACTTCGTGGTTTGCGGTGATGAACGCTACAGCTACGGTGAGGCCTATCAGCAGGCGGCACAACTGGCGGTAGGCTTGCGAGATCGTTGTGCTGTCCGCAAGGGTGACCGCGTTGCCATAGCCATGCGCAACAACCCCCAGTGGTTGTTCAGCTTTATCGCCGCAGCCAGCCTCGGTGCCATCGTGGTGCCGATGAATGCCTGGTGGACCGCCGAAGAGTTGGAATACGGCCTGGAAGACTGCGGTGCCCGATTAGTGGTTGTTGATCCCGAGCGAGCCGAACGGATGCTCGGCTTTGTCGATCGCCTAGGCATTCAGTTGTTGGGCGTTGGAGATTTTTCTGCCATTGCTGTACCTGTGACAGATGTGATGGCGCTACTCGGTGAATTTGAAGGTGCTGAAATGCCGCTGCCAGTGGTGGCGACCGATGATGACGCCACGATCATGTATACCTCGGGTTCCACTGGTCATCCCAAGGGTGCCGTGTCTACCCACCGCGCCATTATCGCGGCCATGTACAGCTGGTTGCTGTTGGGTAACGCGACCAATGTTGCCAATTCGGGAGAGAAGCAAGATCCCGAGGAAGTCAGCTATCCAGCCTGTGCCCTGATGACGGTGCCCCTGTTTCACGCCACCGGCAGTCACAGCCTGTTCATGCTGTCGGTGGTCATTGGCCGCAAGATTGTCATGATGCACCGCTGGGATGTGGAGCAGGCCATGCGCCTGATCGAAGCCGAGCAGGTCACCAACTTCAATGGTGTGCCCACCATGTCAGCAGAGTTACAGGATGCCGCTAAGGAAGGTCGCTATGATCTGTCTAGCCTTAAGGAAATTTATTCAGGTGGCGCGGCACGGCCGCCGGACCAGGTTAAGAAGATTACCGACACCTTCAAGAAATCCAGCCCTGGCAGTGGTTATGGTTTGACTGAGACCAATGCCCTGGGGGCAGTGAATTCCGGCGGGTTTTACGCCGCCAAGCCGACCAGTACTGGTTGCACGGTGCCCGCGGTCACGGAATTCAAAATTATTGACGAGCACGGCAACAGCCTGCCTGCCGGTGAGCGTGGTGAAATCTGTATCAAGAGTACCGCCAATGTCCGCGGCTACTGGAATAAACCGGAGGCGACCGCTGAGGCGTTTGTCGGCGATTGGTTCCACAGCGGTGATGTGGGTTACCTCGATGACGAGGGCTTTCTCTATATCGTCGATCGCATCAAGGACATCATTATTCGAGGTGGAGAGAACATCAGCTGTATTGAGGTGGAGGCGGCTATTTACTTGCATCCCTCTGTAGAGGAGGCGGCGGTATTTGGCTTGCCCGATGAGCGCCTGGGCGAGGTGGTTGGTACTGCGGTGGTATCGCGCCAGGGTGCTACGCTTGATGAGAACGAATTGAAAGAATTCCTGGCTGAACACCTGGCAAAGTTCAAGATTCCTTTGCATATATGGCCGCGAGAAGAAAAATTGCCGCGCATCGCCTCGGGCAAAATTTTTAAAAGGCAGTTGAAAGCAGACTATGCCGAAGAAATAGCAAACTAGTGGAGAGATAAGATGGATATAGGAATTAGTGAGCGCGTAGCGCCGATATTGGCCGAGGTTAAATCTTTTATTGACGACAGGGTTTTGCCGCTTGAGCAGGAGTACGCGGAGGAGATAGGCACCGGTGATCGCTGGCAGTTTACTGATCGTCAGACGGAGATCCTGGAAACCCTCAAGGCCGAGGCGAAAGAGAAGGGATTGTGGAACTTCTTCCTTACTGAGGGTGAGGGTGGTTATGGACTGAATACGGTTGAGTACGCCCACCTAGCGGAGGAAATGGGTAAGTCCTACCTGGCAGCGGAGTGTTTCAACTGCGCGGCGCCGGATACCGGCAATATGGAAGTGCTGCAGAAGTACGGCACTGAGGCCCAAAAGCAAGAGTGGCTGGAGCCGCTGTTGAATGGCGAGATTCGTTCCTGTTATGCCATGACGGAGCCTGATGTGGCCTCTTCGGATGCCACCAATGTGCGTACCAGTGCGGTAGAGGATGGCGACGAGTGGGTCATCAATGGTGAGAAGCACTACGCCTCCGGCGCCGGTGACCCCCGCTGCAAAATTTTCATTGTCATGGTGAAAACTGATCCGGAGGCGCCGAAGCACGTCCAGCAATCCCAGATTCTGGTTCCCGCGGGCACGCCAGGCCTGGAAATCGTTCGGCCAATGCAGGTGTTTGGCAAGGACGATGCTCCTCACGGTCATATGCATTTGCGCTTCAAGGATTGCCGGGTACCCAAGGAGAACATGATTCTCGGTGCGGGTCGCGGCTTCGAAATTTCCCAGGGTCGCCTCGGGCCGGGTCGGATTCACCACTGCATGCGCGCCATAGGTGCCGCGGAAAAGGCGCTGGAGATGCTCTGTCTGCGTTCATTGTCGCGTACCGCTTTTGGCAAACCCCTGGCGCACCTGGGTGGCAACGTCGATATCATTGCCAACGCCCGCATGGACATTGAGATGGGTCGCCTGTTGACCCTGAAAACTGCCTGGATGATGGATCACGTCGACCCAAAAGAGGCACGCATCTGGATTTCCATGATCAAGACCGCGGTGCCCAATATCTCCATTCGCATCGTCGACCAGGCTATCCAGATGTACGGTGCACTTGGGGTGTCCCAGGATACGCCGCTGGCGGCCATGTACATGGGTCAGCGCACCTTGCGGCTGGCCGATGGTCCGGACGAGGTACATCGCATGGTGGTGGGCCGACAGGAACTGCGCAAGTACAAAGATCAAACAGAGGTTAAGGCCACCTTCCGAGACGGCTGATGGTAAACATCGCCCCAGCGCTGAGTTTTAGAGGTAAGTTCACCTACGGCCTTGGGCAGTTTGCCTGGGCCGCCAAGGACACCTCCTTCCACTACTTCCTGTTCTTCTATTACACCCAGTTACTGGGCTTGTCCGCCAGTCTGGCTGGGCTGGCGGCACTGCTGGCGCTGGTTGCTGACGGTATTTCCGATCCCATCATTGGCCAGCTGTCGGATAGTTGGAAGCGTGGCAAGTGGGGCCGGCGTCACCCGTTTATGATTGCGGCGGTGGTGCCTTTTTGTCTGTCACTGATTGCAATTTTTAATCCACCGGCGGAGCTGTCCCAAAACGCACTGTTTGCCTGGTACCTGGGTTGGGCGATCACGGTGCGGACTTTTCTGACCGCTTTCACCGTGCCGCATATGGCGTTGGGCGCTGAGCTGACCGATGACTACGCCGATAGAACCAGCGTCTCAATCTTCAGGAATATTCTGGGCTATGTCGGTGGTCTCAGCATCCAGGTCACCACCTGGTTTGTACTGATCCCCATGGCGACAGCGGCGGGGGCCCTGGCGAGTGGCTATCGCAACGTGGGATACCTGGCGGCGGCCATTGCTTTAGTTGGCATGGTGGTGGCCATTATCGGTACCCGGGATCGTATTCCCTACCTGGTGGAAACCTCCAGTGCCCAGCAAAACCGGCCCTGGTATTTTGCCTTCAAAGACGTGCTGTCACTACTGAAGCAGCAGTCTGCGCGCACCATCTTACTGGGTAACCTGGTGGTAGTGACGGGTATCGGTGTGGGCAATACCATGCTGCTGCACGTGAACAATTTCTTCTACGGATTCAGCAGCGAGCAAATGGGTGTGTTTATGCTCGGCATCTTCCTGGCCCTGTTGCCTGCATCCTGGCTGGCAGTGCAGGGCACGCGACTGCTGGGTAAACCGCGCGCGGTGGTTATTTTCCTGGCGATGTTTGGGCTGATAGGACCAATCCCGGTGTTGGCGCATTTATATGGATTCACGCCGGCGGTTGGCAGTACCGCACTGCTGGTATTCGTGATGTGCTTCGCTGTGCTCCATCAATCGTTCTACATTGGTTATATCAATGTCCTTATGGCCATGTTGCCGGATGTCGCCGATGAACTGGAGACGGAGAATGGGCTGCGCCAGGAAGGCATTCTCAATTCCGCACTCATGTTGACCCAGAAAGTGACCTTTGGCCTGGGTGCCTTCTTCGCGGGAATCACCATTGATTTTGCCGGGCTTGAAGGTGTCCAGGACATTGCCGAGGTCACCACTGAGATGATGACCCGGCTGGCATGGATTTACGGCCCGGGGCTTGGACTGTTGGCGATTCCCGCAGTCCTGGTCTATTCCCGCTACCGCATTGATGCGGATCGCTATCAAGAGATTCGCGCGCAGTTGGATGCCGCACCCACCACTGGTTAGCTGCAACCTCCCTCGCCGAGGGATTCGTACTCCGCCTGCACAAAATCACGACCGCGGAATAAGGTCTTGTAGCCCTCACAGTATTCTTCCTGGTCGCGGAAGCGCCGGTCACTGAACAGTCGCTGCTTGATATCTTCAACCGACAGCCGCTCTGAGGACATGCGGATACCACCGCCACTGCTGCTGTCGAGGATCATAATACGGTCCTGGTTGGGGCTGCCATTCTGCCAGAGAGTCCAGGCTATTTCGTTTGTATCGCGACCCTGGCCGGGCGAGCCTGTGTAGGCGAAGTTGGCCCAGTAGCTCATCATACTGGCAGATAGCTCCAGACGCGGCGCGGGGTTGTCCTGGCTCAGCAACAGGCGCGTGTAATTGGGGAAGTTACCGAAAACATAAGGCAGTTCAAAGGCGTGGGCAGCGCCAAACAGGTCTTTCAGGTCGATAAGCCCGAAATCCCGCAGGTCCTTGGCATCAAAGCGATAGGCGTAGACGGTATCTCCCTGTGCTTCGCGCATGGCTGCCGCCAAGCTATCCACCCCCCTGGCCTTCCAGGCATCGGTGCTATAACGGTTGAAGCGGTTGTAGCGTTCCAGGTCTTTGATGACAACAGGTACATTTAGAAGGGAGCTGGTGAGGTCAGGATTGAAAGCAAAAAATAACTTCATTTCGTCCAGGTTAGTTCCGAGGATAACCGGCACTGCGTTGTAGTTGTCGCTATTGCTGAACAGTTCCTGAGCGGGGACGGCGCTGGGTAGTACGTGGCCGTCTCCGATCAGGTCGGGAACACTGCTGGCGCGGCCACCTGCCTTTTCCAGATAGGCGGCAAAAATTTGGGCTGTCGTCCTCTCTCGCAACCACTGCGCCAATTCTATCGGAGCCATGTTGTCCTGGAGGTTCATCGCTACCGTGCGGTCAGCAGCAAGACTTTCCTGGATGAGCAGTTGGTTCACAATTTCGCGGGAACTCAGGAGGCTGCCCGCGTGCTCATCGTCCTGGTAATTCTCGGCCACATGGACCGGCTCCAGATCGAGTCCGCCGCTCTGGACGATGGCGCGGTGGAATAATCCTTTTGCCAACGGTGAGGCCATCATGGCCAGGGTATTCCAACCACCCGCCGACTCGCCGAATACCGTCACGCGATCGGGGTCGCCGCCAAACTGAGAAATATTGTCACGCACCCATGCCAGGCCAGCGATCTGGTCCAGGGTGCCAAAATTACCCGAGTTCGTGGCGGGGTCACCGTTGGCGAGGGCGGGGTGCCTGAACCAGCCCAGGCCAGCAAGACGGTAATTGATGGTGACCACCACCACCTGGTGCTTGATTGCAAGTTGACTGCCGTCATAGAGGTCGGTACCGCCACTTCCCATGGTATTGGCGCCGCCGTGTATCCAATACATGACGGGTAGTGGTTCGCTTACATCGGCGGGCACAAACACATTCAGGTACAGGCAGTCCTCCTCGCCGTTGATCGAATTATTCTCGGTCGAGGCGGAGAATCCCTGGCTGGCACACTCTCCACCCGGCGCCAGCGTTTCCAGCTCGCCTGGCCAGGGTTCCACCGCTTGCGGTGTCTGCCAGCGCAGCGCTCCCACCGGTGCCGCGGCGTAGGGAATACCCTGCCAGACAGCGACATCCAGTTCGTTAATGTAGCCCACCACGGTGCCGCCCTCCACCTGGCGGCGGGTTTCCGTTGCGGCCTGTGGGGGCGTCTGCTGGTCAGGGGAGAGCCAGCGGATGCCGCTCCAGATACTCAGTCCGAGTATGATCGCTGCAATGATTAGGCCGAGTGCGGTTTTTTTAATCAATTTATTGCCCCTGTCTGTCTCCCGGGCGGCGGTATGGCCCGGGTAAGCAAGGGCTATAATATACTTGAAAGTTGCAAATACATACTGTAGATTCAAATCCCTTTTTTAGGGAGCGCAAACCGCCGGATTGTAAGGGCGGTGCTTCCCACAGTGTCTACACTTAGATACCACTATCCACCGTTGAGGAGAATTGTAATGGGCTTTCAGATTGTGCCTAAGGAAGAATTTACCAGCTATATTGGAACCACCCTGGAACCCGGCGCCTGGTTTGAAATTGGTCAGCAACGCATAAACGAATTTGCCGAGTGCACCGAGGACCGCCAGTTCATCCACATTGACGAAGAGAAAGCCAAGGATACGCCCTTTGGCGGCACCATTGCGCACGGCTTTCTGACCCTGTCCATGCTTTCCCATATTGCCACCCAGAACGGTATTTCGCCTGAAGGTGTGGTCATGGGTATTAATTACGGCTTTGACAAGGTGCGGTTCCTCGCCCCGGTTCGCGCCGGCAAGCGGGTGCGCGCCAATGTTGAGATTCTGGACATTACGGATAAAGAAGACGGCCGCTATCTGATCAAGCAGGGCATCACCGTGGAGATCGAGGGCGAGGAAACACCGGCCCTGGTAGCTGAATGGCTTTCTATGGTTGTTACGGGATAACACTTTTTACACAGAACATTCGAAGGAAGGATTACACATGAGTATTCGCTATGACGGCCAGGTGGCCATTGTTACTGGTTCCGGCCAGGGTTTGGGTCGCAGCCATGCGATTGAATTGGCCAAGCGTGGCGCCAAGGTTGTGGTCAACGACCTCGGTGGTGCCACTGACGGCACGGGTGGCTCCAGTGAAGCCGCCAAGGCTGTGGTTGCTGAAATTGAAGCGGCTGGTGGTGAAGCCATCGCCAACGGCGCCAATGTTGCCAACTACGAAGAAGTGGAGGCCATGGTTCAGCAGGCCAAGGACAAATGGGGCCGTATTGATATCCTGGTCAACAATGCTGGCATTCTACGCGACAAGAGCTTTGCCAAGGGCGACCTGGACGATTTCAAAATGGTGCTGGCTGTGCACCTGATGGGTTCCATCAACTGCACCAAGGCAGTGTGGGACACCATGCGCGAACAGGCTTATGGCCGTATCGTCATGACCACCTCTTCCAGCGGTCTCTACGGCAACTTCGGCCAGACCAATTACGGCTCTGCCAAGATGGGCGTAGTCGGTGCCATGAACACCCTGTCCCAGGAAGGTGCCAAGTACAATATCCACATCAATGCACTGGCGCCGACCGCTGGCACTCGCATGACGGAAGGCCTGATCCCCGAGGCGGCCTTTGACATGCTAACACCGGAAACGGTGACCCCGGCGGTGCTGTACCTGGTGAGTGATCAGGCCCCAACCAAGACCATTGTCGCCGCTGGCGCCGGTTGCTACTCGGTGGTGAAGATTCACGAAACCCAGGGCGCTTACCTTGCAGCCGATGAGCAGACCCCCGAAGGCATCGCCGCCAACTGGGATGCCATCAGCAGTACGGATGGTGAATCCATACCGCAGGCTGGTTTCGAGCAGACTGTTAAATTTACCGGCATGGCTGCCGAAGCCCAGGGCATTAAGCTCGGCTGAACCCGATATACAGGAGAATAGAAATGTCTGAAGCAGTAATTGTATCAACAGCACGTACCCCGATCGCCAAGGCCTATCGAGGTAGTTATAACAATCTGGCGGGTGCCACGCTCGGCGCGGCGTCAGTAGAAGAAGCCGTTAAGCGCGCGGGTATTGACCCAGCATCCATTGATGATTGCATTATGGGTTCTGCCCTGCAGCAGGGTGCCACCGGCGGTAACGTGGCACGTCAGATCGCCTTGCGTGCGGGCCTGCCGGTGACGGTTTCCGGTATGACCATTGATCGTCAGTGTTCTTCCGGCCTGATGGCTGTGGCCACTGCCGCCAAGCAGATTTTGGACGACGGCATGGGCACCATTGTTGCGGGTGGTCTTGAATCACTGAGCCTGGTGCAAAACGAGCACATGAATATCCATCGCATGGTTGATCCTGCATTGATGGAAATGCACCCTAATATCCACATGGCGATGCTGGATACCGCCGAGACGGTTGCCAAGCGCTACAACGTCAGCCGAGAGCAGCAGGACGAGTACGGACTGCAGAGCCAGACGCGTACCATTGCAGCTTATGAAGCTGGAAAATATGCCGATGAATTGGTTGATGTCACATGCAGCCGCATTATCTGGGACAAGGCAACCGGCGATGCCTCTGAAGCCGAAGTCACGGTCACTGCCGATGAAGGCCTCCGTGCTACAACGGCTGAAGCCCTGGCCGGTCTGAAGACCGTTCGCGAAGGCGGCACCATCACAGCGGGTAATGCCTCGCAGATGTCGGATGGCTCTTCCGCCCAGGTTGTTATGGACAGCAAGCTGGCTGAGCAGCAAGGTCTGGAGCCCCTGGGTGCGTACCGTGGCATGGCAGTTGCCGGTTGCGAGCCTGACGAAATGGGCATCGGTCCCGTATTTGCGATTCCCAAGTTGCTCAAGGCAAATGGACTGACTATGGATGACATCGGCGTGTGGGAGCTCAATGAAGCTTTTGCCTGCCAGGTGATCTATTGCCGTGACACCCTGGGTATCGACAACGACAAGCTCAACGTCAATGGTGGCGCCATTTCCATTGGCCATCCTTACGGCATGAGCGGCAGCCGCATGATTGGTCACGCCCTGCTGGAAGGCAAGCGTCGTGGTGAGAAGTATGTGGTTGTCACCATGTGTGTCGGCGGTGGCATGGGAGCTGCCGGCCTGTTCGAAGTCTACTAAGCAAAATATTGGGGTCAGGTCTGTGATTGTGGACAACTAAGTTGTCCACAATCACAGACCTGACCCATTTTTATTTGGAGTGTCTCCATGAGAGCATTGGTCTGTAAAGAACTTGGACTACCCGACAAATTATCCCTTGAAAGTGACTGGCCGGTGCCGGAGCTGGGTGACCATGATGTCCTCATTAATGTAAAAGCGGCCGGGCTCAACTTTCCTGACGTGCTGATCATTCAGGGCAAGTACCAGATTCAACCGGAGTTACCTTTTGTTCCCGGTGGTGAATGTTCGGGCGTGGTAACAGCCATTGGTGCCAAGGTGTCGCGCGTTATGGTTGGTGACGAAGTGCTGTCCATGGGTGCCGCTGGCGGCTTCTGTGAACAAATGGTGACCAACGAGTTTTCCACCTTTAAAAAGCCCGCAGCGCTGAGCTTCGAGCAGGCGGCGGGTATTTCTATCACCTACTTCACTTCCTATTACGCACTCAAGCAGCGGGCTGACCTGAAAGAGGGAGAGACCTTATTGGTTCTCGGTGCAGCAGGGGGTGTGGGTACGTCTGCCATAGAGATCGGCAAGCTGATGGGTGCCAAGGTAATTGCTGCCGCCAGCTCCGATGAAAAACTGGAGCTGTGTAAACAGTTGGGCGCTGATGAAGTTATCAACTACAGCACCGAGCCACTCAAGGATCGCATCAAAGAACTGACCGGCGGCAAGGGCGTCGATGTGGTTTACGATCCGGTCGGTGGCGATCTCAGCGAACCCGCCCTGCGGGGCATGGCCTGGAAAGGCCGTTTCTTGGTGATTGGTTTTGCCGCCGGCCCTATTCCCAGTGTGCCGCTGAACCTGGCGCTGCTGAAAGGCTGTTCGATTGTCGGTGTGTTCTGGGGCCGCTTCTCCGGGGAAGAGCCCGAGGTGAATCTCAGCAACATCAATGAACTCTGGGAACTCTTCAACGCCGGCAAATTGGCACCGGTGGTGACCGAAACCTATCCCATCGAGCAGTACGAGGAAGCCTTCAACTGCATGATGGAGCGCCGCGCTCGCGGTAAAGTCATCCTGACCTTCTAGGACAGACGGCCATGGTTTCAGCTAGACTGAAGTCATGGCTAAAACCATTAACGACGCGGTGCGGGAACTGTGTCTGGGCTTTCCCGACACCGAGGAAGTGCTCTCTCACGGCCATCCCAACTTCAAGGTCGGTGGCAAGGCCTTCGCCACCTTTACCGTGAATCACCACGGTGATGGACGGGTGGCTCTGAATGTATGCAGTCCGCCGGGAGCCCAACAGTTGCACACGGAAATGGAGCCCGACGACTATTTTGTGCCGCCCTACGTGGGCCCCAAGGGTTGGCTGGGTATTGAGCTAAACCGCGGACAGGACTGGAAAACCATCGCCAATCGCGTGCGCGAGGCCTGGGACAACGTGGCACCCGCCGCCTTATCCGCAAGTCTGGATGAAACGCCTTATATTGAACCGCCGGATATTCCAATGGCGCCGGAGGATATAGATCTCTTTCTGCGACCGCGTGCAGTCGAGGTTATGGCTGCGCTGAAAGACTTGTGTGAGCAGCTGCCCGAGACCAGCGAGGCCATACAGTTTGGCAATCCGGTGTGGAAGGCAGGCAAGAAAACCTTCGTCAGCAGTCATTGCTATCGCGGTCGTCTGTGCCTTCAGTTCTGGGCGGGGGCCGACCAGCAGGCCATGCTGACCTATGATGAACGCTACAAGATACCCGCCTACATGGGCCACAACGGCTGGATTGAGCTGGACGTGCAGGAGCACGCAGACTGGGCCGAGATCGAGTCTCTGTTAATGAACAGCTATCGGCATTTCGCACTGAAGCGCATGCTCAAACAGCTGGATGAAAGCCCCTCAGAATACTGAGCCGCCTTATGGCGCTGTCTTATGAGACGGCCATCACCTTGTCTGTTTCCAGCAGGGTTTTCAGGTTACTGAGAATGGCGGGCCAGCCCTGTGAAATTCCGTCTATCAATACACTGTTTTCCACGAACTGATCATGCACCAGGGTCAGCCTGGTGGCATCCTCCACCGGTTCCAGGGTGAAACAAACCCGGCTTGGCCCCTCTTCATAGGCTGCCGCATCGTAGTGCACGTGCCAGGTGAAGCTGAGCCGCCTCGGATAGTCCGCTTCCAGCACTTCCCCTCTCACCGCTATGGTGCGATCGGTGTTGTAATAAACCACTTCGCTGCCGGGCTGCCAGTCAGACTCGATATCGGTAAGGTGAAAATAACGGCGGGTAAACTCCGCCGACGTGAGTCCTGCCCAAACCTGTTCGGGACTGGCCTGGATATAGATGACGCTGACATGGTCTTGTTCACTCATTGCGTGCCTCCACTTGTTGCTTGAGCGCCAGCAAGGCGTCGGCCTGGTGCTGACGATACTTATCGACCCATCGTTCGACAATTTCCTGTAGCGGAACTGGGTTGAGATAGTGATGCTTGAAGCGACCCCGCTGGATGGGTACCACCAGCGATGCTCGCTCCAGGATGGCCAGGTGTTTGGTCACCGCCTGCCGGCTCATCGACATTTCCTCACACAATTCATTCAAGGTCTGGCCGTCTCGCTCCTGCAGGCGGTCCAACAGCTGGCGGCGGTTGGTATCCGCCAGTGCCTTGAATACTGCTTGCATTGAATCTTCCACGGTCACCATTATGCAACCATTTGGTTGCATGTCAATCAATAGTTTGCAGAAAGTGACAATGAAAGGTCAGCGGGGTGCCACAGGGTATGAGTTTCTAGCGGCGTCTGCCGGTGATCACCAGGGCCAGGAACAAGATGGTGAAAATCACGCCGGAGAAGATGCTCGCGTAGACTGGCTCCACCTGGTACAGAAAACCGCCTACGACGGGTCCGACAATAAAACCAATGGCGGGACTGGACGAGACCAGGCCGGCAATCGCGCCTTGTTCATCGGCAGTAACCGCGAGTGATGCCGCGGCCGAAATACTGGGCATGGTCAGCCCCAGCCCCATTCCCATGAAAGCCATGCCGATGTTGAGGATGGTGTAGTTGTCAAAGTTGCCGACAAAGAGGGCGGAGATGAACAGTGAACCCAGGCCGAGGCGAATAAAGGTCTCAGGGGTCCAGTTCAAGCGCTGTACCAACAACATTTGTGCGGTAAAGGAGAAAATAGCGGACACCATGAGTGCGGCGCCAGTCATCTGCGCGGTCTCGATGCCGCTCAGGTTCATCTTGTCCTGGATGCTGAATCCGAGAGTCTGCTGAATCGCTGAGAAACCGGTAAACAAACCGATCGCTGCAGCCAGGTAGCGCACCACGCGCGGATCGGTGTATTTCAAACGCGCCTGTGGCTTGTGCGCGGTCAGCTCATCTTTGTTGGTGGCAGGTAATTTTATCGCAGTGTAGATGGCCGCGACGCCAGTCAGAATGCCTGCGAAAAACAGCGGTGCCAGCAAACCCAGGGTGGCCAGCAGGCCGCTGACAGCGGGCCCCAATATGGTGCCGGTACTGTGAGCCGCGCCAAGCTTGGCCATGGTCTTGGTGCGCTGATCTGGACTCGTATGATCGGCGGCATAGGCGGTGGCTGCGGGACCACTGGCGGACATGATCATCGATTGTCCGCAGCGGAAAAACATTACCAGGAAATACAGCGTGAACCCGCTGAGCATTCCCATTAAGGCGGCCTGGAACAGGCTGGCAAATATGATGGTGCCGACGGTGTAGCCGGACAGGCCAATCAGTATGACGCGCTTGCGGCCTACACGGTCGCTGTATCGCCCCCAGTAGGGGGAGGCAATGCCGAAGATAAACGCCGAGAAGGCAATGATTGAGGTGATTTGCACTTCTGCCAGGCCCACCTCGCGACCTAGTGGTGGCAGTATCGCGAACACCAGGGACTGGCCGATAGCCGTGGCCATGAGGCTGAAGACAAGGCTGGAAGTTTGTTGGCGCGTTAACTGCGTTGATAATGGCATTTGGCAGTTATGGTCACCGCTGGCGGTGGAAAAAGCCACCGCCGCGAGGGTGAGATATTACCTGCTGAGCGTATTAACCAGCGAAGCTGCTGAAATCGGGACCACGACGCAGGCTATGGCCGCCGTCAACATTAATCAACTGGCCGGTAATCCAGCGTGACTCAGGGCCAATCAGGAAGCGGGCTAGTTCGCCAATATCCTCCGGCTTCCCCACATCGTTCATCGGCGTATTGTCGATGTAAGATTGGTAGACCTCGCTGTCACGGGGGATGCCTTCCATCACTTCGGTGGCGACAAAACCCGGGCGAATAGCGTTGAAGCGCACCTTGTCTTTGCCGTACTCATCGGCGGCATTGCGAATCATGGCTTCGATGCCGGCCTTACCCGCGCAGTAGGCATGAAAATAGGGATGGGTGATATGCCCGGCCAGGGAGGACATGCCGACGAAGGAGCCGCCGCCTGCCGCAATCATTAATGGCAAGCTGTGCTTCATGCACAGCATGGTTCCCATCACATTGAGATCCAACACCCGGCGGAATTCCTCGGTGTCGACATTGGCGTAGGCCATGGGGATGCCACCGCCACCGGCGTTGGCGACAACGCCGTGCAGGCCGCCCGTCGGCTTAGCCGCCTTGGCGATCATAGCTTGCACCGAACTCTCGTCGGTGACATCGCCTACCACGATCTGAACACTGCCTCCTTTGTCGGCTGCGTTGGCGATATCTGCTGCCGCTTTGTCGAGGCTGGCCTCGGTGCGCCCCGAAATAGTGACCGCGGCTCCGTCGCTCGCCAGGCACGCCGCACAGGCTTTACCGATGCCTGTGCCACCACCGGTGACCAGTACCGCCAGCCCACTGAGATTTTTATCCGACATATTGCCGTCCCCTATTTTACTTCAGCTCTGAGGAAGATTTGCCCAGCACGCGCCGAGCCACGATCAGCTGCTGGATTTGTTGGGTGCCTTCAAAGATGTCGAGAATCTTCGAGTCTCGGGCAAACTTTTCCAGCAACTCGTTTTCGCTGTAACCGAGGCTTGAGCACAATTCCACGCAGCGCAGGGTGACATAGTTGCCCATGCGGCCGGCTTTGGCCTTGCACATGGAAGCTTCCTTGGAATTGGGTTGCTTGTTGTCCGCCATCCAGGCAGCCCGTTGTACCAACAGGCGCGCAGCGCTCCACTCCGCCTCCATTTTTACCAGCTCCGCCTCAATGGCGGGGAGATGGCCCGGCTTCTTGTCGAACTTCAACTCAACGCCTTCCTTGCCCAGCATCTCCCGGGTCAGGTCCAGCGCCGCGCGGGCGCAGCCAATGGCCATGGCGGCCACTGGCGGGCGGGTGTTGTCGAACGTCTGCATGACACCGCCAAAGGCCTTCTTGCGTTCTTCGGCATTTTTGGCGACCTCGGGATTGCCGAGGATGTTGCCTTTGGGAATACGGCAGTCGCTGAAGCTGATGGCCGCCGTATCCGAGGCGCGAATGCCGAGTTTGTGTTCCAGCCGGGTCACTTCACAACCGGGTGTGTCTTTCTCCACCAGGAAGGACTTAATGGCGGCTTTGCCCAGTGATTTGTCGAGGGTGGCCCAAACCACGATCACATCGCAGCGCTCGCCGTCGGTGACGAATATTTTCTCGCCATTGAGTACCCACTCGTCGCCATCGAGAACAGCAGTGGTGGAGACGTTGGCAGAATCAGAACCAGTACCAGGCTCAGTGATGGCCATGGCGGCATAACGGCCGCCGAACGTTTTTAATTGTTCCGGGGTGGCGACTGCGCTGATCGCTGCATTACCCAGACCGCGGCCAGGCATGGCCAGCATCAGGCCGGTATCACCCCAGCACAGGTTTTCGTAGGCTGTCACCGACATCAGGTTGGAGCCATTTTTGACGCCATCCTCACTCGGTGTGCCCTTGGCGCTGGCCACGGGTCGGTTCTCACCGATGAGCTTGGCTACATCTTCCATTTCCTTGGGATAGGTGTGCTCTTCCTTGTCATATTTGCGCGAGTAGGGCCGCATCATATGCTCGGCCATCACCTTCAGGGTGTCGGCGGTTTCCTGGTACTTGTCGTTTAGTTCGAGATTTATCATGATTCGATTCCTGTATTGGAAATGGCTTAGACGCTAACCGCGCCTTCCAGGATGGCAATCGCTCGCAGGTTGCGATACCACAATTCAACCGGGTGCTCCTTGGTGAAGCCATGGCCGCCGAGTAATTGAACACCGTCGGTGCCAATCTCCATGGCGTGTTCGGCACAGAAGGTCTTGGCCAGGTAGGCCTGTTCGTGAAAATCTTCACCGTTCTCGGCCCGTGCCGCGGCGCGCCAGGTCATCAGGCGCATGGCGTCCAGCTCGATGGCGATGTCTGCGATCATGAAAGCGACAGATTGGCGATTGGTAATAGGTTCACCAAAGGCGACCCGCTCATTGCAGTACTCGGCAACATAGTCGAGCACCGCCTGGCAGGTACCTACAGCCAGTGCGCAAATACCGATGCGGGAAAGATCGATGAAGCGCTGTAGATCGAAGCTGCCATCCCCCAGCAGGGAATCGGCGGGCAGTGCCAACTCAGTGAAAGTCAGATCGGCCAGTTGCACACCGCGCAGCCCCATATTTTCCTGGCCGCTGCGCTCGAGGCCCTCGTGCTGGCCGTCAATGATAAAGGCGGCGGGACCTTCGCCCTCCAGCTCAGCTACCACCAGTAAGAGTTCAGCATCCAGCCCCAGGGGTACCATGGTTTTATTGCCATTGAGCACAAATCCATCGCCCTGGCGTTTGGCCGTGGTCTGCAATTCGGTGGGTTCGAACAGCGCCCGCGGCTCCATGAAGGCGATGGTGGCGGCGGCGAATTCTTCGCCACAGAAGCGCGGCAGGTACTTCTCCTGCTGGGCGTCGGTACCCTGGTCAATCAAGGTGTTGATGAAGGCCAGTGGTGTGAGCGCGCCGAGCGCCAGCGACATATCGCCGTTGGAGAGGTCTTCTGCAGTGAGAGCATTCGACACTGGCGAGCGGGCTACACCGGCGCCACCCAGGACTTCGGGTATGGGCATCAGGCCCAGACCCAGATCCAGGGTTTTTTCATAGAACCCCGTCGGGGTGACATTGTCATCGTCAGCTTGCTTGGCCAGGCTGGCCAGCTCTGCCTCGGCAAATCGTTGGACCGATTCACGGGTCATCCGCTGCTCATCGGTGAGCGTCAGGTCAAATAGCAGTTCGCTCATGTAAAGCTCCTGAGTGAAATCAATGTGTTAGGGGTAAACATCTAATTTAGCACAGTGGGGCCTGCCCAATCCACCTCAAAGAATGATCTTTGAACTTAGAGTATGTTCCGGCCCGGCTAGCGTGAGGGGCCAAGCAGACCATTGTAGAGGTAATCCACCAAATGCCCCAGTAGAACCTCATCCTCGATGGTGCTCAGATCCCCGAATGGCGTGTGCCCGAGAGCGCCGAGGTCAGCGAAACCGTGGAAAACATTGACGGTCATAAAAATCAGTCGCAGCTGGCGCACCTCCACACCCTGGTCGGGCAGCAGGCGAGCCAGTTGCGCATCGGCCCGGCGATAGAAATTACCACTGAGTTCGTTACTGATGGCCGCCAGTTCATCATCCGCCTCGCCCAGTAACCGGGCCAGGAATACCAGCGCATTGGGTCCCCATTCCACATCCCGGGACAGGGACACCAGGGGCATCAAGCTCAATCGCAGCACCTCACGCAAGTCGGTACTTTCATTGATGGTGGTCGCCAGCTGCTGTTGGCTGGCAATGGCGCCGACCTCGTCGTAGATCATTTCCAACAGGGCGCGGATAACACCGGCCTTGTTATCGAAGTGATAGTGCATCGCCGCAGAATTGCGCGATCCCGAGGCGGCGCTAATAGCGCGTAGGGACACCCCGTGCAAGCCCTCCCTGGCATAGAGGGACAGTGCCGCGAGCAACAGTCTGTGACGTGTTTCCTGTTTGCCATTCATTGGGTTCATGGAAGCTGCTGTGCATTGGGGAGGCTCATGTCGCCAATAGTAGTGGTTAAAGCATTCGCTTTAAAGCGGCTTTTGGTTGCCACCCATCGGTCGATGCCGTAAAATCGCGCGCCAGATTAAGAGAGTGCGGGACAGGCCCGCCACTCAGACTTCGGTGCTCTGAACCATTGCCTAAACCGTCATAGAAAAAGCGAGATGAACCCACTCATCTCGCTTTTTTTGCGGGCGCGAAATATTCAGCTAATGGCCTGGGCACCCCTGATACCGGGAGATGCTTTTGTTCAATCCAGCCATTCTAGCCTTAGAAGATGGCAGTGTTTTCAAAGGATTGGCAATTGGTGCCGTTGGTGCCTCTGTCGGTGAGGTGGTATTCAATACCGCCATGACCGGCTACCAGGAGATTCTTACCGATCCTTCATACGCCCGTCAGATCATAACCCTGACCTATCCCCATATTGGCAATACCGGCACTACGCCAGAAGACGAGGAATCTACGGATGTGTGGGCCTCCGGGCTGGTGATTCGTGACTTGCCGCTCCTGGCCAGTAGTTTTCGTAACCAGGGGAACTTGCAAGACTACCTGCAACGACGCGGTGTGGTGGCGATTGCCGATATTGATACCCGTCGCCTGACCCGCATCCTGCGCGAGAAAGGCGCCCAGAACGGCTGCGTTATGGCGGGCCCGGATCTGGATGAAGCCCAGGCCTTGGAACAAGCACGCGGCTTTGCCGGTCTCAAGGGCATGGACCTCGCCAAAGTAGTCACTGTGTCTGAGTCCTATCGCTGGAGCCAGGGTAGTTGGGAGCTGGGGTCTGGGTATCGACAAGCCGCCGATGATGAGTTGGAACACCATGTGGTGGCATACGACTATGGGGTTAAGCGCAATATTCTACGCCTGCTGGTTGACCGCGGCTGCCGCCTGACCGTGGTACCGGCGCAGACGTCGGCGGCTGAGGTGTTGGCTATGAATCCCGACGGTGTGTTCTTGTCTAATGGCCCCGGTGATCCGGAACCCTGTGATTACGCCATCGCCGCCATCCAGGGGATACTTGAAACTGATACTCCCGTGTTCGGCATCTGTCTGGGCCACCAGTTACTGGCGCTGGCTAGTGGCGCCAACACCATGAAAATGAAATTCGGCCATCACGGGGCCAATCACCCGGTGCAGAACCTGGACGATGGCACGGTACTGATTACCAGCCAGAACCACGGCTTCGCAGTAAACGAGACAGCGCTGCCGGATAATCTGCGGGTGACTCACAAGTCGTTGTTTGATAATACCTTGCAGGGAATACATCGTACCGATAAGGCCGCCTTCAGCTTCCAGGGCCACCCGGAAGCCAGCCCCGGCCCCCACGACGCAGCCCCTCTGTTTGATCACTTTCTGGAATTAATAGCGCATGCCAAAACGCACTGACATCAATAGCGTTCTCATCCTCGGTGCTGGCCCGATCGTCATCGGCCAGGCCTGTGAGTTTGACTACTCCGGTGCCCAGGCATGCAAGGCGCTGAGGGAAGAGGGCTTTCGGGTGATACTGGTGAATTCCAATCCCGCCACCATCATGACCGACCCGGCTATGGCCGATGCCACCTATATTGAACCCATAGAATGGCGCACGCTGGAGAAAATCATTGAGCAGGAGCGCCCCGACGCACTGCTGCCGACTATGGGTGGACAGACCGCGCTGAACTGCGCGCTCGACCTGGCTCGGGAAGGGGTGCTGGAAAAATACGGCGTGGAAATGATTGGCGCCAGCAAAGACGCCATTGATATGGCAGAAGATCGCCAGTTGTTCGGCCAGGCCATGAAACGGATTGGTCTGGACATGCCGCGGGCAGCCCTGGCCCACAGCATGGAAGAAGCGTTCCAGGTGCTGGACCATATTGGTTTCCCGGCTATTATCCGCCCCTCCTTCACCATGGGTGGCTCCGGCGGCGGTATTGCCTATAACCGCGATGAATTTGAAGAAATCTGCACCCGAGGTCTCGACCTGTCGCCCACCAGCGAATTGTTGATTGATGAATCCCTGATCGGCTGGAAAGAGTTCGAAATGGAAGTGGTGCGGGACAAGAACGACAACTGCATCATCGTTTGTTCCATTGAAAACTTCGACGCCATGGGTGTGCACACGGGTGACTCTATTACTGTAGCGCCGGCGCAAACGCTGACTGACAAGGAATACCAGATCATGCGCAACGCCTCCATTGCGGTGTTGCGAGAAATTGGGGTAGAAACCGGCGGCTCCAATGTGCAGTTTGGCCAGGACCCGGAAACCGGCCGGCTGGTGATTATTGAAATGAACCCGCGGGTGTCGCGCTCCTCAGCGCTGGCATCAAAGGCCACTGGTTTCCCCATCGCCAGGGTGGCGGCGAAACTGGCCATTGGTTACACCCTGGATGAATTACAGAACGAAATTACCGGCGGTGCCACCCCGGCTTCTTTCGAGCCCAGCATCGACTACGTGGTGACCAAGATACCGCGCTTTGCCTTCGAGAAATTCGAGGGCGCCGATACTCGTCTGACCACGCAGATGAAGTCGGTGGGTGAGGTCATGGCTATCGGCCGCACTTTTCAGGAATCACTGCAGAAAGCGCTGCGGGGTCTGGAAGTGGGTTCCTCTGGCTTTGAGCACATGCTGGATGTGGATGCGCCGGAAACTCGTGATGAACTGATCGCTGAAATCACCCAGCCGGGACCGGAGCGAATCTGGTACCTGGCGGATGCTATCCGCGCGGGTATGAGCATCGACGAGATCTACCGCAGCTCTGGCGTCGATCCCTGGTTCCTGGTGCAGATCGAAGACCTGGTGAAGACGGAAAACAGCCTCAAGTCCGTGGACCTGCAGGAGATTGATGCGGATGCCATGTTCCGCTTGAAACGGAAAGGTTTCTCGGACAAGCGGTTGTCGGTGCTGCTGGCCGAGAGCGAGCGCAAGCTGCGCGAACACCGCCAGTCACTGGGTATTCGGCCGGTCTACAAGCGGGTGGACACCTGCGCCGCTGAATTCGGCTCCGCCACCGCCTATATGTATTCCACCTACGAGGAGGAGTGCGAGGCGGCGCCCAGCGAGCGGGATAAAATACTCGTACTTGGCGGCGGCCCCAATCGTATCGGCCAGGGTATAGAGTTTGATTACTGTTGCGTGCACGCGGCCCTGGCCATGCGCGAGGATGGCTACGAGACCATCATGATCAACTGCAATCCGGAAACAGTCTCCACCGACTACGACACCTCCGACCGCCTCTATTTTGAGCCGGTGACCCTGGAAGACGTGCTGGAGATTGTGGCGCTGGAGAAACCCAAGGGTGTCATCGTTCAGTTTGGCGGCCAGACGCCGCTGAAGCTGGCCCGCGAGCTGGAAGCCCAGGGCGTGCCCATTATTGGCACGACGCCGGACGCCATTGATGAGGCGGAGGATCGCGAGCGGTTCCAGAAGATGATTCAGAAATTGGGGCTGAAGCAACCCAATAACACCACGGTGCGCAGTACTGAAGAAGCGGTGGCTGCCGCTGCCAGTATCGGCTATCCCCTGGTAGTGCGTCCCTCCTATGTGCTGGGCGGACGGGCCATGGAAATCGTCTACCGGGAGGAAGAATTGTTGCGTTACATGCGTGACGCGGTGCAGGCCTCTGATGATTCGCCAGTGCTACTCGATAGCTTCCTCAAGGCCGCTATCGAAGTAGACATCGATGCCGTCAGCGACGGCGACGAAGTGGTGATTGGTGCCATCATGCAGCATATTGAACAGGCGGGGGTGCACTCGGGTGATTCCGCTTGTGCACTGCCACCCTACAGCCTCGATGCGTCCGTCCAGGACGAAATGCGCGAGCAGGTGAAAGCCATGGCACGAGCGCTGAAGGTTAAAGGCCTGATGAACGTGCAATTGGCCTGGCAGGACAATGAGATTTACGTGATTGAAGTCAATCCCCGTGCATCTCGTACGGTACCCTTTGTCTCCAAGTGCATCGGTACCTCCCTGGCCAAGATAGCAGCGCGCTGCATGGCGGGAACGACACTGCAGGAACAGGGCTTCACCGCTGAGATTGTGCCACCCTATTTCAGTGTGAAAGAAGCGGTGATGCCGTTTAACAAGTTCCCCGGGGTTGATCCGATACTCGGCCCGGAAATGAAATCCACCGGTGAAGTGATGGGTGTCTCGGACAGTTTCGAAGGTGCTTTTGCCAAGGCCCAGCTGGCGGCGGGTAATAATCCCCCCCGGGGCGGGCTCTGTTTTATCAGCGTGCGCGATGTGGATAAGCCGGGAGCGGTGCAGGTGGCGCAGCATTTGCGTGAACAGGGCTACGAACTGGTGGCAACCCGCGGTACCGCTGCGATGCTGGAGGCGGTAGGGGTGCCTGTGGCGCTGATCAACAAAGTGCAGGAAGGTCGCCCTCACATCGTCGATATGATAAAAAACGACGAGATAGACTTGATCGTCAATACCACCGAGGGGCGTCGTGCCATTGCTGATTCGGCATCTATCCGCAGTAATGCCGAGTCCCACAATGTGTGTTACACCACGACCCTGGCCGCTGCCGAGGCGATTTGTGGTGCCATGAAGATGGGTGGTGATGATAAAGTACGTCGCTTACAGGATTTGCACGGGAGAATCGGAGTATGAGCGCAGTTCCGATGACAGTGGGTGGTGAGAGGGCTCTGCGAGAGGAGCTGAATCACCTGAAAAAAGTAGAGCGTCCGCGTATTACCCAGGCCATTGCCGAGGCGCGGGCACACGGTGATCTGAAAGAGAACGCTGAATATCATGCAGCGCGTGAACAACAGAGTTTTGCCGAAGGTCGTATCGGCGAGATCGAAGGCAAACTCGCCGAAGCCCAGGTGATTGATGTCACCAAGATTAACAAGACCGGCAAGGTCATTTTTGGCACCACGGTGGATCTCATTAACGTGGAAACCGACGCAGCGGTCCGCTACCAGATCGTCGGCGAAGATGAAGCAGAAATTAAGAGTAACAAGATTTCTGTCACCTCACCGATTGCCCGCGCCCTGATCGGCAAGGAAGAGGGTGACGTGGTGGTGGTGCGCGCCCCCGGCGGCGATATCGAGTACGAAATCGACCAGGTGCAACACCTCTAGGTCGACTATCCCATGGCCCGAGACCCGCAGGAATTCGCGGATATCTGCCAGGAACTGGTGGGGCAGACCCCCGATTCTATTGCTGCGCCCGGCGGCGAATCGCGCGATTCCATGCGCGCTCATTTCGGCGAGCAAAGCCTTATTGTTACCCACCGCAAGCATCTACAGCGGGCCAAGCTGGAAGCGCTGGTGTTACGTGTGCTCAATGGCGCCAAGGCGCCGGTGCCGCGGCTCATAGCCTGGCGTGAACACTGGTTGTTGCAACAGGACCTGGGCGCTGAGCGTCTCACCGAGAAACTCGATAATGCCGATACCCTGGCGGCGGAAGCACTGCTGAGTAGCGCTCTGTCTGGCCTTGTGTTCTGCCAGCGGTCTGCTCACGAAGCGGGCTTGAGTCAGCAACTGGTGAACCTGGGAACCGAGCGGCCCTGGTTCGACAAATTGTTTTCCCGGCGCCAAGCGGTGGCGGGGTACCTGAATATATCCCCCCCCACTATACCCGCTGATGCGCTGGTGGAGCAGTTGCAACTGCGCGAGCCTCAATTCGTAAAATGGGATGCGCGCCCGGGCAATGCCGTCATAAACAGTCGCGACGAAATTTGCTGGATCGATTGGGAGCATGCCGGCTGTCGCAATGGTATCGACGACATGGTGTGGCTGCTGGCTGATGAGTACAGCCCCACCAGCGCCGAGACCGAGGAGCGCTTGTTGGAAACCTGGATTGGTGGCTTCGCTCCCGGTTGGGATCGCGCCGAGGCCCTCGACTACTTTTACAGCTATGGTGTACTCCACAGCCTGGTGCGTCTGGATTACATACTGCGCTACAAGGGTGACGACAACTGGTGGGACCCCGAGCGATGTTTGCGCCTCGACAAGGTGGGTGTCACCCGCGAGCATGCGCTGAGGGTATGTCAACGCACCCGGCGCTGGACACAACAGACCTCGTTGCTGGCGGATTGGGATGATTGGGTGGTCCAGCTCGAGGCGGCGATACCCCAGTAGGTACCGTATAATCCGCGCAGGTTATTCAACTCTCTTGAGTTTCTACTGCTATTCCTGCCCACGGTTTTATTGGGATTTCACCTGCTTCAACGCAGTGGTCACGGTCGCCTTTCCGTGGCCTGGTTAACGCTGTCATCGCTGTTTTTTTACAGCTGGTGGAACCCGGTGTATGTACCCCTGATCCTGCTGTCGATGATGGTCAATCTCACCCTGGGCCGGCGCCTGGTGGCCGGTGCTGCCACAGGTGGCAAGTGGTTATTGGTCGTGGGCGTCGCCTTTAACCTGGGATTACTGGGATATTTCAAGTATTTCAATTTCTTCGTCAGCAACCTCAACCTGCTGATGGAAACCAGCTTTATGGTGGAGCACATCGTGCTGCCACTGGCCATCAGCTTTTATACCTTTCAGCAGATCACTTACATTGTCGACAGCTACAAGGGTGTGACTAAACCCCACAGCTTGCTGGAGTTCAGCCTGTTCGTGACCTTCTTCCCCCAGCTGATCGCCGGCCCCATTGTCCACCACTCAGAAATGCTGGATCAGTACCGCGCCCTGGACAAGGCGCCCCTGCGCGGGCGCAAGCTGGTGGTTGGCCTGTCCATTATCAGTATTGGCCTGTTCAAAAAGGTCGTCATAGCCGATGGCTTCAGCCTCTTCGCGCTGCCGGTATTCGAGGCCGGCACTGCGTTGGGCGCACTCAACAGTGTCGATGTCTTCATTGGCCTGTTCGCCTATACCTTCCAGCTCTATTTCGATTTTTCCGGATACAGCGATATGGCTATTGGCCGGGCCTGCCTGTTTGGCATCAAGTTGCCGGTGAACTTTTTTTCAGCCTACCGGGCTCGCAATATCGGCGAGTTCTGGCGCATGTGGCATGCAACCCTGGCCCGCTTCCTGCGCGAATACGTGTTTACACCCCTGGGTGGATTTGTGCGCAATCGATTTCGCCAGCGTTTCAACCTGCTCATCACCATGGTGCTCAGCGGGATCTGGCACGGCGCCGGCTGGACCTTTGTTGTGTTTGGCGTATTGCATGGCGTGCTGGTGGTGGCGCAGCGCATGTGGCAGACCAGTGTATCCAAACCGTTCAAGCTGCCCGGTAACCACGCCTACCTGATGAGCATGCAAGTGGCCACCTTCCTGACCTTCGTTTTCAGCCTGTTGTTTTTCCGCGCTGAGTCCCTCGATGTCGCCCTGCATTTATTGAACCAGCTGGTGTACTGGGAGGGCGTGGCGATATCAGAGACTTACCTGCAAGCTCTGCACGGCAGCAAATGGATTGATGCGCTGGTTTTCACCGGCGCCAGCACCTGGGCCACGGAATTAGGATTGGCTCTGTTGTCGCTGGCGCTACTGGTCTGTTGGTGTTTGCCCAACACCTTTCAGTTGTTTGAAGTGGAGGAGGTGACCTTGACCCGCCTGCGGGCAGGACGGCCACCGGTGCTGGCGCTGCAGTGGCGAGCCAACACCGGCTGGGCCATTTACATTGGTGTGTTGCTGGCACTGTCGGCGATGAACCTGACCGAAGTCAGCGAATTTTTGTACTTCCAGTTTTGAACACGTCTGAGCCATCAATGAAACAATACCTCAGCAGGCTCCTGCTAGCGCTGTTGCTGCCCTACGTGCTGGTGGCCGCGTTCAATACTCTGGTCGACCCCTTCGGGCTGTGGGAACTGACGCGCGTGAATGGCGTGAACCGCTTCAAGAGTACTTTTACTGATGGCCTGTCGCTGACCAAACCCCACGCACTGCAGTGGCGCCAACCGGCGGTGTTGCTGCTGGGGACGTCTCGCGTGGGTGAGGGCCTGTCCTGCACGATGCTGGATTCGAACCATTGTTATAACGCGGCCTTGCCTGGGGGCTCACTATATGAAGCGCATCGTTTGCAACAACAGACAGTCGACTTCACCCATACCATCTACCTGGGCCTCGACTTTGAGGCCGTGCTCAAGGGCACGGAACTGTCCAAGGGTTTTGTTGAAAACCGTTTCCCATACTCGAAGCAAGCTACCTACAACCTGCTCTATCCCCTGCAGGCGGCGCGCGATTATTTCAGCCTGTTGTTGGCAGTGGATACCACCTCGAGTTCGCTACAGACCCTCTGGCAACAGAACCCAGACCACATTGCAGCACTGTCTCGTAGGCTGGACAGTGATGGCTCCTGGGAGTTGCGCGCCCAGCCTGGTGCGCAAGACTCTGTCGCACTGGCGCAGCAGCAAGGGAAGGTTTTTCGTCGGATTCACGCCTTTTCCAATGCCATTGTTAGCCAGCAGATGTCACTGGGTGAACAGGTCATGGCGCAGCGAATGGATGAGTACTTCCGTCTACTGAGGGCCGTGGCCGATAGTGCCAGGCGGTCCGGTGCGCGCCTGCAATTATTCGTTAACCCGTCCCATGCACTGCACCAGAATGTGCTTTATGCGCAGGGCGCGGCGCCGTTGTTTGTGGATTGGCTGAGCCGGCTACAACGCTTTGAACGGCGTCATGAAGATGTGCTGGAACCGGTGTGGAATTTTACCGGCTATACCCAATTCAACACCTCCTCACTGCCGGGGGAAGAGATGAATACCTGGTTCAATGACCCGGTGCATTTCAGCCGGACGCTCGGTGCCCGCATGCTGGAAAGTATGCAGGGCACTTGTCCGCGGCCTACTGCAGAGCCAGTTGGGCAGCGCCTGCGGAACATGGATCTGGCAGTTTACCGTGAGGCCCACCGCGAAGCCGCCGCTAGCTATTCAGCGCAGCTGCAAGCGAGCGGCTTTCTCTAAAACCGCCCCGCGAGCGCCGCTGTAGCTTATACTCCGCGCTGGACATTATTCGACCAGGAGATAAAAAAGATGAGAACCCTGACCCATACCGCAATGGTGGCACTTTTTGCGTTGTTCCTAAGCGCCTGTGGCACGCCTGAAGGCGCCCTGATTACCGATTGCCATTCCGCCGATGACCTGGAGGTGGTGTGCGGATTGCAGGCGCCGGAAGACCTGGCGGTTGTGCCGGGAGAGCGCTATCTGCTGTTGAGCCAGTTTGCCGGTATGGAGGGAGAGGGCAGCGGCAATATTGCGCTGTTCGATACCACCGATCGCAGCATAACCACGTTATTCTCCGGAGAGGGTGAGAACACCACCGGTAAAGCCTGGGGCGATGCCAGTTGTGATACAGCGCCAGGTGAGCATTTCAGCCCCCATGGCACGCACCTGCACCAGCTCAGTGATGGCCACTGGCGTTATCTGGTGGTTAACCACGGCGGGCGCGAGTCGGTCGAGGTGTTCGAGCTGACCCTGGGGGATTCCCCCCAATTGCACTGGCGTGGCTGCGTCCTGCCAACCGACAACACCGTCATGAACGACGTGGTTGGGCTTTCGAATGGCGACCTGGTTTTCACGCGCATGTTTCCCGCCGATGATTCCCTGGCCATGATCAAAAGCCTGCTGGGAATGACTACCGGTGAAGTGTGGTACTGGAATCGGTCGGTGGGTTTACAGGCACTGTCAAGCACTGAGGGTGCCATGCCCAACGGTATCGAAATCAGTGCTGATAATCGCTATGTGTTTATCAATATGTATATGAACAAGCAGGTGCACAAGTACGACCTGCAAACCCGGTCGACGGTGGCGGTAGCCGAGATTCCCAGCGTGGATAACAGTGCCTGGAGTCCCGAGGGCAAGCTGTGGCTGGCATCCCATACCGGCGACATGCGCGAGACCATGGCTTGCTTCGAGGACCAATCCGTCACCTGTGGCGCAGGCTTTGAAATTGTCGAGCTGGATCCGGACACCATGCAGCACCGAACCGTGTTCAGCCATCGCGGACCGCCAATGGGGGCGGCGACGGTCGCCGTTGCCGCTGGCGACAAGGTATACATGGGCTCCTATGCGGGCGATCGCCTGTTGATAGTGCCCCGGGACCGTTTCCTTTAGAGCGATTTCTATCTCTTTCTTAGAAGTTTTAGCTACCACTCGACGGAAGCGCTACAGCTGCAGGCACTGCAGGACAATGTCCAGCTCCGACATGCTGTTGTAGATATGCGGTGACATGCGCAGACCGGTCGAGCGCGAGTCGAATCGTATGCCGGCGTCATTGAGTCGCTGCTCCACTTCAGGCTGATGTTTGCCGAAATTTAGTACTAATGTCCCGCCTCGCTGTGACTCGGCCAGCGGTGTTAGCGAGACGCCTTCGGCGATCTGCTTAAGAATTTTCCGGTTGTAAGCCAGGTTGTGGGCGCGAACAATCTCCAGGCCGATGTCGTCGATCAGCGCGATGCTGTTGTGGGCGACCACGTAGGGCAGCACCGACGGTGTGCCACCCCAGAAACGCAAAACACCGTCGGCGTAGCGGAAATCGTGAATGTTGAATTCAAACGGATTGGCGTGCGACCACCAGCCCACATCGGTGGGTTCGCAGGTGTTTACAATACCGGGATCCGCCCAGAGGAAGGCAGCACCGGGTCCGCCGCACAACCATTTGACGCAGGAACCCAGCACAAAATCAGCCTGCCAGGCTTGCAGGTCAATCGGCACGACCCCGACGGATTGGGCGATATCCACAATAGACAGAACACCCTGCATGCGAGCCAACTGACAAATAGCGGCGACATCGACCTGCACGCTGGTATTCGAATGCACGTGGGTAACCAATACGCACAGTACCTCTTCGCTCAGATGCTGCGACCATGTTTGCAGATCGAGAACATCACTGTCAGCACCAATGCAGCGCAGCTCCAGGCCCTGTTTTCTGGCCTGGTCCAGCACAAAGCCGATGGAGGGGAAATCCTGCTCACAGTAGATGATAACGTTGCGGCCAGAATCGCGCGGCAGGGCGCCCAATAGTTTGCTGAGCGCGCCGGACAAGTTTGTCTGTGGGCAGAAATTGTCGAAGGGGCTGTTGAGTAAACTGGCCAGTGCCCTGCGAAAGCCATCGATTTCCTGCAACCATTGTGGCCACACATCATCAGCCTGCGTTTGCCAGTGTTGAAAAAAATGTGTGTCAGCGAAACCTGGCACATTGCGCGGTGGCCTACCCACCGAGTGATTGAGCAGGTAGATGCCTTCTTCGTAAGCAATAAATTTGTCGGCATGCATGCGGGGGTTACCTGATACTGTCGCGCAGGCGGTCAAAGTCTGCGTAGCGGCTGGGAATATCATCCCGTCTGACGGTGTCTGCCATGGCGGCGGTTCTCAGGTCACGTAATTTTTCCAGTGCCCTGATCAGCACCGGCAGGGGTGGCCCGCTGGCGGTTATATTCTCCAGCCGCTGTTCCGGTAATTGTGCCGAGGGGTCCTGTATAAATTTGCGCACCAGTTGATCGTGATGCTGGCTCGCAGCCTCACCGTGCACGGTTGCCACCTTCAAAAAAAGCCCGGCGTTGCGCTGGTACCAATCAGTGTCCGCCTGTTCTTCGCCGGCCTGCAGGAATTGATCCAGTAAGCTCTCCCTGCGCATGACATCGCGCAAGTCCGCCTGGTCGTCGGGCATCATGTACAAAAGTTTGTCCACCAGTAGCTGCGAATAGGACATATTGTTGGCGTCGCATAGGCCTAACAGAAGATCCAGTTCGTTGATGCCGGCAAAATCGCCAGCATTGGCGCCGCGATATTCTTGTTGACCGACCCGGTAGGGTTTGTAGTAGGGACGCACACAGTAAAAAAAGCGATCGGTATCCAGCTTGTCAAATAGCAACCCGTTGATTTTCACCACATCTTCCAGTGCAATTTTTGCATCCATGAGCAAGTGATAGCTGGTTGGATGTGAGATTCCCAGCGGCAGCATTCTTACCAGCGCATCCGCTGCCCGTTTGTAGGCGTACACGCCGCGGGTGTTGAATTCAATGAACAGGTACTCGTCCTCCAGCGAGGTAAAGGTTTTGTATTGTCCGTTGACCGCGGTGTTGTGGGTGGTCAGGTGGCTGGTGGCAAAACGCGGAGTGACCCCGAGTGTAGGACCCAGGTGCATGGCCAGGGCAGAGGCTTCCAACAGTGGAGAAGTCGTCTCCCGTGAAGGTTCGGTGATGTCGTGGCGTCGGCAGGCTGCCATGTACAGGCCGACGTTACCCAGCAGATCGAAGGCCTGGTCAAAGCCTTGGTCGGTGTTACCCTCCGCCAACAGATCGGCGATGTAGCCACGACCTTGTTCGACCAGCGCTGCTTTTATAGTTGAACCCACTGATTCCACCGCCGATCGGTCTGGCTGGGCGAAATAGATCTCTTCCAGTTCCGTATTCATGGCCACGAACGCGGTTCGAATCCAATGATCAAACGCTGTCACCAACCTGTGCATGCTGAAACTCCCGAGTACCCCGATGCTGTTTGGGCGACTATACCGGCTTTAATGGCCTGATTCGATCAGACGTCTAGTTCGCGCTGGCACTGGAAGTTTTTTACCTCGGCCATAACCAGTTCTGCGATCAACCGCACCATGATTGCGTGGTTCTCGTTGCGAACATCTTCCATCGCCGACTGTACTGAAGCCGCCAGATCTTCAGCCTCCTGCTGGCTCAATTGTCCGGGGAGTTGTAGCTCCACGCTGTAATTCTCTGCTTGGGAATGGCGTTCGTAGACGTCGCGTAGCGTGCTGGCAGCAAAGTCGATCAGTTGTTCATCGGCGCCGCGCTGGGCAAGTAAGGCTCGAACCTGTTGTTCAAGGAAAGACAATCCTTTCAGTTCATTTGAGGGAAACTGCAGAATTGATGCCATACACGGGCTTCCTGTTTTCGCTCAGTTGTCCCTAGTGTATCGCAGCCGCACTGGCTTCCGGAAGTAGTGTCAGACTTTGATCAGGTTGGACAGGCGTGGGTCCGGCTGAGGACTTTTGCGCAGGATCAAAATAACATTGCCGATCGCTTGAATCAGTTCGGCCCCGCTTTTCTCGCAAAGCTCTGCGGTTGCCGCTTCCCGGGCTGATTTGTCACCCACCGCCAGCTTGACCTTGATCAGCTCGTGGTCGGTGAGGGCGCGCTCCAGTTCCAGCATTACGGCTTCGCTGAGCCCATTACCGGCGACGGTGACGACCGGATTGAGCTTGTGGCCGATGGCGCGTAGTTGTTTCTGATCTTTTTTGGACATAGCAGTAGGACTCAATTGAGACAGGGCAGTGAGGGCGCGGTATTCTACAGGGACTCTTGTCTTAATGAAATCTCATGGCGCGAAAGAAATCATCCAGTAAAGCCTGGCTCAAGGAACATCGTGACGACCCCTATGTGCAGCAGGCGCAGCGCGAGGGTTACCGCTCCCGAGCCTGCTACAAGCTCCTGGAATTGCAGGAAAAGGATCAATTAGTTCTGCCCGGCATGACCGTGGTAGACCTGGGTTCGGCCCCCGGTGGCTGGTCTCAGGTGGCCGCAAATTTGGTGGGACATAAAGGTCGGGTGATTGCGTCCGATATTCTACCTATGGATAACCTGGCCGGTGTCGAATTTATCCAGGGAGATTTCTCGGAAGAAGCGGTTTTCGAGCAAATCAGTGAACTGATCGGCGAGCAGCCGGCAGACCTTGTAATTTCTGATATGGCCCCCAATATGAGTGGTATAAGTGCTGTAGACCTGCCCCGCTCCATGTATTTGGTGGAATTGGGCCTGGATATGGCACTACAGGTACTGCGGCCCGGTGGCGGTTTTGTGTCCAAGGTGTTCCAGGGCGAGGGTTTTGACGAACTGATCCGCGATTGTCGGAGCAGTTTTGGCAAGGTGCTCACCCGTAAACCGGCGGCTTCACGGCCCCGTTCCCGAGAGGTGTACCTGGTGGCCCGTGATTTCAAGGCCTAAGCGCCTGTCATGGAGCTAAATGGGCTTATGTAGTACATTGAGCCTTCACCCGAAAGAGCCGATTTAAGTAGTTCGTATTACTTTTCGGTCGTTTATATAGAGGTTACTGCCTTGAACGATATGGCAAAAAATTTACTGTTGTGGCTGGTGATAGCGGCGGTGCTGTTGTCTGTTTTCCAGAACTTCAACGTCAAGCCCAGCACCGAGCAATTGGGCTATTCCCAGTTTATCGAGGAGATCCAGCGCGACCAGGTTAAGAAAGTAGTCATTGATGGGCTCACGATTTCCGGCGAGCGCTACAACAATACGCGATTCGAAACCGTACGGCCAATGGTGGAAGATCCTAAACTGATTGATGACTTGCTGGAACACCGGGTTGAGGTGGAAGGCCGCAAGCCCGAGCAACAGAGCGTGTGGACTCAACTGCTGGTGGCCTCGTTCCCGATCCTGATCATTATCGCCGTGTTCATGTTTTTTATGCGGCAGATGCAAGGCGGTGCCGGCGGCCGCGGCGGCCCCATGAGCTTTGGCAAGAGCAAGGCCCGGCTGCTGGGTGAAGACCAGATCAATACCACTTTTGCGGATGTGGCCGGAGTCGACGAGGCCAAGGAAGAAGTACAGGAGTTGGTGGAATTTCTGCGCGACCCAGGTAAATTTCAGCGGCTTGGCGGGCGAATACCACGCGGCGTATTGATGGTGGGCCAACCCGGTACCGGTAAAACTCTGCTGGCGAAGGCCATTGCCGGTGAAGCCAAAGTGCCGTTCTTTACCATTTCCGGTTCTGATTTTGTCGAGATGTTTGTCGGTGTGGGTGCGTCCCGCGTCCGAGATATGTTTGACCAGGCTAAGAAACAGGCCCCCTGTATTATCTTTATCGACGAAATCGATGCGGTGGGTCGGCACCGTGGTGCCGGCCTCGGTGGGGGTCACGATGAGCGTGAACAAACCCTGAACCAGCTGTTGGTGGAAATGGATGGCTTTGAAGGCAATGACGGCGTTATCGTGATTGCCGCCACTAACCGCCCGGATGTATTAGACCCGGCCCTGCTGCGCCCCGGCCGTTTTGACCGTCAGGTGGTGGTGAGCCTGCCCGATATTCGTGGCCGGGAACATATTCTCAAAGTGCATATGCGCAAAGTACCGCTGGCAGATGACGTCAAAGCATCACTCATCGCCCGCGGCACCCCCGGCTTTTCCGGGGCTGACCTGGCCAACTTGGTGAATGAGGCGGCCCTGTTTGCGGCGCGTGCCAATGTGCGCATGGTGAGCATGGAACAGTTTGAATTGGCCAAGGACAAGATCATGATGGGCGCCGAGCGCAAATCCATGGTGATGTCCGAGGCAGAGAAAAGAAACACTGCCTATCACGAAGCGGGTCACGCCATTGTTGGGCGCCTGGTGCCAGAGCACGACCCGGTTTACAAGGTTAGTATTATTCCTCGCGGCCGGGCCCTGGGTGTAACCATGTTCCTGCCCGTGGAAGACCGCTACAGTCTCAGCCGTCGCCATATCATCAGCCAGATTTGCAGCCTGTTTGGCGGTCGCATCGCCGAGGAATTGACCCTGGGCAAGGATGGCGTCACTACCGGCGCCTCCAACGATATTGAGCGCGCCACGGAGATTGCCCGCAACATGGTGACCAAGTGGGGTTTATCGGAAAAGCTCGGCCCGCTGAAATACGATGAGGGCAGCGAAGAAGTCTTCCTGGGTCGCTCAGCGGGACAGCCGATCAAGCCCATGTCGGATGAGACCGCCAAGAATATCGACCAGGAAGTGCGCACTATTGTCGATGAATGCTACGCGACTGCGAAGACACTGCTCGAGGAAAACTTTGACAAGTTACAGTTGATGGCCGATGCCCTGATGAAGTACGAAACGCTGGATGCGAGCCAACTCGACACCATTATGGAGGGTCGCGAGCCCGATGCGCCAGCCGACTGGGGCGATGATGCCAGCGGTGGCGGCAGTAGCGAAGGCGACGCGTCCGATGGCAAGTCCGCTGACAGCAAGGATTCAACCGGGCCCATCGGTGGCCCGGCGCAAGAACACTGAGCTCAGCAACACTGACTCAGCCCACTCACATTATGGGGGTGATTAACACCACCCCCGATTCCTTCTCCGATGGCGGCACTCTCTATCAGGGTGCCGTTCTCGATTTAGAATTGTGCCTGCAGCGTGCCCGCGAAATGGTCACTGCGGGCGCCCGCATTGTCGATATCGGCGGTGAATCCACCCGACCGGGTGCGGATCCGGTGCCCCTGTCTGTGGAAATGGACCGGGTGCTGCCGGTGGTGGAGGCTATAAACTCGGAGCTGGACGTTCACATCTCGATCGATACCAGTACCCCGGAACTGATGACGGCGGCCGCTGACCTGGGCGCCTGGATGATCAATGATGTTCGGGCCCTGCAACGGCCTGGCGCCCTGCCGGCGGCAGCCCAGACCGGTTGTGAAATCTGCCTGATGCATATGCAGGGAGAACCCGGCAGTATGCAAACGGCGCCCGAATACGCAGATGTGGTGGCCGAGGTTGGCAACTTTCTACAGCAGCGGGCAAGCTTGTCGGTAGAGGCCGGCATCGGCCGCGAGCGGATTTGGCTCGATCCGGGTTTTGGCTTTGGTAAAACCCTGCAGCACAATCTGGCTTTATTGGCAGGCCTGTCGGATTTGGCTGAACTGGGTTACCCGCTGTTGGTTGGTCTGTCGCGCAAATCCATGATCGACAAAATTCTCGGGCGGGCGGTTGATGAGCGCTTGCCCGCCAGCCTGGGCCTGGCCGTATTGGCAGCGGAGCGCGGCGCGCGCATAATTAGAACCCATGATGTGGCCGCAACCGTTGATGCGGTGGCCATGGTAACCGCGTTGCAGGACCACACGGGAGAAAGTAAGGAATGAGTCGGCAGTATTTCGGTACAGATGGTATTCGCGGACCGGTTGGCGAAGCACCGATTACGCCAGATTTCATGCTCAAGCTGGGCTGGGCCTGCGGCCGCGTGTTCAAGCAGCTGCGCGCGGGTAGCGACGAGGCTTGCACGGTGGTAATTGGCAAGGACACGCGTATTTCCGGCTATATGTTCGAATCGGCATTGGAAGCGGGATTGGTGGCGGCGGGTGTCAACGTCTGTCTGTTAGGTCCCATGCCCACCCCGGCCATTGCCCTGGTCACCCGTACCCAACCGGCGGTGGCGGGCATTGTTATCAGCGCTTCTCACAACCCTTACTATGACAATGGCATCAAGTTTTTCAACGCCGACGGCTACAAATTGCCCGATTCGGTTGAGAGCGCCATTGAGGCAGAATTGGACCAACCCTTGACGACCGTCGACGCTTCCGAGCTGGGCAAGGTCGTGCGGCTCGACGACGCCCCTGGGCGTTACATCGAATACTGTAAATCGACTGTGCCGCATCGGTTTTCCCTGGCGGGCACCAAAATTGTGGTGGATTGTGCCCACGGGGCGGCGTACCTGGTGGCACCGAGCATATTGCGTGAATTGGCAGCGGAACTGATCGTTACCGGTGCCGAGCCTGATGGCTTCAACATTAATCGGGATGTTGGTTCCACAAGTTTAACGGCACTGCAACAGCGCGTAGTCGCCGAGCAAGCCGATCTTGGCATTGCCCTGGACGGTGATGGTGACCGGGTCATATTTATCGATCATTTGGGCGAGGTGGTTGACGGTGATGAACTGCTATTTATTATTGCCTGCGACCACCAGGTAAGAGGCGTCGTTGGTACCTTGATGTCCAATTTGGGCCTGGAACTGGCCTTGCGGGAGCAGGGTATCGATTTTGTTCGCGCCAGCGTAGGTGACCGTCATGTGATTGAGATGATGCAAGAGCGTCAATGGTTATTGGGGGGTGAATCCTCCGGCCATGTTATTTGTGCCGAGCTCTCCACCACGGGAGACGGAATGGTAGCAGCGCTACAGGTGCTGCAGGCGATGAAGAATACCGGGGAGAGCCTGGCCAGCTTGAAAGCGGGTATGAATAAATTTCCCCAGCATATGATCAATGTGAAGGCCGGTAATAACGGTTCGCTGAAGGACAATGACGATCTCAATGCCGCGGTGGCTGAAGTGGAACTTCAGCTGGGCGAGCGCGGCCGTGTACTGTTGCGGCCTTCCGGCACCGAACCCGTGGTGCGGGTAATGGTGGAGGGTGAAGAATCCGCCCAGGTTGAGAAGCTTTGCGGAGAACTGGCCCAGCGCGTGGAGGCCCTGCTGTAGCGGCCAGCAGGCCGCTCGCTGCTTGTATGTTCGGGACTTCTTGGGTAAGATTGCCGCCGTTTTGCGTCCGGGAGATTCCATGCCATCAACCGTAAGGCAATGCTTGGTGATTGGTAACTGGAAGATGCATGGCAGCGCTGACTTTGTCGGCGAGCTATTGCAGCAACTGATTCCATTGTGTGAGGGAGCGTCAGCAGAGATCGCGGTTTGTCCGCCGTCTGTGTATCTGCCGCTCGCGGTAAGGCTAACGACGGCGTCCAATGTCGCGGTCGGCGGCCAAAACTGCAGTGAGTACGAGTCCGGTGCGCATACGGGAGAAGTCTCCGCAGCAATGCTGGCAGACCTTGGCTGTGACCGGGTTATTTTGGGCCACTCCGAGCGGCGCCAGGCGCAGGCTGAAAGCAGTGAGCTGGTGGCGGTAAAATGCGCTGCGGCGAAAGCAGCGGGACTGGTGCCGGTTGCCTGTGTGGGTGAAACCCTGCAGCAGCGCGAGCGGGGTGAAGCTGAAACCGTGGTGGCTGAGCAGTTGCAAGCGCTGTTACCCGGGTTGACGGCAAGCGATGTGATTGCCTATGAGCCAGTTTGGGCCATTGGCACCGGCAAAACCGCGACACCGGGACAGGCCCAGGAGATGCACAGGTTTATCCGCGGGGTATTGCGGGACAGCCTTGGCGAGACGGCTGAACAGATACGCTTGCTGTATGGCGGCAGCGTCAAGGCAGCGAACGCCAAAGAATTGTTTTCCCAGGTCGATATCGACGGTGGCCTGGTGGGCGGTGCAGCCCTTGATGCACAGGAATTTGCAGCGATAGTAAACGCTGCGGGATAGAAGAGATTATGGAACAGTTAATTTTGATTGCTCACTTGCTGATCGCCCTGGCCATTATTGGCCTGATCATGCTGCAACAAGGAAAGGGTGCCGAGATGGGTGCCTCCTTTGGCGCGGGTGCCTCGCAGACCCTGTTTGGAGCCGACGGCGGCGGCAACGTACTGACCAAGGCCACTGCGGTCCTGGCGATTGCGTTCTTCGCCACCAGTTTTGGCCTGGCCATTGTGGCCAAGGACAACGCCCAGCCGGTCGATGATCTGAGCCTGCTGACACCGACGGCAGAGCATTCTTTCGAACAGGAACTACCAGTCGTGGAAGAGGACGTTCCCGCTGGAATGTTTGCGGATGACAGTGATATTCCCAACGTACCTGTGGAGTAGGTGGGAGAAGAAACAAGCCGAAGTGGTGGAATTGGTAGACACGCCATCTTGAGGGGGTGGTGAGCTATGCTCGTGCGGGTTCAAGTCCCGCCTTCGGCACCATATCAAAACAGCATCAAAATCGAGGGGCTCGTGCGGACCTGCGCGGCCCCACTAACTCCCACCAGCGTCATAGACTGATCAAGAACTGCTCTATTGCGGACAGACACTCAGGTTCCGTCAGGAGAGGCGCGTGGCCACGTTGCGACACTTCAACAAAGATCATATTCGGTTTTCGCTGTTGCATCTCAGCCGCGCAGTCAGAACTGAGAATATCTGACTGAGCGCCGCGAATCAGTAGCGTGGGTATGGGGCTAAGGCTGTCGAAGAATGGCCACAAGTTGGGGCTTTCAGCGGAGTCAGTGGGCACGGGTGCCTGCGCTATTGCCGGGTCATAGGTGAGTTCAAGCTCTCCTTCCGCGGTTTCCCGATACATGTTGTGCGCCATTTCTCGCCATTCAACATTGCCCAGGTCGGGAAATGCGATTTCGTTGATCTCCCGCGTTCTGCTGATGGCCTCATCCCAGTTATGGATGGGCTTGATATCACCGACGTAGCTTTGAATCCGCGCGACGCCGACTGGGTCAAGCTCGGGTCCAATGTCATTCAGGATGACGGCACGTAGTCGTTGCGGAAACAGGGTCGCCGCCACCATGGCCACAAGTCCGCCGAGGGATGTGCCGACAAGGACGACTTGCTCGAGTGCCAGTTGGTCCAATAAGGTCAATACATCCTGGACATAGACTGCGGGTGTGTAGTGCTCCGGGTTGGGGTCATAGGCAGACCGTCCGCGGCCTCGAAAGTCGAGGGCAATTTTTCGACTGCCATTGCCCAATTGCTCGCTAAGCCCGTCAAAATCCGCCGAGTTGCGGGTCAGTCCAGGCAGGCAAACAATTACGTCTGCTGATTTATCTGCCGAGGTTTTGTCGGCGTAATCCCGGGCATAGAGTTGAAGGCCATCGTGGCTTTTATACCAGATATCGCTATAAGACATTAAGCTTGTCCTTTAGAACCGATAGGTCACTAACAGTTCTACGGTTCGCGGGTTGCCGTTAAAGCCGGTGATGGTTTCTTCGCCGCCCAGGCCGGGTGCGATCAGATTACCGTCATCATCATAGGCAGCGGCAAAATTATAACCGGCAATCCGGTACTCTTCATCGGCCAGGTTCTTGCCATGCAGTGCCAGCGTCCAGTGTTGGTTTGGTGACGTCGTCACCAGGCTGGCGTTAAACAAGGTATAGGCATCCTCATCGAGCTCTGACGGCACTTCGAAAATGTGCGTCTCATCGCGGTAGGCCATATTGCCTATCAGAGCCGTGTGCCAGCCACCGAGCTCAAATTGATAATTGAGTTCGATATTAGATGACCATTCGGGCGTGTTTGAAATTACCCAGCTGTCAGAGACATCGACGGGTTCGCCGATGATGGGGTCGAACCAGTCAACCTGGGTGAACTTGGCGTCGATGTAACCCACAACCGCCGTGAGGGTCAGCTTCTCCGTCAGGGCAGCGACGGCTTCCACCTCCAGCCCCTTCATTTCCGACTCGCCGGCGTTAATGACCTGGGAGGCGAAATTGTCTTGACCGATTGCGCGCTGTACCGTTACCTGCATGTCCGTATAGTCGTTGTAAAACGCAGCTGCATTGAGACGTAGACGACCATCCCACAGCACTGATTTCAATCCCACTTCATAGGCGTCGACTTCCTCCGGATCGAAGGGTTCGTTGGCAGTCGGGTTGACCGAGGCGTTGGCACGCATATCAAAGCCGCCGGATTTGAAGCCGGAAGTGAACGACGCGTAGGCCATAAGCTCATCGTTGAATTGATATTTGAGGCCGAGGTGGGGACTAAAATCGTTCCAGGATTCATCCGCCGAAAAGTCTGACTGCACGGCAATGATAATGCCACCGTCATCTTCGGGGAATTTTTCACCGAGGTAAACGTACTGATAGACATCTGCATCTTTCTTGTCCTCGGTATAGCGGCCGCCCAGGCTCAGTGTCAGCTTGTCGTTGAGTTGGTAGCTACCCTGGGCGAAGGCCGAGTAGCTCTCGGTGTCGACACAGCCGCCATTCTCCAGGGTAATACCCGACAGCCCCAGGATCACATCGAAGGCACCACAGGCTTCGCCCTCGTAATAGTACAGGCCACTCACTACAACTAGCCTGTCGCCAGCGTAGTTGAGCTGAAATTCCTGGGTGAATTGTTCATCGTCATTGATCGCGGGAACGTCGAAGGAATTGATCTCTGTGGAGTCAAAGTCGATTGAGGTGTAGGTATCACCCTTGCGTGAGGAGGTTATCGATTTGAATTCGAAGGTATCATTGATCTGCCAGTTGAGTTGCAGGGAGCCTCCTTCGGTTTCCACCTCGTTGCGATTGGGCAGACTGGTATCGCTGTCGTAGATGCTGTCGTAGGGCAGTTGGCCAGTGACTAGGCTGGGGGTTAAGCGATAGCCGCCCCGAGGGTTGGAGTCATCCTCAGTGCGATCCACGCTGGCAATCAACTCCAGCGTGTCGCTGGGTCGCCATTCTATTTTCGCGTGCGCGCTAAGCACGTCTTTGTTGTAGTTATCGGCGCCGGTATTGCGGAACTCACCGAAGCCGTCGCGTTTCAAGCGGGCGATTCCTCCACCGATGAACAGCTTGTCTTCAACCAATGGGATGGTACCTATGGCCTTCAATTCAGTGGCGTTTTTAGTGCCGTAGCCCGCTACCAATTCCAGGCTGGGTTCGTTGTCGAGTCGACGCGTGTAATATTTGAGGGCGCCGCCAATGGTATTTTTTCCGTAGAGCGTGCCCTGGGGGCCTCGCAGTACCTCGATGCGTTCGACGTCCAACACCTCCAGCACAGCGCCCTGGGGGCGGGCGATATAGACGTCATCCACGTATATACCAACGCCGGGCTCGAAACCCCACAGCGGGTCCTGTTGGCCGATGCCACGGATATAGGCGGTGAGGGTGGAATTGGTAGCCCGGCTCACCTGCAGGGTGGTATTGGGAAGGCGCTGCTGTAGTTCAGTGATGTTGGCGATGCCCTTTTCAGCCAGCAGGTCACTACTAAACGCTGACACAGAGACCGGTACCTCCTGCAGGTTCTCACTGCGGCGGCGGGCGGTCACCGTGACCTCCTCGAGTACCAGTTGCGTCTCGCTGGCAGCCACCGCAACCGTTGGTGTTGCCAACGCGGACAGAGCTGCAATGGCAGCTATTGTGGGGGTGCGACGGGTTATTGGTTTCATAGCAGTTTCCTCGCTAGATTGTGAACAATTTCAACGTTTGTTGAATTTTGATATAAAATATTCAACAACCGTTGAATTGTCAAGTACTATAGTGTTCTTTATGTCGCCATTGAGGGGCAGGTTCAGGGGAATGAAGGCAGCGATGAGCGACAAACCGGCAATCAGCAAGAAGCAGCGCATACTGGATGTGGCCGAGGAGCTGTTTTCCCAGCGCGGCTTTGATGGGGTCACCATTCGGCAGGTGGCGCAGGGTGCTGAGGTGGATGTGGCGCTGGCCAATTACCACTTTGGTAAAAAGCTCGATCTGTTTAACGCGGTATTCCGGCGACGCTGGATGCAGCTGCGGCAGAGTCGAGAAGAGGTATTGGCTCCGGTGGATGATTCACCGCAAACGCTGGAACAGATAATCGGTGCCTTTTTACTACCCCTCAAGATCGCACAGCAGACGGGGGATCCGGGCTGGCGCAACTACACGGCGCTGGCAGCCTATGTGATGACGTCGCCGGTATGGTGTGCCGAGCTCATGCCAGACACTTTTGACCAACAGGTATCAGAATTTATCGAGGCGCTAAAAAGGGTATTGCCCCAGGCCAGTGATGAACAGATACACTGGTGTTATCAATATGTATCCGGTGCCCTGGCCATTACCCTGGCTCAAACGGGTCGTATCGACAGATTGTCGGGAGGTAGCTGTGAGAGCACAGATTTTGACGCCGCCTACGAGCATATGGTGCCGTTCATTGCGGCCGGATTCAGAGCCGTGTGCGGGCCGAGCGCGGACGCCGGTTGAGCCGGTTCAAGACAGGAGGTTGCTATGACTGATCGTGCCAGAACCTTATTGGTGTTCAACGGGGCTTGTTTGCTGATGTGTACAGTGGCGACGGGTTGGCTGTATATGTTTTTCCTGCTGGGTGAAATTGATCTGTGGCCGGTTATTCAGCATGTAGATGCCCAGGTGCCTGGTGATCGCCGGGCCTGGAACATGGCCCACATGGAAGCAATCACCAATGGGCTGATTCTGATTGCCATCGCCCTGGCGGCGCCTTTTACCAAGCTATCTCCGCGCCAGTACCACTGGCTGTTCTATTCAGCGCTGACCTTCGCCTGGCTGTTTACCCTGCCCGCTATTGCCAATGCCTTGTATGGCACCCGTGGCCTGGCCTTCGGTGGTGGCCCCTTTGGCGACAGTCTGGCCAATAATGTGATTTACCTGATTGGCTGGCCACCGGTGGTCGCCGTGCATATCGCCCTGGGCCTGTTGGTGCTGGGGGTTTGGAAACATCTCCAAGCACTGGAGTAAGTCACATGAGTACAAGCAGCATCACGGTACGCAAGCCGGCCTTTCAATGGCCGCAGAGCTGTCAACCGATCTGGAACACGGCCCAACCGGAGTGGAGCCACATGGTTAACGGCGCCTCCCTCACCATGCCCTACCTTGAACCCTTCCTGATCAAGAACGTGAAAGAAGCGGTACTGCAAATCGATGATGAAGAAGTGCTGGCTGATGCCCGCGCATTTATCGGGCAGGAGGCACAGCACTACACCAACCACCGTCGCTACAATGAAATGCTCAAGGCCAACGGCTATGGTGTGCTGGCTGAGGTTGAAGCTGCGATGACGGCGGACTACGCTCGACTTGAGCGCAAGAGCCTGCGTTGGCGTCTCGCCTACACGGCAGGCTTTGAAGCCATGACCATGGGTTTGACCGAGTGGTTGATCAAAGACAGAGTGCGGCTGTTTGCCGATGCAGACCCCGCCGTGGCCTCGTTGATACTGTGGCATATGGTGGAGGAGACCGAACACAAGAATGTTGCCTTCGATGTCTATCAAACCTTGTATGGGGATTATCTGCCCCGGGCCTGGGGTCTGTTCTACGCGGCAGGGCATGTGGCGCTGTGCTCCCGCAAAGCCTATATATTGATGCTCAAACGAGACGGGACATGGAACAAGCTTGGTTCACGGTTGCGACTCTGGAGCATGGTCACGCGCTTTATTGTCAGCGTTTCACCGGCCCTATTGGCATCTTTGTTGCCCGGGCATCATCCCAGTCGGCGTAGGGATCCGGCGTGGGTGGGGGAGTGGTTTACGGCCTATGCCAAGCTCGATGAGTCGGTGTTGCCATTGCTGGATACCACAGCAGAGGGAATTCCCGCTCAATTTTGAGACTGCGTCGATCCATGTTTAAACCGCGGTAGTTTCCACGTGCTCAACGCGCTCCGGTTGTTGCCTTGCCGCCACCAGGCATCCGCCGACAATCAGCGCAGTCCCGGCCAGCGTTGCCAGCGTGACAGCCTCGGCAAATATCAGCCAGCCAAGCAGGGCCGCCCATATAAAGGAGGTGTACTCGACCGGTATTAGTATATTTGCCTCTGCCCTGGCGTAGGCCCAGGACACCAGCATCAACGAGATGATGCCTAGCAATCCTGCCAGCAACAGTTCGCCGACCTGTGCTGGTTCTGGCACCTTGGCCAGAAATGGTGCCAGTAACAAGTACACAGTAACCACCGTGGCGTTCTGAAAAAACGCTATTTCAACTGGCTGGGCAATGAGCGCCTGCTGTCGCTGCAGGATGAGATTGTAGGCGTAAAGTAAAGCGGACAACAGGATGGCAGCGATACCCAGACCCACCTGCTCGCTGTAGTCACTGCCCATATTGCCACCGATGATAATCAAGGCGCCGACCAGTCCTATCACCGAGGCGAACAGGGCCCGGCCGCCAATTGTCTCACCCAGCATTACCGCGGCGAGGTACAAGGCGATGAGCGGCGCGATGAATGACAGGGCAATGGCCTCCGCCAGGGGTACATGCACCAGCCCCCAGAAGAACAGGTACGCCATGAGTGAGGTCACCAGCCCGCGCCAGACATGCAGCTTGAGAACGGCTTTTTCAGGCCAGCGTGGTCGTGTGACCAGGAACAATACTGTGGCGAGGACGAGGGCGACGCCGGTGCGCCAGAGCATGGCATTGTAGGTGCCCATCTCTATCGACAAACCCTTCATCAACACGTCCATGCAGGAATACGATGCAATGCCGAGCACGGTCACTGACAGGGGGATGGCAGAACTATTGGTACTCTTCATCTTGGTGATCAGTTGCCCTGAAATTTAGGCGGTCGTTTTTCAAAGAATGCTCGCGCACCCTCCTTTGCATCTTCAGTATTCTGGGCGGTCATGAACTGGTCCGCGTCCATGAAGCTGGTGGCATTGTTCAAAGCGGTGGCGCTGGTGGTGATGGCGCGCTTGGCCATTCGCACCGGGATGGGCGGCAGAGCAGCTACTTGCGCGGCCAGTTCTTTTGCTTTGCGCAGGGCATGGCCCGGCTCTACAAGGTAGTCCACCAGTCCCCAATTTTCAGAGATTTGGGCGTCCTGCGGCTCCGCCAGAATGAGTAGTTGCTTGGTTTTTGCCGGACCAATCAGGTTGACGAAGCGGGGCACGCTCTGCCAACTCATATTCATACCCAGTTTCAATTCCGGCACGTAGAGTTTGGCGTCGGTCGCTGCAACGCGCCAGTCACAAGCCACTGCTAATGCCATGCCGCCGCCAATACACCAACCTTCGATGGCAACAATGGTCACCGGTTCCAGAGCCTCCCAGGCGGCACACATAGTGGGGCCAATTTTCATGAGAATGCGTTTCTCAGCCACAGAGGCGTCGCGGGCAGCGGCCGCCTCCGGGTCCTTTAGATCCATGCCGGCGGTGAAGATGTCGTCACGCCCCCTCAATATAATGGCGCTCAGATCGCTGTCCTGTTGTAGCTCGATGGCGAGCTGGGTTAGTTCGCGCATCAGGGCATTACTGAGGCTGTTGACCTTACTGGCAGAATCAAAGGACACAGTGAGTACTCGACCCTCTCGTTGTAGGGTAAGGTATTGCCAGTCGCTCATAGCACTTCTCTCGGGTAGCAGGTGGGCCGACACAGAATGTCGAAATGACGCCGACCATAATACAGGTTGACGTCCAGAATCAGAATCTCTGCAGCTTTCGGTAAAATGCCCATAAATCAACGCTTTCAGGGGCCTGAAAGCAGTTGACCATGGGGGGTGCGATACCTATAATGCTCCACCTTGAATTCTGGCCTGTTCGACGAGACAGGCCGGAAGTAAAGCGCCAAGGGGCTTTGCAAGAAGAAGTATTGATGCGGGGTGGAGCAGCCTGGTAGCTCGTCGGGCTCATAACCCGAAGGTCGTCGGTTCAAATCCGGCCCCCGCTACCAATTCAGTGTCGCAAGCGGTATTTGTGACGCTATGTTGAAAGCCCCTTTTTAGGGGCTTTTTGTTTTGTGCAAAAAAAGCACGAAATGGGTTTTTGTTAGGTGCGGTATAAGCACGGAGTGGGTTTGGCAGCGAAGGAAGACACAATCCAGGCGATGCTGGAGCCCGCGATCGAGGCTCTCGGCTTTGAGCTGTGGGGACTCGAATATATGTCGCAGGGGCGTCACACCACCTTGCGGCTATATATAGACGGCGAAAACGGCGTCAATGTTGATGACTGTGCCAGCGTGAGCCGGCAGGTCAGCAGCATTATGGACGTGGAAGATCCGATCCTGGGTGAGTACACACTGGAAGTGTCATCTCCCGGATTGGATCGATGGTTGTTTCGCCCGGAACACTACCTGCAATACGTAGGTAAATGGATAGAAATGCGTTTGCGCGTGCCTTTTGAGGGGCGTCGCAAGTTCAAAGGGACCCTGAAAGGTATTGAGGGCGAGGACGTAGTGATTCAGGTCGATGACCATGAATTTCTGCTACCGCTCAATTCAGTAGACAGGGCCCAGGTTAAACCCCGCACTTGATGTGCGAGAGCGAGCGAGAGCGAGAGCAGAATGACCAAGGAAATACTGTTAGTTGCTGAAGCGGTATCGGCTGAAAAAGGCGTCGACGAAGCCATTATCTTCGAGGCTATTGAGCTGGCATTGGCGACAGCGACAAAAAAGCGTTACGACGAAGACTCGGACATTGTTGTTACCATTGATCGCGAGACCGGTGACTATGTCACTGTGCGTCGCTGGTTGGTGATGAGTGATGATGAAATGGCCCTGCTGGGTACCCAGTTCACCACCGAGGAAGCCGCCGAGGTAAACGCCGAGCTACAAGTGGGCGATGTCCATGAAGAGCAGGTGGAAAATGTTGAATTCGGTCGCATCGCCGCCCAGACCGCCAAGCAGGTCATTGTGCAGCGCGTACGCGATGCTGAACGTGCCCAGGTGGTGGAACAATATGAAACCCGTATCGGCGAACTGGTTGCCGGCACGGTCAAGAAAGTGACCCGCGACAATGTGATTGTCGATCTGGGTAGCAACGCCGAGGGGCTGCTATCCCGCGAACAATTGGTTGGCCGCGAGACGTTCCGTGTCAACGATCGGGTACGCGCGATTCTCACCGAAGTGAGTGAGGAAAACCGCGGCCCGCAGCTGATTTTGAGCCGCTCCTGTTCGGAGATGCTGATCGAGCTGTTCAAGATAGAAGTACCCGAAATCTCCGAAGAAGTCATTGAGATTCGGGCCGCCGCCCGCGACCCCGGTTCCCGCGCCAAGATAGCGGTTAAAACCAACGATGGGCGCATTGACCCGGTCGGTGCATGCGTCGGTATGCGTGGTTCGCGGGTCCAGGCGGTGTCCAACGAGTTGGACAATGAACGCGTCGATATTGTGTTGTGGGACGACAATCCAGCCCAGCTGGTGATCAATGCAATGTCGCCGGCTGAAGTAGAATCTATTGTGGTCGACGAAGACCGCGGCACTATGGACGTGGCGGTGAATGAAGACAACCTGGCCCAGGCTATAGGTCGGAATGGTCAGAATGTGCGCCTTGCCAGCGAATTAACCACCTGGACCATCAACGTGATGAGCCTGGAAGATGCGGCTGACAAGCACGAGCAGGAAGCCGGCGCCGTGATCACCGTCTTCGCGAAAGCGCTGGATGTCGACGAAGAAGTGGCCGAAATCCTGGTGGACGAGGGCTTTACCACGCTGGAAGAGGTGGCTTATGTACCCCTCGAGGAAATGTCCAGCATCGACGGCTTCGATGAGGACATTGCCGAAGAGCTGCGGGCCCGGGCCAAAGATGCCCTGCTCACCCAGGCCATCGCCTCGGAAGAGCAGCTCGGTGAGAGCGAGCCGGCAGAAGATTTGTTGACTATGGATGGGATGGACCGTCACCTGGCTTTTATTCTGGCCAGCCGTGCAATTGTCACCATGGAAGACTTGGCCGAGCAGGCGGTTGATGACCTGCTCGACATTGAAGATATGACCGAAGAGCGTGCGGGCGAGCTGATCATGACTGCCCGCGCACCCTGGTTTGCTGAGGCGGAAGCTGAAGAAACAGCGGAAACCGAGTAAGTCAAAGCAGGGTAAACAGGAGAGAAGTGGATGGCGCAGGTCACAGTTAATCAATTAGCAGAAGTTGTAGGTGCTTCGGCCGATCGTTTGTTAACGCAAATGAAGGAAGCCGGTCTGCCGCACACGGCTGCCGATGAAGCTGTCTCGGATGAAGATAAGCAAACCCTGCTGGCTTTTCTGAAGAGCAGCCACGGAGAATCCAGCGATGCGCCCAGGCGCATCACCCTCAAGCGCAAAACGCTGAGTACGCTGAAAGCCGCGGGCTCCCAGGGCAAGAAAATCGTCAACGTGGAAGTGCGCAAGAAGCGCACCTACGTTAAGCGTGACGAAGAGGAAGCCACACCGGTAGAGGAAGCGGTGCGGAAAGAGATTGAAGCAGCGCCAGTAGAGGCCGTCGCTGCGGACGCAGCGGTTGACGTGGTTGCGGAGGCGGTGGTTGAAGCCGCGCCGGTTGACGAGTTTGTTGAAGAGTCAGACGTAGAGATATCGAAGGCAGATCTGGACCCGGAAGTGTTGCGACAGCAAGCTGCCGCCAAGCGCAAGCAACGCGAGGCCGACGAAGCAGAGTCCCGCAAGACCGCCGCCGAAGCTCGCCGATTGGCGGAAGAAGAGAAGAAAAAGCAGGCGGCAGCACCTGCTGCTGGTGCCGATGCCGCAAAAGATACGGCCAAGCGTGGACCCAAGCGCTTGCATGATGCGCCGTCGAAGCCCGAGCCTGAGAAGAAAAAGCGTGCCGGCGGTCGATTGGAGCGTGATCATGTACGCGGCAAGCAACGCGGCCATATGAGTCTGAATCAGATCGATGCCGCTGAGAGCGGCGGCAAACGCCGCCGCGGTCGTAAAAAGCCAGTGAACAAAACTCACGAAGAGCATGGCAAGCACGGTTTTGAAATGCCTACCGAGCAGAAAAAAGCCATTGTTGAATTGGGTGAAGCCATTTCCGTAGGTGAGCTGGCGGCTCAGATGTCGGTCAAGTCTGGTGAAATCATCAAGGAACTGATGAAACTGGACGTGATGGCCACCATCAACCAGATCATAGACCAGGACACCGCCATCTTGGTGGTTGAAGAAATGGACTTTGAATACAAGATCGTCAGTGACGATGTGCTTGAAGATCAACTGGAAGAAACCCTGGCTCAGCACGGGGGTACGGATGAGCCCCGGGCGCCGGTGGTGACTGTGATGGGTCACGTTGACCACGGTAAAACTTCATTGCTCGACTATATTCGCAAGGCGAAGGTGGCCGATGGCGAGGCCGGTGGCATTACCCAGCACATCGGTGCGTATCACGTGAACACCGAGGCGGGCATGATCTCCTTCCTGGATACCCCTGGACACGCGGCATTTACTGCCATGCGTGCCCGCGGTGCCAAGAGTACTGACATTGTAATCCTGGTGGTGGCTGCCGATGACGGTGTGATGCCGCAGACGGAAGAGGCGGTACTACATGCCAAGGCCGCCGGAGTACCCCTGATTGTGGCCGTCAACAAGATGGACAAGGAAGGGGCTGATCCCGACCGTGTTCGCAATGAACTGGCCGCCAAGGAAGTCATTCCGGAAGATTGGGGTGGCGAGCATCAGTTTATTAATGTCTCCGCAATAACAGGTGACGGCGTCAGTGATCTGCTCGACGCTATCCTGTTGCAAGCGGAGATACTGGAGCTGAAGGCCCCCCTCGATGTGCCCGCACAGGGTATCGTGATTGAATCGCGTCTCGACAAAGGTCGCGGGTCGGTGGCGTCACTGTTGATTCAGAGCGGCTGCCTGCGCCAGGGCGATATTGTGCTGGCCGGTCTGCAATCGGGCCGGGTACGCGCCATGCTGGATGAAGATGGCAATGCGATCCAAGAAGCTGGCCCCTCGATTCCTGTGGAAATTTTGGGACTGGATGGCACACCCGATGCGGGTGATGTATTTGCCGTGGTCGAGAGTGAGAAGAAAGCTCGCGAAATTGCTGATGCTCGCCAGGAAAAAATGCGTAGCACCAAGATGCAACGCCAGCAGGCGGCCAAACTCGACAATATGTTCGAGAGCATGACAGCGGGCGAGAAGCAGACGCTCAATATCGTGGTGAAGGCCGATGTACGTGGCTCACTGGAAGCCATTCAGTCGGCGTTGCTTGACCTGGGTAACGAGGAAGTCACGGTCAACATTGTCTCTGGCGGTGTTGGTGGTATTGCCGAGACTGATGTCACCCTGGCCATTACCGCCGAGGCAGTCATATTTGGCTTCAATGTGCGGGCCGATAATTCCGCGCGCAAGTTGGTCGAAAGCGAAGCCATGGACATGCGCTACTACAACGTGATCTATGACCTGATCGACGATGTCAAGGCAGCCCTGACGGGCATGCTGGCACCGGAACTGCGCGAAGAAATCGTCGGCATTGCGGAAGTGCGTGATGTGTTCAGTTCACCCAAGTTCGGCCAGATAGCCGGCTGTATGGTGACCGAAGGTACGGTTCACCGCAGCAAGCCGATTCGTGTGCTGCGAGACAACGTGGTTATTTACCAGGGTGAACTGGAATCTCTGCGCCGCTTCAAGGACGATGCCAATGAAGTTCGCAATGGTACCGAGTGTGGTATCGGCGTGAAAAACTACACGGATGTGAAAGTTGGAGACCTCATCGAGGTATTCGAAGTGAAGGAAATTGCACGTTCCCTTTAACGGGGCTATGGCATCTAAGAGGGCTATAGCATGGCGAAGGAATACAAACGCACAGATCGGGTAGCGGACTACCTGAAACGGGAACTGGCCAGCTTGCTGCAGTTTGAAGTGCGTGACCCTCGTGTCGGAATGGTGAGCATTACCGATATCGTGGTGAGCAAAGACCTGGGTTACGCGCGCGTGTTTTGCACCGTGTTAGGCAAGGAAGATGAAGAGCAGGCCAAGGAATCGCTAGAGGCCCTCAACAAGGCCGCCGGTTTTATGCGCTCGCAGCTGTCCAAGGACAGCAGTATGCGCACGGTGCCGCAACTGCGCTTTCATTTTGACAAGAGTGTCGGGCGCGGCGCTTACATGGAAGACCTGATTGAGCGGGCTGTGGCGGCTGACGGCGACCAGCAGGCGGACCAGGAGTAGTGGCCCGGCGCAGAAAGGGGCGGCCGGTAAACGGCATCCTGATATTGGACAAGCCGCTGGGCTTGAGTTCCAACCATGCCCTGCAGGCAGCGAAACGTTTATTCTTTGCCGCCAAAGCGGGCCATACCGGCAGTCTGGACCCGCTGGCCACCGGGGTATTACCCCTGTGTTTTGGTGAAGCCACCAAGTTCTCGCAGTATGTGCTGGATGCGGACAAGGGCTACACCAGTACTTTCGTCATCGGTGAGCAGCGGACTACCGGCGACAGCGAAGGAGAAGTGCTGGCACAGCGTGATGCCAGTGCGGTGACAGAATCTGAGGTAGAAACTGCTCTCGAGCAGTTGCGGGGAGAGATAGAGCAAATACCCCCGATGTACTCGGCGCTGAAAAAAGATGGTCAGCCCCTGTATAAGCTGGCGCGAGCCGGCATAGAAGTTGAACGGCAGCCCCGAGCGGTGACGATTCACCGGCTGGAGTTGTTGGCCTTTCGCCAGGGAGAGCGGGCGGAAGTGGACGTAAATGTAGTCTGCAGCAAGGGTACTTACATTAGAACTCTTGCCGAAGACCTGGGTAAAGCCCTCGGTTGTGGTGGTCATGTCAGCGTGCTCAGGCGCACGATGGCCGGCCCCTTCACAGAGCAGATGGCGATTTCGCTGACTGCACTGGAGGCACTCAAGGAGAGCGAGGCATACGCCGATATTGATGCCTTGCTGTTGCCGCCGGATGCCGCTGTAGAGGCCCTGCCCATGGTACGACTGACCGAGTCAGGCGGATTTTATATTCGCCAGGGACAACCGGTTCTGGTTGCCAATTCGCCCCGTAGTGGTATGGTGCGCGTCGGCCTGGAAAGCGGCGAGTTTCTGGGCATAGGAGAGATATTGGACGATGGGCGCCTGGCGCCGCGTCGACTGATAGTCAGCCACTAGGGCTGGCGCGAACCTGTCTGTAAATGTGCACGGACAGGCTCTATTTAGAGATTGCACATTAAAAGAGGAACAGAAACATGGCATTAAGTGCTGAAGTTAAGGCAGGCATCGTACAAGACTATCAACTGGCTGAAGGGGACACTGGTTCACCTGAAGTACAAGTTGCCTTGTTGACTGCGAATATCAACGAGTTGCAGGGACACTTTGCATCTCACAAGCATGATCACCACTCGCGTCGCGGATTGATCCGTATGGTTAACCAGCGTCGCAAACTGTTGGATTACCTCAAGCGCAAAGATGGTGGACGCTACGGAGAATTGATTAAGCGTCTGGGTCTGCGTCGGTAAGCAACTGACAAGAGCCGTGGGGATGGCCCTGCGGCTTCTATTTATTAATTGGAGAATATTGTGAATCCCGTAACGAAAACTTTTAAATACGGTGACCAGACGGTCACTCTGGAAACGGGGCGTATCGCGCGGCAGGCTACTGGTTCTGTAATGGTAACCGTAGAGAACACTTCGGTACTGGTTACCGTAGTAGCAGAAAAAACTGCCAAGCCCGGTCAGCCTTTCTTCCCCCTGGGTGTGCACTACATTGAAAAAACCTATGCTGTGGGCAAAATCCCCGGTGGTTTCTTTAAGCGTGAAGCACGTCCTTCTGAAAAAGAAACCCTGACCTCGCGCCTGATCGATCGGCCCATTCGCCCGCTGTTCCCGAACGGCTTTATGAATGAGGTCCAGGTGATTTGTACAGTGATGTCTGCGGACAAGCACATCGACCCGGATATTCCCGCCATGATCGGCACCTCTGCCGCCCTGGCCATTTCCGGTGTTCCGTTTGCCGGTCCTATCGGTGGCGCCCGTGTTGGCTTCACCGACGCAGACGGTTACGTCCTCAACCCTACCTACGAGCAGTTGGAAACCAGCAAGCTGAACATGGTTGTTGCCGGTACGTCTGACGGGGTGCTGATGGTTGAGTCAGAAGCGAAAGAGCTGAGCGAAGACCAGATGTTGGGAGCCGTTCTGTTTGCTCACCAGGAAATGCAGGTCGTTATTCAAGCCATTGGTGAACTGGCAGCTGAAACCGGTAAGCCCACCTGGGATTGGTCGCTGCCTGAGGTTGATCCAGAGCTGGCCGCCAAGGTTGAAGAAATGGCCAAAGGCCCACTGGGTGATGCCTACCGTATCATTGAAAAAGCTGAGCGCTACAGCAAGGTCAGCGAAGCCAAGAAAGCCACCGTTGCTGCACTGTGCACCGATGCCGACGACTCTCCGTCTTCGGACGATGTAAAAGACCTGTTCAAGAAGATTGAAAAGGAACTGGTTCGCAAGCGTATCCTCAATGGTGAGCCACGTATCGATGGTCGTGACACCCGCACGGTTCGTGCCATTGCCTGTGAAGTTGATCTGCTGGCCAAAGCCCACGGTTCCGCCCTGTTCACCCGCGGTGAAACTCAGGCCATTGGTGCGGTAACGTTGGGTTCTTCCCGCGATTCCCAGATCATCGATGCCCTGCACGGTGAGCGTCGCGATCCGTTCATGTTGCACTACAATTTCCCTCCCTACTCTGTGGGTGAGGCGGGTCGTGTTGGTTTTACCAACCGTCGTGAAATCGGTCACGGTCGCCTGGCACGTCGTTCATTGGAGGCAGTACTGCCTAATTCTGACGACTGGCCTTACACCACGCGTGTGGTTTCAGAAATCACGGAGTCCAATGGCTCAAGCTCCATGGCGTCTGTCTGTGTAGGCAGTATGGCTATGATGGCTGCAGGCGTACCTCTAAAAGCCCCGGTAGCCGGTATTGCTATGGGCCTGGTGAAGGAAGGCAACCAGTTTGCAGTTCTGACCGATATCCTTGGTGATGAAGATCACCTCGGCGACATGGACTTCAAAGTGGCTGGTACTGCTGAAGGTGTTACCGCGCTGCAGATGGATATCAAGATTGAAGGAATCAATGAGCAGATCATGGAAGTGGCACTCGAGCAGGCCCTGGCAGCTCGTCTGCATATTCTCGGCCAGATGAACGAGATTATTTCTACGCACCGCACGGAAGTGAATGTTAACGCGCCGAGCATGATGACCATGAAGGTTGATTCCGACAAGATCCGCGACATCATTGGTAAGGGCGGCGTAACCATTCGCGGCATTACCGAAGAGACTGGCGCTACCGTTGATATTGACGACGATGGCACTGTGCGTATCTTTGGCCAGAACCAGGCGTCTCGCGATGCCGCGGTGGCCATGGTGGAAGAAATCACTGCCGAAGCAGAAATCGGTGCCGTCTACACAGGTACTGTTGCTCGCATCGTCGATTTTGGTGCTTTCGTCAACATTCTGCCAGGCAAGGATGGCCTGGTGCACATCTCCCAGATCGCCAAGGAACGCGTTGAGAATGTCACTGACTACCTGAGCGAAGGCCAGGAAGTACGGGTGAAGGTTCTCGACGTAGACAATCGCGGCCGGGTCAAGCTCAGCATGAAAGAGCTGATCGAAGATGAGGCTCCCGCAGAGGCTCCCGAAGCTTCCGAAGAGTCGGACTCCGTAGCGGAAGAGAACGCGGGATAACTGTTATCGTTGGTTCAGCGGAGTGTGGATAAGTCCTGCGGACTTACCCACATCACCACTGACCCTATAACAGCACTGTAAACTTCCAAGAAAGGGGCCCTACGGCCCCTTTTTTTGTACTAAAATCAGTCGCATGACTGATGCCTCGGAACAGCTGGGAAACCCCCACCGCAACCTACCTTCGGTAGATGCCCTGATACAGCAGATGCCCGAAGAAGTGGCACGCTGGGGCCATCCTGCGCTAACTCAAGCTCTGCGGGATGTACTGGCAGACACCCGTCAGAAAATCAGTGCCGGCGAAGCTCCCGACCTCAATCACGATCTTCTGCAACGGCAGGCGATTGCTCGGCTGTCGGTTGCCGACGAAGCCACACTAAAACCTGTCATCAACCTGACCGGCACTGTATTACACACTAATCTCGGTCGGGCCAGCCTGCCCCAATCGGCCATTGATGCGGTTGTGACAGTAGCGGGTGTGCCAACCAATCTTGAGTTTGATCTACAGAGCGGGGTTCGCGGCGATCGCGAGAGCCACGTTGAAGCGCTGATTTGTGAGCTGACTGGCGCCGAGGCGGCGACGGTAGTGAACAACAATGCAGCGGCAGTATTGTTGACCCTGAATACCCTGGCCATGAACAAATCAGTGCCGGTATCGCGGGGTGAGCTGGTTGAAATTGGCGGCTCCTTTCGTATCCCGGAGGTGATGCAGCGCTCTATGTGTACCCTGGTGGAGATCGGTGCCACCAATCGCACTCATCTGAAAGACTATGAGAATGCGATAGATGCCAGCACCGCGCTGCTGATGAAAGTGCATACCAGTAACTATCGGGTAGAGGGTTTTACCAAGGACGTTGCTGAAGAGGCGCTTGCCAACCTGGCCCACCAGCACGATCTGCCCTTTGTTATCGATCTCGGCAGCGGCAACCTGGTGGACTTTACCGCGCTGGGCCTACCTGACGAACCGACAGCCTCGGCCGCCATTCAGTGTGGCGCCGATGTCATTACCTTCAGCGGGGATAAACTCCTCGGCGGGCCGCAAGCTGGCCTGATAGCAGGCCGCAAGGAGCTGATACAACAGATCAAGAAAAATCCGTTGAAGCGGGCACTGCGTCTCGACAAGATGACAGTAGCGGCACTGGCGGAGGTACTAAAGCTCTACCGACATCCCGAGAAACTGGTGCAGGAGTTGCCGACCCTGCGGCAGTTAACCCGCTCCGTCGATGATATCCGCACTCAGGCAGGGCGGGTTCAACCGCAGCTGGCTGCGGCACTGGGGCCGGAGTTCGAGGTCTCGATACGGGCTTGCAGTAGCCAGATTGGCAGTGGCTCATTACCGGTGGAAACGCTGCCCAGCGCAGCTCTGCACGTATCAGCTGTTTTCGGAGAAGATGCTTCAATTCGACAATTGTCTGAGCGCCTGCGTCAACTGTCGATACCCATCATAGGGCGCGTTCACAAAGGCGGCCTGTGGTTGGATTGTCGCTGCCTGGAACAAGAGGAACAATTCCTGCGGGCGTTGGCCGAGCTGTAAAGATGATTGTCGCCACCGCCGGACATGTGGACCATGGCAAGACCTCGCTGATCAAACAGCTGACCGGTGTTGATACGGATCGCCTGGAGGAAGAAAAGCGCCGCGGCCTGTCCATCAACCTGGGCTACGCCTACTACCCGGTGGAGGGTGCCAGCCCGATTGGCTTTATCGATGTTCCCGGCCACCGCCGCTTTATCAATACCATGATATCCGGGGTTGGCAGCATCGACCTGGGCTTGCTGGTAGTTGCCGCCGATGATGGACCCATGCCGCAGACCGTCGAGCACCTGGATGTCATGCACTTGCTGGGTGTTGAATACTATGTACTGGTGCTGACAAAAACAGATCGCGTTGAGCACGACCGAATCGACGAGGTAGAGATGCTAAGCCTGGCGCTTCTACAAGAGAGAGGCTTGACTGAACAGCAGGTGTTTCGAGTTTCCAACCACACCGGCGAAGGCATAGCTGACTTGCAGCAGTTCCTGGTTCAGCGCGAGCAACAGCGACAGGCGCGAGAGTTGGGCGGTTATTTTCGGGTCAGCATTGATCGCAGTTTCAACCTGAAAGGATCCGGGCTGGTAGTCACTGGCACCGCAACTGCGGGCACTGTCAGCGTGGGCGATCAACTGAGATTGTTGCCGCAGGATAAAACGGTGCGTGTTCGCAGCATTCATGTACAGGACCAGGAATCACAGTCGGCGCAGGCGGGGCAACGCTGCGCGCTGAATATTGCCGGCGATGTCGAGAAAGCCGATATCGCCCGCGGTGACTGGCTGTTGGCATCACCGGCTGCGGCTGTCACGCAGCGTATTGATGCGCGCTTGTCACTGCTGCCAGGGCTGGCGTTTTCCTTGCGCCACTTGTCGCCCATTCGAATACACCTGGGCGCCAGGCGCGTGCCAGGCAAGGTTTACCTGCTCGGCGAAACTCGGCGTGGAAATACCCTGCAGGCGGGCGAGGATTGCCTGGTGCAGTTGATTCTGGATGAGCCCCTGAGCTGTGTGGTGGGCGAGAGATTCCTGCTCCGCGACGATAGCGAAAGCGTGACCCTGGGCGGCGGTAAAGTGCTGGATCCCCGGGCGCCGCGTTCAGGCAAAGCGCGCCCGGCGCGCCTGGAATTTCTTCGGGCAATGGCGCGTGAGGATGCCGCGGCAGCCCTGGCCGAGTTGGTCGCCAGCGGTCAGTTAATCGATTTCTCCCGCTTCCAGGACAGCTGGAACCTGTTGCCTGAGGAAGCTGATGGGCTTAAAACACCGGCGGTACACCAGTTCAATGACCACAACCGGGACTGGTTGCTTGAGGAATCAAGCTGGCAGGCGCGGCAGTCGCAACTGTTGGCCGAGGTTAATGCCTGGCAGGATCGTCATCCTGACCAGCTGGGCATAAAAGTTACCGACCTGCGCAAGCAGCTGAAACTCACCCTTGAGTCCGTCTTGCTCAAGGCTGTACTCGGTGAGTTATTACAGCGTGGTGAGCTGAATTTACGCGAGGGTGTGGTTGCGCTGAAGGGGCGTTCCGCCGCCGTGGCCAGCGAGAGTGATCAGCGTTGGCAGAAAATTTGTGAGCTGCTGCAGCAGCGAGGTTTGGAGGTTCCTCTCATGTCACAAATTGTCGAGGCCACCGGCTTTGAGGCACGCAAGGTTGAGAGTGCACTGCGAACGGCGGTGCGCGAGCAGCGGGCAGTGAAAATCAACGAGACTCGCCACGCCTTGCCGGAGACCGTCAAGGCGCTGGCAGACATCGTGCTGGCCATGGTCGCTGACGATGAGTCGCTTACCGTGGTTAACTATAAGGGCAGAGTGGGGAGCGGCCGCAAATTGGCCATTGAAGTGTTGGAGTATTTCGACACGATAAGGTTTACCCAGCGTGACGGCGATGTTCGTACGGTGTTGGCGGCCGCGCTACCCCGCAGTTGAATCATCACTGATTCCCCAGCGAATCCCGCGTCTTAGCAATTCGTAAAACACTGGGTAGTTCCACGCACAGCGAGCTACCGGCACAACATCCACCATGGGCTGCAGTACTTTCAATCTTCCCCTTTCGCCAGTCGCGGTTTCTGTGCGGATTGTGGCTCTCGAGTGATATGGATGACATCGGGAGAGGAGGAGGGGACCACCGCGCAAGATAAGTGGACCAACGTCAGCGTTTGTAGCCTGGATCATCCGGAATGTGCCATACCCCATGTACATACCTGCGTGGAAAGCCAATTGCCCTGGTACCAGCTGGCAGATGATCTACCTCGTACGAGAACTGAAGACGTCCCTGAACTGATCGCCGCCTGGACCGATGCCGGACTGTCACATGATGGCACGCCACTCTGAACAGATGAGCTTCACCGACGCATCACGTGATGTGTTTGTTAGCCATAACTTTTCTAAATTGGTTTCGCGACTATACTCGAAAGAAAAGCACTTTTCGTATTTGCTCGAGTGAACGAGGGGCGGAACGTGTCAACCTCAAATGGACAGTCATTTCAAAGATAAACTCTATTTGATGTAGCCCGCGGCTGATAAAGTTGGGAAGTTAACGCGATCATCAATCATTGTGTCATCACCAGATTCTGCAATCGGGTTAATGGCCACGGTCTTTGCCGGCATGGGTACAGTCGGTCGCCCACGGACAAAGCGTTCCGGATGACGTTCATAGCGTTCATCAAGAACTCGTTGTTTTTGCCTGGCAACCTCGTGATAACGGCCCGTAAAAACCTGTTCCGGGGTAAAGCCCCCCAGGCCGCTGTGATGATGCTCGAAGTTGTACCAATCAAAGTAAGCTTCACACCAGCGCCGGGCATGCGAGGCATCGCTAAAACGGCCCGGATAATCCGGTTGGTACTTTTGCGTCTTGAACTGGCTTTCACTAAACGGGTTGTCATTGCTCACCCGTGGGCGACTGTGACTGCAGGTCACGTCCAGTTCTCGCATCAGGTCCAAATACCCGTGTGCAATCATTGGCGATCCACGATCCTGGTGCAGCGTGAGCTGGCCTGGCGCTATACCGTAACGGGCCGTGGCTTCGTCCATCAGCTGTTTCGATAATGCACTGCTCTCCTTGCGCGAGACCATCCAGGCCACGACAAAACGGCTAAACAGGTCAAGCACCACATACAGCGACAAATAGAGGCCCCGCCGCACCAGCGGTAGTTTGGTAATGTCCCATGTCCACACATCGTTAGGGGCGCAGGCTTTCAGTCTGGGAACAGCATGATGCTGGGCTGGCCGCTGCTGCCGACGGTCACCGGTCTCCCCTAAGCCACGAAGAATACGGTGCATGGTGCTGACCGAACACAGATACTGATCCTGTTCCAGCAGGCGTTGATAGACTTCAGCAGGCGGCTGATCACAATAGGGTTCACTGTGCAGTGTCTCGACGACAGCAGCACGCTCTTGGTCACTGAGGGCGCGCGGCTGCACCGACTGCTTCCGTGAGCGCCGCGGTGGTTCATCGTTGGCGGCACGCTTTTGGTAAACGTAGACCGTGCTTCGATTGAGGCCCAGCGCATGACACGCTCGCGTCAATGGCAGTCTTACGGGGCGGTGGATCATCACGTTATTCACACATCCTTCCCACTGCGTAAATGATCGAGCATCGACAATGCTTTTTTTTGCAAATCCAGGCAGTCGTTGGCAATCTCCAACTTGCGGTCCAAGCGACTATTCTCTTTCTCAAGCTGCTCAATGCGCCGCTGATCTGGCGTTTTCAAGGGTGCAGGGCCGGGAGCGCTTTTGCTCAATCCAGCCACGCCATTTTCCGCAAGCTCTCGTCGCCATTCCGAGATCTGACTACTGTAGAGTTTTTCGCGGCGCAGCAGCGCGCCAAGCTCACCGTACTGGCAGGCATCGGCTTCAGCGATAATACGTAACTTGTACTCGGTCTTGAACTGGCGGCGAGTGCGTTTCTCCAGCACCGGTTCCGGTGTAACTTGTGTGTCAGGCCGTTCTGATGGTGATTTTGGCATGTTGTGTGTCCAGTACCTGTGGCCCTGAAATCTATGTTATCCCAAACAAGAAGTGTATGGGGTCAGGTTGACACACAGGGGGGGCGACCGTGGTGGTTTACAAGTTATATGTCAGCAGGAGGCAAAGTTTTGCGTCACTGAGACATTTAGTGAGCTGTTATTGTTCATGAAAGGAAGTGTCTGTTAGATGGAATTTGGCTTGATTGAACTTACAACTGAAAGGCTTAAGCTTAGAAAGCCTAAATCGGATGATGAGGAAAGTCTGTTCGATATTTACTCCGATAAAGAAGTAATGAGATATTGGAGTAGCCTTCCTTTTGCTACTTTAAGTCAAGCGAGTGATATGATTTCAAATGCTAAAAAATGGTGGGAGACTGGCGATTCAATTTGCTTTGCAATTAAAGAATCGAGTTCAAACTTGATCATCGGTACAGTAAGCCTGTTTAATTTCCACGAAGAGTCGAAGAGAGCTGAAGTGGGTTACATTTTGGGACGCTCACATTGGGGATATGGGTTCATGACCGAAGCGCTCACTAAGATCATTGACTATTCCTTTTTTGACTTAGGCTTAAATAGGCTAGAAGCGGACATTGACCCAGATAATAAAGCCTCAGCGAAGTTGCTAAAAAAACTAGGGTTCTCGTTGGAAGGAAGGCTAAAGCAACGTTGGATAGTAAATGGAAAAGCCTCGGATAGTGAAATCTACGGTCTTATTCGAGGCGACTTGAACAGTAACAAGGCGCTGAAGTCGCAGCTTGCCGCCGCTGGGACGCCGCAAAACGGCACCCCATAGCGCAACGTTAGCGATACAAATCGTAGTTAGGAGAATTAATGCCACATTTTGTTATGGACTGCTCTGAAAGTGTCCTTAAATCCCATGAAGAAGAATTTATTGTCCAACAAATTCATCTTGCAGCAAACTCAACAGGGCTATTCGACGAAGGCGATATAAAAGTAAGGCTAAATCTATTTCAAAAATATTCTGTGGGCAATAAACGTGAGGATTTCATCCATGTTTTTGCTCACATAATGCAAGGACGAACGACCGAGCAAAAGGCACACCTATCAAAAATAATCGGAATTTCCTAGTTTAAGGTCTTGTATTTATCTCCGTTGACTTCTAACATCATTCTACCCGATACTCCTTCCTGCAAACGTCTTTCGGATGTCCCGCTATGTCGGGTTACCTGCCGAATAGAACAGCCTAATACAGGCGTGGGGTAGCTCCTCAAGCTCAGGTGAACAAGCGGGGACCTCCTCTTTCTGAGAGATGTTTGCAATGGCCCGGCAACCTTAATCCAAGAGTGCCGGAGTAAACACTAAAAAGGAGAGAATCCTAATGGCTTGCTTAACTCGTATTTTCCTAGCCAGTATCATTTCGCTGTCTGCTTTACCTGCTTTACCTGCTGATAAAACCTACACTCCTGAACAACTCAGGAGGATGGTGAATGCGGGTAATTACCCTGATCAAGGCCCATTAAACAGGAAGGAAACTGAAAAAATGAGTTGGGTAACGTGTCTTGCAAAAACGGAATCTGTTCTCACCGCAATTGTTCCAGTCTATCCTGTCGTTAAACTCGTCGATAGCAAACTAATGACATCCACCAAAATTTGGACTAATGACGCGGCGATGACTGTAACTTGCTATTCGGATGGTAGAATCCTCATTACGTCGGCTCCGTATAAATAGAGGCTTGCGGCCGAGTTGTTTATCTTATAGAAAAGAGACCATCACACTTTAATCATCCAGCGCAAGAGGTATCGTCTCGTTCACCTTTGGGTAAGCGCGCTGGATCGCACGGGTAAAGCTGTTCCAATTAGGGGCAGCACGCATCAGTGCCATCACACCGGCAAGATGTTCTTTAAGCTTTGGATGTCCAAGGTCTTGCGTAAACCACTGAAAGTACTTCACCTTCCTTCCCCCACTCGGCAATACTGGATTTATGGTGCGAAGCTTATCCAACACTCCAGGTGCTAAGCGCGAGTAAATGAAATCGTTCGTGTAGTGTCCAATAACCGATGGTCGCTTGGTTCCATCTGGCCCTGACCACCCTTTAAGTCTGAATATTTGCTCGTAGAACTCATAGGGAAATGTCTTGGTCCACGGCTGTAGTTCCTCGGAGATATATTTCTCCAGGATGGTCGCAAGTGCTCTCTTTTCTCGTATACGTTGATAGCCGGTGGCTTCATCAACCAAAGCAATGATCCCGACCCTAGAAAGGCCACGCGACAGCACGAATGCTCGCTCAACAATCACTGTTTGTCTTTCTGTTGTTTCTCCACTTCTATCTGCATCTATGATGGCATCGCAAATATCCGGTAGTACTGTCGCCGGATAGCCATAAGCCACCCCGCCACCACCAGGGTTTTTGAATATAATGGGATTATTTAAAGCCAGCCTTAAGTCGTTGTTAATATAGGGTTTTAGTGCTTTACTGGCCATCAATTGCGGTATTCTAAAGCCAGCATCAGGATTGAGTCCAATGGCAGCCGTCATACCACGCTGGCTTAACACCCTCGTTTCGTCCTCTAGCACATAGCATTGAATCTCGATATTGCCAATTACCAGAGGGTGATCAGGTGTACCTGCAATAACTTTCAACGGTTTCTTACTCATGCCGTTACTCCCAGTCCCCTGCTAATGGTGAGATCGAAAGCCAAGGATGGATCATCATTGCGCAGGTTGTAGCGATAACAGAACTCATCCACATATTTTTGCAGATGCTTCCGACTGACACTGTGGAACTGGCCGAACATGCCGCGTTTCAACAGTGCCCAAAAGCTCTCGATGGTGTTGGTGTGAATATCGCCATCGACATACCACTTGGCGTGTTTAATGACGGAATGAGGCAGCACCTTGCCCATACCGAGATAGCCTTTGTATTCATCGGTCATCAGGCTGGCATTGCCGATGTCTACACGCTCCCGCACAAAAGCCCGCAAGTGCTTGCCCTTCATTTTGTCTTTGGCAACCGCTTTGGCTGTGACATTACCGTCTCGCTCAACCACGCCAATCACAGGAGCCTTTTTGGTACCCCTGCCTCGTTTATGCTGCCCATTAGGACCTTCGCCCTTTGACCCCTTCCTAGGCTTCCCGCCAACATAGGTTTCATCCATTTCAACAATCCCTGTCAGTAAGTTGCGGTGTTGTGCTTGAGTCATGGCCTTGCGAATCTGCATGGCAATCCGCCACGCCGTATTCTTATTGACTTCCAAATCGCGTGATAACTGAAGGGCTGACAGTCCTTTCTTGGCGTTCAGTATCAGCGTAATAGCCAGGAACCACTTTTGCAGGGGCATATGGGTATGGTGGAATATGGTGTCAACAGTGACGCTGAATGAGGTCTTGCAGTCGTAGCAGCGGTGTCTGTGTTGGTTGCGGGCGGTGTTGACCGATCCACAATAAGGGCAGATCGGCACCCCATCCCACCTCGCTTTTTCAAGGTGTTCTATACAGTCTTCTTGAGTGGGGAAACGTTGAAAAACTTGTATAATGTTCATGGCATTCTGTCCTGTTCGGTTTGTATGATCTGGTGGTAGGATCAATATTACTCCTCCATGTCGGAATGTCAAGACCTTAAACTAGGAAGTTCCGTTCAAAAAAGCTAAGGATAGGGGGCTCTCCAACAAGGAAGCCATCATCGAGGGTGCCTTTGTTGCGCGTGATATCACGGATTATGGCCGGCATGGATCGAAAATGGCGGGCGCGCAGCGTCTAGTGACGTTTTTGAATGCTAGCCTGCAAGGTATGGACAAATTTCTACGGGTGTTGGGTGGAGCCGGCGCCTATCAGAAAGCGCTATCGCTGGTATTTGATAAGACAAGCTCGAAGAAGCTGACAAGCCTTGAGCGAGATAATCTCGCAGCAGCACGATCGCTGTACACGAAGATGATGGTGCTCGGTTTGATAGGGGTTGGTCTTACCTCGCTGTACAGGGACGACCCTGAATATCAGGAGATATCAGACTACCTTCGCGCATCCCACTGGCTGGTTAAGGTGCCTGGCGGAAAGTGGCTCGTTATTCCGAAACCGTTTCAGGAAGCCGTGCTCTCCAACATCTTTGAGCGTGTCTATGAGATGTATTATTACAATGATCCCGCCGCCATGGACCGACTGCTGAATGGGATAGCGCTGTCGATGGGCCCGCCGATGGTACCGGTATTTGCGCGTCCTATCATTGAACATTTCGGCAACAAGTCCATCTACAATGGCATGCCGCTAATATCGCAGAGGTTGAACGGGTTGGAACCGGAGCAGCAGTTCTATTCCTGGACGAGCTCTTTTGCGAAAAAGGCGGGGGAAGCTCTGGGCGTTTCTCCCATTCTCATTGACCACTACATAACCAGCTACACAGGCACGCTCGGCAGGACAGTTCTGGGTTTTACTTCAGCAAGCGATCCTCAGGCGCCTGACCAGGGCCCAGACGATATGTTTTTCGTGCGTCGATTTATTCGCGACTACACTCGATCTTCGGTTTCCAACAAGGCTTTCTATGAAAAGATGGCCAGAGACGGCGGCGAGCTGAACGCCAAGTACCTGACCTTCCGGAACTTTGTTAGAAACGACAGCGATGACGAAGCTCGAGATTATCTGCGCAAGATGTCAGGCGAGGAATCTGTTTATGTGATGGCACGTTTCACTGGGTACTTGAAGCCGTCGGCGTCACAACGGAAATTTCATCCCCTGGAGCGTGCCCAGGATGTGGCGGGCTCGATTTATTCTTTACGCCGGGAAGTTCGTGCTTCGACCACGTTATCTCCACGGGTAAAGCAGCGAGTAGATGATGCGCTCTCCGAGCGCGTTGTCATGGAGTTTCGTAATGCCATGATTGCGACAGGTGTGCGTGGGTACAAGGGTCGCGGAATGATGGATTTAGGCAAGAACGACCGCAAGATTAAAATTGGGTCCAAGGCCGTATATGAGGAGTTACAGGCGCTGGTGAGTAAATACCCTGACGCTGAATCCACTTACAACGATTACGAGGCGTTCTCTGAAGCCATGTTGGGGCAGCGCGATGATGTGCTTGAATCGAATGGTGATATTGATCAACGCGCTGCCAATGATTTCGACGGATGATTGCTTGATGGGTGATGTTGAGAACAAAGCAGTTTGGGTACCTTTAGATCATTCATAGAATACGTGGACCTCGGGAGAAAGCTCGCTGGTTTGCTGACATTGCCAATTTTTCGGCAAAGTTTTGAAACAGGCTTGGCCTAATGATTTCGGACGGCATTTGTGGGTAGCCACCAATTCTCAACTCGCCCCACGGTGGAAGATTTTCTATCTCTGGATGTCCGAGTGCTGGCCCGCGGTGGATCGCTATCCAGAGAGGGACCCTTCTCGATTACTTGGAACGGAGGTCAGGCAATTGGTGCTCTCCTGGATGGGGATGGACTTTGTCTCTCATATACAGCAAACGGCAGGAGCATCCGCCAGAAACTTCACTTAGCGCATACGCCCTGTAACTATGGTGGAGAGAGAGTGTGGATTTGCTGCCCTCACTGCCAGCGCAGGTGTGCCAAGCTTTACTGCGGTCGACAGGGGTTTTTGTGTAGAAAGTGTTATGGCCTGCCTTACTACTCCCAACAATGCGGCAAGGTAGATGGTCTGGTCCACAAGATGCATAAGCTGGAGCAAAAAACGTTGACGAGGCCGATGCGTGAAAAAACCCGAGAGAAGCTGGTCGAAGATCTCTTGGAGCTGGATGACGAAATTGATCGGCTAATCTACGAGCGGGCAGCAAATGGATAAAACATTTTAACTGGACGAGCGGTCGATAGAGCGAGCGATGGACCACAGGGACTCTCCCTGTTGGTACTTATTCCAGATCTCCGCTTTGATCTCGTTGGTATAAAGCAAGCGCGGTCTACGAGCCATGATGCAACACCTCTTTCTTTGCTATAAAGATAGTGTGTTGCGTCGATCAATTGAAATCGCACCTAGGAGCGGAAGTTCGTTGACGGCCCGAGCTTGTGAGCGTCCGGCGACGGATGGGAACAATTTTCATGGCCTCTTTATCTATCAACTTGACGCGTGAGCTACCTTGTCGGGATTCAGCACAAATCCTGATTCTTTTAACCTGTTTGCTAACCGAGGCACCGTTTCCTTTACATGATTGTTGAATGCAATGTAAAGAATACCGTCAGCATCTGATGGCTTTTCAATGTGACGGTAATCACCCCTAAAATTAATTGACTTCAAAAGTAGAATTTTCTCGTAAACTGAACGAAGGAGATTCTCAAGTGAAAACATCAAGATATAGCGACAGTCAGATCCTGGCGATCCTGAAACAAGCCGAGGCCGGCACTCCTGTTCCCGCGCTCTGTCGTGAATACGGCATGAGCAACGCCAGTTTTTATAAGTGGAGAGCCAAGTTTGGCGGAATGGACGCCTCAATGATGAAGCGCGTGAAGGAACTGGAAGATGAAAACCGGCGGCTGAAGAAAATGTACGCTGATGAGCGACTCAAGGCGGAAATGGTCCAGGAAGCACTAGCAAAAAAGTGGTGAGGCCATCTCGGCGCAAAGAGATGGCCCAGAAGGCAGCCTCGGCATATGGTGCCACTACTCGCCTGGTCTGCCTCGCATTCGGCATCAGCGAAAGCTGCTACCGCTATCAGCCGATATTATCGGATGAGAATGCGGAGATTGCTGACTGGCTTGTTCGCTTGACTGATAACCAGAAAGACTGGGGGTTTGGACTTTGTCGAGATTACCTGCGGAATGTTAAAGGCCATGAATGGAACCATAAGCGTATTTATCGCATATACTGCGACCTGGAATTAAACCTGAGAATCAGATCCAGAAAGCGCATACAGCGAGAAAAACCAGTGCCGCTGGCTGTGCCGGATGAACCCAATAAAATCTGGTCAATGGATTTCATGCATGATCAATTGAGTGATGGTCGCACGTTTCGTTTGTTTAATGTGCTTGATGATTTTAATCGTGAAGGCTTAGGCATTGAGGCGGATTTTTCACTCCCTGCGGTACGCGTTATTCGTGCTCTGGAACAGATCATTGAATGGCGAGGCAAGCCTAGGCGACTACGCTGCGATAACGGCCCAGAATTTATTAGCCAAGACCTGGAGACATGGACGGAAAAACACGATATCCAGCTTGAGTTTATTCAGCCCGGCAATCCGCAGCAAAATGCTTACGTCGAACGTTACAATCGCACGATACGATACAGCTGGCTGAGCCAATACATATTCGGGTCAATTGCAGAAGTGCAAGACTATGCCACGAAGTGGCTTTGGTTTTACAATAACGAACGGCCTAATAAGGCCAATGGTGGCTTACCACCGAAACAAGTGCTGATTGCAGCATGACATCTACTTTTGGCGTCGGTTAAAAAGGGGATGATTACCAGTGCGCATCACGAACTGCCTGTGATCTAACGTGCTAGATAGGCCCTTGGAAATTATGGAGGCTACCAGAAAAATCGATTCCATCTGTGAGAGACAAAATGGCGCTAAAAGTAATGACGATAAGAGTGAAGGTGAAAATGAATGCATGAAGAAAAGGAACTAACGTCGCAGTTTCGGTTTTTCTTTAATACCTACGGACTACCGGACAGCGAGGTGCTTGGTACAAGCGGAAAGCCCCAAGAGGGCGTCCTTCGCGGGAAACTAGAGCTCTCCCGGAGCCAGGGCCGCACCGTGGCTGCGGGCATGCGGTCCAATTTGGCACAACTCGAAACGAAAATGTTCGAACCACGCCACGTATTCATGAATGTCATTTGTGATCCCGCCTTCAGGGCTTCTATCGCAGAATCGACGTTTGAAGACCTTCTTGCCAGAAACTCCGAGAGTTTGTCGGGAAAGGCTCCTGCTGCATTTGGGTCTACCGGGAAAAAACAGACAGCCTCTGCCCTGTACGCATGGGAATTACTGGCGATTTACGACTATGCGCCAGAAGCATGGGGGCTGACGTACTCAGAGATCGAGATGGAAGCGTGCCCGGAATTATGTCCGCGCTACGACGATCTTGGGGACCAGTTCCCCGGGATTATCGATGCGACCTGCTCCAAACTGGAAGCAGACATGCAGAACTGGGACAAAATCCCCAGGGTCAAACAAGAGCAATTGGCGAATATTGTTTTTGCGACAGGGATGATCGCCGATCCTGACTACATTACCGGTCACATTGAGTCCCACCCAGGACTCGCGGATTTTTACAGCAACATTATGGCCAGCCCCTACAATCAGGAGCTATCTACACCGATGTGCGACGTTATGGAGCCGGAGGAGATAGAGGCCGCAGTAGCGCCGGCAGCCTCCGCAACGGCCTTTGCCTGTAAATCCCCCGAAGATTTTTATGAGCACATGGGTGCGCTCGTGGCTCAGGCCAAGAAATCCCCGCGCGACCCCTCGGTTGCGCCTGTTTTACTCCAAATGGCGCAGGAGCTCCATGAGTGGTTTGAACAAAACCCGCAGACGAAATCCGTGGAAGAGTGTGCGTCGAGAATGATAGGGGCCCTGTATGCCATGGGCCATGATGCGGGCCTCGAGGGCTTTGCCGAAGAGGTTCCTGCCAGTAACTACCGCTCTTATTGGAATGCCTTTTTGGGCAGTAATCCTGCAAAAGAAATTCAAGAAGATGTTCTCGTTGCGCGGTTGACCGCCAGTGAAGAGCTGGTGGACCGACAACGTGCCTCAATTGAGACGTCAAAGCGGAATGTTGCAGATTTACGCCAACAATTAAAGGACCTAACCCAACAAGAGCCAGAAGGGCGCCGCGCACAGCGGGAAATGGAAGAGCAACAGCAAGAACTTACTACGCAGTATACGGAACGCAAAAATCGGCTCTATGAAGTGGAAGACGAAGCCATTTTGTCACTGCTGCCGCCCGGGTCTTCGATAGACGACCTCGAAGAGCACGCCGTGGTCGATGTGCCTGAGGAAGATGCCGTGTCGCCAGCGATGAAGGTGGCGTTGCAGCGAGTAAATTCATACCTCGAAAGTGGGTTTGTGGCCAGCTTTGGAGAGCATGTAAATGTGGACGATCCGGCACAGCCCGCTAGTGATCTTGAGGCAGAGGATTGGGATGAAGAAGATGAGCTCGAGGCGGCACTGGAGGCTGAGATGCCGGAAGTCACTTCTGACCCAGAGCCAGAACCCGAACCTCTCATCGAGGATCCATCTCCTCAACTTAAGGCGGAAGCAAAAGGCGAGGCTGAAAGTGATGTGCCGGCAGAGGTCCCTGCTGACGAAGTGGCCCAGGAGGTAGACCCGGAACCAGAGCCTGAGATGGAAGTTGTCGCCGCAGAGGTGGAGACCGAAACACCTGCCAAAATAGAGGTGCGAGAGCCCACGGCCCTGGAGATCGATTGCCTTCATCAAATCAATGAAGACGGTGTCATTGACGCCGGAGTAGCGAACACGGCGATACTGGAGTTGGCGAGGCAAAATCGACTTGAAGAGGCGCACAGCTTATCGGTGTTACTGGACGACAAACAATACGCCCACGACATTGTTCCGGCGAATCTTTTAAGGGCCGCGTTCTACGGAGGCAATAACTGGGAATTCAGCCAGAACCTCACTAAGTCGCAAAAGCTGGTGAACAACATAACCCCCGCTCAGATAGATCAGTGGGGACACATACAGGAAGCGGGCAAGTCTGTTCCTTATCTGGTATTGGCGGCGTGCTTCCAGGCATCGGTATTTGGCGGCAATTACAGCAATGCCCCTTTTCTTTTGTCTTCAATAAGACAAGCTTTCGATGGACCACTCTCTCGATTACTTGAGGACACTATTAATCTTGCCAACCGGGACAAAGTGGCGACCCTGGGCAACCTGCGCGCTGGAGGCAAGGGGAAAAAGGATGATGAGGACAATGATTACGGCCAAAAGGCGCTCACCTGGTGTGACAAGCTCAAGAAGACCAAGCGCGGCTACACGCCGATACTTAAGGCCCAGGTTTACTGCGTAGATCATGGCGTCTTCCACGATGTCGTAAAAGCCATTGTCGACAATAAGCCCGCCGGCGCTGATGTCGTCAAACAATTTGCAGGAACCTATTCCCAGCAACTTGAATCCAAAGAATTATTGAATGAATCATTAATCGCAGTTGGCTACGGGTCCCGTGTTGGCGGCATCACAGCGCGCGCTATGTCGAGATACCATGCCAAGGTTAATGAGCTGGTGGATATCGCCCAATCTTGGCTGGCACATATCAGCGAGAAAAGTGGTGAGTTAGAGGATTACAGCAAACGTTTCCCCACCATCGTTCCGCAAGTGATTACCCAGCTTGATGCGCAGGCCAGCGATGAGGCGGTTCCCGCTGACCGTCGCGCCGGTGCGGCCGTGGCCCTCTCGATGTTTAAAAACATGAATTCGGTCATTGAAGGCAATGATCGCGCGATATGGGATTACAGCCGGGCAAAGGCCTGGCTGCACTATCCCGAGTCGGCCGCTCGCATTGGTGGTGCAGATTCCGGTGGATTGAAGCAATTAAGCTGGCATCTGTCGCAAGTGGACGCACCCATGCTCCACGAGGACTTACTGCCGGCAGCCGTCGATGAGCAGGACACGGCGTTGGCGTATTTGATGTACCTGTGTCTTCGTGACCAGGGGGACGACCGCAAACGCACGGCGGCGACCCTGAAGGAAAAGTTTGCTGACCATCGATTATCGCTCCTGCACCGGTGCACACGGCTTGAAAGCCAGATCGAGAACATGGTCTTGTCATTGCTGATAAATCCGGATCGGGCGGAGACTATTCTTAGTGATATAGAAGACCAGCGTGATGCCATTTACTCCCTGGAGCAATACACACACACCTCACGCATTCAGGGCGACCTGACGGCAATCGAAGACGAGATTTCAAAGAAGATCGCCAGCAAGCTGCGTGAAATGGAGAGCCTCTACCGCGAAGAGCTTGAGGCTATTCAGGACAGCATGCCAGGCGAGCCAGTGCCGCAGAAGTGGATCGAGACCATGGATGCTGCCATTGCCGAGGCCAATCTTCCCGTCATCGACGAGATGTTGGACGAGCTCCAGACCGCGCGCAAGGACAACCACAAGATAAAGGCCCCCTCTATTATCCATCCCGCCTTGCTAAAGGACTTCATCGAGGTTGAGAAGGAAGTGTACGGGCACATTAAGAAATCAACCAATGGCAAGGATATGTGGAAGGAGATCAGCTCTTCCAAAGAATCCTGTTTTGGCTTGAATTTTGAACACCAAAACTCCAACTTCCGCAAAGTCATTGAGGCCATTGCCAGCTGGAACTCGATTGCGCCGCCACGGCAGGTAGGACAGGACTTCGGGTCCTTATATGACAAGGTTGGGAGTGTGTTGAATTTCATGGGGCTGACCCTGGTGGATTCGGCTTACAAGCGCAATCAGGCGGCTGCGATCGACTACCGAGTCAACGAGCATTTCGCCGCGCTCTACATGAAGGTCAAAACAGCAGAGACCGGCCGGCCATTCCCCATCTTCGGCGGTGTCGGCGGCAGCGAGTCGCAACCGGTCATCATCGCCTTCAAGGCATGGACCCCGCAGCAGCTCGAACGCTATATGGACAGTATTGGCATGGTCGGCGCCAAGCCTATCCTGATTTCGGGTGTCCCGATGTCCCAGACACAACGTGAGACCTTCGCCCACTATTTTAAGGCAGGGAAAAGTACCATCCTGCACATTGATATGACAATGGCCCTGTTTCTAGGTTCGAGTGCGAGCAACGCCGACGAAAGCAGTGCCGTACGCAAATTCTTATGGCTGACCTTACCCTGGACGTACTTTAATCCCTACGTCGGCGGCGACACCACGTATCCACCCCCGCGTGCCATGCGGTTTGGCCGCCAGACGGAGATTAACCGGTTACTGGAGATGAACAACGGCCACGCCATTGTCTTTGGTGGGCGGCAGCTGGGTAAGTCGACAATTGTTCAGGAGGTGCGCAGTAACTTCCATAAACCCGAGCAGAAGCAGTTTGCGTTCTATCATCTTCTGGACAAGAACATGGACCGCATGGGTATCACGCAGCAGCACTGGGACAATGCCCGAGAACTGGTGTGGCGGAGCATGTACAACGACCTGGTCGCTCGAGATCTAATCAAGAAAAACGATCCTAAACTGGATGCGGACGGCATGGCGCATGCAGTTGAGTCTGCTCTGATCGCCAACAAAGAACACAAGATCATTGTGATATTCGATGAAATCGATCCGATACTTAACGTCGATAGCGCCCACGATTTCGGCATTTTCAGGGGTATTCGCGAACTGGTGTCGAAGCCGGAGATCCAGGGGCGGTTTAAGTTAATCATAGCCGGCCTTGAGAACGTTAAGCGCTTTGAGAACTCCCCAAACAATCCGCTGCAACAACTCGGCGGTTCCTTGCAGGTCAGCATCATGTCCACTCAGGATGCCTTGCACCTGATTCAGGAGCCGTTGCTGGCCGCCGGTTATGCGTTTGAAAACCCTCAGGTCGCGAGTCGGATACTCTCGGTCACCAATCGCCACCCGGGTCTGATCCAAATTTTCTGCCATGAGCTGATCGCGTATCCGGCCAGTAGCAGTGAAGGCAATGTGGGTGATCAATTCATCCGGGACTACGACGTCACCGCCGTGAGCCAGAAGCAAGATGTGATTGATCTGATTCGCAAGCGCTTTGACATGACTCTGGTTCTGGATCGACGCTATCTCATTATCGTCTACGGCTTACTGGCACAGAAAAAGGGCACGCGACCCTTTTCGCCCAAGGAAGCACACGAAATAGCCAAGGGCTGGTTGCCGGAGGAATTTGCACAACTGGGGGTGAAGCAATTCGAGGCCTTCTTAGAGGAGCTGTGTGGACTGGGCGTGCTCAAGGCGCTTCGAGAAGGCCGCACTATCCAGTATGTCTTGCGCAACACCAACATTCAGAAGCTCATCGGTGAAGATGAGGACGAAATTGCCGAACGCTTGTTAATGGCGATCGCCCAGCGGACACAGAGCAGTCCTTTGGACCGTCACGCGGTGTGGAAAGACAAAGTGGAAAGTTGCCCAATTACCTTCCGTGATGAGCAGGAGTTGCTTGGGGGTGAGATTCGGCAAGATGACGACTCAGAGGTCAAGAATCTTGATTCCTGGAAGTACACCACGACGATTGTGGTGGGGTCTGATGCTCTGGGACTGCATGCGCTGAAAGACACACTTCCGCAGCTGTATGAGATCGAGTGCCTGAACCACTCAGAGCTTAAAAAGCGCGATAAATACACGGCCATTACACGACCCGATGACCATTTTTCCAGTCCTGAGAAATTCCGCACATTACTCCACGGTATCGTGGATAAAAAGGCGGATACCGATCCTTATATGATCATTATTGAAGTGGGAGGGAGTCAACCCCTGGCACACCTTCTGGGATTGCTGGATGCCGCACACGCGATGACAGGCATGTCCATGGAGAAGAAATTCCCGGTCCGGGTGGTCTTTGTGTTGTCACCAAAAGCCTATTGGCAGTGGCTGTCCGCTCCAGAGCTGACCATGGGGAGAGAAGACCTTCAGCCTTTCATCAACCTGTCGCCCTGGGGACACAGCGCATCGGCTCACCTGCTGGAAAAGCTGGGCATGATCAATGACGACACCTCCGTGGCTGACTTGGTCGAGCACACAGAAGGCTGGCACATGGCCATTGACGGGCTGTGTAAGATTAAACGTGCGCACCCGGGAACGTCGGCGCTCTCTGATATCGCCGATAAGTTCCCGCCGATCACGGTTGTGAAAGGACGGAGCCTCAAGGAGTTCCGTAAGGCCAGCGGCGTGGATGATGTGGGATGGGTCGTGCCGCTATTGAAGGCCTCCATAGAGCTTTGGGAGAAAGAAGAGTTTTCCGCCGAAGAAATCATGATGGCTGCGCTGGACATGGACGTTTTTGATGGCGCTGATGTTGAAATAGACACCGCGATGAGCTGGCTTTCTAGCATGAACATATTGCGTAAAGCCCGCCAAGGAAAGAAAGAAGACGCCACCTACAGAATCAGTCCCAGTATTTTGCATGCCATAGGCCTGCTGAATGAGCAATGAAAGCTGGGTTGATGTAGCCCGGGGGTTTTTACCCGGGGTTCCTGCCACCGACATGCTTGACGGCTCAGGTGCCGGGGAGGGTGCTGTGACACTCCCCTCGACGCTCCTAACTGCTGTGGCGGCGGCAGCCTACCGATTGAAAAACGGTCAATCCGTGGTCATCCAAGTGCCCTTCACACGACCTGAAGATCTCAGCAGCATTGCGGCGTATCTACATGCCTGCCGGATGGATGCATTGCTTGGCAAGGTACGAACAACATGGATGTCACGGCAAAACATGGCATGCAGTCAGGATTTGCTCGTCTGGACCCGGGCGCGATCGCAGAAGAAGTGGATGAATGCGCACCCGATGCTCCAGGCTCACTTTGTGGGCCTCAAACGGGATATTCAGGAAGTGCAGGATGCCCTGACAGACCGTGATCGGGTCTTAAGAACCATTGTTTGCCAGCAAAATAGCTCCACCCGGGGGTTTGCGGAGGAGCTGCGTCGCTCCGTATCACCCTTTGCGATCATCGTGGACGCGACACCCTTTGGTGTACGGGATGATCTCGTGATTTTGCACGACATTTTGACCGAGAATTTCAGAGGCACGCCGATTCTCTGGGTGGCCGCCGCCGGCGACGCGGACGTCGAATGGGACTTTAAGGAAATCACGCAGTCCAGCCCGCTTCCCATTTGGCGGGCAGGCCACCGCGATCCCGTACTGTGGAAAAAAAGCAGTCGCCAATCTTGGCAGGGGAAAATAGCCCATCTGCCGGACAACCGCCTCAACGAACGGCTGTGCCTGGCCTTGCACCACATCGAGACCCTGGGCGAGAACATTCCCGAGCGGCAGAAGCCCGGCAGCTATCGATTACTCAAGCGCGTGTGGAAAACCCTTCTATCGCTCACGGTACCGGTGTCATTTTATGAGTTGCAGGCCGATATCGGGCGCCGTGGTGGCTTGTTTGCTTTCAACCCCATGTCCGAATGGATTGAGGAGGCGTCGGGACAAAAACTATCCTCGGGTGACGCCCAGGAAACACTGGAAAAAGCCTGCACGTTGCTAAAAGACATTTTGGTGATGCTGGAGAAGGGCACCGCTGGGCGCCAGCAAGCGTTGGTGAAGTGGGTGGACGAGGCGCTGGGGAGAAAGGCCCTATTGGCTATGGGCAGCAAGCGCGATGCCGACATGCTGCGGAAATGGCTGTTGCTGAATTACGCTCCCTACATTGATACCGGCACACTTGAGGTGGTTGGCGCCGGTAGCTCCATGGAGGCGTACCGCTTGCGCGGGGAGTACGACGCCGTGTTATTGGTGGGAAGCCTGTGGCGCTCGGATTTGTGGATCGCGGCAATGGGGGAGAAGGTGACCTGGTTGGCCTACCCCTGTGAACTTGCCTACATGCAGCGCTGGTCAACCAATCTTAGAAATCTCGATCACAGCGTGAACGACAAAGAATCCTGGTGGTATTTTCTGGACACACCCTCTGACAGTATCCATGAAACACCGCTTCAAACTGAAGATTGGACGGACTGTTCAGGCCAATACGTGGACGACACTCCCTTTCAGGCGGATTTGCCCGAAGATCCCAACTGGATGCTCACCCTACTGAAGGGGTTTGATTGGGATAAACCGGAGCCCAAAGAAGCCGAGCTCCCGATTGTTGGCGATCACGTGTTAATCCGCACCGATGAGCAGAGCTATACCTTTGCGCCGGATGAGCGCCTGGATGTCTTCACCGAAGATCCCGGCAAGCAGGACGAGGCGGTGCAGTGTAAGCAGGCCGTGGAGGTTCGCGAAGGCGACATTTTACTCATCGATCGGGAAGCCGCTGCCGGCGAGCGCTCCTTGTTGGATTTGATCATGGAGCACCAGCAAGAAAACGCGGTAGAGCACCAATTCCGTCAATCCAATGCTGACCGGTGGCTCGATTACCTTGATCACGCCCTGGCCCAGGCGGGAGGCGACCCCAAGAAGCTTCACGAAGCATTATCAGAGCTGGGGGTGACATTCCAGACCATCAAGAACTGGGTGTCCCGTACGACTACTCCCCAGGCGCGTAAAAAAACGATCCCCCTGGTGGCGAAAATCAGTGGCATCAAGTTTTCCCGTGACACCCTGGCCCTGATCATTGACTCAATGGAGAAGATACAGGGTTCCAGAATCAAGGCGGGCAAGGCCCTGCACGCCGCCAAGACCGCCATTGCCGCCGGTGCTAACGAGGCAACCGTAGGAGGAGTAGACCTGCCTGTCGACTTCATTATGGACATCCTCTCTTTTGAGGAGGTCCGTGCCATCACCCATCACATCGGTGAGAGCGAGGATGAGGGGCCATTGTCGCTGTATGAATCCTGTATGGGGATTGTTGCAAACAGCAACGGAAAGATCGTCGTCACGAAGCTTGGGATGAAGTCGCTAAAAGACAGCCCCTTTGATGACCATGCTAGGGTAATCCGTTGCTTTGAGCTAATACGTGATGAACTGTATGAGGTCTATGCCAACGGTAGGGGACTGCAAGAAACAATATCGATCCTCAATAGAGCTAAGATTGACTTCACTCCGGGTACATCAGGGCAAAGCCAGGGTCGCAACAAGCAGCAGTACGACCGGAAGTTCAACGGGAAACGCGTAGATATTGGTAAGCACTTAGGGATGGGAGACTCATACTCTCCAGAACGCTGTTTTCGATTACATTTCCATTGGGCAGATGATGAGCAGGCCGTGGTGATCCATCACGCCGGACGCCACCTCCCCACCGTAACGGGATAACCAGGCATGGCATTATCATTTCCATGTCAACAGCAGTCCAAATCTGACCCACCTTGCCGTGCTAATCAGCAATTTAAAATTGACCCACCCTCAGCGTTTTCTTTCCGTTATTTAACCAATGATTGGCTTGCTGCCGGGACGATACCGGCCGCTTTCTTTCCCTTGAGTCGGTAGCTGCTCCCCGATATCTGGACGATATGTGCATGGTGTAACAATCTGTCGAGTAAAGCCGCGGTTAAGGTCTGATCATCAGCAAACGCAGTAGACCATTGCGAGAATGGCAAGTTGCTGGTCACAATGACACTGCTTTGCTCATAACGTTTAGCAATGACATTAAAAAACAGATTGGCTTCTTCCCGGCCAAATGGCAGATAACCTATTTCATCAATTATGAGCAACTTAGGTGCCTGGATACTTCGTTTGAGGTAAGACTCTAGTCGGTCCTGCTTTTTTGCGGTGGCCAGTTGCAGCATGAGATCCGCCGCCGTAATGAAGCGTGTTTTGATCCCATTCATGACCGCCTGGTATGCCAGGCTGATCGCCAGGTGGCTTTTACCGACACCACTGGGTCCAAGCAGCACGATATTCTCTGCACGCTCGATGAAGGCCAAACTGGTTAATTCCTGGAGTTGCCTGCGCGGTGCACCGGTGGCGAACTTGAAGTCATAGTCTTCAAAACGCTTGACGGACGGCAACCCTGCAAACCTCAGCAAAGTCTCGCGGGTGCGGAGCATCCTGGCGTCTATCTCAACCCGCAGTAGCTGCTCAAGAAAGTCAGCCAGTGATGACTCGTCACCGGAGGCCCTGTCAGCGATAGCGGACCATTCCAATGCCACAGCACCGAGTTTAAGCACTTCGCAGGCTTGCTGCACTCTTTCCATCTGCAGGTTCATACAGCAACTCCCAGCAGCTGGTCATAGGTACTCAGCGGATGCTGGAGACTTTCGATCGGGAGTGCCTGGGCATTGCTTCGCGGTTTGTCCTGAGCCACCAAGCGCTGCGCCAAAGGCAGCGGCATGAGGCTTAATCGCTCATGATCGAGCAATACCTGCGGCTTTTGGCCTGTTGTCCCGTGAATTCGCTGATGTGCAATGTCAGCGAGCCAATGACCCACCTGCCCATTGGCTACCTCCACGTCCAGCGCCAGCCCGGATTGCTTCAGTGACGCGGCCAGTGGTGTGATAAAACTACCTTTAAGATAACCGTTGAATCGCTCGACTTTGCCCTTGGTCTTAGCACGGTAGGGCCGACAGGCGCGCAATCTAAAACCATTATCACGAGCCATGTTCAACAAACTGGCGTTCCACCGATGTTTCCCGGCACCAAAGGCGTCTCGCTCAATCATGATGCACTTGGCATTATCGAATAGCAGTTCCTCAGGCACGCCTCCAAAGTAGTGTAACGCACCTTCAATACCCGCTAACCAATCCTCCTGCCGTTCGTATTGACTGAATCGTACGTAGGTTGCTCGACTGTATCCCAGGGTGGCAACGAAGGCCTTAAGCCTATTTCTGCCTCGCCGAATCGTCGTGAAATCTACCTGTAACTGCTGGCCAGGCGGTGTCTCAAAGCGAACGACTGGATCTTTCGCCTTCGGCTTAAATTGTCGGAGATAATCTCTCAGAATACCTTCTTTGCCTTGGTAGCCTCGCGCCAGAATCTCTCGAAACAAGACTGTCGCCGGTATCCAATAGGGTTTCGCTGCCTCGATACGCTCTCCTAAATAGGGTTTGAACGAGTCCAGTTTAGACGGCCTTTTCTCGCGCTGAGAATAGCGAGGTGTTTTGGCAGCATCGCGCAGATAACGACGTACGGTATTGCGTGATAGGTTCATTTCTTTGGCGATACTGCGGATGCTCGTCCCTTGTCGATGTAAAACGTGTATGTCCACTAATTGCTCCTGATTCAACATCTCATTTACACCGCCTCTCTCTTGATTGAAATTGGCGGTAATTGTGCCTCAGGTGGGTCAGTTTTAAATTGTCGCTAGTGGGTCAGTTTTACACTGCTGGTGACACCACAAAAAAGCGTGCTGAATGAGGCGATACTGGGCGAGTTAAGAATGCGCCTACTGGATAAAGAAACCCCAGTGATACCCAGCGCAGGTAGGGACTACATCCACAACGATCCCGCTGATGAGTCACTGTTAGGATCAATAGGTCCATTGCGTGATCCTACATGGGATGGACCCCAGCCCCCAAACAGCATGGGTATGGTGTTACTGGTGTCGCCGGAGACGCCGGACGAGAACTCTCCCTTTAAAGTTGTGGTCAATGGGCAGTTCGATGTCTCTCACCGGTACATTCCTGACCTGAAGGTGATACTGAATAATTTGAAAATGGAATTGGGCGAGCCCGCCAAGTCCCAAACCATCACGTTTGTGTACAAACGCTTTACCGTTGAATTCGAGGGGGTGGAGCTTACCTTTGACCCCGCCAAGGACCTGAACAACTGGGTGACAGCCGGTGAAGACAATGGTCTGTCCCGAGCCTTAAAGGCGCTGGAGATCGAATGCCTTAAGGATCCTCGTATATACAGACACTCTCATTTGAATGACCGGCAGACCGGTGCTCGTTTTAACGTGGATTGGGAAGATGGCATCTCCCTGCAAGAGGATCTTAATGGGTTGGTGGAAAGGGATATATTTGATGACACCGCACAGGTGTTGCCTTACCAGGTTGTTATCCGTGCTCGTATACGCAAAGCGCCGTCATCACTGACGCCAATCCCAAGGGCTTATTTGCTGGAGATCTATCTGGAGAATCAGGTTTCCAGGGATGACAGCAAGTACTACGCGGTAACCAGGCCCTATTTGCTCGACAGTCAGTTTTCATCACGAATACACGGCGCCAAGCACCACTCGCTCCCGCATAAGTTACGACCCGGGGAATATCGTTATCAGGAGAGTAATGGAGTCCCTGGGTATGGCGTTACCACCTCGGTAGAGGAAAGTACCCCGGGGGTGTATTCCACCAATGCCATGCCGGTATCCAAGCTTGAGAGAATTGAAAATCCCAGTCCACAGGATTTGGGTATGTCAGCAGGGGCTAAGTTCGAACTGTTGGCGAAAGACCCTGCCCCTGTGATATCCGAATTATTGGTGGCGATTGATCGGTATGTCGCCGAATGGAAGGAGAAGATTGAATCTAAAAAGGCGGCCGGCCAAGCCGAAGAGGCGAGTGCACTGGAAGAGGACCTTGAGGCCTTTATTGCTGAACGGGACAATGTGCAGGCTGGGCTGAGCTTGCTGGAGGACAATCCTGACCTGATGCAGTGCTTTCAGTGGATGAACGGAGTCATGCAGAGGGCAATCAAGCGGCAGGGCAAGACCTTCGACGAATGGCGTCTGTTCCAGCTGGGCTTTATCCTGACTCAGGTTCGGGCCATCTATGAGCGCTGTTGCGATAAAGCGGAGCTCACGGATCATATTAAGCACGCTGAGGTGCTGTGGTTCGCCACCGGCGGCGGTAAGACCGAGGCCTATCTAGGCATCCTGATTATGGCCATGCTCTTTGAGCGCAAGAACGAAAAGTTGTATGGCCCCACCGGCTGGATGCGGTTTCCTTTGCGCATGCTCTCGGTCCAACAATTCCAGCGCCTGTCTTACATGGTGGCTGAGGCCAATATGGTCAGGCAAAACGAAAATCTCGGCGGGCACCCGTTTACGATCGGGTATTTCACCGGGGGTGGCACCCCCAATTCACTGACCAGTACCAGCGGCGAACAGGAGCAGTACTTTTTGCCGCTGATGTCGGATGAGACGCTCAACAAACTGAAGTTCATCAGTGATTGTCCGTATTGCGATGAGCCGCACACCATTAAGGTAGTCAAAAATGTAGACGACCTGCGGATACGCCATGTGTGCCAGAACGCGAAGTGCTGGTCCAATACGGAGGCGGATCCTGGGCGCTACGGTGAGGGCATCCGGGGGGAAGTGGGTATTTATGTCAGCGACCCGGAGGTTTACCGCTATTTACCAACCATTATGGTGGGTACCGTTGATAAATTGGCCACGATTTCCCTGAATCATCGCTTCCGAGGTTTTTTTGGCCAGGCAACGCATTTTTGCCCCACACACGGATTTTCCATGACCGGCGCCTGTCAGCATCACAACTTTGAACAGGAAGATCGAGGGGAGTGGGCGGTGAAGGCCTGTCCGAACAACACCCGACCGAAGCGCGGCGTGCCGACCAAGGCGGTGCCTGCGCCGCCGATCCCGGGCATATCGTTCATGATTCAGGATGAGCTCCACTTTGTACGTCGTCAGACCATTTGGGACAGTTAAATCCATTTTCTAAGAGACACTTTTCTGCCGGTTCTTCCTCCACTCTAGCCTGCTAATCGCAGGTTGTGTACTTTTCGTTTGTTTAGAGTGCGCATTTTCACAAGGGCACGCTGATCCAGTATTTCATTTCTCCGTCCTTCGTAAACATCTGCGGGCGTCACGTTATCAAGCGACTCGTGGTACCGCTCATGATTGTAATGGGCAACCCACTCCGTAATGGCTTTTTCAAGCTCCCAGGGATAGTAGTAGTTTTCCAGCTTTACCACATTTTTCATAGAGCGATGGTATCGCTCAATCTTGCCCTGGGTCTGAGGGTGATAGGGCGTGCCACGCGTATGTTCCATACCCTGATTTTTCAACCAGGTCTTCAGCTCTCCGCTGATGTAACACGGCCCATTGTCCGACAAAAGCCTCGGCTTGTGCCGTACCCGTGCTTCGGATAATCCCGTCGCCTTGAGGGCGTCTTCGAGCGTATCGGTAACATCGGCAGCAGCCATCGTTGTGGTCAGTCGCCAGCTAATAATATAGCGCGAGTAATCATCCAGAATCGTCGACAGGAAATACCAACCCCAGCCCACAATTCGGAAATAGGTGAAGTCCGTCTGCCAAAGCTCATGCACCCGGCTGGTCGGGTGCTGGAACTTATCCGACGCGCTCAGTACCGTAAACTGAGGGCTCGTGATCAAGTCATGCCCCTTGAGAATGCGATAAACACTGGACTCCGAGACGAAGTAATCATGGGTATCGGTGATATGCCAGGCCAGTTCCCTGGGCGTCAAATCGGGACAATCCAAGGCAACATCCACAAAAAATTTCCGAACAGAGTCCGGAATTCGATTCCAGTGACGCCGAGATGCTCGGCCTTTACGTTCAAGGCCATCGAGCCCCCCTTTTTCATAGGCGTCATACCACCGATAGAAACTGCTTCGGCTGACTTTGATCTCGTCAAGTGTCCGACGAACTGACAGCTCAGAATCTTCCACCAGTCGGATAATGGCCAGTTTCTCTGAGGCGGTGTACATCAGTCGTCGTCCAAGGTCACACCCTGCCCAGTCAGACTTTTTTTAAGCCAGTCGTTGCGAAGATACAGCTCCGCCACCGCCTGCTTCAGATCGCCATTCTCGCGCTTCAGGCCGGATACTTCATCGGTATTGGCTTCCCGAACGGTATCACCGGAGAGGCGCTTCTTACCTGCTTCCAGGAAGTCTTTACTCCAGCGATAATACAGGTTCGCATTGATGCCTTCCCGACGGCACAACTCGGCGATAGAACTTTCTCCCCGCAAGCCCTCAAGGACAATACGAATCTTTTCTTCGCTGGAAAACTTCCTACGGGTGTTGCGTCGAATGTCCTTGACGGCCTTTTCCGTGTTTGACATGCTCATATCGATACTCCTCTACATCAGTTTAAATGTAGCAGAAGTCTCTCTTAGTGAATCAGGTCATTTGGTACCATATGGGCTGACGCCACACAGTTAGAGGCACACTTGGAGTGCTGCGGATAAGGGTATTTCTATATCTGATAGCATGCTTTGAAGTCGAAATGAATACACTCTTTTCTGGCTCTACAAAGGTCCTAAACTACGAGTTTTTGGCTGATCCGGAGTGTAATCCAAGAAGTGTAATGCTGGAAGCATGGCGAAAGCACCTTGGTTTTGAAAGCAGAAATGAATTTGCTCGCCAAATCGCGATCAAGAACGGCTCGGACCCTGAAGTTTCTGAGCGCACCCTAGATCGCATTTATACGGGGGATAACTCTATGAAACGCGAAATGCTGAAAATCTTGTCGAGTCTAGCCCAGGCAGATGACGAGCCCCAATTCTATATGGATTACTATTTGTCACAGTTATTTGGCGTGCTGCATGAAGAAGTAGTGAACTACGGTATGACACATGGGGTAATCAGCAAGGAGTTTGGTGAGACTTCCCAGGCTAATTACAGAGAGTATTTTGAGTACTGGTCTGCTCGTGCCAGCTGAGTGATCATGGGGGCAGTACAGATACTGCCCCCATGATTCTCAATAGCTTAGGGGCGGTTACCCCTCCCTTTTCCTAAGCATCTTCATCCGCTTCGGGACCCTCGTAGCGGTCATTGTTTGGGTTAAGTTGGTCTGAATGGTTATCCATGCTCTCCTGATAGGCATCATTGTTTGGATTCATGCTGTCGCTTCTGTCGTCATTCGGATCTCTGTTCATTTTTATTCCCTTTAAGTTGGTTGCCATTGATTTGGCAGGACCAGCATCTCATGTGGACCTTGAGGGGGGGAGTGACAAAAAATGGAAAAACAAATAGATACATTCGGCCTACAACTCAAAGCGGAACTGGTGATGGATGGCGAAGTGAGGGCTGCATTGCTAGGATAGCGGAGCGTAGGCGTAAGGGGGCTATTTCATGATTGAACATTGCAATATTCGGACGTTTGAGTACCTGGATCTACCTCGGCTTCACGAGATTCGCGAGGCTGCATACACGCCCGTATTCAGATCATTCCGGAGTATCGTCGGCGAGAAGATTGCGGCGGTCGCGCTTGACAGCGCTGAACGCGAGCAAGGCGAATTCCTTAATGAAATTTGCCAGGCGGATTCGGCGCACGAGGTGTTCGTCGTTGAATGCGATGACGAGATATTGGCGTTTTGCTCGATTACGTGCAATCAAGAGACCAAGGTTGGTGTTATCGACCTAAATGCGGTGCACCCTGATTACCAGGGAAAGGGGGTCGGTACGTGGATGTACGAACACGCCATAGAGCAATTACGCGGGTTAGGGATGCATGTTGCAGAGGTGGGCACTGGCGGGGACCCGAGTCATGCGCCTGCACGTAGAGCTTATGCAAAAGCTGGCTTCGGTCCTGGAATTCCAAGCGTGTATCTGTATCAAGAACTCAAGCCCTAAGTTCCGGTCCTGAAACAAAGCGGTCCTGAATCAACCCGGCTTGAATCCCCCTGGAGAGGCAGCTTTCACCTATTAGCGGTCGTGGACGCAGGATGCGTGGCCTGGAGCCCGACAACGACCGCTAACAACTCAAAGCGGAACTTCTGATGGATGGCGTAGTGAGGGCCGCATTGCTAGGATAGCGGAACTGGGTAATCGAAGGGCTCTCCCCCTTTCTCTATATTTCCGAGTAGTCCCAGCAGTTTACTGGAGGATTTCAGTGATAATTAGCCTTGATGATCATATGCGACTGCTCGTTGACCAATTTTTACCAGTAGTCGATAAGTATATTTACCCAGTATTAACCGAAGCTAGACCAGGTTATTTTTCCCAATGGGGTAGTTGCGTATGTGTCCGAGAAGGTGGAAATCACTACTTAGCTACGGCCGAACATCTGATTCGTGATCTTTTTGATACTGGTCATGCTGTATTTATTGGTACAGGTAGGACGGACAAAGCGGGCACTATTTTCAAATTGTCAGAAACTGAACATTCTTGGATGTTTCACTCCAATGGGGAAAAGGATATAGCTCTACTGAGGCTGGCGGAGCCAATTCCTGGATTGTCATTTTTTCCATTGTCCCCTTCCATGAATAGCTATATTCCTTCAGCAAGGGGCAGATATTTATTGGCTGGATACACCAACTCGCAGAATAAGGAGTTTACTTTAAACAAAACCTCGCAAACCAAATTGTCCCATATTCAGCCGATACTCGTGAAAGTAGATGCTACCCTTGATTTCGAGAAGAATAATAAGGATAGGGGAACCCACATAGGTTTTGAATACAATAAAGTAATTGTTGGCGGAACTAGAAATCCAAAAGGTGTTAGTTTGAGGGGTATGAGTGGTACTGGATTGTGGTACATACCTGATGAATTAGACCCGTCTAGCATTCTACTGGCAGGCATATTTATTGAATGGCATAAAAATACGCACATCGCTTACGCCACGTTGGGAAAATATTTGAATGATTTGATACTACAGTGATCAAGGCGGTCAATGATCGCCTACGGCTGGACCGCTAAAAGCATGGCTTTGCCACAACACGGCCCATTACCCAGGCGTTATGTTTCTTCAGGGATTTTTTCATGATAACTAAAGACGACCTAAATGAACTGCAATTGAAAAAGCTAACTTTGGCGGCAGGTATATTACATAGATCGGCTGTATTGTTTGACGGCGCTCAAAACACACTGCCGTTATGGGGCGGCGGAGTTATTACTCATGGAATGCCAAAGTTTAAAAAATGTGTAATAGGCATCACCAAGGATGCCAAACAATCACAAAAGAAGGATACAACCAACGATCACCTGTACCGAGTTACAGAAACCGCAAAATTCATTCTAAATAAGATCAACAATGAAAAACTAGGTATGAATGAAATAGAGAATATTTTATTACAGCGCTCCGCTCTAATGACAACGACACGGACAGAGAACAATAAGACGCTAAAAGATGCGCTGAAACTATGTAAAGACAGAGATTCCTGGCAAGAACTCTATAAGAAAGCGGGCATTGAGTATGAGTTATATTGAGTTCTGTGGTTTGAAACTTTACCAGTTGGGGCAAGTTGCTCCTTGCAGTCGCGGAACTGCTTTACAGAACGCCCAACACCCTGGGAAAAATTCTCCTTCAAAGTTTCCGATCAGCGGGTATAACAGTTGGGGACAGACCACGGTTTCCTCTGCTCTTGGAACAAAGCGGTCGTTCGCAGTTCAGTTGACAATTGACCCACCAAATTGACGCAGTAGTTCATTGATATACAAAGATTTGGATTTAGGGAAGTAAGACAATTGAATATACTGCACCGTAAGCTGGGGGCGTATTATCCAACGCTAGGCACTGTAAGCCGTGCCGTTTTGTGGACCCTGCTGGATCGCGATGCAATTCAATCCTAGTGTAGTAAGCGCCTGAGTAGTGTGAGAGTATTCTCCGATGTGCGATCTTCGTATATAGGTATATACAAACTCTCGAGCCAACTATCATGCCGCTATGTCTTTTGGGAGGAGTCATGAAGCTACAGTGGAAAATTAGCGCTAAGGAATTGGAGCGGTGGCGCTCACTTGTGGAGGAAAACAAGGCCAATATATTTGTGAAGGTCAGGGAAAGACGAAACGTTTCGAGAAAAAATGTGGTCCTTTCAAAAAATGCGCTTTGGCGTGCTCACGTTATGTGTCAGGTCACGACGCAACAACGATCCGGGCCTGGCTCTTTAGTAAGCAAGTTTTTGGATTCCAACAGCGGAGCATTAAAATATGGAGACTGCGCTAAGTCCTCTGATCTAGAGAGTTTATTCGAAACACAACTATCAGCTGCCAAGTTGCGGAGAATAAACATAATCACTCGCCAGCTCTGTGAAGTTTTTCGTGGGCTTGAGAACGGAGGCTGGGATGATCTTATCAAACAACTAAAGACAATTCGGAAATGCACAAACCAACATAATGAACGAGAGGTGGCTAGGTACATTGAAAAGAAATTCAAAGGCCCCCTGTGTGTCAACCTGACCCCATACACTTCTTGTTTGGGATAACATAGATTTCAGGGCCACAGGTACTGGACACACAACATGCCAAAATCACCATCAGAACGGCCTGACACACAAGTTACACCGGAACCGGTGCTGGAGAAACGCACTCGCCGCCAGTTCAAGACCGAGTACAAGTTACGTATTATCGCTGAAGCCGATGCCTGCCAGTACGGTGAGCTTGGCGCGCTGCTGCGCCGCGAAAAACTCTACAGTAGTCAGATCTCGGAATGGCGACGCCCTGTGTGTCAACCTGACCCCATACACTTCTTGTTTGGGATAACATAGATTTCAGGGCCACAGGTACTGGACACACAACATGCCAAAATCACCATCAGAACGGCCTGACACACAAGTTACACCGGAACCGGTGCTGGAGAAACGCACTCGCCGCCAGTTCAAGACCGAGTACAAGTTACGTATTATCGCTGAAGCCGATGCCTGCCAGTACGGTGAGCTTGGCGCGCTGCTGCGCCGCGAAAAACTCTACAGTAGTCAGATCTCGGAATGGCGACGAGAGCTTGCGGAAAATGGCGTGGCTGGATTGAGCAAAAGCGCTCCCGGCCCTGCACCCTTGAAAACGCCAGATCAGCGGCGCATTGAGCAGCTTGAGAAAGAGAATAGTCGCTTGGACCGCAAGTTGGAGATTGCCAACGACTGCCTGGATTTGCAAAAAAAAGCATTGTCGATGCTCGATCATTTACGCAGTGGGAAGGATGTGTGAATAACGTGATGATCCACCGCCCCGTAAGACTGCCATTGACGCGAGCGTGTCATGCGCTGGGCCTCAATCGAAGCACGGTCTACGTTTACCAAAAGCGTGCCGCCAACGATGAACCACCGCGGCGCTCACGGAAGCAGTCGGTGCAGCCGCGCGCCCTCAGTGACCAAGAGCGTGCTGCTGTCGTCGAGACACTGCACAGTGAACCCTATTGTGATCAGCCGCCTGCTGAAGTCTATCAACGCCTGCTGGAACAGGATCAGTATCTGTGTTCGGTCAGCACCATGCACCGTATTCTTCGTGGCTTAGGGGAGACCGGTGACCGTCGGCAGCAGCGGCCAGCCCAGCATCATGCTGTTCCCAGACTGAAAGCCTGCGCCCCTAACGATGTGTGGACATGGGACATTACCAAACTACCGCTGGTGCGGCGGGGCCTCTATTTGTCGCTGTATGTGGTGCTTGACCTGTTTAGCCGTTTTGTCGTGGCCTGGATGGTCTCGCGCAAGGAGAGCAGTGCATTATCGAAACAGCTGATGGACGAAGCCACGGCCCGTTACGGTATAGCGCCAGGCCAGCTCACGCTGCACCAGGATCGTGGATCGCCAATGATTGCACACGGGTATTTGGACCTGATGCGAGAACTGGACGTGACCTGCAGTCACAGTCGCCCACGGGTGAGCAATGACAACCCGTTTAGTGAAAGCCAGTTCAAGACGCAAAAGTACCAACCGGATTATCCGGGCCGTTTTAGCGATGCCTCGCATGCCCGGCGCTGGTGTGAAGCTTACTTTGATTGGTACAACTTCGAGCATCATCACAGCGGCCTGGGGGGCTTTACCCCGGAACAGGTTTTTACGGGCCGTTATCACGGGGTTGCCAGGCAAAAACAACGAGTTCTTGATGAACGCTATGAACGTCATCCGGAACGCTTTGTCCGTGGGCGACCGACTGTACCCATGCCGGCAAAGACCGTGGCCATTAACCCGATTGCAGAATCTGGTGATGACACAATGATTGATGATCGCGTTAACTTCCCAACTTTATCAGCCGCGGGCTACATCAAATAGAGTTTATCTTTGAAATGACTGTCCATTTGAGGTTGACACGTTCCGACGAGAGCTTGCGGAAAATGGCGTGGCTGGATTGAGCAAAAGCGCTCCCGGCCCTGCACCCTTGAAAACGCCAGATCAGCGGCGCATTGAGCAGCTTGAGAAAGAGAATAGTCGCTTGGACCGCAAGTTGGAGATTGCCAACGACTGCCTGGATTTGCAAAAAAAAGCATTGTCGATGCTCGATCATTTACGCAGTGGGAAGGATGTGTGAATAACGTGATGATCCACCGCCCCGTAAGACTGCCATTGACGCGAGCGTGTCATGCGCTGGGCCTCAATCGAAGCACGGTCTACGTTTACCAAAAGCGTGCCGCCAACGATGAACCACCGCGGCGCTCACGGAAGCAGTCGGTGCAGCCGCGCGCCCTCAGTGACCAAGAGCGTGCTGCTGTCGTCGAGACACTGCACAGTGAACCCTATTGTGATCAGCCGCCTGCTGAAGTCTATCAACGCCTGCTGGAACAGGATCAGTATCTGTGTTCGGTCAGCACCATGCACCGTATTCTTCGTGGCTTAGGGGAGACCGGTGACCGTCGGCAGCAGCGGCCAGCCCAGCATCATGCTGTTCCCAGACTGAAAGCCTGCGCCCCTAACGATGTGTGGACATGGGACATTACCAAACTACCGCTGGTGCGGCGGGGCCTCTATTTGTCGCTGTATGTGGTGCTTGACCTGTTTAGCCGTTTTGTCGTGGCCTGGATGGTCTCGCGCAAGGAGAGCAGTGCATTATCGAAACAGCTGATGGACGAAGCCACGGCCCGTTACGGTATAGCGCCAGGCCAGCTCACGCTGCACCAGGATCGTGGATCGCCAATGATTGCACACGGGTATTTGGACCTGATGCGAGAACTGGACGTGACCTGCAGTCACAGTCGCCCACGGGTGAGCAATGACAACCCGTTTAGTGAAAGCCAGTTCAAGACGCAAAAGTACCAACCGGATTATCCGGGCCGTTTTAGCGATGCCTCGCATGCCCGGCGCTGGTGTGAAGCTTACTTTGATTGGTACAACTTCGAGCATCATCACAGCGGCCTGGGGGGCTTTACCCCGGAACAGGTTTTTACGGGCCGTTATCACGGGGTTGCCAGGCAAAAACAACGAGTTCTTGATGAACGCTATGAACGTCATCCGGAACGCTTTGTCCGTGGGCGACCGACTGTACCCATGCCGGCAAAGACCGTGGCCATTAACCCGATTGCAGAATCTGGTGATGACACAATGATTGATGATCGCGTTAACTTCCCAACTTTATCAGCCGCGGGCTACATCAAATAGAGTTTATCTTTGAAATGACTGTCCATTTGAGGTTGACACGTTCCGATCCACTCATGACGAGTCCTGTATTACCCAATGACTACGATGCACTACGAACGCTGTGTGAAACACAGCAGTCCCAGCTATCCCATCAGCAAGACTTTATCCGGAACTTACTGGAACAGATTCGCCTGTCGCGTCACCAGCACTTCGGTGCGCGTAGTGAGAAGTTCAACATTGATCAGTTATCACTGTTAGCCGGTGATATTAGCCTTCCAGAGGCCGAGGCTGTTAGCGGCACCTCCCAGGAGGACGCTGATGCCGATGATTCAATGATTGTGCCGGCCCATAGAAGAACCCGAGGCCGTCGTAAGCCTTTGCCGCCCGAATTACCCCGAATCAACATCGTGCATACCCTGGAAGGCGAGGCCTGCCAGTGCAAGCAGTGCCAAAGCACCCTGACGGTCATCAGCGAACGCAGCTGTGAACAACTGGATATCATTCCCGCGCAAATCCAGGTGCTGCGTCACATCAAGACGGTCTACGGTTGCCCGCAGTGCGAAGGGCAGATCAAGACCGCACCGATGCCACCGCAGCTGTTGCCCAAGACGATGGCATCGCCCGGCACACTGGCGCATATCGTCACGGCCAAGTACGTGGATAGCTTGCCCCTGTACCGGCAAGAGACACAGCTACGGCGCAGTGGCATCGATTTACCGCGCTCTACCATGGCCCAGTGGATGATTAAGGCGGGGATGGCAATCCAGCCGCTAATTAATTTGCTAGGCGAACGAATGCTGGCTGGCCATTACATTGGCATGGACGAGACCACCATCCAGGTGCTCAAGGAACTGGGGCGCAAGGCGCAAAGTAAGTCGTATTTGTGGGTACGCCAGGGCGGGCCGCCAAAACACCCGATGGTGCTGTATGACTATGATCCCAGCCGCAGCCAGGCCGTACCTGTGCGACTGCTAGAGGGCTTCGCGGGGTATCTACAGACCGATGGCTATGAAGGCTACGCGAAAGTGTGTGCAGGCTCCGCCATCACACGGCTGGGGTGTATGGCCCATGCCCGGCGCAAGTTCGATGAGGCGTTAAAGTCGCAGTTGAAGCCTGATCCTGCATCACTGCCAGGTGTTGCCTTGAAGAAGATCAGGGCTTTGTACCGCATCGAGCGCGAAGCCGCTGATCTGAGTGTTGACGAACGCAGAGACAAGCGACAGAAGGAGGCCCTTCCCCTGCTGGACGACCTGCGCCAATGGCTGGATGAGCATCTGCCACTGGTGCCAAAACAATCGGCCCTGGGCAAGGCGTTGAACTACATGCATAAGCAATGGCCTGGTCTGATCGTGTATGTTGAGCATGGTGACCTGCGGATCGACAACAACCTGATAGAGAACGCGATACGTCCCTTCGTGGTGGGGCGAAAGAATTACCTATTCTGTGACAGTGTGGCCGGAGCGAATGCCACGGCGAATCTGTACAGTTTGATTGAAACGGCCAAGGCGAATAATATTGAACCGTACCGCTACTTGCGGCACATATTTACAGAACTACCAAAGGCAACGTGCCTTGAGGAAATTGAAGCGCTGCTTCCGCATCATATGGAGTAGAAGTTGCGGTTACGTCGCAGCTGCACGGAGCCTGGATGTTGGCCCAGGGCTACTCGGGCGTTGGAAGCGAGAGCATGAGGCTAATTCCCACATCAATGCACTTGCTAAGGACGAACAAGAGGAACTAAAGCGGCTGCGCCGTGAGGTTCGAGAACTCAAAATGGAGAAAGAAATTCTAAAAAAGGCGTCGGCGTATTTCGCAAAGGAAATGAAGTGAAGTACGCCTTAGTGCAAGGTAATACAGCTCAATATCCAGTAACAATGTTGTGCCGGGTCATCGGTGTAAAGCGTAGCTCCTACTACGCCTGGAGGGCCCGTGGAGGCAAGGTGATTGGTCCTGAAGAGCTGGCTGTCAGGCGGCGAATGAAGTCCCTGTTTACAGATTCTCGGCAGAGTATGGGGAGTCGTAGACTGAGCCGTCAACTTACTGCAGAAGGCTTCTCCATTGGTCGTTATCGCGCCAGGCGGCTCATGAAATCTATGGGCCTCGTCGTCAAATCTAAACGTAAATACAAGGTCACCACTGACAGCAAACATCGATTACCTGTGGCTGACAATGTGCTGAATCGAGCATTTTCACCCGCAAGCCCCAACCAGTGCTGGGGGTCCGATATTACTTATCTTTGGACTCAGGAGGGTTGGGTCTACCTGGCCGTGGTGATTGACCTTTACTCTCGACGAGTTGTTGGCTGGTCTATGGATCGCCGCATGACCAAGGCGCTGGTCATCAGGGCATTGATAATGGCCGTAAGCCTAAGGAATCCACCGCCAGGCTTGATCCACCATTCAGATCGTGGCAGTCAATATGCCAGCCATGCTTACCAAGCACTGCTAAAGCAGCATGGAATCATAGCGAGCATGAGTCGAAAAGGTAATTGCTGGGACAATTCGCCAGTTGAACGATTTTTCAGCAGCCTAAAGCGCGAATGGACGTGTGACCAGGGATATTGCACTCGAGAAGCTGCGATCGCAGATGTCCGGGAGTATGTGGCGGTGTATTACAACGCGAAGCGGCTGCATTCTACGCTGGGATACAAAACGCCGATGGACTACGAATTTAACTTAAGCAAAGTGTCCAAAAATAGTTGACCACAACAGAATATTTCCTATTTTTGCACCTGCTTTTGCGCCGCCCCCCGCGCTAAGGTGGGCGGATGGGTAGGGACAGGTTTAGCACCTGGCATCCCGTATAGCTGTTGAAAAAAAAGGCTACACCACAAACAACATAAAAAGCACACCTACGGAGAAGCACCATGTTAAAACGCACACCCCTTTATTTAGCCATTGCCGCAGTGGCCACAACCATGGGACAACCTGTGTTGGCACAGGATGACGGTGAGAGAATTCTTGAGGAAGTCATCACCATCGGTACTCGTAGCTCCAAGCCGCGATCGGTCGCGGATTCACCGGTGCCAGTTGATGTGTTCAACGCCGACGATCTCGCCGCCATGGGTAACACCGCCGACGTAACAGATGCTTTACGCACGCTGGTGCCTTCTTATACGGCAACCCCGGCTACCGGTGACGGCTCCGCGTTTGTGCGGCCGACCTCTATGCGTGGCATGGCATCTGACCAATCATTGGTATTGGTAAACGGCAAGCGTCGTCACCGCTCCGCCCTGGTACACTTCCTGGCGCCCGCCGCCGGTAACGGTGCTCACTCCGCCGACGTGGCGATGGTTCCCAGCATTGGTGTCAAGGCGATTGAAGTGTTGCGCGATGGTGCAGCGGCCCAGTACGGTTCTGACGCGATTGCCGGTGTGATCAATTTCCAGATGAAAGATGCCGATGAAGGTGGTGAAGTTCTGGTTCAGTACGGCGAGTACTACGACGAGGAGCAGGCCATGAAAGTGGCCGGTAACGGCGGCTTCTCCTTTGGCGGCAAGGGCTTTTTCAACGGTACCTTTGAGTACACAGATAATGATGCCCTGTCCCGTGGTGTTCAACGTCCGGATGCCCAGGGTTATATCGATGATGGTGCTCAGGGTATCGGTGCCGACTCACCGTTCGATGACGCGCCCTTTGCACAAACCTGGGGTCGCCCGAAAAACGAGGCGATTCGCGTATTCATAAATACCGGCTTCGACATCAACGATACAACGCGTTTGTATGCGTTTGGTAATTACGCTGAAACTGAAGGCACCTACCGCTTCTTCTATCGGAATCAGGGTCACTCCTCGCTGGCTTCCTTGGTCGCTGACTACGGTTACGATGGCGGCTTGCTTGAGACGGGTTACACCCCGTACCTGGACGGTGACCAGACCGACTACAGCTTCTTTGCCGGTCTTCAGGGTGAGTTTGGCAGCACATCTACCTACGATGTCAGCGCTGGCATTGGCAAAAACGAGCTCGACTATTTCCTCAACAACACCACTAACCACTCCCTGGGCCTCGGCTCTGACGGTGAACCTGCCCAGCGTGCGTTCGATGTAGGTGGTTACGAGCAGGAAGAACTGACCGTCAACTTGGATATGAGCACCGAGCTCAGTGACACCTTGTTCCTTGGTTATGGTGCTGAGTATCGTGAGGAGACTTATACCATCAATGCTGGTGAGTTTAACTCCTACACTGGTTCGGGTTCGAACGGTTTGAACGGTTTCCGTCCGGCAGATTCCGGTGACTTTGATAGCGACAACTACGCCGTTTACGCTGACCTGGAATGGGATGTCTCTGAAGACTTCTTGTTGCAAACCGCGGTGCGCTTCGAGGATTTCTCAGAGTTTGGTAGCACCACTAATGGCAAGCTGGCCATGCGCTATAGCATGACTGATGCCTTCACCCTGCGTGCAGCGGTGTCAACCGGCTTCCACGCTCCGACCCCTGGTCAAGCCAACGTGCGCACCACCATCACCACCTTTGATGGCGTCACAGGTTTGCAGATAGAGGAAGGCCTGGTGCCCCCCACTAGTCCTGTTGCGGTGCTCAACGGTGGTAAAGAGCTGACCGAAGAAACAGCGCTGAACTACAGTGCTGGCTTTACTGCAGAGCTGGGAGACACCACATCATTGACAGTGGATGTTTATATAATCGAGGTAGAAGATCGTATCTACCGGACTGGTGATATCCCGGTAGCTGGCTCAGCCGATGCAACGATCTCTTTCTACACCAATGCACTGGACACCGAATCAAAAGGTGTCGACGTGGTACTGACGAGCAATTGGGAGTGGGCAAATAGCACCACCAATACTGATTTTAGCTTTGCCTTCAACTACAACAAGTTTGAAGTCACGGGCCAGTCAGCCGTAGAGCGTCCCGGAGGCTTGCCGCCGATTCTGCCGGTCAGTGAAGGCAATATCGAAGATATTGAAAACAACTTTCCGAATGAGCGTTTTGTGATGTCAGCCAATACCTTCTTCGCTGACGACTGGAACTGGCTGCTCCGTGTCAACTTCTACGGTGAGCACTACGATGAGCGTGGTCGCATCGATGGTGTTGACGGTGGGGCTCCAAGCGCCCAGATCGATTCGTTGATGTATGTCGACATGGAGCTGGGCTGGGATGTTACGGAAAACTGGCGTGTTGTGGCCGGCGCTTCCAACTTGTTGGATAAATACCCCAATGAACTTGATGAGCCCAATGCCAACCGTCAGAGCGTAGGCCTGACCTACCCCCGTCGTAGTGCCGCTAACTACGAAGGTGGTTCCTGGTATCTGCGCGCTTCTTATCGCTGGTAACAATAAGAAGTTAGTCCGGGTGCCATAGAACCCGGATCTATCAAGATCATGGCCGGTTGGGTTTTCCCATCCGGCCATTTTTTATGCGCGCTTTGCGCGCAGGGGTCGGCGGGTGATGTGGGTAACTCCCAGAGTTATCCACACTCCTCTGACCCCTTATTCTGTGAACTAGGGCTTTCCCCAATGGACAACTTTCAGATCGCCAGGCGTGCCCAGATCGGTGACCTGGGCCTGACCACCGCTGCCCGTGACGCACTGCATGCCTTTGGCGCAAAAAGCATTGCAGTAATCACGCCTTACCCCCCGTGGGGGATGACAACGTGCGCCAGTTTTTCAGTGAAATCGGCTTTGAAGTAAAAGGTATTGCCAGTTTGAGCTGCCCCTCCGCCACCTCGATTGCGGAGACTTCCATCGAGCAAGTCATGGATGCGGCGAAGCAGGTAGACGGTGACGATGCCATCATTCAATGCGGCACCAATCTGTCGACCGTCGATATCTTCCCAACCCTGGAGTTGTGGCTGGAAAAGCCCATGATCCCTATCAACATCGCCACCATCTGGCATGCCCTGCGTGCCAGTGGTGTGCATGACAAGATCACCGGCAAAGGGCGTCTGCTGGAAGAGTTCTAGCGGGCGCCTATTTTCTTAGCGGGCGCCTAGGATCACCATGGTATGGCCGCTGACTTCCACCAGGCCTTCTTCTTCCAGGCCCTTCAACATGCGACCGGCCACTTCCCGAGAGCAGCCAACAATACGGGCCAGTTCCTGGCGCGACACCTTCACCTGCATACCATCGGGGTGAGTCATGGCGTCGGGTTGTTCGCACAGATCATGCAGGGCATTAATAATGCGCCCGCGGGTGTCAACAAAGGCGAGGTCGTGTAATTTCTTGGTCGCGTTCGTCAGGCGGTCTGCCATCTGGCAGCCGATGGCGTAGAGAATTTCAGGAAATTCATCTTTAATTTCGAGGAACTTGTCGTAGCGGATTTCGGCAATTTCACAGGCGCTTTTGGCTTGCACAGTGGCCTCGCGAATCTTGTCCTTGCGCTTGTACAGACCCACCTCGCCAAAGAAGTCGCCGGGGTTGACGTAATTCACCACCATGTCCTGATCGCCATCGCTTTTCAGGATTACTGACAGCGAGCCCTTCAGTACAAAGAAGAAACTCTCGCTCGGCTCACCGGCGTTAACAAGTATCGACTTGGCTTTGTAATGTTGTCGGTCACAGTGATCGAGGAAGTTCTCGATATCGGGCAGCATGTGGCGGACACGAACATTGATCATGCCTTTAGTGTATTACGAATTAGTGTCGCGAAACACCGGCCACCACAGCTGGCGATACCAGGGGTATATAGGGTCGTCGGCGATGCCAACCCGGTCTTGTCGAGCGTGGGGGAAGTGGGCGGTGCCGAACACCACATCCCAGAAAATCACCGTCGGCGCGAAGTTGCCCATGGGCGCACCGTTCTCGCCGCAGCCGTGATGAGCGTGATGGGCATCCGGTGAGGTAATGACGCGCTCCAGCAGCCAGATCAGTGGGCGTAGCATTTTGCTCTTGTACAAGGGCAGGTCAAAACGCACATCCGAATGGCTGGCGAAATTGACGATAGAGCGCAAACCGAACCAGGCCCAGAAGACCTCGTCCATGCCGAAATAAAGCATGGCAGCAGAAATCCAGTTGGCCGGGATAACTACCTCCCACAACATGTTCAGGCGAGGGGTAACGGCAATACTCATTTGCGTTGCGGAATGATGGGTGCGATGCATCTCCCACAGCAGGTCGTTGGAGTGGGACCAGCGATGGAACCAGTAGTGGAAAAAATCCTGGCCGAACAATACCAGCAAAAAAGTGGGCCAGAATGGCAGTTCGGCGAGAATGCCGGCGTGGCTGGGGGCCAGCATGGTGATCAGCGCTGCGCCGGCGTAGGCCACCAGGGGTCGGATGAAGATCGAATCCTGGAAGACGCTGATAAAGTTGACCAGCTTGTCATTGCTGGGCATGGCGTCACCGCTGTAGCAGCCACGACGAATTTCCAGCGCGATCAAGGTAATGGCAATGAGGTAGGGCATCCAGTTGTACCAGGCGCTTTCCATGGTTTTGTCCTCGCTTTTCAATATCCAAGTAATAGCTTGGCTTTTACTTTAGTCTCACAATCCCTATAATACAAGTAATTACTTGTAAAACAACAAATACAACAGGAAAGAGAGCTGCCGTGTCTGTCACCGTTCCCAAGCAAGCCCGCGCCCGCAAGACCTTCGACGCCATCCTGGATGCCGCGGCGACCCTGTTACTGGAGGCGGGCATCGAGGGGCTCAATACCAACTCGGTGGCGAGGATGGCAGGGGTCAATATCTCCACCCTGTACCGCTATTTTGACGACAAGTATGACCTGGTCGATGGGCTGTTGACGCGCTTCACCGAGCTGCAATTGACGCGAATCGCCGAGGAGATCTCCCTGCACCCGGACCCCAGCGTGCGCCTCGGCCACATCCTGGATATTCAGTTGCAAATGCTGCTGGATCATCCCTGGTTGGCCGCCGTCCAGGATGCCTTGCGCGCCTCACCGCGGCTGCAGGAAATTCGTCGGCGTAACAGCGACTATATGGCGACCATGGTGGGGGATCGTTTCAGTGACAACGCGCGCGGTCCGCACCGGGCCGGTCAGCGGCGCGAGGCATCGATGAAGCTGTTGATGGAGACTTTCGCTTCCGGCCTGGCCCTGGCTGCCGCGGCTCCCCCGCGTAAACGTAGGGCGCTCATGCGGGAACTGAAAACCATGCTCAATGCCTACCTGGACACGATGCCAGCCCCGTAGCCCTGGTCGCTTCGTGCTCTATTCGGAGCGGTTGGGAAGAGGGATGTGTGGTCGCAGGCGATACACCGCAAAAGCGAAGCTACCGTGGGCCAGTAAGTTCAACACCTCTGCCAGCCACTGCAGGATCACCGAACCCGCGGAAATACAAGACAGTCCGCTCAGGCCAAAGATCAGTCCAATACTCAACAGGAAAATCAGGCCGGTTAAAGTTTGTCCACGCCGCCAGCTTTGACGGATAAGCAGGCCACTGATGGTGATATTGGCGGTGGCGGAGCCGGCTAGCAGGATAAAAAACCAGGTCCTGTACGGGGTAATGACCAATACCTCCATCGTTGACTTGTTTTACGCGGGTCTCGGTCCGGCACTGGTGTTGGTTGGGCTGTTTGCGGCGTACGTGTTGTGGCAGTGTCGCCATATGCCGAAACAGGCGCGGCAGATGGGCCGTCGCGCGGCCTTGCGCCATAGTTTTGGCGCCTTGATAGCGCCGGCCCTGGTATTGGGTGGCATTTATTCAGGTTACTTCACCGCCACCGAAGTCGCTGCCGTGGCGGTTGCCTACACCCTCTTGCTGTAGCTGGGTATTTACCGGGAAATGAGCTGGCGCGATGTATCCGAGGTGTTGTTCGACACCAGCAAATTAATCGGTGGCCTGTTTCCGGTGTTGATGTTGGCCGTGTGCCTGAACCTGATCGTCGCCATGGGCGCTTTCAGTGACGGCTTTGGCGAAGTCGTGAAAGCCGCGCTGCCCTTCATCGCTTTGATGCTGCTGGGCCTGATCATCGTCGCGCTGGTACCCCAGCTAACCCTGTTCCCTCTTTAAGGTTTACGGAACTTGAGAGTCCAGCGATCGGTGTTGCCGGTGACGGTTTTGCGGCCTACCTCGTAGCGTAATTCATCATCGCCGCGGTAGTGTAGATCGGAGAAGTTGACGAACTCAAAGCCTGCGGCTTCAATTTCCTTGATCGCCAGCACCGGGTCGAATCGGCGCCGATTTTCGGGATCGAGTTGTTGCATGTGGCGGCGGGTATGATCCACCAGGCCGTAAGTGCCACCGCGCTTCAGGGCCTTGAAGGCCGAGGCATTGATATTGGCGCGTGAGGCATCGTCAAAATTGTGGTAGTTGCGGAAGGTGAGCACCATATCGACCTTCTTAACGTTGAGGTCGGTGTTGTTGGCGTGGTAGAACTTGGCGCCTTCAGCGCGTCCCATGCCGGCACCTTCCCCCAGGATGCTAACTTTTTCGAAACCCGGTTGTATCAGTAGGCCTTGCTTGACCCTACCGGTGCCATAGGCAAGGTAAAGTTTGCCGTCCTCCGCCAGCACCGGGGCCAGTAGCTTGGTATACCAGCCCCCGCCAGGGATCAATTCAACCACGGTCATATCGTCACGCAGACCAAAAAACTCCAATGTTTCAACCGGCAGGCGATTGCGATCCCTGGCGGTTTCAGCTTCTGTGCGGACCTCGGCCGCCATGGCCGCCTCCAGTTTGGTCTTAACAGCATCAAACTCTCCGGCCAAAACCGCGGGTGCCAGGCTGGCTAGTGCCAGTGCAATGAGAGTGCGCATCAGGGTTACAGTCTTCATTTTGGGGATTCCTCGTAGCCAGAGCGTTCAGCATAGTTGTAAAAACGTGGTCTGTCCCCGGTTTTACTTATTGAAAGCTTGCCTGGCTCGATCCAGCAGATCCAATACCATCGCGCTTTCGCCGCCGATCGCATCTGCCAGTCGTTGCTGATTGCCAGCGGTCATGCCAGGGCGTGCCGGGGGCGGTGACGGCGGTCACGCGCAGGGTTTCGGCGCTAGCGCCGCTACTCAGCAGGTACGACAGCATGATCAGGCACAGAAATTTCGCGGATTACATGGGCTTAGAAGTTCTAGAAAAAGATATAATAGATTATCATTAAGAGTAATTGGCCTGAGAGTTATTGTAATGGATTCTGTGATAAGCACACTGTTTAGCGAACGCGAGTTGGATTCCCTGCAAAGCGAGGCGCCAACACCGCTGTACTACCAGATGTACACGCTGCTAAAGAATCGAATTCTCGATGGGTCGATACCCCATGGTACCCAGATGCCAACAGAACAACAGTTGGCGGAAGCCTTCTCGGTATCTCGCATCACCGCCAAGCGCGCCATGGACGAAATGGCCGGGGAAGAGTTGGTTGAGCGGCGTCGTGGCAAGGGTACCCATGTTACCCATCACTACGAACCGAAAATCGTGGAAGTACCGATGACGGGGATGCTGGAGAAACTGGCCAGCATGGGGCGCAAGACCAAGATCAAGGTGCTCGACGTAGGCAAATTAATTCCGCCCGGCGACATCCAGGTCGACCTGGGGCTGGAGAGTGGCGAAAAAGCCCATCGCGTTGTGCGGGTGCGCTACAGCGAGGACGGCACCGCCTTTGCGCACCACATCAGCTGGACCCTGGGCATCACCAGTGGTTTTACCGAAAAAGAACTGGAGAAACGGGTACGGCTGGATATTCTCAAGGAGAACGGCATTGAAGTGCATCGCATCGAGCAGTATCTCGGTGCCTCTGCGGCGCCGGATTTCGTTGCTCGCGAGCTGGGAATGGAGATTGGAGACCCGGTGTTAACGCTGACTCGGCGATCTTACACGGCCGACGGCAAGGTGGTCGATTTACTGTATTGCCACTATCATCCGAGGCGTTTTCAGTACCGCATGAACATGAGTATGGATGATTATCGTTCCTGACGAGCCCCACCAATGAGCGCCAGAATCCCCCTCGGCCCGAGTCTGACCGGCACGCTGGTTGCTCGCGATTGTGAAGCTACCGTAGCAGCCTACACCAACTACCTCTCCACTTCGGTGCTGGAAGATGCCCTGATCAGTGATGAGCAGGCGCGCCTGTGGGGCAAGCCACGAATGGCCGGCCGCCGCCTGGTAACCCTGCAATCCCCCAGTGGATATCCCTGGATCAGGATTATCGACAGCCCCGAGGTAATTGCGGCCAAGCCCTTCAAGGAGTTGGGCTGGATGGCGTTGGAAGTGCTGGTGCAGGATGTGGACGACTTGCATGAGCGCCTGCAGGATTCTCCTTTCGAAATTTACCGGCCACCAGCGCAGCTGGATGTGAGTGATGACGTTCGCGCCATGCAGGTGATCGGCCCGGCCGGGGAAGTGCTCTACCTGACCCAGGTCAATGCCGAGGTGCCGCCGTTCAAGATTCCCCGGGCAGTATGTGATGTCGATCGCCTGTTTATTCCGGTCAGTAGCTGTTTGCGCCGGGACGAGGCGCTGGCGGTTTACAGCAAGCTCGGTGCTAAAGTGAAGTGGGAGTTTGATACGCGTATCACCTCTGTCAATAAAGCCCACGGTTTGGACCTGGAATTGCGCCACCCGGTGGCAACCGTCCAGCTGGAAGGATCCTGTATGGTGGAGATCGATCAACTCGGTGTCGCCAAAGCGCGGCCACCGGCCCACGGCGGTTTTCCCGCCGGTATCGCCATGGTCAGTTTTGTCTATGATGACGTCAACAGCATCGGCATCAGCACGGTCTCACCATCCGCTCCCCTCGCTGGCTGCTTGTACCATGGCCAGGAGGTAGTCGTATGCCGCGGCGCCGGTGGTGAATTGATCGAGCTGATACAGGCGGCTCGCTAGATGGCCACGCAACCCCGACCGCAACCACAGCTGCGAGCGGATGACTTGTTGCTGCGCGCGTTCGTTGCCGATGACGCCGAGCAGGTGCAGCTACTGGCCGGGGATGAGCGTATTGCCGATTCCACCGTCAGTATTCCCCATCCCTATTCCCTGGAGCAGGCCAGTAAGTGGATTGCCGAAACCGCCGCCAATTGGGCAGCGGACACAGATGCAAATTTTGCGATTACACTGATTGAAACCGGCGAGCTGATCGGCGCAATTTCTCTTATGCACGTCGATGACTCGGAGGCTGAACTGGGCTACTGGGCCGGTGTGCCCTGGTGGGGGCGGGGTATAGCCACCTGTGCTGCCCGCGCCCTGCTGGAGTTCGGGTTTTCCCAGATGCAGCTACGACGAATTCACGCGCGTTGTCTGTCTCGTAATCCCGCTTCTGGCAAGGTGTTGTTGCGGTCCGGCTTCAATTACCTCAGAACCGAAGAATCTATTTGCGGCTATCAGGGAGAAAATCAAGCCACCGATTTTTTTGAGTGCCTGACCCCGTGACAATAGCCCCGTGACTATTTCCTCGTGAGAATGCCGGTCAACGTATGGCTGCTCATGGCTGCGCAGTCGCTCAACCAGAGCGGCGCTTCCATGGTGGTGCTGGTCGGCGGCCTGATTGGTTCGCAACTGGCCCCGTCCCCAGCCTGGGTGACGGTGCCGGTGGCCTGTATGGTGATCGGTACCGCCCTGGCCACGGTACCAGTGTCTATGTCCATGCAGCGATGGGGACGCAAGCCGGTATTTATCGCCGGTACGCTGTTTGCCATGAGCGGTTCCCTGAGTGCTGCGGCTGCCATTCATGCCGAGTCCTTCTACCTGTTTTGTGGGGCTACCATCTTGCTCGGTTCTTCCCTGGCTTTTGGTCAACAGTATCGATTTGCCGCCATGGAAACTGTGCCGCAGGCGATGATGCCGCGGGCGGCGTCGCGGGTACTACTGGCGGGATTGATTGCCGCCTTCCTGGGGCCGGAATTGGGTGTGCGGGGGAGAAATCTGTTGGAGTGGGAATACAGTGGATCGTTTGTCGGCCTGGCTTGCCTGCAACTGTTGGCCCTGGCGGTGCTGTTGTTTTACCGGGAAGGGGCGCGGCCACAGGCGGCAGAACATGCAGGTGGCCGACCGCTGCGCGAAATCATGCACAGCACCTGCTTCTGGGTCGCGGTGATGGCTGCTACCGTCGGCTACGTGGTGATGAGCTTCGTGATGACGGCGACACCAGTCAGCATGCATGTGCATCATGGTCTCGAACTGGCCGACACCAAATGGGTGATCCAGAGCCATATCATGGCCATGTATCTGCCGTCTCTGTTCAGTGGCTGGCTCATTGCGCGTTTCGGGGAAGCTCGATTGATGCTGACTGGCTGCCTACTGTATGTGCTGTGTATCGGGGTCGCATTGTCCGGGGTGGCACTGGAACACTTCTGGGTGGCTTTAATGCTGCTGGGCCTGGCCTGGAACTTCCTGTTCGTCAGCGGCACCGCCATGTTGCCCTCCACTTATCGCGATGAGGAGCGCTTCCGGGTGCAGGGTTTCAATGAATTCGTGGTGTTCGGCAGCCAGGCGCTGGCGGCCCTGTCATCTGGCTGGGTGTTGTCCTCAATTGGCTGGCAGCCCCTGTTGATGCTGTGTTTGCCCATGGTAGGCGTGCAATTGGCGCTGCTGTGGCTGTGGCGAATGCGCCGCAAAGATTGATTTCGGGCAGGCTGGGGCTGCAGCAAAAGATATAGTGTTATATCATTTGGCCATCTTTTAGAAATGCGATAAACCATGTCTGAACTAGCTCCCGTTGTGATTGCCGGCGCTGGACCGGCGGGCTCTGTGCTGGCCCTGTCCCTGGCGAAACAAAATATTCCCGTACTGCTGCTCGAACGCGAGGTCACCCTGCCCATCGATTTGCGCGCCTCGACCTTTCATTCTCCTTCGTTGGAAATGCTCGATGAGCTGGGCGTGGAGACACGCTACCAGTGTGAGGTGATCGGCTTTGTGCAGGATGCGACTGGCGTTGATGTGGTAGTACAGACACCTGCCGGAAGCGAGACGATTCGCGGCAGTTTTCTGGTCGGCGCCGATGGCGCATCCAGCAATGTGCGCAAGGCCGCCGGCATTGACTACAGTGGCTTTACCTATGATGAAAAATTCCTGGTGGTTTCCACCGACTTACCGTTTGACGATGTCTTCGAGCAGCTGTCCTGGGTCAACTACGTGGCCGATCCCCAGAAGTGGTGCGTCATTCTGCGCACCGACAAACAGTGGCGGGTCTTGTGGCCCACCGACTCCAACCCTGATTCCGACCAGGACACTGGGGCCATGTACCTCAGTGACGCCTTTATCCAGGAGCGTTTGCAGCACCTGTGGCCGAAACAGGGCGATTACACGATTGGCCATCGCACGCTCTATCACGTCCACCAGCGGGTCGCCGAAAGCTACTACCAGGGCCGGGTGGCGCTGGTGGGCGATGCCTGCCATATCAATAACCCGCTGGGTGGTATGGGCATGAACGGTGGCTTGCACGACGCCGTCAACCTCGCGGAAAAGCTCACCTCCATCATCAAGGAGGGTGCCGACGTTGCCGATCGCCTCGCTCACTACGACCGGCAACGGCGCGAACTGGCGGTGCAGTTTGTGCAGGAGCACACCATCAACAACAAGAAATTGATGGAATCCACAGATCCCGATATTCAGAGCAAGCGCCAGCACGAGCTGATGGAGACCGCGGAGGATCCTGTGCGGGCCAAAGAATTTATACTGGAGCGGGCTATGATTAATTGCGTGCGGGAGAGTCTCGCCGTAGCCTGAAGGCACGCACTATAATGTGGGGATGGAAGCCCACGCCCCCAGCCTGATTGTTCGCGACGCCCAGTCCGGTGATTATTCCGCCCTGGCTGAGCTGTACAACTATTACGTGCTCAATACCGTGACCACCTTTGAGGAGGTACCCGTCAGCGCCGAGGAGATGGGCAGCCGGGTACAGGATGTGGTGGGTTGGGATTTACCGTGGATTGTTCTGATTCGCGATGAGGAATTACTGGGCTATGCCTGTGCCGTGCATTGGAAACACCGATCCGCCTATCGCCACAGCGTGGAGTCAACGATATACCTGCGTCAGGGTGTACTTGGCTATGGGCTTGGCAGTCATCTCTACACGCAATTGCTGCAGCGCCTGCGCACAGCAGGCATGCACACGGCCATGGGTGGCATCGCTCTGCCCAATGACGCCAGTGTGGCGCTGCATGAAAAGCTGGGGTTTCAGAAGGTGGGGCAATTCAGTGCGGTGGGAAACAAGTTTGATCGCTGGGTTGATGTGGGTTACTGGCAGTTGATGTTGTAAGCTGAGTGTGAAGATGCGCTCGTGTAGTGAATCGTGGGATAGGTAGATTGATTTGATGCGAAACTTATTGCTCGTACTGGCCCTGGCCACCCTGTTATCGGCAGCCTTCCTGGCCGGTCGATTTACCGCAGCACCACCCACCTTTGAGCCGGGCGTTGTGCTCAATGATGATCCCCCTCAATCAGGCCTGGCAGGATTTCACCCGCTCACTAGAGGAAACCCGTAGCCTGTATCGAGACTCGGAGTTTTTTGCCGATGACCAGGAGCGCGCCGAGGCCTATCGCACGCTATTCTATGCGCTGATCAACGGTATCAAATCGGCAGCACTGATGGACCCAGATCAGCCGCGCTTTATGCGCGCCGTGGACTGGACCAGCAAACGCGGCCTGGAAAATCCGGATAACAATTACTATGTAGCCACTATTAGTGATGATGCGGACTACCGCATTATTGGTCAGCGCGCCACCAGTCGAAATCTGATTTTTCAATTGGTGGTAGGCGTGCCCGGTGTTCGCGGCGCCGGGACCAGCACTAATGTCAGTGTGCTGGATGGCTCCGACATGGCGATTGAAGAGGATGGCAGTTTCGAGGTGATTGTCAGCCGTACTGATCCTGGCGATGGTATCAACTGGCTGGCCAATGGCGATGGAGCTCGCACCTTGCTGGCACGTTTTTCTCACAGCGACTGGGACACCGAGCGCCCTGGCCGCCTGCGGATTGAAAAAATTGGCGAGGAAGGTACCCCCGGAATGCCACTTGCGCCCGCCAGAATGGCACTGGGAATGAGTGAAATTGCGGTCAACTTGTATGATGCTACAGCCACCTGGATCGCCTACGGCAACCGTATGTGGACCCTCGCCAGCCGCAATGATATTTCACCGCCGCGAGGTACCCAGGGAGGACTGGTGGGCCAGTATTCTGCGTTTGGTAGTTGGGAGCTGGATAATGACCAGGCTATTATTTTGTCGACGACGCCCAGCGATGCCAGTTACCAGGGTATTGAATTGGGCAATCTTTGGTTTACCAGTCTCGACTATGAAAGCCATACCAGCTCGCTGACATTGGATCAGATGCATTGCAGTGACGACGGTCGCTGTTATGCCGTGATCTCTCATCGAGATCCCGGCATTCAGAACTGGCTGGATACAGAGGGCCACCGCCGTGGATTGATTTTTATGCGCTGGCAGGGCCTTGAGGGCGAATTGCCTGAACAGCAGCACCCGCGAGCACAGTTTGTGCCCTTTGCGGATCTGGCCAGCGAGTTGCCGGCAGATGTTCCCGCTTTTAGTGAGGAGCAGCGACGGCGGCAAATTCAGCGACGCCGGGCCAATGTTCACGAGCGCTTTGATGGCTAGTGACTACCTGCAGCCGCAGAATCACGCCGACATTGCCGAGCAGATCGGTCTGCCGCTGGACTGAGGAGATTCCATGAAAGTTCTTAAAGCATTGCTGTTTCTCGTGGCGGGTGTGCTGCTGGCAGCCTGGTTGATACTGCCCCGCATCGACAGCTACGACCCTAATGGCGAGGTGTCGATCCCCGGTTTGTCCGCGCCGGTTCGCATCGTTCGGGACAGTAAAGGTGTGCCCTATGTCCACGCCGAAAATTTCGAAGACGTGATTGCCGGTCAGGGATTCGTGACTGCCCAGGACCGGATGTTCCAATTACAGATGATGCGCTTGCTGTCCCAGGGCCGGCTCTCGGAACTGGTGGGGGAGGGTGGCCTGGCCATGGACACCATGGTGCATATGATCAATGTGCCCGCCCAGGCGGCGCGGCAGCTGCGAATTCTGGCGGAGGAAGATCGACATGTGCTGGAGGCCTACTTGCGAGGCGTGAATGGTTACCTCACCCAGCGCTCAGATGAGCTGACCTTACCGCTGCGCAGCAATCCACCCGCACCCTGGACCCTTGAAGAACTGGTTGGCGTGCAGATATTTAATTCCTGGGGCAGCACGGTGAACTGGCGGGAAGAATTGTTGAGCCAGTCGCTGATTGATCGGCTCGGCGCAGAGCGGGCCGCTGAGATCTCGCAGATTACGGTGAATGCTGACGATCCGCAAAATGCCCGGGCGGCCTCCGACTATGCCTACCAACGGGATGACCTGCAATTGTCCTACGCCCTGGATTCCTCTTTTCCAGCTGCCGATGCCAGCGGCAGTAATTGTTGGATTACCGGTAGCAGCCGCTCGGCGGGCGGCATGCCCATTGTCGCCAGTGATCCCCATGTGGACTCTCGCCGCTTGCCGGGTTTCTGGCATCCCATTGGCTTGATAACACCCGACTGGCGGGCGGTGGGCGGCGCCGTGGCTGGTGGCGCCGGTATTGGCATTGGCCGTACCGATTCGATTGCCTGGGGCATCACCAATGGCTATGGCGATATGGTGGACCTGTACGTGGAAACCCAGGACCCCAATAACCCCGACAATTACCTGGAGGGTGAGGAAAGTATCCCCTTTGTCGTACGCACGGTTGAACTGAAAGTCAAAGACGGTGAGGCCGAGGGTGGTTTCAGGACCGAGGTGTTGAATATTCGTGAGACCCGCCGCGGCCCGATTATCTCTGATCACGGCATGAGCATGGCCAGCGGCAAGCTGTTGAGCTTGCGCTGGGGGGTTCCCGAGTTCTACAACGAGATCCTCACTACCCGTTCTCTTCTGTTAGCGAAAACCACCGCAGCAGCGATTGAAGCCATTGGCAATATTGCGACCCCACTGACGTTTGTGGTGGCGGATTACGAGGGTGTTATCGCCCGCACCGGTGCAGGTTTTTTGCCCCAGCGTTCCCGCGGGGACGGCGCGGCACCCGTGCCGGTCTTTGATGGCAGCGACAATTGGGTGGGGCGAATTCCGCCGGCGGAAATGCCCCTGGTTTGGAACCCTGAAGCCGACTGGGTAGGCAGCGCCAACCACCGCATTCTACCGGCCGACTATCCCTATCACTACTCCACGTTCTTCGCTCATTCCTGGCGCTATCGGCGGCTGAGCGAGCTCATGGCCAGTCGCCAGACCTGGACCACCGCCGATCATTGGGCGACACAACTGGATACCAAGAATATGCTCGCGGAAAAACTGGTGCCGTTAATGGTGCCGGTGCTATTGGCTGATGCGAGCACTCGCCAGGCAGGCGAAATGCTTGGAAACTGGGATTTCATGGATGACAAGGCCCAGGCCGCGCCGTTGATCTACCAGTCTATCTTGCGCCACTACGCGCGCGCCGTGGTTGAGGACGAGTTGGGTGAAGAACTCAGCGTTAAGTATCTGAACGACTATTACTACTGGCATGAGCGTATCGCCAAGATCACCCTGGAAGAGAATGCCGCCTGGTTGGATGACAGTCGGACCGAGGCAGAGGAAACGCGGGAGAGTTTGTTTGCCCGTGCCGCCGCCGACATGCTGGCCGAGCTGGTGCCGGTCCACGGGGCTGATTTGAGCCGTTGGCGGTGGGGCGATGAACACACCATCACCTTCTCACATCCACTGGTGCCTGGCGACCTGGCGGCAGAATGGATTGGTGGCGGTACCCACGCCGTGCCTGGCTCCGGCGAAACCCTGAACCGGGCCGCCTACAAATATGCGGATCCCTATCGCACCACCTTCTTCGATTCCATGCGCCTGGTGATGGACCTGTCCGACCCGGATAAAATCGAAGCGCATATTCCCGGTGGTGTCAGTGAGCGCTTGTTCAATGAACAGATGACCAACGGGCTGGATGACTGGCTCAGCGGCACGCCAGATTACTGGTGGTTCAGTGACGCCGCTATTGCCGAACACGCCGTCAGTGAACTGGTTCTCAATCCCTGAGGGGGGCGCGGTCGGCGGGATGGTTTACACCGTCAAGGGTGGGAATGTCTCCCAGTTCAAAAGGATCCACGCCCTCAAGGCAGGCAACGTTGACCCCATATTCGCTGGGGTTAGAGCGACGTTGATGATGGGTGTAAATGCCACAGACCGAGCAGAAAAAGTGTTTGGCGGTACGGGTGTTGAATTGATAGAGCGACAATAAGTCCTCCCCTTTAACTATGCCTATGTCTGCCAGTGGCACAGACGCCACAACGGCACCGCGACGTCGACACATCGAGCAGTTACAGCGGCGCAGTTTCTGCAGCCCGTCGGGTAATTTCAATTCGAATTGAACGCCACCGCAATGACAGCTGGCGGGGTGAATAGGCTTTATTTCCATGCTTGTGTCCTCCTGGGCGTTGTATTGCTCAGGAGGCTATGCGCTATTCACCTCGATTGGAAATTAGTTTCACTGATTGGGTAATCACTATTCTTTAACGTGCTGGAACTGGCTGCCGAGGTAGCGAAAATGCGGCGTCAACCACAGGCCATAGGCCAGCAATGCTACTCCCACCCATCCGGCAGGGAGAAGGGCAAAGGCCAGCACCACGGCGCCCAGGAAAAACGGCATTCTCATGAGGGCACGTTTGGCACGCGTGTTAACGGACGGTCCCCCTTGAATATAGGGAAATGGCTTCGGTTTGATGAACCACCCGTTGGCGAGCAGCAGGGTCATAAAAAGCGGCCAGGGAATCCCGCGGGAATCGAGTTTGGGTTTTAGATCAGGCTCGGCATCTGCGGTTGTTGTGTCCTCCAGCGCACGCGACAGTTTTTCGAATACATGCTCCGCGGTTGGCCGTTCGGCAGCACCGCCCATATTGCTTCTGGTGGGTATACCGCGCCAGCGATATAACACGCGTCCGCTTGAATTCAGGGCCAGGACGCCGGGCTGAAAATAGCCTTTCGGATGGCTGTAAATCGTATTGGCTTCCAAAGCCGTGATGCCGACTTCGGTATTAACGATGAGCTTGAGCCAACCCCGCTCCTGGCAAGCACCCGAAATTTCGTGATGGGGGTCGCCAACTGTTTCGAAGTTCAGTTCCCAGTCGTTTTGAGCGAGGGAGGCCAGCCGCTGCGGCTCGCTGGTGATAGCGTAAATCTCGCCCCCCGCCGCGCGAACCTTGTCTACCACGCCACTCCTGATATAGCCCCGCAACTCGGAGCGACAGGGGGGTCACCAGAAACCGCGGTAGAAAACCAACAGGGTGAAGTCGAGCTGTTGTAGTATTCCATCGAGCCAGTGGCGCAGAGCGCCAGGCGGGGGATCGAGTTCAGCCTGTAACTCCGTCGCCGCGGCGGTGGTAACTGCGCCGGCTTCCGAGAACGCGACGTTGAAGCCGTCCTCTGTAGACGATACCTGGAAGCTTTGTTGTTGGCAGGTATCACCGCCACACAACACCAGTCGTAACTCCCGCGGTGCGCTTGCTGCGAGTGTTAGATCGGCATCGACGATACCGGTGACTTCATAGGTGTCTGTTTGCCCGGCATTAAACCAGCTGATCGCTGCTTCAACCTCGGCTTGCAGTGATTGCGGGATTGTTTCGCTTACGATTGCCATTCTGGCGCCTCTCGATTCCCAAGTTTCCGCAGTTTTCTCGCTGCGGCGGTTTGTTGCTCGCCTTCAGGTTTCCAGCCCGGTGGACTGAACAGGTATCCCAGTACTTCTCGAAGGTTACTCGTAGTCTTCAGGTCTCGCCACAGCAGCAGGAATTCCCCGAAGTGCACATCCCAGAAACTGTTGGTATTGACCTCGCGGGTAATCCCGAATTGAACTGGCTCCCTGTCATCAAGTGGTTGCAGCGTGCCCATCAACCAGTCGCCCAGCAGGGTGATTGAATTGTAGTTGGTGTCCATGTAGCGCACGTTCTGGGCGTGGTGTACCCGGTGGTAAGAGGGAGTTTGCAGAAATTTCTCGAGAATGCCAAAGCGGCTGGTAACCGTCTTGTCGCTGAGGTGTAGCAGGTTACCCCAGGCGGCATCGACAAAGGCGAGCACAGCGATCACCGCCGGATCGACACCGAGAATGGCGGGAATGAACCCCAGGGTGAAGGCCATGTAGAAAATGGTCTCCAGGAATGAGTGGTTGAAGCCGACCCACAAATGCATGGATTCAGGAGCGTGGTGAGGTGAGTGCAGGCACCACAGCAATCGCACTTTGTGCGCCAGCCAGTGCTGTAGCCAGTAGGTCATCTCATAGATGAACAGGCCGTAGAGACAACCCAGCGGTGATAATCCGGCGTTGAAGGGTGTCAGGCTGGCACCCCACAAGGCGAACAGAATCTTGCTGACCGGGCCCATCAATATACCAACGCCAATGCCGATGAGGACATTGAAGCCCATGGCTTTGAAGGTCATGCCATATTCGCCCAGCTTGGCCTGGCGCTGGCGAAAGTGTACCCAGGCCAGCTCAAGAAAACTGAAGATGATCAGCCCCAGCATAAACTGGGGCAGCAGATCGATCAGCGGCAGGTCGTAGTCGGCGTACGCTTCCATGGCCGCTAGTATAGAGCGCTAGTCCAGACCTGGCACGGGGAACTCGCGACAGAAATTGACTACTTCTTCTCCAATGCTCTTAAGCACCTTGTCATCGCCGGGATTGCGCAAGGTGTGCACAATCCAGCCGACAATCTGTTCCATGTCGGCTTCATTCATACCTCGCGTGGTCGCAGCGGGGGTGCCGAGGCGGATGCCGGAGCCCTTGAAGGGGGGCAGGGGATCATCGGGTATCACCTGCTTGTTGGTGGTGATGTCGACCCGGTCAAGCAGGTCCTGGGCCTCACGGCCGTCGAGTCCAAAGCTGGAAATGCTGTTGAATACCAGCAAGTGGTTCTCGGTGCCGCCGGTGATCAACTCCACATCGTGTGCCAGCAGGGATTTTGCCATGGCCTGGGCATTGTCCAGAATTTGCTGGCTGTAGCGGGCGAATTCCCGCGATGCAGCATGCAGCAGGGTGACCGCGATGGCGGCGACCTGGTTCATATGGGGGCCACCCTGCATGCCGGGGAACACCGAACTGTCGATGGCTTTGCTGTGTTCTTGCTTGCAGATAATGAGACCAGAGCGGGGGCCGCGTAGCGACTTGTGGCCGGTGGTGATGACGTCGAAACCGAAGTCCAGCGGGTTGGCCATGGCGTTACCGGCCACCAGCCCACCATAGTGGGAGATATCGGCCATGGTCAGCGCACCTACCTCGTCGGCGATGGCTTTGAATTTCGCGTAATCCAGGTCCTTGGGATAGGAGGAGTAACCACATAGCAACAATTTGGGCTTTTGCTTGAGTGCCATGTCGCGCACGTGGTCGTAATCAATATCTCCGGAGCCTGGCAGGGTTTTGTAGCGTTCGAAATTAAACAGGCGCCCCATGTGCGAGACGGGCGCGCCGTGAGTGAGGTGGCCGCCGTGAGACAACTCCATGGCGAGGATATTGTCACCCGGTTCCAGCAAGCCCAGGTACACAGCCTGGTTCATCACCGAGCCCGAGAGGGCCTGTACATTGGCGTGTTCGCCGCGAAACACCTGGCAGGCGCGAGTTCGCGCCAGTTCCTCGATGGTGTCGGTGTTTTGCTGGCCGCCGTAGTAGCGCTTGCCGGGATAGCCTTCCGAGTATTTGTTGGTAAAGACCGAACCCAACAGTTCCAGCACTTCCGGGTAGGTGTAGTTTTCCGAGGGAATCAGCTCGACCCCGTCGCGCTGACGCTGTTCTTCATTGAGCAGGGCAGCGTACACCGCGGGATCGGTTTTCTCGAGAATAGATCGATGGTCAGACATGGGCATCCTCCTTTTGGCGTCGTTGCTAACAAACGCAAATAAACAAGCAAGGGGTGCCCAGGCGAACGGCTACAAATACGGTCTGTGCTCCCCGGTGGTAACCCACCTGTAATCGCCAGTCACACAGAAGCGGCTATCATAGGTAAATTGAGCTATGGTGGCAATCGAGAAGGAGGCGTAAGCATGATTTTCCACCAGATCGCCACCGAGCGCGGCTGCCAATCCTATTTTGTAGCCTGCGAGGACAGCTGTACGGCTATCGTCATCGACCCGGACCAAAGCCTGGTCGATCGCTACCTGGGCCTGGCCGCCCAGGAGGGTGTGCGCATCCACTATGTGTTGGATACCCATACCCACGCCGACCACTTCTCTGGTGCCGTTGAACTGGCGCGGTCGCTCGATATCCCCGTCATCATGCACCGCGAAGCCGGCCCGCCCTTTGTGGATATGCGGGTCGACGACGGTGAAAAAATTATTCTTGGCCAGTTGTCACTCGATATTCTCTACACCCCGGGCCATACGGAAGATTCGATCTGCGTGCAGGTGGAAGATTACCTGTTCACTGGCGATACCCTGTTGATTGGCGGCTGTGGGCGTAGCGACCTGCCCGGTGGTGACCCGGAGCAATTGTACGACAGCTTATTTGGCAAGCTGGCGCAACTGGACCCGGCGACGAAGGTGTACCCGGCCCATATCTACAGTGAGCGGGAGTTCTCTACCATCGGCGAGGAACTCGCGCATAACCCGCGCCTGCAAATGACCGACCGCGCGGAATTCGTGGCACAGATGCAGCAGCTCACGCTGCGCATGCCCGATCACTTGTCGGAAGCCCTGCGCACCAATCTCAGTGGCGGCAAGACCGTTGAACAGCTGATTGCCGATGCGGCTCGTCATGTGTCATTTATGTCGCTGGAGGAGGTGCTGCGGCGGGTGGGAGAAGCCGAGCCGGGCATTACCTTGTTGGATGTGCGTGAGAAAGAGGCCTATGACCGCGGACATATTCCCGGCGCGATCTCTATCCCGCGCGGGCAGTTGGAACTGTGGGTGAACGATGAGTTTCCCGACCCAACCCAGCGCATCGTGGCCTATTGTGAATTTGGCCGAATATCCACACTCGCTACCGCCACCCTGAGAGAGATGGGTTTTAGCCGCGCTGTCGCCCTGGATAAGGGCGTAGAGCTGTGGCAGGAAAAAGGCTATCCCCTGGAAACTGAACCGGCATAGGCTAGTCCAGCAGGATAATACTGCGGCCGGTGGTTTTGCGGTCAGCCAGGTCTTTAACTGCCTGCGGAATATCGTCAAAGCCACAGGTTTGACCGACCACGGCTTTGATCTCACCGGCCAGGTACCGACTGTTGATGTCTTCCTGGATCTTCTGTCCGAGTGAGTCGCTGGCAAAACTCCAGCCCATACCCTGCTTGAGAAAGTCAGAGGTGGGGCCATCGGCGTAGGCGAGCAGAACGCCGCAGAGCTTGAAGTTGCCGGTGGCCAGTCGCCGCGGCACAATGAATTTTTCATCAGCGACAGCCTTGTTAGAGGCAAAACCCATCATCAGGTAGCGACCGTTATAGGCCAGGCAATTCATGGATTGCTCCATCACTGCCTCGCCGACATTGTCGAACACCACCTCCACGCCCTTGTTGCCAGTGGCTTCCAGTACCGCCGGTGCGAAATCACCGTCGTTATAATTGAGGGCAATATCGGCGCCGAGTTCACGGCACAGCTTTAACTTCTCTTCAGAGCCAGCGGTGGCAATCACTCGCGCCCCGGCGGCTTTGGCCAGTTGCACCGCAGCCGAACCGGAACCACCGGCCGCCGCGTGAATCAGTACCGTTTCCCCCGCCTGTAGATCGGCCCTGTCGTGCAGACCGAGCCAGGCCAGGTGGAAGGGAAAATACAGGGCTGCCGCATCGGGCAGGGGTATCTCGTCGGGTATTTCGAAGGCGGACACCGCGGGACAGTTCGCCAGTTCGGCAAAGCCGCCGGTTGCGCCAGCGGTGGTGGCCACAACTCTTAGGCCCATCCAGTGTTCTGCCCCGTCGCCACAGGCCTCGACCACACCCATCACCTCCATGCCCGGGATATAGGGTAACTCCGGCTCCACCATCATATTGCCGCCCATGATCCGTTCCAGGTCGTTGAGATTCAGGGGGATGGCCTGGACTCGAACCTGGAGCTCGCCGGGATTCGGTGATGCTATCTCGACCTCTTCAAGTTTCAGAACTTCGAGTGGATCGCCATAGTATTGGGTGCGCCAGGCTTTCATTCTTTCTCCTTACAAATTCGGTAGTACTTTATCGGCTACCAGCTTGAGGCTGGCCCAGCCCAATTCGGGCGGGCAGCCACCCACCAGTGGGTGCATCATCAATGGCGCACCTGCCTGGATCATCGCAATGGCCTGCTCCGGCGTGATGATACGGTAGGGACCTTCCTGTTGGCGAATTTCTTCAATGCTGGTGGCAAAGCTGGTGACTGCAGTGCGGTCTTCCCCTTCCCACACTCGATACATGCTGATGTCGTGCAGCATATATGGACCGATATCGGCCCAGGCCTGGTCCAGGTCCTCCGCCACAAACACACATTGGGGGGAATTCATCGGTGGAATGGCCGCCTGGCCCGGTGCATGTCCCGCATCCCGGCAGGCCTGTTCATACACGGGCAGCAGGTTGTCAGCGCCGCCGTTAGCAAAAAAATTCATGCCGAATTTGCCAGCCCGTCGAGCGGCCGCCTTGGAGTGGCCGCCGTAGGCGATGGCGAGTTGTTCCGAAACGGGGCTGGGTCTGACCTGCACCTGGCGGCCCTGGTAGTCGAAGGCCTCGCCGGAGAGGGCTTTCAGCAGGACTTCGATTTTCTCTTCGATAATTGCAGCTCGATCTGCCATGGGTACACCAAACATGGCGTACTCTTCGGCGCGATAGCCCAGGCCAATGACATAACTGGTACGCCCCGCGGAGACAATATCCAGCACCGCCATATCCTCCGCCAGCTTGATGGGGTCATACAGGTTCAGCAGCAGTGCAGCCACATTGATAGGCAGGTTGCGGGTGCGGGCAGCCATGGCACTGGCCAACACAAGGGGCGAGGGAATGTAGTTGTCCGGTGAGCAGTGGTGCTCGGAAATCATCGCGGTGATACAACCGTTGTTCTCGCCCCACTCAACCATGTCGATAGCGGCAGCGTACAGGTCCTCAATGCTGGCGGTCCCGTTGTCCGGTGCGCGCATATCGAAGCGGAGCAGATACATAACTACAGGTTCCTTCTATTGGAATATTCTTGATTCGTTCAGGCGTCAGTGACCCAGCCTTTGTCCGCTGCGTCATCCAGTAGCGTCATCATCCACTGGTGTAATTCGGGGAATTCAACGGCAATAAAGGCGTGCTTGGCCAGCACCTGGCTCTTCTTGATGCCGAGCTTGCGCCAGGTTTTGCCCTCGCTGGTGATGTTGTGGAGGAAAGGCAGCAGTCGGTCGACGACTTTCAGGAAGCGGGCTTCCCTGGCGCTGCCGTATTCCTGTTCATCCCAAAGTTCTTTTAAGCCAGGCAGCAGCTGTTCGTGATCCGCCGCCAGGCGCTCCACCAACTTGAGTTGATCAAGATCCAGCAACAGCTTGGGTAGTGCCTCAGAGAAGGAGGGATCAATCATCGCTAATGCACCACGATGGGCATATCAGTAATAACACGCTCGGTAATCCAGGTGCCGTCCACCTTCATATCGGCGGTGGCGATTTCCGCGCTGTCGGGGAGGTACTCGAGGATCAGCGGGATCATCTCGGAGAAGTACTTGAGAGCAATGCGGCTGCCGATACAGGAATAGCGCGCGCCGCCAAAGATATTGTGATTCTCGTGGGTGAACTTGCGCTCGAAGTTGAGGTTTAACGGATCATCCCAGTGGGTGGGATCGAGGTTCACCCCTGGGTAGAAGATGTAGAGGCTGTCGCCGCGCTTGAGTTCATGGCCGCGCATCTCGAAATTGTCGTGTACCTGGCGAGCCAGGGATTTGACGTGGTTGTCACGGCGCAGGAACTCCGTGATGACATCGGAAGTGATTTTCGAGGGGTCGTCCCGCAGCTCCTGCACTTTGTTCTTGTAGCGCAGCATGTTTCTTAGCATCAGGGTATTGGAGATGCTGAGCGTATTGGGAGTGGACTGGATCAGCGAGACCAGGCAGCCGATGCCGTAGTCGTCTGCAGCCCCGGCCGCACGAACTTCTTTGGCGAACTCGTGCAGCACAGTGCCCGGCGGCGCCGAATTGAATTGCTCGCGGCAGTAATTGATATTTTCACCCATGCCGGCATCACCCTTCGCAATCAAAGCTTCATCGCCGTAATTGTCGAAAGATTTCACCAAGGCCATGCTCCAGTTGTAGAGGTTGTCGATGACCTGGTCGTCGAATTCGAAGCCCCAGGCGTCCATGATGGCCTGCATGGGTAGGCGACTGAGGTCGCGAAAGTAATTGTCGTGGGTGCCGGGCTGATTGAATTGGGCAAACACCGACTTGAATTTATCCAGCGAGATGCGCTCCAGCATCTCTACCGTGTAGCGATTGAGGATGCCCTTCACTTTCATGTCGGTAAGCAGGTATTGGAAACCCCAGGCCCTGGCTGGGTAGTTTTCGGCGAAGGCGGCCATGTCGGCTGCGGCCTCGCTGCCCTCCACCGGTTCCCGGGAAACATTTTTGTGGGCCGAGATCAGGTCGCGACAGTCCTCGTAGCGGAAACAGAAATTCATGCCCTCGGAAGAGAAGCCCAGCACTTCCTCCCGACCATACAGATCCTCCAGGAAGGGGTAGGGGTCGATGGTAAATTCGGGATCAAAGATGCTGGTTTCCAGGGGGACAAATGCACTCATATTATTCTTCTACAATCCCCTTTGGGGGCACTGGGTATTCCGCGTAGATCCCGTCAACGTAAGAATTGAAGGGCTCGGCATAAGCCTCCTGGTACTCCTCCCAGAACTGTCGTAAGCCATAGTGTTTTGCTATGAGTCCGCGATAAAATGCGTCGGCGCCTATCCAGAGGGTTGCCGGAATACTTCTAGCATCGTGTGAGTAATACATATATTCCCAGCTGTTGATGTGCATGAACTGGTGCTTGGAGAAGCGCTCCCACTCTGCTGGTGACAGCAGTGATGGGTCCGCGTGACCGCGCAGTACCAGTGAGGACATTTCTGGATCGGACACCTCAATTTCTATGGGGCGCTGTCCCATCATCAGGGCGTTGTAGTAGCCCTGGTTCTGCAATTCGTTGGTGTTTTCCTGAATCTGGATAGCCAGGTAAATCACCGACACCACAACCGCCACTGCGCCGATGATCTCGGCGATCATGGCGTAGTATTCAAGCCTTTCTTTGCTTAGAGGCATACTGTTATTCTTCAATTCGACCCTGTCAGATTAGCAGTAATGGTTACTTCCGCGCTATCAGTCTATTTTCTCATACACCTGGCCTTCCTGGCCTGGTCCTTCACCTTTGAAGGCCAGACATCAATGCGGCTGTGGTTCCTGCGCATCATGCTGATTGCGATGTGCTACGACAACCTGGTGTTACTTCTCGGCGATATCGGGGCGGGTACCCAGTGGTATGTGATCGCCAATTATCCGCGCTACATACTTCACGCGGCGGTGTTGCCGTTTTTAACGATATTCACCCTGTCCGTGGCCCAACACAGCCGGGTCGCCTTCGCCCACAACGCAATGTTCATCCGCTTCTGCTGGGCGTTTACCGCGGTGGCCTGGGTTTATGGCATGTGGCACGACGTGTTGTTGCTGGAGCTGGAGCCCGCCCAGCTGCTGGATCACACCCGGCTTGCCAGTGTTTCCAGAATGCCACCGCTGGCCACCATAGCGACCAATGTGCTGGTCTTGCCCATCTCCCTGGCGATATGGCGGCGGGCAGGCTGGCCACTGTTTTTCTTCGGCAGCTTGTTTATCTTCTTACTCAACGGCAGCACCGGCTCCCAACCCTGGGGATATATAGCTGGCAATGGGGCTGAAGTTATCTTCATTAGTTGTTTATTATTAACTGAGCGATTTGTTATTCGACTATTGTTATTCGATCAGCCCAACAGGAATTAGTGTGATGCGATATAAATTATTGGGAAGAAGTGGCTTGCGGGTCTCGGAATTGTGCTTGGGCGCCATGACCTTTGGCTCGGATGAGGGCTGGTGTGCGGACAAAGCGGAAAGCCATGCCATGTTTAACGCCTATGTGGAGGAGGGTGGTAACTTTATCGACACCGCCGACATTTATACCCAGGGTGAAAGCGAAAAATTGGTGGGGGAATTCATCGCTTACGATCGCGAACGTTTCGTGGTGGCCACCAAGTACACCAATGCCTTCCCCGGGCGCGAGGATGCTAACGCCGCCGGCAACCAGCGCAAGAACATGATGCAATCCCTGGACGCCAGCCTCAAGCGACTCAAGGTCGACTACATCGATCTGTACTGGATGCATAACTGGGATTTCTCCACCCCCGTGGATGAAGCCATGCGGGCCCTGGACGATGCCGTGCGGGCCGGCAAGATTCTCTACATCGGCCTGTCCGATGCGCCCGCCTGGGTGGCGGCGCGCTGCAACACCACCGCCGAGCTGCGGGGCTGGACGCAATTTGTGAGCATGCAGATGGAGTACAGCCTGGTGGAGCGGGGCATTGAACGGGAGCATTTCCCCATGTGCCGCGATATGGATATTAATATCACTGCCTGGTCACCCCTGGCCAGCGGCATGCTTAGCGGCAAATACACCCGCGGTAGTGATGACGCACGCCGTCTCGATACCCTGCCGTTTCACGACATCACCGACAAGCGTTTGGAAGTGGCCAGGATGGTGGATCAGATCGCCGATGAAATTGGTTGCAGCTCAGCCCAGGCGGCCCTGGCCTGGGTGCGTCAGCGCGGCACGATTCCTATTCTCGGTGCCAGTACCCTGGCGCAATTACAGGACAATCTCGGCAGCCTGGACGTGACACTCACCGATACGCATATGCAATCTCTGGAGGAGGTCAGTGGCATCGTCTATGGCCATCCCTACGACTTCTTTGACAAGGATATGGTGAAAGCCCTGGCTACGGGTGGTATGGGCGAGCTGATCGACAATCACCACGACCCGCGTTGAAGTTCTTAAAGCTATTTACCGTGCTGGCCGTATTGGCAGGCATCGCGGCCGGTATCTGGTACCTGGAGGATATGCGCGAGCGGTCCGCTGCGGAGTCTCGCGCCGCCGAGGCGGCGATTATGGAGAAAGCCCGAAAGTCCGGCGAATAGCCACTGGGTCAGAGGAGTGTGGATAAGTTGAAAAACGACTTATCCACATCACCGCTTCGGCGGACCGCTCCGACCCGTATGATCACAGTCCCAGGTAGTCCCGGGCGATTTCGAAAATCTCTGGCTGGGTAATCATGGTCGGCACCCGGCCAACACCTTCACTGTTGCTGAACACGGGCACATTGGTGCCGGTGTGTTCCTCGTAGAGAAAGTCGTTGGTGGCATAGTTCACTCCCATCACCGAGCCCTCGGGGGTGATAATGCGTGCCAGCGCACCCGGCGTGAAGGCGGGAATACCAAAGTCGTCAAACAAGGTGGTTTCCGGCACCAGTTGGGCCGCCTGACCGTGATCGGCGGTAATCAGGATCAAGGTATTGGGGTGATCCTCGGCAAAGGCCAGCGCTGAATCAATCACTTCGTTTAACTGCTGTACCTCCCCAATAGAACCGCAGGGCATGCGTTCATGTGATTGCTTGTCGATGGAGGCGGACTCCACCATCAGGAAAAAGCCCTTTTCATTGTTCAGCTGGCGCAGGGCGCTCTCGGTCAGCAGCTTGAGTGACGGTGTGCCTGCAAAGGCCGGGTTAGGCTCGCAGGTCATGGGTTTGGGGTAATCGACACTGCCAAAATACTTGAACAGGTAGTTCGACCAGCTGGGCTTGGGCGGCTCGGCCTTGCGACCGTTTTGTCCCTGCAACATCACGGGTAGGTGGCTGGGGGCAAACAGTCCCAGTAGCTTTTTACCTGCCGGTACACCCGCCAACTCGGTGGCATCGGTGATGACATGGAAGTTGTTGCTTTTGGCAAGCTCCAGCACACTGACAGACTCGCCTTCAGCGGTGGGTTCGAAATGCTTCATGCCGCCGCCCAGCACGACATTAATGTTGGACTCGGCGATCTGCTGGGAGATTGATCCGCTGCCGCCGTTGGCCTTGGTGTGCTGGCTGCATTCACCGATCAAGATGCCCGCAAACTCCACTTTCTCCATCAGCCCGGGGTTCTCACAGTAGCGCAGGCTAATATGGGCCATGAAGGAGGCGGGCGTGGCATCGGTAACACTGGCGGTGGCGACAATGCCGGTTTTAAAACCCGCCTCCTGGGCCATCTGGGCGATGGTGCGAATCGGTTTTTGATCGGCGGCACTCATGGCAATGCGCGCGCGGCTGGTGACCTGGCCGGTAGCCATGGCCGTGGCGCTGCTGGCTGAATCAGCGACATACACCGGGGTTGAACCGTCCTCAGCCACGGTTAATACCTGCGAGACCCCACGCATGGGCAATGTGTCCATGGTCAGTTTGCCGCGCGCACCCTTGAGATAATTGCGGGCAATGGTGATCTGGTGGTCGTCCATGCCGTCACCCACAATCAGGATGACGTTGCGTTCTTCTGCCGTCGCTGTTGTACCTGAAAGTACGGCGCTCAGCAGCAAAGTAACCAGGGCGGTATGTTTAAGCATGGGCATCTCCAGTATCAACTTCTGCGCTACCTACCAGTAATTTTCCCCGCTCCACTTCTTCCAGCCACACCTCGCAATGGGCGATATTACCGTCGACCGATGTCACCAGGCCTTTGGCAACAACCCGCTCGCCATCCAGCACCACCTGCGGAAACGTCATTTTCAGGCGTTTGATGCATCCGGGACCCGCCCAGGCATGCAGCATATTCACCATGTAGCTAAGCCCCAGGGGGCCCTGGTTGATAGTGCGTTTTCCCAGGCCCAGCGGTATGGCAGCCACGGCTTCGCGGTCCCAGTGCAGGGGGTTGGGGTCGCGCAGTATCGCTGCCATGGTTTTCATGCGCTCAGCCGACACGGATTCCATGACCCACTCGGGAATTTCCTGATCGACGCTAAGGTTCACAGCAAATTCCTCGTGTAGTGCCAGGTGATGGTGGTGCGCGCTGCCAGGGTGCTGCCCTCATGCATCTCAAAACAAAACTGAATGCGATCGTACGGATTACCCTGGTCATTGGTCAGACGTTCGGCGCTGAGAATGGAACCGCTGACTTGGTAGCGTACATTCTCCTGTAAGGGCACAGGCATCTCCCAGTCGTAGCTCTCGATCATGATCGAGAGATCGGACTCTGCCTGGCCCAGGGCAAACATCTCGGCAATGCTGGTGCCGGCGCCCTGTATCGGTACATGGAACAGCGCGACTGGGTGCACCATGCCGTCGGGTAGCAACTCGGCACCGGTGCAATCGGTGAGCAGAAAATTCTCCCAGTGTTCAATCAGGCGTTCGCTGCCGGGAAACTGGTGGCCCGCTAACGCTGTAATGTCAGATTCTGGAGGAATTGCTTGAATCATGTACTGGGTTCTTTTAATGATGTGTGATGCAGTTTGCCACGGCGAGTCCGTATTGGGCTAGACTAACAAGAAAAAGAGATGAGCCTTTGAACCTGGATCTAAATGTCTACCTGGCCCTAGCCGAAATCGCCGGTGTGTTTGTGGGCTTCGGCGCCCTGATCGGTGTCGCTGGTATGGGATCAGGCCGGCAGCTGAACGACCTGCCGGCGCTGGTGACAATTGGGCTGCTGGTTATTTTCGCTGCCCTGTTACCGGTGGGCTTAAGCTACTACTCAATCAACGCCGATTGGTTCTGGCGCGTGTGCGCCATCGCGCTCCTTATCACGGTATGGTGCTCGGCGATTGTTATGGCAAGCAACCGCAGGTTAAGAGCGCGCACTACCACGACCGTGAAGAAGAGCCCTCTGTTTGCCGTCGCCCTGACGTCATTTGAGCTGTGTATACAAGGCCCCCTGATCCTGTGCGCCTTTGCGGTCTGGGTAGATCTCGCCGAGGCATTCTATATGACGGCGATACTGGTCAACCTGTTGCAGGCCTCCATGTTCATGGTGAAGCTGGTGTTCGATGCGCTGGATAGTGAAGAGGCGGTGGAATGAGGGTTCACCAGCTATTATAGGGTTAGACCTTTCTATTGGTTGCAACAGTCGTATAGAGGGAGAACATCGTGGAGACACCCATTCATTCTATAGTCTCGTTATTTGATCAACTGGGGCTGGATAGTACTGACCAGGGCATTGACGCTTTCATCACTACCAACGGACCCTTGCCGGCTGCTGTGGAGTTATCCAAGGCAGCGTTCTGGAATACCTCGCAGGCGTCTTTTTTACAGCAGATGAAAGACGAAGATGCTGACTGGGCTGAAATCGTTGATCAGTTAGATGCCATGCTGCGTTGAAGCCATGGAACTTTCAGATACTGGAATGAGATGTGGCTAAAAAAATTTCAGTGCTGATCGGGGGAGTTGTCCTTATTCTCTTGGTCGGGGTGAGCTATCAATATGTAAGTGAGAGGCATGATCGGCAAAAAATACCCGGCAAGCTGATTTCCATTGGAGATAAAGAAGTTCATGTACTCTGCAAAGGAAAGGGAAGCCATACCGTTATTTTGGAAAATGGCACCTGGGGGTCGTATCCCGATTGGCTCGATGTAATTGAAAGCGCTCAACATGTCGCCCGGGTTTGCTCTTATGATCGACTGGGTATTGGCTGGAGTAGCGGCAACGGCAAACCCACGAACGCGGCGGATATAGTCGAAGTTCTAAAGGCAGTGATCGAGGAGTTGGAAGTAGATAACCCGGTGGTGCTTGTTGGATTCTCAGCCGGAGGAATCTATGTTAGGAAATACTTTGAAAAGTTTCCCACTGAGGTATCTGGCATCATATTGGTGGATTCAGCGCATGAGCAACAGGCGGTTAGAAATGCGTACAGGCCAAATGACCTAAAGATAGTAAAAGTCTGCGCAGCTGTTGCCTGGACTGGAGTAGTAAGATTATTCGGTCTCATGGAAGAAAATGTGCCAATTGCCTATGGCGAGCAGCGCACAGAAGAACAACTTGGAATATATAACCGAACAGGGTTTTGTTCCGGTTTGTTGGAACAATCAAAGGGATTTGTAACTGAGCTAACCCCAGAGTATCCAAAATCCTTGGGTGATATACCGCTGATAGTGATTCAATCAGATAGAACTTTGAGAGAACAAGGGTTCGGAGATATGTTTTCGGACGAATTCTTGGATTCCCGTGAAAAAGAGTGGCCCCAAATGCAGAAAGAATTGGCAGGCCTTTCTAGTGATTCGGAACTTTGGACGGCACAAGATAGTGGGCACTCGATTGCAGAAGAAGCGCCCCAAATTATTGTTCAGGCAATATCAAAGAGTGTTGCTAAGGTTCAATCTGCTAATACTAATATGCGCTGGATGGCCGATGGTGATGGCTGATTGTAACGCCAAATGGCTGGAACAATGAGGTTCGATGTATTCGGGACTATCATCGAAGTATTGAACCGAGATGATTCCTGGAAAGTTTTTTATCTTGGCGATGAAGGAAAGAAGCGTCAGGCGGAAGATATAGTTATCCCTTCAAGCATAAGGGAAGATCAGCTGGAGCAGTATCTAGCTGACATCCGGCATGAGTACGCGACAAAGAATAACTCGGAGGTAACGCGCGTTGGCTAGTCCTCAAGCCATCACCGGCAGATGTCTGTGCGGCGAAATTACTTACACCCTGGCCGGTGAATTACTGTTTCTGTACCACTGTCACTGCGTCGAATGCAGGCGATTCAGTGGGGCATCTTTTGCCACCAACGCCACGGTGGTTAGGGCTGACCTCCAAATCGAAGATCCACAACACAAATTGTCCAGGTACCCGCTGACGACCGGCAGTCGGTATTTTTGTTCGGACTGCGGCTCTCCCATCTACAGCAGCGCTGATGACGGCGAAATCTGCGCCCTGCACTGTGGCAACATCATTGATCCGCCAGCGAAAGTGCTCGATGCAAATTTGTGGACGTCTGAAAAGTGTCCGTGGGCTGTTATAGATCCCGACGTGCAAAATTTCGAAAAGGCACCTCATGAATAACACCGCGGTACAGCACGGCTATGCCCAGGCCGGTGATGTACGCATCGCCTATCAAGTATCAGGCGAGGGGCCGGCGTTGATTTGCTGTCATCCCATGGGTTGGGACCACAGCATCTGGGATCAGCACCGGGCCCGATTTTCGAGTTCCTACCAACTGATTACCTTCGATCAGCGTGGCTGCGGCGACTCGGACCATCCAGCCTTTGAAGAGGGCGCTGAATCGGCTTACACCGTTGACAGCTTCGCCGAGGATCTGAGGGCGGTATTGGATGAGCTGGGCGTCGAGAAGGCTCGGGTGCTTGGGTTTTCCATGGGGGTGGTGGCGGCATTGCGTTTTGCCATCAAGTGGCCCAGCCGTGTTGAGCGGTTGGTGCTGGTGTCGGCCATGGCCTCGCGATTGCCGGAGGCCATTGTTCAGCGGGCCCGACTGGTTGAGGACATGCTGCAACAGCAGGGCCTGGAGGAAACCTACAACTTCTATTTCTCCGGCCCCATGTTCGAGGGCGCAAACAACAGCGCCGATTTCCAGCGGAACATTGCCCGCATGTTGAGCAAAGCCACCCCCCAGGGTTTTCAAGGCTGCTTTCGCGTTACCATCGACAGGCCGACCATGGTGTCAGAGCTACCCGGCATCACGGCACCGACGTTGATACTGGTCGGTGCAAGAGACATTCACTACCTGGATGAGGCGGACTTACTGGCAGAGAAAATTCCGGATGCCCGCAAGTTCGTCGTGGAAGACGCCGGCCATCCCATAGCCGTGCAGGCGCCTGGGGTATTTCAGGACCAGGTGATGGGATTCCTGGGTCATACGCTGAGTGGAGGAGGATGAAATGTTAACTGGCGAATGCCTGTGCGGAACCGTCAAATACCAGATTGAGGGTGATCTCAACACCATGTATCACTGTTATTGCTCGCTGTGTCGGAAGTTAACGGGCGCTTCTTTTGCGACCAATGCCTCGGTGGATGCGCGGTTGTTTTCGATCACCGCGGGGGAGGACAGCCTGTCAGAGCTGTCCCACGATCAACATTCGCGCTATCACTGTTGCCACTGTTACAGCTGGGTCTATGGCAACTCCGGGGATTATGCCGATATGATCTTTATCCCCTGTGGTACCTTGAACGAGGCACCGAAAAAGCAGGTCGATCACCACGTCTGTGTGGATTCCAAAGCAGCCTGGGTGGAGATCAGAGATGATCTGCCCCAATACCCCGGCATGCAGCCTCCACAAGTACTGGGAGTAGAATAATGAAAGCAATCTGGAATGGTGTGTTGCTCGCGCAGAGTGACGAAACGGTGGTGGTGGAAGGTAATCACTATTTCCCTCGCGAATCCCTGGCCATGGAGTATTTCCGGGAAAGCGATCGCAGTACCCACTGCCCGTGGAAGGGTGATGCCAGCTACTACACCCTCGAGGTTGAGGGTGAGGAGAATGTCGACGCGGCCTGGTATTACGCTGAGCCCATGGAAGCGGCACAGCGGATTCTAAACCGGGTGGCGTTTTGGCATGGGGTTGAGGTTATCGATTCGTGAGGGAGAAGTTACATGATTAAGCACATCGTTCTGCTGTCCTGGAAAGAGGGAACTTCCGAGGAGGCAGTCGCCGCCGTCACCGCTGGCTTTGCACGACTGGGTGATGAGCTCGATGAGATCAAGCGCTATGAGTTTGGGCCCGATGCGGGTATTTACCGTGGCAACGCCGACTATGCGCTGGTGGGTGAATTCGACAATGAGGACGATTTGAAGACCTATGTGATGCATCCGCAGCACCAGGCCTTGCTGGCAGAGGTGACCGGGCCGATCCTGGCGTCTTTTCAATCCGTGCAGATTGAGGTGAGCTAGCGTGGAGCCAACTGACACCAATGCCATTACCGAGTTCGCCATCGTGGTGGCGGGCTTTTCGGGTTTAATAGTGGCGGTGGTACAGCGTGACGGCGAGATACGGGCACTAGACAAGTATCGAACGGTCACCATGTTGATGTATGCCTTTTCGGCAGCGTTTGGCTCTTTATTTCCGATCCTGGTGGAGAGTTTTGGCATTAGCGGATCACAACTCTGGTGGTTTTCAGGTTTTGGCTTTTTATTGCTTCTCATTGTCAGCACGCTGGCGACAGGCCTACTTACCCTGATGCTGAGCGCCGAAGAGCGACGACAATTACGAAAATGGATGTGGGCGCTGGTGATTGGCGGCAATTCGATCTTGATTGCGTGGCTGGCTTACAGCCTGGCCGCGGCGCAACAATGGGTGATCGGGGCGTTTTTTAGCGGCCTGATCTGGCAGCTGCTACTTTCTTCGATACTATTTACGCGTTTGATGATTCAACTGCGCTCTGGAGGGGTCAATGATTAAGCATGTGATAACTGCAATGTTATTGATAGTCGCCTTCATCCACCTGGTGCCCATCATGGGTTTTTTAGGCGTGGAACGTTTGCAGGCTTTGTACGGCGAGCCTATTACCAGCAACAACATGGAAATACTGATGCGCCACCGGGCCGTGCTGTTCGGTATCCTCGGTCTGTTCTTTGCCTATGCGGCTTTCACCCCAGCTCTGCAACCGCTGGCCTTCCTGGCAGCATTGGCCACCCTGGCGCCGTTTTTCTATCTGGCGTTTAGTGTGGGTGGTTACAATGAAGCCATTCAGAAAATTGTGATGGGCGACGTGGTTGCCACGGTCGCCCTGGTGATTGCCGTGGGGCTGTACTACTTCAGTTCCTAGTTGTCCTGCACTAACTCAATACGGTAGCCATTGGGATCAATGATAAACGCCACGGTTACCGGCCACTCTTCCAGTTTCATCGGTGCCATGCCCTGTTGGGCACCTTCGAACTCCCCGGCGCGCCGAAACACACCCTCGATATCATCGGTCCAGACATAGAACTTCCACAGCGCTTCATCGCCGTGATCAATGGCGCCGTCCTGGGCGGTTTTCTGGGCCAGCTGAATTTTGGCGTCGGAACCTTCGCTGCCCAGTACCAGTTCTTTGGCATCGGGGATCTCAATGCGTTCCTGCACCTCCAGGCCACAGACGCCGGTGTAAAAAGCCTCCGCCTGCTCGAGGTCGGTAACGGATATACAGAATTGTCCTAAGCGTGATGCCATGGTGTGTTGCTCCTGTCTCGATGATCAGATTCTAAAATGCTGTGTTAGCCTATACGGCCATTTGATACCACTCCAGCGAGAACGCGCATGAACAGCGATCAGTATGAAAAAGCACGCCAGTTTCACGATTTGCATACCGGGGATGGCTGCTTCCTGATGCCCAATTGCTGGGACGTGGGCAGTGCCAAAATGCTGGTGGATGTGGGTTTCAAAGCGATTGCTACTACCAGTGCCGGCGTGGCCTTTTCCCTCGGCCATCCCGATAACGTGTTCTGCTCACAGGAAGCGCGCCTGGGGCGGGACGACATGCTGGAAGAAGTGGCGGCGATTGCGCGCTCCGTGTCAGTACCGGTTTCTGCCGACCTGGAGGCGGGTTTCGGTGATACCCCGGAGGATGTGGCCGAAACTATTCGCCTGGCCATTGCAGCGGGTGCGGTGGCTGGGAATATCGAAGACTATCGTGGTGACCGGGGCGCGGCACTTTATGGTGTGGAGGAATCAGTTGAGCGCATCAAGGCCGCGCGACAGACCATTTCCGAATTGGGTCTGCCTTTCACGCTGGTGGCGCGCAGTGATGCCGTGAATGCCGGTGTGGACAATGGACTGGCTGAAGCCATTGAGCGCTGTAATCGCTTCTATGAAGCGGGCGCCGACTGCCTGTTTGTACCCGGCGCCAGCGATGCCGATAGTGTGAAGACCCTGGTCGCGGAGATTGCGGGGCCGATTAGCGTGGTGATGGGCCTGAGTGGTACCGAGTTGACCATGGATCACCTGCGCGATCTGGGTGTAAGACGGGTGAGTATTGGCGGTAGCCTGGTGCGGGCAGTGTATTTTAAAATTCGTGAGGCGGCACGGGAGATGTTCGAGCAGGGAACCTTCAGCTACGCAGAAGAACAGGTTCCCCAGGGAGAATTGAACGCCATTTTTGAGAAAATACTCTAACGCGTCAGTTGTGCCGCAGTAAGGCCATGGCCTCACTACAGGCGTCTTCCAGTACCGACTGGGTGCCGCTGTCCAACTGCGGGAAGCGCAGGGTCGGCATGCCTTTACTCAGCGCCGTAGCCTCATCGATCCAGGCACCCCGGCCAATGTCCAGGAAATCTGCAATGTCGGTAAGCACGGCCCGGGTATCGGTCACCAGGTCCTCGAATCGAATTTCGAAATAGTTCTCCGGCGCGATCTGATCCAGTGCGGCGTATCCCCGCTGAATTTGCTCTCCCCAGTACTGGCCCAACATCTGCAGCGGTACGTCAACCTTGAACAGTTCATCCATCATGTCGCTGTGATCGAGCTCCAGCGCGGTGAGTCCGTCGTAGGAAAATTCAATATCCCCCGCCAGTCCATTCATCACCGCCACCGCAACCCGCAGGATGGTGTACTCGTTCATGGAAAGCGCGCACTCACGACCGTCCCGGTGTATATGAAGAAATTTTGCCCCCGGGAAAAACTCGACTAATTCGGGTAGGTAATCAATGGAAGTACCTGAGCGCTCAATCCAGAACTGTTTGCCATGCTTTTGGGTAAGCCAGCTAAGTATCTCCCGATAGTGTACTGACAGGCCTTGTGCTGGCTTGGCCTCCACCTCGGCGATTAATTTGTCAAACAGGATGTCGGGGTCTTGGTTGATACGGGCCAGGGCAATACCGATAACCCAGGGAATCGGGTCGCCAAGATTGAAGCGGGCATTGGGATCCGCGAACGGGTACACCACCTCCGGTACCGGGTAGCCCCGCTTCAGGGTCATGGTCAACATGGGGTGATCCTGGCGCAATCGCGCGGCCAGTTCAGCGCCCGCTACCGGGTCGGTTTTGAAGCGAAAGAACTGGTCAATACCGGAGAACACCTCGAACACACTGAGGACATCGGTGTTCAGCGCCAGCATACGAGACAGCAGGGTGGAGCCACAGCGGCCGGTGCCCACAACGAAGCGGGGTGTAATGCTGTTTGGCATAGGCTTATTCCAAATCGCTGAGGTTGACGACTGTGGTCTCAATGGTTGGCACCGGTTGGTCGCTTCTCGACCACCGAAAAATCATGGTGCCCTCTCGGTGTCCCAGTGTCAGTAGCTCATTGCCGGTACCGATACCTTTGTGTGAGATAGTCAATTTGACTGAACCGTCATCTTCGTAGTCGGCGGTTTTGTTGTTCAGGTGCGTGCGGGTATCCGCGTAGCCAATGATCTCGTACCAGTAATTGGCCAACTCAAAACCCCAGAAGGGGACTTCACTCGGATTGAAATTCACCAGCAAGGCCTGGTCGGGCTCGAGCTTGAAGTAGCCACAGCTAAAGTGATGACCTGAGGGCGGGGCAATATCGGTCCTGGCGTCGGCCTGCAGTTGGGATTGAAACTGGTTGACGTAATTGCCCTGCCAGTAGTCAGAAATATCGGCCCAGAAGCCCGGTTGCTCTCTGACAAAGCGCGCAGTCTCCAGTAAGCCTTCGGTGATCCTGGCCAGGGTCAGGGGCGGGGCATCTTCGCTGTTGTCGGCACTGATGGTGAACAGGCTGGGTTTCAGCCGGGTCCAGTCGTGGGCGTACTGGCGAATCATCAGGTAACGAACTGAATCATCAGTTTCAATCCAGTTCCCCGCATGAGACTCGGGGCTGACCACTACCTCCAGCTGACCGTCCTCAGCCACCGAAAGATCCTCCTCGGTCAGCGACGTCACCAGGTGGCTGGGCTGCTGCAGGCCAATTTTGCCATTGTAAACGCCCACTTCGATTAAGGGAGCAGGGCCGCGGGGGCCGCGAATGCGATAGGTTTTGTTGCCGTCGATAAAGGCGTGCAGGTAGCGGGCGTCAGAACCCGCCCCTTCGCTGAGAAAGTGCGGCCCGACCATGGGTGCCAATACCGGTTGGCCAGTGTCGGCAAACTCGTGGGTATTTTCGAGCCCAGCGCGAATCATCCGCGCCAGGTAGCGATAACCCTCAGCCCGGGTGCGTTCATCGTTAGGCAGGGTGTCGCGTTGCATCACTTTGCCGGCATCGCGCAGGGCATCACAAAAGGCCTCCCAGGGGTCAGCTGGGATGCCGGGGCGGTCAGTCATCGGGCATTAGCACGGCAAAGGCCCAGCCCGCTTTGGTGTAGGGGGCCAGGAAATCCGTGATCTTGCCGATGGTTGCGGGAAGTGACTTAGGGCGCCGATAGCGTTTACCGGGCATCATTACGAAGGCTTTTGCTTGTCGTGGCTTGCCGCCCAGGAAGTATTGGATCCGGGGCTTTTTCTGCAGGTTCTTCACCCACAGGGAACGCTCGCCGCGACCAGTGCTGATAAAAACATGACCCTGGAAACGGGTGGCCACCAGCGGTGTGCGCCTAATGGCGCCCGACTTGTGGCCGGTGGTTTCCAGCACAATCAAGCCGCCCGGCACAAACCGTGGTGAGCCCACACCCTTGCGCACGGCGGGCTCCACCACGCGGTTGAGCATGCGGAAAAACTCACGCTCTAGCTTTTGTCGATCGACCGGCATAGCTAATTACAGCGCCATCAGTGCCCGCGCGGTTATCACCACCAGCACAATGGAAGACAGTGCGAAGAGCGGAAAACGCAGCATGACCTTGTTGGAAGTACATTGCACCAAGGAGTGCACCACGCGAACGATGACATAGCCCCAGGCCAGGTTCACGGCCAGGGCATCACCGCCACCGCTCAGCGCCAGGTAAAAGGCCAGGGCGTAAAATACGGTGGGTTGTTCGTGCAGGTGATTGTAGTTGTCGGCAATGGAGCGCACGTTGCTCGGCAATGTATTCAGCGAGCCGGGGTGTTTGGCATCGTCGGGGTCTATATTGGCCTTAGTCATGGCGGGTATGCGGGTGGCGTACATCCATCCCCAGATAACCAGGGTCCAGGTGATTAAGGCGATTACCGGGGTCAGAATTTCGGTATCCATAACTATGTTCATGGCGGGCTCCGTCTTGTTTATTATGGTGCTACTATGATTACTAACACTTCCTGACAGGAGTATAGCGATGACAGCGTTTCATGACATCTCCATGACGTCGATTACCGGCGACGATGTGGACCTCAGTGCATATCAGGGCCAGCTGTGCCTGGTGGTTAACGTCGCCACCGAGTGAGGCCTTACCCCCCAGTACGCAGGTCTGCGTACATTACATGAAGAAACAGAAGGTCTGACCGTGATGGGTTTCCCCTGCAACCAGTTTGGCGCACAGGAGCCCGGCACTGATGCTCAGATTCTCGAATTTGCCCAGTCCAAATACAGCGTGACATTTCCCCTGTTTTCCAAGATCGAGGTCAACGGCGATGGCGCCTGCGAGTTGTATCGCATGCTCACGGCAGCCCAGGCCGACGAGGAGGGCAACAGCGATATCGCCTGGAACTTCACCAAGTTCCTGGTGAACGGTGAGGGCGACGTGGTGGCGCGCTTCTCACCGATGGTGACACCTGAGGAAATAGCGGAAAAATTGCCTCAGTGGTTGTAGAATAACTCGCTGATTTCTAGAGGCGAGAATAATGCACGACCTGGTAATTCGAGGCGGTAAAGTCTACGACGGCAGCGGTGCCGACCCGGAAATTGCGGATGTGGCCATTGATGGTGATTGCATCACCGCCATCGGCAACATTGCCGACCATGGCCGCGAAGAGATAGACGCCGCAGGAAAGATTGTTACCCCGGGCTTTGTCGATATCCACACTCATTTCGACGGCCAGGTGACCTGGGACCCGATCCTCGCGCCCTCGACGTATCACGGTGTGACCACCATCGTCACCGGCAACTGCGGGGTGGGTTTTGCGCCCTGCAAGCCAGAGCATCGCGACTGGCTGATTGGCCTGATGGAAGGGGTTGAAGATATTCCCGGTACCGCCCTGCACGAGGGCATTGACTGGCAATGGGAGACCTTTCCGGAATACCTGGATGTGCTGGAGACCAAGCCCCTGGCGGTGGATGTGGCCACGCAGATACCCCACGGTGCGGTGCGCGCCTTTGTCATGGGTCAGCGCGGAGCAGATCACGAGATGGCCAGCGTTGAGGAAGTCGACGCAATGGCTGCAATTGTTGCCGAGGCCATCGAGGCGGGTGCATTGGGGTTCAGCACCTCCCGTACCGAGAAGCACAAAGATGCCAATGGCGTTCTGACGCCGACGATTACCGCCCACCAGGACGAATTGCTGGGCATTGCCAATGCGGTCGGCGCCACCGGAAAAGGGGTGTTGCAGGGTATTTCCGATTTTTATGACTTCGATGCGGAGTTTGAGCTGTTCAAGCGCATGTCGAAGGAGTCCGGCCGGCCGATTTCACTGACAATAGAACAACAGGACCCCCGCCCGGAATGGTGGGTGCAATTGCTGGACGGGATCAGCGCGGCCCAGGCCGAGGGTGTTGATATGTATGGCCAGGTACCGCCACGTGCCACCGGTGTGTTGCTGGGTCTGACTGCCAGCCTCAACCCTTTCCTGCTCTATCCGCCCTATCACCCCATTGCGGAACTGCCGCTGGAAGAAAAAGTGGCGGCCATGCGCGAACCGGAGTTTAAAGCGGCCATGCTGGCAGCTGAACCGATCGACATGGGCGTGCCGCTGTTGCACGAGATTCTCTACGGTTTCCACAAGTTGTTCCTACTGGGTGAGCCCGCCAACTATGAACCTGATCCCAAGGATTCCTTTGCCGCCCGTGCCGAACGGGAAGCCGTGTCAGTACAGGAGCTGATCTACGACGCGCTGCTGGAGAAAGACGGCAAGGCGCTGCTCTATCATCCACTGATGAACTATGAGCTGGGTAATCTCGATCATGTGAAGAAAATGCTGGATCATCCTTACACCGTTTCCGGCCTGGGGGATGCGGGTGCTCACTGCGGTGCACTGTGTGACGCCAGTTTTCCCACCACGCTGATTCAGCACTGGGGTCGCGACCGCAGTCGTGGCGACAAGATTCCCCTGCAGAGATTGATCGCGATGCAGACCAGAGAGACTGCGAGGCGGGTGGGCCTGAATGATCGCGGACTGCTCAAGCCCGGCTATAAGGCCGACGTCAATATCATCGACTTCGAGAATTTGACACTGCATGAGCCAGAAATTGTCTATGACCTGCCAGCGGGCGGTAAGCGCCTTGTGCAGAAAGCCACGGGTTACGAGGCGACGATTATTGCCGGCAAAGTTGCCTTCCGCGAAGGCGAGTCCACCGGTGAGCTAAATGGAAAACTAATTCGCGGAGCCCAGGCCTCGCCAAGCTAAAAAGACGGCGCCACACTAAATAATAGTAAGGAGACAAACATGGCAAAGAAGATAGAGTGGTATTACCACCGCCCCGGCTGAACCAGCTGCACCCGATCCGCCAAGTTCTTGGGGGACAACAATATCGACATCGCCGAACAAATTCCGGCGAGCAAGAAGTTAGGTGAGAGCGATGCAGCTGCCCTGCTGAAAAAGGCCGGTAAGTTGTTTGTCGCCAAGGGTAAAAAACTCAGCGAATTCAAGGGCGGCAAGGCCGATAAGGAAGCCGTTGCTGCCATGCTCGGGCCCACCGGAAACCTGCGTGCGCCCACCATCGTGCGCGGTAAAACCCTGATCGTCGGTTTCAACGAGGAGCTGTATCAGGACCAGCTAGGATGATTGCGGGATGATAGTGGATTGGTGAAGGGTTACGCCGCTAGCCTGGGTACGTTCTTCACCGATCGTAAGCTGGCGGATCGCTTCGCACTGGCTGCGGAGGGCGGCTTCCAGGCGGTTGAACTGACCTTACCCTATGATGTTGCCGCGGTGGAGCTGGCTCGCGCCCGCGAATCAGCCGCGCTACCAGTGGTGTTGTTTACCGCACCACTGGGAGATTTCATGACCGGGGGTGAGGGTCTGGCGGGGGTACCCGGTCGGCACCAGCAATTCCGGGAATCCGTTGATATGGCACTGGAATACGCTGAGGCACTCAATAGCAGCTATGTTCAATTTGTGGCGGGTCGCTGCGAGAGTACTGATCCACGCATTCGCGAGCAGTACCTGGCCACCTATGCGGACAACCTGGATTATGCCAGCGAGGCCTTTGCCGGCTGCAATACCGAACTGTTGATCGAGCCGATCAATTCGGTGAAATTTGAAAATTTCCTGGTGGATACCCCCGCCATAGCCAGACAGCTGGGCAGTGGCTTGTCACTGGTGTTCGACACCGTGCACCTGGCGCTGATGGGCCTCGACCCGGTGCAGGAATGGCAGGAGCATGGCGGTGCGTATTCACACATTCAGCTAGCGGACAGCCCGGATCGAACAATACCGGGCAGCGGGACTGTCGATTTCCCACATCTGTATGAAAGCATCAACAAAAGTGACTACGCTGGTTGGATCGGTGCAGAATATTGGCCCGCCAATACGTCAGAAGAAACGCTGCAGGCCTTGGAATCCGCCTTGTAATCGCTAAACTGTCCTGCTCCATGAAATCTCGAGGAAAACCATGAACGAAGCACAGATGCCGGTACTGATCGGCTGCGGTCAAATGACCGACAAACAGGGCCCTGAACAGGGCTTGACCCCGATTCAGATGATGGCAGAGGTGGCTCGCAGAGCCGCTGTAGATGCGGGGCCAGGGGAACCGTTGCTGGCGGCAATAGATGCCATGGCCGCCGTGGGCTTGGTGGTGGATAGCCCGGAAAGTCGCAGTGGGGCCAAGGACATGGTGCGCAATGTCCCCCAGTCTGTGTGCAATGCACTGGGCATAAACCCAGCAGAAAAAATATATACCTACTCTGGCGGCAATACCCCGCAGATGCTGGTGAACCGCTACGCCGAGAAAATATCCAGGGGTGAAGCCAGTGCTGTGTTGCTGACCGGCGCGGAGGCGCTTAACACCATGATTGCCCGGCTCAAGGGGGGTATGGACCTCGACAACTGGCAGGAAGATACGGGTAGTGACCCGGTCATGCTGGGAGAGCCCCGCGCTGCTGGCACTGATCATGAGAAGAGCTATGGTATCGATACACCCACGGTGTCCTATCCCCTGTTCGAGAATGCCCTGCGTGGTAAGTATGGCTTGAGCCTGGATGAGCACCGGGAAAAAATGGGTAAGTTATACGCGGGCTTCAACAAGGTAGCCGCCGGCAACGACTTGTCCTGGTTTCCCACACCCCGCACCGCCGAGGAAATTGCCAACCCCGGCCCGGACAACCGCTATGTGGGTTTCCCCTATACCAAGTATCTCAACAGTATTATCCAGGTCAATATGGGTGCAGCGGTTATCCTGACGTCTGTTGCCAAGGCCCGGGAACTGGGCGTTTCCGAAGATCGCCTTGTCTATCTGCACGGCTGCGCCGATGCCAACGAAATTTGGAACCTGTCCGAGCGGGTGGATTACTGTTCTTCCCCGGCGATACGAGCCATGGGCGAAAAAGCCTTTGCCATGTCTGGCAAGACCACTGCCGAGATGGATTTCTTTGACATCTACAGCTGCTTTCCTTCCGCCGTGCAAATTGCTTGTGATGAATTGGGTCTTGATGTTGAAGACGAGCGCGGTCTGACGGTAACCGGCGGCTTGCCTTACTTTGGCGGACCGGGGAACAACTACGTGATGCACTCCATTGCCACCATGATGGACAAGCTGCGCGACAACCCTGGCAAGTTCGGCCTGCTCAATGCTAATGGTTGGTTTGTAACCAAGCACTCCCTCGGTATCTATTCCACCACGCCGGTGGCAGGAGACTGGCAGCGGGAGGACCCCGCCAGTTACCAGCAGGCCATCCTCGATGCAGAACATCCGTCTTTTACCGAAACACCTGACGGTGAGGGTACCATAGAAACCTACACTGTGCTTCACGGACGCAAGGGGGTGCAGCGCGCCCTGGTGATTGGTCTATTGGCGGATGGCACCCGTTTCATGGCGGAGACGCCGGATGACGATGAAACCCTGCAAGCGATGATGTCTGAGGATCGACTGGGTTGCAGCGGCACTGTGAGCAGTGGCGACAAGAATCTGTTTGTACCGAATTTTAACTGAGGTGAGGAAAGATGGATTTAGCTCACAGCGCTGAATACGAACAATATCGTCAGGACGTCAGGGACTTCCTGGAATCAAATCGCGACTCTTGGCCCAGTCGCTTGAGTATGGGCAGGCCCACCGATGAGATGAAGCGCTGGCAGGCCCTGTTGATCGAGCAGGGTTATACCGCCCGCACCATCCCCAAGGAGTATGGCGGTCACGGCGGCGAGCCGGATATCCTCAAGTCGCGCATCACGGCGGAAGAATTTAGCCGTGCCAGCGCTCCCGGTGGCCTGGCAGGGCAGGGCGTATCGATGTTGGTGCCGACCCTGCTGGAAATGGGCACCGAGGAACAGAAACAGGAGTGGATCCCCAAGACGCTCTCGGGTGAAGTGCTGTGGTGCCAAGGTTATTCGGAACCGGGTGCCGGCTCTGACCTGGCTAGTCTGCAGACCAAGGCCACCGAAGACGGTGACGACTTTATTATCAACGGCCAGAAGATCTGGACCAGCACGGCACACGAGGCAAACATGATTTTTTGCCTGGTGCGTACCGAGCCCGATGCGCCCAAGCATCAGGGCATCAGCTATCTGTTGTTCCCCATGGATACCCCGGGCATTGAAGTGCGCCCCCTCATGACCATGACCGGTATGGCGGAATTCAACGAGGTGTTCTTCACCGATGTGCGCGTTCCCAAGAGCAGCATTGTCGGTGAGCGGGGCCAGGGCTGGTTGGTGGCCAATGCCACTCTCAAACACGAGCGCGGCATGCTCGGCGATCCCAATACCGCAGGCACCCGGCTCAGCCAAATCGTTAAGCTGATGCAGGAGGAAACTGTCGACGGTAGCAGCCTGATGGAAAATCCCATCATGCGCGACCGGCTTTTAAAACTGCAGAGCGAAGTATTGGCCATGCAATTCAATGGCTTACGCCTGCTTACCAGCTCTCTCAAGGGTGAGAGCGGTGGACTGGCGCGAATGATCGTCAAACTGCAGGGTTGTGAGCTTAATCATCAGCTGGCGGCACTGGCTATCGATTGCCTGGGTGAGCTGGGCATTCTCTATTACGCCAGCCCACGCTCGCGCGCCAGGGGTATGTGGCAGCGCCAGTATATGTTTGACCTGGGCCTGATCATCGGTGGCGGTACTGCCCAGATCCAGAAGAACATTATTTCCGAGCGGGGATTGGGTATGCCCCGAGAGCCGAAGCCAGCGCCTGCGGCGTCGAACTTAAAATCGGGAGCATCCTGATGGAATTTGGATTAACCGAAGAACAGGTCATGCTACAGGAGAGTGTGAATCGCTTTCTCGAGGATAACTGCCCACTGGATCGTGTCAGAGAGCTGGTCGAGGACGGCGCTGTGCATGATGCCGACACCTGGACCGGTCTGGCTCAATTGGGTGTAGCCGGACTGCTGGTGCCCGAGGAGTTTGGCGGCCTTAGTATGAGCCTGCTAGATGCGGCCCTGGTGCAGGAGAGCCTGGGGCGGCATGTGTCTCCGGTGGCATTTACCTCGACTAGTGTGCTGGCTGCCCTGGCACTTGTGGCCGGTGGCAGTGAAGAGCAAAAGCAGCGCTGGTTGCCGGGTATCGCCGAGGGCAGTTTGCAGGTGGCGGTTGCCCTCAGTGAGACCACAGGTGCCCGCGACGGTGCAGGTATCAGTATTGTCGATGGCAAACTCAACGGTCATGTGCTGTTTGTACTTGGCGCAGCGGAGGCCTCTCTGCTCATAGTGAACGGCCCCAATGACTCGCTGTATGCGGTGGATACCGCCCGTGCCGGTGTGGAGCGTCTGGCGCTGCGCTCCATTGATAATACCCAGGTTTCCGCTGAGTTCAGTTTTGCGGGGGTTGAGGCTGAAAAGCTCAACGCCGATGCCGACTCGATTACACGTCTGGTTGATGCCGGCCGTGTCATGCTGGCGGCAGATACCCTGGGCGCATCGCAACGCATGATTGAGAAAGCGGTGGAGTACGCGCTGGAGCGCAAGCAATTCAATCGAGTCATCGCCAGCTTCCAGGCGGTGAAACACTTGTGTGCGGACATGGCGGCGCAGCTGGAACCCTGCCGTACATTGGTCTGGTACGCCGCTCACGCCTACGACGCCATACCAGAGGAAAGCCGGTTAACCGCCTGCCATGCCAAGGCCCACCTGTCCGAGGTGGGGCGCTTTGTCGCTCGCACCGCTACCGAAGTGCACGGCGGCATGGGTTTCACTGACCTGATGGGATTGCACTACTGGTTTAAAAGAGTGGGCTTTAACCGACAGGTTTTAGGATCACCCGAGCGTGTGCGGGAAGAAGCCGCTAAAGTGCAGGGCTGGATCTGAAGACACTGTAGCGGGAATACCATTGCTAGATCGCGCGGCATCTAAACCTTATTGCCTGTCACTGGGGGACATCACTGATCAACCGGTGGGCGGCAAGGCGTCTGGCTTAGCAGAAATGATGGGCATGGGGCTTAGTGTCCCGGCTGCCTTTGTGGTGGTGAATGCCCGTCGGGATAATTTCCCCGAAGATCTCGATAGCTGTTATGCCGCCCTCGGCAGCGAGCGGGTGGCGGTACGTTCCTCCGCCATCGGCGAAGATGGTGAGGAATCTTCCTTTGCCGGGCAATATGAAACGATTCTCAATGTTCGCGGCAGCGCTGAGCTGCGCCAGGCTATTGGGGATTGTGTGGCTTCCCTGCACGGTGTGCGCGCCGATGCCTACCAGCAGCAGGCCGACCTAGACGACCTACAAATGTCGGTGGTGGTTCAATGCATGATTGAGCCCACCGCAGCCGGCGTTTTGTTCAGTGCCGACCCGGTGTCCGGTCGCCATGACCGGCTGGTGATTGATGCGGTTGTCGGCCTGGGTGAGGCCCTGGTGAGCGGTGATGCAACACCCGACCACTATGAATTGGATCTGGATGATAAACCCTGCCAGCAAGAGCTGGTGGGTGATGCGTCCATCCTGTCGGCACAGCAATTAAAGCAATTGGCTAGCGGCGCCCGTTTGGCGGTCGTGGCGCACGGTAACCACCTGGACATGGAATGGGCCTTTGACGCTGAAGGCCGGTTACATTGGTTGCAGGCGCGCCCGATTACCACCCTCGGTCTCGATCTTAACGACGGCTACACGCCGATACCGGCTGACCAGGTCATCACTCGCTGTAACGTCGGCGAAATGATGCCGGGGCCGGTGTGTCCACTGACCTTTTCCACCCAGGGACGGGCCATCGAGCACGGTATGCAACACATGCACGTGTGTTACGGCGGTCGGCGGTTGATTACCCAGGACTGGACCCAGATCAACCTGTTCTATGGGCATATGTTTATCAATATGAGTGGAGGCCTGGAAGCCTCGCGTTTTGTGTCGATCACCAATGCCGAAATTATGGGGCAGACGCTCTGCGGCATGATTATTCCAGAGCTCAAGGAGCCGGCGGGGAAGAAGAACATCCTGCGACGCTGGTGGGGCTCGTTGCAGTTTGTTCGCTATTGTCTGGGCGCCACCCGGGTGATCCGTGAATTTTATACGCGCTTTGATCAATTTGAAGTGGCATATCACGACGACTCTCTCAGCATGGCCCAGGAGCTGGAATCCAGGTTTCCCTGGTTGCTGGAAACCGATGAAGTGCACCTGCGTTCCTCGGCCTATTCTGGTTTGATGGAAGGGGTGATACAGGGGATTGTCTCCGCAGAGAACAAAAACAAGAACAAAAATCAGAACAAGAACAAAAGCGCCGATGAAACTGCGGCGTTGCAGGCTGAAGCAGCGCGATTACTGGCCGGCGCCAGCGGCGTTGAAAGTGCGGTCATGGTTGAACAATTGGATGCGGTCGTGGATCTGCTGGCTGAGGACGCAGAACTCGCCAAGACGTTCCGGGAATGGAGCGTCGAGGCTGCGCTACAGTGGCTGCAGGGCCCCGAATCGGGGCCGGTTGGGGCGGCTTTTTCGGATTTCCTGGATCGACATGGCCACCGCGGTTATCGCGAACTGTGTGTGCGCGAGAAGGCCTGGCGGGAAGATCCTGTGCAGGTGGTAATGACCATGCAGGCATCGGTGGCCGCGCGCCTATCTGGCATTTATAAACCCAAGCGGGTCCTCGAAATTGACTTCGCGGAGCTGAGTGTCGCCCTGCGCTGGTTGCTGCCAGCGGCGCACAAGGCCATCCGCCAGCGCGAGGAGACCAAGTCGGTACTAGTCGAGGCCACCTATCGATTGAAGCAGGGCTATCGACAACTGGGCCGGCTACTGGTGCGCGAAGGCAAATTGGCAGATGAAGACCTGGTGTTTTTCCTGTCTCGCGAAGAGTTGATGGCCTTCTGTGAAGAACCGGATCCGGTCGTGGCAGAGCTGACCAAATTACGCCGTCGCACCCTGGAATTCCAACAGAAGCTGGAGTTCGAGGACGTTCACGTAGGTTTTGCCCGTCCGGCTGAGCAGGTCGTGCCTGCGGTGGTTGGTGACAACCAGTTGATAGGCCGTCCGGTCAGCCGCGGTGTTGTGGAGGGGCCGGCACGGGTTGCGCATACCCTGGCGGAGGCCGCCGAACTGCAACCTGGCGAAATCCTGGTCTCTCATATCACCGACATCGGCTGGACTCCCTATTTCAGCCTGATAGCGGGTCTTGCTACCGATGTTGGCAGTGCGGTCTCCCACGGTGCCGTCATTGCCCGGGAATACGGCTTGCCAGCAATTGTAAACCTGCGCATTGCCACCCGGGTTATTCACACCGGTGACTGGGTACGTCTGGATGCCGACACCGGTGTCCTGACCTATACTGAAATCGCTCCCCATGAATTCGCTCTTCATGACTTCAAAACGTAACTAAATCAGATAGGAGTAAATAAATGCCGATCAGTGCTATGGATGAGACTCTGGCTCATCAGACCCCGGAAACCTTCGACCAGGTCAGTACCAGTGACCGCAATTTTTACGACCGCTATTACTTTAACCTGCATTCAAAATCGGATGAGCTGTTCATGGTGATCGGCATTGGCCAGTATCCCAACCTGGGCACCACCGACGCCTTCGCGCTGATCGTTAAAGACGGCAAACAAACTGTATTGCGCTGCTCGCGTGAGCTGGGCGTGGACCGCTCCGACACCACCGTCGGTCCGTTTGGCGTGGAAGTGGTGGAGCCCCTGAAGACATTGCGCTTCTACTGCGAAGACAATGAACATGACATCTCCTTCGACCTGACCTTTGATGGCCGCGGCCCGGCGGTAGAGGAACCGCGGACACTGACGCGCAAGGGCGCGCGGATAACCATGGATACTTCGCGCTATACCCAGATGGGACGTTGGCAGGGCTCGATCAACCTCAAAGGTGAAACCATTGAGGTGAGCTATGAAGATTACCTGGGTATTCGCGATCACTCCTGGGGTGTGCGCCCTGTGGGAGAAGCCGAACCCATGGGTATCAATATCAACGAGTACATGAACAACTACGGTTTCTTCCACATTTTTGTGCCGATGCAGTTTGAAGAGTTTCAGCTCAAGGTGTTCGTCGAAGAAAATGCCGATGGCAGTCTTATCGTCGAAGAGTGCATTAAGGTGGAGAACCTGGAAAACGGCGGTGCAGTGCACCAACTCGGCAAGCCCGTCCACAAGATCAATTACGTCAGCGGCTCACGGGAATTTGAATCGGCTGAACTGCATTTCAACGACGAGAATGGTAATCCGCTGGTGGTGACATGCACGGCAGTAAATTGTGCCTGCCTGGCGGCGGGTACTGGTTATGTGGCGACGCCGGAGTGGACTCACGGTGCCTACCAGGGCCCGTTGAAATTGGAGGCGGTGGAATTTGATGTCAGTACGGCTGAGGCGCGCGCAGCGCTCGGCCCCCTCTACGAGCACATCTGCCGTTTCGAGCTCAGTACCGGGGAGGTAACCTACAGCATGTTTGAGAACCTCAGTGTCGGTCATCACTTCCCTTACGGATTCGAATCTTTCGAGGCGGTCGCGCCCTAGGAGAGAGTCATGTTAGATGTAGAGAGCGTTAATCATGTGGGTATCCGCATTGGTGACAAGCAGCGTTCCATTGCTTACTACGAACTGCTTGGTTTTGCCCTGGAGACCGATGCGGGTTTCGACGATGGCCACCCGGTGATAATGAAGCACGCTTGCGGGGTGGTGCTTAACCTGCTGGGCCCGTCTAATACTGCCGATGGGCACAATATCCTTATGGATGCTGAGGAGAAATATCCAGGCATTACCCATGTCGCTCTCACTGTGAGTTCATTGGAAGGGGCCAGGCAGTTTGTCACCGCCAATGACATCGCCATCACTGGCTCCTTCAGTTTTGGCGGCATGTCAGCGATATTTATCCGCGACCCCGATCGCAACGTGATAGAGATAGATGCCTATGACGGTAATGATGAAGATGATCGTGATGGTTATGCACACCATCCCTAGAATTTTTCTGGCTCTGTGCTTGCTGCTGTCACTGTCAGTCAGTGCACAACAGATCGGCACCGTAAGCTACAGCAAAGGCGAGGTTTCCGTGTTACGGGATACCGTACTGTTGCCGCTGGCGAAGGGAGATGAACTCGAAATTCTTGACCGGGTGATAACCGGCAGCGATGGCAAGTTTTCGGTGGAGCTGCGTGATGGCTCGGTCGTCATGTTGGGTTTTAAATCCGACTTCCACTTCCGCGAGTATCACTGGACCGAAGGTGCGCGCGAAGCCAACGCCGTCTTCGACTTCGCGAAAGGTGCCTTCAGGGCAATTACCGGTGCCATCGAAAAAGTGCCACAACGCGAGTTCACGGTTCGCACCCCGGTGGCAACTATAGGCATACGCGGCACGGATTTTTGGGGCGGCTTTATCTTTGGTGAACAACTGGATGTTACCGTGCTGTCGGGCATCGGCGTTTATGTGGAAACCCCCGATGGGCGGGTTGAGCTGGATGTTGGTATGTCGACTACTGTGGATCTGCTGACGAGGGTGCCGGGCGAGCCTGAGGTGTGGTCGGAGGAAAAACTTCTGCGAGCAATTGAGTCAGTGAGGCTGGACTGAGATCCTGCCCCCGGCGCAATTTATGCCACTCTGCTTTTAGATCTCTCCATACTTTGACCTGGAAGGTTTTCACCACGGCGCGAAAGGGCTGGCCCATCAACGTTCCGTCGTAAAGTGCGCCCCCCTGATTGAAAGCCGCTTCATTGAATACAGATTCTCCTTCCTCTATCGCCTTTGTGTAGGCCGCTTCATTTTGTTCCATCAGCGGCAGAAAGGTTTGTCCAATTATATTCAGTAGGGGCGTTAGCGCTTCAGTCAGCACCAGCTCGCCGCGACTCTGATGATGGTGACCTTTGCGAATGTACTTCAGCCAGCGCAAGGTGCGCGGTGCACGTTGTTTGATGATGGCTACCACCGATGGATCAATCAGGTTCATGCTGAGCTGACCATAGGCGCTGGCGTCGGCGACTGTAAAGCGCTGGCCCAGCAGGAAGGGCTGTTGTGCCAATAACGATTCCATGGCGGTGAGATAGGTCAGCCAACTCTGGCTGAGCAGGTTATGAGTGGGGGGGAAACCGTCTCGGGAGGGCGGAATTCGCTCGCTTTCGACTCGCTCCGAGTAGTCCTGCGGTGCAACACTGAACAGGTAGGGGCAGCGTTGTACCTGCCTGCGAGGTAAATGCCTGGCCATCCAGCGGGGGAAGGGCCAGGGTACCAGGCGACTGAACTCCTTCGCCGTTTCCTCGCCCATGCGAGTATCTCGCGCGGAGATCACCCAGCGGTTGTGATGGGCCATGTACAAGCCGAATTCATCAAAGGCCTCATCGATCAGGTGGGCAATGAAATGTTGAACCGGGTCCTCCGGGTAGAGTTTGGGTGTATCCCCTGTAGGCACGGCATCTAACCACTGCGCTACACCACTGGAGTCGTACAGCCACTCGCCTGGGGTGGGCTGAAAAAATGGCACGCTCGGATATTCATCCAGTGCACTGTCCATCGATGGGAAGCGGCCGACTCTGCGTTTGCGGATCGCGTAGTGCAAGCTGGTGGCAGTGCGCAGATTTTCGATACGGCCGCCGTCCCGTGGCAGGCGTCGAAAAGGCACCTGCTTGAACCACAGGCATGACTCTAGCTTGAGAGCATACGGTGAGGCTTCAACACCCCAGAGAATGGCCTCTCTCATCTGCAAACCCCGCTAGGGGTTGTACCAGATTGAAGAGGTGTAGGCGCGTTCCTGGATGGTATCTGGCTGGCCTGAGGCGTGCTCCAGCTCCAGGGCGATGGCATCGTACAGGGAGTGGCGTGGCGTGGGGATTTGCAACACCCTCGCGTAGTAGAAGGCGCGCAGAGATGGATCAAAATCCGGATCGGTCCACAGACTGGTCAACTGCTCTGCGCCAATGCTGTTGGTATAGGAGCCATCGCTGGTATCAACTGTGTTTCCTACCGCGGGAAGCTTGCCCTCGCTGTCCAGCTGACGACCATCAGACCAGGCCACGTTGTACACCTTCTCATGTTGTTCACCGCTGCTGTCGACCCAGCCTTTGATGATCTGGATACGATCCAGGTTGCCATCGATCGGGTCTTTCGTTGCGGCGACCAGGAAACTGGGTGCTTCGTTGAGTGAGTCCAGTTCACCGCCCATGGGTACACCACGACTCGTGGCCCGTTGATAGAGATCGGCAGCTTCGAGGTCTGCTTCGCTGAAACCGACCCCACCGTAGAACTGCACGCCGATCCGCGGGCCGCTGGTGGCATAGGTTTCCCGGCGTTTCATCGCCGCCAAGATGGCTTCGCGGGTATTTTCCGGCGCCCAAACACCAGCCAGACCGGAGGCGGACATGGCCCAACCGCTGGTGGTGGGTTTGTCGGTATCAGCCCAGCGAGCTTGTTTGTTTTCCGGGATGGAATCCGTTGCGAGCTTGCCCCAGAAGTTGGACTCTTCCGCCGAGGGCAGGCCGGTGTGGGCGTCAGTCGAGCCAATTACACCAAACTTATAGGGGTTGATACCCTTTTCCTGCTCGATGGCCAGGCCGCGTTTGAGCGCTGAGCGCACATAGTCGCCGGGGCCCGCTACATAGGGGGTGTAGCCGGCCTGAATGTAGTAGGGGTAGCTTTCAAAGTCGGCGAACTCATCATCGGGAGACAAATCCGGGTGGGTTTCACTGTCGCCTTTGATCTGGGTGATCTCGGCCAGGCGCTCCCACTTCATACGCTGGGCCATGTATTCCTCGGTAAAGGGCCTACCGCGCAGGCCAACCTCATCAAACATATAGCCTTTGGAGATATTGGAGTTGTGGGGAATGGCAATAAAATCGGCGCCGCTGGATACACTGACCTGGTCGAGAAAGTCCCACAGATCTTCGGGAACCATGCTGTCTACGGTACTGAAGGGTTGATAGGTCTTTGCGGAGGCAGCATCTCCATCGCTTATCACTACCCGGTGCAGATTGGCGCCGGCGGGGATTGAGCTCCATTCCCAGCCGATCAGGGCGGTGAAGTTGCCGGGTTCGTTGTGCTGGTCAGCGAAATCTGCAATAGCCTGCCAGGCGGCAACCTGGGTCGGGCGCATGGTGGGTATGCTGGAGCGCTCGGATAGTGACTCTGTGTCGGTAGCAGCTTCACGGGGGCTCACCGAGGCCGGGGGTAGTGCCTGGGCGAATAATTCTCTGCCTTCACGTCGATCCATAGCGCGTTTAAAAACCCATTCCCCCACTTTTATCTTTATCGTGTCCCACCAGCCCGCGTCCGAGGTATCAGCGCCATTCTCGTATATCTCGCGCATCACCCCGAGATAAACTGCGTGGTCTGATACCACCAGGAAATCCAGCGGCGTATCTATCTGCACCCGGGCTTTGTGGTAGGGGTGCACCACTGGCATGCCCTTGGCATAGCGATAGGCGGTGTCCGGGTCGGCACTCAGGTTGTTGTTCAAGAAAGCATCGAAGGAGTAGCTGGTATGCAAGTGGGTGTCACCCCACAGCACCTGCTTTTCTCCCTCGGCTGCTACGGAAAAGGCCACGGTGCTGGCCAGGGCGCCAGCCAGAAAAACGGAAATTCGCATATGTTCCCCTATCAGTTTTTTTGTTATTGCGGTGCGGCTTGCGGGCCGCGAATCAATTTACCGGGCAGTTCACCGGTGGCCTGGCCATTGTCATAAATGACCTTGCCGGAGCAGATCGTCATGCGGTAACCATCAACGCTCTGCACCAGGCGGCGCGCGTCACTGGGCAGGTCGTAGACCATTTTCGGTGCGTGAATTTTCAGGTTCTCGAAATCAATCAGGTTGACGTCGGCCTTGTAACCCGGCTTGAGTAAGCCCCGGTCTTTCAGGCCAAACAATACAGCGGTGTTCTGAGTCTGCTTGTGTACCAACCACTCCAGCGGCAGGCCTTCTCCCCTGTTGCCAGCGCGGTCCCGGGCCCAATAGGTGAGCAGGAAGCTGGGCATGCTGACATCGCAGATTACGCCGCAGTGGGCGCCGCCATCGGATAAGCCAAAACGGGAATGTTCACTCAGCATCATTTCCCGGGCGGCGTCCAGGTTGTTGTCGGAGTAGTTCAGCAGTGGAAAGTAAATCATGCCGCGTCCACCATTTTTCAACATGATGTCGTACGCCAGGGCCTCCGGGGTGGTGCCCTCGCGCTCGGCGCGTGCTACCAGGTTGTCTTCTGTCGGTGGCTCGTAATCGGGTTCTTCGCCCAATTCCCACATCTTGTGGAAGCTGGTCAGAATAAACTTCACAAAGCCGGAGGTTCCGCCTTCATACCGCTCGGTGAGAATGGCTTCCTTCACTTCGGGCCGGCGCATTTCGGCCACGCGCTCCGTCAGTGGTAGCGCCTGTACCCGCCGGAACGTCGGCCGGCCGGCGAAGGGGTTGGTGGAACCCTCCAGGCACATCAAAACCCCGGTGGGGCGCCCCGACACCTGGGCCACCAGGCTGGCTCCATCGGCGTTGGCAGCATCAATATTGTTCAAGACATCTTTCCAGGCCTGGGGTTTGAAGTCATTCTGCAACAGCGACACGCTGACGGTAATGTCGTTCTCTTTCGAGGCCTGCTTCATCCAGCCCAGGTCGGCGTCTTGCTCGGCGAAATCCGAGGCGATCTCCAGCACACCGTGGCCGGCGCTGCCCATGGCTTTGGCCAGTCCCAGCATTTCGTTGGTGCCGGCAAAGGTACCGGGTATAGGATCACCCTCTTTGGTCAGGTGAATGACCGTGCGCGAGGTTGAAAATCCCAATGCGCCCGCTTCCAGGCCTTCCTGCACGATCTCGCCCATAGCCTTGATGTCATCTTCACCGGCGGTCAGTTCGGTCATGCAGCGCTTGCCCATGACATAGCTGCGCACGGCGCAGTGGGGAACCTGGGTGCCGATATCAATGGCCCGTGGCATATTGTCCAGCGCATCCAGGTATTCGGGAAAGCTCTCCCAGTTCCAGGGCAGGCCTTCTGCAAGGGCGGTGCCGGGGATGTCCTCCACACTCTCCATCAAACTGATCAGCCACTCGCGTTCATCGGGCTTGGCTGGGGCAAATCCGACCCCGCAATTGCCCATGACCACGGTGGTGGCACCGTGCCAGGAGGAGGGGGTGAGATAGGGGTCCCAGGTGGCCTGGCCATCGTAGTGGGTGTGAATGTCGACCCAGCCCGGGGTGACCAGCAGGCCCTTGGCATCGATTTCCTGGTGAGCCTCGCCGGAAACCTCTCCCACCTGTGTGATAAGGCCATCTTTGATGGCGATATCACCGGCAAAGGCGGGGGCGCCGCTGCCGTCAATGACCTTGCCGTTTCTTATTATGATGTCGTGCATGGACATTTTCCGGGGTTGGTAATGTGGCATTAATACTAGTCTGATCGCGGCATTTCGGCTAGGGCGGTTGCGCCATCCCCTTGGAAGGCGCGCCATTCGCTACTTTCGCTGCTTTCGTTATTTTCGCCCTTTCAAATTCACCCGGTGAATAGTAGGTATCCATCGCATTTAGTTCGCTTATAGTCACCGAGTCATTACACTGCGCCCATAATTTACTCAGACTCGTTTAGGACATTGCCATGACGACTTTTACGCAAGATGTTGAAACCGTTGGTCAGCTGATTAAGGATAACCCGGATACCTGGGCTTCTATCGACGCGGAATCTGTAGCCCGGATGCGCCTGCAGAACCGTTTCAAGACCGGTATTGATATCGCCAAGTACACCTCCGCAATTATGCGCAAGGATATGGCGGACTACGACGCCGATCCCTCCCAGTACACCCAGTCATTGGGTTGCTGGCACGGCTTTATTGGTCAGCAGAAGCTGGTCTCTATAAAGAAGCACTTCAATAGCACTGACAAGCGCTATCTGTACCTGTCTGGTTGGATGATTGCCGCCCTGCGTTCTGACTTCGGCCCGCTGCCTGACCAGTCCATGCATGAAAAGACCTCCGTATCCGGCTTGATTGAAGAGCTGTACACCTTCTTGCGCCAGGCTGACGCGCGCGAATTGGGCGGCTTGTTCCGTGAACTGGACGCTGCTCGCACCGCTGGCGACGAGGTTGCTCTGAAGAGCATCCAGAACCAGATCGACAACTACCAGACTCACGTAGTGCCCATCATCGCTGACATCGATGCCGGCTTTGGTAATGCCGAAGCGACTTACCTGCTGGCCAAGAAGATGATCGAAGCCGGTGCCTGCGCCATCCAGCTGGAGAACCAGGTGTCTGACGAGAAGCAGTGTGGCCACCAGGACGGTAAGGTTACGGTTCCCCACGAAGATTTCCTGGCCAAGATTCGCGCCGTGCGTTACGCCTTCCTTGAGCTGGGTGTAGAAGAGGGCGTGATCGTTGCCCGTACCGACTCCCTGGGCGCTGGCCTGACCAAGCAGATCGCGGTAACCCACACACCGGGTGACCTGGGCGACCAGTACAACAGCTTCCTCGACCTGGAGGAGCTCGATCCCGCCGATATGGACCACGGCGACGTGATCATCAAGTACCACGACCAACTGATGCGCCCCAAGCGTCTGCCGTCGAACCTGTACCAGTTCCGCAAGGGCACTGGCGAAGACCGCTGTGTGCTGGACAGCATTACCTCCCTGCAACACGGCGCCGACCTGCTGTGGATCGAAACCGAGAAGCCCCACATCGGCCAGATCGGTGGCATGGTTAAGCGCATCCGCGAAGTCATTCCCAATGCCAAGCTGGTTTACAACAACAGCCCGTCCTTCAACTGGACCCTGAATTTCCGCCAGCAGGTGTTTGATGCCTGGACTGAAGAAGGCAAAGATGTGGCTGCTTACGACCGCGATCAACTGATGAGCGTTGATTACGATGAGACCGATCTGGCCGCTGAAGCCGATGAGTGGATTCGCACTTTCCAGGCAGATTCCGCCCGCGAAGCGGGTATCTTCCACCACCTGATCACGCTGCCGACTTACCACACCGCGGCCCTGTCTACGGACAACCTGGCCAAGGCGTACTTTGGCGAGCAGGGCATGCTGGGTTATGTGAAAGGTGTACAGCGCCAGGAAATCCGCCAGGGTATCGCCTGCGTGAAACACCAGAACATGGCTGGCTCCGACATGGGTGATGACCACAAAGAATACTTTGCCGGTGACAGCGCCCTGCTGGCTGGTGGTAAAGACAACACCATGAACCAGTTCTAGGGACCCCAATCCCTTATTCCAAAGGCCGGTATCGCGAGATACCGGCCTTTTTTTATCCTCTTTTTGTGCACATATCGTCTATAAAAATAAGCGCTTATGCCCTGTGGTTCCTACCGGGCTCATTTGTGACTTAGTTTACAAAAGAGTCTGGAACTTCTGGCCAGACCGAGGGTCTCTACCGTCTGCCAACCGCTCTTAGACCGGCATTTCCACAATCTGAATAACAGAAACGGAGTGTTCCTATGTTTAAGCAACTTGCCACTATTTTCCTCGCCCTGCTATGGGCCGTGACAATCCCCGCACAAGCGCAAGAATTCAGCGCTGCTGAAGAGCGAATGTTAGGCGCTTATCTCGCCTACTACGGCCGACCGGCCGACCCCGCTGGCCTGGCGTTTTGGGCCGACCGGCTCGAAACCGAGGGCGGTGATCTCAGCAGTGTGATAGATGCCTTTGCCGAGTCCCAGGAATTCCAGGATCGATTTGGCAACCTCTCCAACACGGAACTAGTGACCAATTTGTACGACCAATTGTTCGGCCGCGAACCGGATACTGCGGGGTTGGATTTCTATGTGGCTGAGCTCGAATCCGGTGCGTCGACGCTGCAGGATATTTCAATCGTGATTCTGGATGGCGTACAAGGCGACGATGTCACCATCGTGAGCAACCGACTGGGCTTCTCTGAGTACTATGTGACCAACGCCGATGCGGACGGCATTGCGGATCTGAGCGGCGACAGCCTGGCGCAATTGACGGCCAGTATTGACGCCTCCGATGAATCCCTGACCGAGGCGATCAGTGTGGCCCGGGGTGACAGCAATCGCGCGGCTATCGTGTTGTCGGGTGATGCCGAGGTTCCCGCTGTCAGTACCAGTGCCGCTGGCTGGGGCTCAATGACGCTCGACCTGGCTAGCGGTGCCTTAACCGGTTCCGTTACCGTTACTGGTGTGGAAGTGACTGCCGCGCATATTCACAAAGCCTTTGCCGGGATTAGTGGTGACGTAAGCATTTCCCTGAGCCAGGGCAGTGACGCAAGCCAGTGGGTGGTGCCGGACGATACCACCTTAAGTGCCGAGGAGATGACCAGTTTTTCCAGCGGTGAGTTCTATGTCAATGTGCACAGCGAAACCAATCCAGCGGGAGAAATCCGCGGCCAATTGTTAACCGATAGTATCTCTGTGATCTGGAGCACGCTGTCTGGTGACAACGAAAATCCTGCCGTCGCCAGTGCCGCCTCCGGTAGAGCGGCCCTCACCCTGAACAGCGAAGATATGAGTGTGGTGCTGCACGCCACCACCAGTGACCTGGATGACTCCAGCGCCGCGCACATCCACCAGGGCTTTGCCGGCGTCAATGGCGGCGTCGTGGTAGGGCTGGAGCAAGACGCCAATGATTCGAACCACTGGTTGCTGTCGAACACGGTTCTGGACAGTGACGTGTATGCCGCCCTGTGGGCCGGTGAACTGTATGTCAATGTGCACAGTGCCACCAATGCCGGCGGTGAACTACGAGGGCAATTGCTGCCAGATAATATTTCGGTGATCTGGAGTGCGTTGTCGGGTGACAACGAAAACCCGGCGGTCACCAGTGCCGCCTCCGGCCGGGCCGCCCTCACCCTTAACAGCAATGATATGAGTGTGGTGTTACACGCCACCACCAGTGATTTGGATGATGCCAGTGCCGCGCACATTCACCAGGGATTTGCCGGTATTAACGGCGGCGTGTTGGTGGGGCTGGTGCAGGATGTGGATGACGCGAATCACTGGGAGTTATCCAGCACGGTTCTCGACAGTGACGCTTATGCCGCGCTATGGGCCGGTGAACTGTATGTCAATGTCCACACAAGCGCCAATCCCGGCGGTGAACTGCGCGGGCAACTGGAGCCGTGAATCGAAAACAGGATTAGCCTAGGTTTTTGCTAGCTGAGTGCCAGTCGCACTGAAGAAACCAGGTCCTGGCCATCTTGTTCTGGTGTCACCAGTAAGCCTCGCGCGTCGCGATACTTGCTCAGCACCCGGTCATTGTGTTGGCGATAGGGGCATGGTCCATAGGCTATGTAATGTTCATGATTGCTATAGATGTGATCGCTGAATTCTTCGGGAAAATACAGCTGGGTGGTGAGACAGGCTGTGTCTTCGACGAACACCTTGAGATGAATATGGGGCACCCGCAGGTCGTACCAGCCGGGAAAGATGGTTTCGAACACCAGCTTGCCACTGGCGTCACTGGTCTGGGCATCGCGCAGGAAACTGGTGTCGTTGGTTGCGTGCGCGTGTCCGTCAACCACATTGGCGTTGAGAAATGCCAGGGTATCAAACTGCGCTCTATTGAGGTGGTCGGGATAGGCGGAGTAAACGCCCTCGGCGTCGCTGTGCCAGATTTCAACCAGGGCGCTCTGGTGAGAGGTGTAGAGCACGGGATCAAGGCACTGTCATGAGACGCCTGGACGGTCTCAGCGCTTTCCTGGTCCATAACGAACGGCCCCGGTGGTACCAACACACCCTGAAAATCGCCATCCTCGATTACGGCGATATGCCAATACCCCGTTATGAAACCCTGGTGGAAGAATTTTCCGCGGGTATCAGGACGGTTCCCATGCTGCAGTGGAAGTTGGCCAGGATCCCCTTGGGAATCAACCACCCGGTTTGGGTTCAGGCCGATGATTTCGATATCCGCTACCACTTGCGACGGGTGACCTGCCCTACGCCGGGCGATGATCGCGCATTCAGCCAGCTGGTTTCCGAATTGTACGCCTACCCCCTCGATCAGAGCGTGCCGCTGTGGCTTTGCTGGATCGTTGACGGTCTGGCCGACGGAAAGGTGGCGGTGATTAGTTTATTCCACCATGCCTATACCGATGGTAGTGGCGCTGCGCGATTGCTGGAGCGGATATTGCAGCCGGAAAAATACTCGTCTTACCCTATCGCGGAGTTGAAGCAGCACGCGGCGCCGGGACCTGCGCGGCTATTACTTAAGGGCCTGCTCGATCTGCCTCTCTTGTTCTGTCGTGAATTGCCGGGAATTGTGAGCGGATTCCGAAAATTGAGGCAGTATCGCAAGGAGTGCGAGGAGGCCGGCTCAACGCTACCGCCTGGCCCTGCAGACGCGCCTTTTTCCCCCTTCAATACCGCTTTGTCGCACCGTCGTACCTTTGTGTACAAGACATTCCCCCTCGACGACATCAAAGCAATCAGTAAACGTCATGGAGTGACCATCAACGACCTGTTTGTCGCGGTATGCGCGGGCGCCTTTCGGAAGCTGTTCGAGAATTCCGCGTTCGATGTAGATGCAGCCGGTCCGCTGGTCGCGTCGCTACCGGTGAACCTGCGTCCGCCGCCTGAGGAAGACGACCTGGTGGGTAATCTCCTGGGGAACGGCTATATGTGGGTACCTAGTCATATCACCGATCCGATGGAACGATTGAAGGTGGCCCACGATTCGGCAGCCGAGATGAAAAAGTTCCTGCGGGCGACCCGCGAGGCCAATATCACTCGTGTATTGGAGTTGATGCCGGAATTGTTCGCTCGCGTGACTAGATGGGTAGTAGAACATACCCGGGGACGCGTAAACCAGGCTGGTAACCTGGTGTTGTCTAACGTGGCGGGGCCGCGAGAGCCACTGAAACTTGGCTCGGCAACCGTTAGCAATCGGTTGTCGATAGGGCAGGTCACGGGAGGCGTTGGCCTCAATATCACTGTGTGGAGTTATGCGGGAAATTTCAATGTGTGCATCATGGCTGATGCGGAGGTGCTGCCCGATGGGTGGATACTGATCGATTATATCAACGACGCGCTGGACGAGTATCGTGACATAGCATAAACGGATGCTGTACCTGCGCATATTGAAAATGCTCAATTGAAAGGAGAGGGGAAATGGCAGATTGGCAGAACAAAGTAGCCGTCATTACCGGTGCCAGCCGCGGTATCGGCGCGGGCCTCGCGAGGCACTGTGCCCAATTGGGTATGCAGGTGGTAGCTGCGGCTACCAATTTGGACAAGCTCACGGAATTGCGACATAGCATTGAGTCCAACGGCGGCTCTGTGGTAATCGTGCAGACGGATGTTTCTGACCCAGACGCCGTAGAGGCGCTCGCCGATCTGGTATTTGAACGCTTCGGTAAGGTTCACCTGCTATTCAACAATGCGGGTGTCATGGTGGATGGCAAGAGCTGGGAGCGCTCATATGAGGACTGGCGTTGGATTTATGAAGTCAATGTGTTGGGTGTCGTCAGCGGTATCCGCAGTTTTCTACCGCGGATGCTTGAACAGGGCGAACCCTGTCGTGTTGTGAATACCGCCTCCTGCGGTGGCCTGATCTCAGCTGTTTCCTACATGGGGCTCTACCAGTCGACCAAAGCGGCGGTGATCGCCATCACGGAGGCGCTCTACCAGGAGCTGGCGCTGGAGGAGGCACCTGTGTCCGTGAGTCTGTTGTGCCCGGGGGATGTTGCCTCGGATATTTATGAGCGACCCCGGGACCGGGGCAGTGATGCCGATGTCGGCGATACGGAATTGGCGCTGCGTCAGACGGTCGCCACCATGATCGAACAGGGAATGAGTGCCGCCGAGTACGCTGAGCGGGTGCTGCGAGCCATCGAGGCGGACAAGTTCTGGGTAATTACTCACGAGGACTTCAAGCCCATGCTCAACGTACGTTCAGAAAGTGTACTCAACGAAACCAATCCACTCACGATGGCCGAAGTAATTCAGCAAGCCGGTGCCGGCAAATTTGCCGCCTTGGATATCCCCGAATGAGACGTCTCGATGGGCTGTTCTCGGAAGGGCTAGCTCAGCCAGATCAGCGATTCATGAAACAGCTGGGCGAACTCCGCCACGGCGTCATCGTCCAGCAGTTCATAGCTATGGCGAAAGGACAGGTGTAGCTGGCCGTTGTAGTTGGTGACGCCCAGCCCCAGTCCATCGGGCATGACGGCCGGTGGTGACATCCATACTTCCAGCGCATCACCGTCCTCGCCAAAAGTCAGTGCCTCCGAAATCCGGCCGGCGTTGGTCAGTGTTGCCGTGGTGGCACCTTTCTCTCCCGGGCTCTGGAACAGCATATTCTTCATCCAGACGGGCAGCTTGGTGTTGATGCCCAGGCCCAGCAACATGGCCTCGGCAAAGCCCTCTTCCTTGGCGGTATTTGCCTGCTCCACCACGCGCTCCAATAGCAGCGCCGGCTCTGAACGCTCGTGCTGTTCGGTGTTGGTCGTAAAGGACATGGCGAAATTACCAAATACCTCAAACCACCAGTCCTTGGGCCGCAAATTAACCGGGCTCAATACGCGAATGAGGGTGCTGTCATCTCCCTGGTTTTCGTTCCAGAGGTGAACCGTGCGGTGCATGGCCGCGACCAGAAGGTCATTGAATGTCGCCTTGATGTGGCGCTTTGGATTGAGGGCGGCCACCTGGTCGACATCCAGGGTGAGATTGTGACAGCCGTAGGCGATGTGCTTGTGATAACTGACGGCGGAGACATTGGTGGGCTCCGACATTTGTGTTTTTAGGGAAGAGGCGAAACTCTTGAACTGCTGGTTTTTTTCGGCGCGGCTGGTGGGGCTGTAGAGTGCCTTGACGTCGCGCGCATCAAGCGGCTCGATGCTGCCAGTGTCATCTTCCTCGCCGTTGTAAGCGCGCAGGATGGAGCGCATGAAACGCAGGGTGCCGATGCCATCTGCCGCAGCGTGACTCACATTCAAAATCAGATGATCGCCCGAGCTGCAGCGCACCAACCAAACGCGCAGCGGCGGTGATTCGTGCAGGGGTACCTGGCTACTGAGCAACTGGTTGCGCGCCACATTGACGGCGGCCTCGTCGCCTGCTTCGACCACCAAAAAGGGATCGACCCCGACAGTATCGGTGATCTCCCAGATGAGTTGCTTGTCGCTGGGCCTGGGCGCCATTTTCCTGGCCCGAGCCAGCGGGTGCAGATCGAGGGCGGCATGGACCGCCTCATGCATCTTCTCGGCATCCAGCGCCCCGGCTGCCTTGGCCTCAATATGCACATTGACCGGGTAGCGGGCGCTATCGGTCAACTCGAGGATTTCGTCAATGGGCGAAAAGGGTGTTTGCTGTGCGCTCATTTGCTTGTTCTCGGTAGTGTGCAAGGGAACGCTAATGTAGTGGTTTTCCTCTGAACGCCACAGAACCTAAGACGCCGAAAGCATAATCAATAGGGTTCAGGTAAATAGGGGACAGACCTGACCCCAGTTTTAGTCTTTACTCATCAAGCCCTCAATAATATCTATCGGCAGTGGAAACACGATAATGGAGCTGCGTTCGCCGGCGATCTCGGTCAAGGTTTGCATGTAGCGCAGCTGTAAGGCCTGCTTCTGCTGGGCCAGCACCTTGGCGGCTTCCAACAGTTTTTCCGAGGCCTCCAGTTCGCCGCTGGCATGGATGATCTTGGCACGCCGCTCGCGCTCCGCCTCCGCTTGCTTGGCGATGGCGCGAATCATGCTCTCGTCGATGTCAATGTGCTTGATTTCCACATTAATGACTTTGATGCCCCAGGACTCGGTTTGTTCGTCCAATAATTTTTGGATACCCTGGTTGAGCTTGTCGCGCTGGGCCAGCATTTCGTCCAACTCATGTTGGCCGAGGATGCTGCGCAGGGTGGTTTGCGCCAGCTGGCTGGTGGCTTCAAAGAAATCTTCCACATTGATAATGGCCCGCTCCGGGTCGACCACCCTGAAGTAGATCACCGCGCTGACCTTAACCGAGACATTGTCGCGGGAGATGACATCCTGGGTGGGCACGTCGTAGACCATGGTGCGCAACTGCACCCGCACCATTTGCTGGATGCCGGGGATGACGATAATCAATCCGGGGCCCTTCACCACCTGGAAGCGCCCGAGAAAGAATATGACCCCGCGCTCATACTCGCGCAGGATACGGAAGGTATAAAAGGCGAGGGCGATAATCAGGAACAGGAAACCCATCCAGAAAATGTCCATTAGCTTGACTCCTTTTTCACACGTAGGGATAAGCCGGAAACGTCGGTAACGGTGACGGCGTCTCCGCTCTTGAGAGGTTCATCACAGTGGGCGCGCCAGATTTCAGGGCCAACCCGCACTGAGCCTTCGTCGTCAAAATCAGCCAGCACCACACCGGGTTGGCCGACGATGGTTTGTATGCCGGTACTCACACCCTGGTGGCGCATACGTAACACCATGGAAATGGTGATAATAATAAACCCCGCCGTGACGGTGCCGATGGCAATCAGGGCGAGCCAGCTCACCTGGAAGGCTTCAACGTCGGTGTCGAACAAGATGATGCCGCCGATGACAAAGGCGACCACGCCGCCGGTACCGAGAATGCCAAAACTGGGAGCCATGGCTTCCGCCATCATCAGACCGATTCCCACTATCAGCAGCGCCAGGCCGGCGTAGTTGACCGGTAATAGTTGCAAGCCGTAACCGGCCAACAACAAACAGATAATGCCGACGGTGCCTGGGGCCAGGGAGCCGGGGTTATAGAACTCGAGGATAATGCCGTAGAAGCCGATCATGCCGAGGATCAGCACCAGGTTGGGATTGGTGATAATGGTGAGGAATTCGGTGCGCCAATCGGGGAGGGCTTCATGGATGGGCGCCAGCGCTACTTCCAGGGTCCTCTCCTCGTCATTAACCTGCACCGTGCGGCCGTCGAGTTGTTCGAGCAGATGCGCAAGATCCCGACTCACCAGGTCGATGACATTGTTCTCCAGCGCCTCACTGGAGGAGAGACTGGCCGCATCGCGCACCGCCAGTTCGGCCCACTCGGCATTGCGGCCGCGCAGTTCCGCCAGCCCGCGAATATACGCAGAGGCATCGTTAATAATCTTGCGTTCCATGGCGGTCTTGCCCTGGGACTCGGTGCCCTCTGAATCAGGTTCTTGCTGGGGTGACGGGGGAGCCGGTGCGCCGATGGAGACCGGCGTGGCCGCACCCAGGTTGGTGGCCGGTGCCATGGCGGCAATATGACTGGCGTAAAGAATATAGGTGCCGGCGCTGGCCGCACGGGAACCCTGTGGTGTGACATACGTAGCCACTGGCACCGGGGAGGCAAGAATGCCCTCGATGATGTCGCGCATGGCGCCATCGAGACCACCCGGGGTGTTCATGCGGATGACAATGAGAGCGGCGCGGGTTTCCTGTGCCTTTTCAAAACCACGCACCAGGTAGTCGCTGGTGGCGGGACCGACCGCACCATCGAGATCCAGTACCCACACGGCTCCAGGGAGAGGGGGAGCCCGATCTTGAGCAAGGGCGTGTCCTGCGCAACAACACAGCAGCAACATCGCCAGTAACAGTCTCGACATGAGGCTAACCTCCTGTCTTAACTATAGCAGCGCCACCGCACTGTAACAGGCCGTCGAGAAACCCCGGCTCAGCGAGCTGTTTTAATGTAGGCCACCCCGAATTTCATCCGCGTGATATTGTGCGTAATTCTCATGAGGCAGGCTGATCGCCGCGTGGGGATACGCGCCAAATAGCGCCTGAAATTCGTCTTGTTTGATCTCGACCAATGCCTCGTGATCACCCCCCTCGAAATACAGCTGAGCCTGGTCGGACAGCTCATCGTCCCAGAGCAGGTCCATATCATAGGCCTGACCAAAACCGGGGATGGCACCCGCCTCGCAGTCGGGGAACACATCCGACAGCTCTGCCTCAGTGGCCAACACCAGGTCTGCCGCTAATTCCCGGCTGGCCCAGGGGAGCTTCAGCTTGTTGCTTGCCGGCATGAGAGCCAACACATAACGGCCGCCGCGGCGATCGCGCAATAATAACGCTTTCACCACATTGGCGGTGGGCACGTGGGCAGCGCAGGCTGAATCATAGGCCGATTCCGTGTGTCCATGAAGGGTCGTGTTGTAGCTTACCTGGGCTTCGCCCAAGTAATTTTGAAGACAATGTGAAATAGACATGGCAGCGTCCTCCCGCTGAAAGTCTGACACTGTAAGTATGGCAAGGAACCTGGGGTTTTCGGCGCTCTTCGTTAGACAGAAAAATACTATCGTGGAAGCCTTTAGGGTCCCGGGCTTCTAACGCACTGCACCTCCACCATCCACCGATAACAACTGCCCGGTGATATAGGAAGCGCGGTCAGACAGCAGAAACACCACAGCCTCGGCAATTTCTTCGGGTGTGCCCAATCGGGCCATGGGCATGGATTGCTTGAGGAATTCGGCCTGCTTGGGTTCATCTTCCATGTACTTTTCGATGCCGGGGGTGAGGATGACGCCGGGCGAAACCGCGTTGATGCGAATACCCTGGGTGCCGTATTCGGAGGCGGAGCTCTTGGTGAGAATGTTGACGCCGGCCTTGGCGGCGGCATAGGCGGTGTTGTGGGCTTGTCCGCGCAGGGAGGAGTTGGAAGAGATATTGACGATGGCGCCGCCACCCTGGCTTAACATCTGTTCGATTTCATACTTCATGCACAGCCAGGTATTGGTCAGGCACATCTCCAGGGTTTGATCGAACACGCTGCGCTCAAACTGGTGAATGGGGCCACTGCCGCGACTCAGCGCGGCGCTGTTACAGGCCACATCCAATTGACCGAAAGTGTTGGCGGCGAATTCCACCATGGCAGACACCAGCGTCTCGTCGCTGACATCGCAGTGTACAAAGCTGGCTGTGCCGCCGGCTGCTTCAATCAGCGCGACCGTTTCCTGGCCCGACTCATCATTAAAGTCCGCCACGATCACTTTGGCGCCTTCACGGGCGCAGGTTTCCGCAATGGCGCGACCAATGCCCATGCCCGAGCCGGTCACCAGGGCCACTTTGTCTGCGAGTAAACTCAATTTCTTCTCCTGTTGTTGTTCGGGATTCAGATGTTCAGGGCGGCTTCGTGGCCGCTCAGTATGGCGCCCTCGATGTAACCGACTTCGTGACAATCGCCAATAGAGACGGCGTTCACGCCCTGGCTGTTGAGTGCATCCAGTAGTGAATTGTCCGGCTCGGCGCCCATGGAAATAATCACCTGCTGGGCTGGCACACTGTGTTGTTCTCCTTCACTGGTGTACATCACCGCATTCTCGGTAATTTGTTCAATCTCGACATTGGTGATCATCTTCACGCCGTGTTCGCGCAACTCATGTACCACCCGCGCTCGCCGCACAATACTCAACTCGGCACCGAGGTTGGCGGAGGGCTCCAATACAGTGACGTTGCGTCGGCGTGCCACCAGGTACTCGGCCAGTTCCAGGCCCACCAGGCCACCGCCAATCAATACTACATTCTTTGAAATGGGCATCCAGATATGGCTCAGCAAACGCAGCAAACCGATATGCCGGGTCAACTGCACCAGCTGGGCCATACCCAGGGCGAAGCGTTGGAACAGGGTGAGCTTGGCCACTGCCGCGGGATCGGTGCCAAACAGCACGCCGCGCAGTTCATTGCCATCAAACACGTGGCGTTGGTCCTTCCCTTTGAAGGGCGGGGCCTCGCGGTTGGCACCGGTGGCGATAATAACCTGGTCCGCCTGGTGCTCGGCAATGTCATTGATGGTTGCAGTCTTGCCGGTATGAACGTCGATGGGCAATTCGCGCACCTGTTGGGCCAGGTGTTTTACCAGGCGGCCGTTGGGCTCGTAGGCCAGCGCGGCGATGCGTGCCGTGCCACCCAGATCTTTGTCTTTCTCCCACAGGGAGACGCTATGGCCGCGTTGTGCCAGGGTTTTGGCCGCCTCCATGCCACCGGGGCCACCGCCAACAACCAACACCTTCTTGCTGTCTGCACTGCTGGCGATCAGATTCGTTTTGTACTCCCGTCCGCATTCCGGGTTAACCGCGCAGCACATGGCTTCGTTGACGAAGATCTTGCTGACACACACATAGCAGTAAATGCACGGCCGTATGCTGTCGGCCCGGCCGTCGGCAATCTTGTTGGGTAGCTCCGGATCTGCGAGTAGTTTGCGGCCCATGGCAACGAAGTCAAAATCATCCGCTGCCAGGCCTTTTTCGGCCGCGTCGATTTCGATGCGACCCACGGCAATCACCGGGATGGTGACCTGGCTCTTGATGGTACTGGCGAAATTGAGGAAGCCGCCGGGCTGGTGTACCAGGGGGGCTTCGGTGAATGCGATGCCGATAGAGGTGTTGCCGTAGGCGCTGACGTCCAGGGCATCGGCACCAGCTTGCTCGGCCAGTCGCGCAGTCACCTGGCTGTCGTCAAGGGTGATACCCCCTTCGATGCGAAACTCGTGGGCATCGAAACGCACAATAATGGGTAAGTCCTCACCGACGGCGTTGCGCACGGCTTCAATGACTTCACACAACAGGCGGGCCCGGTTCTCGCGGTTGCCACCGTAGTTGTCGCTGCGCTTGTTTACCGCCGGGGAGAGAAAGCTGGAAATCACATAGCCGTGGCCGGCGTGGATCTCTACCGCGTCGAAGTTCGCCTGTTGGGCGCGCTTGGCGGCGCTGGCAAATTGCGCGAGGAGGGTGTCGATATCCGCCTGTTCCATCTCATGATAGCGGGGACCAAGTCCATCCGGACCGGCTGCTTTCACGAAATTACCCAGCTCCGCCGGTGTCAGCAGGGCAAACATATCACTGCCGCCTTTTTCTGGGATGGACGGCACCAGGATAGGTCTGCCTTCCGCAACATCTTCCTGGGCCACCTTGCCGCCATGATTTAATTGCGCGGCTATTTTGGCGCCGTGTTGATGCACCCGGGCGGTCAATTGACTGAGGCCCTCGATAAAACGATCTTCCGAGAAGCCCACTGTGCGGGGCATGGTCGAGCCCGCCGGCCAGGCCACCGCGGCAGTTTCCATCACCAGCAAACCAGTGCCGCCTTTTGCGCGCTCTTCGTAATAGGCCTGGATACGTTCACCGCAGCTGCCATCGGCCTCGGCAAAGTTGGAGCCCATGGCTGCAAGCAGGATGCGGTTTTTCAATGCCATCTTACCCATACTGGCGGGCGACATCAGGTGTGCAAAAGCCATGAGTTTAAGCCTCTTGCCAGGCGAGGATGAGCATGGGCGGCGTGAGCAGGGCAGCCAACACGCCTGCCCAGACGCCTTTGAACAGGCTGTAGCTCAGCGGGGTAAACGGCTCAATGCCCAGGGCCCACAGCGGCAACAGCGTTAGTGGAGCAAAAATCAACATGCTTAGCAGGCCAAAACAGGCCGCGCGTGCCATCAAGTTGGCGGGGAATAAACCCATGGCGCGGTCCAGCCAGTGTTGTTGATCCAGGGTGACGATGGCCTGTGCGCCGGAAGTAACTTTGCGCCGGTTCAGGGGTACCACGATGAGCGTGACGATGAAGGGCAGTATGAAAGCCGTGGCCACCAGGTCTACTGCGTAGCCCTTTTCGCCGGCCAAGAACAGATCGCCACCGTTGCGCACTATTAACCAGGCAATCACGCCATTGAAGACGGTGTTGCTGATGCCGCCGATAAGTATCTCTTTGTCCACGTGGGCTTTGTGCTGTGCTAATGCTGTCATGTATAGAATCCGGAGGTTAGGTGAGCTTGGCTCCACTATGCCGAAGCCGCCATGGGCTCAATAGAGCGAAATCACTCCGATTGATGTGCATCTTCGTTCATTCCTCCCTTTTTACGTGAGATTGGGGCGAACTCAATGGTCAACAAAATCGGCGGTTTGTGCCATATAGGAATACCTCTGAATCCCCTAATATTGCCAAATCGTAGAATTGGTCTCCCCACCGATTCTTACCGAAGATCCCATCCGGGATCACCTAGCTTAATTGCCCGGGCTTGTCCCGGGTTTTTTTATCTGTTTCACTCCCACTACGGGGGTGAAAATGCCAAAAGATGTACTGGTACCAAAGCGCCGGTTTTTACGTCTGCTCGATTATGTAGAGCGGCTGGGGCTGGATGTAGATCAAATGCTGGAAACGGTGGGCATGAGTCGTGCTAAATTGGAGCGACTGCCCGAGGATCACCCCCTATCAAGTTCTGATTATTCCCGGGCCTATTCTCAGGCCGTACTACAAATGCAGCGCCTCAATCGACCCATTCCCTGGGCCGGCGGCATCGGCAGCGAAGCGTTTGCGGTCATGTGTCATTGTGCCATCAGTGGCGCGACTCTTGGCGAAGCCCTGCAACTGGCACAGCGCTATGACAGTTTGATGTATCCGCTGATCGGCTATCGCATGGCAGTAGAAGAAGCTGGCGAACTGGCGGAACTCCACTACCACGTGCGAATCGATCCGGAGGGCAGTGTCTTCGCACCGACGGAGTGGGAGTGGGCTGAGCATCTTGAAACCGTGGCGCATGCCTCGGGCATGTTGGTCTGGTACGGCTTCAGCGGCTGGTTGATAGGCAGAACCATTGAGCTGACGGAAGTACACATTTCCGGCGCGCCGGTCTCTGATGCCTACGAGGACGGTTTGCAGTCGGTCTTCGCCTGCCCAGTGTTGTTCGGACAGGAGCATAGCAAACTAATTTTCCCGGCCGAGTACCTGGAACGTCGAGTGGTGCACACCGCCGATTCACTGGAGGGATTCCTCGCCAACGCGGTGTATTCCCTGATCTCTTTTAATAACGTGCCCGCCAGTACCTCGGCGGCGATTCGCTCACTGATCAAACGCGATTTCGAGACCGGCATACCCTCGTTTGAGAGGATGGCGGAAACCTTGCACATGTCTGAATCCAGCTTGCGACGCCGCTTGCTGAAGGAAGAGACCAGCTACCAGAATATCAAGGACCAGGTGCGTTGCGAGATTGCCATTAGCCATCTACGCAAGGAAGAAATGCGCATCAATGACCTGGCCGAGTTGCTGGGTTTCACTGAGCCCAGTTCCTTTGTGCGCTCATTCCGTGGCTGGATGGGTATGACACCCAAGGCTTATCGCGACAGTGTTCACGGCGACGAATAAGGTCGCGGCAAATTGGGGGAGTAGTCAGATGGCAAAGAAAGATGAGCAAAAGAAGGCGGACTTCTCTGAAGAGGAAATCGATGAACTGATCGAAATGTTTCTCGAAATCGATGGTCCGCACGAGAAAACGTTTCTGCGGCTCAACCAGTTTGTTCAACTGTATTTTTCACCGACGGTGATTGGGGCCAACCATATTCCCGATGAGCCAACCCTGTTCATAGGCAATCACGCCATGTTTGGCCTCGATGGCATGATTATCATGCCCACCGTCTACGAGACTACCGGTCGATTTCTGCGCGCCATGGGTGACAAGGCCTGGTTCCAGACGCCAACCGGTAAACTGCTGGCGGGCAATGGCATTGTGCTGGGTGATCCCAGGGTGTGCAGTGCGCTCATGGAAGCCGGTGCAGATATATTGGTGTTTCCCGGTGGCGCCGCCGAGGCCAACAAAACCGCGGAACAGAAATACAGCCTGGTGTGGCGGGAACGCTATGGGTTCGTCCGCATGGCTGCCCAGCACGGCTACAACATCGTGCCCTTTGGCCTGGTCGGTCCTGACGACTGGTATGACCGTCTCATGGAAGGGCATGAATTGCGCGAGAGCAAAGCGGTAAGGCTATTGCAAAAATTGGGGGTGATTGGCGAGATCCGGGAAGACATCGTGCCGCCGATTCCCAGGGGCATGTTCAACACCCTGTTGCCGAAACCACAGAAGTGCTACCTGGCCTTTGGCGAAGTCGTTGAGGTTCCCGATTGCCGTGGCAAGAAGACCGTCAGTCAGGCGATTCAAAAATCCGTTCGTGCCGAGACAGCTGAACGGGTGGAGGCCCTGGTTGCCGACATGTTGTTGGCACGGTCACAGAACCGTCACACGGAAAGTGCTTTGAGGCGGTACCTCACGCGTTAATGGTTTGGGCTAAAACTGGTCCGGCCGCATCATGGCATCGTGACCGCCATCGACAAACAGCACTGAACCACAGATAAAGCTGGCTTCATCACTGAGCAGAAAGCGAGTGGCTTTGGCCATGTCCTCGGGCAAGCCGGTACGGCCAATAGGAATGGTTGCCACGAACTGTTTGATGGCGTCGCCATAGGTGGGGTCATCGGCGACAGCGGCGGACATTGGTGTTTCGGTATAGCCCGGTGCGATAGCGTTCAGGCGGATGCCGTGGCTGGCGTAGTCGGCCGTGTTGCGCCGCATCCAACGGGCGACCGCCTGTTTCGAACCGGAGTAAACCGTTTGTCCTTCCATGTTTTCCAGGGCACTGGCGAGGGCAGCGTCGTCGTCAGCCAGCAGGGCATCCACGTACTCGGCGTTGGTATCCATGGGCGCTGAATTGGAGGAGACGATAATCACCGCTCCCTTCTTTGCCGCCAGCAAATCCTTGAGACCGGCCACCAGTTCGGTGGTACCGCGGAAGTTAACCGCCGCGATCAAGGGCAGGTTGGGGACATGAGAGCCAACACCGGCGCAGGCAATAAAGCCATCCAGGCCGTCCGTTGCGGCAGCCCTGATACTTTCCACGGCGTGGTTGCGACCCTCCGGGCTCGACAGATCTGCTTCAATATCGGCGTTGACGATATCGACCACGATGAGTTGATGGCCCGCATCCAGCAGGCTTTGTTTGATGGCTACGCCGATACCACTGGCGCCACCGGTCATGGCATAAGTCTTCATGTGAGCTCCTCCGCGTATTTCAGATAATTTAGCGCGTTCCCCAAGTGTAGTTTAGAACCACAGACGCCATATCTGTAGACATCTGGCTTCATCGGGCTTTGGTATTTCAAGTGCCTGACTTAATAAGTGCATGAAGATGATTGGTTTCGCCGTACCGCAGCGAACCCGGCCTGACTAGTATGGGCGGATTGGTGAGGTAAGGAGTGAAACCATGACAGAGCTAACGGTAACAGAGGCGGTACTGCAGCGTGGGGCGGTACGCCAGTATGAAGACATCCCGGTCTCCGGGGACTTGATGAGTGAAATTCTTGAGCTGGCGGTACAGGCACCCTCGGGCGGTAATGTTCAGCCCTGGAAAGTCTATGCGCTGGCCGGCGAGGAAAAAACCCGCCTGACAGAGGCAGTGCTGGCGCGGGCGGCGGAAAGCCCGACCGGCGACAATCCGGACATTCCGATTTATCCCGACAAGATGCCGGAGCCCTGGCGCAGCCGTCGCTACCAATGCGGTGAGCTGATGTACTCCTCCATTGGCATTGCCCGTGAAGACAAGATGGACCGCTTTGAGCAGGGTGCCCGCAATATGTTTTTCTTCGACGCCCCGGTCGGCCTGATTATTACGATGAATCGCACCTTATGTGAGTCGCAGATGATTGACGTGGGCATTCTGGTGCAGACCATTTTGTTACTTGCGCAGGAGCGAGGCCTGGCCTCCTGCCCGCAGGCGTCCTGGGCAATGTGGTCCGGGGTGGTGCGAGAAACCCTGGCGATCGAAGAAGATGAAATGGTGATGTTGGGAATATCCCTCGGCTATGCCGTGGCAGATGCCCCCATCAATCACCTCAGCCAGCCTCGAGTGGCGCTGGATGAGTTTGCCCAACTGCGAGGCTTCCAATGAGTGATTACCAGTTCATCCAGGGGCAAGGGGGCTAAGGTCATGCGAGAGGCCACTGTGCGATATACGCTGATGATGGGCCTGGGTGGCTACGAGGACTATGCGCAGATTGCTCAAGAAGCAGAGTTGGCGGGTTGGGATGCGATCAGTGTTCCCGACAGCATTTTCTTTCCGAAGCTGAGTGATTCAGATTATCCCTACATGGATACTGAGGCGGTGCGACAGGCGCTGGAGCATGCGCCGGTTGTCGACCCGTTAATCGCCATCGCCGGCATGGTGGCCGTCACAGAGAGAATTCGCTTTTATCCGGGGGTGCTGAAAGTGCCGGTACGCCAGCCGCTGGTGTTGGCCAAGGCCATCAGCTCCCTGGCGCTGATTAGCGGCAACCGCCTATCCCTCGGCGCGGGTCTGAGCCCCTGGAAAGAGGACTTCAGTTATAACGGTGTGGAGTTCGAGGCGCGAGCGCAGATTATGGATGAGTGCATCGCCATTATTCGCGCCGCCTTAAGTGGTGACTATTTTTCTCACCACAGCGAGCATTTCGATATTGGTGAGGTGAAGTTCAACGCCGTGCCCGACCAACCGGTACCCATATTGATTGGCGGTCACGCCAAGCCGGCTTTGCGCAGGGCCGCCCGGATTGGTGATGGTTGGATTTCAGCCAATACCGACTTCGACACCTTGAAGGAGCTGATAAGCCAGCTGAATACATTGCGGGTGGAGCAGGGCACGGCTGAGCGCGATGATTTTGAGATCCACGCCCTGGATTCAAATTGTCGCACGGTGGATGATTGCCGGAGATTAGCGGAGTTGGGTGTAACCGATATCTGTGTAACGCCCTGGAATCCCTACCAGGACGGCCTCACCCGAGACGATAAGTTGGCAGCTATTCGCCAGGTGGGCGAAAACCTCATAGAGAAGATGTCGTAAGCCTCTAGCCAAGATAAGAAGGGTACATCACCGCAATCACCGCAACGGAGACGGCGCAGAAGATCAAACTTGATGGAGCGCCTGCGCGCAGAAATTTCCGGCTGTGAAAGTTACCGGCACTGGCAATAAAGGCGGTGACCTGGTTGGTCGGAAACAAGAAGGCATTGGATACCGATATACCGATCAGCAGTATCAGACCCTGGGCCTCATAGTTACCCAGCGCGCAGACCTGGATTGCCACCGGCACCGGGATGACCACAGCGGCCACATTGGAAATCAGTTGCCCGAGTGCAGCAGCCAGCAGGGCGAACACGATCAACACCACCAGGCCGCTGGCTTGTGGGTTGAGCAATGACATCACACCCTCGGCCAACCAGGTAGAGGCCCCGGAATTGGTCATGGCCTGACTGAAGGGCATCAAACAGGCCAGCATGAAAATCGTGCGCCAGCTCACCGCGCGATAGGCTTGCTCCGGTTCCAATACCCGTGCCGCAATCAGTGCGGCGGCGGCCGCAAACATCAGGAAAGCGGCGCCCGGTTGAGCCCAAAGTCCGTAGACAGCAAGAACTGCCAGTATGGTCCAGGTGCGAAAACTCAGGCCGGGCTCCACCGGTGATTCGGGTTTGTCCGGTGCCAGCAGTACGAAGTCGTCGGTGTCCTGAATATGTTCCAGTTCCTGCCAGGAGACATGCGCCAGCACCGTGTCGCCGGCCTGTAATATTTCCAGGCGTATATCGCCCTCGATCAGCCCGTCTGCGCGATAAATGGCCAGGGGGGTGAGCCCGAAGTGATGACGCAGGCGCAAATCGCGGATGGGTAGTCCCACCAGGGAGGAACCGGGCGTTAGTACCATCTCGACCAAGCCGGAGTAGTCCGTCGACAAAGCCTGCTGCAGTGGTGTGCACGCGGTGGTCGCAGCGAGCCCGGTGGCGGTCTCGAAGGAGGTCAGTTGTGGGCCTGAACCCATGAGCGCGATATAACCACGGGATGGCAAGGTCGCGTTGCGCGTTGGCGACAGCTGCAGATCGTCGTAATAGCTTGCCACTACCCGCAGCTTGAAACGATCTTCCAGAGCCGCCACCGAATCGATTTCAAAATCGGGCTCTAGCCAGTGGTAACAGCGGATCGCTTCTTCCAGTTGGTACATTGCGCGCAGTTTGATATCTCGCCTGGGACTGGTCGAAGTGCTTTGGCGCAACGAAAGGTTGAACTGGAACAGGTTGTACAAGAGACCGCTGGCAACCAGTGCCAGCCCCACTGGCAGTGGCGCCAGTAAACCAAAGTGTTCAATACCGGCCGGCAAAATGTCGTTCAACAGCAGTAAGGCGCTGTTACCGATCAAGGTGCAGCAGCCACCCAGCAAAATCATGCGCCCCACTGGCATGAGCAGTTGGCGATTCTCCAACCCCAGTTTAGCTGCCACCCGGCTGACGATGGGTACCGCCAGGGTGACGGCGCCGGCGTTCTGGATGACGGTCGAAAACCCCGCCACTGCAACCAACAGCCAGCTTCCCAGGCGCGACTGACTGTTGCCCGCCAGGGTCAATAAGCCGTCGGCAAGGGTGTTGATAAAGCCGCAACGTACCAGCGCAGCGCTGATGATCATCACACCAATCAGGGCAATAACCGTGCGGCTGGAAAAACCGGCGAACAGTTGCGTTACGTCGACGAAAGGGGTCACACCGGGCAACTGCTGTAGTGCAGCCAGACCGAGCAGTGCGATCATCGCCGCGACATCGGCACGAATGATATCCGCGCCAATCACCACCGCGAGAGTGAACAGCAGGATCAATAATAGGACGGCTTCGAGGGGCATAGGGCTAGTATGCACCCAATTCGGTGTTGGTTTCGCCTCCCAGGTGGTGCGTAGTTGTCGCGTCAGACGCGCTGGAGCGGCGGGCTTCCAGCTGGCGAACAATGTCCGCGTGCCGCTGGCGAGTCAGTGGGTAATTGCGCATGAACAGGGCGGCGATAAGACAGAAGAAGAGGATGCCGGGGCCATAGAGAAAGCCAAGCCGGTTCACCGTTTCAACAGCGACCTCGCCCGGCACCGCATCGTTGGGAAAGTTGATCAGATCGAGCCCAACACCGGCGACAAAGTGGCCCAGGCCCGAAGAGCATTTATGTAAGAAATTACTGGTGCCAAAATAAATGCCCTCCTGGCGGCGGCCAGTGAGCAACTCATTTTCGTCGGTCTGATCCGCCAACATGGAGATTGTCATCAGGGATACGCAGGACCCCCCGAGTCCCGACAGGAAGGCGGACGCTACCACCAATACCAACACCCCGGTATGGCCGGCAGCGTCGGGCAGCCAGCCGAAGTAGAACACCGCCACTGGGAACATGGCGAAGAAGCCCATCCAGGCAACACCGATCATGTAGCAGGTGGCCTTTTCCAACTTGCGTGAGATCAAGTTCCACAGCACCAGGCCTGACAGCATACCCACCAGCGTGGCCAGCATGGCGTAACCAATTTCCTGCGAATTCAACTGAAAGAAGAAAGTCTTCAGGTGGATCAATAAAGTCAGACGAACCCCGGTGGCGAGGAAGGCGAACAAGCCGGCAATGATCAGCAAGCGAAATGCAGTAAAAGACAGTGCTGTTCTGGCGTCCTGCACGACGCCATGCAAACTGAAGTTTTGGCTCTCAGCGGCCTGAAAAAGCCGATCGCGCAATCCGAGAGTCGCTACCGTCGACACGATGATGGGTATGGCAATGGCGATTGCCACGGCGGCGCCAAACTCGGTATAGGCCGCGGGATTCAGTGTTCCCAATTCATAGTCCGGGGTGGCGCGGAAAAAGTACATGGTGCCGGCCATGGATACGGACAGCCAGCCGATGATGGTAAAGACTGAACGATAGGCGGCAATGCTGGTGCGTTCCGTCGTATCATTTGACAGTTCCGCGGTCATGGCGGAGTAGGGCACAACAAACAGGGTCATGCTGCCGCGAATGAGTACCGCGAAGCCGGTCAACCACAGAAATAATTGGAACTCGCTCAAGCCGGCGGGCGGCGTAAAGATCAGGTAGAAGCACAGCGAGGCGGGTATTACCGAGGCTGCCATGAACGGATGGCGTCGCCCCCAGCGGGTTTTAGCGGAATCCGACAAGGAGCCCACCAGTGGATCGGTGACCGCATCAAACAGCAGTGCGATCAACACTGCGGCGCCGGTCAGCGTGCCGGGCAGGCCCAATACCTGGGTGTAGAAGAAAAACAGGAAGGCCTCGAAGGCGCCATTTTGGAAACCTTCACCCAGTTGGCCGAAGCCATAGCTGAGTTTCTGGTGGGCTTTTAGTGGTGGATGCACTTCAAGTCCCCTTCTTTAGGCGCTGGGGGTACTGCCGGCGACTTCGATACGTCGCATGACCCGGCTCTGTTCGGCGCTCAACAACTGCCCGTGGTCGGCGATGGCCAGGTGTTGGGTTGCAAATTCGTCCCAGATCGCCACCGAGCCCTGCTGCCAGCGAAATCGGCAATGGCGGCTGTGGGAGCTGCTGATATGGTCGTACAGAAATGCCAACAGGGCGGCGCTTTCCTTTTTAGGCAAGCCGATGATGTGGCTGACGTAGGCTGAATTCACATACAGCGCCTTGCGCCCGGTTTGGGGGTGTTTGATCACCATGGGGTGTGCGATGGGCGGGCATATTTCCAGCACTTTATCGACGGTTTCCTGGCCACCCATCATATCGATGATGCGCTGCGGCAGGCTCTGGGCGAAATTATGCTGGGCGCTTAGACCCTCCAGCATGTGTTTCATGTGCTCTGACAGGTCGTCGTAAATCTTGTACATATTGGCCCACATGGTATCCCCGCCGTAGGGTGGGATCTCAATCGAACGCAATATGGCAAGATCAGGAGGTTGTGGCGCCCAGGTGACATCGGTGTGCCAGCCGTCATTGCCCGGCGGGCTTTCTGCGGTATCCATGATTTCATCGATCTGGGTCTCAGAGTCCATGGCTTGCTTGATCGGATGTACGAATTTGGAGCCGAAGCGGCCGGCAAACTCAATGTGCTCCTCATCGCTGAGATGTTGATCGTGGAAGAAAATCACGTTGTACTCCCACAATGCGTTGCGCACAGCATCAAATTGCTCGTCGCTAAGCTGGTTTAATTTAAGCCCATGAATTTCTGCCCCCAGGCTGCCAGCGATCGGTCGTATGTCCAGTGTTGGTAATGACATGGTTTTAGCCTCTGTGTTAGAAGTTGTAGCTCAGGGTAATGCCGTAGCTTCTGGGGTCGCCGAACGTGGTGACCTCGCTGGCGCCAAATGCGCCCCAGGCAGCGGTAGAAATAATACCGTACTCTTCATCCGCCAGGTTCTTGCCCCAGACAATGACCTTCAAGTTGCCGGGAACACTGCCCAGGGAGATATCCGCCCAGGTAACCGCTGCGCCCCACAATTCGTAGTCGGCAAGCGTGGTGTTGTCGTTGATATTGATGGAGGTGCTGACCTCGTCCTGGTAGGCATAGTTCAGGTTGAAATCCAGGATGCCATTGCTCACGGGCAGGCTGTAATCCAGTGATGCCGTGTAGCTGCTCTCTGGCGCGTAGGACATCACGCCAACCAGATCGAAGCTGCCGACGGCTGAGTCGATGGATTGTTCGCCCAATTCCGTGTCGAGATACCCATAATCAAAACGCAAGGACAGCCCCTCGGTAAGCAACAGGGTGAGGTCGAATTCGAATCCCTTGATGGTGTTGTCATCGATGGGCAGAAAATCTCGCTGTCCCGGAGTGGCGCCGGTCTGAATGCTGGCTTGCAGCCCATCCAGTTCCATGTAGAAGGCGGCCAGGTTAAGTCGCGCTCTTTGATCCCAGAAGTCCCCCTTGAAGCCCAGCTCATAGCTGAGAATGTCTTCCTCGTCGAAACCGCTGGCAAAGAGCTCCGCATTCGCCGAGCGCTGTGAGGTGCCGCCGGATCTGAAGCCGCTGACAATTTTGCCGTAGGCGTTCATGTCATCGGTGATATCAAAACCCAGGGTCAACGAAGGGGTAAAGTTGTCGAAATCCTCATCATAGTGACCGATGAAGCCCACCGAAGCGTTGTTCCGGAATGCTTTGCGATTATCTTCGGAGTAGCGCGCACCCACCGTGATTTGCCAACGTTGATCCATCAGCTGTGGAATGTAGATGAACTGGCCGAAGGCGGCCAGGGATTCATTTTCCGCTTCAGAGTAGTCAGTGGGTCTGAGTACCCCCAGTGTTGATGAATCATCGGCATCCTGTGACGATTCGTCCCGGTAGTAATACAAGCCCACCACGTATTCGAGATTGTCGGTGTTACCCAGCAACTGTATCTCCTGGGAAAACTGTTCAAATGCTGCCTCGCTCACTGCATAACTGGGGGCGCCTGCACCTCGACCAATCAGGGTGTAGTCGCCCACTGCAGTGGCGAGTGGATCACTGAAGTAGGTGTTGTCGAGCTCGCGCCAGGCGGTAATGGACTTGACCGTGAGGGCGTCGCCGGCTTCCCAGGTGAGAAACAGGGTGTGAGCATCAATCTCGAGGTCGTTTTGGGCAATTTCCCGGAGGGGAGTCACATCATCCAGGCGTTGGTCGGTAACCTGGCTTATCGCTGTGAAGCGCGACAACACGGAGTCTGAGGTTTGCGTAATTTGCTCCAGGCGCTGGCTGCTGTCGCCCCAGGCTTTCTCATAGCGATAGTCCATGGAGAAGGTGTCTGTGGCATCCAGCCTCACGTCCACGACGACGCTGTCATTGTCTTTCATGCCAAAATTTTCGCCGGCCCCCTTATTCTCAACCAGCTCTTCCCGCTCGGTGTGAAAATAGTTGAGTTTGATGGCGGCCTTGTCGGAAATGGGGGCGTTGATAACCGTATTGGCCTTGAAGACACCCAGGTTGCCGCCGGTCAGGTCCTGGCGGAATTCAAGAGCGTCAATACTGGCGCGGCGGGTGATGATGTTCACGGCGCCACCGCTGGCATTGCGGCCATAGAGGGTGCCCTGGGGACCGCGCAGTATTTCGAGGCGTTGTACGTCGACGCCCTCGAAGCCTGCACCAATAGAGGTGCCCACATAGACGCCATCAAGGTAGAGCGCCACGGAAGGGTCCTGGGTGAGTTGCACGTCGTTCTGGCCAATGCCGCGGATAAACATGCGCACACTGGTGGGCGTGTTGTTGACCGGATTGACATAGAGGTTGGGCACATTGGCACCGATGTCAGTAAGGGTATCAATGCCGCGGGTCGCCAGCATTTCTTCGCCCAACACGGAAACTGAGATTGGTACATCCTGTAGCGATTGTTCACGCTTTTGTGCCGTCACAATAACTTCTTCCAGCGCGCCCTGGGCGAAAGTCGGCATTGACAGCCAGCTGGTAGCGAAAGCGACAGAAAGTAGGGTGAGATTGCTATTTTTGTTCATGGTGCCTCCATCGGAATAATGTTGCAAAATACAATAATATTGCTAATCTGGGGTTTTCGGCCTCCGTGCGGGCCCGGGAAGAGCCGAAAAACGAAAAAAAGCGTGGATGGCGTCACAGATGAACACATGGATCGCACATATTGGACTCATGGGAGCCGGGCAGGCGCTGTTGCTGGCGTTGGTGGTTTTGTTGGTGCGCGACGGCAATCGACGTGCCAATTGTCTGCTGGCCGCCTTTTTGAGCCTGGAATCAATCAAGCTATTTGGGCTGTTTATATTCTATGAACCGATCGCCATGAGCAGCAAAGTGGCCATGCTGTGGCTGCCGCTGTCCGTGCTTTCAGGCCCCGCACTCTATCTCTATATAAAAGCCCTGGCAGAGCCAGATTTCAGGTTTCGACCGCTGTATCTACTGCATTTGTCACCCTGGTTGGCGGTACTGCTCATGCTGGCCGTGGCGCAAGGGGACTCAATGGCTGGTGATGTCGATGTAAGCGTTTCTCGACGCGGTGGGGATGATGACAACAGTGGCCCCATTATCTTCATCATCTCCGGCATGATTCTCATCGCGTACATGATTGCTGCTTATCGCTGTCTGGGGCAGCACTATGAACGCATGCAGCAGGCGTTGAGCTCCCTGCAGAATGTCAGCCTGGTCTGGTTGCGCTGGCTGGTGTTGGCCGGGTTACTGTTTCGGGGAAGTCAGTTGCTGATGATGTTGTTTTCTCAGCTGGGTGAACTCGACATCATTGTTCTCGACATCATCGATATCAGCGGCAATCTGGTGTTTCTTTATATCGTCAGCTTCGGTGGTTTGCTGCAACCACTGATTTTTTCCCAGGACGTCTACCAGTCCGTAGCGGTAGCACCGGCTAACAAGTTCAGGAAAACCGGCATTGACGCCGAACAGAGCCAACAGCTCTGGCAACAGTTACAGGCATGGATGGTGTCTGAGCAACCCTATCTCGACCCCGACCTAAAGTTGGCACAGCTGGCCCAGCACCTGGGGCAGACCAATAATGTGGTGAGTATGGTGCTAAATCATCACGCCGGCTGCAGTTTGTATGAATATATAAATGGCCTGCGGGTCGAGCGGGCGCAGGAATTGCTAGTGGCACCGGAGTGGCGCAAGCGGAAATTCCTCGAGGTGGCTATGGAGGTGGGCTTTAACAGCCAGTCGACCTTCTACAAGCACTTTAAGAACCGTGCCGGGCTGACGCCGCAGCAGTATAGAGATAAAATGTTGTAAGTGACAATTAATATTAGTTACAATATCTATTTCGGAGAATTACATGAGTAGTGAATCGCGGGCCTGTGCCGGCAAAGTTGCCTTGGTTACTGGCGCGAGTAGAGGCATTGGTGTTGGCATCGCCCAGCGTCTGGCTGCTGAAGGGGCCAGGGTTGTACTGCTCGCGCGCAGCCTTACTGATGCTGATTCGAAAGTGCCGGGCTCATTGGAGGAGACGGTGGAGCTGATTCGTTCTGCCGGCGGCGAAGCCATGCCGCTGGTGGTCAATCTGACGGATCCGGCAACCGATTATCTGGCGATTGTTGCACAGGTCGATGCGACCTGGGGAAGAATCGATATTCTGGTCAACAATGCGGCGGCAAATTTCTATCACAGCTTCGAAGACACCACCAACAAGCGCATGCATCTCATCACAGAGGCCAACTTTTTGGCACCGCTGAAATTGATCCAGGCGGCGTTGCCGGTCATGCAGCGACAGGGCGAAGCCTGGGTCGTCAATATCTCTTCCGCGGCCTCAAGGTTGCCCAAGAGCGTGGATGGTAGCGGCGGCGGGGAAATCAGCCCTATGATGTACGGCGCCACCAAGGCGGCCTTTGATCGGGCAAGCGCCGGTCTGGCGCTGGAGTATTACCAGCGCAATATCGCCTTTAACTCGCTTGCACCCCAGGCCTCCGTGGCGACCCCCGCACAACAACAGTACTACCCGGATATGCCAGCGGAAATCATCGAGCCGCTGGATACGATGGCCGAAGCCGTCTACTTGCTGAGTAGCAAGCCACCGCAATCACTGACCGGGAGGGTCACCCGCAGCTTGAACTTGATTGCAGAACTAAATGAGCCGGTTTATGCACTTGACGGGAAAACGCTGCTTGAAGGCTGGCAGCCCGAAGAAATAGCACCCTCGAGATTGGTCGACCCCCATACCCAGACTACGTGAGCTTGAAGACCCGCCTGGCGTTCTCATTCAGAAACTTCGGCCACACATGTTCCCGGAAGGGTACGTTCTCCATATCACTGAAGATGCGATCCAGTGACAGGGCCATCGGGAAATAACCCGCGTAGAGTATTTTGTCGGCGCCGCGTGTGTTGGCGTAATCAATAATGTCCTTCGGGTAGTGCTTGGGTGCGAAGGCGCTGGTCATGTAATACAGGTTGGGGTACTTGATCATCAGTTTGATGGCCAGGTCAGTCCAGGGCTCGGCGCCATGACGCATGACAATTCTCAGTTCGGGAAAGAACCAGCAGACCTCATCCAGATGCTCAACTTTCTGCGCGCCCGCGGGTACCCGCGGGCCAGGAATGCCCGCGCAGGGGCAGAAGGGGATATCCAGTTCTACGCAACAGGCGTAGATGGGATACCACTTCTTGTCGTTGATCGGTACTTGCGGGCACAGGCCTGAGGGGAAGGCGGTAACGGCCTTGATGCCCTGTTCCTTGTGCAGGCGTTTGATCTTGCGGACCTCGTCCATGCCGCGGTTGGCATTGGCTTCGTAGGCGGCGAAAAAGCGATCGGGTTGCTCTCCTAAGGCCTTGAGGTGAGTTGGGCTTTTATCGTCGATACCGAGCATGGCGCGTCTGATGCCGTGTTTGTCCATCTGCTCAAGGGTATAGGCAATGGTGTCCGCTTGGCTGGAAAGATCGGGAATGTCCTTGAACATATACTGGGCGGGCATTTTGAACATCTGCCGGCTTTCTTCATCCAGCAACATAGGCTCGAATGCGCGATACCATTCGGAACGATCATCGCTGTTGGGAATACCCAACAACAGGTCAATCACTTCTATGCCTTCGAGCGGGCTCATGATGCTGCCTCTTCTGCATGCAGTGATTCCGCGTAGAACTGGCTGTACCACTTTCTGAATTTGGCGATGGGTCCGTCGCCATCACAGAGCATGGGTTTCTCACGATAAATTTTTCGCTCCCAGATGATGCTGTCTTCCTCTATCTGGCGGCAAATATCCTTAATGATGGCGGCAGCCACACCTCCCTTGCCCTCATCCTCGCGCGGTTGCACAAAGATGGCGTTGTATTCAACGGTCTCGTCGTCAATGGGCGTCACATTCCCCATTTCGACGGTTTCGCAGATGCCGGTGAAGCGGGTGTAGGATTGCCCGGGGCCATTGCAAACGAACTCAATGGAGCCGTCTACAGTGCCTTTGGGGGTTTGCATGGGGGCATCAACTTTGCCCTGGCGCCGATGGCCGCCATCGAAGCCCATGGAGGAGGCGGGAAACTCAGCTACCCCGTGAACATAGCGAAAGTGGGCTGGATCGGCGCCGTTCTCAGCCATCTCCTGGCAGTGAGTTTTGACGATGAAGGTATGACACTGGAGTTCGCCCCAAGCCTGGTTATCGCTGGCGAACTCTGCAACTTCCTCGACATCATAGTCGGGCACTTCGCACTGGGGGTGATACCACATCCAGATCATCTGGTTCTTTTCCTGTACCGGCCAGCTCTTCAGTAAGACCTCACCTTTGGCGGCTTTAGGTGGCATATTTTTCGCGTAGGGCACCTCGGTACATTGACCGTCCCCGTTGAAACTCCAGCCATGGAAGGGGCAGACAATGCTGTCGCCGCGCACCTCGCCACCGTGGCCGTCTTCTTTCCTGATGCCGTAGCCGAGATGCGCCCCCATGTGCGGACAGTAGGCGTCGAGTATTCTGGCCTCGCCGCTCTCGGTGCGAAACAGGACCAGCTCCTGGCCAAAATAGTGGATGGGCCGGGATTGGCCAACGGCCAGCTCCTTTGACAGGGCCACCTGGAACCAGCCGAAGGGGTAGGGCATGTTAAATCGCGCATTCATTTATCGTTCTCCAACGTATAAGTCTCAGCCCAACCCTCAAATACGGTTGTGCCATGTTGATTGGTGGTCAGGCTGTTGAGCTTATTGCTATCCGCTGTGGCGACAGTGACCTCTGTCTTGAGTTCATCACCGGGCCAGACCTGGGCGCGAAAACGACCGCCGAAGCAGCGCAGATTTTCCTGTCCAATACGCTCGGTGATGGCCCGACCCGCCAGTGCCATGGTCAACATGCCGGGCGCAAAGATAGAGGGGTAGCCTTGCTCTCGGGCGTAGGCATCGTCGTGGTGGAGGGGATGAAAATCGCCGGCGGCACCCACGTACATGACGATCTGGGTCGGGGTTATTGAGTCTCCACCTGGGCTTTGGCCATTGGAAGGCTCGCTGCCAGAATCCTGTGATCGGGTCAGTGAGGCGTGGGTCTGCTGAGTGATCACGTCTACCCAACTGGAGCTCAGCAGCAGTTCCTTATCGGTACCGAGGATATCGGTGATGGTCTCGACGAACTCCAGTTTGCCAGCGGTGCGACCTTGCTTCTGCCATCTTCTACCATCTCGTCGGCGGGCGCTGCATTGCATGCCCACCCGCAGTGGCGCGTGATAGGTGATGGTTTGTTCAACGTGAAACAGGCTTTCTATGGGGGTTTCTAGCCACGCTTCGCCAGGTTTCGGCCGCCGCTCGAACAGGGGGTCGAAGTGATCGGCGGCGGTCACATAGGTAGGCGGCACCAGCTCACTCCCCGGCGGATAGCCGATGGCGCGATTGAAGGCCTGCACCTGGCCCGCTTCAATCGGAAAAGGGAATAATTTGTGAGTGTTCGGCATCGTTTTACGCAGTGCGAATTCGGTTTGTGTATTATTACTTGATATAGTTATAAATTACAACTATTATAATCCACAATATGTGGAGCAGGAGGCAGCTGTGAGCGACGCCTTTGAACTGAACAACAAGACGGCACTGGTAACTGGCAGCAGCCGGGGCATTGGCAGAGCGATCGCCGAGGAATTTTCCCGTGCCGGCGCAGCGGTGATTGTCACGGCGCGCAAGCTGGAAGATGCGCAGGCGGTTGCGAAAACTATAGTCGCTGGCGGCGGCCAGGCCTGGGCCTACGCCTACGCCTATGACGCCAGCCAACAAGGTGCTGGGAAAGACCTGGTGGCGGCTATAACAGCTGATATTGGTCGCCTGGATATCCTGGTGAACAACGCCGCGGTATTGCGGCCTCACCTGATTGCCAAACTCGACGAAGAGGAATTCGACGAGATCTTTACCGTCAACACCAAGGCAGCCCTGTTCCTATGTAAAGCGTGTTTGCCACTGCTCGAGCAAGCAAGTACAGCGGCCGTGGTCAACATCACCGCTGCCGGTGCCCACAGCCCCATGGAGGGTATTGGTGCCTACTGTGCCTCTAAAGCCGCCATGCTCAATTTTACCCGTACCCTGGCTCGGGAATGGATGCGCAAGGGCGTGCGGGTGAATGCGCTGACCCCCGGTTCCGTCGCAACCGACATGATATTACCGGCGGATCCGCTCCAGCGAGAGGCCTTCGAACAAGACATGGCCAGCCAGAATTTGATGAAGCGCCTGGCAGAGCCAGTGGAAATTGCCCGTGCGGTGCGCTTCCTGGCCAGCCCGGCTGCCTCCTTTATCACCGGCCAGTCGCTGATAGCCGATGGGGGGCTGTTGGCATGAGTGTGCCTGCGGCATTGAACACGCCCTTGTGTCAGCTCACCGGAGTCAGGTACCCGGTGGTGCAGCCGGGTATGGGCTACGTCTCCAACGGGCGTCTGACCGCAGCCACCGCCAATGCCGGTGGCCTGGGTATTCTTGGTGCGGCGACCATGAGCTATCAACAACTGGCGGAAGAGATTGCTTTTGTCAAAGATCATACGACTCAAGCTTTTGGCGTAAATTTGCGATCAGATGCAGCGGATGTCTTTGAGCGGGCTGACTTGATGATTAAAGAGGGTGTGAAAGTCGCCGCATTTGCGCTGGCCCCCAGCGAGAAACTGGTTAAAAAACTCAAGGACGCAGGTTTGGTCTGTATACCTTCCATAGGGGCCGTGCGACACGCGGAGAAACTGGCGGGCTGGGGCGTGGATGCGGTCACAGTACAAGGTGGTGAAGCTGGCGGTCATACCGGTCCGGTTGCCACGACAGTGCTACTGCCACAAATCGTCGACGGTGTGGACATTCCCGTAATTGCCGCCGGTGGTTTTTTCGACGGCCGCGGATTAATGGCAGCGCTGAGTTACGGCGCCGCGGGTGTGGCCATGGGCACGCGCTTTTTAATGACCCGTGAGTCACCGGTGCCCGACCGGGTGAAGGCGGAATATCTCAGCAAGAAGGCGGGTGAAACCGTGGTGACCAGCCAAATTGACGGCCATCCCCACCGGGTGCTGCGCACCGCCTTTATTGATGACCTGGTAGCCACCCCGTTGTGGCAGAGTGTGCCCAGGGCCGCCATGAACGCATTGCGTCTCAAGGGCATTACCGGGCTGTCACTGGCGCAGATGCTGCAGCAGGCGCTGGCCATGAAACAGGATCACGACTACAGCTGGAGCCAGTTGGTAATGGCGGCGAATACGCCGGTGTTGCTGAGTAAAACCATGGTGGAAGGCGAGGTGGAGCACGGCATTATGTCGGGCGGGCAGTGTGTCGGTGTGATTGACGATTTGCCCAGCTGCGAGGAATTAATGCGCGAGATTATTGCAGGCGCCCAGGCGGTGCTGGAGAGGTTTAACCATGAGCCGTGAAATTCCCCCCTACCCGCAGGGCAACAAGCTTTTGGACGGAAAAACCGTGCTGGTAACCGCATCGGCGGGCACCGGCATTGGTTTTGCGACGGCCAGGCGATGTGCTGAAGAGGGCGCTACGGTGATGTTATCGGATATTCACGCCGGGCGACTGAATCAATTTGCTGACCAGTTGGCCCAGGAGATTGGGCGCGATGTACCGCGGGCATTGTGTGATGTTTCCTCAGATGTAGAAGTCGACCAGCTGGTAGACAGCGCTGTTGCGGAGATGGGGCGCCTGGACGTATTGGTTAATAACGCCGGTATGGGCATGACCAGGCCGCTGGTTGAAACCAGCACCGAGGAATGGCAGCGGCTGATGGATATTAACCTGACCGGCGCTTTTCGCACCATGCGAGCAGCACTGCCGGTCATGCAGGAGCAGGGCAGTGGCGCCATAGTGAACATGTCGAGTATTTGCGCCTGGCGCGCCGAGGCTGGGCAAACCGCCTACGGGGCTTCCAAGGCGGGACTATTGGCGCTGACCCGCTGTGCCGCCATGGAGGCGGCCGAATACGGGGTGCGTATCAACGCCGTTGTGCCCAGCCTGGCCATTCATCCGCACCTGGAGAAGGTAACGACGCCGGAGTTCCTGCAGCAAATGATTGAGCAAAACGAGGTGTTCGGGCGCGCCGCCGAAACCTGGGAAATTGGCAACGCGGTGGTGTTCCTGGCCTCGGACTACGCCAGCTATATGACCGGTGAGGCGCTGTCCGTCAGTTGCCGCCGGGCCTGATTCTGAGGAGTTAAGACACGACATGAGCAAACCACTGGATGATAATGTAAGACGGTTACTGGATGCGCCCAATTTTGGCCATCTGTCCACCCTGATGGAGGACGGCTCGCCCAAGGTTGAGCCCACCTGGGTGGGGCGTGAGGGCGATTACGTGCTGATCGCCACCGACAGCCGGGGCATCAAGGGCCAGAATATTGCCCGCGATCCGCGTATCGCCCTTTCCGTCACCAGTATGGATAACCCCTACGAACAGGCATTGATCAGGGGCCGGGTGATTGAAACCCGCGATGACAATGACCTCAAAGTACTGGATGAACTGTCTCATCAATATTTGAGTACCGATTTTCCCCGCCGCAAGTGGTCCAGTCGCGTGGTGTACGTGATCGCCGCCAAGGTAGCGCGGTACTACCAGTCACCACTGACTCATAAACCAGAGCCACATACACCTGCCCAATAGCTAGCCAGAGGAGCCAAGACATGACGATTAACGTAACGATCAATGACAATATTGCCGAGGTGGTGATGAGCCACCCGCCGGTTAACTCCATTACCGTGGGAGATACCTGGAAGATCCACGAGGTGTTCCAGGAGCTGGGCGCGAATGAAGATCTGCGCTGCATCATTCTGACCGCGGAAGGGAAGGGTTTTAACGCCGGTATTGATATCAAGGAAATGCAAAGTGTGGAGGGTTGGGATCACCTGCTGGGGTCCGGCGAGGCCTGCTACGCGGCTTTTCACAGTATCTACACGTGTCCGGTGCCGGTGATCGCGGCAGTGAACGACTTCTGTATGGGGCTGGGCGTGGGCATGGTGGCCAGCTGCGACATCATCGTTGCGTCTACCAAAGCCCGGTTCGGTTTGCCGGAAGTGGATAACGGCGCCCTCGGCTGTGCCTCTCACCTGGCCAAGTTGGTCGCCCCTATGAAGCTGCGGGAAATGTCACTGACCTGCCGGCCGGCAACAGCGGCGGAGCTGCATGCCTGGGGCTCCGTGGCCTACCTGACTGAGCCCGAAGAATTGATGAACCAAGCCCGCGAAGTGGCGGCCAATATTGCCAAGAAACAAAAAGCAGTGGTGGGTTTTGCCAAGGCCGCACTGAATCATCTCGATGTCTTCGACATGCATTCCAACTATCGCATGGAGCAGGGTTACACCTATCAGCTCAACATCATGGGTGATGGCGAAGAAGCGCGGAACGCCTTTGTAGAAGGCGAACGAACCATCACTCGATAGGAGCCTCCATGAGACTGGAAAACAAGGTTGGAATTATTACCGGCGGTGCCCGCGGCATTGGCGCAGCCAGTGCGCGGCGCTTCGTCGCAGAAGGGACGAACGTGGTCGTCGCGGATCGGCGCGCGGAGGAGGGGATTCAACTGTGTGAGGAATTAAATACTAAGCGCGCGGGATCAGCCTTGTTTGCTGAGCTGGATATTGCCAGTGAAGCGGCCTGGTCTGATGTTATTGCCGCTACGCTCAGCGAGTATGGACAGATTGATGTGCTGGTCAACAATGCTGGCATGATCCGTGTAGCCAGCCTCGAAGACACGGATCTGGACATGTTCCGCAAAGTGATCGATACCAATCTGATAGGCACCTTCCTGGGAGTGAAGGCGGTGCTGGAGGCCATGAAAGCCAATGGTGGCGGCTCCATCATTAATTTCTCCTCGGTGCAGGGGCTGGAAGGGCGCGAGGGTTTGTCGGCCTACTCCTCCTCCAAGTTTGCCATCCGCGGTCTGACCAAAACCGCGGCCATTGAGCTGGGCCCACACGGCATACGGGTGAATGCACTGATACCTGGGCCCACCCGAACCAAGATGACCGAACGCCCCGGTTGGTCAGATGACGATTACAACGCTGCCTATGGGGGCTATCCCTTGGGCCGCATGGCGGCAGCCGGCGAAGTAGCCGATATGGTGGTATTTCTGGCCAGCGAGGAATCCTCGTTTTGCACAGGCGGCGACTATGTTGTGGATGGCGGGGTATCGGTTGGCAAGCCGCGGGCTTGAGGATGTTGTTGCTAAGAAAATCTATTTCAGTTTGTTGTTTATGGTTTGTAAGGTGCGCAGGGTGGTGATCAGATCCTTGGTCGGGATGTCCTCGCAGCCCGATTCGATCATGTTCACCGCCAGGGGCACGATCTTGTCGCGCACTTTTTTACCGTTGCTCGTGAGGGTAACGTTAAAGGCGCGCCGGTCCTCTTTGCTGGTGGCGCGTTTCGTATAGCCGAGGTTTTGCAGTTTATCCAGCATGCGGGTAGTAGCCGGTCGGTCCTTGAAGGTCATTTGCGCCAATTCACTCTGGTTGAGTTGCTTGTGCTGATGAAGTCGATTGAGAATGGAAAATTCCCGGGGCGTGATATCGATACCGGCTTGCTTGATGGCGCTGCCCAGCTCCCGGCCAAGCAGATAACCGCTTTGGCTCACCACGAAACCCAGAAAATCATCGTAGTGGTCGAAGCAGAAGGGAATGGGATGCTTTTCTATATTGCTCATGGCTCGCCCGATCTGTGATTCGTCTATAACAAGAGAAATAGATCGTAACTGATATAATTGTCATTTACCACTATATTGCTGACCCTGGTCTTGGGTTAGTTAACGTTGTACTCACCTAATCCACTGCCATCCTTCTGTTGGCAGAAGGTTTTGTAGTTGCCGGGAAACAGGAAGGGCGTGGTGCCATCGGCATTCTGGTAGTAGCTGGTACAGGCGGCATCCGCCCAGGCAAACAGGCCGAACTGTGACTTGAGCCAGTCGTTGTAGGTTTGATTGCGTTGTTCGTCAGCTTCGATGGTGCTGCTGTCGGCGCTGGTAAGCTCGGCCAGCAGCCGAACGATGTAGCCGATATTGGCCTCCACTGATTTGAAGTAGGAAACGGATAAGACCACTCCGTTGGGGCCGGCCCCGAAAAAGAAGTTGGGATAACCCGGCACGGCGACGCCGCGAAAGGCCTGCTGAGCTTTTGCCATATCGTCGGCGAGCCGTCGGCCATCCTTGCCGATAACTTCGATACGCTCCAGGTCGGCCAGCTTGTAACCGGTGCAATAGATGATGATGTCGGCATCGACTTGCTCACCGTCAGTAGTAATCAGCCCCTCTTCATTGATCGCGCTGGCGCCACTGCCGAGCAGTTGCACGTTGTCCTGGTTCAAGGCCGGGTAAAAGTCGTCGGAGATCACGGGTCGTTTGCAGCCAAAGCGGCTCTGAGGCTTTAAGATTTCACGTAGATCAGCATCGACAATAACACTCTCTCGGTAGTCATCCCCCATTTTCTCCAACATGTCCATGCGCTTATGGCCGAGTTGGGCGCCTTCGTGCATGAAGCCCATCAGTACCTGCATCACACGGCGGTGGAGGCGCGGTATAAAGGGCAACAGCTTATTGAGTGTGCGAGCGAAATTCGAATAGGGTTTGTTGCCGCGTTCGAGAATCCAGTTGGGGGTGCGCTGCAACACGGTCACCTGTGAAGCCAGCTTGGCCATCTCCGGCACTATCTGGATGGCAGCGGCAGCGGAGCCGACCACGGCAACCCGTTTGCCGCGCACATCAACCTCGTGATTCCAGAAGGTAGAGTGCCAGCTGTCTCCTGCAAAGGAGTCCATGCCCGGCAGATCGGGCAATTGCGCCGTGTGCTGGTTACCCATGGCATTGATCACCACGTTGCACGCAAAGGTTTCGCCGCTACTGCTGGTGAGAAGCCAGCTGCCGTCTTCGCCGCCATCGTGATATTTGGCTTTGTCTATGCGGGTGTTGAGCTGGATATGGTCGTCCAAGCCGAAACGGCTGGCGCAATTTGCCAGATAGGTTTGAATTTCCGGCTGAGGCACAAACTTGGCGCTCCAGTTGGGATTGGGCGCATCGGTGAACGTGTAGGCGTGGGCCCAGACATCGCAGGCCAGGCCAGGGTAGCTGTGCAGATACCAGGTGCCGCCGATACCATCTGAGGCCTCATAGATGGTGAAGTCGCTGAACCCCTGTTTGAGCAATTCGTGGCCGGCCGCTATGCCGGTAGGGCCAGCGCCGATAATGGCTATTTTCATGGTTGAGTCTCTAACAAGTAATACAGATTTTTCCAAAATGTCCCTGGCTTTCCTGCAGGCGAAAAGCATCAGCCAGGTTGCCGAGTTCAAAAGTATCACTGATCACCGGCTTGATGTCATTGCTCTCAAGCGCGCGCACCATATCCACCTGGTGAGCCCGTGAGCCCACCGTGATACCGCTGATCACCGCATTTTTCTGAAACAATTCGGCGGTGGGCACGTCGCCACCAATACCGGTGAGCACGCCAATCATGGAGATATGACCGCCCATGCGCACCGCGCGAATAGATTGGGGAACTGTACCGGAGCCGCCTACTTCAACCACCAGGTCGACGCCTTTCCCTCCAGTTAGTTTGAGAACTTCTGCCCCCCATTCGGGGTGCTCCTTGTAACTTAGGGTTTCGTCCGCTCCCAGCTCGCGCAATTTCGCCATTTTTTCTTCCGAGGAGGAGGTGGCAATAACGTGGCAGCCGGCGGCCTTGGCAAATTGCAGGGCGAAGACGGAGACACCGCCACTGCCTTGCACCAGTACCGTTTCACCTGCTTTCACCTTGGCCTCCACCATCACTGCGCGCCAGGCGGTCAGTGCGGCGCAGGGCAGCGGCCTCTTCAAAGCTATAGCCAGCAGGCATCTGGGTAAAGGCAGTCTGGCTCATGGTGACTGATTGGGCGGCGAAGCCGTCGACCTGGTCGCCGGGCACGTCGGTGATTTTGGCAAAGGCATCGGCGCGGCCGTCTGCCCAATTGGGAAAGAAGCAACTCACTACTTTGTCGCCGACGGCGAAGTCCGTCACTCCTTCTCCAATTTCTTCTATCACGCCGGCACCATCCGACATTGGGATACGTCCCTCTTCGACCTTGATCATGCCGATGGCCACCGCGTAGTCGTGAAAGTTCAGGGAGCTGGCATGGTTTCGCACCCGTACCTGGCCCGGGCCGGGCGCCACGGGGTCACTGCTGTCCATATAGAGCTTGTCGAGCCCACCGGGCTTCTTGAGTCGAATGGCATTCATGGTGTGTTCCTGTTTACAGTTTGCGCGGCCCCGCCTGGAAGCCGTCAAAGAAATTATAGGAGGGGTCAGCCGTACCGGGCTTGCCAATATAGCTGCCCTCGATCATCGGGTTGTCGAGATTGACGATAGAGGGGTCGTGCAGATTGGTCCAATCTGCTACGACAGCGCGGCTGGAAAACTTCCACACGCCATCGCGTTTTTCGTACTTGTCGAAATAGCGTCCGCCGATCAGCAGGTCGAAGGCGCCGTCATCGGTTTTCACCTTGTGGAAAGCCAGGATGTAGGTTTCACCTTCAGCGTGGTCACCCTTCAACTCAATATTATGGGTGGTGACGTTGTGGTGCAGAATCTCCATCGGTGCCTGGATCTCTGGCAGCATGTCTATGAAGTCCATGGCCAGGCCCTTGAAGAAGGAGCCGTGATCATCAGTGGCATCCTCATGGTAGAGGCTGCGCATGAGATCGTGGTCATGCCGGTCCGCCGCGCGGCAGTATATCTGCACCAGTTCGCGAATGGCTTCCTTGTCCAGCAGAGCCTGTACGGCCGTATCGTGATTCATCGAGGTTTCTCCCAGTGGTTATAGTTTACTCAATTTCCAGATTTCTGGGCCAGCGAGGGAACTACTGTTTAAACCATGTATCGAAATATGCATGGGAAAATTGATCTTAACGTTGATACTGTCGCTGGCGCTGCTCAGCCTGGCAAGTGACGCCCGCGACCGGAAGAACGGCTTCGATGTGAGTAACGCCAGTATTCCGATCAAGGAAATCCTCTCCGGTGGGCCACCGCGAGATGGCATACCGTCTATCGACAATCCCCGCTTCGTGTCAGCGTCCGCTGCGGATTTTCTGCGCGATAAAGACCGTGTCATTGGGCTGGCCCTGGGGGGCATTGCCAAAGCCTACCCCATCGCGATCTTGAACTGGCACGAGATAGTGAACGACAGTCTGGCTGGTGAGCCGGTAGTGGTTACCTTCTGCCCCCTGTGTGGCACGGGTATGGTGTTTCGGGTGCCTGCCAGCCTGGATTTTGGCGTCTCTGGCCTGTTGTACAACAGCGATGTTCTGCTCTATGACCGTCAGAGTGACTCGCTCTGGTCGCAGATCAAGATGGAGGCTGTTAGCGGCAGACGCCTGGGGGAAAAATTGGAGCTACTGCCTGCCAGTCATACCACCTGGGCAGACTGGCGCAAGCGCCACCCGGATACCCGCGTACTTTCAACGCGAACAGGTGTTACGCGTGATTATCGGCAAGATCCCTACGCCGGCTACTCCCGGTCGCGTGATCTGTATTTCCCGGTGACGAATCGCAGCAAGCGCTACCACCCCAAAGAGCAGGTGATTGGGGTGCGCCTCGCGGGCAACAGCTGGGTCTGGCCTTTTTCCGAGCTGGCCAAGTCGAGTGGCTCGGTGTCGACACAACTCAATGGCGAAACAGTCGAGGTGCGCTACAACACCGAGTCCCGCAGTGGTGGGGTGTTTCGAGAGGATAACTCGGAGATACCCAGCACCGTGGCTTACTGGTTTGCCTGGATGAGTTTCTACCCTGACTCCGAGGTGTTTAGCGCACCCAAATAGGTGAACTCCAGGCCCGCTCCTGGATGGTTTTGTGCAGGTCGGCTCGTGGTTCCACGCCTTCCCTGAGGGCGTCCCAGGTAGACCAGCGACAGGTGGGATTTTCCAGCGCTCTCACATAGTAGAAAGCATCGATCTCCGGGTTGTAGTCGGGGTCAGTCCAGGTTGTCAGCAATTCTGCGTCGCCGACTTCTGCCGTGATTGAGCAATCTGCCAGGTTAACTTTGGCACCATTGTCCGGGCAGCGATGAGTGACGGAGTCCGGGGTCAATCCATCGGAGCAGGCCACGTCGTATATTTTTTCTTTTGCCTCGCCATCTTCGACGTAGCCTTTGATTACCTGCAGACGCTGCAGTGGCGTACCGATCGGATCGCCAGAGGCCCAGACAATAAATTCAGGCGCATTGCCGCCACTCCCAAGTTCTGCACCCATGGCGACGCCCTGTTGATAGGCCTTGGCAACAATTTCAGCGTCTTCGACAATGCCGTCTTCGAAATCATTGCTGGCAAAGAAGCGCACCTTGATGCGCGGCCCTGTGGTGGCAAAGGTTTCCTTACGGCGGAAGGCGCTATAAATTGCGGCGCGGGTATTTTTCTCGGCCCAGACGCCGGCTATTCCTGAGGCACTCCAGGATTCGAAACCGAAGCCGCTGATATAGTCACGGCCCTCAACCTCTTTAATCAGACTGGGGTCATAAAACTTGATGGCGGTGCCATACAGGAAAGAGGCGGGTACCGAGCCGCGTCCCACTGGCTCTCCGTCAATGAGGCCAATCTTGGAGAAGTAAGTGGATTCATTGTCTGAGCTTGCGGCAACGTGGGTATCACTGGCGGCGACCAGGCCAAACTGGAAGGGGTTCACAATGCCCTGGGCTTCCAGGGCCAGGCCATTTTGCAAAGCCTGGCGCACATAGCCGCCGTTGGGTTCACTAGGTAGTTGCGTGCCCACGCGCAGGGAATAGATTTCGAAGTCGGCCCATTCATCGTTGGGCGAAAGCAGTGGATGGGTGTCGGAAGTTCCTTTTACCTGGGTTATCTCAACCAGCGGCTCATTGCGTATACGCTGTTCCGCATAGGCGTTGTCCAATGGGTTGCCAGCCCAGTCCACGAGCTTGAACATCTGGCCATTGGAGCCATTGGAGTTATGGGGGATAGCCAGGCTCTCGATGCCCTGTTCGCGCAGGGAGTCCATCCAATCCCACAGCCCCTCCGGGTTCTGCGAGTTGAGACGAGAAAAGGGTACGGCCGGTAGTTGTTCACTGCCCTGGAAGATCACGTTGCGATGCAGGTTGCCGCGATCGTCGGAGCTGGTGGTGTACTCGTAGGCGACAAAAGTCGTAAATTTGCCGGGATCATTGAACTGCTCGGCGGCCTCAATAGTGTCCAGCCAGGCGCGGCGACTGATATCTGTTGCCAGTTCCCCATCTATGGAGCCGTCGAGAATGCCGGCCAGGGTATCCGGAATAAAAGCCCCAAAATTGGCAGCACGCGCCGGTATGCTCATCGTGCCCATATTGTCCGGGTCATTGATGTTGTGAATGGGTTTGGCGACCACATACTTCGAAAATTCGGTCGAGGTATCGGCAGCCTCTTTGACCAGGCCCAGGAACATGGCGTGATCAGTCACAGCGTAAAAATCCAGCGGTGTTTGCAGTTGAATTTGGTAGCCGCTGGGGTGGGTTAGCGCAGCGCCCTTGGCATAGCGATAGGCGTCGTAGGGATTGGCTGTGTTGCCAAAGTTGTAGGCGTCAAAGGAGTACTCTGTGTGCACATGCAGGTCACCGAAATAGGCATTGCGATCCGGGTTTGCTGGTGACGGCGACAGGTCCAGTAGGTCGGTTACAGGTTGCAGGCGGGTGTTGGGGTTGTCGGACCCGCGGCCAGCAAAATCACCAATTTTGTCTGTGGGTGATCCGTTGTCGCCACAGGCGGTTAAAACAAGAGGTAAAACCATTGTTGAGATCAGCTGAGTAACACGCATGGGGATGCCTCGGTGTTATAAATTGTGGTTCATGACTATAGATTAATCTGCGATGGTGTCTACTATTAGCCTGTTATGACTATTTCACTGGAAGACATCAGGTCAGCGGCGCAGCGTATCGCCACTGTTCTTGAACCCACGTCCTGCAAGAAATCACTGACCTTGTCAGATATTCTCGGCGCAGATATCTATATCAAGTTTGAGAGTGAGTTGTTTACTGCTTCTTTTAAAGAGCGCGGGGCACTGAACAAATTGCTCAGCCTGGATGAAGAGGAAAAATCCCGGGGTGTGGTCGCCATGTCGGCCGGCAATCATGCCAAGGCGGTGGCCTATCACGCCACTCGCCTGGGTATTGAGTCCACCATTGTCATGCCGCGCTTTACCCCCAATGTAAAAGTGGCAGATACCCGGCGCCTGGGTGCGCAGGTGGAATTGCACGGCGACACCCTGGACCAGGCTGCCATTCATGCGGCGGCACTGGCAGAAGAACAGGGCTATGTTTTTATTCACCCGTTTGACGACGAAAAGGTGATGGCGGGGCAGGGTACGCTGGCGCTGGAGTTATTGGAATCCCAGCCAGACCTGGATGTGGTGGTGGTGCCGATCGGTGGTGGCGGCTTGATCAGTGGCGTTGCCACCGTGATCAAGTCATTGAATCCGGACATCGAAGTGGTGGGTGTCCAGGCGGAGAATTACCCCGGCGCTTTCTGCTCGTTGAAAGGCGAAACTGCGACCGCCGGCGGCATCACCATAGCAGAGGGTATTGCCGTGAAGCAGCCCGGAGAGAAGACCCTGGCGGTGATCCGGGAACAGGTAGACGATGTGGTGTTGGTATCTGAAGAGGATATCGAGGAAGCGATCTATCTCTATCTCAGTATCGAGAAAACTGTTGCTGAGGGTGCGGGTGCGGCCGCGCTGGCCGCGATCATGGCCCATCCTGATCGATTCAAAGGGCGTAAGGTGGGTGTTATTCTCAGCGGGGCCAATGTCGATAGTCGCATCCTGGCCTCAGTGTTAATGCGTCACCTGGCCCGTACCAGTCGCCTGGTCAGTCTCAAGGTTAAAAGCAGCGATACCCCCGGTGCGCTGGCGGAAATCACCCAATTGGTCGGGGAGTGCGGTGGCAATATTATCGATGTTGCCCATCAGCGCACCTTTACCGAGGTAGGGATTCGCGAGGTTGATATAGCGCTGACGCTGGAAACGAGGGACCGGGCGCACGCCGAAGAGATTCAAACAACACTCGCGGCGGCCGGTTATTCCGTCACCTTCTGACCCAGCTGGGCCGACTGGCAGGGACTGGGCTCTACCTCTACTTCCTTAGGTTTCCGCCCCAGTAAATTCAGGGTGCTGTCGAAGGCGCGCAATGCAATAGCGGGTGGTATCAGGACGACCTGGGCGTAGGTGTCGACACTGGTAAGAATGGGCGGGGTGGTTATTTTCGGATTATCCATAGGACCATGTACCTTGATGGTGCCCGGAACCTGAAAAGCCCGTCTCTTCGACCGGGGTGTAATCGCCAGGTCGAGGCTATAGTCTGGAATATTGACCTCGACATGGCCATCGGCGATCAAGTGCTGTGATTCTGCAAACAGCGAATCGCTGCTGACGATGCCATCGGCAATCTTGAAGTTCCCCATAATGCAATCAAAACGGGTTTCGTTCTCAAGCACACCGCCGGTAAAAAACCAGGCTATCGTGTCGGTGGCGAGCTGATCGTAGGCGGCGCCTTTCAAGCGGACCTCCTCCAGGGCGACCGCGAATTCGCCGTCCACATCGGCGAGTATTTCGTCGACCATGTCGCCGGTGCTACCGAGGCTGAACAGGGAATTAATACCCCCGGACAACTCCAGGTCACTGCCCAGGCCCGCCAGCAGCCTTTCTATACGGAACTCCCTGATTTGTCCGTCTAGTTGCCAGAGGGGTTCTTCACCCACCCTTTCCAGGCTCGCGGTTGCTCGGACCAAACCGGCGGGTAGTTGCATGGAGAAGTCCTTGATTTGCGTCTGGTCACCATGGTGTGCCACGTGGGCTACCAAGTTGGTAATGTTAGTAGTCGGGCCGGTGACGCGGGCCGCCACTAATATGGTATCGAAACTGAAATTGGGGAGAATCTCCAGGGGTATTGATCCGGAAAGCGTATCCTCGGCCTCGGTGGCGGCGAGGTTTGTTGACTCTCCCTGATCCTCACTCAGTAGCTTATCCAAGCCAAAGTCACTGGTCAGCAACGCGGGTGTGGTAATTGAACCCTTGATATCGCTGATGCCCGTTTCATTGACAGCGATCTCCAGGCGCGAAGTGATCTGGGTCGAGCCGACATAGGTGGTGCCGCGCACATGTGCCAGCTGATCTGAGCCGGTAATCTGCAGTTCCGTACGCACCGGCTGCATCGCCAACCCGGTCAGCTCCTCCAGGATCACCTGATCCTTGATGTCGGAAATAAGGAGCACGTCGAGGTCGATGGCGCCGGGAGTTATATCGATTTCGCCCGCCACTGACAGGGCCATATTCTCGGAATCCCTGTTTTCCAGACGTAAGTTGTGGATCCTGACAACCCCTGTGTCTGCCTCTAGTTCGAAGCCACCATAGAGGCGGCCAATGGGGCTGGTGTCCGGAATATCGGCGGCTAACAGCTTGAGTATTTCGCCGGTGTGGAAGCCGTTCAGCTCTGTGTTCAGGGTCACGCCTGCCAGGGGTTGTAGAGATCTGATTCTGCCAGCGGTATGCGAGACCTGCACATTGCCCTGCAAAAGAGAGACCTCGAGGGCGGTCATTTCCAGCCCCCTGGCTGACTGGATGACAGTCGTGGTGCCAGTGAGCGTTCCCAGGTTGCCAATCTTAAAACGCGGGATCTCCAGGTCGATGGCCTGCAGACTGCCACTGACATTCAAGCTACCCTCCAATGCACCCACCTCTACGGCTAGCGGTCCAGTCCAGGGCTGCAGGCTGGCCAGGTCGGGCGCGGAAAACGCCAGCGTCAGCCCCGGCGCAGCACCGATATTATTGGCCACTAATTCGTTCAGCCGAGCGCTGCCTCGAAGCTGCAACCAGAGGGATGCCTGGTTGCCGGAGGTTACTACGGCATCTTTGATCAGAAGATTATCGACGCTTCCTTCCAGGCCGGCGCTGGCAATAACCGCATCGGGAAGATCAATCGCCAGGCCTATCCAACGCCCCAGCTGATCCTCATCATCCAGTGTGGCATTCAATTGCAGATCGATGCTGGGATTCTCACCAATAGTCCAATTGACCGCGCCGGTTCCGTCCAACTGGTAGTGAGGCGAATGGTCCAGGGCAATGCGACTGGTGATGGCGCCAATTCGATATAAATCTCCCTTGACCTCCGCCTCAATCAATACCGCGCCATCGAGCTCAAAATCCAGCTCCAGCAGGTCCATGATCTCCATTGGCTGGTCAGTGCTGGCCCGCACGTCCAGCTCATAGCTTGCTGATTGCTCGCTCAGTGCCAGCTCTCCCTGCAATTCGAGTTCGATTTCCAGCTGCCGCACCAATGCCGTGAGCTGGTAAACATGGTCTATGGCCGTGGGCGTCATGGACAGGGAAGTGAGTTCGACAAGTTCCCGGGAAGGGTCGCCGGCGGCGTATAGCCTCAGATCGTCCAGCGATACGGTGCCCGGTATTAGCCGGAGGTAGCTGGTGATTTCCTGCAGGTTGAACTTGCCTGCGTCAGTTGCTTCAGCAGCAGGTGGCGGCAGGAAAATATCGATATGGGTACCGATCAGCACGGCGTCCGAAAAATCGAGTGTTGCCAGGCCGCGTATGCCGACTTGCGCGGTTGCTTGCTTGGCACTAATAATGAGCTTGCCCGAGCGGATATCGGTTAGCTGCAGATGGCTCACTTGCACCTGGCCGAGCAGCAGGCGCAACTTCATTGTTTCGTAGTTGATGCTGAGACCCACTTCCGCCAGTGCCCGCGGTGCGATCGCGTGTACCAGTGGTTCCAGCAACAGTGCCAGCAACGTCAGCAGTAGTACGATGCCGGTCAGAACATAGAGCGCAATGCGAATCAAGTTGTGTTCCTCATACGGGGTGCTGACACCAGTTGGACTTACAAGTCACCATGGTTTTCTGCGAGTTTGTAGGCAACCCAGTACTTGTAGATGTTAGCCACGTACTGGACCGTCTCGCGACCAATGTGCTTGGCGGCGACCACCTCCACATTGCCAAACCAGAGGTCTGGGTCCAGCCCCAGTGTGGCGGCTTCTCGACGCAACCGGGTAATTCGGGCAGGCCCGGCATTATAGGCGGCGAAGGAAAACAGGGTTTGTTCCATCTCACTCATATCCGAATCACTGAAATAGCGATCGCGGATAAAGCGCATGTATTTGGCACCCGCATGGATATTGTTTTCCAGCTCGTGAATGTCACCTACGCGGACATTCTTATCCGCCGCCGTGCTGGGCAGCAACTGCATGATACCCACCGCACCTGCCGAGCTGCGTGTGCTCTGGTCCAGCCGGGACTCCTGGTAGCCTTGGGCGATCAGCATCAGCCAGTCGAACTCATACTGGCTGGCGTATTGGCGAAAAAGTTCAGCGGTGGCCTCAAATTTTTTCATTTCCGCAGAGGCCAATGAGTTGACGACATAGCGGGTATCCTTGAGATAACGTTTCAGCAGGATATTGCCCATTAAGGTGCCTTTGCGGTGTTCGCGCACAAAGTCATTGACCACCACCATGGTTCCCGGGCTGTTCTTTCGAAACGCCCAGCCAATGGAGGCACCCTCTCTGAGAACCAGGCCGTCCTGCACACGGATATTGTCCAGTACTTGCTCCCAGAATTGGGCCTTGTGAGAATCCATAACGATGGCCGAAATCAGACCGGCATTGACCATTTCCAGCAGGTCTTCATCCTCAAGCTGCTCATCGGCCAACACCAGCTGCATGTAGCCGTAGCCGGCCTCTCTCAAGACGAAGTTCGCATGGAGCAAGCTGGGGTAGTAGCTGCTGGAGCGGCGCACGTGAATCTTCTGGCCTGAGAGTGCACTCAAGTGCTCAAGCCGGGGCATCGATTTATTGGTAATCACCAGTTCCTTCACGTTGCGCATCATGGGCAGGGAAAAATCTACCAGTTCGAGTCGCTCGGGACTTATGGTCAGGTTGGCAACAGCGATGTCGCCTCGACCTTCCAACAGGGCCGGGATCAGCTGATCACGCTGTACGGGAATGTAGAAGATGTGGGTCTTTAGATGCTCCTCTTTGATGCCCTTGTTGATCTGTTTCTCGAAGGCCTGCAATGCCTCGTAGGAGAGCCCGCGCTGAACGGCGCCATCAAAAAAGTAGTTGGTGCGACTGGGCACGACCAGTGCGCGAATGAGGCGATTCTGGCGCATTTCCTCGAAATCAGGGGTGTAGCGCCGCTCCAGCAGCTTGGAATTTTGAACATCCAGAGCGGCGCTGAAGTTGGGTGCAAGAGCAAACCAAAACAGCAGAGAACACAGGCATCGTTTCATTAGCTCTTCTCTTCCCTCGGTGATGCTAGCGCATCCGCCGTACCTACTCCCCAATGTGCGATGACCTTGCTGACTTCCCCCGCGCTGACATCAAGTTCGCGCACTTTGCTTTTTTCCACGATCTTGCATGAACCGGTAAAGCTCGCAGGTGCGAATGGCACTAGTACCACCACGCGGTCGTCGTTGGTTTCTTCAATAATGTAGACCAGCTCTTCTGTGCCATTGCCGTTGTCGATGACGCCACCCTTGAAGCCAGATTGCTCGGGTCCACCAATTAGCCCCTGCGCCAACTGCTTGATCGCCCGGTACATGGGTAGCAGCCCCAGGGTATGAGCTTCAAGCCAGCGCCCCATGGTCGCGAACATTCTCACCTTGAGCATAAGCCCAAGCAGGAAGGAGGTCGATAGAATCAGAATGCCGGCGATGAACTCGGGGCTACTGAGCTTGTTGAAGTCTTCGTCCGGGAAGAGGTCGGCGATGGGTGTGGCCAGCAATATCACCGCGTCCAGAATTTCATCGAGAAGAATGTAAAACAGCAGCAGAGGCAGCAACAATAGCAGGCCACCGACAATAGTTGTTTTGATAAAATTTGCTATTATTTTCATGGGCTTATGTTATATGGCGGGCGCTATTGGCCGCCATCCCTTTTGCAGAGATTATTGCTATCGTATACTGCCGCCTCAGCCGCGGAAACCCTTGAGCAATATTGGTGTCATACCGTTGGCTTGCAGAATGTTCTCAATAAGAAGGAGCTACTCATGAACCAGGTAAAACCCGCTACACTGTTTTCTCCCGCCAAGGTTTTAGCCTTGCTGCTACTGGCCGCACTGGTCGCGTTTATCGCCACCATGCCGGTGCAGTCTGAAAAGCCACCGGAAGTCACCCACGATGGTCTGCATCTGGACACGGACCAGCACGAGGTGGCTATTTTGTATGTGAAGCCAAATGCCAACTTCAGCGAATACAAACGCTTCAAGATGTTGGATGCCTATGTGGCGTTCAAGAAGAACTGGGAGCGCAACACCAAGGTCGCTGGTCGTCGTATTCCCAAGAAAGATATCGAGCGTATCAAGAAAGAAGCTGGCGCGCTCCTGTACGAGACTTTCCAGAAGGAGCTGGACGAGAAAGGCGGTTATACCTTTGTCGATGAGGCGGATGATGATGTGCTGATTCTGCGCCCGGCCTTGATCGATCTGGAAATTACTGCGCCCGATATCAATGTCGCCGGGCGGGTCACTCAGTACGTGGCGTCTGCCGGTGCGGCCACACTGTACCTGGAGATGTACGATTCAGTCAGTGGAGAAATCCTGGCGCGGGTAATCGATCGCCGCAGAATGCAGGACTATGGCTATGCCCGTTGGGCCAACAGCGTTACCAACCGTGCCGATGCCGCGCGTATGTTCCGCCGCTGGGCAACATTACTGCGGGAAGGACTGGATGAGCAGCGCGCCGATGCCGGCTTGCCGCCTATCCAGGGTAAAGCTGCCGAGTAATAAAAGGGGTCTGCGCGACCCGGTCGATCCCTTTTTCCCTAAGCCCGCCGAGGGTGGGCTTTTTTATGTCCGCAGGAAAAGGGATCTGACCCCTTTTATACCTCTGATAATTTGCGGCTGATCCAGTACCAGACCATGGGATTAATGGTGAGGCCAATGTGGCTGCCCAGCACTTCAATATTGTGTACGTTCCCGTGCGATCCTTCCTGCATCGAAGTGCGCCAATTCACCACGCCATCGCCCTTGGTATAAATTGCGGTAGTGGGGACCGGGGGTGGTAAGTCCAACCCGGCTCGTCGGGAATTGCCTTGCGAGTCGGGATTGAGAAGTTTGAATAGTCGGTGAGCGTTAGAGCCGGTGTCCCGGCCTTCGCCGAAGGGTGAACCCAGGGTGATAACCTGGCTGATAGTATCCGGATTCCGACGGGCGACTTCGCGCGCGTAGATGCCGCCCAGGCTGTGGCCAATCAGCGTGACCTTGCCGTCGCCATCCGCGGCGAGTTGTGCCAGGTCTTCTACCATTTTCTCTTGCGAAAAACTGTCCACCCCAAGGTTTCTTCCCTGTCCCCAACCGCAGCTGTTGTAACCCAGGTCGTTCAGAAACCTGACCAGGGGCCGGTTGAAATTGTCCCCTCCCATGAAGCCCGGAATGACCATCACGCCATGTCCATTGCCCTGCGGCATAGACCTTAGCAGCAATAGTCTTGCGACGGGCAAACCGGCGCCATCGATAAAAGCGCGGGGAGCTTCAGTGAGCGCCAAGGCCCAATGGGGTGGTTTCACGGTAGCGCTTTTGCCGCCGTTTTCAGCTCGTCAAAACTTTCCTGTAGACACTGCCGGTAGAAATCCGGGTCTGGCATCATTTCGCGACAGGAGGTTGCCGAGATCACGAACTGGCCGCAGTAGCTGCCAATGGCATGAAACAGGCCGAGGCCATCGAGAACGGGGCCGGTACCAAAGGTACTGATCATTTTCGCGCCAGTACTGTAGAGGGGAAAAGGGGGCCCCGGGACATTGGTGATGACACAGTTAAACTGCGGCTTCATGCGATTCATCAGACCCCAGTCGCTGGCCAGGCGCGCGGCCAGTGCCGTTAGTGTTGACGGGATGAACTGGGTGTAGTCGGTCATGGCTTTCGCGCCGACGGCATTGTTCAGTTCTTTGGCGCCCTTGGTGCCTTCGTGTACCGCTTGCAGTCGCTCTATCGGATCTTCTATATCACTGCGAATCTGCACCGTCAGCGCTGACACCAGGTTGCCGCCGGTTTCATCGTCATCGGTGCGCACATTCACCGGCGCCATGGCCGCCAAGGATTGTTCCGGTAACTCGTCGTGGTGATCGAGATATTTGCGCAAGGCGCCACCGCATAGGGCGAGGGCCACATCGTTTACCGTGACACCCGGCAGGGAGTTCTTAATGTCCTTTACCTCCTGCAAATCAAAGGTAACGGCATCGAAAACCCGGTGCGGGGAAACTTTGCCATTAAAGCGGGTGCGCGGTATGTCGGGAGATTTCTGTAGTTCACCCTTGCGTTGCCGATTGAAGGCCCTGGCCATGCCCGGCACAGTATTACGCGCGACGCTGATAAAGTTGAAGGGCTTCTTGATGCTGTTTATCTGGGCCCTGACGATCAATTCACCTTTGCTGGGCATAGTGTCTATCTGGATAACACCTGGTGGGCGAGTATCTTTATAGTCCGGGGAAAGGTCGTGAATGGCCGCGACCATCTCCATGCCTGATGTGCCGTCAATGGCGGCGTGGTGAGTTTTGGAAAATACGGCGAAGCTGCCCTTGGGACAACCTTCGACATTGTCCAAACCCTCAATAATGTAAGCCTCCCAGAGGGGGTGGTTACGGTCCAGCGGGCGTGCGTGAAGGCGGGAAATCAGAATACACAGTTGCCGCCAGTCCCCCGGTGCCGGCAATGCCAGGTGGCGGATGTGAAATTCGGGATCGAAATGACCATCGGATACCCAGTAAGGATGGTCGAGCTTAAGTGGCACTTCCACCAGCTTGCGGGTCATGGGTGGCATCGTTCTGACTCGATCAGTGTAGTTGTCGATGATTTCCTTAAACCTGACTTTGCCGCCGGCAGCCGTGGACTGGTCGTATATGGACAGTCCTGATATATGCATGGGCGCGTTGGGGGTTTCCAGGTACAGGAATGAGGCGTCCATTCCGGTCAGCTGCTGCATGTGTATCTCCATAAAGCTTGTCGAAGGGATGGCGTAACTATAGCGCAAGGACATAGAGGGGTCGTACCCCAAATGTCACTTAATCACCAGAGTTTTAGTTGGTCCTGCTCAGCTACCTTGTCTTCCATCGGCCGTAGTCTCAGGCCTGCACCGAGCAGGCGCACTGGCCTGGATTCCCGTTGCCACGCTTTTGCCACCAGGCGCTGAAATTCCTCCAGGTCGTACCACTGGGTGGCATCTCCCTGGATGGCCTCCTCCAGAGTGGTCTGCTTGAAGGTGTGGAATTTTACTTTCACAAACCGTGTGGTGGGCAGATATTGCGTATCAATTTTCTTGAAACGACTGGCCAGTTCCTCCAGCAACGCCGGCATGGCTTCTACAATCTGTTGTTGGTTTTGCATGTCCTCGTTGTAGGTGCGCTCCACGCTGATGGATTTTCGGGTCCAGCTGGTCTTTACCTCGCGCTTGTCGATGCCCTGGGCCAGTTCCGCCAGCCGGGGTCCGTATTTGCCGAATCGTTTTGCCAGCTTTTCTATGGGTAGTTGTTGCAGGTCCCCACAGGTGACGACGCCCATCTTTTTGAGCTTTTCGGCGGTAACTTTGCCCACGCCATTGATCTTGGACACGGGCAGTTCCATGACAAACGCTGCCACCTGCTCAGGGGCAATGGTGAAGGTACCGTCCGGTTTGTTCCAGTCGCTGGCGACCTTGGCCAGGAATTTATTGGGTGCAACGCCGGCGGAGGCGGTGACGCCGAGTTCGCGGATACGATCGCGAATTTCATTGGCGATCAGCGTGGCGCTGCCATGGCATTGCAGGCATTCAGACACATCCAGGTAGGCCTCATCCAGTGACAGCGGCTCAACCAGCTCGGTGTAGTCGCGGAAAATCTCGTGAAATTGTTGTGACACTTCGCGATAGAGGTCGAAGCGGGCCTTGACGATGATCAGCTCCGGGCACAATTTCATGGCGTGGGCTGACGCCATGGCTGAGCGAACGCCGTATTTGCGCGCCTCGTAATTGCTGGTCGCGATCACGCCGCGGCGCTCGGAGCTGCCGCCTACCGCAATCGGTTTGCCGCGCAGTTCAGGTCGCTCACGCATCTCTACCGAGGCGTAGAACGAATCGGCGTCAACGTGGATTATTTTCCTCATGATCTGTTTTCTGTTGTGCCTGCCAGAGATCGGCGTAGCGCCCCTGCCTGGCCAGGAGTTCATGGTGCCGGCCATGCTCGACGATCTCGCCCTGGTGTAACACCACGATTCGGTCGGCGTCGACGACGGTGGAGAGCCGGTGCGCAATAACCAGGCTGGTGTGGTCGCGGGCAATCTCCCGCAGTGCTTGCAGGATAGCCTGCTCGGATTTGCTGTCGAGGGAAGAGGTCGCCTCGTCGAAAACCAGGATCGGCGGCCGCTTGAGAATAGTCCGGGCAATGGAAACGCGTTGCTTTTCGCCGCCGGACAGTTTCAGTCCACGCTCACCGACCACGGTATCACCCCCTTCCGGTAGCTGGGTAATGAAGCCGTCGAGGTGGGCCAGGCGGATGGCCTCTTTAACCTGCGCATCACTGGCCTCCGGGTTGCCATAGCGTACGTTTTCAAACAGGGAGTCGTTGAACAGCACCGTGTCCTGGGGCACGATGCCAATCACCTGGCGCAGGGAATTGAGATTGACCTGGGAAATATCCTGGCCATCTATGGTGATGCGACCGTTCACCGGGTCGTAGAAACGGAACAAGAGCTTTACCAGGGTCGATTTGCCCGCGCCACTGGCGCCAACCACCGCCACCTTTTCGCCGGGCTCGATGCGAAAACTGACCGAGGAGAGAATACTGCGACTGGGCTGGTAACTGAAGCTGACCTGGTGGAATTCTATGCCCGCTTTCTCAACCGCTTTCTCAACCGCTAAATCAACCGCATCGACGGCGTCCACTATGGTAGGTTTTATCGCCATCAATTCGAACATTTTTTCTATGTTGGCCAGCGAACCCTTGATTTCCCGGAACACGAAACCGAGGAAGCCCAGCGGCATAAACAGCTGGATCATGAACTGGTTTATCAGTATGAAATCACCCAGGGTCAGGATACCTGTGCTGACCTGCCACGCCGCCAGGCCGATCATGCAGGTTTGCGCAATGGCAATGATAAAAGCCTGGCCGCCATTCAAGCCGAACAGTGACAGGCGGTTCTTGCGCCGGGCCATTTCCCAGTTCGCCAGTTCGCGGTCGTAGCGACGGGCTTCGAATTCTTCGTTGGTGAAATACTTCACCGTTTCAAAATTCATCAGGCTGTCGACGGCCCGGGTATTGGTGGAGGAATCTGCTTCGTTCATCTCGCGTACAAAGCGGGTGCGCCACTCGGTGGCGCGCAGCGAGAACAGACCGTAGATGATGACGGATGACAGCGTGATGACCGCGTAGCTGGCACCGTAGTTGTAGAGCAGAATGCCGATGACCATGGCAATCTCGAACAGGGTCGGGGCAATGTTGAAGACAAAAAACCGCATCAGGAAACTGATGCCGGTGGTGCCGCGTTCAATATCCCGGGCCAGCCCGCCGGTGCGACGGTTGAGGTGAAAGTCCAGGTCCAGCGCGTGCACGTGGCGAAACACCTGCAGACCGATACGGCGCATGGCGCGCTCGGTCACCCGGCCAAAAACGGTATCCCGCAATTCACCGAAGAAAACATTGGAAAAACGGGCTGCACCGTAGGCGACCACCAGGCCCAGCAAGGCGGTTGTGGTCAGCTCAATGCCGCCGGTGCCGTCGAGGGAGTCCACCAGGTGTTTTAGCAAAAACGGAATGACCAGGATGGCGCTCTTGGCCATCAGTAAGCACAGTAGGGCCAGCAACACCCGCGTCATTGATTCTCGCAGGTAGGGGATCAGGTGGGAAACAATGCGCCAGTTGGTATGCGTATCGGGTTGGACCTCGTAATTACCGTGTTGCACCGCCGCAGGTTAGTCTGGAGCCAGGTCGCGAGCCATGCGTTTGATGAAGCGTTTGAACAGCGGTCGCATCAAGCGCCCCTTCACCCTATCCAGCCAGGTCGTGGCGCGGCTATGTTGAGCGGTGCCAAAGCGCCCAAGATTCAAATCAGAGCGAACGCTGGCACTGAGCCCCATATTGCGCTCGTCCAGGGGAATGCCGGTGCAGTCGGCAATTCTGACCATGCGTTGAAAATTGCCTGCCACGGCGGCGGCATCGACCAGCACGTCGGGGCCGGCGCAGTCAAAAAGCGCCTGCCGCGTGGAGGTCATCGCATTAGTGTCTCGGCGGGCAATGGCTTCGGCAAAGTGCATTAATTCATTGCCGTATTGAACGCCACCACCGGCATCAGCTTCTTCACCGTTGATCAAGTGTAAATCGACGGTGGCGTGGGAGAGGTCGGCACTCATACTGAGCATCGAGGCATGTGAGCTGGTTCAGTAGAAGCACTCATTGATGGCAGACACTCTGCCGGCAATCAGCTCCATTTGCATACGATCAATTGAGCGCCCCAGGTCGCCACTGAATTGCATCATGCCCTTCATCGACAGGTACTGGGCGCCCCCGACACCCATCCAGTCACGCACCGCATCGGGCACAACACTGAGGGCGCGCAAGACGTTGGCACTGACCTTACCCCACAGGTCAGATTCGTTGCCGTTGGCGCCGTCTTCGGGCAACATCGGCACAAAGCCGGTGACATGTGTGGCCTGCATAGGTCGATACTGGTCCGGTTCGCCGGGTTCGGGGGCGGGAAGGGGTTCCAGGTCGAGCCCCAGGGCGCGGTTGAATTCATCAATGCTCAGGCTGGTGACTACTACACCGAGCAGTTCCACATATTTCTCTGGGCGCATGCCCTGTTCAGCCAGTTGCGCAACGTATGCCTGGGTAATTCGGTCTTGATCGGTTACCACCCGGTGCACGGCATCGACAGTGGCTTCATCAAGTGCATCGCCGCGGTTGTGTTCGCCTGCGAAGTTATAGGGGGATAGCGCTTGTTTTCTCTCAGCACAGTATGAACAGGCCACTGCATTGCGCGACTCTTCGGCGATGGCCACCCGCTCCTCACCGCTCCACCAGTTGCCCGGTTTGGCCAGGGCATGCCAGTACTCCCGGTAGGCGGCCTTGAGATCGGCGCGCACCGGGTAGGGGGAATGCTCGTAGCTGAACGGCCTCACAATATGGTTTACTCTTTGACTGGCTACACTTAGCTTAACTTTTGTCGGTGGAAAAAACTATGGTGAAGGCGGTTCGTATCCATGCAACCGGTGGCCCCGAGGTCATGCAGTTGGAAGAGGTGGAGCTGCCAGCTCCCGATGGAGGCTTTGTTACCGTGCGCAACGAGGCGATCGGGCTTAACTATATCGACACCTATCATCGCAGTGGCCTGTATCCGCTGCCACTGCCCACCGGTATCGGTCTGGAAGCCGCCGGTATTGTCACCGCCGTGGGTGAGGGTTCGGGCCTGGCCGAAGGGGATCGGGTGGTCTACTTTGCAGCGGGTTTTGGCGCCTATGCAGAGGCGATCAACCTGCCGGCGATAAGGCTGGTCAAAGTGCCCGACAGCATAGACCTGGAAACAGCGGCGGCGGTTGCACTGAAAGGCGGTACTACTGAATACCTGTTGCAGCGCAGTTTCCAACTGAAGGCGGGGGATACCTGCCTGTTTCATGCCGCCGCTGGCGGTGTTGGTTTGATATTTGGCCAATGGGCCAATGCCATCGGTGCCACCGTGATCGGTACGGTCGGCTTTGAGGAAAAGGTAGAGTTGGCGCGAGCCCACGGCTACCAGCATGTGATCAATTACCGCGAAGACAACGTGGTGGAGCAGGTCATGGAAATCACTAGCGGCGAGAAGCTGCCGGTGGTTTACGACGGGGTCGGCAAGGATACCTTTGAGATGTCATTGGATTGCCTGCAACCCAGGGGCCTGATGGTGTCGTTTGGCAATGCGTCCGGTGCGCCGCCTGCCCTTGATTTACAAACACTAACCGCCAAGGGTTCCCTGTTTATCACCCGGCCCAGCCTGATGACCTATGTGGCGGATACCGATGAAATGCGCCAGTGTATGAGCGACGTCTTTACCCGGGTTGAAGCTGGGGACATCAAAATTGAGATTAATCAACGCTATGCTCTGGCGGATATTCAGCAGGCGCACAGAGATCTAGAGGCCCGTAAAACCACGGGCAGCACCATTATCCTGCCCTGAGGAGAACAGCATGGCACTCGAGCCTGGCCCGATGAAAGTGATTCACAATTTTTTCAGCACCAAGGAAGAGGTGCTGGATGACATTAAGAAGTTGGATCTCTGGCCCACCACCTACGTGTCTGAACGTATGGATGAGTTGCCGGTACACTGGCACGACATCGACAATTGCGGCTACGTGCTGGAGGGTAGCAGCTATGTGCTCGACGAAAACGGTGAGCGAGTGCCGCTCGGGCCCGGTGACAAACTGGTGATTCCCGCTGGTGCTCTACATGCCGAGGGCGAAGTGGCCGAGCGTATGGTTTACATCGTTGGTATTCCCGAGGCCGCCAACCTGTTTGAAAAGCTGACCTTGCTGGATCCAGCCGACCGCCCAGTTAAGACCTAGCGCGTCTCTCCAGCCACACCGGTGTAATCATCCCAGGGTGCCGGGAAACGCATATTGTGCGCGGAGGCGGTCAGCGCGAAGGTTTGCAGTAGCACCCAGAAACCAAAATTGCCCCAGATAGCCAACCACAAAAAGCCGATCATCAGGTTGGGGGCGTGGCAGAACTGCACCTTTTTCATATTCCACTCTTCGTAGTTGTGGGGCGGTGACACATGCACGTCCCAAAAATACTGGTGAAAGGCGAAGTTGTAACCGCTCAACAGCAGGTAGGCCATCGCCGCGACCCAGTAACTGTTGAGTCCGCTTAATTCCGCAACTGCCCACAGGCACAGAAATACCTGGCCGTGGCAGATGCCGGCGCGCTGCCAGGCCAGCTTTGGCGAATAGCGCTTGAGGTCGTGGCCCCTGGCTGTCAGCAGATACCAGATGGTCAGCATAATCAGGCTGCGCCCAGGTATTGGGAGAGTTTTCAGTGGTTGCTGAAAAGCCGGATACAAGTATTTTTAAAGACTAGTCTCGACAGACAGAGGGTCGGTATCGATCTGACAAATTGCCACGGGTGCAGCTCCACACCAGGCGGCCGGTGGTGGTCGGCGTGGGTACGAAATCAATTCGATTGTTGCCCTCCAATTGGGGGAACACATCGTTATCGTAAAACGCCTTTATCGTGCCCGGTGCGGGATTTTTCGCAATTTTCAGTTTTTTCAGGTAGACGCCTTTGAGTTTCTTGGCTTTGTCCATGCCGAGCTGTTTGTTGGTCTCAGGCATTGTCCCAGTGAGGGAGTAGAACTCGGCTACCAGCAATTTAACCTTGTGAATGGTCGCCATATCTTCCGATAACTTGGCCCGCACCTGGTAGTCAGAGTAAGCAGGCAGGCCGACCATCGCCAGGATGCTGATGATGAACATCGCGACCAGTAATTCTATCAGTGTCACCCCTCGTTGATGCGTCATGGCGTGTTCGTTTATCGTCTGATACGGGTTTTCTTGGCTACAGTAGCACAGGCGGCTATTGCCGCGTTACTCTCACGGACTTTCTCGATACTAAAGACGAATACTGGAGATAGTTATGACTAAAATACTAAGGAAATACCTGCTCGGAGCGGGGCTCTTTGTTCTCTGTAATTTGTCTTACGCCCTCGAGCCAGCTGCGGCGCTGACGGCCGAGGGCCGCCTAAAAGCTGACCTGCGCCGCGATCAGACCAGCAGACCCGAGCTGGTGCTGGCGTTGCTTGATTTGCAGGCCGGTGATCGGGTGGCGGATATATTCGGCGGTGGCGGGTATTACAGCGAATTGATAGGGCTTATCGTCGGTGAAGGTGGGGAGGTGCTGTTGCACAACAACCAGGCCTATCTCTCTTTCGTCGAAAAAGGGCTGTCCGATCGTTTTGATAACAGAAGCCTGCCGGCGGTGGTGCGTCATGATCGTGAAGTCGGTGACATGGAGCTGGGAACGGCCCAGTTGGATGCGGCGATTATCATCATGTCCTATCACGATCTCTACCAGGTGGATGAAGGCTGGCCGGCGATAGATGCGGCTGATTTCCTGGGGCAGATCTACCGGGCGTTAAAGCCCGGTGGCAAATTCCTGATTGTTGATCACGTGGCCAAAGCCGGCACCGGCAAGGCCGCAGCACAGGACCTGCATCGTATCACTCCGGAATTTGCCCGTGAGGATATTACCGGGCGCGGCTTTGAATTTGCCGGTGAGAGCGACGTTCTGCGCAACTCAGACGACGATCACAGCCTGATGGTGTTCGATCAGGCTATCCGCGGCAAGACGGATCGGTTCGTGCACTTGTACAGGAAGCCAAAGTGAAGCCATAGGAAGCCGTAGGAAGCCTGACTAGGCTGCCGCCACTTGCCCGTTGTTTGTCGCAGGCGCAGTGGCCGGCCGGGTCGACCACCATATACAGGCCAGCAGCAATACTTGCACTACCAGCCGGATACTCAAGAAGGCCTCGGTTACATCCGGGAACAATTGCGGGTTGAGCCACATGTGAATATTGACCGGGGTTACGGCGATGGTGAGAACGAACAAACCATTTCCCGCCCACAGGCGGGTGCGCGGTATCACGATACCGACGGCTCCAAGGATCTCGAAAACGCCACTGCCGTAGACCAGCGCCAGGTGCCAGGGCAGCCAGCCCGGCATGATATTGACGTAGAAGTCCGGGGTGGTGAAGTGCGTCACGCCACCGCCCATAAACCAGGCAAAGACGATCGCAAGTCCGAGATATTTTAGTTTCTGCATAGCTAGAGCCTCTAGTCAGCCTCGTGTTTGACAGGATAATACCGCCCTTCAAAGACCGTGGCGATTACGTCGATATCTTTCAGCGTGTCGAGAGGCACCTGGTAGGGATCTTCTGCCAGCAGGGTAAAATTAGCCACTTTGCCCGCTTCTATACTGCCCAGTTTGCGCTCCATGCCCCAGGAATAAGCGGCGTCAATGGTGATCGCGCGCAGGGCGGCCTGCCGCGACAATGCCAGGTCCGGACGCAGTGGTTCACCACTGGCGCCTGTGCGGGTGGCCGCGCTCCAGGCCAGGAACAGCGGGTTGGCCGGTGCCATGGGCATATCCGAGTGCAGGGACACCGATATGCCGCGCCTCTCCGCATCGCGCAGTCGTACCATGGCGTGCGCGCGCTGTTTGCCCAGGCCGACTTCACCAAACTTCTCTCCGAAGCCGGTGACGTAATAGGGATTGGCGCTGATAATCGCACCGAGTTCGGACAGCTGTTGTACCTGCTCGGTGGTGGAGTTGGCAAAGTGAACAATGGTGGTGCGATGGTCGGAACGCGGGTTGTTGCGCTGGTTCTCCGCCAGGATGTTGATCAGACGCTCGAGGCCTTCGTCACCGTTAACATGCACATGTATTTGATAGCCGGCATCCCAGAATATTTTGAAGAGAGTGGCCACTTCTTGCGGCGGCTGAATCCACTCGCCCTCGTGGCCATCAAGGTAACCCCCTTTCATTTGCATCAGCTGGGAAATAATGGCGCCGTCAAAGAGGATTTTGACCTGCTTGTCGAAGAACCTGACCTTGGTGTTATCACCGAACAACTGCGTGGCCTGCTCAACCGCATCGAGCACGCCTTCCTCGCCGTGCAGCAGATACGGGGTTTTGCTCTCTGGTATGAAGAAGGAATAGAGGGGGGTGCTGGGTGCGCTCAGAATTTCAGCAAAGGAGTCCACCATGTGCGGCGGTATAAATGCCCCGGGCTCGTTGTAGGCGGTGACACCGTTGCTGTGCAATATCTCTACCATCTGCAGAAGCCCTGTGCGGAATCGAGTCTGATTGCCGAGCTCCGGGAAAATGATGGGCAGCAGGTACACGAGGGCACCGGCTTCATAGAAATGACCCTTTTCCAGCTTGGACTGTGCAGCGACCATGGGACCCAGCTTGTCGATATCCGCCTGCTTGATGTCAAAGCGCTCGATAAATGCCGAGTTGAGATAGAACTCATGAGCGGAGCGATGCCAGACGGCGATGGGGCGTGTTGCGGAAATGTCGTCGAGCACCTGGCGATTGATATCGCCGTGAAAATACTGGTTGAAGCCCCAGGTCCAGAGTATTTCCTGTTCGTCCTCCAGCACGGATTCCGCCTGCCGCAGTGCCGCCAGGTATTCCTTGTGATTGCTTGCGGCTGGCCAGGTTTTATCGGGCAGCACCCACGCCTCTGGTGCAATAACGGGAATAGACAGGGTCAACGCGCCGAGAAAAGGATGCAGGTGTTGTTCGATGAATCCCGGCATGAGGGTTCTGCCCTCGAGATCAAAATGGCGGGCGCGCGGATAGATCGAGTTCGCTGTCTCCAGGCTGCCGGCGTAGTTGATACGGCCCTCATCAGAAATCACCACCGCTTCCACCGTGGGTTGGCTGGTGTCCATGGTGTAAATTGGCCCGCCGTGGAATATCTGGAATTCCCAGGAATCCGTAATCAGGTCGCTTAATTGTTGTGCCTTGTCGCAGCCTGTTAGCGTGACGACACAGGCGATGACGGCCATTCGCAACCAGGTTTTCATTCCGCAGATCTCCGCTGTCTGGATACCAGTGCCCATTATGCGTTTTTCTGAGGCATAATAAATGGGCAATTGGAGGGAAGCCATGAGTAGTGTCAACAGCAGTCCAAATCTGACCCACCTTGCCGTGCTAATCAGCAATTTAAAATTGACCCACCCTCAGCGTTTTCTTTCCGTTATTTAACCAATGATTGGCTTGCTGCCGGGACGATACCGGCCGCTTTCTTTCCCTTGAGTCGGTAGCTGCTCCCCGATATCTGGACGATATGTGCATGGTGTAACAATCTGTCGAGTAAAGCCGCGGTTAAGGTCTGATCATCAGCAAACGCAGTAGACCATTGCGAGAATGGCAAGTTGCTGGTCACAATGACACTGCTTTGCTCATAACGTTTAGCAATGACATTAAAAAACAGATTGGCTTCTTCCCGGCCAAATGGCAGATAACCTATTTCATCAATTATGAGCAACTTAGGTGCCTGGATACTTCGTTTGAGGTAAGACTCTAGTCGGTCCTGCTTTTTTGCGGTGGCCAGTTGCAGCATGAGATCCGCCGCCGTAATGAAGCGTGTTTTGATCCCATTCATGACCGCCTGGTATGCCAGGCTGATCGCCAGGTGGCTTTTACCGACACCACTGGGTCCAAGCAGCACGATATTCTCTGCACGCTCGATGAAGGCCAAACTGGTTAATTCCTGGAGTTGCCTGCGCGGTGCACCGGTGGCGAACTTGAAGTCATAGTCTTCAAAACGCTTGACGGACGGCAACCCTGCAAACCTCAGCAAAGTCTCGCGGGTGCGGAGCATCCTGGCGTCTATCTCAACCCGCAGTAGCTGCTCAAGAAAGTCAGCCAGTGATGACTCGTCACCGGAGGCCCTGTCAGCGATAGCGGACCATTCCAATGCCACAGCACCGAGTTTAAGCACTTCGCAGGCTTGCTGCACTCTTTCCATCTGCAGGTTCATACAGCAACTCCCAGCAGCTGGTCATAGGTACTCAGCGGATGCTGGAGACTTTCGATCGGGAGTGCCTGGGCATTGCTTCGCGGTTTGTCCTGAGCCACCAAGCGCTGCGCCAAAGGCAGCGGCATGAGGCTTAATCGCTCATGATCGAGCAATACCTGCGGCTTTTGGCCTGTTGTCCCGTGAATTCGCTGATGTGCAATGTCAGCGAGCCAATGACCCACCTGCCCATTGGCTACCTCCACGTCCAGCGCCAGCCCGGATTGCTTCAGTGACGCGGCCAGTGGTGTGATAAAACTACCTTTAAGATAACCGTTGAATCGCTCGACTTTGCCCTTGGTCTTAGCACGGTAGGGCCGACAGGCGCGCAATCTAAAACCATTATCACGAGCCATGTTCAACAAACTGGCGTTCCACCGATGTTTCCCGGCACCAAAGGCGTCTCGCTCAATCATGATGCACTTGGCATTATCGAATAGCAGTTCCTCAGGCACGCCTCCAAAGTAGTGTAACGCACCTTCAATACCCGCTAACCAATCCTCCTGCCGTTCGTATTGACTGAATCGTACGTAGGTTGCTCGACTGTATCCCAGGGTGGCAACGAAGGCCTTAAGCCTATTTCTGCCTCGCCGAATCGTCGTGAAATCTACCTGTAACTGCTGGCCAGGCGGTGTCTCAAAGCGAACGACTGGATCTTTCGCCTTCGGCTTAAATTGTCGGAGATAATCTCTCAGAATACCTTCTTTGCCTTGGTAGCCTCGCGCCAGAATCTCTCGAAACAAGACTGTCGCCGGTATCCAATAGGGTTTCGCTGCCTCGATACGCTCTCCTAAATAGGGTTTGAACGAGTCCAGTTTAGACGGCCTTTTCTCGCGCTGAGAATAGCGAGGTGTTTTGGCAGCATCGCGCAGATAACGACGTACGGTATTGCGTGATAGGTTCATTTCTTTGGCGATACTGCGGATGCTCGTCCCTTGTCGATGTAAAACGTGTATGTCCACTAATTGCTCCTGATTCAACATCTCATTTACACCGCCTCTCTCTTGATTGAAATTGGCGGTAATTGTGCCTCAGGTGGGTCAGTTTTAAATTGTCGCTAGTGGGTCAGTTTTACACTGCTGGTGACAGTAGTGTACGTCAGCTGAAAAATGACTATCCAGGAGGTCTGCAGGTCTGCGATGACCCGCGAGTGTTCCTGTTCGATGAATTTATGTCGGCGGAGGAGTGTGCGCACCTGGTGGAACTGGCTGCTCCCCACCTGACGCCTTCACTAGTCAGTGGTGGTGAGGACGGCGTGCGCAGTGATGGCCGAACCGGCGGTGTACACTGGATTTCTCATGCCGAGACGGAAATTACCAGCGGGCTGTGCGAACGCATCGCTGCACTGGTCGATATACCGCTGGAAAACTGCGAAGCCATGCAGGTGATACATTATTCGGAAGGGCAGGAATATCGGCCTCACTATGACGCCTGGTTGCACGACACGGATACTGGGAAGCGTTGCCTGGCGCGGGGTGGCCAGCGTTTGGTGACATGCCTCGGCTACCTCAATGAAGTAGAGGGTGGTGGTGGAACATTCTTCCCCAAGCTCGATATAGAGGTGATGCCGCGACTCGGGCGCATAGTACTTTTCCATAACTGTTACGAGAATTCTGTGAAGCGTCACGACAAGTCTTTGCATGGAGGCATGCCTCTGGAAAAAGGCGTTAAATGGGCCTGCAATTTCTGGTTCCGTGAAAACCGATTTCAGACGGAATCCAAAAAGGACCCTTTTCGACCCTCAGAGACCACCCGGAGATTTTAAAGGGAGGCGATACCTTGCGGGTGTTGTCCCCCAGCCAGATTGTCTGGCCACGGGCATCCTGGAGGACTAGTTTTGGCGGATATTCAGCATTTACAGATTGCCACCAATGGCATCACTATCCATGCAGCTAGCTGCGGGGAGGGGCCGCTGGTCCTGATGCTGCATGGCTTTCCCGGTCTCTGGTATAGCTGGCGCAAGCAGATTTCGGTGATCGCCGACGCCGGATTCCAGGCGGTGGCCATCGACAAGCGTGGTTTTGGTCGCAGTGATCGACCCACTGACCTCGCGGGCTACAGTAGCCAGTCGCAAGTCGCCGATGTTCTCGGTGTGCTGGATTATTTCGGGGCCGACCAGGCGATTGTGATGGGGCAGGATTTTGGCGCCCGCCTGACCTGGAACCTGGCCTCGCGGGTACCGGAGCGAGTCAGGGCCGCGGTGGTGTTCGGTGTGCCCTATGACTTTAGTCGCGCCGGCGAGGGCGAGGGTGAAGAGGGCTTGGAACTGTCCGGTGTTGCCGACATACCCCCCAGCGAGCAATTTGCCGCGGTGGCGAAAGAACATTTTTACCATATGCACTATTTCCAGGAAGTGGGCCCGGCTGAAGCGGAACTGTGTCCACGACCGCTGGATTTGTTGTCGCGCCTGTATTGGGCGCTGAGCGCCGAGGGCAACTTGCTGGATTGGCGCAATCATTCCAGTGAGGGCACGGGCTACCTGGATGTGTTGGAGGAACCGCAGCGAGCTCTGCCATGGGGTTGGATAAGCGAAGAGGATCTCGATTACATCGTCAGTGAATATGCCAGCAGTGAGGAGGCGCTCACCTTCATGGGCGGTCTCAGCGCCTACCGGGTACAGGATATCAATTGGCAGATAGCCAAAGACTTTGAGAACGTCGAAGTGCCTGCGCCGGTTCTGTACATCGCCGGTGAGAAAGACCCGGTCAACGAGATGATGCCAGCAATTGCCTACCAACATATGCGGCGGCTGGTGCCCAACCTGGTAGGCGAGCATTTTGTCGCGGGTGCCGGGCACTTCGTGATGCAGGAAAAACCCGATGAGGTGAATACACTGGTGCTCGACTTCCTGGCCCAGCATGGCTAGATACGACCGCATAGGTAAAGGCTACAACAACTACCGGGAACCGGACCCGCGCCTGGCGGCATTGATTCATAAACATCTCAACGGTGCAGAGGTGGTCCTGAACGTGGGGGCCGGGGTTGGCTCCTATGAACCCGAGCAGGCCAGTGTGATAGCGCTTGAGCCATCGCGGGTGATGATCGATCAACGCCCGGATTTAGCGGCGCCGGTGGTGCAGGGTGTAGTGGAAAACCTGCCCTTCGCTGGGGATCAGTTTGACGCGGTGATGGGGGTGCTGACCCTGCATCACTGGAGTGACCAGGCCCTGGGCTTGAACGAATGCCTGCGCGTTGCCCGCGATCGGGTGGTATTTCTCAGCTGGGTGGGCTACGTCAATCATTTCTGGCTGTTCGACTACTTCCCGGAAATCAAAACCATCGACGAGGAAATTTTCCCCTCCCTGGAGTGGATGGCGGAGGCGACTGGCGCCGAGGTCACGGCCGAGGTGCTGGATATTCCCGCCGATTGCAGCGATGGTTTTATGTGCGCCTACTGGGCCAGGCCGGAAGCCTATCTCGACCCGGGAGCCCGCGGGGCCATCTCCACTTTTCCCCGGATGGAGCGAGTTGAGGAGCGCATTCAATTGTTGGCCAATGATCTTGAAAGCAGTGTCTGGCACGAGCGGCATGGCCACCTGCTGGAGCGCGAGACTATGGATTATGGATACCGGGTGATCTCCCTCTGTCGCTAGGTACTGTAACCAGCGGATAATTAGCGGCATATTTTGCCTCAGCTCTTTTTCCTTGGTTGGCAAATGAAATAATGTTATATCAATTATCCAAATGAACCACAGGAACCTTCCATGTCGAGTAGCCCCTCCCTGGATCGCCTGATCAAGAACGTACAGGTGGTCAGCCCCAACAGCGACAACATTCAGAATATCGACATCGGTATTGCCGATGGCAAGTTCGTACGGCTTGAAGCTGATATAGATGCTGCTGATGCGAAAGAGGTGGTTGATGGTAAAAGCCAGCTGGCTTTTCCGGGGCTGGTGGACGCCCACACCCACATGGGCATTTATTCGCCGCTGGCGGAAGATGCCCAGACCGAGTCCAAGGCGGCAGCCATGGGAGGTGTGACGTCCATGCTCAACTATTTCCGCACCGGACACGTCCTCGGGAGAAATTCCACCGCCCATGTCAGTGCGTCGCTCTGCCTGGGCGGTGTATGACATCTTCGAAACTGCCGATGAAGAAAAGGTGTTTGTCGGCGTCGTCTCCGACACCCAGTGGACGAAGTTTTGCGAGGCTTTTGGCTTCGTTGATTTTGCGGCTGATGACACGCTAGCGGAAAACAATGGACGGGTAGAAGCGCGTGAGCGCATCATGCCTGTTCTACGGAAAGTCTTCGGCAAACTGGACAAGCAGGATTTGATGGCCAAACTGGAAGACACCGGCTTGCCCTTCGCTCCCATCGCCCGCCCCCACGATCTGTTCGACGACCCCCACCTCAATGCCGCCGGGGGTTTACTCGAGGTGGAATTGCCCGATGGCACCGCTACCAAGTTGCCGGCCCTGCCGTTGGAGTTTGCCGGTCAGCGACTGGGCTTGCGCCGGCCGATTCCGGCGGAAAGTGCGGATGCCGATGAGATCCTGGCGGATATGGGCTTAGCTGAGGAGCAAATTACCCTGCTCCGACAGCAGGGCATTATTCGCTAGCACTGCTCCAGCCAGATCGACAACTACAGCAGCAGTGATTCGTCGATGGGGACAAATTTACTGGCTTCGTTGAACAGTATGTCTGAGGTCAGTGCCGGCACGCCGTAGACTTCGCCGTCGGTATCAAAGCGGCGTTTGATGCGCTGCAACAACAAGCCAAAATCGCCATCGCCCGATAGCAGCACCACCGTGTCGCAGTCCGCCGCTGCCTCGTAGGCATCCAGGGCAATACCAATGTCCCAGTCGGCCTTGGTGCTGCCATCGCGCCGCCTTAGTACGGGTTTGAGTTTCACGGTAAAGCCAATGGCGTGCAGGATGGCCTGGAACTGCATCTGCTTGGCATCGCCGCGGTCGGTGGCGTAGGCATAGGCCCCAACCAGTTCGCGTCCCTCGGTTACCTGGGCCCAGAATTTGTTGTAGTCGAAGTTGCGTTGGTAGGTGTGACGACAGGTGTAGTAGATATTCTGTACGTCGACAAATATGGTGATTTTTTCCAAGGGGGACTCTCTCGGCTCTTGGCTCGGTATGGGCTCAGTATTGAATGATCGGCGCCTGGCGCAGCCAGGTATCTTGTTCCAACATATTCAGCATGGCGTGGGCACAATCGGCGAAGGTGATCTGCGACAGGCCGCTGAAAGTATCGAAGCCAAGCCGGTAAATCTCACGGCGTGGGCCCTCGTTCATTTGCAATGGGCGCAGGCCAAACCAGTCAATCTGCGGATGCTGCGCGAGCAATTTAAACTGTTCTTCCTTATCCCGATGCCGCAGTCCCATGAAGGTTGAGGCGAAGAATTTCACGAAGCGGGCGCCAAGGGTGATCTGGTCCGCGGCGACAAAATTGGAGCCGCCGCCGCACCAGATAAAGCGGTTGCAGGGCACCTCTGACATGGCCGAAAAAATGTGGCGGTTTATATCCGTGCACAGGTTTTCCGGTGAGTGTTTGTCGACGCCAATCGCAAACAACACGGCTTCGGTGGTGCCGGTAACAACGCTGGCCACATCGCCTGCATTCAGGCCATTGCCTTCTACAACGGTGATTTGATCGCGCAGCCCATGTGTCAGTTCAGGCGCCAGTTTTTCTGCGCTACGTACCAACACCGTAATCGTGTGGCCAGCCAGGAGGGCCTGTTTCAGACACTCTCCACCGAGGGCGCCGGTGGCGCCAAACAGGGTGATATTCATCCTGACCTCCTAGACCCCCGCTACCACATGGGGGCGGTAGGGTTCCTGCAGGGCAAACAGTTCGTCCTGAGACAACTGGATGTCGAGTGCGCCAATGGCGTCCTGCAATTGTTCTATTTTTGTGACCCCGATAATGGGCGCCGTCACGGTTGGATTTGCCAACACCCAGGCCAGTGCCGTTTGGGCAGGTTTAACCCCCAGCTTCTTCGCGATCTCGGCGTTGCGCATGACCACGTTATTGTCGGCTTCTTCGCTGTACATCCATTGCGACAACTCGTCGGAATGGCTGCGGGTGGTATCACTGGCAGAAAAAGATTCCCGACACAGATGGCCGCGGGCCAGGGGGCTCCAGGGGATCACGCCAATACCCTCGCTGTCGCACAGAGGCAGCATTTCCCGTTCTTCCTCGCGGTACATCAGGTTGTATTGGGGCTGCATGCAGACAAACTTTGACCAGCCCCGTTGTTCGGAAATCGACAGGCACTTCATCATTTGCCAGGCGGCCATGGAGGAGGCACCCAGGTAGCGAACCTTGCCGGTCCGCACCAGGTCGTTGAGAGCTTCGAGGAATTCCTCCATCGGCACCGTAGTGTCCAGTCGGTGGATTTGGTAGAGGTCGATGAAGTCGGTACCGAGCCGGCGTAGCGATTGCTCGCACTGATAGATGATGCGCTTGCGCGACAGACCGAAGGAATTCACCTTGTCCAAATTCTGGCCCATTACAATGCCTTCAGTGCCCATCAGTACCTTGGTAGCGATGACCACATCGTGGCGATTCGGCACCAGTTTCTTGATCAGCTTGCCGGTAACTTCTTCGCTGGCGCCGTTGGAATACATCTCGGCGGTATCAAAAAAATTGATGCCGGCGTCGAGGGCCATTCTTACAAAAGGCTCTGCCTGGTCTTCCGGCAGTATCCACTCGCGCCAGTTAGGATCGCCATAGCTCATCATCCCCAGGCACAATTGGGACACTTTCGGCCCGGTTTTTCCCAGCTGCTTGTATTCCATTTCTTTTCTCCTTAAAGCTCGCGGCCGTAAATACCGGTATCCAGTTGAACCTTTTCGATGTAATCGCGAAGGGTCGGCATGGTATTCGCTATTTCTGAAATCCACGTCGCAGGTTTGTTATCCATCAGGCCGGCCAATAGGCTGGCTACAGCAAAATCGTAGACCGTCAGGCGATCACCTGCGATATATCCCTGGCTCCTGACCTGGTTGGCAATGGATTCCAGGTCGCAGCGGGCAAGATAGGCTTGCTCCTCCGCGCTGTGTCGGCCTAATCCATGCAGGTGATAGGTCTGGCGAACCTGGCGGCGAGCTGAGGAGGATGCTATCCAACAGATGGGCCCGGGCAGAAAACCAAAGAAGTCCTTTTTAATTACTTGGAACCAATCGTCGTCCAGCCAGCGCGATGCCACCACCATCCAGTAGAGGTGATCTTCCGCCAGGCGTGTAAAGGCTGTTCCAACCGCTCTCTCCTGTTCGGTCAATTCTCCAAACAGGCCACCGCCGGTTTTTTGGTCCAGGTAGTCAAGAATCAGTTCTGAATCAGGCACCGTGACGTCATCAGTTAGCCAGGGCATTTTGCCCTTGGGTGCCTTGCGTGGGTCGGCCTCGGTAACAATTTCAAATTCTAATTTTAGGCGTGTTAGCGCCATTTCTATCTTTAGACAGAAAGGGCTGGGGTTTCTCAATCCGAATGCGGGGGGCAAGGTGTAAAGTTTTAGCATGCTATCATCCAAAGATGAGTTGGTAGTGACAACTATAGCGGGAATGGCAGACCCTTGTTGTTCTATTATGATTAGTTCAAGCAGCTGAGAATGAGCATATGAAAAAACTCGCCCACGAAGCAGAACTGGTTATCGAGGCCATTCGGATAGGCGAAATCTATGCCAAAAAGAGAAAGGTAGGTAAGTTTGAGTCGACCGATTCCGCCAAGAATAAAGTGGAGTTCACCTATCGCCTGTTGGTACACGACAAGTTGATACAACCGCTGGCAAAAGGGCAGGAAGATGTTCCCCACATGAAGCACAAGCTGGCCCTGTGGATTTCGCGCCAGCTGCCGGCAGATCACCCGCTACTAAAAGAGTCCTAATTCCTAGTCAAAGCTGCTAGTTGTAGGCCCAGGGGCGTCGCTGCTGATCAATTTTTTCAAAGGCGCTAATCGCGTCCTCGTGCTGCAAGGTTAATCCGATCGGGTCCAGTCCCTGCAACAGCATCTGCCGATGATTCGGCTCCAGCTCGAAGGCATAATCGCGCTTGGCACAGTGTACGTTATTGGTTTCAAGGTCGATGGTTACCTGCAGGGTAGCGGGGTCTGATTCCACGGTGCTGGCTATGCGCTGCACCTGCCCCTGGTCGAGAACAACCGGCACAATGCCATTGCGAACGCAGTTGTTGAAAAAGATATTGCCGAAACCCGCTGCGATGATGGCGCGAATGCCGAACTCTTTTAGTGCCCACACCGCGCGCTCACGGGAACTGCCGCAGCCGAAATTATCCCCTGCCACCAGAATGGTGGTATCGGCGTAGCCCGCCTGGTTGAGCACGAAATCGGGATTCACTGTCCGCGACTCTGCTGCCAGGTAGCGCCAGCCAGCAGGTGGTAAACCGGGACAACAGCCCCGAGTCGCGCCAGGTTGCCCTGAAAATCATGTTGGCCTGTGACCAGGGGCCGAAACTGGCCATGCCGGCGATTTTTGTCTTCGGCTATCAGATGGCTGTGGCTATGGGCTACATGGCTGTGCCGGGCTGGCTGAGCCCACTGGTATGGATTGTCTGCGGTTACTGGGTTGTGGTCAGGCGCTGAATTGGCTGGCGGTGAGAGCATTGGCGCTGATTGGGTGGCCTGGAAAATTCTGGTGTTTGCAGGCCGGGTCAGCTGCGGAGTGATGATCCGCCTCAACCTCAAGCCCTTCGTGCCGGCTTTTGTGAAGCTGGTTTCAGAGGGGCCCAGCGACCATCTCAATGACACCCTCGGCGTGCATCTGCTGTAGGGCTGTCGACAGCTTTACAAATCTTTGCCCTGCCGGACTAAACCCTTACGGGGTTTTCTGGTTTTATAGTTGGAAGACGTCCCTGCTAATCGGCAGGGGTGTGGTGAGGAGAAAAGACTATGAAAAGCTTATTGTGGACGGCCCTGGTGGCCATGTTGAGCACGGGGGCCGCCTTTGCCGAGGATCATGGTGGCAAGGGCGGACACCACGGTGGCCCGGAAAGAATGGCGCGCATGCAGCAGCACCTGGGTCTATCTGACGACCAGGTTACGCAGATGCGTGAAATTCGTCAGAACGGCGGCAGCAGGGAAGAGGTGCACGCGGTATTGAGCGATGATCAGCGCAGCCAGCTGGAAGAGCACCGCGCCAAGAAGGCAGCACGTCGCGCTGAACGCGAGTCTGCAGCAGAGCAATAGTGCTGCTCTAGTACTGGCGGCAGGCTTCAATCAGCCGATCGCAATCGGTACTGGAGACATCGCGATGAAAGACCCAGCGCTGGTCATTAATGCGAATGTCATGTTGTTGCAGGTGCGCGATGAGTGCCGGTAAGTCCATGTTGACGTTGAGTATCAACATATTGGTTTGCGGATCTTCCGCCAGGGCAAAGCGTGGCAATTGCTTTATTACATCGGCCACTTTTGCTGTGTGCTCATGGTCCTCAGCTAGCCGGCTGACATGATGTTCCAGGGCATACTGACCTGCTGCCGCCACCACGCCCGCCTGTCGCATGCCGCCGCCAATCATTTTTCGCCAGCGGCGGGCCTGGCGTATGGTGTCCTCATCCCCGACCAGCAGTGAGCCCAGTGGGCAGCCGAGGCCCTTTGACAGGCAAATTGAAACGCTGTCGAAGTACTGGCAGATCTCTCGCACGGGTACCTCCAGCTTTACGGCGGCGTTAAAGACCCGGGCGCCGTCAAGGTGGCGGCGCAAGCCGTGCTTTAGCGCGAGCTCACTCCACTCGCGCAGGTAATCCAGGCTCAATACTTTTCCCGCCTGGGTATTTTCCAGGCACAACAGGCGGCTGATTGCATAGTGAGAATCGTCGGGCTTTATCGCTGCCTCGATTTCGTGCAATGGAATTTCACCGCGCTCATTAAAAGGGATAGTGCAGGGCTGAATACCTCCCAGTACCGCAGCGCCGCCGCCTTCAAACATGTAGGTGTGTGCGGTGCTGCCCACTATATACTCGTGTCCCCGTTGGCAGTGGCTCAGCAGGCCGAGCAGATTACTCTGGGTGCCGCTGACGGCAAACACGGCGGCTGCCATGCCGGTTAACTCGGCTGCATAGTCCTCCAGGGCGTTGACCGTGGGGTCTTCGCCATAGACATCATCGCCGAGTTCAGCGCTGGTCATCGCCGCCAGCATGTCGGTAGAGGGCTTGGTCAGGGTGTCACTTCTGAGATCGATCACCTATGCTTATCCGGTTCGTAAACAAGTGGGGTCATCATGATACGTAACTTGCCTGCGGGCATCATGCCTTTTGTATTGAATGCGATAGCGGCGTAATCGTGAACGTAGAAACTATTGAATTGGGGCGTTTGCTCATCGCCTTTGTTCCGGTTTTCCTGGTGGTCGCGATACTCTGGGTCTGGCGCCTGAACGCCCGCAAGGCGCTCATCGCCATTGCCAGGATGTTGGTGCAGCTGCTGCTTATCGGTTATGTGCTGGTCTACATCTTCGAGGCCGATTCGGGTGGCATTGTGCTGGGGGTTATCTTGATCATGGTTGTGGTCTCGGCCTGGATTGCACTCAACACGGTGGTGGATACCCGGCGTGAGCACTATCCTGCCGCACTGATCTCGATACTGGTGGGTGGTGGTTTGACCCTGGCGCTGATCACCCAGTTGGTGCTGGTGTCTGACAATTGGTACGAGCCTCGATTCCTGATACCACTGGCGGGTATGACTTTTTCCAATGCCATGACCAGTCTCAGCCTGGCTGCGGAGCGTTTGCAGTCGGAACTGGACAATGGACGCAGCTTTATTGAGGCGCGCAATGCTGCTTACCAAACCGGTATGATTCCCGTTATCAACGCACTGCTGGCAGTGGGGTTGGTGTCGCTGCCGGGCATGATGACAGGCCAGATACTGGCGGGGGTGTCGCCCTTTATCGCGGCCCGTTACCAGATCCTGGTGATGTGCATGATATTTGCCTCGGCCGGGCTTTCGACGGCGCTGTACTTGGTATTGGTCAAACGGAAGGCGAGGCCGGCGGAGCAATTAGTTCGCCCATCGTGAATCGCCGGAACTCCTGGACTCTGCCTTATGAGCTTGTGACAGAATATTACCCTCATTCGCGATTTGCAGGAGAAACAGGATTTTTTTCACTGGCAATGAGTCGGCTAGTGAATAGAAACGTGGTTTCGCGCGGCAAGTTCGCTTACTAGCACTCGCTCCAAAACTGGGTCGTGGCCTTGCGTTTCCCCCGCTGTGCGCTGTGTTTCCTCAAAATATTGGCCGCCACCCGTGCCCTCCTCAAAATCGAAGCCATACAGGTGAGGATGCAGTCCACATTCAAGCAGAGACGCCAACAATATAATGCCAGAGCGTGGGTGAAGGCTGCCATTGAAACCGCTCCATTGGTAGCCCAGTCGATCACTGAACACCCGGTTAATCGAGCGTATATCTAATTCAAGCTGGTAGGTGTTGCGGTTGTAGGGGAGGAGATTGATGAAGTGGCCTGGATAACAAATAACTGATTCAGCTTGACAGAGTTGCTGCAGCTTCTGGCGCCCCTCGAGATTGTCTTGATGCTGACGCGTGCTCACATTGGGGCCGAGTACCACGCAACTTGTTTTACCGCCGGTGAAGGCAATAGTCTGCTCTGTCACTGGGGCCCGGTTGAAACGGAATACCCAGTCATGCGCGTCAATCTGCTCGCCTTTTGGATTTTCGGCCAAGATGTTGCTGTTCCCCACAATGGCAACGGAGTGGGGTAAGCGAAGAGCCGTGGCATGCCGGTAATGCCTGATGTGCTTTACGGCCTGGTAGTCAGCGGGTTGCCGGACTGTCTCTGGACTGTTGTGTCGTCTATGAGTAGCCAGCGTGGGGTCGATTATGCTGGATACCGCAGATTCGACGTAGTCGAGACCTAGTGCTGTTGCTAGTGCACGGAGCGCAGACAGGTCGCCATCGAGCGCATCGTCGACCCAGATCTCATGCCAGTTTGCTGTGCTGTACTTCAGATAGTCCATACGCCGCATGTAGTTTGCGACAAATTGTTCCCAGAACGATTCTTGGCTGGAGTGTTGACGCATAAAATCTGTATCTAAGCAGGAGTTGATAATCGAGTTGGCATTGCGCCGCACGATGATGAAATCCGCTTGTGGGAAAGCTTGGTAGAAGGTTGGCCATAGTAAGGTGAGTTTAGCGTCTTTGAACATCCACCGACGATTTTGTGCATAACCATCCGACTCGATTATTCCCAGTATTTTCTGCGTCAGTCCTTCCAACTTGGGCGTGAGCAGGGGCGGCAATTGCGCCACACCCAGAGGATCGCAGCCCAGCGACGATAGCATGGGTTTTATGAGAAGTTCGCTCAGAGCGACGTGCTCGTAGAACCCCTTTGGATTGGAATCATTGCCAGGTGTGGTATTACCAATCCACGCGCCGCTAGCCGCAAGGCAGGCAGCGATCATGGAGGTACCGGATCTGGGTAGGCCGAGGACGAAAATTGGTTTTTGGAAGCAATTCATTGTCGCCAAAGTTTACAATATGCAGTAGATCACAGAAACTAACTTGATTTTGGGGCCATTGAAGACTCTCAGAGTAGTTCTCTTGGATCGGTAATCCGACCCCGAATAGCAGAGGCTGCAACAGTGATGGGGCTGGCCAGGTGGGTGCGGGTGCCCGGCCCCTGCCGACCTTCAAAATTGCGATTGGTGCTGGAGATGACTCGCTTCTTCTCGCCAAAGGTTTCGCCACCGGCGTAGAAGCACATGGAACAGCCGGACTCACGCCATTCGAATCCCGCCTCAGTAAAGATTTTGTCCAAACCCTCTTTTTCCGCTTCGGCTTTAACCTGGCTGGAGCCGAGGACAATAATGGCTGCGACACCCTTGGCAACCTTATGCCCGCATAACAATTGCGCTGCTGCACGTAAGTCGCTGAGACGGCTGTTCGTGCAGGAGCCGATAAACGCAGCGTCGATCTCAATGGAATCCGTGCTTTGGCCCGCTGCCAGTGCCTGGTAATCAAGCGCACTGATTTCGTGATCAGTTTTTGGGGAGGGTATGGCTTCCGAAATACCAATAGCGTGTTGTGGACTGGTGCCCCACGTAACAATGGGCTCGATTTCATCGGCGTCGATAACAATCTCCCCTTCGAATTCAGCTTCCTCGTCGCTGTACAAATCTGTCCACTGCGCGACGGCAGCTTCCCAGTCATCACCCGCTGGCGCCTGGGCCCTGCCTTGCAGGTACTCGATGGTTTTTGCATCCGGCGCGATCAGCCCGGTGAAAGCAGAGAACTCCACCGCCATATTGCACAGGGTCATGCGCGCTTCTATCTCAAGATCACGCACCGTTGAGCCGCCAAATACTACCGCGTAACCGGCACCGCCATTGGCACCGTGCGTGCGAATCAGGTGCAGGATCATATCCTAGGCAGTCACACCCAGCTGTAATTCTCCCTCGAATCGAACCAGCATCGTGCGGGGTCGATTGACGCGCAGGGTTTGTGTCACCAGGGCGTGTTCAACCTCGGAAGAACCCACACCCCAGGCTAGTGCGCCAAGTGCGCCCTGGGTACAGGTGTGACTGTCGGGGCAGACCAGGCTGAGTCCTGGCAAGACGATGCCCTGTTCCGGCGATATCATGTGGACGATGCCCTGCAGGGGGTCGTCCATGTCGAACAAGCGGATACCACTGGCACGGGTTTCCTTGCGGGTGGCTTCGATAAACTCCCGGCCGGAAGGCATCAGGGTATTGTCATTGCGGCCCACTGTGGTATCGACAATATGGTCCATGGTGCAGAAGGCTCGGTCAGGGTTTGCGCACCGTGCGCCCTTCCTCATGCAGACTTTGCAGGGCGATAGAACCGGTGCGTTCGTGCAGGAAGATACGGTCGATATAAATCAGGCTAAGGCCGTCATCCAGCTCCTCAACCGTGTGCTGCTCCCATAATTTGTCGAATAAAGTACTAGCCATGGACTATGCTTAGTGTCAGGTAAGACGCGGGCTGAGGCCCGATAACCTGTATTGATGCTAGCATACGGCGCAGCAAATGTATTAACATTATATCTTTATAGCTTTTCAGAGTTTATTCATCCTTTATATGGAATTGATTAGCCCGGAAATCCTGGTTCTGCTGGCCATTTCGCCGCCGGGGCCGATGTTCGAGGAAATTAGCGAGGACAGTTGGCGGGCTTTTGAAAAGGCGGCACTATTGACCACGGGCACCTGGGATACTAATTCGTTCTTCTGGTCCGACTGGCGCAGGCACAAGATGGCTTTTGACAACTCGGTTGCGGGTGATCAGTATGCCCCGGTGGTACAGGGGGCTGATCACTACTTGGGAAACCTGATTTGTCGGCCGGAACTCGAGGGCCCACCCCAGCGCGATGCACTGGCGCTGGTGAAAAACGTGTCGGTTGCTTTTCTGGATGCCTACCTGAAGGAAATTCCCGCGGCACTGGCCTACCTTCAGTCGGGTGCATTGGATACCACTACCACTGGCTTTGCTACCCTGGAGACACGCTAAACAATGCCGATTGGTTTGCTGGTGAGAGTTGTGCTGCAGCAACGGCTGAACGAACCCGGAGAACAACAACTTGCGTAAGTTCCTTATTGTAGGATTGCTGCTGCTGATGATGATGATGGGGGTTTGGGGTTATTTCGCCAGCCACGGCTACTGGGGTGAATCTCAGCTGGCGGGGTCGGTGGCGGAATTGCCGCGCTCCACCGTCCCTCCTGCCAGGGAGGAGAAAAGCATTTTGTTCGGTGACCTGCATGTTTACACCACCTATTCCTTCGATGCCTTTACCATCAGCCTGCCCATGTACCAGGGGGAGGGGGCACATCCGCCGGCAGACGCCTGCGACTATGCCCGTCATTGCTCGGCCCTGGATTTCTGGTCGATCAACGACCACGCAGAGGGATTAACACCGGCCCAGTGGAGCGAAACCCGGCAAATGGTGCGCGACTGCAACGCGGTATCAAAGAGCACCGATAATCCGGATATGGTGACCTACCTGGGTTGGGAGTGGACGCAGATTGGTACTACACCGGACAACCACTACGGCCACAAGAACGTGGTGTTGTTGGATACGGAAGATGCCAGGGTGCCGGTCCGGCCTATCTCGTCGCGCGAGCAATTGTTCCCCGACGGCAACAACCCCTACAACGCCTTTGTGCGGTTGATGTTTATCGGCGGTGCCCCCGGTGGCAATCGCCAGGCTTATCATGACTTTGCCCGTTTCCTGCAGGACCGGGATGAACTGCCCACATGCGAAAAGGGCCAGGCGGTCAGGGATTTGCCCGCGACCTGTCAGGAGAGCGCCTCTACGCCGACGGAGTTGTTTGGAAAATTGGATGATTGGGGTTATCCCAACCTGGTGATTCCCCACGGCAATACCTGGGGCTTTTATACGCCGCCGCTGACCAGCTGGGACAAACAGTTGAAGGCTCACACTGATCCGGAAAAGCACGAGTCGCTGATCGAAGTGTTTTCCGGTCACGGCAATATCGAGCAGTACAAACCCTGGCGCGCACTCAGTCGCGATGAGCAGGGCAATCTGACTTGTCCGCCACCAGGGGACAACTACACACCAGAATGTTGGCAGGCGGGGGAAATTATTCGCGCCCGCTGCCTGGGCGAAGGTGAGGAGGGGAGTGAGTGTGATGCTCGCGCAGTCGAGGCTCGCGCTAATCATGTTGTCGCGGGCACCTCGGGTCATCTCACGGTGCCAGGTGCGCAATTAGCTGACTGGCTGGATTCTGGCCAGTGCCGCGACTGCTATATGCCTGCCTACAACTTTCGACCGGCGGGATCAGTGCAGTATGCCCTGGCCCTGCGAAACTTTGACGACGAGAACAACCCCAAGCGCTTTCGCTTTGGCTTGATTGGTTCCAGCGATGTGCATAGCGCCCGCCCCGGCAATGGCTACAAGGAAATCCACCGGCGGAAATCCACCGATGCGGCGCTGGGCCAGATGGGGCCGCCCGCGGTTTTAAACGAAGCTGATCCTGTCTCGAAATCGAGGCCGCTCTCCGAAGTTCCAGCACCGTCCAATTACTTTGAACGCTTCACTTCCTTTTTTGGCGCCGGCGGCCTGGTGGCGGCACACAGTAGTGGACGAGATCGTCAGAGCATCTGGGACGCGTTGGATCGCAAGGAAGTCTATGCCACCAGTGGTGATCGCATCCTGCTGTGGTTCGATATGCAGGGTGAGGACGGAAGCATCCTTCCGATGGGCGCCAATGTTGAGACGACTGAGGCGCCCACATTCAAAGTGCGTGCACTGGGAGCGTTCGAACAAAAACCCGGTTGCCCTGCGGACAGCAATACTGTCCTGGGAGATGAGCGACTCGAGCTATTGTGCGGTGGCGAATGCTACCACCCTTCAGATACCCGCAAGGAGATAGAGCGTATCGAGGTGGTCAGGATCACTCCGCAGAATTCGGCGGACGAATCTATCGATGGCCTGGTCGAAGACCCGTGGCTGGTATTACCCTGTGAAGACCAGGGGTCGGGCTGTGAAGTGGAGTTTTCTGATCCGGAATATCCCGCTATGCAACGCGACGCGGTGTACTATGTGCGCGCTGTCCAGAGGCCGACCCTTACCATGAACGCGGATAACCTGCGCTGCGAATTCGACGAGCAGGGGCAATGCCTGGTTGTGAACCCCTGTTCCGAAGCCAATGGTGTTGATATCGGTGACGACTGCCAGGCCCCCGCCTCAGAGCGAGCCTGGTCTTCACCGATATTTGTGGACTACCCGCCCCGGTAAGTTCAGGAAACAGGTAGCATAAGACGGCGACTTCATACGAATGCTGGTCTACAGACCGTTGCCGGACATGGATTCATAGACGGGATAGGTGCTTTATCCGTCTATACTATTCTCCGGATGAGGCGTGTTAAGTTCTCAGTACCCCAATCCTCCCGTCAGAAACGGTAATTGGCCTGTAGCCCATAAGTTCGCTGCAGCCCAGGCACAACGGTCAAGGTTCCCTGGGAGCTCAATTCAATATTGCCGGTGCCGAAGTATTCTTCGTCAGTAAAGTTATCCACATAGATAGCGATATGAACATCTGCTGCAGTTGGTAACTGCCAACTCAAGCGCGCATTCCACAGGTCGTAAGAATCCAGCGTTGATAGAGGGGATTGCTCGGCGCCCGCTGTCAGGCCGATATACACTTCATCGCGGTAATATCCACTGAGCCTGGCAGAGAAATCACCCCAGCCGTTGTTCCAGGCGTACTGTGCTACGACGGTGAAGGAGGTTTCCGGGGTATAACCAAAGGGTTCGTCAGAACGGTCCACCGGCACAAATCCGCCACTTACCGGATCCCGCACCAGATCATCAAACTGTTCGTAGCTTGCGTCCAGGTAGTTACCACTGAACTGGAACAACCAGTGTTCCGTTGGCATTACGCTGAATTCAAATTCGACGCCCTGCAATGTGGCCTCACCCGCGTTGGCAGTTCCCGCCGCAGTCTGAATTTCGCTTAGCTGGCGAGTCACCGTCAATTGCATATCTTGGTAATCCATGGAATACAGCGCCGCGTTCAGCCGCAGGCGATTACCCAGGGCATCGAGTTTGATACCCAACTCGTAGTTATCCACCGTCTCAGGATCGAACGATATGAGTTCGTCACCAAAATTTGCGAATCCCCCGGCCTTGAAACCGCTACTGTAGGTTGCGTACAACATCAGGTTATCCAGGCCCGAATTGTCCAACCATGCATCTGGAGCGAGGTAACTGAGACTGACCATGGGGGTAAACTCACTCCAATCGTCCTCCGCCTGCTCACGTTCTCGTCCCGGCGAGCGAATAACCGGGTGAATGGTGCCCACCAGCGCATCAAATTCCTCGCGGCTCAGCCGGCCGGGCGTTTCCGCTTCGCTGATATAGTTAAGCACCTCCACTTCCTTGTCCTCAACACCGTACCGCCCGCCCAGGGTAAGCTGCCACCGCTCGTTAAAGTGCCAGGTGCCCTGGGAAAATGCGGCCCAGGTTTTGTTGTCATAGCTGGAAATGGAACTGCCCCGCCACCCCGCCAGAGTCACTGGCAGCACGGCAACATCGTCGCCATCCTGGCGACCCAGAAAACCTGCTGAGGAGATCATTGTGCCTTCGGGATTGTGGTCCAACGATTCCATGGATCCGAACAGACCCACGGTGAAATCTAGCTTGTCATCGAATGCCGTGCCTACGAGTTGGAATTCCTGGGACAGGAAATCTCGTTGCTGATCAGTCTCGAAGCCATTAGCCCGCAGTTGATCGACGACCAGTTCCAGATTTTGGATGGAAAAAATCGGCGAGGCATCCTGGTCGCGCCAATTGTTGATATCCTCCTGATGTAACAGGCCGGTGATGCTACGCAGCGTCAAACCACCCAGTTCCCAGTCAATGTTGAGCCCTGCCATGGTCGAGTCCATTTCCCAACGGACCCCTTCGCGGTCGTTGATTACTTTCTGCCTGTCACGGAGCTGTTCCGACAGGGCGCAGGTCTCAGCCAAGGAGCGGGAATCACCGGGCGCGGTGAAGCTCTGTAAGATGGTCCCCGGATTGGCCAGGATGCAGCTCTGGGGGGCTGCCATCTCGTCCTGCTTGCTGTGGAATAGCAACAGATCCACAAGCAACTCATCGAGCGGCATCCAGCGCAACTGTGCGGCTAACGCCAGCTTGTCTTCATCGCCGTATTCGTGCCGGGTTTCGGCATCTTTCATATAGCCGTCGCGAGTTCGGCTATCAACCGTAAAGCGGCCAAGCAAGACATCGTCCAACAGCGGAATATTGAGACTGCCCCGCAGGTTTTGCCGGCCGAGATTACCCACTTCTCCTGCTAATTCGCCACCGAATTCATCGGCAGGCTTGACGGTGGTCAACAGCAACACTCCTCCCGCGGTATTCTTACCAAACAGAGTGCCCTGGGGCCCCCGCAGAACCTGAATACTCTCCAGGTTGACGGTTTCCACCAATTGGGTGTCGTTACGAGGGATAAAAATACCGTCGACATAGACACCCACGGCCGGGTCCGTGCGGACATTCTTGCTGTCCCTGGCGCCGACACCACGGATAGAAAATTCACCGGATTTACTGCCGACCTTTGAGTCCAGCCCCGGAACATTGGCGCTGAGATCTGCGAGATTACGGATGTTTGCGTCTCGCAGTGCATCACTGCCCAGGGCCGTTACGGCCACGGGTGTCTCTTGCAGAGATTCCTCGCGCTTGCGAGCGGTTACCACCACCTCCTCCAGTATATTGCCCTGCGCCAGACACGACTGCGGGACGGAGATACACGGCACAATCGTGACGATGGCCAGAGCCAGCATCTTGCTGCGGATATTGTAATATTTCATGGTGTACTCCTGCCTTAGGTGCTGCTGTCGTTGAACCACTGCATCATCTTTTCCCGTAGCTTCAGCTGCAGTGATTGCGATAGTTGTTTATCTTTGGAATACGAGGCATCAATCTCGGATGCATCGAGCAGTGCTTCATTCCAATCCCGCGGAGGCGCCCAACCGGGATGCGGAAAGTGATTGAAGCGCAGTTCGTGCTGAGGTGCGCGGCGTTTCCACTGGGTCAAAAGCTGGTTAAGTTCGCTGGTAATCTCCACCTGCGCTTGGCCCAGGTCGTGTTGCTCCCGCGGATCCTGTTCCAGGTGGAATAAAAACTCGCGGATTTGCAGCCCGGTGTCCGTTTGCTGTTCCTCACGCATTAGTTTCCAGGGCCACCGGATCACGCCGTAGCGAATGGCATCGGGGGTCAGGGTATCTGCTGAGAAGAACATTGGTTTGTGCGGCACTCGCCGATCGTCGGTAAGGGATGACAGCAGGTTCACACCATCCAGCGCTTTGTCGTTGCCGGTAACGATGTCTGCCGCAGCCGCCAGGGTTGGAAACAGATCGTAGACATTCATTATCTGATCGTTCTTCTGCGCTCCGGCTAACTTCGCCGGCCAACGGATAACTGCCGGCACCCGGATGCCGCCATCAAAAGTCTGCCCCTTGCCTCCGCGCAGCGGCGTGTTGCGACCTCCCACCGCAGGCATGCCCCCGTTGTCACTGAAAAACAGCACGACGGTGTTATCGGCGAGCCCCTCTTCCTCCAGGGTCTGCAATATCTCGCCTACGGCCGTATCCATTGCCTCTGTCATCGCAGCAAAAATAATACGCTGTGGATTTAATTCGCCGACATACTTGGCCATCAATCGTTTTGGGGCCTGCAGCGGTGTGTGTGGCGCGTTCCAGGGAATATAGAGTAAAAAGGGGCGCTCCGGGTCGCGCTCACGAAGAAACTTCTGGGCGGCCGCAGCGATCAGTTCAGTGTTGTAACCTTCCTCCTCCACGCTGTTGCCATTGCGCTGCCAGTCCAGCCCTCCCACACGGCTCTCGTGACTATAGTAGTCGGGGCCGCTGGTGAGGTTGCCGTAAAAATAATCAAAGCCCCGTGCATTGGGTGCTTGCGCCCGATTGTGATGGCCCAGGTGCCATTTGCCGATCATGCCGGTCTGGTAGCCGTTGTCGCGGAAGGTCTCGCTCATGAAATCCTCGTCCAATGGGATACCGACATTGGACCAGGGCGGGATAACCGAATGGGCGAAGCCCATTTCCACCGGATCGCGGCCGGTCATCAAGGCCGCTCGGGTGGGTGTACAGATGGGGTTGGTATACAGTCGAGTCAGCTCAACGCCCTCCTGGGCGAGTCGATCCAGCGAGGGTGTTTCGATGGAGCTGCCATGAAAGCCCACGTCGTTCCAGCCCAGATCATCAGCCAGCATGATCAGCACATTCGGCCGACCGGTATTGCCTTGCGCCGCGGGCGCCAATAGCAGCAGAAGCAGCGTCGTGGTCAGAATTCGAGGCGATTTTGTAATACTCATAAACATTATGCTTTCCCCTTAACGCGCGGTATGCCCTGGCAGGCTGTCCAGAGCTACTTTCTCTACCCTGACATCGGGCAGTTCGGTTCCAGGTTCTGGCCTGGTCCAACGAAATAACATCATGCCTTCCCTGTGTCCGGTGGTACTTATCCAGTTGGCCACACCCGGATCCCGATGCGCCACCACCAGGGTAACCTCGCCCTGCTCTGAGAGCTGCGCGCGCAGATGATTGCTGTGAACGTTGGAATAGCGATAATCCAGCGATTCAAACCACCGGTTGATCAGTGAAAAGCCCCAGTAAGCCAGGCCCGGTGGCGGCGTAAACCGGATCAACAGGGCTTCATTATCTTCCAGCTCAAAATAACCCGGCTGCAGGATGTGCCCCTGGGGAAGCGTTGTGTCCTTTGTTTCCGGTGTGTCCTCTTCGGCTCCGGGCATTATGGGGTCCATAATCTTGTTGCTGGCCCGCAGTGACGCCAGCTTGGTGAGCTTGGGCCAATAGGAGGCGTTGTATTCAACCGCCCGGGCGGCGGCCAACAGGCGTTCTCGCACATGGGCAAGCGTCAGCTCTGCCGGTGGGCCCGCCATAATCTCCGGCTCAATGATCAGCTCGGCAGGCTGATCTGTCGCCCAGTCAAAACGGTATTGGCGGATAAACAGGAAGTTGGTTTCCTTGGTGGTCTTAATCCAGTTGCCCTCGTGGGGCTCGGGACTGAGGATGATTTCAACAGAGCCGTCCTCCCCTATAAGCAGGTCCCGCTCAGTCAGGTGGGCCACGTGCTTGCCACGCTCGCCACTGCGTAGACGCCCCTCATATACGGTGACTTCAATTAGCGGCGTGGTGCCACGCTGACCACTGATTCGATAGGTTTTACTGCCGTCGATATACGCGTCGTAGTAGAGTTCATCGGGGTTGTTGCCGCCGAATTTCCGGGTGGGTGTTTCCGATTGCCAGATCACCGGGCGCGCTGCGTCAAAATGTTCGAGCTCTGACAGCAGGCTGAGCCTTAACGTGCGAGTGAGAAAACGGTACCCTTCTGCCCGATCAAGCTCGTTGTCGTCAGGCGAGTAGAACTCGATCGCCGAGCCCGCCCGCTTGAGCTCCTCACAAAATTCTACCCATAGACTGCTGTACTGGTCACCACTGCTACCCAACAGCTGGCGCCAATCCATTTGCCCGATGCCTGCACTAATAAATGCAGTGGCCAGGACAAGCAGAACCAGTTTGTAACCACCTACCGAGAAAGTTTTTACCGACACATTCATACTCCAGGATCCATTAGTTCGATCTCAATTCACCGAATTCACGTTCATGGCCACAGTTATAGCAGTGGACAACGGTCTTTTCGTCCGTACTTATGAGTGTGGATAAAATAATTCATGCGCTAATAATTGATCGCAACTTATTGAATATATTGATTTTATTGCTATTATCCAGACGGACATCGATGAATCGGGACTCGAATTCATGACAGACGGCGGCGTATGACAGACGATTTGATGATAATTCTTCGCTCGGGGGGTATCGCCGCTGCGCTGCTGGTCATCAGCGTGCTGTTGACCTTGCCGGAGGCGAACAAGCGCGCCAACGGTTGCCTGGCGTTGTTGCTGGGTATTCTGGTGTTGAATCTCGTTCACGGCTTCTTCACTCGCAGTACTGTGATCGAGGCGGCACCCTACTTGTTCATGCTGGGCTTCCCAACCTATCTGGGCCTGGGCCCCCTGCTGTATTTTTACACCCGGGCGTTGACGAATCCTGACTGGTCCTTCAGCCGCTCCCAATGGGTGCATTTCATTCCCCTCTTGATCACATGGTTGTTGTTGATTCCGCTGTTTTTGCAACCCACAGAGGTGAAACAACAGATGATGGTCATCAGCCAGGGCAGCGGTCGCGCACAATGGGGCATCATCTTCATTTCTTACATACCCATTGTGCTGTCACTAATTGGCTATAGCACCGCGTGCCTGATAAAGCTGCGCGCCCACCGCACGCGTATTCTTGACGAGTTCTCATCTACCGAGCGGGTCAACCTCAACTGGCTGCGTGGCCTGTCGTGGTTCATGATCCTGGTCAGTCTCAGCGTATTGCTGCCGGTGCCGGAGTCAGTTCCCAGGCTATATTGGTTCAAGATAGTTTCTGTCGCCCTGATTTTCTACATTGGCCACATGGGTATACGTCAACCGCTGATTTTTCACCATCGAGCTGACCCGACAGGACCACAAACCAACGAACACGACGCTGCCACTTCGCTTGCCGAGCAGTCCCTTCACGACAGGCAATCAGGTCCGACTGCAGACGCAAATCGCAAATACCGGAGTACGGGGTTGGGCAGCGAGCACGCGCAACACTACTGGGAACTGTTAACCGTTTTGATGGAGACCGACAAACCCTACCTGGCACCCAATCTCTCCCTCGCGGAGCTGGCGCAGAAGCTTATTATTCAACCTGCTCAGTTATCGCAGGTAATCAACTCCTGTGCCCGCATGAACTTTTATGATTTCATTAACGGTTACAGGATTCAGGCAGCCCAGAAATTGTTGCTTGAGGATGCATCGCCGTGGTCAATTCTGGATATCGCCCTGGAAGCCGGGTTCAATTCCAAATCGACTTTTTATACACAGTTTAAGAAGCATGTCGGAATGACACCCACAGCATTTCGGCGGCAGCTATCAAGATCCGAATCGAAATGACATGGATGCATGGATGGGATAGGTGCTTTCCCCGACTAGCACTATTCACAGACCCAATCTTCATCCACCTTGTCGCAGAAATCCGGTGGCCCGCGTTGTTCCCAGATATCAAACATACCGAGTAGTTCCACTACTTCGAGATACCGGGGATGTGCGGTGAAACCGGTGTTTCGAAAAACGGTGCCATGCCAGACCAGAACACCTGCCCAGGCATGGCTCTGGTCGTTGGGGTCGGCCGCCATTATTAGCTCGTAGTACCTGTCAAGAAATCCCAGAAACAGGTAAAAGGTCTCCAAAAGCGCTCCCAGGTAATTGCTATTTAGGTCGGGATCAGACGCTAGAATCTCTTCTATACGGCGATCCATAAAGGCCTCGGGATTCGCTTGGCTGCGCGCGCCGGCCACCAGGTCGCTGAGCCAGGCTGTGCTATTGATTCCGTTGTTCAACAGATCAGCTTCCATTTGCGAAATGAAGACTTCGTCGTTGCCATCCACCAGGTGCGTGGCGGGAACAAACCAGCGGGCGAATCCTTCACCTAGCTCGTAAGCGTATGCAAGGGGATCCTCTGCCTCAGCCGTACGCCCGAGCGCATAAAGGGACTCACCCAGGTTGTAATTCGCCATTGGTGACAGCGGATCGTGAACCATAAACTGCCGGGCATAAGCAAGCGCCTCACTCTGATAACCCGCGTACTGCAAATTGTAGGTTAATAACCGCAATGGCCAGGGGTCACCTGGATTTTCGCTCACGGCGCGCTCAAGCGCTGCGATGACCTTGAGGCGAGCTTCGCCTCCCCCGTAAGACTCATGGTAAAGCGCTTGCGCGAAGGCGAGATCAGGATTGATGGCCAACGCGTTGGCCGCTGCCTCGCGCATAAGCGCAAAACCTTCTTCGGCTGTGAGGGGGCCTCCGCTCTGGCTCCAATAGCTGGAAGCCAGCAATTGATAGGCCTCGGCAAAGTCGGGGTCGAGTGTGACGGCCTTCTTTAATAATTTTGACGCCTCCGGTGCCAGGTGAGTGTTCATCAAGACCACGGCCTTCAGAAACAGTGAGTAGGCTTCGGCACTCCCGGTGGGACGACCGCGGGTCGGCGTGGTGCCCACATGTATTTGCAAGGCATCGATGATGGCGGCCGCCACTTCGTCCTGAATCGCGAAGATATCCGTTATGGTTCGATCATAGGTCTCGGACCATATCATTGCGCCGTCAGAAACATCTATCAGCTGAGTGGCAATGCGTACGCGATCATCCGACTGGCGCACAGATCCTTCCAGTACTGTCGCCACCCCCAGTGTTTGCCCGATCACGCGCAAGTCTTCGTTCCTGTTCTTGAATTTGAACGATGAACTTCGCCCAATCACCTTGAGACCGGGGATTCGTGCCAACAGGTTCATAAGCTCCTCTGAGAGACCATCGGAGAAATATTCGTTGCCAGGATCCTCACTCATGTTGACGAAGGCCAGCACCGCAATCGACTTTTCGATTGTTTCGGTCTCGCCAACCACCTCGCTAGGTGCAACTGCCGCTGCCGGCGATTGTTCCTGAACCACTTCGAGGCTTAACTCCTGGTAAGCGAAATAAGCCAGCGTCAGCACCATCAAGCCGATGCCGACAGCCAGACCCCTCTGTCGGGTACGAGCCGGTTTTCCCGGCGCCGTTTCTAGTTTTGCGTCATCGAGCGATGTCACCACAGCGATAAAGCGGTAACCCGAGGCCGGTACGGTTTCGATATAGGTTGGCGAGTCGGCCTCATCCCCCAGGGCGGCTCTTATCTGCCGAATACACCCTGTCAGCGAGCTCTCTGTGACTATTGCCTGCTTCCAGACGGCATCCAGCACTTCCTGCTTGCCCACCAACTTGCCGGCATGCTGCAGAAGAAAGAGAAGTACATCAAAGGTCTTGGGCTGTAGATGGATGTCGTGGCCGTTTCGCGTGAGCTGGCGCTCGCGCTCATTCAAAATAAAAGAGCCAAATGTGTATTGATATGCCAGATCGATCTCCCGAGCTCTCTACTAGTGTAGCAACTGCGCGAAGGCACACCAGCAGGCTATTTGAGAGCTTCATGACGACGTTCACAAATCTCTTAACCTATTGTTTTTATTGATGAATATTTGATCATAACAACATCAACGAATATTCAGACAATGCCCAGATAACCCTCATTACACAGCAGGGGGTCGTCATTATTTTGAGGTTCCGATCAACCCACGGAGCGTCAAATGAAAACTACCCATCACACCCAAATCCGGAGCTGCACTCAACAGATTATGCTGTGTGGCATTCTCATCACTTCACTCAGCTGCAATGCGAGCGACCTGGTTCGAACCACCTGGCTGCAAAGCCTGATGTTCGGCTCGGAACTGGAGGCAATTACGTCCCTGAGCCAGTCATTCCTGGCTGACTCTATCCGCGAGAATGTGGAACACCTGGGCGCCATATTGGAAACGGAAGACGGTCGAATCCTGGTCACGCACGGCAAGGCTGAGCCCGATCAAGACCGGGTCGAATTTTCCATCCGACGCCCACAGGGATCCAAAATCATAGCGCTGTGGCACACCCACGGAGCACCCGGTCGTGCCACGGAACGATTCTCTGTGGCCGACAGCGAAACCGTCCGCGAGACTGGATTGCCCTTCTACCTAATTACACCGCGCGGCAGAATCTCAGTGCTGGAGCTGGCTGGAAAAGGGATCTCCGCCAACATCCCGGGAAAGCGCAAGATATTCAGCCTCTCCAAGGGGCTAGCTCTATACCGTGTTGAAGGAGCCTGAGCCAGCTACTGGTGGATGGTCGTGCAGGGATTTATCCAGTCCACTACCCATCAGATCGATAAAATTGTCGCGGTAAAACTTGCGCTACACCACCTCACTGGTGCCCGCGAGGGCATCACCGAAACGCTTCAGGGGATTGCGCCCGCCCTCAACGTGGGGATAGTCAGAGCTAAACAACAGCATATCCTGGTGGCTGTTCTCGATAATCCAGCGGGTATCTTCGTGCGGATAAGGCGTTACGCGAAACTGGCGTTGGGCAATTTCGCTGGGCCTGGCGGATAACTTCTGCAGACGCTCTTCGCCTTTCATGAACGCGGCCACACCCGCATCGAGATAGCGCATCCAACTCGGCACCCAGGAGGCGCCCAACTCGATGGCACCGAACTTGAGCCGGGGGAAGCGATCACAAACCCCGTCAATGATAAGTGCCGATAGGGTTTCCCACAGTGACAGGGGAATGGACATGTAACTCAGCGAGGTAAAATTTTCATCACCACCGTGAAAATCCCGCACCCGGGGCAGCCCATTCTCTGCATAGGCGTCTGCCATTTTTCGCTCGCCACCCACGTGAAACAATATCGGCAGGCCGTATTCCTGGGCCAGTGCCCACAGCGGTTCAAAACCCACATGCGACGGCGAATGGTTTTTCGGACAGCGCGAGGGTAATACCAGGGCCTTGCAACCCAATTCGATGGCTTCCCGGGCGATGGTGGGGGCGTCTTCAATCGACACCAGCGGCACATAGCCGGAGGCGAGCAGCCGTTTATCCGCGGCGCAGTAGTCTGCCATCATGCGATTGTGGGCGCGGGCAGTGGCAAGTGCCAGTTCCACCTCGCCGCATTGCTCGAAACCAAAGTTGCTCAGGGCCTCGGTGGTAAATACTAATTGGCTGGTAAAACCCAGGTAATCCAAGGCCTGACTGCGATCTTCCTTGCGAAAGGCACCCAGCGCCTGGTAGTTTTTGCGCAGCAAAATATTGGCCTCATCTCCCGCGCGAAATTCCGGGTCGTCGTGCTGGGCGCGGGCGTCCGCTGCCCACTGGCTTGCAAGCTCACTTACCTGGACTTTTTCCCGAAACCGCTCGAGGTATTTTTTCTCCAGGAACTGCGTGAACATGCCCGGCAACTCCATGATATGCGAGTCGGCGTCGTGGATTGTCTGGTTTTCAGCATAGGCCATAGTTGTGCCTCGTTTAGCGGGTTCTTTAATGCTACCCCTCTACACTAGTGTGAGCCAGCGCGGCGAGGAGCGGAAGGCACCTACTCCACTTGTTCTCGGGATAAGGACAGGTTTAGAAGCACCCGACCGAGGGCACGTCTAAATTGCGACTCGGTTAGAACGGACGTTATTTCAACCACGATGTAGCCTGAAGAGTAGTTCTTCTCCAGTGTTGCCACCTTGTCACCGAATTCAAATTCGATCTCCAGGTCTCCTGGGAAATTCTCTAACGCCCCTTCAACGTCCGCTGGTGATCTTTCATCTACAGTAATGTCAGACCTGTCTCCGTCAGTTGGATCAAAGTAGATTTTGAATTTCTTAGTGACCATGATTCCCTCGACTAGCCGGGAAGGATAAGCGTGACTCCAACTGACCGGGATGCCAATTGAACAGCTCACCAGATGATCATACTCCAGTTTTAGCACATTTGAATGAGAGTGAATCGGCTACTCTGCTTCAAGCCTGGCCCAAATTTCTTCCACCCAACCGCGAATAATTAGCGCCTCTTCAAAGCGATCAGACAGCTCCTGGTTGTTGGCATCGGTAATCGCATATTCCGGCGGACCCAGTTCACACAGGAAAATCAGGGTTTCATCGTTACCAGCTCGCGCTCGCCAGGAGCGAAAATCCCGTTCCCACCAGTCCTTGAAAATCTCCACCCATTTCTGGTTCTGGGGGAACTGGATCGGTACCTGGATTTGCTCGTGGCTGGAGATGCGCCCCTGGAAACTGTCCGATCGTTCCAGCAACCGCTGCATCCAGGCCTGGTTGTCCGCAGAGATAGGCGCACTCATTTCACGGTTGAGGCAGTAGTGGGACAGATCGGCAGTCAGTCTTAATTCGGGTATGGCATCGAGTAGCTGCAAGGTGAAAAACATATCATTGGTGATGCAGTCGCGGTGTGTCTCGAACTTTATCGGTACGCCGATATCATCAGCCATCTCCAGCCAGGTACGGATAATGGGCACTGCGCCTTCGGCCGTCAGCGGAAACACCGGTGCGATGACATTGGCGAACGGCGCGCCCATCTCTTTGCTGAACTCCAGTAACGGACGCATTTCTGCGACAGTGTTGGGGAACACATTCACCAGGCAGCCCATCTGGTGTTTTTCATACAGGGGCTTCAGCGCCAGGTATTCTTCAATCTGGCTGACACCGGGATCCAGGCACATGCCGGTGAAGTTGGCGTCAGCGGCCTGTTGAAATACCTCTGTGTGTGGCCGTTCGCTGTCGTTGGGATTGCGGGTTTGCATGCCCCACAGAGACTGATACACCTCGAGTTTGGGCATGTCGTGTTCCTAGTATGTTTCGAGTTTTTTGTTGTTGTACTTCGAGGTGCCTTCCTGCCACAGCTTTTTCAGCATGTGGGTTTGATAGGCCAGGTAGCTGATGGTCTCCGGCTCGTGACCCATACCGGCGACCATCTCGGCATGGAGTTCCGGCAACTTGTAGAAGGGCACCGCCGGGTAGGTGTGATGGGCCGTGTGGTAGGGCATGTTCCAGGCCAGCCAGTCGAGTAGGGCATTACTCTTGATGGTGCGGGTATTAATGAGAATATCTGGCTCGTTGGGCATGCCGGTGTGCTCGGCCAGGTTCTGGCAGTTGTGAATAAACTTGGTGGCGAATAGGGGTGCCAGCCAGTAGCTCACCGCGAACCAGCTCTGGAAATGCCAGGAGGTCAGAGCGATGACGGCATAGCCGAGCAGGTAGCAGCGTGCCTCAAAGGTGGCGAGGCGGCGCTGTTTGTCGACAAAGAAATCCGGGAACTTGAATTTGAAAGCGGTGTTAATGGTACGCCAGACCAGGTTGGTCCAATAGCTGAGCCCTGAGGCATAGAGCAGGTAGTCGCGCAATGTGAACCAGGGCGCACCCTGCAGTTCGCCGTCCAGTTCCGGATCCTGGGTATGGCGATGGTGTTGGTAGTGTTCCATGCGATCGTGTTCCCGCGGCATGAGCACAGTAGAGCCAAACAGGTGACCGAACACATTGTTCAACCAGCGGGTTTTGAACACGGTCCAGTGGGACAGCTCATGCTGGCCGGCGTAGAGAAAGTTGAGCAATGTGCCGAGCACGACAAACCACAGCGCTGCCCAGTAGCTGCCCCAGCTCAAGTGCAGGGCGTAGCCAGCCAGGCCAATGGCGCCGAGATGACTACCGACTTGCAACGCGCCGCGCAGGTTGGTGCGCTGATTGTAGTCACGCAATTTCTCGCCCTTGATCAGTTTCTCATTGCCAATAAAGCCTTCCACGAACGATCTCCATAGCGGGGGTTTTGCTTCAAGAGGGCAATTTAGGGGATATCAATAGGATTATAAATACAAAACTATAGACTTTAAGTTCTGAATATATAGACCTATAGTAACCTCATGCGAATCCAGGACATTGATCTGCGGCTGCTGCGCTTGTTTATTACCGTGGTGCAGAGCGGCGGTTTTACCCAGGCCGCGGACCGCCTTAACGTCGGTCGGCCCACCGTGAGTACCCAGATGGCAGACCTGGAGGCCAGGCTGAGCATGCGACTGTGTGAGCGCGGGCGCTCGGGTTTCTCGCTGACAGAGCACGGCGAGGAGGTCTACGAAAGAGTGCTGGGATTGCTGGCCAGCATCGAGGAATTTGGCTCCGACATGGCCGCCATCCAGGGCCATCTCAGTGGTGAGATCAACCTTGGCCAAATCGACTATATGACGTCGGTACCGGCGTTTGAGATGTCCAGGACGATACAGCAGTTCCTGGACCGCGCGCCCGATGTCAGTATTAATCTGGAGGTGTTGCCCGAAGAGGCCGTGTTACGTGGGGTGCTCGACGGCCGCCTGCACCTGGGTATTGTCAGCACGCCGGCGACCCTGGCGGGGCTGGATGTACACGATTTTCTAAAAGAAGGCCTGTACCTGTATTGCAGTGCTGATCATCCCCTGTTCGATCGCGATGACAAGCACATCAGCAAACGAGAATTGGCGGCGGCGCGCATGGCGGGTGAATCCATGGATGCTGACCCTTTGCGGAAAATGCGGGTGGGTTCGCGCTCCGATGCCCGCGCCAATAACCTGGAAGCCGTGCTAATGCTGATTCGCTCGGGGCGCTATGTTGGCTATTTGCCGGATCATTTTGCCCAGAGCTGGGTCGATGAAGGCGAGTTGCGGGTGCTGAAGCCCGCGTTGACGCATGTACCGGGAGGCTTGCCGGTGGTTACCCGCAGCCGGGCAAGAAAAAGCCCGCAGCTGAATCTGTTTATGTCGATTCTGCTGCAGGCCCATAGTAGTCAGTGAACTGTTAGCCCTCGGCGGGTCGCCAGCCACCGTGAAAACCAACCGGTATACGGTTTTCCAGTTGCGCGACGGCCAGCGGACCGGCGCTGACATTCTCGGCATCGAGAATGGCCAGGGCACTGGTGTCAGTGGGTAAATCTGTCACTACCGACAACATGTAGCCTTCGCCCTCAACGGCGTTGTCATGCTTGGGCACGAAAATCGCCTCCGAGGTGAACGTGGTCTCGCGAGGCCCAAATGAATAACGCTCGGCGCTGTTGTTACTCAAATCAAAGCGACCGACACAGTTGTACATCTCACCATCATCACTGTCGGGATTGGTATAGAAGCCTACCTTGTGCTCGCGCATGGCGTAGCGTGGATCCACTTGCGGGAATTCTGAAGGCACGTCATCAATGCGATCACTCTTGACCCGGGCGCTGGCATCGTTCATGTCGATATTCCAGCGGCTCAGGAAGGGCTCTGCATCTGGCATCATTTCGCCAGAGGCATCCGGGAACAGGGGTGCATGCTCGAACTGACAGCCATCCAGGGTGATGACGCCGTCTTTGTCGAAGCCATTCAAATAGTGGAAGACGAAGAAGGGATCGCATTCAATCCAGCGCACGTCCGCAGCGGTACCACCGTGGCGCGGCAGTACACCGACCTTGGCGCCTTTCTCCGGTTCCCACATAAAGGGCGACTCTCCCTTCATGGCGCGATCCATGCTGCCGGTGAGTGGGAAGATCGGAAAGATGATGTAGTTCTCGGTGACCACAAAATCGTGAACCATGGCGGGATAGTCAGTGGGGATGGTGTGGGATTCAGTCAGCACACCCTCTTTATTGACCTTGTGCAGGGCTACATCCGACTCAAAGGGGCCGGATCCCATGTAGGCGAAGAAAATCATTTCCCCGCTGACGGGATCGAGCTTGGGGTGGGCGGTCATGGCCGTGGTTAACTTGTCATTGAAGTTGTAGGTGCCTTTTGCCTCAAGTGTGAGCGGGTCTACCTCGAAGGGTTGATGACCTTCTTCCAGGATCAGCATTCTGCCGCCGTGCCAGACACAGGCGGTGTTGGCGAGGCCGTCTTTATCGGTCAACACAAAGTCCAGGTAGCCATCTTCGCAGTCGAAGGGGTTCATGGGATTGACCACACAACGCCCGAGCTCGTTTTCCATCCTGAACTTGGCCGTTTCGATCCAGCGATTGCGATAGCCGACCTTGCCGTCTTCGATATGGAAGGCGTGCGTCATGCCGTCACCCGCAAACAGGTGGTAGTCGCCGCGGGGGGCAAATTTCACGTTGGGACCGTTGCGGTAAAAGCTGCCATTCAGGTCGCGCGGCACCTCGCCGGTGATTTTCAGCTCCGCGTGAGTGTATTCCTCGTCGATGGGGGCGAAACAGCCCTCAAGGAAGCGGTTTTCGGGTAGTGCCTGGGTCATGGTTTACCTCTTTTATATGCGTTATCAAGTACTTAGATATCAAGGGGCCAGACCTCTTGATCTTAATTTCAAGAGGTCTGGCCCCTTGATATCTAGTGTTTACATCGGTAACATAGCAGGCAAAATTGAAGTTTACAATATAAACATTTGATGCGTTATAGCGTAGACTGAGCCCATCATCACGATAAAGGTATAACTGTGACGGCGCTGAAACAGGCCTATCACCACGGCGATCTACGTACGGCGCTGCTGGCATCTGCCCTGACAATTATCGAGGATACGGGCCCCCAGGGGCTGACGATTCGCGAGGTGGCGCGTCGCGCCGGTGTTTCTCACGCGGCACCATATCGGCACTTCGAAGACAAGGATGACCTGATCCTGGCGGTGGTCGAGCAAGGCTTTGACCTCATGTATGAAACCATGCAGCAGGCCAAGCGCGATGCCGGCAATGATCCGCTCGATCAGTTTGCCGCCAGCGGCATGGCCTATTTCGACTTTGCGATGGAATACCCCGCCTATTATCGGGTCATGTTCAGTGGCGACCTGATCAGTTCCAGCGGGCAGGAATCGTTACAGCACACCAGCACATCCTCCTTCGAGCAAATGATGGACGACATTCGCATGTGCCAGCAGTTGGGTGTGGTTAAAGCGGGTGATCCGATGTTGCAGGCAATTTTCATCGTATCCACGGTGCATGGTTTCGTCAGCCTGGCCAACGACAACCGCATCAGCAACCTGGTGAATGACAAATACACGATGGACCAATTGAAAGAATTCGTTATGGCTTCCATTTTTGAAGGCCTTGGCGCCAACTAAGTTGATAACAACAATAAGATATTTATCCAAAAGAGATCTGCGATCACTCGGGTAGAGTGTTGCGGAATTCAAATAAAGAGGGACTCATGAAAAAAATACTCGCGCTAGCGGTTATTGGGTGCGCAGGCTTTAGTCAGCTGTTGATTGCTCAAACCGACAAGATTGATTCAGCTGAAGAAGTGGTCGAACTGGAAGAAGTGATTGTTACTGCCAATCGTCGAGAAGAAAATCTTCAAGATGTTGCCATATCCGTTGCGGCTTTTACTGAGGAGTTTTTCAAGAACAGCGGTACCACCAGTCTGAAGCAACTGGACCAATACACGCCCAGTCTGCGAGTCTCTCCGGTAATCGATACCCGCTCCACCTCCATTCGCATACGCGGCATCGGCTCGGTCGGTTCCAATGCCGGTATTGATCCCAGTGTTGGCGTGTTTATTGATGGTGTATACCAGGGTCGGGCCGGCATGAGTGTGGCCGACCTGATGGACATCGCGCGGGTAGAGGGGTATTACGGGGCCCGCAGGGCACGCTGTACGGCAAGAATACTGCGGCAGGCGCACTGAATATCATTTCCAAGGCACCGTCTGAGATGTTCGAGGCTGAGATCGAAGGCGTGCTGGGCAATTATGATGCTCGCGAAATTCGCGGCATGGTGAATTTCCCGCTGGGGGATAGCGGGCATGCGGCCCGGCTTTCCGGTTACTACGTAAAACGGGATGGCATTGATACCAATACCTGGACCGATGAAGAAATTAATAATGTAGAGCGCGCCGGCGCCAAGCTACGCACCTACTTCAATATGAAAGACTACGGCGAGCTGACGGTTACCCTGGATTATTCTGACGCCGACACCAATTGCTGTTCGCCGGATACCATTGACTATATTGGGGATGGCTCTTCACTGGGTCTACCCATCGATGTCTTCGCAGACGCCACCGGCATTCCCTATGAGCAAAACCCGGATCCTTTCGATCACAAGGTTTCTTCCGACTCTGAATTTATTAATGAGGTAAAGGTTTACGGGCTGTCGGCCGAATGGGTGAAAGACCTGGACAATGAAATCAGTCTAACCTGGATTAACGCTTACCGGGGTTATGAGTCTTACAGTGCCTTTGATGGCGATTTTTCCCACTACGACGCAATCATTACCGATACCGATGTAGACCTGGACCAGTTTTCCAGTGAGTTTCGCATCACCTCACCCGTGGGTGAGAAATGGGACTACCAGGTGGGTCTCTACTACTTCGATTCCACCATGGATACCGCCAACAGTAATGGTTTTACCGAGCTGACCGGCGGATTGTTTGCCTTCGGCCTGTTCCTCCCAGATGGCAGTATCAACTACGACACCAACAACCACGAAACCACCAGCTACGCGATGTTTGGGCAGACCAACTGGAGCATTACCGAAGACTGGAAGTTAACGCTGGGCGCCCGCATCACCTATGAAGATAAGAGTCGCGAAGGTACCCAGGTTGCCAGGCCGACCAATCCGCTGGGCATTGATGCGCCCCCCATTGCTGGCCCCGATTCCTATGCAGATGACCAACGCAGCGGCTCGGATTTCTCGCCGTCGATCGCCCTGTCCTGGTTCGCACGCGAGGGCCTGATGTTTTACGCCAGTGCCAGCCAGGGTTTCAAGTCCGGCGGCTTTAACCAATTGCGCACCGCGGTCGGTGTGCCCGGAGAGTTCGAGGATGAGCGTTCGCGTAACTATGAGTTGGGCTGGAAAGGCACCTGGCTGGATCGTCGCCTGCAGTTGAATGGTACGGTGTTTCTCGTCGACTACGACGATTTCCAGGCCCAGGGTTTTGACGGTGCCAACATCACAGTTCGTAACGCCGGTTCCATGGAGAGCAAAGGCGTAGAGATGGACCTGGTCTATGTACCCAATGCCATAGTCACCCTCGGCATAGCCCTGGGTTACAACGACGCCACCTATTCAGATTTTGAAACCGGGGAGTGTACCGCTGCCCAGTTATTCGCAATCACCGGCGGTAGCCCCTTCGTCCTCCCTGAGTGCGTGCAGGACCTGACGGGCGAGGCTCTGGACAATGCGCCGAAGTGGACTGTAAGTAACTTTGTGCAACTGGGCGACAGCTTTGCGAGCAGCGACATGAGTTGGTTTGCGCGGCTTGAATACAACTATACTGATGAGTTTTATATGGCCCAGGATCTGGATGAGAACCTGCTGCAGGAAGAGACGCACATGGTGAATGCGCGCCTCGGTATCAAGGGACCGGACAGCAAGTGGGAAGTGACCCTGTGGGGCCGCAACCTGCTGGACGAGGAATACTTTGTCATCGGTTTCGATACACCGGTACTGGGCGGGTTTTCCGGCATCAATGCACCGCCGCTCACCTATGGTCTGACCCTGAACTATCGGACAAATTGATGTCTACTGTTAAGGCCGGGAATGGAGTTGCTGATGTCTGAAACTGAAACCCCCAATTTTGGTGAGCTACTGGCACCGTTTATCCTGGCTGTGCCCGAGCAGGCTATTCCGAACTTTCTGGCCTTGCTGGAGCGCGGTGCGGCGCAACGCTATCGCGAGTGGGCGGATATGATGCCTGAACACAAGAGCGCTCTGCTGGGGTGCTCGCAGCGCGAAGACGAAATCGCGGATATCGTGCAGGGTCTGTTCCCGATTGATGATGCCATGCAGGCGGATATTGAGAAATCACTGCCCGCCGCTCGCGACGCTTACTATTCCGTGTTTTCCAATATGCCGGTAGAGAACCAGTTGGCTATCCAGGCGGATGCGGAATTACAGGGCGCCGCAGCCTGGCGTGGCATGATTGACGAGAACACAGCAGAGTCGCTTGCCGAATCTTTGCAACGCTGTTCGATGTTGGAGGAAACCAGCTCCGCTTGCTTGCGCGGAATTCTGGGTCTATGAGTATCTGGAGTCGGCCACTGGATTGTGCCCTGATTCTATTTTTCGCCGTCTCCATAACTTATGGCTTCCTGTTCAGCCTACCCGAAGGCCTGGGTGTGCCGGTATCCGCCGACAGCCCTTGGCCGCCATTGCAGTGGCTGCACGGATGGGCTATCGAGGAGGAGGGCGCGCATCTGGATCCACCGCCCAACCTGATTGCAGCCACCTTGTTCGACGGTTTCTTCCAGTCACCCATTCTCTGCTTTGTAGTGTACGGCTTGATAAAGCAACGCAAGTGGCTGCTGCCGGTGGGTTTGATCTACGCCTCGGCGGGTGTCACCAATATGTTCTACTATTTTGTGCAGACCTTTCTCGGGCCGCATCCGCCCGATAACACGGCGTACTACTTGCTGTTTAACCTGCCCTGGTTGTTTGCACCAATACTGCTGGGAGTTCGCGTTCTCACTGCGAGAGACCTACATTGAAGGCCGAAGGTGGATTCGCAAGTTATAGGCAGGTTATTAAAGCAAATGCTTTGATTTTCGTGTACACTGCTCGCCCGTTTTTAAAACATAGAAATAAGTAATTTTATGGCAGCATCACGTCGTCGTGCCCCCGCGGCACAAGCAGAAACCAGTGAATCCATTGCCGGCCAGGTCGCAGAGTATCTGAAGTCCGGTGGCAAGGTTCAGGAAATTCCCCGCGGTGTGAGCGGCCAGCCCAGTTCGGCGGCCCGCAAGCACATCACCATCAGCAACAAGGGTTAATCCGGTAAGGCGAAGGCGATCAGATGATCGCTGGGCTCCTGCCCATAGGCGGCCATGCCAAAATGGCCGCCAGCTGTAATTACCACGTATTGCTTCTTAGCAGGCCCGGCACGGTAGGTCATCGGCGTTGCGTGCCCGCCAGTTGGTAATGGCGCTTTCCATAATTCCTCCCCGCTCGTGGTCGAAAACGCGCGTATATATTGATCCGGCGTGCCGGCGATAAACACTAATCCGCTGGCGGTGACGGCGGGCCCACCAATATTGGGTGAGCCCTTCATTAGGGATACGGGCCACGGTGCCATGTTCTCCAAGGTGCCGAGCGGCACTTCCCAGAGAATCTCGCCGGCATTCAAGTCTACCGCCGTGAGCGTGCCCCAGGGTGGTGGATTACAGGGTGCGCCAAAGGGCGAAAGTATCGGTTCAAAGTTCATGCAATAGGGGGTGCCCATTTGCGGCGCCAGTCCGCCTTTTTCACCCACACACTGTTCCCGTGGTACCAACTGTAGAACCGCCGGAACCCGTCGTGTATTGAGTACGGCGATATTGCGGTCGAGATCGATAGCCGGCGTGTCCCAGTTGTTGCCACCAAAGTCGCTGGGATAAAAAACACTGCCCTCAATGGAGGGGGGCGTGTAGATACCCTCATTTCGCAAGCTGGCAATTTTGTCGCGGCAGGCATTGATATCATAAGCGGTAACACCCCAGGCCTCTTCGGGCATTAGTTTGTGGGGGTGCAGGGGTGGCGGCTTGGTCGGAAAGGGTTGGGTTGGCGACAGGTACTCGCCGGTTACTTGCCCAACCTGGGGAACCGGACGCTCTTCGACTGGGAACAGGGGCTCACCGGTCTCGCGGTTGAGTAAAAACAACAATCCCATCTTGGTGGGCTGAGCCAGTGCTGGGATGATCTCGCCGTCGCGTTCAAAATCAAACAGGGCCGGTTGGGCCGGGGTGTCATAGTCCCAGATATCGTGGTGCACCATTTGAAAGTGCCACACCATCTCGCCAGTGCTGGCCTTCAGCGCCACCACGGAACTGGAGTAATAATCTGAGTTGTCTCGCTGCCCGCCGTAAAAGTCGGTGGAGGTGTTGCCGGTGGGTAGAAATACAAGGTCGCGTTCTTCATCGACTGAGATAATAGACCAGACGTTAGAGCTGCCGCGGGTATAGGTAGGGTTGCCGTCGCTATCCCGTGCCGGTTCCTGGCCCGGCGGAATCGGGTCCCAGAACCACAGTAGTTCACCGCTGCGCACATCATAGGCGCGCACCACGCCACTGGGCATATTGTCGTGAATGCGATCCAGCACGGCGGCGCCGATAATCAACTTGTCGCCGATAATGGCCGCTGGCGACAGGCTGCCATAATCCCGCTCCTTGTGCTCGCCGATGCCCTGCTTGAGATCGACAGTACCTGCATCACCAAAGTCCTCGCAGGCTGCGCCGGTTTCTCCATCCCGGGCCAATAAGCGGCCGTCCATGGTGCCCATAAAAATACGGTGACTACAGTGTCCGCTGGAGTTCGTATCTTCCCAGCTACTGACGCCGCGGCAATTGATCATCAGCTCCTTGTCGATGTCGACTCCGGGGTCATGACTCCAGATTTCCTCGCCGGTGGCCGGGTCGAGGGCGAACATCTTGTTGAATACACTGCAGCCATACAGCTTGTCGTTGACCATTAATGGGGTCAGCTGCCAGCCACTGCCCATGGCGGGAAATTCGTGTCCATTGGGGTAGGTAGCCATGCGTTCGCCGTAGCGGCGCAAGTGACCCGAGCGATACTCCCAGGCTTTTTCCAGGGCGTGCACGTTGTCAGGACTAATTTGTGTGGCATCGGAATAATGGCCACCACCAGCGGCGCCGCCGTAGTTGGGCCAATCGGCACTCGGTCCGTCGAAATCAACGGTAACTGGTTTATCGCAAGCAGTTAGAAGCAGGCCGAAGAACGCTGCCAATAGAAGGTGCGGAAAGTACATGTGGATTCACTCGCTGGTTTCACTCTGCAAATGAGTTTACACGCTCAAGCTGGCTGGGGGAGCCAGAATTTAAACGCGGTACCGCTGTTTGGTTTACTTACTACGTCCACTTGCGAAAAATGCAGGTCCAGTATCCGTTTTACGATGGCCAGGCCAAGGCCTGTCTGGTTGTCGGTGCTGTTGTCCGGACGGTAGAAACGATCGAAAATGTGGGGTATTTCGTGGGAGGCAATTCCCTCGCCGTTGTCGATGACTTCTACCCATACCTTGTTGTCATCGCGATGCACACTCATCACGATTTCACCACCAGCGCGGGTGTGACGCAGGGCGTTTTGCAGCAGGTTTTCCAGGACACGGTGTATAAGCGCAATATCGGCGTATACGCTCATTTCCAGCTCGGTGCACTGGGCCGAGAGGGTAATGCTTCTCTCCCGGGCCTGTAGTTCGTAGTCCTGAACCAGATCTTGTACCAGCTCCATGAGCGGAAAGGACTCCCAGTTGGGCTGCATCGTGCCGGATTCCAGTTTGGCCAGATCAAACAGCTCGCCGATCAGTTGGTTTAAGCGCCGGCTGTGTTTGTAGGCTACTTCGAGGTAGTGGTGTCGATCCTTGTCATCCAGCGTCTTGTCCTTGGCCAGGATGGTCTCGAGATAGCCCTGCATGGAGGCCAGGGGAGTGCGTAGATCATGCGAAACATTGGCGATAAGTTCTCGGCGAGTGTTGTCCACTTCCTGCAGCGCGGCAAACTGGGTTTCAATCCTCTCACCCATGGCCAGGATCGCGTCGCTGAGTTCATCAACCTCATCCTGGCGATGGGACGATTGAGGTAGATCGATCTCCCCCCTGAAGCTGCCCTTTCGATAGACGCGCACTGAGTGAATCAACTTCTGCAGGCGCCGTGTTAGCAGCGCGAAGATAATCATCCCGGCGAGTCCGGCCAACAGCAGGCTGCCAGAGATGGCGCTGGCAGCCGTGCTGAGTATGTAGCTGTTGCCCAGGGATTCGCGCAGTGAATCATGGCTCTTGCCGTTGAGCACCGTATAGAGGTAGGCAACCGGCTGGCCTTGCTCGGTGATCGGAGAGACAGAGAAAACCTTATCTTCGCCGGGTGTGCGTGGGTCCTGGCCAAAAATCGGTAGCTGGGCATCCTCTGCCATGAATTGCCGCAATGGCGTCATATCCACACGGTCCAGCAATACCGTCTCATAGGGCAGGGCGTGGGATAGTACCCGGCCTTCTATATCAAGCAGGTAGACCTCCACGATCGGGTTGATGAACATGACGTGGTGCGCGAGATCTTTCAAGGCTCGATCGTTTACCACGCCGTCTTGCAGCAGCGGCATGTCCTCGGCTGCGTGCAAGGCAATATCACGATTGATTCGCTGGGTTATCTCCAGGGAGTACAGCTCACTGGTATGGCGGCTAATCAGGATCAGCGCTACGCCGAGCACAATAAACATGCAGAGCATGGCGAGGCTCAGCCTGAGATAGAGTTTGCCTATCATGTCGGCGCTACCAACTTGGCAAACTTATAACCCACGCCCCAGACAGTAAGGATGTGCGACGGGGAGGCGGGGTCGTTTTCTATCTTGGCTCGCAGGCGATTGATGTGGGAATTAACGGTATGTTCGTAACCCTCGTGACCATAGCCCCACACCTGGTCCAGTAGCTCGGAGCGCTTGAACACCTGGCCGGGGTGGCGCGCGAAGTGCAGCAACAGGTCAAACTCTCGCGAGGTGAGCTCGATAAGCTGGTCACTACATCTGACCTCTCTGCGCAGTGTGCTGATCGTCAGTGGGCCGCAGTTGAGTAATTCGTCCTGGCTGGCAGTGCCTTCCTCGCGAACCTGTCGTGCAGCCCTGCGCAGGATGGCCTTTACCCGTGCCACCAGTTCTATCGGGGAAAACGGTTTGGTGACGTAATCATCGGCCCCCAGTTCCAGCCCCAGCACCCGGTCGAGCTCGCTGGTCTTGGCAGTCATCATCAGGATGGGAGTCTGATTACCTTGGTCGCGGAGTTTGCGGCAGATTTCCAGGCCGCCAATGCCGGGTAGTTTCAGGTCGAGGATGATCAGATCCCAGCAGCCCTCGAAGGCCTCCTCCACGGCTGACACGCCGTCGGCACAGTGCATCACCTGGGCATTGATATCCTCCAGGTGCAGCATCACCAGCCTGGCGATGTCGGCATCATCTTCAACCACCAGCACTCGCAACTGGTTGTGGTTACTGTCTGGCGTCATGGTGCTTTCCGGCCGGATTCGAATCACATCAGGTAGATCGTCAACGTCGCGAAAAGTTCCCACGCCGAGTAGTCCTACTGCACCCGGGTAATTGACACCCTGGCCACGGGATTGTCCCAGCGGTGTGACTGATCCAGGTCGGAGCTGGCCAGGCCATCGTCTGCCGTCACCACGCCACCGTGCAGGGTGACCTGGTCGCGAATGTCATCGCGAGTCGCGCTAAATCCCTCGCCGCCACCGGCGGGCCCGGGAAAATCAGTGCCCTGTTCGGTATTGGCCTCGGTGCCCGAATCATAACTGAGAGTGTGGAAGCTCCGAGATTCACCGACGGCCAGGGTGGAGATGTCCACAGCGTTGAGCCCGGTAAAAGCATCATTGGTGTTTACCAGCATGGTCAACAGGCTGAGTTGCATGCCGGTGAGCGTATCGCCTTCAATTTCCAGCTCCAGGGTTTCACTAGCCCCGGGGCCAAGTGGGCTGCTACCGCTGGCCTCAGCGGCGCCCTCAACCGCATCCAGTAGTTCACTGTTGTCCCCACCTTCCGCCAGCAGTTCAAGTGCTGTGGAAGCGCTGGTGCCAATACTGAACATTTGCTGGCTATCGCTGTGGATAATGGTCGCCAGCGGTGATAAAGGTTGGGCCACAGTCAGGTTGGTGGTAACCAGCTCGAAACGCGCGTTGACGATCTCTGGCGCCGGTGTCTCCGGGGCTGATGTCCCCACCACGTTGTTGTCATTGTCGTTGCCGCTGCAGGCGGCTAGAAGGATTGTCATGCATAGAATAAGCAGCTTCTTCATATTGCCTCCTAGTTCGATACCGTGACGACGACCCGCACCACCGGGTTCAACCAGCGCTGTACGGTGTTGTCGATGTCGCTAATACCACCGCTGAGATCACTGTCACCCAGAACATTGCGGTGAATATGCACATAGCCTTCTGCGGTAGCGGGAACCCCCGTACCCCCGGAGCCACTCTCAGCTGCAACGGGCGGTGGCGCCGGGAAGCCCGCCTCGCCGGGGGCGCCGCTGCCGACAATTTCATCGTTGGCCTCGGTGCCGGCATCGTAGGCGTTGACATGGTAGGTGTAGGTTCCCGCGTCAGTGGGTATCTCTACCGCGTTTAAACCCATGAAACCATCGTTGCTGGGCAGCAACATGGCGACAATGGACAGCCGTGTGTTATCCGGTGCAGCGTCGGTGTCCAAGGTTGTGCTGGTACTGGCACCGGGGGCGAGTAAGCCACCGGCCGGATTCTCTACCGACGTGGCGTTCCACGCAGCGACATCCGCCGCCAGGCCGGCAATATCGCCGCCCTCTGCCATGGTCTGCAAGTTGGCGCTGGCCGTACTGCCGGCGGAAAACAATTGTGCGCCCTCGGTATGGGCGGCGACAAGAAAGGGGGTGAACCAGCTGCCCCGGGTGAGGTTGGTTATCTGGATATCCAGTTGGGCTGCCTGGGCTTGTACACCGAATGCAGTCATGGCCAGTGCGAATAGTGGTGCTGAGTAAGTCTTTGTCATCCTGATGAATCTCCAGTTCGAGAGGGAGGATGACAGTGTGGCGAGCTAGGGGGCGCGAGGTATCACGAAAGTGTCACGAATTGATAAAAGCTTTATCACGGGCCGAAACTGTCCAATTGCTCAAGCAGCGCACTAGCGCCGACCGTGTTATTGGTCCGTTCCAGGTCGATTAGTTCGCCGAGATAATTGTCGGTGCGGCCATGGGCTTTGATATGCTGCAAGAGTTGCTGAGATAGCGGAATAAACTGGTGTAACAGGGCAACCGGGTACAATGCGACTTTATAATTGAGCTGCACCATCTCCTCGCTACTGGCCACCGGCGAATTTCCGCCTTCCACCAGGTTGTGGACCAGGGGCAAGCGAGTGCCGAATGCCTCGCCGATAGCCTTGACCATATTGACGAAGTCATCTTCCGTTTCCACCTTGAACGGCGGGATCACGCAGGCGCGGTTGGCCAGCACTACCCCCTTGGGTTTCATCATGTGGTATTCATGCTCTACGGCGGTATTGGTGCTGGGGACTAACGCGGCAAATTTCTTGCGGTATCCGTAGTAATCCGTACCGTAGGCGTCTGAGGCGGTCATCGCAGTCTCCTCGAAATGTAGTAAAGTTATATCATTATATCCATTCATTGGGCGAGGTACAGTCAGCCTGCGGGTGGGTTTTGCATGAGATAAGATTTTATGGCGAAAGTACTGGCCACCACGGCCTTACCTGGCGGTGGGCTGGAGCGACTGGCCCAACACTGCGAACTGGATATCTGGGAGCAGGAGGCGTTGATCAACAAGGCCGCTTTGCTGGAGCGATTGCCTGGCTGTGAGGGGCTGGTGTGTACCTTGACCACCCAGGTCCGGCGTTCGGTGCTCGCGCAGTGCCCCGAGCTGCGGTTTGTTTCCAGTATGTCGGTGGGGGTTGATCATGTGGATGTGGCGGCGTTGAGCGAGCGCGGCATTCCCCTCGGTCACACCCCCGGTGTGCTGGTGGATACCACCGCCGATATTAATGTTGGATTGATGCTGGCGGCAGCCCGGCGCATTGCCGAGGCGGACCAGTTTGTGCGCGAGGGCAAGTGGTTGAAGGACAAGCCCTGGCACCCCACCTTTTTTGTCGGCAAAGATGTGTCCGGTGCCACCCTCGGTATTGTCGGTCTCGGTGCCATTGGCCAGGCGGTGGCACGACGGGCCCAGGGCTTCGGTATGAACATTTTGTCGTGGACGCGTTCCGGCAGGGCCATGGACGGTGTCGAGGCGGTCAGCCTGGAGCAGCTTCTCACGCGCAGTGATTTTGTCAGCGTTAACGTGGCGCTCAATGACGACACCCGCAACCTGATTGATGCCGCGGCGATCGCCACCATGAAAGACGATGCGGTGCTGGTCAATACCGCCCGCGGCGGTATTGTCGACGAGCAGGCGCTGGCGGATGCTCTCAGAGAAAATCGCTTATTTGCAGCCGGGGTTGACGTGTTTTCCCGCGAACCGGTGGAGATGGATAATCCCCTGTTGAGCGCACCTAACGTGGTATTGGCACCGCATATCGGCAGCGCCAGCATCGCCACCCGTACCCGCATGGCAGATCTGGCGGTGGACAATATGATTGCCGCCCTAAAGGGTGAGAGAATGCCCCATTGTTTTAATCCAGGGGTGTACAGCTGAATGTCGCGGGTCAATGACTATATCGTCGGACTTCGTCATGTGGGTGTGGTTACCGAAAACCTGGCGCAGACGGTGTCGCGGCTGCAGAACATCTTCGGTATTGCCGATGATGATACCGCCGGGGTACTGATCGAATTTGTGGAACCTGGGTTGGTCGAGGGGGCAGGATGAGAACGGTGTTGGCCCACGGCCATCTCTTCAAGAATGCGGGTACCACCCTGGATTGGAGTTTGGAGCGCAGTTTTGGGGATAGCTTCCTCGATCATCGTGACGACGAGGCGATGATTCAAAATGGCACCGAGCATGTTGCAGACTTATTGCAGTCGCGATCCGAGTTGCAGGCGTTGTCCAGCCATCACCTGACCCGTCAGCTGCCCGAGTTGGCCGGCATTGAAATTGTTCCGGTCTACATGTTGCGGCACCCACTGGAGCGGGTTGAGTCGGTTTATCATTTCGAACGTGCGCAACAGGCGGATACGCCCGGTGCTGAGGCGGCTAAAAAATACACGCTGGCTGAGTATGTGGCCTGGCGGATGACACCGGGCGTGTCGCGCACTATCCGCAATATGCAGACAGTGTTTCTATCCGGCAAGTTCCATGCGGGTAATCGCCAGCCCCTGGGATTGCAGGTGTTCGCCATGGCTACCAAAGCGCTGCGCACATTACCCTTGGTGGGTGTGGTTGATCGCTATGATGAGTTTATGGTGGTGCTGGAACAGTACTTTGCGAAAACGCTGCCGCAGCTTGATTTGGCCTATGTGCGTCAAAATGAGAGTAAATTCGAGCGTCCCGCGGGTATGAGCGAGCGTATCGCTCACCTGCTGGAACAGCTAGGTGATTTACAACAACCGCTTATCGATGAGAACAGCATGGACCTGGCCCTGTACCAACTGGCCAATGTCCGCCTCGACCAGGCGATACAGGAAATAGACGATTTCCCGCAGCGCCTGCAGGCGTTTCGGGATAGATGTGGGAAATTTCTCCTATTGTAGGCCGGTGTTATAGCCCCATTTGACTGGCCCACTGCTCGGGTGCCCAGGCGATGATCAGATCCGCATCCGCCTGCAGCAGAAAACCTGCTGCCACAGCGTCATTGGAGGCATCGGTGACAGCTTCCACGTAGCTCGCTTGGTCGACGTACAAACTGGCCATTTGTTCGGCGCTGAACAAAATCGTGGTGCCGAATAATCCGCAAAAACTATCACCAGTTTGACCCAGCCCAGACAAGATCGCGCTGGGTGCGTCCACGTAGGGGGTGCGGATGCCCCCTTGGACATTGCCCAGGTCATCAAGGACATACTGTGAAAGATCGTCGTTTAGTTTCAGCAGATCCCCAGAAGGCAGCGGTGTGCCGTCAATAATCCACCGATTGAGGCCGCGCAGGGCTGCTTTGAAAACGAAGTGCATGGGGCCGGAGTTGAAGGGGGAGTCGCATTGGATAAAACCCTGCACCATGTCTTCTTCTGCCACCGCGGCAAAGGAGGGGTCGTCTCCGGGGTCCTCAGTTCCTGCGCCCAGGGTGTAGCGGTCGGCATGGGCGGTCCCGGCTACTTCCCACAGGCGCAGCAGATCGGTGTCGTCCTGGCGAATAAGAACAGAATCCAAGACATCGTTAAGGACGACATCGGTTTCTGTCTGGAAGGTCAGCACCGGGACATTGAGATCGGTGCGGATCAGTTGCGCGTCAGCCGCCTCAATAGTTTCCTGTGGTTCCTGTGCCAGCGGCCCGGCAGTCGCGCCGCGACTATGGATGATGTAGGCGTCAAAGGCGTTGTAGAGGGGATGCAGCGCGTTGACGTAGGTTGTCATGTAAAAAGCTGACTGGGACTCACCGGCAGCGATGACCCTCTCTACTTGTAGTCCATTGAGCAAATCGACTTCTCCGGGGTTACGAACAGCCTGCGCAACCTGGGAGAACATATCGTAGGAAAAACTATCACCGGGGTGTTCCAGTGCCTCGTACCGTTCCGGGTTGACACCTTTCAGATGGAACGGTATCAAGCTGCCTTCCCGACCATATATGCCAACGAACTGTGCAGAAACGCCGATCCAGACGTAGCCCTCGCGTATTAGTTCCACCTGCAAATTACTCCACTCCGGGTTGGTGTCAAACCCGGCCGTCACGTTCATCCATTCAACAAGAACCGTGCCGTTGAAGTTGGCGGCGTCACTGGGGCGGCGGACAATGGCACGGGTGGTGTAGTCGGCCTGCTCACCGGGTTCTACTTCCCAGAGGCCGTCTGCCTGTAGTTCGTTTACGTTGACGAAGGCGGTGGCAGTTCCGGTGAGGAAGTACTCTTGTTCTTCATAACCCTTGCTGGCCAGGTCGATGCTGCCCAGGTGGAACGGGTCGCCGATATCGGGAGCCAGGCTCACATTGGGGTCTGCAACGGTGAGAAATTCGGGCTCGGGTGGCGGTACTGGGACTGGTGACTCCAAACCGCCGCCGTCATCGTCGCTGCAGCCGCCGATTGCCAGCAGGGCGGTACAGAATAGTAATTGCCTGAACGTCGTCATAGCCCATTCCTCTTATTTTTGGGGATACAGTATACGCAAATGATTCAGGTATGTGCGGCCATCTGTGCAGCGCCCATGCGAACGTTCAACATTTCATCCACCTTGTCCTCGCCAAACACCTGCACCGCCAGTTTGTTCATGGGGTCGAGCTCGTAGCCGAGACGGCGCACGGTGAAATCGTACAACTGTTGTTCGCGGCGTTTCTCCTCGGGGATGGGGGAGGCGGCATCGAGCCAGCCTTCCCAGGTTTCCAGCATCTGCCAGCCATAGTCTTCGAGGATGGCAATATTGCTATCGGTGAGATCACCGGTCAGGCTCTGGGTGGAGGGGTTGGTGAGACTGCGCATATAGGTGCCGTGGCTCACCGACCACTGGAAGTTGTTGTTGCCCCGCAATGCCAAATAGCGCTCATTAATCGGTTCGTAGTAGCGCTGCAGGTAATCCGGATCGGTCATCAGGTTGGAGCGCGGGGTGAAGTCAAAATAGAAGAACAGCTTGGGAATGGTGCCGAACACCATGATGAAGTGGGGTACATCAGTCTGCTGATCAAGAAAGGCGGTGGCATTCATATCCAGGATGCTGGCCTTGCGATTGCCGAGCCAGGAGTTCACCAGCCAGTCACTGCGGGTGCGTCGCATCCCGTTGGCTAATCGCGCTGGCTAATCCCGGTGGTAATCCTGCAGGGTAATTTCCCAGCGCGCATTCTTGTCCTGCTCCCAGCAGTACATCAGCAGCACATCGTGCTCGTCCAGCCAGAAGTGGGTACCGGGGCCATATTCACCGCCGGTGTATTCAAACTTCTGACAGGCGATTTTTTGCTGATCAACGTGAATAGTCTCTTCGCCCAGTAATTTGACCTGCCGGTCACTGAACTGGGGCCATAGCAGTTCATCTTGCTGTGTGTGGTCGCGTATCCAGGGGGTCAGCACGCGGCCATTGGCATCGCCGGCCTCCAATTCACGAATCACCCGGCCGCTATAGATGCGCATCAGCGGTGAAAACGCAAAGTCGCCGAGGGGCAGTCGTCGCTCCTCCTGTTCGTTATTCAGATGGCGAGTCACGAGGATGTCAGTATCAAAAAACTCGTAGTTGACCGAGGCATCCAGGGATTGCTCGCTGCCTGCCAACTGCCACTGGATAATGCACTGGGTATAGCGGTTGGCACTCTCAGCGCTGTTGACCTCCAGGGTGAGGCCGAGCGCGGGCGCGAATCGTTTACTCTGAATGAGCCGGGTGCTGCTGGTACAGGTGATCAGCCAATGTTCTTCGACACCTGCATCTTCGCCATTACAGCGATAGACATAGCTGCCGCTAGAGGATGAGCTTATCAACTGGCAGCTGGTAGTTTGGAAATCATGTTGCGCAGGCCCTTGGACGCTGCACTGTTGCTGGACCGATCCGCGGAGCCGCTGTTGTCCTGGGAAATCTTGCTGACAATGCCGCGCCAGACTTCCCGGCCACTTTGGCCGTCATTGATTTGCAGGGCCAGGTTATGGGTTTCCTTGACGCCACTACCGAGAGCGATGGCGTTGTCCCGCTGGGCCTGGCTGACCGTAGAATTCGGACGAATACCAATGCGCGTGCTGATAATGCTGGCATCTTCGCCCATGACCCCGAGGGTGAGGCCCGGTGCGTAGATGTAATCAATCGTGAAACTGCCGCCGCGATCAATACGAGTATAACCCTTGGCCTGCAGTAATTGATCGGTCTCTCTGCGCACGATCGGATCGAGCCGATAGATGGGGTCGGTGGAGCCGGTGTTGTTCCGAAAAGGCTCGCTGCGCCAGGAGTAGGTTTGATAGTGGCTCGCCGCGAAATTATCTGTCGGCCACACTTCATACTCCAGGCCACTGCACGCTCCCAGCAGGGCCAGCAGCAGTGCGGTAAGGACAGTTTTCATGGGGCTCATCGGTGATTCTCTCCAGTACATAGGCGGGCCGGCGGACATGTTAACAGTCTCCTCTGTCCTCAGCCAGCGCTGGCATTGGAGCGGGTGTACGGGCATTAGTGAAATAACTTAATGGAAAAATATTTGCAAACAACTATAATTTTGGGTTATTTCACTAGATGCTCAAGACAGGGGGCGTTTATGATTTCTCCTCAGCTGGTGCATACCGATCTCAACCTGTTGGTGGTGCTGCAGGTGTTACTCGAGGAGCGCAATGTCACCCGCTCCGCGCAACGGCTCAACGTGTCACAACCGGCACTGAGCAAAACCCTGCAGAAGCTGCGGGAAACCTTTGATGATGAGCTGTTCACCCGCACCGCCCATGGTCTGATTCCCACGCCAAAGGCGGAGGCGTTGGGTCAGGCGTTGCCGCGGGCCCTGGGTGAACTGGATCAGCTGCTGGAACACGAGGAGTTTGAGCCGGCTTCTTACGAGGGAGTCTTTCGTTTGTTGATTCCACCGATGTTTGCCGAGACTTTGCTGCCGCCGCTGATGGAAGAGCTGGCCCTGGATGCCCCCGGCGTGGGTCTGTTGACTGGCGATGTAACCGTGGATTTTCAAGATCGTTTGAAGCGGGCAGAAATTGATTTTGCCGTGTCGGCCGTGTCGGAAACCGAACGCGATATTCACGCCGAACCCCTGCAAATCATCAAGCCCATGTGCTATCTGCGCAAGGGTCACCCGCTGCAGGGTAAAAAGATGAGCTTGAAAGAACTGCTCGCCTATCCTCATGTGCGCTTGTATCTGCCCGGTCCCAGCCGGGAAAACATCGGCCTGGTGGATGAAGTGTTGGGCGAGCGGGGCATGCATCGTAAAGTGGTGCTGGAGACCACGCAATTTGCCCCGGCCATTGCGGTGTTGGCACGCACAGACTTCCTGTTGATTGCCAATGCCAGGTTTGGCAACAGCGACAATCTGCCTCGCGAGGTGGTGGGCCAGCCGCTGCCTGGCGAGTTGCTGCGCCTGTTCGATGGACATGGTGGCGGCAATCGGATACGCGCGGCGCTGTTGCGGCATACGCGAACCTCCAACAGTATGGCCCATCAATGGATGCGGTGGCTGATTGTAAAACACCTGTCTGAGCCTGAAGCGGCCTGATATTTCCGGCCAGTCGTACTATGCTTAGTAGGTAGATAACACCCATAACAAGGAATGAACATGCGTCTGTCTCTCCCCGTCATGTTGATAACAATGACCGCCCTGGCGGCCTGTCAAAAACAAGCGCCGACCCCGGCAGAAACAATACCTGCAGAGACTCCTGCGGCGGCCGTGGATGCCCTGCGACTGGTGGCGGCCGATAGCGACGGTGCCAATTGGATGAACTACGGGCGTACTTACAGTGAGCAGCGCCACAGTCCACTGACGACAGTCAATGAAGAGTCAGTCTCGAAGCTGGGCCTGACCTGGAGTTTTGATTTCAATACCGAGCGCGGCATTGAGGCGACCTCTATCGTGGTGGATGGTGTCATGTATACCACCGGCGCCTGGAGTATTGTGCATGCCCTGGATGCCCGTAGTGGCGAGCATCTGTGGAGTTACGACCCGGCTGTGGCCAAGGACAAGCAGCGTCACTTCTGTTGTGATGCGGTCAATCGCGGTGTTGCCGTGTGGGAAGGGCAGGTGTTCGTCGGTACGCTTGACGGCCGCCTGGTTGCGCTCGATGCCGCCACCGGTGCTGTGAACTGGTCCAATGCCACCATCGATCCTGAACTGCCGTACACCATTACCGGCGCACCGCGAGTCATCAATGGGCTGGTGCTGATTGGTAACGGTGGCGCCGAGTACGGCGTGCGCGGCTTTATCGCCGCCTACGATCACCAGACCGGGGAGGAGGTGTGGAAGTTCTACACCGTACCCGGCGACCCGGACAAGGGCTTTGAAAACGACACCATGAAAATGGCGGCGGAAACCTGGAAGGGTAAGCATTGGGAGCTGGGTGGCGGTGGCGGCACCGTGTGGGATGCCATGGCCTACGACCCGCAGCTGGATCTACTCTATATTGGCGTCGGCAACGGCACGCCCTGGAACCGGGACATCCGCTCACCGGGCGGTGGTGACAACCTGTTTTTATCCTCCATCGTGGCCCTGCGGCCCGCGACCGGGGAATACGTGTGGCACTACCAAACCACGCCCGGTGAAACCTGGGACTATACCGCTACCCAGCACATCATCCTGGCGGATATGGCAATAAAGGGCGAGCAGCGCAAGGTGCTGATGCAGGCGCCTAAGAATGGCTTTTTCTATGTGTTGGATCGGACCGACGGTGAGCTGATCAGCGCCAATAACTATATTGATTTGAATTGGGCGACCCACGTGGATATGGAAACAGGTCGGCCGGTAGAGGTAGAGGGGGCTCGTTACGCTGAATCGACCTATGTCGTGGTTCCCTCGTACCTGGGCGGCCACAACTGGCATCCCATGTCCTATAACCCGGCCACCGGCCTTGTTTATATTCCGGTGATCGAATTCCCCGCCTCTTACGGCCAGCCCGAGAACTTCCGTTACCGGGCTGGCGCGCCCAACCTGGGTACCGATGGCATTATTGGCAGCCTGCCGGATTCCCAGGCGGAGCGGGACGCATTGCGGCCCTTGATGCAGGGCCGCCTGTTGGCCTGGGACCCGAAAACCAATTCAGAAGCCTGGCGGGTGGAATACACCGGCCCCTGGAATGGAGGCACCCTGACCACAGCGGGGAATCTGGTGTTCCAGGGTACGGCCGATGGAAAATTCGTCGCCTACCGTGCCGATACGGGTGAGCAGCTGTGGGACTTCACCACCCAGACGGGTGTGGTCGCTGCACCTATGAGCTATGCCATCGACGGCGACCAGTACGTGTCCATCAATGTCGGTTGGGGCGGTGCCTATGCGCTGGTGTTCGGTGAGTATGTGCGGGCTGAATCCCTGCCCAATGTGTCGCGGATACTGACCTTCAAGTTGGGCGCTAACGGTGAATTACCTGATGTTGATTGGCAGCCGCGGGTTGTGTTCAATCCACCCGAGCAGTTTGCGGACGCGTCAACCATTCGCGCCGGTTATGCTGAATTCATGGACACCTGTAATGGTTGCCATGGCTTGAATGCCGTGTCCGGATTGCTGATCCCCGACCTGCGCGGTTCAGGCTTCATGCACGACGCTGGCGCCTGGAAAAGCGTGGTGCTGGAAGGGGTGCTGGCGGAGCGCGGAATGGCCAACTTCAGTTTTGCCCTGTCGGAAGAGCAAGCCGAGGCGATTCGCGCCTATGTCATTCAGCAGGCCTGGCGCGGTAAAAAGCTACAGGATGCGGCGCAGGATCAGTAGCTGGCAAGCTGAATTTCCCCCACGCACATATGAGCCGATATCCAGAGATGCAGTTTTCTACTTCTTACTGCCGTTCTGCGGTAAAACTGGTGCTTCTATGAACTTGGAATATCTAGGTAACATCGGCGACTTTGTGGGCGGCGTAGCGGTGGTTGCGACACTTGTTTACGTTGCAATACAACTGGCACAGAATAACCGCCTACTCCGACCTAACACCGCTGCGGTCAGAGCATCTGGCACAACCGCAATTACGGAGCTTCTTGTAAATGTGAATCAAACACTCCTTGGAGACGCTTCACTTTGCGAGATATTTTTGCGCGGGCTGGCGGAACCCGAATCGCTGCGTGGGGCCGATAAGCTCCGTTTCGAGATATTCTTACAGAATGCTTTCGTGAGCCATGAAAATGCTATGAAGCTAGCTCGAAGCGGAGCGATTGAGTCCGAGGACTGGGAGCCATGGTCGCGCCACCTGGAGATGTGGCTGGGGTTTCCAGCGGTGCAGTCGTGGTGGGCTCGTCAAGATTCTCCTTTCAGCGATGAGGTCAGAGCCCATGTGAATGAACTGAAATGCAACAATGCGTGACTTAAAAACGCATAACAAGGCCAGGCACAATCGCCCTGCGGGCTGGGCATCACTAGCGCTCCGCCTGTGGTTTCGTCTTTGGCTCGCCATTATTTGGAAATCCGGCGGGTGTAAAAGTCATTTTTTTGTTCCACCTTCTACTGGGTTCGCTGTTACTCTTAGGGGTGTATGTATACGCATTTAAGTCATCGAGCTTGTGGCGCTCTTAACAAAGTGTGGGCGGTACGCTCCCTATGGTCGCCGGACGCGCTTACAGCGCGCCCGCTGCCACAGGCGTTATATGTTTCGACAATGTGTTTTCCCTAAGTGAATTAATTCAAGAGAAATGAAATGGCAAAAACCAATTATTCCTATGAGAAGCGGCAGAGGGAGATTGCAAAGAAAAAAAAGAAGGAAGAGAAACGCTTAAAGAAATTGGAGAAGGGCGGTGAAGAGGTACAATCCGATCAGCCTGCACCTCTTGATGATAAGAATACTCCCCTTTGATAGTGTTGGCGTAATTTGAACGTGAAAAATATTTCTAAACCGAATTCCAAACGGTGAATGGAAGTCGGTAGGTTCTTTATATTCACCAAAGTAATTGAGAAAACAATATGAGCAAAGGTACAGTTAAGTGGTTCAATGCAGACAAAGGTTTTGGTTTCATTACTCCCGAGGATGGAGGAAAAGATCTATTTGTTCACCATTCTGAAATTCAAAGTGGTGGTGACTACGCAACGCTCAATGACGGACAGGCGGTCGAATTTGAGGTGGGACAAGGTCAAAAAGGCCCATGTGCAAATAAAGTTGTTGCGGTTTAACCGGGTAAACATATAGCAAGGCTAGGCAGTAAACCCGCTGCCCGGCAGGGATGTCCCCTGCCGGGCAGCGCCTGCTTGAAGAGTTAGCTGAGAGAAATGAACGCCTACCTGGTTATAGACTTAGCTATTGTCGATGCCGATGGTTTCATGGAATACCTACGGAGAATTCCAAGCCTGATTGAGAAATACTCCGGGAGATATTTGGTCCAAGGTGTAGAACCGACAGTAGTTGAAGGTAACATTGTGGATTTTCAGCGCACTGTAGTTCTTGAGTTCCCCTCGAGAGCGCTAGCAGAATCATTCCTGGATGAACGGAGTAAATCTGACCTTCATGAAATATGGGCACAGACCACGAGTAGCCGTATTTTACTCGTTGATGGCTGTACCTAAACGGTAACCAGGCCTTAAGAAACCTTAACCACCAGCTTGCCAAAGTTGGCGCCCCGGAACAGGCCGAGAAACGCCTCCGGGGCATTCTCCAGACCTTCGACCATGTGCTCCTTATAAGTGATCTTGCCCTGGGCCATCCAGGTGGAAACATCGGTGACAAAATCGCCCACGCGATCATAGTGGTCGCTGATGATAAAGCCCTGCATCTTGATACGCTTGGTCAGAATCAGCGACTGTAGTAATGACATGCGATCTGGGCCGGGAGGCAAGGTTTTCTGGTTGTAATGGGCGATCAGGCCACACACGGGGATGCGGGCAAAGTTGTTCAGTAGCGGCATCACCGCTTCCCAGGAAGAGCCGCCCACGTTTTCAAAGTACACATCAATGCCATCGGGGCACTCGGCGGCCAACTGCTGCGCCATGTCACTGTCATAGTGGCTGACACAGGCATCGTAGCCCAACTCTTTCACCGCGTACTCACACTTCGCTTTGGCGCCGGCAATGCCAACCACCCGACAGCCCTTGATCTTGGCGATCTGTCCGACCACCGAGCCCACCGCGCCGGTGGATGCCGCCAACACCACGGTCTCCCCGGGCTGAGGGCTGGCCAGGTCCAGTAAGCCCACGTAGGCGGTTAAACCGGGCATGCCCAGTACGCCCAGCGCGTAGGAGGGTGGATTAATGCGCGGGTCCAGCAGAGAGATGCCTGTGCCATCGCTCACTTCGTGAGTCTGCCAGCCGGAGTAGGCCATGACCCGGCTGCCCACCTTGAAGTTTGAATTGCGGGATTCCTCGATGATGCCCACGGTGCCACCGACCATGGTGTTGTTCAGTGCCACGCTGGCGGCATAGCCCGCCGCGGCGTTCATGCGGCTGCGCATATAGGGGTCCAGCGACAGGTATTCCGTGCGGATCAAAATCTGGCCATCTTTCAGAGCGGGAATCGCTACTTCCTCGAGTCGGAAATTTTCCACCGTGGGCTTTCCCACCGGGTGGGAGGCGAGCACAATACGTTGTTTGCTCTGCGCCGAGGCGGCCAATGCGCCTGTAGAGCCGGCCAGTGCGGCGGCAGCTAATCCCAGTGAACTGAGCTCGATAAAGTCTCTGCGTGATGGCATGCGAATGATCTCCTGATATTTTCTCAGAAGTATAGATGAACAAGGCGCTACTGTAATTCCACGTTGAATCGCGGGTACTTTCCCAGTTGGTAGCAGACGCGGTACACCTGTCCCGCTGACAGGGGCGCAAGACCGGGGCAGCGGGAGGGCAGGGTTATTTCAGCCTCGTACTCCCGTAACCAGTATTGGTCGAAGACCTGGATGCGGGTAGACAGCGCTGCTTCGAACTCCGCCAGATCCGGCAGGGATGGAATCTCAACGCTGACCGGGTTCAAGTCTGCGGCGGCCTGATCGGGCACCAGCGTCAGCACCCTGGCCAGCGGGACATACTCGTCTGCCCGCTGAAAATGCGCCAGGCACAGGTCGACCTCAATTTTCTGCGGGATAAATATGCCCTCTGGTTGCAGCTGCGGCGCCAGGTTGGCCGTCACCGCGAACTGCGGTTCCTGTTCCAGCGACTTCTGCATGGTTTCGGCAATGATGAGATGCAGTTTGGCGGTGTGCTGATAGCGACAGGCATCGCCCCGCACCGTGTTGATACCATGGCTACCGAGGTCAAAGTGGCTGAGTAGCCGCTCCACGCTGTCGATCGAGTGCTGGTGAATATCCAGCAAGGTGATCTCAAGTTGAGGCGGCATGAACTTGCCCAGCAGCGGCAACAGTAAAGTCGCATAGGGACCACAACCCGCGTACAAAATGGCAATTCGAGTGTCGGGAAAGCGCTCCCTGGCACGATGGATGGCCGCATACACGGCCCGGATAAAGACCACACTGCGCCGGTAGTCCGTCACACAGTGGGCCGCGGCTCGCGGATTAATGGCGACGCCGTCTTCGAGAAAAGAATCTTCCGCCCAGGCATCAAAACTGCGGTCGGGCACGACACCGCCTATCTCACTGCAGAGTTGGGTAAAGTTATCCAGGGCTGCACGCACAGCTGTGTCGGAACTCGTCTCATCGAGAATGGTCTTGCAGATTGCCGCGAGCGCCATGAAAGAAGCGGCCTACACGTCCAGCGACGGCGTCAATCCGGCGACAAAGCTCTGTAATAATTCATCACTACAAGGTCGGAAATGCTTGTTGCCCTCTTTGCGAAACAACGCGCCGAATTCAGAGGCCGACAGTTCTACCCCGCCTTCTTCGAATATTGCCAACATATCGATTTCCTGGAGATTCAGCGCAATGCGCAATTTCTTGAGAATCTGGTTGTTGGTCAGCGCGGTGTCCTCTATGACGACAACGGCTCCGTCCGCTCGAGGGCCGCGCTCACTGAGGATAAGCCCCTCCAGGAAAAGCCGGACTGTCCGGTCAGAGCTTATCGCAAGTTCCTCTGCGTCGGGCGTGTGCCCGGCCAGTTGAAAAATAGCCGCTAAATCCCCGTCGCCTATCGCCAGTGCATTGCGCAGGCTGCTGAGCAGTTCGGTGTTGTCCATGGTTTGGTCCATTGGTGATGCATAGGCATCGCTAGTGTATGAGCAAAACCTTGCGGACAAAAGCCCAGGACAGTTATCCTAGCTAGCTTACGGAGAGACAAATGATGAAAACGGGAACAAAATTGGCTATCGTCGGGCTCGTGTTGGCACTGGGCTGTATGGCGCTCTGGAGTTATCACATACGGCAAGTCGATATCCCTGAAAACCGTGCGCTGTTCGTTGGGCTATTTCTGATTGCGGCAGCCCTGGGTGTAGCCGCCTTTGTAAAAGGCACAAGCTGGCGTGGCGGTCTGGCAGCCGCCCCGGCGATTTTCATCGGTCTGTTTGTTCCGTTTACCGTGGTGATCAGTAGCCAGGCGGTGACGGCGACGGCGGTTGCAGTTGGAGATACGCTTCCTTCATTTAGTGCTCCCGATGAAAATGGTGAGCTCTTTGATTCGGCCAGCCTGCACGGTCATATCGTGCTCATCAAGTTTTTCCGCGCCCACTGGTGACCCTACTGTGTCGCCGAGTTGCGGCGATGGGAAGAACTCCGGTCGGAGTTCGACAAGCGCGGAATACAGGTTTTGACGGTGAGCACAGACCACCCGGAAGAGATCAGGGAATATGGGCATGAGCACGGCCTGCAGGCCATCATGCTCTCAGACCCAGATCTCGTCGTCACCGACATTTTTGGGCTTCGCAACACGGGTTATCACTCGGCCCCGCCGGGGGATGACACCGTTGCATTGCCCGTACCGACCTCGCTGTTGGTTAGTGCCGAAGGCAAGATCCTGTGGATGGACAAATCGGAGAATTACCAGCGGCGCTCGGGCCCCGAAGTGGTGCTGGCGGCTCTGCAAACGTATCTGGATTGAGCGTCAGTAAAATCTCGGTTGGCTAGTGGCGTACCTTTTATTTGCCCCGCCACTTACTCTGCCAAACAGGCGCGCGTTTCTCCAGGTAGGCACGCCTGGCCTCTTTGCTGTCCTCGCTGTCGAAGGCTTCTGCCAGGGCCTGTACTGCGGCCGCGGGTACTTCGTTAAAGGGCATGTCTTCCATACGATAAAACAACTCACGGGTGCGTTGCAGTGCCAGGGGCGACATCTGCGCCAGTTTTTCACCCAGAGCTTGAGCCTCATCCAACAATGACTCCGCCGGTACCATACGGGTGATAAGCCCCAGTCGTTCCGCATCCGCTGCTGTGATCGGCTCGCCGGTGAAAATCAGTTCCGCCGCTTTCATTCTTCCCAGCAGTTTCTGCAGGTACCAGGTGTGCATGCCCGGCGGCCCGGCCAGGTTGGGCACCCCAGGGTAGCCAAAATCGGCCGTGTCGGCGGCCAGAATCATGTCGCAGGCAAAGGCCAGCGTGCAGGCTCCCTCCCGAGCATAGCCATGCACCGCGGCAATAATGGGCTTGCTCAAGCCTCGTACAATGGTGAGGGTGTCGATATAGAACAGGCGCAGGAACGCTTCCATGTCCTCAGCGCCGAAAGATTCCAGAAAATTGATATCCACGCCGCCGGACAGACCGCGCCCGTTGCCGCTGAGTACGATGGCATGCACGCTGTCCTCGGCATCGGCGCGCTGCAACGCGGCGTGATATTCCAGCGTCGAGTTCCGGTCAATCAGGTTGTGGGGTGGTCGATCGAGAATGATGTGGGCGACCGGCCCGCGCAACTCGTAACGCAGGCTATCGAATTCTGTGTTCGCCATGTCAGCCCTTTTTCGGAGTCGCTTTCTTTCTGGCTTTTGCTTTTGATGCAGGTTTCTTCGCGGCTGCTTTCTTCGTCGCCGGTTTTCTGCGAGCCGGTTTGCGAGATTTTGATTTCGAGGCGGGTGCTGCGATGCCCGCGGCCTGTTCAAGCTCCACCAGTGACTCGTCCAGATAATTAATGAATCGCTGCACGTGCGGCACGGAATGACGACAGGTAACAATCCCGAAGTCCAGGTTTTGATTATTGCTGACCACCGTAAAGTTCATTGCAAATCCATCATTGGGGATAGAGACAGGGTAGAGGCCGTCCAGTTTTGCGCCGTTCCAGTACATGGGCTGACGGGGCCCTGGTACATTTGACACCACGGTACTGAAGGCGGGAAACCGGTGAGCGGTGCCGGTCAGGGTTGTCAGCAGCAGTGGTACCTGGGTCAGCATGGTATAGATTTCGATTTCGCGGCGGCTCATGCCGCTGAGTTGCTGCTTGCCTGCGGCCATGGAATCCTGGATCACCCGCATGCGGCGGGCGGGGTCTTTCTGATCAGTACCCAGGTTCGCAGTCATAAACCCGACCGCATTGGCTGAGTCTATGTCATCGGCTGCGCGCAGGGAGACAGGGGTCATGGCTTTCAGTGAGTCCTTGGGCAGGGCGCGCTCTTCCAACAGATGGCTTCGCAGGGCGCCGGCCACCATGCCCAGCACCGCATCATTCAAGGTGCCATCAAAGGCTTTGCCGACGGCTCGCACGCGGTCAAAATTCCAGGACTGAGCCACAAAGCGCCGGGCACCGGTGATCTTTTTACTGAGGGGTGTTCTCGGGCTTTTGTGCAGGGGCAGCGCGAGCTTTTTATTGCGACCCAGCCAGACATTGGCGTAATCGCGCAGAGCGTTGCCGACGTTGACCGCACCGCCCAGTTGTTCCCGCAGGACTTCAGCGACGGCTTTAACTTCATCTTCGCGGGGGCGCACGCTGCGTGGTTGTCCGTCTAGCAGCGCCTCCTTATACCTATCATAGGCGGCCTGCGAGAAGGGTGATTCCGTGATCCGCTTGCGGGCATTGGGGGTGTACATGCTGTTGAGCAAGTGCATGGAGCCGGCGCCATCAATCGCACAGTGATGGGCCTTGAAGTAGGTGGCGAACTGGCGGTTTTGCAGGCCTTCAATCAAGTGCATTTCCCACAGGGGTCGGGACCGATCCAGCAGTACACCGTGCAGTCGAGATATCAGCGCGAACAGCTCCAGGTAGCGCCCCGGCTGCGGCAGCGCCGAGTGGCGGATATGATAATCAATATCCAGTTGATCATCCTCTTCCCAGTGCACCGGCCCCACCGCGCCGAGTGGGCCCATTTTCAGTCGCTGGTCGAAGGGGTGCCGCAGGGATTCATCGTACCGCAGTATTTCGCCAAGGCTGCTCAGGAACTGGGTATCATTAACCCCGTCTGGCAGCGTGAATAAATGCAAGCCGCCAACATGCATGGGCATACGACGAGATTCATTAACCAGGAACATGGCGTCGGCGAGGGCTAGTTTGCTCATGGGGATTCCAGCGATGAGTTGTTTATCCAAGAATAGAACAGATTGGGCGGTGCTGCCTCTGATTCGTGACTTTCTATGAGGCTTATATAGCGCTAGGATACGATTTTCCCGCTAAGGAGAAAAACCATGGCAGATGCGATGATGGCTTATCCGGAGCTGCGGCACCCCTTTGAGGAAAAGCCGATCCATCCCGAGGGCAGCACCACCGTGTTGTACCAGGGAAAGGCAATCACCCTGACCCTGACCCGAATAGGGGGTGGGGGCGGGGATGACCTGCTGATTCGACCAGACGACCTTCCCGGCATCAACGGGTTTACACTCAAGCCGGAAGGCGCCTGCTATGAAGAACTGTGCGTTCCGATCAGTGCCGACCTGCTTGTTGAGGCAGGCGGCGAGCAATGGTTTGACCTGACAGCCTTCGCGGACCTTCACGACCAACCCTATGTGGCCGATACCGAGGCGAACGTCTGGAGCTTTGCTGAAATGCCGGCAAAGCGCGAAAGCATGCTGGTCGATGCCATGGCGCCGGACTTTGCAGTCACCGACCGTCAGGGACAGGTTGTGAACATGGCCGACCTGAAAGGCAAGAAAGCGCTGATTGTCACCTGGTCCTCCTGGTGAGGCTGCTTTCTTGACGTGCCCGTGTGGCAACGTATCTACGAAGAAATCAACGACCCTAACTTTGTCATCCTCTGTGCGGCTGAAGATACCGGCGGCGAAGCTGTGGCGGGCCCTATTTTTGATGCGGCGAATCCCACCTATATCCAGGTGGTGGATGCCGATCACATCATCAGCAGTGCCTTTAACTTTGTGAATGTGCCGTCAGCGGCCTGGGTGGACGAGGAGGGCAGGATTGTTCGCATCGACGAGGGCACTTATTCCCAGCTCCATGAGATTGGCGAGGGAGAACAGAAGATTGCTTTCGGCACCGACGTTTATGAGCCGGCGCTGAAGGATTGGGTGGCCAAGGGGGCGGACAGCATCCATGTTCAGTCTTCTGATGCAGTGACCGGCCATATCCGCCAGCATACGCCCGACCAATTGAAAGCGGATGCGGCGTTCCGGCTGGGCAATCTGTTTCGTGAGCACGGCCACAAAGACAAGGCAGAGCAGTACTGGGAGATGGCCCGGATGCTGAACCCGGACAGCGTCAACTTTATACGCCAGAATCTCACCTTGTCGGAGGAGGGCTCTGCAGGCGAGACCTTCATGAATCTGATGGGTGACTACGTAGCTCAGGGCAAGGACTATTACCGACCCCTGGATATCGAATCTTCCTAGTCAGGTGGTTTGCTCTTCCATCGCCCGCCAGGCCGCCATCATAAAAACCGCCATGGGATCATCGGGACCGCGCGGTGGCTGGAAGCCACCGCTGGTGGTGGGTGGTGCTGTTATCACTTCAACGAAGGGATCAAATGGGCAGTGCACCATGCTGGCCCCCAGTTTTGAATAAGCACGGCCGTTGTCCAGTAGCACGTTGGCGTAGACAAAAGGCACCTTGACCCCATAGCGCAGCGTTTCCTTCTGCTGGTCGGGCAGTTGTGGGCACAGGTGGGGAATGAGCCCGTTGTAGCAAGCCACCACACAGTGATCGGCGCTGACCCTAACCGCCTCTCCGCCTTGAATGTAATCCACCTCAACCTGTTCGCCACCCGTTTGCTATGTCCATATCCGCAAGTTGCCAATTACAAAGGCTCTGGTGAAATTAAGGATGCTGCAAACTATAGCTGCGGCCAGAAGTGACAAAACGCATGCCCGATTAAAATAATCATTCGGGACATATGCCATTTAAGGAATTAAGTACACTTTCCCCGGAGCTTCTATACTCTGAAGATGGAGGCCAGCGTGCAATGACAACAGATCAGGGTGCTAAATCCGGCGGGCCCACCTTCCTGGTGGTGGATGATGACGCCATGGTTCGCAAGATCGTGAGCCGCGGGCTGGCCAAGCTTGACCCGGCGGAAATCCTGGAAGTGGAAGACGGCCTGGCGGCACAGGAAATACTACGGGATAGAACCTTTGACGTGGTCGTTACTGACGTGCTCATGCCCAATATGAGTGGCCTCGAGTTGATGAAGTGGGCGCAGGAGCATTGTCCGGAGCCGCTCTGGATTGTGCTCTCGGGGCTGGAAACCTTTGATGCCGCGGTGGATGCGCTGCAGCTGGGGGCCTTTGACTATCTGGCCAAGCCGCCCGAGGTACAGCGGGTGCGGGTTGCCGTGCGCAATGCCCTCGACCAGATCGAGCTGGTGCGTGAACGCAAGCGTTTGTACGAGCAAATCGAACTCAGCAACGCGCAGCTCGCCGAGAAAGTGGACGAACTGGAGCAGCTGTGTCGTGTTCTCGAGGAGCAGGCGGCCGTCATCCAGTCAGACCTGGACCGCGCCGAAATTATTCAGCGCGCCCTGTTGCCCCAGGAACCGCCGGAGATGGACGGCTGGTGCGCGGAAACCCTATACCGCGCCGGCAACAGCGTCGGTGGAGATTTTTACGACATCATATTGCTGGACGAGGACCACGTGGGCCTGGTGGTTGCGGATGCCGCCGGGCACGGCGTCGCCGCGGCCATGTTGTCAGTGCTGTTCAAACTGCGCCTGAATTTCCGCGCGCGGGGGGGCGAACTGCTAACGCCCAGCCAAGTTCTCGGCAGTTTGAATGGCAAACTCCACAAAAGTATCTCTGCCCCCGGGGCTTTTATTACCGCAGCGTACGTACTGCAGAATCGGTGTACGGGTCACGCCCGGCTCGCGTCTGCCGGACACCCACCCTGTGTCCAGACCACGTCTGCCGGCAACTCAAAACTACTGGAGCGCACCGGCCCGGCACTGGGGCTGGCGGCGGAGGCACAATACGAGGAATGCGAACTGCAACTCGACGAGGGAGACCGCTTGTTGTTGTACACCGATGGTGTACTGGGCAGCGCGGAAACCGCATTGACCAGTGAAGACCTGGTGCGGGAGCTGTCCTATACCAGTAACCGGTCCGAAATCCCCGCCAAGCTGTACCGGGCCGCCACCGAAGACGCCAGCGGGGAACGTGATGACATCACCATGATCCTGCTGGAGCGGGGTCAGGGTGAAAGCCATTTTGATGACACACCCACTGCAGCGGAGCGCGCGGGGCCCCCGCCGGCAAGCACGGAGCAATCCCAGTTGCTGAAGGGTGTTACACCAAACCGCGCTTTTATCCGCATTATCGGCACAATGACCTGGACCAGCAGCCAGACGTTGCTGGAAGCAGCCAACGATCTCCTGAAATCCTACGATCATCTGACTATCGACCTGGGCGACTGTGAATACCTGGACAGTACCTGTCTTGGGACCTTGCATGAAATTGTGATGTCTCGACCCAGTGCCGTTAATGTGCAGCAGATGCCCGAAAGCATCCGGGCGCTGTTCGAGGAGCTGAAAATGAACGGCGTGTTAAGCCATGCCAGTCCCACGGGCGCTACGCTACCGGAAGCGATGGAATCTCTGCAACAGGTGCAGCTGGAACAGGCCCGGCAGGGCCAGCGCATGCTCCGTGCGCACGAAGTGCTGGCCGCGCTGAACCCTGAAAACCGCGAGAAATTCAAAGGGGTGGTTGATGCCCTGCGCGCCGACCTCGACCGGGATCAGTAGGGTTATTAATTCGCGGCCGGGCGCTGCCCCATGGCCAGCAGCAGCGCCGGTTCCAGTTCTGCAAGCTCTGACTCCAGGCTGCGAAGTGAAGGAGCGGCTGTTTCAGGTTTTTCCTCCCGGCCGATTTCTTCCAGTCGCAATGCGGCGGCGGCAACGGCCTGCGCACCGATAATATGGGCGGAGCCTTTGAGGGTATGAGCGGCCCGCTGTAACTCTGCCGCCTGTTCCGAGGAAATAGCTTTTTCAATCTCGGCCAATAACTCAGGGCATTGGGTCAAAAACATTTCGGACAACTCGATCAGCAGTTCCTCGTCCCCATCGAGGTTGCGCAGGGCAGCCTGCCAATCCAGGCGCGCTTCCCCGGGCTTATCCTCTACCGGCTCTTCAGTCGGCTCTTCAGTTGCCTCCCGTTCACGCCCGGGCGCTGCCTCTTCCACTACACGATAAAGTTCCCCGGCACGAAAGGGTTTGGTGACGAAGGCGTCCATCCCCGCCGCGAAACACTGCTCCCTGTCTTCGGTGGTCGCGCCCGCTGTCATCGCAATGATTGGTACATGGCTGCCACTGGCCTGCTCCTGTTCGCGGATGGCGCGAGTTGCAGTGAGGCCGTCCATGACCGGCATGTGTACATCCATCAGCACTACATCAAAGGCCTTTTTAAACACATAATCCAAGGCCTGCGCTCCATTGTTAACCACCTCCACCTGGTGGCCGCGCCGCGTCAGCAGGTCGTTCGCCACCTTCTGGTTGACCGGGTTGTCTTCAACCAGGAGAACCTCGCGTACGGCAAGGTCGGCAGGGTGTTCCTCCGGTATTGCTGTTGAATCCTCTGCTCTGGTGACCCCCAGCGCATCGGTAATCGACACCAGGAGATCTGAATGCTTGACCGGTTTCAGTAGGACCCGGGAGATATCAAGCGCGTCCCGCTGTGCTTCCTGGTTCGCGCTCCCGGCCGAGGTCAGCATCAGGATACGCATGCTCGCGCCTTGCGGGTGTTCCCGCATCCGGGCCGCCAGTTCGAAGCCATCCATGTGTGGCATCATCACGTCCAGCAGCGCCAGTACATAGGGCTGCTCAGCGTCGTCGATACCATCAAGCTCGGCCAGCGCCTGTTCGCCACCTTCCGCCAGGCGGACTACCATGCCCCAGTTGTTCAGCAGTTCTTCCAGGATCATCCGGTTGGTACTGTTGTCATCAACCACCAGCACTCGCAGACCACGCAGACTGTCCGGGTGCAGTGGCTCGGTGTCGGGCTCGTCGGCGAGCTGGAAGTCTGCGCCAAATGAAAACCTACTGCCTTGCCCCGGCCGACTATCCAGTGCCATGTTGCCGCCCATGATCTCAACCAGTTGGGAGGCGATGGCCAGGCCCAGTCCGGTACCACCGAACTGGCGGGTGGTCGACGAGTCTGCCTGGCCGAAGGCTTCAAAAATTTTCCGCTGCTGGTGTTCGGAGATACCCAGGCCCGTATCGCGCACTTCGAAGGCGATGCGAGCGGATTGTGCAGAGACCGTTTCCAGGCTGAGGTCGACCACGATTTCACCGCTCTCGGTGAACTTGATGGCATTGCCAACCAGGTTGACGACGATCTGGCGCAAGCGGACGGGATCACCGATCAGTTGGTCGGGAACCTCAGGCGGTATATGGAATGACAGCTCCAGGCCTTTCTCGCTGGCTTGCAGCGCCATGCTCTGCAAGGTGTCTCCCAGGATGTCGCGTAACTTGAAGGGAATGGATTCCAGGTCGAGCCTGCCCGCCTCGATCTTGGAAAAATCGAGGATATCGTTGATCAAGTCCAGCAGGGTGTCCGCCGATGTAATGATAAGCGAGAGGTAATCCCGCTGCTGGGCGCTGAGCTGGGTCCCTTGCAGGAGTTCCGCCATGCCGATGACCCCATTCATGGGTGTGCGGATCTCGTGACTCATGGTGGAGAGAAACCGGCTTTTGGCATCGGTTACCTGCACCAGTTGGTAGTTGGCTACTTCCAGCTCCTTTGTTTTACCCTCCAGCTTCAGGTTAATGCGGTGTTTGCTGCGATAGCTGCGAAAGATAATCCCGATCAGCGATAACACGAGTACTAGAACCGCCGCCGCAGCAACCAGGAAATATTTCTGGTACTGAATAGTATTAACCTGGGTTACTAGTACCCGGTTTTGCTCATTGATCAGGAGCTCCTTTTCGTCGATCTCCGCTGCCTGGTCTTCCAGTCTCGCCAGGTTTCGCTCGATCTTCCCGGAGTAGCTTTGAATGTAGGCTTCCTTCTCCGCCAGCACCTGCTCTTTTTCAAGTAAGGCTGCCTCATTGGCCGCCAGTTTGCTGGCGCTATTGTCCAACGTTGTCCTGATGGCGGTGAGATCCTGCTCCAGCGTCGCCAGCTCGGCCCGGTTGGCCTCAACCTGTGCGCGCTGCTCGGCGATGGTGCGCTGCTGGTCCGCCAGTAATCGCTGCTGAACTTCCAGCTGCAGCTCTTGATCCCTGGCGACTTCTTTTGCCCGCACCAACTCTGCTTCGGTTTCCTTGTAGATAGTTGCCACATCCAGCTCTGTGCCACCAAACAGCAGGATGTCCTTGGATAGTTCGAGGCCGGCGTAGACAATATTGCTGCGATTGATTTCAAAAGAAAGGAGTGTCTCTGAGGGTTGGGTGAAATTGATCATGATGCGGCGCTGATCGTCACTGCGGTCAGTGACGATCAGGGTCTGACTCAGGTGCAACTCCCGGTCGATCTTTTCCAGCTGGTAGTTGGTGGCCCGGGTCAGAACCAGTATGTGGCTTTCTTTTGCTTCTGGAATCGTGCGATAGGAGCGCACATCAACGGACTTCCCGCGAATTGTTACTTCCTGCAGGGCTTTGTTGAGCGTTTGCAGTAGCGCCGGATCGTAACCGTAAAGGCCTACAATAAATTGATCTATGTCCTCGTCATCCGGCCAGGTGGTGTGATTCAGGATTGCGTGAAGCAAGGTAGCCTTGCCGTCTTCCACCGTGACCAGTCCAGTTTGCCCCGAGGCATTCATGGCCAGCGCCAGGAAACAGCAGGGCAGCAGTCGGAACAACCAACTCAGGGATGTACGTCGGCAAAGCATTTGGCACCAATATTCTAGTTTTCTAAGAGACGATTTCTGCGGTTATCTTCTTCAGTCTAGCCTGCCAGCTTCAGCTTATCGACCTCGCGCTTACTCCCTATAGCTGGTCATCCCGGCGATTTCCCCCTCGATCCAGTTGCGCACGTCGCGAGAGGGCGAGTTGCGCTGCGGCTTGAGCATTCTCTCCCCGTAGCACCAGCAGTTCCAGGGGTAGATGGTCGAGCTGCCGCCAAGTTATCTCCCAGAGCTGGCGCAGGCTCGGCGCATCCTGGTCGGCTTCAGCAGCCAGGAAGTCGCTATCCGAGGCCAGCATTTGCTGCCCGAACAAACCGAGGATGTCCCTGAAGGTCGACTGTTCACGGCACAGCAGGAAGGGGGCCCGGACCTGGATTGCGCAAGCCTCGCGCAGACCAGGATTTATATTGTCCGAGAGCAGCTTGCGGAGCAACTCAGCGCGCCGAGCCTCAAGCTGTTGCTGGCGGCGATTACTGAGTGCTGTGATCAGGCCATCGCGATTACCAAAGTGGTATTGCAGGGCCGACTGGTTTTTTTGGCCAGCCGCGCGCACGATTGCCCGCAGGGAGACCGCGTCCACGCCCTGGTCCAGGAAGAGGGCCTCCGCCACGTCCAGCAGGTGTTCGCGGGTGGATGCGACCGATTTGGTAGATTGATTGGCCATGGCTGGGGTGTCTTTTGCCGTCCCACGAATGAATAGTGCGAAGATAGTAATGATCATCAGCAGGTAAGCGATTACAGAGGCGCCGCGCCAGTGCACATGGTGAATCCAGAAGTAGGCGGAAACGCTGCTGAGCAGGTAAGTGGCAAAGTAGGTACTGGCCAAGACGCCTGCTTGCTGTTCACTCAGGCCGCGGTAATCGACCAGCAAGCCGATCAGCAGGGGTAATATCAGGAATATGGCCGCGCCGGCAGCGGCCATTGTTGCTGCGGCGATGATGCTTTTACTCTCGTAATTCAATGTGTTCTTTCCAGGATATTTATTCAAGCTGTCACATTCTGCATGGTTATTCCGTCAAAGAGTAAATCACATTTAAAGGAAGGGCGATGTTTAGGCACTTGATAGATGCGCGAATTGAGAAGTTTTCCTCACACTACAATTATGATGCCAGTTATTTGCAATACCTGCTGGAGCAAGATGGTTGGGCTTTTATAAAGTTCAACTTTGCCCAGGCCATTGGCCGACACACCGGCGCACTTCCCACCGCGATTCACTTCGCTGCCGTCATCCGTTCTGCCATCAATGAAGATTGTGGCCCCTGCGTGCAACTGGTGGCGGACATGGCGCTGGAGGCTGGCGTTGACGGTCCCCAGGTTGCGGCGATCGTTGAAAGTCGCAGCAGTGATGTGCCCGCCGACCTGGCCCTGGCAATCGATTTTGCCAATGCCATCATCGAACGGGATGCGGCGTCGGAACAGCTGAGGCCGTCAGTATTGGACCAATGGGGTAACAAGGGCCTGATTGAGTTTGGATTGGCGCTGACGTCCGCCAAGCTCTACCCCGATCTCAAATACACCCTCGGTTATGGGCAGGCCTGTAGCCGTGTTATGGTCGGCGACCACGCCCTGGTCGGAGTATCCACATGAAGCACATCGCCCCCGTGACAGCGATTATTTTGGGTGTCGCCCTGGGTATCAATGCCCTGATTCAATTGGCCGCACCCGAACCCTGGTTTTGGGCGGTACCGGGTGTGCCTCTACGCGGTGCCTACAACCCACATTTTGTGCGCGACGTGGGTTTGATATACCTGGCGGTGGCGGGTGGATTGCTGCTGGGTGCTTACGATCTGAAGCAGCGCCTGGCCTGGTGGGTGGCACCCGCGTTCTGGCTGACGGGCCATGCCATCTTTCATGTGCTGGAAGTTGTCACCGGGGTGGTTGGTCCCGCCTCCCTGCTGGAAGATTTCGCCGGCGTCACGCTGCCCGCACTCATTTCAATTGCCCTGGTGGCTCATGCCTACCGCAGCCGAACAACTGGATAGCTTCGAGAGCGAGCGCCCGCGATTGGTATCGTTGGCGTACCAGATGATGGGTGAGATTGCCGCGGCGGAAGACGTGGTGCAGGAAACCTGGCTGCGCTGGCAAGGGGTTGACCAATCGACCATTCAATCACCGCCGGCGTGGTTAACCACGGTGGCAACACGCCTCTCAATTGACCAGTTGCGCTCAGCTCGACATCGGCGCGAAGTTTATACCGGCCCCTGGTTGCCCGAGCCGATCCTGGAAACAACCTCCGAACCCCAGGGTGCACTGGAGTTGGCGCAACAGTGTGAACTGGCATTGTTGTGGTCGTTGGAGCGCCTGGGGGAAGAAGAGCGCGCCGCGTTTTTACTGAACCAGGTGTTTGACACGCCCTATGATGACATTGCCACCATGCTCAATCGCAGCGAGTCCAGTTGTCGTCAGCTGGTGAGTCGAGCGAAGAAACATCTCGCCGCCGACCGGCCCCGTTTTGAAGCCTCCAATGAGAAGTTGGAACAGGTGATGTTGCAGTTCGCCTCGGCGGCAGCGGCCGGTGATCGCGAAGCGGTGATGGCCCTGCTGGCGCCGGATGTGGTGGCGTTGTCAGATGGCGGTGGCCAGGTGACCGCAGCCTTGATACCTCTTGAGGGACCGCAGCGGGTAGCCCAGGTGTTTACCCACATTGCCAGCAAGCGGGCCGCCATTGATGGCATTGAGATGACTCGGGTCAATGGTCGCCCAGCCTTTGTGCGCTTGCAGGGTGACGAGGGTGACATGATTCTCACCCTGAGATTGAACCAGCAGGGAGAAATTTGCTGGATTTACAGTCTCCGCAATCCCGACAAGTTACAGGCCGCGCAGTTGGGGCTATCCTATGGCATTCGTCAATAAGAGAAAGCGGCCATGTTTGAGGGCAATCTGGATCTAAGTAAGTACAAATGGCGTGAAGTCGATGATGAAGCTGATGCCAGCTATTTTATTCATCATGACTACACCATCCTGGGTTACGACGAAGCGGCTGGTACGCTGGATATGATCGTGCGCTGGGGCAGCGACGGCGGACACTGCAATCTCCATCGGCATATGGCCACCACTACCTGTTTTGTTCTCGAAGGTGAGCAGCATCTTTACGATTACGACGCAGAGGGCAATTTAGCCAAAGAGCCACGCATTCGTCGGGCAGGGGATTACGGACTCTCCGTGGGTGTGGAAACACCACATCTTGAACGGGGTGGTCCTGACGGCGGGGTAGCGCTGTTTAGTACACACAGTACTGATGGCGCGCTCTATGAACTTATGGACGAAGAATTGAATGTGATTCTTCCCATCACCATTGAATTGTTGGTGGCAGACTTTAATGAGTTTGCCAGGACATAGCGGCGGGGATACTTTCGGTTTTAGCGAAGCGGTCTAATCGTCAGTTCCCAATCTGCGTGATCGTCGGGACCCGATGGCCCAATTTTTCCGACCGCGGACTCCAATAGCAATGTAGGGTCATAGACCTCCCCAGCCTTGATGACGAGGGTCACTTTGCGGGCGGTCTTGATATCCTCGAGCGGGTTTCCCTTCACGACAGACAGGTCGGCCAACTTACCGACCTCGACAGAACCCAGCTGGTCGGCAATATTCAGAGAGCTGGCGCCATTGATGGTGGCGGCCTTGAGAACGGCGACAGGTGGTAGTCCGACGTGCACCATGGCCAGCTATTCACGATGAAAGGCGAATCCTGGTAACAAGGACGTATAGACGGGTTCGTCAGTGCCCACGACAAGCAGATGTTCGCCGCCCGCTTCATGCAGTGATTTCAGTTCGAGCACACGTTGGGCGAATTCCGCAGGGTCGGATTCCGGTGGCGGAGGCCCCCGTTGCTCCAGCAGAGCCTGGGTATAGGGGGTGAAGAACCTGGCTTCATCGGTCCAGATCATGGCGTCGCCCAGTTCATTGCGCAGGTTGATGCCGCCGTACATCTGCAAGTTGGCGTCGTAATATACCTGGTGCTTCAGGATAAGGTCGATTATCTGCGGCATGTCGGCACTGCCTGGGCCACCGCTGCCCAACGTCATCTGGTGTTCAACGCGATCGATGCCCATGAGGATCGCGTCTCGCGTGCTCACATCCCACTCGACATTGTAGTTGGCAAGGTGACCAGTCGCGGTCATACCATTCTTGTGAGCCTGATCGATCAGGATCATTGCCTCGTCCGGCGTTGCCTGCTTTATTTTTATACTGATCACACCCTGCTCGGCCCACTTGTCGACCTCTGCCCGGATTTCCTGCTCGGTGATGTCGTTGGGCCACCCGATGCAGTCGTCAGCCGCCGTCTTGATGTTGTATTCGCAGCGGAAGCCACCGAAGTAGGGGCCGGATACAAACAGCCTTGGCCCAGCCGATTGGCCCGAATCAACCAGCTCGCGCTGTTCCATGACGCGCTCAGGATAGTATTCACCGGCTGACCAAGTGGAGGTCACGCCATTGGCAAGAAAGATGATGCCGTTGTAGATCACCTCCTCGGTCCTGCCCGCATCGACCAGGTTGAAATTGTAATGGGCGTGCAGATCGATCATTCCGGGCAGGATCGTGTCCGCATCGGTCAGCTCGATCACTGTCGCCGCGGCAAGATCCTGCTTCTGTAAATCGGCATCGACCTCGGCAAACTTACCATCGCGAATGACCAGCCCTGTGTTCGGTCTGCGGCTGTCGCTAATGCCGTCAAACAGCCAGCCACCCCGGACGATGACGACCTCTGCCGATGGTTGGGCCCACTGCGCTACCGCCGGCAACGCCAGCAGGAGGAGGATGCCTGCGATAATTGCCTGTCTGGTATGCGATAAAGTCATAGATGATCCTACCTTATTGAAGCGCGATAACTACGCGGCGATTTACCGATAGTTTTACTGAACAGCCGGGAAAAATACAGCTGGTCGTCATAGCCCAGTTCGCCGGCGATCTCCTTGACGCTCATCTCCGATGAGTCCAGCAAGTGGCAGGCGTGTTCCATCTTCATATTTAAAAAGTGTTTGATGGGTGGGTAACCGGTCAGCGTTTTGTACTTGGTGGCGAAATGGTATTTGGACATATTGGCGGAGTTGGCCAGTGTGTCCAGGCTGACCTGGCCCTTGATGTTTTCCAGCATAAAGGCCTGGATCTGGTCGAGATTGAACTTCTGGGCCACGTGGGCCTGGGTCGAGCTGATTTCCAGGGCCATGTGACTGAACAGGTGGCGCAGTTGATTGGCTGCGTTGATGAAGGCGCGCAGGTCATAGCCTGTGCGCCTGACATTCATCAGCCTGGCGAAAGCACCAATCAGGGCAGGGTTGAGACCTGCATCGACCACGGGACTGTTTTCCCGGTAACCGAGATACTGGCTGAAGATGCCGGTACTGGCACCCTGGAAGTGGACCCAGTACAGCGTCCAGGGATTGCTCTGGCTGGCCTCGTAGTAGTGGCTGACGCCCTGGGGGAGCAACATGACCTGTCCCGGCGAAATCTGCTCCCGGCAATTATCCAGCCGCAATTGGCCGCGACCGGAAACGCAATACAGCAGCAGGTTGTCATCGTGGCGGTCGCGCTGCATACGGTGTCCGCTGGCGGCCGGGTAGTAACCCATAGCGGTGGGATAGCAGTCCTTGGTTAGTGGATGACGCGCCAGTTTCTCGACCATGAAGGCGGGCGTGATGAAGCGGATACCGGCCGTCGGCAGGGGCCATTTTGAGGGAGCGCTCATATCGCAATATAGTCCATAAATAGAGCAATTTTGTCAATGTGAGCCATACTTAATACTGTTATCGTTGCGTGTTATCAAAAATCATCGCAGGAGCCCCACCAATGACCGACGCACAGCAGCAAGCCGAGCAGCAGATCGCCGCCCTGGTCGAGCGTTCACGTATAGCCCAGGAACAGATCGCCGATTACACCCAGGAGCAGGTGGATGAGCTGATCAGGGCGATGGTGTATTCCGTTGCCCGGGAAGATCGCGCCGAGGAAATTGCCCAGTTCACCATCGACGAAACCCAGTTGGGTAATTACGATGGCAAATACCTGAAGATCTACCGCAAGACCCGCGCCACCCTGATGGACATCATCGACGACAAATCCGTCGGCATCATTGAGGAAGATCTCGAGCGCAATATTGTCAAGATCGCCAAGCCGGTGGGTGTGATTGGCGCGCTATCGCCCTCCACCAATCCGGAAGCGACGCCGGTCATCAAGGCCATCTCTGCGGTAAAAGGTCGCAACTCCATCATTGTTGCTCCACATCCCCGCGCCAAGCTCACCAACAAGAAGATCTGTGACTATATGCGTGAGGCGCTGGAACTCTGTGGTGCACCGGCCGACCTGGTCATCAGCATCGATGTGCCCAGCATGGAAGGCACCAACGAACTGATGCGCCAATGCGACCGAGTACTGGCTACTGGTGGTGGCCCCATGGTGCACGCCGCTTATTCCAGTGGCACGCCGGCCCTGGGTGTCGGCGTGGGCAACGCCTGTATTACCGTGGACGATTCTGCGGACCTGGACGAGGCGGCGGAAAAAATCCGCATCTCCAAGACCCTCGATCTGGCCGCATCCTGTTCTTCTGATAACTCGGTATTGTTGTTTGAATCTATCTACGACGAGATGCTGGCAAAACTTGTGGCAGAAGGCGGTCACCTGCTCAATGACGAGGAGAAAGCCAAACTGCAGAACACGATATGGGAAGATGGCCACCTCAACACGGCCATTGTCGCCCAGTCTGCGCAAAAAATTGCCGGTATGGCCGGTATCGAATTGCCAGAGGGAGTGCAGTTCCTGATCGTGCCTGAGACAGGCGCCGGCCCCGATCACCCCTTCTCAGGCGAGAAGTTATCAGTGACCATGGCGCTGTACAAGGTGAAGGATATATACGAGGCCATCGCCATGACCAATGCCATCCAGGCCTACCAGGGCCAGGGACATTCCTGCGGCATATACTCGTACAACGATGACAACATCATGGGCTTTGCCCACGCCACCAAGACTTCGCGGGTTATGGTGAACCAGCCGCAGGCGGCCTCCAACAGCGGCAACTTGTGGAATGGCATGCGCCAGACCTTCTCCCTGGGTTGCGGTTCCTGGGGTGGCAATGCCACCAATAACAATATTACCTGGCGCGATCTCATTAACGAGACCTGGGTTTCCAAGCCCCTGGCTGAGGCCAAAGTCATTCCCTCTGACGAAGAGCTGTTCGGCTCGGTGATGAGCAAGTTCCAATAAGTTAAAAAAGGAAGCAGGGGACTGACATGGACTTTTCACTCACGGACGAGCAGCAGGCCTTTGTCGAGAGTGCGCGCGCCTTTTCTGAAGGAGCGCTGGTGCCCAACGCCGCGCGTTGGGATGAGGACGCCATCTTTCCCAAGAAGGCACTGCGTGAGGCCGGAGAACTCGGCTTCATGGGCATGTATACCCCGGAAGAGGCCGGCGGCCTGGCACTGCCCAGGCTCGATGCCAGCCTCATTGTTGAGGAACTGGCCAAGGGCTGTACCACCACGGCCGCGTTTCTGACCATACACAATATGGCGACCAGTATGATTGGTCGCTACTGTAGCCAGTCGGTTATCGATGAATGGTGCCCCGACCTGGTGATGGGAACCAAGTTGGCCTCTTATTGCCTGACGGAGCCCGGTGCCGGTTCCGATGCCGCGTCCCTGAAAACCTCTGCGGTACTCGATGGTGATAACTACCTGGTCAATGGCAGCAAGGTGTTTATCTCCGGCGCCGGTGAGACTGATGTGTTGGTGGTGATGTTGCGCACCGGCGATGCGGGAGCAAAAGGCATATCCACACTATTGATTCCCGCCGACGCCGAGGGGGTTTCCTACGGCAAGAAAGAAGCCAAGATGGGTTGGAATGCCCAGCCCACCCGCACCATCAACTTTGACAATGTGCGGGTGCCGGCAATCAATCGGTTGGGGTCAGAAGGGCAGGGTTTCGCCATTGCCATGGAAGGGCTGGACGGTGGCCGCATCAATATTGCCACCTGTTCCATTGGCACAGCCCAGCAGGCGCTGGAAGAAGCCGCTGCCTACGTGCAGGAACGTAAACAGTTTGATCGGGCCATCAGTGAATTCCAGGCCACCCAGTTTTCTCTGGCGGATATGCTCACCGATCTGGTAGCGGCGCGACAAATGGTACGACTGGCCGCCAGTAAACTGGATAACAAAGACCCACAGGCCACAACCTACTGCGCGATGGCGAAACGCTTCGCCACTGACGTGGGTTTCAATGTCTGCAACGACGCACTGCAACTGTTCGGCGGCTACGGCTATATCAAGGAGTACCCGATGGAGCGCCATGTGCGCGATACGAGGGTGCACCAGATTCTGGAAGGAACCAACGAAATCATGCGGGTGATCATCTCCCGCCGCTTATTAATGGAAGGTGCATTGGAGGTTATTAAATGAGTTTGAGTACATCTGACAAATTGAAGGTGGAGATTGTTGGGCATACCGCGCAAATTACCATCGACAACCCGGCCGCAAATACCTGGGACACCGAGAGCCTGCCCGCCCTCGAGGATTTGATTGCCAAGCTCAATGATGAGCGCTCCATTTTTGCCCTGGTCATCACCGGGGCAGGCGAGAAGTTCTTTTCCGCCGGCGCCGACCTGAACTTGTTTGCCGGTGGCGACCCCGACACGGCCCGTAACATGGCCGAGTTTTTTGGCCGCGGGTTTGAGTGCCTGGCAAATTTCCGCGGTGTTTCCATTGCCGCGGTAAATGGCTTTGCCATGGGCGGTGGACTGGAGACCGCTTTGGCCTGTGATATTCGCATTGCCGAGGAGCACGCGCAGATGGCATTGCCGGAAGCCAAAGTCGGCTTGTTGCCCTGTGCCGGCGGCACCCAACGCCTGTCCTGGCTGGTCGGTGAAGGCTGGGCCAAGAAAATAATTCTCTGCGGCGAGCGGGTCAAAGCTGAAACGGCGTTGCGTATCGGCCTGGTCGAGGAAGTCGTACCCAGTGGTACCGCGCTGGAACGGGCCATGGTCCTGGCGGAGCAGGTGGGTAATCAGAGCCCGATCTCGGTGACCTACTGCAAGGAACTGATCCATCATGCGCGCGATAATGCCATGGGTGAGGCCCTGCCGTATGAGCGGCAGAAATTTGTCGATCTGTTCAGCACCGATGACCAGAAAGAGGGCGTCAACGCCTTCCTGGAAAAGCGTAAGCCCCAGTGGAAGAACAGTTAGTGAGCGCCCCGGTTTTATTTGAAGAGATCAGCTGCGCGAGCGGTAAGCTTGGTCGCATTACTCTCAATGTAGAGAGCACACTTAACTCCCTGACCCTGGAGATGGTGGATCTGCTACAGGCGCAGCTGGACAAATGGGCCAATGATCCTGAATTGAGTGCCGTCTTTTTCGAGGGAGCCGGTGAGAAAGCCCTTTGTGCCGGTGGCGATGTACAGGCACTGAGGAATTCCGCCATCGAGCAACCCGGCGGTCCCTGTGAGTATGCCGAGGCCTTCTTCGGTCGCGAATACCGCATGAATTACACCCTGCACACCTATGCCAAGCCGCTAATTTGTTGGGGCCACGGCATCGTGATGGGTGGCGGATTGGGCGTGATGGCGGCTTGTAGCCACCGCGTGGTTACTGAGCGAACCCGCATCGCCATGCCCGAAGTCACCATTGCCCTGTTTCCCGATGTCGGTGGCAGCTGGTTCTTGAACCACATGCCGGGGCGGGCGGGCGAGTTCCTGGCCCTGACCGGCGCTTCGATCAATGCCGCTGATGCAATCTATACCGGTATTGCTGATCGTTTTATCGCCAGTGAGCACAAGCAATCCGTGCTGGAGCAGTTACAGCTACAGTCCTGGTCTGCCGATGAAGAATCCAACCATGCGCTGGTGCGCGCCGTGTTGCGCCCCTACGCCGAGCAGAGTATTGGCAGCTGGCCGGCGGGCCAGGTTGAACCGCACATGGCATCGATCAATGCGCTCTGCGACGGCGACAGCATTCACGATATCATTGACAATATTACCGGGCTCGAAACAGACGATCCCTGGTTATTGAAAGCCCGTGATAGCCTGGCGGGTGGTTCTTCGCTGGCGGCGCGCTGGATTCATCGGCAGCTTTGGGAAACCCGGCACAGCTCGTTGAAGGAAGTGTTCCAGGCGGAGATTCAACTGGTCACCAATATTGTTCGCTATCCGGAGTTTGCTGAGGGCGTGCGTGCGCTGCTGGTAGACAAGGATCGCAATCCAGCCTGGGCCTACCCAAGTTCCAGGGAAGTACCCGACCAGGCACTCGATTCATTTTTTACCGCGCCCTGGGACAGCAATCCCCTGGCGACGTTGTAATGAAATTAAGAGAAACGAAATAAAGAGAAGAGGATTCACTATGTCAGTTGTGGCATTTGTTGGACTTGGCAATATGGGCGGTCCTATGGCCAGGAACCTAGTTGAAGCTGGTCACCAGGTGACCGTGTTCGACCTGGTACCGGAGGCCTGTGCCCAACTCAAAGAAGCCGGTGCAGCGGTAGCTGATTCAGCTGCTGCAGCCATTGTGAATGCTGAGTACGTGATCAGTATGTTGCCCGCCGGCAAGCATGTGGCGGCGGTCTATACCGGCGAGAATGGTCTGCTGGACCAGTTGGATACAAGTGTCACCGTACTCGATTGCAGCACCATTGATGCCGCCACCGCGCGCCAGGTGGGAGAGATTGCCCAGCAGAAAGGCATTGGTTTTATGGATGCACCGGTGTCGGGTGGCACAGCCGCCGCGGCCGCTGGCAGCCTGGCCTTTATGTGTGGCGGTGAGGCGGCAACCTTCGAAAAGGCAAAAATTATTCTAGCCGATATGGGAAAGAATATATTTCACGCTGGGCCCGCCGGTGCTGGCCAGGTGGCCAAGGGTTGCAATAATATGTTGCTGGCCATTCATATGATTGGCACCACCGAGGCGCTGGAGATGGGCGCACGCAATGGCCTCGATCCCGCGGTACTGTCAGAAATCATGTTGGCCAGTTCCGGGCGCAATTGGTCGCTGGAGGTATACAATCCCTATCCCGGAGTCATGGATACGGCGCCTGCCAGCAATGACTACAAACCCGGATTTATGGTCGACCTGATGGTTAAAGACCTGGGCCTGGCCATGGAGGTCGCCGAGCAAGTAGGCGTCAACAACCGCATGGGCCAGTTGGCGCGCGCGGTGTACGAGGCTCACCAGAGCGAGGGCAACGGCCAGATGGACTTCTCCAGTATTCAACAGACTCTGCAGGGCTAGCATGAACCCCCTGCAGCATGTGGCCAGGCTCAAACGCAGCGCTGAACTGCATGCCAGCCCTTGCGGTACGGGAAACCTGGAGTGGCAGCATTGGTCCAGCGAAGGCAGGCCCCTGTTATTGCTGCACGGCGGCTTTGGTTCCTGGACCCACTGGATACAGAATATCCCCGAACTGCGAGAACATTTTGATTTGTGGAGCCTGGATCTGCCCGGCATGGGAGCCTCGGCGGACATGCCGGAGCCGCATACGGTGGAGCACTTTGCCCGCGTCATACTGGCGGGCATTAATCAGCACCTGGGCGGACAGGCCAGTTTCAGCCTGGCCGGTTTCAGTTTTGGTGCCCTGGTCGGGGCGCGTTTGGCGCAGTTAGCAGGCAGTCGTTGCGAAACGCTACTCACCTGCGGCGCGGCCGGTTTTGGCGAGCTGCACCAGCAGGTGGAATTACTGCGACCACCGGGCCCGGAGATATCCATCGATCGCGCCCGCTGCATTCACCGCAATAACCTGCGCAGCCTGATGTTTTCCAGCAATGACTGTATCGATGAGCTGGCCCTGTATGTGCACGGGGAAAACCTGGCCCGGGCACGTTTCAACAGCCGCCGGGTTTCTCGTACCGATGAGTTCATGCAGACATTACCGGCTATCCAGGCACGGCTGGTAACAATCTGGGGTTCGCGGGACGCCACCGCCGGTGGTCGGGGCGATATTGAAAAACGTCAACGGCTGATCGCTGTCGACCGGGAAAATGCTGAATGCCATATTCTCGATGGGATCGGTCACTGGGCCATGTACGAGGCCGCGGAACAGTTCAATCGCCTCGCCATCGCCGCACTTTAAAACGGAGAACAAAATGTCTTATGTGCTGGTGGAAAAGCCGCGCCCTCATGTCACCCAGATAACCTTGAATCGCCCGGAGCGCATGAACGCCATGGCTTTCGATGTCATGGTTCCCTTCAAGGAGGCGCTGGAGGAAGTCAGTTTCGACAATGACACACGGGTGGTCATTGTCACCGGTGCCGGAGAGGGTTTTTGTTCTGGCGCCGATCTGGAAGATCCGGGTTGGATGGATATTTTCGATGGCCTCACCGTTCCCGGGATTGCCCGTCGCGCCATGCGCATTCTCGATGACGTGGTGAAAACCATACACGGCTTGCATCAACCGGTTATTGCGGCGGTCAATGGCGCCGCCATTGGTGGTGGATTTTGCCTGAGTATGGCGGCGGATATACGGGTGGCCTCCGACCGCGCGTACTTTCGACCAGCCGGCATTAACAACGGGCTGACGTCTGCCGAGCTCGGCCTCAGCTACCTGTTACCCAAGGCTATTGGCAGCACCCGCGCTTTTGAAATAATGCTCACCGGCAGGGATGTAGATGCAACCGAGGCGGCGCAGCTGGGCATCGTCTCCCAGACAGTTGCCCACGAGCAGTTGCTCGAGACCTGTTATGCCATGGCAGAGCGAATTACCGGTTTCAGCCAATTAGGCGTTGAGCTCATCAAGCAGTTGTTGTGGGCGGGTCTCGATGCCGGCAGCCTGCCCGCACATATGAATCACGAGGGCCATGCGCAGTTGTTTGTGCGTATGACCACGCAGAATTTCGAGGAAGCCATCAGGGCGCGAAAGGAAGACCGCGCGCCGGACTTCAAGGACTAGCCGGGGCCGCGTAGAATGCGGCTATGAAATTCTGGATAGTTGGCCTGCTGATAGTATGCTTGCCCGTGCGCGGGCAAGTGTTGCGTGATCCAGAGCAAGCCGCTACCGCCGCCAGTCCTCCCCTGGTATTAAAATCTTCAGAGCTCAAACCTACGCCCTGGCGACTCGACTATGTTATCCAGAGTCTGCGAGATGAAATGCGCACGGTTGCTGAGTCTCAGCTGAGCACGGCCGAAAAGGCTGCGGCTGTTGAACGACTGCTCGCCGCCAACCCACTGATGTTGAGAGCCTTTGAGGCGCAGGATTCCACACCGGATTCACGTACCCCGGATGAAATTATCGACTTTCTCGAGCAGGCCCTGTTCGAGGTCGTTCGGGAGGTGGCACCCACCGAGGAAAGTCGTGAAATTGTCGAACAAGAGCGCAGCGAGTCAATTCAGCTGGAGCCCAATCGCCCCATCCTGGTCTATCGCGACCCCTTGAAACCCATACAGGTAGAGTCTCAACGCATCGAACCAACCGCTGCTGCCGAAGCCGATTCGGTGGCCGTTGAAGCGCCGCCGCAGCAGAGAACCCCGGAAATAGTGATTGGGGGAACCGAGGTGGCGGTGGCCTTCCTGGCAAATTCCGAGGTCACCACCGATATGCACGATGACGATACCGTGTTGGCGGATGTGGTGCGGGAGGAGGGTGACCTGGTGTTGTTCGACAAGTTTAATTTGTGGGTGGGAGGAGCCGTGCAACTTGATGGTTACCAGCACAGCGATTTGCTCAACCTGGATGGCGAAGGTGCGCGTACCTCTGCGGAGGTCCGCCGCGGCGAAATCATTGTGCGCGGCTCCCTCTTTGAGCGAGGAGAAATCAAGGTTCAGTATGACCTGGCCCAGAGTCTGTTCCGCGATGTCTACTGGCGCTGGCGGTTCAGTGATCGCGATTCCAATGTGACCATTGGCCAGCAAAAAGAGCCCATGGGGTTCGATTATCTTACCGGAAACAAATTTGGCACTGCCATGGAACGCTCCTCAGCGACATCTGAGTTTTCCAGCTTTCGCTCCTTTGGTGCGCGCCTCAATAAATGGATCGATTTTGGCAGCAAGCGCAAGGTGGCCGGTATCTCTGCCACCCGGGCAACTGCCTCGGTGGGCATTTTTACCCGCGATATAGGTCTGGATAATGCCAATGACACTGACGGCTCTATCACAGGCCGGGTCACCCTGGGTAATGCCATTAGCGGTGAACGCGGCTTGCACATTGGTGCAGGCGCAACCTTTCGGAAGGGGGAATATGACAGTATTGCACCGCGCCCGGAAATGCATATCGCCGAGCGCATACTGTTAGCCGAGCCCGACGCCGAAGAACTGATTACACTCGCCCTGGAAGCGGGTGCCAGTTCTGGGTCTGTCCATGGACAGGTCGAGTTGTTCTTCAGCGACTACAGTGAGGGTACTGTCGATGGCGAAGGCTGGGGGGGCTATGCCGAGGTCGGTTGGTTTGTTACCGGTGAACATCGTGATTACCGGCCCCGGGTGGGATTGTGGGCCCCGGTAAATCGCCTGGGAAGTTCAGCCTGGGAAGTGTTTTCCCGGTTCAGCTACACCCATGGGGAGGATGAGTTGAACCCATCCAATCATCTTGCGCAGGTGTCCGCTGGGGTCAACTGGTACTATCGCCAGTTCCGAACCAGCGTCAATGCACTTTATGCGGAGACAGATCGCCCGGTAGAGGGCCACGATGATGGCCGTGCGTTGATTGCGCGGGTGCAATACCTTTTCTGAGCAGTGAGGTGGACAAGTATGGCACGGATAAAATTTGAGTTTGACAATGCACAGGGTGAAACACTCGCCGGCTTGCTGGAGACGCCGCCAAATAATGTCGCCATCGCGGCTTACGCACTGTTTGCCCATTGTTTTAGCTGTGGCAAAGATATCGCGGCGGCTTCGCGTATAACCAGGGCCCTGGCGCAGCGGGGTACTGCGGTGCTGCGTTTCGATTTTACCGGTCTCGGTAACAGCGACGGTGATTTTGGCAACACCAGTTTCTCCTCCAATGTTGACGACTTGCTGTTAGCGGCGAGTGCGCTAGAACAGCGCTACCAGGCACCCTCATTATTGATGGGGCACAGCCTGGGTGGAGCGGCGGTGCTGGCAGCCGCCGCGCGAATGCCGTCGATTAAAGCGGTGGTCACCATTGGCGCGCCGGCCACGGCGGACCATGTGGAGCACCTGTTCAGCAGCGGCCTGGAGGACCTGGAAAAGCGCGGCGAAGCCACCATCAAATTGGGTATGCGCGAGTTTCGGATCAAGCGGCAAATGCTGGACGATATTCGAACCTACGGTGATGACGCGCATATCGCCAAGCTTCGAACAGCCTTACTGGTGATTCATTCGCCCATCGACACGGTTGTGTCCGTGGATGAAGCGGCGCGCATTTACCAGGCGGCCAGGCATCCCAAGAGTTTTCTCTCCCTGGACAATGCCGATCACCTGGTTAGTAAACGCGAAGATGCAGAGTATATTGCCGACACGGTTACCGCCTGGGCCAGTCGCTACCTGGGCATCGTCAAAGCGGAATTTGAAAAAAGTTATGGCACGGCACCGGCTCTGGAGGCCGGCCATGTGCTGGTGTCCGAGCTGGACAAAAAATTTCTGCGAGGCCTGTTCAGCCAAGATCATCAGTGGATGGCCGACGAGCCGCTCAGTTATGGCGGCAGCAACCTGGGCCCCACGCCTTATGATTTGCTGTTGATGTCCCTGGGCGCCTGCACCTCAATGACGCTCCGCATGTATGCCAGTCACAAGAACATTCCGCTCGAGGACGTCAATGTGCGCCTGGTCCATGAACGGGTGCACGCGGAGGACTGTGAAAGCTGCGAGGGTACGAGTGGCAAGCTCGAGGTGATTACCCGCTATATCGACTTGCAGGGCGATCTCAGTGATGAGCAGCGGCAGCGCCTGCTGGCCATTGCCGATCGCTGCCCGGTGCACAAAACGCTGGAAAATGAGCCGCAGATTCTCACGCGTTTTGAGTTGGCCTGACTCCAGGTCTACTGCATGAACGTTCAGATGCCCGCCCATAGCGGGGCTCGGGGAGGGCGGATGAGGCCCTCACTATATTGCAGGCAGTTCGGTACATCTTCGGTCTGCAGCAAGGGGCCATCCAGGTCTATGTATTCACACAGTTGGGCGATGACATAGCCCGGCGCCATCGCCAGGGAACTGCCGCACATATTGCCCACCATGAGTGAAAAGCCTTGATTCCGGGCCGCGTGGGCCAGCTTCAGGGCCTCGGTGAGGCCACCGGTTTTGTCCAGTTTGATATTGATAACATCGTATTTCCCGACCAGCAGGGGAAGGTCCGCCGCTGTCTGCACTGACTCGTCGGCGGCGATTTTTAATGGCCCCGAGTAGTTCAGCAAGCCGTCATCCTCACCGATTTCAAAGGGCTGTTCGATCAGGGCAATATCCAGGCCTATCAGGGCCTGTTCAAGCTGTTGAAACAAGGCCCAGTCCCAGGACCGATTGGCATCCAGGATAAGACGGGCATCGGGTCGCGCCGCACGTACTGCTCGGAGCGTGCCCAGTGAACCGCTTTCATCGACTTTGAGTTTGATTGTCTGGTGGTGATGAAACTTTAACGCCAGCTCGGTTGCGTGTTGTTCGCCGACAATACCGATGGTGTAGGCAGTATCGATCGACGGGGCGGGTTCGATGCCGGTCTCCAACCACACGCTGCTGCCGCGTTGGACACATTCCAGGTCCCACAGGGCGCAGTCCACGCCATTGCGGGCGCCACCGGCGGCCAACAGTTGCTGTAGTGCGTCGCGATCTATGCCCGCTTCTATCGGCGCGCGGCAGGCTTCAATCTGCGCGGCGATCGATTCAACGCTTTCGCCGTGATAGTCGACGCCACAGGTCTCGCCGTGACCATGATTGCCCTGCTCATCGGTGAGGGTGACTTCGATGGTATCCAGGTAGTCATACGCCCTGTTGGCAATAATAAAGGGCTCAACCAAAGCCCAGCGAACCACACGTTGTTGCAGGGTCAGCATTATGAAGCCGTTGCCGTGAGCAGCTGCTCAAGCAATTCATCCACGTCGCCGGCGATCGGATCAAAGACGATGAGGCCGGTGGCCTCGCGCGCCTGCTCGATTGCGGCGTTTCGTTCTCCTGCGCTCATACCCCGGGTGTTCAGGCTAATGGCCCGGCAGCGAATCTGCGGATTGGTTAACCGGCCCTGCGCCAGGTACAACTCAATCACCTCGGTCAAAGGGGGAATCTCGATCTGTGGACTGTCCAGGTTGTGTGTGCGCCGTGGGTCGTGACACAACACCAGTTCATCGGGCTGGGAACCGTGTAACAAACCCAGGGTGACAGCGGCGTAGCCGGGGTGGATGAGAGAGCCTTGTCCTTCAATTACATCCCAGTGATCCTCGGCAGCCTCGGGGCTCAACACTTCGGCGGCCCCGGCGACAAAGTCACTGACGACGGAATCAATGGGGATGCCGCCACCGGCGATCATGATGCCGGTCTGCCCGGTGGCCCGGAAATCAGCATCGACACCGCGCGCACGCATGTCCCTGGCAATGGCCATGGCCGTATACTTCTTACCCAGGGCGCAATCGGTGCCCACGGTCAACAAGCGCTTGCCCTGGAGTTTAAATCCCGTTGCCACCGGGAAGCTGATATCCGGATTGCGAATCTCCACCAGTGCCACCGCGGCTTGTTCAGCGGCGTCGCGTAAACCAGGTACGCTGTCCAGTTTCTGGTGGGCGCCACTGACAATGGTTAACCCGGCCGCGGCGGCGTTGCGCAAATCCTGGTGCCAACTCTCAGGTAAATAGCCGCCGACACCGGCAATGCCAATGACCAATGACCTGGCACCGGCGCTAATGGCTTGTTCAATGTTCAAGTCGGTAAGGCCAACCGACACCGTTTGTTCACCGTGGCGCATTTGCCCGACGCAATTATTTCCCGCCCAGTCGGCAAGGCCAAAACCGGTTTTGCAACAATCCTCGTCCTCCTCATCACCAAGGTAAACCAGGTAGGGGGCGGGGAAGTGTACCTGCAGTGTCATATCAGTCATTGCTATTGGGCCTCCTGATAAGCTGGCCGGGATAGCGACCGGTGGGCGCCGCATGCTGCCAGACTCTCTCACCGTTAACCCACACCCCTATGACGCCCTGGGAGAGGGCATCGTGTTGCGTGATGGTCGCGTTATCTTGCAGGGAGGCCAAATCCAACAGCACCAGGTCGGCGGTATAGCCTGGCTGTACCAGGCCGCGACCCGTGATGCCTGTATGGCTGGCACTGAGCGAGGTCATCTTGCGGATCATTTCTTCCAGTGAAACGACCTCTTGTTGTTTCACATATTGATCGATGGCGCGGGTAAAAGCGCCATAGCCCCGGGGGTGGCCCTTTATCTTGCCATCGGAGCAAATATTGGTATGCGGCCATGCCAGCAAGGTGGCGATGTCGGCTTCCGTCATGCTCACACCCATCGCGCTTTCACGCTTGCGGCCACTCCCTAAAACGCCGCCGGCTGACAGCTGCGGATAGGCATCATTGATCAGTTGTAGCAGAGTGTTTGCCTCCGGCATGGCGCGCGCCGCCGCGATCTGCGCAACAGTCTGGCCGGCCAGGCTGGGATCCGGGTCGTAGCGGGTGAGGGTGAGTCCAGCGGCTGGCGCGAGTTTATCCAGGGCATACTGCGCCTCCTCGAGATCTTGAAAGTCCCGCTCCGGCAACAACACGGTCAAGGTTGTTTCCCAATAGGTGTAGGGATAGATGTCGGCGCTGACATCGATACCGGCATCGCGGGCGGCATCCAGCCGTTCCAGGATGCGATCAGCCTGGCCCCACAGATCGGTTGTTGCAAGTTTGATGTGGGAGATCTGCACCGGCACCTCTGCCTCGCGTCCGATCAGTAACAGTTCTTCAAGGGCCTCCTCAAAATGCCGGTCTTCGCTGCGCATATGACTGATGTAGCCCCCCCCATACTGGCCAGCAGTTGTGGCCAGGGCGATCACTTCATCGGTGCTGGCGTAAATGCCCGGGTCGTATTCCAGCCCGGTCGCCAATCCCAGGGAACCGGCGTGCATTTCCTCCACCAACAGCGCGCTTATCGCCGCCATTTCTTCCGCGCTGGCTGTTCGTTGGTAATCTTTGCCCATAACCATAGCGCGTAGTGAACCGTGGCCGGTATAGGAGGCGACATTTATTGCAATCGGTGTCGTCTCAAGTAATTGCTCCAGTCCTGCCATTGGTAGCGGGGATTTTCCATCCTGACCAATCACGATGGTTGTAATGCCCTGTGACAGGGCTGCGGTCGCATCGGGGTGCTGAGCAAGGCCTTTGTCATGGTGGCTGTGACTGTCGATAAAACCGGGCGCCAGGATCAGGCCGCTGGCATCGATGCGTTGATCGGAACTGATCGGGGGAATATCGCCCACCCGGGCTATGACCCCGTCGATGATGAGCACACTGGCCGAATGCCTGGGTTTGCCAGAGCCATCGATGAGCAGTGCATTTTCTATAAGTTGCCCAGCCTGGGAACGATGTTCGGGCGGCGGATCACCACATCCCGCCAGTGCGCCGCCCACAACCAGGAAAAGGGCGGGGATCAATCCCCTATAAGTACTTTGCATTCGTGTGCCGCGCGTTTTGATGATCGCCAACGGTACAACGAATGGAGGTGTTAAAGAAGCGGCCGTCATCGCGCGGGTGCATTACAGGTTCTGAGTGTTAGACTGATTCCATGCTGATGGTTTTGCTCGTTAATTGCCTGGTGGTGGCGCTGGTGGTGATGATTCACTACGAGAGTCTTTATCGCCTGACCAAACTGTTGCCGTTGCTGGACCTGGCGCACCGCTATCGATTGGTGGTGGGCGTTTTCGGCGCCATGGTGGCGCACGCAGTGGAAGTGTGGATTTTCGGCGTGGCCTACTACTTTATGCATGGCCGCCGTGGCTGGGGTGCGTTGGAGGGCAACTTTGAGGGTAGCCTGTTGGACTCCGTCTATTTCTCTTTTACGGTTTATACCACCCTGGGCTTCGGCGACATCCAACCCGTCGGCGATTTGCGCTACCTGACGGGAATAGAGGCCCTGACCGGCCTGGTTTTGATCACCTGGACTGCCTCCTTTCTCTACCTGGAAATGCAGCGCTATTGGTCCACCGACTGAGATAATCCCCATGCCTCGAAAAATATACCTGGCCGAAGTTATCGCCACGTTTACCCTGGTCTTCTTTGGCTGTGGTGCGATGGTGGTGAATGACATTTACAGTAATCTCGGCGCGGTCGGCGTCTGCACCGTGTGGGGGCTGGTGGTGATGGTCATGATCTACGCCTTTGGTAACGTCTCTGGCGCTCACATGAATCCCGCCGTCACCCTCGGTTTTGTATTCGCGCGGCGCTTGCGAGCTGATTGGGCATTCCGCTATATCGGCTGTCAGCTGACTGGCGCGATCCTGGCCGCAGCCCTACTGGCCTATCTTTATCCCAGCCACGAAACTCTGGGTTCGGCCCTGCCGGGGGTAAGTCACGACCGGGTCTTCGTCATCGAAATGGTGCAGACCTACATGTTGATGCTGGTGGTACTAAGCATGTCCACCGGCCACATGGAAAAAGGGGTGATGGCGGGCGCGGCCATTGGTGCTCTGATTGGCCTGGAAGCTATGGTTGGAGGTCCCGCCACAGGCGCCTCAATGAACCCCGCGCGATCGTTGGGCCCGGCACTGGTCTCGGGCCAGTTCGATGGCATATGGATTTACATCGTTGCGCAGATTACCGGCGCGTTACTCGCCTATCCCAGCTGTCGCTGGATACAAGGTGAAGATTGGCAGGAAGGAGACCCTGAATGAACCGCAAGCTTTTTATTACCATCCACCTGTACCTGGCATCTTTTTTTGCGCCCTTTGTGCTGTTGGTCGCAACCTCAGGTGGGCTGTATCTGGTTGGTGTGAAGGGCTCGGTAGAACAATCACAGGTCTATGTCGGTGCCGCCAGCATTGATGCTAAATCCGACGGCCTGAAGCATGCCATCGGGGCGCTGCTGCAAACCGCCGGCGTTGAAAACTACAGCTTCGAGTATGTGAAGGTGAAGGGTGACACCCTCTGGACCCGGCCCACCTCGCGCGAGCACTACGTCATTACGCTGGCGGATGGCATGGCTCAAGTAGACTATGCTCTGCCCAGCATACAGAGTCGTATGATAGAACTGCACAAGGGCCACGGCCCCACCCTGTTCAAAACCTTCCAGAAGGTATTTGCTGTGGGGTTGCTGTGTATTTTCCTCAGCGGTGTGTGGTTGGGCCTGTCTGCCGCCAACTTACGCACCAGTACTGGGGTCACCGTCCTCGCTGGCAGCCTGGTCTTCGCTTTCCTGTTGTTCTGATGCATGGGCGGATTCATCAGCGGGAAATAGCGTGCTCTGATTGGCGTCGTTGAGCCGATCGTAGTCGAGTTGGCTGATCGTGAAATAAACCCCCAGGTCGGCGCGCTGAATATAGTATTCGTCTTCGATCTGGTAAAGCCGGTAGTCGTATTGCTGCCCGGCCGAGACGATTGAAAGTGTGGGTGGGGTTGCCGTGTCTGCCAGGATAGCTGCTGTGGCGATATCGGCGGCGGCAATCACCCGCAGGCTCTTGAGGTCATTGACCAGGGCGGCACTGGCCGCATCGTCTGCTGAAACTCTTGTAGCCACTCTGCCCATGTCCTGCCAGAGTCCATCCACCTGTTGCAGCTGGTAGTCCAGGCCCTGTATGGACTCAAATTGTTCGACTTGCAGCAAGGTCTTGTCCAGCCACTCTGCGGGGCTGGCGGGCAGGTCGAAGGTATTGAAGGTGACACTGTATACCGGGTCCTCCCGATCGACGCGCACGTGCACCTTGCGAAAGCCCGGCGAGGTGCCCAGGTACAGCTGGGTCTCTTCCCCGGCAGCGCTGACATAGACCAGTTTGCGCTGGTAGTGATCTGCCGCTACCTCGAAGCGTTGCCGGGTACCGCTGCTCTGGGCGACGGGATAACCGCGGGATAGTTGCGGTAACGTGTCCAGCGCCGTCTGCATACGACTGCTGTCGACCGGCAGGCCGTGGTACCCGGGTATGACCCAGCCGTCGTCTTTGCGCGCAAGCACCACGGTTTGTTCCTCATCACCGACCAGCAGGCGTTCAATGTTGTCGGCAGCAATGTCCAACAAGCCTTGCTGAGCGTCTTCGAAGCCGGGCTCCGCACTGGGCCAGAACACCCACGCAACTACCAGCAGCTGAACCGCGAGCACGCCCAGTAGCTTTTTGATCAGGCGGTTCATGCGGTGTCTCCCAGTTGCTCCAGGTAGTGGTTGTCGCGTTGTCTCCGGCTGCGCCGCTGCCAGCCGGCAATAATGAGCAGTGCCAGAACAGCCAGTCCGTAATTCAGGTATTCCCAGAACAGTTGCTCGTCCTTCTCCATGGGTGGCAAGGTGCGATTGAAATGGGCGTTGGAACGGATGCCCAGCAGGCCGCCGTCTTCCATGGCCCAGTCAACCGCGTTGGCGACCAGTTCCAGTGGGCCCAGGTACTGGGTACCGCTCATAGAGCTTACCGTGCGCAGGATCTGATCGTTGAGAAAGTCATTGGATGACAGCACGATCAGGCGGGCTGATCCCGGTGAGCGCTCAATGACGCTGCCCACATTCAGAGTAGACCCGGCTTGCTCCCGTTGCGCCGTTGTTTCAGCGACGGGTATCTCGGCCAACAGCGGTGACTGCTTACCGGCGAAATAGGAATCAAAGCGCCCACTGACAATGATACCGAGCAGCGAGGAACCGGTGTCACCCTCCGCCTGCCAGCTGCTGATACCGGTAGCATCCGCCCGCGGCAGTATGTCCATGGAGTTCGATGTCCAGGACTGGTCTGAGCTGCGAATCAGCTCGATGATTTCACGCTGCTGGTTCAGCTCACTGTCGATGTTGATCGGCGAAGCCCAACTCACGGTAACCTGGGGCAGGTTACTGGTGACCGGGTGAGAGGGGTTTAAGCCCTCGTCACGGGCGTCAACAAAGTAGGGGTAATCTACCATTGCCACTTCCTGGAAACTGAAGCCACCCACCTGGCGGGTGACCGGTACCGGGAAAGCCGAGTTCTGCGGGTCGAGTACCAGTTCTTGCTCTATGGTGATGCCGTGAGATTGGAGCCAGTCATCGAGGCCGCTGCTGCGGGGCATCATATTCATGTGGCCGCGCAGAGTTTGGGAGATAAACGGGGAGCTGGCCAGCACTACTGTGCCACCACGCATGAGGAACTGGTCAATGGCAAACAATTGTTTTTCATCCAGGTTTTCCGGGGCGGCCACAATCAACAGGTCGGCCTCCGCTGTCACGCTGCCATCGTTCAGGTCTTCCATGCGGATGGTGTGATCCTGGGTGATAACTTGCTCGAGATTGCGAAACTGGGGCCCGGTTATGCCGTATTGGGCCAGTTGCGGATTCATCGGTGGTGCCACCAGCGCCACGGTCTTGGTAAAGCCGCTGGCGAAGCGCTTGAGGCTGGCATCCAAGGCTGGGCCGAAGCTGTCGGCACTGAACTCTTCGGTGGGAATCTGTATCACCTGGCGCTGATCTGCCAGGGTCAGGTAGAAATAGAACTGTTCGGTGGCGAACAGCGTGGCGACCATGGGTTTGAAGCCCCACTCCTCATCAATTTGTTGCGCCACGCTGCCGCCATTGGCCTCCGGTTCGATAAAGCGCACGCTGAAGCGACCTTTTGACTGTGCTACCCGTGCCTCCAGCTCTTCGCTGATGGCCGCTTTGAATTCGCGCAATTGGTCCGGCAGCAGCTCATCTGCGGAAACATAGCCAATGAACTCTAGCTCACCCTCTATGCTATCGAACAGATTGCCACCGGCCTGGTAGTTGTACAGGGCCTGTTTTATCGCGCGGGTGAGATTGAACTCCGGATTGCGAAATTGCACATCCACGGTGTTGGTGGCGCCGGCTTTTACCTCGATCATCTCGCCGAAGCCAAGCACCTGGAAACTGTCGCCGTATTCCACCAGCACATTGAAGTAGGAATTTACCAGTGAGGACTGGTAGCGATCTGCTATCTGAAAAGGCACGGCGCGGATGCCGTATTTTTGATTGGCCTCGTCCTCCAGCTCCGGGTGATCGGCGGGGTCGATGATTTCAACGCGCACCTTGCCGCCACCGGCAATCTCGTATTCTCGCAACAGATCCCGCAACTGTGGCACCAACGGGGCTAACAACGGATGGGTTTTGGCGCTGAAATAGCCGCGCAACAACAGCGGTTCCTGCAATTGGTCGAGATATTGGTAAGTCGCCTCAGAGATTGAGTACAGGCGACCCTTGGTGACATCCAGGCGCCCACCAGTCCATTGGCTCAGCCACAGGTTGGCTGCCAGGGTATTGAGCAACAGCAGTGCGGTGACCCACTGCCACTGGCGATGGCGTTTTTTACCACCGCTGCTGGACCAGCGCTCGCTCTCCAGGGAATAGACATTGAGTGCCAGGAATACCACCACCAGGCTCAGGTAGTAGGCCAGGTCGCGCACATCAATCACCCCGCGGGTGATGGCATCGAAGCGGGCACCGGTGCCGAGGCTGCGCATCCACTCCGCTGCCAGGTTGCCGAAAAACCCGGTGAACAGGCTGGAACCCAACAGGTAAAACAGGCTGCAAATAACCACCGAGCCAATCAGGCTGACGATGGGATTGTCACTGCGCGCCGATACGTACAACCCGATGGCAATATAGGCCGAGCCCAGCAGCAGGGTGGCCAGGTATCCGGCCAGTACCGGGCCCCAGTCGAGATTGCCGAAAGCGGCCACAGTCAGCGGCAGGGGCAGGGTGATGAACAGCGCCAGGCACAGCAGACTCACGCAGGCGCGAAACTTACCCAGCACGAATCGCCACAACGGCACCGGTAAGCTCAACACATATTCCAGCGTGCCGGTGCGTCTTTCCTCGCTCCACATGCGCATGGTGAGGGCGGAGGTCAGGAAGATGAGCAAGATGGGCATCCACTCAAACAGCGGTCGCACATCGGCGATATTGCGGGCAAAGAAAGCTTCCCCCCAGAAAAACACGAACAGGCTGACCGCCGCAAAAATACCCAGGAACAACCAGGCCACCGGCGAGGCAAAGAACAGTGCCAGTTCCTTATTGGCTATGCGACTGACATACACATCACGCAGCATGGGCGATGCCTCCCTGAGCATTCACTTCCCGGAACACCGCTTCCAGGTCACGTACTTCTGCCAGCAGTTGGAACAGCTCGCCGCCGGCGCCCAATACGGCGGCGGCCAGTTTGGCTGCGATGCTATCGGCTTGTGCATCAGCCGCCAGTTGCAAGCGATAGAGGCCGCTCTCTGCGCTGATTATTTCGTTGCCGGTGATGCCAGCGACAGCGGCGAGCAGCGGCTGCAGGGCATGGCTGTCAAGGCTGCAGCGCAACAGCAGTGAGCGTGAGGAACGCAGATCACTGAGGTTTTCGTTCAGGGCCAGTTGCCCGTCGTTGAGAATCAGGGCCCGCTGGCAGATGGCATCCACCTCCTGCATGATGTGAGTGGAAAGTATGACGGTAGCCGTTTCGGCGATGGCGCAGATCAGGTCACGCATATGTTGGGTTTGGCTGGGGTCGAGGCCATTGGTGGGCTCGTCCAGGATCAGCACCCGCGGCGAGCCGAGGATTGCCTGGGCTACACCGACCCGCTGCTTGTAGCCGCGACTCAGCGTATTGATGGGGTCCAGTAATTTCGCCTGTAAATCTGTATCGCGAATGGACCGGCGCACAGACTCGTGTTTGTGGGAGCCATCCAGACCTTTGAGCGTGGCCGCATAATCCAGGTAGTCCGCCACGTTCATGTCCGGGTAGATGGGCAGGTTTTCTGGCAAATAGCCCAGCACCTGTTGCACGGCCCGTGGATTTTCCGCCAGGTCGGTACCGTCAATCTCGATGCTGCCGTTGCTCGGCTCGAGATAGCCACTGAGCATTTTCATGATGGTGGTTTTGCCGGCGCCATTGTGCCCCAATAGACCGACAATCTCGCCGGCCGGGATATCAAAAGACACCTGGTCTACCGCCAGGCAGTCGCCATAGTTGCGGGACACCTGTTTAACATTGATCATGCAGGGAACTCCAGATTACTGATCTTCGCGGGGGTTTTATGAGAAGAACAGTAGTTTAACAACGAAGACACTCAATACCGAGTACAACACGACCTTAATCAGACCTTCGCCCTGCTTGATTTGTAAGCGAGTGCCCAACCAACCACCTAAAGAATTACCCACGGCCAGGGCCAGGCCCACTACCCACAGTATTTCGACCTGGCTGGCGTATATCACCAGTGCCACAGCCGTGTAGGCGGCAATGATAAAAACCTTGTGCATATTGGTGCGCACCAGGTCGAAACCCATGACCCGGTGCAATACCGGCATGATGATAAAGCCGACGCCCAATTGAATAAAGCCTCCCCAGAAACCCACGCCCAACATGAGGACATGTCCCCAGATCATCTGCTTGCGGCTGGGTGTTTGGGCCGGGCCGGCTACGGGGGGCTCGCGCTCCAGGACCATGATCAACATGACCGCCAGCATGATCAGCGCCACGATGCGGTTGAACCATTCGCCCGCCAACTGTGTGCCCAGCATGGCGCCGGCAATGGCACCTGGAATGGAACAGGCTGCCAGGCTCAGGCTGAGCTTAAATTCTGCATAGCCGCGCCGGTAAAACGTGGTGATGGCGGTGATGTTCTGTGCCAGGATGGCAATGCGGTTGGTGCCATTGGCAACGGGGCCGGGTATGCCCATAAACAGCATCATGGGCACGGTCAGCAGTGATCCACCGCCGGCCATGACGTTGAGAAAACCCGCGGCAATTCCCACCAGTGCCAGGATGGCGAGCTGCAGCGGATCCATCAGCCGGCCCAGGCCTCGCGCATGGTGACAAACTCTTCCGCCGCGGTGGGGTGGATGCCAATAGTGCTGTCGAAGATGGCCTTGGTGGCGCCGGCCTTGAGGGCAATGGCAATGCCCTGGATGATTTCACCGGCGTCCGGGCCCATCATATGTACGCCGATCACCCGGTCGCTGGCATCGTCGACTATCAGCTTCATAAAGGTGCGCTCATCGCGACCGCTGATTGTGTGTTTCAAGGGTTTGAAATCCGACTTGTACTGGGTGATATCGCCAAACTTCTCGCGCGCCTGTTCCTCGGTAAAACCCACGGTGCCGATATTGGGCTGGCAGAACACCGCGGTGGGTACGAAATCGTAACCCACTTCGGCTTCCATGGGTTTGTACAGGCGTCGGGCAAAAGCCATACCTTCGGCCAGGGCCATCGGGGTTAGTTCCAGGCCACCGGTGACATCGCCGAGGGCGTAGATATTGGCTTCGTCGGTCTGGTATTCGGCGTTGACCTTAACTGTGCCGTTGTCGTTGAGTTGTACCGCGGTATTTTCCAGTCCGAGGCCGTCCAGGTGGGCCTTGCGACCGGTGGCATACAATACCGCGTCGGTTGCCACTTCAGCCCCGTCCTCGAGCTTCACCAGCAGGTGGGTGTCAGTGCGTTCGATGCTGGCGACATTGCTGTTAAAGCGCAGGTCGACACCGCTCTTGGGGATTTCGCGGGCGGCGTGTTCGCGAATATCCTGGTCAAAGCCGCGCAGGAATAGCGGGCCGCGATACAGTTGCACCACTTCGGCGCCGAGGCCATTAAAAATGCCGGCAAACTCCACCGCAATATAACCGCCTCCCACCACCACGATGCGCTGCGGGAATTCATCCAGGTCGAAAATTTCGTTAGAGGTCACGGCCAGTTCGCTGCCCGGGAATTCAGGCACATAGGGCCAGCCGCCGGTGGACACCAATAAGGTTTCGGCGCTATAGCGTTGCCCATTCACCTCTACCGTGTGCGGATCGATGATGCGGGCGCGACCGTCGATGATGTCTGCCTCAACCCCTCCCAGCAGGGTGCGATAAATGCCGTTGAGGCGGCTGATCTCCTGTTTCTTGTTGTCCCGTAGCGTACTCCACTCAAACTTGGGTGACGCACCGTTCCAGCCAAATTCATGAGAGTCACTGAAGGCGTGGCTGAATTCTGAGGCGTAGACGTAGAGTTTCTTGGGCACGCAGCCGACGTTGACGCAGGTGCCGCCCATATAGCGGTCCTCCGCCACGGCTACCCGGGCTCCAAATGATGCCGCCATGCGCGCGGCGCGCACGCCACCGCTACCGGCCCCAATGACAAACAGGTCGTAATCCTTGTTGCTCACTATTTGCTCCCGCATACTTCGTGACTATGAATGGCAAACACAACCCCCAGCTGGACGAGGTGCTGCCAGAGGTGAATGCTAACCAGCTTATTGCTGAGTTGCTAACCCTTTTGCCTGTCGATTCGGTATTGACCGCTGGCGAACAGCAGCGACCCTTTGAAAGTGATGGCCTGTCCAGCTACACGGCACAACCGCTGGTCACGGTGTTGCCGGCAACCATTGGCCAGGTTCAGGCGGTTATGAGACTTTGCCAGCTGCGGGAAGTTCCCGTGGTAACCCGGGGCGCCGGCACCGGTTTGTCCGGCGGCGCCTTACCCTGCGAAAGCGGCGTGCTGCTGGTATTGAGTAAGCTGGATCGGGTGTTGCGGGTTGATGCGGAAGAGCTGTACGCCGTGGTGCAGCCCGGGGTGCGCAACCTGGCGATCTCCGAGGCGGTGGCGGAACACGGCCTCTATTACGCTCCCGACCCTTCCTCGCAGATTGCCTGCTCAATCGGTGGCAATGTCGCCGAGAATGCCGGCGGTGTGCACTGTCTGAAATACGGCCTCACGGTTCACAATGTATTGTCGGTTACGGTGGTTACTGTTGAGGGTGAATTGCTGGTGCTCGACCGCGATGCGCAGGGCCCGGACCTGTTGGCGCTGATGATTGGCTCCGAGGGCATGCTGGGCGTGGTGGTGGAGATTACCGTCAAGTTGTTGGTGTCGCCACCCGCGGTGGAAACCCTGCTGGCCGGGTTTGCCAGTGTGGGGGAAGCCAGTAATGCGGTAGCCGCGCTGATGGCCGCCGGTATTATTCCGGCCGGGCTGGAGATGATGGATCAACTGGCGTTGTCAGCGGCAGAGGACTTCGCTCACGCCGGCTATCCGCGGGATGCCGCTGCGGTGTTGTTGGTGGAACTGGATGGCTGTGCCAGTGAGGTTGAGACCGAGCTGATTCGCTCACGCTTGCTGTTGCAACAGGCCGGCGCAACCCTGCTGCGCCAGGCCAGTGACCCGGCGGAACGGGAGCTATTCTGGAAAGGCCGCAAGAGCGCCTTCCCGGCAGTGGGCCGTTTGTTCCCCGACTATTACTGTATGGATGGCACTATTCCCCGCGCCGCCATCGGCGAGGTGTTGGAATTTATCAGCGAGCGCTCTCGTCACTACGATATGCCGGTGGCCAATGTCTTTCACGCCGGCGATGGCAATCTGCACCCGCTGATCTTGTTTGATGCCAATGTGGATGGCGCCCTGGCTACGGCGGAACAACTCGGCGCCGAGATTCTCGAAAAGTGCATCGGCGTCGGCGGCACAATTACCGGCGAGCATGGCGTGGGCCGCGAAAAGATCAACCAGATGGCGAGTCAATTCAGCGATGCGGAACTGGCGCAGTTTCGCCGTTTGAAAAAGGCGTTTGATCCGCGGGGTTTGCTCAACCCGGGCAAGAACATTCCCAGCCTGAAGCGCTGCCAGGAATACCGGGCCATAGATCGTGGCTGAGGATATTGGCCACAGCTTGGCGGGGCAGGTTCGGGATGCCGCTAATACTGGCGATCGCTTACGCATAGTGGGTAATGGCTCCAAGCCCTGGGTTACCACGGAACAGGCTTTGTCGGTCGCTGGTCACCGGGGAATTGTTCAATACCAACCCTCGGAACTGGTTGTCACCGTTCGCGCTGGTACGACACTGGCAGAACTGGACGCGACGCTGGCAGAGCAGGGGCAGATGCTGGCATCAGAGTGTCCCGATTTCGGTGGCAACAGTACGATTGGTGGGGCGCTGGCCGTGGGCTGGTCGGGCCCGCGAGCGTTGGCGGCCGGGGCGCTGCGCGATGCGGTGCTGGGTATTCGCATCATCAATGGCCTGGGTGAAGTGCTGCAGTTTGGCGGCCAGGTCATCAAGAACGTGGCTGGCTTCGATGTCTCCCGCTTGATGTGTGGTTCTCTGGGGCAGCTGGGTGTTGTTCTCGATATCAGCCTGAAGCTGTTACCCCGTCCCGAGTCAGAGCTGAGCCTGTGCAGTGAACAGCCGAGCTTGTCCGCGGCCCGGCAGCGCTTGCGTGAGTTATTGCAAGCGGGAGAACCCGTGACCGGGGCGGTTTATGCGGACAATAATTTGCAGCTACGCTTTTCTGGTCGCAGCGGCACATTAGAGCGACTTGAGCAATCTTTGCAAGGCACCCCGGTGGATGTAGCTTTCTGGCAACAGTTACAGCAGCAGCGCCTGGCCTTTTTCAGCACGCCTGCCAGTGAGCCGTTGATCGATTGCCATGGTCCAATCAGTTGGTGCTATCGAGACGATATGCTGTGGCGTGAACAGGGCGACGGTGCGGTCAAACTTGTAGTGGGCCCGCAAGCGTCGGAAGCTGATACAACTCGCGCTACGTTGCTGACCCGGTTGCGTGCAGCCTTTGACCCCAACAGGGTTTTCGGGGGTGATGGTGAAGACTGAGTTTTCAGCCGAGTTTCTTGCCACTGAGCAGGGCGCCGAGGCCAATCGAATCCTGCGCGCCTGTGTCCACTGCGGCTTCTGCAACGCCACCTGTCCTACCTACCAGGTGGAAGGTAATGAACTGGATGGCCCGCGCGGGCGCATCTACCTGATTAAATCCATGCTGGAAGGTGATGAAGTGACGGACATTACCCGCACTCACCTGGATCGCTGCCTCACTTGTCGTTCCTGCGAAACCACTTGCCCGTCGGGGGTGGACTACCATCAGTTACTGGATATCGGCCGCCAGGAAATTGTCCGCCGCGCGCCGCGCGCCCTTTGGCAACGGCTGTGGCGCGGGCTGCTGGTGGGGTTCATGTCACGGCGGCGTTTGTTCACACCGGCATTGCAGCTCGGCCGCCTGTTTCGTTTTTTGTTGCCCGGGGGATTCAGGCATTACGTGCCGGCGCAACGAGCGCCCATCATCGCCGCTGATGCCACAGGTCAACGCCAGGTGATCCTGGTGCAAGGCTGTGTACAACCGTCATTGTCGCCGCATACCAATGAGGCGGTGCGCGCGGTATTGGCGCGAGTGGGCATCGACACGATCAGTGTGTCGGCAGAGCAGTGTTGCGGTGCCATGGCCTATCACATGGATGAGCAATCGCGGGGGCTGGCCCAGGCCCGGGCCAATATCGATGCCTGGTGGCCGTACATTGAAAACGGCGCTGAAGCTATTGTGCTGAGCGCCAGCGGCTGCAGTGTGTTTGTGAAAGACTATGCTCAGCTGCTGCGCAACGACCCCGACTACGCGGAACGTGCCAAGCGGATTGTGGCCATGATCAGGGATGTGTCGGAGATACTGGATCGGGAGGATCTTGAATCACTGGCCCTGCACCGTGCGTCTGCCATTAGCTGGCACTGCCCCTGCACGGCGCAACACGGACAAGCCCTGGATGCTGTTACCCGCTCGGTGTTGCGCCGCCTTGGCTTCACAGTTCCTCCTATTAGTGACAGCCACCTGTGTTGTGGCTCGGCCGGTACCTACTCTCTGACACAGCCGCGCCTCGCCACGGAGTTGCGTGATCGCAAACTGGCAAACTTGCTGGCGAGTCAGCCCGACAGCATCGTCACCGCCAATATCGGCTGCCAGGTCCACCTGTCTGGGGGGACAGACACACCCGTGGTTCACTGGGTCGAACTGCTGGCACGAGAACTGGAGCGGCAGAACACAGACAGCGCTGCATAGGCTATTCTTTTTGACATCTACCTTGGGAGAAAAGCCATGTTCGAAGATGAAAAACACCCCGCTCGCCGCGCCTCGTTATTGTCTCGAGAATATGCCGCCACTAATAACCGCGAAGGCTGGCTGGGCCTCTACGCGGAAGACGCCATTATTCAAGACCCCATTGGTCCGTCCTACCTGGACCCGGAGGGCAAGGGTCACCGGGGAGTGGAAGCGCGGGCGGCCTTTTACGATAACTTTATTGCACCCGCCGACATCAATATGGAAATTCTCAACTCCTATGCGGCTGGCAATGAATGCGCCAACAATGTCGTCATTACCGTGACACTGGCAGGGGAGGAGGGAAAAACCATCGTGCAAAAAGTGCACGGGGTTTTTACTTATGAAGTGAATGATGAGGGCAAGCTCATTGCCATGCGCGGCTATTGGGATACGGAAGATCCGATTAACGCGATGACGGAGATTGAGGCGGCCTAAGCTGGCTAAAAACAGGAGAGCACAATGGAATTTGTTCAGGAATTTGTCATGACTGCAACACTCGACGAGCTGTTGCCGATCGGTGATGGCCCCTATGGTAACCGGCTGTACTACGGCTTGAAGGGCGGTGAGATAACCGGCGAACGAGTCAATGCAAAGTTGCTGGGTGGGGGCGAGTGGGCGTTGCTAATGGAGGACGGTTTCATTCGAGTAGACGTGCGCGGGCAAGCGCTGACGGATGACGGCGCTGCTCTATACATGCAGTATTTCGGCCTGCTGGAAGTCAATGAGGTGGTACAGAACGCCATTGCTGGTGGGCCTGGGTCAGATTTCGGCGATCAATATTTCTACACCAACCCCCGCGTCGAAACAGGGGATGAACGCTATGCCTGGCTCAATACCACTTTCTTTGTTGGTGAGGGTAGAATTACCAGTGATCCGTTTGGCGTAGAATACCGGGTGTGGCGGCCCGCTTGAGGTAATATACAGATAGCGGTGGAGTAACTGGGTTTCACGGGGATAGATTCAACATGAAAACTTTCCTGATCGGCTTAGCCTACTTTTTAATCTACACCACACCCATCGGGGTGGGTTTTACCCTGTGGATCTACTGGGAAATTGTCGCCTCGGACCACACATTCTGGTCGCTGAGCATGAACATATTCCTGATTGACCACCTCGAGTTTCTCCGCGACTGGCTCTATTCCTGGTTCTGGAATGACTGGCTCGATTTTTGGTGGGCCCTGCCGGCAGCTATTCTTTCCACCGTCAAGCTTACGATTAACACCGTTTTGGGATTCTGGCTCTTGCCAGTCGCAAAGGCGATGCCGTAAGCAGCCCTGTGTTGTCTCTGCTAACCTAGAAAGCAGACAACACTAATGGCGAGAGCCAAGGGTTTGACGGATATGAAGTTGGCGCCCGGGCGTTAACCCTAACCAGCTGTTGGAAAGCGAGAAAAAAAGAGTTTGCTTTTATATTGTATTTCGATATTATTAGAAATATGAAAACAACGACACAAACTGAAAGCCTGGCGGTGCAGTCTGATCGCCTGGCGGCGCTCGGCAACGAGGCGCGGCTGACGATAGTGCGGATGTTGTTGCAGGCACTGCCGGGAGAATTGTCGGCGGGGGATATCGCGCAGCAAACGGGTATTCCCAACTCGACGCTGTCGCATCACCTGGAACGTTTGCGCAAGGAAGGCCTGGTGAATTCGCGCAAGGACAAACAGTGGGTGTGGTACCAGGCGGACACGGACACACTCGCCGACCTGGTCGGTTTTCTGTATCACGACTGTTGCAAAGGTAGCGGTATTAGCTTGTAGCGATTTATTGCGTTTTTTTTCGATCTGTAATTCGATATATCTAGAAATATGGTATTAGTAAAACCTGTAAAGAGAGGAGTAGTAAAATGAGTAGAGTACATCTGGCATTAAACACCAACCACTTCGAGGAATCTGTGGAGTTCTACAGCGTGCTATTTAATCAACAACCGGCGAAGTTAAAGCAGGACTGGGCCAAGTTCGATCTGGCCGAACCCGCTCTCAACCTGACCTTGAACCGGCGTTCGGGCGAGGTAGTTGCAGGTGATATCAATCACCTGGGCATTGAGGTGCAGGACAGCAACATGGTTGAAGCGGCCAATCAACGGCTGATCGACGCTGGGCTACTGACGCTGGTGGAAGATGATGTGACCTGTTGTTACGCGCGCCAGGATAAAACCTGGGTCACCGATCCCAACGGACACAGTTGGGAGTTTTTCTTCGTTAAGGGCTAGCCTTTCAAGGGGCCAGACCTCTTGATTCAAATTTCAAGAGGTCTGGCCCCTTGAAAATGGCTAGCCGAGCAAATCATTACCATAGCCAAACAGGCCCACGGAGCCGCCGGTGTGCAGGAACACGATGTTGTCGGTGTCACTAAAGTGGCCCTGGCGAACCAGGTCGATCATGCCGGCCAGGCCTTTGCCGCTATAGACCGGGTCGAACAATAGCCCTTCCAACTGGGCGAGCATCAGCACGGCCTCGCGCATGCCATCGGTGGAAATACCGTAGCCGGGTCCAACGTAATCGCAGTTGGCAACGATGTCCTCGCGGGCAACACAGCCGGCGGCATCGATATAGGCGGCAGTCTCAACAGCGAGGTCGTAGACCTTTTGTTCCTGGGCTTCTTTAGCGGCATTGACACCTATGCCCAATACCGGGATACCGGAATGGGTGGCGCGCAGACCGGTGACCAGGCCGGCCTGGGTGCCGGCGCTGCCGGTGGCATGTATCAGGTGATCGATGTGCAGGCCCCGATTGTTGGCTTGATGTACCAACTCCAGTGCGCAATTGACATAACCCAGCGCGCCGATGGGGTTGGAACCACCGCCGGGAATGATATAGGGCTTGCGACCCTCAGCGCGAAGTTTGTCAGCATGCTCCTCCATGGCCGCATTCATATCCGTGGCCTTGGGGAAGTCGTGTATGGTCGCGCCGTAGAGTCGGTCCAGCAGCACATTGCCGGAGTTGAGGTAGTTGTCATCAGGATCGGCGACGCGATTTTCGAATAATAGCTCGCAAGCCAAACCAAGTTTGGCCGCGGCAGCGGCGGTCTGGCGAGCGTGATTGGATTGCACTGCACCCTGGGTGATGATGGTATCGGCATTTTGCTCCAGGGCATCGGCCATTAAAAATTCCAGCTTGCGGGTTTTGTTGCCGCCGCTGGCCAGGCCGGTGCAGTCGTCGCGCTTCACGTAAATCTGCGGGCCGCCTAAATGCTCCGTCAAGCGGGGCAGGAATTCCAGCGGGGTGGGCAGGTGGGCGAGGGTGACGCGTCGGAAGCGGGACAGGTGCATGTTCAGTTCTCCAGGGAAATTTCGCGTCGAGCCAGGGCGATGGTCCGCTCAACCAGCAAGTCGGTGGATGATAACAGGGGTAGCGGGCTGTTGCCTGAATCCATGAACAAAGGAATTTCCGTGCAGCCTGAAATCAATACTTCTGCACCCGAGAAGGCCAGGCTGGTGGCCAGCTTCCTAATGCCTGCGCCAATATCGTCATCGCGTTCACCGGCCTTGATGCGATAAATCAACTCCATGAACTCGGCCAGCTCTGACTCGCTCCACAGTATGGGTTCACAGTCTGCTGCGCTGAGGGCGCTCTGAAACAAATCCGCCCGCAGGCAGCCATCCGCGGCCATGACCCCGACGCTGTGGGCAGAGCTGGTAACCACCGCGTCCATCACCACGTCGACAATACTGACGAAGGGAATGTCTACCGCGGCGCGAATATCGTCGGTGTAGGCATGAGCGGTATTGCACGCCATCACCAGGAAATCGGCACCGGCCTGTTCCAGCCGCCGGGCCATGTTGGCCAGGTCCGGGCCAACACTGGGTATGTCGCCGGCAATCGCGCGGTGGCGATTGGGTACCTTGGGGTTGTGGTCAATCACTATATGGATATGGTCCTGGTCGCAATCAGCCGGGGTGGCGGCAACCACCTTGGTCATGAAATCTACGGTCGCCTCCGGCCCCAGTCCACCCATGACACCAACAGTGAGCTCCTCGCTTGACCCCATCGTGCATATCAACCATGTTTGTATAAACCAGACGGGAGAGTATGCATGGAATATAGAAACTTGGGTAATTCGGGTTTGCGGATCAGCAGCTTCAGCTTTGGCTCCTGGGTGACTTTTGCCGGCTCTGTCGATGTGTATGCAGCGACCGAGTGCCTGCGTATCGCCTACGGGGCGGGAGTCAACTTTTTCGACAATGCCGAGGGCTATGCCCGGGGTCAGTCTGAAGTGGTGATGGGCGAGGCACTAAAACGGTTGCGCTGGCGGCGCGACAGTTACACCGTGTCATCCAAGGTCATGTTTGGCAGCGTAGCAAGACCGACCGTGTTACAGCGCGGCCTCAGCCGCAAGCATGTGACCGAAGCCTGCCACCAGGCCATGGAACGATTGGGGGTGGATTACCTCGACCTGTACTACTGCCACCGACCCGACAAGCACACCCCGATAGAGGAAACCGTGAGAACCATGAACACCCTGATCGAGCAGGGCAAGGTGTTGTACTGGGGCACCTCCGAATGGTCGGCAGAACAATTACAGGAAGCCTACCAGGTCGCAGAAAAGAACAACTTGATTGGCCCGACCATGGAGCAGCCGGAATACAACCTGTTTGCCCGCACCCGGGTGGAGCAGGAATATGCCCCTTTATATGAACAACATGGTCTGGGCACGACCATTTGGTCGCCCCTGTGTTCAGGCGTGCTCACCGGCAAGTACAACAATGGCGTACCCGACGACTCCCGCGCTAACCTGCCGGGTTACGAATGGCTGGCGGAAAACATCCTCGACGACAAGGGTCAGCGACGGGTCGAGGTAACGCGACAACTGTCAGACATTGCCGCGGAACTGGGTATGTCCATGACCCACCTGGCCCTGGCCTGGACGCAAGTGAACCCCCATGTCAGCACCACCATCCTGGGGGCCTCCAGCTCAGAGCAATTGCAGGACAACCTCGGCGCCGTGCAGCAGGTGGAAAAATTAACGCCCGACGTGGTCGAGGCGATTGAGAAAATTCTCTCGGGAACGCCGGATTTGGAATAATGCAGCCCTCGCAATAATCTTAGTAAATGCTATTTATCTAGCTAAATCAGTGCTTTACGAAGACGCCATCGGGCTGTAATCTAATATTCCAAGGACTGGAAAAGAAGTCTCCCAGGGAGCAGGTCGTTGATTAGCTACAACATAATAAAATCAAAAAACTACGCCTTCATCGAAATCAAGGGCCAGCCCGTCTTATCCGAGTTTATCGAGGCATCGCTCAAGTTTGTCCGGGAGCCTGATTACTCGCCGGATCTACACCGACTCTGCGACTTCTCACAGGCGAACATGGAACGAATTTCAATTGACCAGTTCCTGGAGTATGCAGAATTTGCCAAGAAAAATGTGCGCCTGCATCGGGGTACCCGGGTAGCACTGGTGGCGCCTGATAATGACAACGCCAGCATCTACCACTCGTTTGCTGAACAAGTGGATTCAGGCGTATTCCGGGTATTTATTGATCCCGCAGCGGCGGTGGAGTGGATCAAGAGTGAACCAGAGCAGACCGCACCGCAGGGCAATGACCCTATAGAACGGCTCAAACGGCTGGGCTAGTACCATTGTTGAGCTGTGCCTGGATCTCGCTCACCTGTTTACGGCTGAGGCGGACACGCAGGGCGCACAGCCATGCCACCAGCCCACAGCTGGTGAAGGCGAGCAGAGAAAATACCCCCAGGGAATTTAATACCACCGGGTAGACGGCGCCAGGTTGGATGCCTGGGGTGAGACCGGCAAGGTCGATGACAATACCCGCCAATAAAGCGCCCATGCCTGTGGTGGCCTTCAACACGAAGGCTGATGCGGCAAAGAACACGCCTTCCTGGCGCTGGCCCGTTTTCAGTTCCTGCTCGTCGAGAATATCTGCCAGCAACGACGCGCCGAGTATTTGTAAGCCGGCGACACTGAACACAGCAACAAAGACTTGCACTAACTGCAACGGGTAGATTATCGGGTGGCCGTTATCGGGCAGGAAGCCAAGCAGGCGGGCGGCGACAAACCAGATACTGTTGATGGTAAAGATTATGCAGACACAGCTGATCATCCTGGGTTTGTCGATGCGATGATTGAGGTGTCCCAGCACGGCAAAGGCCGTCACCGTGGCGAGGAAGGTAGGCATCACCAGCCCCGCCATTTGTTCCGGGCTGAACTCCCAGAAGTAGGTGCCCAGGTACAGGCCCAGGGCGGTATAGGTGCCCCCCGCAACACCGAAGGCGAGCTTGGTGCCGATGGTCTTGCGAAAATTCGCATTGTGCCAGGCGGTAAGCAAGTCGCGCAGGGGCTGCAACAAGGTAAAAGGCACCTGAGAAGGCTTGCCCTTGGGTAATTGTTCAATGGTGGTGCGGGTTCCCCACAGGCAGATGATGGCCGTTACCAACGCCAGGATAGTAGACACCACACCATAGTCGGCGTAGTTGGCCGCGACCAGGCGACCGTCGCTGCCGCCCTCGGCCTGGAAAATGAACACAAAGGCAAAGGCGGACACGGCCATGCCGCCGAGCCAGGCCACCGAGACACGGGCCTTGGCCAGTTCGGTGCGCACGTCGTAATCATCTGACATCTCCGCACCCATGGCCTGGTAGGGAATGAAGTAGATTGTCAGGAACGTGCGCAGCAGGATCGATACCGCCAGCAACCAGAGAAACAGGGCATGTTCGCCAATCAGTGCAGCCGGTGGATTGAACAGGGCCAGGAATAACAAGGCCGTGGGGATGCTGCCGGCCAACATCAGCGGGTGTCGGCGGCCCCACTTGGAGCGCACCCGGTCGGACCAGCTGCCAACAATTGGGTCAGAGATAGCGTCCCAACTCAGCGCAATAAACATGGCCAAACCGGTCAGGGTGCCCGATACGCCGAGTACCTGGGTGTAATAGAACACCACGAAGGTGCCGAAAGCTGCGTCTTTTACCGCGTAGGGGATGTTGCCAATGGCGTAGGACCATTTTTCGAGAGCTGTCAGTGCACGCATACAATCATTTATTAGAGTTAGTCGTAGTTAGTCTGTACTAGATTTTCCTCCGCTGCAATCGGTCCGCACTGCAATTCGCTTCAATTGTTTATACCAGGACACGTATACTGGCCCGGTTTTTCCGTGGACAGGAATAAGTTGTTAAGCGACCCCCTCTTCTACCTGGTGGCCATTCCCGGGGTGCTGCTCTATGGCATTGCCAAGGGCGGTTTTGCCGGGCCGGCGGCGGTGCTGGCGGTCCCGCTGATGTCCCTGGTGATGTCACCGACACAGGCCGCCGCCATACTGCTGCCCATCCTGGTGGTTATGGATGCGCTGGTGGTGAAAACCTACTGGGGAATCTTTGACCGGCGCACATTGCATGTAATGTTGCCCGGTGCACTGGTGGGTATTGCTATTGGCTACCTGAGTGCCGACCAGTTCAACGACAGCCACATGCGATTGCTGGTCGGGTTCATATCGCTGGGTTTCGGCGCCCAGAACTTTTTTGCGATCGCTCCCAATGCAGGGGCTAATCACAATCGATTCGCGGGTTCAGCGCTGGGAGCCGTGGCGGGGTTTACCAGCTTCAGTATTCATGCGGGCGGGCCGCCCTTTCACATGTACCTGATGCCCAAGCGGCTGGATCCATTGGTATTTGCCGGCACCGCCGGCTTGTTTTTCGCGGTCGTGAACGCGGTCAAGCTGCTGCCTTATTACACGCTGGGCCAATTGGGATCGGACAACCTGCTGCTGTCACTGGTGTTGGTGCCCCTGGCACCGTTGGGGGTGGCGGTGGGTCACTGGGCGGTGAAGCGAACCCGCGCTGAACTCTACTACCGAATAATCAGTTTCTTCCTGATGGTGGTAGGTGCCAGGCTGGTCTGGGAAGGCGGCGCAAGCCTGCTTCAGTCGTAATCCTCGAGCTTGGGGTCGGGGCCATAGTCGTTGTCGCCGTAATCACCGTCAATGCAGTAGAAGACCAGTAGCACAAGGGGTCCGATCAGCGGCACTATCCCTATCAACAGCCACCAGCCAGTGCGGTCGGTGTCATGCAGGCGCCGAACTGAAACGGCGAAGCTAGGAATAATCACGGCCAGGCTGTAGAGCAAGCCAACGATGCCGCCGAGGCCGAGTGTGGCCTCCAGGATGCCAATGCCAATGATCACCAGGATGTTGATCAGGATGAACATCCAGTATTCCTGGCGCTGGGCGCGGCCCTCGAATACGGCGTAGTCCTGCAGAACCTTTAGATACCAATCCATACGTTTGTCCTCCTTGAGGTCCCTAGTGTACTTGTTGCAGGGCGAATAAAAAATACAGTCAATACTGATTGTTTTCCTGAGGGGGTTTTGCTAACGTAATTGGTTCTCGGATGGCTCCAGAGGGATACCAATAATGAACCAGGCAGTCGATACCAAGAAAACATTCTGTCGTTTTTGCCACGTCTTCTGCGGCATGGAGGTGGATGTCTCCAACGGCCGCGTGGTTGATGTACGCGGCGATCACGACAACCCAATTTCCCAGGGCTATACCTGTCCCAAGGGACGCAGCGAGGTTGATCGCATCAATCACCCTGAGCGCTTGCTCAGTGCGCAGAAGCGTAGCAACGGTGAATTGGCAACAATCGATACCACCCAGGCGCTGGATGAGATTGGTGCCAAACTGCAGGCCATTATTGCTGAGCACGGTGCCGATGCCGTGGCAGTATATTCTGGCTGTGGCGGTCATCGCACCGCTGCCGGCGGTCCCTGGTTCGTTGGCAAGTGGCTGGAGGCACTGGGTTCGCGCAGCATGTACACCTCTTACACCATCGATTCGCCGGGGCTGTCGATTGCCACCGGTCGTATCGTCGGTGCCCCGATGCCGTTCGGCTCGCCGGACTTTGAGGAATCTGATGTCGCCTTGTATGTGGCTACCAATCCGACTGTGTCGCATTTGTGGACCATGCCCCAGTCCAATCCTTCAAGCCGGTTAAAGGAAGCCTTAAAGCGGGGCATGAAGCTGGTGGTGATCGACCCGCGCAAATGCGATGTGGCGCGCAAGGCGACTGTGCACCTGCAGGTGAAACCCGGTGAAGATGCCACCTTGATGGCGGCGATGATCAAAGTGATCATCGACGAGCAGTGGTATGACAAGGAATACGTCGATGCCTACTGCAGCGGATTCGAGGAGCTTACGGCGTCAGTTGCCGACTTTGATCTGGATTACGCGGCGCAGCGTACCACCGTGCCGCGGGAGACTATTGTGGAAGGCGCCCGGGTGTTCGCCACAGCGAAGAGCGGTGCGGCCCAGTCAGGTACCGGTTTGACCATGGCGGCCAATCAAAATCTGTGTGTGCAACTGGTGTATACGCTCAACGCGATTTGTGGGCGCTACGATCGCCGCGGTGGCATGACGCGCATTACCGGTGCCTTATCACAGCCGTTGCCGGAGGGTATGGGGCCGATCCCGCTGCCCACCTTCAGTGGCGAGGTTTCCCGGGTGCGAGGCATCAAGGGCATAACCGGATTGTTCGGTTACAACGAAATGCCCACCAATACCCTGACCGACGAGATTCTCACCGAGGGCAAGGGCCAGATTCGCGCCCTCATCGTCAACGGTGGCAACCCGGCGCTGGTGTTCAGCGACGCCGAGCGCACCGTGGAAGCGCTGAAAGATCTCGACCTGCTGGTGTGCCTGGACTTGTTTGAATCGGCCACCGCAAAATATGCCGACTACGTGATGGCGGTGAAGCATCCTTTCGAGCGCAGCGATATTCCGCACATGATGAACGGGTTTTATCCGCAGCCTTTTATGCAGTACACCGACAAACTGGTTGAGCCGCCCGCCGGCACGATTGAGGAATGGGATTTCTTCTGGGAGGTGGGCGAGCGACTGGGTATCCGCGCGCGCATCAAAGGCCTGCGGTCGGACCGCAAGCCCGAGGCCGAGGACATTATGCAAGGATTGAATGCCAATTCCCGCACGCCCTTTGAGGACCTCAAGGAAAACCCCAGTGGCAAGCTCTACGGTGACAAAGAAACCGAAGTGGGTGGTGTCATTCCCAATATGATTGGCCACGCCGACCGGCGAATCGCCGTGGGTGACCCAGAGGGTATGGCCGAGTTGCGCGCGGTTCGCGCTGAACCCATGCCGACGGCAGGAGGCTATGCCGGCGATGAAGAATTTCAGTTTCGCGCCATCACCTACCGTATGCCAGAGGTCTACTGCACCACCGGGCATAATTTGCCGCGGGCGGAAAAGAAGCGCCCCTACAATCCGATTCTCATCTCCAGCGCTGATCTCGCAGAACATAATTTCAGCGACGGTGAATGCGTGCTGATCGACAGCGGCTTTGGCCAGGTTGAAGGCATCCTCGAAAGCAGTGATGACGTGGCCATCGGTACGCTTGGTATTGCCCACGGTTGGGGCGATCTCAGTGACGACCGGCCGGTGGAAGAAAAGGGCACCAATGTGCAACTGTTGATTCCCGGCCATCAGCGGTATGACAAGATCACCGGCCTGGCTCAGCAGAGCGCTTACCCGGTCAACCTGCGCAAACTGGATGGTCGCATTATCGCGCGGGTGAGCTAAGCATAGATCAGGCGAGTAGCACTCAACTCACCCTCAATTCGAGACACTTGGATGTATCGGGTGTTTTATTTGTCCTATACTCGATCCATGTCTGACTTGCATGTCATTCGCGAGCGCGCCAAGCGCCGGTTCCCGTCAGTTCTACTGACGGTGGTGAGCATCATCCAGGCGTTGGCGCTGGAAGTACTCTGGTCGAACCTGTCGGGCAGCGATCATCTTTGGGCAGGAGGCCTGGGGGCCGTGATCGGGTGGCTTCAGGTCTCGGCGGTCTTCGCAGGTATTGTCCTGGTGTGGCTCTTCTACTCGAGCCTGGTAATGCGCCTCGTCTGGGTGCCGTCCATGCGTGACTCGATTCTGCCCTTCATTGTCGGTGCCGCGGAGTTCCTGCTGGCGGATATGCTCGCCCCCGAATTACTCCACTGGTGGTTCTACCTGTTGGCGGCAATCTTCGGCTTCAGTAGCTGGATGAGTACCAGCACTTTCGTCCGGGCCCGACGAGACCCCGACAACGCCGACTTCTTCAATAACATCGATCCACAGAGCGTCAGCTCGCTGGCCGGCCCGGCCGGCGTCCTGGGATTGCTCGTGTTGTCGGGGGTTGGGGTGGGGATTTGGGGAGCCACGAGCTGGGTAGCGCTGCTGGGCGTGAGTTTTGCCAATATCGCGCTGATTGCGCAGATCCTGGTGATTCGGCACTACTGGAACCGTTCGCTTGGACTCGATCAAATCGATCAATGAGAGCAGACGACGCATCCCCGCTACCGGGTCCACGAAGGAGTAATTAGATGAATGAAGCTGATCGATTGGCACTTTCGGATCCTGACACCTACACAAATCAGGAACGTGTACATGAGTTGTTTACCCAGTTGCGCCAGGAAGACCCGGTTGCCTGGTGTCCTGAACAGTTTGGGAAAGGTTATTGGGCGGTCACCAAGTACGATGACATTCAGTATGTATCCAAGAATCCACAGTTGTTTAGCTCCGACGGCAGGCTGGGTGGTATTACCCTGGAAGATCCGGAGGATGTAGCGCGGCGGGTGCGCGCCGAACGCGGCGAGGAGCCCGCGAACGTCAGTGCGCTGGCGGGTTCGCGGGCCATGATTACCATGGATCCTCCCGAACACTCTGTCCAGCGTCGACTGGTAGCGCCGGGTTTCGCGCCGCAGAAACTCGATGCCATGACGCCGCGAATTCGCGCTCGCGTCAGTCAAATACTGGATGACATCGAAGGCAAATCTGAATTCGAGTTCATTGAAGCCGTGGCGGCGGAATTACCCATCCAGGTATTGGCCGAACTATTCGATGTCCCCCAGGAAGACCGCCACAAGTTGTTTCACTGGTCCAATATCCTGATGGGCTCGCGTGACGAGGATATCGTCATGTCCTCAGACTACATGGCGAAGGGCATGACCGACATGGCCATGTACGCGCTCGGGCTCGGCGAGGCACGCAAAAAAACCCCGGGTGATGACCTGGTTTCGATGCTGGTTCGACCCAATGCCGAGGGCGAGATATTGAGCACTGAGGATTTGCTGGGCGCCTTTGTCCTGCTGGTGGTTGCGGGGAACGAAACAACCCGTAATTCCATCAGTGGGGGTTTATTGGCCTTGTCGCAGTTTCCCGAGCAAAAACAGCGCTTGATCGACGACCCATCCTTGCTGCCGGGCGCGGTGAATGAAATCATCCGTTGGGTGACGCCGGTGGTGTATATGCGGCGTACCGCGCTGTGCGATACCACGCTGGGAGCCAGGGAGATTAAAAAAGGTGACAAGCTGGCCTTGTGCTACATGTCGGGTAATCGCGATGAGGACAAATTCACCGATCCCTTTTGCTTTGATGTTACCCGCAATGAAGCCCGTCACGTGTCCTTTGGGTACGGCACTCATCTGTGCATCGGTTGGCGTCTCGCGGAAATACAACTTACGGAGATCTTTAGCCAACTGTTGGATCGCTATCCAACGATGGAAGTCGCGGGTGAAGTGGAGCGCATGCGTACCTTCTTTTTAAACAGTATCAAACGCATGCCCGTGCGCATCTAGGCACGGCGATGAAGATCCAGGCTGCGGAGAATGCCCACACTATTGCGATACTGTTAGGATCAGTAAAGCAGGACTAGTGGGCGCAACCGTTGTAATCTGGTCGCATGATTAACCCGAAAACCTGGGTGCAGGCCCTCACTACTATGCCGCGCCTGGAGGCGGAGCAGTGGCGCAATCTTGACCTGGTGGCTCGCTGGCTCATTGCCTGTCGGGCCTCAGTGTTGTTCATGACGCTCACCTCGGCATGTCTCGGCGGCCTGTTAGCGGCGCGAGACGGTCTGCTCAACTGGACGCCTTTCCTGCTGTGTAGCCTTGGGCTGGTTATGGCCCACGCCACCAACAACCTGCTGAATGACTACATCGATTCCCGTCGTGGCGTGGACAAGAATAACTACTATCGCAACCAGTATGGGATCCATATTTTGGAGGACGAGCTGGTTTCTCCTGTGGGCTTCTGGGCCTATGTCGCCTTCACAGCTTCCCTGGCACTGATCCCCGGCATTTGGCTGGTTCTTGAGTACGGCGGCGCTACCCTCAACCTGATGTTGGCGGGGTCGTTTTTTGTGTTGTTTTACACCTGGCCTTTGAAATATTACGGCCTGGGTGAGCCCGCGGTGTTATTGGTGTGGGGGCCTTTGATGGTTGGGGGTACTTACTACGTCATCAGTGGTCACTGGAGTTGGCCGGTGGCCTGGTTGAGTCTGTTATTTGCCTGCGGGCCGACTTCGGTGTTATTCGGCAAGCACATCGATAAACTAGACATGGACCAAGAAAAGGGGGTGGGCACCCTGCCTGTCCTGCTGGGCGAAGAGAGAGCCCGCTACTGGGTTTCCGCCATGCTATTTGCCCAGTATTTTGGCAGCGTGGTGCTGGTTCTGTTGGGGCAATTCCATTGGGCTTTGTTATTGGTTTTGTTGAATCTCCCCACTTTGCGGCGTTTGCTCGCGGTGTATCGTGAACCTAAACCTGTGCGCGCGCCGCCGAGTTTGCCGGCCGGCATCTGGCCGCTCTGGTTTTCTGCATTTTCCTTTGACCACACCAGGCGTTTTACTGGCTTGTTTTTACTCGGTTTATTGATTGAGATCGTCTTGTAGCATAGTTCAGATGGGCTAAAGCGTTTTAGCGGAACCCCAGGGTGCCAACCCGGTCGGCCAGGTCGATGGCGTTGTCGTCGATATCAGTCAGTGGTCGCGGTGGATCGATTTTCTGCGTCATCAGTATCACCAGGACCATCGCTACTGCGGAGACCAGGAAGCCAAACAGGTCGGCTGGAAATTCCGTGCCGACAATGCTGGCACCCTGCCAGGCTGTGAGCCCGCCGAATATGCCAGCGAGTGCACCGAGGCGATTGGCCTTTTCCCACCAGAAACAGAGAATAATCGGCACGATAATGGCAGCCAACATAAGCGCTGCCGAATCCATAAGAACTTGAACAACACGGTTGGCATTGAAAGCGACGTAGGTTGCCACCAATCCACAGACCGGAATTGCATAACGCGCGACCTGTAAGCGTAGTTTTTCGTCCGGCTCGTGCTTTACCAACGGCAACAAGTTGGTGCTGATAATGGACGAGGACCCCAGTAAAATACTGTCGGAGGTACTCAGTATTGCCGACACGATGGCACCGACGAAGATGGCCACGAAGGCCGGGTGCAGGTGTGCGAAGGCAAGATCCGTGAGCACTGCATTGGGATCCTCAAGCGCAGGCATGGTAATACTTGCAGTGAAGCCGAGCATCAGCGGCACCAGGCCAATGGTCACATAGCCCAGGGCAGCCAGGTAAAAGGAATTTTGCGAGACCGCCTCGGATCGTGCCGACAGCGCGCGCTGGATAATGGAGTTGCTGACGATCCCGGCGACACCCAGCACCATCAGCACGTGGATATGCTCGATCCAGTTGCCGAAGGTGTGTTCCAGTGGTATCGGCCGGAAAGCGTGTTCTGGCAGCTGTGCGACAACGTTGCTCCAACCGCCGGCGTCGTCGAGGACGAAATACAGCAGGACGAACATGCCGAACACGAATATCACCATCTGGATAAAGTCGGTGGCCGCAACAGCCCACATGCCACCGATCATGGTGTACACGACGATAACGAACAGTCCGCCAAAAATGCCCACGGCCATGGGCATGCCGGTGAGCGACTCCACCAGTACCCCGAAGGTGAAGAGTACGCCGCCGAGCCAGATAACACCGCCAATGATGTCGGCCAGCGAACCGAAGGCGCCAGCGAGTTTGCCGAATCGCGCCTCGAAGAATTCCGGCCAGGTCAGTCGCCGCGTGCGCCGGTACAGTCGTGCGAACAACAGTCCGGAGAGAAACAGCGCCACACCGGAGCTGAAGGGTTCGCCAATCATCATCAGGGTGTCACCTTCATAGGCCGCAGTGGCGGCGCCCATCATGATGCCGCTGCCAAACCAGGTGGCGAAAATGGAGGTGGAGCAAAGCCACAGGGGCATCTTGCGACCGGCTACTACGAAGTCGGTCAGCGATTGGTTGCCGCGGGAGGCGTAGAAGCCGATAGCGATCATGAGCGCCAAATACAGCCCAATGCCGATCAGGATAAGGGGCTGCGTGGACATATATTTTTCTCGTTATTGGTGGGTCCAGGCAGAGGTCAGGTCCCCAGCATTCTTCCGATGATTACCTCGACCAGTGCCGCACCCGACCAGGCAATGGGGGGTATCAGCACGTAAAACAGCAGGCGCGACCAGATGGCCACATCCAGCGGCCAGGTGTGCAGCGCCTTGATGCGATCGCGGCGCGTCAGTAACAACTCCAGGGTGGCAATCTCAGAATGACTGCCCCGCTCGGGGGTGGTTTCGATTTGCTGGCGAACTTCCGCCAGCAGTTCATTTCTTCGATCACGCAGTCTCTTGTGCACAGCCCACATGGGCCGGATTAACAGCGCAATAGCGGCTGGAATTGCCACAAGAAAAGCGGTGAGATAATTTTCCAGGCGAAACTGGGCATCAATGGACTGAACTGTGGCAACCGCCATGCCACCAACGACTATGACCACGTCCAGCATTCCTACACGGGCAAATGGCTCCAGCCGAGATTGCTCGAAGATGGATACTTCGATTTCTTTACCTAGCAGGTAGAACAGCTTACCCACGTATAGACGAATCGACAGCAGGAAACCGACACAGATCCAGATCAGCAGCTGCCCTGCAAACACGCTAAACATCGGACCGCTGCCAGCCAGTAGTTGGTCCACATGGTCACGGGGTACGTTAAATGCCAGTGCATAAAACGTTCCCCCCATCACTCCCATGAGTGCGTAGCGCGCCGGCATAGCTACCACCGCCTCGGCCAGCCCTTGATCCAGGCTTTGCGCCATTACCAGGCTGTGGCGTTGAGTCTTTATAAAGCAACCCAACAACCACATGGGCATGAGGGTCATCAGCAATATCATTCCCACCAGATGTTCTTTTGAGGAAAATCCCATGGATTGGGCATCAGCGTCCATCAGCCCGGTGGCCGAAAAGAGCGTGACATTGCCTGCAAGTACTGCCAGGCAGGTCACCCAGACGGAGTGACGCCAATGGAACACTATGTACTGATAGGATGGGATAAGCGTTGACTCGTCGTTTGTGCAGATGGATTACCATAGCACTGTCGCCAGGAATCCAATAGAGAGGATACGACGATGAAGGCGACTATCAAGGAGAGTCGGGTATTCGAGTAGTTGGGGCTCTAGAGTGACAAATACTCGACCAGTCCCTCCAGCGATAGCTCGACGAACTCATTGGATTGAGTCATTTCCTCCAATACCTTGGCTTGGGTGCGATTGTCAGAATCCAGTTCGTTTAACCAAAAGTTGAAGCCTGCCTCGTCGGGTTGGCGTCCGAACACGTTCTCAAAAATATGGGTGAGAAAAACGCTGTTGTCGATTGAATTGCCGTCGGCAGCATTGACGAAACCGAGGAATTCCTCTGACCAGATGAAACCAGCCAACATGCTGCCAAGCGTCTTTCGACCCTCGGAGATTTCATTCAGCCACCATTCGTAGCCAGCGTCGTCCGGGGTTCGGCCCAAGGCGCCGGAGTAGGCTCGATAAAGCTGCGCCTCGGCGGCGCTGATTTCCTGGCTGTCGCAGGTGAGGATTGTGGAGTCCCAGAAAAACTCGTCGTTGTCCACGATCTGGGGCAATCCTGCGACGTGCCTGAGGCAGTGAAGCTGGAAGACAGGCTATAGCTGCCGCTGACGGACTCATCGAAGCCCTCGACAGCGAGTGTGTAAGTGCCGGTGCTGACGTCGACGGAAAGCTGGAAGTTTACATTCACGCCGCCATCATCATCTGATGCCACCTGTTGGCTGCCGAGAGAAAGCGTGCCCACCAGGTCTAGCCCACCACTGGAACTGACCTCCAGCTTGCCAGATTCGGTTATCGCTATCGAATAGCTATCTGTCTCGCCAGCAGCCAGGTTCCCGTTCGCTTGCCCAGTGGGCGCCAGGGCAGTATCGCCGGATCCACCGCTGCCGGAATCTTCACCGATGCCAATATCGATCATAATGCCCATCTCAATATCAGACAGCGTCCGCGTACCCTGCCCAACATCGGCGAAAGATTCCATCACCAGCACCTGGCTGGTAAAAAAGTCATCGTCCAGGTGGGCAATCGAACTTCCTGGCGAAAACGGATTGGGGGAGCAGAGTGGAATCGCCTGGCCGCCATTTGCCGCTATGCCGCTGGGTCCGAGCCATAGTAAGCCATTCTCACCGGTGCCACCTGTAATGGCTGCCGTCCATCGGTCGCCATCCATCACCGCGGTATCATTGTTTATCAATACTCCCGTGCTATCGCCAATGTACTTGTCGAAAGGTTCGTAGCCACCTGGGCTTGGCGGAAGTGTTCCACAGGCATCGCCGATTTCTTCACCCAGGCTGCCGGAAAATCCCAAAGCGTGCAGCAATTCATGTATCAGGGTCGATTTGAAGTCGAACGAGTTGCTGGAAATATTGTCGTCAAGATCCCAGACCACATCCTCAAAATTCACTGACACGGAGCCATCGGGAAGACCCGGATGTGGATCCGCGCCACCGAGGGCGATCACGCCGACATCGCCGCGATCATCGAAGCCGATATTACAAAAGTCAGTGATCTCGCTAGCGGCGGAGGCCAGGGTAGAGTCATCCGTGTCCGAGCCGTCGACCTCCAGCACCACGGTGCCGGTCAGGTTCGGGAAAAAGCCTGCAGTGATCTGGGCCGCCTCATCCAGTGATTGTTTGCGCGCTGTGCCTTCGAGGGGGTCGTCGAATCCCGTGCCCTGGTCGATGTAGGTGAACTGAAACTGCAGCTCAGCCCTGGCGATTGTAGCGAAAAGCGCGCAAACCGATACAGCCAGCGTCAATCCGAGCTTGAGACTGTTTGGCAAGTATTTTTTGTTCATGTAATCATCGTGAAGGCAGCAGATCGCAAGTTTATTGTTGTGGCTTGGGTGAAACAGCGCTGGCGTAGTCGCCGCTTGCATTCACCGAGATCGAAACACGAACCGCTTCGGCAGCATCCTTGGCATCTCTGGCAAAGAGGACTGAAAGACTGCCATCACTGCGCAATGCGCCGGATTGCAAGTCGTTCAGGCTGAGCGCCTGCGCATCGGGGTGCACGGCCATCAATTCTGAATTCGCCTGCTCCAGCCAGCGATTGGCTTCCTCCTTACCACCGAGTTTGACGACGGACATAAGCTGCTCAAGGCGCTCTCGAATGGCCCGCAGGCCCTCAGCACCTTCGACATGCTCAAGATCTTTGATCGCATAGCGCTTGCTGCGACTGCCGTCACTGGCAAAAAGAACAGTCTCGGTGGTATGGGCGAAACGTATATGGGGTGTCGTACTCCTGGCGGCAGATCGCTTGGGATTGTCGTAGTCGAAGAAGCCTTGCTCGCGGATATAGTTGAGAAGTTCAGCGAGCTCTGCTGCCTCAATGTGGCTACTGTAGGATCGCGTGTGAGCATAGGTTTGCGGCATGCTCAACCGACCATCTGCATAAATTTGAAGGGTAGGGGCCTCATCGATACGCTGCAATCGGTCGCCACGGTAGTCGAGGCTGATGGCAATGTCATTCGTACCCTGGCCGGTTGCTAACAATGCCCATGACATACTTGCTACAAACGCCAGCGCCCGGCTGAGTTTAATAGTCATCTTTGTCCTCCTCGTATCAAGGGGGCGTTTCCTGGTTGAGTGTGCCTTCTCCGGACGTCACGAACAGCATGGTGGTTGGCGAGTGTGGTCGGGCGGTGTGCCAGGCACTCTGTGGCACCGTTACGTAGTCACCGGGCCGATTTATCCGGACGACTTTTTCCTCGCCGTCCTGTCGCAGCACGAAATCCGTATCTCCCTCCAGCAGGTAAACAAACTCGTCGCCCTTGGGGTGCATCTCCCAGGTCGGCCAGGGTTCGTCAAAGCGGTGATTGCTGATCAGCACGTGACCGCTGAAATCGCCGAACTCTGCGTCCAGCTCTTGATAAAAATTGGGGCTATCGGCTTTGAGGGTGCCGCTGCCGTCGGGCCCCAGAATTAGTCGCACCTGGTCAAGGTTGTGTGGTCCGGCATCGATACTCATGGCAAATCCTCCTTGAGTGAATCTTAGTCGAAAATTTTCTCACCGCGAGCAAAGATCAGGAAAAACACCAGCCCGAACAGCGTGATACCGGCGGCAGTCTGGAACACCAGCGCCCAGGAGCCGGTTGCCTCCAGGATCATGCCGCTGATGTAGACGCCAATAATGCCGGGAATGGTGCCGGCAGTATTGGTGATACCCATCAGGGTGCCGGCATGTCGCGGCGCAATATCCATGTGATTGACCGCAAAACCGCCCGTCACTGCGGCGCCGAGTGCGCTACCCGTGGTCATAATGCCAATCGCCAACCACACTGACTCCACTTCTCCGACCAGGCTCAGGGCAATCGTGAGTCCACCGAAACCAATGGTCATCATGATCTTGCGCACCTTGATGACCGCCATGCCCGACTTGATCATGCGGTCGGCAATATTGCCCGCCAGGTTCAGACAGATGAAAGAAGCGACATGGGGAATCATGGTGACCCAGCCGACTGATGCAAAGTCGACACCGAGTCCCTTGTTGACGAAGGTCGGCATCCAGGACAGCAACACGTAGAGCGACCAGTTATTGCAAAAGTGCGCCACCGCGATGGCCCAGACAGCTTTGTGTTTGAGAAATGTCGACCAGTGTGGAGAAGGCATGTCGGTGTCAGCGGCCATGCCGGATTCGATGTGCGCGATCTCTTCAGCGCTGATAGTAGGATGCTCCTGGGGTGTGGAAGTCACCAGGCGATTCCAGAAATAATACCAGACCAGGCCGGTGCTACCGAACAAGTAGAACGCCCACTCCCAGCCGAGCTTCTGAACGATTATTGGGGTAACAATGAGAGCGAAAGCGGTGCCCATGGGAATAGCACTGTTGGAAAAGCCTACCGCACGTGCCCGTTCTGCCAGCGGAATCCATTTCGAGTAGAGGCTGTAGAACGAGGGGAAGGTCACTGCTTCGCCCATACCCATCAACACCCGCGTCATGAGCAGCACCGTCAGGCCCAGGGCCGCAGCGGGTGGTGTCAGTATCGTAAACAGCGACCAGACAACCACCCCCAGACCCAGTACTGCCTTGCCACCGAAGCGGTCTGCCAGGCGCCCGCCGACAATTTGCAAGGTGATGTAACCCACCGCAAACGAGGATAAAACCAGTCCCTGGGTCTGGATATTCCAGCCCAGGTCCTCGGCCATGGGAATGATGGCCACCGAAATATTGACCCGGTCGATGTAGCACACGAACACCGCAACGAAAGTTAAAAATACCACCTGCAAGCGGCGCGGCACTGGTTGACGGCCAGGCATATCATAAACCTTTGTTATTAAAAGAAAAAATATGAAACCCCTGGTCTGGGAAAAACTATCCTTTCGGGTAGTACCGCTGCCCTCCAGATCGGGCTAACTTCGATCACATACAACAATGGCGAAGCTGTAGGTATAGCACGAATCGCCAGATTATGCGGAAGGGAATGGACATGGCCAAGATTAACAAAATCAAAGGCGGCAAGCGGGATGATGTGCTTGCGGGTAGCGGTGAGGCGGACAAGATAGAGGGAAAGGCAGGCGATGACTTGTTGGAGGGTCTTGGCGGGCACGATCTTCTCCTTGGAGACAAGGGCAACGATACTCTCTCAGGAGGTGATGGCGCCGATCGCCTCGACGGTGACAAAGGCAATGATCAGCTCAATGGCGGTACCGGCCGAGATCTTTTGGCCGGTGGTGCCGGAGATGATCAGCTTAGCGGCGGCGATGACGATGATGTTTTGTTTGGTGATGGCAAACTAAAGGGCTCCGGCGGAGGCAGCGGCAAGGCCTGGCATGATCAAAAGAATGCTAATAAATCAGCCTGGGATAAATGGATGGGCTCCGGTAGCGGCGAGGGCAGTGGTACAGGCAGTGGGAAGGATACCGGCTCAGGTAGTAACAATGATTATCTGGATGGTGGTGCTGGGGATGACCTTCTAGTCGGTGAAACTGGCAACGATACGCTGCTGGGTAGCGAAGGCAACGATGTTCTGTTTGGTGATGATTATCCCAGCCAAGGCAGTGGAAGTGGTAAAGGCAGCAAAGGTAGTGGCAGCGGCAAAGGTAGTGGCGAGAAAAAGCCCAAAGCCATTGATGATGAAGATTATCTTGATGGTGGTGCTGGTGCTGACCAGATAATTGCAGGTGCGGGTGAGGATGTCGTGCACCACAATGTCGGCGAGAATACTGGCGCGACCGATGTGTATGATGGCGGCGAGGGTATAGATGCCCTGCGACTGGAGATGACGCTCACGGAATGGCTGGACCCGATATTCCAGACCGACCTTGCAGCATACCTCCTGTACCTGGCTAATCCCGGCGCAGAGCCTTTTCAGTTCACGGCCTTTGATCTGGGTGTTGAAAACTTTGAGTCGATTGAAGCGACAGTTGATGGTGATCCCCAGGGGCCGGCCGATGAAGCGATCACTGCTGTTAACGATAGTTTTACCACGGATGAAAACACTGCCATTGCTGGCAATGTGCGCCTGGCGAATGGTGATCTGGCAGACGATATTCCTGACTACCTTGCTGCACTGAGTCATGTGGCTGCGGTCAATGGATCGCTTACGGTGCAAGAGTATGACTTTGATAACTCGGGGGCCTACGACCCAGGCGCCGGAGATTTCACCTACGATCCGACTGCGCACTACCAGTATCTCGCAGTCAACGAGTATGAGGTCGAAGAGTTTACCTACACCATTGAGGACGCCGATGGGGATACCAGTACCGCCACCGTAGCCATCAGAGTAAATGGGGTTAACGACACACCCATATTGGCATCGACGCTGAGCAAGGAAACTGATGAAGATGCGGCGGCGAGCGTTGTTGAGCTGCTGGAGGGCGCTTCGGATGTTGATACCAGTGACTCTCTCAATGCCATTGCCTTGTCCCAGGTGGCTGGTCGCGCGGCTAGCTTTGTTTTTGATGAGAATGCTGACGAATTGACCCTGGCAACAATCGGCTTGTTTGATGATCTCGCCGTTGGCGAATGGGAAAACGTCGTATTCAACTTCACCGTAAGTGACAGCAATGGGGGAGATGTTCCCCAGACCTTGATTATCAAGGTGTCCGGGGAAAACGACATTCCCGAATTGGATGGTCCACTGGAGGACTCAACCGATGAAGATGCTTCACCATTGGAGCTGGACTTGCTCGTGGGTGCTTCTGATGTGGATGAGACCGACCAGCTGAATGCGATTGACCTGGTCCAGGTAGTGGGCCGTAACACAGGTACAAGCTGGAACCAGGCAGGGAATTCACTGACGATTAATAGCGCTGGTCTCTTCGACGATTTGCCCAAGGATGCAGAAGAGACGCTCCGATTTAACTACACAGTTTCCGATGGTAATGGCGGTGAAGTGGCGCAATCGCAGACGATAACAGTCCAGGGTAGAAACGATGCGCCAACCGTAGGTGACGCACTTTCGGCGTCAGCCTCGGAGGAGGACGACCCGTTTGAGATCGACCTGTTGCAGGGTGCGGGTGATGTAGACAACAACGCCGTACTTGGCGTCACCAGCCTGGTAGAAATCGATGGAAAAGGTGGCTGGTCGCTTGATGGCAACGTGATAACAATCGACCCGGACTATTTTGATTCACTCAATGACGGTGATGTAGAAACTCTTGAGCTGAATTACCAGGTTGACGACGGCAACGGCGGTTTGGTCACGCAATCATTGGCGTTAACCATTAATGGTTTTACCGATGCGCCATCGCTGGCCTTGTCGACAGCGCCTGCTGCGAACGCACACCAGATGATACTCACCATCAGCAGCCAACCTGCGCGTGATGAACGCGTGCAACTGAGCTTCGCTGGATTGCCTGCCGGTGCCATCATCACCAATGCCAGGGGCCAGGTTGTGACCTCAGGTGTTTACGATTTCATCGGCACGGAAGACTTCACTATCGCGGTGTCGGCCGAATTCGATACCAGCAGTGATATTGAAGTTACTGTGACCGGCATCCAGCCCGATGGTCGGGTGATTGGCGTGACGTCAGAAAACATAGAACTGGATATCGACTACGGCTATGCCGAAACAGCGTTGAGCTTCGTCGCCAAGGACCAGAATATGTGGGGCCCCGGCGGCGGTGCCTCGATCGGCTGGCACGAATATTTTCCCTTTGTCGGAACGGTTTCCGAAGATGCCGCCGGCAACCTTCTCAAAACCCCCTGGAGCAGTGGCGCGTTCAACGTGGTTGATATCAATATCAGTGCAGACGAAATCGGCGAAGATATCGTTGATGTGGTGGACGACGCGCTGGTATGGGCACAGAGCCAGCTGACCATAGCCAGTACTAATCTCACCAACGCGCAGAACGCCAAGACGAGAGCGGACGACCGGCTGGAGAAAGTCAATGCCAGCGTTGCCGCCTGGGTTGAATACGATCTCAAAAATGGGCTCTACCTGGCCGCCAAGGCCTTGTATGACGCTGCCCACGCTGCCTGGTACGCCGCTGATCAAGGCGCTGATGCCTTGTCCGGAGATCTGAGTTCTGCTCAAGCACATCTGGCCACGTTAGAAGCTCGGCGAATAACAGAGGAGAGCGATGCCCGTGTGTATATTTCATACTGGGTGCCGACACCGACCTGGACCGATCCCTTTGCCGGCTACTGGCAGCCGACATCGGAGTACTTCTACGACCCGGTCAAGTGGGCCAAGCTAGTGGCCACTGAGGGTGAGATCCTTGCTCAGAAGGCTTATATAGTCGGACTCGAAGCTGGCGAGGACGGTCTTGATCTGGTTGCTTCAAAACTCCTGGACGCCCGTGATTTGCTTCTAGAACCGATGACGGTTGCGGAAGGTTTGAAGGATGACGCCCTCACTGATGCCAACGCGGCTCAGACCGCGATGCATAGCGCTGGCTACTACGTGGGGCATAAGGTTGGCCCAATTGAGGCCGGCGCAGCGGTTGCAGAGGCAGCCTCCGCTTTAACTGAGGTTGGGGTGCAGTTAGGTCTAAAGGAAACCGCTCAGCTGGCGGTCAATGTGGCACAGAGCGCACTTGACGGCTTGAACGCAATCATCGCCACCGTCGATATTGAAGCGGCGCTGAAACTGGATGCGGAAGTTTACGCATCGGTTGGCCTGCAGGTGGATTTTGACCTCGACCTCGGTTCTGTCGATACCGATGTCGATTACCAGCTCGATACCACGGTTCGCCACAATCACAGTACCGATCAACTACAGATCACTCCGGCACTCACTAATATGACTACCGGTGATTCAGTGGCATTTACTACCATGAGTCCCAATGCCCAGTTCAAGGCGGCGATCCTGGTGGATGCAGGTGCGTACATCGACATATATATCGATGCCTACGGTGCGGTGGGTGACGACGTGCTATTTGATCTGTCACCCAACAGTGATGGTATTAACATCGCCGAGCACATCTCTATCATTGATGAGCTGGTGCTGGCAGATATCGATTCCCGCGACGGGCTTTCCGTTTCCGTGCCGGGGATTGCCGACTTTACCGATGACATAATGGAAATTGAATTGGCACTGCCCTATATCGAAACCGAGGGCACCGCGGCAGCTTACGAAGCCAAGTATTTTGATGAAGGAGACTTGCTGGAGTTTGATTTCAGCGAGATTAGCAGTGCGTTCTTCAACTTCTTTGACGCGGGTATTGATTTCGGCCCCGAGTTGAAGGCCGCGCTGAGCGTACCCGATATTGGTGACAACGTGGACTTCTCTGCGGTAATGGGGGCAACTGCCGATATTCTCAGTGGCATCCTCGACCTGATTACAGGCGCTGCCGACACCGACGGCGATGGTGCGGTGCCTATCTTCCTGCTCGATGCTACCGACGAAACAGCAACTTCACTGATTCACCTGAATACCATTCCCGACGAGCTTTTGCTGCAAAAGGGGCTGGATGATGATACCGGCAAATTTGGCTTCTACGTGGCCTACGGCGAGAGCGAGCCCATAATTGAAGTTACCCTCGACGTTGACCAGATCATAGCGATGATTGCTAATCTGGCGCTGGGTAACACCAGCGGCGAAGTGTTTAACCCGCTGGTGGAGGAGTACACCCTGGATCGCTTACTCAATATCGCCCAGGTAGATGGACCACCGCGCGACGCCATCAAGAAGTACCTGAATTTTGGCGCTGAGCTTGAATACGCCGATCTGGACGTTAGTGGCGCAGTGCGGTTCGTGCAGGAATTTACTTTGTCGGTGGACGAGGTGCTGTTCAATATTACGCTGGAAGATGGTTCTCAGGAATTGTTCAGCGCCGGTGCTAGCCAGAGCATTCTCATTGACAACGCTAGCAGTCACGATGCGGATGGCAATGGTATTGTCGACTTTGTCATGGAGTTGGTGCCTGAGGCCTGGTTCTCCAATGACACGGAGATGGGTATTGATGTTGGCTATACGCTCGATATTATTAAGGCGAATTTTGTCGCCAATTTGCAGCTGCCTCTAGCCGAGATTTTCGGTGCCATTACCGGCACTGAAAACCTGCCGGTGATACCGATTCCTGTGCTTGAGACTACCCTCGGCCCCTTGCTGCGAGTGCAGGGCGACCTCGACCTGTTCAAGGCGGACTTCTGGGAAGATCGCTTTGAGTTCGAGATGGGCAATTACCTGCTAGGCAGTGTGATGGGTCCGGTGGAGGATGACCTGGTTGGCTCTGTCGGGAACGATTTGCTGGCAGGTCTGGAGGGCGACGACAATCTCACCGGCGGGGCAGGGCAAGATATTTTTGTCTTTGCCGCCAACGGGGGGAGAGACACCATCACCGATTTTAATGCAGATGACGATCTTATTGATTTGTTCGAGTTGGGAATCCTCGAGACTGATAGCCTCCTTCTCAGCCAAAGTGGTACGGATGTCGTACTCGAGCTGGGTGGCGGCAATGATGTCACCCTGGAAGATACTGTGCTGGCTTCGTTGTCTGACGATAATTTTATCTTCTTCGCAGCCTGAGTCAGTTGTGTAAGAAAAGGGGACAGGTTTATTTAGCCCGGTCTCAAGGCGACGCCAAGGATGGCATCGCCTTGTTCTATTTTTCCTGCAGCGGCAACTCTGTGTTTTACACCACTTGCTTCAGTCCAGCCTCGCACCGTGGTTTCGCTACACTAGTTTGCCAACGGCGCGGGAGACAGAGATCTCACCCTGGTCAAAATAGGCATCGTGATTGATCTCGATCTTCTTCAGATCGTAGAGATAGTTCACCATGATCCCGGCGGACTGGTTTTTGCCTTTGACGCTGAGGTCCGCCGCCCAATTAATCGCGTGCAGGCTGGCACCATTACCCAGGTGAAAACGGGCCACGGGATCCCGCGCCAGCTCTCCGGATTTTTCGTTCACCAGGTAGTGGGCGCAAAGTTTGAGCAAGGCATCGCGCACTTCACCTTCTACCACATCACCCACCGGCTGCTTGATTTTGTCTACCAGCGATGCATCGACCATGTCGCGAATATGAGCGGTATCCAGCCACCGCTTGAAGCCCGGCACCGGCGACAGGGTGACGTAGGTTTTTACCTGTTCAAATTCTTTGCGGGTTTCCTCTACCACCTGTTTGATCAGGAAGTTGCCGAAGGAAACACCGGCCAGGCCCGGGTGGCAATTACTGATGGAGTAAAACACCACGGTGTCGAAGTTTACCGGATCGTGTTCCGTACGATCCAGCTCCAGCAGCGGCGCAATCTTGTTGGCGATACCCTTGGTTAAGGCAACTTCCACGAACACCAGTGGGTCATCGGGCATGGCCGGGTGGAAGAACGCGAAGCAGAGGCGGTCGTCACCCAGCCGTGAGCGCAGGTCATCCCAGCCACCGATTTCATGCACCGCTTCGTAATCGATGATTTTCTCCAGCACCAGGGCCGGGGAGTTCCAGTCAATGCGGCGCATCTCCAGGAAGCCCTTGTTAAACCAGGACACGAACTGGTGTTTGAGATCGGTGTCTACCGGTTTCAGTTCCGGCTGTGACTTCAGCAGCGGTAACAGGTGGCCGCGCATTTTAACCAGAACCGCGGTGCCGGCCGGTGCCATGTTGATACGGCGAAACAGTCGTACTCTTGGTGCTTCGGCTGCCTTGATGATCGCCGTCAGCGTGTCGTGGTCAGGGGAGGCTTTGTAGGTTTCGGCTGCCGTCAGGATCTCGGCACTATCCACTTCAAATTCATTGCTCAGGGCGCGAAAAAACGCCAGTCGGTGTTGCTCATCCAGTGCCATGTAGTTGGCGGCAATCTCTGAGGCCAGCGCCAGGCCCGATGCCTCGCCGCGATGACTCAACAGCTGTTGACACTGCTGCGCCAGATCAAGGGGATCTTTCTCGGCGACAGCTTGCCGGCGCCTGGCAAGGATCTCCCGGCCGGCATCGACCACCGAGCTGACAATGCGACCGAGGCCGGTGGCGCGCGGCGTGTCAGCGTGGCTGGGGAGGGGTTCCTGGGCGGGCATGGTGCTACCTGTAGCGATCTGGACAGATACTATACTCCCAACCGGTATGGGGCGGCCAATACCCCATATCCACTAGCCGCCACCATCAGGAGTTCATGAAGTCCTCGAAGTCCTGTCTGTAGTCTTCGTGCCAGCGTGACAGTGCCGGCCGGTTCTCAATCAGGTCGCCCATGGCCCAGGCCATGCGCTTGCTATCGGTGGCCCGGTCGACGTCATTGTCCGGACAGAGAATATAGAAATCGTCTTGGGCGACGCTTTCCAGCATGAAGTCCACCACTTGCTCCGGCGTCCAGGCAGCATCCGGTTTCTCCGGCATGAACTTGCGCATCATACCGGTGTAGGTAAACCCCGGCACCAACAGGTGGGCTGACAGTTGGCAATCTGTGGTGTTGCGCAGCTCGTGTTGCAGCGCTTCGGTGGTGGCTTTAACGCCGGCTTTACTGACGTTGTAGGCCGGGGCCCCCGGCGGTGAGATAATGCCCTGTTTGGACCCGGTGTTGATGATGATGCCGGGCGTGGCTTGTTCGAGCATGGCCGGTAGAAAGCTGTGAATGCCATTGATAACGCCCCACAGATTGACGCCCAGCGTCTTTTGCCAGCCCTCGTAACCGGTCCAGCTGGTGGCGCTGGCGCCGGTACCCGCGTTGTTCATCAGCACATCCACCTGTCCAAAGGCATCGAAGGCCGCTCGCTGCAGAGCCTGTACCTGGCTGAGTTCGGACACATCCGTGACCACGGCGATAGCACCTTCAATACGGTCGGCTGCCTCGGTGAGCCGGTCGGCGTTGATATCGGCCATACAGACCTTGAGGCCCAGTGATGCCAGTTTGCCAGCTGCTGCCAGGCCGATACCATCGGCGGCCCCTGTGATGACGGCCACGTTGCCGGGTTTTATCGCTGGATGCGTCATAATGGGTTCCCTTATAGTTTCCAAGCACGAAGTTGGCGCGAAATCACATTATCTAATCATCGCTTAGTTTATAGTATGGAGCGTATTAGAGGAGACATTTAGACCATGGCGCGCAAACCTGATGGCCTTAAACGCAAGGCGATTCCCCGCAGCCTGAGCGCTACCCTTGCCGGTTTGCGGGCTGGCGGTGCATTGGCCGTCGACGGTGCCTGGCAAGGCCTGTTGGGTAAAGACGACAGTTCCCCCTTTGCCCGCAAGGAGGCGCATCGCTTCGTCAGAAAACTGGGCAAGCTGAAGGGGACTTACGTCAAGATTGGCCAGATGATGGCCATGTTTGGCGAACATTTTTTACCACCGGTACTGACCGAGGCCCTGCATGAATTGGGTTCCAATACCCGGCCCTTGGCCTGGGAAGAGATGGAGCCGAGCGTTAAGCGCTGCCTGGGCCGGCGCGCCGCAGAACTGAATGTTGATCCCAACCCCATTGCCGCGGCCTCACTGGCACAGGTGCACCGGGCGCGAATTAGAGAGACCGGCGATGAAATTTGCCTGAAGATCCAGTACCCGGGCCTGGCCGAGGTCATCGACCAGGATTTTGATCACGTGGTGGGCATGCTGCGCCTGGCCCGTTGGGTGAAATCGGGGCGCGATCTCGACGGCTGGCTGGAATCCATGCGTGAGTACCTGCACCATGAAATCGACTATGAACGCGAGGCCAGTTATTGCCGGGCAATGAATGACAGCCTGGCCGAGCTGGGGGCTGCCGGCACGGTGTTTCACGCACCAATGGTGATCGATCGCTATAGCCGGGGACAAGTGTTGGCGCTGGAATATGTGCCGGGCAAGATGGTGAATGACCCGGCTATAGCAAAACTCAGCAAGGCGCGGCGGAATGCACTGGGGCGGGCCATGCTCGACCTGTTCTTCTATGAACTGTATGACTGGGGCATGTTGCAGAGTGATCCCAATTTCGGCAACTACCTGATCCGACCCGCCGCTAGCGGCAGCGGTAGCCGCGACGAACTGGTGTTGCTGGATTTCGGCTCCATGTTGGATTGCACGGATGATTTTCGTTATTACCTGCAGCAGGCAATTGCCGCGGGCTTCGAGGAGGACGAGGGTGAATTGGTGCAGGCACTGATTGGCCTGGGGTGTTTAAAACCCAGAAGTTCCAGGGAGGCGCGGCGTTTATTTGCAGACTTCTGTATGCATTTGCTGGAACCGCTGCGGCCCATAGAGAGTCTGCCGAAAGCATCGGTCAACAATAAGGGTGAATACCGTTGGGCAGACTCGCGCCTGATGCAGCGGGCGGGTGAAAAAGTGGCAGCCAATGTTGCGTCACCGCACTTTGATATCCCGGGCCGGGAATTTGCCGTGATCGCGCGCAAGCTGTCCGGTGTTTTCGCATTTATTTCGGTATTGGATGCGGAGTTCAATGGTCACGAAGCGGCAGCCGGGCACATCACGCGCTGGCGCGACAGAGAAGGAGTTAGCTGATGGCCAGGAAAAAGGAAGCGCCGGTACCCACAAGCCGGGTCGGTCGCTTTGGTCGTATGGTTAAAATCGCCGGTGGCATCGCTGGCGGCATGGTGGCCGAGGGCGGTCGCCGTCTACGTGACGGCGAAAAGTTATCCGCCAAGGACATGCTGATGACGCCCGCCAATGCCAAGCGTCTCACCAATGAACTGGCCAGTATGCGCGGAGCCGCCATGAAAATGGGGCAGATGCTGTCCATGGAGGGGGGAGATCTACTGCCCAAAGAGTTATCGGACATTCTTGCACGACTGCGGCAGGACGCGGTGTGGATGCCGGCTTCCCAGTTAGATGAAGCCATGGAAACGGCCTATGGGGAGGATTGGAATGAGATTTTCTATGCCTTCAATTTTACCCCGGTGGCAGCGGCCTCAATCGGCCAGGTGCACAAGGCAATTTCCCCGGATGGGCAGGAAGTAGCACTGAAAATTCAATACCCCGGAGTCGCCAAGAGTATTGATAGCGATGTCGACAATATCTCCACCCTGGTGCGAATGTCGGGCCAGCTGCCCAGCAACATTGATCTCAAACCCATCCTCAGGGAAGCCAAGCTGCAATTGAAGGACGAGGCCAACTACTTACTGGAGGCGGAGCACCTGCGTACTTTTCAGGAAGCCCTGAAAGACGATGATCGTTTCCTGGTGCCGGAGGTGTTCGAAGACCTGACCCGGGAAAACGTGTTGGTCATGGGCTTTGTGGAGGCTGATCCTATCGAGGTGATTGCCGAGCTGCCGCAGGCGGATCGCGATCGTATTATGACTGACCTGCTAGACCTGATGATGCGTGAGTTCTTCGATTGGCGCATCATGCAGACCGATCCCAACTTCGCCAATTATCTGTATAAGTCCGATACCGGTGAAATCGTGTTGCTGGATTTTGGTGCCACCCGTAAGTTCAAAGCGGGCTTCGTCAATGACTACAAGCGGCTGATGAAAGCGGCACTGAAAGGTAATACCGAGGGCTTTCACAAAGCCGCCCAAAATCTGGGCTACCTGCCCGATAATGCCAGCCAGGAGTACCTGGATTTCGTAGAGGAAATATTCAGTATTATTCTCGAAGGTGTGTTGCAGCCGGGGCCATACGACTTTGGTACCACCACCATTCCCGCGCAGATGCTGGAATACGTTGATCAGATCCAGGACTACAAAGAGTTCTGGTCGGCACCGCCGGCCGACGCGATATTCTTCCACCGCAAGGTGGGGGGTATGTTTATGTTGGCGTCGAGAATGAATGCCAGGGTTGACGTGAACAAGTTGCTCACCCGCTGGCTGTAGCGCTTGGGGGGAAGTGGTTCTTAATGTGCTCGATGAAAAGCCGTACCCGGTGGGGCACGTAGTCACGGGACAGGTACACCAGGCTGACCGGGCGGGGTGCGTGGGCAATGGGGCACTCAAAACTCTGCAACTCGCCACTTGATAGTGCGGCGGCCGCTGAATAATCCCACAACAGGGCGAGCCCGGCGCCGGACTTTGCCAGTTCGAGAAGTAGAGCGATATTGTCACAGAGCAGCTGCCGATCTGGTTCCAGGACAGCCATCGCAGCGTTGCCATTGCCATCCGAAGGTGACAGGTACACCGGGTTTGGAATGAGTAAGCGGTGTTCGCCCAGTTGCTCCATTGTCTCGGGTATCCCGTGACGCGCGACATAGTCCGGCGAGGCACACATCACGATGCGGGCTTCGAACAAAGGTGCGCCAATCAGGCCAGAATCCGGCAGCGGTCCGGCGCGAAAGCCGATGTCCAGTTGTTTGTTTATCAGGCTCTGTAAGTCGTTGCTGACTTCAATGCTGATGGAAATGTGTGGGTAGCTTGCTGTAAAGCTCTGCACTACCCCTGCGATATCGGAGCTCACCAGGACCTCGGGCATGGTTATTTTCAGGGTGCCGGTGGGGGCATCGACCAGGTCGCGAACCTCGGTTTCAGCCGCCTCAATTGAGCGGGTAATCTCGACGCACCGTTTGAAAAAATGCTGCCCGGCTTCTGTTACCTGCATGGACCGTGTTGAGCGTCGGATGAGCTGAGTACCCAGCCGTTGTTCCAGCGTGGAGAGTTGCTTGCTGATTGCCGAGGGTGAAAGTCGCAGTTGGCGGGCGGCCGCTGCCAGGCTGCCGGTGTCGACAATGGTCACGAAGGTTTTCAGACTGGAAATAGGCACGAAAATACCCCCAAGCACCGCTATTAGTGAATATTAGTGAATTATTATCTTCTTATAATGCACTTAATTCCATCTATTGCTCCGCGCATACTCTCCCTTTCTACACAGCTTGAGGAGGAAATATGTCCGTTACCTACCAGCATACCGACGGTATCAGTCAGCTCACATTCGATGATGGCAAGGTCAACGCCCTGTCGATAGACGCATTCAATCAATTGAACGCGGCCTTGGACCAGGCAGAGGGTGATCAAGCAATCACTCTTATCAGTGGTAGAGAAGGCACATTTTCTGCCGGCTTCCACATGGGTGAACTGGCGCAGGGCCCGGAATCTACGCTGCAGCTACTGCGAGCCGGTGCCGAGTTTTGTACCCGGCTGCTGCGTTTCCCATTCCCGATCATCGCCGCCTGCAACGGACACGCCTTTCCGATGGGGGCTTTTATCCTGTTGTCGTCAGACTTCAGGCTGGGCGTCGATGGTCCTTATCAGATTGGTTTAAACGAAGTCCGTATCAATATGACGGTGCCTTACTTTGCCCTGGAATTGGCGAGAGGGCGGCTGCACCCTGCATATTTTCAGCGCACAGCCACGACGGGGGAGCTGTTTAATCCCGCACAAGCCGTGGCCGCTGGCTTCCTCGATGAACTGGTAGAGCCAGAGCACTTATTGGATGCCGCACTGGCAAAAGCGCATTCCTATCGGGATATTGATATGCCCCACCATGCCGCCACGAAATTGCGGGCCCGATCCAGTTGGTTGCAAGCGATTGAAGAGGGGATGGAGAAAGAGCTCACGCTGGAAGTTGCGCGGAAGGCTTTGGGTGGCTAAACAAGATGGGGTCAGGTTTTACAGATAAGATTCCATCAACATTTCAATCAGGGCGGCGCCGGCCCAGGTCAGTGGCACGATCACCAGGTAAAGCATCAGTCGAGTCACAGAGCTGGCGTCGAAGGGCCACGCCGGTGCCTGCAGAATTTCGCGACGATACTGCAGCAGCGGATTGATGGCCTCCAGTTGTTCATTGCTCAGTGCCTCGGCAGGTGTGCTGCTCCGGCACACTTCAATGCGCTGGTTCAGGTCGGTGAGGGCACTTTCCTTGGCAGCGACTAACCGCTGGTGTACAGGCCAGATCGGTATTGCGAACATCACCAGCATGGGTACACCCATACCAATCACGCCGGGCAAAACACTTTGCATATTCAGGCCGTCGTCGAGATACATCAGCGGGAATAGCGCCAGCCCCCCAATCATGGCGAGACTGGAAATAATCGCCACGCGTGAAAAGGGCACCAGTGAACGCGGATTGAGGAGGTCGACCTGGACAGACTCTCTGCCCAGTCCAGCGAATAGTTGCGCATACAGGATCAGGAAATAGACCATTGTTGATATCACCAGCCACACCATGATCGTGCCCAGGTGCCCGGCCACGCTCGTCACCATCGGCGAGCTGTCCTTCACGTAGACCAGGTCGATGAATGAACCGTTGAGCAAGAGCAGGTGACAGATGCCGGCGACCAGGCCGGCGACCGTTACCAGTAATAATTGTCTTGTCGTGCCATGACCGAGTACCGTTTGTGCACGCGCGAATGCGTCGTCTGTTAAATTCAGCCCCGGTCGTAAATCTGTTAACGCTTCCTGGCATTTCTCAGTAATGAAGCTGAACACCGCCACCGAGTAGGCCACAATGGCGCTGAAGAAAAGCATGGGTGTGCTGAAATCGGCGGCTTGTTCCGCACCCCAGCGGAAGGCCCCGAACAGGATGAAAAATATGACCAGGGCGCTGATTGGCCTGCCGTGTCGAACGGGTAGCACCAAGCGCAGTAACCAGATTCTGTGCCTTGCCATTCGATGCTTGTCCTCTTTGTTTGAACGCCACCCATGTTATAACTATTCTTTGGCTATTGCTTACAGCGGGGCCGAATCAGCAGGGTGTAACGATGGATCAACTTCAATCCGAGTTTCTCGAAAAATGGCATCGAATGGTGGAGGAGCGGGATATCGCCGTACTCTGTGAGTTGCTGGCTGAGGATGTGACGATTTCCTCTCCGCCCTACTGGGACAAATTGCAGGGGCGCCCCCTGGTCCAGCATTTGCTCACTCAGATTATTACCCTCATTGAAGATTTTACCTACCATCGCCAATGGCACGACGATGCCGCACATCAAGGCGAGATAGCCCTGGAATTTTTTGGCCACATCGGCGAGCTGGATCTGCAGGGCATCGATCTGATTAGCCTGAATGAGCGCGGCGAAGTGCAGAATCTCGATGTCATGATTCGCCCTATCAACGCGTTGCAGGCCCTGCAGGAAATCATAACCCCGAAGATGATGGAGTTCTTTGAAAAGGGCTAAATCAGCTCTGTTCAGCTAAGCTCAAGTTATGATCACAGCGAAGCCATACCCATGAGCGATCAACCTGTCCTAGTATTGCACAAGAAGTCCGCTAATCGACCCGAGGTTAAAGCGGCGGTAAAAGCGGTTCGCAAAAGCGGTATTGATTTGTTGGTTCGCATTCCCTGGAACAAGAAAGACAAACTGGTGATGGTCGAGGACTTGTTGGCGCGCGGTCATCGACGCCTGATTGCCGGTGGCGGGGATGGCACGCTCAACGCAACAGCCAATGCCCTGCTTAACTCAGAACACCATGGCGAGGACGTGGTCATGGGCATCATGCCCCTGGGTACCGCCAACGATATGGCTCGCGGGCTCGAACTGCCCTGTGAAGATCTCGAACAATGTCTGCTTATCGCCTGCACCCGCGAGGCGCGGCCCATGGATGTGGGCGTCATGAACGGTCACTATTTTGTCAATGTGGCCAGCGGTGGTTTTGGCGCGGAGGTCACAGCGACAACGCCGCAGGATTTAAAAGCTCAGCTCGGTGGCGCTGCCTATACCCTGGCTGGACTGGTCAAGCTGTGGTCGCTGGAACCCTACACCGGTACCCTGCACATGCCCGGTGAAGATGCCCGGCCCGGTGCCATGTTAATGATGGCAGTGGGTAACAACCGCTATGCGGGCGGGGGGTGTGACGTGGCACCGCTTGCTTCAACCAATGATGGACTCCTGGACCTGTCGGTGTTGCTGGCGGCGGATATTGGAGATATGCCGCGGGTACTCAGCGAAATCCAGGACCCCACCAACCCCGACAACAGGATCATTCGTTACTGGCAGGTGGAGAAGTTCACCATGGAGGCGGACCAACCCCTGCACATCAACCTCGATGGCGAGCCGCACCAGGTGGCGAATATGGAATTCTCAATCTGCCCCGGAGCGCTGCAGGTGGTGTACTAGAAGGCCTTTGCTGAAAGAGCGCAACATGTTCACAATCAAGCTGTTCCCGCCGAGATTATTGGTGAAGCCGACCAGGCGATGTATTACGCCAAGGCAAGCTGTCTGAGGTTACATCCTCTATACTAGGGGTACTGAATAATAAGAAGGACGTAGGCCCTACGGCATGTCCCTTTTTTCTGAGCTCAAAGAGCGCAACGTGTTCAAAGTTGCGGTCGTTTACGCCGCGCTGGCCTGGCTGATGTTGCAGGTTATCGATACGGTGCAGGATCCCCTGCGGCTACCCGACTGGTCTCTAAACTTATTCCTGGCACTGGCGTTGTTCGGATTCCCGCTGGCATTAATTCTGGCCTGGGCGCTGGATCTCACGACACGGGGGATCCAGCGGGCAGATTCTGCGCAGACGACTACTGCTGCCCAGATCAAGTTCTCTCTACTTGTTGGCGTGGTATTGGCTGCGGTGGGAGTGGGTTTGTGGAACAACTGGCACCAGGCGGAATCCGAATATGTGCCAGCAGTAAAACACAGCGATAATACAGAAGGCCTGGTCTCCCAGCTGCCGGTGGCAAACCAGTCCATCGCAGTTTTGCCGTTTGTGAATATGAGTGGCAATCCCGACAACGAATATTTCAGCGACGGTATTTCCGAGGAACTGCTGAATGGCCTGACCAATCTTGACACCGATTTGCGGGTGGCCGCACGGACCTCGTCCTTTTATTTCAAAGGCAAAGATGTCGACATTGCCACCATCGGTGAGAAGCTCAATGTGGCGACCGTATTGGAGGGCAGCGTGCGCCGTGTCGGCGACCGGGTGCGTATAACCGCCCAGTTGATCAACGTGGCGGATGGTTATCACCTGTGGTCGGAAACCTATGACCGACAAATTGATGATATTTTTGCAGTGCAGGATGAAATAGCGCGTGCCATCGTCGCTGCCCTGGAAGTCAAGCTGGGGATCCAGGCGGATACGACCTTGATTGGCGTCCACACTAGCAATCCCGAAGCCTATGCAGCCTTCCTGCAGGGCCGTTACCACAGTTTGCATAACAGCCCGGAGCGTGCCCTGGAACAATTGCAGCGCGCGGTGGAATTGGACCCAAACCTGGCGGATGCCTGGGGGGAAATTGCCGCCATATATGCAAATTTGAGCGTCTTCAAATCCTGGGAGGACACCATGCCCCATGCCCGTCGTGCTTTCGAACGGGCTCTGGCGTTGGAGCCAGACAACGGTCGCGGGTTGCAGGTAAAGGCTGGCTATACCCTACGAACTACCTGGAATTGGCCGCTGGCAATCGAGTACTTCCAACGTGCCCTCGCCAGCGAGGCGGACCCCGCAGATATGGCGACTGCCTACGTTAATGTCATCCTGATCTCGGTTGGGCAAACACAGAGAGCCAAGCAGTTATATGCAGAAATCCTGGCAAATGACCCGCTGAATTTGCAGGTAAAAGGCAGCCTGATGTTGATGGACGCGATGGCAGGCAAAGTGCCAGAGGTTGTTGAGCGCTTTAAACAACTTGAGCCGGAGGTCGAAGACAAAAAAGGGCTGATGTTGTTTCGATGCATGGCGCATGGTTTGGCAAATGACAGAGATGGCCTCGACCAATTTATTGCCAGCTATCCTGTGCCGCTGCCCTGCCTGATGACGCAGGCATCACTCGATGAAGATGCCACTGCCATTAATGCCCTGCTGGGTGCGGTTGAGCTGGCCGGTGCAGAGAGTCCGCTGTCGCGATTGGCGCGGGAGGTTGGTTACATCAGTCGGGGACGATGGGAAGAGGCGATACCGGTGCTGGAGGAAATGCACGAACATCACGATGCGGGGCTCCGGATGATCAGGACCATGCATAAATCATTCGGTGCCTGGGATGAATTGATGGAGAAGCCGCGCTATCGGGCCCTGATGGAGAAGATCAACATGGATGATGCCTCTATCGCTGAGCTTGAGCGCACCATCGAGTTTTAATTTCAAGGAGTCTGACCCCTTGAAATTCTAGGGCCGCATAAACTGGCCGCCATCCACATTCAGAATATGGCCGGTAATCCAGCTGGCTTCATCTGACAACAAAAACAGGGCGGCATCTGCCATGTCCTGGGGTTGGCCCAGTCGCTTGATGGGCATGGTCTTGAGCATTTCCTGGGCATAATCACCTGCATTGCGTTCCAGCGCAGCCGTATCGGTGGGGCCGGGCGCAATCGCGTTAATGCGAATATTGCGCCAGCCCATTTCATTGGCCAGGGATTGGGTAATGCCATTCATGGTCAGTTTGGCGACGCCGTAGAAGCCGGTGGCCATCCAGGCTGCGGTTGAGCTCTGGTTGACGATAGAACCGCCGCCACCGGCAGTCATGTGTTCCACTACCGCCCGGGTCATGATCAGGCAGCCGTGGGCGTTGACCCGCATGAATTTTTCCAGGTAGTCCAGGTCGACGTTGAGGTAGCCCTCGATCAGCATGTTGCCGAAGATGGCAGCGTTATTCACCAGGTAATCGATGCTGCCGAATTTTTCCATGGTGGCCTCGGCGCAGGCATTGGCAGATTCCTCGCTCGCGACATCGGTCTGTACAAACAGGGCCTTGTCGCCAATTTCGTCAGCGACGCGCTGACCGCCCTCCGGGTCGAGTTCAGCGATGACCACGTTCATACCTTTTTCCGCGAACGCCTTGGCGTAGCCTTCACCGATGCCGCCACCGGCGCCGGTGACAATAACTGTCTTACCTGTGAAATCCATCTATCGGTCCTCTGGGTTATTTCTCTATTGGGACGGAGCCCTGTTCTTCGGGCAGGTGTACAACCATGCCTTCCATTTCCCAGGTCACCATAATCTGGCAGCCGAGGCGGGAAGACGCTTTTCTGAATTTTGCGGTGTCGAGCATGGCCAGTTCGTTAGGTTGCGGCTCGTGCAATTTGTCGGCGAAGTCGCCCTCGATATAGCAGTGACAGGTGGCGCAGGAGGCGATGCCACCGCAGAGCCCTTCAACTCCTGGCACCAGGTTCATGGTGGCGCCTTCCATCAGGCTGACCTGTTCTTCCACTTCCACTTCGTGACGGGTACCGTCGGCCTCGACGTAGATGATATTTGGCATTAAAGCAGTTCCTTATAACTGTAGTTTGGGAACCGGCTGATTGGGCCGGACTTCCAGTAAGTCTACAGCGACGCCGGCCGGATAGGCCAGACAGTAAATCACCGCTTCTGCCACGTGTTCCGGTTCCATGCCGCTGTCCATGGTAGGCCCAGCATTTTGCCAGGCTTCCACGCCGGCCATCAGGCGTTCCTCGTTCCAGCCATCGGCGAAGCTGGTCCAGGCGGCGCCCGGCCGAATGCAGGTCACACCGATACCATCGCCCTGTAGCTCCAGGCGCAAATCACGCGTGAAACGTTCGACCGCTGCCTTGGTAGAGGCATAGATAGCGAGGTGGAACATCTCGTCGTAATGCCAGGCGCTGGCCGAGGAGATATTGACAATACGCGGGTTGTCCTGGCCCCGGAGTAGGGGAATAGCGGCCTTGCAGCACAGCACCGTGCCGACGAAATTGGTATTCACCTGTAACATCAGCTCGTCTTTTTTGACGTGCTCAGTATTACTGGGGCGCGCCAGACCGGCGTTGTTGACCAGGCCATTGAGACCGCCAAAATGTTCCTTGATGCGGGCAAAGGCCGTCGTCATTTCCTCGTCATCGGCGACGTCGCCGGCAATACCAATTACGCGATCGCTATCCAGTTGCGCCACCGCTGCCTGCAGAACCTCGTTATTACGGGCGGTCATACCGACATTGGCGCCCTGGGCCAGTAGCGCCCTGGTCATGGCCAGGCCGAAGCCCTTGGAAGCCCCGGTGACAATATAGGTTTGCCCCTTCAGTAATTCACTCATGCCGGCGCGCCAATCGCGATGGTCTTGGTTTCCAGGTATTCCTCGAAACCCTCCGGCCCCATCTCTCGACCGATACCGCTTTGTTTATAACCGCCAAAGGGTGCATCGGCGGCGTAGTAGTTGCCGCCGTTCACCATCAGGGTGCCGGTGCGAATGCGGCGCGCCACACTTAGTGCGCGTTCGTCGCTGGCAGATTGCACGCCGCCAGACAGGCCATAGGGCGAATCATTGGCGATGCGAATAGCATCCTCTTCGTCCTCGTAGGTAATGACGCTGAGTACCGGCCCGAAAATTTCTTCCTGGGCGATGGCCATGTCGTTAGTGACGTCGACAAACACGGTGGGTTCGATGTAATAGCCTTTATCGAGGTTGGCGGGCCGCCCGCCACCCAGTAACAAGCGGGCACCCTCGGCTTTGCCTTTCTCGATATAGGCTAGCACCCGTTCGTATTGACGCTGGTTCACCAGCGGCCCCATGATCTGGTCCTCGGAGGATGGATCGCCGTACTGGATGAAGCCAAAGTAGGTTTTCAGCAATTCTTCCACTTCCGCCTGTTTCGATTTTGGCACCAGTAGTCGCGTCATAATGGCGCAACCCTGGCCGGCGTGAAAACACACCGCCAGCGAGGACAGCAGGGCGCTGCCGAGGTCGGCATCATCGAGAATGATGTTGGCAGATTTGCCGCCCAGTTCCAGGAAGACTTTCTTCACGCCGTCAGCGGCGCGCGCCATGATGTGTTTTCCCACGGCGGTGGAACCGGTGAACGACACCATGTCGACACGGGGGTCACTCACCAGTTGATTGCCCACCTCTATCGGGTCCGAGGCGGTGATGACATTAAATACGCCGGCGGGAAAATCCGTGTGCTCTTTGATAATCCGGCCCAGCATGGTGGCGGACCAGGGAGTGTCGGGGGCTGCCTTCAATACCACCGTGCAACCGGCCGCCAGGGCGGGAATACACTTGGCCAGGTTAATCTGTAACGGCACGTTCCAGGGAGTGACCGCCGCGACCACACCGATGGCTTCTTTTTCCACTAGTCGGCGGCTGCGCTGGCCCAGGGGTTCGGCAATGCCGATGTCCCGCGACCACTCGAACTTGGGCAGATTTTCCAGGGTGAAATCCATCATGCCAATAGGGATGCTGCACTGGGGACCGGAGTCGCCGCAGATACCCATGGGAGCACCGGTTTCCGCAGAAATCTGCAATTTGAAATCGGCCTCTTCTGCCCTCAGGCCGTCCTGCAACTGTTGCAAACACTGGTGGCGCAGTTGGTGATTGGTAGACCAGTCGCTTTCATCGAAGGCGCGGCGGGCGGCGGCAATCGCGCGCTCCATATCGGCCGGGCCGGCATCGGCGACCTCGCCCATCACCTCTTCGGTGGCGGGATTGATATTGGGATAGGTCTTGCCCGAGGCGGCCTCACACAGCTCGCCGTCAATAAATAATTTGGTTTCCGGGTTCATGCTCTTATTCTCTATGCTCTTAATTAAAGGGTCAGGGTCAGGGTCAGGCCTTGTTGATAAACATATTGTAAGCATCGCCCTGCAGCTTTTCCGCATAGGGCAGGGTGACACCGAGTGCACTGGCGCTTTCAATCGCGCAGGCCAGGTCTTTCTCGGCCAGTCGCCCAAAGGGGCCGAAGAATTCATCCATCTGCTCTTCGGTGCAGCCAGCGGCCAACGCGTTGCGGTTAGAGATAAAGCCGTGCATGTTCTCGGTGATGACGCCATTGGATTTTCCCACTTCGCGCAGGATGTCGGCGGACAGGCCGCCAGCCTCTGCCAGTTTTGTGGCTTCTGACATGGCCATAAATTCGGCGTAGGTAATCAGGTTGTTACAGAGCTTGAGCACAATACCGGTACCCACTTCACCCGCGTGCACTACCTTGTCGGCGGAGGTGTTGAAGACCTCGCTGGCGGCCGCCACGGTTTCTTCATCGCCGCCGACCATGTAACACAAGGTGGCGGCTTCGGCGCCAGCGGCGCCGCCGGTGATGGGCGCGTCGATGATCTTGATGTTGTGGCTGGCACCATCAGCGGCCCATTTCAGAATACCCGCCTGGGTAACGGTGCTGTGAATGGCAACAATGGTGCCGGCCGCTGCGTTTGCCAGTAAACCCTCTTCGCCGTACAAGAGTTCTTCCACCTGCTTGTCATCGCGCACGCAAATACCGATGTGCGTGCAGGCCCTGGCCAGGGCAGCGGGGGAGGCGCAGCCGATGGCACCCAGTTCCACCAACTCGTCTACCGCCGGTTGGACGATATCGAACACGTGGGCGTTGAATTGATCGCAGATCAGGTGTTTGGCAGAAGGTTTGCCAATATTTCCCAGGCCGATGTAGCCGACATTTTTTTTCTCAGACATTCAAGGCTCCTCCCCGGGCGCCATAGAAGGGGAGCCTGATAATAAGTGTAGTGCTTGAATAAAGTCAACACAGATTGACATAAAGACAATCACCCTTTACTATTTCTCACATGAACGTACCCCAGGCCGATTTCCCCACCCATCAATCCGTGTGGGAACGCTATCGCAGCAACCTGCCGCGCTATTGCATGGGTACGTCCCGCTATTTGCAAGCGCAGATGATGCACACCCTGCAGGAAGAGCTCGGCCACAGCCAGCTGCGCATTAATTATGAACCGTTTATTACCCTGGTGGGTGATGAGGGCGCGCGGCTGACAGAATTGGCGGAGTGGCTGTCCATCAGCAAGCAGGCCTGCAATCAAACCGTGAACCAGATGGAGCGTGCCGGTTATTTACAGCGCCGGCCCGATCCGCAGGACGGCCGCGCCAAGCGGGTGGTGCTAACAGACAAAGCCAGGTTGTTGGTGCAGCAGGGTGCCAGCCTGGTCGGCGAAGTCGAGGAAGAGTTCGCACAACTGATTGGTGCCGGGGAAGTGGCTATGTTGTCCGCCTTGTTGTCACGCCTTTATAGAGGCCTGGACTTGCCGGGTATGCGGGTGGAGACCCTGACCGGCGCGGCCCCGCAACGCAGGCTACTGGGTCTGTTGCCGCGGATTACTGATTACATGATGCAGCGACTGATGGAGTTGAACATTGCCAAGGGCCATGCGGGACTAAAGATGTCCTACGCCCAGGTGCTGAGCCTGATTGGTCCCGATGGCGGTCGCATCCAGCAGATGGCGAGATTGCAGGAAGTCAGCAAGCAGGCCATTGGTGCCATAGCGACTGAACTGGAGGGGCTGGGTTACATCCTGCGGCAATCGGATCCCGCTGATGCTCGCCAGGTGGTATTGCAGTTTACCGAGGCAGGCAGGCAGCTATTGAGTGACTCGGTAGATTCTATCGATGCGCTGGAAGAAGAGCTGGAGGAAATCCTGGGGGCAGATGGACTGAGCTCCTTCCGGGAGTTGGCAGGCGAGCTCTACCAGGCCCTGCATGTGGAAGACGAGATTTTTGAAACTGTGAAGATGTCAGAACAAGTTGACCTGAATCTGCTGGCAGCTCGATTGAATCGACAACTGGGTCGTGAGGACGCCGCCCGGCTGGCCTCCCTGCTGGTAGAAGAGAAGAGAGATGCGGAAAAGTGAGATATTGATATGACATACGATTGGCAAGCAGGCCTGGTGTTCCTGGCTATACTGGCGGTGGGCACGAAGCTTATTAAGTACTTTTTGTTCAAGGTGCCAGCTCTGAAACAGGAGCTCGAGAAGAATATGGCCCTGTGGAAGGAAAAGCGGGCGCTGGACAAGTACCCGCCAATCATGAACGGTACCCGTAAGGCCGGTATGTATACCAACATTGCCTTCATCCTGGCCGTGTGCCCCTTCCTCGTCACGCTGGAGTCGCAGCCACTGTGGAAAGTGGGCCTCGACCTGGTCGTGATGTTGATGGTGTATGATTTCTTCTACTACCTGATGCATCGCTTCCTGTTTCATGGCCAGGGCTATTGGCGTAAGATTCACGCGGTGCACCACCAGGCCCGCGACCCGAGCTTTATTGACGCGCACTACGTGGACCCGCGGGAAACCTTCGCCGGTGTATTGCTGTTTGTCAGTACCGTGACATTGATCGCCTTGTTTATGGGGCCGTTTCACAGCGTCACCCTGGCACTGATGTTCTTCGTCTTCACCCAACTGAATATTCTCAATCACTGCAAGGTTGAACTGCCGTTTTTCCCGTTCAAGACTGCGAGTTGGATTACCGCACGCCATGCGGCGCACCACGAGAATATGCACAAGGGCAACTATGCGACTATTACCCTCCTGTACGACAAAATGTTTGGAACCTATTGCTGATGAGTATTGAAGACAACAAAAAAGTCGTGGCTGATTTCCTGGCTGCGATGAGCCGCGGTGACACAGAGTACATTCTCGATGCCTACGCCGATGACGGCATGCTCTGGACCATGGGTAATACGCTGATATCCGGCCAGTACAACAAGGCGCAGATCAAAGAATTTGCCGACGGTATTTACGACGCCTTTCCCGATGGGCTGACCTTTACCGTCCTCGGCATGGTAGCCGAGGACGACAAGGTGGCGGTTGAAGCGACCTCAGAAGGGGCACATGTCTCCGGTGTCACCTACAGCAACCAGTACCACTTTCTGTTCACGGTGCGTGATGGAAAACTCCTGCAAATGAAGGAGTACATGGACACTGAATTGGCCACCGATATTCTGATGGGTGGACAGAAACGTCATGGGTAAGGTTCTGGTTACCGGTGGTACCGGCTTTATTGGCAATCACGTGGTGCGCCTGTGCCTGGAGAAAGGCGATGAGGTACGCGTGATGGTCATGCCGGGAGAAGATCGTTCGCCCCTGGATGGCATGGACGTGGAATTCGTGGAGGGCAATTTGCTCGATCCCCCCTCCCTGAAGAAAGCCGTCGCCGGTTGTTCCCACCTCTATCACCTGGCGGCCCTGTTCGCGGTATGGACCAAGGACCCAGAGCTGCACAACAAGATTAACGTGGACGGCGCCCGCTGTATGATGGAAGCCGCCATGGAGGCGGGGGTGGAGAAGGTGGTCTACACCAGTTCCATTGCCGCCATCGGCATCGCCGAAAAAGGCCAGTTGGCCACCGAGGAAACGGCGTTTAATTCCTGGGAATGGGCATCCGAGTACATTCTCTCCAAGTTTATCTCACACCAGGTGGTGAAGGGCATGTGCCACGATGGGCTGCCCGCCACCATTGTTATGCCTGGATTACCCTTTGGGCCCGGTGATCGCATGCCCACGCCGACGGGTACCACGATCATCGGCACCCTGCAGGGCAAGATGAAAAATTACTGGGACGGTGGTGTTTGTCCCGTCGATGTACGCGATGTGGCCAAGGGCCATGTGCTGGCCATGGAGAAGGGACGCATTGGTGAGTCGTACATCCTCGCCAACAAGGACGCCAATATGTCCTTCCAGGACTTCGTGCAGTTGGTGGGAAAAATCGGCGGTATTGATAACGCCGGCACCCAGTATGTGTCTGCCAACATGATGTTGCGGATGTCAAAGTTGATGGAATTCTGGTCCAAGATCACCGGCAAGGCGCCACAAACGACCTACAAGAACACCAAGTTCGTGCTGCAGGAATGTTACGTCGATCCCAGTAAAGCCATCACCGAATTAGGCCTGCCGCAAACACCCATAGAAACTGCAATCGAAGATTCGGTGGAGTGGTTCCGGGCCAATGGCTACGCCTGAGTTACGCCAGCTGAGCGGTAGTTGACCACAAAACGCGTGTCGGCTTCCAGACCCTCAAAATCCCGTGCCACCACGCGAATTTCGATGGCTCCTTCCTGATCCCGGGGCGGGTGAAAGTGGAATATCCCCTTGAGCCCGTCGAACTTGATCCAGGGCGGCAATTTGCCCAGCTCCTCTGTAAATGCCCGGTATTTTAGGGCATCTCCCTCATCCGGGTCTACGAACGTGCCCTCCCGGATGGTGAAGCGGGTGACTTCCCCCGCCGGGATGTCCATATCGGGCAGGGGCGCTGTCAGCACCGGCGGTAGATTGCCCAGGTTCTCCTCGATCACGCCCGCATTGCGTCGGCCGATAGCACGCGACAGCCCAAACAAGACCACGGCCAGTATGATGTTGGTACCTACAAAACCGAGAATGCCGGCCCCAAGCATTGCACTGCCTACGAAGACGGCAGCCGCGGATAACAGGTCTCCAATGCGGAAGAAAAAGGTGTCGATGACATGTTTGCCGATGTATTTCTGTTCCCGGTTCACAGGCAGGAACAGGGCGTGACGGGTGGTGTTCTGCAACGAGTAATTGATGCTGTTTTCGACAATCATGCTGGCCCGCACCAGGGCCAACACGGGAAACAGCAGGATCAAGCTGTAGCTGGCCATCATCACCACCGGTAACACCAGCAGTGCACCCCGCACGCCGATTCGATCAAAAATACGCGACACCAGGAACAATTGGATCAGGAAACTGATGAGGGTAAACCAGGCCAGGTAGCTCGAGTAAAAAGCGGTGATGAAATCATCCTGGCTGCCCACAAGCTGGCCGCTGCTTGCCAACATGCCGGCCTGTTCGGTGATGAAGCGGGCCAGGATATATTCGCCATTAGTGTTGATCAGGTTGAGGGTGATGACGAATACGGCGATCAGCAGCAGGTAGGGGCTGCGCAAGACCACCCTGAAACCCTCCAGCGCAGATGCGGCTTGAGGACTTTCCGGCTCACTAATATAACTTTGGGAGCCAGCGGGAATGGTCTTTTCCACCCGTTTACTCATCCACCAGGGCACTAACAACAGGCAAGCAGAGACGTACATCACGCCGTCGTGCCCCACCAGCGGGTCCAGCCAGCCAGCCATTTTCGCACCGAGGTAGGCGCCCAGCGCGCCGGCGGCGGCAATCAGCGGGAAGATGCGCTGACCCGATTTCAAGTTGTACAAGTCCGCCGCAAAGGACCAGAACAAGGCCAGTACCATCACAGAGAATATGCCCAGCCACACGTAGAAGGTAATGCCGATGTGCCAACCCAGGCGGTAGCAGAGACCCAGCGCAAACAGGTTGATGATGAAAAACAGGAGTATGCGGCGCATCAGGTGATGCTTGCCTTCGAGGTTACTAACACCGCTGTACAACCGGGCGAATACTGGCACGATAAGCATCAACACGCCCGCCTGCATGGCGGTGGTGTAGGCTTTGAGTTCAGCTGAACCGTCGGCAAGAATCAGCGGTTCACGAATCACCTTGAGCAGGTAATAGGCGAACAGGATTAGAAAGGCCTGCACGCCCAGACGCACCGCACCAGAGCCCTCTTCTGGGCGCAGGGTGGTGAATAGCGATAAAAAACGTTCCGTCGTTGTGTAATGTCGCATGGCGAACACAAGTGTAGATGGTTACAGACATTATTGCTTGGCCTGATGGAATGCGCGACATGAACAGTGCGCTATTTCTCAGTTAGTAGGCATCTGCGGTATGTGCTGTGTTCTATTCGGCTATACTTCGCCACTGATACGAAGGAGTGTGATCTTGCTTTCCAATTGGCGATTCAGATTGCTAATAGTCATGGTGTTGTGGGTGGCCACGGTACTGGCTGTGGCGCTGTGGATTAGCGGTCGTCAGGATTTTCGACTGTCTGTTGCTGCCGGGCCCGCCGCCAGCGAAACTTTCGGGCTGCTCACTGCGGTTGCCGAAGTGCTGAACGAGATGGACAACGGCTTGCAGATCGATGTATTTGAGACCGGCGGTACCCGGGAAAATATGGAGCTGCTGGAAACCGGCCAGATCGATATTGCCACGGTTCAGGCTGATTCGCGGATGCCGGAAGAGGCCCTGGGTGTGGCCCGGCTCTATCCGGATGCCTATCACCTGGTGGTAAATTCCACCTCGGGCATTGCGCACTTTTCTCAATTGCGTGGCCACCGGGTCGCGATTCCCCCCGATTCCAGCGCCCAGAATACTTCGTTCTGGTTCCTGGTAAATCACTACGGACTGAATGCCGAGGACTTTGTTGCCCTGCCCATGTCGGCGGCAGCCGGGAACTTTGCCATGGAACAGGGTCAGGTTGATGCCGTGTTTCGGGTACGTGCGCCCGGCAATCCACGCATACGCGAGCTCATTGGCGATCACACCATGGAGATTGTATCGATTAATCAATCTGACGCGCTGGCGCTGAAGCAACCCGCCCTGTCATCCGGTTATATACCCCGCGGCTCCTATCGCGGTTATCCGCCCCTGCCCGCAACAGATTTACCCGCGGCAGTGTTGGATCGCCTGTTGGTGGCCAGCCGTGAGCTGCCGGAGCAAGTGGCATACCGCTTTGCGCAGGAGTTGTTCGAGGCTCGCTCAGATATCGTTTCCCGCTATCCGCTGGCGGGATTCATTAGTCCGCTGGATGAAGATGCCCGCAGCGCCGTGCCGGCCCATCCGGGCGCGCGCAGTTATTTTGATCGGGAGAAGCCAGGGCTAATGCAGCAAAGCGCGCGCTTGATATCGGCTATCCTCTACGCAATCGTAATTTTTTGCACCGGGCTGGTAGCCGTGCGTTCCCACTGGCTGAAGACGCGCCGTTTACGGATGGGGGATTTCAATAAGAGGTTGATGCACATTGTCGAGGGTGCCCGTGGCACCAACGACCACGAACAGCTGATGGGACATAAGAATCAGCTGATGGATATCCTGGGGGAGGTAGTGGCAGACCTGGATCAGGAAAAGGTCAACCAGGAGGAATTCGAACACTTCTCTTTCACCTGGCAGGCGGTGGATGCGCTGGTGCGCGACCAATTGATGATGCACAGCCTACCCGCGTCTGCAGGCGTGGCGAAGCGCAGCCCAGGGGAGCTATCGGGATGAGTTCACGGCGTGTCTGGATTGCCATCATCGGTGGCCTGACCCTGTTTACCCTGACTTTTGGCTGGGGTCTGAATAAATACCTTGTCGAAGAACGGATCGCGATTGCTTCAGAGCGACTGTTGCTGCTGAGTAATCTGCGGCGAGAAGCGCTGCTGCGGTATTTCTCCACCGCCGAGGCCGAACTTCGATTCTGGAGTTCCAACAAGGAGCTCATCGACCAACAAATCTGGATGAATGACGCCTGGAATGCTGCCGTCGACGAGGGCCGCGACCCGGAACAACGATTAAAGTTGTTTTACGTAGAGAACAATCCCTACCCGCTGGGCCAGCGCCGCGAGTTCAATACTGCCGGGGATGATTCTGGCTACACCGCGCTGCATGCCAAGTTGCATCCCCTGGCCAAGGCCTTCGTGGTGGAGCGTGGCTACTACGATTTTTTCCTGATAAACCCAACCGGGGACGTGCACTACTCGGTGGAGAAGGAAGCTGATTATGCCACTAACTTGTATACGGGCGAGTTCAAAGATACCGGGCTGGCGGAAGTGTTTAAGCGGGCGCTGAAATACGCTCGCACCGATGACGTTGCCATTAGCGACATGCAGGCCTATGCACCCAGTAGTGGCGCCCCAGCTATATTTATGGCCAAGGCCATGTACGGTGAGGCCGGCCAGTTGGCCGGTGTCATTGCTCTGCAGTTACCCACCAGCCGCATTGTAGACATCATGAACTTCGATGCGGGTATGCGAGAAACCGGGGAGACTTACCTGGTCGGTGGAGACTTGTTGATGCGCAGTAACTCCCGCTTTGTCGAAGAGTCCACCATTTTGACAATGCAGGTTGATACGCCCACGGTACAGCGCGCACTGCAGGGAGAGAACGGTGTGGAATTTGTGGATGATTATCGTGGGGTGGAAGTGATATCGGCCTATTCCAGCATCACCATCGACGAATCGACCTGGGCCGTCATGGCCGAGATAGACAAGGCGGAAGTTATCGTGCCCGAGAGTAACGCAAACACCCTGCTGGGCGGGCTGATGCTGCTGTTCTATAGCCTGAGTATCTGGTCCGGCTGGTATATCCAGCGCTCCGATGCCGGGGCAGGCAGCGGCAGCCTGCTGGCTGACCTCGACCTGGATGGTGGCATGGATATGTCGGATTCCTGAATGACCTGCCTTGCAAGCGACCTCACGGGACCACTAACGCATGGGTTTACGGAACTTCAGCGTCATGCGATTGGACTCGCCCACCGACATCAACTGAACCCGCAGTTTGGGGTTGTCGCGGCTGGTGGACAGGCTGGGGGGTAGGCGCCAGACAATATCGTCGGTACCGGGGATGTCCTTGTCGTTCTGATTAACGTCGCTTTCGCCGATGAACTCAAAGCCGGCCGCCTCTGCCTGGGCAATAACAAAGGCTTTCTTTAGGTAACCGCGATTGCCACCGGCCCACTCATCATTTCTTTCGGCTCGCGCTTCGTGTTGGACGACGCCCATTATGCCACCGGGTTTTAGCGCATCGTGGGCATTGGTCAGTGCTGTGCTGAGATAGCTGCCGTCATTTTCAAAGCGCGCCAGGTTGTGCAGGGCGCGGATAAACAACACGGCGTCTGCCTGGCCCCTGGCCGAGTCCGGCATTGAACCAAAGGTGAAGGCACTGATGCTGGCACTGCTATCGCTGCGCCAACCATTGGCCTCGGCGCTCCAGTCTTCAGCCCAGGTTTGCTTGGCCTTGATGCGCTCGGCGCTGAAGAAGCCAAATTTGGGAAACATGTCCAGGGCATAGTCGACACCCATGAGGTGGCCGTCCGGGCCCAGGTAGTCGATCAGGATCTTGCTGTACCAGCCCCCTCCGGGCAGGGCCTCCAGAACCGTCATTCCGGGTTCGACACCGAAGAAATCCAGGGTATGCAGTGGATGTCGATAGTAGTAACGCTGTTGCGTCTCCTGGGGTTGTGCCAGCAGCACCTCAGCGAGGCGGTCTTTGTCTGCCAGTGCGGATGGCGCTAACGCCAGCACGAGGATGAAAGCAGTTGGGAATTTCATGGCTGATCTCCTTGATGGATGGCGTAATAGTAACCCAGCCGGATCACCTTGCGGGGCTCACAGTTGCTCGAACTCAATACTGAGGGAGAGATTGTCAGGGCCGCCACTGAGCAAAATAGTGCCGTCGGTGATGGTGCATTGCAGTGCCATGGAAGAGCCCGCCATGAGGGAAAGTGCCTCCAACTGGGTCCCCGGAATTTGCATGACTTTCAGGTTGTCGAAGCGCCGCAACTGGCCGGCGTTCTTTTCCCACCAGACTGGTACGGCGCGATCGCCGTAACAATAGACAACGACTTCCCGGGCCCGCCCGCAGGCCTTGCGGATACGGCTGTCATCGGGAGTACCCAACTCGATCCACAACTCGATATCGTCGCTGAGGCTTTTCCGCCACAGGTCCGGTTCATCGTCGGTGCTGATGCCGCGGCCAAACTCCAGGCCCTCACTGGCATGCAGGGCATAGGCGAGCACCCGCAGCATCATGCGGGCCTCGGTCTCCGAGGGATGACAGGCGATGGTCAGGTTGTAGTCGGCGTAGACACCCCGGTCCATATCCGCGACATTGAGGCGGACTTTGTAGATTGTTGATTTAAGGGCCATGCCTGGTGCCATCATGTGAACTATGCTGTGGATAGACTACTGCATTAGCCGGGGAGGGCGCCAACATGGCGGCAGGATTTGTTTGGTACGAAGTGGTAGGTGCGGCGCTTTCCGCGTTTGCACTCGGTGGATTCTGGTACGGGCCGTTGTTTGGCAAGCGGTGGCAGCAGTTGGTTGGTCTGAGCGACGAGCGAATCGCCGAGGCCAATATGGCACTGATATTCGGCAGTACATTCTGTCTCAACTTGTTTATGGCGACCATACTGGCCCTGTTGCTGGAGCTAGGCAAAGATATGGGGTCTGGCATAGTGGGCGGCGCCGGTTTTGGATTCGCTGTGGGTGTGGCCTTTGTCGCCCCGACTTTTGCGATCAATTACCTGTTTGCCCGCAAGCCGCTGGCACTCTATGGCATAGATGCGGGTTACATGTGCCTGCAATTGGCACTGATGGGCGCGATCCTGGGAGGGCTGACTTAAGGGCTATCGCTATTGTCGATAAATTCTGGCCATAATCGTCATTGGCGAAGCAGCAGGCCCCAACTACCATTGATGCCCATTGAATATGGGAGGATTCGCCATGAGCGTTCTCAGCTATCCCGCCTTCGACGCGGACAACCACTATTACGAAGCGCTGGATGCTTTCACCCGCCACGTGCCAAAGGATATGCAGCCGCGCTGTGTGCAGTGGGCGACGATTGAAGGGCGCCAGCACCATATTGTGGGCGGCAAGCTGGCGCGGGCGGTAAAAAATCCGACCTGGAATCCCATCTCGTTCCCGGGTTCTATCGCTCCTTTCCTGCACGGCAAGACCTTGACCGAAGAAGATGTGGCTTTCATGAAGGCACACGAGCCACTGCCCGACTACTACATGAACAGAGATGCGCGGGTGGCCAAGTTGGAGCAGCAGGGCCTGGAGGCGGTGTGGTTGTTTCCGACCCTGGGTGTGCTGTACGAAGAATTGCTCAAGCACGATACCGAGGCGGTTAAAATTCAGTTCACGGCGTTTAACCGCTGGCTCGAGGAAGACTGGGGTTGTAACTACCAGGGCAAGATACACGCGGCGCCCTATATTTCCTTGTGCGACGTGGATTGGGCTTGTAGTGAGCTTGAGTGGGCGCTGGCGCAAGGTGCGACCGTGGTGTGCATGCGTCCGTCCGCCGTGCAACTGGCCGATGGCAGCACCCGGTCTCCGGCCGATGCCATGTTTGATCCGTTCTGGTCGCGTTTGAACGAGGCGGGTATCACCTTGGTGGTGCATGCCTCGGATTCCGGTTATACCACCCACGGCTATGTTCGCGATGGCTTTTCATCCGACTTTAGCGGTGGTGTATTCTCGCCCAACATCAAGCATTTCAATATTGAGCGGGCGGCGTACGATTTCCTGATCACCGTTGCCTACGAGAAATTGTTTGAGCGCTTCCCCAACTTGCGGATCGCCTCTGTTGAAAATGGTGCCGAGTACCTGCCGGACCTGTTCCGCAAATTGCGCCAGTCGCGTGACCGAATGGCGAGCTACTATGCGGAAGACCCCGGCGAGCTGTTCAAGCAGCATGTGTGGATAAATCCCTTCTGGGAAGACGATGTCAACGAAGTCGCTGAATACATGGGTACCGACCGGGTTATCTTTGGTTCCGACTGGCCACATATTGAAGGCATGCCGACACCGCTGGACTATGTGCAGGAGTTGGGCGAGTTCAGTGAGGCAGACCAACTCAAGATTCTGCGTGACAATGCCCGCTTTTTGAATACGCCGCAGCCTGTCTGAATTGTGGAGCTGAATTATGAGCACTGAATACACCCCCGCCGAACAGCGCATGATGGACGGCAGCGCCTGGGCCGATTTTTGCGATAGCCTGAAAGAAGCGGGCGCCTTGCTGGACAGTGAGAAGGCGCCGCAAAATCCCTTTGATCGTGCCCAGGGTTATCGCTACCTGGCGCGCATGCTCAAAGCCGGGCTCGACAGCTTTATGGAATTTGGCGATCCCGAATTTCCCAACCTGCGTTGCCCCGTGCATGAGTACATCAAAATGGGGGCGGACAACCCCGATAACCGCTATGAGAATTGCCCGGTGGATCCCCAGTACGACTACCGTATCTACGGTCAACGCAATACGGTGGATTATCTCGGCATTGGTGCGGTCAACAACCAGTACAGCACGGGCGGGGGTATGGAGACGGATGGTTTTATTGATGCCCGCGAAATGGAAATAGGTGAGGATGGCACCATTGAGCTGATCCTGAGCCAGCGTCAGCAGCCGGGGAACTGGTTGCGCCTGGGGCCCAACACCAACTCCATTAATGTGCGGCAAACCTTCCAGGACCGGGTGAACGAGATACCGGCAGAGCTGAAGATTGAACGCATTGGCGCGGGGGGGGCACGGCCTACACCGCTGAGCCCTGAAAAGGTCGATACTGCTCTGCGGCGCTCGGTGGAGTTCCTGAAAAACACCACCGGCCTGTTCGAAGGCTGGATCGAGGGCTTTATTCCCACCATCAACGAGGTGGCAGCGGCGGACCAGGGCTTTTGCCAGGCGATTGGCGGTGATCCCAATATCTACTATTTCCACAGCATCTGGGAACTGGCGGATGACGAGGCCCTGGTGGTGGAGGCCAAAACGATTCCCGAGTGCCAGACCTGGAACTTTGTCTTGCAGAACTGGTGGATGGAATCGCTGGATTACCGTTACCACAATATTCACTTCAACAAGCACACGGCGCATTATGAAGATGATGGCAGCGTAAAAATTATTGTTGCCCACCAGCAGCCGAATTCACCCAACTGGGTGGAAACCGCGGGCCATGATATCGGTACCATGTGCTGGCGTTGGATTGGCGCCGATGAGCATCCGCCAATTAACGCCAGAGTAGTGAAATTCAGCGATTTATAAGAGGTGGCAACATGTTGGAAGGACTAAAAATACTGGTAACCGGGGCGACCGGGCAGGTGGCACGACCCATCGCAGAGCAGTTGAACGCCAACAATAATGAAGTGTGGGCGGCGGCCCGCTTCTCTGATGCCACGGCCAAAGAAGAGCTTGAGGCGCAGGGCATCAATACCGTTTTCTTCTCCATCGGCGAAGCTGATCTTTCGCACCTGCCGGATGTCGATTATGTGATTCACTGTGGTTGCAATACCGACCCCAAGACCCCGGAAGATGGCATGAGCCAGAATGCCGAGGGCACGGGCTTCCTGATGCAGCGCTACAAAGACGTGAAGGCCTTCTTCCATATGTCGTCTTCGTCGGTCTATGGGCTGACTGAAGACCCGGTCGAAGTGGTGAGCGAAGACGCCCAGCTGGGTGGCTTTGCCTCATACTCACCTCACTACGCCATGAGCAAGCAGTCCACCGAGGCGGTGGTGCGTTTCCAGGCGCGGGCGTTGAATCTGCCGACCATTATTGCCCGCCTGGATGTGGCCTACGGCACCAAGGGCCACGGTGGGGCTCCGCTGGCGCTGGTTGAGTTTATGAAGCACGGCATTCCCTATCACCAGGCGGAAGCGGGCAAGAGCTACTGCTCGCCTATTCACGAGGATGACATCGTCGAACAAGTCCAGGGTTTGTTGCTGAATGCGGCCGTGCCGGCGCCGATTGTTAACCTGGGTGGTGATGAAGCCGTGGCGATGGAAGATATGCTGGAGTACATCGCCTCGCTGACCGGGTTAACCCCCACCATCGAGACCCAGCCCATGGCCACCTGGCAGATGACCGTGCTTGATAATACCCGTCGCAAGGAAATGGCCGGACCCTGCAAGGTGAACTGGAAAGATGGCATCAAGCGCGCGTTGGAAGTGCGCTATCCGGCGCTCCTCAACTAAAAATCAAGGGGTCAGACCTCTTGAAATATTGGAATAACGCACTCAAGTATTTGAGACCGGAATTTTCAAGAGGTCTGACCCCTTGATTTCAGTTGAATCCCTGGAGGCCGCGGCGCGAGAGCGTAGCGGCCTCTCTGATTTTGGCCCGGCGAGCTTCCGTCCACACCTGGTGGCATTGGTAGAGTCGCTGCTGCAAGACGGGGGTTTTTCCGAACAGGGTTGGCAGCAGACCCAACGGGAACTGGTTCGTTTCCTCTGTAACCGCCTGGAAATACAAGATTGGCTGACCCGGTATCCTGAGATTCTTGATGAAGAAATTCAGTCGCCCGTGTTTGCGACGGGATTGCCGCGTTCTGGCACCACCTATCTATTGCACTTGTTTGATTGCGATCCGCGCCTGCAGTTATTGCGGACCTGGGAAACTCAGAGCCCCTGCCCGCCGCCAGGCTTTGATATCGATTCAATTCCCGCCCGCATAGACGCCACTCGCCAGCAAATGTTGAGAGTGTGGCAGGAGAGCGTACCGGACTTTGATGCCATTCACCTGATAGATGTCGAGGGCCCGGATGAGTGCACGGCGCTGCTCAGCAATGATTTTAACCAGGTGGGATTCTTCAATTACCTGAATGTGCCGGGCTATTGGTCGTATATGAAAGAGCAGGGCGATTTTCTGGGCAGTTATGAATACCACCGGCGACAACTGCAGTTGTTGCAATGGCGACGTGGGCAGCAGCGCTGGGTGCTGAAGTATCCCAATCACCTGCTGGCGATGAATGACATTGTGACGGTGCACCCGCAGGCGCGGTTTGTCATGACTCATCGCGACCCGGTGGTGTGCCTGGCCTCGCTGTGTGACCTGACCGTGCAGTTCCGTGGTGGGCGCAGTGAGGGGGTGGATCCGCAGTCGGTTGGACAGCAGATGCTGGAGTTTGTGAAAACTCATGTCGATGCCCTGCTGGCGTATGCTGAGATCAACGCCGAGCGTATTTTGCATATCGATTATTACCAGCTTCTCGCAGAGCCATTACAGCAGGTAAGGCGTGCGTACGACTTTATCGATCAGCCCATGGATGCGGCGGTGAGGTCAGCGCTGGTGGATTGGATAGAGGCCAATCCGCAGGGTAATCGCGGTGAGCATGCCTATACCCTGGCACAATTTGGTTTAAGCCGGGAGTTGGTGGAAGACCAATTCAGTGACTATCGCCGGGCATTCTCTATCCCGGTGGAAGAGGGGGTATGAGCAAGATTTCAAGGGGTCAGACTCCTTGAAATATCTGAGATAAAACTATGCATGAACTGCTCACCCACTTTCAAGGAGTCTGACCCCTTGAAATCCGCCGACCCCTAACTAGTTAAGCGCTACCTCGGACAGATCGGCGGTCAGTGAATCCCTGATATTAGCGGCTAATTCAAAGCCCGCGATCTCATAGGCGGGATGCTCAACACCCGCCAGAATCGGTTCGCCACCCCGGGCGGCGGCAATCATGTTTGGGCTCAACTCAAAGCGCAGAAAGTGTACGGCCGAAGTTTTGTGCTCGTTGTCTCGCGCCAGGTCTTCATCGGCAATGGGATAGACTTTTTCGCAGCCGTTCACCTGTAGCCAGATCTTTTCCTCAATGCCGATCATGCGCGCCAATTGACCGGCCCGCTCCTCGGGATTGTCAAACTCGATCATAAAGGTGGCCTTCCAGTTGTGACCGTCCGGAATCAGTGGGTTGTAGGTCTCCAGTTCTTCGTTGATGCCCGCCGCTTCAAATACCTTTTCGATGCGCAGCATTTCCTGAACCTGGTACTTAATGGTGAGGGCATCTTCGAAATACAGTCGCGCGTTGTCGCCCAGTGGCAATTGACGGGACTTCTTGTGCTCCATCACCTGGGTGCGAAAGGCCGGACGTTGCTCGGCATATTCTTCCAGCGACCACAGGTCGGCTCGTGATAACGGGCTCATACGGTTTCTTACCTCTTACAATCCATAGGCCATGCGCAACAGCGTCATGGGGTGTTCCGCCTTGTCGATTTTTTCCGACAGGCTGGCAATCTGGTTGCCGGCCATGGGGCAGTCGCTCATGAAATAATCCGGCTCCTGCTGGTCGACCTTGCGCACCACTGGGCGCGCGATCTTGACCGATTTGTCGTGGGTCTCCTTCTTCACCGCGTAGGTACCATCGTGGCCGGAGCAGCGTTCCTGGGCAGTGACTTCCGTATTTGGCACCAGGTTCAGTACGTCGCGGGTTTTTAAGCCGATATTCTGCACCCGCTGATGGCAGGCCACCTGGTAGGCGATATCGCCCATAGCCTCTGGAAACTCGGTCTTGAGCTCGCCAGCCCTATGCCGCAGCCACAGGTATTCAAAGGGGTCGTAAAAGGCCTTCTTCACTTTCTGCACATCGGCATCATCGGGAAACAACAGCGGCAATTCCTGCTTGTACATCAGCACACAGGAGGGAATCGGTGCCACCAGGTCATAGCCCTCGTCCACCAGCTTGGCCAGCACCGGAATGTTGGCATTCTTCAGTTCTTCCACCCTGTCCAGGTCACCCAGTTCCAACTTGGGCATGCCGCAGCACTTCTCTTTTGGCACGATATCGATGTGGATGCCGTTGTGCTGGAACACCTTGACGAAGTCCTCGCCAATTTCCGGGCTGTTGTAGTTGCCGTAGCAGGTGGCATACAGAGCTATTTTGCCGGTGGTATTCCCCGCTGGCTTCGGCTCAATCGGCAGTATCGCTTTTATCAGGGGCGCCACCCGCTTGCGCAGGGTCTTGCTGTAAAATTTGGGTAGCGGGGCGGCGTGATGTATCCCCAGGGTTGATTCAAATACCTTGCGAACTGTTGTATTCCCATTGAGTGCATTCACAGTAATGTCCACTAGCGGAATCGTCGCCACGCTGAACACAGCATCGGTGCTGGTCAGTACCCTGTCTCGCAGCTTCGCCCCCTCCTCTTTGAACTTCACCGCCTTGGCGCGCAGCATCAGGTGGGGGAAATCCACGTTCCACTCATGGGGCGGCACATAGGGACATTTGGTCATATAGCAGAGATCGCACAGGTAGCACTGGTCGACCACCTTGATAAAGTCGGCCTTGTCGACTCCATCGATTTCCATGGTGTCAGACTCATCCACCAGGTCGAACATCGTGGGGAAGGCATTGCACAGGTTCACGCAACGGCGGCAACCCTGACAAATGTCAAAGACGCGCTCCAGCTCCCGATTCAGGTCATCCTTGTCCCAATATTCCTCAGTTTTCCACTCAACCGGATGGCGCGTGGGTGCTTCCAGACTGCCTTCTCTGACGGCCATGTATAAATTCTCTCAATGTGAAAAAGGGTGGGCACGGGTTGTACCCACCCGACTGGGCTTTAGTCGTCCAGCATATCCAGGGCTTTCTGGAAACGGTTAGCATGGCTGCGCTCAGCCTTGGCCAGGGTTTCCATCCAGTCGGCAATCTCGTCGAAACCTTCATCGCGAGCGGTTTTGGCCATACCCGGGTACATGTCGGTGTACTCGTGGGTCTCGCCAGCAATCGCCGCCTCCAGGTTGAGAGCGGTGCCGCCGATAGGCAGACCGGTGGCCGGATCGCCAGTCTCTTCCAGGTATTCCAGGTGCCCGTGAGCGTGGCCTGTTTCACCTTCCGCAGTTGAACGGAATACCGCGGCCACGTCGTTGTAACCTTCAACGTCGGCTTTGGCGGCGAAATACAGGTAGCGGCGGTTGGCCTGGGACTCTCCGGCAAACGCTGCTTTCAGGTTGTCTTCTGTCTGACTATCTTTCAGGGACATTACGTCTCTCCTATCTATAAATACAGATGGTTCTCACATGTGAATAGCAGGGCGCTACCCTGGGGATATTGCGCTACTTGTCTAAGAATAGCTCTCGATTTAGAATCTGTATAATTAAAAATTTGATCATGGACAATCGCTTTTTCCGATGGCAAGACAACCGACAATCAAGCAACTGAAATACCTGCTGGCGGTGGCCGAGCATGGCCATTTTGGCAATGCTGCTAAAGCCTGCCATATATCCCAGTCTACCCTCAGTGCCGCACTGATCGAGTTGGAAGACCTGCTCGGGGTGGCGCTGGTGGAACGCAACAATCGCCGGGTGATACTCACGGTGCTTGGGCAGGACGTGGTGAAAAGGGCGCAGGGCATCCTGCTGGAGGTGGAAGATCTGCAAGCCCTCTGTGAGGCCTCGGCGGAACCCTTTACCGGCAAAATGCGGCTGGGGGTGATTCCTACCATTGCGCCGTTCATCCTGCCGGGGTTGCTCAAGCGGCTACGCAAACAATACCCGGAATTTCAGTTGTTCATCCGCGAAGATCTCAGTGGCCACCTGATACACGCGCTGCAGCACGGTGAACTGGACGTATTGCTATTGGCCTTGCCTTACCCGGCAGACAATGTTGCCAGCATGCACTTGTTCGATGATGAGTTCCTGTTTGCCTGCCCCAAGAGTCACGCCTTGGCGGGCCAGAAAAAACTCAGCACCGATGACCTGGTGTCGCAGGATTTATTGTTACTGGAGGATGGCCACTGCCTGCGGGATCACGCCCTGGAAGCCTGTAGCCTGAAGGACTCCGAGGTGAACATTCCCTACCAGGCCACCAGTCTCAATACCATTGTGCAGATGGTGGCCAATGGCATCGGCGTTACCCTGCTGCCACAGATGGCAGTGGACGCCAAAATTCTTACCGGCACGGATGTGCAGACAACACACTTCAAGGAAAGCGATGTGGCCCGATCAATTGGTTTGATGTGGCGCAGGAAGACGCCGCGGGTGGAAGAGTTCCGCGCCCTGGGTGAGTTTATTCAGAATGGATAGCTGGCCACCAGATTGCTCGAGTAGCTCCATCCTATGTCGTCACATTCTTGTTTTGTTGTGTCTCCTCACAGCTTGCACCAATAACTCTGATGGCGGCTTGGAAGTGAAGGAAGCAATCGTTGTCGACGACTACAGTGATGGGCTTTTTGTCGATGACTTTGACGACGGCGTGTTCCCGGATGGAATGCCTGCGGGCGAGCCGGTTGTTTATAGCGTCAGCTGCGGGGATATTTCCGATGAACACGAAAGCGATGGCCAGCTGGTGTTGTCTGGCCCCAGCGTCAACTGTGACAGTCCGAGCGCCTCGATGGCGAGTCCGACTTTAGCGACAACTCAATTTACCGCGACTCCCCCATTCCGCGTCTCTGCAACTTTTCGGTTTGAGGAGGTACCGCTGTTCAATCTTGGCTACGGTATTCTTGCCTCTGCCCGCGATAGTGAGGACTTTGCCGGCGTCACGTTTTTCAGGACGGCGGCGCCACCCCTCGCGGAGGACAGCCTGGGGGTGACCATGGGCGACAAATTGCTACAGGCTGCCGGTGACTCGGGGGCTGCGCTGCCAGCACAGTCGGCGATTATCGCCCTGGCAGCCGAGTCGTACTTTCCTAGGGGCGCACTGCAGCTGCAACTGGATGTTCGCAAGGATGATGGTGTGGCGACGGCCCACGGCTTTTATCGCGAGTGCAATGCCATTCCCTGTACCGATCAAGTTCTGCGATCGTTTTTTATTGTTACACGAACCATTGAACTGCCCGCCAACGCTGCCTATGACTTTGCTTTCACCGCCCTCGATCTTGATGGACAAGCAATGCCGACACCGTTCGAGTTCGAGCTGCTGCGATTTGAGGTTCGTTCCACTGATCCCGAGGTGGCGTTTGGTCGCAACTTTGAGTTACGCCTGCCCACCGGCGAAAATACCTTCGCCCGCTGGGTGTGGATTTGCCAGGAATGCACACTGCAGCAGTTTGAGGCCATGGAAGCACCCGCAGGCTGGCAGAAGTCGGAGTCGCGTGTGGGCCTGGGAAGCTCTGGCACGGTGGAGTATCTAGCAGCACCTGATGGGATAGCGGAAGAGCTCGATGTGATAGCCGAGATAGCCGGTGCTGAGTGGAAGCTTGTTGCCAAGGTAGAGGACGGCACACTGCTGTCCGTTAATCCACTGGCGGCGCTGGCAGAAGTCAGACGCGACACTTCCAGAACCTATGCAAACGGGTCGACGCTGCACGAGCTGATGGATCCGGACGGCAATCGTTATGCGCTGATGACAGCTAGTTTTGAGGTGGCCCGCGGTGTCGATCTCACCCGGCTCGGGTCGCTGGCTTCAGTGCCACTCCCCAGCGATTGGGTCTACAGCAGCCGCACTCTGGCAGAGGATCTGACCATCAGCTCAGAGGGAAAGGCCACCGTACTCGCTATGGATGGGATTACCTGGCAGCGCTACCAGATTTTTACACCGCAAAACTAATTACAACACCGCTGGTGGCCCCTACAACACCGCTGGTGGCCCCTGTAGAGGGCTGAAACGCGCCCATAGGCATAGATTGTGCGTGCGGTATTACCGAGTGGTTTACGCTACAGGTAGCGACTCCAGAATACGTCAACCATCAGAGGATCGATATTGGTGTAAATTTCATTGCCGGGGGTGTAGGTGCCAATCGTGGTCGTGGAGACATTGATGTTACTGGCCAGAGAGTGGGCACCTGAGGTCCGATTCGACTCTGCCGTCACGTAGCCAAAGATCTCGATATTGCTGTCGGCGACTGCCGTGTTGCCGGCTAACATACTGCCATACTGGACGATATTGCCGGTAATGGTGATATCGCCACCCGTATAGGTGGCGAGGTTAGTGGGGTCACTATCACTGCCTGACGCCAGGGAAAAGTTGCCAATGCCACCGCCGAAGCTCTGCACGAATTCGGGGGTGGCCGTGTCGCAGTGGCTGGTGGGGTAAAAGGTGCTGCTGACCGGAGCGCGCCCGCTCAAGGCGTTGGGACACATCCCCTGCACATTGCCGGTCAGTGACGTCAAGGAGGTGTCATAGGTCTGGAGGTTACCGTCGTAGCCGGCATAATTGGGGGCATAGATGGTGTGATTGCCATCGACGCTGATATTGCCCTGGGCCAGGAACGAGTTGTAATATAAGCCGGTACCTTGAAGTGTCAGGTTGCCGTCAACCAAGATTACGCCCTGCATCAGCATGGTGGAACTGGTAATCAGGGCATCTATGATGGTCCAGGTGCCGGTGCCGCTGTCGTAATTGAAGCAGTCGGAGGTACCGCACAGCAGAAAGCTGGCGACACAAGTGGCATCATTGTCTGCGGTACACAGCTTGCGGCTGCGCAGGAAATACTCGCCATCACTGACGGAATTCACGTTCTTGACCACCACCTTGGTCTTGCCACTATCCCGTTTGACGTAGTAATTCACACTGTCGGTATGATCAAGTGCATTGAAACGGGCTATGTCCACACTGATGGTTAATTCCTCAACGGGTGTTATGGAGACCGTGTGACTTGGATCTTCCATGACATTGGTGTTCCCTCCATTGTCGCCAGAAACCGTCCCCCCGGCCACGGCACTGCCCGTGATATCCCCCTCGGCGGAAATAGTAGTCACAGAGATGCTGCGAAGGTTCACATCCCCTTCGCTTATAATATTGGTTGTATCTTCGTCGATGTCCACTGCATAGCTGGGGACGCCGCACAACTGGGTGCCGGCCCAATCGCTGGAGCCGATGGCGGTTACATCAGTGAGAAAGGCACCGCCGGTGCTAGTGTATATGGAGCCATTGGCCTGGGCCTCATCGCGCAGAAAGGCATTACTGTAAAGGCAGATATTTCCCCGCGCGAAGATTTCGGTGCTGCCGCTGGAGGCATTCAAATTACCATCGATCTTGACATCGCCATTGGCTTGAATGCGGCCGATATCTTCGGCATTGGATTCTATCAACACGTTTTCTTCCGAATTGATAACGTCAAAGCCGATAACCGTGCTGCGCGAGGTAAATGAACCCGCGACATTGAGATTGTAAACATTGCCCGTGGTATTGATCAGCTCCACCGATGAATCCAGCTCCAGGTCACTGTTAAAGACCAACACATTGTTGCTTTCAGGCCAGCTGAGCTGGGGCTCCCTCTTGCGATAGACCACCTGGATGGTTGAGCTCGCCGCCCCCTTGGTGCCAGTATCAGTCACCGCAGAGATATTGACAGTGATGTACTCGGTAGGCGCCTCGCTGGCGTCGTAATCAACAATTGAGGCGGTTACATCACTGATACCGCTACCGCTGAGAGTAATGGTCACCGGCGTGGTAGCAGCGTTGGCTACTGCGCTGGCGAGATCGTCCCAGTCGTCAGATTCCAATATACTAAAAAGGTACCGCCGAACTACTTCAACATTGGCCCAGGCCTTGGCCTGTGACTGTGTAGACGTGTGCAGCGCCATACCTTGTTCTTGCGATGATCGGATCAAGCCGGTCACGCCGAAAAAGATCGCCATCATGGTAAAGCCCATTAGCACGACGACAAGTAGAGTGGCGATGCCGCGCTGTTGACAGTGTTTGTGCAGCTTATGCAATATCACAATAGCCTCCTAACTCGAAAGAAGATTGGCAATACAGGTGTCAATACTCACCGGGATTTCAGCGAAAGAATTGCTGCTGTCCTGGGTGCTCATTGTTGTACTCAGTGTTGCCCTACGGGCACCCCCGGCTGCGTATTGGACATTCGCCACGCCAAAGGGTGCGCATGCGGTTTGTGTCACCGTAAACGCCACCGCACGGGTATCAGTGAGCAGGGTCTCTGCACTCCATGTGAGCGAGGCCCACTGGTACTGGAATACAGGCCCTCGCAAGTGTAACCACTGCCAGTATCGAAACCCCAGACCATAGCATTGCCCACGGCTGGGGTTCCGGTCTGGCTGGTAGCCGAGGACAATGAGCTACCACTCAGGACGGCTCCCGACAGCACCAGCACGTCGCTGCCAAAAGCTGGCTCAGTGAGGCCAAATGCTGCGGCCTGCATGATCTTGCTGGCTCGGAGCAGGCCCGACGCGCGCTGGCCATCGGAATCTGCATTTTGTGAGGACACCACGGTTACCTGTACCATGCTGCGAAACGCAGACATCAGTGCTGATATCACGATCATGGATATCGTCAGGCCAATCAGTAAGCTGAGCAAGGAGGAGCCCTGTGAGTATTTCATGGCAGACCTAGTAACCTATGGTGACAACCCCATCGCCACCAAACAGCGCCTGGGAATTATCGGACGTTGTGGTTGACAGGGAGAAGACGGCGCCCTGTCCGGCGTTGGCCGGCAGGGTCAGCGAAAGTGAAGCGGCGCCGCTGATAGATACGCTCATGACCGTATCGTCGCAGATCGCACTATAGGCTATCGTGCGCCCGCCAATACTGGTACTGGTGACAGAGCCGCCATCGCAGAGCCCCTGGATGCCATCGTTATGCAGGCGGTTGTGCATTTCAAAGCGAGAAATATTTTGCGCGTTTACGTAGCCCTGGCTGGTGAGGGACTGGGTTGTGGCGTGAGTAATTCCCAACACCAGGATGCCCACCAGGAGGCCCGCAATCAGCGCCTCGATCAACGCATCGCCGCGCTGCTTGGCTCGATTGACCCCACTGGGCCATCTAGTACAGGTTTCCAGTTTCACTCTGATCTCCCTTGCTTACCGAGAATGCGACGGTGAGGGTATCGCCACTGCCGTCGATGGCTCCACCGCTGCTGCCCATTCTCACTACCGTCATCGTCGAGCCGTTAACATTGACCGTAACGCCAGTGGGATGACTGGATTCCCACACCACGCTGCTGCCGCTTGCCGTGCAATCCACAGAGGTGGGTGCACCCTGGCATACCAGGAAAACTTCACTTTCGAGCTTGATGCCAGCGGCCGGGGTGGTGCCCGTTGCAATCTGCGGGTTGCGCAGGGCCAGCGCCTGCCCATGCTTAAAGGCCTGGGTGAGCAGATCGCCGGTGGTCTGTACATTCGCGCTTTCCACCCAGGACACGGTGTAAATGCTTCCAACCATAGCCAGGATTCCGGTGAGCGTCACGGCAACCATCACCTCCATCAGCGTAAATCCCCGCTGCCGGGATGGCGTGATACTTGTGTCACTTGGTGAGGCGACCAGTGCCTGGGTTAGCGGGGCGTGCATAGCAGGTTTACCAGGAATCCATGATGCAGCCCGATGAAGCCGTGCGAACATTGGCTTGCGTCAGGGTCATAACACATCCGCTCATGGCCCCTGAACCCGTCGCGGTGAGTGTGTATGCAGAAGACGTGGATGCCACCGAGTACACGAAAAAGTCATCCTGGGAGGCGCTCCAGCCGATAGAAGCCGCAGCGGTCAAGGCCGTGGTCGCCGTGGTTTGTGTTGGGTAGGCGAGCGTGCGCTGATAGGTGTTCTCCATATCTGTGCTCAATGCCATTAAGTCGGCAGCGGCAGATTTTTCCCGACTTTTATTGATGCTGTTCTGATAGGACGGCAGGCCTATAGCCGCCAGAATTCCAACTATGGCAATGGCTATTAACATTTCCATAAGCGTAAAGCCCTGGTGGTGCCGCAAACGAATCAATACTGTCATTTCATTGCCTGTTGGTGTTGTTAAGAGGTGTGCAGTAGCGATTCACTGCCCATTGTTGTTGCTTAGTCAGGTCCTTGCGTTCCTCGGTCGTCATTTTGCGGTTGTTGCCCGCAGCATCGGGCATGGTTATATCGTACTCGGACTCCGCGAGTGCCTCGTAGACGCTGGTTGCGTTGACACATTTTTCGGCGCGGCGAGCCGCCGTCATTCCCAATGGTAGGTCTGTTGGCACTTCCAGCTTGGTTTCTTCCTCCGGCACCACCTTTTTTTCTGGTACGCGAAATTCCAGCGTGCTAACAGGACCGTCCGATGGCGGTCGCTCGCCGAACTGAACTCTGCCCTTTTCATCCACCCATCGGTATACCGTCTGCGTGGTATCGGCGTGAGCGGCGATGGACATCACGAGTGCCAAAAGGAGAACAGCTTTAGCCATTTGCATTACCCAATAAAACACCAAGTCAGATTACTTATCTGTATGTTAATAAATACTAGCTTATGTGATACCTAGTATAGGTATTATATGGTATTCAACTTATCTTTGCCTCAGGGGAGCTGAATTCTGTGACCTGGCTCTCGAAAGTAATATTGACCAGCTATCACCGAGCGTTAGCGCTCGGCGTGCCTGTGGGCGGCATTGCGCCCGTTATTTTCTATGCTGGCTCACACTGCAAAGGCAGTGATCTGCTGTTCCACTAGACTACTGTCCAGACACTGAAGGAAGGAGGGCTATCAAATGACAGTATCGCGACGCAAGTTTCTGCTGGCGACCGGTGCCGGCGCGCTGGCCGCACCTGGCCTGGGCGGACTGGTACTGGGGACAGATGGTGTCGAAGTTGACAGTGTCCGTGGGGACAGCCTGTGGACTACCCAGATTCCGGAGATTCCGCGGCAACCGCGGTTTGAAGGTGACCGCAAGGCAGACCTGGTCATTGTCGGGGGCGGTTACACGGGGCTGGCCTGTGCCTATTACGCCAAACAGTTGCGTCCGGATTGGTCGGTGATTGTGCTGGAATCCCATGCCATAGGCTCAGGTGCCAGTTCGCGCAATTCCGGGGCAGTTTCAGCCCGGCAAGTGGGCATTGACGACCCGGGCCTGCCGCAGCGTGGACTCAATCGACTTAGACACTTTATGGAGGCCGAGGAAATCGAGTGTGATTTCAGAGCTTCCTCCACGCTGATGATGGAAACATCTGGTAGTGGGGTTCCCGAGCTCAGCGCCGATGAAAAATGGATTGCCGCGGATGAATTGCGCGAGGCCATTGGCAGTGACTATTACACTGGCGCCATCGATCAACCCGGCTATTTCAAGGTTCAACCGGCGAAGCTGGTAGCGGGTCACGCCAGGGCAGCACTGCGCGTAGGCGCTGAACTTTTTGAACACTCACCGGCGCTCAGTATTGAGGAGGGCACACCGGTGCGCGTACACACGCCTCACGGCACACTTGTCGCCGTCCAGGTCATGATCGCGACCAACGCGTACACGCCGCGACTGGGTCTATTTGAGAGTGTGATGTACCCCATTCACCAGTACAGCCTCGCCACCCGCAAGCTTACCAGCACTGAGATTAGTGAACTGGCCCTGGATCGGTGGTCGCTGCGATTCGAAAGGCGCCTGCTGCCGGTCACTTTTAGCCTCACCGCCAGCGGGCATTTTTTCATGCGCATGGTGCTGGGCTACGCGAGTTTCAATTCCTGTGATTGGCAGGACATAGCGGGTGCAGAAAAACTGGCGCTGAGGTTGTTCCGGCAGCGTTATCCGCAAGTAGCGGAGTTGGGGCCGACCTACGGTTGGCACGGTGTCACCGGGCATACCACCTTGATGCGCCCGGTGGCGGGGACCTTTGGTGATGGCAATATCCACATCAGTGCAGCCTACAATGGCAGCGGCATCATGCCCGCGCACAACAGCGGCTACCTGATGGCGAGCCGTATCTGCGGACAGGAGGATGCTGACACGGGGATTCTTACCGATGCTTCGACCAAACTTCCCATCCCCGGTGACTTCTATCGAAGCATGATATTGAAACCTGGTATGTGGTTAATGACGCCTGTTTGAAAGTTGAGGAGCTAACTGATCAGCTCTGCAAATTTCACGACTTCACCCTGCGGGGTTTCCACCTCTTCCTCTGGCAGGAAAAAGCGCCAGAACACCAGGCCCAGCGCCCGACCCTCGGTATCAATCCAGTTATCGCAGCCCGGGTCTTCATGCGCGAGCACCATGCGGAAATTACCCTCGGCATCGGCGACGGTTTGGGCACGGTTGAGGGAGACCTGGCGGTTGTTGTAATCATAGGTCTGCTGAAAACGTGTCCACAGGCAGATATTGGCCATACGGCATTTCGGCCATTTACCGGTAATGACCAGCGCTTCATCGGGGCCGAGGAAGTAGGGCGCCATGGAATAGGCCGCATCGATGGCTGCCAGTCCCATATCCCCGGGTATTACCGGCTGCGGGAACTCATTGGGAACAATGGACAGGAACGGCACTGAATCGGCCACCTCCGCCATCGGTGGCATGCCGATGGTGCGGCTGCGGATAAATTCCGCCGCCCGGCGAATACCGGCGGTCACCTCGGCATCGTCGGACACGGTTGGTGGGGCTTTCTGATCCAGCACCTCCAGGGTCATCAGTGGCACCCGGGCGGGGTCGGCGGCGGCACTGACGACATCTTCAAAATAGTGGCGGGTGGTAATGCGAGAGGTCTCAGGGGAGATAGCCAGACAGTTTTTATCTCGTGTTTTGCCACCTAGAAATATCTCGAAGCGGCCCTGCTCATCAATATCAAACTCCGAGTCGTTGATGATGCCGGCAGTTCGGGTGCCGAGGCCACCGTTCTGAGTGCCTTCTTCCAGCGTCACCGACATGTACACGGCACCATTCATCTCGCCTCGCAGCACATAACTGTGATCGGCACTGACCGGTGCATCGAAGTAGATGGCGTCGGAGTTGTCGCCGGTAAATTTACGGGTGGGCGTCACAATGCGGCGCAACACCGGGGCCGCGGGATTGTTCTCAAACATGGTGCCGACACCGCCGTCGATCAGGTGCAACAGGGCGCGGTGAGCGGCTACCACGTCGTCGGCGCTGTGCAGGTTCCACTCTTCCCCGGCCCAGCGTTGATCCACTTCTTCCAGCAATGTGATGAATTCCCGCAGCGCTGTGCGGCTTTCGGTTTGGATGCTCATTTGGTTTTCCCTCGATTGCTCTTCACTTATAATGACGCGGGAACGAAAACCTGCAAGGTAGGGAACCATGAATAATCTGTTAAGTCGCTGGCTGGTCGGTATTCTTGTACTGACGGCTTCCGCGGCATTCAGCGACGAAATCGTTATGAAGAATGGCTCGCGGATCATTGGCACACTGGTGAAATCGACGGATGGCAAGGTCACCGTAGAGACAGATTTCGCGGGCGAACTGGTGATATCCGGTGACACTATTGCGTCTATCGTAACCGATACGTCGGTGACTTTATTGTTGCAAGATGGCCGCGTCTTCGAGGACCAGAACATCTCGGTTACACAGCAGGGAATGGTGGTTACCAATGAAGCGCTGGAGCAAGTGGTCATCAACCTCGAGGACTTCGACAAGGTCAACCCGGCACCCTGGGAGCTAGGGAATGGCTACCGCTTCTTTGGTGAGGTCAGCGCAGCCCTGTTGTTGGAGGGCGGTAACACTGAAAACCAGGAGCTGGATTTCAACTATGCCGTGACCTGGCGTAGCGTTGATGACCGGTATAGCTCCAGGGGTTGGTGGGAATTTGACGAGGCCAATGATATTCGCAACAAGAACAAATGGCGTTCAGTCAATAAGTATGACCGTTTCCGCGACCACAATCCGGACAATTACCGTGGCGTCTTGTTGGCTGTTGAGTCCGACGAATTTTCCAATATCGATCTGCGGACGTATCTCGGTCCCTATGTGGGTCGTACCTTCTTCGACACGCCCATCCTGGAACTGGAGGGAGAGATAGGACTTGTTTATGTTTATGAGACCTATGAGGTGGCCGTGTTCGAAGATGAAGATCCCCTCAAGGGCTTGATCGACGATTACGACTATCCCGGTGCCAACTGGGGAATACGAATTACCAGTGACTGGGTCAGCAGTTACTTGGGAGAGGGATCAACCCTGTACGTTGACCACGACGGCATTGCCAACTTCGACAATATGGAGGGATTGATCCTCAATACGATCTTCGGTGTGGGCGTACCGGTCTGGGGCGGCGTCAAGTTTGGCGCGGAACTGAAGTGGGAATACGATGGCGGCGTTCCCGATCAGGTGGAGAAAACCGATACGACCTTTAATTTCCGTCTTGGCTATGAGTGGTAATAGAAATGACAATAACTGCTGTAATTTTTGACCTGGGTGGCGTGGTAATTGCCTCGCCCATGCAGGCCTTCGCCAATGCCGAACGCGAGCAGGGTTTGGAGCCAAACTTCATTAATCGGATGATTGTGAGCAATGGCCACGATAGCGCCTGGGGTAGGTTGGAGCGGGGCGAGATCGCCATGAACGCCGAGTTCTTTGCCCAGTTTGACGTGGAACTGACCGAGGCGGGCGCGCCGGGTTTGAGCTCAGAGGCGATTTTTGGCGAGGTGGCCGGCAGCGGCGGCGTGTTTCACAACATGATCAACGCCATCGTCAAATTGCGGGAGGCCGGCTACAAGCTGGCAGCCCTGACCAACAACTGGGTGAATGATGATGCGTCCAGCTCTAATACAGAGATTAAGTCGCTGTTTGACGTGTATGTGGAGTCAGCCGTGGAGGGGGTGCGAAAGCCCGATCCGCGTATCTACCAGATCGCCCTGGAGCGGCTGGGCGTGGAAGCGCAGCAAGCGATCTTTCTCGACGACATCGGCCAGAATCTCAAATCGGCGAAAGCGCTGGGGCTAACCACCATCAAGGTGGTTGAGCCGGATGATGCTATTGCCGAGTTGGAGAATATTCTAGGTTTAGCGTTGAATTAGAGTATACGGGGTCAGAGTCCATTTCGTTGAAGGTTTGAAGTTGAATTCTCGCATCTGAGCAATTTTCATGGCGGACTCTGACCCCATTTAGCCAGAATCCAGCACGAGGCCGACAACATCCTCGAACGCCTTGTCGGCAATCTCGTACATCTCTTCATCGGTGCGGTCCTGGATCGGGTGTTCCACGAAGACCTTGGGTGATTCAAAACCCAGCGCTTCGCTCTGGGCGATGTCCGCCTCGCGAAATTCTTCCGACAGGATATAACCGCCGGGGATACCGCGGCTTTCAAGGTCCATGATGTCATGCAGACTGCACGACGTGCAGGAGCCTCAGTCGGCTAGTGCTTCAACGACGGCGTCACATTCGCTGGCGATTTGCTGCTTTACTTCCAGCGGGGCGACGCGGGTCATGGTGGGCTTACTGTAGCGCTTGATAGTCGCACCCAGCTCCTCGAAACGCTCCTGTAAGCGGTCCAGTAGCTCCTTGCCGCGAGGCTTGTTGATATCCAGGAAGCCAATGGTTTTGCCGTCGAGACTGGTCAGTCGCGGCAAGATAGCGCGGGCCTGCGCGGCCAGTTCCGCGGTGGGGTCAAGCAGGATGTCGGTCATAGCGCGATCTCCTTTTACTCATCGATTGTTTTAGTGACGGCAGAACTGCCCATATCGCCGCTGGCGAGCCAGCCGCCAATGATGGCGCTGAATAAACCTGCGCCGCCACCGGCGTGAACAATATTGAGCCCACCGGGTTTGAATTTCGGTAAGTCCATGTCCTTGATGAAGTCTGGCATACCTTCTGCCATGCCGTCCACGCCGCCGATCAGTTCGGCGCCGGAGCGGGTGGTTAATTCCAGGATCCGGTCTTTGACCTGTTGCTTGCTCCAGCTGGCCTCCCGAAACACATGCTGGTGTTCCGGTGACATCACGATGAAGGCGTCACCGAGCATGGAAAACTTTGTATGCCCCACCGTCAACAAGCTAGCCGCAAAACTGTGACAGAGGGAATCGGGCTCGCGGGATTTTTGATCAGCCATGCCCTGGACGCCGTCGGCGGCAAACAGGGTCACGGCAGATTTGCCCTCTTCAACACCACGCTCAACCGCCAGGGATTCCCAACAGGAGTCCTCTTCGTTTTCCGCAAAGCAGAAGGTGTATTTACCCGGGTTGCCAAGGGTGGAGCGGTCTACGCCGCCCGGCTTACCGCCACCCACATTGCGAATAATGAGTTGCAGGGCGCGCCCAATCGTCGCGTTGGCGCGGTTGCCCTGACCGAGGGCATTGACGCCGCTGTTCATGCCGATGGCTTTAGTAATAGGGCCGTTCACCACCACCATGGGGCCCGAAAACCAGGTCGTAGCCAGCAGGCCGTGCATGCAGAATTCGTCGATCAGGGCCGCTTCCAGGGCGGCGATAACCACAGGGAAATACTCGGGCTTGCAGCCCGCCATGACCGCGTTGATGGCGGCTTTTTCGATGGTGCAGGGCTGCAAGTCTGGCGGCACAATACCGAGCACCTCATCGGGGGAACGGCGGCTGCCCGACAGCATTCTGACCACGCGAATTTCAGTCGGTGGCACAACCGGTAATCCATCGCTCCAGCCCCGTGCGTAACAGGCCTCGAGAGGATCTTCCATACCGCCCAGCTCCAGTTTGCGGGCGGCCAGTGTGATCTCGCCAAATTTCAGGGCCAGGGTTTCCACCATGCCGGGACCGACACTGAGTGAGCCACAGCCCGGGCGAAAGCCGGGCAGCTCTGAGCCCAGGTTTTCCAGCTCTAGAATCTGTGCCCACTCGGTTTGTACCCAGCCCTCGGCGCGCTGCTGTTCCTCATCATCCTCATAGGCAATAAGGGTCGGCACAATTTCGATATTGCAGCGCCAGGAATGCTCCAGTTCACGATCATCGATCACCGTGGAGGCACTGGCGGGAAACGCCGGGTCGTCCTGGCTATAAATTGCCAGGGAAATGCCTGCAGCCTCCAGTTCTGCCACCACCGGTTCCAGCATGAGGCAGGTGGGACAATCTCTCTTGAGGATTAATTCGTATCGTAAGCTCATGGGTTCAGGCTAGATGACTTCTTTGTTGGCGGCAAGTTGGTCGGCGCGAGCTTTCAGTTCGGCTTGCACCTGTGCCAGTCTTTCCTGGCTCATGGTGATGCGAAAGGTAAAGCGCCAGGCCACCAGCATAGGAGGAATGACGCCAAGCGCCAGGAATAGTGCCAGGCCATCAAGGGTGCCCGCGCCGACGTTGCCAGGCAGTATGCCTTCCTTTAGATCGATCAAGTCCAGCACCAGGCCGGCATACAGCGGCCCCAGGGCGCCCGCCAACTTGGTCGTGAAGTTCATGGCGGCGTAAAAACCGCCTTCCTGGCGCACGCCATGGTTCAGCTCATGTTCATCAGTGACGTCAGCGATGATGCTGAATGCAGAGATGACGCGCAGTGCGAACAGGAACATCCAGATAAACATTTGTGCAAACAGCAAAGCGAATACCAGCCAGTGGCCGTTGGCCGGGATCAGGTCATACATGCGCAGGGGGAAGACCCAGGCTGCATCGAGGATCATCAGGGCGATCGCTATCTGCAGTATTTTCTGCTTGGACCAGCGCCTGCCGAGCGGGCCCATCAATGCGACGGCCATCGGCACGCCAATCAGTGATGGCACGCCCAGGATAATAGACACCTCGGTCGCAGAGAGCTCCCAGTAGTAGGTCCAGGCCATGATGTTGAGACTGATGAGGATGCCGTAAGAGGTGGATGCGGCAATGTCGTAGAAAAGAATGGTGCGGAAATTAGCGTTGCGCAGGACCAGGAAGAAATCCTCGAACAAACCCAGTATGCCGGTACTGCTGGGCAAGCGATGCTCTGCGTGATTGATCTGGGGAATATAGCGACGAGTGGACAAGATGGCGACACTGGCGAACAACCAGACCAACAGGCAGGACCAGAGCCCGTAGGTGGGGTAGTTTGCGGCCTGGAAGCGGCCGTCAATTCCCCCTTGCTCCTGGAACAGGAAATACATACCTGCTGCAGGTAGCAATACAGCGCCGAGAAAACCAAACGCGGTGCGCGCTCCCAGCAATTGGCTGCGATCGTGATAGTCGCTGGTAATCTCTGCTGCAAGCGCCATGTGGGGGATGGTGAAAAAAGTCAGGAAGGTGCGAATCCAGATCGACCAAAACAGTAACCAGCCCCCCAGCAGCCACTGGCTGTCCAGCACCATATCCGGTGGCGAAAATAGCCCCAGGAAACCAACACCCATGGGAATGCCGCCAGCCAGCATAAAGGGATGACGGCGGCCCCAGCGGCTGCGGGTTCGGTCTGACCAGGCCCCAATCATGGGGTCGTTGATCGCGTCCCAGATTACCGCCAGGAATAGCACCACCCCTGTAGCACTGCCTGACAGACCCAGCACCTGGGTGTAGAAGAGCAATATGAAAACCGCGTAGGCTGCTTCCTTGATGGCGAATACCGCGCCGCCAACCCCATAGCCCATTCGTTGAGTAAAAGAGAACACAGGTACCTTATATGTTTATTTATCCTGCAGCGGGAAAGTCTCGCAGTCTGCGACTAAGATGTAAACGTACATAGTTAAACTGAACGGACACTGAATATGAAGGTAGCGGTAGTGGCGGGGGTCGGGCCCGTGGAGGGATTGGGTTCGTATTTGTGCCTGGCGGCGGCAATGAAGGGATTGCACGTGGTGGTGTCGGGACGTACCCAGGAGAAGCTGGATGCCACCGTGGCCAGCGTCGAAGCCCACGGTGGCCAGGCGTCCTCGGTAGTCTGCGATGTTACCGAGGAAGCGCAGGTGATCAATCTGTTGCAGCAGGCGGAGGCCATCGGCCCGGTTGACCTGGCGATTTTCAATGCCGGTAACAACATGCCGGGGAATTTTCTGGAAATGGAGGCCCGCCATTTTGAGAAATGTTGGCAGATTGCCTGTTTCGGTGGCTTTCTGTTTGCCCGCGAAGCGCTCAAGCCCATGGCGAAGCGGGGTGAGGGTTGTCTGCTGTTCACCGGTGCCAGTGCTTCCATGCGCGGTCGACCCGGTTATGCGGCTTTCGCCTCCGCCAAAGGGGGATTGCGCAACATGGCCCAGAGCCTGGCCCGGGAATTTCAACCCCAGGGCATTCATGTGGGGCACGTTGTGATAGACGGTGGCATCCGCGGGGAAAAGATCGCCAAGCTGGTGCCGGAGTGGTATGAAGAGATGGGCGAGGAGGGACTGATTGGTCTACAGGGTATTGCCGATGCTTACCTGTACATCTATCAGCAGCCGCGCAATGCGTGGACCCATGAACTGGACTTACGTACGCACAAAGAGACATTCTAGCCAGGGAAAGAGAATAATAATGACTGCTGCTGTTTCCAGACACTCTGCCGTTCAAAGTCTGCGCGCCCGGTTGGCACTAGCCTTGAGCACCCTACTGGTTGCCGCCTGTACCAGTGTGCCCTTCGACTATCCCAAGCAAGCCTCCTACCAGGGGCTGCCCGCGGAGGAGGGTGCCCTGGCGACTCTCGACGATATCTGGTTGACCGATGCGCCCCAGGACACCGCTGTGTATCCGCTGGCTGACGGCGCGGACGCCTTTGACGCGCGTCTCGATCTTGCCGATATGGCGGAATCCACCATTGATGCCCAGTATTTCCTGATCAAGCCCGATGATGCCGGCAAAGAATTTGCGGGAGCACTCCTGCGAGCGGCCGACCGTGGGGTACGGGTGCGGCTGTTGTTGGACGACATATTTACCACCGCCAATGACGAGGGGCTGGGCTTGCTCAACGCCCACGACAATATCGAGGTGAGGATGTTTAATCCCATCTCACGCCAAGGTATTGGTAGCCTCAACTACCTGGCGGACTTCAAACGCGCCAATCGGCGCATGCACAATAAGTCCTTCACCGTGGATGGACTGGTTACCATCATCGGCGGGCGCAATATCGCCGGCGAGTACTTTGACCGCGATCCCAACATCCTGTTCTGGGATTTTGAGCTGCTGCTATTTGGTGGTTTAATCCCTGAGGTGAGTGACAGTTTCGACGACTTCTGGAACCACTCACTGAGCGTGCCGATGGAAGCCTTTGAGGGCGACGTGGCAGATGAGGACCTGGCCGCGGTTCGTGCCGACGTCGACGAATGGCGCGAGAATCACCCGGACTATGTCTATCTCCCCGACATCGGTGAAGGCATCCTGGCGCAGTTGCTGCGCCAGGATATAATTCCTTACTACGCGGAAGCTCACGTGATTTCCGATGACCCGGAGAAGCTGCTGAACCCGGTATCCCGGGACTATCAACGACTGGCGCAATCTTTGGGTAGTATGATTGATGGTGCAAAATCAGAAGTTATTCTTTACTCGCCGTATTTTATTCCCCGGCAGGGATTAACCCAGTACCTTATTGAAACGCACCAGCGCGGTGTGACGGTTGCCGTGTTGACGAATTCCCTGGCCTCCAATAACCATACGGCGGTGCATCCCAAGTACGCGAAATACCGCAAACCGCTGGTTGAAGCTGGCGTGCTGGTATTCGAAACCAGTGCCAGTGGTGGCAATCGGAACCCGGGCTTGCGGACCACACTGCACACCAAGGCCATCATGATGGATGAGCGCTGGCTGTTCATCGGCTCGCTCAATGTTGATCCCCGCTCGATCGATATCAATACCGAGATGGGCATTATCCTGGATGCACCTGGGTTCGTCGGAGAGCTACAGGCTACCGTTGATGAGACCGTGCAGGATTTTGCCTACAAGGTAGAGATAGGTCCAGAGGGCAAGATGCAGTGGCGACACAAACTATCCGGTGAGGAAGAGGTGCTCCACAAGGAACCCGAGAGCACCTGGTGGATGCGCTTCAAGTCGGGCTTCTACGGCATACTGCCACTGGAGAGTCAGCTCTAATGCTCTTTTTGTATGGCCGCCAGGCGAACACCAATCAAACTGGCGACTAATATCGCGATGTAAAACTGGCCGGTTACCGCCTCGGTATAGGCGAGGAATCGTGACAGGGGCATCAGCGGCGTAATTTCACCGTAGCCCAGCGTGGTCAGGGTAACAAAGCTGTAGTACACCGCCGTCCCCAGATTGTCCTGCCAGGAGCCGTCGCCAAAACCTGACATGGAGCCGGGGAACATCTGCTCAGTGATCAGGTATGCCATTGCCCATGCCAACCCCATCAATATGTAAATGCAGATGGCGCCAATGATTTTATTGAAATCCACGCTGCCGGAAAAAAGCACCTGGCGGCCGGCCAAGACTGTACTCGTGATAATGAACAACAAAATAAAAGACATGTGAATCAGCGGTAACTGCGAGCTTTCCAGGAAAGAGTCTCCAAATGCCAGGCCGGCGACGATGATACTGACTCCCCATTTGGAGTGATACCAGCGTTTCTCTTGCTGGATCGACCACACTGCTACCAGTATTGTGACGGTGAGGGTAATGTTCACCAGGGTGGCGCCGTACTCGCTCTGTAGCTGAGACAGCAATGCGCTGCTGAACAGCAGGAGGATTAGCGCGATTAACAGCCAGATAAAATTATCTCGTTTGGTTGGCGTTGTCTCCACCTTGCCTGCTCCTGTTATCTCAATGCCAGCCGTTGATAGATAAAATGACCTATCGCCAGCCAGTGTTTGCGAATGCCGGCGCGCTGTAGCAGGGACAAGGCCCCCACCACGTAGCACACGGCCAGTGTAATCTGAAATATGCGCTGGTAAAACTTGGCATCCGCCTCATCACCGAAGGCACCGGTGCCAGAGCCGATCAACACCAGCAGGGCAGTGAACGCAGACCCCCACAAGGGTGCCATGGGATCACCGGAAAATAATTTACGACCGAACAACAGCGCCAGGCCCACCAGGCCCAGCACGGTGAACAGCAGGGTTGGGGAAATCAGGATCAACTGGTAGAAAACAACCGCAGCGAGTCCACCCAGCAGATTGGCAGCAATCAGCGCCTTGCCACCGGCGGCACCGGTGGAAAAGTCCGGTTTCTGCGCCAGGATAGCAATCATCAGCAGGGGCAGCAGGGCGCCACTGAGGCTGAAACTAAGGCAGACAATTGCGATGGGCAAGACCACCCCGAGACTGAGCCAGGCCGAATTGGCCGCTTCGTTGACTGGCAAGCTGACGGCGGCTTCTTCTTCAATTTCGGCCGTCACCGGGAAAATCCAGTCTGCGACAATCACCACCAACAGCGCTGTCAGCGCGGAGAGCAGAAAGCCGTAGGAAACTGTTGTGGCCACCTCGGTTGAAGAGGAACCCAGTAGCGGTAGCATCATCAGGGCCATGAGGTAGAGCAACACAATGAAGGGCGACCTACCGCGGGCCGAGGCCAGGAATACCAGGTACAAGGCCCAGGAAAAAAATAGCAGGAACACCGCCGGGTAAAGATAGAGGTAAATCGTCAGCCAGAGTCCCACGGCGAAGATTACGGCGATGGCCAGCAAGATAGCCATTACTTCACGTAAGCCCGGTGCCGGCTTTTTCGCCGAGAGAAATGTTGCAGTCAATAAAGGTGCGAGGAATGACAGCGGCCAGGCCAGGGTGAACGCGAGGCCCGCACTTACGCCTATTCCAGTGGCGTAGCGGAGTATGGCATTGTGGTTGTTGGCGGACATTTACCAGTAAACGAACGACATTGTCACAATAAATACCCTAGCGTGTATGGCTGCGCGGTTAGTATAAACAGCAGCGATGTCTTCTAGCCACCGCTTTTTATTTTGACTCAACCTGGTTGATCTGAGATGCTCAATCTGCCTTTTTGTCGATCCGATCAGAACATGCAAAATCCTTCCAGCGACAGATCATTCATCATCTTCGGGGCTCCCGCACTTGGTCCTGAAGAATCCGACGAAGTAGCGGATTGCATCGAGCGTGGCTGGATTGGAACAGGTCCCAAGGTCGAGAAGTTTGAGACAAATTTTGCCGCATATAAGGGCATACCAAAAGGCAACATACTAGCCACTAACTCTTGTACCTCTGCACTGCATTTAAGCCTGATAGCCAGTGGCGTGGGTGCCGGCGATGAAGTTATAACTACCGCCATGACATTTTGTGCCACGGCTAATTCGATCATCCATACCGGCGCAACACCCGTAATCGTAGATGTGGATCCCCTGACACAGAATATCTCCGTAGAGGCAATCGAAGCCAAGATCAACGAGCGCACCCGGGCAATCGTGCCGGTTCATTTCGCCGGTCGTTTGTGTGATATGCCCGCAATTATGGCGCTGGCGAATAAACACCAACTTAAAGTCATCGAAGACAGCGCCCATGCGATTGAAACAGAATCCGCGGCGGGGAAGGCCGGTACATTCGGTGATTTTGGCTGCTTCAGTTTCTACGCCACCAAGAACATTACGACCGGCGAAGGAGGTATGGTCATCGCCAGGAATAGCGACGATATTGCGCGCATGAAAACACTTGCGCTGCATGGGATGAGCCACGACGCCTGGCATCGCTATAAAGATGAAGGACACAAGCATTATCTCGTTACCGAGGCTGGCTTCAAGTACAACATGATGGACATTCAGGCGGCGCTGGGGATTCACCAGTTGGCCCGTGTAGAGAGCAACTGGAAGCGCCGCCAGGCAATTTGGGATTACTACAGCAATGAGCTCTCAGGACTGCCCTTGCAAATCCCCGCTCAATGTCCCCAGGGTGAGCGGCATGCCTACCATCTGTTTACCTTGTGCAATAAGCACCCAACATTGTCACGCGATCAGATTCTCAACGCCATGACAGAGAGAAAAATTGGCTGTGGCGTACATTATCTCTGTTTGGCTGAGCATCCGTATTATCAAGACCGATACGGTTGGTCACCTGAGCAGGTTAGCAATGCCACCCATATTGGTCGCAACACTTTCAGCATTCCACTTAGTGCACGTGTCTCTGATGACGAAGTGGAGTATATAGCGCAGTCCTTGAAGCAAGTTCTATTGGTATGAATCCGGTTAAGTACTACCGCAATAACAAGCGGAATCTCCAGTTTATCAAGGCGACCTTGCTGTCGCCCGCGCGCTTTTTGAATGCAGTGCTGAGTATCCTCAGTCTGCGCTTTCGCTGGATCAGAAATCCCGCACATCCGGTGGTTGTTGATTTGGAACCCACCAATGCCTGCAATTTTCGTTGCCCTCACTGCCAGGTCACGCATGCGGACTGGACGCGCCACAATTTGTCGATGGAGGAATTCGAGTATTACCTGCCCATGTTTCATAAGGCGCTGCGTTTCAAGCTCCAGGGTATGGGAGAGCCGTTTCTGAATAAGCGCCTGCCAGATATGGTTGAAAGAGCCTGCGAGCAAGGTTACTGGGTTGAAGTCATATCAAATGCCTCGCTGTTCCATCTGCGACCCCTGCAGCGGTTGGTTGGACTCCGTAGCTTTGAGATGACAGTGAGCCTTGATGGGGCAAGCAAGGAAGTGTTTGAAAGGGTGCGGCCAGGATCTGAGTTTGAACAAATCGAAAGCAACATCAAGAGCAGCCCCCTGCCCATCGCCGCTTGGATGGTTGTTACAACCGAAAATCAAGAAGACGTCGAAGCTATGCCTGCTATGTTGGAAGACTGGGGTGTAAAGAAGCTCGGCTTACAAACTATTGTCATCGACTATGGCAAAGAAGAGCTGGATGCCCTGACGCTTGAAAAGCGCAGTACAAAGGTATTGCGCACTGACGATGTGAAAGAGATGTTTAGTCAACGCAATATTGCTTTGACGATTGCCGATCGACTCTATGATCGCAAGAAGATCTGCCCATGGCCCTGGCAGGGGATGTTTGTGGACTCCAATGGCAATGTCGTGCCTTGCTGTCGAATTGGAGATGCCGAATTGATGAATATGGGCAACTTGAAAGAACAAAGTCTGGACGAGATCTGGAATTCTTCTGCCTACCAGGAATTCAGAGCACAACATCGCGACTACACCTTTCCCAAAATTTGTAACGCCTGTTATAGCGAACCCGCTGATGCTGAAGAGCAGATCATACGCATTGTGGAGCACCCTTGAATACACGCACTGAAGAGCTGCGCAAAATCTGGGACTCTCGCCAGCAGGAACTGGGCAATAACCCCCGATCAGTTTTGTTTCGGCGGCTGCCGGCAGGGCTCAACCAGCGAATCCACCGCCAGCATCTGCATTTTATTCTGCGCTGTTTACCTGATTCGGGTGGGCGATTGCTGGACCTGGGCAGTGGTTACGGCAGGATGTCAGCCGCCATCATTGAGCAAAGGCCTGACATTTCTGCGGAGGGTGTCGAATTGTGCGAAGGCTTCGCCGAGCAATTCCGATCTCAAGTCGGTCCCTGTGCACACACTTCCGTACAGGAGTTTGAGCCCCAGGGTAGTTACGACGTTATCCTGTCTGTCACCTGCCTGCAGTATGTTGAGCTCAGTCAGCTGCAAGAAATCCTGGATAAATACTGGTCGCACCTCAGGCCCGGTGGCAGTCTCATTTGCGTAGAACAGTATGAAAACCTGTTTGTGTCCGTGAGGAAACGTGGTCACTTGAAATCGATGCAACCCACGGGCGGCGACATCACCTACTTTCGTCGAGGTGAACTTCGTTATCGGCTCGAAATTCTGAAGTCATCGCAATTAAAGGCAGAAGCCAAAATTACCGGCTTACCGCTGGGGTTTCCGGTGATGCACGACGCGGTCTGTGTCATGAAGATGGAGAGCTGAGCTTACGCTGTTCCCAGGCCGCCTCGATATCTTCAACAGACGCTCTGATGTCGTATTCGAAATCTATAAATGTTCTGCCGCGCTCCACCATGGCCTGGTATGACTGCGGTGAACTGAGGAGCCGTTCAAGTTCTTTCAGCAGGTCTGCTGCGCTGCCTGGTTCATAACTCGCGACCACGCCCTCCTGGGAGTGAAAGGGTCGTAAGAATTCAAGACGTGGCATAAGGACTGGCAAACCGCTATGCATGGCCTCCACCACCGAGGTGGGCACAAATTGCATTTCCTCGCGCGCATAAGGGAAAACAAACACATCGTGCTCCCGATAAATGTCCGGTGTGGTGGCAATCGCGAGAAAAGAAATAGACTCCCCCCAGTCCAGGGCTGCCGCCTTTAAGCGCTGCAACAATGCTTTATCACGCAACAAAGGAATGGCAACGGTCAGCTGGAAGCCGCGGCTGGCGAGATCGGCGCCAGATTCCAACAACAGACCCAGGCCGCGAATCGCGACGGCATAATCCAGTCGCTCGACATTACACTCTGCCATTCCCGCCATAAACAACAGCCGTTTTGGCGCATTCATTTCCTTCACAACCGCTGCGCCGGAATTTGTCATTTGCGGAATCGCTGGCAGGGAAACACCGAAGCGAATAGTTCTGCCATGATCGCTGTATTGATTACGGTAGGTTTTCTCCAATACGCGAGTATGCCAACTGGACGCCGCCTCCTGGGTTAGCGAGTACATCAATGTCATGTCGATCAAGCCGCGGTGCTGACAGACGCGTGAAAATTGTTGGATGAACAAAAGGTTGGCTATGGAGCGAATGCCGCCGAAAGCTCCAAAGGGGAAGTAGCACACCAATTCAGGCTGGTAGCGATCTATGGCACGACCCAGGTTCCAGTACAGTTGGGTCAGGTGTTGGAAGCTGTAACGCGATGACAGGGACATCAGTGGAATATCCCCGAACGCGGCCGCTTCCTCCAGCTCATCGTGGCTGGCCAGAATGCTGACCTCCCAACGATCGCGGCTGGCAGCGATCAAATCGCAGACGAACTTCTTGCGCCCCTCGCTCCATGGTGCGCAGAGTTTTGGTACAACAAAGAGAACTTTCACGGCTTGTGGGCTTGGACGACGAACTGTTCTGCAAGCCAGCGTAGGGGGGCGTTACTGTGCAGTCGGCCTAGTTTAAGCGCCAGCTTCTCCGAGAAAAAGGCCGGTGCGATCAGGTGCCAACCACCTACCCCCGCCATTTTGTCTACCTCGAATCCTATCTCTTTTAGCATTTTTACGGTTGCCGCAGCGCCGTTGTACACAGAGTAGGGGGCTAGCCTTCTATAGCGCAGCAGATTGTAGAGTACATGAGGAATTGCATAGAGCCAGCGCGCGTAGAGATTGTCGAAATCAACCAACAATATCCCCCCAGGTTTGAGTACCCGCATCATCTCGCTTAGTACTTCCCGTTGCTGTGCCATAGAGAACAAGTGCAGGAAACGGGTACTGACAACAATATCGCAACTGTCATTGGCTACCGGTAGCGAAAAAGCATCTGCACGTAGGTAGCTGGTATGGCTGTCGTCATGTTGCGCCGCGGCCATCATTTCAGATGTCAGATCACAGGCGATATGCCTGAAGCCCAGGCCTGAAAGCAGGCGGGTTGTATGGCCGGTTCCGCAAGCTACCTCCAAAACCTGACCGTCCCTGGATATGTTCTGGAGTAGTGTTTCCAGACAAGCGTAGTGCAGTATTCGGTGCAGCCGACCGTATCTCGTCTGGTATCGGGTATCCTCATACCTGCCAGCAATATCCTGATAGAATGACTGAAATTCGGTGCTCATATACTTTACTCTGCGAAAACGCTACGGAGATATTACCAAGCAATGACTGGCGCTGCCTCTCCCTTTGGCATTATTGCAAGAACTCGGCGACTGTTGATCAGCATCGGAATAATTGGCGTAATTCTTCTCGCCCTGGCCAATCTTCAAGAGACCAGCGTGCTGGCCAATATGTCTGCAGGGGCCGCGTGGTTTCTGTTGCTGGCAGCAGCAGTTACGGTCTTGCACTTTTGTTTGGAACCAGCCAGGTGGTGTTATTACCTGCTGGGGAAGACCGATCGAATCTCGGTCTCGTTCTACCTGAAAAATTTCTACGTCTACGCCACCACGGCATTGATGAGCTATTCATTACCCTTCAAACTTGGCATACCTCTTCGGCTGTATTTCTTAAATCGCTACCTCATGGTGGGCGCGGCGCGGGGGGTGCAAATTATTGCCATTGATGGTGTGTTCAACCTCGGTTGGTGGACATTGATTGCACTACCCATTGTGCTCTGGATCGCGCCGACACAACTCGCTGGAAATTGGCCGATGCTGCTGGTTCTGGTTGCTGCTGTCTTGTGCGTGTTTGCGGTTAGCCGCACAGAAAAATTTCGTAATTTACTGACGCGATGGAGAAACCTCGATTGGGCTGCGACGATGCCTACTCCGGCAGGACTGGTATTTATTTCATCACTGCTAATTGTCGACATCCTGTCATATGGAGTCAGGCACCAGTTAATTGCGGCAGCGGTCCTGGTTGATCCACCGCTAACCAGTGTGTTCCTTGTTGGCATTGTCGCAACGTATGCTGGTATTGCTTCGGCATTGCCCATGGGCCTGGGAGCTTACGATGTGACCTTTGTGGCACTGCTGTCGGCGGCGGGGGTTCCGGTGGAGCAGGCCTTGTTAATCGGCGGCTTGAATCGTGCACTGAACATCGGTGTAAGCGTGCTGCTCGGGGGAGTCTCTTCCTTTAGGCTTTCATTCAGTGGCCGCGATCTCGATGCCAATATCCTCGAGAAACCCTGACACAGTTCTGTCCAGAGATAAGCGCTGTTGCAGTGATTCACGGCCAACCATAAATTCCGCAGGGTCGGCATTCAGGGCGCGACATATTTGAATTTTCAATGCCTCAGCAGAAACGGCTTCGCATATCAGGCCGACTTCATGGTCCCGATGTAGTTCGGGCAGATCTCCAACTGGCGTCATTATCAGTGGAGTTCCACAATGCAGTGCATCGGACAAGATTACCGGTATCGATTCGATCCGCGATGGTAGAACCAGGTAATCGGCATCTGCTATAAATCGCGCCGCTTGCTCCCGATCTAGATAGCCCCGTGCAACAACCGGGCGCCTTTGTTGTTTAAGTTGTTCGATCATGGCTAACACCTGGGCTTGATCCGGGCCGCCACCAGCGATGATGACCTCGCCAATTTGCTCCCAGGCTTGGTCTTCCAATAAGGCCAAGGCAGCGAGAAGAATATCTACGCCTTTGTTGTGATGCCATCTCCCCAGGTAACGCAAGCTTGTGCCTTGTGCTTCTCGAACTACTGTAGCGTTCAGAGGAGGGAGCACTCGAGAGCTGGCTAAAAATTTGCAGGTACGCGCCGAAAGATCTTCCACATCCTGGCCCAGTTGTAGTCCGTCAGCATAACGATGGGTGGCGCCCCGCAGACACAATCGTAATAGAGGTCGAAACAGTGCGCGATCTTTAAAGGACCAGATGTCACTTCCCAGTGCCCAGGTCGAGTATTTCACGCCATATCGCCAGCATGCCAAGCGTGCCCATAGCCCGCAGGGAATAACCCATAGCGCGAATATATGTCGAATATTTTCCCGTTGTTCGCGCACCGTACTCAGCGTCAACAATAAGCCAGATACCAGTACCCTAAGGGTCCAGAACAAGCCCTTCAGTGAACCCAGTGAAAGGGTGCTCAGGGCTCTGTCGGGGGGAGATGTAAATCGGCGCACCTCCAGTCCTGAATCCTCTGTTTCTGTGCCCTTGCCCGGTGCTATAACAATTACCCGTGCCGTCCGGTTCAGAAGCCGGCAGAAATCCTGAACGAAAGAACCCGCTGATTCGCTGCCAGATTGAGAATCTGGATAAGAAGTCGTCAGGACGACAATGACCGGTCGAGAATCCTGCCCTGACGAGGGGGAAGTCACTTAGTAGGCGTAAGAGAGAATGCTGATGGTCCGCATCCACAGCCAGGCGAGGGAGTTGGTAATCCAGTTGCCCGAGGTATAGACAATCACGTCGGCCTGGCCGCCACCACGTAACAATCCGCGCACTGAGTCATCGCTAAAGCGCACGATGACGGGAAATCGCTGGGAATCTCGCAGCCAGCTGCGGGGTGCACTCACCGATTGCAATTGGCCGGCCTGGGCCGTGTTCTGCCAGCTCACAGCAAAGCCGACGCTGGCAATTTCGCCGTCGAACACCTGCCCGGGAGCCGAGTCCAGGACTATCTCCACAGGATCACCGGCCTTGATGTTGCCGAGACTGTTTTCCCGCATGTAGGCCTCTATCCAGGCCGTGTCGCTGGAGACGAAGGTCATCAGTGGTTGGCCGGCCTGGGCAAAGTTGCCATCGGCAATATTGACGCTGGTGACGCCGCCATTGGTGGGTGCCACGATAGTGGTGCGCGACAAGGCCAGGCGGGCATTTTGCAATTGACTGAGGGCGGTGCGTATTTGCGGATTGTCTTTGCCCTCGGCGCCCAGGCGTTGCTGGGACCGCTCCAGTTTGGCTTTGGCACTGTCGACCCGGGCCTCGGCCTTCTCTACTTCAGCCCGCGCCTTATCACCGTCGGAGCGAGACAATACCCCGCGCTGTTCCAGTTCGAAAATCCGTTTCGATTCCACCTGGTAATAATTCAACTGCGTAATGGCCTGCGATAAATCGGCTTCAGACACTGCCAGGTTTTCCACGCTGGCGCCGATATTCTGAGTGGCCTGTTGCAGGGCGGCCTCGGCTTTCTCCAGCGCCAGTTGATAATCCGCCGGATCGATCTGTAATAAAGTCTCACCCACCTGCACGCGCTGGTTTACAGAGACGGGAACGTTTACGACGTTGCCGGACACCTGTGGCGCAATGGGAATGATATGGCCAGTCACCCGGGCCGCGCTGGTGTAAGGCGTGTAACGATCCGCCACCAGGTACCACGCCAGCAGGAATGCGCAGCTAGCCAGCACGATCAGGGTGATTCGCTGGATGCCTGCTGTTTCGTCCACGTGTTCAGTCCCGGGCATCTTCAGGCTCCATGTTCAGCCAGGTGGTAAACAGTTCGTAACCCATGACCATAATTACCGCGCCCACGAACAGGCCGACGAAACCGCTGAGGATGAAGCCGCCAATTGCACCGAGGAAAATTACCGCCATCGGTACCGGCACCCCACGCGCCAACAAGATAGGTTTGAGAATATTATCGAGAAAACCCACGCTCAGGGCCCACACCATGTAAAGCACCGCCGGTACCGTGTTGGCCACCGAAAATACATAGATGATCGTCGGCACCAGCACCAGGCCGGGGCTGATCTGGACAATGGCCAGGATTAATACCAGCAGGGTCCATAAACCAGCGGCAGGTATGCCCATAACCATAAAACCCACGCCGGCGAGAAACGCCTGGATAAAGGCAACACCGAGAACGCCCTGGGCTACCCCGCGGATGGTGGCGCTCATCAGGTCGGCATATTTTTCCCCCGGCTGACCAGCGAGGCGACCACCAAGCTTGCGGGCGAAATCGCCACTGGACGCCGAATAGGCCAGGAAGACCCCGCCGATGATAATGGAGAGTACAAATTGCAGCACGCCCAGGCCGGCGCCGGCAGCGGTTGAGAGCAGCCAGCGGCTAGCCTTTTTTATCTCCTCCTCGTACTCCAGCAGGGCCCCTTCCAGGTTCCCGTTGAACAGGTCCCAGCCCTCATAGACTTTCTCACCGATTAGTGGCCATTCCTTGACGCTGGCGGGGGCAGGCGGAATCTGCAGGCTGCGATCCTCGATATTGCCAGCCAACTCGGTCGCGTTTTCCAGCATGGCGCGGGAGAACTCCACGGCGGGCGCAATTAGTAGGGCCACCAGCAGCAGGGTTAGCAAGGTGGCGGTGCGGCCGTGGCTCCAGCCAGTCTTTGCCAGCAGCCAGGCAAACAGCGGATGCAACGCCACGGCAATGATCATGCCCCAGATAATGGTGCTTACAAATGGCTCGATGATCTGGAAACACCAGGTCACCAGCGCGACCACCAGTCCCAGTCGAACAAAGACTTCCATACTGCGAGCGATATAGGGGTCGGAGTTTGTCATGCGGGCTGTACTCATTGTTATTGCTTGTGAGGAGGATGATAAACCAAAAAGCGGCGAAAAGTGCGTGAACTGTGAACTGCCGCACATGACAGCCGCGGGCTTTCTTGGCATAGTTGCCACACAGAATTGTTGTCTCAAGAGAAGTGCGAAATGCAAGGGAAATTACTTTTCACTATCATGCTGTTGTTGCTTCCGCTACAGGGGATGGCGCGGCAGCCAGTTTCCATCATCCTCTATGTCGGCGGCGAGTTTCACGATGTGGACTATCAATTCAATGGGCCACTGGTGCTCGACCCGTCAGATGATGGCGACAGCTATGGCCTGGGGCTGGCGTATGACATAGACAGGCGCTGGCAGGTTGTTCTCGACTGGACTTCAAGTGATGCCGATGACGTGGACATCAACAACGCGACGGTTGGTGTCAATTACCGGATCCCACTGAAGCTGACCAACCTATACGCTGTGGTGGGCGGTTTTGTTGGTGAAGGCAAGTTGGACTGGCAAGCAGACCCCGCTTTTATTGATCCCTTCATGGATGAGCTGAAGTCCCGGGAGTCGGCCTATGGGCTGAACCTGGCCCTGGCTTACGACCTCCGCGCCAACTGGTCAACCTCCCTAAGCTATCGCTACTTTCTGCAGGAGTATAAAACTCACGCAGAGATTGCAGGCGAGCGGCTGGAGTTTCAGCATGACAACATGCAGATGATCCTGTTCGGGCTGCATTACCACTTCTAGCCCCATTTCCTAAGCCTTTCCCCCTCCCGTTCAGTGTGTATACTGAGGGGACGGTACGCGCAAACGTCATACTCATAAGATAATAAATTACGGAGAGGTGTTTGATGATCAACACGACCCCCAAAACAGTAAACAAAACCATTTTCACCCTGCTGGCCCTGGCCAGTGCGGTCAGCGCTGCCGGCCTGGCCCAGCCCGCGCACGCAGAAACCAGTGTGCTTGAAGAAGTGATTGTTACCGCCCGCAAACGGGAGGAAACCCTGGCCGAGACGCCGGTGGCCGTTTCTGCGCTCAGTGGTGACATGTTGGGTGATATTGGCGCCCGTGATATCAGCGATCTGCGCAAGGTGGTTCCCAATCTCGATGTTTACGGTGGCAATGGCACAGGCGGTGCAGGCAATTTTTTCATCCGCGGCGTCGGCGCCCGCAACACCGGGGTAAACTTTGACGGCGGGGTGGGTATCTATTTTGATGGGGTCTATGTCTCGCGCGCAGATGGCGCCCTGCTGGACATCACTGACATTCAGAGCCTGCAGGTATTGCGTGGCCCCCAGGGCACGCTGTTCGGTAAAAACACCACCGGCGGCGCGATCCTCTATACCATGAACAAACCCAACGAGACCTTCGAGGGTGCGGCACAGATCAATGTCGGCAACCTTGGCCGGCAGGATGTCAAGCTCGTGGTGAATGTGCCGCTGGTGGACGATAGCCTGTATTCCCGTTTTGCCCTGTCCAGCGTGACCCGCGATGGCTTCGTGGAGAATATTGTGGACGGCGAAGAGTTCTCTGATGAGGATCGCCTCTCGGGTATGGCCCAGTTCCGCTGGTTGGCCAGCGACACCGTCACAGTCGATTTGAATCTCAGTGGTTCGCGCACGGAGCAGACAGCCCGTGCCCAGAAATGCCTGTTGGTGCAAGGTATCCCCGGTGCCGGTTGGCAGTCTACCTTGCAGGACGCGGCCATCATCATACCCTCAAGCGGCAAGTCCATCGCCGAACACTGCGCCGATTCCGAGGCGCTGGATATCGACGAAGTCCTTCTCAACATGGATAACAACGACTATGAAGTGGATGTGTTCACCGCTGCAGCCACCGTCGATTGGGAGATTAGCGACGATCACAGTCTCAAGAGTATCACGGCTTTTCGCAGCACCGATGCGGGCGCCACCAATGAACTGGACGCCATCAATATCCAGTTACTGGGGCGCTCCAATTTCGATGCGCCGATCGCTGAGAACCGGGTAACCGAAGCGATCAGCCAGGAATTTCAATTCACCGGCAGCGCTTTTGACGAGACGGTGGACTATGTCATTGGTGTATTCGGATTCATGGAAGAAAGCTCTGAGGGTATCGCCAACGGTCGCACCGGACCCTTCTTCGGCTCACTCGGCAACCCCAACCTGGCCTTCTTTACCAATAATGCCACCGAGTTGACCACGGAAAACGAATCTGCCTCTGCCTTCAGCCAGGTGGACTGGAATTTTGCCGAGTCCTGGCGACTTACCCTGGGCCTGCGTTACACCTGGGAGTCGCGCGAGTTGGAGCGCACCGTTTACACCCCGGATGTCTCTACATTGGCCCAGGCCGGCGCGGCACCGGCATCCCTGCTGTTCTCATCATTCTATCTGTTTCCCGATGGTCCAGATTCCTACAACACCGCTCACCTGCACATTCCGGATCCCGATCCTATCAGCCAGCAAAGCGACAGCCTTACCGATTCTCGCTGGACCCCCATGGGCAGCCTTCAGTACCTCTTTGACGGGAGTGGTGTCATCGACAGCGGCACGGTGTACTTGACCTATTCCGAGGGTTTTCTGTCCGGCGGCCTCTCCGAGAGCCTGGACCTTTTTACCCTGACCATACCCACCTATGAGCCAGAGCTGGTCACCAACTATGAACTGGGATTCAAGATGGATGGCTTCGACCGCCGCGTTCGCCTGAATACAGCCTTATTCTATACGGACTACACCGACCGCCAGCTCACCAGTGTGCGCATCAATCCGCAAACCGGCCAGATAGCCGGCACCCTGATTAATGCCGCTGAAACCAGTATTGCCGGTATCGAACTGGAAACCGTATTCATCCCGGTTCCCAACCTGGAGCTGACCCTCAACGCCGCCTACAACAAGGGCGACATCGACGAGTACGACGATATTCGCCTGGTTATTCCGGGCTCCCTGCCGGATGCCAACTGTGAGTTTGTTGCTACACCTGGGGTCGATGCCTGCGAGGTTGACCGCTCTGACGAGGATTTGCCGCGGCTGCCGGAATATACCTACTACGCGGCGATACAGTACACATGGGAGACCAGCGTCGGCAGTATCACCCCGCGCTTGCAATACTCCTTCCGCAAAGATGTGGACAACTGTTTCGACCGCGCCAGCTGTGTGAGTGGCATTTACAAGGTTGACCAGGAGGACTTGTCCGCGCGTTTGACCTGGAATTCGCCGCAGAATAATTGGCGCGTCACCCTGTGGGGTAACAACCTGACCGATGACCGTTACATTACCGGCGGCACGCCACTGGTGGACGTCACAGAGACGGCCGGGGTAGTCTATAACGCGCCGCGCACTTACGGACTGGAAGCAAACTTCCGCTGGTAATAGCTGCTGGTGGAAGAGTTAACCCGGGTTTTGTCGAGGGGGTTGTGGACGAATGCCCCCAGGGGAACCCGCTTTCAATTCGAAGGTCATAAACAGGACAGGCGCTTTATTCGCCCTATGCTCATGCGGGTCCCCTGAGCGAGCCTTCGCCCCGGTAGCAAGTGCTAAACTCTATTGAATAACCGACGAGGATCCTCGGTTGTTCATGTGGATTTGAGGTCTAGAGGTTTATGGCCAGCACATCAAACCAGCAACGTGTTCAGGAAATCTATATCGCCTACTACGGCAGGCCTGCTGATCCCGCTGGCCTGGCTTATTGGAGTGATCTTCTGGAATCCGCTGGTGGCAACCTGGTAGAAATCATAGACGCTTTTGGCAGCTCCGAGGAGTTCCTCGAACGTTTCGGCGGGCAGACTCCGGAACAGTTGATCGACAACCTTTACCAGCAATCTTTTGGCCGTGAAGCGGAGACCAGCGGTCTCAATTTCTATGTGGAACTGTTTGTGAGCGGTGAAGCACAGCTGGGGGATATCGCGCTACGCATTCTCGACGGAGCCCTCAACCAGGACCAGGCTGTACTGGATAATAAGAGACAAGTTGCCGAGGCTTTTACTCAACGGGTTGCGGAATTACAAGCCGAAGATGAGTCATTCTACTCCGGTGAAGCCGATGCCGAGCTGGCCAAGACACTGTTGGCGGGTGTGACGGCAGATGAAAACGGTGTAGCGGCGGCGCTGGCTGAATTAGATACCCTCATCGTCACCCTGGGTTTTGGGAGCACAGCGGAGCCGGAAGAAGCCGAAGAACCGGAACAAGTCGAAGAATCAGACGCATCCACACCTACCTCCACCTCTGAAGACGGAGGAGGTGGCGGGGGTGGTGGCGGCGGTGGCGGCGGCGGTGGCGGAGGTGGCGGAAGTGGCGGAGGTGGCGCTAGCTCGGAGGTTGCCAAGGATAACCAGTCGCCTACCCTGGACCATGCGCTGGCCGATCAAATTGCGACAGAGAATAGTCTGTTTAGCTTCGCCGTGCCGGTAGAGACGTTCAGTGATCCAGACGTCGAGGACAGCCTGACGCTAACGGCCACACTGCTGGACGGCAGCCCGTTGCCGTTGTGGCTCGACTTCGATGGGGCCCTATTTTCTGGAATACCGGAAGATGCTGACACCGGCACCACGAGTGTGACGGTGACGGCCTCTGATGGATTGCTGAGCGCCAGCGACAGTTTCGACCTGGTCGTGGCCAACATAAATCAACCGCCGAGATTGGATAATTTACTGGTAGATCAAACCGCGACAGAGGCCAGTCTATTCAGTTTTACAGTGCCAGCCAATACCTTCAGTGATCCGGACGCCGCAGACAGCTTGACACTAACGGCCTCACTTGCAAATGGAGATCCGCTGCCGCAATGGCTGGACTTTGATGGAACCGCCTTCAGTGGTACGCCAGCCAACGCTGACACCGGTGCTTTGAACGTGGTGGTGACAGCTTCAGACGGCTCGCTGAGCATCAGTGATAACGTTGATATTACTGTAGAAAATGTGAATCAGGCTCCGCAGCTAACCCTGGCCAGCATACCGGTGCAAACCCTGCAGGTAGGCGCCAGCAATATCTCACTGGATCTCTCGACCTGGTTCAGTGATCCCGATGGCGACCTCCTGACCTATTCCGTCAGCTCAGCCTTGCCCGACGGCCTCAACCTGGAGGGAGACAAAATTGAAGGGCTGTTGGAAGCGGGCGGCAACACGCTGCGGTTTTTGACTCTCAGCGCAAGTGACGGACAGGAAAACGCCAGTAGCAGCTTAATATTTATCATCAATAGTGCCGTCGACGCTTCTCAGGGCGTCGCCCTGGGGGCGAACTTTGAGCTCGAACTAGCCTGGTTTATGGCTGGAGAGGAATTGGAATACGCTGCCGCTGGCCTGCCACCGGGGTTCTCCCTCGATGGGGGATCTGGCGTAATCGCCGGCAATCCGACTTCTGCCGCCGCGATTGGATCCTATGAAATCACCGTCACGGCGACTGCCGGGCAGCTCAATTGGGATTACACCTTTGTGCTTGAGCTACACTCGGGGCCTTCACTGCGCGACGGTGTTTCTACCCCGGTTCGTGTGGACTACCAGGCGACCGCCAATGGATCGGTGATTTATAACAGCCAGGATGCGACCACCGGGACCGACAGCGACTACGACGGCCAGAGTCTCGCATATTCTTTCCAGGTGTTAGATGAAAACGACGATGCAACATTTCCACTGGCAGTCACACTAGGTAAATACAGCTATGACATCGATGCCGTAACTGGCGAGGTGGCCCTGACCATTACCAACGACGATGATACCGATCCCTTACCGAATCCACTGCGCATAGTGGCGGTTGATGAAGATGGGAATTCGGACGACGCCTTCCTGTATGTCTCTCAAAACCATGCCGTCGGGTTTGTCGAGCCCAGCTCAATTGACACCGTCGATACCTTGTTATTTGACTTTGCCTGGCATGTCGACACCGAGCCCATCACCTTGACTTACAGTTTTTACGATACGGGATCGGAAGTCATTTTCTCCGAGTTCGCCTACCCACTTCCATACGATGTGAATTTTGCAAGCTTCGACGAAGCGCAGCGAGAGGCAGCGCGCACGATATTCAGGGATATCAGCAATTCGGTCAATATTGAGTTCATTGAGGTTCCCGATAGTTTGGCCACAGACATTCGGCTTGGCTTCACCGACCTGAATGACGGCGAGGACATTCTCGATCTGGTTGACACTCAGGCAACCCTCGGGCTGGCATACTTACCCTTTGCCTACGATGAGTGGTTTGATACCAACCACGATATCGCGCGCACCGCTTCCCCCCTTTCTGGTGACGGCTGGATCGATTATTGAATTGATGAACTGGGTGAGCACTTTGTGGCGGATGGCCTGGCCAACTCCCTGTTTACCCACGCCTTGATTCACGAAATTGGGCACACCCTGGGCCTATCGCACCCATTTGAAAATGGCCTGGAAATCCTCGGGTCGGATGTCGAACCCCTGGACTCAGCGCTGGACTACGTTCGCTATTCGGTCATGGCCTATGCACTGAACCCGCCCGGTATCGAAGACTCCAGTGCGGAGCGCAGTGTAAGCTCCTCCATAATGCCTTTGGATGTACAGGCATTGCAGTATCTGTACGGCATTGCCAGCAATACCGAAAATGATATTTATGCCATAGGCCCGCCCACAGGGCAGCTGTTTAGCGCGATTACCAATGAGCAAATTAGTGCCTTTGAAACCCTCACGGGCCGAATTTTTACTGATTTCGTATCACACCAATACCTTAACAGTTACCTGGCTATTTCTGACAATGGGGTTAGCCAGGACGGTCCGGGTGAAAACGTACTCATTATCGAACTGGACGAAGACATCACACTCAATTTGGCTCCCGCTAGTTGGTCTGATACCGGTGGCGGATTTGGCGGCACCGATCCTAATCTGTTCATCGACAACAACACCCATATAGCCCTCGCGGTCACGGCGGCAGGAAATGACACCATCAGCGCTGGCGCAGCGGGTCATAGCATCTACAGCCGGGGCGGCGACGACGCTGTCTTTGCTGGCGCAGGTATCGACCTGGTTTTCCTCGGCGATGGTGATGACCACTACGTGGGTGATAACACCGGCAGCGCAGATGAAATCTACGGTGGTCCGGGGGATGACAACGTTGGCATCAGTCATCTTCAGTTTGGAAAAATTGATGGAGGCGAAGATACCGACACCGTGAAATTCACCGCCGCGCTGAATCTGGATCTCACCGGTGGCGCCTACTCCGGGACACTCCTGAATCTTGAGGCATTCGACTTTTCCCAGGATGGCGGCAGCAGCGAACTGCTGCTGGACCTTGTGGCTATTCAAGACATCACAGATCAGTCCGACCACCTCGCTCTGAATGTGGATTCGAATGACCTGCTGACACTTTACAATGGCGGCACAGGCGGCTGGGAAGAAGACCTGGACTGGGCGGTGGAAGGCGAGTCCTATTACCAGTATATCGATTCTGAATTGGCGCTGGCCGCTGTGACGGTAAGCGGTGTGGTTTTCGAAGAAGCGGTGTTAATTGCCTAGCTTTTACTTCGTCATCATTTTCTTCATGGCGGGACGCCAATCCTGATCCTGTAGATTGTATTTTTCCATATGCCGATCCATGGCTTCATCCTGGGCTTCATAGGCGGGCAGCCAATAGCCAGCATTGGTGAAATCACTGAACACCGGCCGACGCCCCTCCCTCTGTGGGGGGCCCTGTCGGGTTGGACCGGGCACTGACCAGGCATCCTCGGTGATCACTGCCATACGTTCCTTGACACCAGTGGGCGTCACATTCCAGACCATGTTGTCGATGGCCATCGACAAGGGACCGCTGTAGGTCTCGCGGATCGCATCGTACAAGTTGTATTGCGTCGCCTCCTCGTTTAAAAAATGATAAGCGACTGCGTGGCCAGGCTTAATGGTGCTCATGATCTTGCCGAAGGCCTGACCGGAGGTATGGAAGGCGCAGCAAGCACGCCAGGCTAACTGGGGTGGCTGGTTGTACAAGGTCACAAAATCATCGGGCGTCATAAACGCCTCGTGAATGACCAGGTCGGCTTGTTTGCCATATTTTAAAAACCACTTGTTGGGTGCGGTATCACCACCAAAAATAACTTTCATGCCCTGGTACCCAACCACAAAGCTGACTGGCCCATCGCCGGTATGGATGGCGGGAAAGCTTCGAACGGTTACACCATCTTCCTGGTATACCACCTGGTTTTCTTTGCGGTAGTCAAATTCATGAACTGTAATTTCTCCTGGCTGGGGAGTGATCTGGAAGGAACGCGTCTCCTTGTCCCAGGCTACAAATTCAAGAAAATTGTCCATGGCTGCCTGGGTACCGAGTTCCGGATGCAGGCCCTCGGGCCCCCATATTTGCAGGGGGCCCGGGCGCCCTGCCGTCCAGCCCCCGGCCCAAATGGCATCCAGGTCGCCCATGTGATCCGTGTGCAGGTGGCTAAGGAAAATCTTGCTCAGGTACTCGTAGGGAATCATATAGGCCGCGAGGTTGGCGACAGAACCGGTGCCGATATCAAAGATCAGCTTCTCGCCATTGCCAAACTCCATCAAAAAACAGGTGGCCGCCTGGTTGTGCCTGGCGGCGGGCATGCCGGTGCCGCAGGCGGTGATTCGTATTTCCTTTTTCGCCAGGGCTTCGGTACCCGGGTAATAGGCGTATCGGTCTGGTGCGACGCCGGCTGGATCTTTCAGCATGCCGCCGGCAGCGACGACCTGCAGGCTAAAAACAATCATGATAGCTGCGCACAGTGCTGGAATTCTCATCATGTTTAAGCCCCCGGTGGTAGATGTAAATTTATATCTAGAGAACTTATAGTATAACCATTGCCATTACACAAACCATGAGGCGAATTATGGAGACGCAGCTGGGTGACAAGTAAAAAGGTTAGCTTGAGCGCAGCCGTGCACAGATTACTGATCGTTGTTGTCGCACTGGTGCTGGCGTCTATGCTCGTGCAGCGGACGCAGGCCGATGCGCTGATGAGAAGCCAGGCGATCACTGCATCCACTATTGCCCAGTACTACGTCGAAGAAACTGGCGTCAGGGTCGAACTGGAGATCGGCGAGGCGTCAATCGAGGCCTTCAAGAACCTGCTTCCCGACGCGATCTACCAGGGCTTGGAATTTGGCGAGGAACCGCTGGAGAAGCGTTTGCCGCTTTTTGTTGGCCGGGAGTTGTCCATTCTTGCCGACGGTGAAGCCTTGCCGGGATTTATGACCAGGATTGGACCCTCACGCCGAGTATTGCGAGACCCGATCAATGGTACGCCCCTGCCGATACAGGATGACGCGCCCCACGTGGTTAGCGCAACGCTGATGTATCCCTTTGCGGCCGGTGATCTACCGCAACGCTTACGGCTGCTGTCTCCCAGAGTCACGGATATAGGCTTCGTGCTCTATCACGAGGGTGTCGCTGTCAACGATTATCGCTACCTGGCCTCAGGCTATGAGCTGACCCTGGATTGGGGTGATCCCTGGTATTCCAGTTTTAACACCCGCAACCTGGCACGTCAGTACTCGGCCCCCATGAGTGGCTTTATCTATGTGGAGAATTTTGAGGTTCGCAAAGAGATCATTGTCCGGCCCAAGGATTTGCAGCGTTGGGTCGACCTGGGCCTGGAGGGCAAAGACACGATCGCTGTGGATATGCAGTTGCCGATCAAACAAAAGATAGGGGCGTTTTTATCCCAACACCAAGCGGTGACTATTGATGGCGAGGCCTTGCCTGGCATTCTGGACAGCGTAAATTTTCTTGAGCGTACACTCACCAGCTCGCGGGTCATAGATCCGCCCCAGCCACTGGATGTCGATGCAGCGGTGGTGGGCACAATATTTGTTTTTCCCACAACTGAACTGCCCCAGTCGGTGGTCATGGACTGGGATCTTTGGGACGAGCGTATCCAACGCATTCCTGTTTCCGCGGTAGATCAGGCCGGTCCCTTGCCGACTTTCCTGGAGCCAGATTGGCGGCAACTGGTGTGGACCAATTACCTGAAGAACCCCGAAATTCCCTCCTTGGTCCCGGTGGAGTCACCCAGCGCAGCCTGGCGTGTCTTGTTGGCCGGGATCTTACCGCTATTGTTGGCACTGGCGCTGGGCACCTGTCTCTGGCTGTTGATCAAAGTGCGCAGGCAGGGGTCGCTGGGCGCTCCTGCCAGCTTGGCCGCTCTATTGATTGTCGCATCTGTGGTCGCCGACAATCAGGGTGAAAGCAATAAGCCGCAGTCGGAACGTGCCAGTGCCATCGTCGGGAGTTTGCTGCACAACATTTACCGCGCCTTCGACTACCGGCAGGAGGGAGACATTTATGATGTACTGGCACAATCGGTTGTTGGCGATCTGCTGACGGACATCTATCTGGAAACCCGGCGCGGCCTGGTGCTGGCCAACCAGGGCGGTGCGCAAGCCAAGGTTAAAAATGTGGTGCTCGAATCGGTGACGGTCCAGCCCGATCCGGGTGAGGATAGTTTCACGGTTGAAGCCAACTGGACGGTGCATGGATCGGTGGGTCATTGGGGGCATATTCATCAGCGCAGTAACCGTTACCTGGCATTACTGACACTGGTTGTCGATGAACAGCAGTGGAAGTTGGCGAACATGTCCGTGCTGCAGGAGGAGCGACTCTAGCATGGCATTGGCACTGGAAGGTCTTAGCTTTGCCTACGATGGCGGTGACTTTGCCTTGTCGGTTGATGCGCTGGCCATAGAGCCCGGTGAGTGCGTTGCCCTGATTGGCCCCAGTGGATCTGGCAAGACCACGCTGCTGAACCTTATTGCCGGTGTACTCCAAACCGATGTGGGTCGTATCAGTCTCAATAACGTGCTGCTGACTGAGCTACGCAGTCATCAGCGGCGGCGGCATCGCCTGGGCGAGATCGGCATGATCTTCCAATCTTTTGAGTTACTGGATTACCTCGACGTGCGCGACAATATATTGCTGCAGGCCAGGTTGGAACCGGGGATTGCTATCACAGCCGAACTGGAAGAGCAGGCTCGTGGTATTGCTGCGGAGCTGGGCCTGGCGAACAAATGGCGTAGTCCTATCACCACCCTGTCGCAGGGGGAGCGCCAGCGTGTGGCGGTTTGCCGGGCCTTGCTGCTCGACCCTCAACTGGTGTTGGCGGACGAGCCCACCGGCAACCTTGATCCGGAAAACAAGCAGGCGGTACTTGAGCAATTGCTACGCTTGTGCCGGAGAAATAACCGTATGTTGCTGACAGTTACCCACGATCACTCACTCCTGCCCTCTTTTGATCGGGTGGTGGATATGACCGATTTGCCGGGCGACGGGGTGAATGTGGCGTGAAAGATCTACTGTACCTAAGCTGGCAATACGTCCGTTATCACCGCATGAAATTGTTGGTTTTGACCCTGGCCATCACGCTGGTGGCGTGGCTGCCGCTGGCGATACAAAGTATTGTCGACCAAACCGCCGAACAACTGCAGGAGCGGGCCCAAATTACACCCCTGGTGATAGGTGCCCCTGGCAGTCCACTTGAACTGTCCCTGGGCAGCCTCTATTTTCGCACGGAACTACCCAACACCCTGCCTTACGCGGAGCTCAGCACCCTGGAGGCAACCGGTTACGCCAGGGCAATTCCACTTTACTACCGATTTCAGGCACAGAATTACCCGATTGTCGGCACCAGTCCGGATTACCTGGGCTATCGTGGCTTGCAACTCGCCAGCGGTCGCGAGTTTGCCATTCTGGGTGAGGCAGTCATAGGCGCCAAAGTGGCGGCCGCCTTGAAACTGGGCCTGGGTGACTTCGTGATTTCATCGCCCGAGACGGTGTTTGACCTCGCCGGGGTCTACCCGCTGAAGATGCCGGTAGTCGGGGTGTTGGCGCCCAGCTTCAGTCCGGATGATGAGGCGATATTTGTGGACATCAAGACGACCTGGGTGATCCAGGGCCTGGGACATGGCCATCAGGATCTGAATCGCAAGGAAGCCATGGCCCAAATTCTCAAACGAGAGGGAAGCAATCTCATTGCCAATGCGTCTGTGCGACAGTACAACCAGATCACCCCAGACAACATCGACAGTTTTCATTTCCATGGTGACAACAGCAACAACCCCGTGTCGGCAGTCATCCCGATTCCGCATGATGAGAGGTCCGCAGCGCTGTTGCTGGGCCACTATCTGGAGCAGCGTGACGAGGTACAAATGGTTCGAAGCCAGCGGGTTATTGAGGAACTTCTGGACACCGTCCTGACGGTGCGAGACTACGTCGTGGTTGGTGTCGCAATAGTGGGTTTTGCCACATCGACGGTGGCGGTGTTGGTGTTCTACCTGTCTCTGCGCTTGCGCAGAGGCGAGCGATTTACACTGGCGAGAATCGGTGCCAGTCGACTGCAAACCTATACTCTGATGGCTACCGAGGTGATGTCTGTGGTGCTTGTCAGTGGATTGCTATCAGCACTGTTGCTTGCACTGACGGAGTACTATGGTGTTGCCTTGCTGCAGCAATTTTTGGTGGGTTGAAGACAGTATGCGAGTAAATGCCAAGGCAATGTTTATCGCCGGACTGGTCACTGTTCTAATTGTGGCTTGTGGTGAAAAGGATGGAAGCCGGGAGTCAGCCGCCAGCTTGGAACCCTATGTTGTTGCGGTCAACAATCCACTGCGATATTTCTGCCAGCGCCTGCTCGGCGATGAACTGCAGGTGCGCATGCTGGCACCCGATGATGTCGACCCGGCCAGCTGGCAACCAACGCTGGAAAACGTCATTGAAATGCAAGGGGCAGAACTGGTGTTCCTGAATGGCGCTGGTTATTCGAGTTGGGTAGAGAAGGTCTCGCTGGCGGCACAAAAACAGGTAGTCACCAGTATCGATGCGGCCGGTAAATGGATACAGCTGGACAATCAACCAAGTCACAGTCACGGCCCCGGTGGTGAGCACGTTCATGGAGCGTATGCCTTTACTACCTGGATGGATTTATCGCTGGCGGCCGAGCAAGCGCGGGAAGTGGCGTCTGCTCTACAAGAACGATGGCCGGAGCACAGTAAAAGCATTGCCGCGAACTTGCAGACCCTGGAGACTGACCTTGCAGAGGTGGATCGGGGCTACCAACGACAGGCGCTGCGCCTGGCGGAGCTACAGATAGTTTACTCACACCCGGTGTTCCAGTATTTCGAACGGCGTTATCAACTGGCGGGAACTTCGCTGCACTGGGAGCCTGATGTGATGCCATCCGCTGAGCAATGGCGACAGCTGGCTCAAAATGTGTCGGCAAAAAGGCTGTTCATATGGGAAGCTGATCCAGGGCCTGCTATTACTGACAGGCTAACGGCTTTGGGGGTTAGTTATACCGTGGTGGCGCCCGCTGCCAACCGCGGCGACGAAGACTGGCTGGAAATTCAACGCGCCAACATTGTCCGCTTGTCGGAGGTTCGACCCTGACAACGGCCTGATCTTTTTCAGCCCTCCATCGCCAGCGTCTTCAGGTCGTTTATGACGGTATCGGCGTGTAGAAAGCCGGTGCTGTAGATATTGCGAATGCGCTGCTGCTTGTCGATGAGGAACACCCGCAAGATGTGCGACATGCTGCCGGCGTATTCACCTTGATCGTCGAAGTTTTTTTGCCGCCACTGGCCGTAGCCGTCCAGTATGGGCTGCAGGTCAGCTTCCGATGCAGTGGTCAGAAAATGCCAGTCAAAGTCCTTGCGTCGAAAATGCACGGCGTACTACGCCAATGCTTCCGGCGTATCCAGTTCGGGATCAAAGCTCAGGCTTATCAGGCGCACCTGGGATGCCAGTTGTTCATCTGTGGTGAGGCGTGTTTGCACCTTGTTCATGACATAGCTGGCCAGCGGACAACCATTGATATCCCCGCAATGGGTGTAAATGAAACCCATGAGAACCAGCTTGTCGCCAGTCAGATCCTGCAGGCTTAGCGTCTCGCCGCGACTATTGATGACTGTACCGCCGGCGGCTGCACCCAGCGGCGGTAAGCTATAGGTTCCGGCGACAGGTGGTGTAAATTGCAGCAGGCCATAGCCGGGAGCCAGAACTTGCCTGTTTTTTTCTGCGAGGCCAGGGAGTGAATGAAGAGCGATGAAGAGCGCCAACAACAACCCTCTCCATCGGCCGAATTTCATCGTCCGGCGACTTTATTGCCGTAGAGTGAGTAGGCGCCAAAACGCATCTGGTGCGGGGTCCCCAGTTTGGCCGCAATAAAATCGATGGCCAGTTTCTCTTGCAGCTTGCTGCCGTCGAAGTCATAGATTTTCAGGTACTGCAGGTCCGGTCCCGTGGGCGCCTGTTTGTCCCAGTTGCGTAACAGGGAGGAGGTAAAGTAGACGCGCTTGCCGTCCCAGCTTTGCGACACCATGTTGATTTGCTCGCCTATTTTTTGCTGGTAAATCTGGGTGGCGTTGTGTGGGTCACTGATGTCGTAGAGCCGCGCCAGGCCATCGTTCCAGGTATCCACCCAGAGGCGGGTGTCGTCCGCGAAGATAGAAATGTCCACCGGCAGCGGAATTTTGCTAGCGTCGCCAATGTCTCCAACCGCCTCGGCTTGCCACTCACCCATTGTGTCTTCATAAATCAGCCAGACCTTGGAGGTCAGCGCGGTGGTGGTGAAACAGTAATTGTGTTTCGGGTTCCAGGCGCAGCGGATTTCCAGGGGTGCGCCGGGAACATCCAGTATTTTCTTGGGCTTGCGCGCATGCAAGTCCCAGATCACCACGGTGTTGCCAAATGCTTTCATGGCCTCCGCATCACCCATGACGGCACCGAGGTTCATCATGTAGTTGTTCCAGCCTGTGAAAGAGGAGGTCACCATCAGGTTCTTACGGGGCAGGGCGCGCACATCATACCCATAACCGTCGGCGAACTGTCCGGACTTTATCGCACCTTGCAGGTTGTCATCTGTGGGCATCCAGTGAGTGGCTATGTAGTCGCCCGCATTGGTGTATTCCACCAGCGCGGTGCGGCCGCCGTGATCGCGGTTGTTGGAGAGACCGGTCAGCATCATGCGACCGGGCAGGGCGTAATTGGTATGCGGCCCTACCACACCGCCGCTCTGGCTGACAAAGTCAGTAATAGTTTTGTGCAGGGTTGGCTTGGCGGGATCACTGTGTACGTCAAAAATAAAGATCTTGCTGGTGTCCAGACCCGATGCCCAGAGGTATCGCCGATCATCGGTGAGGCCGGTATGGTGTGCCTCGTTGCGACCGCCCACGGAGATGGAACTGGTGATCGTGCCGTAGTTGCTCTTGTCCGGATTGACCGCCACCGTCACCAGTTTGTCCTGCTCGTCTCCGAGGCCGGAGATGCCGAGGGTCCAAACGTAGACAAAGTCTTCCTGGCCTTCGATTTTCGCCATATAGGGTGACAGGCAGGTTTCGTCAGCGCTGGCAAAGGGGATAAAAATTAGACTAAACAGCAGTACCCATCTCATGGCAGAATACCTCGATTAATAGTAAGTTAATTTTTATATTAGACGGTTTTCTCAGCACTTCAACTTCCCATGCGCAGATTATCTTCAGCGGTACTTGAGTGGCTCCACCTGGGTCTGGGCCTGATGTTGGTGAGCGCTGCGGCGCTGGTAGCTGGCGCGGAATACGTCAATCCTTCCCGGGCAATTGAACCCACCGGCGGTCAGACGCTGCAGCTGTTGGCGCAAATTGCGTCGCCGCCCCTGGGATTGCCCGCGATGTCTGTGCCGAAAGCGAATCCGCCCACACAAGCCAAGATCGCACTGGGCCGGAAATTGTTTTTCGATCGGCGTTTGTCCTTCAATCGCACCCTGTCCTGCGCCATGTGCCATATCCCGGAGCAGGGATTCACCCAGCATGAAATGAAGACCCCGGTGGGTATCGAGGGGCGCTTCGTGAAGCGCAATGCACCCTCTCTCTATAACGTCGGTTATCGCTCCCACTTGTTTCACGATGGTCGTGAAACCAGCCTGGAAAACCAGGTGTTGCAGCCATTGCTCAAAGCCAATGAGATGGCCAATCCCTCGATCGGCTTTGTTTTGGAAACCCTGCGCACGGCCAGGGATTACGAGGGTCTATTTGAAATCGCATTTGGACGAGGGGCTGAAGTAGATACCATCGGCATGGCCCTGGCCAGTTACCAGCGCGGCCTGGTATCGGCTGACTCCGCCTTTGATCGCTGGTATTTTGCCGGCGATGAAGGCGCGATGAGCGCCGATGAACAGCGGGGATTCGAACTGTTTCAGTCCAGCGGCTGCGGCAGTTGTCACTCCGTTGCCGAGGATCATGCCCTGTTCAGCGACGGTCAGTTTCACGACACCGGGATTGGCTATGCGCGCGCTATGCTTGGTACTGAACAGGTCCTAGAGATGTTAAGGCTGGCCCCGGGTGTGCGGGTGGTTCCCAAGGTTCAATTCGAAAAACCTGCGAGTAGTGACCTCGGGCGCTACGAGGCAACCGGTCGGGCGATGGATCGCTGGCTCTACAGCACGCCCTCCCTGCGCAACGTCGCGTTCACTGCGCCGTATATGCATGACGGTTCGCTCCCGGACCTGGCCAGTGTGCTCGACTTCTACAATCGAGGCGCAGTGCCCCACGGCGGGCTGGATTCACGGCTGCGACCGTTGGGTTTGAATCGGCAACAGCTGGCGCAATTGGAAAGCTTTCTGCGGGCGTTAACCGGCAGCAATATAGAGCAGCTGCAATCTGATGGACGGGCAGTCGACATCGGGGATGTGGTGGATTAGTCCACCCAGCCCAACACATCCCGGATAATCGACCAGCGCGGCCCCTTGACCTTGGCCGCCCCGCCCTGCATCCAGAATTCGTATTCGCGCTCAATGCTGCCATCCTTGCGTTTCAGGTTGATCCAGCTATCGATGAAATCTTTCCACTCGCCTTCGCCACGGGGTAAGGCGTAAGCGGCGGGAATCATTATGCGCCGCTCGGTCGGTAGTATCAGGGTGTAGTTTGGATGACGGAAAGTGTATGCGGCGCCCTCCTCGGCGGACAATACCAGGGCGTCTGCCGGCGCCTCTGGGCTACTGAAAAAAGCCTCCGCGCTTTCCAGCTCAACAATTTCGATTTCAGGAAACACCTGGTGCAACAGCGGCTCGAAATAGTGGCTACCGACCAGCGCAACACTCAATCCTTCGCCGCCGCGCAGTTCCTGTGCGTCATTGAAGAATGTGCGCCGCAGGTGATCGGGCACAATGACGGCCAGTTTAAGATCGAGATAGGATTCGCTGTAAGCGGATTGCAGGTGGCGGTCTGGCAAGCTGGCGATACAGGACATGGCAATATCCAGTTTGCCCGCATCCAGGTGTTCACCCAGTTTGTCGAAACTGAACGGTGCCCATTCCAGGCTGACGTCCAGGTCCCGGGCCAGGCTCTGGGCCATATCAGCGTCGAAACCAACGACGCGTTCACCTTCGCGAAAGGTGCAGGGCAGATTCTGAGGACGGTAACCCACTCTGAGTACACCGCGATCAACGATGCTCTGTAGTCTCCCAGTCCCAGTCCCAGTCCCGGTATCGATCGAGGGCGGAATATCGCTGCTGAGCCGGGTATCGACCAATTCCTCGGGCAAGATCAGCTGCTGCAGAACTTCGCTGCGGGGTGGGGGTTCCGGCACAAAGAGAGTGAAGTAGGTGCGCAGGGTAAGTAGCAGGACCAATGTCGCCGCGATACTGATCGCCAGGTAGCGAAGCACCGGGCGCCATTGCAATTGGAGTTTGCCGCACATGGCCAGGGTACCCAGCACACTGAGCACAATGATATGCAGGGCCGCCAGCATGGCGCCGAAGCGACCGACCACCACGCCGGTCACCAGGAACAATTGGAACATATCAATCGGCACCTGCAGGGTGTCAAGCATATAGGGTACAGCCACGGTGATACTGCCGAACAGGCTCAACAGGCCATTGCTGGCGAGGATGGCATACTGGCCAACACTGATCTCAGTATCGGTGAACCAGGCAGCGAACAAGACGAACAGAATCACCAGCATTTTGCCCAGCGAGGGAAAATTAAAGGAGACCGGCACGATCACATCAATAGTGGCAGCGGTTTCTTCTTCCGGGATGCCATTGCGCGCCAACAGGCTTTTACAGTTTTCGGCGATCAGCGGCAACACCACCAGTTGGTTGCCGGTAGCAAAGGCGGTCATCAGCGCGTCTTTGAAGGTATCCAGTACGTCGCGGTAGGGAATGCCGCTGAGCGCAGCCACCAGTGCCGGGAATATCCAGAACGTCACCAGCACGGCAATGGCGATATATGTGACCAGGTACACCTGTACCCGCCCCAATTCCTCTATGGTCATGGTGCCTGCCGCTGCTGCGGCGATGGCGAAAATTCCGAACGGCGTCAGTTGGATAATTAGCGCATTGATACGGCCAAGCGCTTCGGTCAACCCGTCGAAAATAGGCAGCACCTGGGTTTTGTCTTTGACGGATATCAGCGCCACGCCCATAAGAATGCTGAACAAGACCACCGCTGGAATCAGGTCGTTGGAGAGGGAATAAAAAATATTGGCCGGCACATATTGGGAGATAAGATCGCCGTCACCCGGCGTGGGGTAGTCCGGACTGGCAAAGAAGGAGGCCTGGTCCAGTTCGGGAAAGGCCAGCGGTGCGGAAAAAATCAGGGCCAGGGCGATTAACCAGATTGTGCCGAGCACGATGCTGCCGCGCACTGCCAGTAGCCTGGCCTGGGGCAGGGTCATGCGGCCAAACCCGGCGATCAGTGACACCACGATGTAGGGCAGCACCGTCATCTGCAGCAGCTTGACGAAAACATCCCCGACCACCTTGAGGTCGGCGACCATTTCACCAAAAAACAAGCCGGTGGCGATGCCCGCCAGCAGGCCAATTAGTATGCGAGATGAGAGTCCCATGACTACACTGAGTTATTAGTATGGTTCCTATCATAGGTCGCCATTGTGGGTTTGAACAGAAACTTGCTTAAATTTAATCAAGTGATCTGATCAAATGATTGAATTATTGTTTATAATACCGCCCGTTACCAGTCAGGGAGAAGAGATCAATGAGAGAGTTGAGAAAGATGCTGCGACACGGGACTTGGGCACTGGCCCTGTTATTGCTGCCGGCCTGGGCACTGGCCGAGCGGCCCAACGTGATTGTGATGGTGGCCGATGACCTGGGTTGGTCAGATGTCGGCTTCCATGGCGGCACTGACATAGATACCTCGTCATTGGACCGCCTGGCGGCGGAGGGCGTGCAATTGGACCGCTTTTACACCACGCCGATATGCTCACCGACACGGGCGGCCTTGATGACCGGTCGCGATCCCATGCGGTTGGGGGTGGCCTATGGCGTAATCATGCCCTGGCATACTCACGGTATTCATCCACAGGAGACCTTCCTGCCGGAGCTGTTCCTGGGGGCGGGCTACCAAACCGCCATGGTCGGAAAATGGCACCTGGGACATGCGCAACAGACTTATCATCCGAATAATCGCGGATTTGAGCACTTTTACGGACATTTACACACAGAAGTCGGCTTTTTCCCGCCATTTTCCAACCAGGGTGGTAAAGATTTCCAGCGTAATGGAGAGTCCATAGAAGCGGAGGGCTACGAAACCTTCCTGCTGGCAGATGAAGTGAGCCGCTACATCCGCGAGCGGGACACTGACAAGCCTTTCTTTGTCTATATGCCCTTTATCGCACCGCACACCCCACTGGATGCACCCGCCGACCTGCAGGCCAAATACGCCGACCTGGAAGACACGCGCTTACCGGCCCGCAGCAAACAGACCGATCAGACCCGCCTGATCCGCAAAATGATGCTGATGGACAGCGCCCGACCCATGTTTGCCGCGGTGGTGGACGGTATGGACCAGGCCATTGGTCAAGTGATGGACACCCTGGATGACGAGGGCATTGCCGACAACACCATCGTGTTGTTTTTCTCTGACAATGGCGGTGCCGCCTATGCCAGTGGTGGCGCCGATAATGTGCCCCTGCGCGGCGGTAAGGGTGAGACGTTTGAAGGCGGCATCCGCGTGGTGTCGGTGATGCGCTGGCCACAGCAACTCGAGGCCGGCACTGAAATGAATTCCATTATGTCGGCCATGGATGTGCTGCCCACACTAACTGCGGCGGCTGGCATCGAAGCGAGTACTAACTTCGCCCTCGACGGCCGGAACATGATGCCGGCTATTCGCGATGGCCAGAAAATGCCGAGGCAGGATTACCTGTTCTTCGCCTCTGAGACACCGATTAAAGGGCATATCAACCTGACCGCCTTCAACGATGAGTGGAAGCTGGTACAGGAGATGGTCAGCGGTTTGTCATCGGTGGATGTCACCAACTACCTGTTTCGGATCCAGGAAGATCCCAATGAGTACAACAACCTGTCCGAGAAATACCCCAAGGTGGTGGCGGAACTGGCCCGTGAAATTCATCACTGGCGTGCTTTGTACCCGGTAGCCGGAACCCGCCACGAACTGGTGCCTCCCCCCGGCTGGCGGGCGCCGAAAGATTGGGCCGATTACCCGTTGCAGCTGGACGTGTTACAGGGGCAGCCTGCGGCTGGCATGCCGCCGGCGTATGCCTTGCCTGCCTTGGACTGGCAGCACGGGGAAACCGGACGATTGATTTACAATTGCGAGCCTTATCGAGTGCTTGGTGGGGGGATATGCAAATAAAAAGGCCGCCCTGGGGCGGCCTTGTGACTTCAGTTGAATTAACTAGTCTGGGCGTTTACCGGTAATCAACCCCCGGAACTTGTCGATCAGGGTTTCGTACTTGTAGTCGGTAAATTCCCCGGCGTCGAAAAACATGCCGTGCTTGTCACAGACTTCATACCAGATATGGTACTGGGTCGGGTCAGCGGTTTTGTCCATCGGGTCACCGCAGCGGGGACATTCGACATCCTCGATTTCGTTCCACTTCTTACCGATATCGGGGTCACCGGTGTCGAGGGCTTCACCCATCCAGCGATCTTTTAGCGCTTCCGCCTCGCCGCTATCAAACCAGATGCCCTTGCACTCGGTGCAACGGTCTATGGTGAGATTGCCATAGGTCACTTCGTCCATTCCATGCTTGCATTTCGGGCACTGGAGAACGTGTTGGTCGGGATTGTATTCCATGCTGATCCTGCCTTGTTATTAGGGAGTACTGGTCGATAAGTATAAGAAGTGTAGACGATCGCCGTAAAGCGTGCAGGGACATTTTTCCATAAAAAAGGGCCGCATTAAGCGACCCTTGAGCAGTTAATGGCTATTTCGAGTCAGGCTCTGCCCGGAACCTCAATATAGACCAGTGATTCGTTGTCCAGTGTCTGGCGGCCGTGCACGGTGACCATCTTGTTGAAAGTGTCAGCCAGCTCGCGCGGCAACAGGCGGGTCACCTTGATGCCGGGCTCCGCTTTATACACTACCTTGCAGAGTTCGCTGCGGCATTCGACCCGCTTGAGTTCGACACCAGACATGGCCTCGGTGTTGAAGGCGGCTGCTATACGGGCGTAAACGTCCGGCGTCGCGCTGCCCCAATCTCTTTGAAATACCCGCTCGGCAGGACTGATCGCTTCCAGTTCGGCAACACTGTTCATAGCCTGAGCATTGTCCATCTTGGCGTAGGTAGTCAGGGTGGTTAGCAATACCGGTGCGGCCAGCAGCGCCAGGGCTCTGCGTGCAATCGTCAGGTTTTTGCTTTTACTGGTATGTTCCATAGTTTCGTACCACGTACCGATGACTCTAAGGTAAAGACTAATAGTCCTACAGGCATAAAGCCTCATGCAAAGGCTGTTTTTGTGACATATATCACCGAACTGGGCCGGTTATGTGACGCAGGTCACAGTTTCGCCCCCGTGCTAGAATTTCTACGCCCCGTTATTTAAGGAAGAGGAGTTTCATTTGGAACAGTTGGCACAAGTTCATCCCCTGTTACCGGAACTAGTCATGGTGGTCGGTTTGCTGTTGGTGGCTGCGATGGGCTATTGGCTCAGCAACCGGTTCCTGGTTGCCGCGGTGCGAACCTTCGCCAGGCGCACGGCGCATACCTGGGACGATGCCCTGATCGAATATCAGGTTTTTGCCAGGCTGGCGCAGCTGGTGCCGGCCTACCTCATCTACGTGGGCATCGACCTGCTGCCGGGCCTGGGGGAATCACTCCGCAACCAGGTGCTGAACCTGACCAGTGCCTACATGATCGTGGTTCTCACACTGACGGTAACGGCGTTGCTCAGCGCTGCCAATGCTATCTACGAATCTCAACCCGAAGCAAAACAGCGGCCCATTAAGGGCTTTGTTCAACTGGTGCAGTTGGTGGTGCTGATTCTCGGTTTCCTGTTGTTTATTTCTGCCCTGCTGGATCAATCCCCGGTGATACTGCTGAGTGGCTTTGGCGCCCTGACCGCGGTGCTGTTGTTAGTGTTCAAGGACACCATCTTGTCCCTGGTGGCCAGTGTGCAGTTGTCGGCGCAGGATATGGTGCGGGTGGGCGATTGGATCGAAGTGCCACAGTTTGGTGCCGATGGGGATGTCGTAGATGTAGAACTGCATACCATCAAAGTGCAAAACTGGGACAAGACCATTACCACGGTTCCCACCCATCGACTGATCAGTGATTCCTTCAAGAACTGGCGCGGCATGTCGAGCTCTGGTGGTCGACGCATTAAGCGGGCACTGTTTCTCGATGCCAACAGCATTCGGTTTCTGCGTGAGGCGGAAGTGGAACGTTTTAAACGCTTTGCCCTTTTGCACGACTACATCGAAGCCAAGCAGACCGACCTGGAGGAATACAACCAGGCCTTGCAGAGTGAATACCTGGAAGAGGCCAGTGCCAATGTGAACCTGCGCCGACTCACCAATGTGGGCACTTTCAGGGCCTACGCCTACAACTACCTGCAGCACCATCCAAAAATCCACAAAGATATGACCTTACTGGTACGGCAGTTGCCCTCGGGGCCTGAGGGCTTGCCGATCGAGCTCTACTGTTTTACCACGACCACGGCCTGGAATGATTACGAAGATATCCAGGCAGATATCTTCGATCACCTGATGGCCATTGTGTCCGAGTTCGGATTGCGCCTGTACCAGCAGCCCGCGGGTTCAGATCTTGCTGGTCTCGCCAGGCACTCTACTTAGGCATTCTATTTAGACTTTCTATTTAGACTTTCTATTTAGACTTTCTATTTAGGTTCTGCCGCCAGCATGTTGGGTGGAAACTCACCCATAATGCGCAGCGCCGCCGTGTTGAAGTCCTGCTGATCCTGACTGGCCTCGCCCTTCAATTTTGACTGAACCACGCTACGCCAGACCGATTGCTTCAGTGTGGGGTCGATAATGTCGACGATAAACGTGCCCTGGGTGTATTGCTTAACTCGTACCTCGGTGCCACCGCAGTCCCAGCAGTTGTAGCCGCCGCGCCGCCCGTAACCGCCGTATCCATGACCGCCAGACATGCCGGTGCTATAGGTGCGCACATCGGTCTTTTCTTCAGCCGCCAGGTGCCAGGAGATGAGCGCGTCAGCCGCGTTCTCGTCCTCGATGACGGTGAAGCCCTGTATTTCAAGCGCGTATTTGAGGCCCTCATCAACGCGGTTGTGTACCATGTCGCTCAGCCATGCTGCCGCAGAAGCGCCTCCAGATGCGGTGCCGGCGCCGTGGTAAAAGGCGATAGTTTTAACCTTGCTGAAATCGTATTGCTGATTGAAATCTACCTGCGGTTCCGGCGGTGCACTGGCACAGGCTGCTAGGCTGAAAAGCAGTACGGTAAACAGTGTGCGTATAAACATCTGAACTCTCCTTGGCTAATCGGGCTAGTCTAACCCAATGTGAGCAGGTAGATTAACGTTTTTCGAGAGGAGACTGAGCTTGAGCAAGGCAATCAACAAGCTGCCCCTGACGGTGCGCTTCATGAACAAAGTGGGGGCGGGTGCCGCCGTGTTCGGCTGGGATATGGCGCCGCTGTCGGCAGACCGTTTTATTGACAAGGCGGTAGAAAAAACCGGCCTGTCAGACTTTGGCGGTGATGAGTTTCGGGAGCCGCTGCGTTTGCTAATTGACTCGCTGGAGAAGGAAGCTCACTTGACCTTGCTGGGACGCATGGCAGCGCGTACGGATATCCATCGAGTGCTGTCTTATCGCCTCAAGCTGGTTGACCTGTGCAAGCGCCAGCCCGAAATTGAACAGGGCGCGGTGACACGCCCCATCATGGTCATCGGGCCGCCCCGGACCGGCACCACGATATTCCATGACCTGCTGGCCATGGACCCAGACAACCGAGTGCCGCTGACTTGGGAGTGCGCGCACCCATTGCCGCCGCCCGAGACCGCCAGCTACCTGACTGATCCGCGCATTGCAGCTCAGGATGCGGAACTGGCACAGGTGGACAAATTGATCCCCGCCTTCAAGTCCATGCACCCCATGGGCGCTCAGCGGGCCCAGGAGTGTACGGTCATTACCACCTATGCTTTCGTCTCAATGATGTACAACACCCAGTTCAATGTACCCAGCTATGAAGATTGGGTCATGGAAGCGGACATGAGCGCGGCCCTGGCCTTTCATCATAAGTTTTTGCAGGTGCTGCAATGGAAGGCGCCGGGAGTGCGCTGGGCACTGAAGACGCCGCAACACCTGTGGCATTTCGACCAGGTACTGCGGCAATATCCCGATGCGCTGGTGGTGCAAACCCATCGCGACCCGGCCAGGATCCTGGTGTCCATCAGCTCGCTGGTTGCCACCCTGCGCACCATGTGTAGTGATCATGTGGATATTTCTGAAATCGCGCGCGGTTATGCCCGTGGCCTGGCCATGGGCTACAGCAAAGCCATGGATTTTCGCCGCTCGGGTCAGCTGCCGCCTGAGCAGGTCTACGATCTGTATTTCAAGGATTTTATGTCCGACCAGGTAGGAGCGGTGCGCAGTGCCTATGAGCATTTTGGTCTGCAGCTGTCCGACCAGGCCGCCAGTAACATCCAGGGCTTTATCGACGACAATCCCCATGACAAGCACGGCAAGCATAGCTACAGCCTGGCAGATGTGGGTATGGATGAGACTGAGTTGCGGGAGATGTTCCGTGACTACCGGGAGTTTTTCCAGATCCCGGAGGAATCTGTTCAGTGAGTGGCCTGCTCACCCCAGATAGCCTGCAGCCGTGCTTCACGACCGCAACCGTATTTGTAGTAGCGATAGCGTAGCGGATTTTTCTGGTAATAGTCCTGGTGGTATTCCTCCACCGGCCAGAACTTGGTGGCTGGCAGTACCTGGGTGACCACTTGCCGTTGTGGGAATTTCTTCACAACCTGGCTCCTGGAGGCCAGGGCCCGCTGTTGTTGATGGCCGTCGAGGTAAAAAATAGCGGCGCGGTAACTCGGGCCCTTGTCGCAAAACTGGCCGCTGTCATCGAAGGGATCGATGTTAATCCAATACAGATCCAACAAATCCTGGTAGGAGATGACTGCCGGGTCGTAACTGACCTGAACGACTTCAAAATGGCCCCGGTGATCGCCCTGGTAAGTGGGCCTTTCCAGCTCACCGCCGGTGAAGCCAGACACCACATCACTGACACCGTCCAGGTCCTGGTAGGCGGCTTCTACGCACCAGAAGCAGCCACCGGCAAACAGGGCTTCGTCGGCCCACAGTGGGTTCGGGAGTAGCAGCACAACAAGCAGCAATATTTTTTTCATGTGTACTTTCATGTGTGCTTTCATGTCTAGTAGGACATCAACTGGCCAGGTATTGTTCCACGATTTCTTCGGCGGGGCCGAGCGCCCGGGCGGCACCCTCGTCTATCCACAGTACCTGCTCGCAGAGTTCAGCCACGCTCTTTTCGTTGTGTGATACGTAGACCACGGTTTGTTCCGAATTGATCCGCTCGCGTATCAGGTCTTCACATTTTCCGCGGAAATTTTTATCACCCACCGACAACACTTCGTCGATCAGCAATACGTCGGCATCGAGCATGGCGGCCCGGGAAAAATTCAGCCGCGCTTTCATGCCGGCAGAGTAGGTGCCAACAGGTTTGTCGATGTGCTTACCCAACTCGGCAAAGTCGATAATGGCGTCCATGCGGGCGCGCACCTCCTGTTCCGTGAAACCCAACAGGACGCCGCCCAGCAGGATATTCTGCAGGCCGTTCAGCTCCGGGTAGAAGCCACCGGAGAGGCTCATCAGTGCGGTGCTGACGCCGTGATTGGTAACCGTGCCTTCGTCCGGGTCGATAATACCGGCCATCAGGCGCAACAGGGTGCTCTTGCCAACCCCGTTATTGCCGATGACCCCCAGGCTGTCACCCTGGTTCAAACTAAAGCTGAGCTGGTGAAACACCCATTGAATCTCACCGGCGCGGAACAGGCCGCGGCCACGCTCATACTTGACTCCGACACCCTCCAGCTCCAGTACGCTCATCGTGATAACAACCGGGGATAGACTTTGTCGTGGCGGTTTATCAGCGCCACTCCCAGCGCCAGCAGTGCCAGCGATACCAGGAACACATAGAGCAGCCATTGCAGTTGCGGCGGCTCGCCCGCCACCAGGATGTGTCGGCTCTCGGCGATCAATGTCGCCAGCGGGTTGAGCATGAGGTAGTCGCGGTATTCCTCTGGCACCGCCTCGTCTATACGGTAGAACACGCCGGACAGGAACATGCCCAGCCTGAGTACCAGGGTGACCACGTACTTGATGTCATTCATGAAGGGCAACAAGTGCGCGGTGATCATGCCGCAGGCCGCAGCAAACATGAGTTGGAGTACCAGCAACAGTGGTAGCCACAGCCAGGTGCTACTTGGGCCGATGGTGATGGCCAGGAGAAACAGCAGGATGGCCACCAGTATCATGGCCTTGACGGCTTCGCTGCCGATAGCGATCAGCGGCAGTAATTGCTTGGGAATATACACCTGCTGCATTAATTGCGAGGCGCGCTGGATAGACGAGGTACTTTTCTGAACGGTGCTGGAAAACCAGCTCCACAAGGTCACGCCCACCAACAGATCGTATATAAAGCCTGGGCCACCGCGCTGCAGGATCATGCCGAACACGATGTAAAATACCGCCAGCATCAGTGCGGGCTCGAGAATCCACCAGGCATAGCCGAGGCGATTGCGAGCGGCATCGCGAGAAAATTCGGCGAGTATGCTGAGTCGGCAGAAGTCGAGATAGTAACGGCGGGAGGAAGCCACAGTATCGTTATAGTTGGTTCGGCTTTGAATGCGGCGCATTGTATCATAGAGCTTTACAGGAGAATGATTTGCTACAGGAACAATTAAACCGGGAACTGGAGCGGCTACTGACAACCGTTGACCTATTGCCGGTGGTTACAGTCGACAGCGTCGATCACGCCCTGAGCCTGGCTGAGCAGTTGCTCGCACAGGGAATCAACGCCATTGAAATTACCTTGCGAACCGAGGCGGCATTGGCCGCATTGGCGCCGGTAAAAGAAGCCTTTCCCGATATGCTGGTGGCGGCCGGGACAGTCTGCACGGCAGAGCAGATGCAGGCAGTCGCCGATGCAGGAGCGGAACTTGCGCTGAGCCCGGCCTTTTCAGCCTCACTGGTTGAGGCCTCGCAATCGGTGCAATTACCATTTATGCCGGGGGTGGCAACGCCCTCGGAGATGCTGGCCGGCGCTGAGCTGGGCTTGTGCTATTTCAAATTATTCCCGGCCGTGGCGGTGGGCGGCTTGCAATTGCTTAAATCGGTCGCCGCACCCTTACCTGACTTTAAGTTTTGCCCCACTGGCGGACTCACAGAGGCCAATTACCAGGAATTCCTGGACTTGCCCAACGTGGTTTGCGTCGGTGGTTCCTGGATGGTGCCGGGTTGAAATCAGCTCGGATAAGGCAGGGGTAGCACCACGCTCAGGGCCACGGCTTTTTGCGCGCCGGTATTTCGATAGCCGTGTTTCTGGTCGCCGGGGAAGGCCAGGATATCACCTTCACCGACGCGGTAATTGTCCCCATCCACCGACACCGATACTTCTCCCGACAGGGTTATCAGGTATTCCTTGGTGCCCCGCAAATGCGGCTGTCCGCCCATGGAGCTACCGGCGGCAATTTCCACCCGGTCGATCTCGATAGCCCGGACCTTGTCCGGCATTAATTTGTGTACCTGGACCTTCCCGGCGGAGCGTGTGAGGACTGTGACATCCCCAGCCCTGAGCAGGGTGCATTCTTTGCGCGGCCGCGACAATAATTCTTCTATGCTTACTGTTAGTGCCGCGGCAATTTTACAAAGGTTGGCCAGCGAGGGATTGCCTTCACCTGACTCCATGTGGGTGATGGTGGAGCGGGGCATGGCCGCCAGCTCGCTGAGCTTGTCCTGGCTGAGATTCTTGGCCTTGCGAAGGTGCAACAGGTTGGCGGCGAGGTAGCGGGCTACGGAGGTGTCATTGCTCATGGTGGGCTCCAGTATTAGCAAATTGACAATATATTAGCGAAAAAGACGAAAAATTGTATATTTCGCTCTAGTCTTCACTCACGCTTTTTGGACAGAGGACGAAACTATGAGACTGGAACATGCCAATTTAACCGTGCAAGACGTGGATCGCAGTACAGCGTTTTACCGGGCAGTGCTCGGCTTTGAGGTGCGCTGGCAGGGCAGCGCGCGGGATTTCGACGGCCCGGTCAGGGCCGTCCATATAGGTACTGATGATACCTACCTGGCGTTATTCGAGTCGCAAAAAGAGGGGCGGGCACCTGCGGACTATGATGCCCCCGGTCTGAACCACATCGGCTTCCAGGTAGACAGTGTTGATACCTATCGAGCCCGCCTGGCTGAGCTGGACATAGAAGTGCACCTGGAGGGTGATTATGACCCGGGGCGGCGGATTTACTTCTATGATCCCGATGGCATTGAAGTGGAACTGGTGGAGTATTGATATGTTGGAATTAAAGGGCATTGATCATGTCTATGTCAGCAACCGGGCGGCAGCGGCCCAGTGGTATGCCGATGTGCTGGGACTGAAGCCGGTGGAAAAATTTAGCAGTTGGGCGACTCCCACAGGGCCACTGGTGGTGGCCGACGCCGCCGAGTCACTTCACCTGGCGTTATTCGAGGGACAACATCCGCCCGAGTCCATCGCCGCGTTTGGAGTCGATGCAGAGCATTTTGATGCCTGGCGGGATCATCTCTCAGCGCAGGGCCTGGAAGTTCGAGTCGCTGATCACGATATGGCCTGGTCTCTGTATTTCGATGATCCGGACGGAAATGGCTATGAGATCACGAGCTACGGCTATTGCCCGCAAGTTTAGGAACAGGACAGCGTGTCGGGCAGGTAGCGTTGGGGAATACTTGAAGATGGAGAGCAGGTATCGACCACAATACCGCGCTCAATCTCAATCGTTCTCACCAGTTTGGAGCCCTCCATGGGGCCCGGCACAACCAGGTGATCAGCAAAGGTAAGCGACAGGCGGTTGCCGTGCAGGCTGAGATTGCTGGCATAGTCAGGTAGTTCGCTCTGGTCATAGCCTGTTTCCGCCAGTGATGTGGGTAGTTCATGGTGATTCAAGTGGTAGACGATAATGGAGGCCTTGGCTTGTTTGAGTAGCCGCATCGCCTCGACAATCAGCTGCCGACTCAGGCCGGTCAGTTTGTCACTCTCGGCATAGGCATTTAACACCACGGCTTCCAGGTCTTCGCGGTTGCCTTCGCTCAAATCCTGGCGATGAACATATTGCGCAAGTCGAAAAATCTCTTCGTAATCCGTTGCGCCAAGCTCTCGGGAGGGGTGCAATTGATTCTGCCCCAGGCGCGATTCGAGATTTGTGATGAATGCTTCCGCTAGCAGGTCCTCGTCAACCACCACCAGCGTAGACACCAGCAGCGCGTCGCCGAGACGTTTGAGGTGAAGAAACTCCCAGTGGCTGAAGCGATAACTGATGTCGTAGAGCACTTCGTTGGCCATCGCCTGCCTGATGATCAGGTCCATGCTGTCATCGCGGCGTAAATCACCCTCTCGGCTGATGTAGCGAGATACCATGGTAGAGCAGGCGAGAAAGTCGTCGCTGGCGCGAATGCCGAGGTGGATTGACTGCCGAATACGCTCAATGCAGAACAGGGCGATGGCTTTGCGGGCTGCTAGCTCATCGGTCTGGGCGTATTGTGAAAAGCTGCGGCTGGCTTTGCGGGACAGGTCGTTCTTGATATAGCTGCGACTGGCAAAATCCCGTTTCGCCCAGTACAGCGTTCCCAGCTCGAAGTATTCTTCAGGTTCCAGGCCGCGACTTGCTTCCAGTCCGACCAGGCGCGAGATATGCCAGTCGATAGCGGCCTGGATTTCATCCTCGGCAACCGACGTGGAGCATCCGGCTGAAAGCAAAACCACCAGGGCTAGCGCGTACTGTTTTAGTAGGCGTGGCATGCCCCAAGCATAACCAAGACTCAGCCCCGACGGAACAGCTCTGGTAATGTGGCATCATCTGCTTTCAGTATCCGATCCAGCCACTGGTGGAAGTTTTGCCCACCAGCTTCGTTGCGTCCAAATAAAACATGTTGCTTGGTGCCGGTCTTTAATGCCTGCTGTTGCCGCAGGCCGGTGGCGTAGTCCTCAGTTTCCACCACGAATTTGAGAAACTCGAATTGTTCATGGGCCGCTTGCTCGGCTTCTTCATCCGCCGGCGGCTTTTCCATCAGGTAGTTTTGCACGGTGAATGACTCGCCGACGGTTTCACCGGGGAATAATTGCGAGATAAGGACACCGCGGCCGCCGCCATCAAAGGAGGCGATCGACACATGGGGGAATATTGTCCACACCCCTACTACCAGTTGCTCTATCGGCCAGTCATCTTCCGGCTGATCCATCAGTTCCTTGAGCGTGGGATCAGGCGCACTGACCCGCTGGTGCGGCCCCCAGGAGTAGTAGAGTGCCTGGCTGGAAAAATCGGAACCAAAAGTATCCTTGTGCAGGATGGGCAGGTGGTAGAAATCCAGGTAACCGTCGTAGGCAATCTTCCAGTTGGGTCCTTTCACGGTGCGCTGGGAAAACATGTACCAGTTGGAAAAGTCGAAGTGAGCCAACATGTCGTCATAGCCACACAGGAACTGTTCAATATCCAGCTCAGAGTCGGGGTTGGGAATCACCCAGATCAGGCCGGCGCGTTCCAGCACCGGCAGTGGGCGCAGGCCATGGTCTGCCTTGTCCAGCTCGCCAAACTCCTTTTCGTTATAGATGCCGGTCAGTGCGCCGGCGGTGTCGTAGTTCCAGGCGTGATAGGGGCAAGTAAAGCGATGAGCATTGCCGCAACCCTCGGGCATAATGATCGAGCCACGGTGACTGCACATGTTGAGAAAAGCTCGCAACTCACCATCCTTACCCCGGCTGATGAGTATAGGCACGCCACCGGTTAAGATGGCCTTGTAATCACCCGGGTTGGCGACTTCACAGCTGGCAGCTAGCATCAGCGGCAGGCGCTTGAACACCTGTTTCATTTCCAGCTGCCAGTGCTCCTCGTCGAAATAATGCGCGGCGGGGACCAGGGCGATGTCATCGGCCAGGTTAATGGTACCCGCGTCAGTGTGGGCTACATTGTGGCGGGCCATCTCGATCAATTGGGCGCGACTCATGGCAATCCTATAATAAAAACCGGATAAATTGATTGTTTTATTGTATGGCATACTGCGCGCTTTGCAAGGGATAAGCCGGCATGTCGGAGATTCACACCCTGTACGCGTTTCCACACTCCCTGTTCTCCGGGCGAGCGCGGTCGTACCTGATAAAGAACAGGATTCCTTATCGGGAGCTGTCCACCGGTCATGAAAGCTTTAAAGCGGATATCCTGCCGCGAGGAAAATTGCCCACCATTCCCACCCTTCTTACACCGACGGGGGAGGTTATCCGCGACGGTGCTGCAATCATTGAGCATTTTGAATCCCGTAATGGCAGACCCTGCCGGCCCCTGACGCCACGCCAACAGGTGGTCAGCGCGCTGTTTGACATCGTGGGTGTCGAGGGCTTGATGCGGCCCGCCATGCATTACCGCTGGAATTTCCCCGAGGAAAACCTGGACTATCTTCACTATCACTTTCTCTTTTCTCAACGAGCGCATCCGTCGGCGGAGGAGAAGACCCAGTACACCATGGGCAAAATGCGCCAGGGGGGAGCGGCCATGGGGGTGTCTGACGCCAATGTGGATCTCATCGAGGAACTCTACCTCGAGTTTCTCGCGGCCCTGAATGCACACTTTACTGATATGCCCTACCTGCTGGGATGGAGACCTTGCATCGGTGACTTCGGCCTGCTGGCTCCCCTGTACGCCCACCTGGGCCGCGACCCGAAGCCACTGGCGATTATGCAACGGCGGGCGATTCGGGTGCACCGCTGGGTGGAGCGGATGAACCGGGAAGATCAGGATGCGCCGGAGTTTTTTGAGGCCGGCGCCGACTATCTGACCGATGATGAGATTCCAGACACCTTGCTGGCAGTGATGCGCATCCTGGCGGAAGATTTGGTTCCGGAGACCCGTGCGGCCGCCGAGTGTATCAACCTATGGTTAGCAGAGAATGCCCCTGAGTCCGGTAGCCGGGCCGAACGCTTCGTTGGTATGGGAAGTTTTGAAGTGCGCGGCAGGCCCATGATGGCCGCTGCCCAGCCTTACCGCTTCTACTTGTTGGCGCGAGTACAAGACATCTACAACAACCTTGAAGCCAGTGACCGGGCCAGTGTAGAGGAGATGATGGCAGCTTGCGGACTGTCGGAGCTGTTGGCGATCACACTGGATTGCCGTCTGGGCCGTGCCGAAAATCTTGAAGTCTGGCTTGAATGAATGCGCCCGCCAATACAGACGCGGTAGGCTTACCGCTCAAAAAATGGCAGTACCCGCTCCTTGTCCCACATGGTGTCGCGATAACCGAGGCTGATCAGCTTCTCGGTAAAGGGTTTGGCAAATAGCAGATAACTGGCGGCGGTGGCACCACCACTGCTGGCCGTTGCGCCGGTAGAGCGCAGAAAGTAACGCAGGCTTCGCGGTAGATGATGAATTTTGGCACCGGCAATTCTGTCGATAGCCTCGGTTGGAGATATCACAAGACTTTTAACTGATCTAAGAGGGACGTCCTCTGCCTCGAGAATTTCCGGCGGGATCAAATCTATTAGACGATTGACCCGCTCCAGCCGTTCGATATCGCCTTCGAGACCATCAACGAAAGCGCTGTTAAACATGTGGCCGATAATTTGTCCCATGGAGGGGGAGTGTCGATCCCGTTGCCGTCGGTTTTCATAGCGAGGATCGCGGTTGCCACTGACGCCAATGATAAAGACCTGGCTTGCACCCAGGTGCAGCGCCGGGCTGATTGGGGCCAGTTGTCGCAGGGCGCCATCACCGTAGTACTCATGTTCTATACGGGCAGTGGGAAAGATCGCCGGGATGGCCGAGGAGGCCATCAGGTGATCAACGCCAAGTAAGGTGCGCCGTCCCTTGCGGCGGTGTCGCGCCCATTCCTCAATATCCGGCTGGCCCTGGAAGAAGGAGACAGAGTGTCCGGAACTGTAACCCATCGCTGTCACGCTAACGGCATGCAGATCGCCGCGCGCCAGGGCGCGGTCGATTTTTTCAAAGTCGACCGCGCGCTTGATCAGTTTCCGCAGCGGGGCATTGTCCAGCAGGGCAATGGGTCGGCTTCTACCCACACCATGATTGAGCAGCGAGCTGCCGAATCGGCCCAGACCTTTGAAAGTTTCCCACCAGCCGTAGCGGTAGACATCACCGGGCTCCAGGTTGGACCAGACATTTTCCAGCGCAGCCACGGCGTCTTTGAAACTGCCTTCGTACGATGCCAGCGTTACCGCGTTGAGGGCGCCGGCCGAGGTGCCGCAAATGATGGGGAAGGGGTTGGCGCAGCCGTCGGGCAATAATTCCGCCAGCGCTTTTAATACGCCCACCTGGTAGGCGGCACGGGCGCCACCGCCGGAGAGAATGAGGGCATTCTTCATCGACTTACAGATCGCCTAAGGTCACGCCCTCGGCTTCCAGCAGGGGTTTGAGATCACGATAGGCCGCCGGCGTCTTGTTGAGGGGGATTGACGGAAACAGGTGATGTACCAGGTGGTACTCCATACCCGATGACAAGATGGTGCCCACCGGTGATTTCCTGCCGCGGGTATCCCGGTAGCGGCCTTTTTCCAGCATCGGATGGTGCGGCGCCCAGGACAGGGTAACCGGCGTGTAGATGAAGGCAATGGTCCGGGGAATCCACCAGATCATCAGAACTTCCAGGGCGAAGCCGCTCCAGCAGCCAATGGCAACCAGCAGCCAGGCGGCGCGGGCAATCAGGAAGGCTTCCCAGGTCAGCTTGTCTTTCTGTGGGTTGTCGTCCAGTACATCATCCCGCATGCCATTGTTGCGACCGGGTTGCTGGCTGAGCCAGGCCCTGTAGGCGGCCTGCCAGATCGTGTTGGCGCGCATATGGATGTCCGGGTCTTTGTGGTCGTCATTGGTGTTGGCGTGATGCTTGAGATGGATAGCCCGATGCAAGCGGTAGGGAAATATCATAGGCCCTACGGAGACATGACCCACCAGTTCATTGAGCCAGCGTAGGCTGCTACCCGGTCTGCCGATATTACCGTGTTGGGCTTCATGGCTGGGCAGGTAGGCAGCACTCATTGTAATCGTGGCTATAATTGTGCCGAGCCAGATTGGTATAAGCTGGTAGTGGACCAGGGGAAACAGGGATACCCAAAGGGCAAAGCCACCCAAACCCCAGATCACCATAAACCACGGAAATCCACCGATGTATTTCTGGGCGATGGTCCGCTCCTGTTCCATGCTCATAGCCAGCGCTTCCTTTTAATGGCGATCGCGCCCCAGGCGGCACCGATCAACATGGTGAGGTAGAGATTGGGGAGTGCCGCGTGGAATTGGAGCCCAATCACATCCATGGCCGCGGCCCACATGGGGCCAAAAACGAGTACGCCAAAGATTACCGGCGCCAGAAACATTAGCTTTTCGATTGTCCATTGCATGGGGGAATTATAGTTCAGCAAAAATATCGGTGATACCCTCCGTGCCAGACTATTGCCCCGGTTCGACCTGCTAAGATGACCTATGGAATTAATTACCTTCGATCTTGATGGCACCTTGCTCAACAGCCAGAGCGAAATCTCGGACTACACCCGGGAAACCCTGCTTGCCCTGGCTGATAAGGGTATCGCCTATACCGTCGCCACCGGCCGAACATTGCACTCCGCCAAGGTGGTATTGGAGGGCTCTGGTTTTTCCCTGCCGCAGATTTTCAAGAACGGGGTCATGATCTGGAATCCACAGACTTCTGAGTACCTGCTGGAAAATTACCTGACGCTGGGTGAAATTGAACATGTGCTGACGGCGGTGTTGGCACAGAACGTGACGCCATTTATATTTACCCTGGAGCCGGGCAATCGCCACGGCATATATCACTCGCCGCTGCTAAACGAGGTGGAGGAGCGGTAATCATCCCCTTTTTAACCGACGCCAAAAGTAGATGTCATGCTGCAATCAGCACTTGTTTCGGTGGTAAGCCACCATTGGCCTTATTAGGCCGTTCGTTATTGTAAAACCAAAGCCACTTCGTGGCATAGTCTTGCACTTCTGCAATTGACCCGAATATGTATTGGCTCAGCCAGCTGTATCGTATCGTGCGATTGTAACGTTCGACGTAAGCATTTTGCTGCGGATTGCCGGGCTGAATAAACTCAAGCTGGATATCGTGTTTTTCCGTCCATGTCTCCAGGTCTTGGCTAATAAATTCTGGGCCGTTATCGCAGCGTAGTCGCCTAGGCTTGCCTCGCCATTCAATGATCTGTTCCAGAGCACGAATAACGCGTACCGCAGGGAGTGAAAAATCCGCCTCAATGCCTAAGCCTTCACGATTAAAATCATCAAGCACATTAAACAAACGAAACGTGCGACCATCACTCAATTGATCATGCATGAAATCCATTGACCAGATTTTATTGGGTTCATCCGGCACAGCCAGCGGCACTGGTTTTTCTCGCTGTATGCGCTTTCTGGATCTGATTCTCAGGTTTAATTCCAGGTCGCAGTATATGCGATAAATACGCTTATGGTTCCATTCATGGCCTTTAACATTCCGCAGGTAATCTCGACAAAGTCCAAACCCCCAGTCTTTCTGGTTATCAGTCAAGCGAACAAGCCAGTCAGCAATCTCCGCATTCTCATCCGATAATATCGGCTGATAGCGGTAGCAGCTTTCGCTGATGCCGAATGCGAGGCAGACCAGGCGAGTAGTGGCACCATATGCCGAGGCTGCCTTCTGGGCCATCTCTTTGCGCCGAGATGGCCTCACCACTTTTTTGCTAGTGCTTCCTGGACCATTTCCGCCTTGAGTCGCTCATCAGCGTACATTTTCTTCAGCCGCCGGTTTTCATCTTCCAGTTCCTTCACGCGCTTCATCATTGAGGCGTCCATTCCGCCAAACTTGGCTCTCCACTTATAAAAACTGGCGTTGCTCATGCCGTGTTCACGACAGAGCGCGGGAACAGGAGTGCCGGCCTCGGCTTGTTTCAGGATCGCCAGGATCTGACTGTCGCTATATCTTGATGTTTTCACTTGAGAATCTCCTTCGTTCAGTTTACGAGAAAATTCTACTTTTGAAGTCAATTAATTTTAGGGGTGATTACCGAGCGACTGGCGAAAGATTTTGCCAGTCGCGGGGAGGCCGAGGTGGAGCCAACATCTCAGATGCCCGCCGATGCCCAGGTGACCAATATCAGTGTCCTCGGCGTGCCGAAAGCCATTCACGCGGTCGAGGCCATGATTCTCGACGAACCGCACCTGGTGGCCTATGCCGGCGATGCGCTGGAAAGTATGAACCTGCGCTGGGTCGACATCCATCACACCGATGCCAGCAAAGGCGGTGCGGTGCAACTTCTGCGACAGCAGCTCGGTGCCAGCTGTGTCTTGTGCTTTGGTGATAGCGACAACGATCTCAGTATGTTCGCGGTAGCCGATGAGAGCTATGCACCGAGTAATGCCAAGGATCATGTGAAGAAAGCAGCAACGGCCGTGATAGGCCATCACGATGATGATGGCATTGCCCGATTTCTGCGGGAAAGATTCAATCTCTGAATCGTTCAGTGGGTTATCGAGCTAGTCCGCGCAGTTAACGCATTGCGTAGTTTCGGGAATGACTTGCAGGCGCTCGGGCGAAATGTCCTCACCACAGGTCACGCAAATACCATAACTGTCATCTTCGAGATGGCGCAATGCCGCCCTCAATTTGTAAATGGATATCTGGGTCTCCCGGGCAATTTCCTCCAGCACATCATCGTTTTCGCGCTCGGTTGCCTGTTCGGCAAAATCGCTGGATAGCGTTTTGGTGATATCCCGGGTAACACTGGCCAGGCGACCTTCCAGGTCGTTCAGCTTTTGCGTCAGTGCGTCGTGCTGTTTGTCAGTATTCATGGTGTTAGTTTAGCCAATTTCGGCGCTGTTTACCTGACCTGTATTACGAATCAGATCCAGCAGGTAGTGGGGTTGTTCCAGGGTCACAAAATGATTGGTATTGGCGGTGTGCAGAATATTGACCCCGGGGTTGAGTTGCTGACCCTGTTCGGCGCTGGCCACCATGCTGGCATTGTCGAGCACATCGTCGCGCTCGCCGACCACCACGGTAAGGCCCTGGTAGTTGCAGTACAGCTGGTGTGATTGATCCCGTTGCCAGTCCTGTATGTTGCGCATATTCATGACGTTGGTGCGATAGTGGCGGGTATTGCTGAATATTGACAGGCACACCTCGGTTTTTAACGCGTTGGTGGGGTTCATGATGGGTAGTTTGTTGAGGGCGTCAGCGCTAACGTGGCGGCCGCGACCAAAGACTATTGGGGCCAGGTAGAGGGAGAGCGCGGCGACCAGTGGTTTGCTGCCGCTTCCCGCTAGCAGCCCGGCTGGTAAGACCGGCGCCTCCAGAATGGCTGAAATTGATTTCTCCTGTTGCTGCATCAACTCAGGAAACTGGCGCCCGGCATCCAGGATAACCGCGCCGCCACGGGAGTGGCCGTGCAAGATAATTTTCTCCGTGCGTGCCAGCTCGCGTATCACCTGGGCCAGGCGAAAGGCATCGTGGGCAATACTGCCAAGCGAGTGCGGATTGGCCTCCCAATCCAGTTTTTTGATTTCCTCGGTTGTAACCGGGCAGTGATAGTCGGCATTGTTGAGAAAAATCAGTTGGCAATCTACATCCGCGTACAGGGCCTGGAAGTAACGCATGTTTTCCACGTAGCCGGGTATGCAGATGATGGTTGTCAGGGCGCTTTCATTGCCTGCCCGTACGCCGATGTAGGTATCGCCGACCTTGTAGATGTCACCTTCAAACTCGCCAAAGTAAATGGGTTCCAGTTCGCGCTTGGCCCAGCTCTGGCGGTAGAGATGAAAAGCCAACGCCAGCGTGACAACAATGAAAAGAGCGAAGGTCATTTTATCGAGTCCGCTATTTCCCGGTTGAGCTGCATCAGCAGTTGGCTGTAGGCGGCGGCTACCTGTTCCGGCTCGTCTTTGTACACAGCCTGACTGAATTGGCTAATATGACTAACCAGCACCTTGTTGTCGCCGGGGACGCTGAGTGTCCATTCGACTATCAAGTTTGCTTGCAAATTGTGAACCGCAAACTGCACAACGGTGATACTGATGCCATAGTCCGGCACAGCGTCGCGCCGCCAGGGAAATACCTGCACCTCATGGGTATCCAGTAGCGCCGCCAGGTTGAGGCTAACCACCCGGGTAATGCCCGCTTCCAGGGGCTCTGCCCAGCGATGATATTCATGCACCGACAATTTGTGCCGGTCGCGATTCAGGACCATCTCTTTACGCTGCAGGTACTCTGGGATCTGGATGGGGCCGATACCCAGCGATGGCCCACCGGCCTCGGGCATTTTGTCCACGTCCGCACTGAGCATGTAGTAATCGCTGCGGGGTGTGGAGCCGCAGGCTGTCAGCATTACCATGAGACCCAGGATTAGACTGTTTCGACGCCAGTTCATGATCAGTTCTCCAGCTGGGTTTTGCCGCGCAGCAGCGATTCCGGTTGGGTTTCCAGTGTCTCTGCCAATGATTGCAGGGCGCGGCCGGCCTTACCGAGTTCCCGGACCGCCTGGCGCACGTCATACATCACTGCCGAGTCATCAGAAAGGGTGTAGTCGACACTCTCCAGTGTTTTGTGTGCCGTGGCCAGGGCGCGATTTAATTCCGCCAGGCTCTCCTGGGCTGCGTCGGACAAGACCGGGATTTCTTCGTTGAGGTTGACCATGGTGGAGTCGGCATTGGTCACCAGGCTATTCACCCCCGGAGAGAGGCGGATGATTTCAGCCTGCAAGGTCTGGCTCAATGCATCGATGGAGGCCAAGCTCGCGTTGACTCTCCCGGGCAGCTGCTTTACTTCCGGGTCATTGATGAGGGATTCCAGGCCGCCGAGCATTTCGCTGATCTGACGACTGGCCCCAGCGAAATCGAATTCCTCCAGGCTGTGGGAAAAGCGCTCCAGTTCGGTGGGTATGGTCGGTAGTTCTAGATGGTCTTCGTCGTAGAGTTCGTCCAGCTCTTTGCCCAGGTAGCGCAATTCCGAGCCCGGGTGGAAATCCAATTGTACATAGAGTAAGCCAGTGAGAAGGCTCTGGGTCCGCAACTGGGCCCGGAGGCCGCGCTCTACCATGGGCTGCAGAGAGGGGAGGTCGGCAAACTCCCCGATGTTCCTGATGCGGTCTCCGTAAATCCGAACTTCCACCGGTGTAACGACGTCGAAACTGTCCTTGTTGACCACCACATAAATATCGGTGACCTCGCCGATCTGTACGCCCTTCAGCGCCACCGGGGCTCCCACGTTAAGTCCCCTGACCGAACCATTGAAGACTAGCAGACCTTCGCTATACTCGCGGCCGAAACCCTGGTTGCCCACATAGAACAGCAGGGTGAACACCAATATCAGGGCGCCGCTGACAAAGGCGCCTATGGCAACGGTATTGACCGGCTTAGCCATCAGCTGGTTGCCCCTGTTGTTGTGCCACTTGTTGTGGCACTACGTGCGAGGAATCTGCGAACCTTTTCATGCTTGCTCTCGGACACCAGTTTTTTCGGATCCCCATAGTCAATCATGGTTTTGGTTTCGGCGTCCAGAAACACCGAATTATTGGCAATGGCAAAAATGCTGGCCAATTCATGGGTAACAATGACTACCGTGGCACCCAGGGACTCGCTCATCTCCAGTATCAGGTCATCCAGTAGTTGGGAACTAATGGGATCCAGGCCGGCGGAGGGCTCATCGAAAAATAGGATTTCCGGGTCCAGGGCGATGGCGCGGGCCAGCGCTGCGCGCTTCTGCATGCCGCCAGAAATTTCCGATGGGTAGTATTCCTGGTATCCGCCCAGGCCCACCAGGGCCATTTTATAAGCGACTATGTCGGCAATTTCTCGCTCATTGAGTTGGGTGTATTGCTGCAGGGGCAGGGCGGTGTTTTCCGCCAGGGTCATGGCACTGAACAGGCCGCCACTCTGGTAGGTGATGCCCCAACTCTTGCGCAGCTCGAATCGCTGCTCTTCACTGGCATTGAAAAAAGACTGGCCCGTGTACTGAATGTCACCCGCTGCCGGCGCCAGCAGGCCGATCATATGTTTCAGCAGCGTGCTCTTGCCGCAGCCGCTGCCACCCATGATGACGAAAATATCCCCTTTATTGATGTCGAAGCTCAGCTTCTCCTGGATCAACAGTGAGCCGTAAGCCATGGTCAGGCCATCAACGCGGATAGGGGCGGCTTCGGCAGTCATTCAGATACCCAGTTTCTGATAGAAAATATTAAGCCCGGCGTCGGCAACGATCAGGTAGACCAGGGCAACCACCACCGCATTGGTTGCTGCCTGACCCACCGCAGCGGAAGAGCGTCCGCATTGCATGCCCGCCCGGCAGCCGGCGATGGCAATCAGCATCGCGAACACCACGCTCTTGGTCAGGCCTATGCCTAACAGCGTTGGTGTGAAAACGGATTCAAACTGCACCCAGAACTGGATGAAAGACACGCCCATACCGGCGGCAACAATGGAGCCGCCGAGGATGCCAATAACATCGGAGTACAGCACCAACAAGGGCATGATGACGATCAGCGCTATCATGCGCGGCAATACCAGGAATTCAACCGGCGATATGCCCAGGGTGACGATGGCATCGATTTCTTCATTGGTTTGCATGGTGCCAAGCTGGGCGGCATAGGCGGCGCCGGTTCTCCCAGCCATGACTATCCCCGTCATCAACGCGCCCATCTCGCGCAGCATGCCGACGGTGACCAGGTCGGCGACATATACCTGCGCGCCAAACTGAGCCAGTTGCGCCGCACCCAGGTAGGCCAGGATCATGCCGACCAGGAAGCTGGTCAAGGTGATGATACCGAAGGCGTTGGGGCCGGCCTGGAAGATAAAATTTACAAAATCGACGCGGCGGATGTTGGCTCGCCCTGCCAACAGGCGCAGCATAGCAATGGTCACCTCACCAATAAACGCCAGCGACTTCTCGATATTGATGTAGATGTCCGTCAGTTTTTTTGCCGGGTTGATTTTTTCGAGCAGGGACAGGGCGATTGGCTGGGGCCGGTTGTGAGTGGGTACGGCTGATGCCAGGGCCCGCAATTTCACAACGCCTTCGGGCACACCCTCGCCGGCGACAGAAATATCACTGCGCCGGCAGTATTCGTCTAGCTGCAGCAGGAAAGCTGGCAGAGCACTATCCCACTGTCCCAGCTGTTGCATATTCAGCGTTAGCTGAGAGGGACTGCTCTGTTCCAACTGCTGCTGCAGATCGACAAAATCCGGACAGCCGGTCTCCAGGCTCCAGTCACCGCTGAAAACCAGGTCCGCTGCTCCTTCGTACCCCTTGCGCAGCTCATAGTTTGGTTGTTGTATGGTCATAAGTTTCTACCATGGCAGACCTTGTCTGCGCCGGTCAAAAAATTATAGCTGCTTTCGGGGATTACAACAGATTCTGTAGTAAGCCACTTGTGCTCAGTGGGTACTGCCAATAGATTAGTGCTTATGAAAACTTCGATTCCAGCTTTGTTATTGATCACCACTCTTAGCGCCTGCGGTGGGGGTGGCAGCGGCAGTGGCTCAAGCCCGGTCGAGGAAAGGGGCCCTGCCTATGGCTTGCTCAAACCGGCGGAGTCTGCTGAGGAGTTCACTGCCAGTTTGCGCCGGGGCCTGGTGGACGCGTATTCGGACCCGTTTGCAGTGGAGCCGATATTCACCGAGGTTGAATTCGACGCCGAAGGCGGCGCTGATGAGGGCAGCTCCCAGTTCAGTACCACCAACCTGCAGGAACTGGGTGTCGATGAGGCCGATATCGTTAAATACGATGGCGAGGTTCTGTATCACCTGGGCTGGGGGCCTTTCCCGGATGAGGTGGGCATTGCGGAGGATTCCTTATTCTATCAGCCGGAATTGAAGATCAAAATGTTCCGCACCGATGTGCTGGCGCCAGCCACGGAGTTGATCGGCGAACTGGAACTGGGCGACAGTGGGGCGACCGCCGAAGGCCTGTATGTGTACCAGGGCGACGCAGGTAAAAGCCTCTGGGCGATCTCCCATCTACAGCCCTACTACTACTGGGCAAACTTTGCCCTGGCAGATACCTGGACCAATGCCAGCATCTGGATTCAATCCTGGCAGGTAGACAGCCCTGAGCAGGCCGTTCCCGGCGTGACCATCGAAATTGAGGGCAGCTTGTTGTCTTCGCGCCGTATTGATAATCACCTGTACCTGGCCACGCGATTTTCGCCGACGGTAGCCGGCCTGATTCCTTATCCCCTGGCTGAACAAGTCGAAAGTAACGAGGCATTGATTGCGGAGATTCCCCTGGCGGACTTTCTGCCCCAGTTGCGTCTCGATGGTATCGCCCAGGAGCTGGTCAGTCCGGAGCAATGTCATATTCCCAACGCCGAAGTACTTGAGGCCTCACCGTTACCTGCCGACGCGACCCTGGTGACGGTTACCAGTATCAATCTGGATAATCCCCAGGACATTCAGAGTGTCTGCCTGAATGTATTCGCCAGCGGTTTTTATGCCTCCCGGGAATCTATTTATGTCACAGCCAGTAGCAGCGCCGGCGATACGCTTATCCACAAAATCGCCCTGCAGGCTGAGGGACCCAGCTACCGTGGAACCGGTACCGTACCCGGCTACATCGGCACCAATAACCCGGCCTTCCTGATGTCGGAGCACAATGGGGACCTGCGTGTAGTCAGCAGTGTCTGGCAAAACAACTTCTTTCTTTTGCCGGTGTTTGCCGCTGAGGAGGATGCAGCGGAAGATGCAATAGTCGCCGAGGAAGATGATTTTGGTGAGCACCGCCTGACTATTTTGCGCGAGTCGGAGGATGGTCAAAGCCTTGAGCTGGTGTCCCAGTTGCCCAACAGCAATCGCCCCGAACGGATCGGCAAACCCAATGAAAATGTGTATGCCGCGCGCTTCATTGAAGATCGCGCCTACGTTGTCACTTTCGAGGTTATCGATCCGCTGTACGTGATTGATCTAGCTGACCCGAATGACCCTCGTGTGGCTGGAGAATTGGAGCTGCCGGGCTTTTCCACGCTGTTACAACCGGTGGGGGATAATCTGTTGTTTGGCGTCGGGCAGGAAGTGCCTGCAGACGGGCAGGCTTTTGTGCAGGGTATTAAGTTGGCCCTGTTTGATGTTGCGGATCCGGAAAACCCACTGGTATTGGATCAGGTTGTGATCGGCAGGCGAGGTACCTACAGTCCGGCACTGTACGATCATCATGCACTGACTATGCTGCAAAAAGATGATGTTTATCGCATTGCCTTGCCCATTGAGAGGTATGAGGAAGCGTTGGAAGGCGAGGAGCCCTGGTCCTACTATGGCTGGAGTGACAGCGGCTTGTACCAGTTCGAACTCAACCCCACCATGGGCAGTCTAAACGCGGTGGGTACGTTGATTACCGATCAGCCCAGTGAGGAGAAACCTTATAGTAACGGCGTCTACGAGAGCCGCTCCGTGCTACACGATGAGGCAGTGTTCTTCATAAACTACGGTGAGGTCTGGGCACAGTTTTGGGGTGAGGATACTCCCTAGATTGACTACCAGGGCATGGATTTACCGTCATTATCGTAGAAGGCGCCATTGTCTTTGGCGCTCAGATTGCCTATCACCTTGAATATCCCGGCCGCGCTTTTCTGCGAGGTGATGTCCCCTTCACCGGCATTCATGTCGGTTTGAACATAACCCGGGTGCATTACCACGAACACATACCCCTGCTTGCCCATTTCCATTGCCAGGGTCTGGTTGAAACTGTTGAGGGCGGCCTTGCTGCCGCGGTAGCCGATATAGCCGCCCCAGGTGTTGAGTTCCATGCTGCCCATCATGCTGGTGATATTGATCACTTGTTTCCTGCCGCCTGACTCAAGGGAGGGTAATAAGGCCTGGGTAACGCGGAGGGGGCCGAGGGTGTTGACCTGGAATACCCAGTCCAATTGTTCGATATCTGTGGTGGCCAGGTCGGCGGCTACATGGCCGATAATCCCGGCGTTGTTGATCAGTATGTCTACCGGCGTATTGTCGAGACGCTTGGCCAGCGCCGCCACGCTATCGGGATTGCCCACATCCAGTTGTTCGACCCGGGCACCGAGATCCTTCAGCGCTGTTGCCCTGGCCGGTTTGCGTGCGGTGCCGATCACCGTGTAACCCGCGTCGGTGAATTGCTGCGCCAGGGCCAGGCCGATGCCGCGATTGGCGCCGGTGATTAAGACGGTGGGCTCCTTACCGAAGGCTTGTAGCGGTAGCAGTGACAACGTCAGAACCAGGCCAATCAGGCAACCAGGTATAGGTTTCATGTGGATGACCCTCTGATAAACAATGCTATGCATTATGGACCATAATATTGAGGAAAACTTGATGTTCACAGATACCGGCGCTGGGAGTATGATTTTGGGCCACGCACATTGATATGGAACCGTCATGCTACGTACAACAAGTTTAATCTTCGCCGTCTTCGCTATGATCTTGAGCTCCAGTGTCTCGGCACAAAAATCCGGTCAGAGCGCGCGTATTACCGTCGGTATGGTGGAGCAAGCCAAGGCTGTGCAATTGGATTCCAATGCCGGTAGGGGTGCCGCGGTGGGAGGCGCCGTTGGCTGGGCCGCGACTCGCAACAAATCGAGCAAGAAACAGCTAGGCGGCGCGGCAGCGGGTGCCCTGGTAGGTGGTGGAATCTCGAGGCGCTCCCAGGGTGATCGCTCGGGTATGCAGTACGTGGTTCGCACAGGTGAGGGTTCGGCCATTACCGTCGTTTCGGATCAAACCCAGATCGCTATTGGCGACTGTGTCACGGTAGAGGAGCATAGCCAGGGTGCCAATATCCGCCGCATTGACCCCACCGCCTGCGAGCCCGAGTCGAAAGAGGTGATCGCAGAGCTCGAGGATGAAATGCAGAAAGAGGCCGCGGAATGTGCGATGGCCAAAGACGAATTACTGGCTGCCACTACCGCTGATGAATTTGAACTGGCCAAGCGTAAGATGGATATCCTCTGTAATAGCTAAGCTAATTACCAGGACAATAGGTCTAAGGAGGAGGGCATGAAAACAGCAATGGCGGCAACAGGGTTGGTAATCAGTGTTCTATCACAGTCAGCTTTGGCTGGCGGTACCTCCACCGGAGGTGAGTGGAAACACTCGTTCGCACCCTTGTTTTTATGGGGTGTAAGCATCGACGGATCAGCCTCCATTGGTGGCAACGAGGCGCCAATGGAGCTCGATTTCAAGGATGACATACTGGAAAATTTAGAAGCAGTTCTAACCTTTCGTTATGAAGCGCGTAACGATCGCATGGGTTTGTTTGTCGAGTACCAGTACTTGAACATAACTCCGAACGTGGGCATAGAATCGGTCAGTGCCGATATCGACTTCAAGAGCACCATGTTTGAAGCCGGTATGGCCTATGCCTTGAACGAAAGCGACACCACTCGCTGGGAAGTATTGGGCGGTATACGTTATACCAAGCACGAAATTGATGTGGACGTCACCGCGGACTTGCCGCCATTGCCCCCAGGCTTTCCCGAGCAGATCGGCATGACGATTAATGGTGGTGATGATTGGTTGCACCCGTTTCTCGGTGGCCGGGTTGAACACAGCATCAATGACAAGTGGTCCTTTATCGGCAGGGCAGATTACGGCTTTGGCGGTTCGGACAATCAAGCTCTCAATGTTTCTGCCATCGCCGACTATCGGTTTCGAGATTGGGGTTCAGTATTTGTTGGCTACCGCTACCTGGAATATGATTTCGCGAATGACCAGCAGGGCCTGGACGGCTATGGCTACGATGCAAATCAACAGGGCCCATTGCTTGGCTTGAATCTGCGCTGGTAGAACCTTCTCCGATCGGGGTCGGAGGTGATGTGGGTAACTCAAAGAGTTATCCACACTCCTCTGACCCCCTTAACTGACAGGAGCGACGCCCACCTGCGGCATATTCGCCAGACCAATATCCCGGGCGTGCTGCTCAAAGCCCTTGTTCTTCCAGAAGAAAGCACCGGGCATGGTCGTGGGTACCACCAGCACATAAAACAAGGCACGACTGATTAGTGCCAACATACACAGGCTTACCGCGCTTAGTACCCATAACCCAACCGCCGCGTTGGTTGTAGCCAGCAGGCCAAGCGCGGCAATAATCATGACGTAGCCGATATTGCGAGCGAGGTAGGTGTAACCGAAGGTAGTGGTTTGCACGTAGTGGGAGACAGCACCTTCGTGCTCGGCACCCGTCATGTTGCGGGCGTGGACGACCAGACCGGTGGCCTCCAGCACAACGCCAGTCAACATGACCAGGCTGATCAGTGGCAGCGTGTCGGTACCGGCAAAGATGGAAATCAATCCCAGCAGTGTGCCACCAAGGTACAGGCTGACGCCGACAAAGCTGCTGGCGGTCTGCCAGTGATCCCAGAAGGGTCGGGCCTTAATGCGATAGCAGCGGTACATATAGTAGAGCGTGCCGAGGGCCGCAGCTATTGCCAGCCAGCCAGCAATCGGTGCCAGCGTGTTCAGCGATGGCAGATAGGGCGAGAGCGCAACCGTCAGAAAGTGCAGGCCAGCAAATCCCATAAACAGGGCGGCGGCCAAGCCCTCCCGGGCCATGGGCGAATGGCGTAGGTTGTTAAAACCTCGATAAGCCCTGAGGGGTTTACCCAGGTGGCTGGCGCTGATCAGCAGACCAATACCGCCTAGCGCGGCGGCCGTGAAGGTGCCGATACTGTAGGCCATGTCGTTCAACCCCCAGTTGCCCAGGAACAACAGGGCGAACAAACCGATGGCGGCCTGGGAGGCCAGGGTAAACAATACCAGTGGGTTTTCGCGACTACTCAGCCGCGCCAGGCTCCAGGATTTTTGACCCGACTTGGAACTAGAGCTGCGATCAATGGCCGGTTTGTAGGTGCCAGTGCTGTCGTCTTTGCGGTATTTCACCGGCTCCGAGTCGGGCCGGGTCATCTCCCGCGGCAGGCTCTTGGTCTGCTGGAAACGAATATTGGGATGGGTAATTTCCGGGTCGGGAAAGCCCGGTATGTGAGTTTCGATTTGTTCGCGTTTCTCTGGCGTATTTTCCACCACGCCAAAATCCAGCGCGTTGCCGAGACAGGCAGAGACGCAGGCGGGTTTCAGGCCCACCTCCAGTCGGTCCACGCACATATTGCACTTCTCCACCTGGCCCTTGACCGGGTCAAGTTGTGGCGCGTTATACGGACACACCCAGGTGCAGTAACCACAGCCAAAACAAATATCCGGATCTTGTATCACGGCACCGTATTCCGCGTGCTTGGTATAGGCGCGGGTGGGGCAACCCTTGAGACAGACCGGGTCGTCACAATGATTGCAGGCCATGGAAATGTTCATGCGCTGGTAGTTGGGGTAGGTGCCGCCTTCCACGTAGCCCACCGAACGAAAGCTCAGGTGTGGCGGCAGATCGTTCTTTTCGCTGCAGGCAGATTCACAGGCGTGGCAGCCGATGCAGTTGTCAGCAGTAAAGTGAAAGGCGTGTTGCTTATTGCGGTTGGGGTTGAAACCTTTCTCGCTGACGCCGTTGATATTCAGCGATGCTGCTTCTTCAACCAGGTTGGTGAGGGCGATCAGCTTGCCGTAGCGGTTGGCTTCCTCGCTGCTGTCGTCCTTGAGCTTGGCGTATTCCGGTTCGTTGTCCCGCAGCGGGAAGATGGATTCCGATGGGCGTTGTTCGGCGATCTTTTCAAAAGTGCCTTCAAACATTTTTACGGTCATCAGTAGGCCCTGCTTTCGACGTTCAGACGGGCAGCTTCGGCCTGGTCGATGTGTTCAATTCTCACCGAGGCCTGCTTGAAAGCAGGTTGCCGCGAATGAGGGTCCAGCAGTCCCAGCGTCAGTCGATTGACACAGTCGTGAAAGTGGAAGGGTACAAACACCATGTTCGTGGGCACACGCTGGGTGAGCTGCACCATCACCACGGCATCACCCCGCCGACTAACCAGGCGTACATAGCTCATGTGCTCAACACCCAGTTCGGCGGCAGCATCGGGGTTCATTTCCATGTAGGCGGTGGGACTGAACTTATTGCAGTTGCCCACCTTGCCGGTGCGGGTGCGGGTGTGGAAGTGTTCCACCACCCGGCCGCTGTTGAGCCAGAAGGGGAAATCCCCATCGGGCTTTTCGTTGTTGTCATGCCATTCCAGGGGCAGTAACTTGGCTTTGCCATCGGCATACTGGAATACGCCATCGCCATACAGGCGCGCTTCGCCTTCGACATCGCCTTCGCGCATAGGCCATTGCAAGCCGCGGGCGGCGAGAATTTTCTTGTGACTCATGCCAGAGATATCGAGCATACGCTGCTCGCCGTTGGCACCGGTGCCAACTGACAGCGTTTTCATTTCCTCGAACACCTCGCTGGCGGTCTCGGGGAAAGTCATCTCGCGGCTGTGATCCCAGCGCTTGGCCATCTGGTTGAAAATCCACAGGTCGGGTTTGGAGTTTGCTTTCGGAGGTTTCACCTGGGTAACAAGATTGACCCGGCGTTCGGTATTAGTGAAAGTGCCTTCTTTCTCTGCCCACACCGAGGCGGGAAAAAAGGCGTGGGCATATTGATTGGCCTCGACATCGGCATAGGCATCTTGCACCACGCAGAATTCCAGTTTCTCCAGGATTTTGCGTATGCGCGCCGTATCGGCCATAGAGGTCATGGGATTGGTACCAATCAGCCACAGTGCCTTGATCTGGCCCGACTCGATAGCCGGGAAGATGTCGGTCATGGCCAGGCCGCGATGATCCGGGAAAAATGTCGGATCTACATTCCAGTATTCGCCTATTTCCTGCCGGTGTTCGGCATTCTCCAGGACGCGGTAGCCGGGTAGGCCTGAGGTGGCCGACCATTCCCGCGTGCCCATGGCGTTGCACTGGCCCGTAATAGACAGGGAGGTGCCGCCGGGCTTGCCGATATTGCCGGTGATCAGGTTGAGGTTGTTGATGGCACAGACGCCGTCGGAGCCGTGGGTGCTCTGGTTGATACCCATGGTCCAGATACTCATGGCGGCACCGGCGTTGGCATAGAGACGGGCTACGTGGCGAATTGTGTCGGCGTCGATGCCGCAGATAGGTGCTGCTGTTTCCGGGTCGTATTTTTTTACCAGCTGGTGGAATTCATCCCGGTCGTTGCAATGGGCCGCAATGTAGTCTTCATCGGCCAATCCTTCCTCGAGTATGACGTGGGCCAGCGCATTCAGCAGGACCAGGTCGGTGCCGGGAGTAATCGGCAGGTGAATGTCGGCAAACTGGGCAAACATGGTGACCCTGGGATCCACCACGATAATGGGGAACTTGCGCTTTTCCAGGGCCTCTTTCAGGCGCCAGTAAATGACTGGATGTTGCTCCGGCAGGTTGGAGCCAAAGGCCAACAGGCAATCGGTGTGGGCAAAGTCATCGTAGCATCCAGGCGGGCCGTCTGAGCCGAAGGAGCGCTTATAGCCCGACACCGCCGAGGCCATGCACAGGGTGGTATTGCCGCAGTAGTTATTGCTGCCGATCAGACCCCGAGTCAGCTTGCCGAGGGTGTAAAATTCCTCGGTGAGTATTTGGCCGGTAGAAACAATGGCCACCGCATCCCTGCCGTACTGTGCCTGAATCCGCTTGAATTCTGCGGCGCTTTTATCGAGTGCCGTATCCCAGCTGGTATCCTGCCAGTCATCCCAGGTGTTGTTGCGCTGCATGGGCTGGGTACCGCGGCCTTCCGCGTCAAAAATAGCGGCCTCGGTAATACCCTTGATACAGAGTTTGCCCTGGTTGACCGGTGCATCGGCGACGCCACGGGTGGTTACTGCCTGGCCCTGCGCATTCAGGCCGACTTCCATTGAGCAGCCGGTAGAGCAGTAGCCGCAGGTGGCATATTTCCAGTCGACGACGCCCTTGTCGGGCAGCGTAATGGGATTCTTTTTTCGACGTCCGAATAACATGATCAGGCAGCCAGCTGCACCTCACCGTTTTGCACGCGGATGGGGAAGGTGCGCAGGGTGATGTTCTCTTCCAGGCACTCGCCGGTCTCCAGACAGAAGTGCTGCTTGTATACCGGTGAGGCAACCACTTTCCTGTCACCCAGGTTGCCGACAATGCCCCGCGACAAGACATTGGCACCGGAGAAGGGATCGTGATTATCCAGGGCATAGACGGACTCTTCGCCGTCGACGACCAGTTTGAATATAGCGACCTGCTGCTTGCCCAGCAGGGCGCAGCGACCGGTGTTGGCGGGGATGTCCTCGGTTTTACAAATACTCTGCCAGTTTTTCATGTCTTTTCCTTATCCGGTTGCCAGGATGTCTTCGTCATCCACCTGCTTTTCCTGCTCCGAGGCGGGCCGTATCTGCTCGCGTTCGCGCACAAATACCACGTTGCTGTCGGCGGCTTCGCTGTTGATAAAGTGGGCGAAACTGGCACTGCGTTCCTCGCTCTCCACTGTGGTCTTCCATTCGCACTGGTAGCTGCCCACGACACTGACCATTTCCGATTCCAGTTCTGCGCAGATGCCCAGTTTGTCTTCGAGAATGACTTCCTTCAGGTAATCCAGGCCACCTTCCAGGTTGTCCAGCCACACCGAGGTGCGCTGCAGTCGGTCAGCAGTGCGCACATAGAACATCAGGAAGCGGTCGATGGTCTGAATCAGTTCTTCGTCATTGAGATCGGTGGCAAACAGGTCGGCGTGGCGGGGTTTCATGCCGCCGTTGCCGCAGACATACAGGTTCCAGCCGTTCTCGGTGGCGATCACGCCAAAGTCCTTGCTCTGGGCTTCCGCGCATTCGCGGGTGCAGCCGGAGACCGCAGATTTGAGCTTGTGAGGCGAGCGCAGTCCCTTGTAGCGGTTCTCGATAGTGATCGCCATGCTGACAGAATCCTGTACGCCATAGCGACACCAGGTACTGCCGACGCAGGATTTCACCGTGCGCAGGGATTTGGCGTAGGCGTGGCCGGTCTCAAAGCCAGCAGCTATCAATTCTTCCCAGATCTGCGGCAGTTGCTCACTGCGCGCGCCGAATAAATCGATACGCTGACCGCCGGTGATCTTGGTATAGAGGTCATATTTCTTCGCCACCGTGCCGAGTACGATCAATTTCTCCGGGGTAATTTCACCGGCAGCGATGCGCGGCACAATGGAATAGGTGCCGTTCTTCTGCATATTGGCCAGGTAGTGGTCATTGGTATCCTGCAGGGGTTTGTTGTTGTCGGTGAGGACGTAATCGTTCCAGCAACTGGCCAGGATGGAGGCGGCCGCCGGTTTACAAATGTCACAACCCAGGCCCTTGCCGTGCTTCTCGATGAGTTGGTCGAATGACTTGATCTCGCCAACCCGTACCAGGTGATAAATTTCCTGGCGGGTGTAGGGGAAGTGCTCACAGATATCCGTGTTTACCTCCATACCCAGGTTGGCCATTTCCTCGTCCACCACGGATTTGAGCAGGGCCGCGCAGCCGCCACAGCCGGTACTGGCCCTGGTGCTGCCTTTCACCTCTCCCAGCGAACAGCAACCTCCTTCAATCGCCGTCGCAATGTCGCCCTTACTGACGTTGTGACAGGAACAGATGGTGGCGGTAGCGGGCAGGGCGGCAGCGCCCAGCAGGGGTGCGCCATCAACGCTGGGCAGAATCATGCTTTCCGGTGCGGCCGGTAACTCAATGTCGTTCAGGTAGTACTGCAGCAGGGTGTCGTAGTCCGAGCAATCGCCGACCAACACCGCGCCCAGCAGTGTCTTGCCGTCTGCACTGACAATCAGCTTTTTGTAAATCTCTTCACGTTCGTCACTGAAGACAAAGGCGATGGAACCCTCGGCGTTGCCGTGTGCATCGCCGATCGAGCCAACATCCACACCGAGCAATTTCAGCTTGGTGCTCATGTCAGCACCCTGGAACGGAATGGGGTCGCCGGCTAATTGTGATACCGCGACCTCCGCCATACGGTAGCCCGGCGCCACCAGGCCAAAGATGCGCCCGCCAAACAGGGCGCACTCGCCAATGGCGTAAATATCGGAATCACTGCTGCGACAGTGATAGTCGATAACAATGCCGCCGCGCTCGCCCACTTCCAGTTCGCAATCTCTCGCCAGTTGGTCATAGGGGCGGATGCCAGCGGAGAACACGATCAGGTCGGTTTCCAGTGAAGACTCGTCGGCGAACTCCATTCTCAACTTGCTAGTGTCGCCATCGACAATTTCCTGGGTGGCTTTGTTGGTGTGAACCTGTACACCCAGGGCTTCGATTTTGCGGCGCAGCATCTTGCTGCCGCCATCGTCCAGTTGCACACCCATCAGTCCGGGGGCGAATTCCACCACGTGGGTTTCCAGGCCGAGGTTGCGCAGGGCGTTGGCGCATTCCAGTCCGAGCAAGCCGCCGCCAACGACAACACCGGTCTTGCTGTGCTGGGCATTGGCCTTGATTTCACCGAGATCGTCGATGGTGCGATAGGTCAGGCACTGCTTGCGACCGCCGCCTTTGATCGGCGGTACGAAGGGATAGGATCCGGTTGCCAATACCAGTTTGTCGTAGGCGAACACCTGGCCACCCTCGGTGGTGACAGATTTAGCCTGGCGATCGATGCTGGCGACGAAGTCACCAAAGTGAGCATCGACTCCGTGTGCCTGGTACCAGGCGCGATTGGTCAATGCCAGCTCGTTAGGTTCTTTGCTGTTGAACACTTCCGACAGGTGTACGCGGTCGTAGGCGGGACGAGGTTCGCCACCGATGACGGTGATGGCAAACTGGTCCGTGTCGCCTAGTTGTTCGACAAAGTGATGGCCAACCATGCCATTGCCGATTACCAGCACTCTCTTCTGCGACATTACCGTACCCCGGTATTTGATGAACTTGCCCACACCGATGCAAGCACCGTGCCAGCGCCTCCAAACCCCTGTGCACACTGCGGTTCAGCACATTTCGCGATGATTCTGGGGGCCACTGCTCCGCGCTGGTGCAGTCATTGGGGTGCGCCGCACCGCAACTGTGCATTGCGTGACGCTGCGGTGCACCAAAACCGTGTTTGTGCGGAGCTGAAGTGCACCAGGCCCGAAATATCTCCATCAAAGGCAGTTGGCACAGCTCTTGCAAAACGAGGGTGCGTGCATTGTTGCCGTGTCTATAAAGGAGGTTCGCTGTGAGCAGCGACAAGTTGAATGTCCTGGAGTTTTCCAACCCCTCGATAAGGACCTTACACCTGACCTGGGTGGCGTTCTTTATTACCTTCATGGTGTGGTTCAGCCATGCGCCCCTGATGCCTTTTATCAAGGAGGCTTTTGATCTGGACATGCAGCAGGTCAAAGCCCTGTTGATTTTGAATGTCGCACTAACCATTCCATCCCGAATTGTCATTGGCATGTTGGTGGATCGCTTTGGCCCGCGGTCGGTGTACAGCGGCTTGCTACTGATCTCTGCATTCTTTTGCTGGGGCTTCGCATTCGCCACCAGCTATGAGCAATTGGCCTTGTTACGTTTTCTCGGTGGCTTGGTCGGTGCTGGCTTTGTGATCGGCATCAGGTTAGTCAGTGAGTGGTTCCCGGCGCGCCAGGTGGGTATGGCTGAAGGCATCTATGGCGGCTGGGGAAACTTCGGTTCTGCGGCGGCGGCAATGAGTCTGCCTGGCCTGGCTTTACTCATCGGGGGTGAGGATGGTTGGCGCTACGCGATCATGTGCACTGGTGTCGTGGCTTTTTGCTACGGCATCTTCTTCTATCAGACAGCGCGCAATACTCCGAAAGGCTCTACCTATTTTAAACCCAAGCGCAACGGCGGCCTGGAAGTGAGTAGCTGGGCGGATTTCTACTTCCTGCTGGCCATGAATATCCCCATGTATATCGCCCTGGCGGTACTGACCTGGAAACTGTCGCCGGCGAATCTCGGGCTGTTGAGCGATGCCACCTCCACGGTCTTGTACCTTGGGCTGCTGATTCTGTTTCTTTTTCAGAGCTATCAAATTTGGAAGGTCAATTTTGAACAGTTGCGGGTCGGCGTGCCGGAAATAGAACAATACAAATTCAAACAGGTGGCGGTACTGGACTGGGCCTACTTTGTGACCTTTGGGTCCGAGCTGGCGGTGGTGTCCATGTTGCCTCTGTTTTTTATGGAGACCTTCGAATTGTCACCAGTGATGGCCGGTTTGACGGCAGCCGGCTTCTCCTTCATGAATCTGCTGGCTCGTCCCAGCGGTGGCTGGCTGAGTGACAAGTTTGGCCGCAAAAAGACGCTATCGATTCTGATCACCGGCCTCGCGGTCGGTTACCTGGTGCTGAGTCAAATTGATGGCCACTGGTGGTTGCCGCTGGCAGTAATCGCCACCATGGGCTGTGCCTTCTTTGTACAGGCGGGATCGGGCGCGGTATTTGCCATGGTACCCCTGGTGAAGCGCCGTATGACGGGTCAGATAGCGGGCATGACAGGTGCCTACGGCAATGTGGGAGCGGTGGTATTTCTGACCGTGTTGTCCTTTGTCGACTCGGCGACGTTTTTCGTGGTGATTGCCGGCGCCGCGGCGGTGTGCTGCATGATTGTGCAGGTATTGGATGAACCGGCGGGCCATATGGCGGAAGTTCTGCCCGATGGCACTGTACAATTGATTGATGTGGCCTGAACCATGACCAGCGCACCGACAGTACAGCTTGAAGTCTCAGCAGAGTTGCATCTGCAGGGAGATCTACTGATGTCGGTGGGTCAGCTCAGCAGTGCTGGCGTCAAACCCGTTAACGAAGACGCCATTGGTATTCGTATACCCGAGGGCAGTCTGCTGACCACCAAAGGGGCGGTGGCGGTAATTGCCGACGGGGTGAGCGCCGCGGAGGCGGGCCGTGAGGCCAGTGAAGCGAGTGTATCCAATTTCCTGTCCGACTATTTTTCAACGCCGGAGTCCTGGAGTGTGCGCAAGTCGGCACAGCAGGTACTGACGGCGCTGAATCGCTGGCTGTACGGGCAGGGTCAGGGCTACGCCGACGCCCGCAAGGGCTATGTCACTACCTTTAGTGCCGCCATTTTCAAGTCGCATACTTTACATATCCTGCATGCCGGGGACAGCCGCATTTATCGATTGCGCGCGGGTGAATTGGAACAACTGACGCGCGATCATTGCGCGGTGATCTCTGAACAACAGACCTACCTGAGCCGCGCGCTGGGCATGGATGTGAAACTGCAAGTCGATTACCAATACATGCCGCTGGAGGAGGGCGATGTCTACCTGCTCAGTACGGACGGGCTGCACGATTTCATTGACCCCAATGAGTTGCGGGACATTATGCGCGGCCTTGGTCCCAACCTGGAACAGGAATGCCAAGCACTGGTAGAGCGTGCATTAGCGGCAGATAGCAGTGACAACATCAGTTGCCAGCTATTGCGAGTGGAAGCACTGCCACCGCAGGAGATGGACGAGGTGGTCAACCGCATGACACGTTTGTCCTTCCCGCCGTTTCTTGAACCGGGCATGAAACTTGACGGTTATATCGTGCGTAGAGAACTGCACGCGAGTAACCGCAGCCAGGTCTACCTGGTCGAGGATGAGGACAGTGGTCAGCACTATTGCATGAAGACACCGTCGGTGAATTTTGAGGATGACCCCGCCTATATCGAGCGGTTTGTTATGGAATCCTGGATCGGCAACCGCATCACCAGTCCTCACGTGGTCCGGGTCTTCGAAAGCGGCCGTCCCAGGAGTTGCCTGTATTACCTGACTGAATATGTCAGTGGCATAAGCCTCACCCAGTGGATGAAGGAGCACCCCAAACCGCCGGTAGAGGAGGTGGTGTACCTGGTCGACCAGATTGCCCGTGGTCTGCGCGCTTTTCACAGACGCGAAACTCTGCACCAGGATCTCAAGCCCGACAACATCATGATCGGTGCAGACGGGCGGGTTAAGATTATTGATTTTGGCGCCTGTCACGTGGCGGGTATTGCCGAAATCGCTACGCCGTTTCAGCGCGATATTGCCCTGGGCACCGCGAGCTATTCTGCTCCGGAATACAGTTTGGGTAAGTTGCCCAATTACCGGGCTGACTTGTTCTCGCTGGCGGTTATCAGCTACGAGATGCTCACGGGTGAATTACCCTTTGCGGGCAAACTTGAGAACTGCCATAGCCAACGGGATTTTCTCAACACGCGTTACATCCCCAGTTACCAACTCAATCCGCTGGTGCCAGTGTGGATCGACGGCGCCTTGCGCAAGGGCTTACGTTTCCATGAGGAGCGTCGTCATCAGGAAGTAGCGGAATTTGCCTACGAGCTGCAAAACCCGAATCCCCGTTACCTTGAACATGGCAAGCGACCGCTGATGGAGCGGGATCCGTTGTTGTTCTGGAAATATTTGGCGGGCGGACTGGCCATTAGCCAGCTCATAATGCTGTATTTTTTGCAGCGATAGCCTCGGGATCCCAGCCACCGCCGAGGGCTTTGTACAGGCCAACCAGTGCCAGTAATTGCGCCTGCCGCGCGCGGCTCACTGAAAGTTGCGCGTCGAACAAGCTGCGGCGTGCGTCCAGTACGTCGATATAGGCGAGTACTCCATTGCGGTAGCGCTTGGTCGCCAGATCGAGATACTCCATCGAGGCGCTTTGCAAATCCAGTTGCGCCTCCAGGGTTTCTCCCGCTTTATAAAACTGGTTGAGTGAATCGGAGACATCCCGGAAAGCTTCCAGCACGATCTTTTCATAACCTAGTCGCGCCTGGTTAAAGCGACTCTCAGCGGCACTGACCTCCGCTCGGAGGGCGCCGGCATTAAACAAAGGCATTGTTACCGCGAAGTCTGCTATCCAGAACTCGCCATCAGAATTCAACAGGTCATTGAAATCCTCGGTTTGATAGCCCAATCCTCCGGTGAGCCGGACATTGGGAAATAATCTTGAGGTAGCTACTCCGACATTTTCGCTCGCTGCAATAAGCCGTTGCTCAGCCTGCATCACATCGGGGCGCCGTTCCATTAGCGTCGAAGTTAATCCAGCCGCGACCGATGCCGGTACGTATTGATCTCGCAGGCGTCGTTCCAACTGTTGATGGCCGGGTGGCATGCCCAACAGCAGGGACAAGCGGTTTTCCAGCGCCAGCTTGTTTTGCTCAACCTTGGGGATATCAGCCCGGGTCGCCGCCACATCGACTTCCGACTGGATCACCTCGAGCTTGGAAGTGAGGCCGCCGTGGAAACGCTTCTCTGCAATGCTTAACGCCTGTCGCCGGTCAGCGAGGGTATCCTGGGCGATTTCGAGGATCGATTCAGTCCCCTGCAGTTCAAAGTACGCCTGGGAGACATCCGCGATCAGGCTTAGACGGACGGCCTGGGCCCCGTATTCGGCCGACAGGTAGCGCGCGAAGGCGGCGTTACTGCCGCGGCGATTGCCGCCCCAAAGATCGACCTCCCAGGCGGCAACCGGACCGACGAAAAACTCGTCGGCGGTGATGGGGTTGGTATTGGTGAGCGCGGATTCTTCTTCGCGTTCACCGGTCAGGGACACGCCAACAACCGGAAATAGGGCAGAGCGTGCAATGCGGCTACCGGCCCGGGATTCTTCGATACGTTCTACGGCAATAAGCAGGTCCTGGTTCTGTTCCAGTGCCAATAGAATCAACTCCTGCAGCTCTTCATCCTGAAAGATATCGAACCAGGCCAGGTCATAGAGGGCTGTACCTTCTTTACCCTGGTAATCGGTGTCACTGTGCCAGCGCTCTACTGCTGGTGTGGGCGGCCGTTCATAATCCGGGCCCACCATGCAAGCGCTGAGGCCTGCGATGAGAATCAGGAGCCATAGCCGGCTCATGAGGGACCTGCCTTCGCTGCCAGCTTTCCATCGAGTTTGCCGAACAACACGAAGAACAGGGGTACTACCAGGATGCCGAGGCTGGTGGCAAGAATCATACCCCCCAGCACGGCGGTGGAAATCGATTGCCGGGCCACGGCGCCCGGACCGGCGGACAAGACCAGCGGCATGACCCCAAAAATAAAGGAAACAGCCGTCATCATAATCGGCCGGAAGCGCTGCTTCGCCGACATCAGTGCGGCCTCCTTGAAGGACTTGCCTTCTTCCACCAACTGCTTGGCAAATTCCACAATCAGGATGGAGTTCTTGGCCGCCATACCCACCAGGGCCACAATCGCTATCTGGAAAAATATATTGGCCTCGAGGCCGCGCAGGAACACCGCCAGGTAAGCGCCGAAGATCGCCGTTGGTGCAATCAACAGTACCGCTATGGGAATGGTCCAACTCTCGTAAAGCGCACACAGGAACAGGTAGACGAATATCACCGCCAGGGTCATGGCAATAACGGCCTGACCGGCGGCTTCAATTTCCTGGGCGGTCAAGCCGGTCCATTCGTAGCTGATGCCCGGTGGCAGGGTCTGGTCGAGCACGTCAGCCATGGCGGTGATGGCCTCACCGGTGGAATAGCCCGCTGCGGGGTCCCCCGACAGTTTGGCGGCTGTGAACATATTGTAGTGGTCAATGGCCGCGGGACCGGTGGAATAGTCGAGGCTTGCCAGCACTGGCATGGGCACCATGGCGCCGGTGCGACTGCGCACGTAATAGTATTGCAGGGCGTCGGGGCGCTTGCGAAATTCATTTTCAGCTTGCATGCGAACCCGGTAAACCCGGCCGTAAAGGTTGAAATCATTCACCACCAGGGAACCGGTGAGAGTGCGCATGGTGCCGTAAATATCCGCCAGTGGTACCCCCAGGGCTTTGGCTTCGGCGCGGTCCACACTCAGGAACAGCTCCGGAGTTTCCGCCCGCACCGGGCTGGCAACACCGGTCAGTACCGGGTGTTGGTTGGCTACCTGGGTAATGCTGTCCTTGGCCTCGAGCAACCCTTCCCAGTTCGTGCCGGTGAGGTCCTGTAGTACCAGGTCAACGCCACTTCCCAGGCCGAGGCCGGGAACCGCTGGCGGCTGGGAAACCTGGGCGATGATTTCCGGGTAGGTGTTGAGTTCTACGCGCACTTCTTCGATGACCTTGGCTACGGTATAACCCTGGTCGCCACGCTCCTCCCAGGACTTGAGTATGACCTCCAATTGTCCGTTGGCCTCGTTGGCGCCGGAACGACGATTTTCTCCGGCCAGGCTGAACACATGTTTTACTGCGGGATGGGCCAGAACAAAGGCTTCTGCTCGTTGCAGCACCGGCTTGGTTCGATTGACGCTGGAGCCCTGGTGTAATTCCATATCGACAAAAAACTGTCCCTTGTCTTCCACCGGCATAAAACTGCCCGGCACCACACCCATCAACAGATAGGCTGCGCCCACCATGAGCAGGAAGCCCAGCACAGTCCGGCGCATATTGAGCAGGGTCATTCCAACCATGTCCCCAAAACGCTTGGCGCCCACGTCCAACCATTGGTCAATCTTTTGAAACAGTGCGTTCTTGCGCTCGCCGCTGTGAGGTTTCATGAGGATGGCGCACAGCGCAGGACTGAGTGTCAGTGCCACCACCGTTGAGATCAAGACGGCGACGGTAACCGTCACTGCAAATTCCCGGTAGAGAATGCCCGTAATGCCGGGTAACAGCGCCACGGGAATAAACACGGCGGCCAGCACCAGCGAGGTGGCGACCAGCGCGCCGGTCAATTCATCCATCGCCTGAATAGTGGCATCACGGGCGTTCATGCCTTCTTCGTTCATTAACCGTTCGACGTTTTCCACCACCACGATGGCATCGTCGACGACAATACCAATAACCAGCACCAGCGCTAGCAGATTGACCGTGTTGAGGCTAAAACCCATGGTCAGCATGGCAATAAAAGTGCCGATGATGGATACCGGCACCGCCAGGCTGGGTATCAGCGTGGTGCGCCAGTCCTGCAGAAACAGGTACACCACCAGTACCACCAATAGCAGCGCTTCTATCAGGGTAATCACCACTTCGGTGATCGATTGCTGAATAAATTCCGCGCTGTCGTAAACCACCAGCCATTCCAGGCCGGCCGGGAAGCGTTTTTCCAGTGCCGCCATACGCGCGCGCACCCGCCCGGACACTTCCAGGGCGTTAGCACCTGGCAGCAGGTAGATACCCAGCACGGCGGCGGGGGCTCCGTCTAACCTCGAATCCAGGGTATAAGACTTAGCGCCCAGTTCCACCCGCGCCAAATCACGCAGGCGCACCATCGAGCCGTCGGGGTTGGCGCGGATAATGATATTGCCGAACTCTTCAGCAGTTTGCAGGCGGCCCTCGGCGGAGACCGGGTAAGTCAGCATGACATCGCTGGCGGTGGGCTGGCCGCCGATCACACCCGCGGCAGTTGCCACGTTCTGTTCTTTGACCGCGGCGCTGACGTCGGACGTGGTCAAGCTATAGGCGGCGAGGCGGTCTGGCTTGAGCCAGATGCGCATGGAGTAGCGACGGGAGCCATTGTTACGGGTTCGACCGACGCCTTGTATCCGCTTCATCTCGTCGCGAATATTGATGCTCATATAGTTCGACAGGTAGATCTCATCAAACTTGGGGTCGTCGGAACGAATGGCGATTTTCATGAGCTCGACGTTGGCAAGCTTCTCCACTGACACGCCTTCCTGCATCACATCCACCGGCAAGTCTGCTTCCGCCAGCTTTACTTCGTTTTGCACATCGACTGCCGCGAGATCAACATTGGTGCCGACGTTAAACGTCACCGTGACTTTGCTGCCGCCGTTATTCTTGGAGTTGGACTCCAGGTAAGCCATGTTGGGGACACCATTGAGCTGTTTTTCAATGGGCGCTGACACCGACTCGGCGACGCTCTTGGCGGTGGCTCCGGGGAAGGTCGCCGAGACGCTCACCGCCGGCGGGGTGATATCGGGGTATTGGTCGATGGGCAGTGATAACACGGAAATCGTGCCTACCAGGACGATGACGATAGATATCACCGATGCGAAGATCGGTCGATCGATGCAAAACCGCGAGATCACTCTGCTTGGGCTCCCTCGACGCTGGGAATAGACTGCAACTGTGCCGCAGCATCGGCTTCGAGTTCAGCCTCGTAATCAGCCAGGGCTACCGGGTCAGCCAGGCTGCCGTGGTAGACCTTGTTGATGCCGTGGATGACGATTCTCTCGCCCACTACCAGTCCATTCTCTACAATAAGCTTGCCCTCAACAATGGAACCCACGAAGATCAGGCGTCGCTCCACCCGCTGGTTGGGCAGAATCACCATGACGTAGACCCCGCCTTGCTCGATGAGGATGGTTTCTTCGGGTATCAACAGGGCGTTGCGACGAACCTCTATCGGCATGCGCACCCGGGTGTACTGCCCGGGCAGCAGCTCCCGGTCTGAATTATCAACGATTGCCCGCACCGCAAAGGTACCGGTTTCGGGATTCACCTGTGGATCTGTGAAGCCGACCACACCCTGATGTTTGTATATGCTGTCATCTGGCAGGGTGATAGAAACCTTGCCTTCCAGCGCCTTACCTTCTCGTTCTGCCTTGCGCTGCTCCCAGTAGCCGGAGGCGCGACGGCGGGCATTCAGGTAGTCCAGCGCGGACATGGCGTAATTAACGTAAATGGGATCGATGCGGCTGACCGTGGTTAGCGGCCTGCCGTCTCGCGCCTGGATCAGGGCGCCCACATCCACGTCTGAGGCGCCGATAACACCACCAATAGGTGCCTTGATTTCTGTGTAGGCCAATTCCAATTCGGCGCGCTTGAGATCAGCTTCCGCCTCGCGCACCGCCGCATCGCCGGTTTGTACGGCAGACACTGCCCCGTCAAAGTCGAGTTGGCTGGCGGCATCCTCCCGGAACAGGGGTTCTATTCGATCCACATCGCGGCGGAACTTCTCCAGCTCTGCCTGGCGGCTGCTGAGAATTGCCTGCAGGCGATCTACATTGGCCTGGTAGGGGCGGGCATCGATTTTGTAGAGGGTAGTACGGGCTTTGACGGTGCTGCCTTCGATGAAGGCGATCTCTTCCAGGAACCCATCGATACGGGGATTGACTTCAACGCGCTCCGAGGCCTCGGTGCGGCCCACGTATTCGCCATATATGGTGACATCTTCCTCGGCGACGGTGGTGTACACCACCCGGATGGCAATCTCTTCCGGCTCGGGTTCCGAACAGGCGGTGAGGAAAATGCAACAGAGCAAAGCTAGAGCAATAGGGCGCATCAGTTTCCCGGGAATTATTATTGGGCGAGAAACTGAGCATAGCTACGGCGGGTGGGATAGTCCACCGACGCCCAAATTCAAGGGAACCCGTTTTTAGGAGTAGCGCGCCTCCGTTACAGCGTCGGTATCTCCCGCCCTGACTTGATTCACCGCAGACTCGAGGTCGGCCAGGTAGACCTCGGTTACAGTGGCGTGAAACGGGGATAGCATTAAGTGGAGTGCTTTGGGCTCAGTGGTCAGGCTGGCGAACCAGCCGCGCAAGAACATTTGCTTGTACACCGCAAAGACATCCAACTCCTCGTGGCTAAACGCCAGAATGCCTAACTGGGGTTCACCGAGCACTGTGAAGCCCAACTGTTTGACTCCGGCCTCGATGATTTCCCGGGTATCGGTCACCTGTTTCTGCTTGAGTTTGTAACCCTCTATGCCAAGGAAGTTCATCACCGCCCAGGCCGACGAGATGGCACCGCCCGGTCGTGTGCCGGCCAGGGTCGGAGTTACCATGCGCCCACCGGGCCAATCAGCGCAATCAAACAGCATATGTTGTTTCAGGGAGTCATCCTTGAACAACACCGTTGAGGCGCCTTTCGCGCAATAGCCATATTTATGCAGGTCAGCAGAGATCGAACACACTCCTTCCACGGCGAAGTCGAAGGGGGGAATGTCAGTGCCATTCATCCTGACAAAGGGAGCGATGTAGCCACCGACGCAGGCATCGACGTGTAGCCACAAGTTTTCCTGTTGCGCCAATTCTCCCAGCGCGACAATCGGGTCGATGAGGCCGTAGGGGAAGCTCGGTGCCGAACCCACCAACATGATGGTGTTCTCGTCGACAGCTTCCGCCATGGCGGTTACATCCGCTAGAAAATCAGGCCCCAGCGCAACTCGCCGCAACTCCAGGTCCATTATTATCGACGCCTTGTCGAAGGCCGGATGCGCCGAGTAGGGAACAACCAGGTTGAGCTTGCCGCTCACCCCCTTTTCACTTCGGGCGAAGTCCCGTGCCGTTTTTACAGCCATGGTAATGGAGTCGGTGCCACCGGAGGTGATACAGCCACCGGACTGTGCGGAACCGTGCAAAAGCCCTAAGGCCATTTGAAGCACTTCCTCTTCCATTTTCGCCAGTGAGGGGAAGGCGGTGGGGCCCAGGCCGTTTTCAGACATGTACAGGGTGTAGGCTTCTTTCTGTACCTGAGCCACATCTTCCCCGGCATTGAACACGTAAACCGCGGTTTTGCCCTCGCGCCACTTGGCATCATCGCTACCGCGCGCGAGCATTTCCTCGCGCAATTCTGGCCAGGCTGAGCCCTGTTCCGGCATTTTCATCATGTGAGTGCCCTGATGGTCATTTTGCCAAGTTGCGACATATGCACTTCATCGGGGCCATCGGCGACCCGGCAGAAACGGCTGACCGCAAATATATGCGCCACCGGCGTATCCTGTGACACGCCTTTGCCGCCCAGCACCTGCATGGCGCGGTCGGCTACATCCTGACACATACGTGGCGCCACAATTTTCAGCATGGAGACGTGCTCACGGGCGCCGTCGATACCTTCCTTATCCATCTTCTCTGCGGCGGACAGCACCAGCAGGCGACACTGTTCGATGTCACAACGACAGCGGGCTATTTCATGCTGCACGCTGGTTTTTTTGCTCAACTTCTCGCCAAAAGCGACGCGTTCTTCGGCTCGTGCGCACATGATTTCCAGGCAGCGCTGGGCCAGGCCGACAAACATCATGGCGTACTGGAAACGACCTGGCCCAAGTCGGCCCTGGGCGATTTCAAAGCCACGACCCTCGCCGAGGATCAGGTTGCTCGCTGGTACCCGTACGTCTTCAAACAGCAATTCGGCCTCGCCGCCGGGGGAATGCCAGGTGCCGAAGACGCTGAGTGGTCGAACCAAGGTCACCCCGGGGGTATCCCTGGGGACCAGGATGGTGGAATGTTGTTGATGGCGGCTGGCATCCGGGTTGGATTTTCCCATCACCAGCATCAGCTTGCAGCGTGGACTGATCGCCCCCGTGGTCCACCATTTGCGGCCGTTGAGCACGTACTCGTCACCGTCTTTCTTTATTTCAAGTTCCATGTTGGTGGCGTCGGAGGAGGCCACCTGGGGTTCAGTCATGGCGTATGCGGAGCGAATTTCCCCGGCTAGCAAGGGTTCCAGCCATTGTTCCTGTTGTTCTGGCGTGCCGTACTTGGCGAGGACTTCCATATTGCCGCGGTCGGGCGCATTACAGTTGAAAATCGCCTGGGCCCAGCTGACCCGGGACATGGTCTCGAACAGGGGCGCTATCTCGAGGTTGGTCAGCCCTGGGCTCCAGGGTTTATATTCCTCCGGCAGGAACAGGTTCCACAGGCCCTGTTCTTTGGCCTTATCTCTCAGCTCGTCAAACCAGTCGGGCAATTGCCAGAGGTTGTTCTGATCGTGGGTGAATGCCTCGAATTCATGTTCCCGTGGATAGATATGCTCATCAATAAAGGCCTGAATTTTTGCATTGAGTTCTGTTGCTCTATCGCTCAGTTCGAATCCCATAGCTCTTACTCATTCAATCTTGGCAGGACAAATATAATGGCATAAACTGTGCCAAATCAACAACAGACAATAAGCAGCGGGAGCAGAACTGTGAAAGTTGAAAACGCCGTTTATCCCAACGAAGCCCAGATGGCCCAGTTTAGTGATCCCGGTCCCAATGGCCCGATTTACATGGTCAATCTGCTCAAGTACAAAGAGAAAGCAGAGTACGCCGATGGCCGGGAGACGGATTTGAGTGGTCGTGAGGCCTATGCCATCTATGGCCAGGCGGTTTCAGAGTTAATCCAGGAATTTGGCGGTGACGTTGAATTCAGTGCCAAGGGACGGGCCTCACTCTCGGTGAAGTCGATGAGCTCTGGGATGATGTGGCCATTGCCCGCTATCCTAATCGCGCTGCTATGTTGGCGATGATGATGTCAGACAAAATGCAGGAGATTGGGCTGCACCGGGCGGCGGGGCTGGCCGGTCAGCTCAATATTGAAACCGCGAAGGGCGGCCCGATCACAAGCTAAAAAGGGTACTGACCCCATTTATATCAGCAGGATGTGGGCGAGCGCGGCCAGCAGGCTCAGTAACAGGCCAAACAGCACCGGCACACTGCCCAGCATAATCACCGGAGATACCGGGAAGGCGAAGGTTTTTTCCAGGGCGACCAACTTGAGGCCGTGTTCCTCGCCACCGGCGAAGTCTTTGATCATATGGGCCAGGTCGGCGCGGGAGCGATAACGCACCAGTGCGCCCGCCGACCAGTTGTCTGCGTCTATATTGTGAGCTTCGATATTGTTGGCAGAGGCGCGACCCATAAACACCGGGTGGCCGGCACGCTTGAGCAGAGTGCCCAAGAACGCCTTCTGGTAGACCTGCAGTTTGGCCATAGATTCTTCAACTGGCTGCTTGATATGCAGGGCGTTCACCATCACGAATTGCTTGCCGTCGTCATTTTCGAAAAACTGCCGCAGGTTCTGCAAGCGCTCCTCATCCTGGTTTTCCTCGGCCGCAGCCGCCAGTGCTGCGTCAATCAGTTCCGGCGAGGCTTTGCCGCCGAACCCAACGTACCAGGTCCAAAAAAGGGCATAAATAATTGCAGCGCCGAGCCATATCGAGGTGGGTGTCATAGGGGTGCCTCCACTTTTTTCCAGGTAAAACTGCGACTCATAAAGCCGACCTTTACGGTCATTTTGAATGCTTCTTCCGACAGTAATTCAACGGTGACATCCTTAAATTCCTTCATGCGAAATACGTAGATCTGCCCGCGCCAGGTTGCGTCCTGCTTACTATAGGCAAGCTGCTGGTAGAGGGTGCGGCCGATAACCTCGGGCCGCTCAGTTTGCTGCCGGATAATGCCAATGGTCTCGCCGTCCTGCTCCAGCATCTCGACAATCACCGGTTGCGATTCGTGTTGCCAGTAGCCGATCAGTTCATTGGCACTGGCGGTTGCGCTCAGTAGAAACAAGCAGGTAATCGCCAGGGCCTTTCGAATCACGTGTTGAGTCCTCGTGCAGCAGCAATGGTATCCAGTATTGCTTTGACGCAAGCTTCCGGCTGATCCTCCTGGATGAAATGCCCGCCATTTTCAATGGTGCGATGGGGCATACCTTCGCAGCCGGGAACTCGACCGTCGAAGGCTTTCTCTGCGCCGGCGGTAACCGGGTCTGAATCGCTAAACGCCAACAGGAAGGGCTTGTCGAATTTTTCCAGCGCTTCCCAGGCCTCGAGGTTGGCGGGTACCTCCACATTGTCCTTAAACACCGGCACCAGGCTGGGAAATTTTCTTGCACCAGCCACATAGTCCTGGCTGGGGAAAGGTGCGGCATAGGCGTCAAGTATGTCCTCTGTCATGGTGCCACCACTGAATTGCATAATCATACGCACGTCCAGTTCGGGGATTTCGGCGCAGTGCTTGCGCCAATACAAGAAGCCGGGGATGCCGGTTGTATCCTGGAAGCGCGCCCCTAATTCGGAAGCCTCCACGACGGGCAGTGTTTTATCTGCTTCCTTCAAAGCGTCGGTGAATTCTTCCGGGATCATGCCAACCGGCAAGCCGGTATTGGAAATAGTAACGCCGGCAAAGCGGTCGGGAAATTTCGCGACCAGGCGCAGGCCGATGAGACCGCCCCAGTCCTGACCGAAATAGTAAATGTTGTTGAGCCCCAGCTGAGTCAGCCAATCACTCGCCCACAGTACATGCCGTGCGTAGGTGTAGTCATCAATCGAGTTGGGCTTGTCTGATTTTCCAAAACCCACAAGGTCGGGTGCCACGACCCGGCAGCCAGCATCCACCAGCAGCGGAATCATTTTTCGATACAGGTAGGACCAGGTGGGTTGACCGTGCATTAACAGTACCACGGTGCCGTCGGCAGGGCCCTCGTCCAGGTAGTGCATGCGTAGTTTGCCGCCTTCCTGGTCGTCAATTTCCAGGTAGTGGGGTGCAAAGTCGTAACCGGGCAGGTTTTCAAAGCATTCATCGGGGGTGCGGATGTATTCCATGGGAGCCTCTCATTGCAATTCGTGTAATAATGACACAATATATGCCAATACATTGAATCCCGCAAGGAGTTGCCCATGACATTATTGGAGAAGTTGCTTCCGGCCCAGGCCAATAATAATTATTGCGGCAGCAAGATTGCCGTCTATGGTTTTGGTTTATTGATGGCCATGTACACCTTCCGCTCCTTTGTTCATTTCCTAAAAGAGGATAGCGGGGTGAATTCCATCGCCTCAATACATGTCTTTCCGGTCGATGGCATTGACCCGAATACGGTGATTTATATGTTTAGCTCGCTGTGGGGAGGGCAGCAAGTGATCACCTTGATGATCTACTTCGTGGTTTTGTTCAAATACCGCAACCTGTTGTCACTGATGTGGCTGACCATATTGTTTGAGCTCGCGTTCCGAATGGTTTCCGGAGAGCTGCATACCCTGACGTCGGCATACTACGAGCATGTCCCTCCGGGAAAGGTCGGCAACCTGCCTATCCTGGTCTACTCGGTGATTATGTTTGTATTGTCCCTGCGGCACAGACCTGACCCCAGTTAGGGAGTAGGGGACAGACTCAGCGTGCCCTTTGGGTATAAGTCTGTCCCCAGTTGTTCACTAGAAATTGTAGGTCACCTCTACTCCGTAGCGGCGCCCATAGTCCCAGCTGCGAAGACCACCACCAAACAGATCGGGAAAGGCAGTAACATTGAGCATGTACTCCTCATCGGCGCAGTTGTCACAGTAAGCGCGAATGCGGGTGCGGCCATCGGGCAGATCCCACCAGGCACCGACATTGATGACTTCGTAGGCTTCCTGTAGCGCCAGCTCGGTGTTGGCGAAGTTGAAGTAGTGCGCGTCTTTCCATGAGTAGAGTGCACTAAGCGTAAGCGCGCCGCCGTTGTCGAACTCAGTGCGATGGCTTAGGGATGCGCTCACCGCGTGCTCAGGTGCAGCAGGCATGTTATTGCCGCTGTAGTCGCCATCATCACTGATAAACTCCTCGAATTTCGCGTCTAGCCAGGCGTACTTGAAGTCCAGGGTCAGAGAATCCGTAAGCAAAGCCAGCACTTCTACTTCCGCGCCATTCATATCGCTCTCGGCAGCATTTTGGGTAGTGGCAATGGGTGCGCCGTTAACCAGTGAAATGGCCTGCACCTGTTGATCCGTGTAGTCGTAGTTAAACAGGCTCGCATTGAGCTGCAGGCGCTGATCCCAAAGGCGGCTTTTAATGCCCACCTCGATATTGGTGAGCTCTTCTTTATCGTAGGAATCCAATGCATCTTCAGTGCTTCCGACCACAAACTGCACCCCACCATTTTTGTAACCGGTGCTATAGATCGCGTAAGCCATGACGTGGTCAGTGAAATGGTAATCCAATGATATTTTGGGGTCTGTTGAATCAAACTCGATGGTGTCACTTACCGCGTAAGATTCCGCCACCGGCGGAAGTGGTGACGGGGTGGAGGCTGAAGATTCAAAGTCTTTCTCATCCTTGGTATAGCGTAGACCCAGCGTCAGGTTGAGATCTTCAGTTAGTGAGTAGGTAGCCTGGCCGTAGATTGCATAGCTGTTCGTTTCTATATCCAGGTGAAAACTATCCGTGGCAACTTCAACATCAAGCCAAGGGGGGAAGAGAATTGAATCGGAGGTGCCGTCGAAAGCATCGGTGCGCTGGGCGTCGTCGTAAAAATAGTAAACGCCCCCTACCCAGGTGAGTCGATCATTCATCGTGCCCCAGCCACCACTGACAGAAGACAAGCGGAATTCCTGGCTCCACTGTTTTGATTCCTGCTCGACGCGGTGCACCCAGGGATCAAGACTGGTGCCATCAAAGTCGCGAGCCTCCGTGTAGTCTTCCTCGTTATAACTGGTGATGGAGAGGAACTCTAGGCTGTCACTGGAGTGCTTGGCTTTGAAGGCTAGTTGTGTGCCTTCCCGCTCAACGAAGCCGGGTATGGAGTAGGCGTTGGAGTAACGGTCTTCCTGGCCTTCCGCCACAACTTCCGGCACCCTCGGGTCAAACGGTGAGACCAATACCACACCAAATGGATCACCAGGTGCCACGTCCATAAGTGAGGCCTTTGACTCAAAGTCAGAATAATCGGCGATCAAGGTCAGATCCCACTGATCAGTGGGCATGAAAATCAGTGAACCGCGAAGATTCTTGGTGTCATTGTTGTTGTCGTTGCCGGACGCGGTGTCTGTATACCGTCCTTCCATATCGCTGACGGAGCCAGAGAGCCGCCCCAGCACTTTGTCGTCCACCAGGGAGCCTGAAACGATGCCGCTGACATCATAGAAGTCATAGTTGCCTACGTTCAGTTTTACAGCCCCCTCGGTTTCATTGGTAGGCCTGCGAGTAATGAGGTTGATGGCGCCACCAATTGTATTGCGGCCGTATAAAGTTCCCTGCGGCCCCTTCAGTACTTCGATGCGCTCAAGATCCATGATGCCGCTGAGAATGGAGCTGAAGCGGGCGTTATATATTTCATCTATGAATAGCCCCACCGAACCATCGGAACCGATGTCGAACTTACGCGTGCCCACGCCGCGGATAGAAACGTAGGTTCTCACCTTGCTCTCCCCACCAATGACCAGCGCTGGAACCGCTTCCTGCACCCGATTGATATCCTGCCAGCCGGCCTCTTCAATTGCCGCTGCGCCGAAGGCGTCTATCGCTGCTGGAATGTCCTGCAGGCTTTCTGTTCTTTTCTGGGCAGTAACCAGGACTTCCTCCAACACCCGGTCCTGCGCGAGTGTTGAGTTCATGCCAAGTAGAGCTTGCGCGGCGATCGCCAGCAGGGCTGGAGAGTATATTTCATTCATTTTCATGGATTGCCTCATGCATTATTACTGCACTATAGTGCATATATATTTCAAAGTGTATATCTGAACAATCATGCATGTCAAGTTTTACCAGATTCGGTGGCCTGTCGTGGCATGAGGAGGCATAAGATGAGGAGAATCCAATCGCGAGCGCCTGGATATGTAGGGGTCAATAAGGGCTGAGGCGTTACTTAGCGGCCGGCGAGGTCTCGGTTTGCCTGATCATTGAGCTGGCGAGCCTCGTCAACCGGAATGCCGAGGTTAGACAAGACCATAATGGCGTAGGCGGATTGCATTTCATCCGTATCTGCTCGCTGCTCTACATGTTCGATAAGCAGGCCAACCAGGGACCAGATGAGCATTTTGTCCAGAAGCTGCTCACTCATGGACAAGGTAAACCGACCTTGTTCGACACCGATACGGAAGTCTTTTAGCGCAAAACGGCCTGCGGCCTGCTCCATTGCCGCTGCCAGCAATTTTGGATGCTCGATCAGGTGTCTCGTCACTGGTTCGTTTATTAACCCCGCTAACACGGCCCGCACGTGGGTGGCTACCACGAGTGCCGGGTCTGGGGAGTCTGGCAGAACTTGCTCCGCCTTCAGTGTATGCTTTTCATATTCACCCGCCACAGCGGCGAGAATACACTCCTCCTTACTGGAGAAATGGTAATAAAGGGTGCGGCGACCGAGGTCAGCGGTTTCTGTGATCGCGTCCATGGTGGTTTTGTCGATGCCCTTTTGCAGCACCAGCTGAAGTGTGGCAGCCAGTAGCTTGGCACGTGTCTCCAGCCTTCTTCGCTCCATCCGATTGGGCTTGTCAGAGGAGCTGACGGGCTTTTTGCTAACCAGGGATTCTGACATGCTGTTTTGCTCTTTGGGTCAATAGATGATGCTCATATTAGCACGCATATTGTGCTTAATGCAGTTGTGAACTAAAAATTAATATTGCAGTATAGATATTATTTGCACTATAGTGCACTAAATGTAACCCAGATCAAGTAAAGCCCATGATTTCTGCCAACCACGCAATAACCTCGCCAGATACCGTGGATTTCCACTTCGATGCCCAGCGCCCGATCACCCTGTACAACTTCGCCATGAGTCCTTTTGGCATCAAAGTGCACGCCTCTTTGCTGTTTAAGCGGCTGAGCTTTCACGTCAACTACTTGCATCCGCTTCAATTCAAGAAACAAATACCAGCGGGGAAGCAGTTACCCGTAGTGCAAGTTGGCACTGATAGCCGTGCAGATTCCACCCCCATTTGCCTGTGGCTGGATGAGTTATTTCCCGATCAGCCGATGCTGCTGCCGGAAGACGCCTCGGAGCGACGACACCTGCTTGAAATCGACGAGTGGGTCAGCGATCGCCTGATCCCGATTACCTTTCGTATTCCACAGGAGCCGGGTTTCAATCTAAGTCGAATTCGCAATGGCTGGAAATTGGCCCATGTGATGAACCAGACCTGTAACGGCGGTTTGGCCCGCTCGCTTGAATTGGGCTGGCCGTTTTTCGTGGGCAAGCAACCCTTCCTGAAGCGGATGCTCGCCATGTCAGAACCCGAATTGCTTATCGGCGTGGTTAAGCAAAAAATGTACGAGGAGTTTGTCGGCCACCTTGAAGGAGGTCCCTTTCTGGGTGGGCGTGAGGAGCCCTCTCTACCTGACCTAGCCGCCTATCCCCAAATACTGGTGCCATGGCTAGTGGGCATGGATGACGCAGACTATTTCCTCGAGTACCCCGAGTTAGTGAACTGGCTGCAACGCGTGCAGCCATGGGTTGTGGGCAATCCGCCGCTGATGCGGCCACAAGTCTGCGTCAACTCGCTGGACTAATGACCGGACAGCCGGCCATGGCCGCTGCCTTGAATTGGGGGTCGGCAGATTTAAGCTGTTGAATTCTTCGTGTTGCAGCTGTCACCAGCGGGTGGCGAAAGCTGTCCACAGCATCGCGGTAAGAGGGCCGGGTTTTTAGCCGCTGCCAGTATGCCTGAACATGCGGAAACTCCTGCCCGCCGAGAAAATGTTCGAACCAGTCGGCCTCGAACATCCGATCAAATAACACCATCCAGCTCACATCGGCCAGCGTAAATTGCTCCCCCACGATCCAGGGGCGGCCATCTTTCAATAGCTCATCCAGGCTTTGCAAATGAATCGCAAAGGCGGCTTTGGCGCGGTCTATGATGCTATTGAGTTTTTCTACTTTGAACACCCTGCCGAGACCCAGAACCTTTAAGCTGAGGAACATAAATGCGCGGAAGCGAATGCGGTGAAACAATACACCTTCGAAAATCAGGTGGTAGGGGATATCTTTTATGCCGGCAGCGAACAGCGGTAACGTGAGGACGGAGATACAACCCGCGGCACTTGTCACCAGCAGTGTAAAACTGACCCACTAGCGACAATTTAAAACTGACCCACCTGAGGCACAATTACCGCCAATTTCAATCAAGAGAGAGGCGGTGTAAATGAGATGTTGAATCAGGAGCAATTAGTGGACATACACGTTTTACATCGACAAGGGACGAGCATCCGCAGTATCGCCAAAGAAATGAACCTATCACGCAATACCGTACGTCGTTATCTGCGCGATGCTGCCAAAACACCTCGCTATTCTCAGCGCGAGAAAAGGCCGTCTAAACTGGACTCGTTCAAACCCTATTTAGGAGAGCGTATCGAGGCAGCGAAACCCTATTGGATACCGGCGACAGTCTTGTTTCGAGAGATTCTGGCGCGAGGCTACCAAGGCAAAGAAGGTATTCTGAGAGATTATCTCCGACAATTTAAGCCGAAGGCGAAAGATCCAGTCGTTCGCTTTGAGACACCGCCTGGCCAGCAGTTACAGGTAGATTTCACGACGATTCGGCGAGGCAGAAATAGGCTTAAGGCCTTCGTTGCCACCCTGGGATACAGTCGAGCAACCTACGTACGATTCAGTCAATACGAACGGCAGGAGGATTGGTTAGCGGGTATTGAAGGTGCGTTACACTACTTTGGAGGCGTGCCTGAGGAACTGCTATTCGATAATGCCAAGTGCATCATGATTGAGCGAGACGCCTTTGGTGCCGGGAAACATCGGTGGAACGCCAGTTTGTTGAACATGGCTCGTGATAATGGTTTTAGATTGCGCGCCTGTCGGCCCTACCGTGCTAAGACCAAGGGCAAAGTCGAGCGATTCAACGGTTATCTTAAAGGTAGTTTTATCACACCACTGGCCGCGTCACTGAAGCAATCCGGGCTGGCGCTGGACGTGGAGGTAGCCAATGGGCAGGTGGGTCATTGGCTCGCTGACATTGCACATCAGCGAATTCACGGGACAACAGGCCAAAAGCCGCAGGTATTGCTCGATCATGAGCGATTAAGCCTCATGCCGCTGCCTTTGGCGCAGCGCTTGGTGGCTCAGGACAAACCGCGAAGCAATGCCCAGGCACTCCCGATCGAAAGTCTCCAGCATCCGCTGAGTACCTATGACCAGCTGCTGGGAGTTGCTGTATGAACCTGCAGATGGAAAGAGTGCAGCAAGCCTGCGAAGTGCTTAAACTCGGTGCTGTGGCATTGGAATGGTCCGCTATCGCTGACAGGGCCTCCGGTGACGAGTCATCACTGGCTGACTTTCTTGAGCAGCTACTGCGGGTTGAGATAGACGCCAGGATGCTCCGCACCCGCGAGACTTTGCTGAGGTTTGCAGGGTTGCCGTCCGTCAAGCGTTTTGAAGACTATGACTTCAAGTTCGCCACCGGTGCACCGCGCAGGCAACTCCAGGAATTAACCAGTTTGGCCTTCATCGAGCGTGCAGAGAATATCGTGCTGCTTGGACCCAGTGGTGTCGGTAAAAGCCACCTGGCGATCAGCCTGGCATACCAGGCGGTCATGAATGGGATCAAAACACGCTTCATTACGGCGGCGGATCTCATGCTGCAACTGGCCACCGCAAAAAAGCAGGACCGACTAGAGTCTTACCTCAAACGAAGTATCCAGGCACCTAAGTTGCTCATAATTGATGAAATAGGTTATCTGCCATTTGGCCGGGAAGAAGCCAATCTGTTTTTTAATGTCATTGCTAAACGTTATGAGCAAAGCAGTGTCATTGTGACCAGCAACTTGCCATTCTCGCAATGGTCTACTGCGTTTGCTGATGATCAGACCTTAACCGCGGCTTTACTCGACAGATTGTTACACCATGCACATATCGTCCAGATATCGGGGAGCAGCTACCGACTCAAGGGAAAGAAAGCGGCCGGTATCGTCCCGGCAGCAAGCCAATCATTGGTTAAATAACGGAAAGAAAACGCTGAGGGTGGGTCAATTTTAAATTGCTGATTAGCACGGCAAGGTGGGTCAGATTTGGACTGCTGTTGACAACTGGACTTCAGATCGCGGGTGGGGTCATCACCTATTACCGACGCAAGATCCTTCCAGTGCTGCATTAATTCTTTTTCCCCGGGGTTGGTGGGTACCAACTGCCTGTCCGGGTCCGCACAGCGCGCTGCGGCGTAGCTGATGATGTCATGGGATTCATAGATCGGGTGACCATTGTGCACCAGCACCGGCAGGATGCCGCCGGGGTTCACTTTCAAGAACTGCCGACTGATGGTTTCGTAGGAGCCGGTTTCAATCAGATCGATGTGATGCGCCTTGTACGGGAAGCCCAGCTCAGACAGACATACCCGGGCTTTTTTGGAACACAGTGATAGGTCGTTGTGATAAAGCTCGTATTCCTGCTCGTAGGGCAGCGAGATGTCTTCATGAAGGCCGCCGGCCATGGCGTGGGTGAGGCGATGGCGCTTTTCCCACCAGAACCACAGCAATAATAGCGCTGAGACCAGAACCAGGTATGCCATTTACTCGTACTCCTTTCGTATCAGGTATTGCTCATTGACTCATAATTGCATTATAGTGCAATAATAATTTAAAGTACAAATATACGACACCGTGCGTGTCAATTGGCTATGCCACAAAGGATTATGACAATGATAGCTCCACAGATAGTGTTCACCGTTCTCATCACAATCGCTTTAGTATGGCTTTTGTTTCGATTCCCTACCTCCGATCTTCCTATCGCCCAGGCTCTCAACGCCTTGAGCGGTTTGATTTTCCCGGCTTTACATAGCGGAAGACCAACACCAGGCGCTGAAATTATCCAGGATATTCGCTACGAGGCCACGACCCCGCCGCCAAACACGGGCAATCTGCATGGCGAAATTGAATATATTAATGGTGATACCCCGGTCATTCACTGGTACCAGGAGGTGGAAGGAAGCGTTTACCACTTTGTTACCGCCGGCGACCCGGCGCATGAAGCCATTCTCATTGTGCCAGGACTGCCGGAATCCTGGTGGGCCTTTCGCAGTCAAATTGATGAGCTATCATCGGATCACTACGTAGTTGCCATTGATATGAAAGGTTTCGGGCAATCTGACAAGCGCTTGAATCTGGATTACACCAACCAGGCCATGGCCAGGGAAGTTGGATTGTTGATGGACAAACTGGGCATCGAGAAATTCAACATCATGGGACACGACCGCGGTGCGGTGCTGACGGACAATCTTCCCCACGTACCTGCGCTGAAGGGCAGAATCCTGCGCTATGTGCGAATGCAGCAATCCTTCAATGAGCCCCATGGTAAGCCTGTACCCCCGCATCGCTTGATGCAGAGCAAATTCGGGGTAGGCTTATTCAGGTCCAGGAATTTTGTCCCCTACGTGTACAAAGCCTACTTCCCCACTCACCTGACTGAATCTGAAATCAAGCGGTTGGACTACGAGTTCAAGTTCAAGGGGACTGCCGAGGCTGTGGCTCACTACTTCAAGACAACAAATTTCGATATCGAGTTAGCGGACCGACACAGCCACCTGTTTGAGTCCATGACCATGCCCACGCTGATTTTGCAGGCCTGGTATGACAAGGGGCAGCACCCCGAAGAATACGCCCGGTCACCTGATTTCGTAGCCAATGCCCGGGTACAGTTTATTTACGCCAACCACTTTCTGCATATGGAAAACCCGGTAGCAGTCAATCGGGCAATTCGGAAATTTCTGGCCGAGACATAAGCGATTACCGCTAGCAACTATTTTCAGAGGAACCCGATATGGCTATTAACAGACGAACACTGATTCAGGCGGCACTCGCCGGACCAGCCCTGGTAGGCGCATCCACACTTGGTGCTGCGAACAAAACGGCTGCTGCCCCGGCGGTCGGGCATCGACGCATAGCGGTGGAGGAATTTTTCAACACACCAGAAATTATGATGGCGCAGCGAAAATTACTTGCGCAAAACCCCAAGGATGAGCCTGGTTTCACCCAGTTCTGGGGAACCCTGATGGACAGCATCGGTATGATGGGCATGCTGAACGAGTTCGTGGGTGGCCCTGGATCAATGGGTCTCAAGCGCGCCTTTAGCCTGGGCGACGGCCGCATCGAGGCCATGGATGAGGGCGGCATCGCGCTGCAGTTGCTGTCACTTACCTCGCCGGGCGTGCAGATCTACGATGCCGCACAGGGTGGCGATCTAGCCCAGTCAGTGAATGAGCGCCTGGCCGGCGCGGTAGACGAATATCCCGACCGCTTTGCCGGGCTGGCTACCATTGCGCCGCAGGACCCGACGGGTGCAGCCCGTGAACTGGAGCGAGCCGTGACCAGGCTCGGTATGAAGGGCGTCATGATCAATTCACATACCAAGGGCGAATTCCTGGATGAGGAAAAGTTCTGGCCTATTTTGGAAAAGGCGCAGGCCCTGGACGTGCCGATCTATATTCATCCGCGGACCCCGCCCGCCAACATGGTGGAGCCCTTTCAAAAATACTTTGGTCTGGAGGCAGCTGCCTTTGGTTTCAACGTGGAGGCCGGACTGCACGGTTTACGTTTGATCCTGGGCGGTGTGTTTGATGAGTTTCCGCGACTGAAAATTGTACTGGGCCATATGGGGGAGGGCTTGCCATTCTGGCTGCCTCGCATCGACAAGAAGATGAAATTGTTCAACAGCATCAAAGAACCCGTGCCTAAGCTGCAGAAGCAGCCCAGTGAGTATTTTCTGGAAAACTTCTGGATTACCACCAGTGGCATGAACTATGAGCATCCCTTTCTGCTGAGTCACAAGGTGGTGGGGGCTGACCGAATCCTATTTGCGGTTGATTACCCGGCGGAGGAAAACGCGGCACCGGTTGCGTTTATGGACAACGTCGCCATCAGCGAAGAGGACAGGCGTAAAATCTACCACCAGAACGCAGAGGAATTGTTCAGGCTGTAAAATGGGGTCAGGTCTGTGATTGCCGATCACAAATCACAGACCTGACCCCATTAGATTAGTCCAGCCAGGGGCGGGGCTTGTAGCTCATGGCCCGGCGCATCTGTTTCATCACTGGCGGCAGGGATTTCATTTTGCCAGTGACAATCAGTTTCAGAATCATGAAAAAACCGGGGGTGGGCAGAGGAGGGGAATCGTCGCCCCAGGCCCACAGGCCACCGCGATCCAGCAGGTGGTATTGGGTGGGATGATCCGCTGTGAACACGTCGCCGTCGGCATAGTGTTCCATTTCGTCGCCGTAGGGGTCGTGCCAGTAGTCAAAGATTTGGCTGCCTAATACATGACGGCCAATCCCCCAGAAATGATTCCATCCTTTCAGCTTCAAATACTGTGCACCCTGGCCGATGGTGTCGAGGTCCAGTGTCTCGTAGGCGGTGTGCATGAGTCCGGGGCCGAAGTGTTGCAGGAATACCACAGTGTGGTGATCGGCGGGTTGGTCACCGCGATCAAGGCGGCAGAATGCCAAAGCCGGGGTGCCGTCCGCCACGCATTGTACATCGGTGGGGATCACGCCAAGATGACGCATATACCACTGCGATGTTACTTCAAAGTCGCTGACAGCGAGCACCATGTGTCCAATTTTTTCCAGCGGGGAGGGCTCTGCCACGGTGCGAACGCCGCGGTTAACGCGGGACTTTTCTGCGGGTGTATTTGGCTTGAAGGCCTCGCTGCGAGCTTCAGTTCGTTCAACAGGTACACGCCCATATACGACGTCGACAATGAGTCCGTCCGGGTCGCGCAGCCGCACACGTGAGCCGCCGCCTGGTCCATCGCAGTTTTCAATGTTAGCACCGGTTTCGCGGGCCAGCGTGTCGAGCTCATCGGCAGATTGCACACTGTAGCCCGCACCCAGGAACCTGGCCTTGTCACCCTGTTGGGCGCAATAGAACCAGGGTGAGGTGCCGTGACCGCGCAAGTAAATAGCAGAGTCGGTTGCCTGGGCTAGTTGCATACCGAAGTCCTGAAGGAATGCCGACTGTTGGTCCAGTTCGGGTCGTTCAAACAATACATATTCCAAGCGGTCTGCGCGCACAATTGCGTTGGGGCGCACAATCGGTTTGCTGCCGACATTGGCGCGGTGTGCTTCAGGGTGTTGATCCGCGCCAATGTAAGAGTGGGGTGCGTTCATGATTTCGCCTCGATAATTGATTTGTTACAGAACCTGCTCCACAACGGTATTGCTGAGCGTGCCTATCTCGGCGACATTGATATCTATCACATCGCCTGGTGCGAGGAACGTTTGCGGGTTCCAGAAAGCGCCTACACCCTCGGCGGAGCCGGTAGCGATAACATCACCAGGCTGCAGGTGGTAGACCTCGGAAATGTGGCTGATTAATTTGGCGAATGAGAAAATCAGATCGTCCAGCGGCATGGTTTGGCGAAGTTCTCCATTAACATGTGTGGTTAGTGTCATGCTGTTGAGATCGACGCTGTCGGCGGTGGTCATGCAGGGCCCCATGCTGCCACTGCGCCAGGCATTTTTCCCCGTGGTCATCTGGCCGCTGGCGATCTGGTACATGCGAGCCGAACCATCATTGAAACAGCTGTAGCCGGCGACATATTCCAGCGCATCTTCTTCGCTGACATTGCGGCAGGGCTTGCCGATGATGATTGCTACTTCTCCTTCGTAATCGAAGGCCGGTTCCTTGATGGGTTTTTCTATATCTACACCGCCGCCAACAATGCTGCCAGGCGCGCGTAGAAAGAACATAGGCGTTCCCGGTTCTTCTTCCAGACCAAGGTGGTCTTTAGCCTCGATGAAATGACTGTGGGTGTTCATGCCCGCGCACCAGATCACACCCGGGTTGGGAATAGTAGGCAGAAGCTCCACATCGGCCAGCTGTAAATCTGCTGACTGCTCGACGTCGATTGCCTTGTCCACGCCTGCTGCTATCAGGGATTTTAGATCAGGGTACTGATCTCCCAGTCGCTGGCTGAGGTTGGTAATACTCTCGCCATTGAGAATGCCGTAGGAAGCGGTGTTGTTGTGACTGAAGCTGACTAGTTTCATGGTTGCGCCTTTTGTTGATTATCAACTGAATAAATATGCATTTGTGCGAATAATATCGTAAAAAATTTGCATGTCAACGAAAATATGATATATTCGGTTTTTCTTCATCGACAGCGATATCCGTTCATGAGCCCAAAAACAGCTACCAAACCACGCCGCACTCAGGAGCGCACCGAGGTTACCCGCAACAAGTTGTTGGATGCGGCCTCGCTCCTGTTTACCGAGCACGGTTTTGAGGGAGTGTCTATTCGGGACCTGGAAAACGAGGCAGATGTGCAGCGTGGATTACTGGTCTATCACTTCAAGGACAAGGAGTCTCTTTGGAAGGAGATGGCCGATCGCACCTTTAACCTGATGGCGGATGCGCTGGCGCCGAGACTCGAAATGCTGGCCGATCTATCCCCTCCCGAACGGGTCAGTGCCATTGTTCGCTTCTACGTTCGCTTCAGTTCCAGGCACCCTGAGTTTCCACGCTTGCTCAGTCAAGAGGCGCGCCATCACAGCTGGCGTCTGGACTATCTCGCGGAGCGACATCTATTGAACAACTCAGCTACGTTGCGTGATCCCGTAGTGGAGGCCCTGGGGCTAAGTGAGCAAAAGTTTATGCACTGGTACTACTTTATGGCCGGCGCCAGCTCACTGATTTTTTCCCACGCGCCAGAGTGTGAATTGCTATTTGATGCAGATCCCCACGACGATGCAATTGTTGAAGAACATGCGGAGATGATGGTGAAAGCCTTGCTGGGAATGGGAGAGATAGAGCATGAGCAGTAGAACAACAGATGTACTTATTGTCGGAGCGGGACCAGTGGGCCTGATACTGGCACACCAGCTAGGAAGACGGGGTGTTGAATGCCTGCAACTGGATGCCCTAGCAGAGTTGTCAGATGAGCCGCGGGCGGTAGGCCTGGACCCGGAAACACTGCGTAGTCTTAAGGCCCTGGACCTGCTGGACGATCTCAGGCCGGATATTCTTTGGGGCGTAATTGGCGAATACCTCAATGCTGCCGGCGAGCGTTTGTTTGCTCTGGACGACGACAAACCGGGACCACTGGGTTATCCGAACCTGTGTAGCTTCAGCCAGCCGGCGATGGTGCGAACCCTGGCCCGGGAGTTGGCTCGCTATGACAGCGTAACCCTGCAGTTTGAGCACAAGCTGTTGGACTTTTCTCAGGATGAGCATGGCGTTGTGGCGCGGGTAGAAACTCCTACTGGAGATGTAGAGGAGATATCTGCGCGCTATCTTGTGGCTTGTGATGGTGGTCGCTCCACTGTGCGCGCGCAACTGGGGATCAAAATGGAAGGAGAATCCAATCCACTGCCGTGGTTGGTGATCGATACCCACGAGGAAGAATATGACGGCAAACGAGCCTTTCGCTTTTTCTGCGATCCGACACGTCCGGGAATGTTCCTGCAAACCCCTCATTCCACTCGCCGCTGGGAATGGATGATTTTGCCGGGCGAGGACCGCGATTCCTTTCTGCAGGATGAGACGATCCACAAACTCATTGAGGACTACGTAGATCTGGATAAGGTGGATATATTTCGGCGGCGGGTTTACGACTTTCACGCCATTGTTGCAGAACGATTCCAGGATGGGCGCGTTTTTCTCGCGGGTGATGCGGCGCATATGACCCCACCATTTGCAGGTCAGGGCCTCAACAGTGGTATTCGAGATGTTGGCAATCTGGGTTGGAAATTGGCGGCAGTCATTAATGAGAGTGCCCCAGCAGAGTTGATGGACAGTTATGAGCCAGAGCGTTGGGATCATGCCAAGGAATTAATCGACGTGGCGCTGATGTTGGGCGAGCAAATTCAACCCACAGACCATGAGGCGGCTGCGGCTCGAGACGCGGCGTTCGCCGATTTGAACGAGCAACCCGCCGAGGCCATGGATGGATTTGTGGGTGGCATCTTCAAAGCCATGGCGGATCGATCCTTCAAGAAGGGGGCGGCTATTGGCATCGAGCAAGCGCATCTTTCCGGGCGTATGTTGACCCAGCCTTCAGTGGTGAACGGGGAAGGCTTGGAACAGTTACTCGACGACTTTCTGGGTGAAGGTTTTGCAATTGTTGGCCTCGGTTGCGACCCACGCAAGGAAGTAGACGCGGCAGATCTACGTATATGGGAACAGAGTGGTGCGAGCGTTTTGGCGATCGCGGAAGGGGAACTGACACTGGCGAGTCATGGTGAGGTGTTTGAAAGCCTGTTCGCTCACGGCGATGCCAATATGGTGCTGGTACGCCCCGATCGTTTTTGTATGGCGGCCTTCACCAGCGCGGATGCCACTGAAAAATTGCAGCAAGCAGCACAATTATTGGGAGTAACAGCGTGACAGATATCAATCACCAGATCTTGTTTGTAGAGCGACCCACTGGGGCGCCAACTCCCGATGTGTTCAGTCAGGTGCAGAACTCCATTCCGGAGCCAGCCGCCGGAGAGTTCTTGTTGCGTAATCACTACATCTCAATGGATCCAGCATTAGTGTCCCGCATGCGCGATGAAGAGAACTATGTTGAATCGGTGACTCCTGGCGAGGTCATGCATGCTTACACGGTCGGTGAAATTATTGCCAGCAACCGGGAGGATGCACCCGTCGGACAGATGCGTTTCGGGCGCTTCGACATGCAAGAGTACGCTCTTGGCGGAGACGATAAGCCGGGTACGCCTATCAGTACAGAGCTGGCACCCGCCAGCTGGTACCTGGGTGTGGTAGGCACCACGGGTGCGACCGCCTACCTGGCCTTCGAAGATATTTGTCAAGCCAAAACAGGGGAGACCCTGGTGATTTCTTCTGCCGGTAGCTCAGTTGGAACGATAGTAGCGCAACTGGCCCGTGAGAAAGGCTGTCGAGTGGTAGGAATTACCAGCACCGCAGAGAAGGCAACACAAGTAAGGGCCGACTGGGGTTATGACGCTGTGGTGAGCTATCGCGACAAGAGTATTGAGCAGTTGGCTGCTGACCTGGCAGCCAATTGCCCCGATGGAATCGATATGTATTACGACAACACCTCGGGAGACATTTCGGAGGCCCTGCTCGATTTGTATAACGTCGGCGCCCGTATCGCAGTAATTGGCAGGATGGCTATTTCCCATTTAAATGACACGCGCCTGGATACAGGGAGACGAGACAACAACGTGATTCTATCCAAGCGGATTCTTAAGCAGGGGTTCGTTTTGCTCGATCACCAGGACCGGATGCTGGAGGCGTTGATGGCGCTGGCTGAACTCATCAAGGCGGGCAAGCTTAAGGTACAGGAGGACATTCTGCAGGGAATTGAACAGGTGCCCTCCGCATTTTTCCGCATGCTCAAGGGTGAAAATCAAGGCAAGCAGTTGGTGCAATTAGTTACACCTGAGGGGGAGTAAGCAAGTGGTCATATTAATAACCGGCGCAACAGGTGGTCTCGGTCAGGTACTGGGGAAAATGCTGCAGGAAAGGGGCGAGACTGTTTACGGGACCTCACGCAACCCCGAGGCGCGTGCGGGGGAGGTTCCATTTCCCTTGTTGGCATTGGATGTTTCCCGTCAGGATTCTGTGGACGCCTGTCTCGCTGGGTTGGTAGCAAATGAGGGCCGAATTGATGTGGTGATTAACTGCGTCAACGAAATGGTCATCGGCTCGGTGGAAGAGGCTGATGTGGATGAGGTGGCTGCGCTCTATGACACAAACGTGTTCGGTGTGATGCGGGTTTGCAAAGCTGCCGCAGGCATCATGAAGGAGCAGGGGGCCGGTACAGTGGTGAACATGAGTTCCCTGGGCGGTTTGTTGGCGGTGCCTTTGATGAGTTCCTACACCTCGGCCAAGTTTGCGCTGGAAGCGTTCAGTGAAGCCTTTTACCAGGAGATGAAGCGGGAAAATATTAGTGTCGTGATCATGCAGCCGGTGGCGATGTACATGGATCGCCCCGCCACGGGTCATCACCTGCGTACGGTGGCAGGCATCGCCGATGATTCCCTCAGTCACCGCATGGTCAAGCGCATGGCAAAGGATACGGCCAACAGCAAGCTAACCCCGCAAATGGTCTCAGAAAAAATCTACCAGGTGATCAAGTCTGAGAAGAAACCCTTGCGGGTGCCGATGGACCGGGCCAAAGCCATAACGCTGATCAAGCGTTTCGCTCCCCAGTCATTTATCGACAAGATAGTCGGGGGGCTCGTCTACGGCAGTAGCTGAGCAAGCTACTCGCCAGTTCCACCGAGTTGAATCTGCTCCTCAATGAACTCGTTGAAGTCCTTGTCGAATCCATAGTGCTTGCTGATGTGACGCCAGGCCTGCACGATTCCGGGCTGTGCAAAGTACAGCTGTATCAGCGTTTTTACCCGCACGAACTGGGTCTCATCGGTAACCCCGGCCCGGGCCTGGTGCCAGTGTTCGTGGAAATTGCCAAAGCCGTCGTACATCATCAACTCAAATTTGAGCCTGTCCGTGTCTTCCAGGGTTTTAAATGACTGACGCCCGCGGACCCAGATATCCAGCACTTCATCATTTTGATACAGCACTTTCAGGTAGTCAGAGGTTTTTTTATTGATGGCCTGGTTGCTGGCGACCCGGTTGGCCACGTTACTCTGACGAACTTGCAGGGACAGGTAGATGAGGGTGATGAGCACCGCGATGGCACCCAGAAATTCACCGTAGTTGCCCAGTAGTGCGGCTGTTTCCGCTGAGAACATGTACGCTTACTCCTCCTCGATGATATCCGGTATGCGGCGTAGGCATTTCGAGCCGTGGTGCTATTCTCGCCGTAGCGGTGGTGACTTCGCAACCAGATTGTCAGTGGCTTGCAGGATTCTGCAGAACAGCCAGGCCTTTGCTTGCAACACCTCATCTTTCTTATACTTCCTTATTACGAGAATAAGGAACATCGCCATGGTCGACTCACCGAGTGTAGAACAAGTACCCATCGACAGGATGATCGAAGAATCCAATCGACTGGGACCCTGGGCCTATGTTGCAACCGCCAACAGCAAAGGCCGCCCCTTCGTGACTCCCGTCCATCCCGGCTGGGAGGGTCACACCTTGTGGGCTATGGTAGAACTGGCCTCCGCCAAAGCGAAGAATATCGCCGTTAACCCACAGCTTTCCTGCCATTGGATGGTGGGTGAAGAGACTGAAATGGACAGCCTGATTTTGTGGGGTCAGGGTGAGATTGTCAGCGACACTGACACCAAAAAACGACTCTGGGACGATGTCTTTGACTACGACCTGGCCATGTGGGCGCCGGAGGAGGCAGAGAATTGCCCCGACAAGGGCTTTATAAAGATCACCCCGGAAAAAATCATCCTGTTGAAGTTCTATGGCGCTGCCGGTCGTTTTGAGTGGTTTGCTGAAAACGAGGAGGCCTGAGCCACATGCTATCGATAGCAATTGTTGGTGGCGGAATTGCCGGTATGGCTGCAGGACTTTATTTGTCCAAAGCGGGGCATGAGGTCACCATATTTGAGAGGGACAGCGAGGACCTCCCTGCCTCTTCCGAGCAGGCCTTTAACTGGGAGCGCCGAGGCGCGCCGCAAATTCGTCATTCCCATGCCATGCTGGCGCGGTTGCGCAATCTGCTTCGCAACGACCATCCGGAAGTGTTGGCAGGTCTGCTTGCAGCCGGTGCCACAGAAATGAAGCTCTATGAAGACATGCCCAGGCTCAATGGTGAGAGCTGCGTTGAGGAATCTGATAAGGAGATTGTCCTGCTGGCTTGTCGCCGAGCGACCCTTGAGTGGGTTCTGCGCACAACCTTACTGCAGGCAGGGCTGGTTCATTTTCAGCGCGGCCAGACAGTGTCTGGCCTTGTCACCACCGAGGGTGATACCCCCGAAATCCGCGGTCTGAGGCTGCAGGACGGGAGCGAATTCAACACCGATGTCGTTGTCGCTGCCGACGGACGCCGCTCCAGCGTCCCCACGTGGTTAAGCAAGCAGGGGATTCAGATCGATGATGATATTGAATCAGCCGCCGGCATTCAGTACTTCTCGCGCTTTTACAAATTGAAGGAGGGCTGTGAATTTCCGACGACCAGCCTGGTAGCCAATGATCTGGGCTACGCGTTTTATGCGGCTTTCTGTGGCGACAACCGATACTTTTCAATTGCGTTGTCGGCCAACGAGGACGACGCCCTGCTTAAAAAGGCATTTAGTAAACCGGACAGCTATGATCTGGCCGTGCGCCAGTTTCCGGAACTGGAGCCCTGGATCGTCAGCGGTATTGCCACCACCGACGTGTTCCCCATGGGAGGCCTGGTTAACCGGCGTCGGCATTTTCTGAAAAACGGAACGCCCCTGGTGGCAGGCCTGCATGTAATCGGTGATGCCCACATCACCACCAATCCCGCCTATGGTCGGGGACTGTCACTCGCCGTGTGGCAGGCGCAATTACTGGCAGGGGCCATTGCCGCCAATCCCGCGGATCTATGCCAGCAGAGCCTGGCTAGCTGCCAGGCTATTGAGGCCAACATTGTGCCATGGCTGGATATTGCCATGATGATGGATTCGGCGCGTGCGGAAGAACGGGAAAAACTGGCCTCTGGTGGAGAGCCGCAGGCGGAGGTAGCCAACCCAATGAAATTGATTGCTGATGCTGCCAGCGCCGATCCGGTTGTGTGGCGCGATTTCTGGCGCACCATGAACCTGCTGCAACAACCCGACACTTTGATGCAGCCGGCCTTCCTGGAGCGTGTTATGGAAGTCGCTGCCAACCTGGCTAGTGATTCAGACCAGCAACAAGTTGAGCCTCAAGCTCAGCCGCCAGATCGTGACGGTATGCTTGAGGCCCTGGGGCTTTAATGGGGCCAGGTCTATTCACTCGTATACTTCGATCAACTTGGCATCGGCACGGAAGGGCAAGCGGCTGCAAAATCCCTCCTTTATAGGTAGCTCTTGGTGGCGCCAGAGAGGCTCCCAGCAGGCGTGTTGTTCCAGGAGACCCCTTGCTGTCTGTTGTTCTGATTCGGGCAGAGCATTGAAATGTTTTCGCAACTCCTGCAGGCACCAGACCCGGTAGGGCGACCGGCGAGCCCCCTGGTAGCGCACCCCTCCGATCTCCGTATCGAAACGCTTCTGGTCCGCCGCCACGGCCTCGTTGTTCGCGCACAGGTATGGCAGATAGTGCTCGCCTATTTCATCGAGTATGGGGCCCCAGTCTGCGGGAATACCAGAAATTAGCATTGCATCTGTGTCCTGCAGGCGGCTGTTCCAAAGCCGCGCCGACCATTCCCAGACGGCCGGCGCCTGTTGTCTCATGATCTCAGCCGGCACCGGGTCGAGCCCGAAATGCCGGAACATCGGCCCGGAGAATCCGATGTCGACAAGGCTGGGCCGCGCCCCTAGTAGGAACGGGCGTTTCACCAGGATGGCTTCGAGTTGCGCAAGGGTACGCAGGTAAATAGCTTCCACGCCGGGAATTTGGTCGGGGATAATGCCGTCGCCGCGGGTGTAGCCATTGCGCTGGCGCTGGGTAATACGCCAGCGCAATAGTGGGGCCGGTAATGGGACATCCGATGCCAGTTCTTCCGCCAGATGGGTGCTGGCGAAGCGGGCTCCCCGCACGTAATCCCAGCGGTAGTGCATGGCCGGTCGCCACAGCCACTCGTCGGCGTAGTCTTCCAGTAGCAAGCTGAAGAAGCGCTGCAGTGGATCGGCAGGGATAACGGCCGGGTTGTCGGGAAGCTGTTCTTCAAACCACTGAATGATAGGTGTGCTATCGCTCATCCAACGACCATCGGCGAGTTCCAGCGCCGGTACCTGTGTTGAACCGGTCTGCTCCTTCAGCACCTTCGAGTAGTGCGCCGTCATGGGCTGAAAGTGATAGGGGATTCCCTTGATGCGCAGGTAGTTTTCCAGTTTGCCTGTGAAATACGAGAGGCTGGATCCATAGAGGGTGACCGGCGTCATGGAGTCTGGCATCTGGGTATTCACCGCGCTGACATACCACCGTCGACTGGGTACACGCCGCCGGTGAGATAGTTGCTCTCTTCACTGGCCAGGAATAGTGCCAGGTTGGCAACATCCTCGGGTACGGCGTAACGTCCCAGCGGAACGGATGCAGCCATACCTTCCCTGGCCAGTTCCTCGGCACCCGGGGCAAAGCCCTGTTCCAACGAGCTGATCATACGTCCCTCCACTGGTGCCGGGTTGATGGTATTGACCCGGATGTTGTGCTCCGCGCCTTCCTGCGCGCAGGCGCGCATCAGGCCAATCGCCGCGTGCTTGCTGGTGCCATAGGCAGAGATGCTGGGTGTGCCCGAGCAGCCGGCGATCGAGGAGGTGATGACAATGCTGCCTCCACCATTGGCAGCCATGATCGGAAATACGTGCTTGATGCCGAGGAAGGGGCCGATCACGTTCACCGCCATGACTTTTTCGAACATGGCCTTGTCGTACTCGGTTACCGGACACACCGTGCCCTCAATGCCGGCGTTGGCCAGCAACACGTCAACCGTGCTGAAACGCTCCACCGCGGCGCTGACATAGGCTTTGGTATCCTCCTCTGAAGTCACATCACCGACGCAGAAGTCCACGTTGTCTGAGCCGAGATCCTGGCATACCTGCTGCAACCCGGATTCATCGAGATCGACCAGCATGACGCTCGCACCACCTTCAAGAAACCTGGCAGCCACTGCATTGGCGATATCACCGGCACCGCCGGTGAGTATTACTGACTTTCCACTGACTGTTCCCACTCTACGTTCTCCTGAATCTGGCTTGGAAAGAATAACCCAGATTAGAGATCAATTGTCGAAGTCGGTCAGCGAGGGCTAGGCTAGCGCTGATTTCTCACAGGATCAGGCGCTTTAATTTTTTTCTTTAGACAGGAGCCTGGCCGCGATAACCAAGAAGCTGAAAAAGGTAATCAGCAGCAGAATTCTGAACCAGGACGTCTGGTAAAAATGAGCCAAAACCCTGATATTTATTTGTAGTGGCGTGGCGCTCCTCACCGCACCGATATTCGCCGCCTGCAGGATAAACACGTAGTCCCCTGGTGGCACTTGTGTGTATTCAGCCCGTCGCGACGTACCTGCATCCTGCAGGTCGTTGTCGTAACCCTGCAGTTTGAACTGATAGCGGGTTTTTTCCGGCGCGGTGAAACTCAGCCCAACGTAGTGGATAGAGAGACGGTGATTGCCCGCTGGGACAACGAACAGGTTGTCTAGTGGCGCCACGATCTTGTTATCTATCCGAATCTCCTGGATAACCAGAGCCGGTGGCACTTCATTGCGCATGACGTCGCGTTTCAGGCGATGGACGCCTCCGGTTAAGGTGCCCAACCAGATATTTCCTTCCCGGTCCTCCATCACGCACAGGGCGATGTTGCTGTACAGGCCATTGCCGGAATTCCAATGCAGGGTCGAGCCGGTCCTGTCGATACGGTAGAGCCCGCTGCCGTGGGTCGCCAGCCAAATATTGCCGCCGGCATCCTCCAGCATCTGGTTGATACGGTGGGCGCGCAGTTCTGCACTGGTATAGATCACCTCCCAGCTCGAGGCCTTGCGGCGATACAAGGTATCGCCAGCTATCAGCAGTATATCGATACCGTTATGGGTAACGGCGAGGGCACTGATATTAGCTGACACCTCGGGCAGCGCAATTTCCTTGGCGCCCCGCCCCCGGTCCCGGTAGAGTTTGTGGGTATCGTGTGTCCAGATGTTACCCGCGGTATCAGCGGCGACGCCGGCAGCCTGGCGCCAACTTATTCGGTCTCTAGTTCCACTGTCGAAGGGATTGCGTATTCCAGAGCGGCTCAGCAATGTGATGGGTGCCCCGCTAAGGGTGAGTTCGATTCGTTCTACCAGGTTGCCACTGTCCTGTCGCTGGTCACCGACAGGCGCGATGGTATTTCCCTCTCGCAGGGCCAGTCGAGAGCCGAACTCGCCAATGTAGAGTTTCTCTCCGCTGGCTTTCAGGGCAGTAAGGCGGTGGCTGTTTAAATCGCTATTGCTTTCGTTGAACACTTTGAAGGTAAGGCCGTCGAAGCGGGCCAGGCCATTGAAGGTGGCCATCCAGATGTAACCGTCCTCGGTCTGGGCCAGGCTGTTGACCGTGCTCTGCGGCAAACCCTCGTTGGGACCCCAGTGATCAATTACATAGGCAGACTCCGTCAGCGCGGCCTCTGTGGGCGCAGTGCCCAGGCAGGCCAGCAGCAAACAGATAGCGGTCTTTCTATTCCCCGTAAGGCGCCCAGATGGTTTTGACCTGGGTGGCCCGGCGCAGGAACTCTCGACCTTCACCAAGGTTTGAGTTGAGCCAGTCATATTGCTTGCCGTTGTTGGTCCAGGAGGCTTTGAGGTTGCGGGCCGTGGCTTTCTCCACTACTGCAGCACCCTCGCGGTCGCCGTAATACCAGGCCGCTTCTACATTGTCGTGCTCCGCCAAAACCTGTGCCAGGGTGTTCTTTTCGCCGCACACGATATTGACCACGCCGGCGGGAACATCAGATGTGTCCAATACCTGGTAGAGGTCGGTGGCCGAGAGCGGGTGGGCTTCACTGGGAATGGCAATAACCCGGTTGCCCATGGCAATGGCAGGCGCGACCAGGGAGATAAATCCCAGCAAGGGGAATTCGTTGGGGCAGGCAATGCCCATGATGCCATGAGGCTCGTGTACCGACATGGCGATGGTGCGCATGGGTGTGGTGTGGGTGGCGCCATCGAATTTGTCGGCCCAGGCAGCGTAAGTAAACAGCCGCGCGATGGCGGCATTCACCTCCATCTGGGCCGCTGACTTCCGGCCACCACATTGCTGCTGGATGCGAGCCGCGAATTCCTGGGCGCGCGCCTCCAGGTTTTCTGCCAGGTAATAAAGAATCTGGGCGCGGGAGTGAGTCGCAGTCGTGGACCAGGCCTCGGCCTTGCGAGCAGCTTCTACAGCGTTGCGAATATCCTTGCGATTGCCGTCGCCCACTTCAGAGATCAGCTTACCCGCAGCTGTCACAACCTGCCGGCTGTAGCCAGAATCGGGGCGGGCTTGTTTGCCCCCGATATAGAACTTGGCCGTGCGGTCGATCCCGCCATCTGCGAGTAGACCTACATTGGCCACCGTAACAGCCGAGGTAAGTTCAGGAAGTCCCGATTCTGCTTTCGGTTGCATATAGTCCAACATGCCGTTGCGACCACCCTCGCGACCAAAGCCCGATTCCTTGACGCCGCCGAAGCCGCAGGCGGCATCAAACTGGTTAGTGCAGTTGATCCAAACCACCCCGGCTTTCACCTTCGGTGCGATATCCAGGGCCAGGTTAATATTCTCGCTCCAGACGCTGGCGGCGAGGCCATAGCGCGTATTGTTGGCGAGGGCCACAGCCTCGGCGGGGGTGCGGAATGTCATAGCGACCAGCACCGGACCAAAGATTTCCTCCTGGGCCACCGTGAATGATGGCTCGACGCCAGTGAGAAGAGTGGGGGGATAGAAGCAACCCTGTTTATTGGTTGCGCGGCTTAGCCTGGGTTGGTACAGCTCCGCACCTTCCTTCACACCCTGTTTTACCTTCCCGGTGATTTGCTGCAACTGAACCGGGTCGGCTATCGCACCGATATCGATGGCCTTGTCCATGGGGTTACCTACCCGCAGCGTGTCCATGCGTCGGCGCACCTTGGCCAGGAACTTGTCGGCCACGTTTTCCTGTACCAGCAAGCGCGATCCCGCGCAGCACACTTCGCCCTGGTTAAACCAGATGGCGTCGACCAGGCCCTCGACAGCGCCGTCAAAGTCCGCGTCATCAAACACAATAAAGGGAGACTTACCGCCTAACTCCAGCGTCAGTTTCTTGCCGCTACCGGCGGTCGCCTCGCGAATACGACGGCCGACGTCGGTAGAGCCAGTGAAGGCAATCTTGTTGACGTCGGCATGTTCTACCAGGGCGCCGCCGGTGCTGCCATCGCCGGTAATAATATTGACGACGCCGGCAGGCAGGTTCACCTGTTGGCAGATCTCAGCGAACAGTAATGCGGTGAGGCTGGTGTACTCGGCAGGTTTTAGCACCACGGTATTGCCCGCCGCCAGTGCCGGGGCAATTTTCCACGCCAGCATCAACAGGGGAAAATTCCAGGGAATCACCTGGCCGATCACGCCCAGGGGCTCATAGTGTTTCAAATCTTCATCCGCCAGCTGGGCCCAGCCGGCGTGGTGGTAGAAATGCCGTATCGCCAGGGGAATATCGATGTCGCGGGTCTCGCGAATAGGCTTGCCGTTGTCGAGGGTTTCCAGCACGGCGAATAGCCGTGAGTGTTTTTGTAGCTGCCGCGCCAGGGCGTAGAGGTAGCGGGCCCGTTGATGACGGTCGAGTCCGGCCCAATTCTTTTGCGCAGCGCGGGCAGCGGTTACCGCCTGGTTGACCGTTCTCGCCGTTCCCTGGGAGAGGGCTGCCAGCTGCTTGCCATTGGCAGGATTGCGACTCTCAAATTGCCCTTTCGCCGGTCGCGTGAACTTGCCGTTGATGAAATGACCGAAGCCTTTGGCATGTGCTGCCAGCCAGTCTTGTGCCTGCTGATCGCTCTCCGGGGCCGGGCCGTATTCCATGCTGTCCAATATCTTGTTTACAGTCATCGTCCCTACCTTATGCCATGGGATGTCGATAATCGGCGGAGTAGCTGCCGCTGACCTGGTGCTCCAGCTGCCGCTCTATGTCGCCCAGCAGGCTGGAGGCGCCGAAACGAAATAACTCGGGTTCGAGCCAGTCGCGGCCCAGCTCTTCTTTCAGCAGCATCAGGTAGAGCAGGGAGTCCTTGGCGGTGCTGATACCACCAGCGGGCTTGTAACCAATTTTTTGGCCGGTCTCTTCGTAAAACTCGCGGATCATGCGCAGCATGACCAGGGTCACCGGCAGAGTGGCGTTAACCGATTCCTTGCCGGTGGAGGTCTTGATGAAATCCGAACCCGCCATCATGCACACCATGGAGGCACGGGCGACATTGCGCAGGGTGCCCAGCTCGCCGGTGGCGAGAATGGATTTCATGTGGACCTTGCCACAAGTGGATTTGAAGGTTTTGGTTTCATCGTACAGCGCCTGCCAGTTGCCCTGCAGGACGTGACGGCGTGAGATCACGATATCAATTTCTGTCGCGCCGGCGGCGACAGAGGCCTCGATCTCTTTTACCCGCAAGTCCATCGGGGACAGCCCGGCCGGGAAACCGGTCGACACCACGGCGATTTCAAGGGGTGCTTTGCCAATGGCTTTTACCGCGTGCGGTAGCATATCGTGATAAACACAGACCGCGGCAGTGGTGAGCCCTATATCGGCAACACCGAGCTGTTCCAAAATGTCCGCCCGCACCGGATTTTTGGCTTTGGCACAGAGCCGATTAACACGTGCAGAAGTATCATCGCCCGACAATGTGGTGAGATCAATCAGCGATACCGCCTTCAGTAGCCAGGCCGCCTGCCAGTCTTTCTTTACCGTCCGCCGGCCGCTGAGGCTGGCAATGCGGCGCTCGACAGCGCTGCGATTGACTCGCAGGCCGTCAATCCAGTCGCCGTTAAATTCGGTGGCCGCGCTCATGGCGATGGCTTACAACAGTTTTTCAAACTCATCACCGGAGGCGTAGGAGGTTTGCGTACCTTTACCGGTGACGCTGTGGGAGGCGTAGACGATGGCGCGCTCAATGGCACGGGGAATATCCTGGTCCTGTATATAGCAGTGAGAGAAACAACCGAGGAAGGCATCGCCGGCACCTGTGGTATCGACGGCATTCACAGAGGGTGCGGAGAAATGCGATTCTTCATCGCCGTGCAGCCACAGGGCACCTTTGTCGCCGAGGGTGACAATCAGGTTCTTCAGCCCCTTGCTCAACAATACCTGTGCCGCGGCCACGATTTCGTCGTGGTTGCTGACTGGCATGCCGGTGAGGATCTCCAGCTCGGTCTCATTGGGTACGAAGAAATCCGCCTTGCAGGCATAGGCCAGGTCCAGGTCCGTTGTTGCCGGTGCCGGATTCAACATCACCGGGATGCCGTTGGCATTGCCGAAATCAATGGCGTGGTAAACACTCTCCAGCGGTATCTCGAGTTGCAGCACAATTAGTGCGCAGGCTTTGAGAGCTTCCGCGGCCGCGTCAATATCAGCGGGCAGCAGGTGCATGTTGGCGCCGGGAATAATCAGGATGCGATTCTGTGAATCCTTGTCTACCCAGATAGGCGCGACGCCGCTGGAGACGCCGGCAACTTTCTCCACATGATCGGTGTTGACGCCAAAGGACTGGAAATTGGCAAGGGTGTTGTCCGCAAAAGCATCGTCACCCACCCGGCCCATCATCAGGACCTCAGCGCCGAGTTTGGATGCTGCCACCGCCTGGTTGGCGCCCTTGCCGCCACAGCCGATTTGAAACTCATTGGCCACCAGGGTTTCCCCGGCCTTGGGCACCACGTCGGTGTAGGCGATCAGGTCCACCATGCAGGAACCTATGACGGCAATCTTCATGTGTGCTTTCTCCTTTTGAAACCCTTTGTCCGAATGAGCTCGGACCTACTCAGCGCCGGGTGTGTTGTCCCGGTATTGATCCCAGTTAGTCAGCAGTTCATCAACGATCACACTGCCGACCAGGTACGCATTTTCCAGCGCCGCATCCAGTCCGGCGTAGCTGTCGTGTTGTTCTTCCAACAAATTTGCCACCGCTTCCTTGCCGGGTGGGGGCATGGTGTAGTTACTGGCAGTACGGATGACCAGCAAGCGGTTCTTGTTTACCTTGCCGGCATTGTCCAGGTTACTCAGCGACTGGTAGGTGCCGGTATCTTCCATGGCTGCCGACACGAATTCACCCTCACCGTTGGTCCAGTAATCGGTCCAGCGATTGGCCCAGGCGTTCAATTTCTCGCCGTGCCAGAAGGTCATACCCGCCAGTTGGTCGCCGCGCAACACAAATGGAGCGCGTCGTGCCACTTCATGCTCCGTGTACAGATCGCGAGTGGCGGCCAGGGTTTCGTGGTCGGGTAATTCCATGTCCTTGGTCATATTGAATGCCCAGTCCACCAGGTCGGGGTTGAGTTGAAAGACTTCACCCAGACTGTAGCTTTTTCTATCCTTATCGTTGGGGCCCTGGCTGAACAGCGGGAAGTAACCGTCCTCCCAGTCATCTGGAATTTCCCGGGCATCCACTTCGTGGGCGAGATCACCGTCGACAAGGTAATCAGCCCAGGCCACCGAGCCCAGCGAGGCATCTTCCGGGTCAAAACCAGAGATACCCGCTACCAACCAATAGGCTTTGCTGAGATCAAAGCGCGGATCCAGCCCCAGGGCCATAATAGAGGCGGATGAGTTAGCCGTGCCCATACCAGTGACAATGCCGATAACACCCGTTGCTAAGTTCGCGTGGATATTGTGGTGCATATGTGGCGCTTCGAACACCGTGTCCAGATCTCGGCGCTCGTTCCAGCGCTGGAATTCCCCGGCATCGTCACCGGTATCTTCTCCCGACTCAAACATGGTGACGATGACCACCTTGACTGCCATGGGTGCTGGCTCTGTCGAAGTAGTGGCCTGTTTGCTGCAAGCTGTCACCAGGGCGAGCAGCAGTACGAAACCGAGGAAACGCATAATGAAACCCTCTAACGCGAATAGATGATCAGGCCCAGCCCGATGAAGAACAGGATAAACATGGCGTTGATCAAGACATTGGTGCCTTCCGGTGCATCTTTGAATTCCTTCCAGATAAACACCCCCCAGAATGCCGCCACCATGGTTGCACCCTGACCCAGTCCGTAGGAGATGGCATAACCGGCTGCGCCTGCGGCGATGATGTTCAGGCTGAATCCCAGGGCCCAGATAACGCCGCCGAGAATGCCGACTAAATGCAGCTTGGGGGTGCCTTTGCTGAAGTACTCACCCATGGGGGCGACTTCGCCAGTTACCGGTTTGTACATCAGCGGCACCAGGAACACGATATTGGAGACCAGCAGCCCCACTGAGAAAACCACGCCGGCACTGTAGGGTGTCATCAGGCCCGCTTCCGGATTGGCAAAATCCATGGACATGGAGGAGGCGACAAAGCGGTAGAAAAAGCCCATGGCGATACCGGCAATAATGGAGATGGTCAGGCCCTTACCCACTGAGGTGCTGCCATCCTGTGGCAGACGCCGGTAGATGACAGCGTCCAGCACAATGGCCACCGTCACCAGGCCGACGGCGAGGAACAGGTAGAGGGCGTCGCCGACCGGCGCGGCGACATAGTTGGTAATTACCCCGATCACCAACGCCAGGCCGATGCCGACCGGGAAGGCCACTGCTAGTCCGGCAATATCGATGGCTACCACCAGCAAGATATTGGCCAGGTTGAACACCACCCCGCCAAGGAATGCGGCCATTAACGCATCATTGCTGGCCTGGCTGATGTCCGGCATAAAGCTGCGGCCTTCTTCGCCACTGCTGCCAATGGTGAAAGCCAGCGCCAGGGTCAATAACAATACTCCGATGGAGTAGTCCCAATAGAACAACTGGAACTGCCATTCTTCACTGGCCAGTTTTTGTGTATTGGCCCAGCTACCCCAGCACAACATGGTGACAACACACATGGCTACAGCCACGGTATAGGATTCAACAACTAACATAAATTGCCCTCTGATATTTTTGGTTTTTCAGGCTCAGACAGAAACCCCGACGCGAGGTCGGGGCTTTTGAATGCAGGTACCTCTCTGTCTACAGTCTAGAACGGTACCCTTAGTCTTGCACGGTTTTAGAAACCTATGCTTGCGGTAACACCATAGACGCGGGGTTCGTTAACAAAGCCGGTATTGTTATTGAAATCAATAACACCCATTACGTTTTCTTCATCGGTGATGTTGCGGGCAAAGGCTGCCAGTTCCCAGGTTGTGCCGCTACCCGTGGTGCGGTAACCGGCGCGCAGGCCGCCTTCATACTGGTCTTCGGTTTGAAACTCCACAGATTCATAGAGCACCGGGTTGGTATCACCCTGCCAGGCCCAGTCGGTGAAGGCGAAGATCTCGCCATCGCCCATCGGGTAGGTCAGTGTCGCTGTGAAGCTCATGGTGGTCTCAGGCGCATTGGGGAAGGGATTACCGTCAACCGCGGCGAAGCCAGCGCTATTTACCGGGTTGGTTACCGTACACTGGGCGCAGATACCGACCAGCAGGTTGTCGTCCTTGATTTCGGTATCGTTGTAGGCATAACCGAAGGTGAAGGAGAAGTACTGGTTGACCGCTACATCCAGGTCGACCTCGAAGCCCTGGCCAATACCTTCATCCGCATTCACTAGCTGGATGAAGTTGCCGCCACCACCAACTGCCGATAGCTGCTGATCTTCTACTTCATAGTAGAAAATGGCGGCATTCAGGCGCGCCTTGTTGTCCCAGAACTCAGACTTGTAGCCAACTTCAAAGGCGGTAATGGTTTCAGAGTCCGCCACCGAAGGAGCGCCGAAGAAAACCACGTCACGCGCCTGGATGGTGGGGCCGCGGAAGCCGGTAGAAACCTTGCCCCAGATATTGGAATTTTCAGTCAGCGCGTAGGCCAGGCTTAGATTGCCGCTAACCTCGTCGTCATCCACATCCACATCGTCGACACCAGCGGCGCTGGCCTCTTTTTCATCGTAGGTGTAGCGCAAGCCGGCGGTCAGGGTCAGGGCATCGCTGAAACTGTACTCACCCTGGCCAAATACTGCCCAGGCATCGTTGGTGTGATTGACTGTCGCTGCATTGAAGCCGGCATCGGTAGCGATGTCGAAGTCTGAGCTAAAGTAGTAAACACCAGCCTGCCAGTAGAACTTGTCGGGATCGTTCTTGGATAGACGCAGTTCCTGGGTAATTTGCTCCAGTTCATCGAGCCCGTCTTTGGTATCGGAGGGGAAGGGGATAAAACCGGGACCGTAAACCAGGTTGCCGCCGTCGATATCGCCGCGGCTAAAGCCCTCGGCATCTTCCCAGGACGTAATGGAGGTCAGGGTGACAGCACCAAAGTCATAGTTGAACTTGAGGTTCAGGCCAGTGTTTTCATATTCCTGCCGGTTGCCGCCACCTTCGTCGAAATGCACGGTTTCGCGATCAAAGTTTTCATTCAGGCCATTGCCCGGGCCGAGGATGTTGGCGCGGAACATGGCGGAGGTGCCATCATTGTCGCGGTAGTGGGCACCGAGCAGGAAGTCCAGCTTGTCGGAGGCATCCCAGGACAGAAAGCCCTTGATGGCCTGTTCCTTGAAGTCGCCATAGGCATCACTCTCACCGGTAAAGGCGTTGTCGATGTACTCGTCGCGGCTCTGGTAATAGACCGCTAATCGACCGGCGACGTTGTCGCTGAGGCCGCCACCGATGGCCCCTTCTAAGTTCAAGGTGCCGAGGTCGCCGATATCGATTTTGGCACGGCCAGTGGTTTCCTGGGTGGGCTTGTTGGAGTCAAATTTTATGATGCCCGCCGTCGTGTTGCGGCCGAACAGGGAACCCTGGGGACCGCGCAGCACTTCCACACGGTCTATATCGAACAGCGGGAAGCTTTTCAGTACGGTATTTTCCTTTATCACGTCATCCATGATGATGGACACCGGTTGGGAGGCAGCCAGGTCGAAGTCGGTGTTGCCCAGGCCGCGAATATAGAAGCGGGGCGCGACGCGACCATTGGATGATTCCGCAAACACGCCGGGTACCCGTGCCGCCTTCAAACATGGCGGTGAAACGTTCACCGCGGATGGTGGCGATGGATATCGGCACATCCATCACGTTCTGCTCGCGTTTCTGGGCGGTGACGATGACCTCTTCTAGTTGGGCCAGTGCAGCGGGCGCACCCGCGGCCATGAGTGACGATACTCCGATCGCCAGCGCCGATTTTTTCGAGGCCTTTTTAGTCAAAGACAGGGGCTTGTACATTGAATGACTCCTTAAGGTTAGATGCTTTGCGCACTTTATGTTTGTTCTAGATTGAGCGGAAGCGTGTGGAACCGGGAACAGGCCATTGCCAGTCAATCATGTCCCATCTAGACTAGTTCCAGCGCTGGTTTCACTTCAAGCGCTGGCAATGGCAAAAAGTCACTATTCTGACGCTTTCCTTTTCGTGGGACGAACCTATGCGACCAGCCCTCAATATTATCGTTAAGTTATTGCTCATATTTGGCCTGTCGGCGCCGGGCTGGGGCCAGGTCGAGGCGGATTTAATGGTTCGGGGGGACTACGTGCTGCCCATGAACGCTGGGGACACGCTGATTGAGGATGGCGTGGTGGTGGTGAAAAATGACCGTGTTGTTGCGGTAGGCCAATGGAGCAGGCTGTCCCGGAAATATACCGGCGCGCGGATCATTGCTGGGTCAGGCAAAATCGTCATGCCGGGCCTGGTCAATGGCCACACCCATTCCTCCATGACCTTGTTTCGCGGCATGGTGGACGACCTGGACCTGATGGACTGGCTTAACAATTACGTGTTTCCGATGGAGGGACGCTTCGTTAACCGCTCGTTTGTGCGTATCGGCGCTGAACTGGCCTGTTATGAAATGATCCAGGGCGGCACCACCACCTTTGTGGATATGTATTTCCATCCGGAAGTGATTGCCGGCGTGGTAGAGCGCTGTGGCCTCCGGGCGATCGTCGCCGCACCGCATATCGATGTGCCCAGCCCGGGCTTCGAAGGCTGGGAGGATTCCTTCGCCGCGGCGCGACAGTTTGTCAGTGGCTGGCAGGGCAAGAACCCGCGAATCATCCCTGGCTTTGCACCCCACTCGCCCTACACGGTCAGCCCTCAGCACCTGGCCAATACCGCTGAGGTGGCCGGGGCCATGAATGCCCCGATATCGATTCACCTGGCCGAAGCGCCTGCAGAAACCGAGTTTGTGCAAGCCAATTTTGGCAAGACCCCGATCCAGCATGTGAATACCACCGGCCTGCTGGACCTGTCGCCCATTGGTGCGCATATGGTGCAATTAAACGCACAAGATATCGCTATCGCGGCTGAGAAAGGCGTCGGTGCCATTCACAACCCGACCTCCAACATGAAACTGGGTGCGGGAATATCGCCGGTACCGGCGATGATTGCGGCGGGTGTGAATGTCGGCCTGGGGACGGATGGCGCCGCTTCCAATAACGACCTGGATATGTGGGAAGAGATACGGCTGGCGGCCCTGCTACACAAAGTGAATTCCGGGGACCCGACTGCGCTGCCCGCACCGGTGGCACTGGATATGGCCACCCGCATGGGAGCCAGGGCCATTGGCCTGGGTGATGTGGTGGGGCGATTGGAGCCCGGTATGCAGGCCGACCTGATCCAGGTGGATTTTAGCCGCACCCGGCAGGCGCCTTTGTACAAGGTTCGTTCACACCTGGTGTACGTGCTGGACAGCCAGGATGTGGTAACCACCATTGTCGCCGGGCGGGTGTTAATGGAAGATCGCCAGGTGCTGAGCCTGGACCGGGAGGCCATTCGCAAGTCTGTGGCAGCCGTCCGGGCGGATATCATCGCAGTCCTCGAGGGCGGATCTCCTTGAGACGCATACTGCTGCTGAGTTTGTCGCTAATGGGCTTATTGCTACCTGGATTGAGTATGGCCATGGATGTCGAGGAATTGATCAAACGATTGCAGCTGCAACCCCACGTGGAGGGCGGTTTTTTCAAACGCACTTTCGAGGCGGGGCATCGAGCCAAGATAGATACCGGGCTGGGCCCACGATTTACCCTCACGTCGATCTACTATCTGCTCACTGAAGACTCCCGGATCGGGCACTGGCACAGGAACCAGTCGGATATCCTGCACTTCTTTCATCTCGGCGAGCCGATCACCTATCACCTGATTCATGCCGATGGAACGCTCGAGACCGTGGTGCTGGGTCCAGATCCCGTCCAGGGCCATCAACTGCAGCTGGCGGTGAAGGGTGGCACCTGGAAAGCGTCTCACCTGGAGCAGGGTGAATACGGGCTGATCAGCGAGGCGGTGGCACCGGGGTTTGAATACAGTGATATGGAGTTGGGTAAGCGTGAGGAGCTGTTGCAAGCCTTTCCCCAACACCGCAGTCGGATAGAGGATTATTCTCATGAGTAAGGTCTGTATTTATTGTGGCTCCAGCCCGGGCAGCGACCCGGCGTATATGCAGGCGGCGCGGGACATCGGGACCTATATTGCCGAGCAGGGACACACCCTGGTTTACGGTGGTGGTGATGTGGGCTTGATGGGTGCCAGCGCCGATGCCGCCCTGGCCGCGGGTGGCAAGGTGATTGGTGTGATACCGGGAGATATGCTGGAAAAAGAGGTGGGCCACAAGGGATTGACGGAACTGCATGTGGTCGACTCCATGCACGAACGCAAGATGAAGATGGTGAAAGAATCCGACTGTTTCATCGCACTGCCTGGCGGTATTGGTACGCTGGAGGAAATCGTCGAGGTGCTGACCTGGAACCAGTTGGGGTTTCACGCCAAGGCCTGTGGCGCCCTTAACGTGCAGGGCTTCTTCGATCCATTGTTTGAGTTGCTGGATCACATGGTGGAGAGTCGTTTTCTCAAGCCAGCGCACCGTGATCAATTATTGGTTGCAGATTCTGCCGATGTCATTGTCGAGGCGGTGCTCTCCTACGAGGTGACGGCGCTGGACAAATGGATGGATCGATAGCCTGCCTCAATAGGGTACGGGAATCGCCAGCGTTTCCTTGACCTGCTCCATCACCACGTAGCTGGTCGAGTCCTGCACGCCCGGCAGGGTCAGCAGGGTTTCACCGAGGAATTGCCGATAACCATGCATGTCGGCCACCCGGGCTTTAATCAGGTAGTCAAAATTGCCCGACACCAGGTAGCACTCCTGTACATCCTCCAGCGCTGAGGCGGCGCGTTTGAATTCCTCAAAGATATCCTGGGAGGTGCGGGTCAGACTGATTTGCACAAACACCACCAGCCCGGCGCCCAAGTGCTCCGGGTCCAGGTTGGCCTGGTAGCCCTGGATGACCCCGGCCTTTTCCAGTTTCTTGATGCGCTCTATGCAGGGGGTGACGCTGAGGCCGACCCGGCGCGACAATTCCGCGTAAGAAATGCGGCCGTCCTTCTGTAACTCCCGCAGGATATTGCGATCTATACGATTAAGATCTGTGATGGCTGATTGCATAGTTCCTAATTATCCAAAATAGTTGAATCGACTAATAAAATTATAAAACTAGTATAAACAACTATATAACTAAAAATACAGAGAAAATAAACTTGCCTAAAGCCTCTAGTCTACTCGTATCAACTGACTGACATATTAGCTTAGAGGCTAGGCACATGATTATTGGTATTCCCAAGGAAATAAAGAACCACGAATACCGGGTGGGAATGACCCCGGCCGGTGTGAAGGAGCTGGTCGCTCACGGCCACAGATTATTAGTGGAGACCAATGCGGGCACGGGTATCGGCTTTGATGATGCTGATTACCTGAGCGCCGGCGCTGAGATCATTGCAAGTGCCGAGGCGGTGTTTGCCGAGGCGGAGATGATTATCAAGGTGAAAGAACCCCAGTCGCAGGAATGCCGTATGTTGCGCCCGGGACAATTGCTGTTCACCTACCTGCACCTGGCACCCGATCCCGAGCAGGCCAAACTACTGCTTGAGTCCGGCGCGACCTGTGTTGCCTATGAAACAATCACCGCGGCCGGTGGTGGCCTGCCGCTGCTGGCGCCCATGTCCGAGGTGGCGGGGCGGATGTCTATCCAGGCCGGTGCTGCCAACCTGGAAAAATCTCACGGCGGTAACGGCACCCTGCTGGGCGGCGTACCGGGCGTGGAACCGGGCAAGGTATTGGTGATTGGCGGTGGTGTGGTTGGCGTAAACGCGGCCTACATGGCTATCGGCATGGGCGCCGAGGTCACCTTGCTGGATCGATCGTTGCCGCGACTGAAACAGCTGGATGATATTTTCGGTGGTCGTCTAAAGACTGTTTATTCCACCGCGGATGCCATTGAGCGCCTGGCGCTGGAAGCCGACCTGGTGATTGGTGCCGTTCTGGTGCCTGGGGCGGCAGCACCCAAGTTGCTGAGCCGTGATCTGATTGCGCGCATGAAGCGCGGCTCAGTGGTCGTGGATGTGGCCATTGACCAGGGCGGATGTTTTGAAACCAGCAAGGCCACGACTCACCAGGAGCCCACCTATATTGTTGATGACGTGGTGCACTACTGCGTGGCGAATATGCCCGGCGGCGTTGCCCGTACCTCAACACTGGCGCTGACCAATGCCACCTTGCCCTACGCCATCAAACTGGCGGACCAGGGGATTGATGCATTGCTCGATGACGAGCATTTCCTCAAGGGTCTGAATGTGCATGCCGGTGTGGTGACCTGTAGCGCCGTTGCTGAAGCACTGGATTACGATTACGTGCGTCCGGATTTTGCACTGCGTGATGCGGATTTAAAACTGAGCGCCTGAGGCCTCAGAACTGGCAACTCCAGAATGAAAGTGACATATTGTCGCTTTCGACTGGAGTTACCATCTTGTTATATGGCTTGGAAGACAATCCGCCGCCGTTAGCCAAGCTGCTCGCTGCCCTGCAACACCTGTTGGCCATCTTTGTCAGTATCATCACCGCACCGCTGTTGATCTGTATTGGCATGGGTCTTGAAGCCCGGGAAACCAGCTACATGATTAGCAGCGCCCTGGTTATTTCGGGGGTTGCGACCTATATACAGGTGCGGCGTTTTGGTCGGGTTGGTTCTGGCCTGCTGTCTATCCAGGGCACCAGTTTCACGTTTATCGGCCCGCTGATCTTCGCCGCGCACAGCATGCGCGACCAGTACAGCACCGATCAATTACTCGGTATTATTTTTGGCTGCACCATGGTCGGTGCAATCATGATGATGGTGCTGAGTCAGTTTCTGCACCGTCTGCAGCGGGTGGTGACGCCCACGGTGACTGGTACCACGGTCATGATGCTGGGCCTGTCCCTGATCATGGTCACTGTCGACAACCTGCTGTTCGAGTACCGGCAGGCACTGGAACACGGCGGCATCGCCTGGTTAGTGCCTGCCTATGCTATTGGCGTCATCGTCGTCATCAGTTTGATTGCCACCCGTTCTTCGCCGTGGCTGCGGTTGGCGTCCATCAGCATTGGCCTGGGACTGGGCTACCTGGTGGCCTGGTGGGGTGGACAGGTAAATTTCGATGCAATTCAGGAATTACCGACCTTTTTCTTTCCGCGGCCCCTGCAATATGACCTCAGCTTTGACCTGGGGATCTTTCTATCCCTGTTACCCATCTACCTGGTGACGGCGGCAGAGAGTATCGGCGACCTCACGGCAACCTCCAAACTGTCCAAGCAACCCCTGGTCGGCGAGCCCTATTGGCGGCGCATCAAGGGTGGCGTGCTGGGTGACGGCTTTAATTCACTGCTGGCGGCAGTCTTTAATACCTTTCCCAACACCACCTTCAGTCAGAACAATGGCGTCATTCAGTTAACCGGTGTTGCCAGTCGCCATGTCGGCGTGTGGCTGGCGGCCATGCTGGTGATCATGGGTATGTTCCCGATCATGGGTGGCCTGTTCCAGGTTATGCCCAAGGGTTTGTTGTACGGGGCAACCCTGTTGATGTTTGCGCTGGTGGGCGTGTCCGGCTACCAGGTTCTGCAGTCCGCCAGCCCCGGTCGACGCAGCTGGGTGATCGTGATTGCATCCCTGGTGCTGGGATTGGCCGCAACACAGCTGCCCGCCATAGTCGATGGGCTGTCGCCGATGCTGGCCATGTTGCTGGGCTTCCCGGTTGCCACCACCGCCGTCTGTGCGGTCCTGCTGGAACTACTATTGCCCAAGCCTGCCGTGATCGAAGAGGTGATCGATGTCAGCTGAATTGAGTACCTGGATCAAGAATCCCCTGGCCTGCTTCACCGCCACAACCGCGGCGGGCAGCGGCGGACTTGTGGTGCGCGGTAAGTTGATAGTTGAAGTGTTGGAGTCAGGGCAGGCGCCTGCAGAGCCGGTCGACGTGGTGCTCGACGCCTCCCAACACGTGTTGTTGCCGGGCCTGATCAATACCCATCATCATTTTTACCAGACCCTGACCCGCGCGCTGCCGGCCGCGCTGAACAAGGAGTTATTCGACTGGCTGAAAAGCCTGTACCCGGTGTGGGCCGGGCTGACACCGGAGATGTTGCACTGTGCCACCCGCGTGGCATTGGCGGAGTTGCTGTTGTCCGGCTGTACCACGTCGGCGGATCATCACTACCTGTTTCCGCAAGGCTTGGATGACGCTGTGGATGCGCAGGTGGACGCTGCCAGTCAGATTGGCGCCCGGGTAACCCTGAGCCGTGGTTCCATGTCGTTGGGGGAGGACCAGGGTGGATTGCCGCCGCAATCCACGGTGCAGGACGAAGCGGTGATTCTTCGCGACAGTCAGCGCGTCGTTGAAAAATTTCACGATGCCGGGGAGGGCGCGATGGTGCAGATTGCCCTGGCTCCCTGCTCACCGTTTTCGGTCAGTGAGTCGCTGATGCGCGACAGCGCAGAACTAGCACAGGCAAACGGTGTGATGTTGCACACCCATCTGGCGGAAACCCAGGATGAAGAGGATTTTTGCCAAGAGATGTTCGGCTGCCGGACAGTGGATTACCTGGAGCGGGCAGGCTGGTTGCATGAACGCACCTGGCTCGCTCACGGCATCCATTTTGACGATTCAGAGATCCAGCGGCTGGGTGCGGCCGGGGTGGGTATTGCCCACTGTCCAGGCTCTAACATGATGTTGGCATCGGGCATTTGCCGGAACCTGGAACTGGAAGCGGCGGGAGTCAAACTGGGTCTGGCAGTGGATGGCTCCGCCAGTAATGATTCCAGCAATATGATGGTAGAAGCGCGCCTGGCCCTGTATCTGCAGCGGCTGCGCTATGGTGCCGCCGCGGTCAGTCATCTCGATGCCCTGCGTTGGGCTACAGCCGGTTCCGCGGCGGTATTGGGCCGCAACGATATTGGCCAACTGGCGCCGGGCAAGCAGGCTGATCTGGCCCTGTTTAAGCTCGATGATATTGCCTTTGCCGGCAGTCACGAACCGCTGGCGGCGCTGTTGCTGTGTGGTGCCCAACGCGCCGACAAGGTCATGGTTGCCGGTGAGTGGAAGGTCAACGACGGCGAATTGCTCGACCTGGACGTGACGGCGCTGATAGCAGAACAAACCCGACTGGCCAGGGAACTGGTTGGCAAATACTGATGAAGGATTAGGACGGATGCAGATATTGGAAAGGCTGTTCAGCCTGAGTGAGCACAATACGCGGGTAAGCACGGAGCTGCTGGCGGGATTTACCACCTTCGTGACCATGGCTTATATCATTTTTGTAAACCCGCAGATGATGGCGTCAGCGGGCATGGACCAGGGCGCGAGTTTTGTCGCCACCTGCCTGGCGGCGGCCCTGGCCTGTATCTTCATGGGCTTGTATGCCAACTGGCCGGTGGGCCTGGCTCCCGGTATGGGCCTGAACGCCTTCTTCACCTACACCGTGGTCGGCGAAATGGGCTATAGCTGGCAGGTGGCACTGGGAGCGGTTTTTCTGGCGGGTGTGCTGTTCTTCATCATGAGTGTGACCCGCTTGCGTGCCTGGATGCTGAATAGTATTCCCACGGACCTGCGTATCGCCATGGGCTGCGGTGTCGGCCTGTTTATCGGTTTCATCGGCCTGAAAAGCTCGGGCATCATTGTCTCCAATCCCGCCACCATCCTCGCGCTGGGGGATCTTACCCAGCCCGAACCGATGCTGGCAGCGATGGGCTTCATTCTTATCGCCGCACTCTCTGTGCGCCAGGTCACCGGCGCCATCATGATCGGTGTGTTGTTGCTGACGGGGATTGGCCTGGCAACGGGGCTGGTGCAGTACCAGGGCTTGGTCTCGCCGCCGCCGGATATGGCGCCGACCTTTATGGCGCTGGATATCGCCGGCGCCTTCGATGTGGCCATGATCTCGGTGATTATCGCCATCCTGTTTGTAAACCTGTTCGACACCGCCGGCACCCTGATGGGGGTGGCCACACGAGCTGGCCTTATCAATGAGCAGGGCGACATTGAGAACATGGACAAAGCGCTGAAGGCGGACAGTTCCTCCAGCGTGGCGGGTGCTTTCCTGGGTTGTGCGCCGGTTACCAGCTACGTGGAAAGTGCCGCGGGGGTTGAAGCGGGCGGCCGCACCGGGCTGACCGCGGTAACCGTGGGTGTGCTGTTCTTGTTGGCCACGTTCTTTGCGCCACTGGCGGGTATGGTGCCAGCCTTTGCGACGGCGGGGGCGCTGGTCTATGTAGCTCTGTTGATGATGTCTGGCATGCGCGCGCTGGACTGGGACGATGCCACCGAGCTGATGCCGGCGCTGGTGACGATCATCATGATTCCGATGTCGTTTTCAATCGCCAACGGTATCGCCCTGGGCTTCATCACCTATGTCGGTGTAAAAACTCTGACCGGTCGTGCCAATGAAGTCAGCCCCGGTGCCTGGTTTCTTGGCGCGCTGTTCCTGGCTAAATTCACCTTCATGTGAAAGTTGCTCTTGGGGTCGGAGGTGATGTGGGTAACTCCGCAGGAGTTATCCACATCACCTCTGACCCCTTGTAGCTGTTAGAAATCGATGCCGGCGCGGACCATGTACTGGCGAGGTGCAATCAACTGGTCGCCGGTGGCGCCGACGCCGAACACGTCGGTGAAGCGGGCGTTGATACCGTCTTCATCGGTCAGGTTCTTGCCGATGAGTTCAATACGCCAGGGGCCGTCCATCGGTGCGAAGCGTAATACCAGGTCGATGGTGCTGTAATCGTCAACTTCGTCCGTTGCTGGGTTGTTGAAGATGCGATGCTTGAAGTCACCCCGGTAGGTGTAGCTCAGGATACCGTCAAAATTACCCCAGGCGCCGATCTCGGTGTTGTAGGTGAGTGCCAGGTTGGCGGTAAAACCGGGAGTCTTGGCCAACTCGTTGCCTTTGACATCGGTGATTGCTTCAGCACGGGCCATCTCGATTTCCGGTCCGAACAGCGGAAAGCCCTGTCCTATCAACGCATTGGTGGCCTCGTCGGATTCGACGTTATCCAGAGACAGGTGGCTGGCGGTGATTTCGGTCTCCAGCCAGGCCATACGGGCGTCGAGGATCAGGGTTTCGGTCAGGAATGCAGCGAACTCAAGCTCGGCGCCATAAATTTCCGATTCCGGGATATTGCCCACACCGCCCTGGAATACCTCAGGGTCGGTAGCCTGGTATTGCAGGTTTTCGTAATCATAGTAGAAGGCGGCACCATTCAGGCGTATGCGGCCGTCGGCGAGATCGGTCTTGATACCTACTTCGAAAGCATCAATGGTTTCTTCCTCGAAGATGGGTAGAACCACGATTGGAGAAACGACAGCTTCTTGGCCAAAGGTGAGATTACTGCCGCCAGGCTTAAAGCCACGCGTGTAAGAGATATAGCCCATGGTAGAGTCATTGAAGTCGTGCTCTAGCGCCAGTCGCCCAGTCCACTTCTCGCTGTCGATTTCCAGGATCTCAGTGCCGCCACGGCCGTAGAAGTTGGTGACCTCAGAGTAGACTTCATCCTCGGTATAGCGAAGACCGCCCACCATGCGCCAGGTATCGGTAAAGTTCCACGTGCCCTGGCCGTAGATTGAGGTAGATTCTCGCTCGGGCTTGGAGTCTGAGATAAAGCCCGCGTCGGCTGGCGCAAATGTAAGAATGTCTTCTACGGTGAAGGGGTCGAACACACCGTCAAAGCCGAAATCCAGGCGCTCTACAATCGAGATATCAACTTCGGTGTCGAGATAGAAGATTCCTGCTACCCAGTCCAGTTTACCAAAGGCCGGTTCGGCGGAGATCAGGTTGAATTCCTGGGTGGTGGTTTTCTGGTGGTTGGTTTCCGGGTCGAAGTAGCTGGGCAACTGGGCAAAGGGTGGCAGCGAGGCCAGGTCGTTGCGGTCATTGTCACGGAGAATGGCGATGTCGTCATCCTGGTAGCTGGTTAGCGATTTGATTGAGAACGCCTCCAGGTCCCACTCCAGCACCAGGCTGTACAGTTGGGATTCCAGCTCGTAGTGGGAGATCGAGTCCTGGGCCAGCTTACGAGAATTGGTGGTGGGATCGAGCAAACCCTTCTGTGCCTGACCGTTCACATCTTCGTCGAAATATTGGGCCGTCAGGTGGGCACGGAAGTTAGGGGAGATTTCCCACAACAAGCGCAGGCGGGCCGAGACGCTATCGGCGTCGTCCAGGTCCTGACCATTGACGATATTATCGGTATAGCCCTCGTGTTCGTTGGTCGCTACCGACAAACGTGCAGCAAAACTGTCGCTCATGGGCACATTGACCGCGGCGCGGAGGCGCACCAGGTCGTAGTTACCCAGGGTCAGGTCGGCGGTGCCATAGAATTCTTCCGTGTCCGGGGCCTTGGTGATCACATTGATGGCGCCACCGGTTGAATTCTGGCCGAACAGGGTGCCCTGGGGACCCCGCAAGACCTCGATCCGCTCCAGGTCGAGAAAATCCGTCTGCAAGGCGAACGGGGATGCTACGTAGATGCCATCCAGGTGATAGGAAACAGAGGGGTTAGCAATCGCGTTCTGGTTGGCTTCGTTGCCAATACCGCGAATGGTGATAACCGTTTTGAAGCCTTCATTCTTGGCGATGTTGACACCCGGAGCAATTGCGCTCAGGTCGACAATGGAGGTCAGCTCGCGATCATCCAGGTCCTTTGCGGATAGAGCCGTTACTGCCTGGGACAGATCCTGCAGGCTCTCGGTGCGTTTTTCCGCGGTTACCAGTACCTCTTCGAATACCATGCGTTCTTGCTGGGCATGGATGGGCGCTGACAAAGCGGCAATGGCCAGACACAGCGGACTGACGGCAAATAGTGATCTTTTCATGGACAGTTCCTTGATTGGCTTATTCTGGGGTGGAGAGCGCAGTGTCCCCACCGGTTTATTTTTGCGTGATGACTTATTGGCAGGCTAAGCCTACAACAAACCGGGGTGCATTTAACACGGCGGATGCCATAATTCTTATATTGTTATGCTATATTTACTGACACTACTGTCAGAATTTGAACTATAGCCTGCGCTGGAGAATTCCTTGATCCGTTTTTTGCTCAACGACCTCGAGCAACAGTTGCAGAACCTGGACCCCAATGTCTCGGTGCTCAGGTATTTGCGCGAACAAGCGGGACTAACAGGTACCAAGGAAGGCTGTGCCTCTGGGGATTGCGGCGCCTGTACCGTGGTACTGGCAGAGCTGGAGCAGGGTGGGCTGCGCTACCGGGCTATCAATGCCTGCATCACCCCGGTCGGGACATTGCACGGCAAGCAGCTGATAACGGTTGAACATCTCCGCCAGCACGGTCAGCTGCACCCGGTTCAGCAGGCCATGGTGGATTGCCATGGCTCCCAATGCGGTTTCTGTACCCCCGGTTTTGTGATGTCGATGTTTGCTCATCTCAAGCAGCATGAGCAACCGCAGCGCCCTGAAATTATTGAATCCCTGGGCGGCAACCTGTGCCGTTGCACAGGCTATCGGCCGATTATCGATGCCGCTGTGCAGATGTATGAACCCGATCAACAGGACAGCTTTAGCCTGGGGGCCGCGGATACGCAACAGCGATTGGCCGCGATCGCCAGTGCCGATGCCAGCTTACAGGGCGACGGGAACAACTATTTTGCGCCGGTTGACGTGGCAGAATTAGCCCAGCTACTCGAGCAATACCCCGACGCGCGGCTGCTGGCAGGAGGTACCGACCTGTGCCTGGAAATCACCCAGGGCCTGCAAGACATCAAAACCCTGGTGTATACCGGCACGGTGCAGGAGCTGAAGCAGATCGACGACAGCGAGGCGGTGCTGGAGATAGGGGCCGCGGTGACCTACAGCGAGTGCAAATCCGTGCTGGTCGAGAACTGGCCCGAGCTGGGCGAGTTACTGGAGCGTCTCGGTTCCCTGCAAATCAGGAATCAGGGCACTGTCGGCGGCAATGTGGCCAATGCTTCGCCGATTGGCGATATGCCGCCGGTGTTGATCGCCCTGGCCGCGGAGTTGGTATTGCAGCGGGGAGAGACGGTGCGCCAGCTGCCGATCGAGTCATTCTTTACCGGTTACCGGCAGACAGCCCTGGAGTCCGGCGAATTTATTCGCGCCATCCGCATTCCCAAGCAGGGAACGGGAGAACGGCTGCGAATATACAAAGTCAGCAAGCGACTTGAAGACGATATTTCCGCGGTTTGCGGTGCCTTCGACGTCGCGGTGGAGAACGGCGTGGTGGTTGGCGCCAGTATTGCCTTCGGTGGCATGGCCGAGATTCCGAAGCGTGCCAGTCGCTGCGAGCAGGCGCTGGTTGGTCAGCCCTGGCAGCGCGGGTTGATCGACGCTGCTATGAAAGCCATGAGCGAGGATTTTTCGCCGATCTCCGATTTTCGCGCCAGTGCGGATTACCGGATGCAGGTGGCGACCAATATGCTGTTGAGACTGTATTTCGAGAAAGAGTTGGAGACTGACCCGGAGACCGGGCTGGAGCAGTCAGCTCTGCGGGTGACGCACTATGCATAGTGTTGATAAAAGCGTTGGCCGAGCGCTACCACACGAGAGCGCCCACAAACATGTCAGTGGTGAGGCGAACTACACCGACGATTTGCCGGAACCCCGCGACCTTCTCTACGCCTATGTGGGTTTGAGCTCCCAGGCCCACGCCCGTATCAAGGGGCTCGACCTGGACAAGGTGCGCACCGCAACCGGCGTTGTGGCTGTTCTTACCGCCGAGGATATTCCCGGTCACCGCGATATCGGCCCGGTCTTTCCCGGTGATCCGCTGTTGGTGGAACAGACAGTGGAGTTTTTCGGCCAGGTCTTGTTTGCGGTGGTTGCCAGCAGTCACGAATTGGCGCGCAAGGCGGCCACCCTGGCGGAGGTCGACTATGTGCCACAGCCCGCCTTACTGACCATAGAGCAGGGCCTGGCCGCGAAGCAATTTGTGCGCCCCAGTCATACCCAGCAGCGCGGTGATGTGGCAGCCGCGTTGACACAGGCACCCCATCGTTTGCAGGGTGAATTCCGCAGTGGTGGCCAGGAACAGTTGTACCTGGAGGGGCAGGCGGCTCTCTGCGTGCCCGAGGAAGACGGCGGCATGCTGGTGTATACCTCCACCCAGCACCCCAGCGAGGGTCAGAAGCTGGTGGCCGAGGTGCTCAATGTTCCCCTGAGTCGGGTGACGGTGGATGTGCGCCGCATGGGTGGCGCCTTTGGTGGTAAGGAAACCAATGCCAATCAATGGGCCTGTATTGCAGCATTGGCGGCTCGCCTTACCGGACGGCCGGTGAAGATTCGACTGGCTCGCGCCGACGACATGACGGCGACGGGCAAGCGCCATCATTTCTACACTCAATATGAGGTTGGCTTCGACGCCGACGGCCAGATACTGGGCGTGGATCTCGAATTGGCGGGGGGCTGCGGTATGTCGCCAGATTTATCCGACGCCATTGTCGATCGGGCCATGTTTCACGCCGACAACAGTTACTTTCTACCCGCTGCCCGCATTCAGGGTCACCGGGTTAAAACCCATACCGTATCCAACACCGCCTTCCGCGGCTTCGGTGGGCCCCAGGGCATGCTGGCCATCGAAAACATTATCGAGCAGGTGGCGACAGCCACTGGCCTGGACCCCCTCGATGTACGCAAACGCAACCTCTATCGGGCCGAAGGTGGCCGCGATTCCACTCACTACGGCCAGCAAATAGAACAACATATCATTGCTCCCCTGGTAGATCGTCTCGAGAGCAATTCTGACTATCGACAACGGCGCCAGGCAATACGTGAATTCAATAGCACCAGCCCGGTACTAAAACGCGGTATTAGCCTGACCCCGGTTAAATTTGGTATCTCCTTCACCGTGCAGCATCTCAACCAGGCTGGCGCGCTGATACATGTGTACACCGACGGTAGTATTCAGCTCAATCACGGCGGCACCGAGATGGGGCAGGGGCTTTACACCAAGGTGGCACAGGTGGTGGCGCAGGAATTCCAGGTGGATATCAGCACCATCACCTGTACCTCGACGCGCACCGACAAGGTGCCGAACAGCTCGCCCACCGCGGCCTCTTCGGGCAGTGATCTCAATGGTATGGCGGCGCGGGATGCCGCGGCCAGGATCAAGCAGCGCCTGGTGGATTTTGCCGCCAGCCACTTTTCTATTCATCCGCGTGAGATCGTTTTTAAACAAGGTCGGGTTGTGGTCGGTGAGGAGGACATGAGTTTCGCGGAGATGATACAGCTTGCCTATCTCAACCGCGTGCCGCTCTCGGCGACCGGTTACTACCGGACGCCCAAGATCTACTACGACAGGGAGCAGGCCAAGGGTCGGCCCTTTTTCTACTATGCATACGGGGCAGCAGTCTCCGAGGTGGTGATCGATACCCTGACTGGGGAATACAAAGTGCTGCGAGTTGATATCTGCCACGACGTTGGCGAATCGCTGAATCCGGCCATCGACATTGGCCAGGTGGAAGGTGGCTTTATACAGGGCATGGGCTGGCTCACCACCGAGGAGCTGGTCTGGGGAGAAGACGGCCGTTTGCAAACCAATAACGCGGCCAGCTACAAAATTCCCGCGATTGGCGACACCCCGGTTGAGTTCAATGTAGAGCTGTTACCTGAAAGCCCCAATGTGGAGGCGACGATTTACCACTCCAAGGCGGTGGGCGAGCCGCCGCTAATGCTGGCCATCTCGGTGTGGAGCGCATTACGTGATGCCGTGTGCAGCATCGCCGACTACCAGCGCAGTCCGCAATTGGACGCACCGGCGACACCGGAGCGGGTGCTGGCAGCCTGCCGGGAGTTGCAATCGTGAATCGCCTGCCCAGTAACGTCAGTTGGATCGACGCGGTGCAGGAATTGCAAAGCCGCGGCGAACCCTATGTACTGGTGACGGTATTGGGTGTGCGGGGTTCTACGCCCCGGGACAACGGAACCAAGATGGTGATTGGCGCTGAAGCTAGTTATGGCTCGATTGGCGGTGGGCACCTCGAATACCGGGCCCATGAAATAGCCGCCGAACTGATGGCCACCGATGGAGAGCAACAACGTATAGAAAACATCCGCCTCGGCGCATCCCTGGGTCAATGCTGCGGCGGCCACACCAACCTGTTGTTTGAAAGCTTCAAAGGCGCGCAAATGACGATTGCGGTGTTCGGTGCAGGTCATGTGGGCACCGCGCTGGTCCCCATTCTTGCCCAATTGCCCTGTCGTCTGCACTGGGTGGACAGCCGTGAAAGTTTCCGCCAGCAGGAAACCGCCGCCAATGTCAGCATGGTTATCAGCGACGAGCCCGCTGAAGAAGCGGCGGCGATGCCGGCGGGCAGTGACTTTATTGTCATGACCCATAATCACCAGTTGGACTACCAGATCTTGCAGGCGGTATTGCAGCGAGGTGATGCGCGCTACGTCGGCCTGATTGGTTCGAAGACCAAGTGGCGTCGTTTCCAAATGCGCATGCAGCACCGGGGACATGAACCCGACTTTTATCAGGCCGTGCACTGTCCGGTAGGATTATCCGCTGTGCCTGGTAAGCGCCCTGTGGAAGTGGCGGTGTCGATTGCGGCAGAGTTGATTGCGCTCAATCATGAGGAATCCACGGAGCGGCCTACCCACCGTGGTATCAGCACGGTGGAAATCCCGTGAGTGAATTTGCCCTGCGCAGCCAACGCACCTTCATAGACGGCGCTGAGCAACCGGCCACGGTGGTCATAGCTGACGGCAAAATACGCGATATTCTGGCCATAGATGCCGATGTTGGATGCAACCTTGAAGATCTCGGTGAGAAAGTATTGATGCCGGGGCTGGTGGATACCCATGTCCATATCAACGAACCGGGGCGCACGGAGTGGGAGGGTTTTAACACCGCCACCCGGGCAGCGGCGGCTGGGGGAATCACCACGGTGGTGGATATGCCGCTGAACTGTACGCCGGTCACCACCACGGCAGCAGCACTGCAGCAGAAGTTGGATTCGCTCGGCGATCAGCTGTGGGTGGACTGTGGTTTCTGGGGCGGCGTGGTGCCGGAGAACCTGGATGATCTCGAAGGCTTGGTTCAGGCGGGTGTGCTCGGGGTGAAGTCGTTCACCATTCATTCCGGTATTAGTGATTTTCCCCAGGTCGACGCCAGCCATATACAGCGCGCCATCCCTATCCTGGCGGCGCACAATGTGCCCTACCTGATACACGCAGAACTGGATCGGCACGATTCCCCGCCCGCTGATATCGGCACCAGCTACCAGAGTTTCCTGCAGTCACGGCCGCGGCGCTGGGAGAACGAAGCGATAGAGCTGGTCATCGAGCTGGCCCGGCAGGCCAATGAATCGGGGCTGGATGCACGCATGCATATTGTGCACCTGTCATCCTCCGACGCCATTCCGATGATCGCGGCGGCCCGCGCAGAGGGCCTGTCCATCAGTGCCGAAACCTGCCCCCATTACCTGACTATCGCCGCCGAGGACTGTCCCGACGGCAAGACCCTGTTCAAATGTTGTCCGCCCATTCGTGAGGAAGAAAATCGCAATGCCCTCTGGCAGGGTTTGGAGCAGGGCGTGATTGAATTCGTGGTATCCGATCACTCCCCCTGTATACCGCAACTGAAACACCTGGACAGCGGCGACCTGGAGAAAGCCTGGGGTGGTATCTCGTCCTTACAGTTTGGCCTGTCCCTGGTCTGGACCGAGGCGCGCGAGCGGGGCTACAGTTTGGCCCAGGTGGTGGACTGGATGGCAAGCCAGCCGGCCCGGTTTGCCGGGCTGGAAGCTTGTAAAGGGCGGATTGCAACCGGTTACGATGCCGACCTGGTGGTGTTTGATGATGATGCTGAATATGAAATTACCGCCGACATCATCAAGTACCGCCACAAAATTACCCCCTATGAGGGAAGGCGAGTGCGGGGGCAGGTTCAGCGAACCCTGTTGCGTGGCCAGACCGTGTTCGCCGACAACGAAATACTGGGAAACTCCCAGGGGCGACCGATCCTGAGGCAGGCAATATGAGCGACGAGGTTAACAGCCAGCACCCCTACAGCGGTCGCTACACCGACTTGCTGGATGAGCGGGTCGGGGGACGTGCCCTGGCCTGTTCAGATGAATGGTTTGCCGAGTGCACCAACCTGGTGAAGCACGCGGACCCGATTTTCCGGGAGGGGCACTTTGTCGACACCGGCCAGTGGATGGATGGCTGGGAATCACGGCGCAGTTTTGGCCGCCGGGCGCGCTTGGAAAGTGGTGTAGATTTCGACTGGTGTACCTTGCAACTGGGCGTTCCAGGCGTGATTCACGGCGTCGACATCGAGACCACTCACTTCAAGGGCAATGCGCCGGAATTTGCCAGCCTGGAAGGCGCTTTTGTGGCAGGAGGGGTAGAAGGTGAAATCGGCGAGACAACCCAGTGGCATGAACTGGTGCCGCACTCGGCAACGGCGGCTGATGCCCACAACCTGTTCGCGGTCTCCTCTGACCAGGCCATTAGCCATGTGCGCTTGAAGATGTTTCCCGACGGCGGCGTGGCGCGGTTGCGGACCTGGGGTGAGCCACATATTAGTGAGCGCTTATTCGAATCCTCGGAGCTGCTCGACCTGGCCGGTGTTGTCCACGGTGGTCGCGGTGTCTTGTGCAGCGATATGTTCTACAGCTCCCCCAGCAACCTGCTGATGCCACAGCGGGGTATCAATATGGGTGATGGCTGGGAGACTCGGCGCCGGCGAGACAGTGGCAATGACTGGTGTGTTATCAAGCTGGGCTTACCGGGCACGATAAAAAAAGTGATCCTGGACACCGCGCATTTCAAGGGCAATTACCCCGATCGCTTTAGCCTCGAGGTGGTGAACACAGATCGCGACGATCTCGATGCGGCCGATATACCCTGGCAGCTGATGATTGATGAGAGTTACCTGGAAGCACACCGGGAACATGTTTTCGAGGGCGAGTTGTTATTGTCCGATACCGGACCCTTCAGCCATGTGCGTCTCAATATTTTCCCCGACGGAGGGGTTAGCCGTCTGCGCGTACTGGGCACACCCACCGGAGGTAGTGGCCGGTGAGTCTGCAGACACTCAATGATGCCGGTGAGGCCGAAGCGGCACGGCTGTTGGCACAGTGTTGCAGCAGCCAGAGCTGGATTTCCAGGTTGGTGTCCGCGCGGCCGTTTGTCAGTGTCAGTGACCTGTCGACGGCGGCGGATGCTGTCTGGGCAGAGCTGGCTGAAACGGATTTTCTTGAGGCTTTCGAGGGACATCCAAAAATTGGTGACGTGAATTCCCTCAAACAAAAGTACGCCGACAGCAAGCAGTTGGCGGCGGGGGAACAGGCGGCGGTCGATACGGCCAGTGGTGAGGTGGTCGCTGCCCTGGCCGCGGGCAACACGGACTACGAGAACAAATTCGGCTTTATTTTCATTGTCTGCGCCAGTGGCAAGAGTGCCTCTGAAATGCTGGGCCTGTTACGGGCGCGCCTGCCCAATACGCGTGAACAGGAATTGCTCAATGCGGCCGAAGAGCAGCGCAGGATTTTTCAATTGAGGCTGGAGAAAATGCTATGAGCCAGATTACCACCCACATCCTCGACACGGCTCTCGGTTGTCCGGCGGTCGGGGTTCAAATCTCTCTGCACCGCCTTGATGAGGACAGCCAGCGCACCCTCATCGGCGAGGGGGAAACCAATATTGATGGCCGGGTACCAGAGCTGTGCGCACAGGAAATGGTGCTGGCGGCGGGTAGTTACTGTGTCCACTTTGCCACCGCCGCCTATTTTGAAGGCCGGGGGGGTGAGGCATTCTATCCCCATGTGGATGTGGTGTTTACCATTGCCGGTGACGGCCAGCATTACCACATACCGCTGTTGCTCTCCCCCTATGGCTATTCAACCTACCGGGGTAGCTAAATGAGCCGCACTCTAACAGCCCAACCCTTGACCCGGGACAGCTTCGCCGCCTTTGGCGAGGTGATCGAGGTGTCGGATCGCAACGATACCCGCGACATCAACTACGGCAACACCGTGCGCCATGACGAACTGGTGCGGGTGGAAGCTACCGATGGCGAGGTGGTGATCAGTATTTTTCGCAGCCAGCCGGTGTCACTGCCATTTACGCTGGAATTGATGGAGCGTCATCCGCTGGGCAGCCAGTCGTTTATGCCCCTGTCATCCAATCCCTACCTGGTCGCAGTAGCGCCGCCCGGTGAGTTGGATCCGTCGGCCATACACGTTTTCCTGGCGGCGCCGGGGCAGGGTGTGAATTATCGCCGCGGTATCTGGCATCACTACTGTATGGCGCTGCAGATAGAGAGTGATTTCCTCGTGGTTGACCGCGCCGGTGCCGGCGACAACTGCGATGAAGTGCGCCTGGCCGGCGACCAGCAGATTCGCGTGGAGATTGCCTCATAAATGGAAGCCCACCGTGCCAGCGTCCTGCATTTTCTCGACGATCCCGACAGCGCCGGCGATGAGGAAAGCTACCAGTATTTTGACGATGGCCTGTTACTGGTAGACGCCGGCCATATTGTTGAGCTGGGCTCGGCACAAGATTTATTGCCGGGATTGGCCGCGGATATTGAAGTACAGGAATATGCTGATGCGTTGATCGTGCCCGGCTTTGTCGATACACACGTCCACTATCCACAAATGGATATGGTCGCCGCCTACGGGGAACAATTACTGGAATGGCTGGAGACTTACACTTATCCCACCGAGCTCGACTTTGCCGATGCCGACCATGCCGCGGAAGTGGCGGAGCGCTTTCTCGACCAGCTGCTGTGTTGCGGTACCACCACTGCCCTGGTTTTTGGCACGGTGCACCCACAGTCTGTGGACGCCTTCTTCGAGGCCTGTGAGCAGCGCCTGTTGCGTATGATTACAGGCAAGGTATTAATGGACCGGCATGCGCCGGACGAACTGTGCGATACGGCGGAGTCGGGTTACGCTGAGAGCAAGGCGCTGATTGAAAAATGGCACAACCGCGGCCGCCTGCGCTATGCCATTACGCCGCGATTTGCGGCCACCAGCAGCGAGCAGCAATTGGCCCTGGCGGGGCAGCTATTGGCCGAGCACCCGGGGGTTTACCTGCATACTCACCTGTCTGAAAACCCGGCGGAGGTAGCCTGGGTCAAAGAGCTCTATCCGCAATGCAAACACTACCTGGATACCTATGACCAGGCCGGTTTACTGGGCCGACGCAGTGTATTTGCCCACGGCCTACACCTGGAAGACGATGAGTGGCGGCGGCTGGCGGAAACCCGCTCCAATATTTCCTTTTGTCCCGCTTCCAACCTGTTTCTCGGCAGTGGCCTTTTTAACCTCAAACGCGCGGTGGCAGAAGGCATTACGGTGGGCCTGGGTACCGATGTGGGTGCCGGCACCACCTTCTCTATCCTCGAGACCCTGGCCGATGCCTACAAAGTTGAACAGCTCAACGACTACAAGTTGACGCCATTCAAATCGTTTTACCTGGCCACCCTGGGCGGGGCCCGCAGCCTCGATTGCGAGGACCTGATTGGTAATTTCCTGCCGGGAAAAGAAGCGGATTTCCTGGTGCTCGACAAGTCGGCCACAACCTTGCTGACCAATCGCATGAAACGTTGCCGCGACCTGGCCGAGCAAATGTTTGTGCTGGCTATGTTGGGCGATGATCGCTGTATTGCCCATACTTATGTCGCCGGCAAAGCGGCGCACAGCAGAACTCACTGACGGACTGGCATTATGGAAAGTTACTTTCTCGACTGGCTGCAACTGATCTTTCGCTGGTTACACGTGATTACCGGTGTGGCGTGGATCGGCGCCTCTTTCTATTTCGTGTGGCTGGATAACAACCTGGAGAGCCCGCCGGAGTGGAAGGCGGACAAGGGTATCAAGGGCGATCTCTGGGCGATCCACGGCGGCGGTATCTACGAGGTGGCGAAGTACCAGCTGGCGCCGGAGAAAATGCCCGAGACATTGCACTGGTTCAAGTGGGAGGCTTATACCACCTGGTTGACCGGCATGGTATTGATGGTCTTGGTGTTTTACATCGGCGCCGATGCCTACCTGATAGACAAGCGGATAGCCGACCTGGGCCAGTGGCAGGCCATTGGTATCGGTGTCGGATTTTTACTGGGTGGCTGGATCATTTATGAACTGCTGTGTGCCACACCTTTGTCCGGCAATGGTTACCTGCTGGGTGGGGTGCTGGTGTTAATGACGGTGGTGTTTTCCTATGCGCTCACGCATTTATTCAGTGGTCGTGGCGCCTTCATCCATATGGGTGCGGTGATCGGCACCATCATGGCGGGCAATGTGTTCCGGGTGATCATCCCCTCGCAAAAAGCCCTGGTGAGCGCAATCGAAGGAGGGCAGACGCCCGGTCCCGCCTGGGGTATCAAGGCCAAGTTGCGCTCGACTCACAACAACTACCTGACCTTGCCACTGCTGTTCATCATGATCAGTAATCACTACCCGATGACCTATGCACATCAATATAACTGGTTGATATTATTGGCAATTATCGCCATCACGGCTTTTTCCCGCCACTATTTCAATCTCAAGCATCGCGGTATCAACAAGCCGATCATCCTGGTGTTGTCACTGCTGGCAGCCGGGGTGTTGGCCTGGGTGGTGATGCCTGAGAGCAGGCTGTCGGCCGCAGCCGGGGCCGGCAAAGTCCCGGTTAGCCAAATCGAGGGAATACTGCGGCAGCGCTGTGCCAGCTGCCATTCAGAGACACCGGTCGACGACACCTTCACCGTGGCGCCGGGCGGTGTGATGTTGGACAGCCTGGCACAAATGCAGCAGTGGGCACCACGCATCAAGGCGCGGACCATCGATGCACCGGATATGCCGTTTCTCAACAAAACCAACATGACCGATGAAGAGCGCACGCTGGTCGCGCGCTGGATCGCGGCGGGGGCGCCATCACAATGAGTACTTACCAACACCAGGTTCGCTGTCCTTTAGACGAGCTGGATATGGACTTCTGGAGACATCCGCACGGGATCGCTGTGCCAGACGATGATCTCGACTTCCTGCTGATACCCGACGAGGTGGAGAACCAGGCGGTATTCGAGGTCTCTCGACAGGTGCACGAATACCAGCGCGCACAGGTTGTTAACGGCGATGCCGCTATCACGCGAGCCTTAATTGTCACCATGGGCGGGATGTTGCCCGGTGTACTGCTGTACGATCATTTAGTTGACGGGCGCGATCCGGGTGTACCGAAAATTGAGTTTGGAACCATCGGCGTGTCTTTGTACATAGGCCCGGGGGTGCGCTACGAAAATCCCAAGGTACAGCATGGCATCTCCATTCCCATCAGTGGTGAGACGGTATTGATCATCGATGACCTGGGTGATTGTGGCGGCACCATGCAGTTCCTCACCCAGTATGTTCAAGACAGTGGCGCCAGCAAGGTGTTGAGCCTGGCCTTGTATATGAAACCCGTGGCCATGGAGACTTGCGCGGCGGACTTCTGGTTTGGCGACACCCCCCAGGACACCTGGATTATTACGCCGCGTGAGCGCGTCGAGACCATCGTCAAGCGGGTGCCGGTGTGGAAGGAACGAGGGGCCAGCCAGGCGGAATGCTATCGGCGCCTGGTGGACCTGATTGGCTTCTCTGCCGAGCTGGTCGACTACTACTTGCCACGCGCCTACGAGCAGCCCGGTGATGGCTAAAAATAACTACAGAGTGGGTCAGATTCGCCGGGATAACGAGGCGGCTATCCTGGCGGCCGCGGAACTCGAGTTTGCCGAACGCGGCTTTGCCGGTGCCTCTATCTCCAGGATTGCCGAGGGCGCAGGCGTGGCCCGCACCAATGTGCACTATTATTTTCAGTCCAAGGAAGATCTCTACGAAAAACTTCTCACCGACGTGGTGGAACTCTGGAACCAGTCTTTTCCGGAGATTACCCCGGAAGATGATCCAGCGGAGGCGTTGAGGGCCTATATTCACGCTAAGCTCACCTATTCGCGCACCAATCCCCTGGCATCCAAGATTTTTGCCAGCGAGGTGTTACGCGGTGCGCCGTTGTTGAAGGGCTACCTCGAAGACAATTACGCGGTCTGGTTACAGGGCAAGGCCAAGGTGATCAGAAGTTGGATTAAACAGGGCAAGATGGACCCGGTGGATCCACTGCACCTCATCTTTATGATCTGGAGCACGACACAACATTACGCCGATTTCGATGTGCAGGTTAAGATGGCCTTGGGTAAGGATGAGTACACGGCGCGAGATTTTGAAAAAATTACCGAGACCGTCACTCACATTATTCTAAAGGGCTGCGGTATCAGGCCTTAACCAGCGGCAGCGTAAGGATAAAGCGGGAACCCACCGCGGGTGTTGAGTGAACCGCGATCGGGTGGTCCAGCGCTTGTGCCAGGCGAGAGACGATGGCCAAGCCCAGGCCAAGGCCCTTGGAGCGATTACGCTCTGGATTTCCGAGCTGCCTGAACTCTTCGAATATGGATGTCAGCTGAGAGGCCTCGATGCCAATGCCGGTGTCCTGTACTTCCAATTCCAGCCCGGTATTTTCCCGACGGCAAACAATACCTACGGTGCCGGTCTCGGTGTACTTGACCGCATTCTCCAGCAAGTTGCTGACAATGCGCTCCAGTAACACCGGGTCGGATCGCACGATGGCATCGGTTGCCTGGACTTCTATGGTCAAACTTTTTTCGGCAGCCCGCGCATTGATGACCCCGGTCGCGCGTTCCAGTAGTGGCTGCAGCTCGACCTCGGTAGTAGCCACCGCGATGTCGCCGGCATCGATGCGAGAGATATCCAGCAACTGGTCCAGCATGTCGGCCAGGGTTTCCTGGCTGGCGGCGATTTTCGCCACGGTTTCCCGGTGTTTCTCCTGTTCAACACTGGCTTCCAATGCGCCCAGGTACAAACCCATGGTATGCAGCGGTTGGCGTAGGTCGTGGCTGGTCGCGGCGAGGAAACGAGACTTGCTCTCATTGGCTGCCTCGGCCTCATTCTTGGCCGCCGCCAGTTCAGCGGTGCGCTCGTTAACCTGGTCTTCAAGTTGCTGCTGTGTTTGGCGGGCTTCGTTACTGTCAGCTGCCAGCAACAAGACCGGTGTGCCCATGCAGAAAATGAACATTAGCATGGTAATAAAAGAAACCCAGATACTGTCGAAACTGAGTGGGCCAATCCCCTGGGCAGTGGCGATGGTGATGGAAAGGGAAAAAGAAGCATGAACATGGATGCCCCGCGCATGCCAAATCGCAGGGCTACCAATACGCCAAAAGGAATTAGTAGGAAACCCGCTTGCCAGTAAACCTCCAGCCCCACGATGACCAGCAAAGCAAACACCAGGGCATAAATGCCAAAATCACGCCACGCCATGCGTGAGCCACGCCCGGGCCCGGTGTCGATCAACCAGCTCCAGATGAAGGGGGTTACGACAAAGTAGCCATGAAAATCGCCGAGGGATGCCGAGAACCAGGTGGCGAGATAGGTTTGCAGAAACCCTGTTTCACCGATGACCATGTAGCCACCCAGGTGATAGAGAGGGACCAGGAAGACGATATTGAATATGCTGGGGATCAACGTGGCGCGAAAGACAAACTCCTGAATGCCTCGTTTGGTGGCTAACCCATGGGGTTCAACAAAGCGGCGAAACAGGTGATAGGCAAGCAATGACTGCACCAAGGTGTTAACGGTGGCCGCGGCGCCGCCGAAAAACAGCATCTTCAGCAATGGGTAGCTGGCCTCAGCCTCGTAGAGATAGGGAGAGTTAGACAAAAAAGAACCCAGCCAGATGGCCGGCCAGATGCGGGGGCCAAATAGAAGACAAGCGGATAATCCGACGCCGGAGGGCAGCCACAGTAGTGACAGCGAACCATCGCCGATGGCGGCAAAGCGAATGCCAATCCAGCCGGCGCAAAAATAAACCACGAAAACCGACAGCGCGGCGGCGGCAAAGTGCACGTTCTGCCAGCGCCAGCTGATGCCTGGATTGGCGGCGCTCACGATTCGGCGTTCGGCAGGTGTGATTTGATTATGTCGTAGAGCTGCGGGCGATTCTGCCGGATCTCTTCGATGCTCAACCCCTCCAGTGAATGAGGGTACTTGAGCCAGTCCTCGGTTTCGTGCAGGTAGTAGTCCGGGCTGCGCTCGGTTTCATTGCGCGTGGGCTTGTAGTAGGGCACTGCCACGCGGATATTGGCCGGCGTGTTGAGCCGGGCCATGGCCTGCAGGTGATCGATAACAGCGGCGATCGTGTGGCCGGTGTCAAACACATCGTCGACAATCAGCAGATTGTCCTCGTGTCGAATATGCTTGATCAGGTAGTTCATGCCGTGAATGCGAATGTCAGTGTCGCGCCCGTCTATGCCGCTATAGGAGGAGGTACGAATGGCGATGTGATCAGTTTCGATACCGGCGTAGGCCAGCAGTTCCTGCACGGCGATGCCGACCGGTGTGCCGCCACGCCAGATCGCGATCATGACGCTGGGCCGAAAACCGCTGGCGACAATTTGCGCTCCCAGCTTGAAGGAATCTTCCAGTAGTTGTTGGGCGGACAGATAAACTTTGTTCGTCATGTGGCGTAGTATAGTGCGCTCGTCCAACAAAATCTGGAGGCGTTTGTCGCCGTGGCAACTGACAAAGTATTCGTTCAGGAGGAAGCGCTGATCAATGACTCCTTTCGCCTGGCAGTACTGATCTATGAGAGTGGTTTTCGCCCGGATTTCATAGTTGGCGTATGGCGCGGCGGGTCAACGGTGGGCATTTACGTACAGGAATGCCTGCAATACCTGGGTGTTCTCACCGATCATATTGCTATTAGAACCTCCTACCGGGGCATGGATGATTACCTGCAGCGCGTCGACAGCCCGGAGGGTATTCGCGTCCACGGTCTGCAATACCTGTTTGAAAACCTGAACTACACCGACAAGCTGCTTATCGTTGATGACGTGTTCAGCAGTGGCCACAATATCGAGGCCGTTATCAATCGGCTGCAGGCCAAGACTCGTCTCAATATGCCTGAGGACACACGTATTGCGGTGCCGTTCTATAAGCCTTCCCGCAACCGCACCGAGCGGGTGCCGGATTACTACCTGCACGAGACGGAACAGTGGTTGGTTCTTCCCTACGAGCTGACCGGTTTGACCGAGGCAGAGATTCAACGGGAAAAACCCTGGGTGGCGCCTATTTTGGCGGAGTGTATTTCAGCTTAAGCCATTTGCCGCCGATAGGTGGCCGGTGCCTGTCCCTCCCAGCGCTTGAAGGCGCGGCGAAAGTTGGTGGTTTCTGAAAACCCCACCAGGTCAGCTATTTCTTCGACACTGAGGCGTGAGTTTTGCAGGTAAGCACGCGAGATATTGTGCCGCACGTCATCGCAAATGGCCTGGAAAGTGGTGTCTTCACTGCGCAGCTTACGCCGCAAGGTGCGGCTGCTGACATGCAGGCGCTCCGCCATCTCTTCCATGCTCAACAACCGCCCCGGCTGTTGTAACAGCATTTCGCTGACCTTGTGGGCAATGCCGTCTGGCTGATGGTGCTGACTGACAAATTGCTGGCACAGCTTGCGAGCGATCTCGGCGCTGACGGCATTGGCGGCCAGCACCGGTTGTTGCAGGGTTTCCAGATCCCACTCAAAGTAATTGCCGCCTGCATCAAACTCCAGCGGGCACTTGAAGTACGCCATGTACTCATCCGCATAGTCGGGTGCGGGGTAGCTGAATTTGGCGCTTATCGGGTAGGCGGTCTTAGCCAGTAGCGGCCGGGTGGTGGCGATGAGGCTGGTGAACAGTTTTTCCACCGTGAAGGGTTCGATATCGACCAGGTCGGGATAGAAGGGCAGTGCCTGTACACGAACCCGGTCCATGTTTTCAGACTCAGTGATCTGGATATGCACCAGCGAGCTGGCCGCCTTGTAGTAACTGTTGGCCAGTCGCAAGGCCTCGAGCCAGGTGGGACAACTCATCATGGCGTAACCCAGCACACCGTAGGTAGCGATGGTATAACTGTTGCCGGTAAGCAGGCCGATATCCGGGCGTGGGGTATGAGCCAATACGTGGCGAATGAATTTGGCGGCTTGTAAAAACGAGACCAGGGTTTCCTCTCGTTGCAGATCCTCGTGGGTGAATTCACAGTGCTCGAGGATTTTGTCTGGGTCGGCACCGTGCTGGGCCGCCACATCGAGCATCAGCGGGAAGGAATAGGTGGGAATCCGCTTCAGGTAGATGCCGCGGTACTCATCGAAACCAGCGGTCGCAAGCCCTTGTTTGGCCACCTTTGACACCCTGTCCCCAAATGATTCGTTTATGTCCCATCATAACCTTCTGCCCGAGGCCCGTACAAGTGAGAATGGCTACACTAAAAGAACCAACATCCAAGAGGGTACGTGGCGATGAGTAACAGTAATAGCGCGCGTAAGCGCAAGAATGATCGGGTTATCAGCGAAGCGGCCGAGGGCGTAGCTGGTCTTAGTCCGCTGGTAGGCGTGCGTCAGGAAGACCTGACTGAGGCCCTGAAGGCGACCGCATTCCAGTTAATTAAACAACCCCTGGTGGCCGCCAAGCACAGCGCTTCCCTGGCCGGAAAATTGGTGGATGTTGTGGCCGGAAAGACCGAGTACACCGTCGCCAGGAAAGACCGACGCTTTGCCGATGAAAGCTGGCAGGAGTCTGGGTTTTACCGGCGCGTGCTCCAGGCTTACCTGGCCTTGGACGAATCCTTCGATCAATGGATAGACGACCTCGAACTGGCAGATGATGATGATCGCAAGGCCCGTTTCGTGGCCGATATACTCACCGACAGCGTGGCACCGAGCAACAACCTGCTGACCAATCCAGCAGCGCTGAAGAAAGCCCGTGCCACCAGGGGTGGCAGCCTGGTGCAGGGCATGCGTCACCTGGCATCGGACTGGCGGCATAACAACCGCATGCCTTCACAGGTTGATAAGTCCCAGTTTGAAGTGGGCGTCAATATGGCGAATACCCCAGGCAATGTGGTATTCCGCAATGACATGCTGGAATTAATCCAGTACGCGCCCCAGACCGGCTCTGTTTCTCAAGTGCCCATGCTGATAATTCCGCCGCAGATCAACAAGTTCTACGTGTTCGACGTGTCACCGGCAAAAAGCATGTTCAAATTCCTGGTAGAGCAGGGCAATACCGTGTTTGCTGTGAGCTGGCGCAACCCGACGGCGAAGGAGCGACACTGGTCGCTTGATGATTACATCGCAGCACTGGTGGACGCTGCTGAGGCCGTCAGCGAGATAAGCGGGCAGCCGCGCTTCAATCTCATGGGGGCCTGTTCCGGTGGCATTACCGCGTCCATATTCGCGGCCTATCTAAACGCGAAAAATGTCGACGTGGTTAATACCCTGACCCTGATGGTGTGTGTTCTGGATCAGCAGCGCAATGATTCCGATGTCACCTTGTTTGCCTCCGAGGATGGGCTTGAAAGAGCGCGTAAGGCCTCAGCCAAAAAAGGCATTCTCGATGGCAAAGAATTGTCTCGCGTATTCAACCTGATGCGTCCCAACGACCTGATATGGAACTACGTGGTAAACAACTACCTGATGGGCAACAAGCCGCCGGCATTTGATATCTTGTTCTGGAACAATGACACCACCAATTTGCCAGCCCAGCTGCACAGCGACTTTCTCGACCTCATGCAAAGTAATCCGCTGGTAACGCCAGGAGACCTGACCGTGTTGGGTGAAGCAATTGATCTGTCGGGGCTGACCTATGATAAATACATGGTGGGTGGCACCACGGATCACATTACACCCTGGCATGCTTGTTATCGCAGCACCCAGCTGATGGGTGGCGACATTCGTTTCATCCTCAGCAATAGTGGTCATATTCAGGCGATGGTGAATCCGCCGGGTAACCCTAAATCAAACTTCTTCACCCGCGATGACTTGCCCGAGTCTTCGGCAGACTGGCAAGCCGGTGCCGAACAGCAGATGGGTACCTGGTGGCACGACTGGGCCGAGTGGCTTAGCGCCCATGGTGGGCGCAGAGTACGGGCGCGTAAATCTGTGGGCAGGAAGGATAGCTACCCACCGCTGGAGGCGGCGCCCGGTACCTATGTGTACTGATTGCCGGTGGCAGTAACAATGGAGCTGAAACCGCGTTACATGACGTTGGACGGGTTGCGCATTCGTGTCTGTGAGCACAATGCCGACCTGCCCAGCATTCCCCTGCTGTTTTTCAACGGTATTGGCGGTTCTATGGAGTTGATTTACCCGTTCCTGGAAGAAATGCGTAACACCCGGGTGATCATTTACGATGTGCCCGGTGCCGGTCGTTCGCAATCGCCGGGCTACCCCTGGCGACCCCGGCGTCATGCGGCATTGGCGGCGGAGCTGGTGGAACGGCTTGGCTTTGCCCAGGTCGATATCCTCGGAATTTCCTGGGGTGGTATGTTGGCCCAGCAGTTTGCCAAACAGTTTCCGACGGTGTGTCGGCGCCTGATCCTGGCGGCGACCACCACCGGCAACATCGCTGTGCCCCCGCGCTTGGCGGTGATGCTGCGCATGTCCAGCCCGCTGCGCTACCTGGTGCCCGAGTACATGGAAAAGAACGCCGGCAAACTCTACGGCGGCAGCCTCCGCACCAATAAGGTTAAGGCAGCCAACCATGCGGCCAATATGAAAGCACCCAGTGTGCTGGGTTATTACTACCAGATGTTTTCGCTGCTGGGCTGGACCAGTTTGCCCTGGTTGCACAAAATCAAGCAGCCCACACTGGTTTTGGCAGGTGATGACGACCCCATCATCCCATTGGTCAACGCCCGCGTTATGGCCGCCCGGATTCCGAATGCGCGATTGCGGGTGGTGGATTGCGGGCATTTGTTCCTGTTGACCCGGGCCAGACGACTGGTGCCTGAGATCGAATCTTTCCTCCGCTAATCTCACCAGCATAGGTTACTCTCCTCTGGCTATGGATGATCGAGAAGAAGAACTTGTTGCCGACCACCTGGCAGATCTGGTGCCACCATTGTTGGCGACCCTGGAGCTACTGGAATTTGTGGCGCGCAGTCTGCACCCGCCTGAACTGACGCACACACTTGCCTCACTCGATATTGATTGCACAGACCTGGAACAAGCGCGGCGGCAACTGGATGAAAAGCGCTGGCCAGACCAGGTTGCCTTCTTTCAGCAATGCCTGGGCACTTCCGCGGACTACGCGTTGGCTGCCGTGGCAGGCCTGCAACAGGCAGGGTCGGGGCCGAACCTGGCCATGGAGGCTTTTCGGGCACTGCGAAAATCTACCCGCTCAATTGAAGCCTTGTACCCCGTATCCCGTATGCTGCCCACGGTTAGCCGCTTCTACCTGGAGCCGCGTTTCCGCGACGACGACCAATTGCTGGATAGACTGCGCCAGGCGGATGAGAGTCGTCGGGATGACGTCGGCATAATGCACGCCGCCAACAGCCGCCGAGAGCGAGGTGGGCTGAGTATTTACGTGCCTGAATATTACCAGCCAGATCGTGACTGGTCTTTGGTCGTCGCGTTACATGGCGGCAGCGGCCACGGCGCAGATACCTTGTGGAGTTGGCTGCGCGAGGCGCGAGCGCGCGGCTTTATCCTGTTGAGTCCGACCTCACAGGGCACAACCTGGTCGCTGGTGGGGGAGGATGTCGACGCGGCTACCCTGCAGCAAATTGTTAAGGGCGCCTGTGAGCAGTGGCAGGTCGATACCAGTCGCATCTTACTGACGGGGATGTCCGATGGCGCGACCTACTCCTGGTTGAGCGGCCTTGAACAAGATGCGCCCTTTACCCATCTGGCGCCGATCAGTGGCACCTTTCACCCCATGCTATTGGAGGGGCGCCCCGCCGTGAGGGGTAAACCGGTGTACCTGGTGCATGGCGAGCGGGACTGGATGTTCAATGTGGATATTGCGCGAACGGCCCGGGATGCGCTCACCAGGGCCGGTGCAGAACTGGTGTACCGGGAACTGGCTGATTTGTCCCATACCTATCCAAGAGAAGAGAATAGCCTGATACTGGACTGGTTTATGGCGTAGAGAGCGATGATTCCATGCTGTCGATAAACCCCGATGAGAGCACAGCGCTGCGATTGATTGCGTTTCTCGCGATCGTGGCCATTGTATTGGCCTGGGAAACACTGCGCCCGCGGCGGCAGTCAGCCTATTCCAAGCCCATCCGCTGGCTTAATAATTTTTCTATCAGTACCCTCAACAGTGTCATTCTGGCGGCCGTTTTCCCGCTGTTGGCGGTAGCGGCCGCGGTGCTGGCACAGGAAAAGCACTGGGGTTTATTCAACTGGTGGCAGCTGCCGGGCTGGTTGAGCGTTGTGCTGTTTGTGCTGTTGTTTGACCTGGCCATCTATTGGCAACATCGACTCTATCACTGGCTACCCTTTCTGTGGCCGCTGCACCGTATGCATCACGCCGACCCGGATTTTGATGCCTCCACCGGCATTCGTTTTCACCCGGTATCGATTGTGCTGTCGATGCTGATAAAAATCCTCATCGTGCTGGCCCTGGGCCCGCCAGCCATCGCCGTGTTGTTGGCAGAGGTCATCCTCAATGTTACCTCGGTGTTTAATCACGGCAACATCTATATCTCGCCCCGTATTGATCGGCTGCTGCGCCGGGTGTTGGTCACACCTGATATGCACCGGATTCATCACTCAACCGCCGATTCAGAGATGAATTGCAACTTTGGTTTTAACTTCCCCTGGTGGGATCGATTGTTTGGCAGTTACTGTGAGCAGCCGCAGGCCGGCCACGAAGAGATGACGGTTGGGGTGCCGGCATACCCGGGTAGTGGTGAGCTCTGGTTGCATCGCCTGCTCAGCCATCCGTTTCGTAGCGGATAGCCTAGACTGAGTAGAGTTAAGAGAGAGACACATGACTAATACCCGTAGTAACACGGTCGCCGGACGGGAGCAGATATACCGACAGCTTTCCGCCACTGAGCTCGGCAAGCGTTCCGCGCACGGCCCCGCTCTTTACCCGACAGTCGCGCTGTTTACCGTGCTCGGCAGCTCCCTGAAAACCGAGTACCCGATCATCTCAATTAGCATGTTGACCGTGCTCGCGATTCTCGGGGCCATACGCATCTGGTATTCGCGTGGGTTCGAGGCACGCTATGAACTGATTGGTGAACGCGCGATAACGCTATTCACTGTCTTGTTGTTAATGCAGGCTGCTGTGTTTAGCGTGTCCAGCGCTGCCATCGTGCTCCAGTACGGACTTACTCCCCCATCGTTCATGGCGCTGTTGTTCTGTTCTGCCGCGGCGGCGGCGGGAACCAGTTCGCTGTCGACCCGGCTCACCGTGCACCGACTGTTTTTGTTCACCGTGATGCTCCCCCTGACTGCGGCTCTGATACCGGGCTTCGGCTCGACTGGAATGGAATGGTCCTGACACTGGGAACCCTTGTGCTGTTCGCATTCTTTCTCAGAGAGGGGCGTCTGGCATCACGGACCTACCACGACCTGGTCGAGACACAGCTCGACCTGGAGGACGCGGCGCAGCAGATCAAGACACTGCATGGCATCATTCCCATCTGCGGCCATTGTCACAAAGTGCGCGATGACGCGGGCCTCTGGGAAGATGTTGCCGTCTATGTTCGAAGCAGAACCGAAGCAGAGTTCAGCCACTCTATCTGCCCGGAGTGCATGGAGATTCACTATTCAAAATCAACGCAGCAAGCGGGGAATGCGGGGTCGGAGCCTTGATGTGATATGGCCCGCCCTACAGCCCAATGCGGCTTAGATCCATGTTCGGGTAGAAGCGGAATTTGTCGCGGATACGGGTTCTTTGATCATCAGTCAGCTCAATTTCACCGCCGCCTATCTTCGCAGTTCGATAGGTACGGTATTTCCGCGACAAGAGCTCTGGGTTGATATTCGTGTCTTCGCCAATGCCCTGCTCGGCCAATAATATCCGCATAGTTTGTTCCTTGGCGCTGAGCAACTCTTCGTATGTCACCCAGGATGCCTCGATATCACCCCGTTCGCATAGCGTGTACCAGGACGCATAAAAGTTGACGAACCACGGCAGGGCCAGTTCGATGATCGCATCAGTGAGTTCTGTCTGATCAAACTCGTTGAAAGATTCATCCAACCAAATAAAGGAGTAGCCAGTCTGGCCGGTGGGTGTTGTCTCCCGCTGTCTCATTTCCATGAGATCGTGTGTCAGGCTGACAATGATGTCGAAGATATCTCTCACCAGCACAATCGGTCGAATCTTGAACCGTTTCATAAGCTGAACGTTGTGATAGGTGCCGCGCATGTGGAGCAGCGACACACAGCCAGTCATCTTTCCGAAGATCATTGCCGGTAGATAAAGGTCGTGCTCGTTGGTGGAGTAGCCTGAGCTAAGTCGAAACATACGCAGGTCTGCGATCGCTGCCAGTGTGTTGCTCAGAAAGGTGGAGCCAGATTTGGGCATAGCGGCAACCAAGATCAGCTTGTTTTCTTGGTGTTTCTGCAAAAACTCCAGTGCATCGCGTTCCGGAACGCCTTCGCTGTTGGCGGATTCAAGAAGCACCCGTGACAAATCCCTTGAATCAAACTTGTAAGAAGTTTTAGGCGCCATATTGGTCACAGCTTAGATCACTACCTTGCTTAGATAACTCGTCTGGACAAGTCTTAGAACGTTAGATCAAGAAGGGTAGCTCTTTTTCGGATCGTGGTCATTATTGCTGGATACGCGCTGGATATTTATAAATGATCAGTACGTGAGTTGCTGTCATTGGAAAGGGAATATATAACCCACTGACATAATGGGGAATATTGGCCCGCCCGAGAGGATTCGAACCTCTGACCTCTGCCTCCGGAGGGCAGCGCTCTATCCAGCTGAGCTACGGGCGGATGTGGGGACGGGCATAATACATGGCGGTACGGATATCGTCTATATAGCGGCCCTTGCTAGGCCAGACTGTCCTCGGCAATAAAATACTGCGGGTCTTCGATGACATTCACTTCCACCAGGCTGCCGGCCTTTCTCAGTAAGTGATGGCATTCGGCTGAGAGGTGTACCAGGTGCAGGGTTTTGCCGCTGTTCAGGTAGCGCTCGGCGAGGGTGTCAATAGCCTCCAGGCCCGAGTGATCGCAGACGCGCGCTTCCGCGAAATCCACCACCACGTCTTCGTTGGCCTGGCCCGGATCAAATTGATCCAGGAACGAGGTAATCGAACCAAAGAACAGCGGGCCGTAGACGGCGTACACGGTGGAGCCCTTGTGATCTTCCCGACTTTCCACGCGCACTTGCTTGGCGTGTTCCCAGGCAAACACCAGGGCCGAGACAATCACGCCGACGATCACGGCCATGGCCAAGTCGGTCGCGACGGTAACCGCAGACACTAGTACCAGCACCATGGCATCGCTCTTGGGTACTTTGCGAATGACCCGGAAACTACTCCACTCGAAAGTGCCGATCACTACGATAAACATCACTCCGATCAGGGCGGCCAGTGGTATTTGTTCGATCAACGGTGAGGCGGCCAGGATAAACAGCAGCAGGAACAGGGCGGCAGAAATACCTGAGAGCCGGCCGCGGCCACCGGAATTTACATTGATCATGCTCTGGCCGATCATGGCGCAGCCACCCATGCCGCCGAACAGGCCGGTGACGGTATTGGCGATGCCCTGGCCCACGCACTCCTTGTTGCCGCGGCCGCGGGAATCGGTGATTTCATCCACCAGGCGCAGAGTGAGTAAGGATTCGATCAGGCCGATGGCGGCCAGGATCACCGAGTAGGGGAAAATGATGGTGAGCGTTTCCCAGGTGAAGGGCACACTGGGTAAGTGAAAGCTGGGCAAGCCGCCCGAGATGGAGGCGATGTCGCCGACCACACGGGTATCGAGACCAAAGCCGATCACCAACAGGCTAACCACAACAATGGCCACCAGTGAGGAGGGCAGGGCCGTGGTGAATCGTGGCAGGAAGTGGATGATGGCCATGGTCAGTAATACCAGGCCAATCAGCATGCTCATTTGCATGCCCTCCAGCCAGGCCACGTCGATGATGCTGCCTTCCATGAAGGTGCCGGTCAGCCAACCCGCTTCGCCGGCAACGCCGAACTGGCTCAGCTGGGCCAGGAAGATAACGATGGCCAGGCCATTCACGAAACCCAGCATCACCGGGTGGGGCACCATGCGAATGAACTTGCCCAGTTTGAGGGCGCCGGCGAGGATTTGCAGTAATCCCATTAAGACCACGGTGGCGAACAGGTATTCGACGCCGTGGTCGGCGACCAGGGCTACCATTACTACGGCCAGGGCGCCGGTGGCGCCGGAAATCATACCGGGACGACCGCCAATGCAGGCGGTGATCAAGCCCACCATAAAGGCCGCATATAAACCTACTAAGGGATCCACGCCGGCGACGAAGGCAAAGGCCACCGCCTCGGGTACCAGGGCCAGGGCGACGGTTAGTCCCGACAGGATGTCGTTCCCGATGGTGGCGACTTTATTGGGGTGTAACTCAAACATAGCGCTCTCGTAGGCCGGTATCAGCCAACATCACCGTGCGTATGGCAATGTGCTGAGTAGTTTAGGGGTAATCCTGACGGCGAGAGGTTTTGTTATGCGTCGACCGGAAAGGCCGCGCATTCTAGGGCAAGCCGGGCTTTGGTTCAATCAAACCGGGGCATTGCGGCACTATTACCTAAGTACTTAAGCGCCTATTTGCGCAGCTCGAAGCGGGCCGGGATATGGCCGGGGATACGGAACAGCGAGGGCGCCCATTCGAAACCCTCCTCGATCAACTCAATGTTGGTGATCCTTTCCGCCATGCTGGAAAAGGCCACCGCGGCATTCATGCGCGCCAGGTGGGAGCCCAGGCAGAAATGAATGCCGCCGCCAAAGGAGCAGTGCTTGGCTTCCTTGCGGGTGATGTCAAAGCGGTCTGGCTCGGTGAACACCGCCGGGTCGCGATTGGCCGAGATCAACATAGCCTGGACGACGCCATTGGCGGGAATGGTGATGCCGTCGAAGTCGGTGTCTTCCCACAGCACCCGCACGGTGAGCGGCACCGAGGGTTCATAGCGCATGCATTCCTCGACGGCGCTGTCGACCAGCTCGGGTTGCTGCGCCAGCAACTCAAACTGATCCGGCTGGCGGGCAAAGCAACGCATACCATTGCCGATCACGCCCATGGTGGTTTCCAGCCCGGCAATGAGCAGGCCAAGGCACTGCTGAATCAACTCTTCGTCGCTGAGTTTGTCGCCGGCTTCTTCGGCCTGCACCAGGGCGGTTAGAATATCGTCGCCGGGGTTGGTGCGGCGCGCCTCGATCAGCTGCATCATGTAGATGATCAGTTCTTCAATCGCCTTGGAGGCCATCGGCATCAAATCGGGATAGGCTTTTGCGGCTAGTACATAGGTTGCGTGTGACACCAGCCGAGAGAGCCGATCGCGGTCTTCAATGGGAATACCCAGCATGGCCGCCATGGAGGCGGCGGGTACCAGCAGGGCCAACTCGGCGGCAAAATCCATCTCGCCCTTGGGCACAACTTTGTTCAGTTCGTCATTGGTCATCTGGCGAACCTGGGGTTCAATCGCCGCCAGGGCCCGCGGAGTAAACGCTTTGCTGACCAGGCCACGCAGGCGGTCGTGATCCGGTGGGTCCATGCGCAACATGAACTTGGAGGCGTCGCTCTCCTCACGGGTGTGATCGGGAATACAGCCGTCCAGGTCACGCATGCCGACACTGCTGTTTTTCAGCAGTTTCTGAATATCGGCATAGCGAGACAAGCGCCAGCGACCTTCCGGGGTCTGGTTGACCGGTGCCTGCTCACGCAATTGCCGCAGCATGGTGTGGGGATCGTCCTTAATGTCGCGCTTGTAGGGGTTAAAGCCGTACCAGCCGGGTTCAGTGTTAGTGGTCATTGAACTGCGTCGATCGCCTCCTCAATCAGGGGAATGAGTTCTTCCACCATGAAAGTTGAAGAACTTGATGCCCCGGTATAGTCCTCGAACTGAACGTAACCCGCATAGTTGCGCTGAGTGTCGGTCCAGGACATGGCGGCGTAGAAGCCTGGATCGGTATAGAGGTACACCTCTTCACCCTCTGCCGGAGTCACTATCCACCAGCCCGTACCATAGCCGGGCCCGCCCAGAGGTGTGCCGCGATCAATACGCATGAATTCAATGCTCTCCTGGCTCAACACCTTGTTGTCTCCGCAGAAACCTTCGTTGAGGTGCATGGACAAGATCTTGGCATAATCGTCGAGGTTGGACATGGCGCCCCCTTCCATATTGGGGTTGTCCAGGCCCACCAGATCATCCGGATTGCCAGCCCACTCGGTGGGGATGGACAGATTGTTGCCGTATTGGAATATCTCCAGGTCACAGGGCTCGGCAATGTACTGATCCCACAGTTGTCGCCAACTGGCGCCGCCGACAATTTCGGCAACGCCGCCGGCCAATTGCCACTGGCTGCCGCCATATTCAAAGGCGACCCCCGGGGGGTTGCCCTCAGTTCCCGCGACGGGGGTCTGGTAAATAATTTGCGCACATTCCTGCAGTTGGCCGACCGTACTGTACTGGCAGAAGTGAGCGCCATAGGTGCCGTCAAAGGCATGGAGTAACCCGGGAATACCTGAAGTGTTCGACACCAGTTGCTCGGTGGTGCGTCCGGTCCAGACGCCCTCCCAGGGCAGATATTGATCGATGATGGCGTCGATTTCGAAATCAATGTTCTCATCATCTTCGTGCAGGGCCATCAGCAGGCTGACTGTGGGCATCTTGCTGGTTGAGGCCAGCAGCACTACGGTATCCAGTGTGTGGTCGCCAAAGGCAACTTGGTGGATGGTGCCGTCTTCCTTGTTCACCAGGACCATGGAGGCGCCTTCAAAGACCGGGTGCTCGGTCATGTACGTTTCCAGGGCTGCATCCACGGCACTGAAATCCGGCGCCGGTTTCTCAACAACCGGGGGCACCAGGCCACCGCCGTCGTCATCGGAGCAGGCGAATAAAAAGATAATCAGGAAAAGGCTGCCAAGGCGGTAGAGAGGGTTCACAGGCGGTTTCTCGTAAATGAATTGAGCAGGGAGTTTACCAATAAATCGAGCGGGCACAAAAAAGCCCGGGAGTTGGCCGGGCTTTTTGGTTCACATTGCCAGGCTATTGCAGGTAAAAGATATCGACGCTGACGGTCTGTTCAAACTCATTGGGGCCGGTAATGGTGTAATCGAAACTCACACCTTCGTCGGAGCCATCAATGCCAGACATGTCGGCCTCAAACCCGTCGAACGCGCGATCGTTCAGGCTCACCACGGCCATATTGGTGTCCTCGTCCCATTCCACTATCAGCGGGTGGGACGCCCCACTACGGTCGGAGTACGAGTTCATACCACTGAAGACGGGATCTGAAAAACCAGGCAGCAGTTCGCCGGTTAACGGGTCCGCCACATTCTCATCGTTAAAGAGGATATCTATCGAGAACTGGCGATGTCCTCCTTCTTCAGGATGTGCCGGCAGGGTGGTGAAACGGTCGTATTCAGCCCAGGTGTCATCGATCAACAGAGGCGCAGGACCGGAATCAGGTTCTGGCTCGATGAAATCCAGGTCCTCAAATCCGCGCACTTTTATGCCTAGCTCCTCGAAGTGGAACTTGCCACCCTCTTCGCCGGGCTCGAGGTCGGCCAGAAAGGCTTCAAAGTCAGCAATCTCTGCAGCTACCGCCGGCGTGTACTCATCAAAGGCAAGAATCAACTCGAGGGTGTCGAAGCCTTCACCGCCTCTGTAGTCATCCATGCTCCCGCTATTTTCGGCTTCTGTGTGGGAAACGTAATCATCGCCGCCGCCAGCAAAGATTTTGTCGTTGCCTGCGCCACCGTCCAGATAGTCATTGCCTTCATCACCAGAGCCAGAACCAGAACCAGATCCAGAACCAGAACCAGATCCAGAACCAGAACCAGATCCAGAACCGTCACCCCAGAGGGTGTCATTGCCGGCGCCGCCAAATATCTCGTCGTCACCACCCAGACCAGCGATCTTGTTGTTACCGCCGTCGCCATTGATGGTTTCTCCGGCATCAGTACCGTAAACTACCTTGTTTTTGTTGCCCATGTTCCCGTACCTTCACTTTTCTGAGGACGAGCGAAACCCACGCTGCACCGCAGTGCCCGTAGGTTCATACTCAATTTGTGATGTAGATTCTTGCAGATTTTTCCACCTCGGGGAAATGCAGCTTACGAGATTGTGAACGGGATCACACTTAATTTGCTACAGAGACAGTAGCGAATGCTGAAATATTTTAAGTCGTTGTTAAATAACAATAAATTACAGGTAGGGGCTGAACAATCGGGCGCCGCCATCGCGCAATTTGGCCGCTATTGATCGGTTCTTGAGGTCCGAAAGGTGTAATTTGTGAGCTGCTGTCACCAGCAGTGTAAAACTGACCCACTAGCGACAATTTAAAACTGACCCACCTGAGGCACAATTACCGCCAATTTCAATCAAGAGAGAGGCGGTGTAAATGAGATGTTGAATCAGGAGCAATTAGTGGACATACACGTTTTACATCGACAAGGGACGAGCATCCGCAGTATCGCCAAAGAAATGAACCTATCACGCAATACCGTACGTCGTTATCTGCGCGATGCTGCCAAAACACCTCGCTATTCTCAGCGCGAGAAAAGGCCGTCTAAACTGGACTCGTTCAAACCCTATTTAGGAGAGCGTATCGAGGCAGCGAAACCCTATTGGATACCGGCGACAGTCTTGTTTCGAGAGATTCTGGCGCGAGGCTACCAAGGCAAAGAAGGTATTCTGAGAGATTATCTCCGACAATTTAAGCCGAAGGCGAAAGATCCAGTCGTTCGCTTTGAGACACCGCCTGGCCAGCAGTTACAGGTAGATTTCACGACGATTCGGCGAGGCAGAAATAGGCTTAAGGCCTTCGTTGCCACCCTGGGATACAGTCGAGCAACCTACGTACGATTCAGTCAATACGAACGGCAGGAGGATTGGTTAGCGGGTATTGAAGGTGCGTTACACTACTTTGGAGGCGTGCCTGAGGAACTGCTATTCGATAATGCCAAGTGCATCATGATTGAGCGAGACGCCTTTGGTGCCGGGAAACATCGGTGGAACGCCAGTTTGTTGAACATGGCTCGTGATAATGGTTTTAGATTGCGCGCCTGTCGGCCCTACCGTGCTAAGACCAAGGGCAAAGTCGAGCGATTCAACGGTTATCTTAAAGGTAGTTTTATCACACCACTGGCCGCGTCACTGAAGCAATCCGGGCTGGCGCTGGACGTGGAGGTAGCCAATGGGCAGGTGGGTCATTGGCTCGCTGACATTGCACATCAGCGAATTCACGGGACAACAGGCCAAAAGCCGCAGGTATTGCTCGATCATGAGCGATTAAGCCTCATGCCGCTGCCTTTGGCGCAGCGCTTGGTGGCTCAGGACAAACCGCGAAGCAATGCCCAGGCACTCCCGATCGAAAGTCTCCAGCATCCGCTGAGTACCTATGACCAGCTGCTGGGAGTTGCTGTATGAACCTGCAGATGGAAAGAGTGCAGCAAGCCTGCGAAGTGCTTAAACTCGGTGCTGTGGCATTGGAATGGTCCGCTATCGCTGACAGGGCCTCCGGTGACGAGTCATCACTGGCTGACTTTCTTGAGCAGCTACTGCGGGTTGAGATAGACGCCAGGATGCTCCGCACCCGCGAGACTTTGCTGAGGTTTGCAGGGTTGCCGTCCGTCAAGCGTTTTGAAGACTATGACTTCAAGTTCGCCACCGGTGCACCGCGCAGGCAACTCCAGGAATTAACCAGTTTGGCCTTCATCGAGCGTGCAGAGAATATCGTGCTGCTTGGACCCAGTGGTGTCGGTAAAAGCCACCTGGCGATCAGCCTGGCATACCAGGCGGTCATGAATGGGATCAAAACACGCTTCATTACGGCGGCGGATCTCATGCTGCAACTGGCCACCGCAAAAAAGCAGGACCGACTAGAGTCTTACCTCAAACGAAGTATCCAGGCACCTAAGTTGCTCATAATTGATGAAATAGGTTATCTGCCATTTGGCCGGGAAGAAGCCAATCTGTTTTTTAATGTCATTGCTAAACGTTATGAGCAAAGCAGTGTCATTGTGACCAGCAACTTGCCATTCTCGCAATGGTCTACTGCGTTTGCTGATGATCAGACCTTAACCGCGGCTTTACTCGACAGATTGTTACACCATGCACATATCGTCCAGATATCGGGGAGCAGCTACCGACTCAAGGGAAAGAAAGCGGCCGGTATCGTCCCGGCAGCAAGCCAATCATTGGTTAAATAACGGAAAGAAAACGCTGAGGGTGGGTCAATTTTAAATTGCTGATTAGCACGGCAAGGTGGGTCAGATTTGGACTGCTGTTGACACTGCTTCACGTTTTTCCTCAAACAGGGCCTGTAATTGCTCGGCCAGATGCTGGCTAAAACACTCCACGTTGAACTCAAAATTCAGGCGCAGGCTGCGTTGGTCCCAGTTGGTGGAGCCGATCAGGCTCCAGAAACCATCGACGATCATCAGCTTGCTATGGTCGAAGAGGGGCGGTACCAGGTAGATGTTGCAGCCTTTCTCCAGCAACTGCCAGAGCTCCCCCATCGTCGCCCATTGCACCAGTCTTATGTTGTTCTCTGCCGGGATCAAAATATCCACCTGCACGCCGCGCATGGCCGTGACCCCAAGAATCTGCATCAGGGTGGCGGGCGGGAGAAAGTAGGGGGTGATGATTTGTACGGAGTGGCGCGCCAATGACAGGGCGCCCACCAGCAGGTCGCTGATTTTTTCAAAGTCCTCGTCCGGTCCATGGCTGATACCCCGCGCCCAGATATCACCGTGGCGTTCCCGGGTGGGGAACCAGAGTTCGCCGTCCAATGATTCGCCGGTGACGAAGGCCCAGTCCACGGCGAAGGTACGCTGCAGGTGCTTGATCACTGGCCCGGCAATTTCAAAGTGCAAACAGCGGGTTGGGTTGGGCGGAGATTGCTCCAGGCAGTGACCCTGTCGAATATTGGTGCCGCCGGTAAAACCGATTTCTCCATCCACCACCAGGATCTTGCGGTGATTGCGCAGATTGGCGGTGTTGGGCAGCCGCGGTACCCGCGTTGGCAGAAAAGTCGCCGTGGGAACACCGGCCTTGCGCAGCGGCCCAAGTATGCTGGGGCGACTGTAACTGGCACCGACGCCATCGAGCAGCACCCTGACTTCAACTCCCCGCGCCTTGGCGGCGGCCAGGGCGTCAACAAAGAGTAAGCCCGACGCATCGTTGTCGAAGATGTAACTGATCAATGAAATAGATTTGCGGGCCCGGGCGATGGCGGCGAGCATGGCCGGGTAGGCTTCGTCACCATTGAGCAGCGGCTTAACACTATTGCCCGGCATCAGGTAGCGGTCTGACAGCTGCCGCGACAGTTTTATCATGGAGTTGGCGCGCTCGTTATTGCGCAGGAATTCCTTCTGCGTCTCTTCTTCGGCAGTGAGCTCAATTTTACTGACTGGGCGCCAGGCTTTCTTTACCGTCAGCTGTACGGCGCGGCGCTGAATGCGGTTGATGCCAAACAGGTAATACGCCATGGAGCCGATAAACGGTGATAGCCAGGCGATACCGATCCAGCCGATCACGGCGCGGGAATCCCGTTTCCACAATACCGCGTGCACGGTCACCGACATCGACATGGCGATGTACAGCCCCGCCAGCAGGTACTCCGCATTGGCGAGCATGTAGTTGATGACGTCTGCAAATTTTATCGGGTTCATCGCCCCACATGGTGCGATGCCCGGCGGCCCCATGCAAGCGGGCAAAAAAAAGCCCGGGCAGGGGGCCCGGGCAATCTGATAAGCGGCTTCCGCAAAGCCGCACACCCAATCGGTAGTTTTAAGTATTAGTCGAAATGCCGACAAGTGCACAGCCAGCGTGCTGATTCTGTGAAGTGCATCACAGTTTGTTTGGCGATAGCCAATGTTGACACGGCTCTGCTAGTCTACCCGCACACATTACAGGAGGTGGTGGGATGAAAAAGGCGGTGCTGTTACTGGGTCTGATGGTGCACTCGCTCGGAGCGATGGCGCAATTACCCGATGCCGCTGAGCTGATCAAAGCCGCTATGGATCATTGGCGGGGCACGACGTCCTATGCCGAGAATTCCATGACCATTCACCGCCCCACCTGGGAGCGCACCATCTCCATGCAGGGCTGGACCCAGGGTGACGATGCGTCACTGATGCGGGTGACGAGCCCGGCCAAGGATGCCGGCAACGGTACACTGCTCAAAGACAAAAACATGTGGAGCTACGCGCCCAAAATCAATCGCATTATCAAGGTGCCTTCCTCGATGATGGGTCAGAGCTGGATGGGCAGTGATTTTTCCAACAAAGACATCAACCGCTCTACCGATATACTCGATCAGTACACCCACAGCATCCTCGAAAGCTATGAGCAGGGTGGGCATACGGTGTACGTGCTGGAAGCCATTCCCCACGAAGACGCGCCGGTGGTATGGGGTAAGGAGATTGTTCATATTCGCGATGATTACCTGATGCTGGAGCAGCAGTTCTGGGATCAGGCGGGGGTGCTGGTCAAGCGCATGAATACGCTGGAGGTGCGTGAATTCGACGGTCGCACGGTGGCGACCATCATGCGCATGGGCAAAGTTGATCAGCCCGATGAATGGACCCAGGTGGAAGTCACCGACATACAGTTTGACGTCGATCTGCCGGCGAACATCTTCACTTTGTCCAACTTACGAAACCCGCGCCAGTGAGTGCCAACCTGCTATTGGCCTGGCGCAACCTGTGGCGCAGTCGCCGCCGCACCTGGCTGACAGTGGGCGCCATGATCGTCTGCAATACGCTGATGGTGTTTATGTTGAGCCTGCAGTTTGGCACCTATGACATGATGATCGAGAGCACGCTGAAAACGTTTATCGGTCATCTGCAGGTACAGAAGGAGGGTTACCTGGACGAACCCCGGATGCGCGGGAGTTTTACTGGTGTTGCCGAGCTGACAACCGATTTACGCCAACAGCTCGGCCTGGAAGCGGTGGCTGCCCGCGCGGAAGGCTTCGGGCTCGCCTCCAGTGAGGCACGCTCCCTGGGTATTCAGATCACCGGTGTTGAGCCGGACTACGAACCGTTGGTGAGTACACTGCCGGGGTTGCTCACCGAGGGCCGCTGGCTGTCCGACAATGGGGCCGAGGAGATCGTGATCGGGGCCGTGCTGGCGCGCAATCTGAAAATTGGCGTGGGCGATGAGCTGACCTTCCTCGGCACCGGCCAGGACGGCTCCATGGCAGCGGCGATTGTGACGGTGGTCGGCATCATCGATTCCGGCATTCCCATGCTGGACAGAATGCTGGCCCAGATACCGCTGGGTTATTTCCAATCCGTTTTCTCCATGGAAGACCAGGCCCATCGTATCGTCTTCGATGTGGCTCGACTCGATGCAGTTGACCGGACACTGGCACGTGTAAAAACACTGATTGGCGATCGGCCCGAGCTGGTGGCACTGGACTGGGATCAGATTCAGCCCGGCATCATGCAGGGTATCCAGGCGGATATGGCCAGTGCCTGGTTTATGTATGGTGTTCTCATCCTGCTGGTGTCTTTCAGTGTGCTCAACACCCAGCTGATGTCGGTACTGGAGCGAACCCGCGAGCTTGGTGTCATGCTGGCCCTGGGTATCAAGCCGGCACGGCTGGCACGGCTGGTGATGCTGGAGACCAGCGTCATGGCGGTGATGGGCCTGGTGATTGGCGTGGCCTGTGGCGGTGCGATTGCCCTGTACCTTTCTTACACCGGTTTCTGGATGCCGGGTTTGGAAGAGGCCATGGCGCGCTATAACCTGCCCGGCAGTATTTATCCAAAGATTACCGCGCTGGGATTTTTGTTGGGTCCGTCTATCGTCTGCCTGGGAGCACTTGTCGCCTCCATATACCCGGCCCTACGGCTGCTGTGGTTGCAGCCGGTGCAGGCCATGAGGGCAGTCTGATGAAGCTGTCACTCAGGGTCATTGCCACCCTGGCCTGGCGCAACCTGTGGCGCAATTATCGGCGCACGTTGATCATGCTGGCGGCTATTGTGCTGGGTGCCTGGGCGATGATTTTCATGACTGCCATCACGCGCGGCATGGTCGACGGGATTGTTGCTGATGGTTTCAAGTTCCTTCCGGGTCATGCCCAGATTCACAATTCTGCCTATCTTGATGACCCGAGTGTGGAACATCGGATTGAGATGCCGTCGCTAGAATTACTGACCGCACTGGCTTCCCGGGATATTGTCGGCTGGAGTGCGCGGGTACGAGTGCCCGCCATGATATCCAGTGAACGGGACAGTCGCGGGGTGGTGTTGCTCGGGGTAGACCCGGCGCAGGAACTGGCTGTCAGTTTTAATCACGACGACCTGGTGCAGGGGCGCTTCCTGGATTCGGCCTCTGATCGTGGCGTGGTGGTCGGCCGGAAGATGCTGGAACATCTGGAGACCAAGCTCGGTCGACGTATCGTGTTGATGTCACAGACACCGGATAACGACGTCGGTGACCGGGGCTTTAGAATTGTCGGCGTCTACAAGGCATCGTTGGCCAGCCAGGAGGAGATGTTCGTCTACGCGGGTCGGGAGGTGGTGCAACAAATGGTGGGCATCGATGACGCTGTCTCTGAAATTGCTATCCTGGGCGGGGATTATCGTCAGCTCTCACCCTGGTTCGAAGAACTACAGGTAGCGGTTGATGGGCAGATGGTGCTGGCTTCCTGGCAAGAGCTTGATGCCTATCTCGCCCTGGTGCTGACCATGCAGGACAGTATCGGACTGATACTGTCGTTTATCATATTCGTGGTGTTGTCCTTCGGCCTGGTAAACACCATGGCCATGGCCGTATTTGAGCGAGTGCGCGAGATAGGGCTGATGTTGGCACTGGGTATGCGCCCCCGATCGATACTGGCACAGGTGCTGGTTGAGGCATTTTTCCTGTTGTTCCTGGGTTTGATCCTGGGCAACGCCCTGGCCTGGTTTAGCCTGCAACCACTGTTGGCGGGCATTGACCTTTCAATCATTGCCGAGGGGGCGGAGATGTACGGTATCAATCCCGTGCTCTATCCCAGCCTGAAACCGATGGATATGGTGCAGGCGACTGCCCTGGTCATTATTCTGGGGGTACTTGCCAGCCTGCTGCCGGCCTGGCGCGCGGCCCGGCTCGATCCCGTCAAAGCCCTGAACGAACACTGAGGACATTATGGCATCTGTCAGTTGCGAGAATTTGTGCAAGACCTTTACCCAGGGTGACACGATTATCACCGGACTGGATGCAGTCACTTTGGATATCGACGAAGGGGATTTTCTGTGCCTGTCAGGTCCATCGGGTTCCGGCAAGACCACCCTGCTCAACGCCATCGGTGGCTTGGATACACCGGACAGCGGTGAAATTGCGGTGGCGGGACAGCGCGTAGATCAATTGAGCAAAGCCGAGCTTGCCGATATGCGACTCAATAACATTGGCTTTGTGTTCCAGGCCTACAACCTGATCCCGGTGTTAACTGCGATTGAGAACGTGGAATTCGTGATGCAACTGCAAGGGCGCTCCGCCGAGGAGCGCCGCCAATTGTCCATGGCAATTCTGGAAGAAGTCGGCCTGGCGGGCATGGAGGATCGCCTGCCCTCACAACTTTCCGGGGGGCAACAGCAGCGGGTGGCCGTTGCCCGTGCCATCGTCAGCAAACCCACCCTGATACTGGCGGATGAACCCACGGCCAACCTCGATAGTAAAACCGCGGCCCAGTTGATGGGTTTGTTTGTAGAGTTGAATGAGAACCGGGGCATTACTTTTGTTATCGCCACCCACGATACCCGGGTGATGGCCTACTGCCGCCGCCTGATCAAGATGATGGATGGCCAGATCGTCAGCGACGAGCAGCAAGCTGGCGGGAGTACCGCAGCGGCGTGAGACAGCCGATAGTTTTTGCGATGTTCATGCTGGCGGGGGTCTGCGCGTCTGCGCAATCTATTCTCGCGGGTGGTCATGTCAAAGCGCGCGTAAGCGGCATCGATTATCCCGATGACAGCCTCTACGCACTGTTTACCGAGTCCCCGGCCATTGATCAGGCGGCCGATTTTCGGCTCAAGTTGCGACAGGTTGGTGGCGCCTGGGACTTTGCTGCGGATTACCAGTTGGTCGGGCAGTACGGCGACAGCGTGTCCTTGATTCGCGATGCCAGCAGCCTGATTCCCGGTGGTGCCGGCATTCAAAATGATGACCACCGGCTCATGGACCTGACCTGGGACCTGGCCGAGGGTGACGACTACCATACGTTGCACCGCCTCGACCGATTGCAGGTTTCCTACACCACGGATAAATGGGCCACCCGGGTCGGACGGCAGGCGATCGGCTGGGGCAATGGTTTTTTTTATAACCCGGTGGATTTCTTTAACCCCTTCGACCCGGCGGCAGTGGACAAGGAATACAAAACCGGCGACGACATGGCCTATACGCAATATCTCCGCGATAACGGCGACGACGTACAGATGGTGTGGGTAGTCCGGCGCGACCAGGATGAAAACCTGAGCAGCGACGTGAACTCAATCGCACTGAAATATCATGGATTCGCCGGCGAGGTGGAGTACGACCTGCTGTTGGCCGAACATTTCCAGGACACCATCGGCTCCATCGGGGCCATCGTTCCCTGGGGAGGTGCTATTGTCCGCGGCGACCTGGTACTGACAGACACCGGCGAAGACACCGTGGTCAGCGCCGTGGCCAGTTGGTCTTATTCCTGGTCTGGCTTCGGCAAGAACATGGTGAGTGCGCTGGAGTACTTCCACAACGGTTTTGGCCTGAACGAGGGCTTCACTCAAGAGGACCTGGTCAACGAGCCGGATCTGCTGGCGCGACTGATTCGCGGCGAACTATTCACCCGGGGCAGGAATTACCTGGCCGCATCAGTTTCTGTGGAAATGAGCCCCTTGTTCAGCATTGCGCCCAATGTATTCCTGAATCTCGAGGATCAATCCTTCCTGGCGCAACTGTCGGGAACCTGGGATGTCAGGCAGGACTGGCAGCTGCTGTTCGCCGTGAACGTACCCGTTGGCGATGACGGCACCGAATTCGGTGGCTTTGAGAGCAGCATTGACGGTGTGAAATTGACCCAAGGCGCCTCCATTTTCGCTCAGGTAGCCTATTATTTCTGAACCAGACTGGTTTTGGGGCTTGAACTGGTACGATCGTACCAGTTAGAATGCGTCCCTTCTGCTAACGTGGGGATTGTGCCATGCGTTACCTGTTCCTTTTAATTATTAGTGTTATGTGGATTCCCGCCGTCTCTGCGCAGGCAGACCTGGCTGCGGGTAAAGCCGCCTATGGTGTCTGCGTCGCCTGTCACGGTGTCAACGGTGAAGGTAATGCGGCGATGAACTCACCGGTATTGGCCGGACTCGACCAGGCGTACCTGGTGCGCCAACTGGGAAACTTCAAAGCGGGAATCCGTGGTAGCGATGCCGGCGATATCTATGGCATGCAAATGCGCGCTATGGCCGCCACACTGGCGGATGATACGGCGGTTGCCAATGTCTCTGCCTATATGGCATCCGTGCCAGTGGTGGTAATTACGGCAGACGTTGGCGATGCCGATCTTCGCAATGGTGAGAACCAGTACAACGCTGCCTGTGGCGCCTGCCACGGTGGCCAGGCCCAGGGCAATTCGGCCCTCAATGCGCCGCGCCTGGCGAGTCAGTTTCGCAGCTACACCGAGCGACAGTACCGCAACTTCGGTGCCGGCTTGCGCGGTACACACCCCGATGACCGCTTTGGTCGCCAGATGAAGATGATGTCCAGCATGCTCAGCTCCGAAAAAGACATTGCCGATGTGATGGCGTTTATCCAGAGTCAGGGCAGCAATCCCTGATTTAATATGCGCCCGCTCTTTTTCACAGTCGCCCTGTTGGCAGTCTCCCTGGTGTTCGCGTTCAGTGAACAACCGGCCGGTTTTACTTTGCGCGATAGCTGTCCGCCCAGTTTTGAACTGACCGATGCGGGCCTCTGTGAGCTGCGCAACCAGTATCAGTTCTATAGTTCCACCCAGAACCAGGGTGTGGGTGGCACGCATACGGGTTTACCGCCGGACTATCGCGATGGTTTTTCGCCGCGGGAAATAGACCTCGGTCGCTACCTGTTTTTTGATCCGCTGCTGTCCGGTAACGACAGCCTGTCCTGTGGCAGTTGCCATGACCCGGACAAAGGCTTTGCCGATGGCTTGCCCCGGTCCGTGGGTGTGCAAGGTGAAGAAGTAGGTCGCACGGCACCCAGCCTGTGGAATGTGGCATTTCAGCGCAAGCTGTTCTGGGATGCACGGGCAGAATCGCTGGAAGAGCAAGCCCAGGGGCCACTCTATGCTGAGGAAGAAATGGGCAATAGCCCTGCAGAATTGCTGCGAAGCCTCAATCAGAATGACAGCTACCGCGACCTGTTTGAGCAAGCCTACCCTGGTTCCGGTGAGGGTATCGAGCTAACGCAGGTCTATCGGGCGCTGGCGGCCTTCCAGTCGTCCCTGATCTCCCTCAACAGTCGTTATGACCGCTATGCCCACGGCTATCACGCGGCACTGAACGAACAAGAAATAGAAGGCATGAACGTGTTTCGTTCCTTCGTCGCCCGCTGCGCCGAGTGTCATACGCCACCCCTGTTTACCAATCAGCAGGTGGCGGTGATCGGTGCGCCGGAGCCGCCGGGCATACCGCTGGACCCGGGGGCCGAGGTGACTTATCAGGCGAAGAAATTACGCGCGGGATTCAAGGTGCCGAGCCTGCGCAATATCGCCCTCACCGCACCCTATATGCACTCTGGCCGATTCGAGAGCCTGCGCGAGGTCACAGAGTTCTATAATGCGGGCAGAGGGCACGCGGTGCCTGAGGGTGAAGAATTGCATCTGCACTGGCATATTGTCTCGCCCGATCTCACGGATTACGAATTGGATCGGTTAGTGGACTTCATGCAAGTTCTGACCGATGAGAGTTTAAAACCACAGATTCCCGATCGCGTGCCCTCGGGGCTAACGCCGGTGAATCATAAGAATGAACAGATTGTGATAAATAAAGTAGCGATGGAGGAAGTGTTATGAATGGTGGAAAAGTACTGGGCCTGGTCCTGGTAGTAGTCGCTTTCGCCCTGGGTATGTACCTGGGTCAGCAGGCTGAAGGCCCGGCTCCGGTCATTACCGGCAGCGGTGGTGCCAGCCTTGAGACGCAGTCCGCTGCGGTCGGCGAAGATGGTGGATACACGCTGTCCGGCGCCAGCAAGCTGGTCGCTGGACCACCCCAGTCTGACGTGGTGGTTGTGGTCAACGCCGGTGAGTCTATCCAGGACGCGGTTCGAGCCGCGGCACCGGGTACCACCATCCAGGTCATGCCGGGCACCTACAGTGAGACCGTGTATATCGACAAGGATGGCATTCGCCTCTACGGCATTATTCAGGAGGGCCGGCGCGCCACCCTGGATGGCAAAGGCACCTTGAATGACGCCATCCTGTTTTCCGGCAATAACATTGTGGTGGAGGGTTTCAAGATCATCCACTACAAGGGCAATGCCATCATGAGCCAGGCGGGTAACAATTACGAGATCCGCAACAATATCATCAAGGACACCGGCGTTTACGGCATCTTCCCGCAGCTTGGCACCAACGGACTGGTGGAACACAACGTCATTTCCAGTATTGAAGATGCGGCCATTTATGTGGGCATGAGCGACAATGTTCACGTCGCCTACAACGAGGTGTTTGATTCGGTTGCCGGTATCGAGATAGAGAACAGCCGCCACGCCATTGTCGAGAGCAACTTTGTCTATCACAACACCGGCGGCATCCTGGCGTTCATTACCCCGGGCCTGCCCATCAAAACCACTTACGATGTGATCATTCGCAACAACTGGATCAGCGACAACAACACACCCAACTTCGGCGCACCCGGCTCCACCGTGGGTGGTATCCAGGCCGGTACCGGCATCATGATCATGGCGGCAGACGACGTGGTGGTTGAAGGCAATATCATCACCAACAACAAAACCATCGGCATTCTATCGGTGGACCACAATACGGCGGCGCAGATCACGAACGTGACGGTAGACCCCGAGGCAGACCCCAACTCCGATGGTCTGATGATTCTGGACAATGTCATGTTCAACAACGGTTACGACACCAGCAAGGAAATCAAAGCGCTTGCCCTGACCGAGTTGCAAACCGGCAATCCCGATATTCTCGCGGTCGGTCCCAGCAAGGACCCCTGCATAATTAATCGTCACCGCTATGTGGCTGTGGGTGTGAAGGATTTTGCCGAGTGTGAGATCACCAATACTGCCAGCATTGGCAACTACCTGTTACCGCCGGTGCCGCCGCGCGTGATTGCGCCGGAAGATCGCGGCAAGATCGCCTACCTGGGTATCTGTGCGGGCTGCCACACCTACACCGGTCGCATGATTGGACCGCCAGTACAGATCATTCAGGCCCTGTATATGGATAACCCGAAAGGCCTGGCCGAGTACATCGCTGCACCGACCAGGAAGCGGGAAGACTACCCGGAAATGCCACCGCAGAATTATCTCGATGAAGAGACGCGTATGGCAGTGGCCGAGTATATGCTCAGCCGGACTCGCTAGCCGAGTTCAGCGCTGGCACGTTCGTGCCAGGCTTTCACATTAGGGGCATCCTCAGGGATGCTTTGTTTTACCCAGCCACAGAATTCGATACAGACGAACAGGTCGATATCGGCAAAGCTGAAGAAATCGCCGGCCACCCAGGTGGATTCACCCAGGCGTTTCTCTATGCGTGGCCAGAAGTCATCCAGTTGTAATTTCCCCCGCTCTGCCAGGTCGGGAATTTGCTCCACTTTCAATGATCCGGTCACCGCACGCCCTACAAAGCCCTTCGATCTGTTGCGAAACATATTGGCCACCGGCATGAACGCCGCCGTGCTTAGCCAGTGGTTGTAGTTGATCACCATGGCCCGCTCCTGGGCATTGCTGCCAAACAAGGGCTTGTCTGGGTAAGTTGATTCCAGGTAGTCCACCATGCCTACCACTTCGGTAATCAGGGTGCCATCGTCCAGCATCAGCGAGGGGACCGTGCGCAGGGGGTTCATGCTGGCATAGGGTTCTTCGTGCTGTTGCAGGGAGCCCATGTCCACCTCTTGGGTCTCTAGCTGGATGCCCTTGTAGTCCATGAACAGGTGCAGGCGGCGGGCGTTGGGGGCCGCTGGAAAGGTGTACAGTTTCATCGGGGTTGCCTTATTTTGATCTGAGGTGAGAATGGTAGGCAGGGCGGCGGTAAATTGCCAGTGTTGCCAGTTCCCGATACCCCCGAATCTGGCTATAATGCGCCCCCCAAGAACGAGTGAACGAGGAATTATCGTGAGCAAGACTTTCAAAATGCTGGCGTCACTACTATCCATCGCTGCGATCAGCATGTCTGCTTATGCGCTGAACGATTCTCAGCGCGCTGAAATTGAAGAGCGCATCAAGCCCCATGGCGAGGTTTGCCTAGTGGGTGATGACAGCTGTGGTGGCGCTGCCGTGGCGACCAGTGCTGGCCCCCGCTCTGGTGAGGATGTCTACAATGCCGCTTGTATGGCCTGTCACGCCACCGGCGCTGGTGGTGCACCGCTGCTGGGTGATACGGCGGCCTGGGCGGATCGGATTGCCAAGGGTATGGATGTACTCTACGACAGTGGCATCAATGGCCTTGCTGGCACCGGCATGATCGCCAAGGGTGGCTGCATGAATTGCTCTGACGAAGAGGTGAATGCGGCCGTCGATTTCATGGTAGCTGGCAGCAAGTAAGCGCTAAGGATCAAGGGGTCAGACCTCTTGAACCAAATTTCAAGAGGTCTGACCCCTTGATACGAGTGCCGCGTTTGTCGCGGCATTTTTTTACCTGAATTACGGGAGGCTTCCGTAGATGAAAATCACTGGTGGATGTTTTTGTCGTGCAATTACTTATCGGGCAGAGATAGATGAGACCCGCATAGGCATTTGCCACTGTCGCGATTGCCAGATATTCAGTGGCTCCGCCTTTCGTATGTCGACGCTGATTGAACCGGGTAATTTTGAATTTTTGTCAGGAACACCCAAGCGCTTTGATAAGACCGCTGACAGTGGCAAGGTGCGCACCATGGCCTTTTGTGGCGAATGTGGCACCCATCTGTGTTCGTTGCCAATGGGTTCAGACAAGGACGATCCTTTTATCTCGCTTCGAATAGCCTCAGCGGATCAGTTCCCCCAGTTGACGCCGTTGTTCGAGCTGTTTTGCAAGTCGCAGGTCTCGTGGCTGCCGGCCTTGGAGAATACGGGCCGGTTCGAGGAAATGCCGGACATCGGTTGATCGGAACCACTAACGCGCAAGATGTCAAATAAGATTGATTCTTATTTGCGATTAGCCTAACATCAGCGCCTGTTTCAGCTAGATTCGGAGCCGACAGTTCTTCGGCGCACTAGTGGAAGGACTGATGTGAACACGACAACGCAATCCTTGTGGTCCCTGCGAGCGGGCCAGAAATGCCGTATCAACGCCTATGACACAACGTTGGCGGAGAGCTATCGTGTGCGCATGATGGAGCTGGGTTTTCATCCCGGTGAAGAGGTGTACTGCCTGCAGGCACCTGCGATGGGGGCCCCCAAGGTGTTTCGGGTCAGCAATACAATGTTCTCCCTCGATGATGAAGTTGCTGACCATATCCTGGTGACCCTCCTCGATGAGTAAAATTATCCTCATTGGCAGCCCGAATTCCGGCAAGAGCCTGCTGTTCAATCGCCTCACCGGTATGCACCAGAAGGTCGCCAATTTCCCGGGAATCACCGTCGATATAGCTTCCGGCTACATGCAGGCCCTGGACGACACCACCCTGGTGGATTTTCCCGGCACCTATTCGCTGCAGCCTATCTCTGGTGAAGAAGAGGTGGCCGTCGGTTACTTCAAAGCGGCATTGGATGATCCCGAGGTCACCCAGGTGTTGTGCCTGATCGATGTGACCCGCCTGGAAAAGAGTCTCTACTTCACCTTGCAGGTGATTCGCGAGGGTGAGCGTCACGGCAAGCATGTGACAGTGCTGGCCAATATGATGGATGTGCTGGACAAGCACGACATCAGTGTTGACCTGGAGGGCTTGTCGCGGGAGGTTCACGCCCCGGTTTTGCCTATCTCGGCCCGCTCCGGCCAGGGCATCGAGGCACTGATTGAGCGGCTCCAGGCTAATCGCACCACGAAGCCTAGTAATACAGGCCTGGCGCAATCACCCGACGAGCTGCTGCGGGGCACTGCCCACCAGTTGTCGCGACGCTTCGGCCCCAAGGGCGATATCCTGATCAAATCACAGGAACGCCTCGATGGCTTTTTCCTGCATACAGGCCTGGGCGGGTTCGCCTTTTTCGCCATCATGTACCTGCTGTTCCAGTCTATTTTCACCTGGGCGGCACCAGCTATGGACGCGGTGGAGAGCCTGTTGGGCATGTTGTCTGACGTGGTGGTGCCGGCGATCGGCAACCCGATCGTGCGCGATTTTACCGCCGATGCCCTATTCAGTGGTATCGGCGCGTTCCTGGTGTTTGTACCGCAGATCTTTGTGCTGACCTTCATCATCGGTATTCTCGAAGATTCGGGCTACATGGCCCGGGCCGCTGTGATCTGCCACAAACCGCTGAAAATTTTCGGCCTGACGGGCAAGAGTTTTATACCCATGTTGTCCGGTGTCGCCTGTGCCATTCCCGCCATCTACGCGGCGCGCTCCATCGACTCGCCGAAAAAGCGTCTGCTCACCTACATGGCGATTCCGTTGATGCCGTGCTCGGCCAGGTTGCCGGTGTATACCCTGATTATTGCCGCCTTTATTCCCCAGACCACCGCCCTTGGTGGCCTCGTGGGACTTCAGGGCTTGGCCATGTTCATCATTTATTTCTTTGGCATGATGTGCGGCCTGCTGGTAACGGGCCTGGTATCTCGCACCAGTGCCGACGGCTATAACGACCTGCCCTTCGTGCTGGAAATGCCTCCGTACCGGGTGCCGGCCTGGCAGCCGCTGGTGCGCAATGCCTGGAACCGTTGCAAACACTTCGTCACCAAGGCCGGCAAGATTATTTTCACGGTGTCGGTGGTGATCTGGTTGCTTGGTTATTTCCCCAATTACGGTGCCGACCTGAGTGCTTCCTGGCTGGGACAACTAGGCGAGTTTATAGAACCGGTGTTTGCCCCGCTGGGGTTGGACTGGCGCTACGGGGTGGCGGTGATGACCTCATTCCTGGCTCGCGAAGTCTTCGTCGGCACCCTCGGTACCATGTTCGGGATTGAGGGCGCGGAGGAAAACATGGTGCCCCTGGTAGACCAGATTCAGGCCAGTGGCTTGAGTGTGGCTTCGGGTCTGTCACTGTTGGTTTTCTTTGCCATCGCCCTCATGTGCGTGTCGACGCTGGCAATCCTGTCCAAGGAAGCTCAATCCAACAGCCTGGCGGTGAAGATGTTTATGGCCTACTGCGTGGCGGCGTACGGCGCCGCGCTACTGGTCTATAACTTCGCCATCCTCTTCACATAAGAAGAAAAGGGGCCAGACTCCTTTTATACTGACCTCCGTTATTCGATCCTTTCGAGTCCGTGATAGGGCTCCAGCAAATCAGCTGACTGGCTTGGCATGGCAAGAATATTGACAAGTTCTTGGCTGCCAAAAATGTTAATTGGGTTGTTGAAAAAGTTCTTGGTCGGATAGAGTGCTATTCGATGTACAAAAAAAACGTAACCCTGCCGTTCCAGATGCTCTACCAGTTTGTTCTGCGAGGTTCTGGCAGCGTCTGAAAGATAGATCAGTGGTCGGCAGCGCTCAATTGTGTGTCGGGCACCAGCAATGACATCCAGTTCCTTGCCGTCGGATGTAATCTTGATGAGCGAAAGGCTTTGAAGGCTCAAGGAATCGATTGAATCATTGGCGGATGCAAGGGCTCGTTTTTGACAAATGGTATTGTTCAAATTATTGAGAGAGATATTGGACTTCAATAATTCAAATAGCGCCTGGCGCTGTTCGTACGCCGAAAGCTCCCCATGGGGGCCCACTAGCCGGGCCAAGCCCAGGGTATGTTCGCCAATGTGGGCGTTGACTTCCAACACGGTACTGCCCGCGGGAATCAGCGCGCTGAGCAGCGTCAGAGACTCTTGAGCGAATTCACCATAGGCCACTAGGGAGCGGTAGATATTGCCGCCAGACTTCAAAGAAGTCATGAGTCCGTGCCTCACGAAATTGGTATAACTCTCCTCGTTCTCTTGCAATTTAAAGTCCGCGGGTGAGCGTGGTGTGACTTTCCCACTTGCCTTCACCAGGTCTTTTGCGATGCGGGAAAATAGCGCCTCCCAGTCACCCATGCGTTCCTGTCGATAGATTTTGAGGTGGGGATACCAGTGGGAGTATCCCTCGGCCGTGCCCCAGCGCCAGTCTGGCTTGTGAGCTGTGAGCGCCAGCCAGATTTCGGTGTTGCGACTACCGGCGATATGGGCGACGGAAGTGTCACAGCTAATGACAAGATCAAGAGATTCCAGGATGGCTCGTGTATCGGAGAAGGGAACTTCGTCGGTGTCTAACGTCTGCCCCAGGTCAAAGAAGGGAAAGGTGGATGTCAGCGCGGGTATTTGTTCTGTACCCGGCCCCTTCTGCAGTACCACGAATTCAAATCCCTTCATGGTTAACAATGGCCAGAGTGCGCGCAGGGGGAAGCTTCTGTTGTGATCATTACCAAAGTTTGGGTTGCCTTGCCAGGCGATTCCAATCTTGAATGAATCAGAGTGCTCTAAACGCGCCCTCCAATAGTCGACACTTGCCGGATTGGCAGCTAGAAAATCAATACTTGCGGGCAAATCTCCCCAGCTGTGGCCGAGTACACCGGGCAAGCTAGACAGGGCGACGCTGTAATCTGCGTAGACGCCCTCTGAGGCTTCTTCCAACAGTTGGTCAATGAACTCAACGCCCCGGAACAGCTCTCTATACTTTTTGCTGCATGCAAACAGTAACTTGCAGGTGTAGAGAGTTTTGAGTTCGAGCAGGTAGCGGATGAAGTTTATGAGATCGCCTAATCCCTGCTCGCCGGTGACCAGGATTGTTTTCCCGTCAAGATTCTCACCTGCCCAAGCCCTCAATTGTTCGTGGTGGACGTAGTGTGGTGTGCGCCCCAAGAATCGCCTCTCGTACCAGCGCCAGCCGTCCTCAAAATTTCCCGAGAGGAGATAGGCGCTGGCAATGCCGAGTGCCGTCCCACCATCCTGTGGACGTTGAATGAAAATTCTTTTCCTCAAAGCGATTGAAGCTTCATAGTTTCCCAATGCCAGTTCAAACTCGCTGGCCAGGCTCATGGCGGCCAGATTTTTCGGGGCAGATTTAAGAACTTGATTCATGAGGCCGAGCGCTGCTGCAAGACGATGAGATCTGGCATAAATCATCGCCAATCTAAACCTTGGTTCTGTCAGCTGAGGATTGAGTTGCAAAGCCTTTAGGAAACTGTTTTCGGCCCGCTTCAACTTGTTCCCAAGTCGATAAGCTTCACCCAGCCGAAACCAGGTCTGTGCAGAATCCGGACTGTGGTCGAGCGCCCCGAGCAAACTATCCGCGGCCTCGCTAAATTCGCCCGCCTTCAAGTGGGTAAGCGCTTGGTCAGACAGCTCTTCGGATGTAAGCTTGTTGCTCATTGGAATTGATATTGTTTCCGGGCTGCAGGCGGAGTGAGAGCGCAGCATGCGTCACTACAGTGCGTGATCGCAAGTCTGATTGCGTGACGAATCCCCTGAGTTTAGCCAAAGTATCGTAGGCACGGGCTTGTGCGGCATTCTCATTGGTACACTGCAGAACCCGCAGGGGTTCGCCGAAACCCAATTCACTCCCTAAGCATTTATAGAAAAATCGGTAAAGGGTTCTGCCCCCTTTTCTTCTAAAACTCAACGTTCAGTGGCTTTCGTCGACCAGTCTTCATCGGGCCGTAATTCTTTGCGAGGTAGTCGAGAATAACCGGCTCTGCATCCCCCAGTGCCCATAGCCCTTGAGTTTCCTGCATCCAGCGAATCATTTCTTGCCAGCCTTCGCGGTCACTGCGGTTCTGGGTAATCAGTCGTGCTGAGTGGCAGACTGTGCACTGCTTTTCGACTTCTTCATAACCGGTATCCACCGCCAATATCGAGCCTGTCTCAGCAGCGTTTACCGTGCCAGTTAATAGCAGCAGGATCAGTCCTGTTCGGACACTAAACAACTTTCACCGCCACCCTATGGCAGGCGTTGTTCAGATAGCCGCGCGGGTTCCAGCCGGGAACCACCATGGGTTGGGCGCGCCCCTGGCTGTCGGTCGCCTGTGCCCAGATCTCGTAATAGCCCTTTTGCGGGAACGCTAGCAGCGTCGACCACTGTTGCCAGGCCAGACGATTCGCAGGTTTGCTGAGTCGGGTTTTGTGCCAGGTTTGGCCGAAGTCGATGGACGCGTGCACTGTCTGCACTGATAAATCACCAGCCCAGGCTTGCCCCCGTACGGCGAGTTTGTCATCGATTTTGTGCACAAGCCCGGATTTGGGATAGGTCACCAGGGATTTCACCGGCATGGATTCGATAATGCACATCTCATCCTCGGCCACTTCCGCACCCGGCACAGCTGGCTCACAGGGTACCCGGTAGGAATATCCACCCATCTTGGGCCCATCGTGTTCGCGATCGCGAATACTGATGCGATTCAACCATTTGCCCGAGGTAGAGGCCGGCCAGCCGCCAATAACCAAGCGCAGGGGATGGCCATTCATGAGGGGAAGGTCTTCATCATTCATAGCCCAGGCGATCAGGCTTTCTCCTTCCAGCGCCTTGGCCATGGGTACGCCCCGGGAAATTACCGTCTTGTTCGGGTTGCCGCTGAGATGAATATCGGCGCCGTAGTAACCGATATAGACGGCATTTTCCTTGATGCCGCAATCTCTGAGTACATCGGCCAGGCGTACGCCGGTCCACTTCGGGCAGCCTATGGCGCCTGTAGTCCACTGGTTGCCCCGGGCCGGCGGATTGAATTCAGCGCGGCCATTGCCACCGCACTCTATGGTGAGCTGATAGCTGTGGTGTTTGAACTGTTGCTTGAGCTCGGCGATTGAATATTGCTTCGAAGTCGTCACTGCCTCGCCATCAATGAGCAGTCGCCAGCTGTCCACGTCGATGGATGCCGGCACGATGCCATTGTTGCGAACAAACAACTTGTCGGCGGGGGTGACGGCATCATCGAGCAGGTGTGGCGGTGTCTCGGCATTTACTGGCCGGTCATTGAGCACGATCAGACCCGGATCTTTACCCGGAATGAGAAAGGGTGACGTTTCCTCCGCCCATGCGGCCGGGATAAGACCCGCTGGCATAAAACGGCCAAACACGACCTCGGCGCCGAGTAGGGCTGACATAGTGCCAAGTCCAGATAAAAATCCGCGTCGGCTGAGTGGGTCGCAACGGCGACCAAATACCCGCTCGTCGGCGCGTACGGGGTCTTGTTGGTATAAGTTATGGAGGCCCTGTTTCTTCATCGACTACTCCCGTCTGTGTCCCCAGTATATTTTCGCTCGTACTATGTCATTAGTACTATGCCAACAACTCCTTGAGCCCGGCCAGGGTATCATTGGCGCGGGCTTGCGCGGCCTCCTCATCTTGTTCCAGTCCGCCCTGCCAGGCCAGGTCGTCGGCGGGCAGTTCCTCCAGGAAGCGGCTGGGCTCACAATCGATGGCTTCGCCAAACTGCCTGCGTTGGCGAGCGAGGGTCATAGTCAGGGTCTGCTGGGCGCGGGTAATGCCCACGTAGGCCAGGCGTCGCTCTTCCTCGATGTTGCCCTCATCAATACTGTTGCGATGGGGCAGTAATTTCTCCTCCACGCCAATCATGTATACATGGGGAAATTCCAATCCCTTGGCGGCGTGCAGGGTCATCAATTGCACGCTGTCATCAACGGCTTTTTCTTCTTCCTGTTGTTCCATTAAGTCCCGCAGCACCAACCTGGCGATGGCCTCCTCTATGTCGACCTGTTCTTCCTGTACCACCCGTTGCAGGCTATCCACCAGGAAATCTACATTGGTCATGCGCCGCTCGGCCACCTCCTCGCTGGAGGAGATGGTGTCGAGCCAGTCGGCATATTGAATATCGCGAATCATCTGCCGCACACCGCTCACCGCTGAACCCTGGCATCGACCGCGCGTCTGGTTTAGCCAATCGGTAAATTCGCGCAGCCGTTCGCGCCCGGCGGCGGGTATATCGCCACCGACGCCCTGGGCGGCACGGACCAGGCTCATGCCCGAGGTGCGCGCATAATTGCCTAGCGCCTCGAGGGTAGAGGTTCCGAGTTTACGGCGGGGTACATTGGCGATGCGCAGAAAGGCGTTGTCATCGTCGGGGTTAATCACCAACCGCAGGTAGGCCATGATGTCTTTGACCTCGTTGCGGGCGAAGAAAGACTGGCCGCCGCTCATCTGGTAGGGCACCTGTTGTTGTTGCAGGGTCAGCTCAATCAGGCGCGATTGGTGATTGCCGCGATAGAGAATGGCGTATTCACCGAGACGGGTACGCTTGCGCAACTGGTGATCCAGTATTTCTGCGACCACCTGTTCCGCCTCGGCATTCTCGTCGGCACATTGCAGTACCCGCAAGGGCTCACCGAAGCCCAGCTCACACCACAATTGCTTCTCAAACACGTGCTCGTTGTTGGCGATGAGGGTGTTGGCCGCCTTGAGAATGCGCCCGGTGGAGCGGTAGTTCTGCTCCAGCATGACAATTTTGAGGCCGGGAAAGTCTTCCTGCAGCAGCGCCAGGTTTTCTGGCCTGGCGCCGCGCCAGGCGTAAATCGATTGGTCGTCATCGCCCACCGCGGTGAGGCTGCCGCGTATACCCACCAACTGCTTGACCAGGTCGTACTGACTGGAATTGGTGTCCTGGTATTCATCCACCAGCAGGTAGTGGATGCGGTTCTGCCATTTCTCCAGGATGTCCGGATGGTGTCGGAACAGCACACCGGGCAGCAGGATCAGGTCATCGAAATCCAGCGCATTATAGGCTTTCAAGGCCCTACGATAGCGTTTATACGCCTCGGCGCAGAGCATTTCGGCCGGATTCTTGGACAGTGCCAGGGCCTGCTCCGGCATCAAGCCGTCATTCTTCCAGTTGGAAATCTGTTGTTGGATCAGCGCGGCCTTGTCGCCCTCGGCACCGTGTTCCTGGATCAGGATATCGCGCAGCAGGGTCTGGGTGTCCTGGTTATCGAAGATGGAGAAACCAGCCTTCAATTCCAGGGTCTTGCGCTCTTCGCGGATGATGCGCAGGCCCAGTTGGTGGAAGGTGCTGACCAGCAGGCCCTCGGCCGCCTCACCGCTGACCAGCTTGCCGACTCGCTGGCGCATTTCCCGGGCGGCCTTGTTGGTAAAGGTGACCGCCGCGATATGTTTGCCTTTGATGCCGCACTGTTCAATCAGGTAGGCGATCTTGCGGGTGATGACGCTGGTTTTGCCCGAGCCGGCGCCGGCCAGAACCAACAGCGGCCCGTCGATATAACGGACCGCTTCGCGTTGACGAGGATTGAGATTTGACACAGAAACCGCACCTGGGGGGAGGAGAGGTATTCTAGCAATCCCGGCCAGAATCAGCCATATGTACTACGCTCTTATGGGTAGATTCATCTCCAAAAGCAAGAACAAGGAAGCAACTATGAGCAATTCTCTACAGGGAAAAACAGTTCTGTTAACAGGGGCGAGTTCAGGCATTGGCAAAGCGACAGCACTGCGCTACGCCGAGTGCGGGGCGAACCTGGTGCTGGCAGCCCGCCGACAGGAAGAGGGCGAGCAGGTGGCAGCGCAGGCCAGGGAGTTGGGCGTTGAGGCGATATTTATTCAGACCGATGTCAGTGACCCGGCGGCTTGCAGGGCTTTGATAAATGCTGCTGTCGGTGAATTCGGGGGCATTGACGTGGCCTGTAACAATGCCGGTATAGAGGGAGAAATTACCCCGATTACCGAATACAGCGATGCGGCTTACCAGCAGGTGATGGATGTCAATGTGAACGGTACCTGGTATTGCATGCAGGCGGAGATTGCGCAGATGCAGAAGCAGGCAGGGGGTGCCATTGTCAACGTGGGCTCCGTGGCTAGCCTGATCGGGTTTCCCGGCCTGGCACCATACTCTGCCAGCAAGCATGCGATGGCTGGCCTCACCAAGACCGCCGCCATGGAGGTAGCCGAGGACAATATTCGGGTGAATCTTGTTTGTCCGGCACTCATCGATACGGTGTTAGCGGATCGGTTTACCGGCGGCAAGGGCAGTGACACAGAAGAATATATTATGTCGCTCACCCCGATGCGTCGACGGGGCACACCGGAGGAAGTCGCCGAACTGATTCTGTGGCTCAGTTCCGACGCGGCTTCCTATGTGACAGGAGCATCTTACCCGGTTGATGGCGGTCTTATGACTATCTAGATTCAGGCCGCCTCGGCATCGAAAGTAATTTTCATCTCTTTCATGCCATTGACGAAGAAGGAGCGCACGAACTGCGGGTCGTCGGCGAACTTGGGGTTGCGCAGGCGGGGGATGATCTCTTCCATCATGATGCGTAATTCCATGCGGGCCAGGTGAGAGCCAATGCAGAAATGCTGTCCGATACCAAAAGAACGGTGTTGGTTATAGAGGTCCGGCATGCGCTCAGCCCGGCGCACATCGAAGACCATTGCGTCTTCACCGAAAGTGTCTTCATCGTGGTTGACCGTGTGGTAGTGCAGCAACACTTTGTCGCCTTTTTTGACCTGCTGGCCACCCAGTTCCGTATCTTCCATGGCTGTGCGACGCATGGCGATGAAGGCGGTGTTGTAGCGCAGCATTTCTTCGCAGGCACCGGGGATTTTGTCAGGATTGTCGACCAGGTATTGTAATTGGTCAGGGTTTTCTATCAGCAGGCGCATGCCATGTGATATCACCGTGCGAGTGGACTCGTTGCCGCCGACAAGGATCAGGATAAACATCCAGCCAAATTCTTCCTCGCTGATGCTGCGGCCTTTGACCTCACCATCCAGCAGCGCACCAAGCAGACTCTCGGTGGGGTTTTCACGGTGCTTGGCGGCTAGATCCAATGCGTAGTTAATCACCTCGCCAGAGGCGATCTGGCCTGCCAGTTCGTCAACAGCCATGTCCGGGTCGTCGGCGAATATCATGGTGTTGGTCCAGTCGAAGAACTTTTTGCGATCTTCCAGGGGCACGCTCAGCAGTTCAAGAATGGCGATCAGTGGCAGTTCAGCAGCCACTTCCTCGACAAACTCGCACTCACCGCGTGCGGCGACGGCATCGACGATGCGCTTGGCATGTTCCAGTAATTTGGGTTGATAGGAATCCACATTCTTGGGGGTGAAAGCGTTGCGCATAATGCGGCGCACTATTTGGTGTTCAGGCGGGTCCATACCGATGATGGTTTTGCGGTGCACGTCGGTGATGAGCCAGTCCTCAAACTCCATCGGGAAGGGCGAGCGCTCGGCAGAGGAGAACAATTTGGGATTCTTGCTGACCGCGTCGAGCTCTTGCTGGCGCGTTACAACCCAGCAGGGAATGCCGGTTAGGGAATCTTCGACCTTGACCAAGGGGCCCGCATCGCGAATCTCCCGCAATTTCTCATAGGGCATGCCATCGGCATATGTATCGGGGTCTACCAGGTTGGCAAAAGGGCAGCCGCTCATATCTTGTACCTCGTAAATCGGTGTATTTGCATGGCTTACTACAAACTAATAGCCATTAGTCTACCCTGCGATACCACTTGTATCCAGTGGGCAGGTCACTTAAATTTCGTTCATGTTGACTCAATTCCGGCTCCGACTGCTCCCTGTACTTCTTCTCCTGTTGGCAACCAGCTGCTCAAATGAGGACAGTGCCATCGACAGCGCTGTTACCCCGATTGGGCCGACTCTACCAAGGATAGCTCACGCCGGCGGCGGCATAGGGCAGCGCGTCTACAATAACTCCCGTGAGGCCATTGAGCACAACCTGGCACGTGGTTTTACCTGGTTTGAGCTGGACTTCCTGTGGACCAGTGACAATCAACTGGTGACGTTCCATGACTGGGACTTGCAGGCGCGGCGCGATTTCGGTTTTGTGCCTGAGCAGGTGCCCGACCTGGCAACCTTTCAGCAATGGGTGCAGGAGCACGCAAGCCAACAGCGTACCAGCCAGTGCTGCAGCTGGGCTTTCGTCAGCAGATATGGACGTTATACCGGTACCCGGGGGACGATTCGTCGGTGCTTTCTGAGCTGAAGAACATGAAGCTGCTGGCGGTGACCATGCCGGTGGAACGGGCAGAGTCCGGCCTGGCGCTCAAGTTGGCACAACGGGATATCGCCAGTTATGCCCACACCATCAATGAGCCTCGCCTGTTGCGACAGCTGCGGGACGACTGGGGGATCACCGAGATTTATACGGACTTTATTGCCCCTTTGCCGGATTGAACTGACGGTATGCCAGTGCCTCGGTCAGGTGTTCCCTGGCTATATCCTGGCTGGCAGCGAGATCAGCGATAGTGCGGGCTACTTTCAAAAGCGTGTTATAGACCCTCATCGACAAGCCCATGGATTCCAGAGCGTCGGTTAGCAGCGTGCGCTCAGCCGTCCGCAATTTACAGTGCTCGCGTAGTTGTTTGTCGGTCATGGCCGCGTTGCAGCAACCACCCCGGTCGAGCTGTTGTTGTCGCGCCTGGCTGACCCGGCCTCGTACCAGCCGGGAGGGTTCCTCCGAGGTGTGGGTCTCGACAATGTTGCGAGCAGGCACCCGCGGCAGCTGTAGTAACAGGTCGATACGGTCCAGCAAGGGGCCGGATATTTTCTGTGTATAGCGCTGAATCTGCGCCGGTGAACACTGGCAGGTGTGTAGTGGGTCGTTGTCGTAACCGCAGGGACAGGGGTTCATGGCGGCAACCAGTTGAAAGCGCGCCGGATAACACACGTGGCCGCTGGCACGGGCGATGCGTACCTGCCCACTCTCGAGAGGTCCTCGCAATACCTCCAATACAGAGCGTGGAAACTCCGGCAGTTCGTCGAGGAACAATACCCCACCGTGTGCCAGGGATATCTCCCCAGGATGGAGTAGCCGGCCGCCGCCTACCAGGGCCATGGCGGAGGCGCTGTGGTGAGGTGCGCGAAAGGGTCTCTGCGTGCACTGTGCTGGATCCAGGGTAGTGTTGACGGCGCTACGCATATTGAGTATTTCCAACAACTCGTTGTCCTCGAGCGGTGGCAGGATGCCGGGAAGCCGGGCTGCAAGCATCGTCTTACCGGTGCCTAGAGGACCGAAGAACAACAGGTTGTGCCCTCCCGCTGCGGCAATTTCAAGTCCGCGCTTGCCGACCGCTTGGCCGCGGACGTCGGCGAGATCAGGATAGTTATTGCTTGGGGCTGCGGTGTTTGCCTGGGCCGGCTCAATCAGTCGTCGGCCCTGCAAATGGGCCAGTAATTCCAGCAACTGGCTGGCAGCGATGACCTTGGCACGAGGTACCAGGGCAGCCTGTCTGGCATTGCCGGCGGGCATCACGATAGTACGCTGGCAGCCCGTTGCGGCTATGGCAGCGCCGATCGTGCCGGATACCGGCCGCAAACCGCCTGTCAGTGCCAGTTCGCCGATAAATTCTGAGCCAGCCACGGTCGCGGCGGGTAATTGATCAGAGGCAACAAGGATGCTCAGCGCGATCGGTAGATCAAATCGGCCGCCTCCCTTGGGCAGGTCGGCAGGGGCCAGGTTCACCGTGAGGCGCTGGCTGGGGAAATTCAATTGTGAATTGAGAATGGCGCTGCGCACCCGTTCCTTGCTTTCCCGCACGGCTGCTTCCGGCAAGCCGACCACCGAGAAACTGGGCAGGCCTTGCGAGATATGTGCTTCAACACGCACCAGGGGCGCATCAATACCGCGCTGGGCACGGCTGAGTACGGTAGATAGAGTCATGACCGCCCATCCTTGAGCTGGTGCTAACGTCCTGTCGAATTCTCAGTGTAGCTGAGCGGGCGCCCAGGTGTTGGAATCAAGGTGCCGATTTTTCAACCGATTCGGTCAATTGGGCCAGCAGCGCTTCCAATTTTTGCTCCTCGGTGCGTAGGGGCGAGCAAAAACTCTAGAATTTCCAATTGTGCAGTGAGCTTTACTCCTCAGAATTAATGGTGGTGTAGCCTCTTTTGGGAGGTTGGGTTAACGTACTTGGTTTAGTTTATAATATCGACCAGCCGCGAAGCAGGAGGTTGCTGCATCCAACTGGACTTGGTCGAGGCGGCGTGCACTGACAGTCACACACGTTGCGAACCGCAATTGCTCCCGTATAGGCAAAGAATTTGAATGGCATGGACTGTATTCATGCGAAAATAATAATCAAACGAAGATGTAGATGATTATCGTTGAAATCACAGAGAATGGGGACGCGCTCCCAATCTGGGCGAGCAGGGTGGTCTTCGCGCTGCGGATTTGGTCGAAATAAATTTCTTGAAGGGATAGTGAAGATCGCGTGCAGGGCCAAAATATAGGTACCGATGCATTACAGTCTATTCGTGGTGCATCAATACTCCTGGTAGAAGACAATGAAATAAATCAGCAAGTAGCCAGCGAACTTCTGGAACAGGCAGGCTTGATGGTGGACATTGCTAACCACGGACAAGAGGCAATCGAAATGATTAGCAAGAAGGAATACGATGCTGTTCTGATGGATATTCAGATGCCGGTTATGGATGGATACACCGCTACCAAGTACTTACGAAAAGATGAGCGATATTCGAAGTTGCCAATTCTTGTCATGACGGCCAACGCAACCACAGATGACAGAGAAAAGTCACTTAAAGTTGGAATGAATGCTCATATCAACAAGCCGATCAATCCCGGCGACTTGTTCAATGCGCTGTTAACGTGGATTGAGCCGCGCGTCAGTTCAACTACAGAAGCTACCAAACAAGAGATCATCGAACAGTCTATAGAGATTGAGACCGCACCTGAATTGGAAGGTATTGATGCGGTGGCTGTGGTTGCAAGAGTAGGAGGCAGTATTGCCGCCTATTGGCGATTATTGGGTAAATTTATCGATAACCAAGCCGACTCTGTTGGGCAAGTAGAAGTTGCTGTTGCGGAAAAAGACCAAGAGCTGGCAGTACGCGTAGCCCATTCCCTCAAGGGTGCTTCCGGCGCATTAGGGGTACTTAAGGTCCAGGAGTTAGCCGGGCAATTAGAAGGGCGGTTGAAAGATGGTCTTGCAGGTGTGGAGGAGAGCCTCTATCAAGGGCTAAGGGATGAATTGGGCCGCGTCATTGAAAATATTCGTAGTGCTATGCCCAGTAGTACGAATGACAGTATGGCCTCTTCCGTGGGGTTGACGCCTGAAATAATGGTGCGATTTTCATTGTTACAGCAGCAGTTGGACGACTACGATGCCGAGGCGGAGGATACTTTACTGGAGTTGAGAGCTGATATGGGGCGGAGCGAGTTTGCAGGGATGCTAGAGCCAATCATCAAAGCGGTATCTGCCTATGATATGGAGGCAGCAGGTGAGCACTTGACTGCGGTAATAAATAGCTTGGAGGAAGAATACGGTGAGTGATGAAGATGTCAAACCAGTAGTGCTGGCAGTGGATGATACGCCGGAAAATCTTGACGTTGTGAAGGGGATACTGGTTCCCGAATATAAGGTAAAGGTTGTGACCAACGGAGCGGCCGCCTTGAAAATTGTGGAGAAACAGCCGCCCGACATAATTCTTTTGGACATTATGATGCCCGATATGGACGGCTATGAAGTTTGTCGACGACTGAAGGCGAATCCCAAGACCGCCGAGGTGCCGGTGATATTCCTCACTGCCAAAGATCAGACTGCGGATGAAGCAGAGGGATTTGCTCTCGGCGCTGCAGACTATATTCATAAACCAGTAAATCCACCGATCCTTCAAGCCAGGGTAAGAACGCACGTCGCCTTGAAGAAGGGTATTGATAATCTGCACCGCTTGTCAGAGGCTTTGGCTGTGGCCAAGGAGCGGATGGAGAACGAACTTAATGTAGGACGCGACATTCTTCAGCATAGTATGTTGCCCGATACAGTGCCTGATCGCCCCGAGATCGCGCTGTGCGCGAGCATGGACGCCGCAAGAGAGGTCGGGGGAGATTTTTATGACTACTTTATGCTCAATGATGAGGAGCTCTGTTTTTGTGTCGCAGACGTGTCCGGAAAAGGCGTAGGTGCAGCACTGTTCATGGCAATGGCCAAACTGTTGTTCAAGTCAAGGGCGTCCGACGACAAGCTTCCGTCAAAAATTATGAGCCGGGTCAATGCGGATTTAGCTCAGGACAATCCGTCGTGTATGTTTGTCACGGTGTTCCTGGGAACACTTAATTTGCGCACTGGCCAGGTTAATTATACCAACGCTGGTCATAACCCACCTTTGATCAAGCGCGCTTCCGGTGACGTGGAGGAGGTGCTTGATTCACACGGTCCTGTACTGGGGATACAAGAGGGCAAGGAATACGGTCAGAGCAGCTTCGATCTTAATGCCGGTGACGTTCTGTTGGTATTTACTGATGGTGTCACCGAAGCCATGGATGTAGAGGGTAATCTCTATTCAGATGGACGTTTGTTGCAAACAGTACAGGGGATTAGTGAAATCAGTGCGGAATCTATTTTGAGTGTCGTGCGCGCCTCGGTTGACGAATATGCACTGGGGGCCGAGCAAGCCGATGATATCACCATGATTACACTTCAGTATAATGGTTAGCACTTATGGGAAAGAACGATAGAGAAGATTGACCCCTGTCCTCAAATGCCTTCCCAAGGGCGAAACAAAGATGGAATCGATCGCTAATGGCGGTCTCCGAAGACTGCTCCAGGTTTTCCATCTTCTCTAGCTCAGCTTCGCTGAACCGATATGTCTTGGGCAAGACGCGTAGCCAATTTTTTAACTTCAAGCGATTGCTCCCAAATGCTAATATTAGTAAGCAAAATGTGCAATGTCTTAATTTTCTTGAGAACACCGGAATTCCAGTTCTCAATTAACAGGAAGATACGTTGAAGGCCACTCTAAAATCAATAATCTGCTGGCTATTCGCAGGACAGCTGTCACTCACCATGCTGATCCCGGCGCACGCGCAAAAATTGGAATTGACCAGGGCTGAGCAAGCCTGGATCGAACAACACCCGGTAATCAAAGTGGGTGGGGAATCCGACTGGATACCTTTTGATTTCGTCAACGAACAGGGAAAGTATTCTGGTATCACCAATGAATACCTGCAGCTGATATCGGAGAGCACCGGGTTGCAGTTTGACGTTGAAATAGATTCTTTTAGTACTTTGCTTCAGAAAATTGAGCGGGGAGAAATCGATCTTTTGCCCGCTGTGCATTACACCAGTGAAAGAGCTCAAACATATCACTACACGTCCAAGTACCACCAGGTCACGGAATATTTCTTCAGTCGTAGTGACGCGGGGGTGACCTCAGCCGCTGATCTGCGGGGAAATACCATAGCCATTGTCCGCGACTACGCCTCAAAAGCCATTATCCGTCGGGCTTATCCAGAATTGAAGATTCTTGAGTTTGACTCGGTGGATGAAACCATCAACGCGGTCGTTACCTATCAGGCTGAATTGCTATTTGGATCACTTTCAAATCTGTCCTATACCCTGAATCAGCTGTCCATCACGAATATTCATCCGGTTTTCAGGCTCGAGGGGGCGGTACCAAGAGAGCTGCTCATGATCAGCCGCAAAGGCATGCCCGAACTGGCCGCGATCATCACCAAGGTGCTTGAAAATACAGAGGAGAGCGATAAGCAAGCTATCCTCAGTAAATGGCTGGGTGGAACTCTCCCGACACAGTCATCTGCAGTCAAGCTTGTCGGGACTGTTATTTTGACTGCTGAAGAGCGAGCCTGGCTTGAACAACATCCCGTCGTTCGCGTTCACAATGAACTGGACTGGCCGCCATTTAACTTCAATGTCGGCGGGCAACCGATGGGGTTTTCCATCGACTACATGAATCTGCTTGCGGCAGCGGCTGGCTTAGAGATTGAGTACGTCAGCGGTCCTTCATGGCAAGAGTTTTTGGACATGATCCGGTCGGGTGAACTGGACGTGATGCTCAATATCACAATAACACCCGAGCGGGCGGAATACATTAATTTCACCGAGAACTACATACAGGCACCCGCCGTCGTCATGGTCCGGGACTCGACGTTTAAAGTGCAATCCTTGCAGGGCTTATACGGTAAAAAAGTGGCTGTAACCGCAGGGTTTTCCACCGAAGAGGTCATCGCAAAAGAGCACCCGGAAATAATATTGGTGCCTGAAAAAGACACCCTGGGCGCACTCTACGCTGTTCTTGAGGGCAGGGCAGATGCCATGATGGATGATCTTCCGGTGACGGAATATCTGATTAGCGAACACACGATTAAGGGCTTATCTGTTGCTTTTCTATCTCGAGACCCCTTGTTGACTTCCTTCAACGCCGTGGGCGTTCGCAAAGACTGGCCTATTCTGCGAGATATTTTACAGAAGGCAATGAATTCGCTGGACCAGGAAGAAGTTACAGCCTTGCGTGAAAAATGGCTTGGGCTGTCGCAGGATCCTGGAACCCAGGACAATTTGTCCACCACCATATACTGGCTACTGGGCGCCACCCTGGCTTTATTCCTGCTCCTTATTTTGCTCAATCGGGTCAGCAACTATTTTTCCCAAGAAGAAAGTAATGTGGGTCTGCAGACTGGCACGCTGCGCTTTCGCATTCTTATTCTCGGCTCCATTAGCATCTTCATTGCACTGGTGGGCGTCCTGGGCTGGCTGGCGCTGGATCACATTAAGGAGAGGATTCTACGGGATGTAGAAAACAACCTGGAAAATGCCCTGATCACCACGACACAACGTATAGATGTCTGGGTGGACCAACAAGCCAACGTACTAAGCCAAATAGTAAGTAATCCCTCTCTGGTCGGGCAGGTGGAGTCGCTATTGGAGGTAGCTGCAAACCCGGATTCACTGCTGGCTTCCAGGGAGCTGTCAGACATCAGAAGCTCCCTGCAGCAATACCGGGACGCTTTAGGGCTGGGGTTTTTCATCATTGATAGAGATGGCATTAGCATTGCCTCCCGTCGGGACAGCAATATTGGCACAAGAAATTTAGTTGCAATCCAGCGGCCTGAGTTATTCGAGCGGGTGTTTCAGGGCGAATCGGTATTTATTCCTCCCATATATTCAGATGTCGCTGTTGGTGGAAAAAGCCAGGCAGATTCTTCATCGCTGTTTATTGCTGTGCCCATTACCAGCGAGGCAGGCGTATTTGCAGCTCTGACCATGCGACTTGATCCATTGCGGGGTTTCTCCCAGGTTCTCCAGTTCTCTCGGGTTGGTGAGAGCGGTGAAAGTTATGCCATTGATAGCAGTGCAACCCTGCTTTCTGCCAGTCGATTCGAGGATGATTTAAGAGAGATCGGATTACTTGAAGCTGGGCAATCGAGTGTCATGAATATCCAGGTGCGGGATCCGGGGGGCGACATGACTGAAGGATTTCGCTCCAATATACCGCGTGATCAACAGGCCCTTACCCATATGGCTGTGCGCGCCATAGCTAACATTGGTGTGTCCGATGTTATCGGTGGTGCCGTGGGCAATGGCAGTTCCCCGGTTGAAAAGGGAATGACTGGATATCGCGACTACCGTGGTGTTGAGGTTTATGGTGCCTGGCTCTGGGATAATAATCTGGGCCTGGGTCTGACCAGCGAAATTGACGTCTCTGAAGCACTCTCCACTTTCACAACCATACGCCTACTGTCTTTTGCAGTTTTGGGCGTGACACTACTGCTATCTGTGGGAGGAACCTTGTTTATCCTGGCGACAGGCGAACGAACAAATCGGATTTTGAACCAGGCCAAGGATGAACTGGAACAAAGAGTGTCGGAGAGAACCTCGGAGCTGAGCTTGGCAAACAAGGAAATTTTGGAAGCCAAGGAGGTGGCCGAATCTGCGACAAAAGCCAAAGGTAACTTTTTGGCCAATATGAGTCACGAGATCAGAACACCGATGAATGCGGTCATAGGTCTGAGTGATCTCTGCCTGAGGACAGAGTTAAACCCCAAGCAAAGAGACTATCTATCCAAGATTCATGGGTCAGCGGAATCACTGCTCGGCATCATAAATGACATTCTGGACTTTTCAAAAATTGAAGCCGGTCGGCTCGATGTAGAGGATATAGAGTTCGAAATTGACCAGGTGCTCGATAATCTGGCGACAGTGGGCAATGTAAAGGCTCAGGACAAAGGATTGGAGTTTCTGTTCAGAAGAGACCCGCAGGTGCCTTCCATCTTGGTCGGTGATCCACTCAGGCTCAACCAGGTATTGATTAACCTGGCCAACAATGCGATCAAATTCACCGAGCAAGGCGAAATCTTGATTGATATAGAGCTTCATAAGAGGCTCTCTGACCGGGTAATCCTGGAGTTTTCGGTCCGGGATACTGGTATTGGAATGACTCCAGAGCAACTAACCAGGCTCTTCCAATCCTTCTCTCAGGCCGATACGTCCACAACGCGGAAGTATGGTGGCACCGGGCTGGGTCTGGCGATCTCAAAACAGCTGGTTGAACTGATGGGCGGTGAAATATGGGTCGAAAGCAAACCTGACGTCGGTAGCACGTTTACATTCACGGTTTCGCTCGGTGTCGCTTCCGGTGCAGAGGGGAAGACTTTCAACACTGCACCCGACCTGCAAAACATGCGGGTCGTAGTAGTGGATGATAACAAGACGTCGCTCGAAATCCTTACTACCTATCTGGAGCATTTTACTTTCAGGGTCGACCAGGCAAGTAACTCGGAAGAGCTTTTCCAGTTAATGGAAGATAAAACACGGTCCTATGATCTGGTTGTTCTCGACTGGCTCATGCCCGACATGACCGGGCTGGAAATAGCACAAAAAATCAGAACTGAAATCAAGCCGGACCTGGAACCACACATGATCATGGTTTCGGCCTTCAATACCGGCGACCTGTCAGGCAAACCAGGTGGCGAATATATAGACCAGTTCCTGTCCAAGCCGGTCAGCCCCTCGCACCTATTCGATGCAGTCATGGCTGCTTTTGGCGTTGTAGCAGCCTCGTCCAGGCGGAAAATGGGTGGGCAGCAGCAGTTTGATATGGGGATGCTTAGGCCGGTGCAGGGCGCTCATATTCTTCTGGTCGAGGACAATGAGATCAATCAACAGGTTGCCGATGAGATCCTTCAGCAAGCAGGGTTTTACGTGGATGTTGCCAATCATGGCCAAGAAGCATTGAATATGCTTGAACACAAGGCTTACGATTGTATATTGATGGACGTACAAATGCCGGTTATGGATGGTTTCACGGCGACTGCAAAGATCAGGGAAAACAGCAAGTATAGGGAATTACCGATATTGGCTATGACGGCAAACGCGACTCCGGAGGATCGTGATAGATCCATTCAAGCGGGCATGAATCATCACATCACCAAGCCTATTCGTCCGCAACTGCTGTTTGAAGCACTTCTAAAATGGATACCGCACGCTGAAAGAGCACTGCCGGAGCCGATTGGAGAGACAAGTCACGACCAGCAGGAGCTTGCAATGCCGGAATTATCGGGAATTGATGTAGAGGGCGGAGTGGAGAGAATAGGCGGAAACATAAAGTCATATATCAGGCTTTTGCAGAAATTCTCCGAGAACCAGGCCACGGCAATTTCCGACATGAGCGGAGCACTTGCGTCTGATGAGCAGGACGTGGCGGTACGTCTTGCACATAGCCTCAAAGGCGTGAGCGGCAGTATTGGGGCCACTAGTCTGTATAATTCTGCGGCGAAACTTGAAGCCGCCTTGAAAGAACAGGCCGAAGACGAGGCAGCAATATTACTGGGTGAAACCGGTGCGGAACTTGAACGGGTTATCGGCCTGATTGAAAATCTGGCCGTGCAGAAGCCAGTCTCGAACTCGATGGATTCAAAAATGCTTCCTGAAGACCTCGAGCAAAATTTGAGGTTGCTTCTGGAGAAACTGGAAGATTATGACTCCACCGCCGAGGAGGTCCTATTTGATATCCTGGACGCGGTCGATGGTACCCCTGTTTATGACATGCTGATGGGTATCAAGAAGCACATCGCGAATTATGATATGGAAGCGGCATCCATTGACCTGCAACCACTGATAGAAAATATCACCGGGTAGACAGCGCTAAAAACAGCCCGATTATCACGCATAATAACTTTCGAAAAAGTCGATAGAGAAGTTGAACCCTTGCCAGTGGTTTATAGTTGGACGTTAAGACCATCGTATGCAGATATTATCTCCAGCTTGTGCTCCAGCCTGACCAGTTCTTCATAGCGCCGTGAATCCAGTAAAAGTTGGTGGATTTGTTCATCACTATGCATGGATTCATGATGAAAAAAGCATAAGGTTTTTACATTTGCCTTATGGCATAACTCTATACCCATTATATTACTGGAGTGTCCCCAGTCTGCTTTCATTGTGACCGAATCTGCGAGGGAATACATTGCATCGAAGATCACCAGGTCAGCGGAATGAAAGAAATCAATAAAAGCATCATGTTGTTCTTCATCTTCGAGTTTGTGCTCTGAATCGGTGGAGTATACGGTCACTTTCCCATCTTTTTCAAAGCGGTATCCGTAAGAGTCATCGCCATGGAGCTGCAATTTTGGCGTTATCCTGAAGCCGTTTAGTTCATAGGTTTCATCAGGCTGCAAAAATACAAATTCTATATCGGCGCCCAAATTACTGAAATCGACGGGGAAATTTGGGGAAGCATTTTGTCGGCGAAAGCTGTCTTCCATTTGTGTATGACATCCGTGAATCCGGATTTTGTTGCCCGGAATGAATGCCGGTGTAAAGAACGGAAACCCCATAATGTGATCCCAGTGAATATGGGACATGAAGAAGTTATATGTTTGAGGTGCTGGGCCGTGTGCCGCTAAGATTTCGTTAGCTAAAACCCGAGCACCAGTGCCCAAGTCACAGATCATATATTCTTTGGTAGCTGCGTCGAGCTGCACACAGGATGTATTTCCCCCTACGTGTGGCTATGCCAAAAAGGCAGTGATGCCAGATAGTCGTCCACATCGGTAATAACGGTTTGCTGGCTCGCATCAAGCAATACCGCTCGAAGCCGCTTGCCCAATGCTTGAAAATCTTCTGAAATAGGTATGGACCCACGGGTCCCCCAAAAGTGTATCCGCATAACCCTGTACATCTCTGTTCGAGTTCGACATAGTAATTCTAGTCCAGATTTGCCTTTATTCGAATACATCGCATTCACATGAGCCCAGTCCCAGGGACTGCTGGCTGTGAGGAATAAGGGTCCTATAAAACAGAAGGAGGCTTACCGATGCTTGAGTGTTACCTCAATTCTGTGCCGCAGGAGTTTCGATCAGATCTTGCCAAGGCCTGGAAAGACTATACCGGGGTGGTTCCTGCAGAAGATCTGCGACTCCTGCAGGAAGCCGATGTCCTGGAATCGCTGGTAAAGGTCTGGACCAGCAGCCGTTTTATTGTTGACGCCTGTAGACGTGAACCTACCCTGCTCGGGGAGTTGGTTCGTTCTGGCGATCTAGATTCGTCGACCATTAGCAAGAAGTATCTCCCGCGCCTGCAGGCGGAGTCTCTGGATTGCGAAGCAGATTTGCACAGGGCGCTTCGCCTTTTCAGGCGGCGCGAGATGGTGCGCATCGCCTGGCGAGACATAGCGGGTTGGTCGCAGTTGAGTGAAACCTTGATGGATGTCTCGCTGCTCGCGGAAACGGCCGTGCAGGTGGCCCTGGATTTTGCTTATACGCAGGCTTGCGAACGCCGTGGTCCTCCCCTGGGTAAAGACGGCCAAGCGCTGAAGATGGTGGTTCTGGGAATGGGTAAACTAGGCGCCTGGGAACTGAATTATTCCTCAGATATTGATCTTATATTTGCCATCCCTGAAGAAGGCTATTTCGACGATCGCAAGGGCACCAGCTATTCAGAGTTTTTCATCCGCGTGGGCCGCAAGCTGATTCAGGCACTCGACAATATCACTGAAGATGGCTTTGTGTTCCGTGTTGATATGCGGCTGCGCCCTTGGGGCGATGGTGGCGCTTTGGTGATGACCTTTGATGCCATGGAGAAATACTATAGGGAGCATGGCAGGGCGTGGGAGCGTTACGCCATGATCAAGGCCCGGGCTATTGCGGGCGATATGCAACGCGCGGAGGAGCTTCAAGCGAGGTTGCGGCCCTTTGTCTATCGATCTTACCTCGACTACGGTGTGTTTGCGGAGCTGCGGGAGCTCAAGCAGCAGATAGTTGACCAGCAACGGCGTCGCGACAAATTGGACAATGTAAAACTCGGCCCTGGTGGGATACGTGACATCGAGTTCATTACCCAGGTTTTCCAGTTGATTCGTGGCGGTCGAGACAGCGCGCTACAAGACCGCCGTTTAGAGCATATTTTGGATCGGCTGGCCAGGGATGACTCGTTGCCGGTCGTCACCGTGAAGAATCTGCTCGGGGCCTACAGGTTTTTGCGGGTTGTTGAACATCGACTACAACAGTACGACGACAAGCAAACCAACGATCTGCCCACGGAGGAGTTGGATTTACAACGCCTGGCGTTTTCTATGGGCTTTACTGATTGGAATGCAATGGAGCGACAGTTGGCATCGACCAGGGAAACGGTTAAGCAGATATTTAACCAGGTTTTCAGTGCGCCGCAACTGCAGGAGCTGCCACATCAGGTCGAGGATATTTGGGTGGGAGGAATGAGCCAGTTATCAGCCCTTGAGGAGCTGGGATATTCAGACAGTGAGCGGGCCTGGGAGCTAATAGATTCATTCAGGAATTCCTCTGTTCTTGGGCGCCTGGGGAAAAAGGGCAGTAAAGCGATCAATCAGTTGATGCCTCTGACGATCGGCGCCGCTGCGGACACACCCGATCCTGAGCAGACATTAGAGCGTGTTACCCAGTTTTTCAGTCGTGTGGCACAACGCAGTGTATACCTGTCTTTGCTGTTGGAGCATCCATTGGCGTTGACCGAGCTGTTGCAGTTGGCGGCTCGCAGCCCCTGGATTGTCGATTATTTGTCGGAGGATCCGTTGTTGCTGGATGAGCTTCTGAATCCGAACAAGCTGTATGAACCGCTAATAAAATCCGAATTGGCATCGGAGCTGCAGCAGCTACTAGGCGCTATCAACATTAGTGATGTAGAGGCCTCGATCCTGGAGCTGCGTCACTTCCAGCAGGTGTATGTGTTGCGCGTCGTGGCGGCTGATATTACCGGAGCGATTCCCTTGATCACCGTTAGTGAATACCTATGTGATATCGCCGAGGTGATTCTGGAGGCTGCCGTGAGGTTGGCTTGGACAACAGTTGTTGCCAAAAAGGGGCTATCACCGACTGGCGTTGAGGAATTATCTGGGCTTGGCGTAATTGCGCTCGGTGGTTTGGGCTCCAGGGATTTGAGTTATGACAGTGATTTGGAGATAGAGTTGGTCTGGCGGAGCGTCAGGGCCGTGGCTGGGAGTATGCAGGAGACTTCCGGTGGGGTTGCCGGTTTTTGCAAGGCGGTGGCCGAGCGATTGCACCTACTGCTTACTTCCCGGGTCATTTCTGGTTCGATTTATCGGCTTTATACCCGCGGGGATAGCGAGCGTGATCACGCGCTGGTTATCAGTGAAATGTCAGCTTATCAAAACCGGGATATGACCGTGCTGGATAGTGCTCGATATGTGCAGGCGCGCTATCTCTTTGGCGATGTTAACCTGAGGGAAGACTTCAATGACTACCGCCATCGACTACTAAGTTCCGGATATTCGATGGCAGAGATAGTCCGGCAGCATCCGCTGGCCCGCGACGATAGGCCACCCTCTTATGGAATGGGGTTATTTCATCTGGATTCTGGTAGAGGTGGGCTGGATGATATACGTTTGATCGTTACTCATGGTGTGCTGTGTTCCGCGGCGCAATATCCTGAGCTTGTGGGAGACGTTGAAACCATGTCCTTGCTATATGCTCTGATGTCATGCGGATTTATCACTCGCCAGGAATGCCGGGTGCTTCAGCGGGCTTACATTAAGTACAGAGAAAAATCGCATATGCTGGATCTGCAACATGTGGATCGCCTGATACCGAGTGACCAAGCGAGAGACCTTTGGCCTGGTGTAGATGATGTTTATTCAAGAGTGTTCAGCAGGTAAGTTATGGGAGCACATAGTAGTCTGCTCGAATTGACCAGCAGCCTTTTGGGAGCCTGGGTATGCGCCAAACAGATATAGATTTCCACGAACAGACTAATGCCATATTCGAAGATCTGGAGCAGCGCACACTCAGCTTCGGTTTACGTGTGCGCATGGTACTTTGTCCGGTCAATATTCCATTCCTGGTGTTTTATGAGGGCTGGCCAGCGGGACTTTTTTATTTGCCTATGCTCGCAGCGCTTATCCTAAACGGCTGGATCGCCGTTAAGGTTTCAAAATGGCAGAGAATGCGGGAGATCTGGCGCTTTGCTCTGCCGGCAATTGATGTGTTGCTCGTCATATTTATGATTATGGTCGACAACCCACTTACCCCCGAGATTAAGTTGCCTGCCGAATTACTCAGTATGGGTAATACGGTATTTCTGTATCCCATGCTCGTTTACTCTCTATTCACTTACGCGCCGCGTGTTGTCGCCTCTACCGGGGCAGTGGCCGCGACGACGATGATTGCTCTGTTCTATTTCGCTTGGTCTAACCCGCTAACGCCACCGCTTGAGCCAGAGGGAGGGTGGGATCAACTAACCCAGACCGACCAGCTTGCCTATCTTGCCAATCCAGCATATTTGCCGCTGGATAATCTAGTTATCATCTTGTTTACGATTTTGTTTCTCACATTACCGATGGCCTTCCAGGTTCGCCGGGTACGTATGATGGCACTGGAGCAAGCAGAGGTTCTTCAGGAACGCGCAGCTTTGACTGTTGCCAGGGAAAGAGCAGAGCATGCCAGTGTGGCCAAGAGTGGTTTTTTGGCCAATATGAGCCATGAAATTAGAACGCCGATGAATGCCATCATTGGACTCAGTGAATTGCTGTCGAGGACCGAGCTCAATGATAAACAAGATGATTATCTCCGAAAAATTAACGCATCAGCGAAGTCTCTCCTCGGCATTATTAATGACATTCTTGATTACTCTAAAATTGAAGCCGGCAAGTTGGACATGGAAACCATCCCCTTTGAGATCGATGAGGTCTTGGATACACTGGCAACGGTTACCACCGTGAAGACGCAGGAGAAGGGACTTGAATTGCTTTTCTCTCGATCTCCGAATGTGCCATCTACCCTGCTAGGTGATCCCACAAGGCTGGGGCAGATCCTGGTCAACCTTACCAACAATGCCGTGAAGTTCACCGAGAAGGGGGAGATTTTGGTGACGGTGGAAGTGCTGGAGCAACGAGCCGAAACGGCACTTCTCGAAATTGGAGTGCGGGACACCGGCACTGGCATGACGCCTGAGCAGCAAGGCAATTTGTTCCAGTCCTTTTCACAGGCCGATAGCTCTATCACTCGAAAATACGGTGGTACAGGCCTTGGGTTAGCCATTTGCAAGCAGTTGGCTAACCTTATGAATGGCGATATTCGTGTAGAGAGCCAAGCAGGAAAAGGTAGTAATTTTGTATTTACTGCGGAGTTTGGACTTTCTGAGGAGGGTGAAGACGAAAAGCTGATTGCGGGTGATGAGCTTCGGGAAAAACGGGCGCTTGTTGTCGATGACAACGCCACCGCCAGAGAGTGTTGTGGTCTACTAAAAGTGGACACCTTGTATAGACTGTAAAGAAGCAAATACGAGGTGAACAATGATAAGCAGACAAAAACGGAACTTTCCCGATGATTTCAAGCAAGATGCCGTGGCATTGGTGATTGAGCAGGGCTATACCATAGCCGCAGCTGCACGGAGCCTGGATGTTGGCCCAGGGCTGCTCGGACGTTGGAAGCGAGAGCATGAGGCTAATTCCCACATCAATGCACTTGCCAAGGACGAACAAGAGGAACTCAAGCGGCTGCGCCGCGAGGTTCGAGAGCTCAAAATGGAGAAAGAAATTCTAAAAAAGGCGTCGGCGTATTTCGCAAAGGAAATGAAGTGAAGTACGCCTTAGTGCAATGTAATACCGCCAAATATCCAGTAACAATGTTGTGCCGGGTCATCGGTGTAAAGCGCAGTTCATACTACGCCTGGAGAGCCCGAGGAGGGAAGGTAATTGGTCCCGAAGAACTGGCTGTCAGGCGACGAATGAAATCCCTGTTTGCAGAATCTCGACAGAGTATGGGCAGCCGAAGGCTGAGCCGTCAACTTACTGCAGAAGGCTTCTCCATTGGTCGTTATCGCGCCAGACAGCTCATGAAATCTATGGGCCTCGCCGTCAAATCTAAACGTAAATACAAGGTCACCACCGACAGCAAACATCGATTACCAGTGGCTGACAATGTGCTGAATCGAGCATTTTCACCGGCGGCACCCAATCAGTGTTGGGGGACCGACATTACTTGCCTTTGGACTCAGGAGGGTTGGATCTACCTGGCCGTGGTGATTGATCTGTATTCTCGACGAGTTGTTGGCTGGTCTATGGATCGCCGCATGACCAAGGCGCTGGCCATCAGGGCATTGATAATGGCTGTAAGCCTTAGAAATCCACCGCCAGGTCTGATTCACCACTCAGATCGTGGCAGTCAATATGCCAGCTATGCCTACCAAGCACTGCTGAAGCAGTATGGAATGATAGCGAGCATGAGCCGAAAAGGTAATTGCTGGGACAACGCGCCAGTTGAACGATTTTTCAGCAGCCTAAAGCGCGAATGGACGTGTGACCGGATATATCGCACCCGAGAAGCCGCGATCGCTGATGTCAGAGAGTATGTGGCAGTGTATTACAACGCGAAGCGGCTGCATTCTACGCTGGGTTACAAAACACCGATGGACTACGAATTTAACTTAAGCAAAGTGTCCAAAAATAGTAGACCACAACACGGTGACATTTAGTGGATTTAGCAGACAAGAACGAATATTGGTCAGAAACCTTTGAAGGCGCGGACTTTTCAGAGCAGGAAATCGATTCCAAGGAGTTCGAGGGTTGCACTTTCAAAGACTGTAATTTTAGTGAGGCAACGCTGAATCACTGCAATTTCGTTGATTGTGAGTTTACCAACTGTAATTTGAGCATGGTAAAACTTGAGTACAGCAAGTTTTCAGATGTCGTCTTCCACGAGTCAAAGCTCATTGGCATCAATTGGACCAAAGCTGACTGGCCCAAGCTGGTATTCACCTCGCCAGTCAGGTTCTACAAGTCTGTTCTGAATGATGCCTCGTTTTATGGGCTTGCCTTGCAGGACTTTGTATTGGAAGAGTGTAAAGCACACAACGTGGACTTCCGGGACGGCGATTTCAGCAATGCCAACTTCACCTATACGGATCTTACCGGCAGCTTCTTCAACAAGACCAACCTGGTTGGCGCCGATTTCTCCGAAGCCACTGATTACGATATTGATATCTACGAGAATGAAATCAAGGGCGCAAAATTTACCCGCTTTGAAGCCGTCAGGCTGCTCGATAGTCTGGAGATTGAGTTGGTCGATTGAGTGGTACCAGAGGCCGGACTCGAACCGGCACGTCCTTGCGGACAAGGGATTTTGAATCCCTCATGTCTACCAATTTCATCACTCTGGCACTATTTCAAAACTTACCTTTCTCTGCCTGGGGGTGCGAAATTGTACGCGAACTATGAATCCGCCCAAACTGTTCTCACAGTTTGCTACCAATTTCACCACTCCGGCACAGAATGGGGCATTGCGAGAGCGCGGATTCTAAATCAATCGCGGCGCCGGAATCAACGGTTTTCCCTTGCGATTTATACAGTTATAGCTACAATGCGCGTCCGTTTGGGCCCCTGAGCCTACTTTTGTCTGAGTATCTGCCCACTTAACCTAGGAGAATAGAGAAATGGCGATGAAAGTTGTTAAGAAAACTGACGAATACACCATCTACCAACGCGGCGACGAGCGCTACGCGGTTAAAGATGCGAACAAGAAGCCCGTAAACGGTGACGACAAGGTTCGTATCTTGGTAGAAGCTGGTCTGCTGACTGTGGCTCTGCCACCAGAACCTGAAGTTGAGGAAGCTCCTGCTGAAGAAGAGGCAGCCGAGGAAGAAGTTGCTGTAGAAGCCGCTGTTGAAGAAGCTCCTGCTGAGGAAGAAGCACCTGCTGAAGAGGCGGCAGCCGTTGCTGAAGCTCCCGCCGAGGAAGAAGCTCCCGCTGAGGAAGTAGTCGAGGAAGCTCCCGTTGAGGAAGTAGCCGAGGAAGCTCCCGCTGAGGAAGTAGTCGAGGAAGCTCCCGCAGAGGAAGTAGCCGAGGAAGCTCCTGCTGAGGAAGTAGCCGAGGAAGCTCCCGCTGAGGAAGTAGCCGAAGAAGCTCCCGCTGAGGAAGAAGCTCCTGCTGAAGAGGCGGCAGCCGATGCTGAAGCTCCTGCTGAGGAAGCCGACGCAGCAGAAGAGGACAAGTAACCCGATAGGGTTCTTGGAAAAGCCGGCCTCGCGCCGGCTTTTTATTTTCTGAAGAGCGGCCAATGAAACGCACTGATTTTCACTACGAACTGCCCAACGAGCTGATCGCTCGCTATCCACTGGCGGAGCGCACGGCCAGTCGTTTGTTGTGCCTGGATGGAAGCAGCGGTGACATTCAGCATCGGCATTTCACGGATCTACTCAATTTACTGCAGCCCAATGACCTGCTGGTATTTAACAATACCCGGGTGATCCCGGCGCGACTGTGGGGCCAGAAAGCCTCCGGCGGGAAAGTCGAAGTTCTGGTGGAGCGGATTGTTAGCGAACATGAATGCCTGGCTCATGTGCGTGCCAGCAAATCGCCCAAGCCCGGCAGTGAATTGTGGCTGCGGGCGGATGCTAACAGCGATGCAGTTGATGCCCGGCTGGAAGTGCTGGGTCGTGAAGGGGAGCTTTTCCACCTGCGATCCCAGGGCGAGGCATCTTTACTCTCGATATTGCAGGCCATCGGCCATATGCCGTTGCCGCCCTATATTGATCGCGCAGATGAGGCCCTGGACCAGGAGCGTTATCAAACCGTCTATAGCGAGCGCGACGGTGCGGTAGCCGCCCCCACAGCCGGCCTGCATTTCGATGAGGAACTGATTCAGGCTTGTCGCGACAGAGGCGCTGATATCGGCTTTGTTACGCTGCATGTGGGGGCGGGTACCTTCCAGCCGGTGCGTGTTGATGACATAGAAAATCACCACATGCACGCTGAGTACCTGGAGGTTTCCGCAGAAATCTGCGACCAGGTCGCCAGGGCGCGCCGTGAGGGCGGGCGTGTGATCGCCGTGGGCACCACTGCGGTGCGCTCCCTGGAAACGGCGGCCAGCTCAGATGAATTGAAGCCCTTCAGTGGTGACAGCCAGATATTCATCTATCCCGGCTACCAATTCCAGGTGGTGGATGGCCTGCTTACTAATTTCCATCTGCCGGAATCTACCCTGATTATGCTGGTTAGCGCCTTTGCCGGTCGCGACTTTATAATGCGTGCCTACCGTGAAGCGGTGCACCAGCAATATCGATTTTTCAGTTACGGCGATGCCATGTTTCTATTACCAGCGACGACAGTACCGACGACAACATCATGAGTGATTCCCACTGCCATATGAGTTTCAGCGTCAGCGCCACCGAGGGTGCGGCGCGGCGCGGGCAATTGCAATTTCCCCGCGGCACTATTGAGACGCCGGCATTTATGCCGGTGGGCACCTACGGCACGGTGAAGGGCATGTTACCGCGTGATATCGAGGCCCTTGGTGCAGAGATTATCCTCGGCAACACCTTTCACCTGTGGCTGCGTCCGGGCACCGAGGTCATTGAGGCACACGGTGACCTGCACGATTTTATGCAATGGCAGAAACCCATTCTTACTGATTCCGGCGGTTTCCAGGTATTCAGCCTGGGCGAGATGCGCAAGATCAGTGAAAAGGGGGTGGAGTTCCGCTCGCCGGTGAATGGGGACAAGGTCTTCCTCGACCCGGAAACGTCCATGGCCGTGCAGCGCTCACTGGGTTCCGACATTGTGATGATATTTGACGAGTGCACCCCATACCCGGCCACGGAACAGGAAGCCAAGGACTCCATGGAGTTGTCCCTGAGATGGGCGCAGCGTTGCCGTGAGGCGCACAGTGATAATCCGGCAGCCCTGTTCGGTATTGTGCAGGGTGGCATGTACCCCGGGTTACGCCAGCAATCTCTGGACGGGCTGGAAGCCATCGGCTTTGACGGCTACGCCATTGGCGGCCTCAGCGTGGGTGAGCCAAAAAGTGAGATGGTTAAGATTCTCGACACCCTGGCATCGCAATTACCCGCTGATAAGCCCCGCTACCTGATGGGGGTGGGTACACCGGCAGATCTTCTTGAGGGGGTTAAGCGCGGCGTCGATATGTTCGATTGCGTGATGCCCACGCGCAATGCGCGCAATGGCTATATTTTTACTTCTCAGGGGGTGGTCAAGTTACGCAATGCTAAACACCGCCACAGCACTGAACCACTGGACCCAAATTGCGACTGCTATACCTGTGAAAATTTCAGCTGTGCCTACCTGCACCACCTCGACAAGTGCAACGAGATCCTCGGCTCGCAGTTGAATACCATTCACAACCTGCACTATTACCAGCGTCATATGCAGGGTATTCGCGCGGCACTGGAAGCTGGTACGCTGGCCCAGTTCGGTGATCAGTATTATGCCCAGCAGGGCGTCAGCTACGATGCGTAAGCTTAATCGCCGGCCACTATCTTGCTGACACAACTCCGTTCACGTTTACTGCGACAGCCGGGCCCGGTCGATACGGCATTGCCTCAATCGGCGGTGCTGGTGTTGATCGATGCTTTGGATGGTGAACCCCGCGTACTGCTGACTCAACGGGCCCAGCATCTGCGTTTACATGCAGGTGAAGTGGCCTTCCCCGGTGGTAAGTGTGACCCGGAAGACCCGCACCCCTGGGCCACCGCTCTGCGTGAGGCCGATGAGGAAGTTGCACTGCCGCCGCAGCAGGTAGAGCTGCTAGGATTTATGGAGGCGGTCGTGACCCGTACGGGTATCCAGGTGATCCCCTGTGTTGGCTTGCTAAAGGAAAAGGTAGTATTTGCCGCCAATCCCGATGAAATTGATTCGGTGTTCGAGGTGCCGGTTGCATTTTTCGCGCGGGCGGAGGAACTGCATTTGGATGAATTTGTATACGGCGAGCGCATTCGTGGTGTACCCCGTTATGAATTTGAGCAGTACACCATCTGGGGTATCACGGCGGGCATACTGGTCCAGGTGGTAAACCTGGCGATGAATGCCGGGCTCGACCTGGAAGATTATTGGAAAGGAGCAAGCACATGAAGTACAGCCTTGATGGCGTGGAAGTTAAGCTGGTAGGTGAGGGGCACTTCATCGCCCCCAACGCGGCGGTGATTGGCAATGTGGTGCTGGAAGAAAACGTCAGCGTCTGGTTCAGTGTGGTGATTCGCGGCGACGCCGAGAAAATCCACATCGGTGCCGGCTCCAATATTCAGGATGGAACGGTGTGCCACGCCGATTATGGCAAACCATTGATTGTGGGTAAAAACGTGACGGTAGGTCATAACGCCATGATCCATGGTTGCACCATTGGCGACGGCACCCTGGTGGGTATCAATGCGGTTATTCTCAATGATGCCAAGATCGGCAAGGGCTGCGTGATCGGCGCCAACAGCCTGGTACCGGAGGGGATGGAAATTCCCGACGGCTCTATGGTGATGGGTACACCCGCCCGCATCAAGCGAGAGCTTACCGCAGAGCAGCAGGAATTTTTTGCCCTCAATGCCCAGCATTACGTGGCCAACGGTCATCAGTACCTGGCTGGTCTGGCAGAGCAGGATTAAGTGGGCGAACGCGTGAAGTCCCCCTGCATCTCTGTGTGCGTGCTCGACGATGCCGACGTTTGTATCGGATGTTACCGGCGCGCCAGCGAGATTGTCGACTGGCTGGTATTCAGTGACGACGAGAAGCGGGAAGTGCTCCAACACTGTGCCCAGCGCCGGGAAGAGTCGGGCAATCTGCTTTAGCTTTCGCGGGTGGTGTGCGCGCGTACCGCCTGGATCATATTGTCCCGCAGCTCCAGGATCTCCAGGCAATAGTCGTCCAGTTTCACGCAGGCGTTGCCCTCGGGAAAACCCTCCAGGTGTTCTATGATCAGGCCATTCAGTGTGACCGGGCCATCATCCGGTAAATTCCATCCCAGGGATTTGTTGATATCGCGTACCGTGGCAGTGCCATCGATAACATAGGAGCCGTCGTGCTGTTCGTAAATATCCTGCACAGTTTCGGCCAGGTTGGAGGTAAATTCGCCAACGATCTCCTCCAGGATATCTTCCAGTGCCACCAGCCCCATCACGTCGCCGTACTCGTCTACTACCACTGCGATGCGGTGTTTGTTTTGCTGGAAGTTGAGTAGCTGGGTGTTGAGCGGTGTACCCTCGGGAATAAAGTAGGGCTCCTCCACATGATCCATCATGCGCTCGCGATTGAGCCCATCGCCATCAATGAAACGGCCCACTCTACGCATATGCAAAAAGCCGGTGATGTTGTTCACATCGTCCTCGTAGACAGGTAAGCGGGTGTACTCACTGTTCTGAAGTATTCTCAGTATAGCGGCATCGGAATCGCTCAGGTCGATACCGAAGACCTCGTTACGGGGAATCATGATGTGATCCACGGTGACCCGCTCGAGCTCCAGAATGTTCAACAGCATGCCCTGGTGATTCTGCGGAATCAGGTGGCCGGCATCGGTCACAAGGGTGCGCAATTCATCACTGGTGATGGCCAGTTCCGGGTGCTTGGCGGGATCAATGCCAAACAATTTCAGCAAGCTATTGGTAACACCGTTCACCAGCCACACCACGGGATAGAACACAGTCAGCAGGGGTTTCAGAATAAAGCTGGCGGGAAACGCGACTTTCTCTGGATGCAGCGCGGCAACGGTCTTCGGGGTTATCTCTGCGAACACCAGTAGTACCAGGGTCAGCAGGAAAGCACCGATGGCGATGCCGGCATTGCCCCAGTAACGCATCGCGATAATTGTGACAATGGCAGCTGCCAGCACATTGACCAGGTTGTTGCCGATAAGAATCAGTCCGATCAGGCGGTCGGGCCGGTCCAGTAATTTACTGGCGCGCGCAGCACCCTTGTGGCCATTTTTCTTAAGGTGTTTGAGGCGGTAGCGATTGAGCGACATCATGCCGGTTTCCGAACTTGAGAAGAAACCAGACAAGAGAATCAGAACTGCCAGTATGGTGAAGAGAAGACCCAGCGGTGCTTCGTTCAACTAGGGGTGAACCTGTGTAGAAATACGAACGCTAATATTGAAGAAAAAGGGCAGGCCCCGCAAGCCCCCGGAGGGTGGATAATTAGGCCCGCTGCAGGATGATCTCCAGCACCAGTTTGCTGCCGAAATACCCCAACATCAGAACGACGAAGCCGGCCAAGGTAAGTTTTACCGCGGTTTGGCTGCGCCAGCCCAGGTAGTGATGCCCCCATAGCAGTAGCGCGTAGAGGCCCCAGGCGGCAAGAGTCAGCACGGTTTTGTGTGCCAGGTGCTGGGCAAACATATCCTCCAGGAACAGCAAGCCGGTGGCGATGGACAGCGATAGCAGGATCAGGCCGACCCACAGTAGCTCAAACAACATGGTTTCCATCAGCTGCAATGGCGGTAGCGCCCGCACGATGCCGACGGCGTGCTTGTGCCGCAATTGGTGATCCTGCAGGGCCACCACAGCGGCCTGACAAGTGGCGATAGTGAGTACGGCGTAGGCGAGCACTGAACTGCTGATATGGAACAGCAAGCCGCTGGAAATTTCCGTAAAGGGGCTGGCGTTACCGGGTGCCAGCGCCGAGATTATCACCGCAACTGCCGACAGGGGGAACAAAATGAGCAGCAGATTTTCCAAAGGGCGGCGAATCAAGCTAATCACGAATGCCAGGTTGATTACCCAGAAAATCAGCGAAGACATCTTGAAGAATCCCAGGTTGATGCCGGCGCTCGATTGCAGGGCCGACCAGGCAGCGTAGCCGTGTAGTGTAAGAGCAATGACCGCCAGCGGCATGAGCTGTCCACGATTGAATGCCAGCTGTAGCTGGTACTGACGCAGGCGCAGCCCGGCGATGAGCAGGTACAGGGCAGCGGCAGTGAGGCTGGCAGCAAGCATGGTTTGGGGATGCGTTCCGGGTCGCGTATACTTCGCACCTTTGTACCGATTTAACTCCCCATAAGCAATAGTAAGTAGTAGCAATAGCAGTGAGAACCATTGATGTTTGACAACCTGAGCGATCGTCTCTCCCACAGCCTGCGCAGTATTACCGGCAAGGCCAAGCTGTCTGAGGAGAATATCCAGGAAACCCTGCGCGAAGTGCGCATGGCGTTGCTGGAGGCGGATGTGGCACTGTCCGTCGTGAAAGACTTTGTCGAGGCCGTCAGACAACGCGCTGTCGGCCAGGAGGTCGCCAGAAGCCTCAGCCCCGGCCAGGCCTTTGTGAAAATCGTACAGGCAGAACTCGAATCCATGATGGGTTCCGTCAACGAGGCGCTCAATCTGAGCACCCAGCCGCCAGCTGTAGTATTAATGGCGGGTCTGCAGGGTGCCGGTAAAACCACCTCCGTGGCCAAACTGGCGCGCCAGTTAATTGAGCGGGACAAAAAAAAGGTCATGGTTGTCTCCGCAGACGTATACCGCCCGGCGGCAATCAAGCAGCTGGAGACCCTCGCCCATGAAGTGGGCGCCATTTTCTTTCCCAGTGAAGACACCCAGAAGCCCGTAGATATTGTTAATGCGGCAATTGCAGACGCCAAAATCAAATTTGCTGATGTGTTGATCGTTGATACTGCCGGCCGACTGGCCATCGACGAACCGATGATGGCAGAAATCCGCGATTTGCATGCGGCGGCCAAGCCCATTGAAACCCTGTTTGTCGTCGATGCCATGACCGGCCAGGATGCTGCCAATACCGCCAAGGCCTTCAATGATGCCCTGCCGCTCACTGGCGTGGTGTTGACCAAGGTCGATGCGGATACTCGCGGTGGCGCCGCGTTATCGGTCCGCGCTATTACCGGCAAGCCGATCAAGTTTCTCGGGGTAGGGGAGAAGACCGAGGCACTGGATCCTTTCCACCCGGATCGACTGGCCTCACGTATTCTCGGCATGGGCGACGTGTTGTCGCTGATCGAGGAAGCTGAACAGAAGATCGACAAGAAGAAAGCCGAGCGGCTGGCGAAAAAGGTCAAGAAGGGTCAGCGCTTTAACCTGGAAGACTTTCGCGAACAGCTACAACAAATCAATAGTATGGGTGGCGTTGCCGGAATGCTCGACAAACTACCGGGCATGGGCAATATGGCGCAGGCCGCCCAGCAGCAAATGGACAGCAAACAGTTCGCCCGCATGGACGCGATGATTAGTTCCATGACGCCGGGGGAGCGGCGTAAACCAGAAATTATCCAGGGTTCGCGCAAACGCCGCATCACCCGGGGTTCTGGCACCCAGGTGCAAGACCTGAACCGCCTGCTGAAGCAGCACAAGCAGATGGCGAAAATGATGAAGAAGATGAAAGGTGGCGGCATGGAGAAAATGATGCGCGGCATGGGTGGCATGATGCAGGGTGGCGGTGGCGGCATGCCGCCGGGAATGCGCTAACGTTCGGAAAGTATTAGAAATTTCCCTGTTTATGGGCTTTCAAATTAGCAGTGATTGACGTAGAATACGCGCCTTTTCCGGCCTCAGGTCGGGGTTTAGCTGTGCACCATGTAGCAAGATCGCTACATATGCGAACATGATTAGGGATATTTCAAGACAATGGTAACAATTCGTTTGGCTCGTTCCGGTTCCAAGAAGCGTCCGTTCTATCACCTGACGGTGACGGACAGCCGCAAAGCTCGTGATGGTCGCTTTATTGAGCGCGTTGGATTCTTCAATCCGATCGCCCGTGGTCAGGAAGAACGTCTGCGTGTGGACAATGATCGTATCGACTACTGGGTTTCCAAAGGTGCCCAGGTATCCGATCGTGTCGCCAAGCTGGTAAAAGACGCCAGCGCTGCGGCGGCGTAAGCCCCGCTGCTCAAGCGGCATGAGTGAAGCCGCGCCCGACCTGCTGGTCATTGGCCGTATTACCGGCCCTTTTGGCATCAAGGGTTGGGTGAAAATTCATTCTTATACCGAGCCGATGGAGAATCTGCTCGGTTATGGCAACTGCCAATTTGGTCGCAAGGGAGAGTTTCAACCTTTGCAGCTTGAAGAGGGCAGGCCTCACGGTAAGGGTCTCGTCGCCCGCCTGCGGAACGTAGATGACCGCAATGCCGCTGAAGCGTTGAAAGGTTGCGAGATTGTAGTGCCCCGGGCAGCGTTGCCGGCACTGCAGAACGATGAGTATTACTGGCACCAGCTGGAAGGTTTGGCGGTCAATTGTAATGGGGAGTTGCTGGGCCGCGTTAACCAGATGATGGAAACCGGTGCCAACGATGTCCTGGTAGTGAAGCCCTGTGAGGGTAGCCGCGATGATCGCGAGCGTTTGATTCCCTGGTTGCGGGGGTCAGTGGTGACTGCAGTTGATGTGAAGGCAGGCACCATCGAAGTAGATTGGGACCCGGAGTTCTAGGCGATGCAGGTATCTGTGATCAGCCTGTTCCCGGAGATGTTTGAAGCCCTGACGGCATACGGTGTAACAGGGCGAGCGGTTGAACAGGGGCAGGTGACACTGCACTTGAGTAATCCAAGGGATTACGCAACCGACAAGCATGGCACGGTGGATGATCGCCCCTACGGTGGTGGGCCCGGCATGTTGATGAAGATAGAGACCCTGGAACAGGCAATAGCCGCGTCCAGGGGTGCTGTGGGAGAGGATAGCAGGGTGGTATACCTGTCTCCCCAGGGTCGACGATTCGACCACGCTGTGGCCAGTGAGCTGGCGCAGCAGGAGTCGCTGATATTGATCGCAGGTCGGTACGAGGGTGTCGATGAGCGCCTGATACAGGCCGAGGTGGATGACGAACTATCCATTGGCGACTATGTTTTAAGTGGTGGGGAATTACCCGCCATGGTGGTGATCGACGCCATAGCGCGTCAGTTACCGGGGGTGCTGGGGCATGAGCTTTCGGCGCAGCAGGACTCCTTCGCGGATGGCTTGCTGGATTGCCCTCACTACACGCGACCTGAGCAGTATAAGGGCGTGGCAGTACCAGAGGTGTTACTGAGCGGCAATCACGACTTGATTCGCCGCTGGCGATTGAAGCAGGCACTGGGCAGGACGTTTGAACGTCGGCCAGACTTGCTGGAAGGGCGGGAAATGAGTCCCGAGGAACAAGAATTACTGGCGGAGTACCGCCGAGAATTTATAGACAGGAGCACAACATGAGTAGCACGAATAACATAATTTCGCAGATCGAAGCGGAACAGATGGAGAAGAACCTGCCCGAATTCGGCCCAGGTGATACCGTCGTTGTGCAGGTTAAGGTAAAGGAAGGCAACCGCGAGCGTCTACAGGCGTTTGAGGGAGTGGTTCTAGCTAAGAAGAACCGCGGCCTCAACTCTGCCTTCACCGTGCGCAAGATTTCCCACGGTATCGGCGTCGAGCGGACTTTCCAGACCTACAGCCCGTTGGTTGACAGCATTGCGGTCAAGCGTCGCGGTGACGTGCGCCAGGCCAAGCTGTACTACCTGCGCGAGCTGAGTGGTAGAGCAGCCCGCATCAAAGAGAAGCTGGGTAAATGACGTACAGGATGTACTAACGTCGCGTGAGCCATGGATGGCGCGGTCAGACGCATCTTTAGCGACGAACTATCCTCCCCCTAAACTCGGTGCCTACCGAAAAAGACAATCCAGTTATAGAACGCTATCTGGACGCCCTGTGGATGGAAAAGGGCCTCAGTGACAATACCTTGTCGTCCTATCGTCGCGATCTCACCACCTATTCCAATTGGTTGGATGTCAGCCACGCTACCGATCTGCTCAGCGCCGACGACAGCCACTTAATGGCCTACCTCGGCTGGCGTATCGGTCAGGGCCGTTCGGCCCGCTCAACAGCCCGTTTCCTGTCCTGCGCTCGCGGTTTCTACCGCTACCAGGTGCGCGAAGGCGTACTGGCCAAAGATCCCAGCCTCGATATAGACAGCCCCAAGCTGGGGCGTTCACTACCCAAGTCGCTTAGCGAGGAGGAAGTCGACCGTCTGCTGGCCGCGCCAAATACAGATGATCCATTGGAATTTCGCGACCGCACCATGTTGGAATTGCTCTATGCCTGCGGCCTTCGGGTTACCGAACTGGTTTCATTGCGCCTGGTGCAATTAGGTCTCAACCAGGGCGTGGTGCGCATTCTAGGCAAGGGGGGTAAAGAACGATTAGTGCCGATGGGCGAAGAAGCCTTGTCCTGGCTACAAAGGTATCTGGCGGGACCGCGTATGGAATTGCTCAAAGATGTGCCCAACGAGGTGCTGTTTCCCAGTAAGCGCGGCTCACAAATGACTCGTCAGGCTTTCTGGTATCGTATTAAACTCTACGCCGAGCGAGCGGAGATCAAGAGTCCCCTGTCGCCACACACGCTGCGCCACGCCTTCGCCACCCATTTATTGAATCACGGTGCCGATTTGCGGGTAGTGCAGTTGTTATTGGGGCACAGCGACCTGAGCACAACCCAGATCTATACCCATGTGGCCAAGGAGCGAATGAAGGAGCTCCATGCGCAGCACCACCCCAGGGGATAGGGAACCAATGACGCCCGGGTGGCTCCAAGAACTGATTAATACAGGAATTCCGACAGAATGAGTTATAGATACAAGATGACCGCCGTAGTGCTGCTACTCCTTAGCGGTGTGACCTTCGCCGCCTCCGATGAGGAAGTAATTCGCAGCAAGCTGCTAAAAGCCCGGCCGGATTTTCAGGTCGGCAGTATCGAGGCCAGCGCGGCGGCGGGTATCTACGAGGTGCAACTCAGTGGCGGTCCCATCATTTACGCCACTGCCGATGGAGACTATTTTTTCCTCGGCGATCTGTTTTCAGTCGGGGTTGAGGGGATTGTTAACCTGGCGGAGCAACGGCGGGATACCGATCGCCTGGCCTTGCTGTCCAAGGTAGATGAGAAAGACATGATCATCTTCTCCGCTGAGGGCGAGCAGAAAGCCAGTATTACGGTATTTACTGACGTGGACTGTTTCTACTGTCAGAAATTACACAAAGAAGTACCCAGCATGAATGCCATGGGTATTGAGGTGCGCTATTTGGCCTATCCACGCTCTGGAATTGGCGGTGAGTCCTATCGCAAGATCGCCAGTGCCTGGTGTGCAGATGATCGCAATACCGCAATTACCAAACTGAAAAACAAGCAGAGCATTCCGGAAAACGTGTGCGCGAAAAACCCGGTGGCTGATCAGTTTATGTTGGGTCAGCAGGTTGGGGTTCAGGGAACGCCGGCGCTGGTGCTTGAAGGTGGCCAGATGTTGCCGGGCTATTTGTCTGCCGACGATTTAGCCAGCAGATTGGGCATCAACTAAAAAACGCTATCGCTGCAGGGCTGACACCAGCGGCAGGGCCATCGATGGGTAATCGGTGATAACGCTGTCTACCTTCATGCGGTGCAGATTTTTAATGACGGAGGCATCGTTCACGGTCCACGCACTGATATGGACTTTTTTGCGGTGCAGATAGCGGATCAACCAGGGATTGGTGACTGTAGCCCATGCGGCAACCAGGTAGTTGCAGTGATAGTCTTCAAGGTCGTGACTGGGATCTGGTTTCATTGAAACCAGCCCGGTGTCCAACCCGGGGATCCGCTGCTTCATCGACGCTACCATCGAGCCTTCACTGGAAGTGACAACACAGCCCTCGTGATCATCTGACAACCATTCTGATAGTGCTGCGACCAGATTGGCATTGTATTGTCGCCGGCCGGGTTTCAGCTCTAGTTGCCAACTCTCTACTTCGGGAGATGCCTCATAAAGGGCGTGCAGGGTGGGCACCCCCAAATCCTTCTTGCCAGACCAGGGTGTACCGCTATGAGAGGCCTTCAATCGAGACAGTTCTCTTGCGGTCAGGTCCGAGACATTGGCGCGCAAGTCAGCCGTTCGCTTGAGTTTGTCATCGTGAATAACCACCAACTCGAGGTCCTTTGACAGGCGTAAATCGATCTCCAGGTGGCGCACGCCGCGGTCAATGGCATGGCGACAGCCGGCGATGGTGTTCTCCGGTGCCTCTCCCTGTGCACCGCGGTGCCCGTATACAATCATGTGAAGTATAGGAGCATATACAGGCGGCTATGTCATTACAGGTGACTGTTTACTCTATTTCAGCCTCTGCTGGTGCCTCTGCTGGCGCCTCTTCTTCCAGGCTTGCCAACTTCTCCTCCAGCTCTTTGATGGTACGCTGATATTCAGCGCTCTCAGTCTTGGACTTGTTCAGCGACTTTTGCAGTAAGTCAGTGGCTTTTGTTTTCTCCGCGAGCTTCTTTTTATTGGAGTCCAGGTTCTTCTTCATTCGGGCGGGGTCAAACTGCTTTAGTGCCTTCAACTCAGCACGCTCCTCGGCAAGATCTTTTTGCAGGGTCTTGAGGCGTTTCTTACGCTCGGCAAGGTCCTCCTGAAGATTTCTGCAGGTTTCATTGAGCTCCCGATTGAGCTGCTCAGTGTGCTTGTTGGCAGTGGCTGTGGCAGAAAGCTCTTTGATTTGCTCCAATTGCCGGGCAATTGTCGCTTTTTGCTCTTCCTGTACTTTGCTACCCGCGTCGATCTGGGCGGACTTAGCGTCCAATTGTGTCTGGTACTGGGTTTTGAGATCGCTTTCTAGTTCAATCAGTTTCTCTAAATTTCTGGCCGCAAGCATTAAGGCCCTCCTGTGAGTTAGTTGGAAATAGTGGGGAAGTGATCGCTGTGGGCGGCTTAGATGTATCGAGCCTTGCCCTCAATATGCGAATCACGGGTGTCGCGCTGTGTGTTAAGCACATTTAGAGATGTCACCCTCATAATTATTTAGAAATGTCACTCTGTGGTTGTCCGGTTTAGCCCTGGCTTGCCGGATTCACCTGGCGCACCTTGTCCTGCATGACCTGTTTCTGCCCCCGCCGCTTAGGCGCTTTTTGACTGCGTTGATACCCCATTTTTTGCTGCTCTTCCTGGGCATAGGCCAGGACAGCCCCTAAACGCTTGTTACTCACAATCGCCCCCTGATTGACCTGCGACACCTTGTCAAAAATGGAGTAGGGCAGGGGCAAGCCTCGATGTTTAATCGCAATCGTGCCATCAGGATAGTCATAGACCGTAACCTTCTTGCGGCGTAGTGGCGTCGTCTGTTCATTGGGTTCCAACAAATAAACCACCCGGTCATACTGTACCGTCAGACTGTTGCTCACCGTGCGTTCCTCACGCCAGGCAAACACATCATCCAGATCCGTGTCTGACTCCAGAGGCCGATGAATGTCCTTCGGATTAAGCGGTTCCCGGCCAAAACGGCGATTAAAATCAGCAATAAACTCAGGGGCAAACGCATTGGCCTCACGGGGTGTGTCGATACCCCGCAGGCGAAGCTCTTTGACCAGACGGTCCTGTAGTGTTTTGTTTGCTCGCTCAACCCGTCCCTTGGCCTGAGAGGTATTTGCACAGATGATGTCGATGTTGAGTTCATGCAAGGCTCGGCCGAACTGGGTCATCCCCGTGCCGGTTGTCGCATCACCCTTATTAACCCTAAAAACACTGTGTTTATCGCTGTAAAATGCCACCGGCTTACCGTGATTGGCCAGATATTCACGAGTCGCGTAAAAATAATCAAAGGTCGATTCCGATGCACAAAAACGCAGCTCCATCAGCCGGCCAGTCGCGTCATCGATGTACACCAGTAATGTACATCGCGGACCACGCTCCTCAAACCAGTGATGGTCTGATCCATCAATCTGAATCAACTCGCCGTAACACTCCCGGCGGCGCCTTGGTTGATATACGCGGCTGCGCTGTTCTTTCCGGGTTTTCCAGAGGCCGTCCGCGATCATCCACTGACGCACCGTGCCCACCGATAAACCGATCTCATGGCATTCCAACAGCTTCTCCGCGGCCAGCGTTGGCCCAAAATCAGCATACTGGGCACGAAGCAAGCTCAACGTATATTCCCGCAGACTGCCTGGGTATCTCCGATTGCTAGCGACACCACGTTTGCGCGACATCAGACCCGCCGCGCCCTCAAGGCGATAGCGGTTTACTAATCGTTGAACCTGACGCGAACTCAGTCCCAACAAGTCACCAGCCTGGGCTCGCGTTAAGCGTCGTTCAGCCACATCCATAATCACCTGCAACCTCGTAATCTCTGTTTGACTCATTGTCAGTAATGTCACTCCTGGTTCCTCCCAAGCATCTGATACACTTGGGGAATTGTACTGAGAGTGACATCTCTAAATAACGGAAAAGTGACATTACTAAATAACGCTTACACGCTGCGCGCGCATAATACGGATTATGCCGAGGAAAGTGAAGAGCTGTTTTTGTGGTAGTCGCTTCACCCCCCGCCCGCGTTGACAGTAGTAGGCTGGCTCTATAATGTTGCCCCCTGTTTTTAGCCGCTTATAGTCAGAAAAAAGCCTGAGAAATGCCCGTGGAAAGCGAATTTCAGAGAATCCGGCGTCTGCCGCCCTATGTCTTCAATATTATTGGCGAATTGAAGCAGCAGGCGCGTGCGGCGGGCGAGGATATTATCGATTTCGGCATGGGCAATCCGGACCAGCCGACGCCACCCCATATCGTGGAAAAACTGGTGGAAACCGCCCAGCGCGGAGATACCCACCGCTATTCCCAGTCCAAGGGCATCCCGCGTTTGCGCAAGGCCATCTGCGACTGGTACAAAAAACGTTACGACGTGGATCTGGATCCGGAAACCGAAGCCATTGTCACCCTCGGCTCGAAAGAGGGCCTCGCTCACCTGGCGCTGGCCACGACCGGCCCCGGCGACGCCATCCTGGTGCCCAATCCCAGCTACCCGATTCATCCCTATGGATTCGTCATCGCCGGTGCGGATATTCGCCACGTACCCATGGCCGATGAAGATGACTTCTTTGCTGAGTTGGAAAACGGTATTCGCAACAGCTGGCCCAAGCCGAAGATGCTGGTGCTGAATTTCCCCTCCAATCCCACCACCCACTGCGTTGAACTGCCATTCTTTGAAAAAGTCGTGGCTATCGCCAAGGAGCACAGCATCTGGGTGGTGCAGGACCTGGCGTACGCGGACCTTTGCTACGACGGTTATCGCGCGCCTTCCATCCTCGAGGTCGAAGGCGCCAAAGATATTGCTGTTGAATTTTTCAGCATGTCCAAGAGCTACAACATGCCCGGTTGGCGTGTCGGTTTCTGTGTCGGCAATTCCGAGTTGGTTGGCGCCCTGGCGCGGATGAAGTCCTACCTGGATTACGGCATGTTCACCCCCATCCAGGTGGCGGCTATAACGGCACTGGAGGGGGATCAGAGTTGTGTCGCGGATATAACCCAGCTGTATAAGAATCGTCGGGATGTTCTGTGTGACGGACTCAATGCCGCTGGTTGGCCGGTAGTGCCACCCAAGGCGACCATGTTTGTGTGGTCGGAAATCCCCGAGTTCTATAGAGAGATGGGTTCCCTGGAGTTCAGTAAAAAATTGCTGGAGGAAGCCAGGGTGGCGGTGTCCCCCGGCGTTGGTTTCGGCGAGGGCGGTGAGGGCTATGTTCGCTTTGGCCTTATTGAGAACGAGCACCGTACCCGCCAGGCAATTCGCAATATCAAACGCATGATCAAAAAGGACGGCTTTGCCTGACATGAAAACTGTGAAAATAGGCCTTTGTGGTCTGGGCACTGTCGGAAGTGGTGTGGTCAAGGTGTTGCAGCGCAACGCCGAGAGCATTAATGCTCGCGCCAGCGGCGAGGTGCAACTGGTACACGTGGGCGCACGGCGCGATAACCCCGCCTGCGAGCTGGCGGGCATCAAGGTCAGCCGCGATATTTTCGAAGTCGTCCGCGACCCGGAAGTCGACGTGGTGGTGGAGTTGATTGGCGGTACCGATGTGGCGCGGGAACTGGTGCGTGAAGCAATCGCCAACAACAAACACGTCGTGACCGCCAACAAGGCCCTGATTGCTGAATTCGGCAACGAGTTGTTTGCTGAGGCAGAAGCGGCAGGTGTATGCATTGCCTATGAGGCAGCTGTGGCGGGTGGCATTCCTATTATCAAGGCGCTGCGCGAGGGCCTGGCGGGTAACTCAATTCAGTGGTTGGCGGGCATCATTAATGGCACCGGCAACTTTATTCTCACCGAGATGAAGGAGAAGGGAAGAGACTTTGCCGATGTGCTCGCGGAAGCCCAACAACTGGGTTATGCCGAGGCCGATCCTACCTTTGATGTTGAGGGCATTGATGCGGCACACAAACTGGTCATTCTCGCCGCCATTGCTTTTGGCATGCCTTTGCAGTTTGAGGGGGTGTTTACCGAGGGCATCAGCAAGATAGAACCGCAGGATGTGGATTATGCGGAGCAATTGGGCTATCGCATCAAACACCTGGGGGTGGCACGACGCACCAATGGTGGTATCGAATTGCGGGTACATCCCACGCTGATACCGGCGGGTCGTTTACTGGCCAACGTCAATGGCGTCAAGAATGCTGTGTTGGTAGAGGCCGACGCTGTGGGGCCCACATTGTATTACGGTGCTGGCGCGGGTGCGGAGCCGACGGCTTCGGCGGTGCTGGCTGATGTGGTCGACCTGGCCCGGGCATTGGCCAGCGATCAACAACCTACGGTACAGAGCCTGGGTTTTGCGCCCGCGTTCATCAACGAGCTACCGATACTTCCCATGGAGGAGGTGTGCTCAGCCTTTTACTTGAGGATGCGGGCGGCAGACAAGCCCGGGGTGATGTCGGACGTATCCAGTATTTTCAGTGGCTCTGGGATCAGCATCGAAGCGCTGATTCAAAAACAGCCAGCGGTTGGCCAGACCGAGGTGCAGGTTATTATCCTCACCAATAAAGTGCGGGAAGGGGACCTGATAGCGGCGGTCGCGGCCATTGAAGCCCTGGACAGTATTGCCGGCGCGATAACGCGTATTCGCGTCGAAAGCCTGGGCGGGTAGGAGTAAGACCATGAAATACATCAGTACCCGCGGCCAGGCACCCGCATTGAATTTTGAAGAAGTCCTCCTCGCTGGTCTCGCCGACGATGGCGGCCTGTACGTGCCGGAGCAGCTGCCTCGGTTTTCTGCGGATCAAATTCAGGCCATGGCCGGGATGGATTACCCGACCCTGGTGCTGGAAGTCATACGGCATTTTGTCGATGGCTCTATCGCCGATACCGACCTGGAGCAGATTGTTCACGATTGCTACGCCGAGTTCCGTCATGAAGCGGTTGCACCCCTGGTGCAGTTGGGCGCCAACGAATGGGTGTTGGAGTTATTCCACGGACCCACGCTTGCCTTTAAAGACTTCGCCCTGCAGCTGTTGGGTCGCTTGCTCGACCACATCCTGCAGCGCCAGCACCGCAAGGTGGTGATCATGGGCGCTACCTCTGGCGATACCGGTTCGGCGGCTATTGAAGGTTGCAAGCGTTGCAGCAATATCGACATATTTATCCTGCACCCCCACCAGAGGGTGTCCGATGTACAGCGCAGGCAAATGACCACAGTGGCGGGTGACAACATTCATAACATCGCTGTGCAGGGGAATTTCGATGACTGCCAGGCCATGGTCAAGGCCAGCTTCGCCGACCGCAGCTTCCTGCCGGCAGATCGCAACCTGGTGGCGGTGAACTCCATCAACTGGGCGCGTATCATGGCCCAGATCGTGTACTACTTTTACGCCGCTGTGCAGGTAGGTGCGCCCGGGCGGGAAGTGGCTTTCTCGGTGCCCACCGGTAACTTCGGTGATATTTTTGCCGGCTACCTGGCCAAGGGTATGGGCTTGCCGATCAAACAGCTCATCATTGCCACCAATCGTAACGATGTGCTGCACCGCATAATGACCAGTGCGGTCTATGCCCGGGAAGATATTCAGCACAGCCTGTCGCCGAGCATGGATATCTCCATATCGAGCAATTTCGAGCGCCTGCTGTTTGATCTGTATGGACGTGATGGTGCCGCAATAGCTGAACTGATGGAGCAGCTCAAGGACGGTGATATCACCCTGAGTGAAGCGGCCATGTCGCAGGCGAGGACGTTGTTCAGCAGCCAGGCCATCACTGATGAGGAAACCTGCCAGACCATCGCCGCGGTGTACGAAGCCAGCGAGTACCTGCTCGATCCCCATACCGCTATCGGTGTGAAAGCGGCCCGCGATGGACGTTGTGATGCGCAGACACCGGTGATTACCCTGGCCACAGCTCATCCGGCCAAGTTCCCGGAGGCGATTAGCAAAGCCGGGGTCGATTTTGAGCCGCCATTACCGCACCATATAGCAGACTTGTTTGAACGGACCGAGCGCTATGAAGTGCTGCCGAATGAGCTGGCTGCGGTACAGGCCTTTATGGCCAACAATATCAACGCCTGAGCAAAGCCTGTGAACCGGCGTATCCGCCGCCGCGAAACGCTCGATAATTCCTCTCTGCTGGACGCCGCCACCCCGGTGCTGGCGCAGATTTATGCCAATCGGGGCATTCTCGATTCATCCGAACTGGAACTGAAGCTCGATCGATTGATTGTGCCGTCCCAGTTGTCGGGTCTGCGGTCGGCGGCCAGCATGCTGGCGGATGCTCTCGAGCAGGAGGTGCCGCTACTGATCGTCGGCGATTTTGACGCCGATGGCGCAACCAGTACCGCGCTGGCCATCAGCGTGTTGCGGAGCCTGGGTCATTCCAATGTAGATTACCTGGTACCCAATCGATTTGAGTACGGCTATGGACTGACCCCGGAGATTGTTGAGCTCGCTGCGCAGAGGCAGCCCGGCATCATCATTACTGTGGACAACGGAATGTCCAGTATTGAAGGCGTCGCCCGCGCGCGGGAATTGGGTATTCGCACACTGGTCACGGATCATCACCTGGCTGGAAAACACTTGCCGGCAGCAGACGTCATCGTCAATCCCAATCAACCGGGCTGCGAATTTCCCAGCAAAAACCTGGCCGGGGTAGGGGTGATTTTCTACGTGATGTCAGCATTGCGCAGTGAATTGCGGAGACGCCGTTGGTTTGAACAACGGAATATCAAAGAGCCCGGCCTGGGTGATGTGCTGGACCTGGTAGCATTGGGCACGGTTGCCGATGTGGTTCCGCTGGATCACAACAACCGCATACTGGTGCAACAGGGCTTGCTGCGAATTCGTGCCGGTAAAGCGCGCCCGGGTATTGCCGCTCTGCTGGATATTGCCGGCCGCAATGCCAGTCGACTGGTGGCGACAGACCTTGGTTTCGCGGTGGGACCGCGACTCAACGCGGCTGGACGGCTCGACGATATGTCTATTGGCATTGCCTGCCTGTTGGCAGAGGATTTGATCGAGGCCGCGCGACTGGCGGCGGAACTCGATGGGCTGAACCGGGACCGACAGCAGATCGAGAAAGGCATGCAGGCAGAGGCCTTACAATTGCTCGAGCAGATTGTCGATGACGACAATCCAGAAATGCCCGCGGCGCTGTGCCTGTATGACCCTCGCTGGCACCAGGGAGTGGTGGGCATTCTGGCCTCGCGAATCAAGGAGCGTGTGCATCGCCCGACTATTGCCTTTGCCGATGGAGACCATGGAGAAATAAAGGGCTCAGCTCGTTCTATCCAGGGTCTGCATATTCGCGATGCCCTGGATGCCGTGGCAACCCAACACCCGGGCATGATATCCAAGTTTGGTGGTCATGCCATGGCGGCGGGTTTATCGCTGCCGGCACATCTGCTGGAGGAATTTCGCGCTGCATTTACGGCGCAGGTTGACAGTCAGCTTGATGTCGCGTCACTGGAGGCGAGCATAGACAGTGACGGTGAACTCGAAGGTAGCCAGATGAGCCTGGCGTTAGCCCGGGAGTTACGCTACGCGGGGCCCTGGGGCCAGCTTTTTCCGGAGCCGGTATTTGATGGCGAATTTGCCCTCGTGCACCAGCGCATCGTCGGCGAGCGGCATTTAAAGCTGGTGCTCTCTCATCCCGCCAATCCCGAGCAGCTGCTGGATGCCATCGCTTTTAATGTCGATGTGGCGCAATGGCCGAACCAGGCGGTACAACAGGTTCGCATCGCCTATCGCCTGGATGTCAATGAGTACCGGGGTCGGGAGAGCCTGCAGTTGATGGTCGAGAACCTTGAAGCGATCTGACCTGGCACAGCTGCTGGCTGTGTTCGGGCTGTCTCTTGTATTTGCCTGGCTATTGTTGGCCCAGAGGGGCGGCCAACTGGACCCCGACACCTGGTATCACTTCCTGATGAGCCGGCAGCTAGCGCAGGGCCAGTTGTGGGTCGATATTAGCTGGTTACCCTACACCGTGCTGGGGGCGGCTGGCCCAGACCACCATTGGTTGTGGCACTTGTTGCTAGCGCCCTTGACCCGCTTCTCCACTCCAGTTTTCGCGATTCAATTGGCGACCAGCGTGGCCTTTGCGCTGGTGCCAACGACTATCGCCGCCTTCCTAATGCGCTCGGGTGTTCGCTATGCCGGATTGTGGGCATTGTTGGCAGTTGCCGCGGCGGTTGTGGTGCCCGGACGGCTGATGATGCTGCGCGCACAGAACCTGGCACTGCTGCTGGTGTTGGCATCGATGGCGGTATTGTACCTGCGTAAGCCACTGCTGAGTTTGTTACTCGGTTTCGTCTTTATGTCCAGCTACCACGGTGCTCTGGTGTTGGCGCCGATTGCTGGCGTGTACCTGGCCGCTTGCTATTTCTCTCGTCAAACCCTGGATTGGCGCGGCCCGGCCTGGATGGCCGTGGGCGTGATGGTGGCATTGCTGATGACACCTTGGCCCGGACAAAATATCAGCTACCTGTTGTTTCACACCCTGTACAAAACTACCACCGACATTCCGGGCATGGCCGGCACTGAATGGTTACAGCTGGCCCCGTTGGAGGTGCTGCAACAGGCCTGGCCGGCCCATTTGCTACTACTTGCCGCCGGCTGGCTGGGGTGGTCTGGATGGCGCAGAGATAAACTCAGCCTGCTATTAATGGGCGTCACATTGTTGTTTCTCGGCCTGTTTGTCGGCTCCTGGCGGTTTGTCGAGTATTATGCGCCGCTGGCGGTAATCACTGCGGCAGTGATCTACACTCGTCACGGCAAACCCGTAGCGCCGGCAGCTCTGGCCAGCATGTTACTTGCACTTCTGCTGTTGACTGGCTGGCAGGCCGGTCGCTTGATCAACTCGGCGCCACGCTTTGATGTGGCGGATTATCGGGAAGTTAGCCAATTCCTGGTCGAGCACGCGGCCCGCGGTGAGCTGGTTGTGAATTCCCACTGGCCCGACTTCCCCATGTTGTTGTGGCCAGATGGTGCCTTTCGCTTCGTCGCTGGTCTCGATGCCAGCTACCTGGCCTTTGCAGACCAACCGCGCTTCGCCCTCTGGTGGCAGCTGGCGGCGCCGAATTTCCCCTGGCCGGGGGATATTGCCCTGTTGGTGCAGGAGACTTTCGACAGTCGTTGGTTGGTGGTAAATCGCGGTCATGTGCTATTACTGGAACGGCTTGAATCCAGCCAACATGCCCGCAAAGCCGCAGAATCCAAGGCCGTGGTATTGTTTGAGATAATCCCCTGAGCTTCCACTAACTGGAACCGGCCATTCTAAAGCCGTCCCAGCTGCGCTAGAATGCGCGGCTTTCACTTAGCCGGATAGAGGCAAATGCTCGAGATTAACCCCCTGGTACAAACCCTCAAGGATATTGATGAGCGCACCGAAGTGCTCAGGGGGTATCTTTGACTACGCTGAACGCAAAGACCGACTCGCCGAGGTAGAGCTGGAACTGGCCGAACCCAGCGTCTGGGATGATCCCGACCGCGCCCAGGCACTGGGCCGGGAACGCGCCTCTCTGGACGTCATTGTCGCCACTATTGATACTCTCACCAGCGGCCGGGCCGATGCGGCAGACCTGCTGGAAATGGCCGCTGAAGAAGACGATGAGGCCACGGTAGCCGAGGTCGAGAAAGATCTTGAGCTAATGCTGCGGAACCTGGAACAACTCGAATTCCGGCGTATGTTTGCTGGCGAGATGGATGCCACTAATGCCTACCTGGATATACAGTCGGGCTCGGGCGGCACTGAAGCCCAGGATTGGGCTGAGATGTTATTGCGCATGTATCTGCGTTGGGGCGAAGCCCGCGATTTCAAAACCACGCTGGAAGAGGTGTCTTCCGGTGAGGTTGCCGGTATCAAGAGTGCGACCATCCGCTTTGAAGGTGAATACGCCTTCGGTTGGCTGCGTACGGAAACCGGGGTCCACCGCCTGGTGAGGAAGTCGCCCTTTGATTCCGGCAATCGCCGTCACACCTCATTCTGTTCGGTGTTTGTCTCGCCGGAGATTGACGACAACGTGGAAATTGAAGTTAATCCCTCCGATGTGCGCACTGACACCTACCGCGCCAGCGGCGCTGGTGGCCAGCACGTCAATAAAACCGATTCGGCCGTGCGCTTGACCCACGAGCCCAGCGGTATCGTCGTGCAGTGTCAGAGCGAGCGCTCCCAGCATCAGAATCGCGATAAGGCCTGGAAAATGCTGCGTGCCAGGTTGTATGAGCAGGAGATGTTGCGTCGCAGCGAAGCCGCCCAGGCGGTGGAAGACAGCAAATCGGACATTGGCTGGGGCAGCCAAATTCGTTCCTATGTGCTGGATGATCAACGCATCAAAGACCTGCGGACCGGGGTAGAAACCTCCAATACACAAGCTGTGCTGGATGGCGATATCGACAAATTTATTGAAGCGTCGCTGAAAAGCGGCCTCTAGGAACTCTTTAGGAACTACGCATGACGGACGAAAAGCAACATTCAGAGCAGGACGAAAACAAGCTGATTGCCGAGCGGCGAGCCAAGCTGGACCACTTGCGAGAGCAGGGTAATGCTTTCCCCAATGATTTTCGTCGCAGCGGTTACGCCGGGGACTTACAGGCACAGAACGGTGAGCGGGACAAAGAAGACCTGGAACAGGAAAACCAGCAGTTCTCAGTGTGTGGACGATTGATCCGCAATCGCGGCGCCTTTCTGTTGATCCAGGATGTCAGCGGTGAGATTCAGCTGTATGTGAATCGCAAAGAGCTCGATGAGGATACCCTGGCCGCTATCAAATCATGGGATCTTGGCGATATCGTGGCCGCCACCGGCCCGTTGCATAAATCGGGAAAAGGCGATCTCTATATCAATATGTCTGAAGCGCGTTTGCTGACCAAGTCCCTGCGCCCGCTGCCGGACAAATATCACGGCCTGGCGGACCAGGAAATACGTTATCGTCAGCGCTACGTGGATCTGATCGTCAACGAAGAGTCCCGTTCCGTATTTCGCCTGCGCTCGCAGATCATCGACTTTATCCGCCGCTATATGCAGGGTCGCGACTTCATGGAAGTCGAAACCCCCATGATGCAAGTGATACCGGGCGGCGCTGCAGCGAAGCCCTTTGTCACCCACCACAATGCTCTGGATATGGAGATGTACTTGCGTATTGCGCCCGAGCTCTACCTGAAGCGGCTGACTGTGGGCGGCTTTGAACGGGTGTTTGAAATCAACCGCAATTTTCGCAACGAGGGTCTGTCCACCCGGCACAATCCCGAGTTCACCATGCTCGAATATTACTGGGCGTACGCCGACTACAACGACGCCATGGATTTGACCGAGGACATGATGCGTCAGCTGGCGCTTGAGGTAATGGGTTCAACCACCATCTCCTACCAGGGCAGCGAATACGACCTGGCCCAGCCGTTTCAACGGATGAGCGTATTTGATTCGATTTTGCATTTCAGTCCTGACCTAGACGCGGCCAGGCTGGGGGACGAGCAGGGCGCGCGCGAGATTGCGACTGAGCTGGAAATTCCCCTCAAGGACAGCTGGGGTCTGGGTAAGGTACAAATCGAGATCTTCGAGAAAACGGTTGAGCATCGCCTCGACCAGCCCACCTTTATTACCGCCTATCCCACCGAGGTGTCGCCGCTGGCGCGGCGCAGAGATGACGATCCATTCGTCACCGACCGCTTCGAGTTTTTTGTCGGCGGGCGTGAGTTGGCCAATGGTTTCTCTGAGCTGAATGATGCGGAAGACCAGGCCGAACGGTTTCGGGCCCAGGTGGCGGAGAAAGACGCCGGCGATGAAGAGGCGATGCATTACGACGCCGATTATGTCACGGCACTGGAATACGGCATGCCGCCGACAGCGGGTGAGGGCATCGGCATTGATCGCCTGGTGATGCTGTACGCGGATGTGCCCTCTATTCGCGACGTATTGCTGTTTCCCCATATGCGACCCGAGTGATAGACTGCCAGTCCATGTACCGCGCAAGCTTGCTGCCCATACTATTAGCTCTGTTGCTTCAGGGCTGCGGTGGTGCGCCAGAAAAAACCCAGCAGGAACCCGTCCCCGAACTCAATCTCAACCTGCCCGCCGCCACCTGTGCCTGTGCGGAAGAAGAGATCGACTTCGTCTATTTGGAAAAAGGATTTACCGCCCTGCACGAAGGTGAATATCTTGAATCACTACAGTATTTTCAGCGCTACCAGCGCATTGAGAAAAGCGCCGTAGCCAACATCGAGGCGCGCATCGCCATTGCCTACCTGAGCATCCTGCCCCAGAGCCCGATATTTGATTCCGAGGCCGCCCGCGATAGCTACCGGGAGATCCGCCGCGACATCAATCCGGAGTGGCAGTTACACCAGCGAGTGCAACTAATGCAGGATTCCCTCGAATCCTTCCTCGACCTGCAAGCCGAACTGGCGGAATTGGAGCGTGACAACGCCGAATTACGCATCGAGCTCGAGCGCCGGGAGCAGGCGATCAAGCGCTTACGTGACCTGACTCTGGGTCGGGAACCTTAATAGGCAGATTAATATAGAAGGTAGTACCCGCGCCTTCCTCACTTTTCACACCGATAGAACCACCCATTAATTCACAGTACTCCTTGCAGATGGCGAGTCCGAGGCCGGTGCCGCCGTAATTGGCGCTGGTGGAGTCGTCCGCCTGGACAAAAGCCTCAAAAATTCTCGATTGTTGCCCGGGCGACATGCCAATGCCGTTGTCGCTGACCTTGAAGGCGATATATTTACCGCCACTCTCACGCTGTTCGGCGGTCACACTAATGGTGCCATGGTCCGTGAACTTGGTGGCATTGCTCAGCAAGTTCAGGAAGATCTGGCGAAACTTGGTGGCATCGTTGTGAAATACCGGCAGCGAAGCCCCGGTTCTCAATTCCAGCACATTCTTTTTCTTTTCCAGGAGCGGCTGAATGGTCTGACAGACTTGCTGCAATACTTGCAGCGGCTCGAACTCTTCGATGAAAACAGTCATCTTGCCAGTTTCAATTTTTGACAGGTCGAGGATATCGTTGATCAGTGCCAGCAACTGTTTGCCTGACAGGATAATTTTCTGCAGATCGCGCTGGAACTGTAGCCGATCAATCTGGCCTTCATCACCGGTAACATCGTAGAGCATTTCACTGTAGCCGATGATGGCGTTTAACGGTGTGCGCAGTTCGTGACTGACATTGGCGAGAAAACTGCTCTTGGCCTGATTGGCCTGGTCGGCAGTTTCTTTGGCTTCACGTACTTCCTGTATGGCGCGGCGCAGTTTATCGGACATGTCGTTAAACGCATTGGCCAGATCACCCAGTTCTCCGCTGTCCTCAATGTTTTCAATGCGATAACTGAGGTCACCACTGCCAATGCGCAAGGTGCCGGTTTTCAGTCGTTTAAAAGATTCAGAGGTATAACGAATAAGGAAGAAACCCAAGGTGCTGCTGAGAAAGATTGAGGCGAGAAAGCCGATGAGGGTAATGCGGTCAGTCAATTCGATGGTGCGATCAATGATGGCCGCCCGCTGTTCGGCGATAAAGGTCTGCCGAGCCTTGAGCGAAGCTAATCGCTGTCTTACCTCCTCGTAGAACAGGGGTGCGTCAGGACTACCAAATCCGGACAGGTAATTGGGGTCATTGTAGTGACTGTAAAAAGCCCGCCAGCTCGCCAGTAGCTTGTCACTGGCGTCCTGCAGGGCCTGGTACTGAGGCCAGGTAATGTCCTGTGACATTTCGCCGAGGGCGGCAACTTGTGCTGACAGGGAGCGCAGGCCGACGTCTGCTTGTTGCCGATCTTCTGCATTGAGTGTGTCTTCGGCGGTTTCCCGCAAGGTGGCCAAAACCCGTATCTGTTTCCGTTGCTCGTCGAGCTGCTGCCCGAGGGTTGTTGTCAGCTGTTGCGCAGTGACCGAGTGCCGGTAGGCGGTCATACTCTCGGTTCTGGCAAAGCTGCCCCAGAAGTGCGTACCCACGTTGAGTGAGAGCAGCACCAGTATGGCCAGCAGGGAGAGTGTTAGTCGCCGCCTCAGGCTCACGCGTCGGCCCCCCCGTCCGTCAGCTTTTCGATTTTTGCAAGCAGCTCGGGAAAATCAACCGGCTTGGTGGCATATTCGTTACAGCCTACTGCCAGCGCACGATCGCGGTCTTCTCCCATGGCGTGGGCAGTGAGAGCGATGATGGCGGTATCGGCGATACCGTCTTCGTTGCGAATCTCCAGGCAGGTGCTCCAGCCATCCTTGACCGGCAAATTCATATCCATTAAGACCACGTCGGGGTGTTCGCCCCGGACCTGCCGCAACGCTTCCTCACCATTGTCTGCGGTGAACACCTGGTAGCCGGCGCGAGTAAGCCGACGACTCAGCATGTCTCGGTTGAGCTCGTTGTCCTCGACCAGTAAAACGCTTTTAATCATTTTCCTGGATCGTCCCTGTGTCGATGATCTGGTGAATGACCACTGCCTTGTTGATACCTTTAACCTGTACCGATTCCTCGCGTCCGATCTGGTAGTCCAGCTGCAATTTGTCCAGGGTGGACTGGCTTATTAAAATCTCGCCCCCCCCTGTGCACTGCTCTATACGCGCGGTGAGGTTGACATTGTGGCCGACGATGCCGTACTTGCTGCGCTTTTCTGAGCCGATATTTCCCGCCACAACCTCCCCGGTATTTATGCCGATACCCATGCGCACCGATGGCAGGCCGGCGGCACTGTACTCACGATTGATATCCTCTACCGCTCTCTGCATACGCAGTGCGCATTGCACGGCTCGGTCAGCATCATCTTCGCGGATAATGGGGGCGCCAAAAATTGCCAGTATGCCGTCCCCAATAAATTCATCGACCGTGCCCTGGTGTTCCATAATGATGTCGGACATGGTGCCCAGGTAGGTGTTGAGCAGGCGCATGACATTTTCTGGCTCGAGATTCTCGCAAATAGTAGAGAACTGCCGAATATCTGACATCAGGATGGTTACCTGTTGCCGATGGCCACCCAGTTCAAGACCCTCGGGCTGTTCCAGCAGGTTGGCAACAATTTCGTCGGAGACATAACGGCCAAAGGTAGCGCGAATAAATTGCTCGCTGCGTTCAAGTTGCTGCCGGTACTGTTCTTCACGATCGTGCCAGCGCTTGCGCTCCAGGCCTGCCTTGATACGAGCCTGTAGCAGCACCGTGTTGAACGGTTTGAAGAGGTAGTCGTCGGCGCCGGCCTCAATGCAGGCAATGATACCTTCCATATCCTGACGCCCCGAGATAACAATGACAGGGATGGCACGCCAGGCCTCATTGGCCTTGATACGGGTGAGTACCTCACTGCCGTCCATTCCCGGCATGATCAAATCCAGCAGTACGGTATCTACTGTGTGCTGCTGCAGAGCTTCCAGGGCTTCTGCGCCAGAGCTGGCTGTAATGACCGTGTGGCCGGCCCGACTCAGGTAGCGACTCAATAAATCCAGGTTTTCTGGTGTGTCGTCTACCGCGAGAATGGTTCCGGGCTCAACATTAACGGCGACTACCGCCGGGCCGGGGTCGGGGTTGTCCTCGGTGGCGGAGGCAATGGCTTTGAGCAAGCGCTGTAAAACGGCCAGTAGCTGCTGGTGTTTCGGGGACAGGTCTTCGCCCAACAGTTCAGCGTATCCACGCATCGCGCCCAATACATTGCGCAAATCGTGTTGGTGTTCCTCCGCATGGGTATCTTCGCTGATCAAGGCTTCAAGCGCGGCACTGGCTGAAACCAGCTTGTCCAGATCCGCTAACTGCTGTTCGCTCAGCAATCCCCGGTCACTGCTACCCTCCGCGCGCACTTCCGCCATGGCTTTAAACACGTGGTCGGTCCAGGCATTGGCAGTGAGTGTGCTAGACAAGCGTAACTGTCCTTCGGGTTCAGATTTGTTCCGATTATAGCCAGCCACCATCCTCAGTAATAGTGCGCAGCTAAAGCGATTGAGTTACTATGGGGTCGTGGTGGGGGATGTGATTTATCAGGGGAGGCTGGTTCTAACACCGGCGGCAATAATAAAAGGCGGAGAGACATCTTGATTCTGCAACAAGTAGAAATTTTCCAGGGCCTTTCTGATCAGGAACTGGACACACTGGCGGCTAGCAGTAGTAGCCGTTCTTTTCCCAAAAATACCGTGGTCATCCATGAAAATGATCCGGCCGATTCGCTCTTCATTATTGAGAGCGGCAAGGTCAAGGTGTATTGCAGCGACAAGAACGGCAAAGAATTCATCATGAACACCCAGAGCGAGGGTGATTACTTCGGTGAACTGGCGTTGCTCGACGATTCAACCCGGTCGGCCTCGGTTCGTACCGTAGAAAAATCCAGCTTCTGCATCGTCTACAAGGAGGAATTCAATCGGGTATTGGAAGACCATCCAAATATCACCCGCAAGTTGATCCGGAACCTGGCGGCGCGGGTACGCAAGCTGACGGCAGACGTCAAAAGCCTGGCCCTGCAGGATGTCTATGGTCGGGTCGCCAATGTGCTCACAGACCTGGCCGAAGAACGCGGCGACGGCACCCACTATATTCCGGAAAAACTGACCCAGCAGGATATTGCCGACCGCGTTGGCGCCTCGCGCGAGATGGTGGCAAGGATACTCAAAGACCTGACTATTGGTGATTACATCCGCTTCGAGGGTCGCCACATTATCATCAACTCGAAGTTGCCAGCCAAATACTAGCTTGACCTTGGCACGGTATTTAATCGTCGGCGTTCACCGTACTGCTGATCGTGCCCTGTGCCAGCCGGGTATTAATATTGTCGCCGGTTGAGACGGCGTCCGCTGCGGTGACAAGCTTGCCATGTTCATTGGTAACAATGGCATAGCCTCGCGCCAGGGTTGCCTGCGGGCCGAGGGAATCGAGTAGCGCCGTTGCCTTCTCCAGTCTTTGCCCCTGCTGCAGAAGCAACCCCTGGACCGCTTGAGAACCGCGTTGCTGTATTGTTCTCAGCCGCGAATGCAGCTGTTCCAGGCGCGGGCCTGGCGCGTGACGGGCGAGCTGTGCGCTATGTACCTGCAGTTGGTATCCGCTGGCTTTGATTTGATGGCGAGCACTGTTGCGCAGACGAATATCGAGGCCATCCAGGCGTTGGGCCTGTTCCTGTAGCCGCTCCCCGGGGTGGCGCAAATTGCGAGCAAGGCCGGCGAGCTTGTGACGAGCGAGTTCCAATAGGCTGCGCTGGCTGCGCTGCAGCGCCACTTCCAGGCCGCGGAATTGATGCCACAACTCCCGCGCGTCCGGGCTCAGCATCTCGGCTGCCGCAGAGGGGGTGGGTGCGCGCACGTCAGCGGCAAAGTCGGCGATGGTAAAATCAATTTCGTGACCCACAGCGCTCACCACGGGAATTTCGCTGCGGGCAATTGCCCGCGCTAACGCCTCATCGTTAAATGACCACAAATCCTCGATAGAACCGCCACCCCGGGCCAGGATCAATGCATCAAAAGCACAGTGACCGGATTGTTGCCAGTGATTGGCTTGCTGCAGTGCTGCCACCACAGCGGTTGCTGATTCCACCCCCTGTACCGGTACCGGCAATATGCTCAGTTTTATGGCCGGGAAGCGCCGCCCAAAAACCGACACGATATCGCGAATTGCTGCCCCGGTCGGCGAGGTGATGATGCCGACCTCGGCGGGGAATTCTGGCAAGTCCTGTTTGTCCAGTGGGTCAAACAGACCCTCGGCGTTGAGTTTCTGTTTGAGTTGCTCGAAAGCCAATTGCATGGCGCCGGCACCAGCGGCTTCCATGTGTTCAACAATCAACTGGTACTCGCCACGACCTTCGTATAGAGAAACCCGGGCTCTGATGCGAACCTGCATGCCGCTCGCCGGCGCTATTCGCACTCTCTGGTTGGTGTTGCGGAACATGGCGCAGCGTACCTGGCCGCCGTCATCCTTGAGAGAGAAGTACCAGTGACCTGAGCCTGGGCGGGCGAAATTGCTGATCTCCCCTTCCACCCAGACGAATCCGAAATGACTTTCCAGCAAGCGCTTGACCTGCCGGTTGAGCTGGCTAACGGAGAGGGTTTCTTCGACAGTAGGAATGTTATCCAAAAGGTATTAAACCGTAGTTTTCATTTACTGCGGGTGGGGTGAAGATTTATAATTGCACGTTTAACCCGCCAGCGGAAGAGTGTAGCCCATGTTGCGAATAGACCAGGAAGCCCTCACCTTTGACGATGTTTTACTGCTGCCTGGTTACTCCGAAATTGTCGCCACAGATGTCTCCCTGAAAACCCGCCTCACCCGTGAAATAGAGCTGAATATCCCCCTGGTTTCCGCTGCCATGGACACGGTTACAGAATCGCGCCTGGCCATAGCCATTGCCCAGGAAGGCGGCATTGGTATTGTCCACAAGAGCATGACAATCGAGGAACAGGCAGCCCAGGTGCGCAAGGTCAAAAAGTATGAGAGTGGTGTGGTGAAAGATCCCATCACTATCCAGCAGGACGCCACCCTCGGTCAACTCATCGATCTGACCCAGAGCAACGGTATATCCGGTGTGCCAGTAATGCACGGCCAGGACCTGGTGGGTATTGTGACGCGGCGTGACACCCGTTTCGAAAGCAATTACGAGCAGCCGGTTTCGGCCATTATGACGCCCCGGGAACAGCTGGTAACGGTCAAGGAAGGTGCAACGTCTGAGGAAGTGCAGGCGCTGTTACACAAACACCGGATTGAGAAAATCCTGGTGGTGAATGACAACTTTGATCTGAGCGGCATGATCACGGTAAAGGATTTCGACAAAGCCGAGAGTTTTCCAATGGCGGCCAAGGATGCACATGGCCAATTGCTGGTGGGCGCCTGCGTGGGGACCAGCCCCGACACTGACCACCGGGTTGAAGCCCTGCTTGAGGCCGGTGTGGATGTAATCGTGGTCGACACTGCGCACGGTCATTCCAAGAATGTCATCGATAGGGTGCGATTGATCAAACAGCTGTACCCGGACATGCAGGTAATTGGCGGTAATATAGCGACGGGAGCAGCAGCGACCGCCCTGGCGGAGGCGGGTGCCGATGCAGTCAAGGTGGGTATTGGTCCCGGTTCCATTTGCACTACTCGTATTGTCACTGGCATCGGCGTACCCCAGATTACCGCTATCGCGGATGTATCCCGTGCTCTGGCCGGAACGGGCATACCTTTGATCGCCGACGGCGGAATTCGTTTTAGCGGCGACCTGTCCAAGGCGGTGGTAGCGGGTGCACACTGCATCATGATGGGCAGTATGTTTGCTGGCACGGAGGAGGCGCCAGGTGAGGTGGAGTTGTACCAGGGCCGAACCTACAAATCCTACCGCGGCATGGGTTCTCTGGGCGCCATGGCGCAGACCCAGGGTTCCAGCGATCGCTATTTTCAGGACGCCAGCAAGGGTGCCGAAAAACTGGTACCGGAAGGTGTCGAGGGGCGCGTACCCTATAAGGGTCCGGTCGCGGCCATTATTCACCAGATGATGGGAGGATTGCGCGCGGCCATGGGTTACACCGGCAGTGCCGACCTCGAGACCATGCGTACCCAGCCCAAGTTCGTGCGGGTAACTACTGCCGGCATGAGTGAGAGCCACGTTCACGATGTGTCGATCACCAAAGAAGCTCCCAATTACCCCATAAGCTGAACATGAAAGATATACATGCCCAGAAAGTCCTGATCCTGGATTTTGGATCCCAATACACCCAATTAATTGCCCGCCGGGTTCGCGAAGTTGGCGTGTTCAGTGAAATACGCGCCTTCGATATCGATGAGGCGGAAATTCGCGAGTTTGCACCGCGCGGCATCATACTTTCCGGTGGGCCGGAATCAGTCGGCGCTGCAGATTCACCGAAGGTGCCCGCTGCTGTGTTTGACCTGGGCGTACCGGTGCTGGGCATCTGTTACGGTATGCAGGCCATGGCCCAGCACTTTGGCGGCAAAGTTGCCGGCTCCCAAGTGCGCGAATTTGGTTATGCCCAGATCACCTTGACCGGTGAGTCACGGCTATTCCACGACATCAAAGACCATGTCGATGCTGCTGGTAACTCCCTGCTCGAGGTGTGGATGTCCCACGGCGACAAAGTCGTCGAACTGCCCGAGAGCTTCGAGCTATTGGCCGAGACCGACAGTTGCCCGATCGCCGGCATGGCACATCGGCAGCAGCCTTTTTACGGCATCCAGTTTCACCCCGAGGTGACTCATACCCTGCAGGGCACACGGATCTACGAACACTTCGTGCGGGAGATCTGTGGCTGTGAAGTCAACTGGACGCCCGCCAACATTGTCGATGACGCCATATCCCGGGTGCGTCGCACTGTCGGGCGAGACAAGGTGTTACTGGGGCTTTCTGGCGGCGTGGATTCTTCCGTGGTGGCGGCCCTGTTGCACCGTGCTATCGGTGAGCAGTTGACCTGCGTGTTTGTCGACAATGGCCTGTTGCGCAAAAACGAGGGTGAACAGGTTATGGATATGTTTGCCAACAATATGGGTGTCAAGGTCATTCGCAGTAACGCCCAGGAACTGTTCCTGTCGCGGCTGGTAGGAGTTGATGAACCGGAGCAGAAGCGCAAGATTATCGGCAACACCTTCATCGAGGTGTTCGATGAAGAGGCGACCCGCATACAAGAAGTGAAATGGTTGGCCCAGGGAACAATCTACCCGGATGTTATTGAATCCGCCGGCGCCAAAACCGGCAAAGCCCACGTCATTAAATCTCATCACAACGTGGGTGGTTTACCGGAGGATATGGCGCTCGACCTGGTCGAACCTCTGCGCGAACTGTTCAAAGATGAGGTGCGCAAAATTGGCCTGGAGCTGGGCTTGCCCCACGATATGGTCTATCGCCACCCCTTCCCGGGCCCGGGACTGGGAGTGCGTATACTCGGCGAGGTAAAGAGAGAGTACGCGGATTTGTTGCGAGAGGCGGATGCCATCTTTATCGAAGAACTACACGCCGCGGATTACTATCAAAAAACCAGTCAGGCCTTCGCGGTCTTTCTGCCGGTTAAGTCCGTGGGCGTGGTCGGCGACGGTCGCCGCTACGAGTATGTCATCGCCCTGCGCGCTGTGGAGACGGTGGATTTCATGACCGCCCGCTGGGCACATCTGCCCTATGAATTGCTGGAAAAAGTGTCCAACCGCATTATCAACGAGATATCCGGCGTCTCCCGTGTTACCTACGATGTCTCCAGTAAGCCTCCCGCTACGATTGAGTGGGAGTGAGCGTAAGACCGCTTAGAGAGAGGGTTTAGATGGAAAAAGGCGTGTCAATAAATGGCGAGGGAGTGAAATTTAAGACTAGATCTGACATATCCTTTCCCCTCGCCGTGTGTTCACACGAGAGAAGTGGCACCCATTTTCTAATGAATGCACTGTCGAATTGCACCAAGTACACTCAGGAACCATTTATAAACTTTGACCTGATACCACTTGGGAATATGGTAAATTTTTACTCGGCAGGCAGCGTAAAAAAATTCTTGGCAGAGCTTAGTGAAATTCAAATAGAGGGTGAATACTATTGTGCGTCTAGCTTGATTAAAAGCCACCACGCAGCTGGATTTTTTGCGCACTCGCTGCAAAATACGAATTTGAAAGTGCTATATATCTATAGGACTCCCGTCGACGTACTGAAGTCGTACTGGCAATTTTTAAATCGCTGGGATTGGCTTGACAGTCCAAAATTAGTGGCGCCCCACGAATTGGCTGCTTCCGCCCCGCAGGGACGGGCTATGCGATATCAGTTAGTTTCGTACTCAAGCTATTTTGATCGCTGGGCGGCGCATGTGAGCGATTGGCTTGAGCTAGCTGCGCGCAACACAGACGTCATAATCGTGCGATACGAGGAATTAGAGGCTCGGTTTGAGCGGCAGATGGCACGAATTTGTGAGTCTGCCGGAGTTGAAGTCGAGCGCCCAATTGTGGCGCCGGGCAAAGAAAATTACATCAAGGGGGCCCCCACGCCGGTATCTGACCTAGATATTGAGCGATTGGAAGACTACTGCGCTATGAAGATGAGTCAATATCCTGCGCTGCAGGCACTTTTTGCCGATTCAACGAAGCCGGAAGTTCCTTGATAGATTCTAACAGCGATCAGCAATGGATGCGGCGGGCCCTGGAATTGGCCGCTGTAGCCGCTGCTGCCGAAGAAGTGCCAGTCGGCGCGGTGCTGGTGCGCGATGGCGAGTTACTTGGTGAAGGGTATAACCAGGTCATCAGTAGCGCAGACCCCACCGCCCATGCCGAAAATGTCGCGCTGCGGCAGGCAGCCGCCAGGCTCGGTAATTACCGGCTGCCCGGCTCCACGCTCTACGTCACCCTGGAACCCTGCACCATGTGCGTCGGTGCAATGATTCACGCGCGGGTGGCGCGGCTGGTTTTTGCCGCCAGGGAGCCGCGTGCGGGTGTGGTTTGCAGCCGGGCCAATTTGCTCGAGCAGGATTTCTACAATCACCAGATGATTTGGGAAGAAGGCCAGCTGGCGGAGGAATCTGCCGAGTTACTGCAGGCGTTTTTTCGCGCCCGCCGCTAACGCTGCTACAGGGCAGACATCTTGCTAAGTCTGACTACCTCGGGCAGAAACTGCTCGGTATTCAGAGGCGGCGGGGGTCGTTCCAGTTTGACATCTCGCCAACTCAGAATGTTGTAATAGTGGCGGATGTTTTTCACATAGGTGACAGGCTCTGAACCACGGGCGTAACCGTAGCGAGTATTCTTGTAGTACAGTTTTTTCTGCAGTAGCGGCAAATACTTGGCCACGTCGAGCCACAGGTGGGGATCAGCTCCCTGGCGCTCGGCGATCACGCGGGCGTCTTCGAGGTGACCACGACCGATGTTATAGGCGGCGAGGGCGAACCAGGTGCGATCCGGTTCAGGAATGTCAGCCGGCAGTAAGCGCTGGATTTTTCGAAAGTAGCGGGCGCCGCCGCGCAGGCTTTGCAGGGCATCCAGGCGATTATTCACACCCATCTCGCTGGCGGTATTGCGTGTCAACATCATCATACCCCGCACACCCGTGGGGGAGCGGGCAAGGGGATTCCAATGCGACTCCTGGTAAGCGATAGCGGCCAACAGGTGCCAGTCAAGCTGGTATTCCTCCGCCACCTGCCTGATCAGGGTTTCGTAGCGCGGCAATTTCCGCTCCATGTTGCGGTTGAAGGTCTGGGCGTTGACGGGATTTACTCCCCAGGCATGACCAAACTGTTGTTCCTTGAGCAAGGTCAACCGGCCGCTGGCCTCAAGTCGCTCGAGAAAGTCGTCAGCGCGTTGGCGCAGGCGTGAATGTTCCTCGTCAGCTGCAAATAGCCAGGCCAGCTGGTCGAGCCGGTCGATACTGAAGCCGAGTCGAACCCGCGGGTAGAAACTGCGATTGGCGATGAAATCACTCGAGTCGATAATAGTATATGCAGCAGCTCCTGATGCCACCTGTTCCATCAGGTCATCAGGATCTGCACCTTCTACTTCATCCCAGTTCAGAGTAGGTTCTATTTCTCTCAGAAAGCTGAGGGTTTCCGCGTGGCTGCTGCCCCTGGCGACGACCAGGCGGCCGCCTGACAAGTCGGACAGTTGCCATGGTCGGGCCGTGCCCGACAAGTACAACACCTGGGGTTCGATGTCGTGGTAGGGGCGGCTGAACAGGAATTCCTGCTGGCGCGCGGGGGTAATAGTGAGGGAGGCCGCGGCCAGGTCAGCCTGACCACGGCGCATATATTGCAAGATGGCCGGCGCGCTGTACTCAATATGAATGTCCAGTTCTACGCCCAGCTCCTCCGCAAACAGGCTGGCGAGTTGATACTCGAAGCCTGCCGCTTCACCTTTGTCGACATAGTAGGTGTTGGGTCCATTGCGGGTAACGATACGCAAGCTGCCATTTTCTTCGATGCGCGAGAGACTGTCGCCATTGTCGCAAGCTGCTAGGCACAGGCAGGTGAGGAGAAGCAGTAGATGGCGACGGCACATGAACCCATTCTAGCGCCGCTAGCGGAGCTCACAAAGGCGGATATTTACATCCCGGACGCTAACTTAGCGCAGTCAAATCAAGTACAATACGGCGTTTTTAATAGACCCCCTGCCCAGAGGCGATCTCAAGCATGCTCATCCTGCGCGGCGCACCAGCTCTGTCGGATTTCAGACTCAGTAAACTCTCAACCAGGCTCCACAAAATCAGTCCCGATATTGGCCGCGTCCGCAGCGAGTTTGTTCACTTCTGTGAACTGAATGGCGGACTGGCTGATGAAGGGCGCGAGAAGCTGGAGCGATTGCTGGACTACGGCCCCGCCCTACAGGCTGGAACATTTGAAGGTGCGCTATTCCTGGTGGTACCTCGCCGTGGCACCATTTCTCCCTGGTCGAGTAAGGCCACCGATATTGTGCATAACAGTGGCTTGGAGGAGGTTCTGCGAGTAGAGCGCGGCGTGGCCTACACCGTGGAAATGCCGACTGATACAAACCCGCAGCTGCGCAGTGCCGTCGCAGCCTGTCTGCATGATCGCATGGTAGAGCAGGTGTTGGCGGAGCTGGACCAGGCCGAGCAGCTGTTCAGTCACGAATCCCCGCGGCAGATGACCACGGTCGATGTGATCGAGGGCGGGGCAGAGGCCTTGCAGCAGGCCAATATTGCACTGGGACTGGCGCTGGCGGATGACGAAGTTGATTACCTGGTAGACAGCTTTACCAGTCTCGGCCGCAATCCCAACGATATTGAATTGATGATGTTTGCCCAGGCCAACTCTGAGCACTGTCGACACAAGATTTTTAACGCCAGCTGGAGCATTGATGGAGAGAACCAGCCGCACTCTTTGTTCAAAATGATCCGCAACACCAACGAGCGGGGCGGTGAGAAGGTTCTCTCTGCCTACTCTGACAATGCCGCGGTGGTCGAGGGCAGTGAAGCCGGACGTTTCTACCCGGACCCGGCTAGCGGCCGCTACCAGTACAGTCAGGAACCCATCCACCTGTTGATGAAGGTGGAGACCCATAATCACCCCACGGCGATTGCGCCGTTCCCCGGCGCGGGTACCGGTGCCGGCGGTGAAATTCGCGATGAAGGTGCAGTTGGGCGGGGTTCCAAGCCCAAGGTGGGGCTGACCGGTTTTTCAGTTTCCAACCTGTGTATCCCAAATTTTGAGCAACCCTGGGAGCAGCATTACGGCAAGCCCGGGCGCATCGTGTCCGCGCTCGATATTATGGTGGAAGGCCCTATTGGTGGTGCCGCCTTCAATAACGAGTTTGGTCGTCCCAATTTGTGTGGCTATTTTCGCAGCTGGGAACTCTCTGCCGAGGGAGTCGAAGGAACAGAAGTGCGCGGCTATCACAAGCCCATCATGATTGCCGGCGGCTACGGCAATATCCGTGAAGAACATGTCGAGAAAGGCACTTTCGAGGCGGGCGCCAAGCTGGTCGCACTGGGTGGCCCGGCGATGTTAATCGGGCTGGGTGGTGGTGCGGCTTCGTCAATGGCCAGTGGTCAGAGTGCAGAAGACCTTGATTTCGCCTCGGTACAACGGCAAAACCCGGAGATAGAACGCCGCTGCCAGGAAGTGATTGATCGCTGCTGGCAAATGGGCGAAGCCAATCCCATAGCGTTTATCCACGATGTGGGGGCCGGTGGCCTGTCCAATGCGTTTCCCGAATTGGTGAAAGACGGCAACCGCGGGGGGACTTTTGACTTGCGCGAAGTGCCCAATGACGAACCCGGAATGTCGCCGCTGGAGATTTGGTGTAATGAATCCCAGGAGCGCTACGTGATGGCGGTGGCGGAAGCAGATATGGCACGCTTCGCCGAAATTTGCGAGCGCGAACGTTGTCCCTATGCCGTAGTGGGACAAGCCACTGAGGAAATGCACCTGAGTGTGGTTGATGGTGAATTTGACAATAAGCCCGTTGATTTGCCCATGAGCATATTGTTCGGCAAGGCCCCCAAGATGCATCGAAAGGTGCAACGTCAATCAATTGTGCAGGCGGGCCTGGACCTGGAAGGTGTTGAATTGGCCGTGGCGCTCGAACGGGTACTACGTCTGCCCACGGTGGCCAGTAAACAGTTCTTGATCACCATTGGTGATCGCACGGTTACCGGTATGGTCAGTCAGGACCAAATGGTGGGTCCCTGGCAGGTGCCAGTGGCAGATTGCGCAGTCACCACCGTCAGTTATGACAGTTACGCCGGCGAATCCATGGCCATGGGAGAACGCACCCCGCTGGCGGTAATCGATGGACCAGCCTCTGGTCGCATGGCGGTGGCAGAAGCCATCACCAATATTGCAGCGGCGCGAATTGGCACCATCAGCGATATCAAACTGTCCGCCAATTGGATGTGTGCTGCGGGATACGGCCGGGAAGATGAAACTCTCTATGACACAGTGCGAGCGGTGGGGATGGAATTTTGCCCGCAATTGGGGCTGACTATTCCCGTGGGCAAGGACTCCATGTCCATGCGCACCACCTGGCAGGATGGTGAGGAGGATAAGTCAGTAACAGCGCCGGTGTCGCTCATTATCACTGCATTTGCGCCAGTCCTCGATGTGCGTAAAACCTTGACGCCACAGTTACAGCTGCCGACAGCGGGGAACTGTTTGTTCCTGTTTGATGTCAGCGGTGGCCAACAGCGCCTCGGCGGTTCTGCCCTGGCGCAGGTCTATGGGCAATTGGGCAACGAGGTGCCGGACGTGGAACAAGCGTCGGTGCTCAAGGCCCTGTTTGATCTGGTACAGGCTGCGATTCAGGCGGACCTGCTATTGGCCTACCACGATCGTTCCGATGGGGGGCTGGTGACCACCTTGCTGGAGATGGCCTTTGCCGGCCATTGCGGACTCGATATCGGTGACGATGTACTCGGCGACAATGTGCTGGCCAGACTGTTTAACGAAGAGGCGGGTGCAGTACTGCAGGTGGCGGCGGAAAACAGTGACAAGCTACTCGCACTGGCCCGTGAGCTGGATGTTTCCGACAAATTGGTGATGTTGGGACAGGCAGTTGCCGGCGACAAGATCAGGCTCGGGGCTGAGTTAGAGGATTCTCGCCTGCGCCTGCAGCGCATCTGGAGCGAGACCAGCTATCGCATACAGTCTCTACGCGACCACCCGGATTGTGCTGATGAAGAGTTTGCTGCCATCGCCGAAGATGACCCGGGCTTGAGTGCGAAGCTCAGCTACGATGTAAACGAGGACATTGCGGCGCCTTTCCTCAACCTGGCTGCGCGGCCGCAGATGGCCATTCTGCGCGAGCAGGGGGTGAACGGCCACGTAGAGATGGCGGCGGCGTTTGAGCGGGCCGGCTTTGCCAGCTTCGATGTGCATATGAGTGATTTGTTGGCGGGGCGCTATCAACTGGATCAATTCAAGGGACTGGTGGCCTGCGGTGGCTTCTCCTACGGCGACGTACTGGGTGCCGGGGAGGGTTGGGCCAAAACCATACTCTTCAACAATGCTTTGCGTGACCAGTTCCAGTCATTTTTCGAGCGGCCGGATAGTTTCACCCTGGGAGTCTGTAACGGTTGTCAGATGGTCTCCAACTTGCACCAGTTGATACCCGGAGCGGAGCTGTGGCCGCGCTTTGTGCGCAATCGCTCGGAGCAATTTGAAGCGCGCCTGTCACTGGTGCAGGTTGAAGAAAGTCCCTCTGTCTTGCTGCGGGATATGGCGGGATCACACTTGCCAATTGCGGTCGCCCACGGTGAGGGCAGGGCTGAATTCCGTGCTGAGGGGAATCGAGAAGCGTTGGAAGCCGCCGACCTGGTGGGCCTGCGATTTGTGGACAACAGCCTCTCACCAGCAACCCAATATCCGGCTAACCCCAATGGTTCTCCGGCTGGAATTACCGGGCTCTGCAGTCTTGATGGTCGCGCCACCATCATGATGCCGCACCCGGAACGCGTGTTCAGGGCGGTGTTGTCTTCCTGGGCGCCGCAAGAGTGGGGCGAGGATGGTGGCTGGATGCGCATTTTCCGCAACGCGCGCGTTTGGTTGGATTGAACTTGTAGATGCCCTCCATATGCGCTTGTAGGCTGTCTATATTCGCTTGTAGGCACCATACATTTACTTATAATGGCGCATCTTTTATGTTGGGTCAGTCATGCTAAACCGTTATCCCCTATGGAAGTACCTGCTGGTACTCGTTATTGTCGCGCTGGGTTTTTTCTACGCGACGCCCAATTTGTATGCGCCCGATCCGGCCTTGCAGATATCGGGGCAAAGCAGTTCGCAAATCATCGGCAAGCCAGCATTGGCCCGAGCTACGTCAGCACTGAGCGAAGCGGGCATTGAGTACTTTGGCGAGGAGGTCGGTTTACGCGGCTCCAATGGTTTGATCCGTTTGCGCCAGCGGGACGATCAACTGTCGGCCCAGCGTGTTGTACAGCGGTCGCTGGGCGACAACTTCGTGGTGGCGTTGAACCTGGCGCAAACCACGCCGGAGTGGTTGACGAACTTCGGCGCTCAGCCCATGAAGTACGGTCTGGATCTCAGTGGCGGCGTGCACTTCAAACTGGAAGTCGATACGGCCTCGGCGGTAGCCCGGCGCATGGAGTTCTACCTCAGCGCCACCAAGAAATTATTACGTGAGAAAAACGTGCGCGGCTGTATCGTTGAAAGCGGTGACAGCAGGGTGGTCGGTCGTTGCCGGGCAGAGGAGCTTCGAGAGCAGGCGCTTGATGCCCTGCGTGACGAATATCCTGAACTGGTATTGAAGCGGCTGGAGCTGGCGGACAAATGGCATTTCGAGGCCAGCATGTCCGACGCCTCGATCAAGGAACTCTCCAGCTACGCGCTCACACAAAACCTCACAACGCTGCGCAACCGGGTCAATGAACTGGGTGTGTCAGAGCCGCTGGTTCAACCCCAGGGCGCCAATCGCATCGTGGTTGAATTGCCCGGTATCCAGGACACGGCCGAAGCCAAGCGTATCCTCGGTAAAACCGCCAACCTGGAATTTCGCCTGGTGGCCAGGGCTGATGCGCCTGTTTCCTCGCGCCAGCAATTCAATTACCGCAGCAAGGAGCGCGCAGGAGCCAGTGAATGGTTGGAGCGGGAAGTGATTATTACCGGTGAGCGGGTATCCAATGCCCAGGCCAGTTTCGATCAGAATGGTCGGCCCAACGTCAATATCAGCCTCGATAGCGAGGGTGGAACGCTGATGCATCGCTCGACCCGCAATAACATCAAGCGGCGTATGGGGGTGTTATTTATCGAACGTAAAAACCGCACCCGCTATGAAACCAACGCCGCAGGGGAAGAGGTGATCATCAAGACTCCCTATGACGAGAAAAAGGTCATCACCGCGCCGGTGATCCAGTCGGCATTGGGCGCACAGTTCCAGATCACCGGCCTCGACAGTCCCCAGGAATCGTCCGAATTGGCCCTGCTGTTGCGTGCAGGTGCACTGGCGGCGCCGATGGATTTTGTAGAAGAGCGTACCGTCGGTCCGTCGCTGGGTGCAGAAAACGTGGCTCAGGGCATTAAGTCGGTACAGGTAGGTCTGGCCCTGGTAGTGTTGTTCATGATTGTCTATTACCGGGTATTCGGTATCGCCGCGGTCATCGCCCTGAGTTGCAACCTGGTGTTGCTGATAGCGTGCATGTCGATCCTCGGTGCCACGCTAACGCTGCCGGGTATTGCTGGTATTGTGTTGACGGTCGGTATGGCCGTGGATGCCAACGTATTGATCTTCTCCCGTATCAGGGAGGAGATTAAGTCCGGTTTATCGCCGCAGATGGCCATTCACTCCGGCTTCCAACGCGCAGTGGTGACTATTCTCGATGCCAACATTACCACGCTGTTAGTTGCACTGATTCTGTACGCGGTGGGCACCGGCCCGATCAAAGGCTTCGCGATAACCCTGTCCATCGGTATTGTCACGTCCATGTTCACGGCCATTCTGGGCACCCGGGCGCTGGTTAATCTTATTTATGGGGGGCGCAGTGTAGAGCGCCTGCAGATAGGCAAATGAGTAAAGACATGAAAGTCATAAACTTTATGGGTCAGCGACGTCTCGCCATGGCCTTCTCGATTGTGCTGATGCTGCTGGCCATTGGATCGCTGGCCACCCGTCAACTCGATTGGGGGCTGGATTTCACCGGTGGCACCCTGGTAGAGGCGCACTACAGCGATGTGGCGCCGCTCTCGGACATTCGCAACACTCTCGAAACAGGCGGGTTTGCCGGGGCTATCGTGGTGAGTTTTGGCTCCGATCGCGACGTCATGATTCGCCTGCCTCAAGGCTATTCTGATAAAGACGGCGGCCGCCTGCTGCAGCAACTGCAGTCAGCCTATAGCGGCGACGTGGAATTGCGTCGGATCGAGTTTGTCGGTCCACAGGTGGGGGACGAGCTCAGGGAGCAGGGCGGGTTGGCAATGCTCATGGCGCTGGGCCTGGTCATGTTGTACGTGGCTTTTCGCTTCCAGCTCAAATTTTCTCTCGGAGCGGTGGCGGCCCTGGCCCACGATGTACTCATTACCCTCGGCTTCTTTTCAATCCTCGGCCTGGAGTTTGACCTGACGGTGTTGGCGGCGCTGCTGGCGGTGGTCGGCTACTCACTCAATGACACCATCGTGGTATCGGACCGGATCCGGGAAAACTTTCGCAAGATTCGCAAGGGCAGCGCCGAGCATGTGATCAATGTGTCACTGACAGAAACCCTGGGCCGGACGCTGGTCACATCTTTCACCACCTTGCTGGTATTGGTAGCCCTGTTCGCATACGGGGGAGAGATGATTCACGGCTTTGCCACCGCCCTTATTGTCGGCGTATTGATTGGTACTTACTCATCGATCTATGTGGCCGCCAGCGCCCTGATGTGGCTGGGCATCAGCAAGGAAGACCTGATGATCCCGGTGAAAGAGGGTGCGGAACTGGACGGCTTGCCCTAGTTCAGGTTGGGCACATTGCCGAGCTTGGGCTGGGTAACCTGCAGCACTGCTTTGAAGCACTTGGGGTTGCCGCAGACGATGTTGCCCGATTCCAGCCAGGATTCTCCCCCGGTCATATCGGCCACCAGTCCGCCGGCCTCGCGAATCAGCAAGGCGCCGGCGGCCATATCCCAGGGCGCCAGGCCAATTTCCCAGAACGCATCCAGTCGTCCCGCCGCCACATAGGCCAGGTCCAGGGCGGCGGATCCCGCCCGGCGTATCGCCGCAGTGCCGCGGGCCAGTGTTTCCAGGGTCTCCATATAGGGACCCATGTGCTCGGTTTGCACGGCGCGGAAAGGTATTCCCGTGCCGAGCACCGCGTGGTCCAGGGAGGGCAGATTACTCACCCGAATGCGGCGTTCATTGAGCTGGGCGCCGCGTCCACGGCTGGCGGTAAATTCCTCGCGCCGTATAGGATCCAGCACGACCGCGTGCTCCAGCCTGCCCCGGTATTCACAGGCGATGGATACCGCAAAATGTGGAATGCCACGGATAAAATTGGTGGTGCCATCGAGGGGATCAATGATCCAGCGATACTCACTGTCTGCATTGCCACTGAGGCCGCTCTCTTCACCGAGGAAAGCGTGGTCGGGATAGGCCTTGCTCAGGTGATAGATAATTTCCTGCTCGGCTGCACGGTCTACCTCGGTGACAAAATCATTGACGCTCTTTGACTCCACCTCCAGCCGGTCCAGGTCGTCCGTTGCACGCGCTATCATATCGCCGGCCTTGCGGGCAGCGCGCAGCGCAATATTGATCATCGGTTCCATGTCGTGTTTTCCAGGGTGCAAACGGCGCGCGATTATAGCAGATCTGTTACACTTCGCGCCGCATTAATACCGGCTCTTGTATGAATTCAGTTCGCATTATCCTGGTCAATACCACACACCCTGGCAACATCGGTGGGGTCGCCCGCGCCATGAAGAATATGGGCTTGTCAGAACTGTATCTGGTGGCGCCTGGGCGCTTCCCGGACGAGCAAGCCGAGTGGCGCGCCGCCGGAGCCCTGGACCTGCTGCAAGCGGCGGTCGTGGTCGATAGCCTGGAGCAGGCCGTCAGCGATTGCCAATACGTGGTGGGCACCAGTGCCCGTGGTCGCAGGATACCCTGGCCGGTGCTGGATCCGCGCCGCTGCGCCAGCGAGATTCATGCCCGCGCCGCTAGTGGCAACCAGGTGGCGGTGGTGTTTGGGCGTGAAGATCGCGGCCTGACCAATGAGGAACTGCAACAGTGTCAGTTGCACCTGCATATTCCCTCGCACGATGACTACAGCAGCCTTAACCTGGCCATGGCGGTGCAGATCGTCGCCTACGAATTGCGCATGCTGGACATTGCCACAGAGTTGCCAGACAGCGCCGTGGCCGAGTGGGATACACCGTTTGCCACGGCGCAGAACATGGAACGTTACTACGTCCACCTGGAGGAAACCCTGGCTGAGATCGGCTTTCTCGACCCAGCGGCACCGCGTCAATTGATGAGCCGCCTGCGTCGGCTCTACTCGCGCATACAGCCCGATGAGATGGAGTTGAACATCTTGCGAGGCATTCTAACCGAGACCCAAAAGACCATCTCAAAACATCGAAAATAGCTTATATATACTCCATAACTTATTGATATTGAACATTTACTCTATTTCTGACTAATTTGCTCGGGTATATAGTTGATAAAATTGGTGGGTTATTGCATACTCGCCCGCATAATCTGTGGAGAACTGCACCGATGCGTCTCACAACCAAAGGCCGCTACGCGGTAACCGCCATGCTCGACCTCGCCATACACGCTGACGGTGGGCCGGTTAGCCTGGCGGATATTTCCGGGCGACAGGATATTTCCCTGTCCTACCTGGAACAGTTGTTTGCCAAGCTGCGTCGCAGTGGGCTGGTGCTGAGTGTGCGCGGCCCAGGTGGTGGCTATCGACTCAGTCGGTCCGGCCAGCAGATATTCGTGGCCGAGATAGTGGACGCGGTCAATGAAAGCGTCGACGCCACTGGCTGTGGCGGTTCAACCAACTGTCAGCAGGGCGAGATTTGCCTGACCCACTACTTGTGGTGTGATCTCAGCGACCAGATTCACAATTTTCTCAGCAGCATCAGCCTGGCCAGCCTGCTGGAACGCCGTGAAGTACAGAGCGTTTCCGCGCGCCAGGATGCCCGCCGTGTTGCTCACGGCGAATTGGCGTTGCGGGAATTGAGTAATTAAAGCCGAGGGGCAGGGGAGAATCAGCAATATGCAGTTACCAATTTACCTGGATTATTCAGCGACAACACCGGTAGATCCGCGTGTGGCTGAGAAAATGTCCGCCTGTCTTTCGATGGAGGGTAATTTTGGCAACCCGGCGTCCCGCTCCCACCTGTTTGGCTGGAAGGCAGAAGAGGCGGTGGAAAATGCCCGCCGTGAGCTCGCTGACCTGATCAATGCGGATCCGCGGGAAATTGTCTGGACCAGCGGCGCCACCGAATCTGACAACCTGGCCATCAAGGGCGTGGCTCACTTCAATCAGCGCAAAGGCAAGCACATCGTCACTTCGAAAATTGAGCACAAAGCGGTGCTCGACACCTGCCGCCAGCTGGAGCGCGAGGGTTATGAAGTCACCTATCTCGATCCCGAGCCAAATGGGCTGACGACACCGGAAGCGGTGGCTGCGGCTATCCGCGAGGACACGGTACTGGTCAGTATCATGCACGCGAACAACGAGATCGGTGTCATTAATAATGTGCAGGGCATTGGTGAAGTCACCCGTGCCAATGGAGTCATTTTTCACGTCGACGGTGCCCAGAGCACCGGCAAGATACCGGTGGACATGGAGGCCATGAAGATTGACCTCTATTCCATGTCGGCGCACAAGATGTATGGGCCCAAAGGTATGGGGGCGCTGTTTGTACGCCGCAAGCCGCGGGTGCGGCTGGAAGCCCAGATTCACGGTGGTGGTCACGAACGGGGCATGCGCTCCGGTACCCTGGCTACCCACCAGATCGTCGGCATGGGAGAAGCAGCGCGTATCGCCCGCGAGGAGATGGCCGATGAAACCCAGCGTTTGCTCGGCCTGCGCCAGCGTTTCTGGGATGCGATAACAGATATCGAGGAAGTGCACCTCAATGGCGATGAGATCCATCGCTTACCCGGCGCCCTCAATGTCAGTATAAATTATGTAGAGGGCGAATCCCTCATCATGTCACTCAAAGACCTGGCGGTGTCCAGCGGCTCGGCCTGCACCTCGGCCAGCCTGGAACCGTCCTATGTCTTGCGCGCTTTGGGCCTGAGTGATGAATTGGCACACAGCTCATTGCGCTTCAGCTTCGGCCGTTTTACCACGGCCGAAGAGGTGGATTACGCGGCGGAACAACTGCGGCACGCGGTAGACAAGTTGCGTGAGTTGTCTCCACTGTGGGACATGTACAAGGACGGCGTCGATCTCAGCAAGATCGAATGGGCGGCACACTAGGTTAATCAGGAGGTTACTATGGCTTATAGCGATAAGGTTCTGGATCACTACGAAAACCCCCGTAACGTGGGCAAATTTGACGACAGCGATGAGTCAGTTGGCACCGGCATGGTCGGCGCGCCCGCCTGTGGCGACGTCATGCGCCTGCAAATAAAAGTGGGCGACGATGGCCTCATAGAAGATGCCAAGTTCAAGACTTACGGCTGCGGTTCGGCAATTGCTTCCAGCTCACTGTTGACCGAGTGGGTCAAGGGCAAGAGTCTCGACGAAGCGGCACAAATTCGCAATACCGAGATCGCCGAAGAACTGGCGTTGCCGCCGGTCAAGATTCACTGCTCGGTGTTGGCAGAGGATGCCATCAAGGCAGCAGTCGCCAATTTTCGCGAGAAACAGGGCGGGTAAAGTATGGGTGTTTCACTGACACAGGCCGCGGCAGATCACATCAGCCGCCACTTGCACAGTCGCGGTTCCGGCCTGGGTATTCGCGTTGGTGTGCGCACCTCCGGCTGTTCCGGCATGGCCTACGTGCTGGAGTTTGTCGATGAACTGGCACCGGAGGACGAGGTGTTTGAGGGCCACGGCGTGAAGGTTATCGTCGATCCCAAGAGCATGAGCTACCTGGAGGGCACCGAGCTGGACTTCGTCAAGGAAGGGCTCAACGAGGGCTTCCAGTTCAACAATCCCAACGTAGCTGCCGAGTGCGGATGCGGTGAGAGCTTCACTGTCTGACCCTTGGACCTGACACAGTCATATTTTGCACTGTTCGAGATGCCACAACAGTTCACACTCGATGATGAAGTCCTGTCGGAGCGTTATCGCCAGCTGCAGAAACTGACCCATCCCGATAAGTATGCCGATGCCAGTGCTCAGGAACAGCGTCTGGCAGTGCAGTACTCGGCCTTCGTCAACCAGGCCTTTAACACACTAAAGCAACCGCTCAGCCGTGCCCAGTACCTGCTGGAGTTGGCTGGCTGGGATGCCAAGCGGGTGGCGGCCCAGAAGGTGGCCGGAGATTTCCTGATGGAGCAGATGGAGTTGCGGGAGAAACTGGCAAGTGTGCACGACCTGGTGGAGCCAGAGGTGGTCATCGAGCACCTGCTCACGGAAGTGTCCAGTGACTGGCAGCAACATGCCACGGAGCTGAGCCAGGCCATGGATAGTGGTGAGTGGGATGATGCCGCTTCTGCGGTGGTTAAAATGCAATATCTTGATAAACTGCGAGCCGAGACCGAAGCGCTGGAAGCGGCGTTGCTCGATTCCTGATGCGGACTGTTTGACATGGCCTTGCTACAAATCTCTGAACCAGGGCAGACAGCCGCTCCCCACGAGCGCAAACATGCCCTCGGTATTGACCTGGGTACAACCAACTCCCTGGTGGCGACCGTGCGCAGTGGCACCGCGGAGCCACTGCCCGATGCCGATGGTAATCCGCTGCTGCCATCGGTTGTGTACTACGGAGTCGATACAGTTTGCACGGGCCACAGTGCCCTGGCGCAGGCCGCCGAGTACCCCACAGATACACTGCAATCATTCAAGCGATTAATGGGTCGTGGCGTTGGCGATGCCGATGCCATGGGTTATCAATTACTGGATTCCGAGGAGGGCATGGCGCGATTCGCCACTGCCGCCGGGCCGGTCAGCCCGGTGCAGGCCTCTGCTGAAATACTCAAAATACTGGCCGCCCGCGGTGAAGACACCGTGGGCACCACAGTTGACGGAGTGGTGATCACCGTGCCGGCCTATTTTGATGATGCCCAGCGCCAGGCTACCAAGGACGCAGCGACCCTGGCCGACCTGAAAGTGCTGCGGCTGCTAAATGAGCCCACCGCGGCGGCAGTCGCCTACGGTCTGGACAGCGGCCAGCAGGGCTTGATCGCGGTCTACGACCTGGGCGGTGGCACCTTTGATATATCGATTCTGCGTCTGAGCAAAGGCATCTTCGAGGTGGTGGCCACCGGTGGCGACAGTGCCCTCGGTGGCGATGATTTTGATCGAGCCATTGCCGATTGGGGGCTGCAGGAGGCGGTGGTGGAAAATTATACCGGCGCCCAGCTTCGGCTTGCATTGGCGGCGGCGCGACAGGCCAAGGAAATGCTCAGTGAGACAGCTTCTACGACCCTGGAAATTGATGGCACCACCCTCACACTGTCCCGAGAACACTTTGAAAGCCTGATCCTGGCGCTGGTGAAACGCAGCTTGCGTAGCTGTCGACGGGCCCTACGCGACGCCAAAGTCGAACCGAGCGATATTGCCACGGTGGTGATGGTAGGAGGATCCACCCGGGTACCGCTAGTACGCGCTGCCGTGGGGGAGTTATTCGATTGTGAACCACTGACCTCCATAGACCCCGATACGGTGGTGGCTGTGGGTGCGGCTATTCAGGCCGATGTGCTGGTGGGCAACAAACCCGATGAAGACCTGCTGCTACTGGATGTTATTCCCCTGTCGTTGGGGCTGGAGACTATGGGTGGTCTGGTGGAGAGAGTGATTCAGCGTAATACCACCATTCCCATCGCCAAAGCCCAGGAGTTCACCACCTACCAGGATGGCCAGACTGCCATGGTGATTCATGTATTGCAGGGTGAGCGCGAGCTGGTGGAAGACAGCCGTTCCCTGGCGCGCTTCGAGTTGCGTGGCATTCCGCCCATGGTGGCGGGAGCAGCCAGGATCCTGGTGACATTCCAGGTGGATGCCGATGGCCTGCTCGGGGTCAGCGCCCGTGAGGAAAGCAGCGGGATTGAGGCCAGTATTACTATTAAACCCTCCTATGGACTCAGCGATGAACAGATCACCGATATGCTGAAGGCTTCATGGGAGAATGCCGAGGAAGATATGCTGTCGCGGAGATTGGCTGAGGAAAAAGTCGCTGCGCGCCAATTGTGGGAAGGCCTGCAAGCCGCTATTGCCGCCGATGGCGAATTGCTGGGCGAGGGCGAACGCGAGCACTTGCAGCAGGCCATGAGCGACCTGGAGCAACTGTGTGCTGCCAGCGACGACGCTGCCCGCATCAAGCAGGCGACAGAAGCCCTCGGACGTCAAAGCGAGGCGTTTGCCGCCCGTCGTATGGATGCCGCCATCAGCAAGGCCCTGTCGGGTATTTCTATTGATGAACTGGAAGCGGTAACAGAGGGGGGCCACTGATGCCCAATATTGTGGTCCTACCCAACGAGAACCTGTGTCCGGAAGGGATAGTGATTGAGGCTGCGCCAGGCGAAAGTATCTGCGAGGCTCTACTGCGCAATGACATCGAGATAGAGCACGCCTGTGAAATGTCCTGTGCCTGTACCACTTGCCATGTGGTCGTTAGAGAGGGCTACGATTCAATGGCAGAGGCCGATGAGCTAGAGGACGACTACCTGGACATGGCCTGGGGTCTGGAGCCCGATTCGCGTTTGAGTTGCCAGGCGGTGGTGGCCGATGAAGATATCGTCATCGAAATTCCGCGCTACACTATTAACATGGTGTCGGAAAGACACTGAGGAATACCCATGGAATTGCGCTGGACTGACAGCCTCGATATTGCCATCGAACTGGTGGAGAAATTCCCCGATAAAGACCCCCTGGGCCTGAATTTCGTGGATTTGAGGCAGATGGTTCTGGACCTGGATCAGTTCGACGATGACCCCGCCCACTGCGGCGAAAAAATCCTCGAGGCCATACAGACCGCCTGGATCGAGGAAATGGACTGATTCCAGGCCCTAAACTACTGATTTTTAACCCCATTTCAGGGTGAAACCTGGCCTCAATGTCTTTATAATACTGCGGCTTTTATATCCGGTTTCGGCGGCTGCGTTCTGCACAGCTACCAGGCCTCCTTGTGTAGTAAGTTTTGTAGAAAGTTTTACCTGAATTATGGAGAATTTGTAAATGGCTGTTGAACGCACCCTGTCTATTGTTAAACCCGATGCTGTTGCCAAGAACGTGATTGGCGAGATCTACAGCCGCTTTGAGAAAAATGGCCTCAGCCTGGTGGCTGCCAAGATGGTGCACCTGACCCAGGAGACTGCCGGAGGTTTTTACGCCGAGCACCGTGAGCGTCCCTTCTTCCCGGCCCTGATTGAATTCATGACCTCCGGCCCGGTGTGTGTGCAGGTGCTGGAAGGCGAAGGTGCTATCGTCAAGAATCGCGAGCTGATGGGAGCAACCAACCCGGAAGAGGCGGCAGCCGGCACCATTCGGGCTGACTTCGCCACCACCATAGATGCCAACGCGGTACACGGTTCCGACTCGTCGGAGTCCGCCGCTCGAGAAATCGCCTATTTCTTCCCCAGCGAAGAAATCTGCGAGCGCTAGTAACGCTTATGACTGAAGTGCGCGTCAATTTGTTGGGTATGCCCCTGCCGAAGCTGCAGGCATTTTTCGTCGAGCTCGGCGAGAAGCCCTTTCGCGCGCAGCAGGTGTCAAAATGGATTCATCACGCGGGTGTGGATGACTTTGAGCAGATGACCAACCTGGGCAAGAACCTGCGTGAGAAGCTCAAACAGATCGCTGAAATCCGGGCCCCGGAAATTGTCAGTCAGCAGGACTCCGAGGATGGCACTCGCAAGTGGGCTATTCGCGTGGAAGGTGGTGGCCTGGTGGAAACCGTGCTGATACCGGAGGGGCGGCGCGGCACATTGTGTGTGTCTTCACAGGTGGGCTGCAGCCTCGATTGTAGTTTTTGTTCCACCGGTAAGCAGGGCTTTCAACGTGACCTCAGCGCAGCGGAAATTATTGGCCAGGTGTGGTTGGCGCTGAAGTCCTACGACGCCTTTCAGCCCGGCAAGGGGCGCCTGGTGACCAACGTGGTGATGATGGGCATGGGCGAGCCCCTGCTTAATTTTGACAATGTGGTCGATGCCATGGAACTGATGATGGAAGACCTGGCCTACGGAATTTCCAAGCGACGGGTTACCCTCAGTACCTCCGGCGTGGTGCCCGCCCTGGACAAGCTGGCTCAATGCAGCGAGGTGTCCCTGGCAGTGTCGCTGCACGCGGCCAATGATGCGCTGCGCGATCAGCTGGTTCCCATCAACAAGAAGTACCCTATTGCTATGCTGCTGGCCAGTGCGCGCAACTATATCGATGCGCAAGCGGACAAGAAACGGGTGGTCACCATCGAATACACCTTGATCGCCGGTGTCAATGACTCGGTGGAGCAGGCCCGCGAGCTGGCAACTCTGCTCAAATCCTTTCCGTGTAAGATAAATCTGATACCCTTTAATCCGTTCTCCCAGTCGGATTACCGGCGCCCCAGCGGCAACGCCGTGTCGCGCTTCTGGCAGGTTTTGGTGGACGCGGGGTTTATCGTTACCGTGCGAACGACCCGCGGCGATGATATTAATGCCGCCTGTGGCCAGTTGGTGGGGCAGGTGGTAGACCGGACCCGGCGCGCTGAGCGCTACAAACAGAAAGATGACGTGCAGGTGGTGTCCTTGAAATGAGAAAGAACACGGGACTGATTCGAACTCTACTTCTCGGTGCCAGCCCGGCTTTTCTGACAGTGCTGCTGACAGTGTTGCTGAGTGCCTGCGTGACTTCAAAAAGTGGCGTGTTTACCGCCGAGCCTTCGCCCCAGGCTGCAATGGACGCCCGCTTACAGCTGGCTCGCAGCTACATTGGTCAGCAAAACTGGGAGGACGCCAAGCGCAATCTCAAAATGGCGGCCGAAATAGACCCCGATGCCCCGGAAGTCCACGAGGCCTTCGCGCTGGTTTATCAGAGCACGGGAGAAAACGAACTGGCGGAGAGCAGCTTCAAACGCGCCATCAAGCTGAAAAAGGATTTCTCCCGGGCCCGCAACAACTACGCGGCTTTCCTGTACCAACAACAGCGATACGAGGAAGCGGAACAACAGCTGGAAGTCGTCATTCAAGACATACTGTACGAGTCGCGCCCGCGGGCATTTCTCAACCTCGGACTCTGTCGCCTGCGGCTGGAGGACCAGGACGGTGCCCACGAGGCCTTCACCCGCTCGCTGACCATGGATCGCACCAATCGGCTGGCGATAATGGAATTAGCCCACATTGAATACAATCGCGGCAATTGGTATGCGGCACAGCGTCAGTACAATCTCTATCGCACCCTGGTTCGTACACAATCTGCACGCGGCTTGTGGTTGGGCGTCCGCCTCGCCCATGAGCAGAGTGACAACGATGCCCAGGCCAGTTACGCCCTGGCTTTGAGAAACCTCTACCCAGGCTCGGCCGAGTACCGGGCTTACAAGCAGGCGGTGGGCCGTGGAGAACTCTGAAAACAGCTCCACTGTCGGCGCCGATCCCGGCAGTATGTTACGAAAGGCGCGGGAGGCAATGGATATCTCTCAGCGTGAGATGGCGGATCGGCTCCATTGGATGCCCGCGTACGTCGGTGCCCTTGAAGAGAATCGCTTTGAATTGCTGCCCGGGGCGGCTTTCGTGCGTGGCTATTTACGGGCCTACGCGAAGCAGATCAATGTCGATGAGGTCGAGCTGCTCACCGCTTACGAAAGTTTGCCTGGCGTTGTCGAGTCTGCCGATGAGGTCCAGAAACGGATAGAAACCCATATTCCCCAGGTGCAGAAAAAGGGCTGGGCACTACCCGCCGGCATTGGCATCGTGCTGGCATTACTACTGCTGTTGTGGCTGGTACAGGGCGAGGACGAGCCCGCCAGCGTGCCGCCGAGTGCGTCAGCTAATTCCGCGGCGGAGACCCCTGCCCCGCTTGCAGCGGAGCCGTCACCGCAGGATATAAGTTTGGCCCCGGTCGAAGAGGCGATCGCCGACCGTGTCGCCATGGAATCGGAGCTGCCAGCAGAAACTGAAGCGGCGGTTGCGCTAGGGGCCGATAGTGAGTTGGTGACAGCTGCGGATTCTGTTGCCTCCATCGAGCCAGGGGAGCCGCTTCAATTTGTCTTCAGTGGCGAGTGCTGGCTGGAAGTACGCAATGGTGAGGATGAATTGATCTACGCCGACCTGCGCCAGGCGGGCGATGTGCTCAGTCTCGACGGCGTGCCTCCATTCAGCGTGTTGATAGGTGATGCTCGCTACGTGGAACTTCGTTACCAGGGTGAGCCCGTTGTTGTGCAGCCGCGCCCAGGCAGGATCGTCGCACGCGTAGTAGTGGGTGGAACATGATTTCCAAGTCACCCATTAAGCGCCGGCTTTCCCGCCAGATTATGATAGGCAATGTGCCGGTAGGGGGCGATGCTCCGATATCTGTGCAAAGCATGACCAATACCGAAACCTGTGATGTTGCAGCCACCGTGGCCCAGGTGCAGGCAATCGCCGATGCCGGCGCCGATATCGTGCGCGTTTCGGTTCCCTCTATGGAGGCGGCAGAGGCTTTTAGAGAGATTCGGCGGCAGGTCGAAGTACCGCTGGTTGCCGATATACATTTTGATTACAAAATTGCGCTCAAAGTTGCCGAATACGGTGTCGACTGCCTGCGTATTAACCCTGGCAACATTGGTCGTGAGGACCGGGTCCGCGCGGTGATTGATTCCTGTCGCGACAAGGGCATCCCGATTCGTATCGGTGTTAATGCCGGCTCCCTGGGGAAAGAGATTCAACGCAAGTACGGAGAGCCCAACGCCGAAGCCCTGGTGGAGTCGGCGATGCGGCACGTGGATATCCTCGACAAACTGAACTATCCCGACTTCAAGCTCAGCGTGAAGGCCTCGGATGTATTCATGGCAGTGGAGGCCTATCGCCTGATTGCCAGGCAGATTGAACAGCCATTGCACCTCGGTATTACCGAGGCTGGCGGCTTGCGCGGGGGAACCGTCAAGTCATCCGTGGGTCTGGGTTTGCTGCTGATGGACGGTATCGGCGATACCATCCGTATTTCGCTGGCTGCTGATCCCGTGGAAGAGGTTAAAGTGGGCTTCGATATCCTCAAGAGTCTTAAATTGCGCAGCAATGGTATTAATTTCATTGCCTGTCCGAGCTGTTCTCGACAGAACTTTGACGTGGTGAAGACCATGAATGAGCTGGAGATGCGGCTGGAAGATGTGCGCACCCCCATTGATGTGGCGGTCATCGGTTGTATCGTCAACGGTCCGGGGGAGGCCCGCGAGGCCGATGTAGGCTTGACCGGCGCCAGCCCCAAGAACCTGATCTATGTGGATGGAAGCCCGGATCACAAGATCAGCAATGAAGATTTAATCGATCACCTGGAAGACGTTATCCGCCAGCGCGCCGCCCTGTTGGAACAGCAGCGCCAGGTCGATGACGAGAACCTGATACACAAGGCCTGACAAACAACCCGTGAAAGAAATACGAGCCATCCGGGGAATGCCCGATATTCTCCCTGAAGGTACAGCCACCTGGCAGTTCCTGGAACGGGAAACCGCCGGGCTGCTTGCCGAGTACGGCTATCGCCAGATACGACTGCCGATTGTTGAGCAAACCGACCTGTTCAGGCGCGGCATTGGCGAGGTGACTGATATTGTCGAAAAGGAAATGTACACTTTTCCCGACCGCAATGACGAGAGCCTGACCTTGCGTCCTGAGGGTACCGCCGGTTGCGTACGCGCGGTGAACCAGCACAACTTGGCGATCACTCAACAGAAGCTGTGGTATCAGGGGGCGATGTTCCGCTATGAGCGGCCGCAGAAAGGTCGCCAGCGTCAGTTTCACCAGGTCGGCGCGGAAGTGTTTGGTGTGGCCAGCGCCGATGTTGATGCCGAGCTGATTCTATTGTGTGCGCGACTGTGGCGGCGTCTTGGTATAGACGGCCTGATACAGTTGCAGTTGAATTCCATTGGTGACACCGAGTCCCGCCAGCGTTATCGGGATGCTTTGGTGTCATACTTGTCCCAACATCGGGATCAACTGGATGAGGATAGTCAACGGCGCCTCGACAGCAATCCCCTGCGTATTCTCGACAGTAAAAACCCTGCTACCCAGGCACTGCTGGACGCAGGGCCCGAACTAGCGGATTTTCTCGATGAGGATTCGGCGACGCACTTTGCCCGCTTGCGGGAGATACTGGACGCTAACAACGTAGACTATGTGGTGAACCAGCGCCTGGTGCGCGGCCTGGACTATTATAATCGCACGGTGTTTGAGTGGGTAACCGAGGCGCTGGGTGCACAGGGTACAGTTTGTGGCGGCGGCCGCTATGACACCCTGGTAGAACAATTGGGTGGCAAGCCGACGCCGGCAGCGGGTTTCGCGATGGGCCTGGAGCGGTTGGTACTGCTGCTGCAGGGCCTGGAAAATCAGGATAATGCCGATGTTAAGGCGGATATCTATTTTGTCGCCGCTGGTGATTCCGCCCAGGTGGCGGCTTTCACCCTGGCTGAAAATCTGCGCGACCAGATGCCTGGTCTCTGCATCCAGGTACATTGTGGCGGCGGCAGCCTCAAGAGCCAGATGAAAAAGGCGGACAAGAGTGGCGCCAGACTGGCAGTGATACTCGGTGAGCAGGAAGTAGCCGATGGCAGTGCCAGTGTAAAAAATCTGCGCGGGCCTGAATCCGGCGAACAGGTCAGCGTGTTGCAGGCGGAGCTGGCGACACACATCAACAACATATTGCAGTAAGAGGAAAACCGGTGGAGTCGTATCAAACCGAAGATGAACAGGTAGAGGCACTACGCAAATGGTGGCAGGAAAATGGCAGGTCGACTATGGCGGCCATTGCCCTGGCGCTGGTGGCAGGCTATGGCTGGCAGGGCTGGCAACAGTACCGCACTGAGCAGGCCGAAGATGCCTCCGCGATTTACCAGGATTTGCAGGAGGCGGTGAACGTCTCGTCTCTCGCCCCTCTCACCGATGAGCAACTGGTCACCGCACGGCATCTGGCCAACAACCTGAAAGCTGACTTTGGCAATACCAGTTATGCACAGTTTGCGGCGCTGCAGTTAGCCAGGATGGCGGTAAACGATGCCGACCTGGAAAGCGCCGAACGGGAGTTGCGCTGGGTGTTAACCCAGAATCCGGCAGATGAAGTGCAAAAGGTGGCGCAGTTAAGATTGGCGCGCGTGGTCGCGGCCGGCGGCGACGCCCAGGGCGGCCTGGATATGTTGGCTATTAACGCTGGCGCTTATGAGGCCGTGTACGCTGAAGCTCGCGGTGATATTTATATTCAGATGCAGCAGTCGCAGCAAGCTCTCGCCGCCTACCGGGAAGCTGCCAGTCACAATCAGCTCAACGGCGCAGCCAATACCACTGGCCTGGATTTGAAGCTGCAGTCGCTGCAATTGGAATCGGCGCGGGCAACATCGTCCCCCGCGCTTTCCTCTCCAGCGCTTTCGTCTCCAGCAAAAGGGGAGCAGGTCGATGCCGAGGGCTAACACAATACGCCTGAGTGCTGTGCTGATCCTGTCCCTGTTTATGGCGGGATGTAGCACGCTCAAGGGCTGGTTTGATTCCGATGGCGACGATTCCAAAGCGCCGGCTGAATTGGTGGACTTTGTTGAAGAAATTAAGATCAATTCGCTGTGGACTACTGGTGTCGGCAAGGGCCAGGGCAAGATTTACAACTTTCTCACCCCGATAATTGCCGGTGAGCGCATATACGCTGCCGGTAGTGATGGCACCGTGCTGGCACTGGATAAGCGCAGCGGCCGCAAGATCTGGAAGACTGATCTCGACATGCCCCTGTCCGGTGGTGTCGGTTATGGTGCCAATCAGCTGGCGCTGGGCAGTAGTAATGGCGAAGTGTTGCTGCTCGATGCAAATGATGGCCGTGAACTGTGGCGGATCAGCGTCTCCGGCGAAGTCCTGTCGGCCCCCCAGACCAACGGCAGCGTCGTGGTGGCACAGAGTTATGACGGTAAGATGCGTGGGCTCGATGCGGCCGACGGCAGTGAATTGTGGGTTTACGACAGCAATGTGCCGGTACTGACCGTGCGCGGAACCAGTACGCCCATCATTGATGGCCGCACGGTGTTCGCGGGCTTTGCCAGCGGTAAAGTCGTGGCCCTGGATGTGAAAACCGGCGCCACTCGCTGGGACACACGGGTTGCCATAGCCCAGGGGCGTTCAGAGATAGACCGCATCATCGACATTGACGGCGATATGCTGTTGATCAATAACATTCTCTACGCGGTCAGTTACCAGGGCCGATTGGTGGCAGTGGATGTTCCCAGTGGTCGCAAGATCTGGCAGCAAGAGGCGTCCAGTTCCGTCGGCATCGACCAGGGTTTCGGTAACATTTATGTCTCTGAAGACAATGGCTCGGTAGTCGCCTTCTATCGCAGTGGCCAGGGTGTGCGCTGGGAACAGCCACGCTTGGAAAAACGCCGTCTGAGCGCACCTAAAACAGTGAAGGGTTTCGTTGCTGTGGGTGATTTTGAAGGCTACGTGCATTTCTTGTCACAGGTAGATGGCCGTTTTGTCGGCCGCAAGAAAATTGACGGTAAGGGTGTTCGCGCGAGCATGTTGACCGAGGACGATATACTCTACGTATTTGGCAATAGCGGCAAGTTGACCGCTATGCGCATCAGCAGCAGGGATTGAGAGGCCGTGTATGGTACCCGTTATCGCCCTGGTGGGGCGCCCCAACGTCGGCAAGTCGACACTTTTTAACCAGCTCACCCGCAGCCGGGATGCGCTGGTTGCCAATTTCCCCGGCCTGACCCGAGACCGTAAGTACGGCGAGGGACGAATTGGCGAACGCCCCTTTATAGCTATTGACACTGGCGGTATCTCCGCTGAAGAAGACGGTATCAATACCCACATGGCGGAGCAGTCTTTGTTGGCCATCGAGGAGGCCGATGCTGTTTGCTTTATGGTGGATGCACGCGCCGGCCTGACCCCTGCTGACGAGCAACTGGCGACATACCTGCGTCAACAGGGGAAAACCTATCACCTGGTGGTCAACAAGATTGATGGCGTCAATGAAGATGTTGCCCTGGCCGATTTCTACAGCCTCGGTATCGAAACTCTGCACCCCATCGCCGCCAGCCATGGTCGTGGTGTCAAACACCTGATAGAGCAGGTACTGCTGGACTTCCCGGTTCCTGAGACCTCCGCCGAGAAAGATGACAATCGCGGCATCCGCGTGGCCATAGTCGGTCGTCCCAATGTGGGTAAGTCGACCCTGGTAAACCGCATGCTGGGCGAGGATCGGGTGGTGGTCTACGACCAGCCGGGCACTACCCGCGACAGCATCTATATTGATTTCGAACGCGATGACCAGCACTACACACTTATCGATACCGCGGGGGTGCGCCGTCGTAAAAACGTCAAACAAACGGTGGAGAAGTTTTCTATCGTCAAGACGCTCAAGGCGATCGACGATGCCCACGTGGTAGTGCTGGTGATGGACGCCCACGAGGGTGTGGTTGAACAGGATCTTCATTTACTCGGCCAGACCATTGAGGCAGGGCGGGGCCTGGTGATCGCGCTGAACAAGTGGGATGGCCTGGAAGCGGACGACAAGGAGCGTATCCGCACTGAGTTGGATCGCAGGCTTATATTTATCGATTATGCCGATACCCACTTTATTTCAGCTCTGCACGGTACCGGCGTGGGTCATCTCTATAAATCTATTCTCGGTGCCCATGATTCAGCCACCCGCAAGCTCAATACCAATCAGCTGACCCGTATCCTGGAGGGTGCGGTATACGACCATGCGCCACCCATGATCAATGGTCGTCGTATCAAGTTGCGTTACGCCCACGCCGGCGGTCAGAACCCGCCGCTGGTGGTTATCCACGGCAACCAGACCGGGAAAGTACCCGCCGCCTACCAGCGCTACCTCGAGAAGGTGTTTCGCCGGGAACTGTCCCTGTCGGGTACGCCGGTGCGTATTGAATTTCGCAGTGGAGAGAATCCCTTCGCAGACAAGCGCAACAAACTGACCCAGCGGCAGGTTCAGCGCAAGCGGCGTATGATGGCACATGTGAAGAAAAACAAACGGAAAAAGTCGTGAGCCAGCCGCGGCATATTATGGAAAACCATCGCCCTGATCTCGACAGTTACGAGCGGGTGGGAGAGTTCGTTGACGCCTTTTACGCCAAGGTACTGAGCGATGCTGTGCTGGCACCGATTTTCCTCGATGTGGCGGCGATAGACCTCGATGTACACCTGCCGCATATCAAGGATTACTGGGCCAAGTTGTTGCTGGGTGACAAACAATACCAGCGTCACACCATGAATATTCATCGCCAGTTGCACGGTAAGCGACCGTTGTCAGAAGCAGACTTTCAGCGCTGGCTGGGCCTGTTCGTCACCACGGTGGATGAGCGATTTAGCGGTGAAAAAGCGGAACGGGCCAAGCGCGTTGCCGCGGCTATCGCAGCCAACATGCAGAGCTCTATTACGCCACCGCCTTGGTCTCAGTAAGCCGTCGCGCCTTGCGCGGCACACCCGTAGGTGCAGGCGAATGGCCGGGCTGGATCCGCTAGATATTCTAAAAATATATAATTTATTAAAAGTAAAATAACTTGTGAGGATTTCTGTGCAAGCCTCCGATCGTGCCCAGCTGTCTGTTTTGTGATCAATCTCCCAGAAAATGAGTGACCAAAGCGGTCTTCTGGCCTGACTCTGATCAAAAATGTCACTCGCATTTGGTCGTTTTCGTCATTGAGTTGGCCCTGTGGCTGGCAGATACTTTCCGTCTTTCCAACAAACCTCAAGCTTCCAAGGAGATATGGCATGACACAGCCCGAAGTCCTGAGCCAGGAATTCGAGTTGGGTTTTACTTATACCCGCTCGACTGGCCCCATCGTGGGCCGCTTCCTGACTGAATTACGTGATCACAACATCGTCGGCATCAAAGGCAGTGACGGCACGGTCTATGTGCCGCCCATGGAATACGACCCGGTTACCGCTGAGGAACTCAGCGAGTTTGTCGAAGTCGGCCAGGCCGGTGAAGTTGTCAGTTGGTGCTGGGTCAACGAGCCCCGCGAGTCCCACCCGCATGAGCAACCGTTTGCCTGGGCCATGATCAAATTGGACGGCGCCGATATTGCCATGGTGCAGAGTGTCTGTGTTGCAGATGAGTCGGCGATGAGCACTGGCATGCGGGTGAAAGTGCGGTGGGCGGACGAGACTGTTGGCCTGATCACCGATATTGCCTGCTTTGTCGAAGAAACAGCCGAGGAGGCTGCGCCGGAGCAGTCGATCGACACTAGTACGGAAGAGCAAGACTCGATCACCGGTATCGAGACGCCAATTTACCTCAAGTACAACTTTACCGCGGGGGAGGCAACCACTCGCTTCCTCAGCCAGATGAAGGAAGGTAAGTTGGTCGGTCAGCGTTGCCCGTCCTGTAACAATGTCTATGTGCCTCCTCGCGGTGCTTGCGCCGCCTGTGGTGTGGCGACGACTGAAGAAGTACCGGTGTCTGACAAAGCCACCGTGGAATCCTTCACCATCGTTTATATCCCAATACCCGGCAACCCGATCAAGCCACCGTATGCAATCGCCAACCTGGTTGTCGATGGCGCCAACATCTCTTTCATCCACCTGATGAGCGAGTGTGTCAACGAGGAGGTGCACCAGGGTCAGCGGGTACAGGCGGTGTGGAAAGACCCCTCCGAATGGGATTACGCCATGAATAATATTCAGTACTTCAAGCCCATCGATGAGCCGGATGTGCCCAACGAGATGATTGGCAGAGTTCCTGTAAGTGGCTGGGAGGGTGAAGCATGAAAGATATAGCAATAGTTTCCTTTGTGCAGTCGGATTGCGTCGGCGATGCCGGCGCCCACAACGAAGTTGAACTGATCATGCCGGTGGTGCAGGCTGCGCTCGCTGGAGCGGGCTTGGATAGCGTACAGCAGGTGGATTTCACCTGTTCCGGTAGCTGCGACTACCAGCAGGGTGCGGCTTTTGCCTTTGTGTCGGGTGTGGATGCCCTTGGTGCGGTGCCGCCCATCAAAGAATCTCATGTCGAGATGGACGCGGCCTGGGCCCTGTATGAGGCCATGTTGAAAATATCCATGGGCCATGCGGAATCAGCCCTGGTGTATGGTTTCGGGAAATCCTCTCCCGGCGAACTGCCCACCGTATTGTCACAGCAATTGGACCCCTATTACCTGGCACCGCTGTGGGTGGACGCAGTCAGTCTGGCGGCGATGCAGGCGCGATTGATGCTGGATCAGGGGGTGATTACTGAGCAGGATATGGCTGAAGTGGTGGCGCGTTCTCGGAACAATGCGCTGACCAACCCCCATGCCCAGCTCAGGGGTGAAGTCTCTGTCGAACAATTATTACAGGCCGAGACCTGGGTATCACCCTTGCGCAAACACGACTGCTGCCCTGTGTCCGATGGTGCCGCTGCCATGGTGGTGTGCTCGATTGAGAAAGCCCAACAGTGGGGTAAACCCTACGCGATCATCAAGGCTATCGATCACCGTATCGAAACCCACAATATGGGTGCCCGCGACCTGACCCGTTCGGTATCAACCGAGCTCGCTGGCGCGGCCGTCGGTGTGGCCGATGGTCCGGTGGAAGTGGCAGAACTGTACGCCGCCTACAGCCACCAGGAGATCATCCTGGCCAATGCGCTTGGCCTGGGGGATGACACGGTGATTAACCCCTCCGGCGGTGTGCTGGCGGGCAACCTGATGATGGCCTCTGGGCTGTCGCGTATTGGCGAAGTAGCCAGGCGCATTATTGATGGGGACATCAAGCGGGGCGTGGCACACGCGACCAGTGGCCCCTGTTTACAGCACAATCTTGTGACCGTACTGGAGGCAGCGTAATGGCTAATTTGGCAGCAGTGGTTGGCATTGGCCAGACCAAGTACCAGACCCGGCGCACCGATGTATCGATAGCAGGACTGGTTCGCGAAGCGGCATTCAACGCGCTGCAGGATGCGGACCTGGGCTGGGACGATATCGATGCAGTCATTATTGGCAAGGCACCGGACATGTTCGAGGGCGTCATCATGCCCGAGATCTACCTGACCGATGCCCTGGGGTGCAACGGCAAACCCATGTTGCGGGTACACACCGCGGGTTCCGTCGGCGGTTCCACCGCCCTGGTAGCGGCTTCCCATGTGCAGAGCGGCACCTTCAAGCGAGTATTGACGGTGACCTTTGAGAAGCAAAGTGAATCCAATGCCATGTGGGCGTTGTCGAGTGCACACCCGTTTTCGCCGCACCTGAATGCGGGTGCCGGCGGTTATTTTGCGCCGATTATCCGCGAGTACATGCGCCGTTCTGAGGCACCCTACGATGTCGGTATCAAGGTAGCCACCAAGGATCGCCTGCACGGTTCACGCAATCCATTGGCGCATTTGCAGTTGCCGAATATCACCATGAAGGAAGTGGAGGAGTCGCCCATGTTGTGGGACCCGATTCGCTTCCTGGAAAGCTGCCCGTCCTCTGATGGTGCCTGCGCCATGGTCATTGCCGATGAGTCACTGGTCAATGATTCGCCGAAGAAGCCCGCCTGGATTCGCGGTGTAGCAATGCGCTCGGAGCCGACCATGTACGCTTTCCGGGAAGAGGTTAATCCACAGGCGGGGCGCGATTGCGCCGCCGATGTCTACCAGCAGGCGGGCATCAGCAACCCGCGCAAGGATTTCGATTGCGCGGAAGTGTATGTGCCCTTTTCCTGGTATGAGCCCATGTGGCTGGAGAACCTGGGCTTTGCCGAAGAGGGTAAGGGCTGGGAACTGACCATGGAGGGTGCCACCTCACTCGATGAAAACGGTGATATTCCCTGGAATTGTTCCGGAGGTGTGTTGTCATCCAACGCCATTGGAGCCTCAGGCATGATCCGCTTCGCGGAGGCGGCGCGGCAGGTTCGCGGTACGGCAGGGGATCATCAGGTGGACGGGGCCAAGACAGCACTGGGTCACGCCTACGGTGGTGGTGCCCAGTTCTTCGCCATGTGGGTGGTGAGTTCAGAAAAGGGCTGAGCCCGGAGGAAATAGAATTATGGCTAAAGCATTTAACCTGGCGGACATGTTCGAGATGGTCGCCGACAAAGTACCGGACCGGGACGCCCTGGTCTGCGGTGAACAGCGCGCCACTTTTGCGCAGCTAGAGCAGCGTGCCAACCAGATGGCGCACTACCTGGCGGCGCAGGATGTAGGCCCCGGCGACCATGTTGGCTTGTACATGTACAACTGCAACGAGTACCTGGAAGGCATGATGGCTTGCTTTAAGCTGCGGGCGGTGCCGGTGAACGTCAATTACCGCTACGTGCAGGAAGAGTTGAGTTACATCTTCAACAATGCCGATATGGTGGCCTGTATTCACCATCGCGAATTCACGCCACACATTGCTGAAGTTCGCCATGAATCAGCGGGTTTGAAAACCTTTATCGCTGTGGATGATAGCAGCGGGGAAGACCTGGCAGCGATTGGTTCCGTGGTTTATGAAGCTGCATTGGCAGGCCAGAGTAGCGAACGCGATTTTGGTGAGCGCTCGGATGATGACCTGTTCTTGCTCTATACCGGTGGTACCACCGGTATGCACAAAGGCGTGATGTGGCCACACAAGAGCCTTTTTTATGCTGCTTTGGGCGGTGGCGGTTGGTTCCATCCCGATGGTGCAATCACGGCGCCGGAACAAATAGCCGGCCGCATCGGTGATTTTGCCATTGTCGGCATGGCCCTGGCCCCGCTGATGCACGGTGCCTGTTGGTGGTATGCCTGTATACAATTGTTAGCGGGCAATATCGTGGTGTTGAGTCCGGATCGATCGCTGGATGGCGCCAGTGTCTGGGACACTGTTGAGAGGGAGAAAGTGAATTCTTTGTCTATCGTCGGCGATGCCATGGCGATTCCGCTGTTAGATGCCCTCAAGGCCAATCCTGAGCGCTGGGATTTCAGCTCGGTATTTAGCGTCGGTTCCGGCGGGGCGGTATTTTCAGAATCCAAACAGCAGGAATTCCGCGATTTCATGCCCAATGTCATGATCATGAATTCCTTCGGTTCGTCTGAGTCGGGCAATATGGGATTTGATTCCGGCGAGAAGAAGTCCGAGCAAAAAGGCCTCGGCAATGTGCAGCAGTCTGATTTTATGGATGTGATCACTGACGTGGAAGGAGAGCCTCACGCACATGTGAATGCGGGTGAAATGGGCATCTTTGCCCGCTCTGGCCATATTCCTACAGGTTACTACGGCGACCCGGTGAAGACAGCCAAGACCTTCGTCGAGGTAGAGGGCAAGACCTGGTTGCTGACCGGTGACGAGGCCCGGTTGGAAGAAGACGGATCGATTACGATCTACGGTCGTGGCTCCAACTGCATCAATTCCGGAGGTGAAAAGATCTTCCCCGAAGAGGTTGAAGAGGCATTGAAGGCTCATCCGGATGTGTTTGATTGCCTGGTGGTAGATACCCCGGATGAACGTTTCGGCAGCAAAGTCACCGCGGTAGTCGCTGTTCGCGGCGATGCCAGCCTGGACCTGGCGACCCTGCAGGAAGAAGCCCGCAAGCATATTGCCGGCTATAAGGTACCGCGGGAACTGCACGTGGTCGCTGAAATTCCCCGCGCCCCCAGTGGCAAACCCGCATACCCCAAGGCCAAGGAAATCGCCCTCAGTGGCGAGTTCCTGGTGAGTTAAGCAATTGACTATGAAGCAGGAGAGACAGCATGGCTGAACTGGATATCAGCACCAAGAATTGTACCGTCGAGCAGGAGGGCAATGTTCTGATCGTGACGCTGAATCGACCCGAGGCCAAGAATGCCTTCAGCCCGGAAATGTTGCTGGGCATGTACAAGGCCTGGCGCCGGCTGGATGAGGACGACAGTCTTCACTGTGCCATCCTCACTGCCAATGGCGATACGTTTTGCGCGGGTATGGATCTAAAGGCGGGCGCCGATGGCGAGCATCGCTCCACCGAGGAATTCATGGAGCTGATGGCCACGGTACCCAACGTACACTGGCAGGCCCTGTTGCGTGACAATCGTCCCTGCAAACCACTGATCCTGGCAGTAGAGGGTTATGCCCTGGCCGGGGGTACCGAGATTTTGCAGGGCACGGACATCCGGGTCGGCGCCGAGGATGCGATCTTTGGCGTAACTGAAGTGGCCCGAGGCCTGTATCCCATGTCCGGCTCCACCATTCGCCTGCGCCGGCAGATTCCCTATTGCCTGGCCGCGGAAATACTGCTTTGCGGCGAACACATCACCGCCCAGCAAGCGCTGGATTTTGGCTTGATCAATCGTATCGTACCCAAGGGTGAGACCCTGGCAGAGGCGAAGAAGATCGCCGAAAAAATCTGCGCTAATGGGCCGCTGGCGGTACAGGCAGTGACCAGGTCGCTGCGCGAGCACCAGGAGTGCATGGATGAAGATGCAGCCATGCTGGCCTCGGACGAACTGGCTAACCCGGTGTTTGCCTCGGCCGACGCCAAAGAGGGCATGCGGGCTTTTAAAGAGAAGCGACCGGCCGTGTTTAAAGGCGAATAGCAAGGGAGAGTGTCATGGCGGGACCATTATCTGGCCTGAAGGTCATTGAAATTGCGGGTATTGGGCCGGGGCCCTTTGCCTGCATGTTGATGTCGGACATGGGCGCCGATGTTATCCGGGTTGACCGGCCCAGTGGCGGCGACCTGGCCGCGACTGACAGCCCCGCCGATGTGCTGCAACGGGGTCGCCGTTCCATTGCCATCAACCTGAAAAGCGAGCAGGGGGTGGAAACTGTCCTCAAGCTGATCGAAGGTGCCGATGTCGTGACCGAGGGCTTTCGCCCCGGTGTCATGGAAAAATTGGGCCTCGGCCCCGACGTGTGCCTGGCCCGCAACCCGAAGCTGATATACGGGCGCATGACCGGTTGGGGCCAGGATGGACCGCTGTCGCATGCAGCCGGTCACGATCTGAATTACATCGCCATCACCGGCGCCTTAGCCGCTATAGGCCGCGCCGATTCAGGCCCGGTGCCGCCCCTCAACCTGATCGGTGATTTCGGCGGCGGTTCTCTCTACCTGGTGATGGGTGTGTTGGCGGCTCTCTTTGAAAGAGGTGTGTCTGGCAAGGGCCAGGTAGTGGATGCCGCCATTACCGATGGCGTGATCTCCCTGATGGGCGCCATCCAGGGCTTCCAGGGCGTGGGCATGTGGGATGACGAAAACCGCCAGGCCAATATGCTTGATGGTGGTGCGCCATACTATGATACCTACCAGTGCTCTGACGGCGAGTGGGTCAGCATTGGCTCCATTGAACCGCAGTTTTATGCGTTGCTGATGGAGAAGTTGGGCCTGGAGCTGGGTGAACACAGCTTTATGGATCAATTCGACAAAGAGAAGTGGCCGGGGGTCAAACAGCAGATCACCGACATCATCGCCACCAAATCCCGGGATGAATGGTGTGCCATTATGGAGGGCACGGATGTGTGCTTCGCCCCGGTACTGAATATGTCCGAGGCGCCGCAACACCATCACAACAAGGCCCGTGAATCGTTTGTGAATATCGGCGGCTATGAACAGACAGCGCCGGCACCCCGATTTAGTCGTACGCCCGGGGAAATCCAGCGCCTGCCGGTAAGGCCGGGCAAGGATACCGCTGAAATTCTTGCGGAACTGGGGCTGGATGAGGCTACAATTGCCTCCCTCACTGAATCTGGAGCTGTTGCCTGATGTCTGATACCGCCCAAATCTACACCGATGTCGTCACCAAACGAAAATCTGTACGCGCTTTCAAGCCTGAGCCTGTCCCCCCGGAATTGTTGGATACCCTGTTCAATGTGTCCCTGCGCGCGCCATCCAATTGCAATACCCAGCCCTGGCAGGTGCACGTGGCCTCGGGTTCGGCCATTGAGACACTGCGAGAGCGTATGCCGGCGGAGTTCATGGAAGGCAAGATGAGCATGGATTTCCCCTACGACGGCGCCTATGACGGCGTCTACAAAGATCGACAGTACGGTGCTGCTATGACCCTGTACGATGCCGTTGGCATTGAACGTTCCGATAAGGCCAGCAGGCAAGAGCAGTTTATGCGCAACTTCACCTTCTTTGATGCGCCCCATGTGGCCTTCCTGTTCCTGCCCGAGCCTTTCGGTTTGCGCGAGGCCTGTGACCTGGGTATGTACGCCCAGACCCTGATGTTGTCGATGGTTGCCCACGGTCTCGGCTGCTGCCCGCAGACCGCCCTGAGCTTCCAGTGTGACCTGGTCCGAGAAGTACTGGAGGTCGATGCCTCCAATAAGTTGTTGTTCGGCATCTCCTTCGGTTACGAGGTTGAAGAGTCTCCGGTCAACACCGCCCATACCGATCGCGGCGAAATTGCCGACTTGATTCACTTTCATTCCTAGGAAAGCCGATGCCAGAATTTGTTACCACTGAGAATCGTGACGGCGTACTGCTGGTCACCCTGAATCGCCCGGAAAAGAAGAACGCCATCAATAACCCGATGTGGCGGGAAATTCGCGAAGCCTTCGAAGGCGCTGAGACAGATGATGAGGTGGTATGCCTGGTATTGACCGGCGCCGGCGACAATTTTTGTGCCGGCGTGGATCTCAGCAGTTTTGGCGAGGCAACCGGCGAGGGTGAGGAAGATCCCCAACAGGCGTTTAACAATTGCGCACGCGCTATCGCCAACTTCAGTAAACCCTATATCGGTGCCGCGCGCGGTGTAGCCGTCGGTGGTGGCGCTACCATCCTCTTTCACGCGGACATCGTCTATGTGGGTGAAAGCCTGCGCATGCGTTTGCCATTCGCCAACCTGGGGCTGGTGCCCGAGTTTGCCAGCTCCTACATGCTGCAGGCCAATATTGGTGCGCAACACGCGGCGGAGTTTTTCTACACCGCCGAGTGGATTGATGCAGCCAAGGCTGTGGAAGCGGGTATTGTCGCCAGGGCCTACAGTGACGAGGAGTTGCTCGAAGCCGCCTTAGCCAAGGCCGCGGAAATCGCCCAGTGGCCGGTTAACGCGTTGGTGGAGATCAAGAAAACCCTGCGGCTGCCCCACAAGGCGCATATTGAAGCGGCTTTTGAGGCCGAAGACCTGGGTATGAAGAAGCAGGCGGGTAGCCCGGAAAACATCGAGGCCATCATGGCCTTCATGGAAAAACGTCCACCGAAGTTCCGCTAATTTCAAGGGGTCAGACTCCTTGAAATTGTATTTCCGCGTGTTATTGAACTATCTTCTGAGTTTCAAGGAGTCTGACCCCTTGAAATTGGAGGACGCATTATGTCAGTAGATTCCAAAGTGGTTCTGGTCACCGGTGCCGGTCGCGGCCTCGGCCGTGCAATTTCCAATCGCTATCGCGAGGCTGGCTTCACCGTGGTCGCCACTGACTTCGATGCGTCCCTGTTGGCGGACCTGGACGGGGTCGAGGGATTTGTGACAGCCCAGCAGGATGTCACTGATATCGATCGCGCGGCAGACATTGCGACGCTGATTCGTGAGCGTTGTGGGCGGCTGGATGTCATCGTTAACAATGCCGGTGTGAACGTGTTCCTGCCGATCAGCGAAGCGCCACCGCAGAAAACCATTCAGCACTTTATGGTGAATACCTTTGCCGCGGTGATCGTACCCCAGGCCTGTCTGGACCTGTTGATCGAGAGCAAGGGCCGAATCGTCAATATCTCCAGTGAATCATCTACCTTCCGGGCGCCGTTTCAGACTTACCAATCCAGCAAGATGGCGCTGGAGTGCATCTCGGATGTAATGCGACGGGAGCTGATGTTCCATGATGTACATGTGACCTTCATTCGCCCCGGTGCCATTCGCACCGACCTGTTTGCAGGTACTGCCGACCTGCGTATGGATGCGCCGGAAGATAGCCGCTACGCAAGCCTGTTTCCGAAGCTCAAAGCGATGGTCGCCAAGAATGCACCGACCAAAGTATCTGAGCCCAGTGAGGTGGCCGAGCTGGTGTTCACGGCCGGCACCGACAGCAAGAAAAAGCACATGTATACGATTAACAACAAGTTCCTGTACAAGGTGATTGCGAAGTTGCCAGCCGGACTTGTGGACAGAGGCATCAAGAAAGACCTGGCGGGGTAGTTCGTTTACCGCCATGTTTAACGTGATGGATTTTGACCCCGAAAAGCTCTAAAGACATCATTCCTGATAACAAATAAACCTTTTTAAAACAAATAGATAAGAGCACTATATAAAGTATAACTAGATGCATGAATGCCTCGGACTATGAGTTCCTGGTGATGCTGCGGGAGTTCGATCTCCGTCAATAGGCCCAGTGCCCACGAAGCTGTGCAAATCGGCCAGATTTTCAGTCAGTGCTTGTTTTAGTCGTTGGATTCCATTTACAATATGTTCCGTATATATAATCCGTAATAATAAAACGGGAATCGTGAATGAAGCAAGTATGGACCGAGACCGAACTGAGCGAGCACTGGACACTCTATGATGACGATTACACCCTCCTCAAGGGCAAAACTGGGCAGAGTCGATTGGCTCTGGCTGTGCTGCTAAGACATTATCAGCTGTACGCCCGGTTTCCCAAACGAATCGACGAAATCACGTCTGTGGTACTGGAGTACCTGGCCTTCCAGGTCGAGGCATCCGTCACTGACCTTGATGATTATGCCTGCCAAAACCGAACGGGGAGCCGACATCGCCGTGAGATTTTAACATACCTGGGGATTCGGCCATTTGATAAACAAGTGGCAATCCGTTTCCGCACCTGGTTGATTGACAGCGTCTTTCCAGAAGCTCCGGCGCCATCACATCTGGATGAACTGATTACAGAATGGATGCTACACAACCACCTCGAGCGGCCGGGTGATTACCGCCTGGAACGGATGGTCAGTTCGGCCGAGCGTACATTTGATGGTCTGCTTTTCCAAAGGATCCACAGTCAGTTGAGCAAAGATGCGCTCGCGCAACTTGACGGTCTTCTTGTGGAAAAGGATGACGTTTCCGAATTTTCCCGAATTTGTGCCGATATGGGCCCCGTCAGCCTGGACAGTGTACTGCGGGCTGTCGACCGACTCGAGAGGCTACGCAGTCTCGACCTTCCCGCCGATATTTTGCAGGGCATCAACCCCAAGTTGACCGAACGCTACCGCCAGCGGGCACGGACAGAAAATGCCTGGGAGCTTCGCCGCCACCCTGCAAAGATACGCTATCCGCTGTTGGTCTTTTATTGCGTGCCGCGTGAGGGTGAAATCACTGACAAGCTTGTTGAATTGCTCATCCAGGTGATCCACAAAATCTCGGTGCGAGCTGAGCGCAAAATCGTCTCAGAGTTGGTCGGCAGCTTTTTCAAGGTGCAGAGCAAGACGACGCTGCTGTTCCGCATTGCTGAAGTCGTGTTGGAGAATCCTGATGGCGCCGTCCGTGATGTCGTGTTTCCCGTCGTTAATGAACAAATGATCGAACAACTGGTGAAAGAACATCGTTCAAATGGCCCGGCATACATCAACAAGATACACAAGAAAGTTCGCGCGTCCTATGCACAGCATTATCGTCGCATGCTGCCGCGTATTCTCGAGGCATTGGAGTTCCGCTGCAATAATGAGGCGTGGCGCCCGATCCTGGATGCAATAGACGTTATCAAGACGCACCAGGATCGTCGGGACCGGTACTTTGCCCTTGACGATATCCCGGTCGAGGGCGTAGTCCGCCAGAAATGGCGAGACATTGTCATCGAAAAGTCGTCCAGTGGAGCCGAGCGAATCAATCGGATCAATTATGAGATCTGTGTACTGCAGGAACTGCGTGAAAAGCTCCGATGCAAGGAAGTCTGGGTGGTCGGCGCCAAGCACTTTTGCAATCCCGATGACGACCTGCCGACTGACTTTGATATCAATCGTCAGAGTTATTACGAGGCACTCAATTTGCCGCCCGATGCTGAGACGTTCATCGCCGACATGAAGGGGAAAATGGCGGAGTCGCTCAGTCACCTCAATGAGAATTTGCCACGAAACGGCGAAGTGGCGATTAAACAAAAGCGTAATAAACCAACTATCTCCGTTACCCCACTGAAAGCACTGCCTGATCCGCCAAATCTGGACGCGTTAAAGCGGGAGCTTAACCAGAGGTGGCCTGCAACCAGCTTACTCGATGCACTCAAAGAGACTGATTTTAGGGCGGGGTTCACAAAAGCGTTTGCTACTGCCGCATCGCGGGAAGCCACCCCTCCCGATGAGGTATTACGCCGTCTGCTACTTTCACTTTATGGGCTGGGCACCAATGCGGGATTAAAGTGCCTTGCCAGCGGACCGCATGGGGTTAGTTACAAAGAGCTCTTGCATACACGTCGCCGTTATATTCACAAGGACAGTCTGCGCGATGCTATCAGGCGTGTGGTGAATGCGACTTTGCAGGCGCGCCTGCCACACATCTGGGGTGAGGGGACAACCGCCTGCGCATCCGACTCCACCCAGTTCAGCGCCTGGGATCAGAATCTCATGACCGAGTGGCATGTCCGCTATGGTGGCCGTGGTGTCATGATCTATTGGCATGTGGATATAAACGCGGTCTGCATTTATTCCCAGCTCAAGCGGTGCTCATCCTCTGAAGTGGCATCAATGATTGAAGGTGTTCTGCACCACTGCACGGAGATGGAAGTAGAGCGCCAGTATGTGGACAGCCATGGGCAGAGTGTCGTTGCTTTCGCCTTCTGTCACCTTCTGGGTTTTACGCTGATGCCGCGGTTCAAGGGCATCAACAAGCTCAAGTTGGCACAGCCGGATACCGGGGCTAAAGAGCGTTATCCGAACCTGGAACCCATCTTCACCAGCAAGGCAATTAACTGGGAGTTGATTGCTCAGCAGTACGATGAACTGGTCAAGTTTACCACGGCCTTGCGAACACGCACTGCCGAGGCTGACGCTATCCTGCGCCGTTTCACCCGCAGCAACGTGCAACACCCAACCTACGCAGCGCTTATTGAACTGGGCAGAGCAGTGAAAACTATTTTCCTGTGCAATTATCTGGCGTCAGAAGAACTACGCCGGGAGGTCAACACGGGGTTGAATGTGGTTGAACGCTGGAATGGCGTCAATAGCTTCATCTACTTTGGCAAGAGTGGAGAGATGGCGACCAATAATCTGGAAGATCAGGAGGTCTCGGCGCTTGCTCTTCACCTGCTACAGGTCAGCCTTGTCTATATAAATACCTTAATGATCCAGCAGGTGCTTCGTGAACCGGGATGGATGAATCGCATGACCGAACGTGATATGCGCGCACTGTCACCGTTACCGCACAGTCATTTCAATCCCTATGGCGTATTCGATCTCGATATGGAGCGTCGAATACCGCTGGATGAGATGCCGCTGGCGGCTTGAGCTTCCACGGTGAGGTGTTTTGTGTTGTATGAGCTTCAGGCCCTATTTTTGGCGAAGAGGACTCAGTTGCCTATCTGTTCCGAATATATATTCCGAGACTACCAACTAAAAGAGGAGAATTGCACATGTTAATCGGCTATTGCTGGGCCTCAAACACCGGACAGAGCCTTACGAGCCAGCGAGATCAGCTTCTGAAAGCGGGCTGCGAGAAGATCTTTCAAGAGAAATTGGCGGGCGCTGAGCGCAAGCGTCCACAGCTCGCCAGGCTATTGAATGAGATTCTGAAGGGTGACACGCTGGTGATTACCGGCCTTGATCGATTGGTGCGCACCACGCATGATTTACTCGAGATCACCCGGACATTGGATGAGCGGGGTATCGAAATCCGCTCTCTGGGAGAATTGTGGGCGGATACGACAGCTACGACTGGGCAGTTCTTAGTAACTGTTTTTAAAGGACTTTCTGAGCTTGAACGCAGCCTTATTCGCGGCCGGACCGAGGAAGGTCGCGCGGCTGCGAAAGAACGTGGTGTGAAATTTGGCCGCAAGCACAAGCTCACTGATTATCAGCGTGGGGAAGTCATACGCATGCTCGAAGAAGGCGTCAGCATTCGCGGTATCGCTCGCCATTTTAATGTCGGCGTCGCCACCATTGATCGGGTAAAGAACAGTCAGAGGGCTGACTGACCTAAAATCTGGCCGATTTGCACAGCTTCGTGGGCACTGGGCCGACTACCCGGATCTATATGACCCCGAATGGCCCGAAGGCGAGGCGCCCCACGAGTTGGGGCGTAAACAGTTTGGTCGAATTTCTATTGCGAACTCCGACTCAGAGGCCAGCGCTTATCTCGATGCAGCCATCGACGCCGCATGGCGGGCCGTCGAGGAGCAAACTGGCTGAGTCAGACCGGCAGGTGTCCCGTCTTCACGTAGATCAATGTATCTTCTTCGACGCGCGGGTGGTGCTGGCTGAGGTGCGGACTTCGAATCCAGGTGCCAGCGGGATAGCGCCCGAACTCGTCGATAAATTCACCCTCCATGACGTAGATTTCCTCACCGCCAAAATGGGTGTGGGGCTGAAACACTTCGCCGGCGGGCCAGCCCACTAAGGCGACTTGTTCGCTGCCGTGGCTGTGCAGGGGCAAGACCACCAGGTTGCCCTGGCCGGGAGACCAATCGGCAGTGGCTGTGTCGATGACCACGTGCTCACGATCATCGGTTTGGAACTGGTGGAGTTTCACGAACAAAACGCAACCCGGTTCGCTGAAGGGCGCATGACTGAAGCCCTCGGGGTTTCGAAAATAAGTGCCGGCGTGGTAGTCGCCGCTTTCATCCGAGAAAGTGCCTTCCAATACCAGGATCTCTTCACCCAGCGGGTGGGGATGCTCAGAGAATCGTGCCCCCGCATCGTAACGAACAATGCTGGTAGCGTGGCCGCGTTCCGCGTCTTCCCGCGCCAGAGGTTTACGCCACACACCCGCCATGGGACTCGGCTGCCACTCGGCCTGGTTGGTGTCGACGACCACCTGTTGGCTGAAATCCATATTGATCATATCCACATCCTACTGCCAGGTTTGTTGCGTATAGTAGAGACTGAACTGAACTGCATTGTATTGCTCTATGGTAACCAAGCACGGACTTAACAGGAACCTAAAGGGCACGGACCTGGTGGCATTGTCGTTTGGTGCCATGATCGGCTGGGCGTGGATTGCCTTGGTCAGCACCATAGTAGAGCGGGGAGGCTCGGGTGGAAGCATGATTGCCACCCTGGCGGCGGGTTTGATTATTCTGGCAATTGGCGCCTTGTACGCCGAGCTGGCATCCGCCATGCCGGACGTTGGTGGCGAGCATGTTTATGCCAAACGGGCACTGGGTGGTACCAGCTCATTTATTTGCACCTGGAGCCTGGTATTTGTCTACGTGGCGGTGTGTGCTTTTGAAGCAGTGGCCCTGCCCAGTGTTTTGTCCGGCCTGTTTCCCGAACTGAAAGGCGCACACCTATGGTTGGTCAACGACGCACCGGTTCATCTTAGCCTCGCGCTTATTGGTGGGCTGACTTCGGCTGCGCTGGCCTGGATAAACATTCGCGGCATAAAACTGGCCGCAACCATACAGACAATCGTGGTGGTGGTTATCTTGCTGGCGGGCTTGATGCTGGTTACTGGCATTGGGATGGAGGGCAAGCAGGCCAACATGGAGCCTCTGTTTGTGGGCGGGATGACGGGCATATTCGCCGCTATGGCCCTGGTGCCATTCCTGATGACCGGTTTTGACGTGATTCCCCAGGCGGCAGAAGAAGTTGATTTACCACCGCGCAGTATTGGCATCTTGCTGATGGTATCCATCGCCGTTGCCGTTGCCTGGTACATCATGATCGAACTGGCGGTGTCGACACTACTGACTGTAGATGGACGCGGTGGAGCCGACCTGGCCACGGTAAATGCCGCCGAAGCAGCCTTTGGTACGTCTGGAAGAGTGTTTTTGCTGCTGGCCGGATTGGCCGGCATATTGACCAGCTGGAACAGTTTTATGATTGGCGGCTCGCGGGCAATATTCGCCATGGCGGAGGACGGGATGCTGCCAGCCTGGTTGTCCGAGGTGCATCCCAGGTATCACACGCCGCACAGAGCCATCCTGTGTATCGGTATTATTGGTGTTCTGGCGCCGTTACTGGGCCGCACGGCGCTAATCTGGTTTGTCGATGCCGGCTCCTTCAGCTTGATGATTACTTACCTGTTGGTGGCGGTTTCCTTTACTGTGCTACGGCGGCGGGAGCCGACAATGCCACGTCCATTCAAGGCCAGTGGCGGTATCTACCTCGGCATTTTTGGCATTGTCTCCAGTTTTGGACTGGCCTTGTTGTATTTGCCCGGTATGCCGGCGGCATTGCTATGGCCCAACGAGTGGCTGATGGTGCTGGCCTGGACTGTGCTCGGCGGCGCCTTTTACATCACTGTTTACCGGCCCAACCGCAGAGTCGAAGGCAATCAGTCCTTGGTTCGATAATCCCCAAACTTCTCGTCCCGCTCCTGCAGGGCGCTGGTGAGCTTGGTGCCGCCTTCAGTCGCTTTCAGAAACTCTTTAAAGGTCGGTTGATGCATGGCCAGGGTGCAGATCTCAGTGCCCTGGCGCAGCCCATCGCGCATGCCCATGACTTCCATTTGTCGGTGCACCGCCCGTTTGTTTAAGGCGAGGATATCGGCCGGCACCTGGGCGATGCGCAACGCCTGTTCAATAACTTTTTCTTCAAGCTCTGCCGCTGGGTATGAACGGGTGGCCCAACCGTAACTTACCGCTTCTTCGCCTGTCAGCGCATCACCGGTCAACAACATTTCCATACCCTTGCGCATGCCCACCAGCCAGGGGTGGAACTGCATGTCCGGCACACCAAAGCGTACCGCCGGGTAACCGATCTGGGCGTCATCGGCGACATAAACCAGGTCGCAGCCGGTGGCCAATTCACTGCCGCCGGCCAGGCAGTAACCGTGTACCTGGGCGATAACCGGTTTTTGCAGATCCCAGATGCTCATCCAGCTTTCCACCACGTGGCGTGGCCACTGGGAATCACCGCCTGCCGTGTGGAAGGGATAGTCCTGCCCCACATTGCCGCCACCGAGATCATAGCCGGCGGAAAAACACTTGCCCGCCCCGCGCACAATCATGACCCGTACGGAATTGTCTTTATCCGCCTCAGTGAGTGCGTGCAACACTTCGCCGCGCAACTGGTGGTTGAGGGCATTGCGTTTGTCTGGCCGGTTGAGGGTGATGCGGCGAATACCCTCGGCGGGCTCGTCAATCAATACCACGTCGTAGCCGTCCTCGCCGTAGTGGGTGGTTTTTTTGCCCTGGGCGCTGTAGCCGCTGTCCTGGTCTGCCATGTCGTACTCTCCTATAACTAAGGTGAACCAGACTAATACAACCAGGGTTCCGGTGCTATTCTGGCGGGATGAATAACAATACTTTGCAAGACGTCGTCATCGTTGCCAGCCACAACACGCAACAGGCGCGACGCCTCGAGGGAGAAACCGATACCAGCCTGGTTTTAGAAGTGTTTCGGGAATTGATTCGCAAAGCCGGTATAGGCATCGACGATATCGACGGCATCAATGTCAGCACGCCGGTGTGGGGATTGAACGGGCGCGAGGTCACCCAGTTGCTGCGTTGCCAGCCGCGCTGGGTGGGCAACGAGTTTATGGGTATTGGCGCCGTGCTGGAAGCGGCGGGAGCGATTGCCACCGGCCAGGCTGAGATGATCATGATTGCCAATGCCCAGGCCGGGGAATACTCCTACGGTGAAGCGACCTCGCCCTGGACCCGTCCCACCAACGAATTTTCCGAGTGCTGGGGGTTATATACAGCGGCAGAGTTCGCCTTCTGTGCCCAACGGCATATGGCGATTTATGGCACCAGGCAGGAAGCCCTGGCAGAGGTGGCGGCAACCATACGCAGCAACGGCAATAAAAATCCCAAGGGGTGCTTCTATGGCAAAGGGGAGGTAACCCCGCAGGACGTGTTGAATTCTCGTATGGTCACCTCACCGTTTCATCTGCTGGACTGCTGCATCAATTCCGAAGGTGGTGGCGGTTTGTTGCTGACCACCGCCGAGCGCGCAAAAGATATGGACGTACAGGCGATTCATATCCTGGGCGGCGGCACTGATCGCCAGGGCATGGCCTATACCCGGGCACCGGTGTGGGATAAGTACGGCTGGGTAGGTCGTCGTGCCGCCGAGCGATCTTTTTCTCAAGCAGGCTTGCAGCCCGAGGACGTGGATGTATGCGAATTCTACGATCCCTTCTCCTTTGAAATCATCCGCCAGTTTGAAGCCTTCGGTTTTTGTGATGAAGGGGAAGGGGGCGACTTTGTCATGGATGGGCGCATCTCAATTGGCGGCGAGTACCCGGTGGTGACCAATGGAGGCACCTTGTCCTTTTCTCATGCCGGTACCTTACAGATGTTGCAGAAGGTCATCTCGGCCTATGAGCAGCTGACCAACCAGTTGCCGGACGAAGTGACGGTGCCCGGTGCGGAGGTGGCGATGGTGAGCAATGGCGGTTCGGGCGCGCTGTTTTGCGATGTGATGCTGCTGGGCAAGGAGGTAAGCCGATGAGCACCTACGGCGACCTTGAAAAACTCAACCGGCCCGGCTTGCCGGTACCTGCGGTAACGGAAATGTCGCGTCCACACTGGGACGGCTGCAAGCGCGGTGAGCTGATGGTGCAGCGCTGCGACGACTGTGGTGCCTATGTGTTTATTCCGGAGATAGCTTGTAACCAGTGCCTGTCCGGTAATCTCAACTGGGTGCAGAGTTCCGGCAAAGGAGAGCTCTACAGCTACACGGTCATTCACCGACCGCAACGGCCCGAATTCGATGCGCCCTACGTCGGTGCGATTATCGAGTTGGAGGAGGGCTGGCATATGCTCAGCAACCTGGTGCAGCCCGATATTGAATCTCTGCAAATCGGATTGCCGGTGGAGGTGTGTTTCGTGCCCCGCGGTGACGTTGTTTTGCCGATGTTTAAGGTAATCGAGGAGTAGTTATGCCGCTGGAGAAACGTGAAATCCGCTACGGCGGCGCCATGTTTGATGACGCTGAGCGCGATGCGGTGATGGCAGTCATGTCTGATCCGATGGGCCTGATTCCCGGCGCTAAAGTCTGTGAGTTTGAACAGCGGGTGGCGGACTTTATGGGCAAGCAACACGGAGTGATGGTGAACTCCGGCTCATCGGCCCTGATGATTGCCATGCGGTTGCTGAACCTGCCCCCCGGCTCCGAGGTGATTACACCGGCGCTGACCTTCTCCGCCGATGTGGCCTGTATCTATCACGCCGGCCTGCGGCCGGTATTCCTCGATGTGGGATTGGATGATTACCAGGCATTGGTAGATACCATAGAGGATGTTATTACCACGGATACCAAGGCCATCCTGATTCCCGATCTGATCGGCGGCATTTGTGATTGGGACCGGGTGCGCGAGATTGCCGACAAGCACGACCTCAAGCTGGTGCACGACAGTGCCGATACCCTGGGTGGCTCCCTGCGTGGCAAGAAAACCGCTACCCGGGCTGATATCTCCATCACCAGTTTTTCGATTTATCACATCATTACCGCGCTGGGGAACGGCGGCATGGTGTTCTTCGATGACGAGAAATACCTGGATCACGCACTCAGCCTGCGGGCCTGGGGTCGCTCCTCGGAAAAGTTCATGTTCGGCACCCAGGTAGCAAACAGCGATGGGCGCTTTCTCGAGCCACTGGATGGCGTCGACTACGACTCCCTGTTTATTTTCGAGGACCAGGCCTACGGCTTTATTCCCAATGAAGCGGGGGCGGCCTTTGGTCTCGAACAGATGAACAAGATCGATCGTATGTGGGAATTGCGCGAGCGCTATTTCAATCGCCATTACCAGTTCTTCGAAGCACATCACGACAAGTTCATTGTGCCCAGTATTATCCCCGACACCGAAACCACCTGGATCTGCTACCCGATACAGATCCGTCCGGAAACCGGCTGGAGCCGACGCAAGCTACAGATACACCTGGAAGACAGTGGCATTTTTTCCCGGGTGATCTTTTCCGGCAATATCACTCGCCACCCTATGATGGAAGGGCATGACTATCGGATACATCCGGCGGGACTGGCCAATTGTGACCAGATCATGGAAAACGGGGTGATGTTGCCCTGTCATCCCACCATGACCGAGGACGACTGCGACTACCTGTACCAGGTACTGCAGGCGTTTATTGACGCAGATGGACAGATTTAGCGCACTTGCTTAAATAATACGAGTGTATTATATTTGTCTCCGCAATTAAGCCGGAGACCTGAGAATGCGTGACCCCATATACAAAAAGCGTCGAGTAGAACCCTATCCAGCTGAGTTTGGTGGCGAGAGGATCAACGACTTCATCGTCATGTCAGAGGGCTATTCCAATACCTACCTGATTGAAACCGATGAGGGTGACATCCTCGTCAACGCGGGTATCTTCTTTGAAGGGCCGGTGCACCGGCAAAATTACGGGAAGTTTTCAGACCACAGCATTCGCTATTGCGTGCTGACCCAGGGCCACGTCGATCACCTGGGTGGGGTTAGCCATTTCCGCGAGTACAACCCGGACATGGAGTTGATTACCACCACCGGCAATGCCGAGCACCAGGCCTACGATAAGCGCCTGGCGCCATTTCGTACTGACCGCTCCTCGTTCGCCTTTGCCAACAAGATGGCTGGCGCCTTTCAGTACTACCATGAACAGGGCTACACCGATTATCCCGCCCAGGATATTCCCTCGCCGGATATCACCTTTGAAGATCGCCACCGTTTTACCCTCGGCGGTCTGGAGGTGGAACTCATTGCTGTTGCCGGCGCTGAAACCAATGACTCGCTGATAGTCTGGCTACCCCAGCACAAGATTGTTTTCACCGGCAATTTGTTTGGCTGCCCCTTCGGACATTTCCCCAACCTGGTCACCATTCGTGGTGATCGTTATCGCGATGCGCTAACCGTGGCCCATGCGGTAGACGTGGTGAAGGACCTGGGCGCAGAGTTGCTTCTCTATGGCCACCACGAACCCGTGGTGGGCAAGGAGTTGATTGAAACCGAGTTGGATTGCCTGCACAGGGCCATACACCACGTGCACGATGAAGTGGTGAAGGGCATGAATGAGGGCAAGGATGTGGAAACCCTGATGGCTGAAATTGAGGTGCCAGCAGAGATTGAAGTGGGGCAGGGTTATGGCAAGGTGAACTGGAGCGTTCGTGCCATCTGGGAAAATTACGCTGGTTGGTTCAAGCACAAGTCCACCACCGAGTTGTACAACGTGCCACAAACCTCTGTACACGCTGACCTGGTCGAGCTGGCTGGTGGAGCCGATGCCCTGGTGGCGCGGGCCCAGGAAAAGATTGCCGCGGGGCAAATGGAGCAGGCGATCCATCTCACTGATATCGTCTTGTCCCAGCAGCCTGATCACGGCGGCGCGATTGCCGCTGCACGCGGTGCCCATGAAGCCCTGCTAGCCGACAGCGAAAACTTCTGGCTGAGTTCCTGGTTGAAACACCAGGTCGATACGCTCAATGGGATTGAGCTTGATAGCGATACAATTGATCGCAAGGCATTGACCGAGGGCTGAGCAAGTAGCACTATCATTGCCACTTTTTTCTCGGAGCTGTGGCAATGAATTCTCCTATCCTGGCACCCGCGGCGGCATTGATTGTCTGGTCGATGTTGCTTACGTTTTATATGTTGGTGGCGCGCTTTCGCGCTTTTGCCAAAGCCGATGTGAATCTGGCTGGCTCTGAACCCGGTGGTCGCTACAGCGATATAGAGTCAACCCTGCCAGCGAAAGTGAACTGGGTATCGCACAACTACGCCAACTTGCTGGAGCAGCCGACGCTGTTCTATGCCTGCGTTGCGGTACTGGCGCTGGCCGGAGCAGGGCAGGGGCTGAATCTCGCCCTGGCCTGGGCTTATGTGGGCAGTCGGGCGGTGCATACGCTGTGGCAATTGAGCGTTAATATTGTCACCGTGCGGGTCACGATGTTTGTTATCTATTCAACGATTCTCTTTGTGTTGGCGGTGAATGCCCTGCGGGCGACGTTATAGGTTCCAACCGGTTATTTCCCGGTATTGTGCACCGGTGGGTCGGGTGATTGACTCGTACAGTGACAATCTCTCGAAGTGACAAGCAAAGCACGGCTCGATTAGCGCTGCGGTTGGCGGGCTTGTGACCTTGCGGGACAGGGTCAGGTGAGGCAGGTAACTGCGTTTGTCGATCTTCAAGCCAGCACTCTTGGCCAATTGTTTGGTTTTTCCCGCCAGCGCTAACAAGGTCTCGGGTGCCTCGTCGCTCCCCAGCCACATCAGCGCTGGCTTGTGCCAGTAACCCAGGGTATTCAGCTCGAGGTCGAAGCCGCCCTGATTGATATCGGCGGCACCACGTTCCAGGTACTCCAGTTGTCGTTCAGTAATATTGCCGAGGAAGGTGAGGGTGATGTGGAAGTTTGCTATCGGCACCGGCTTGTCCAGCAGCGGCCAGTTCTGCGATCGCCAGTGATCAATGGCCAGGCAAATTTCCGGTGCCGGTTTAACTGCGAAGAAGGCTCTCATGGCTGGTTACGGTATACACTTGAGAGCAGATTGGAAATACTGAGGAAGTCATCATGTCCCATGAAATTATGAAAAATCGCGCCCCCCATCCGGCCCGCGACGCTGCGATTCGATCCATAGAAACTGTTCAGAGCGGTGATCGGGAGGGTTGGCTGGCCAACTTCCATCCCGAGGCGTCCCTGGAAGACCCGGTGGGGATTTCGCCGATGGATCCCGAGGGTAAGGGTCATCACGGCATCGAGGCGATTGCCAGCTTCTGGGATAACATCATCGGCCCTGGCACGGTCCGCTTCCATATCCGTGAGAGCTTCGCCTGCGGGAATGAGTGCGCCAATGTGGGCACCATTACCACCCGTTCGGCAGACGGTTCAGTGGGGCGTTGTGAGCTGGTGATGGTTTACAAAGTCGACGACGACGGCAAGGTGTTGTCCCTGCGCGCCTTCTGGGAAGTCGACGACCTGATGACGGACTACTTCTAGGATCAAGGGGTCAGACTCCTTGAAAACAAAATCAAGGAGTCTGACCCCTTGATCCTAGCGGAGGTTGTTGGCTAGCTCTCGGGCGGCTGCCAGTTTGGCGCTAAATACCGGGTTGCGTGCTGCGGACGCCATGGCCTGGCTGGAGAACCAGGTTATTACGATGTCGGTACTGCGATTGATGTAGATGACCTGTCCGTGGATACCCACCGCGGCGAACTCGCCTTTTTCCGCATCAAGAATCCACCACATGTTGTGATACGCCTGCCACGGTTCATCGGCGTACTTGGGATTGGTCTTCATATTGTTGCTGAGACGAGGTTCCAGTTTGAGCATGTCGTCCATCCAGGCTTCCGGCAGTACCTGCCTGCCACCGAATTGTCCCCGGTCTCGAATCAGCATGCCGAAGCGTGCTGCATCCGCCGCCGTTGAGTTCATACCGCCGGTTGCCACCGGCATAAAGGCGCGGTCCACGGCCATATAGGCGTCGTGCTCGGCACCGATCTGTGCCCAGATGTTCTTCTGAATAAAGTCGCGCAAATTCTCGCCGCTGATCCGCGCAACCAACCAACCCAGCACATCGGCATTGCTGGAGTTGTAGTCAAAGGCCTGGCCTGGCATCAGTGTCATGTCGGGTTTGATAAAGCGGGCCAGAAAATCGTGGACGCCATAGATCTCGGTGGAACCGGGCTGCACGTCGCGGGCGCCAGGTAGAAAAGCCATGTTCAAGGCCGGTGCATAATGCAGGAAGAAATCCGAATTAAAATTGGTGTAGGTTTCCTTGAAATCCAGTGCGCTGTCGTGGTCGAGTACGTTCTGGATCGTGACTCTTTCGAAACCGCTACCCTTGAGTTCGGGGATGTAAAAGGCCGGCGACTTTTGCAGGTGCACCACACCCTGTTCCACCAGCACTCCAAACGCCGCACTGACCAGGGATTTGGTCATGGAGTACCAGACGTGCTGTCGGTGCTGATAATCGGGATTGTCGAAATAGGCCTGGTGAATCATGCGTCGGCCCTTGATCACGACCAGGGCATCGCCGTCGTTGTCGCGGAAGGTTTTGTCCAGTTCACTGAAATCCCGTGCCATACGATCTGAGAGGAAGTGAGAGATTTTCCCCTGGCGTGGAATCATCACGACATTCAGCGGCGCACCGGCGTTATAGAATGTCCATTTGTTAAAGGGTTGCTCGCGGGCATTTTTAAGCGTGGCCTGTGACGCCATCGTCGGTGGCACACCCACCATCACGTCCGTCGCCTGGGCGGTCGGCAGGTGGAGACAGAGGAAGAGAAGGGAAAATCCTAACGCTCGATAGATCATGATTCACTCCCGTACAGTACCTGGTAGGAGGCATCCTGCTCATCCCGCCGCGACTGTTCGTTGACATAGCCTCTGCTGGTGGTGGGCGATTCCAGCTGGTGAATAGTCTGCATATCTAACACGTGTTCGCGGGCGCTGATGGCCCAGCTACCTGCACGCTTTTGCCAGTGATCCAGGTATCGACCGCGACCAATGATTTCCTGTTGCTTGCCCGCATCGTCCGGCAGTGTCCACAGCGCCACGGTAACATAAGCTTCACTGAATGCTGCATCGCCTTCAATATCAACCAGGATATTACTGATCTGGTGCGAATGACGCTCCATGCCGGCGTGGGCTTCCCACACCCAGTCTATAAAACCGTGGCCTGTGCCCTCGTACATGTCGTGGTAATTCGCCGGCGCGTCTGCATGAAACACCGAATAGGACAAGGGCTTGTCCATGCGGTCGAGTCCGCGGCAATAGTTTGCCAACACCCGGCGGATAGCGAGTTCATCTTCAACATTATTCATGGTGTGTACCAAATCGGTGAAGTATAAGCGCGGTCCTGAACCGTGGTCTGGGCATCGGGCGAAACCACAACGCCCAGCCTGGCCTTGTCATAGAGCGGCCAGCGGGGAGTGGGAATTTCGATGACTCGCGCGTAGTAGAAAGCCTGTTCTTTGTCGTCGAAATCTGGATCCTGCCAATAGGCACTCAGCTGCGCATCACCGATACTGTTGCTGTAGCTCGCCGAGCGCTCATCAACGGTTGAGGTAACCTTGCGAAAGCGTCTGCCGTCCTCGTCGAAAGGTTTACCCAGTGCCACGTCGAATATTTTCTCGTGCAACTTGCCGCGTCGGTCGCGCCAGCCCTTAATGATTTGTACCCGCTCCAGGTTGGCGCCATTGGGATCTTTTAACGCCATCACCAGGAAAGTGGGTGCCCGCGATGATTGCTCGGGCAAGTCGCCGCCCATTGGCACGCCCTGGCGATAGCCAATGCGGGCATAGTCCGGATCAAAGATATCGTCTTCCTGAAAATCCCAGCCACCAAAGAACCGGACCGCGATGCGCGAGCCGGTGGTGGCATACACTTCCTTGCGTTGCATGGCGTCAAATATTTCAGCGCGTGTATTCTGCCTGGCCCATACCGCGGCGTAACCGGAGGCCGTGTATTCCCAGGGGAAAAACATGGTGTGACGGTTGTCGTCACCATTGCCCATGATGTCATCGGCCTCAGCCGTGCGACTGCTGCCGGGTTCAACCATGCTGGCCTTGCCCCAGAAATTGTTTTCCTGGGCGGTGGCCAGTGAGGTGTGAGAGTCGGTGCTGCCGATCATGCCGAATTTGAAGGGGTTGGCACCGATGCGCTGCTGTTCGGTCAGGCCGTTTTTGAGCGTAGAGCGGGCATATTCAAATTGCAGCATCTCATTTTTCTTGTTGTCGCCTTCCATGGCGCCGAAGTTGCCAAAGTCCCAGGTTTCGAAATCAGCAAAGCCGTCATCCGGCGACAGGTAAGGGTGGGTTTCCGAATCTCCCTTGATCTGGGTGACCTCCATGATCGGCTCCCAGCGAATGCGCGCCTCGGCATAGGACTTGCTGAAGACCTTGTCAGCGGAATCAGTCAGGGCATACATGCGACCGTTGCTGATATTGCCATTGTGGGGAATCGACATGGCGCGACCGCCAGTGTCCTGCTCGTAGTCGGCGAGGAACTGCCACAACTGCTCTGGCTGTTCGCTGTTAAAGGACGAGAAGGGCAGAATGCTGCCGGCTTGCTCGGCGCTGTCGGCAAATATCACCACCCGGTGCAGGTTGTCGCTGGCGGGCATGGAACTCCATTCATACCCAATCAAGGCGGTAAACTGGCCCGGATTATTGTACTCATCCGCCAGGCGCACCGATTCCTGCCAGATGCTGCGCTCGATGTCTTTGTTGTCGATCATGGGGGTGTTGCTGGCGGTGGAACGCAATAACTCCATCATCAGCGCCTGTGAACCGTTGTCGCCATTGAGAATACTGTAGAGGCGGCGGCCGTCGGGATCATCCAGTATTGCCGGGTCGCCACTGCGCAACTTCATCATAATACCCATGTGCTCGGCGTGATCCGACACCACCAGAAAGTCCAGCGGTGCCTCCAGCTTTACCGGCATGCCATTGTTGGCCATCACTTCCTCGCCCATGGCAAAGCGATACGCCACCGATGGCGGCAGACTGGTATTGCCCATGGTGTTGGCGTCCAGACTGAAGGACGTGTGCAGGTGGGTGTCACCCCAATACAGCTGCAGCGGATAATCCTCCCCCACATACGGTGAATAGTCATCCGCCTGCGCAGTTAGCGCGGTGAAAACGAGAACAAAACCACAGATTATATTTTTCATACCCCCATATTAGTTTAGCTATTACGACTAACCAACTTAAAACTTATCCACAAAACCCTAAAGGGGCCGCAGGGTGTTCCCCAATGTGTGGATAACTTTTAATCTGGTGGCATGAATGATCGAAATGGAATTACTCGCCGTGGGTTAGTCACCGTGGGCGGGGCAGGTTTGGCAATATCTGCGGTGGGGAGTCTCTCGGGGGAGGCGGTTCGCCAGTGGCATGTTGATACCGATGTGGTGGTGTGTGGTTCAGGCGCAGCTGGTGGCACGGCGGCCATCTATGCCTGTAAATCAGGCGCCCGGGTTACTGTTGTCGAAAAGGGTAGCGCCTGGGGTGGCACCACCGCCAAGTCCGGCAGCCACATCTGGATTCCCAATAATTTTGAATTGCGCAAGCAGGGGATTGATGACGACCGCCGTTCGGCCATGGAATACATGGTGCACTACTCCTATCCGCACCTGTTCAACCCCGAAGACGAAAAGCTGGGCCTTGATGACAACACCTTTGAGCTGATCGCCGCCTTCTATGACAACGGCCACGCGATGCTAGACCAGATGATGGCCTGGGGCGCGTTCAAGTTTCGCAACGCCACCATATGGACCACCGGTGATGCCACGCCGGACTATTTTGATCACTCCCCCTACAACAAGGTCCCCCGTGGTCGCGGCCTGGAGCCGGTGTATCCCGATGGCCGTTTCGCTGGCGGTAAGGGAGTGGTGGCGAGTATGCGACAACTGATCAGCGAGCTGGGCTGCGATATTCGTATGCGCCATCGCGCCACTGAGTTGATCACGGCGCAAGATGGCCAGGTGCTGGGTTTGGCGGTGGAGAATGATCAAGGTGAGATCATCAACATCCGCGCCCGTCGCGGCGTGGTATTTGCCACCGGCTGCTACAGCCACAATCAAACCTATATACGCCAGTACCAGATGAATCCGGTATTGGGGACCTGCGCGGTGCCCACCAACGAGGGCGACTTTATTCGCATAGGCGGCGCGGTCGGTGCGCAGATGGCCAATATGTCCGGCGGCTGGCGCGGCCAGGTAGTGCTGGAAGATGCCATTCGTTACCAATCGGTACCGGCCGCGGTTTACTGGCCGCCGGGAGACAGCATGCTGTTGGTGAATCGCTACGGCAAACGCTGCGTCAACGAGAAGCGGGCTTATAACGACCGGGTGCGTCAGCTCTATAACTACGACGCCACCGAAGCCGAGTACCCCCATCTTCTGACCTACATGGTCTACGATCAGCGCACCATCGAGCTGCGCGCCGATAACTACCCGGTACCTCCCATCGCTGAAGCAGCCAGTTCCACCATTGTCGGCAATACCCTGGAGGAGTTGGCGCACAATATTGCCGAGCGATTGCACAGCATTCGCCAGCACACCGGCGGCCAGACTCTGGCGGTCGATTTTGTCGAGCAGTTACAAGCCAGCGTAAAGCGCTTCAATCATATGGCTGAACAGGGTGTGGATGAGGACTTCGGCCGCGGCAATCATGCGGAAGACCGGGAGTGGGGTTCGTTCGCGCCGCCCCGTTCAGGCACCGACTGGCCGCTACAAAGCGACAAGAATCCCACCATGTATCCCTTGCAGGAGCAGGGTCCCTATTATGCGATTATCCTGGCGCCGGGCTTGCTGGGCACCAATGGCGGTCCCAAGGTTAACCAGTACACCCAGGTGCTCGATTACAACGACCAGCCCATTCGCGGTTTGTACGCCGCGGGTAACTGCATGGCTCACCCGGCCGCCAATGCCTATTGGGCAGCCGGCGCCACTATTGGCTCGGCCATGACTTTCGGGAAAATTGCCGGTGAGCAAGCGGCCGCAGTCCGTGAACTGACATGAACAAGTATTATTGCCTGCTGCTGGGCCTGTTGCTGCAGCCGGGATTCGCACAAGCGGAGAACGAGATCAGCTTCCGCGAGCAGGTGCTGCCGATCCTGATGCGCGAGTGTGCCTATTGCCATATGCGCGAAGAAAGCTACGGTTACCTGGTAATCGAAGATGAAAACAGCTGGCACAACCTGACCGGTGTGCCTGCGTATGAATTGCCCTCGATGAAACGGGTTGAGCCCGGCGACCCTGACAACAGCTATGTGTGGCTGAAGCTCACCCGGCAACACCTCGAGGCAGGCGGTAGCGGCTGGATGATGCCTTTCCATCCACTGAGCAAGCCCGACCTGGGTGTTATCTACAGCTGGATAGAGCAGGGCGCCCGCAACAACTAGTGTTCCCTGCGCTTACTGGCCCATCATTTCCGCCATGGTGGCGGGATTGGTTTCATTGAGCACCGAGTCTGCGCGCGCCTGGTACATGGGTTTGAATTCAGGTTGCGGGAAGATCCAGAATTTGTCCGCTTCGATGCCCGTCCATACACGCGCAGCAAACTCATCCGGCGTCAGTCCGTCCGCTACCATGCCGGCCACGTACTCATGAAATTGCTGCTCTGCCTCGCTGACGAGGATGTTTTCTTCCTCGCGCAATCGATCAGATTCCCAGATGCCCGTATCCACTTCGCCGGGGCACAGGCAAGAGGCAGTGATCGGCGCCGCCTCCAGGCTCAATTCCTGGAACAGGGTTTCGGTGATGGCGGCGACTGCGTGTTTGCTGCCCTGGTACGGTCCCATAAACTGCCCGCCACCCAGCAGACCGCCGATCGACGCCGTATTGATCACTCTGCCGGTCTCACCCTGCGCAAGCATTGGCGGCACAAAGGCGCGAATGCCATTCACCACGCCCATGATGTTGACGTCGAGGTTCCAGCACCAATCCTGTTCCGACCGCTCCCAGCTCTTGCCGTCCACGAGTACACCGGCATTATTGAAAAACAGGTTTACCCGACCGTGTTGTTCGAAGATTGATGCCGCCCACGACTCCACTGCCGCACCATCGGTAACATCGACCCGCTGTGTTTCAATCGCGAGTCCTTTACCTTCGAGCTCAGTCCGCAAGCCATCAAGATTGCTCATATCAATGTCGGCAGCTATTACCGTCATGCCCAGGCTGGCAGCGTGACGGGCCAGCCCAGCACCGATGCCACTGGCGGCGCCGGTGATAACACAGACTTGTTGGTCCCAGTCAGCCATTGGCCTGCTCCAGTTCCTCGAATGACATCATGTCGTAGTGATCCAGTACCGGTGCCGCCATCTTGTCGACAAAGCGCAGGAAATTCCACGGCCAACTAGCGGGTATGCCCTCGGCATCCAGGTACCAGCTGTTACAGCCGCCCGTGTACCAGATGGTTTGCTTGGCTGCTTCTATACGTTCAGTGTCGAAGTCTGCCAGGGCCTGGTGGCTGGCGCAGATGGCCTGGCAGCGATCTTGCCGCACCTCTTCCATTAGCTGGTTGATGTAATCCCACTGTAGCTCCGCGATATCGATCAGTGAGAAATTTCCGATGGGACCATTGGGTCCATTGAGCATAAAAAAGTTGGGGAAATCGGGCATGCTGATGGCCAGGTAGGCACTGGGTCTGACTTCCCAGGCGCCTTCCAGGTCGACGCCATTGATGCCGGTGATCTCCATCGGCCGCATAAATTGATCGGCGCGAAAGCCGGTGGCGTAAACAAGAACGTCCAGTTCGTGAAGAGTGCCGTCCTCGGTGCGAACGCCTCTGGCTTCGATACGTTCAATGCCCTCTGCAACCAGTTCGGACTGCGGATGCTGTATGGCCTCGTAGTAGTCCGGTGAAAAGATCAAACGCTTGCACATGGGCTCGTGGTCGGGCCGAAGTTTTTCCTTGAGCTCTGGGTCTCGCACACTGGCTTCCAGGTTTTCACGACAGGGCGTGGCAAAGGCCTGGGCCAGCTCGGGCTTCTGCCCGGTTATACCCTGGGTAAATAGCTCCACACCGTTGTTGTAACCGTCAATATCCATGACCTCTGCTAATACCTCAGGCTGCTCCCTGAAAGCTTTTCTCTCTTCCTCGCTGAAATAATCATTCACGGTCGGCATGATCCACTGCGCTGTACGCTGGAAATGCTTAACTACACCCGCGCGGCCGGCCAGGGCAGACACAATCTGCACACCGGTGGAACCGTTGCCGATGACGCCAACGCGCTTCCCATCCAGCGGCACGGAATGATCCCAACGCGCGCTGTGAAAAAGAGCCCCTTCAAAACTTTCGGCTCCTTCTATATTTGGGTAGCTGGGGTGGTGTAGGACACCGGTTGCCGCGATGATGAAATCTGCTTCGTCGGTTTCGCCACTGGCCATTTCCAGAATCCAGCGCTCGTTTTCGTAGCGGGCACTTTTGATCTCGGTGTTAAAACGGATGTGGTCGTAGATACCGTACTTGGCAGTGGTGTCTTCGAAATAAGCCTGGATTTCACCACCGGGAGGAAAGTGCCGGGTCCAATCCGGGTTGAGTTCAAAGGAATAGGTGTAGTGATGGGATGGCACATCACAGGTGAGGCCGGGATAAGTGTTCTCACGCCAGGTGCCGCCAATACGATCTGCTTTCTCGTAGATCACGAAATCGTATTTCCTATCCTGCTTGAGCTTGATACCCGCCAGGATGCCGGCCATACCAGCCCCTATCACCACTACCGTCAAATGCTTCTCTGTCATTTATTCGCTCCTTTGCACCCCACTGTAGACCAGCCCTATCTTCCCCGCTCGTGTTCGGTGGCGAATCCTCCATTTGGACTACGTTCTTATACTTGAAATCAGGGTTCCATAATGTCCGGACACTGGCTAACATGATTCGCGCATGACCAAGATTGTTCCTAAAATACTCCTGCTATTACTGCTGACGGCAACCTCCCCGGTTTTTTCTCAGCAGGGTGTGCCCGTTGCCGACCTAAATCTTAGCCGTGACAGCGAGACTACCAGACTCGACGGCTTTGCCACGTTTGTGGAGGACGCGGGCGGCGCCATGATGCTGGCCGACGCCATGCGTGCTCACCAGGAAGGTAAATTTAGTCCCCTGGAGAGCACTGATCTTTCGCAGGGGGTTAGCGGTTCTGCCTTCTGGCTGCGCCTGGCGGTGCGCAATGTCGATAGCCGCAACCTGCAGTGGGTGCTGAGCCACGACTACGGCTTTGCCCAGATCATGAACGTGTACCAGATTGAGCCCGAGCAGGAGGTGACCGGAGACGGTAGCCGCGCCATCACCACCGAATTGCGCGAGGACACGCCGTACTCTGAACGCCCAATACGTTTCCGTAGTTTTGCCGTGCCTTTCGAGACCAAACCCGGTGAACTGGACATTCTGTATGTGCGACTGGGTGTGAACTATGCCAATACCCAGATTATTGCGCTGAGAGTGGCACCGCGCATTGTGTTCGATACCTGGGCGGCTGCCGACCGCAGTTTTCACTTCTTTTTCTACGGCATCCTATTCGCATTTATTCTCATCGCCGGCATGGTCAGTGTTCGCGCAGGATCCTTTATGTTGGCCCTGTATTCGGGCTACCTGGTGATGTCGACCCTGAGCTGGTCTGAATTACTGGGGCACTTCAGTGAGATGTTGGTGCCAGAGCAGCCCCACCTGTCCATTGTGCTGGCGGACTGGACGATATTTATAACCGGCGCCATGATGTTTGAGCTGGGCCGTCGTTTTTTACGCCTGAAGAGCAATTGGCCACGGATGGACAGGTTTTTCCTGGGCTTGGTGGCGCTGTGTGGTGTCGGCATAGTCACCGCGGTGATCGGTCTGAGTACCACCAGCACCGTCATTATGTACATACTGGCGCTGATGTTTGGATTGTTCCCGCTGGTTGTGTTTTATGTCTGGCGCCGGATCGGTGGCTATGTGTTGTGGTTTTTAATCGGCCTCACCTTGCACTCTGCTTCCGTGGCGCTGCTGAGTATTGGCGCCCTGGGATTCGCCGGCGACCCGGCGCCCTGGTATACCATCAGCCAGGTTGCCCTGGTGCTGGAGGCCGCATTCCTGGGCCTGGCCATGGCCGAGCGCATTCTTGAGCGGCAGCGCGCTACCGAACGCGTCGAGCTGGAGTGGCGCGAAGCACAGAAGCGGGGCGAGATCGATTCCCTGACGCACCTGCCCAATCGTCGTTCCTTCGAGCGCAAGGCAACGGAGATGTTGGAGGAGGCGGATTCCCGGGATGAATGTCACCTGGTGGTCATAGATATCGATGAATTCGAACTGCTGAACGATCGCTGGGGTATTAAAGCGGGGGATCGTACGCTGACGGAGTTGGCGCATCTCCTCAACAGCAGCTTGCGGGTCAATGACACGGCGGCACGGTATCGCGGTGGTAGTTTTGCCATCCTGTTGATGGGCATTGGCCACGACACCTGTGCTGCGGTTATTGATCGTATCCGAATTAAGTTCAATGAGCACGATACGCGGATGGACAACGGTACGCGGGTGCCACATACCGTCAGTACAGGCCTGGTTACGGCGGGCGATCGCAGTGTGCTGGAATTGCTGGAAATTGCCGATAAAGCGCTGGGCGTCGCCAAGATCGAGGGCTACAACACGGTAGTCAGTGAACAGCGCCTGGGGCCGCGGGCATCCGGGGTCAGTCCGGCGGGCCTGACCTGAACCGGCGGGCCGAAGCTGAGAGGAGACTGCGCCCTGTCACTATTCAGGCTAGAATACCTCCCATGAGTGCATCCAACTCCTATAAACCGCAGAGCGGCAGCAAGTTTGATACCACGCTGGGTTTCTCCGCCATCAAAGATGGCATCAAGGAGAACCCGAATCGCGATATTCCCAGCCAGCGCAAGCCGCCCTGGTTGCGCATGCGACTGGAGCGGAGTCCGAAGTTCCAGGCCGTCATGGATACCGTGAGTGAAAATCGGCTGGCCACCGTGTGTGAAGAAAGCCACTGCCCCAATATGGGGGAATGCTGGAGTAATGGCACGGCCACCATCATGTTAATGGGTGCTGTGTGCACCCGCGCCTGCCGTTTTTGTGCGGTGGATACCGGTAACCCGGCGGGTTGGCTGGATCGGGAAGAGCCCGCCAACTCCGCACGTTCTGTAAAGCTGATGGATCTGCGCTACGTGGTACTCACCTCGGTGGACCGCGATGACCTGGCGGATGGCGGTGCCTCGCATTACGCCGCCTGTGTGCGCGCCATCCGGGAAATGAACCCACGGACGGCGGTGGAGGCACTGACGCCGGATTTTTGTGGCAGTAAACAAGCGGTAGCAACCGTTGTCGACTCGGGTCTGCAAGTGTTTGCCCAGAATATAGAAACCGTCGAACGCCTTACCCATCCAGTGCGTGACCCCCGCGCCGGCTATCAACAAACCCTCGATGTACTCGCCTATGGCAAGCAGCGACAGCCGGACATTTTGACCAAATCCAGCCTGATGCTGGGGCTGGGGGAGACCGAACCGGAGATCCGCCAGACCATGGAAGACCTGCGTCATCACGACGTAGACCTGTTGACGCTGGGTCAATATTTGCGGCCCACCAAAAACCATTTGCCGGTAGAGCGCTGGGTGCATCCCGACGAATTTGCCCGCTGGCGAGAAATTGGATTAGAACTGGGTTTTGTGGAAGTCGCCTCGGGCCCACTGGTGCGTTCCAGCTATCGTGCGGATCGCATCCTGGAGAAAAACAATCTGGGCCTGGAACAAGTCGATCCCAATCGCATCAACGCGGTAAACCTCTCAAAATAAATCAAAAGTTATCCACAATTTCCGGACACCCGAATCGTCGGACCGCTCCTACCCCCTATGGGTTTTGTGGATAAGTTTAAGGAATGCGAATGAGCAAAAGAGTGGTTCTCGAGGACCTGAGCGATCCAAAGCACACGCCGGCGGCGGAGGAAATCCTCGCCATGGTGGCGGAGTTACCCATAGAGATCAGCGTAGAGTCGGTGCTCAAGCAGGCGCGGGAACAGAGCGATGTGCCGCTGTATGAGGAAGCGGATTTCCTGCAGCGCATGGGGGACTACATTGAAAATGTGAACCTTGAAAGCAAGCTCAGCCAGATGGGGAAAATCACCGCCTTCAATTTTATCGTCAACGCGGTGGTGCAGCGCAGCCGCCTCGAGGCTTTGTATCTGGCACATCCGGAAATTGACGAGATCGAGATAGTACGACCGCTGATTATCGCCGGCTTACCTCGTTCCGGCACCACCAATATGCTCAATCTCATTGCCGCGGATGATCGACTGCGCTCACTGCGTTACTGGGAATCGCTCGAGCCTATTCCCAGCCAGGCAACGTTGTCAGGGGAGGGCAGTGATGATCGCTACGATAATTGCGTCAACCAGCTGGCGACAATGAACTCAATGATGCCCCTGTTCAGCAGCATGCACGATCTGCAAGTTGAGAGTATCCACGAGGAGATCGAGCTGCAGTGGCTGGATTTTGGGACCATGATGTGCGGCACGGTGGTTGATGTGCCGAACTGGTTTGACTGGTATATCGGCAACCGTCGGCAGGAACACTACGATTTTCTCAAGCGGGTGTTGAAGGCGCTGCAGTGGCTGCGTGGCCCGCAACAATGGGTGCTGAAGAGCCCCCAGCACCTGGCTTTTCTACCCGAGCTGGTACAGACATTTCCCGATGCTACCTTCGTGGTCACCCACCGTGACCCGGTTTCCATCTTTACCAGTTGGATTACCATGCTCGCCTATACCTCGCGGATGCGCCTGGACCCGGTCGACCTCGGCGATATTGTTGCTCACGCCCGGCGTATCCAGGATTCCCTGCTGCAGGGCCTGGTGCGTGATGCGCAGGTGTTACCCGAGGCCCAGACCAAGCATGTCTACTTCCATGAATACATGGCAGACAATATGGGCGTGCTCGGCGAGATCTACGACCTCGCCGGTATCGGCCTGGACGCGGCTGCCCGCGCCGCCATTGATCAGTACATCGAAGATCATCCCCGCGGCCGCTCTGGTAAGGTAGAGTATGACCTGGAGGGACAGTTCGGTATTCAGAGAGAAGACCTGTACCGGGACTTTGCCTATTACCTTGACGCATTTCCCGTACAGCGGGAAGCCGAGAATGCATGATTGAATTACTCATTATTTCACTGCTGTTCATCGCGCTGATCAGCAGCCTGATACTCACCGACTGGCCAGCGGCCTGGGTGTTCACCTGCACCATGTTGATCTCCTATTTTCTCGGTCTGGTTGATACCCGGGAAGTCTTGGACAAGATGTCCAACTCGGGGCTTATTACCCTGTTGTTGTTAATGCTGGTTTCTGTCGGGCTGGAAAAATTGAGCTGGCTTAACCGGGTTTCGGAAAAACTGATCAGCGAGAGTTACAGCGCCAGCTTGATCAAGCTCGGCACTGTTACCGCGTTCTTTTCCGCCTTCGTCAATAACACGGCGGTGGTGGCGACGCTGGCAAACTCTGTGCGCAACAACCGCCATCACGCCGCCTCCAAACTACTGATTCCACTTTCCTATGCGGCGATCCTCGGCGGCACCATGACCTTGATCGGCACCTCCACCAACCTGATTGTCAGCAGTTTCCTGGAGGATGTAACCGGCCAGGGTTTGGCCTTCTTCGACTTCCTGGCGGTCGGTGGCAGTGTGACGGTGCTGGGTCTGATGGTGTTGTTTATCTCCGGCAAGTTGCTGCCAGATCGCGGCATTGAGAGCGTCGATTTCAATGAATACCTGATTGAGGCAGAAGTCGATGCTGGCTCGCCGCTGGTGGGAAGGTCGGTTAAGGACAACAAACTGCGCGACATGGAAGAGTTGTTCCTGGTGGAGATCGTGCGCGATGTTCACCTCATCTCACCGGTGAGCCCGTTCGAACACCTTGAAGTGGGAGACAAATTAATTTTCTCCGGCGACGTGAAAAAAGTCAGCGCCCTGGAATCGATTAAAGGCCTCACCCTGTTTGCTCTCAACGAGGGATTGCTGGGCCAAAATGTCATCGAAGTGGTGGTGATGCCCAATGCCACCATTGAGGGGCGCACCATCAAGGAAAGCGGTTTTCGCTCGCTGTTTGACGCCGCGGTTGTCGGTATGCGTCGCGGCGGTAAGCGCCTGTCAGGCAAGCTCGGTAATATCCGCATCCAGGCCGGAGACAGCATGATGCTGGCGGTGGGCCCGGATTTTCACGAGCGTAAAAACCTGGATAAAAACTTCGTGATTATTGATGACGAGGTGGTAGAAGCCCGGGCGACGCTCATGCAGAACAATATCGCCACCTTCGGGCTGATAGCGGTCATCGTGCTGGCGACGCTCAATTTGTTGCCCCTGATCAAAGGCCTGGTGTTTCTGCTGACGGTGATGCTGATTACCGGCCTGGTCAACGGCGGCGAATTGCGACGGCGCTTTCCCTTTGAACTGTGGCTTATCATCGCCTCAGCGCTGACCCTGGCCCAGGCGCTGAACAACTCCGGCCTGGTGGCAGTGATTGCCGAAACTTTCCACAACAACCTGGCGGGCCTGGGACCCTATGGCGCACTGGTTTGTATTTTCTTCCTGACCCTGGTCCTGACCGAGATGATGACCAACAATGCCGCCGCCGCCCTGAGTTTTCCCATTGCCTTCGGCATAGCGCAGAGTTACGGGCTCAACCACATGCCGTTTGTGATGGCGGTTGCCTATGGCGCCAGTGCCAGTTTCCTCACTCCCTACGGCTACACCACCAACTTGATGGTGCAAAACTTGGGTGGTTACGAATTTCGCGATTATTTCAGGGCGGGACTGCCCCTGTCGATTGTCTATTCCGTGGCAGTGATTCTGCTGATCCCGATCTTTTTTCCCTTTTAAGCTGCGCAGGTAATCAATGCAGGGCGGAGGGTTGATCCTCGATACTGTCCAGGCCTTGTATTAGTTTTTCCCGGGTCGCCTCGTCTGGGGCGAGCTCGATGGCTTTTTCCATGTCCTGTCGCGCCATAGCGCTTACCCCTAATTCCAACCAATGATCGACCCGTTCCAGGTGGATGTAGAAGAGTTCGGGATTCACAGCCAATTTGAAATCGGTAATTTCCAGTGCCCGGACGGCGTCTCCATTGGAGCTGGCCAAAGCACCCAGGTTATTGAGCATGCGCACCACAATATCTCGCGGCCCCGCCACCTGGAAGGCGCTGCCGCTGTCCAGCTCGTTATCTTTGAGCCAGCGTACAACGTCCATCTCATTGAGTAGCTCCATGTTGAACGGGTCAATGAGCGTACTCTCCACGGATACCAGGAAGTGACTGGGAAAGTTCACGCCGTGAGCCTTGAGTTCCCGCTGCTCGCAAATGCTCAGCACTACCGCCGCCAGGCTGATGGGGATACCCTCCCGGTGTCGCAGCACATGCTCAAGCGCGCTGTTGTCGGACTTGTAATATTGCTCTGAGCCGGAGAATCCGGCCTCGCGCAATTTGCGAGCGATGCGCAGGGCGCTGATGTCATCACCCATCATCTGCGCCAGGTGAGTGATGCGTTGGCGACACCAGTCAGTGTCGGTATCCGGGTTTACCACCCGTGCGACCAGCAGCGCGCCGTCTAACACCGAAGCTGCATGCTCGGCAAAAGATTCGAATTCCTGGAGTAGCGGCGTTGGGCTCATGCCTCAACTGTAAAACAGACTGGCATTGTATGCACCTGTTATGGCTACAGTGCAGATTCATGAACCGTTGTCGGGCCCTCTCTGCACTATACTTTGCTTGGAATGGCTGGGAGAAGATCATGCAAAAGTACGATGGCCTCAATGAGGCAATGGTTAAAACATACGCACCGAAACCGGGCCGGCGAGAGTTGTTACCCCCCATGAGTGAGAAAGCCCAGGTGGCCCTGCTGTGCCGCATGCTGTTCAACGAGGGCTGGAACGAGCACATTGCTGGCCACATTACCTACCGCAACAGCGACGGGAATATCCTGGTCAATCCCTGGGAATTGGCCTGGGATGAGCTTACCGCCAGCGATATTCTCACTTTGAACGAGGAGGGTGAAATCATTGAGGGTGACTGGAATGTAACGCCAGCCATCGGCCTGCATATTCAGCTCCATGCCCTGCGCCCGGATGTTAACGTGGTCATCCACAACCATGCACACTGGAGCGGAATATGGGCCAATGCGAGACGGGTGCCGCCGATTGTCGATCAGACCGCTGCCCATGTACCCGGGGACCTGCCCTTGTTCGATGAATACGATGGTACTTTCGAAGATGACGATGCCACCATGGCTGCCGCCAAGGCGCTGGGAGAAGCAGGCTGGGCGCTATTGGCAAATCACGGCTCGCTGGTGGTCGGCAAAGACCTGCGCCAGGCCCATTTGCGGGTGTTGACCCTGGAGTGGCGTGCCCAGCGTGCCTGGTATGCCGAGGCAATTGGTGGCGGGGTAGCACTACCGGAAAGTGTTGTGCAGCAGGTCGGTATTACTGACGCCAATGGGTTTCCCTTTCAGTTTGAAGCCATGGCCCGGCGTGAACTTCGCGCCGATCCCACGATTCTTGACTAGGCGACGGAGTATTGAGCATGAGTTTGCAGGTAAAGCCGCTGGAAAATGTCGGCGCGGAGATACAGGGTTTCGATATCAATGAACCCATGGTCCAGGCCGTAAAAGATGAATTGAAGGCCCTGTGGTATGAGTACGGCATCCTGGTGTTTCGCGGCCAGGATATTGATCCAGACAAGCAGATCGAATTCAGCCGAATCTTCGGACCCCTGGAAATGCATCCGCTGGCGACCACCACGTCGCAGGAGTACCCGGAGCTGTTCGTACTGGAAAATGGCGGAGACAAGGACAAGTTTCAAACCGCGTTCTACCAGGGTAAGGAAATCGTCGGTAAGCTGGACTGGCATATGGATTTGCACTACACCGGCAAGCCCAATCACGGTGCCCTGCTGCGCGCGGTGGTGGTGGCTGAGGAGGATGGGCTGACCGGTTTCGGTGACCTGGAAAGAGCCTATAGCGCATTGGATGATGACACCAAGGCATTGTTGGCGAAAATCGAGGTTGCCTACCAGTTCAATATGCAGCGACGGAAAATGCGTTTCGTCGATGTGGAGGGCTACGAGCCCGGTCCCTTTAGCCCCAAAACACCGGCTGATATGGGCTTCCCGGATTTTCCAGATTCAATCTACACTGCCGTTATCGAACATCCGGTGACGGGTCGCAAGATCCTGGAGATTGTGGAGCAATTTCTCGATCGGGTGATTGAGCCAGAAAAGGCGGGTCTGACAGACAGTCAGGCAGACGAGCTGTTGCGAGAGCTGGTGGCGCATACCCGCAAGCCGGAATTTCATTACTTCCACGATTGGGCTGAAGGCGACATGGTGCTGTGGGATAACTGGCGGGTCATGCATTGCACTACGGGCACCCGGCCGGGCATCCATCGCCTGATCAACCGCACCACCATTGCAGGGGATGTCACCCTCGGCAGACAGTTGCAGGCGACGGCTTGAGTCTAGATTTTGGGTAATTTCCTGCTCGTTATGCTCGGCCTGATGATGTTTACCATGGGCCTGTCTCTCACCAGCGCGGATTTCGCGCGGGTGCTGAAGGTGCCGACCGCGGCTGTGTTGGGCACTGTTTGCCAATTGGTGGTGCTGCCGGCCTGCGGCTGGTTGATTATTGGGCTGTTTGATCTGCGCGCGGAAATGGCCCTGGGCCTGATGTTGATTTGCCTGTGCCCGGGCGGGGTGCTGTCCAACTACATCAGTTACCTGGCCAGGGCGGACGTGGCGCTGTCGGTAAGTCTCACCGTCCTTAGCAGTTTCGTGACGGTGTTCTCGGTGCCCATATTGCTGAACCTGGCACAGTCGGCGCTCGGTGACAGCTCCACGGAAATTCAGCTGCCCATCCTCGATACCATGCAGTTTATGGCCTCAATTACTGTTATTCCCGTGACCCTGGGCATGCTGAGTAACCACTATTTGCACGAGCTGTCACAGCGGTCTGCCCCCAGGCTCTCCACCGCCTGCTCTGTGATGTTGGGTATTTATATACTCTACGTCTGGAGTAATAACAGCGACAACATCGTTGAGGGCTTTCGCCAGGTGGGCGGTGCGGTTTCGGTATTGTTACTGTTGACCAGTGCCATTGCTGGCGCTGCGGCTGCACTGGCGCGATTGGGTTCTCAGCGCATCATCACCCTGGTGATTGAGACTGGCCTGCAAAATAGTGCGCTGGCGTTCACCCTGGCGGTGGTGCTGCTGAAAAACGAACTGTTGGCTGTGCCCAACGTGTTCTACTCCGTGGCCATGTTTGTGCCCGCCTTCATTATGGTTGCCGTAGGCAGGCATCTGGCCGCCAGGGAGGGGTCCGAGGTCGCTGGGGCGGGGTCCAAGGATGTCGCGACTTAGCCTCCTGCTATTGCTCAGCGCCTGTCTGGCCTGCTCACCGCAGCCAGACAACCTGCGCTATGCCTCGGCGCTGCAGGAGAACGCAGATGCCAGCGGTGAGTGGCGTCACTACCTGGGTGATTCGGATTTCAGTCACGCATCCCCCTTGAATCAAATCAATACCGACAATGTTCACCAACTGCAGGAAGCCTGGCGCTATGATGCGGGTGGTGCACTCATTGGTGGCGTTTCGCAGATGCAGTGCAACCCACTGGTGGTGCGTGGCATTCTCTACTGCACTTCGCCGGAACTGGCGGTGTTCGCCTTGAATGCAGCGACTGGTGAGGAGTTGTGGCGTTTTGAAGGTGGTGCCGCTATCGATGGCATTGGCGTCTATCACAATCGCGGCGTTAGTTATTCGGAGGCCGGTGACGACAGGCGCATCTTGTTTACCTCCCGATCCACTCTCTATGCCCTGGACGCGCGTACCGGCAGACTGGTATCCAGCTTTGGGGAGGAGGGGGAAACCAGCTTGCACGCGGGCCTGCCGGCGTGGGCGGAGGATCAGCTGGTTATATCGACCACCCCGGGCACGGTCTACAAGGATATGCTAATACTGGGAACGCGAGTCGGCGAGTTTGCCGGCTCCGCACCCGGCCATGTCAGGGCTTTCGATATACGCACGGGTAAACTACGCTGGCTGTTCCGCACCATACCCAGAGCGGGCGAATTTGGCGCTGAGACCTGGCCAGAGCAAGCCCTGGAACAGGTCGGCGGTGCCAACTCCTGGGCTGGCATCGCGGTAGATCATCAGCGCGGTATGGCCTTCGTGCCGACCGGTTCCGCCACCTTCGATTTCTACGGCGGTGACCGACATGGTGACAACCTGTTTGCCAATTCCCTGGTGGCACTCAATGCCGATACTGGTGAGCGAATATGGCACTACCAGTTCGTCAGACACGACCTTTGGGATCGCGACCTGCCAGCCCCGCCAAACCTGGTGACTTTAATTCGGGAAGGGCGAGAACTTCCCGCCGTGGCCCAGGCCACCAAGACTGGCCATGTGTTTTTGTTTCATCGCGAAACAGGTGAGCTGCTGAGCCCAGTTCGCGAAGAGCCGGTTGTTGGCGAGCCGCTGCCGGGCGAACAGCTCAGTGCCAGCCAGCCCCTGCCGGTGTCTCCACCAGCATTTATCAATACTGATTTTGTGCCCTCTCAGCGCAGCCCTGCTGTGGCGGCCTACGTTTCTGCTCAGACCGAACGGCTTGGCCCCTATTCACTGTACACAGCGCCCGGTACGGAGAGCAGCATTTTGTATCCCGGCATGGACGGGGGTGCGGAGTGGGGCGGCATGGCCTACGACAAGAATTCCAACCATCTGTATGTTAATGCCAACGAGGTGCCTTACCTGCTGTCACTGGTTCCCATAGAACCGGGTGAGGAGGCCAGCCTGCGTATGGCGTATGTAATGCTGTGCTCCGGCTGCCACAGTGGTGATATGCGCGGCGACGGCGTGGCCGTGCCCTCCCTGGTCGATTTGTCTGAGCGTATGGGCCCATACGATGCTTACCAATTGGTGCGTCAGGGTGGCTCGCGGATGCCCGCTTTCGATACCTTGCCCTGGTATATGCCCGCTGCTGCCTTGCTCTATATTTATACGGTCAGTGATGCAGACCTGGAAAAACACGCGGCCCAAAAGCGTGGAGAGCAGCGGGGGCAAAAACTGAGTGAGGCGACGGCCTACCTCAATGCCGGCTTCCAGCGTTTTATCGACCAGGAAGGCATGCCGGCATCCAACCCACCCTGGGGAAGTCTATCGGCCATTGACCTCAACACCGAGACCATTGCCTGGCGGATCCCTTTCGGTGATTACCCGAAGATGCTGGCGCAGGGTGATAGTGGCCTGGGTTCGGAGAACTATGGAGGGCCGATCACCACCGCCGGTAAGCTGTTGTTCATCGCCGCCACCCCGGACCGCCTGTTTAAAGCCTATGATCGCCGCGACGGCAAATTATTATGGCAGGCGGAGTTACCCGCAGCCGGTTTTGCCACCCCCAGCACCTACCAGGTAGATGGACGCCAGTTCGTGGTGATTGCCGCCGGTGGTGGCAAACTGGGTGAGCCGACCGGCAGTGAATACATAGCCTTCGCTCTACCGAAAATGTAAGTGGGCTGGCAGCTTCCGATTGCCAGGCCACTAACCCGTTAAAAAACAATAGCTTAGGAATATTCTAAGACTTGATAAAATGCCACTTATCTATCTCGCAGGGGGCTGCTAGTTTCTAATCATGGAATTCGTAATCAGCTTTGATATGCGCGCGCCGGATTTCGGCGCCAAGCCACAGGACCTCTACGCTGCCGCACTCGACATGAGTGCCTGGGCCGATGAGATTGGATTCAACTGCATTGGTTTGGGTGAGCATCACGCGGTGGATGACGGCTATCTGCCTTCCCCAATTCCCATGGCCGCTGCTATTGCAGCGCGTACCCGGCGCATCAAGATCAGGCCCAATGTGTTGCTGGCGCCCCTCTATGAGCCGGTGAAGCTGGCGGAGGATTTAGCCGTTACGCAAATGCTTGCCAATGGTCGACTACAGGTGGTGATCGGCGCCGGCTATCGACCTTATGAGTTTCAGATGTTTGGCACCACGCGGGAACAACGCAAAGAACGCTATCTTGATACCTTCGAGGTGTTGCGTCAGGCCTGGCTGGGCGAAGAATTTGAATATCAGGGCCGACAGGTTCGCGTGCGGCCGGTCCCAGAACCACCGCCGCCGTTAATGTTAGGGGGGGCCCATCCCGCGGTGGCAAAACGTGCGGCCAGGATTGCCGACGGCTACTATCCACCCGGTGGGGAAAATTGGGAGGCCTATCGGCAGGAACGATTGGCGCTTGGCTGCGAAGACCCGGGTGAGGAGTTTCACCGCCTGGGACCGATCTACACACACGTCACCCGGGACCCGGAATCAGACTGGAACATCATAGCGCCCCATGCCGCTCACTGCGTTCGCAGCTATAGCGAGTGGACGGTCGAAGCCTTTGGTCGCGCCGCCGGGCCTTTTGCCGCCGGTGTGAATGCGGATGATTTACGCCAGAGTGGTGCCTACCAGGTGAAGTCGCCGGAGGAGTGTGTGGCCATGATAGATGCCATGCCCGATAAGCAGACGTTTATTTTGACGCCGCTGTTGGGTGGCATCGACCCGAAATTTGCCTGGCAGGGGCTAAAGCTGTTTGAAGAAGAGGTATGGCCCCACGTGAAGCACCGGGCCGCTGATTTACCGATACATCCGGCAGGAGAGGCCTAGGCGTATGAACATTGAAGAGGACAAGCAATTACTGCGCTCTGCCTGGGATGAGCTCATAGGAGAATTGGAGACGGCGCGCGATACCATCGACAATGCCGAGTTTTTTCCGCCGCAGTCGACCAGCCGGGTGCTGGCGGAAGGCTATCGCTACCTGTCGGGGTTTGTACACCACGGGGTGGAACGCGCCTTTCATGAAGACCCTGATTTTCCAGCCTTTCGCAATGCACTCTCCATCTTCAATAAATCGACCATTGAAAACAGCGATGCCATTTACTTCTATGCCCCGATTGATGGACGCAAACACTACCGCGTTACCGGGAAAATGGGCGATAGCAGTCACTGGCGCGGCAAGCCCCGGCTCGAGGGTAGCGGACTGGCACCGCAATATGTCATTTTTGAAGTCGCCACCGGCCCCATGGCGGGTGACAGTGGTAGCCTGGCGGAATTAATACCTGGCTCTCGCACAGGGTTTGGTACGCTCGACACCGCAGGTCTGATTCTCGACGACGACGGCAACATCGAGTTGCTGTTGGGTCCGACTTGCCCTGAGGGTTATGAGGGCAGCTATATTTGCACCCGCAAGCCGCCCGGTAAACAAAATCCCGATGCGGGTGATCGCTATGCAGACTATGTTAGCGGTCGACAATTGTTCTACGACTGGCAGAACGAAGATGCCGTGCCGCTGTTGATCGAATGCCTGGAGACGGCCGGGCAGCATCCGCAGCCGCTAACGCCAGACAAGGTGGCGGCCAACCTGCGCCGCATGGGCTCTATTATTCGCGGACAAATGCGTTTCTGGTTGCACTTCTATGACGTGGTGCTCAACTGCAATGGCAGCCATGACAACGACGGCCAATACTTCATGCCCATCAATGGCTACAACCAACCCAACGCGGCCTCCAGTGATACCGGTGGCGGTATGAGCACCAATATCTATGCCGGCGGCATTTTCGACCTGGCGGAAGACGAGGCGCTCTACGTCGAGGCTACCTTCACCGGCAACCCGGTCTACAGCAGTATGCACCTGAGCAACATGTGGGGTGAATCACCGGATTACGCCAATCACCAGAGCAGCCTCAATCTGCACCAGATGCATATTGGTGCCGACGGTAAACAGCGCTGGGTCGTGGCTCACAATGACCCCGGCGTGCAGAACTGGATTGATAGTACCGGCTTGCCCAAGGGTTACCTGTCCCATCGCTGGGCATACTCGGAGCTGCCGCCCAAAGCAGAGTGGCCAACTATCTTTTGCCGTAAGGTTAAGTTCGAAGACATTCGTCAGCAGTTTCCTGAGGATATGCCGGTTCTCGATGCCGACTCTCGCCAGCGCGAAATAAAAATTCGCCAGCAACATGTACAGCGCCGATTCAGGGTGTTCTAGGGTAGTATCTAGTTCCTGTTACGAAGGAATCGCTAATGCGCTTACGCTACAAAATTCTATCTACCGTATTTGCCGTCTTACTACTGGCAGTCACCACGTTGGCATTGCTTATCGGCCACACTACCGCCTGCCCGTCGGAGCCATTGAGCGCGAGTGAGGGCGAGCAGATGACTGCTGCCCTGTCCCGCTGCTATGGACCGCCGGATACCATCGAAGTTGTTTCTCTCGCCAAGCCCGTACCGACTGAGAATGAAGTGTTAGTCAAGATTGTCGCTGCTTCGGTCAACCCGCTGGACTGGCACTATATGAGGGGATCTCCTTACTTGATGCGCCTGATAGCGGGGCTGGGCACGCCTGTTGATATAGAAATGGGCGCCGATTTTGCTGGCACGATTGAATCGGTGGGAGCGAAGGTGACTCGCTATAAGCCTGGTGACCGGGTCTTTGGCGCTGGCTGGGGAACCTTCGCCCAATACATCACTATTGACGAGAACCGGGCCGTGACCTACATGCCCGACAACATGAGCTTCGAACAGGCGGCCGCGGTGCCCGTCGCCGCCATCACGGCATTACAGGCGCTGCGCGACAAGGGGCAGATACAGGCTGGGCAACAGGTTTTGATTAATGGCGCTTCTGGGGGCGTGGGTACTTTCGCGGTACAAATCGCCAAGTCCTTTGGTGCAGAAGTGACCGGCGTGTGCAGCACGCGCAACCTGGAGATGGTTCGCGCAATTGGCGCTGACCACGTGTTTGATTACACGCAGGAGGATTACACTGAAAGCGGGCAGAAATTCAACTTGATCATCGACAACGTTGGCAATCACTCACTGTTGGCCAACAGGCGTGCGCTCAAGCCCGGCGGGCGGCTGGTCATGGTTGGGGGGGCCACGGCGATTGGGTCGAACCCCTCAAGGGTCCCATCAGCGCGCTGCTGCTATCCCCATTCGTGGAGGAGGAATTCTTGTCAATCCTGGCACAAGAGACTGCTGATGACCTGGAGGTGCTCGCTAATTTCATGGTGAAGGGTGAGATGACGTCAGTCATTGATCGCCGTTTTGAGCTCGCTGCGGTTGCCGATGCTATCGGTTATTCGGAGACGGGCAGGGCCCGCGGGAAAATCATTGTCAATGTACGATAGAATCCTGCATTAACTACAAAGCTATAGGTAAGTTTTCCATGAAGTGGATTTCCTGTGTCTCCGTCCTCGCTGCCCTGGCGCTGATAGCGCCTACCGCCAACGCTGAGCCAGCTGACCAGCTCTTGTTTGGCGACACTCACCTTCACACCTCCTATTCCTTCGATGCCTATCTCAATAAGAATGAGAGTGCGGATCCGGATACGGCCTATCGCTGGGCCAAGGGTCAGCCGGTTGTTCATCCCTACCATCGCGCACGGGTACAGATCGAAACACCGCTGGATTTCCTGGTTGTATCCGATCACGCGGAGTTGATGGGGGTGATGCGCGCGGTGCACAACGATACCGCGGAGCTGGAGGATATGGGTTGGTGGGGCAACCTCAAGCGCTGGCTTATGCTGAAGCTTTTGGTTCGCTCGATCGACAGCGGTGACGCGGTGGAGACCTTTAACGCCTTTCTGCCAGCGCAACCGGAAGGGCCTGTGGGTGATCCGGTGGCGGACCCCAGTAATGCAGAGATGATGCACGGATTGAGCCCGTTCGGCGACACGCTCCCTATTGAAACCAGCGCCTGGCACGAGATTGTCGATGCTGCCGAGCACCACAACGAGCCCGGCGTGTTTACCAGCCTGATCGGTTGGGAGTGGAGCTCTATCCCCACCGGCGCCAACCTGCACCGTATTGTGTTTACCCCTGATGGTGCCGACAAGGCCAAGCAGTTCGTTCCCTATGGCTCTGACCAGAGTCAGTACCCGGAAGACCTGTGGCAGTGGTTGGAAGATACGCAAGCCAGGACCGGCGCCCGTTTTATGGCGATGCCACACAACTCCAATGTCTCAAAAGGCTATATGTATGCCGAGACCACCTTAAAAGGGGAGCCGATAAACGAAGCTTACGCCCGCACCCGCATGAAGTGGGAGCCGGTGTCTGAAGTCACCCAGATCAAGGGCGACTCAGAAACCCATCCCGACGTGTCGCCAGAGGATGAGTTTGCCGATTTTGAAACTTTCCCGTATTACCTGCAGAACTACGCGGAAGACTACGTGGCAACCAAAGCCGATTATATGCGCTCGGCGCTGAAGACCGGCCTGAGCCTGGAGCAGAAGACGGGTGTAAACCCCTACCAGTTTGGCGTAATCGGTTCGACCGATTCGCATTCAGGCCTCGCCTCACCGGATGAGGAGAACTTCTGGGGGAAATTTGCCCGCGATTCCACGCCGGCGACAAAGCGCGGCGATGACAAACTCGGCGGCAGCGGCAGCACCGGCTGGAGTATGTCAGCCTCCGGATTGGCGGCGGCCTGGACTCGTGGCAACACCCGCGAAGAAATCTTCGCAGCGTTTCAGCGACGCGAAGTGTACGCCACCACCGGTACGCGCCTGAAGGTTCGCATGTTTGCGGGCTGGCAATTTGATCAGGCTGCTGTCGACTCGATCGAGTTTGCCGAGGTGGGTTATCGCGACGGCGTGCCGATGGGGGGCATGCTCAGTCAGGCGGTGGATGGCGCCGTGCCGCAGCTAATCATTCGTGCGCAAAAAGATCCCAACAACGCCAATCTCGATCGCCTGCAGGTTGTCAAAGGCTGGTTGGATGACACCGGTATGGAGCACGAACAGGTCTTTGACGTGGCCTGGTCTGGTGAGAGAGAGCTGGATGCGCAGGGGAAATTGCCCGCGGTGGGCAATAGCGTCGACCTGGAAACCGGCCTCTACGACAACAGCATTGGCGCGGCTTCATTATCCGCGTATTGGGTGGATCCTGATTTCGATCCCGGGCAGCGCGCGTTTTACTACGTGCGGGTATTGCAGATCCCTACGCCTCGGCATTCCCTGTTGGATTCGATAGCCCTGCAGTCAGAACTGCCGGAGGAGGGGCCGGCGACGATCCAGGAACGCGCCTATACCTCGGCAATCTGGTACAGCCCCTAGCGGCGCGCTCTATTTACACAGGTAGTTGAGCAACAGCGTCAACACCTCTTGTCGAAACGCCGGGCTTTCAAGTTGCGCGGGGTCTTCGGCCAGTGCCGCCAGCATCGTTCCCTCGAGGCTGCGGCGACTGATAAAAGCCATCATGTCTATGTCACCCTCGCGCAGTTGGGTACGGTGTTTTCCCAGGAAGCGGGGAAACCAGTCTTCCCAACTGGGATTGTTGTGCGCCAGCGTAATCTCGTTGATGTGCTGGTTGATGTTGTAGCTGTGCTGGTATTGCAGGTAAAAATCCGGGTTGATGCGGTACAGGTGTAAGAGTTGCTCTGCCTCCATTTCGACAAACGTCGCCAGCGTTTCCTCGAGGGACCTTTGCGACAAGGTTTTGAATTCTTCAAACCGGGCGGCGGTCTTTTCCTGGTAACGCTGCATTTCCTTTTCGAAGACGCCCGCCAGCACCGCCTCCTTGTTGGGAAAGTACTGATACAGAGAGGCGATATTGATGCCGGCGACCTCGGCGATGCGGTGCGTGGTCAGGTTGTCCGGACCCTCTTGTTCCAGAATTTTCTGGCAGGCCTCGTGAATGGAATCTACCAATAGCTGTGAGCGGGATTGGCGCGGCTGTTTGCGTGGTTGAGGTGGTGTCGGCGTGCTCATGGGGCTTCAACCACCCGCGCGCTAACAATCTCGCTGCGCCAGGACCGGGCTTGTGATTCATCGCTGAAAGGGCCGATTTTCGTGGCCAGGTCTTTACGCTGACCGGCGGCCAGCTGGTGTTTGCCCTTTAGGGGAATAGCCCGTGAGACCGTGTATCGATCTTGCAGTTGCAATACCTGTACGGTCACTGCGGTCACCGCCACTGGGGTATTGTTTTTCAGCGCAACCCGCAGATAGCCGTCGTCGCCGATGTAGGTCTGGCTGGCGATGTACTTGTTGGGGTTCTCTGCCACATCCAGCACCGCCAGTTTGTACTGGGCCTGCTGGCCAATTTCACCGCTGCTGTTGGCGGCTTGTCGATAGTATTGTTTGGCGGTTGCTTCGTCGTTGAGAGCGGCGTAGGTTTCGCCGAGATAATAGGCGGACACCGGGTTGGGCAGGAGCGCGTAGCTGGCCAGCAGATCAGTTTTTGCCGCGCCATTGCGATTCATTTCATGGCGCAACATGCCCCGGTACAGTAGCGGGCTGAAGTAATCGGGACTGTGCCGAATGGCGGTGGAGTAGGCCTTTTCGGCGTTGCCCAGGTTCTCCTGCTGACGCCATGCGTGCCCTCGAGTTTCCCAGAAAGCACCTTCCCGGGGTTGAATGGCAATCGCTTCATCCAGTACGGCCAGGGCAATATCCGGTTTTTCCTCCTTCAACGCCGCCTGCGCCTCTGCCTGTTTGGCATAGGCAGGGGCATCGTGGGTCAGCTGAGCCATGTGCTGTTGGTAGCGTTGGCGATAGCGTTTACCTGCGGGCAGGGTGGCGGCTTGCTTTTTATTGGCGTCTACCCGGGCCTGGGACGGCGGGTGGCTGGCGAACAAGCCGGCGATGAAGTCTTGCTGCTGCCCTTTCGACAGGCGCACGAAAGTTTCCTGCAAGCTCACCGCCGCGGCGGGGCCATAACCCAGCGCCGCCATGTATCCCATGCCGTATTTGTCTGCCTCCAGTTCATCGCCCCGGCCATAGGTTGCCATGAATGCCGCTGAACCCATTTGCGAGGCAGTGCTGCCCAGTTGTCCGTAGCCGGCACTGGCGGCAGCGATTGTCGCAATGCCCGCGGTGATGCTGGTTAACTGTCCGCGGGACATTTGCGATGCACCGTGGCGCGCGGCGGCGTGAACGATCTCATGGCCGATCACGGCCGCCAATTCTGCCTCATCTTCCAGTTCGGTCAGCAGACCGCGATTGATGGCGATCTTGCCGCCGGGCAATGCCCAGGCATTGGGGACGGAATTATTAAGCACGACAAATTCATAGGGCAGGTCGGGCCGGTGACTCACCGCAGCAAGCTGCTGGCCGATATTGGCCACGTAGTCCTGCAGCGCCTGGTCCACGAGATAGGGGCCGCCCTGGGATTGCTTGGAGGGAGTGTATTGCTCTTCGCCGAGGGCGATTTCCTGGGCTTCCGATACCAGCGACAGCTCGCTTTCTCCGGTAACCGGGTTGGTGGCGCAGCCGATGCTGAACAGAAGACTTGTCAGTAGCAGTGCGCGTAGAACGAAGGGCATAGGAGTAACCTTGATGGCAGCGGGGAAAATAATAACAACAAATATAAGTAAGTACCAGAATCTGAGCTTAATCAATAATAAAACGTTTAAATACAGTGAGTTATGGTTATAGTCCTGTGAGCGGAATGCCACTTAAACCCGCGCTTTGGAAGCGCTACAGTGGGCACCCAAGCATTAATCGGGGAGAGCCCGTGTATTTTGATTTTGACTATTGGTGGCGAGTGGTACGCCACGTCTGGCAGCTGGAGAACTATGCGGCCAAACCGAGGATGCTGCGGCGCCTGCTGATCAGCGTGCCCCTGGTCAGCCTGATCCATGGCGTGTTCTTCTTGTTGGACTATCTGTTCTTTCCACGCCTGTGGACCCAGAAAGTAGAGCAGCCCGTCTTTATTGTAGGTCATGCCCGCAGCGGCACCACCCTCATGCATCGCCTGATGTCTGCCGATGGCGAAAAGTTTTCCTACTTTCTCTACTGGGAGATGTTTTTCCCCTCGCTGTTGCAGAAGAAAATTATCCGCGGTCTCGGCTGGATAGACCAGCGCCTGGGCAGCCCAATTCAGCGTCGCCTGCAAGCCTGGGACGACAAGACCTTTGGCCCGACCCGCAACATTCACAATATGAGCCTGTGGAACGCGGAGGAGGATATGTTTGCCATGGCCGGGGCTTTCGTCACCCAGCAGTGGTCTCTGGAAATTCCGATGATGGATGTCATCGATATCTTCCACGTCGACGATATGCCCCACAAAGCAAAACGCTGGATGCATCATTACCGGGAGTTAGTGAAGCGACAGCTGTTGCTCAACGGGGGTGACAAGATTCACCTTGCCAAGAATCCCGTTCAGAGTGGATGGGTGGACGCCATCATCAGGGAGTTCCCCGATGCCCGCATCGTGGTGATGATGCGCGACCCGAGTCAGTGTCTGCCCAGCTTGCTCAAGCTGATGGAGGTTACCTGGGGTGGTAAAGGTTGGTCTGCGGAAGACTACGGCAAGTCGCTGGAACTCATGACCACTATCTGCTTCGATCACTTCCACTATCCGCGCGCGGCGCTGGCAAAAAACCCACAGACGCCCCAATGTGTGGTGGACTACCGGGAGCTAACGACAGCGCCGCGGGAAACCGTACAGAAAATTTACGCTGACATTGGCATGGACCTGAGCGAAGAGTACGACCAGTGGTTGTTGGCCCAGGCCGAACGCGAGAAAAAGCACCAGGCAAAATTTGAGTACAGCCTGGGTGACTACGAGTTACCGCCGGAGCGGCTGGAATCCGAGCTGGCAGAATTTTACGCGGAGTACCAATGGCCCCGCGCCCAAGAGCGTATACAGCAGCGCACAGAGGAGAAAGAAGTATGAATGAATTGGAAGGAAAAGTAGCTCTTATTACCGGCGCCAGTCGGGGTATCGGCCGGGCCATTTCCCAGCGCTTTGCAGCGGAAGGGGCGGCGGTGGTGCTGTGTGCATCCCGTCTCGGCTCCCATGGCGACCTGGATGGTACGCTTGAGGGAACCGTCGCAGACATCAACAACGCCGGCGGCAAAGCTGCCGCCGAAGTGGCGGACCTTACTGATGAGGCCGCCCGCAGTGACCTGGTGAGCCGGGCCGAAGCGCATTTTGGGCCGCTGGATATCCTGGTCAACAATGCCGCCGGTGCCAGGATGAACTTGCCCAGCCTGCTGAGCAATGCCGACCGCAACTGGATGCACGAGATTAATCTGAATGCGCCGATCGACCTGGCGCTGCAGGCTCTGCCCGGCATGCGCGAGCGCGGTAGTGGTTGGATACTCAACATCTCTACCGCCAGCGTGAATCAGCCCCGGCCTCCCTACCCAGACAGTGCCATCATGGCGCATGTCATTGGTGGCTACGGCGCCAGTAAAGCGGCTCTGAATCGCTATACCGAGGCACTGGCTCATGAAATGAATGGTACCGGTGTTTATATCAATGCCATGGCACCACAGGCGATAGTGTTAACTAACGTTGGCGCCGAGGTAGAGGCCATTGCCAAGCGCAGGCCGGACATGGTGGAGCCGATTGAAATGATGGCAGAAGCCGCATTATCCCTGTGTTGTGGGTCCCACGCCGGGCAAGTGGTTTACAGCCGGGAGTGGGTGCATGCTGTTGGCCGGAAGGTGATGAGCCTGGATGGTAAAGCTGAATTGGGTGACGCCTTTATGCCAGCGTAAAACGGTAAAATTACAGGTTTTCCCCTGTTTGGGGTATGCCGACACCGCTACTACTCTGCATACTGAAAGAACCTGACTACAACTATAAAAGAGGCTTTTATAATGAAGCGCACTCTAATTGCTACCGCTGTTGCTCTTTCCGCACTTTACACCAGCACCACCTATGCCCAACTGGAAGAGGTGATTGTCACCGCCCAGAAAAAAGACGAATTACTGAGTCAGGCACCTGTGGCTGTTAATGTCATCGGCGCCCAGGACATTGAGGACTTTTCCATTTTCCAAGCTGATGAGCTTGCCAAGCTGACAGCGGGACTGGATATCCGCGCCGAAGGAGATACCAATACCGGGGTAGGCCTGCGCGGCGTCGGCACTTTCAGCCAGCAGGCTGCGCCCGCACGTGTGGGCACCTATCTTGATGACTACTACATGGCTTCCCAGGCCGTGGTGGCGCTGGGGGCGATGTATGACATGGAGAATGTGCAAATTTTGCGGGGTCCCCAGGGCACGCTCTATGGGCAGCCATCACCCACCGGTGCCTTGATCATGAAAACCGCTGATCCGGACCTGACCGAGCTTACCGGCTACGTGCAGGGCAGCGTGGTTGATCCTGAGGGTTACAACCTGCAGGGCGCTATTAGTTTTCCGCTCATTGAGAACACCTTGGCGATTCGAATCGCCGCGTTGACAGATAACCGCGAAAGCGGGATCGAAAACATTTTTCGCGATGAAATTGATGAGCGTGGTCGCGATGCCTTCCGCATAAAAATGTTGTGGGAGCCCACCGACAATCTGAGCATGCTGTTTGGCTATCACCGCATTGAAACAGAAGATTCCGACTTGCACCGGATTGTGGAAACCATTGACCCAGCCCTTGCCAACTACAATCTCGAGGCCGATGACCGCTATGCCATAGGTGATGCCCCCTCTCTTATGAATAAGAAAGAGGATGACTTCTATACTTTCAAACTGGACTGGGCTGTGGGTGAAGTGGATGTCAGTTGGTTCACCGGCCTGCTGTCTTCAGAGAGCGACACGCAGAATGACAACGACAATACCGATATCCCCAGGGTAGTTTTATACAACGTCGGAGAATTTGGCGGTGACGTGAACGACAATTTCCAGCACGAACTGCGCATATCCGGTGTCGCCTTCGACCGTTGGGAGTGGACTGTCGGCGGCTATTACTCGGATGCGAAGGCGCAAACATACGTGCAGGTGGATCAGGTGATTGAAGGCCAGGGTATCTTTCAGATATTTCTGGATATACCCACTGGTACCACCACCTCAGCTATCTTTACTCACAACACCATCGACCTGACCGATGACACGACCTTGACAATAGGTCTGCGTTACAACGAGTTTGAAAGTGAGAGCGCCAATATCATCGACGGTGATTTTCTGCTGGGCTCAGACATGTTGCCCGGCGGCGAACTGACCGATCCGATACTAGCCTTGCCAAGTGTGTTTCCATGCCCCGACGGTAATCCTTCGCCCTGCGTTGTTGGGGATGAGGACAAGCAGGAGGAGTGGACCGGTACTATCAAGTTAGCGCATCACTTTAGCGATGCGGTAAACCTGTACGGTACGCTGGATCGAGGCTATCGTCCGGGAGCGCCTAATTTTGATACCACCGGTATATTTCAGGCCACACCTGAAGATCCAGATAGCGGTCTCAACAGTTATACCGGAGAGTCTGTTGATAGTTTTGAACTGGGCGTGAAGGGAGATTTCCTGGACGGCAAGGCACGTTACTCTGCAGCTTTCTTCTACAGCCTGTATGAAGATTACCAGGTTCAAGTCGGTTTCGAGGCTTACAACGTTACCAATGGCGAGGTAGAGGTAGCCGGCAATCGGCCTTATGTAAATGTCGCTGAGGCGGAGCAAATTGGCTTCGAGGGCGAAGTTAAAATGTTGATCACTGATAATTGGTCATTTTTCGCTTCGGCAACATACGCCCAGGTAGAGTTCACCGATGGTGAGGTACCCTGTACCGATCCCAATGGCCCGCCCGTGACTCCAGAGAATCGTTTCAATACCTGTGACGCCAGTGGCGAGCAGGCCAGTGAACAGCCTGAGTTTTTTGGCACCCTGCAGTCTGAGTATGTATTCCCGCAGATTTTGTTTGGAGCGGATGCGTATCTCAGTGGCCTGCTGGTTTATCGGGGAAAGACTGAAGTCCCCGGCGATCTCGAGGCTCGCTTTGAGGCCGACAGCTTCACCACGCTCGACTTGTATACGGGCTTGCGCACCGATACCTGGAGCTTGCAGGTGTTCGGCAAGAATGTAACCGACGAAGATGGTGTTTTGGCGAAGCGGGCCGCAGATGCCTACAACGAACTCACCATGACCCCACCGCGCACTATTGGTGTCACTGCGAGTTACCGCTTCTAAGTTAGTTTGCTCAAACCAGGGTCAGATTCAGCTATGCTGAGTCTGACCCTTTTTTATTGGTGCTCTTTATGAAGACCCTGATATTCCTGTTTGGTCTCGGCCTGGCGACGACAGGTGCTCATGCCTCTAACTGTGATCAACACGATCCCCTGCGCCAGCCTTATTTCGGCGATACTCATATCCACACCAAGTGGTCCCTGGATGCCAGCACCCAGGGCACCCGCACCACGCCTGACCAGGCCTATCGCTTTGCCAAGGGTGAAACCCTGGGCATTCAGCCCTGGACCCGCGACGGGAGGCACGCCGTTCTCTGCAATTGGCACGGCCGTTGGATTTCGCCATGCCGTCTGATCACGCCGAACTCATGGGTGAAGTGGCGATCTGCAATAACCCGGAACTGGAAGGCCATAATTCCTGGGAGTGTTTGATGTACCGCAACTGGTCCCGCGGTGCCTTCTACCTGTTCAACGCCTACGTGTCGTTTACCTCGGATCGCCTGGGCTTCTGTGGGGATAAAACGACCGGCATTTGCGCCCAGGCTTTGTTAGGCCCCTGGGGTGAAACCTAACAGGCGGCTGCCGACCACAACGACACCAGCAGCGATTGTAATTTCACGGCCTTTGTCGGTTATGAATGGACCGGCCAAACACCGGAGAGTGGCAACTGGCATCGCAATGTGTTGTTCCGCAATGCCAACGTGCCCGAGGCGCCGCCATCGTTTGTAAACCAGACCGCGCCAGAGCTGCTGTGGCAGCACCTTGAGGATGAATGCAACGAGGCAGAGGGTGACTGTGAGGTGTTGATCATTCCCCACAATTCCAATGTCAGTGTCGGCGGCATGTTCAGCCGACTCGACAGCAAGGGCGACCCGATCACGGCGGAGTACGCCTCCCTGCGCCAACGCATGGAGCCGCTGGTGGAGATCATGCAGCACAAGGGCAGTTCAGAGTGTTACTTCAAAGCCGGTGTCAGCGATGATGATCTGTGTGGGTTTGAACAATTGCGTAATGATCGCCTGGGCGTCGCAACCGCGCCGCCGGGGCCTAATGCCGGCTGGATTCGCGATACGCTCACCGATGGCCTGGCCATTGAAGATGAGCTCGGGGTCAATCCCCACAAGTTTGGCATCATCGCCAGCACCGATACCCATCTGGGAACTCCGGGCGCCGCCGATGAAGATCGCTTTCTCGGTCACGGTGGGGCAGGGGTGCCCGCCAAGGACCAGATGCCGCCGGGTTTGCCTGACAAGCTGGATTACAGTCCCGGCGGCCTGGCCGTGGTATGGGCTGAGGAAAATAGCCGCGACTCCCTGTTCGATGCCATGCGGCGCAAGGAGACCTACGGCACCAGTGGCACACGCATTGTCACGCGCATGTTCGGTGGCTGGGATTTCGATTCGGCCATGTGCGGCGATCCCGAGTTTGTTCAGCAGGGCTATGCCAATGGGGTAGCCATGGGCAGTGATCTGGTTGCGCCCACGGGTAAGGGTGCACCCCAATTTGCTGTGTCGGCCCAGGCCGACGCCGGTACGCCAGGATCACCCGGCAATCCCCTGCAGCGTATCCAGATCATCAAAGGCTGGGTCGATCAAGACGGTATCGGTCAGGAGCAAGTCTACGAAGTGGCGGGTTCCCCGGACAATGGCGCCAGCGTGGATTTAAACAGTTGTGAAACCAGTGGTTCGGGACATGCATCGCTATGTGCAGTCTGGCAGGATCCAGATTTCGATCCCGAACTTGATGCCTGGTATTACAGTCGAGTGGTGGAGAATCCCTCCTGTCGCTGGAGCCAACGCATCTGCGCCGCTCACGGGGTTGATTGCAAAGATCCCCGCACCATTGGTTTCGGCCTGGAAGAATGTTGTGCCGTTGATCACCGGCCGATCATCCAGGAACGAACCTGGAGTTCACCGATCTGGTACCAGGCGAACGCCCAGTAATTATTCCTCGGGTAGGGCGAAGGCGATGTATTGGTCGCCAGCTGCGGTACCCAACTTGCCGCCGCTACACACCACCACCAGGTATTGTTTGCCATTGAGCATATAGGTTGCCGGCGTACTGTAGCCGGCGGCGGGTAGTTTGTACTCCCACAATACCGAGCCATCGCGGGTGTCGAAGGCGCGCAATTTTTCATCGGAACTGGCGGCAATAAATACCAGCCCGCCGGCGCTGACAATCGGTCCGCCATAGTTGAGAGTACCGGTAGCCGCTATCCCTTCCTTGGTTAACTGCTCGTATTCGCCCAAAGGTACCTGCCACAGCCGCTTACCGCTGTTCAGGTCAGTGGCGGTCAGCGTACCCCAGGGTGGCTTGACTGCGGGGTAACCGCGATTGTCGAGGAAGTCGGCGTAGCCGTTAAACATATAGACAGTTTCGGTTTCTCCCGTTGCCGCGGGCAGGCTGGTATCGCCTTTCTGGTCAGCAGCGAAGATGTAGTCGAGCAAAGGTTTTCTCTCGTGATCAGGCAGATTGCCGAAGGGCATCATGCGGCCCTTGCCGTTGATAACAATCTGCATGGCCTCAGCCTTTGTGCGACGTTCGCTGACTCCGATCAGGGTGGGGGCGTAGGGATAGAAGCCTTCGAAATTTACCCCGTGACAGCCAGCACAGTACTTACGATACACAAAGCCACCGAAGCCGGTTGTGTCGCCTTTTGCTACTTCCAGCGGACTAATACTGACCCGGTGCGCGCCTTCGGTTGCGTTGATGTAGTAAATGCCCGTGTCAGGATTCACAGTGCCGCCACCCCAGTTGGCGCCGCCGGGAAAAGCTGGGAATACGATTGTCGGTTTGAGGCCCACCGGACGCATAAAGGCAAAAGGCTGGCTTTCCTCATACAGTTTCTTGACGTAGGCGTGTGCCTCGGGGGTGACGTCGGTGATCTGGTCGGCGCTAAAGGCCTGGCGCGTAAAGGGCTCTGGCAGAGTGACTTTGGGCTGGGTAGGGTGTGCCACATCACCGGGGATATCGGATGCGGGCACCGCTACTTCTTCAATGGGAAACAGTGGTATGCCAGATTCGCGATCCAGCAGGTAGATGACCCCCTGCTTGGAGGCCTGCACCAGCGCGTCTATCCGTTTGCCCTTGTGGGTGACAGTAGCCAGAGTGGGGGCCGAGCTTAGATCTCGATCCCAGGTGTCGTGGTGAACGGTTTGATAGTGCCAAAGTCGGTCGCCGGTGTTGGCGTCCAGGGCAATCACCGAATTTCCGTACAGGTTTTCGCCGAGTCTTACTGAGCCATCTAAATCCGGCGCGGGTGAACCCGTGGGTACAAAGACAATGCCGCGCTCACTGTCCACGCTCATTCCCGCCCAGGCGTTAGCGCCACCAGCGGTTTTCCAGGCACCCTCGGGCCAGCTGCCATAGCCGTACTCGCCGGGGTGGGGAATGGTGTGGAAAGTCCAGACAATGGCGCCGGTGCGCACATCGTAGGCACGAATATCGCCAGGGGCAGCGCCTTCTCCCTCGGTTACTGCACTGCCAAGAATAATCAGGTCACCATAAATCACGCCGGGGGAGGGGGAGTACACCGAGATGCTATTCGGTGAACGGCCCAGTCCAACTCGCAAATCAACCAGGCCTTGTGTACCGAAACCTTCGATTAACTTTCCAGTTTTGGCATCGAGCGCGTACATGGAGTGAGAGGCATTGAAGAACAGCCGTTTGTCCTCACCGCTTTCCCAGTAGGTAACCCCGCGCATATAGGAACCCAGCAAGCCTTCCTGTTTGGCGAAAGGATCGAAGGTCCAGATTTCACGGCCGGAATCTGCCTCGATCGCGAAGGCGTGGTGCAGCGGGTTGCGACCGTAAAGTACGCCATCAACGATGATCGGGTTCAATTGCAATTCAGACGTCGAAAAGATCTCTTCGCCGCGGGCACTGTGGTATGTCCATGCCGGTTTTAGCTGTCGGACATTGTCACGGTTGATCTGCGTTAGTTGTGAAAACTTGGAGTTGCCGTCATCGCCGCCTGCCACTTGCCAGCTCGTGTGATCCTGCGCCACCGCTAAAGTGGCGCAGCTCAAGGCCAGAATCCAGACTGAAAGAAATGCAAAATCGAACTTAATCATTCACAGGGCGTTCGAGGAAGTTGACGATAGAGCGAATAAAGTAAGGGCGCACGCTCTCAAGCAAGGCGGCGTGATCTGAATTCGGCAGGGTAATCCACTGGCGCTCTGCAGTACCCAGGCGCGTGAACAGCTTCAGTTGATGGGCGTCGGGTGCCAGGGGGTCGTGTTCCCCTTGTAACAGTAGTACCGGCACAGTGACTTTTGTCGGATCCAGTTCTCCCCATTGCTGCAATTGGTTCCAGTCCACTCGCACCGGGTCGGCTGTGAGGGAGTGGCGCACATATTCATCGATAGCTGCCTGGCTGATGGTGCCTGGCGTGATAAAGTCGCTGGCGGCATTACTGGCGGTATTGGGTTCGCGCGCTGGTTGAGAGGGTGCTTGCGGAAGTTGGCTGACATCCCTATCCGGGTCTGCGGGATAGCCAAACAAAATCACTTCTGAAACCAGTTCCGGCCAGCGCTGCGCAACCAGTTGGGAAACCAGTGAGCCGTTTGACCAGCCGAACAGGGCGGGAGGTGCGCCGGTTTCTGTGGCAACCCATTCCAGTACCGCGCGGGTATCGCCGGCGGCCTTGTCAGGGGTGTTCCAGCCACTGTCGTCGCGGGGGGTGGCGCCATAGCCGCGTAAATCTAGTGCGAAGGTGCGATAACCTTCAGCAACCAGGCCATCCATCAGTGACAGGTCTTCACCTTCTACCTGCAAGTCAAAATCTGGCAACGAGCTCCAGGTGCGCCCGTGAATGAGCACGATGGTACCGATAGAGTCAGCGGGGCTCTTCTCCCAGACAGCAATGGGGTGGTCACTTGTCGTTCCCGTGTGTTGTAAAAGTTTCTCTGCCGTTGCGCCAGAGCTGAGAATAAACCAGAAAAATGCTACCGATAACTGCGCAAAAACATCGTGCAGATGTCGCGAACAAATTCTTCTCTTTGAAATTGAAATGGCCATTGCGGCAGGTTAAACAAGTCTATGTCCATTGCAATGCCTTTGAGCATGAATACAAATTGGGTCGCCGCCATATCTGGGTTCGATACGGACAATTCTCCGCGTTTAGTTGCTTCAGATAAATAGTGTGAGATTGCTAGCATGACCGGCCTCGGCCCAGCGAAGTAGTAGGACTCACCCAGCTCCGGGTGGCGGTCGGCCTCCGCCAGGCACAGGCGATGCATGGCGATGGGGCCCGGGGCACAGAATGTTTCGAGGAAACGTGCGGTGTACAGGTTGAGGAATTCCTCGGGCGGTAATTCGTAGTCAAGTGCGTCGCCAGTCACCATGGCTTCCCGACATTTTTCCTCTATCGCCGCCTTCAGCAAGGCGACTTTGCTGTCGAAGTGGCTGTAGATGGTTTGCTTGGATACATTCGCCGCTCGGGCGATTTTGTCGAGACTGGTGAGCTCGTAACCGTGCTCGGAAAACATTTCGAGTGCCGCCAGCAGGATTTGATCGTGTTTTTCATCGGACTTGGGTCGGCCGCGGTTGCTCATTGTGCTCCTTAAACGATATCTTGAATTATTAGACTAATGAGTCTAGTATAGCCTTTAATTACTGGACTGATAAGTCCATTTTATAAATCGGTACTTTGTATGTGTCCTATCTATTTGATTTTCATTGTTTTTATCATGATTCTACAATCTGCTTGCTCGGCTCGTGTAGACGCTGAACGACAGCTTGTCTATCAACCGGTGACGGCCCTAGAGGTTAGTAGCCAGCAGGAATTTGCCGTAGTTCGCAGTTTTACCGGCGCTGTTCGGCCCGCCCAGGCAGCCAATGTTGCCTTTGGTGTGTCTGGCAAGTTGGAGGAAGTGCTCGTCAATGAGGGTGATCGAGTGGCAGAGGGCGAGATGCTGGCCCGTCTCGATACCGCTCTATTGGAAATCGAGCGTCGCCAGTTGCAGGCAAAACTTAGCGAAGCCCAAGCCAACTTGCGGCTAACCCAGGCCAACCTGGAGCGGCAAACCTCCCTTGAAGGGGATGGTTATTCTTCTCTGCAGCGCCGAGACGAGTTGGAAATGAACCGCGACGTGATTAAGGCGAATATTCAGCAACTCGAGGCGTCGCTCGATGGCAATACCGTTCGCCAGGAGAAAGCCCACTTGTTCGCACCATTTGCAGGCGTCATCAGTGAGCGTTTTCTGCAACGGGGAGCGGCAGCTTCACCAGGTCAGGCTATCTTTCGGATATTAGAGACCGGACGTTTGGAAGCTCATGTCGGTGTGCCTCGGGAACTGGCGACAACAATCTCCAAAGGTGACGTGGTCGATCTGCAGGTTGCTGGAAGATCGACTCACGGTGAAGTGTTGGCTGTCGGTGCCGAGCTCAAGGCGCGTTCACACTCGGTAACGATCCGGGTGACGGTACCTAAAGAGTTCGCATTGGCAGGTAGCGTGGTGGAGCTGCAACTGGAGGACAAGGTTTCCGGTCGGGGCTTTGTCATCCCCGAAACAGCACTATCTGCCAGCCTGCGAGGGCTGTGGCGAGTTTATGTTTTGAATGCATCTGTTGACGATCTCTATCAGGTTGAAGCTCGCGACTTACAGCTGCTCTATAGCGGCAAGAAGCAGGTTTTTGTCAGCGGCGGTCTGCGCGATGGAGAGTCAATTGTGGCTGATGGCGTGCATAGAATCGTACCCGGTCAGCTGGTACGGCTGTCGCCGGAGAGCTAATTAAATGATACGCGCGCTCGTTGAAAATGGCCGCCTGTTAGGCTTATTGGCTGCCTTGCTTGTCGTTGCCGGCCTCGGCGCGTTGTATAGCCTGCCGATTGCGGAAGACCCCCGCATGGAGAATCGCTACGCATTGATATTGACCCCTTTTCCGGGCGCGAGTGCCGAGCGCGTCGAAGCGCTGGTAACAGAAAAGTTGGAGTTAAAGTTACGTGAGCTGCCGGAGATAAAGGATATCAATTCCAGTTCCGGAAACGGGCTTTCCAGTATTTCGCTGAGTTTGAAGGGCGAAATTACCGAACCCGAACCGGTGTGGAGCCGGGCGCGTGATTTAATTGCCGATGTTCAGCCTGAGTTGCCTGCGGGCGCACTTCCCTCCCGTCTGCTCGATAAGCGCGGCTATGCCTATACCATGCTGATCGCTTTGCGGGGTGCTCCCGGTTTTGATGTGCCAAGGCAAATTCTGCAGCGCTACGCCCGCGAATTGCAGAGCCGCCTTCGCTCCCACAGTGGAACAGACGTCGTTGAAATTGATGGTGAAGTGGCGGAGGAGATTCTGGTCCGCGTCGATTCCGCCAGGGCAGCGGCTGCCGGGCAGACCGTAGACTCCATTTCAGCGGCGCTACGACAGTACGATACCAAGGCTTCGGCCGGCATTCTGGCCAACGATCATTCGCGCATGCAGGTGGAGATAGCCGGTGATCTCGACAGTGTCGATCGCGTTGCCCGTGTACCGATAGAGGTTGGCAATCGAGCGCAGGTGTTAAGGGTGGGCGAGCTGGCGCAGGTGGAGCGGGTAGTTCGCAGACCGGATACCGAGAAAGTTTTGCGAGCTGGCCAGGAGCAGTTAGTTGTCGCCGTGCGCATGTTGCACACCGAGCGCATTTCACGCTGGCAGGGCAAGGTGGTGACTGAACTGGAAGCATTTAAAAGTTCGTTGCCCGGTAATGTCGAGGCAGAGGTCATTTTTGATCAGCTGGAATATACCGATGAACGCATGCAACATCTCGTTGGTAACATCTCGATTGGATTTGCGCTGATACTGATCATTCTTTTGGTTACTCTGGGCTGGCGTTCAGCGCTTCTCGTGGCGGCCGCATTGCCATTGATGATGCTCTTCACATTCTTCCTGATGAATGCCACCGGGGTTCCAATCAACCAGATGTCGGTAACCGGGCTTGTCGTGGCACTGGGTATTACCGTCGATAACGCGATTGTCATCGTTGATGATGTTGGACAACGCCTGCGCGCCCATCAATCCAGGTTGCAAGCGGTGAGGGGAGCGGTGAACCACCTGTGGTTGCCACTGTTTGGATCTACTGCCACCACGATTCTGGCCTTTATGCCGGTTATCTTGCAAGGTGGGCCATCCGGCGAATTCGTTGGTTCACTGGCCATCTGCGTCATTTACTCCCTGATTGGCTCCTACCTTATATCCTTCACCCTGGTTGCTGCAGTAGCCGCCAAGGTTATCCAGCCACTGGGTGAGGGTGGTTGGCTACAGCGTGGCATTAATATTCCGGCGCTGACAGAGAGATTCAGCCACATGCTACGTCAATCCCTGCGACGACCGAAGACCGCGATGGGCTTGGTAATGATCCTGCCTGCTCTTGGCTTTTATGGGATTACCACGGTGCCGGAACAGTTCTTTCCGCCGGTAGATCGGGATATGTTTACCATAGAGGTCAGCCTGCCTACACGCGCCAGTTTTGAGCAAACAGAGTCAGTCGTGCGCGAGCTCGATACTGTTTTGGCGCAGACTGATGGTATCGAATCAGTAGATTGGTTTATCGGGAAAAGTGCGGCACCTTTTTACTACAACCTGATCGAGAGGAAATTTGGTGTTCAGAACTATGCACAGGCCATGGTCGTGACACTGAGCGCTGAACACTCTGAGCAACTGGTGGATTCTTTGCAGGTGGCACTACCCCCCCAGTTTTCATCCGCCAGAATCGTGGTGAAAAAACTGGAACAGGGCCCGCCAGTTGATCTGCCGGTAGAGGTCCGCATTTTTGGTCCGGATCTGGCGGTTTTGGAACAGTTGGGAGAAGAGTTGCGACTTATGCTCAGCACATTGCCCAGCGTAACCCACACCAGCGCGTCTCTGGGAGAGAGTATTCCCACGGTAAGTTTCCAGATGCGCGAGGAGGTCCTGGCGGGGACTGCATTGAGTCCGATGGTAGCTTCAAATAATTTGCGGGCCAGTCTGGATGGGCTGATCGTCGGTTCATTATTGGAGGGCACGGAGGAGGTGCCTGTGCGGGTCAGGCTCGACGCCGGAGAACGAGAAATCCCAGATGATTTGCGCAGCATGAATGTTATTTATAACAGAGCTGGCGAAGGTTATAGCGCTACCTCTCTACAGGCTATCGCCGACATGAGCATTCGACCCAGTATTGTCAGTATTCCCCACTATAACGGCCAACGCGTGAACTCAGTGGGAGCCCAGTTACGCATTGGTGTGTTGCCTGATGCTGTGGCGACCGATCTCCAGGCGCTTATGGACGCGCAACGCTATGAACTTCCCCCGGGTTACCGCATGGAGTTTGGCGGCGAAATGGCAGAGCGCAGCGAGTCACTTGGTGGCCTGGTTGCCAGTGTCCCGGTGATATTCGTGTTGCTCATCGTTGTGCTGGTATTGTCATTCAACTCCTGGCGTCTATGTCTGCTGATTATGCTGGTAGCGTTCTTGTCAGTGGGATTGGGTATGTTAAGCCTCACTGTCTCCGGTTACGCCTTCGGTTTTCAGGTCATCATCGCGCTGTTGGGTTTGATGGGTTTGGCAATTAATGGCGCGATAGTAATACTGGCTGAATTGAGGGCAACGCCTGCCGCCCTGCGGGGTGAGGTAGAGGGCATCGTTGGTGCCGTGCTCCACTGCGCGCGGCATATCAGTTCGACTACGATTACCACTGTCGCTGGTTTCTTTCCTCTGCTTATCGGCGGCGGTTTATTCTGGCCACCCTTTGCTACAGCAATTGTAGGCGGCACGGTGCTGGTGACCTTGCTCTCCTTCATTCTGGTGCCCTGTGCGTTTCTGGTACTGATGCAGCGCCGACCATTTGATGTTCGCGAAGTAGTACCTGCTCCAGCCTGATTTGCTGTTTAATGGTAGCGGCTACTTACGGTGAAGGCTCCTCATAATTACGCTGAAGGCTCTAAATGGGATTGATGCACACAGATCTGGCTGAGCGGGCATTGCGTGCCCCCTGGGTCATCAAGCTACTCAACTGGCTTGTACCACCGTTGGATAAGTTCATGTTGCGACTATCGCGTGGTTGGCTGAGTACCGCGATGCAAACCATTGTGCTGATGGAGACCACCGGTGCCCGGTCAGGCGCCAGGCGAGAAACCGTCACCATGTGCATGCCTGATGGTAATAATATCGTGTTAGTGGGTTCCAACTGGGGCCTGGAGCGGCACCCCGCCTGGGTATTCAACCTGCGAGCGAACCCGGCTGTCCAGATAAAGTTTCGCGGTTACGTGGGCCCGATGCAGGCGCGGGAGTTAGAGGGAGAAGAGCGCGCCGCCATGTGGTCGCGCTTGGTCGAATACAATCCACCCTACGCAAAATACGCCATCAACACTGACCGCTTACTACCGGTGGTGCTGTTGGAACGAACATCAAGGGGTCAGACTCCTTGAAAAGCAGGCCGGCCCATTTTTCCAGATCCCGGTGGTTTCAAGGAGTCTGACCCCTTGAAATTTGCTCTAGCGGGTGGCTTTGAAGCCGGCCTTGTCGCCATCCCAGGTATTGGCGGTCAGGCCCACATCGCGCAATTTGTATTTCTGGATTTTGTTGGTGGGTGTGTAAGGCAGTTCCTTGAGGAACTCTATATAGCGGGGCACAAAGAAGTAGGGCGCATTGTCGTTGATGAACCTGGCGATTTCCTCTTCAGTTGGAGATTGTCCCTCGCGCAGGATAATGTCCATCTTGATCTCGTTCTCTGATTCCAGATGCTCGCTGGGAATGCCGAAGGCGGCACAATCGAGTACCGCCGGGTGCTGGCGCGCTACCAGCTCCACTTCAAAGGTGGAGATGTTGCGGCCTTTGAAGCGCACTGCGTCCTTCTTGCGGTCGACGAAAAAGAACACATTGTCTTCATCGCGCTTAAGCAGGTCGCCGGTTTTGTACCAGTCGCCCTCGTAGGCGTTGGCGGTGGCCTCGGGGTTGTCGAAATAGCCGTTGAAAATGGCGAATTCTTCCCTGGGTTTAACCCAGCATTCGCCATGCTCACCAATACCTACTTCATTGCCGTCGTCATCCATGAGTTTCACCTCCACCAGGTCGGTGGGGCTGCCGCAACTGCCAGACGGCCATTGATCGGGGCTGCGGGTGGACTGGTTGACTATCATCATGGCTTCACTCTGCGACATGCCCTGGCCCAGCACCTTGACGCCGAAACGTTCGGCAAATGGCTGCACGATATCGGTGGGCATGGGGACCGCCATGATCTTGTTGAGGCTATTGTCGGTATCGTCTGGTTTTTCCGGCGCATTCCACAGGAACATATGCATGGCGCCGAGGGTGAAGATCTGGGTGGCGCCATAGAATTTCACCCGTTCCCAGAAGTTGGTCACAGAGAAACTGGTGTCGATGGCCAGCGGTACACCAGCCAACATGGCGCGAAACAGGGCAGTCACCCAGGCGGCTGAGTTGTACATGGGCAACACGTTGAATATGACATCGCCATCAGTGGTGCCGTATTGCCTGGTGGCTGAGAGGCAGGCATTGAACCAGACGTTGTGGCTTTGCATAACGCCCTTGGACTTGCCGGTGGTGCCAGAGGTCCACAACACGGCGCAGGTGTCACCGTAGCCAAAAGCGGACAGATCGGGCTCGCCCGCATCGGCGATATAGAGATCCTCAAAGGCACTGGTGTTCGTGAGAGGTGCCGGTTCGCCCAGACAGATCACCGCAATACCCGGCAGATCGGCTTGCACCTCGCCCAGCCGCTCTGCGTGAGCCGTGTCGCTAACCAGAATATCGGGGCGCGAGCGCTCGATCGTATCCTGCAGCCAGACGCCCTTGTAGTCGGTGTTTATTGGCACCCACACCGCCCCCAGCTTGTTGACAGCCAACACCAGGAAGATCACCTCGGGGCAACTCGACATAAAGAAGGCGACCCGGTCGCCGATGCCAATGCCCTGTTGCTTCAAGCCTGCGGCGAGCTCATTCACCTTGGTATTGGTTTCCGCGTAGCTGTAGCGGGTATCGCCAAACATGATAAAAGTGGTGTCACCATTGTGTTGCGCCTGCAGGGCAATGGCCTTGCCCAGGTGGCGCTGGGTCTTGTCTTCAAACTCGGGTATATACACGGGGGATCCTCTTTTTCTGAGCTGTCGATCATACCAGCTCTGTGCGGTCGATCTGGTTCAATAATTAGACCAGTCGGGTTTGTGATAGGGTGCCCCGGTAGTGTAGCTTGGAGTCTGCATTGAAGGAGGACAGGCGATGGCTGAGAACCCCATGACCGAAGCGGAATATGAGCGCACCAAGAAGGGCGCCCGCACTTTCGGTAAAGTGAATACCTTTGTCTATCGGCTCAGCGGTGGACGCTTGATGACCCAGTTCAAAGGCTGCGATATCTGTGTGGTAAAAACCATCGGCGCCAAGACTGGCAAAACCCGCTGGGTGCCAGTCATGCACGTACCCTACCAGGAGGGCATCATCATGGTGGCTTCCCTCGGCGGCGCGCCCAAGAGTCCGGTCTGGTTCAACAACCTGGTGGCAAACCCGGATATCGAAGTTCTCCATCGCGGCAGCAAGATGAAACTCCAGGCCACACAGGTATTTGGGGAGGAGCGCGATGCGGTCTGGCCCGAGTGCGTGAAGTACTACCCTCCCTACGCAGACTACCAGGCCCGCACCGACCGGGAGATTCCTGTGTTTATCTGCGCACCCCGTCAAGACTAAGGACACTGAGATGAAGATTTTGATTGTTGGCGGCACCGGCATGATCGGGGGCAACGCGGCCTTACTGCTGCGGGAGAAGGGCCACGAGGTCAGCATCATGTCCCGCAGCAAACCGATGGATACCGCCGTATCCGATTTTGATTTTGTCGCGGGCAACTATATCGAAGACGATTGCACTGATGACCGCCTGGAGGGCTTTGATCAGCTGGTATTTGCCGCAGCGGCCGATATTCGTATGTTGCCACAGGACGGTTCGGTAACGCCGGAGGCGTTCTACGAACGGGTTAACAACATTGCCGTGCCAAAGTTCTTTGAGGCGGCGCAAGCGGCGGGAATACAGCGCGCCGTGTATATCGGTAGTTTTTACCCCCAGGTAGCACCCCAGCGTATCGAGGTGTGCCCCTATGTGAAATCCCGACATGTGACCGATGAGGCGGTGCGCGCCATGAGCAGCGACAGCTTCAATGTCTGTAGTCTGAACGCACCCTATGTGCTGGGCAGCTTGCCCGGCCTGGCGATACCCCACCTGGCGGCACTGGTGGCTTATGCGCGGGGTGATCTCGATTTGCCCCTGTTTGCGCCCGAGGGCGGTACCAATCATATCAATTCTCTGTCGCTGGCGGAGGCCATTGACGGTGCCCTGGCGCGGGGTGTCGGTGGCACCCCGTACCTGGTGGGTGATGAAAACTACAGTTGGAAAGAGTATCTGGAGTTATGGGCCGAGGCCGCCGGCAAACCGGTTGAGCTGGAGGTGCGGGCGGAGGATCACCCGATGCTGCCCAATGTGATTATGTTTGCCGGTGTCGGTGCCACGGTGAGCTACGAGCCCGACCCACAAGAAACAGCGCTGCTGGGTTACGGCCGCAACCGCATCAGGCAGGAGATTGCCGACGTCGTCGCCGCGATCAGCTAGGCCTGCTCTACGATTGAAGGTTCAACGACTGACGGATCGCCGATATGGCGGGCCACCATTGAGCGAAAACCGTAGCGTCCAATGCCGTACTGGCACAGGTCTGCCTGGGCAAATCGCGCTGCTTCCGCTGAGATGGGTATGGCATCTCGCGCCTTCATATGCGCTTCTGCTACACGTTCAAAATAAACAAATGCCCCCACGGCCTCGGCCACTGAGTCTCCAACCGTGAGCAGCCCATGGTTGCGTAATATCACCGCGCGCTTCTCACCCAGGGCTGCGGCAATACGCGCACCGGCCTCCACACTTTGAATCTGGACTTCGTCGTCGTCGAAGAGGGCGTGATCTTCGAAAAAGATACAGGCTTCCTGGGTAATTGGTTCCATCAGTCGGGCTTCAGCCGAGAAAGGCGTGCCCCAGCCGGTATGTGTATGTACCGCGCTCACCACGTCCGGTCGCGCCGCCAGCAAGGGTGTATGGATGTAATAGGCGGCATCGTTGAAGGCAACATCGCCGTCGACGACGGTGCCGTCGGGTCCCATCAGAATCAGGTCGGCAACGGTGGCCTGGTGGAAGGAGACGTCAGAGCGCAGCATCCAGAAGCAATCCGTGCGCTCGGGATCGCGCGCCGATATATGCCCATCTCCCAGGTCGCCCCAGCGTTGCGCAGCAAGAATACGATAACCCAGGGCGACGTCGCGCTTGCGGCGGGCCCGCACCTCGTCAACCGAATAATCTGGCTTGGTGGCAATGTTGGTTCGAAAAGTCATCGCTAAATCCCTCTCCACTCAGGCTGCATAGTGTAGGCCATTTCGGTACACTGGCGCGCCTTTTATGGAGACTGATGATGTCCGAATACTCACTCCCTGCGGGATTTGCAGAAAAGTACGGCCCCTGGGCCGTTATCGCCGGTGGCTCAGAGGGTGTCGGTGAGTCCTTCGCTCGTATGCTGGCAGGTGTTGGCATCAACCTGGTGTTGTTGGCACGCCGTCCAGGGCCCTTGGATTCACTGGCCGAGTCTATCCGCGGGGCACACGGGGTTGAGGTGCGAACCCTCCCGGTGGATTTGACCCAGCGCAGCATTGTCGACGATGTGCGCTCGGTCACCGATGATATCGACGTCGGTCTGATGATCTACAACGCCGGTTCCTCCATCGGCTACAACCGCTTTCCCGACTGGAAAACCGAAGAGCTGGATTTCATGATCGGCTTGAATTGTTACGCGCCAACGCATCTGGCCCACCATTTCTCCAAGGGTATGTGCGAACGCGGCTGCGGCGGACTGCTGTTCCTCTCTTCCATGGCGGGTTTTTCTGGCTCCGCCTGGATGACTATCTATCCGGCCACCAAGGCCTTTGATCAAATGCTGGCGGAAGGCCTGTGGCACGACCTGAAACCCCGGGGTGTGGATGCGCTGTGCCTGGTGTTGGGCGCCACCAAAACCCCCAGTCACGCCCACGTGAATTTCGCGGCCTTTACCCCGGACGGCGGCATGGAGTGTGACGATGCGGCCTATGAAGGATTGACCCATCTCGACCAGGGCCCCTTGTGGGTCGCGGGAGAGAGTAACCGCGCCCGACTGCCCGAGGACTTTATGCCATCCCGCGCCACCGCCGTGGACATGATGAGTTGGGGAACGGCCATCATCAATGATCTGCAGCACGTGCCCGCCACGGATGCGACCGAGGCCAGTGAATAGTCTAGTGCCGGACACTGTGAACCCAAATGTTTATAAAAGTGGGTTTTCAGGTTCTGGTTGATTTCTGGACTATCCTTAGAATTGTGGAAAGCTGATACATAAATAACCACAAGTAGGGAACCCTAATGAACAATAGCCGTTTTAAGCATTCGCTGATTTTCTCCGCGATGGCAGCCGCCTCGCTGATAACCACTGAAGTCTCTGCGCAAGTGTTGGAAGAGGTGGTTGTTACCGCTCGAAAGCGCGCTGAGAGCATGCAGGACGTGCCGATGGCCGTCAGTGCCTTTAGCACCCAGCAGCTCCAGGACAACCAAATTGACGATATCACCGACCTGCAGAGAATGACCCCAAACATTACCATCAATGAAACCAGCGGCCTGGTCGCCGGTGCCGTACAGGTGTTTATTCGCGGTATTGGCAATGATCCCGGCTTTGACCAGGGTGTCGGTATTTACGTGGACGATGTCTATCTGAACCGGACAACCGGTGCTTTGCTGGAAGTTTATGATGTGGAGCGCATCGAGGTATTGAAGGGGCCGCAGGGTAACCTGTACGGCCGCAACACCATTGGTGGCGCGATCAAGTACGTGAGCCGCGAGCCCAGCGATGAAGTAGAAGCAAGCGTTACCCTGAAGACCGGTACCGACAAGCTGTTCAATGTGAAAGCCAACGTGTCAGGACCGATTGTCGACGGTAAGTTGTTCGGTGGCTTCGGTTTTTCCTACCAGGAACGCGATGGCTTTCAGACCAACAGCTTTGATGGCAGCGAGTGGGCCGACAAAGAGACCCAGGCGTTCCGTGGCACCTTGTTGTGGCAGGTAACGGACAGCTTCACCGCCAAGTTAGTTGGCGACTACAGCAAAGACGAATCTGCGCCGGGTATTCCCAACCGGGCCGCGATCAGTGAAGCAGACATCCTGGTTATTGATGATCGCATCTACGGCGCTGAGGAAGACTTTTTCCCCGGTGCGGGCGTGGTTGATGAGCCTGCTGACCTGAGCATGCCGGCGAACGAAGATGACGTGAACACGGCGCACTTGTTACCTGGATTCAACATCAACGAGATCGAAACCAAGTCGCTGGCGGCCACGCTGACCTGGGATGTTAACGATGCCTGGACCCTGAAGTCGGTGACAGCGTTACGCACCCTGGAAAACCCCCGCGGGTTTGATTTTGACGGATCGGACCAGATCTGGATCAACACAACATCCTTCCCTGAAAGCGAAGATTTCAGCCAGGAACTGCAGCTGAACTTCGCCGGCGATACCCTGCAGGGTGTGTTTGGTTTGTACTATCTCGACAGCACTTCGGAGATTTCCGAAGACGGTGTTACCGTGCAAACCGCGCGTCTGCGTTTCTTCGATCATCACGAGAAAACCACCTGGCAGGATGATCGTGATCTGACGTCGATTTCGGCCTACGCCAATATAGACTGGGATTTTAGTGAAGACTGGCAGTTATCCCTCGGCGGACGCTATACCGAAGATGAAAAAACGATTGATACGCACGGTACCGTTTTGCACAGCTTCTATGCCAATGCGCTGGCCCTGATAGATGGTTCTATCGACCTGCGGGTCATTAACGAAGGCGCTGAAGCCGGTGTCGCGGCAGACCCCAAGTTTGTGACCTGGTTTTCAAACGGCGCTGCACAGTCGGTGATTGATCGCGGGGTTGTAACCACACCCCCACTGGACAGCTCGCTGATCACAGAATTCACCCAGGTGACTTATACCGAGGACCTGGTCAACAAGAAGAAGTGGGATGAGTTCTCGCCCAGTGCCAAGCTGTCTTACCATGCCGGTGAAGACACCTTGCTGTATGCGGGCTTCTCATCAGGCTTCAAGTCAGGCGGTTTCGCCACCGATGGTAGTGAGGCCACGCCCTATGATCCGGAATATGTCGACAGTTACACCCTCGGCCTGAAGACTACTCTGCTGGACGGCACCTTGCGTCTGAACGGCGAGATCTTCTACAACGAGTACACCGACAAGCAATTGACCTCCATTGAGATCATCGAAGGCGGTTCCCTGCGCTCTACCCGGGACAACGTGGGTGAGGTGGAAAGCTCCGGCTTTGAAGCCGAACTGACCTGGTTGCCGGCGGTTGACGGTTTGACCATTAATCTCAATGTGGGTTATCTCGACAGCGAGATTATTGAGTACCTGGTGGCTGACGACGACGATGAGAATGAGATCGAAGACGGCACTATTATCGATATTTCCGATGATCGCGCCCTGGGGTTCGCGCCTGAGTGGACGGCGGCTGCACGGATCGCCTATGACTTCGATATCGGCAATGCGGGAACCATGCTCATCAGTGGTGATGTTGCGTATCGCGACGAGATGTTCACCGATTCGCCCATCGATACCACCAGTGAGTACTTGAGTTCAGCCCATTCAGATTCCCTGACCACGTACAACGCGCTGATTGCTTTCACCAGCAGCGATTACAAATGGCGTGTGGCACTGGAAGGCAAGAATCTGACCGATGAGCGCAACCTGGTAAACACCTTTAATGTATCGAACTTCATTACCGGTGGTTATAACCGCGAACGCACCTGGGCATTTTCAATCGCTTATACGTACTAAGCATCGACCGGCCGACAACACGGACGTTGCCGGACTACAAAAGCCTCCTTAATGGAGGCTTTTTTATGCGCGTCCCTTTCTCTAATTCACGCGTATCCTTCTCGGGGAGCAATCCCAATCATTTGTTAGACTAATGTGTAATTCCTAACCATAAGAAAAGGAAAGTCTCCATGCATATTGGTTTAACAACGTTTCCAACCGAATACTCCATCAAGCCGACACGGCTGGCAGTAGCCGCGGAAGAACGCGGGTTTGAATCTGTATGGGTCACGGAGCATACCCATATTCCTGCCTCGCGTCGCACGCCGTATCCGGTAGGCGGTGACCTGCCCAGCATTTATTGGGAGAGCTACGAGCCCTTTACCTTTCTTGCGCAGATGGCTGCAGTTACGGAGAAACTGAAGGTTGGCACCGGCATCTGCCTGGTGCCGGAGCATCACCCCATCTCACTCGCGAAACGTGTCGCGTCTCTCGACTCTCTCTCCGACGGGCGCTTCCTGTTTGGTATCGGCGCTGGCTGGAATGCGGAGGAAATGGAGAATCACGGGGTGGCCTATGAGGATCGCTGGAAAGTACTGCGCGAACATGTGCTGGCCATGAGAGCCTGCTGGACGCAAAAAGACGCAGAGTTTCATGGGCAGTATGTCGATTTCGATCCGGTGTGGGTTGAGCCGAAGCCGAAGTCTGATCCCCTGCCGATCTACGTCGGCGCTCAATCAAAATGGGCGATAGAGCGAATCGCCGAGTATGCCGATGGCTGGTTGCCGATGTTTTCCACCGATCTGACCGATCAGATAGCCCAGCTAGCCGAGGCTTGTGCCGCGCGCGGCCGCAGCATCGCCGACATAGATATTTCGCCGATGGCGATGGTAGAAAGCCAGGAGGTGCTGGCCGACCTGGCAGCGCAGGGTGTGAACCGGATAATTACCATCCTGCCCACGCTCGATGAAAGCGCAAGCCTGGCGATGCTCGATAGCCACATGCAGTTAGTGGAGTGGGCGCGAGAGCTCTGACTGTTTAGCTCGGTAGCCCGCTAACTCAGCACCGCCTTCATACTCTCGCCCATCATCAACAGGGCATCCCGCCTGGGCATATTGGTAACGCCGGCGAACATTTCCTGATTGTGGGCACCCACAATATAGATAGGGCCATTCTGAATATTATCCAGCGCTTCCTGCGCCACCTCTTCTGGACTCATCATGCCTTCCAGGGTGGATTTATCGATACCCTGTAAGTCATGAGTTTCGGTATCCGTGCTGCTGGGGCATAAGCCCAGTACATCGATGCCCTGGGGCGATAACTCCCCCCACAAGCCTTCCGACAGGCTATTGGTGAATGCCTTGCTGGCGGCGTAGGGGACGGAGTAGGGAAACCCCATCAGGCCTTCCACCGAACTGGTGATGATGATGCCGCCCTTGCCGCGCTCGAGCAGTTGCGGGATGAAGCGCTGGCTCAACAACATGGGGGCGTGGCAATTGACTGCCAGCATCTGCTGCATCGTCGCCGGGTCGTTGTCCTGGTGTGGTCCCTTCATGCCGAAACCGGCATTGCTGATCAGCAGACCGATGTCTTTACCCTTACAGGTTTTCATCACCCGATCGATAGCGTTCTCTTCAGCCAGATCACAGACACAGATCTGCACTGCCATATCGTGGGCCCGGCTCAACTCCGAGGCCAGGGTATCGAGGCGGTCACGGCGCCGGGCCACCAACACCAGGTCCAGTTCCATGGCCGCTAGCAGTCGGGCAAACGATTCACCGATACCGGATGAGGCGCCGGTGATGACAACGGTTGGGCCGTAGCGGTCTTTGAATTCAGCAATGTCCATTCGCTTTACTCGTGATTATTTTCGAAGAACTCGATGAGGAGAGGGTCGTTATCCCGCTCCATATAGGCCATGGCCAGGCCTTCGGCAAACTGTTTATACCACACCGTTTTCCAGCCTATTTTTTCCGCCTCGGCCACTTTGGCATCCACATTGTCAACGCGAAAGCGCAGGTGGTGCATGCCCTCGCGGCCCTGGTCGAGGAATTCTTTGTGGGGGGTAGGGCCGGCTACCCACTCAATCAATTCGATCTCGATATCTCCGCTTTTGCCAAAGGCGATGCGCAACTCGGCGGGCTCCACGCTGCCGCGGTACTCGTAATCGAAGGAGCCATACTCCTGTACTTCGAAGGGGCCGAACATGGGTTCGTAAAGCGCCATGGCCGCTTCCAGGTTCCGATAGACGAAACCAACCTGGTCCATGGGCGGCAAATCCAGCTGTTCCTGGACGGATTCTGGCATGAAAATCTCCTCTACACTGTTGTAGCGCACTATAGGCGCTTTACAATTATAATACAAACGTATTAATCTAGAATGAATCATTCCGAGGATAAGAAATGAGCTTCTCACGTACGAAGTTACTGTGTTTCGCCACCATGCCCGATGGCTACTCCTTTGAGGAACGGATAGCGGCGGCAGCCCGTTCTGGCTTTGAGGAAATGTCTTTTTGGTTGATGAGTCTTGATGAGGCACGCCAGGAGTTAGGTAGCCTGGAGGCGGTCAAGGCAGTGCTGGATCAACACGGTATTCGCGCCAGTTCGCTGGAGTTTCTCACCGCCTGGGCGCAGCCGGAAGGCGATACTCATCTACAGGAGCTGGAGGTGATGCTGGCGGCGGTCGAGGTCTTCGACCCCGATGTTGTCATGACCGGCTGCATGGATGCGGCGTTCCAGGATGAGGCTGCCGCCGTTGCACGGTTGCGCGAGCAGTGCAGGGAAGCATCCTCCTACCGCTTTAAGATCGCATTGGAGTTTCTGCCCTGGACGGCCATTCCGGATATTCCCTCCGCCCGTCGTATTGTCGAGGCCGTTGGTCAGGACAACCTGGGCTACGTGATTGATACCTGGCATTTCGCTCGTGCCGGCGCTGACTACGATGCGCTGGCAGCGATTCCCGGTGACAAGATTCACATGGTGCAAACCTCGGACATGCGCGCCGACGCTGATGACGATACTATCGTGGAAACCCTCGGTCACCGGGTAGCCCCCGGTGAGGGCGTAGACTGGCCACGGCTGACATCAATCTTGTCAGACAGTGGTGTCGATTGTCCGATGGGCACCGAACAATTCAGCAATGCTATAAAAGCCATGCCCCTGCAGGAGGCCAGTGATTATCTTTATGCAACGACCCAGCAAGCATTCACGCAGTAGACCGGCAGTACTGGCACTACTGGTTTTATGTCTGGGCCTGGCGGCCTGTGAAGACCTAGAGTATGAAATAGCCGGCGAGGTGGTGTCACAGACCCGCCCGATAGAGGCAGCCACCGACGAGTCACAGATACTGTTCGGTGACCTGCACGTGCACACCACATATTCCGCCGATGCCTTTGAACAGAGCCTGAGTTTTTTCGGCGGGGAGGGGGCCCATCCCCCCGCAGATGCCTGTGACTATGCCCGCTTCTGTTCGCAGCTGGATTTCTGGAGTATCAACGACCACGCTTTTTCACTGACCCCGGAACGCTGGCAGCGCACCCGTGAGTCTATGCGCCAGTGCAACGCGGTCACTGGTGACAGGCCGGATACCGTGGCGTTTACCGGTTGGGAATGGACCCAGAATGGTGCGAAACCTGAGGGTCATTACGGTCACAAGAATATTATCTTTCCCGGGCTGGAGGATGACGAGCTGCCACCGCGGCCTATCGCCGCCGCCTCGGACCTGTCTAATTTCAATGTGCAGCTGGATGCAGCCGGTTTGGTCAGTGAGGCGATCAAGGGCTTGTTGTTCGACGGCGAGCATCGCACCGATCACTGGCGCAATCTGAAGTACACGGCCAAGACGTTTACCGTGCCGATTTGCGATGACGACACGCCGGTGGATGAGTTGCCACTGGATTGCCGTGAGGCGGCGGAGACACCGACGGAGCTGTTTGCCCGCCTGGAGCAGCAGAGTGATGACTACCTGGTGATTCCCCACGGCAATAGCTGGGGCCTGTATACCCCGCCGGGTTCGACCTGGAAAAAGCAATTGGCCGGGGAGATGCACAATGCCCAACGCCAGACCATGATTGAAGTGTATTCGGGCCACGGTAATTCCGAGGAGTATCGCTCCTGGCGCGGGGTGGCTTACGATGAAACCGGTGCGGCCTACTGCCCGCCACCCAGTGACGGTTATTTACCCTGCTGCTGGCAGGCCGGGGAAATTGTACGTCAGCACTGTAAGGACTCCGCCAGCGCGGGCTGTGAGGAAGCCGTTAAATACGCGCGCCAAAACGCGGTAGCGGCGGGCCCCTCTGCCCACAGCACCCTGTTTAATGTCAGCCAGGAAGAGTGGTTGAACTGCGGTGTATGTGAGGATTGTTTTTTGCCCGCGTATGACATGCGTCCCGCTGTATCGGCACAGGCGGCAATCGCCCAGGCGGATTTCAGCAGCGGTGAGCCCCGACATTTTCAATTCGGCTTTATCGCCTCCAGTGATGTCCACAGCGCGCGTCCCGGCACCGGTTACAAGGAGGTCGACCGGGCCCGCAATATTGATTTTGTTGGCACCGGCCTGAAATGGGGCGAACGCAAACCTGACGGCGAGCTGAAGTTGCTAAGCCCGGAGCAGGTATCAGCCACCCCCAATACTATTTTCAATCGCGAGCGCAACGTGTCCATGCTCTATACCGGGGGCCTGGCCGCGGTCCACAGTGAAGGCCGCAATCGTGAGCAAATATGGGCCGCGCTCAAGCGCAATGAGGTCTATGGCACGTCGGGGCCACGGATGTTGTTGTGGTTTGATCATATTGGAGCCGATGGCAAGACCTCGGCCATGGGTCAGACCGTCAGTTCATCGGTTGAACCCCAATTCCGTGCCCGCGCCGTGGCCGCCTTCAAACAAAAACCGGGTTGCCCGGATTACGTCAGCACTGCGCTGGGCCAGGACCAACAGCGCCTGTGTGGCGGGGAGTGTTACAACCCTTCGGATGAGCGCTACTCGCTGGCGCGCCTGGAGGTCATCAAGATACTGCCCCAGCAGACGCCCGAGGAGGATCTGGCAGATTTGATCATCGACCCCTGGCGCAGTTTCGATTGTGAAGGTGCTGAGTGCGAGGTGGAATTTTCTGACCCGGATTACCTCGATCAGGATCGCACCGCCGCCTACTACCTGCGAGCCGTGCAGGAGGCAACGCCGACGATTAATGGCGCCGGCCTGCGTTGTGAATACAATGAGACGGGCGAATGTATCGCCGTCAATATTTGCTACGGCCACAGTCAGACGGATCGCAGTGATGACTGCCTGGCCGAGGTCGAGCATCGGGCCTGGTCATCGCCAATCTGGGTTGGCCAGAATTGACTATATTTAGTGGGTGGAGTGGCTGCGAGGCTCGGGACATAATGCCTTGCCACAATATTCTCAGACGATAAATAAGCAGGGTGCAGAGTTATGTCATTTCGTAAATTCAAACACGACCTATTCATTGGATTCGCCGGTTTCATGATGAAATTCATGGGTCCTCCCTCCTATATGTTGTTTGCCGGAGAGCGCAGTACCCAGGCCATGTGTCGGCATATTGGCCACACGGGCCTGAAAAAGTTGCTGGTGGTGACCGACAAGCCCCTGGTTGAGCTGGGTCTGGTGGACAAAGTGTTGGTGGGCTTCGCCGGCAGTGGTGTGGAAACCGTGACCTACGATGGCGTTTTACCCAACCCCACTTTCCAGCATGTTGAGGAAGGTTTGAAGGTATACCAGGACAATAACTGCGACGGAATTATCGCTATTGGTGGCGGCTCCGCTATGGATGCCGCCAAGATTATCGGCATGGCAGTCACCCACCCCGGTGACCCGCGCAATTTTATTGGCTTCGGTAAAGCCAAAAACCCGATCCCGCCGTTGTATACGGTGCCGACCACCTCGGGAACCGGCTCGGAAGCCACCCGCGGGGCGGTGATCTCTGATACCGAAACCCACCAGAAGGGTGTTATTTCTGGTGCTACCCTCGGTCCCACCGCCGCCTGTATCGATGCCACCCTACTCACCGGCTTGCCGCCGCATATCACTGCCGCTACTGGCATGGACGCGCTGACCCATGCCATCGAGGCCTACATCAGTGTTTGGGATGCCGGTGATGCCAAGGACAAGGCGCGGGCCGCCGTCAAGATTGTGTTTGAAAAACTGCCCACGGCCTACAGCCAAGGTAGTGATATAGCCGCGCGTGATGCCATGGCGCACGCCGCCTATATGGCAGGCCAGGCCATCAACCTGGTCAACGTGGGCAATGTGCATGCCATCGCTCACCAGTTTGGCGGTGAATACGGTATACCCCACGGACTGGCGAATGCCATGGTCTTGCCCCACGTGTTGGATATGTCGTTGGAGTCCTGTCGTGAGCGACTGACAGAATTGGCGGTGGCGATCGGTAAGAACACGGCCGAGGACTTTGTCGCGGCGGTGCGTGAACTCAACGCCACGGTGGATATTCCCGAGCTGGTCGCAGAGCTAAGGGTGGCCGATATTCCCGCCATAATGCAGCGGGCAGTGGACGAGGGTGCTGGCTATTCCGTGCCGCATTTCATGGAGCCGGCAGAATGCACCAGTATCCTCAACAAGTTGTTGCCGGAAGCTGCTGCATGAGCCATCAATACAGCGCCGAAGATCTCGTCAATCCGGTAATTATGGGTGATGAGGACACCATGCATGGCCTGTTTGACCATTTGCGAGAAAACGAACCGCTGGCCTTGTGTGAGAATGAGGAGTACCGGCCCTTCTGGTCTCTGACCCGCTACGAAGACATCAAGTTTGTCGGCAGCAATAATGATCGTTTCCTCAGCGCGCCGCGGACAACGTTACTGCCGACGGCGGCAGAAGAGTTTTTCCTGGAAACCTTTGGTACCTCCAACGGCCTGGAAACCCTGATCCACATGGACCGGCCCAAACACTTGAAGTTGCGCAAGGTCAGTAAAGACTGGTTTCTGCCGCGCTCGATCGATCGCCTGGATGCGGAAATCCAGGCCCTGTGCACTGAGTACGTCGACAAAATGCAGGAGATGGGTGATGAGTGTGATTTCGTAAAAGACATCGCATTGCTGTACCCGTTGCGCATTATTATGTCGATTCTGGGTTTGCCTCGCGAATCAGAAGCTACCATGTTGCGCCTGACCCAGGAGATATTTGGCGGCCAGGACCCGGACCTCGCACGCGATCCTGACAGCGAGACGATGAATGCAGATACCTTGATTGAGTTCAGCAGTTATTTTAGCGAGGTTATCGAAGACCGAAAGAAAAATCCTAAAGACGACCTGGCGACAGTGCTGGCCAATGCCGAGGTTGATGGCAAGCCGATGGAGCCACTGGACCAGATGTCTTACTTCATTATCACCGCTGCAGCTGGCCACGATACTACCTCGGGTACGCTGGGTGCGGGAATGAAAGCGCTGATGGGGCATCCTGAACAAATGGCCGCCTGGCGCGACGACCCCTCGATGGACATGGATGCCGCCAAGGAATTGATTCGCTGGACATCACCGGTGCGCCACATGGTGCGCACCGCAACTGATGAGTATGAGCTGCACGGTAAGACTATTCAGGCGGGGGACAATATTGCGCTGTGGTTTCCCGCGGCCAACCGTGACCCGCGGGTTATGGACAATCCCCACCAACTCGATCTCAGACGTAACCCCAAGCTGCACCTGGCTTATGGTCATGGTTCGCATATGTGCCTGGGGCAGCACCTGGCGACTCTGGAAGTGGCCCGCTTTTTCCGGGAGTTGCTTTCTCGCCTCGATCATATTGAAATGGTAGCAGATCCGAGCTGGGTACAGGCCATTTTCGTGGGTGGCCTGAAGTCGATGCCGGTGAAATACGGGTTTCACTAGGGGAGAGATATGCTTCGTCAGTTTATATGGTGGACCGGCGCATTCGATTTTGTTGTTGGCATCGGGGTTTGGGCCAGTGCCATGTCGGACCCCCAGGCCGGGCAGTTTGTTTCCCTCATCACCCTCGGTGCTTTTCTCATGATGGCGGCCGCTTGCCTGATCTGGGCCTCCGAAGATATCTACTACCGGGCACCGGTGATTTTCTGGCAGGGCCTGGTGCGTGCCTCAGCGGTGTGTGCCATCCTGTTCGCGGTGCCCTTCGGTCTTTCTGAGCAATGGGAATATGCCCTGGCTGCCTTCGATGGTGTGGTCGCAGTCGTGTACATCTTTGGTGCTCGCCATGTCACCGGTATGTCGCTGGCACGGCTGGTGCTCTGCGATGATCCCGATGCTGGGCCTGATATTCCTGAGGATATGCTCGAACAGTTCAGAGAAGAGGACAACAAATTAGACTAAAAACAATTCAATCGAATTGTTTTCTTGAGTGAGGACACTGTGGTGGCTATGCTGGAGCCGATTCTATTGAAGAGTGGAGTGTCATGAGCCGATTTCCGTTTCCGCTGCCACACGGCTGGTTTCATGTGGGTTACAGCGACCAGCTAGTCGCCGGCCAGATCGACAGCGTGCGTTATTTTGATCGTGACCTGATCCGCTGGCGCGACGAGGCAGGCGAGGTTCATCTGCAGGATGCCTATTGCGCCCACCTGGGAGCGCATATCGGTGTCGGTGGTGAGGTGGTCGGCAAGCTGGTGCAATGCCCGTTTCACCACTGGCGCTATGATGGTGATGGCAACGTCGCGGAGATTGATTACGCGAATAAGCTCAATGAGAAGGCGTGTCTGCGCACCTATCCCACCCGTGAACACTACGGCATTATCATGGCCTGGTATCACCCGGATGAGGTGAGCCCGCTATTCGATTTACCGGTGGTGCCTGAAGCGGAAAGCGATGAGTGGGTGGGGCCGTTCAACAATCAGCACCAGGTGCGCACTGCACTACAGGAAATGGCTGAAAATACAGCGGATGGGGCACACTTCGTCACCATTCATCAGCACCCCGGGGATGCGGAGTATGGAGACTTCCGTTTTGAGGGCCCCTCCATGATCATGCGTAGTACCCAGCATTTTCCCAGCTCCCAGGGCACGGTCGAAGGAACCCTGGGCACAGATACCGCTGGGTTTGGTTACTCGGTGACTCGTTACCAGACCCTGGTGGACGTGTGTATGGTGGGCACGACGGTGGCGATTGACGAAGACAACGTCGAACAGCATTTCCATATCTACTATCGCAACGCCGATGGCGATGACAAGACCGACCGCATTGGCCAGGCCTTTGTGAAGGAAGTGAATCGTCAGTTCGGTGATGACATACCCATCTGGGAAAACAAGGTCTACCGGGCTGAGCCCAGGCTCTGTGATGGCGACGGCCCGATCGCTCGCTTTCGCAAATGGGCCGATCAGTTCTACCACTGAGCCATGTATGAGATCGACTTTCAGGTCGACGACAACCGTCGACTGGGCACCATTCTGCAGCTGCAGGCGGCGCACAATGGCGACACGCCATTCCTGCTGTTCGGCGATCAGCATTACAGCTTTAGCGATACCAACACGCTGGTAAACCGCTATGTGAGTGGTTTGCGGGAGATCGGCGTCACGCCCGGCGATCGTATCGCCATCTATCTTCATGGTTGTGTGGAATTTGTGTTGTTGGCACTGGCCGCGCACAAGCTTGGTGCGGTGTGGGTACCAATCAATACCGACTACAAGGGCGATTGGCTGGCAGAAACCCTGGGCGACAGTTGCGCTGCGCTGCTGGTAACCGACGATGACTTGTTGCCGCGGGTGCTGGAAGTGGATGATCGGGTCAGCTACGGACAGCGTATGTTACGGCAGGACCTGGGTGCTTTCGCCAAGCTGCCCGCCACTGAGCCAGATATGGCGCATATTCACTACGGCGATACCTGCGCCATCCTCTGGACCTCCGGCACCACCGGCAAGTCAAAAGGGGTGATGCAAAATCACAACGTCTGGGTGCGCGCTGCTATTCACAACAACCGCAATTTCGAAATTCGCCCGGGTGATGTCGCCTACAACTGCCTGCCCCTGTACAACTCCGCCGCCTGGGTCGCCAATATATACCGGGCGCTGGTGGGTGGTATTGGCTGTGCTATTGATCCGGCGTTTTCCGTTGGCGATTTCTGGGATCGAATGCGTCACTACGGCGCCACTCAAACCATGACCCTGGGTGCCATGCACATGTTCCTGTGGAATCAGCCGGCCCGCGATGACGATGCCGACAATCCCTTGCGTACCGCAAATATGGTGCCGATGCCGGAACCCCTCATGAAACCCTTCTGCGAGCGCTTTGGTATCGAGGGAAATTTGCAGGGCTTTGGTCAAAGTGAGGCCATGTTGCTGATGAGCCGCAAAGACATAGCGGAGAAACAATGGCCTGCCAACGCCCTGGGCGAAGTGGCGCAGGGCATTGAGTTGCGCTTGCTGGATGAGGAGGGCGCAGATGTGGCCGTTGGCGAGAGCGGTGAGTTCTGTGTGCGGGAGACCAAGCCACACCAGATTTTCAATGGCTATTTCAACAACCCACAGGCCCAGGCCGGGGCCTACACAGGGGAGTGGTATCACACCGGTGATCTCGGCAGGCAGGACGCAGACGGCAACTACTTTTTTGTCGACCGTAAAAAAGATGTGATCCGTTTCAAGGGCCGCAATGTTTCCTCGGTGCAGATCGAAGGCATTGCCCTGCAACACCCGGCTGTTGTGGGTGCGGCGGCCTATGCGGTGAAGGCGGATGAATTGGACTCGGAGGACGAGATCAAGCTGGATGTCATCATTGCTGAGGGCGCGGAGCTGCAGCCGCAGGAGCTGGCTCGCCACGTCAACGATCATGCGCCATACTTTTATGTACCGAGATATATCGAGATGGTCGCCGAGCTGCCCTATACCCCGACCAACAAGGTACAGAAATACAAGTTGCGAGATCAGCCGGTGACGAGCACCGCCAGGGATCGCATGCAGACTAACTTTGAGTTGGAGCGTTAGATGAAAATTGGATTGTGCCTGCCCTATATGAAGCACGGGCTTACCCGTGAGGACTACCATGCCTGGTTTCGCCATATCGACCAGGGTCCGTTCCACAGCCTGTCCTGTGGCGAGCGAATCATTGGCCCCACCTATGACATGCGCATTTTGCTGGCATCGGCGGCTGCGCTGACAGAAAACGTGGAGATCAATACCACCCTCTATGTGTTGCCCATGCATGACCCGGTGCGTGCCGCCAAGGAAATAGCCACCCTCGATGTCATGTCAGGCGGTCGCCTCAAGGTGACCGTGGGCTATGGCGGCAGGCCCTGGGATTACCAGGCGGTCGGCATGGAATATAAAGGCCGGCATGCGCGGATGGACCAGCAGATCGCCAAGATGAAATCCATCTGGGCACAGGAACCGCCCTTTGAAGGGGTCGACCCGGTGGGCCCGGTACCCGCACAGGCCGGTGGGCCGCAGATCTATACCGGTGCCATGGGCCCGAAAGGTATGGCGCGCAGTGCCCAGTGGGCCGATGGCGTGTACGCCTTTTCCGGCAACGGCGAGCAGGAGGAAATTCGCAATACGCTGCAAATGGCAGATGACGCCTGGGTAGAGGCGGGCCGCTCAGAAGTACCCTATCACCTGGGTGGGTTCTGGTATTCCCTGGCGGATGACGGCCAGCAGAAGTTGCACGATTATGTGTACAACTACCTGATCATTGCCGGTGAGGATGTGGCCAACTGGATGGCCGACAATCAGCATCGCAGTAACGCGGACGCGGTGAAAGAGGCCCTGGATAACCTCGAAGCTGCGGGTTGCGCCGAGGCCATGTTATCGCCGGTCACCGCCGAACTCTGCGAGATCGACCGCCTCGTCGACATCCTCGAAACCCGCTAATAATTTCAAGGGGTCAGACTCCTTGAAATATCAGAATGGTCAGCACTCCTTGGGCTAGCTTGTTTTTCAAGGAGTCTGACCCCTTGATAGTTAGCCAACAGCGCGGCCGTCGCCCCAGTACTGGGCTCGAACCGCTTTCTTGTCGGGTTTGCCGACGGCGGTTAGGGGAATAGCATCCACATAGTCGATGGATTTGGGTGCCTGCACGGAGCCCTTGGCCTCTTTGACCAGGTTAGTTAGCTCTTCAGTCAGCGCCTCGCTGGCTTCGGCACCTGGCTTCAGGACAATCACGGCTTTCACCGACTCGCCCCGTTTCTCATCCGGTACACCAACCACTGCCACCTGGGCGACGGCTTCGTGAGCAGATAACACATCTTCTACTTCACGGGGGAATACGTTGAAGCCGCCGGTTACCACCATGTCTTTCTTGCGATCAACGATGTACAGGAAACCCTCGTCATCTAACCGACCTACATCACCGGTATGCAACCAACCGCCGCTCATGGCTTCCTCGGTCTGTTCGGGCATGTCTTTGTAGCCCTTCATCACCAGCGGTGCGCGCACGCAGATTTCGCCGGGCTCTCCTTTGGGCACCGGGTTGTTGTCATCATCCAGCAGTTCCAGGTGAATCCAGGGGGCGGGGCGACCACAGGAACTGAGTCGCTCGGGCTTGCTCAGGTCGTGCTCTTTCTTTTTCATATTGGCCAGCACCATAGGTGCTTCGGATTGGCCGAAGAACTGGTAAAAGATCTGGCCCCATTTCTCGATGCCTTCCTGTAGCCGCGCCGGGCTCATGGGCGAGGCACCGTAGAACAGGGTTTCCATGCTCGACATATCCGCAGTGGCAGAGCGGGGCGAATCCAGCAGGAAGTACAACATCACCGGTACCAACATGGTGGCGGTAATTTTATGTTGCTCGACCATGTCGAAGAACTCGTCGGGGCTGAAGCCCTGCATCACGTAGAAAGCACCACCTTTCTGTAAGACCGGTATAAAAAAGGCCGCCGCCGCATGGGACAGGGGCGTGGCAATCAACATGCGTAAGTCTTCAGGAAATTCCCACTCAGCCATCTGGATCATGGTCATGTAGGCGGTGGCACGGTAGGTGCTGAGCACGCCCTTGGGCTTGCCGGTGGTGCCGCCGGTGTAGGTAATGGAGGAGATATCGGTGGGTTGTACATCCGGCGCCACCAATGGCTGTGGCTCAAAGCCTTCCGCCAGGGCCAGGTAATCATCACCAATGTCATTGGGCCCCAGACCCAACAGGATCAACGCCGGGAATTTTTCCTTGAGCTCCTGGGCGCGTCCGGTAAAGAGGCTGGCGTCAAAGACCAAGGCGTCGATCTCTGCATGCCCCAGCACATAGGCGTGATCTTCGAGGGAGCCCATGGGGTGCAAGGGCGAGCCAATGCTGCCATTGATCTGCATGGCGGCGATGTTAGAAAGCACCTCCGGGCGGTTAGCGGAGATCACCGCAATCTTCGAGCCTTTACCCAGGCCTTTCGATTGCAGTGCCTGCACCATCTGGCTGGTGGAGCGACGCACATCGGCATACGTCGCTACTTTGTCACCCAGGTATAGACAGGGCTCATCGTCGTAGCGATTGAGGCCGTCGATTAACATGTGGGCCATTAGCGGCGGATGGTGGATGCTGTCGTCACTCATGTTGGATTACCTGTGCCATCATCAATAAAAAGAACCGCAGTATAGCCCCGCAGTGACTCTCAGCCATGGGTAGGAGAGGCCAATATCCGCTGACAAAAAGGGCCAGATCTGCCGGGTTTTCAATCCAGGGAGAGGGCTCTACGCAACACCGTGAGGCTCTCGGTAATGCCACGTTTGGTGACCTGGGCTTCGCTCATCATCTCGGAGCCATGAAAGGTGCGCGGATAGCTATGTAACTCCACGGAGACTCCCGCCTGCAAGAGTTTCAGGGCATAGCTAATGCCCTCGTCACGCAGGGGGTCAAATTCCATGGTGGTGACGTAAGCGGGGGGTAAGTCGCGCAGATCTTCTATGGTGGCGCGGGCGGGCGCTGCTTGTATGGGGACACCTTCGTCGCCGGGAGTGTGTGTCGGTTCCAGGTAGTACTTCCAACTGAGAATGGCGTTGGGCCGATGCCACAATGGGGTATCAGTGAATTCTGTCATGCTGACAGTGTCGAGCCGATCATCGAGTTCGGGAATGCCAAGAAATTGAAAGCAGATGGCCGGGCCGCCTCGCTCCTTTGCCATCAATGCCAGGCCGGCACACAGACCGCCGCCGGCGCTGCCGCCACGAATGGCAATGCGTGTTGGATCTACCTTCAGTTCCTCGTTATTGGCATGAAACCACTGCAGCGCGGCATAGCAATCTTCCAGCCCAGCCGGGAAAGGATGTTCCGGTGCCAGTCGGTAGCCGACGGAAACCACCACGATGCCCAACTCGCGAGCGCATTGCACGGCAACACCATGTTCGCTGTCGAGATCGCCCACGACGAAGCCGCCGCCATGAATATAGAGTAAGCCCGCGGTGGTCTGCGCCAGTTGTTTCGGCCGGTAGATGCGAACCGGCACCTCGGGTGCGCCTTCCAGGCCGGGTATCGTCCGGTCTTCAATATCGAGGCTGCTTTCATCTATCGTTCCTGCAAAGGCAGCCAGCCCTGCTGTCATCATTTCGCGCACCGCGGCGGGGTCTTCAAAACCGAGAGTGGGCATGCCTTCGATGACGGCGGCGAGCTCTGGGTCGATATCATATGTCACGAATATATTTCCTTTTTCCTGGGGTAAATCAACGCAGCATATTTTGTCACTGGTAAATACGCAATTTGTTCCTACACTGACAGTAGTGGTACCCATCTAATGCGGGAGTGAAAAGCAATGTTAGAGAAAGAACTGGCACAAGCGCTGAAGTATGCGCAGAAGGCCAATAAGCAAGTGGAGAAGTTGAGAGCCCAGTTACTGAAGGATGCACAAAAGGCAGTCGACAAAGGCAAGCGTGAATTGTCCGCGGCACGAAAAAAGCAAAAGTCAGCCAGCCAGCGCCTCAAAAAGGCCCGCGCGTCTCTGAAACGCAAGCCCAACACCGATGCTGAAAAGCGCGTGGAAGAACTGATCCAGCAGGCGCGGGAGATGGGCGATACCGTTGGTGCCATTGCCAAGTTGCTGACCGATGCTGTTGAACGGCTGGTGCCGTTAAAAACCGATGCCATAGTGGAAGGCCGCAAGGCCCAGGCTGCTGATCGCGCCGCTGCGGCGGTAGAGAAGGCAGCGGAAGCACAGGCCAAGCGCAAGTCTAAGAAGAAACCGGCCGCGAAGAAGGCCGCCCCGAAGAAAGCGGCTAAAAAGGCAGCTCCGAAGAAGAAGGCGGCGGCCAAGCGGAAGGCCGCCCCAAAGAAAAAAGCCGCACCTAAGAAAAAGAAGGCGGCAGCCAAAAGGAAAAAAGCAGCGCCTAAAAAGAAGGCAGCTTAAATAGATCGGTGAAATAGGGGGTCAGGGGAGTGTGGATAACTCTGCGAGTTACCCACACACCGCTTCGGCGGACCGCCCCGACCCCTGCCTCCGATCCCGCTAGCGCTCACCTCCGACCCCGGTTCCGGCTTCCGACCCCGATTCATCCGTTTGGAGGTGGTGAAACCGGTTCGAAACTGGTTTCATTACCCCCATGACTGATTCTATGTTTGAAACACAAGATGTCCTGGATGCCGCGACAGCCGCTACCGGGTTGGATAACTTTGGCGATGACTGGTTTCGCGAGGGGCTGGATGTCCTGCTGGAAACTTACGACCGCAACGTGGTAGGGGAGGACAATCGCCAATCCTGTCGCAATCATGTGCTCACCAAGCTTTCCACCCGCCTGAAAATACAGGCCGCCTACGATCAGCACCCCGAAATACTTGCCGAAACCCTGAGAAAGCCGATGTTCGTCACCGGCCTGCCGCGCACCGGCACCTCGGCTCTGGTCAATCTGCTATCAGCTGACCCCTACACCAAGGCGCTGCTACTGTGGGAAATTTACTGCCCCGAACCCATGCCCGGCTGGACGCTGGGTGAGCCCGACCCGCGCCACGACGGCATGGTTGAGTACATGGAAGCCAATCGCAATCCGGAATTCGACAAAATTCACTACGCCCACCCAGACCTGCCGGAAGAGTGCGTGATGATGCACCAGTATTCCTTTGACGGCGTGCAAACCGGCTGGGAGATCATGCTTGAGCCCTATCGCAGCTGGTTTATGAATCACGACTTGAAGCCCCTGTATCAGGAATACCGGGATCAATTGAAACTATTGCAGTGGCAGCGCCCGGGTGAGCGCTGGGTGTTGAAGGCGCCGGCGCATATGTGGGCCTTGCCAGAGATCGTGGATGTCTTTCCTGATGCCGCCGTGGTCTGGGGTCACCGGGATGTGGTCAGCATTACCTCATCCATCAGCTCCATGACCCACATGGTGATGGCGCAGAATATGTGGGCGGGGGATGCCTCTAAAATTGACGGCGCCTGGTTGGGTGAGCAGGTGATGGAGTGGTATGCGTTGTCGCTGGAGCGCGGCTTGAAAGATCGAGCCAGCTTGCCGGTTGAGCGCTTTACCGATTACACCCACGATGGCTTGGTGTCTGACTCCATGGGCACAGTATCCGCCATCTACGACTATTTCGATATTGAGGTGAGCGATGAGATCCACGCTGCCTTGCAGGCTCACGTGGATGGTCATCCCCAGGGCAAGCACGGTAAACACGGCCACAAGCTGGATCAATTTGGCCTGACTGAAGAGCAGGTGCGCGAGCGCTTTGCGTTCTATACCGCACAACATAACGTCTGACAGTACTAGCCAGAGCTAGTTTTTGCAGTATAACTTGGACGCAGCCTGCCGGTTGGCTATGATGACGGCCTCAGCCCAGGAGGCACCAAAATGAATCAAGCAGTCGAAAAACCCTTTTACCTGATAGACAACTTCGCACCGGTGTTCGAAGAGGTCACCGATGACCAGTTGGAGGTGATTGGAAGTATTCCACCGGAGCTCAATGGGCGCCTGTTGCGCAACGGTCCCAATCCCCAGACCGGCTGGTCTGATCACTGGTTCCTGGGCAATGGCATGCTCCATGGGGTTGAGATTGAAAACGGTAAGGCCAACTGGTATCGCAATCGCTACGTCAAAACGCCGCTCTACGCTGACCCTGAGGGTGACCCTATCGAGGCCATCATGGAGTTGGACAAATCTTCTGCCAACACCCATGTCATTCATCACGCTGGCAAGATCCTGGCGTTGGAAGAGGCCCACCTGCCGTGGGAAGTGTCTACTGACCTGGAGACCGTGCAGGCCTATGATTTTGGCGGTAAATTAACCACGGCGATGACCGCGCACCCGAAAGTGTGCCCGGAAACCGGTGAGCTGCTGTTTTTTGCCTACGGAATTTTTCCCCCTTATCTCACCTACCACCGGGTTTCCGCAGACGGCGAACTGGTGCAGAGCGAACAAATCACGGTTCCCGGCGGCACCATGATGCACGACTTCAATATCACCCGGAATTACGTGGTGTGGATGGATCTGCCCGCAGTGTGGGATGTGGAGAATATTGACAAAGGCGGCCTGCCCATCAAGTGGGATGAGAGCTACGGTGCCCGCCTGGGGGTGATGCCCCGTAACGGCGGCGACGCCGATGTGACCTGGTACGACATCGATCCCTGCTATGTGTTCCATCCCCTCAATGCCTATGAAGAAGACGGCAAAATTATTATCGATGTAGCGCGCAAACGTGACGTTATGAATAGCCAGGTAGAGGCACCGGCATTGCTCTATCGCTGGACCATCGACCAGTCCGCGGGCACCGTCCGGGAAACTCAGATTGATGATCGCTCCATCGAATTTCCCCGAGTTAGTGAGTCCGTGGTCGGCAGCAAGCACCGCTACGGTTACATGGCGGGCCTGGCAGGATCCGCTCCCTATGGCGAGCGCTATATCAAGTTCGATCTCAACGACTTCAGCTCAAAAGCGGTGGAACTGGGCGAGGGCAGGGAAGGCAGTGAAGCCGTATTCGTTGCCGACCCCAACGGTACATCTGAAGACGATGGCTGGTTGCTGGCCTATGTTTACGACAAGGCCACCGACAAGAGTGAGGTGTTGATACTGGACGCCAGCACCATGTCGGAAACACCGGTGGCTCGCATTCTTCTGCCAGCACGCGTACCGATGGGCTTTCACGGCAGCTGGGTACCGTTCTAGCGGCGCGATTGAACAGCGAACAGCTGATGACGTGAGCTGGCTGGAGCCTGCGCTCTCTCAGTAGTTCGCCGTTCCTCCATCGACGGAAAGTAGGGCGCCGGTTATTCCAGAAGAGGCATCTGAGGCGAGCAACACGGCCATGGAGGCGATCTCCGCTGGTGTGCAGGGTCGCTTAATAGCGGATTCCGCCGAGAACATATCCACCAACTCGTCAAAGGTTTTACCCATAACTTCCGCCAGCTCTGCGCCGGTGCCAGTGATTGCATCGGTCATTACCAGACCGGGACAAATAGCGTTAACGGTGATGCCCTGGGTGCCTACTTCCCGCGCGGCACTCTTGGTCAGGCCATTCACCGCGTGCTTCATCGCCGAGTACGCCGCCAGGCCGTCCTTGCCGTTCTTGCCTTCGAGGGAAGAGATATTGATGATTCGCCCGGATTGCCGCGGAATCATGTAACCCAAGGTTTTACGCATGCTGTAGAAGGTAGAGTTCAGGTTCCAGTCCAGGGCTTGCTGCCAGGCGTCGTCACTCAACTCTGCTACCGTGGCGAACTCGGTCGCACCGCCAGCATTGTTGACCACGATATCCAGTTGACCATAGTGCTCGATCACATCATCGATCAGCTTCTCAATCGCATCCTTGTTCATGGCATCGCTGGCATAAAAGCGCGCGTTGTCGCCGGCGTCCAATTCCACCAGCGCCTGTTCGCCTTTTTTCTGGCTGCGACCCGATAGGGCGACCTTGGCACCTTCCCGCAGAAACGCTTCCACGATACCCCTGCCAATTCCTCGCGACCCACCGGTGACCAGGGCTATTTTTCCTTCAAGTTGCATGCAGCTGTTCCTTTACTCTGAATGATTTAATTAAGCTTATCAGCTAAACGGCCTCTTGCGCTTTCCCGGCTACCCGAGGCCGGTAACAATTCACTGGCAGCCCCCAGTCCCCACTCCCCACTCCGGCATGCCGCTGTAGACAGTTTCGTATTCGCCGGCCCGCACCTGGTAGGTTTCATGCCAGATGCCCACATCGCCGCGGCATTTACTCAAAGACTGGTTAAAGGCGGCCCAGGCGGGCAAGTGCTCGTTGTCTCGCGCTTTGGCGTAGGCTTCCAGTTGATCGAATGAGCGCCAGTACTGGACGATCACGCGCAGGCCAAATATATGATGCAAACAACCGAGTTCGGGGTTGGCATCGAGTTCACTCAGCATGCGCGGCATGGCGCTAAATACCGGTAACCACTTGTGGACCTTCCAGGGCTTGTTGATGCGCATACCAATCAGAAAAACGACAAAGTCGCCCTCGATGTTTGCGGTCATTCGCTCGGTAATTATCGCCATTTTTAATCTCATCATGTACCCGTTGTGGTGGCTTGTATTATAGTTAACTACTCACCAGGCACACTATTTAGAGCAGGTAAGTTATGTCAGATACATTTCTGGGACCGAAAACCATGCAGGTACTGAAGCGGGGTATACCCTTGTTTCGCAATGGCCTGAAATTTGAAGAGGAGCTGGCCAAGGCCGGCCGCCGCGGTTTTCGCACCGCCAACCAGATTGTAGTGGATTGCGCCGAGGGCGATTTTGTCTGGGACGTGGACGGCAATCGTTATATCGATTTCCAGAACGGCTGGGCCACCAACCCCATCGGCAATGCCCATCCGGAAATTCTCGATGTGGTAGATGCCGCTCATCGCCGCTACGGCTTTCACTACGATCATCCCTTGCGCTATGACCTGGCGGAAAAGCTGGCGGAGATCATGCCGGGCCAAGCCTTGCCTCGCTTCAACTACGAGGTATCGGGCACTGAGGCGGCAGAGGCGGCTGTGCATTTGGCGCTAACCCACACCAAGCGCCGCTACATCATCACTTTCAGTTCCAGCTTCCACGGCAATGGTCTTGCTACCAAGCTGGTCAGCGGCATTAGTGGCGACTATAACCGTTACATGGAAGCCTGGACTGGCGGCGTGATCCGGGCGCCATACCCTTACAGTGATGATATTCCCGCCGGCATGAGCCAGGAACAATACGTCGAGTACTGCCTGTGGTACCTGGACAATCATATTCCCAATAGCGTGGCGCCCAAGGACAACATCGCCGCCATACTGGTCGAGCCCGGCCTGGCCGAGGGCGGCAACTGGATTCCGCCCACCAATTTTCTGAAGGGCATCCGCAAGATCTGCGATGACAATGAATGGCTGATGATTTCCGACGAGGTGCTCACTGGCCTGGGCCGTACAGGCAAGATGTGGGGCATTGATCATTACGACGTGATTCCCGACATATTGGTAGTAGGCAAAAACCTGTCCGGGGGCATTGTGCCCTGTGCCGGTATTGCGGCTCGCGATGACATCCTCGGTGACAACGATGAATTTTCTTCTGGCTCGACTTTTGCTGGCACCCCGGCAGGGTGTGCCGCGGGTCTGAAAACCCTGGAGATTTATGAGAGAGACAATGTGGTGGGGCAGGCGGCACACCTGGGTGAAGTGGCGGCCGAGGTCATGAAAGATTGGGAATCCTACGGCATCGTCAAACAGGTGCGCAGCAGTGGCCTGTTAATAGGCGTGTCGTTTGAGAGTGCCAACAGTGAGGAAGACAACTGGTGGACTGCCCGTGCCGTGCGCAGCAAGATGCTCGCGGGTGGCGTCTGGGCGATCAGTGACCGGGAGCAGACTATTCGCATGTACCCGGCCCTGAATATGGACGAAGCGGTGTTGCGGGAAGGCCTGGAGATCATGCGTCAGGCCATTGAGGAAGTGAATGAGCAGGGCCAGGACTCTGGCAACAGTCCCGCCTGGCCGACGGGTGTCGCTGGTTTTTAATTATTCGTTTTCGAAATGGTCGGGGAACACAGCCACAAAATAGTTGTGGGCCAATTGCCCAGCGAGTTTGCGGTCCATGCTCCGGGGTGACATCAATATATCCAACGAAAGGCCGGTCACCATGCCTGTGTAGGTGTGCACAATCTGGTCTGCGTCCCGGTCGCGGTAGCCGCCTTCGTCAATAAGGTCCTGGCATATACCCAGCAACATTTTGTCAGCCAGTTCATCATGGGCTGAACAGATATTTTGATAAGTAGGTCGCGCCTTGCTTTCGCCCCAGAAAGCAAACCACACTGCCAACTTGTTGCGATTGCAGACCTTGGCTCCGAAGTCGAAGTTAATACAACCCTGCAGCTTTTCCGCGTGGCTAAGCTTGTGGTTAAGACCAATCTTTTCCCAGCCCTCGATATACTCCTCAGAGACATAGCGTAGAGTTTCCTGCAGCAGGTTTTCCTTGCTCTGGAAATGCAGGTTCACAATGCCCAGGCTGAGGCCGGCTTCCTGTGTAATCTCTGCCATGGTGGTACTGGACAGGCCCGAGCGGGCAATACACTTCATGGTTGCCTTGATCAATTCCAGGCGGCGCGCTTCCTTGGCGTCTGCGCGCTTGGTGGATTTCGCCCCTGCGCTGGCTTCCGCGATGGCCATGAACTACCTTTAAAGCATCGTGTGGGCCGCCATCATACACAACAATGTTGCACTAATAAATGAATGATCATTCATTCAAATATAGACAAGCCCCGCGGGCCGTGGCATGCTGCCCGCTGTTTTTGCAGGGCTGCCCCGCAGGCCGGGCTGTGGCTGGAACTAAACCGGGTTAATAAACTATGAAAAAATACGATGCCATCGTCATCGGCGCAGGCCACAACGGCCTCACCAATGGCGCCTACCTGGCCAAGGCCGGGCTTGATGTATTGGTGCTGGAGCGCAATTCTTACATCGGCGGGGCCACGGTCAGCCGCGAACTCCATACCGACTGGAAATACTCCAACTGCTCCTACGTGTGTAGCCTGCTGCGCCCGGAACTTGCCCGCGACCTGGAACTCCCACGCCATGGCCTGCAGGTGGTGTCCTACGGTGGTGGGTTGACCTTCATGGAAAACGGCGATCATTTCGGTAGCTACAGCGAGCACGATCGCCAGTTGCAGGAAATCAAGCGGCTGTCGGTGCGCGACGCCAACGCCTACGAACGCTATCAAGCAGACGTGATGAAGCAAACACGCCTGATACGCCCCTTCCTGTTGCGTACACCGCCAGACCCCACCTCACTCAAGCCGCGAGACCTGAAGGAGTTGGCAGTATTGGCCAGCGCCTTTACCGAGATGGGAGAGATCGGCCTCGCCGACACCCTGCGCTTTTGGACCATGAGTATTGGCGATTTTCTCGATGAATATTTCGAAACCGATGTCGTCAAGGCGGACCTCGCTGGTAGCGGCATTATTGGCACAGCGCTGGGTGTTTACTCGCCGGGAACGGCCTACGTGTTGCTGCACCACTACATGGGTGATGTCGATGGCTCGGTTGGCGCCTGGGGCTTTGCCCGCGGCGGCATGGGTGCCGTGTCCGATGCCCTGGCAGCCTCGCTGCAGTCCTACGGTGGCGAAATTCGTTGTGATTCCAATGTCGATCAGATCATGGTCAAGAATGGCCGCGTCAAGGGCGTGGCGCTGAAAGATGGTACCGAAATCTACGCCGACAATGTCATTTCCAACCTGGATCCCAAGCGTACCTTCCTGGATATCATGGATGAGAGTGACCTGCCTGCGGACGTGGTCAAGAAGGCCAAGAACTTCAAGATTCGCGGTTCCTCCGGCAAGGTCAACATTGCCCTGGATGGCTTGCCGATTTTCGACGGCCTCGACCCCAACAGCCCATTGATGGTTGGCGAGAAGCACTTTATCGACTCCATGGATCGTATGGAGCGAGCCTATGACGATTGGAAGGAGGAGACCTGGTCGAAGGATCCCTACCTGGACATGTTGATCCCCTCCCTGATCGACCCGACCCTGGCACCCCCGGGCAAGCATATGATGTCGGTGTTTGTGCAATACGCGCCGCCGAAAATTAATGCTGGCGAATGGACCAGTGCAGACAAAGACGCTTTTGGCAAAACGGTTATTGACCAGATTGCAAAATACAGCCCCAATTTCAAGGACCTGATTCTGCACGCGGAAGTGCGCACCCCACAGGATATTGAAAATGAAGTGGGGCTTACGGAAGGCAATATTTTCATGGGCGAACTCACCTTTGACCAATTGTTGTTCAATCGTCCTTTCCCTGGCTACGCCCAGTACCGCGGCCCGGTCAAGGGTATGTATATGTGTAGCTCCGGCACCCACCCCGGCGGTGGCGTGATGGCTGCGCCAGGCGCCAACGCAGCGCGGGAGATATTAATGGATCTGAAGTTAGCCAACACTGTGCCGGGAGGCTACGCCGATGACTGATTATGACGTGATAGTAGTGGGTGGCGGTCACAATGGCCTGGTCTGTGCCGCTTACCTGGCCAAGGCCGGGCGCAAGGTGCTGGTATTGGAAGCCAATGATGTCCCCGGTGGCGGTGCCTCTACCCGCGAGTTCGCAGCGGGCTATTCCGTATCCGGTTGTGCCAACTGGCTCTACCAGCTTAACCCGGATGTTGTGAAAGACCTGGGCTTACGTTTGGATTACGCCGCCCGCGACCTGGATACCATTGGCCTTGCTGCCGACGGCGCACATATTACTGTCAGCGGTAATTCTGTGTCCGGTCCCTCGCTCTCGGAGGCGGACAAAGCTGCTTTTGGCCCCTTTCAGAGCAAGATGGTGAAGTTTGCCAAGCTGCTGAACAACGCCTTCAAACGGCGCGCGCCCAAGTTGGTGGACAATAACCTGCACGATCGCATGACCCTGTTGAAACTGGGCATCGATATGAAATTGCTGGGCAAGGAAGACATGCAGGAATTGTTGCGCATGGCCCTGATCAATATGTACGACGTCATGCAAGAGACCTTTGATGACGAATTGCTCAAGTCGGTATTGGCGCTGGATGGTGTGATGGGTTCCCACATGGGCCCGCGTTCACCCAACACGGTGTTCGGCTATATCTACCGGCGTCTGGGTGATGTGTACGGCTTCAAGGGCCCGGCCCAGGTCAAGGGTGGCATGGGCGTGGTGGGTACTACTCTGGCCGCAGCGGCTGAGGCCTGTGGTGTGGAAGTGCGCACCGGCGCGCGGGTCGCCAGTATCGACCTGGAAGCCGATAGCGCCCAGGGTGTGACATTGGTCGGCGGCGAAACGTTAACCGCGGCTACGGTGGTTTCCAACGCCGATCCCAAAACGACCTTCGAAAAACTGGTCGGCTTTCGCAATATTGAAGCGGGCACGACCCGCCGCGTCAGCACCATTCGCATGAAGGGCAACGCGGCCAAATTGCACCTGGCCCTGGATGATTTGCCTGAGTTCACAGGCTTGAGTGGTGATCAACTGGGACAACGCCTGGTTATTGCACCGACCATGAAATATGTCGAGGACGCGTTTAACCACGCCAAGTACGGCGAGTACTCCCAGGCACCGGCCATGGATATCAGCATTCCCACCGTCAATGACCCCGGGCTGGCACCGGCAGGTAAGCATGTGTTGTCTGCCACCATACAGTTTGCGCCCTACGAATTGCGCGCCGGCTGGGACAGCAACAAGGCCATTTTCGAACAACTGTGTATTGATGTGCTTGCCAACTACGCACCTAATATTCGTTCCCTGATCAGTGCCAGCGAGCTAATGACGCCGGCTGACCTGGAGGCGGAGTACAACATGTATGGCGGTCACTGGCATCACGGCGAGATCAGCCTGGACCAGATCATGATGATGCGCCCGTTTCCGGGGGCAACCCAGTACGCGACACCGGTGGACAACCTCTACCTGTGCAGCGCTGGCGCGCATCCCGGGGGAGGGGTAATGGGTCTGGCGGGACGCAACGCTGCCAAAGAAATAATCAAGCGGGGGAAAGCAGCATGAGCTCTGAATTTCGGAAATTGGATATGTTGCTGCAAACCCCGTTTCACAGCAGAGTGGCGGCGGCCTGTGAACTCAATGAATGGTCGAACTGGAAAGGCTACACCACGCCGCTAAGTTACATCGATGTGGAGCTGGAGTACTTTGCGATTCGCAATAGTACCGGAGTATTCGACTTATCGCCGATGGTCAAGTACCGCATCACCGGGCCCGATGCGGAGGCCTATCTGAATCGGCTGGTAACCCGCGATGTCAGCAAGATCAAGGTGGGTCGGGTCGGCTACAGCATCTGGTGCGATGAACAGGGGCAGGTGATGGACGATGGGACAATTTTCCATCTCGGCGAGAATGACTATCGCCTGTGTTCCTACACTCACGTCATGGACTGGATGAGCTGGTCTGCCATGGGCTTCGACGTGTCTATCGTCGACGAGACCGCTGAGGTGGCCGCCTTATCTGTGCAGGGCCCAACCAGCTGTTCCACCTTGCGGGCCATGGGCCTGGAAGGGCTGGAACAACTCAAGCCCTTTGGCATTATGAACTTCATCTGGGAAGGTGTGCCGCTGATGGCCAGCCGCACCGGTTTCACCGGCGATCTCGGCTACGAGATCTGGATTGAACCCGCCATGGCGGAGACCCTGTGGGACAAGATGTTTGCCGCCGGCAAAGACTTTTTGATCAAACCCGTGGGTGGTGATGCCTACGAGCTGGCACGTATTGAAGCCGGTTTCCTGCAAGCCGGTGTTGACTTTGTACCTGCCGAGGAAGCCGTGCGTGTCGGTCGTTCCCGCTCGCCCTTTGAGTTGGGACTGGAATGGCTGGTAGACCTGGACAAGCCGGTGTTCAACGGCCGTAAAGCGCTGGTGGAGGAGAAGAAAAAGGGTTCTCGCTACCGCACTGTGATGCTGGATATTGAGGGCAATAAGTCGGCGGAACATGCCTTTGTCTATGTCGGCAACAAGCAAGTGGGTACGGTGACATCTGCGGCCTGGTGTCCCACTACCAAGTCTAACTTTGCCATTGCCACGGTGGATGCCGCTTACGGGAAACCCGGCAGTGAATTAGTAGCTGAGATTTACTACGCTCGCGAATTGCATTGGACCCGGATGATGGCCAAGTGCACGGTGGTAGAGGGGTCGCTGTTTAATCCCCCGCGACGGCGGCAGACGCCGGCGCCAATTTTCTAAAACTAACAGCAGAGGCTGCACTGTGAAGGCGGACGTGAAACAAGAATTACAAAAAGAGTTGGAAGCGTTTCTGTTGGAATACCCCAACACCACCATGCTGGAGGTGTTGATGGTGGATATGAACGGCATTCCACGTTGCAAGCGTTTACCGCGCAGTGAGTTTGGGTCTTTTTTTGCGGGTAAGTTGACTACCCCGGCCTCGACGCCCTTGTGTAATACCCTCGGCGATATTCTCCAGTCACTCGATCGTGGCAGCAGCGATGGCGACCCGGATGGTCCCTTGGTGCCGGTGCCGGGCACGCTGGCGCCAATTCCATGGCTGGCCTCGGACACCGCACAAATGATGGCACGCTTTGAGTTGGCGGATGGTCGGCTCAGCCCCATCGATCCCCGGGCCATATTGCAGGGCGTACTTGAGAAATTTCGTGACGCTGGTTTGCATCCCACAGTTGCCACCGAAATGGAGTTTTACCTGTTGGAGCCCGGCGACAGTGATACGCCGCGAGCCCATTTACCCAAGGTGCCGGGAACGGGTATGCGCCAGGCCGGCACCCAGTATGCCATGCCCCAGGATATGTGGGATCTCGATGCCTTCCTGGAAGACATGCGCCAGACCTGTAAGCTGCAGAACGTGCCCATGACCACGGTCATATCAGAATTCTCCCCGGGCCAGCTGGAGATAAACCTGCACCATGTGGATGACCCGCTGTTGGCGTGTGATCACGCGGTGTTGTTGAAACGTGCCGTCAAAGGCACCGCTCTCAAGCACAATATGGCGGCCACCTTTATGGCCAAGCCGTTTGCGGATATTGCCGGCAGCGGCATGCATGTTCACGTGAGCGTCTACGATGAGGAAAGCAACAACATCTTTGCCGACCCGAACAGTGCAACAACTCCGCCTATTTCTGATCGTATGCGCCACGCGGTGGGTGGGCTGGCCGATACCATGGCTGATGCCATGGCCATTTTCGCCCCCAATGCCAATTCCTATCGACGGCTGGTGGCGGGCACTTTTGCCCCGCTGGCGCCCAACTGGGGTTATAACCATCGCAATGTATCCCTGCGCATCCCGGTCTCCGGCGATAAAAACCGTCGTATAGAACACCGTACGGCCAGTGCAGATTCCAATCCCTACCTGGTGATGGCAGCGATATTGGCGGGAATTTATCATGGTTTGGAAAACCAGTGTGACCCTGGCCCCATGATTGCCGAGCGGGAGGAAATAGCAGAGGAGGTCATTAGCCTGCCGCAGCACTGGCCCGATGCGCTGGACGCCTTCGATGCCAGCGAGGTTTTACCCCGCTACCTGGGCGAGGAATATTGCGAACTATTCTCAACTATCCGCAGAGATGAATGTGAAGCCTTCAAATCCACAATCTCCAATATCGATTACCAGTGGTACCTGCGTACCGTGTGAGTGGAACAGTCATGAAGAAGTTTATTGCAACCAATGTAATCGACACACCCGAACATATGCGGGAGATGGCCGAATTACAAAAAACCAAGCCTGGCTACGCGATGGACCCGTATTTCTATCGTTCCCATGTCACCTTTGAAAAAGAACTGGACAATATTCTCTACAAGAGCTGGCTCTATGCCGCTCATATCAGTCAGATTCCCAATGCCGGTGATTTCATTCAATACGAGCTCGGTGAAGACGCCATTATTATCAACCGGGATGCCAACGGCAATATCCAGGCTCAACACAATATTTGCCGGCATCGCGGTGCACGGGTCTGTGAAGAGCAGAGCGGTAATACCAAGACCTTTGTCTGCCCCTATCACGGTTGGGTCTACAACCTGGATGGGTCGCTGCGGGCGGCCCGTGAGATGGAGGTGCGCGAAGATTTTAAACTCTCCGACTACGGACTGAAAAAGCCCCAGGTCTGCGTCTTCCACGGCTTGATTTTTATCAACTGCGATCTCGATGCCGCGCCTTTCGAACCCGACCTGGCCAAGATCGAACCAGCCATTCGTGGCTACGACCTGGCCAATGCCAAGGTCATCGAGAGTCGAATCTACAAGGTTAATGCTAATTGGAAGTTAGCGCTGGAAAACTACCTTGAGTGCTATCACTGCGCCACCGCGCATCGCTCCTATGCCAAACTGCACACATTAAAAGAACCCTACTTGCAGGTACAGGCGATCAATGAGGCCATGCTGGCGCGGGCGGAAGAACAGACTGGCGTGAAGGGCGTGACGACGGCTGTCAGCGAAACCTTCAACGCGAATCCACATCACGGCGGCGGTGCCTATACTAGCCGCTATGCGCTCTATGACGGAAACTTGACCGGCAGTGAGGATGGCCAGCCGGTAGCGCCGTTGATGGGTGAATACACAGGTTATGACGGCGGTGCCGGTGATTACCAGATGGGGCCGTTGTGCTCCATGCTCAACTACCCGGACCACTGTGTGCTTTATCGCTTTACACCGCGCGGGCTCACCGAGACCGATATGGAGATCGTCTGGTATGTACGAGGTGACGCAGTAGAAGGCAAAGACTACGACCTTGATAAAGTAATCTGGTTGTGGGACTACACCACTCAGGAAGACGAATTCATTATTACCCGCAATAGCGAAGGTGTTAATTCGCGCTTCTTCGAACCCGGCCCGACACATCCTGAGCACGAAGATACCCTCATGAATTTCATCGACTGGTACCTGGATTGCCTGACGGACGATCTGAAACCATGAATTTAGAAAGTCAGGCTGAGTTTGAAAACCAGTCACATACCAGGTCGTACTACGCGGCTACGGTAAACGACCACACGGATTATCCCCGGCTAGAGGGAGAGATCCGGGCGGATGTCTGTGTGATCGGTGGTGGGTTTTCGGGCGTATCAACAGCATTGACCCTGGCCGAACGAGGCTACAGCGTGGTGCTGGTTGAACAGAACAAGATTGGCTGGGGCGCCTCCGGGCGCAACGGCGGTCAGATGATTGGTGGTATTACCGGCGAAGAGAAGATGCTGCGGGACCTCGGTCCGGACTATGCCGACATGATCTGGGACCTCGGCTACCGCGGCCACGAAATCATCGAAGAGCGCGTCGAGAAATACAATATCCAGTGTGACCTCAAGCACGGCTATATCGATGTGGCATACAAGCCGCGCCATATGCGCGACTTCGAGGCGCACTATGAAGAGCTGCAGCGCCGGGGTTTTGGCGACATGGTGCGGATGGTACCCCAAAGTGAGATCGAAGAGACCGTCGGCAGTAAGGTTTACATCGGCGGTTTGATCAACAATCGCAACGGCCATATTCATCCACTGAACCTGTGTATTGGCGAGGCGCGTGCCGCGGAAAAACTCGGGGTCAGTATTTTCGAGAACAGTTCCGTCACGGAAATTGTTCACGGCGACAAACCCCTGGTAAAGACTAACAGCGGACAGGTTGTCGCCGATAAAGTCGTACTTACGGGCAATGCCTACAACCGCCTGGAACGCAAGCACATCAAGGGCCAGGTATTCCCCGCCGGCAGCTATATCATCGCTACAGAACCTCTCAGCGAGGAGGAAGCCCGGCAGGTCAATCCGCAGGATATGGCCATTTGCGACCCTAATAGCGTGGTGGATTATTACCGCATGTCGGCAGATCGCCGGCTACTGTTCGGTGGTCGCTGCAACTATTCCGGCCGTGAGCCGAAGAGCATCCGCGCCTGGATAGAGCCGCGCATGCTCAAGGTGTACCCGCAGTTGAAGGGCAAGCGTATCGACTACGAATGGGGCGGTAATGTAGGCATTATCGTCAACCGGGTACCCCTGCTCGGGCGCATTAAGCCGAATGTTTTTTACGCCATGGGTTATTCAGGCCACGGCGTGAACGTGACCCATGTGGCGGGTGAGATCATGGCAGATGCTGTCGCCGGCACCTTTGAGCGCCTCGATGTATTTGAAAAAATCTCCCACTTTAAAATTCCCCTCGGACAGCGCCTGGGTAGCCAGATGGTGGCCCTGGGCATGCTCTACCATCGTATGAAGGACTTGTTATGACTGAACAACTCACTGAACGCACCTATCGATTGGTAATTTCCTGTCCTGACCAGGTGGGTATTGTATCCAGTGTAGCCAAGATGGTGGCGGACCAGGGGGGTTGGCTCACCGAGACCAAGTCCCATTCCGATGCCGAGCACAACTGGTTCTTTATGCGCAACGAGATCCAGGCAGATTCCTTGGAGGTCAGCCTGGAAGACTTTCGCAGCGCCTTTACCGAACTTGCAGAAAAATTCGACATGCAATGGTATGTCCGCGATTCCGCGGTAAAGCAGAAAGTCGTGATACTGGCGAGCCATGCATCTCACTGCCTGGCAGACCTGTTACATCGCTGGCACAGCGATGAGCTGGATTGCGATATTCCCTGTGTGATTTCCAATCACGAGAACCTGCGCAGCATGGTCGAGTGGCACGGTATACCCTTTCATCATGTGCCTGTGCCAAAAGACAATAAGCAGCCGGCATTTGAAGAGATGGCTGACATCGTGCGCCGCCACAAGGCCGATACCCTGGTACTGGCACGCTACATGCAAATCATGCCGCCGGCGCTGTGTACTGAATATGCTGGCCGGCTAATCAATATCCATCACAGTTTCCTGCCCTCATTCATTGGTGCCAATCCTTATCAAAAGGCCTATGAGCGCGGTGTGAAACTGATTGGTGCCACCAGCCACTACGTCACCGAAGATCTTGACGAAGGGCCCATCATTGAGCAGGACGTGGTTCGGGTGAACCACAGTATGGCCAAAGACGAGCTGGTACGTCTGGGTAAAGACGTGGAGAAATCCGTGTTGTCGCGGGCGCTTCGCTACCACCTGGATGACCGGGTGATCGTGCGCGGTAACAAGTGCGTGGTATTTATCTAGGATGTCGGGCCGGATCGCCAGCGGCACTCTCTTCAACATCAAACAGGTGTTGGTTCCCCTGCTGGCACATCCGAAGGTGGCCTTTGTCCTGAAATGGACGGTCTATACCTGGTTATTCGTCAATTTCACGTACTACGTGCAGGATGACATGTTGGCCTGGCGTTCGGCCCTGCCGCCCGGCTCACCGCTGAGTGAGATCATCCTGCAGTTCGCCACCAGCATCGATACCGCGGCCTGGCTCATCCTGATCGTGGTGTTTGAGCTGGAAACCCACGCGCTGCCCGACATTGCCTTCACCAAGTGGCTGGATCGTTTTTTCTCCGCAATCAAAGTGCTCTGTTATTGCGCCATTGCCTACGCCGCCTACGGCTACCTGACAGAAACGGTGGAGTTGTACGAGTTGATCCCCCTTGGGCACCTCAATGACCTGTGCTCCCTGGTTGGGCAGGGCCTGGCCGTGCAATTGGACGCTGCGCTCTATGTAGATATCACGCCGGCTACCTGCCTGCAGCTGACCGCCGATGCGGAGTTTTACCAGGTCGTTGGGGAGACAGCCGTGATCTCAGCCTCGGAGCTGGGGGCGATTCGCACCATGGGCTGGTTAGATGTTGAGAACGCCGTGGTCTGGATTATCGTGGTGATATTGATCGACGTGGAAGTTCACCTGCAGAATGCCGACAAATTTGGCAGCCGCCGTCTCAATTATGTGCGTCTGTTCAAGACTGTGGGATACACTTTCCTGATCGGTAATTGCCTGATGTGGTTTGTCTACGGCTACGCCCTGTATACCTGGGACGCGTTTCTGTGGATATTCGGCTTCTGGGCGATTGAGCTAAACCTGGCCGAGTGGGAAGAGGAGCGTATGGTAGAACTTGAGAAGCAGGCCATACCGACCCAGGGGTTGAGCGATGGGTGATGACTACAATGCACTTGACCAGATTGAATACGGTCTTCCCATAGACTGGTATTACGACCCGGACCACTATCAGCGCGAGTTGGACGCCATCTGGATGAAAAGCTGGCTGTTTGTCTGCCCGGGGCCAGCACTCAGGGAGGTCGGTGCCTACCGGACCTTCGAGATCGGCGATCAGAATCTGTGGGTGGTGCGTCGCGAAAATGGCGAGCTGGGTGCTTACTACAACAATTGCCGGCACCGGGGATCAATCCTGCTCACCGAATCAGAGGGCAAATTCGGTTCTGACTCAGTGTCTTGTCCCTACCATCGCTGGCGCTATGCCCTGGATGATGGCAGCTTGATTTCGACGTCTTCATTTTGTGAGCCGGAGGGTTTTGATAAAAGCGACCACAGCCTGTTTCGCGTGGCAGTACGTGAATGGAATGGACTGGTGTTCCTGAATTTGGACCCGTCGGCCGAGTGGAACCCGGCCAGTCTTTTCAGCGCAGATTGGGAACAGCTGGAAAAATTTCGCATCGCTGACCTGGTACTGGGTCACCGCTGGGAAAGAATTGTGGCCTGTAATTGGAAGACCTTCTGGGACAACTTCAACGAGTGCCTGCATTGCCCCGGGGTGCATCGCGAGCTGGTAAAAATGGTGCCGATATACAAGCGCGGTTTGCTGGAGCCGAAAGATCATCCCGATTGGCGCGATCATGTAGATGACCCCGACCCGGCGTACCAGGGTGGTGTCCGTGACGGAGTAGAAACCTTTTCCATGGATGGCAGTGCCCAGGGCTATGCGCTTGCCGAAGGGCTCAGCGAAGAAGACCTGAAGCGTGGCGTGACCTATGTGGACTCAGTGCCATCGATCTATATCGGCGCCCACGCCGACCATGTGCGCACGGTTCGCATACTGCCGTTGGGGCCAGAGACCATGCAGTTGTCGGTAGATTGGCTGTTCCATGCGGAAGCCCTGGAAGATCCCAATTATGATATGGCCAATGTTACTGAATTCGCCAAGATGGTGATTGAAGAAGATGGCGTTGCCTCAGAGCTCAATCAGCGTGGTATGCATGCCGCGCCGATGCAGCGCGGTGTGCTGATGCCGGAAGAATATGACCTTAAAAATTTCAAGGAGTGGGTGGAAAACGCCCTGAATAAACCATGAACGCAGATAACTTCGATACCGAATTCCTCAAAGCCCGCGACAAAGCGCACTTCGTCCACCCCTGGCAGGAATTCGACACCTTCGCCAAAGAGGGTTCCCTGGTAATCGTGCGCGGGGAGGGCTCCCACGTCTACGATTCCGATGGCAATGCCTACCTGGACGGTATCGGCGGCATGTGGTGTGTGAATGTCGGCTACGGCCGTAAAGAATTGGCGGATACGATGGCGCAACAGGCCTATCAGTTACCCTATTATTCTGCCTTTACTGATACCACCAATGCACCGGCGGTGGAACTGGCCAGCAAATTGGCTGCCCTGGCGCCGGGCTCTATCAATCACGTGTTCTTTTCCTGCAGTGGCTCCGATGCCAATGACACGGCGATCCGTCTGGTTCACTACTACCAGGGCCGCCGTGGCATGCCAGAGAAGAAACACATTATTGCCAGGGACAGTGCCTATCACGGCAGTACCTACCTGGGTATTTCCCTCAGCAAGAAGCGCGATGTCACTGACAATCACTTTCATTTCATGGATGACTTTATTCACCATCTGTCCGTGCCCGATCCCTATCGCCGGCCAGAGGGTCAGAGCGAAGAGGCCTTTTGCGACTTCCTGGTCGCCGAGTTTAATGCCAAGGTGGCCGAGCTGGGCGCTGACAAGGTCGGTGCTTTCCTCGCCGAGCCGATACAGGGATCCGGTGGTGTGATCGTACCTCCCGTTGGCTACCTGCAGCGCATTCGCCAGCGCTGTACCGAGTTGGATATTCTGTATATCTCCGACGAGGTGGTAACCGCGTTTGGTCGACTCGGGCATATGTTCGCCAGCGAGGATGTATTTGGTATTCAGCCGGACATCATTTTGTGCGCCAAGGGTATTACCTCGGGTTACATCCCGCTCGGTGCCACCCTGTTCAGCGATGACATTTTCAATGTCATCAGCGAACCGGGGGAGGGCGCCTGTTTTGGCCACGGCTTCACCTACTCCGGCCACCCGGTGTCTTGCGCGGTGGCATTGAAGAACATAGAGATCATGGAGCGGGAAGATATCTGTGGTCACGTGCGTGAAATGGGAGCGTACTTCGAACAACAGTTGCAGACCCTGACTGACTTGCCCTATGTGGGTGAAGTCCGAGGTTGCCGCTTTATGATGTGTGTGGAGTATGTGGCCGACAAGCAGACTAAAGAATTGCTGCCGGATGAAGTGAATATTTCCAAGCGCATTTCAGACGCCTGTGAGGAGAGGGGCTTAATAGTGCGGCCTATCGGCCATCTCAATATTCTGTCTCCGCCACTAATATTGACCAGGGAAGAGATTGATACCCTGGTCAGTGTATTGCGCGAGAGCGTGCTGGCGGTAGAGGCCGAGTTGAATGAGAGCTGAATGAGAGTTGAACGGGGGTTAGGAGCTTCTCGCCATTACCACGGTATTCCTGGTTCCGGCGCTGCGTTTTTCGGGATCGTGGAAGCACTCTACGAGGCTAAAGCCAGCCTTCTTCATCATGCCCGCTGAAGCCAGGTTTTCCTCGTGTCGTTCAATATAGACGGTGGCCACACCTCTGCTTTCAGCCTCTGCAATGGAGGCTTCAAGTAGCGCGCTGCCATAACCCTTGCCGCTGTGCAGGCTGCTCACCACGACGTCGCCGATGTAAGCGATCTCAGCAAGGACGCAGTATTTCTCCAGCTTGGATGGACAAGCGGTACCGAACATCAACACCGCGAATCCCAGTATTTCAGTATCCTCCAGAAGAACCGCGCAGGCCTGTCCTGCGCGAATCAGTTCGAATTGGGAATCAATGCTTTCCTGGGTGATGTAGTTCCATTCGTTGGGACCTTCAGCAAGGATCAGTCTCTCCATTAGCTCAAAGTCTGAAGAGCCCGGCTCTCTTACCTGTATCTTCATCGACTCATCTTATGTTTCACTCTTCGGTAAGAATATATTTTAGTATTTCTACCACTTGTTCTGGTGTCGTAGCCCATGCCATTGCCGAAGCGTCCACCTCCTTGAGCGGATGTATGATGTCCTCGTTATGAAGGGTGATGTAGGGTTTGCCCGAAGCAGCACAACAACCCGCATCAAATGCGGCATTCCACTGTTTATACTTGTCTCCGAAGCGAACTACAGCAATGTCACAGTTCTCAATAAATGTTTTCGTTCTTATTGCGTTAACTTTCGCTGATTTGTGGTCACGCCAAAAGTCGTTATCTTCTTCACCAAGCAAATCACCTGCAGCGTCACTAACCTGATGATCGGTGACGGCAGAAGTGAATAGAATAGACAGATTGTGTGCCTCACAACCCTCCTTTATCTGTTGTCTCCAGTCTGTATGTATTTCACCAGAGAGATATACGTTCCAGGTCATCTTCTTTTCCTAAGTTGATTGTCATACCAATTACATGCCCGCGGGCAATGCCCCATGAATAATCTCACCTTCCATCAAGACCGCTTCAGGTTTCACTTTCCAGATATCATCGCGATCGATGTCAAACAAGTTGTCTTTGAGTACCACCAGGTCTGCCAGCTTTCCGGTCTCAATGGAGCCCACCTGGTCCTCCATACGTAATTGCTGAGCACCGTTTAGAGTATATCCCATGATCATTTGTTCGATGCTCAGCTGCTCGTTAATGGGCGGCCTGATGAGCACATCATCTTCTGCTCGCCATTCCTTTGGGTATTGTCGAGTATGCCCAACCTGCATGCCAAAATAGGGATTCAGATAGGTAGGCAGTCGTTCACCGCCCCACCATTCGTCGCTGGAAAATGTCACATTGATACCCAGCTTGAAAAGCGACTTCGCCCTGTACATATTCTCGTACCGATCAGTGCCTAATGCGCTTTCCATGGGATCGTTGTGGCGTGCGTCAAACCACCACGGCGTATAATTGCAGGTAACGCCCAGTTCTTTTATCCGGGACAAATCGGCGGCTTCGATGATGCCTAGATGGGAGATGGTGACCCTGGGGTAAAAATCACCCTGAACGCTGCCTGATGCGGCTTCAAGGGCATCCAGCACCGTTCTAACGGCTAAGTCACCCCTGGTGTGAACGTGAAGATCAAATTGCTCCTGATTCAGCTCCAACAGCAGCTGACGAAGCTCCTCAGTACCTAGAATGGTGTCGCCAACATAAGATGGATCATCCACGTAGGGCTTTAGCAAGCCGGCGGAGTGGTTTGGGTGGATGCCATCCATGAAGAGCTTGACGGTGTTGAACTGCAGGCGTTCGCCACCGTATTCCTTCCGGTATCGTTTCATTGCGGGGATGGCCAGCTTCGCTCTGTCGGGTGTGAATATTTGATAAGTGCCCTCGTAGCGAACAGGTAGACTCCCTTCTGCTTCCAGCTTGGCCATAAAACCGTATACAAGGTCCTCGAAGCCGAAATTGCCCGCGTCGTAGAGGGTTGTTATGCCGGCTTCACTGAATGTTTGCAGGGCGGTCATCATATTGTCTTCATGTGATTTTTGGTGGGCGCCCTCGGTGACGGGAAATTGCTCGGCAAAATGTTGCCAGGCCGCGCCTTCCTTTACCCAGCCTGTGGGTACTCCCATGCTATCGCGGGCATAGATGGCGACTCCAGGTTGGGGGTCAGGCGTGTTTTTATCCACGCCAAGTACCTCCAGCGCGGCTGAGTTCAGCCAGCTGCTATGCCACCATTCACTGACGAACCAAACCGGTCGGTTCGATACAACAGCATCCAATTTCTGCCTTTGTGGGCCCTGGCCATCCTTTACATACCAGGTAACTGGCCAGCAACACAATCGCAGCCATTCATCATCGGGGTGCTCATCGGCGTATTTTTTAACAGCGGCTAACATCTCTTCTTCGCTGGTTGCTGGTATCTCAGCCAATTGCTCAACCCCCACATAGCCGGCCCAGTGCCCACGAAGCTGTGCAAATCGGCCAGATTTTAGGTCAGTCAGCCCTCTGACTGTTCTTTACCCGATCAATGGTGGCGACGCCGACATTAAAATGGCGAGCGATACCGCGAATGCTGACGCCTTCTTCGAGCATGCGTATGACTTCCCCACGCTGATAATCAGTGAGCTTGTGCTTGCGGCCAAATTTCACACCACGTTCTTTCGCAGCCGCGCGACCTTCCTCGGTCCGGCCGCGAATAAGGCTGCGTTCAAGCTCAGAAAGTCCTTTAAAAACAGTTACTAAGAACTGCCCAGTCGTAGCTGTCGTATCCGCCCACAATTCTCCCAGAGAGCGGATTTCGATACCCCGCTCATCCAATGTCCGGGTGATCTCGAGTAAATCATGCGTGGTGCGCACCAATCGATCAAGGCCGGTAATCACCAGCGTGTCACCCTTCAGAATCTCATTCAATAGCCTGGCGAGCTGTGGACGCTTGCGCTCAGCGCCCGCCAATTTCTCTTGAAAGATCTTCTCGCAGCCCGCTTTCAGAAGCTGATCTCGCTGGCTCGTAAGGCTCTGTCCGGTGTTTGAGGCCCAGCAATAGCCGATTAACATGTGCAATTCTCCTCTTTTAGTTGGTAGTCTCGGAATATATATTCGGAACAGATAGGCAACTGAGTCCTCTTCGCCAAAAATAGGGCCTGAAGCTCATACAACACAAAACACCTCACCGTGGAAGCTCAAGCCGCCAGCGGCATCTCATCCAGCGGTATTCGACGCTCCATATCGAGATCGAATACGCCATAGGGATTGAAATGACTGTGCGGTAACGGTGACAGTGCGCGCATATCACGTTCGGTCATGCGATTCATCCATCCCGGTTCACGAAGCACCTGCTGGATCATTAAGGTATTTATATAGACAAGGCTGACCTGTAGCAGGTGAAGAGCAAGCGCCGAGACCTCCTGATCTTCCAGATTATTGGTCGCCATCTCTCCACTCTTGCCAAAGTAGATGAAGCTATTGACGCCATTCCAGCGTTCAACCACATTCAACCCCGTGTTGACCTCCCGGCGTAGTTCTTCTGACGCCAGATAATTGCACAGGAAAATAGTTTTCACTGCTCTGCCCAGTTCAATAAGCGCTGCGTAGGTTGGGTGTTGCACGTTGCTGCGGGTGAAACGGCGCAGGATAGCGTCAGCCTCGGCAGTGCGTGTTCGCAAGGCCGTGGTAAACTTGACCAGTTCATCGTACTGCTGAGCAATCAACTCCCAGTTAATTGCCTTGCTGGTGAAGATGGGTTCCAGGTTCGGATAACGCTCTTTAGCCCCGGTATCCGGCTGTGCCAACTTGAGCTTGTTGATGCCCTTGAACCGCGGCATCAGCGTAAAACCCAGAAGGTGACAGAAGGCGAAAGCAACGACACTCTGCCCATGGCTGTCCACATACTGGCGCTCTACTTCCATCTCCGTGCAGTGGTGCAGAACACCTTCAATCATTGATGCCACTTCAGAGGATGAGCACCGCTTGAGCTGGGAATAAATGCAGACCGCGTTTATATCCACATGCCAATAGATCATGACACCACGGCCACCATAGCGGACATGCCACTCGGTCATGAGATTCTGATCCCAGGCGCTGAACTGGGTGGAGTCGGATGCGCAGGCGGTTGTCCCCTCACCCCAGATGTGTGGCAGGCGCGCCTGCAAAGTCGCATTCACCACACGCCTGATAGCATCGCGCAGACTGTCCTTGTGAATATAACGGCGACGTGTATGCAAGAGCTCTTTGTAACTAACCCCATGCGGTTCGCTGGCAAGGCACTTTAATCCCGCATTGGTGCCCAGCCCATAAAGTGAAAGTAGCAGACGGCGTAATACCTCATCGGGAGGGGTGGCTTCCCGCGATGCGGCAGTAGCAAACGCTTTTGTGAACCCCGCCCTAAAATCAGTCTCTTTGAGTGCATCGAGTAAGCTGGTTGCAGGCCACCTCTGGTTAAGCTCCCGCTTTAACGCGTCCAGATTTGGCGGATCAGGCAGTGCTTTCAGTGGGGTAACGGAGATAGTTGGTTTATTACGCTTTTGTTTAATCGCCACTTCGCCGTTTCGTGGCAAATTCTCATTGAGGTGACTGAGCGACTCCGCCATTTTCCCCTTCATGTCGGCGATGAACGTCTCAGCATCGGGCGGCAAATTGAGTGCCTCGTAATAACTCTGACGATTGATATCAAAGTCAGTCGGCAGGTCGTCATCGGGATTGCAAAAGTGCTTGGCGCCGACCACCCAGACTTCCTTGCATCGGAGCTTTTCACGCAGTTCCTGCAGTACACAGATCTCATAATTGATCCGATTGATTCGCTCGGCTCCACTGGACGACTTTTCGATGACAATGTCTCGCCATTTCTGGCGGACTACGCCCTCGACCGGGATATCGTCAAGGGCAAAGTACCGGTCCCGACGATCCTGGTGCGTCTTGATAACGTCTATTGCATCCAGGATCGGGCGCCACGCCTCATTATTGCAGCGGAACTCCAATGCCTCGAGAATACGCGGCAGCATGCGACGATAATGCTGTGCATAGGACGCGCGAACTTTCTTGTGTATCTTGTTGATGTATGCCGGGCCATTTGAACGATGTTCTTTCACCAGTTGTTCGATCATTTGTTCATTAACGACGGGAAACACGACATCACGGACGGCGCCATCAGGATTCTCCAACACGACTTCAGCAATGCGGAACAGCAGCGTCGTCTTGCTCTGCACCTTGAAAAAGCTGCCGACCAACTCTGAGACGATTTTGCGCTCAGCTCGCACCGAGATTTTGTGGATCACCTGGATGAGCAATTCAACAAGCTTGTCAGTGATTTCACCCTCACGCGGCACGCAATAAAAGACCAACAGCGGATAGCGTATCTTTGCAGGGTGGCGGCGAAGCTCCCAGGCATTTTCTGTCCGTGCCCGCTGGCGGTAGCGTTCGGTCAACTTGGGGTTGATGCCCTGCAAAATATCGGCGGGAAGGTCGAGACTGCGTAGCCTCTCGAGTCGGTCGACAGCCCGCAGTACACTGTCCAGGCTGACGGGGCCCATATCGGCACAAATTCGGGAAAATTCGGAAACGTCATCCTTTTCCACAAGAAGACCGTCAAGTTGCGCGAGCGCATCTTTGCTCAACTGACTGTGGATCCTTTGGAAAAGCAGACCATCAAATGTACGCTCGGCCGAACTGACCATCCGTTCCAGGCGGTAATCACCCGGCCGCTCGAGGTGGTTGTGTAGCATCCATTCTGTAATCAGTTCATCCAGATGTGATGGCGCCGGAGCTTCTGGAAAGACGCTGTCAATCAACCAGGTGCGGAAACGGATTGCCACTTGTTTATCAAATGGCCGAATCCCCAGGTATGTTAAAATCTCACGGCGATGTCGGCTCCCCGTTCGGTTTTGGCAGGCATAATCATCAAGGTCAGTGACGGATGCCTCGACCTGGAAGGCCAGGTACTCCAGTACCACAGACGTGATTTCGTCGATTCGTTTGGGAAACCGGGCGTACAGCTGATAATGTCTTAGCAGCACAGCCAGAGCCAATCGACTCTGCCCAGTTTTGCCCTTGAGGAGGGTGTAATCGTCATCATAGAGTGTCCAGTGCTCGCTCAGTTCGGTCTCGGTCCATACTTGCTTCATTCACGATTCCCGTTTTATTATTACGGATTATATATACGGAACATATTGTAAATGGAATCCAACGACTAAAACAAGCACTGACTGAAAATCTGGCCGATTTGCACAGCTTCGTGGGCACTGGGCCAGGTTGTCGAGCCCAGATCGACCACGCCGGTAGACGTTGGCATGCTCTGCCAGCAGGGCATACAAAGCCATTTCCTGGCTCATCAGGTTTTGTTCGGTGGCACCGCGGACAGCTTCCGAGTTTTGACGGATTTGCAGCGCGACATAGATCACGGTGACTATGACGCCGATGGCGCCCAAGCTTTCCCCGATGGCGCCGATAGCTTCCCAGTTCATGGCTTATTGTTCCCCCGGCCCGTGCTGGATGATCGGGCTTTCTCCGATAAACCCTTCGTAGCGGGGCAGGTCATCGGCAACGTCGAACCAGGCGACTTTTTCCGGGTAGAACATATGCCCGGTGGGCACCAGGGCGTCGGGGTTGTCGAAGGTGCTGATATGGAGTTCCAGCAAAGGCCCCAGTTCCTCGCCGCCATCGCCTTCCCAGGTCAAAGGAGTGCCGCAGTTCTCGCAAAACGCCCGGTTAGCGCCAGGAGAGGATTCGTACAACTTGCGTGGTTTGCCGCTGAAGGTGACCTGGTCGGCGAGGAAGCCTGCCAGCGTCACTACTGCCGCGCCGTTGTGTTTGCGGCAGCTATTGCAGTGACAGTGGCCAATCTGGAAGGGATCGCCCCGTGTTTCATAGCGCACCGATCCACACATGCATCCGCCGGTCATTTTGTCTGGGCCTGTCATGGTCATTCCCCGTTGGTATTTTTTCTTCCAAGAAGCATAGACCCTTTTGCTATGATGAGCGCATGAGATTAAGCGACGATCAGAAAACAATTGTAGCCGCGGTGGAGAAGGTCTGTCGCCAGTTTGGCGACGACTACTGGCTGGGCCTGGATAAGTCTGCTGAATTCCCGCGGGAGTTTCACAGTGCTATGGCTGAGGGAGGCTGGTTGGGCATCACCATGCCCGAGGCGCAGGGCGGTGCCGGTATGGGGGTGACTGAAGCAGCGCTGATGATGAACACCGTGGCGAAGTTCGGCGGAGGTATGGCGGCGGCCTCGACCATTCATATCAACCTGTTCGGGCCACACCCCATCGTGGTGTTTGGTACGGAGGAGCAGAAAGACCGCTGGTTGCCGCCCTTGATTGCCGGCACGGACCAGACCTGCTTTGGTGTCACTGAACCCGATGCCGGTCTGGATACTACTCGTATTAGCACCCTCGCCAAAAAGGTGGATGGGGGCTACCTCGTGAATGGCCGCAAGATGTGGACCACCACTGCCCAGGTCGCCAACAAGATGATCCTGTTGGCCCGCACCACGCCCTTGGAAGACACTGACAAACCTGCCCGTGGACTGACGTTGTTTTATACCGACCTCGATCGCAGCAAAGTGGATGTGCAGGTGATCCCGAAAATGGGCCGCGCCGCGGTGGACAGCAACGCGGTGTTTATCGACGACCTGTTTATCCCGGACGAAGATCGTATTGGCGAGGAGGGCAGGGGTTTCTATTACCTGCTGCACAGTTTTAACCCCGAACGCATCCTCATAGGCATGGAAGCCATCGGTATCGGCCAGGACGCTATTGAGCGGGCAGCCAGGTACGCCGGAGAAAGAGTGGTGTTTGACCGACCGATTGGCCAGAACCAGGGCATCCAGCATCCGCTGGCGGAAAAGTGGATGTACCTGGAATCGGCGCGGGCCCTGTGTATGGAGGCGGCGGAGTTGTATGACGCGGGTGAGGAGTGCGGGCCACAGGCTAACGCGGCCAAGTTCCTCGGCGGCCGGGCGGGCTTTGATGCCTGTACTCAGGCGGTGTTGACCTTTGGTGGCATGGGCTACGCCAAGGAATATCACGTGGAGCGGTTATTACGCGAGGTCATACTGACCCGTATCGCCCCAATCACCGAGCAATTGATCATGTCGCACATTGCTGAAAACGTGCTCGATTTACCCAAGTCCTATTAAGTAACACAGCGACAGGAATTCTGTATGTTTGAAACAGGCCGGTTTGAAATACTTGCGGAGCTGTCCGTAGCCCTTCTGGGCTTTTCGGGTTTGATGATTGCGTTTGGGCATTCCAGGTTTAGGGAAGTTAGCGCTGCCGCCCGTATCCGTTCTCTGGTCTATACCACCAGTGCGGCTCTGGTCGCCTCGTTGCTCCCCCTGCTCAATTTATACCTGCCGATTTCAGCTGTATTGCTGGTCGCTATGTTAACCGCGCACCTGATATGGGGCTGCCGGGTATTTTTGTTCGGCGAGAAACCGGTTTCAACCAACCTGGCCCTGGTTTGGTTCTTTATGCTTGCCAATGTGCCGGTGATAGCCTGGCTGGCTATTTCCCTGCTCAACCAGGGTGCCTCGCTGGGTGCGGCTTACGTGACGGGCATCGGTTACTTTCTGTTGGCCTCAATCTTCAATTTTGGTCGCTTCGTGCTGTATTCCCTGCCAACTACGGATGCAGTGGCAGGGGTTGACTAAACAGCCACCGAAGATTTGCGCCAATCCGTTACCTGGGTGTCCGGCTTACCCAGGTTTTCGTAGTTGTCTTCCATACGGGCGATGGCAAATTCCAACCAGGTAAACGTGCTGTAGCGGGGCTCTTCGTTGCTCACCACGGATTCAATCACGGCGTCGTAACGCGGCGTGTAGAAGAAGGGCATCGAGTAGCGAGACGTATCCGTCGGTACTGGCACCACCCGGTGCTTGGCGGCCTTGTAGTGGTCGTTCGACCAGACTTGCATTAAATCCCCCAGGTTCACCACGAAGCTGTAGGGCTCCGGTGTCACATCGATCCAACCCTGCTCATCGGAAAGCGTTTGCAAACCACCTACCTCGTCCTGGTACAGCAAGGTGATGGCGCCCGGGTCGGTATGTTCGTGTAGAGCCATGTGACCCAGGGCATTGTCGGCGGTGTGTTCTGGCTCGGGCAAGGGATCGTAGCTGGGATAGTGATTGAGGCGCGCCAGGGTGGTGTGCTCGTCACCGAACAACGTCTCCAGGTCATTGGCATCTTCCCCCAGTGCCTGCAGTACCAGCCCCAGGGTTTCATTGCCAGTTCTGCAGTAGCGCTATAAAACGCTTTCAAGGTGGCTTCGAATTGCGCCAGTTCATGGTCGGCTAGCGGGCCGTTGGTATTCTCGGGCCAGCGGTTCTTCATCGCGCTGTTGGAATGATCTGGATTCAATCCGTTGTAGTCGAAGGTCTCCTTCTGGTCGCGCTTGAGCTTGGTCATTTCTCGATTGAAGTAGCCGAAGGCGCTGTCGGCAGGGCGCATCAGTGAATACTTGAACTCCTGCGGTGCCGCAAAAAAGCGTTCGCATTGGCGCCACATGTCATCCAGTAAATCATTCAGGCCATGCCCCACCAGTTTAAAAAAACCGTGGTCGCGACAGGCCGCATCGATCTGTTGCAGTGTGTGATCGTCGACAGCGCTGATATCAATGGTAGGGACTGAACTCATTCTCGGCTCCTGTTGTTTAGGCGAGCGCGCCGGTACTGCGTAATTGTTCAATGTCTGTTTCAGCTATCCCCAGTTCTGCGAGAATTTCCTGGCTATGCTGGCCCAATGTGGGGGCAGCCGTGGTGGGGGCTGATACTGAAAACTTGATCGGCAAGGTGCCGGTCTTAAGCGTGCCGAGGGCGGCGTGTTCGGTTTCTGTGACCATGCCATTGTGAAGAAGCTGGGGATCTTGCGTGGCCTCGGCAATGCCATTAACCGGTGCGGCCAGTACATCGTGGTCGGCAAAGCGCTGTGCTAATTCATCCGAGCGAAATTTCGCCACCGCTTGCGCGATCAGTCCATTGAGAATGTCTTCATTGGCCATACGATCGGTGTTGTGGCTGAAGCGGTCGTCCTCCAGCAATTCTTCGCAGTCCAGGGCTTTACAAATATTGACCCAGAACTTTTGATTAAGCGCGGTGACCTGCCAGTAACGTCGGTCACTGGCCTGATAGCAACCATAGGGAGCCATCAGCTCGCTGCCACAATCAGTGGGTTGTTGTTCGTGGCCGGAGACAAAGTACTGGGACATAACGGTGGGTTGCAGGTTGAACAGGCCATCCAGCAGGCTCACTTCAATTAGCTCACCCTCGCCACTGGCATCGCGCCTGCGCAGGGCAGCCAGTGCCGCTATCACAACCAGGTGGGCGGTAGCGGCATCGACCACCGGGCTGCCGGTTTTCAGGGGGGGTTCCCCGGCTCGACCGGTGATGGCCATCATGCCGCCTAGGGCCTGGGCCAGGGGATCAATACCGGGCCGGCCGGCGTAGGGGCCCGAGGTGCCAAAGGCGCTGACATTGATAGCGATGATGTCAGCTTTGACCGCCGCCAGGCTGTAGTAATCGATACCGAGTTTTTGCTTGGCATCTGGCCGCAGGTTGTCGATGACAATATCGGCAGTGGCGACCAGTTTGTGCAAGACACCTTGCCCACCCTCGCTGGTCAGATCCAGGGCAATCCCACGCTTGTTGCGGTTGGCGCCGATAAACATGGCAGAGTCCAGGCCCACACCCGGGCCGAGGTGCCTGGATTCGTCGCCACGCAGGGGCTCCACTTTGATCACATCGGCGCCCAGATCACCCAACATGGCCGCGCCAAAGGGTCCTGCCAGAACCTGTGATAAGTCCAGTACACGTATCTGTGCCAGTGGTAAGCTCATGCCCGAGATTGTTCCTGTTTGGTTGCGTGCGGCTATTCTACGCATAAACTAGATTGTTGGTGTTTAAGAATAAGGATTATTGCCGTGGGCATTGCAAACAACCCCATCGATACACCCGTACAGCGTGAGCATGAGCTGCTGGCGCTGGAATTGTTCAGCAGTCCCGAGCTGCAGGATGCCTATGGCCAGGTGAAGGACTACTGGCTGGACCTGGCCAAGCCATCAGCCGATATGCGGGCATGCTTTGATGCTTCATTTGAAGAAGTCATGTTTGGCGCGGTGATCTGGGCTTTGAACCAGGACCCGCTGTATCCGAAAATCATTACCATCAGCCGCCTGTCTCACCAGCTGTATGGGCAGCGTATTCCCGGTTCGCGCTGGGGTATTGATAATCCCGACAGCGTCTACCGCGTGATCCCCATTTGTGGTGCTGAGCGCTATGTCATCAAGGGGCGCGTGCATTCCAAGCGCCTGGTGGAGAACTATTTCACCTTGTGGGACAAGGACATGCGCACGGTGGGCCTGGTCAATGGCAAAGACCTGGTGCTGGACGGCGAGGGCCGTTTCGAAATCAGTGTCGACAGTGAGCCCGCCGGCGATCGGCCCAATCATGTGCAGACCGATGACAGTGCCCACGAGTTTTATATCCGCGATGTTATCTTTGATTGGGGTGAGGACCGTGTCAATGAGCTCAGTATTGAACGACTCGGCCCGGCGCCGACCCAGGCCCAGCGCGGCCGCGACGAACTGATTGAACTGGCCGGCCGCTACATGCGCAAGTACGCCACCAACACCCACCGCTGGAACAACCAGGCCCTGCTCAAAGAGGCTAATGATTTCAGTTTCGTGATAGATCGGGAAGACGACGGCGCCCAGGTGGGGCAGATCTACATCATGGGCCACTTTCAGTTACCCGATGACGACCACGCCATCGTGCTGGAAGTGGATATGGGTGGGGCGGATTATTTCATTGCGCCCATTACCAATGTCTGGGGCACCACCAACAACATCACTGACCGCAATGGCTGCATGAACAAGGCCCAGTCGGTGGCCAATGCTGACGGCAGCTATACCTTCGTGGTGTCGAAGCAAGACCCCGGTGTACACAACTGGTTGGATCCCACCGACATGCGCGAGGGCATTCTGACTTTGCGTTGGGCTGAGTTTGAAGAGGGTAAGCCGGCCGATAGTCTCGGGGTGCGCTCTGAATTGGTGAACCTGGCGGAATACCAGGCGACACTGACTGATAATCAAAAGGTCTCTCCGGAACAGAGGCAACAACTCAGTACCGAGCGTGCTGCCAGCTATGCCTGGCGTTTGGCAGGAGAAGAATAAGTGGATTCGAAGATTTGGTTTATCACTGGTTGTTCTACCGGCTTCGGTCGTGAAATTGCCTTGGCGGTATTGGCGCACGGTGACAGCGCGGTGGTCACTGCGCGGCGCCCCGAGTCGGTGGTGGATATCTGTGAGCAATACCCAGAGCAATCGCTGGCGCTGGCATTGGATGTCACCGACGTAGGGCAGATAGAGGCAGCGCTCGGTACTGCCATTGAACATTTTGGTGGCATCGACGTATTGGTTAACAATGCCGGTTACGGTTATGTCGGTGCGATAGAGGAGGGTGAGGAGGCCGCGGTACGCCAGCTGTTCGAAACCAACTTCTTCGGCGCCCTGGCCCTGACCAAGGCGGTATTGCCACATATGCGAGCGCGAGGCGGTGGTGTCATACTCAATAACTCCTCTCAGGCTGGCCTGATGGCCAACCCGGGCACCGGTTATTACAGTGCTTCCAAGTACGCCCTCGAGGGCATGATGGAGGCGTTATCAAAAGAGGTGGCGCCCTTTGGTATCAAAGTCAGCTCGGTACAGCCCGGTGCATTTCGCACCGACTGGTCCGGTCGTTCCATGCGGCGCACAGAGACGCCGATTGAGGCCTATCATGAACACGTGGGCTCACGCCTGGATATGATCAGTGAGATGGACGGCAAGCAGCCGGGTGACCCGGTCAGGGCTGCCAGGGTGTTTGTCGACCTGGCCTATATGGATGAGCCCCCCCTGCAATTATTGTTGGGTGCTGGTGTGTTGGCCACTTACCGTGAGAAGCTGTCAGCTGTGAGTGATTCTTTGAATAACTGGGAAAGTGTCACCCAGGGCGTAGATTTCCCCCCGGGCGAGTAACCAGATCAAGGGGTCAGACTCCTTGAAATTTAAATCAAGGAGTCTGACCCCTTGATCTGAGGAGAGAGGAATGGACGAATGTCGTTTGATTGAGAACCTGATTTACACCTACGCCGAGCGCATTGACGGCGGTGATCTGGAAGGTGTGGCACAGCTATTTGCCAACGGCGAGATAGCCGCACCGGCGCAGGAGAGCCTGGTCGTCGGTTATGAGGCGGTATTGGGTATGTACCAGAATGCCACTCGATTGTACGAGGAGAGTGGCACCCCCATGACCCGGCATATCACCACTAATGTCATTATCGAAATCGAGGGCGACGAAGCGAGCTCACGCTCCTGCTTTACGGTGGTGCAGGGCACCAGCGAGTTTCCCTTGCAACCAATTATCTATGGCCGCTATCGCGACAGTTTCAGAAAGACCGGCGATGGCTGGGAATTTGCCCGCCGGGAAATGCACGTGGACCTGGTGGGTGACCTGTCGGCCCATCTGTTGTTTGAACTATAGGAGGAAAAGCATGCGTATAGTGCACATAACCTTGTTTTCTTGCTGCCTGGCGATGACCGCCGTTGCAGCGGAGCAAGACTCGCTGGAATCGGTTAAGCAGGCGGCCATCGCTGAAGTTGTGCAGCAAGAGGCAAGCCTGGTTGAACTCAGTGATGCTGTCTGGGGTTTTGCTGAAACGGCGCTGAAGGAAACCCAATCGGCACAGGTGCTGGCTGATTACGCAGAGCAGCAGGGCTTTCGCGTAACTCGCGGAATGTCCGACATGCCTACTGCATTTATCGCCGAGTATGGCAGTGGCCAACCCATCATTGGCATCCTCGGCGAATACGATGCGCTACCTCGTTTGTCCCAAGCCGCGAAAGCAGAGAAAGACCCCTTGCAGCAGGGTGGTCCCGGTCATGGTTGTGGTCACAATTTATTTGGCGCGGCCAGTCTTGGCGCCGCCACGGCCATCAAACGCATGATTGAATCGGGTCGTATCAGCGGTACTGTGCGCTATTACGGATCACCGGCCGAAGAAGCTATCGGCGGTAAGGTCTACCTGGCGCGTGATGGATTCTTTGATGATCTTGACGCGGTGTTGTCCTGGCACCCCAACTCCCACAATGAGGTCGATGTTTCCGGCTCTCAGGCCATGGTAGAAACCGTGGTGGAGTTTCACGGCAGTTCCGCCCATGCCGCTTTTGACCCCTGGAATGGCAGGAGCGCCCTCGATGGACTGGAGTTATTTACCCACTCACTGAATATGTGGCGTGAGCACGTGCGGACCACGGCCCGTATTCACTATTCGATTACCGATGGTGGTGGTGCCCCCAACGTGGTTCCGGAATCGGCCGCCGCAGTGGTATGGATCCGCGATCAGGAACTGGATGCGGTCATGCCTTTGTATGAGCGCATGCAGGCGATGGCGACTGGCGCGGCAATGGCAGCGAATGTCTCCGCCGAGGTTCATCTGCTCAGCGCTACCTATAGCATGTTGCAGAACAAAACCATGGCCAGGCTTGCCCACGCCAATATGGAGGAGCTAGGGCCGACGGTGTTCAGCGCCGCAGATGAGCGCTTTGCCATCAAGTTGCAGGAAGCGCTGGGTGTTCCGGCGGGGGGAATGGATGGCAGTATTGTCCCCCTGGACCTGGAACCGACGGAGATGAGTGGTGGTTCTACCGATGTTGCCGACGTCAGTTGGATAGTGCCAACCGTTGATGTGAGTGTGGCAACGGCTCCCATAGACATACCCTGGCATTCCTGGGGGGTAACCGCTGCCAGCGGCACGGCCATGGGCCATAAGGGCATGCATTACGCGGCGAAAATATTGGCTACTACCGCGGTCGACCTGCTGCTCTCACCGGCGGTGCTGGAATCGGCCAAGGCAGAATTCAGCGAGTCCCTGGGTGATTTCAAGTACACCTATCATATTTCCGACGGGCCGCCGCCAATGCCGCATTACAAATAGATCAAGGAGTCTGACCCCTTGATCTGGGGCATAAAAAAGGCCGCCCGAGGGCGGCCTTTTAGTTTCTTAAACGAGTGGCTTAGTTACGGCCAAACTCATAGGTGATGTCGAGACCGTAGCTGCGCTTCTCCTTGAAGGAGTCGATGGCGAAGCCGAGGGTGCCGAAGTCGATACCCCACTCGCGATACTCTTCGTCAGTCAGGTTTTTACCCCAGGCTGACAGCATCAGGTTGCCACCCAGCACTTCCATCTGCGACAGAGTCAGACGGGCATTGATCAGCGTCTGGTCTTCAGTGCTATCGTAGAGGTTCTGCTGCGCGTGAAATGTCATTTCATCGCGATAGGTAGCATCAACACGCATATTCATCTGGCCCCAGGAGAACGGCTGGAAGTCATAGGACAGGATCAGCGAACCGTTGTGCTCAGGTGTGCGACCCACGATGGCGACATCGGATATATCCTCGTTACCCAGCTCGTCTGCATCCTCGGAGGGATCAGGCAGCGCGGTGACGGGGTCGACACGACCGGTGATGTACTCCTTGTACTCTGCATCGGTGTAGCCGTAGTTGAACATCAGGCGCAGACCTTCGGTGATCTGGGCAGTCAGCTCAAGTTCAGCACCTTTGATCTCCAATTCGCCAGCGTTGCTGACCACGGAGGAGGCACCACCTTCACCAGCCTTGAAGCTGTTGACCTGGGCATCGTCATACTCCATGTAGAAGATGGCGGCGTTGACCCGGACGCGGGAATCCATCCAGTCTGATTTCAGGCCCAGCTCGTAGTTGGTTACTGTTTCTTCATCGAAACCCAGTTTAAAGTCTTCCTCGCTGGAGGCGCGGGCGCCAAATCCGCCGGCGCGATAGCCCTGGGAGAAGGTAAAGTAGGTGCGGACATCATCGTTCCAGGCATAGTTGGCCGTAAACGACCCGCTGGTGTTATCCCACTTGTCGTCACCGACACTGGTGATTACGTTGCCCTCGGCATCGACGATGCGAGAATTTCGCAGATAAGCTTCTTTTTCATCTTCCGTATAGCGAATGCCGACGGTTAAATCCAGGGCGTCCGTGAACGAATAGGTGAACTGGCCATAGGCTGCCGTTGATTCGTTATCCGAGCCGTACTGAAATATCGGTGAGCTGAGAATGACATCTTTGCCAAAGCAGGGGGCGGGGCTAACAAAGTCCGCGCAGAGGAAGCCCTGCAGTGCAGGTGGCTGGGAGCCATAAGCAAACGTAGCTGGCAGCACGAAGGACTGTGGGTTGTCTTCGTTGCTTTCCTCTTCGAAGTAATACAATCCCAGGGTGAATTGGAGCTTTTCGTCGAAGGCATCGCCGAGCAGCTGGAATTCCTGGGTGAACTGTTCGTTGTCGCTCTGGCGCTGAGCCAGAAACACAGAGACATACTCACCTTCCGGAACAAATTGTCCGGGAGCTATGGTGGGATCCTGTAATACCGTTGCACCGTCAGACTGGAACGAACCAAAGTCAGTGCCGGTGGTGCCGCTGTCCCACTCGCGGTCAGCAGTGATGGACTTGAGGGTCAGGTTATCATTGATGTCCCATTCCAGCGTCAAGGTGTGCATCTCTATATCAGAGTTTCCATCTTCGTCAGGGGCAAATGCCATGGGTAGGGCGCTTAGTCGATCCTGGCTGGCGAAGGCCGTGGCCGCATTGGTGATAGCGCCGCCAATCTGATTGTTGGGTGGGCGGGTAGCGACAATCTGTGAGAGCGCTGAGTTACTCTGGCGCTCTGAATTGTCGTAGGTATAGTCCGCGGTGAATTTGTCGGTCGGCGTCAGGCGCAGGGCAATGCGGTAAGCCGTAGAGTCGTTGGCACCCAGCTCGTTGCCGTGCACGGAGTTTTCAACAAGACCATCGTGCTCCGCGTAGTTGTAAGCAAATTTGGCTGAGAACATGTCGCCGAGCTGGCCGGTGTCGACGGTGGTCTTGGAACGAAACAGGCCGCGGTTGCCGGCGGTAAATATTTGCTTCACACCAAACTCATCCAGCGGCTTCTCGGAGATCACGTTGATGGCGCCACCGATGGTGTTACGACCATACAGTGTGCCCTGTGGTCCGCGCAGCACTTCGATACGTTCCAGGTCAACAATGTCGAACACGGAACCGGTGCTGCGGGCAATGTAGACACCATCGACATACATGCCGACGGTGTTTTCGTTCAGTAGCGAAGTCTCACCGGTGCCAACACCGCGAATACTAAAGCCCACATTGTCCAGCGAGCTGGGCTGACGATCGATTTGAAGGTTGGCGGTGTATTGAGCGACATGGCCGATATCATTGACGCCCATGGCGACCAGTTCTTCCTGGCCAAAGGCGGCAACCGAAATAGGGGTATCCTGCAATGATGCAGAGCGCTTCTGGGCGGTAACGATCACTTCTTCCAGGGCCATACTGCCCTGGGCAAAACTATGAGTTGAGGCGACCGCTGCAATTGCACTGGCCATCAGGGTGTGACGTAAGACATTACTGCGATAGAGCATAGGTACATCCTCACTTTGGCTTATTATGAAATCTAGATTTGTATCGAAGTTGCTGCTTTTATTAGCATTTTTTCCGAGTCTACTTTATTAGAACGAAAAAATAAGGTTTCGCCGCAACGGTTTTTTAAACCATCATGGTCTTTTAATTCGCGGCTGACATCACCCAAATGGGGGATGTCCAGGCTCTTTCCTGAATCGTCTTTGGCACTTCTCCATTGGTGCAGGTTTCAGGCCTTTCCTCTGCTGGCAGGGCATTGCATTGCCAGGTACTCCAGCGGCAGCTGGGGTTTTCCACGATACGGCTGTAATACACCGCTGATTGTGTGTGGTCGAAATCCGGGTCCTGCCAGATGCTGCAGAGTTGCGAAAAACCAGAACCCTGCGGCTCGCAGGCATCGATGTTGACACTGGCACCATTGTTGGCATCGCCCGCCACATCGTAAATGCGTTGTTGGGTGCGTCCGTCGCGGTCAACCCAGCCCTTGATGATTTGCAGTTTTTGCAGCTGATTGCCATTGGGGTCCTGGGGCGCACTGACCAGGAACTGGGGTGAACTTGCCCGCTCTGGTTTAGCCGGCAGCTCGCCACCCATTGGCACAGCGCTGTCATAAGCCCTGGCAATCATGTCGCTGGACTGACATAAGTTATCAGGCATGTTCCAGCTGCCAAAAAACCGCGGCTCAATACGTGGTCCGCTGGTGCCAAAGGTTTCACGGCGTTTCATGGCGGCAAAAATTGATGCGCGACTGTTCTCTTCCGCCCAGACTCCAGCCACGCCACCGGGGCTGTAGCGCACCGGCGAGCCCTTGGCGATACCACCGGGCACTTCTACCTCGCCGCGTAGACGATTGCGCGCGACCCGGTCGGGGCCGTTAGCACCCATGTAATTGGTTTCCGAGTCCGCCGTGGGGGTGGCATTGTGGTTGTCGGTGGCAGCAACAATGCCCATCTTGAAAGGATTGACGCCAAGCTTTCTTTCCTCCTCCAGCCCAGCACTTAACGCATAGCGGGCAAAGCTGAAACGTGACAGGCAACCCACCAGGCGCATGCCGCCACTGCCGTACTCTTCCTCGCAGTCTTCGAATGGCACGTCGGGTTTGCGCAATTTCTCAAAATCACACAGCTCATCGGCACCACCGTAGACTGTGCTGAGTCCATTACGGCATTCCGAATCACCCTTGACCTGCATGATCTCCACCAATGGTTCCAGCTCACTGCGCAGTGCCGCCATGGCCTTTTGTTGGTCGAGGCTGAGATCATCGCGATAGGAGTAGGGGAACCACATGCGGCCACTGCTCCAGTTGCTGTTATGGGGAATGCTCATCACGTCGCAGTTTTCAGCACCATCGATACAACTGTCTTTCAGCCATTGCCACAGTTGTTCGGGCTTTTTCATGTCGTGGGCACTGACTACCGCCGGCGGCACGGTGGCCGAAGCGAAGATCACGTTGCGGTGCAGGTTGCTGGCCTCCTCGGCCAGGGTGTATTCGTAACCGTGGAAGCTGCTGAACTGGCAGTCGGCGCTATTATCCTGCCAGCGCTCGGTGGCCTGTTGGTTTTCCAGCCAGGCATTCATGGCCTCCTCGCGACACTCGCCGCCACCGTCGCCGCAAACCCGGGCGGAGCGGTTGCCGCCAAAAATGGCCTGGGAGGCTAACTTGATCAGCGGTTCCATGGCTTCGCCCAGTGGCAGGCTCACGTCGCCGCGATAAATTTTGCAGACCAGCGCGTTGTAGCCCTGGCTGTTGGGGTTAAAGCAGATTCTTTTTTCGCCCAGCTTGCCGGCGTGATCGGTAACAGCGGCGAAATCCAGCGCTCGGTCGAGTTTGACTATCGGTACGTCGTCATCGGGGTTGTCGGCGGACAAACGGTATTCCACAGCCTTGCCCCGGGAAAAGGCATAGGCGTCATCGGCGCTGTTGGTGACACCGAAGGCCGTGGCATCGTACGAGGCGGCGGTGTGGATATGCAGTGCCCCGAACAATGCACGACGCTGGGGTGAATAGTCGCGGCAGGGTTCCGCGCTAGCCTGGGCAAATTCGGGCAGGGCTGCTGGACGCGCGTAAAACTCCACCAGTTGCTGCGGGTGGGCCGGGGTTCTCTCCAGTTGGTACTGCAGGTACCAGTAGGTACTGCCCGCGATTATGGCGAGCAGTACAAATACTCCCGCCAGCGTTCTTAGTATTCTATTTAAGCCTGTCATATTAGTGGCTATAGTATCCCGATTGCTCTGAACACAGCCTGAAATTGGTTTGACATGATAGACAGTACGCTTCAATGACAAACAGTAATCTGCGAATTAACATGACCGGCACCGAGGCCGACCCGGCCCTGGCCTCGCTGCGTTACCGCGCGGCGATCGATATGGCTGCCTATGCCGACAGTCATGGCTTTGCCAGCGTTAATGTCGAAGAACACCACTGTGCGGCCAACGGTTGGTTGCCCTCACCGCTGACCATGGCGGCCGCTATGGCGGCACGCACCGAACATTGCAGCATTGGCATCATGGCCCTGCTGGTAACCCTCTATGATCCGGTGCGATTGGCTGAAGACCTCGCCGTGATCGACCTGCTGAGCAATGGTCGACTCAACTTCATCGCCGGCATGGGCTACCGGGAAGTGGAATTTGATGCCATGGATAAGCCTTATAGCAGCAGAGGCGCCTGGATGGACCACGTGCTGGATACCCTGTTGGCGGCGTGGGGCGATGAACCTTTTGAATACAACGGGCAGATGATCAACGTGACGCCCAAGCCGGTGCAGCGACCCCATCCCATGTTCCTGGTCGGTGGTATGAGTAAACCCGCGGCACGGCGAGCAGCGCGGCGAGGCTTGCCCTTCGGGCCACCCATTGCCAACCCTGAACTGGAAGCCCTGTACTATGAAGAGCTGGCCAAGCACGGTCACACAGAAGGTTTTGTGTATTGCCCGCCGGCAGACTTTTCTGTGTTGTTCATCGATGAGAATCCTGAGCAGGCCTGGCAGGAGTTGGGCGAACACTTCCTGGTGGAGGCGGTGGAATACAGCAGCTGGAAGGAGGAGGGCCTGCAGCGGCCGTTGGAATTCGAAAGCGGCAGCGTTGAAGGTTTGCGTGCGGAGAAGCGCTATGAAATCATTTCCCCTGAGGAATGTATCGCCCGCCACCAACAGCGTGAGGATTACCACGCCACCTTGCACCCGCTGATTGGAGGGATGCCGCTGGCGCGGGGCTGGCGGAGTCTCAAGCTCTACACCGAGAAGGTATTACCCGCCCTATGAGAACCCTGATCGAAAATTACCGAAACATTCCCGCCGGCCACTGCGGCAGCGGCGCCATGCGCAACCTGATCTTTCACTATACCGGCCTGGAGTTGGATGAAGGTGTGGTGTTTGGTCTGGGGGCGGGATTGGATAGCGTGTTCTTTACCTACGATCACGAAGAAGCGCCGTTCATGTTGTTTGGTCGCGGCTCCTCCATGGAAGCTGACCTGGCGACAACGCTGGGTATGGATTACAGCGAACAGATGCAGCCAGATGATGACCTGGCCTGGGCCGAGGTAAAAGAGGAGGTGCTGGCGGGGCGTCCCACCATGTTGTCCGGTGATATTTTTTACCTGGACTACCGGGATTTCAAAGTACATTTTCCCGCCCACCGTTTCGTGTTGCTGGGCTTCGACGAAGAAAAGCAAGAAACCTATATCGCCGACCGGGTGCGCGAGGAGGCTGAGACCTGTTCCATGCAAGCCCTGCGTTCGAGTCGCAATCCCCCGGTCGCCATCAGCACCTACAATCAATGGGGTAAGTTTACCTCGGGCGCCCAGCGCCACAGCTTGCCCGATGCCTGCGGCATCGCATTGAAAATGACGGTGGAACGTATGCAGGGCATGGACCTGTCCCAGCGCGATTTAATGGGTGTTGCCAAGGGTGATGATGAGGATGGCGGCACCCTGGAAGCCGGCCTCAAAGGCCTGTTGGCGTTCAGTCGGGCCATGCAGGAATTTCCCGAACAATCCAATGCCGCCAACTGCGCGCAGTACGTGGACAATGCCATCATCAAGTACGGCACCGGCGGTGGTTTCTTTCGCAACCACTACGCGGTATTTATGAACTGGGCGAGGGAGCAACGCCCGGACCTGGTGAGTACAGTCACGGTGAACCTGGCCCAGGAGGCCGCGGATCGTTGGAACAAGCTGTCGCCGACCATGCTGCACCTGGTGGAGAAGCCGGCAGACGGCGAGGCCTGGAACAGTGCCCAGACCCAGGTGCTGGATATCTATGAAACTGAATATTCCCTGTTTGGCCATCTTGCAGACAACGTACTGCGCGGCTGATCCCATTTAACACACAGTAAGGAGTAAACCCTTGGAAGCCAGTGAAAAAGTAGCAGTTGTAGAGAAATACGTGCAGGCCTTTGCCGAATCCAATATGGATCTCATCAAAGAGATGTATGCCGAAGACGCCGTGGTGCACGACCCGGTCGGCAGCGATCCTTATCACGGTATCGATGCCATAATGGCCTTCTACGAGCAATCTGTGCCGGGGCCTACCACCCTGGAGTTGACCGGCAATGTTCGCACGGCGGGCAACTCCGCCGCCTTTCCATTCTGTGCTGTGGTTGGCGATATGCGTATCGAAATTATCGATGTGTTTGAGTTCAATGATGCCGGCAAGGTCACTTCCATGCGCGCGTATTGGAGTATGTAAATACCGGTATGAATACCGCGGCTGAGCAGGAACAGCGGGTAGAGCTGGTCGCTTGCGATTACTGTGCGGGGCCTATGGTGCGTGGTGCGGGCAGGTGTAATGCCTGCGCTACCCCGGAGGGGGGCAAGGAGCACGCCTACATCTACCGTAGCGAGTCGCGTCCAGAAGTAGAGCCCCTGTTCAAATGGTGGGGTATCTGGTCGGTGTTGATCTGGGTGTTCAGCGGCTTCAGTCTCGGCAAGACTTCCTCGCTGTTGATCACTGCGGTAGCTATCGTTTACTTGATAAGAATAACCCGCGCCTGGTTCGCGGACTGACAGGGAAACATCATGGAAAAAATTATCTACCCCGTTTGGAAATCTGCTGAGAAAAGCGGTGACGAATTTCGCGAGCAACTGCTCAACAAGCTCGGCCCCGCTATTCTCAAACTTGGCGTGCGTGGTCTGAGGGTGTCGGTGGTCGACAGCGATGTCGATGCCGCCGCTGGCCTGCGTATGGAAAACAGCAAACCGGCGATGGACGCCATGGTGTCAGTGTGGCTCGACAGTTCCGTATACCGGGCGCCGGTGGAAGAGGTGATTGCCGCACATTGTGCCCGCTATGCCGGTTACCTGGTGACGGAATCGGAGCCCATCGTTAATAACGATCATCCACCGGTAGTGGGCGAACGCACCTTCGGCATGGCCCAGGTGGTTTTCCTGCAGCGACCCCATCGGCTCAGCGAACAGCAGTGGTTGGAGATCTGGCACGGCAGCCACACCCAGGTGGCCATCGATACCCAGTCGACCTTTGGTTATCGGCAGAATGTTATCGCCCGGCCTGTCACTTATACGGCAGCGCCCTATGACGCGATTATCGAGGAGCACTTTCCGCCCGAGGCGATGGATTCACAACATGCTTTTTATGGGACTGAAGACGATGCGACTCTGGAGAAAAATCGCCAGGCCATGATTGACAGTTGCGTCCGTTTTATTGATTTCGACAAGATCGACTGTGTGCCAACCAGCGAGTATGTGCTGAAACTAGTCGGCAGCTGATTCCGGCTCGTCGGTGTCTTCGGGTGCTTGTTCTGGTTCTGGCTCTTGCTCCGGCTCGGGTGCCTCGACAATCAGGTGCGCGCTGGGCTCCACCTGCGGAATGCCCCGCTGGTTGAGTTCGACGGCAGCGACTTCACCGCGTAGGTCGATATCCTTGGCACTGAGCTCAACCAACAGGTTGACGCCTTCGTCTTCATGCTTGCACACCAGGACGCGCTTGGGGTCGGTTCCATCGACCCATTTCTTCTTCTTGCCCCAGTACTGGCCCAGTTGATTGCGTACAACAAAAGTTGAACTCACGGGAAACATCTACCTCTATTTAGTCAAATAATCCTTGGCCTGGTTGAGCTTGGCCGCCAGGTAATCACTGCCGCCGCGGTCCGGATGCAGTTTTTGCATTAACCGTCGGTGCGCTTCGATAATAGCCTCATCACTGGCGCCATCTTCCAAGCCCAGTATTGCCAGCGCCTCGCCGTGAGACATGGCGCCTGACGTTGTATGGGTGCCGCCGCCCGGGTCCTGTTGGCCGTCGCCAAAACGTCTTGCCAGGTAGGTTTGCAGCAGCCGGGCGGAATCCTCGTCCTGCTGACACCAGGCCAATAGCGTGTCCAACTGGGCTCGATCCAGCTCATCGAGAGAGGCGCCTTCATGTTCCCCCGCCAGTACGACACCACTCATGTCGCCACTGGCGTGATCCAGTTGCATGCGCAGCAGCGCGGTTTCCACCGTGGATTGCTGGCCCTGAGCCTGACCTTGGCTGCCACTGCTGGAGGTACGTTGGCCCTGTAACCACTGCAACATGGGAAACAGGCGAATCAGGGTGGGCAAGAGCCGACTGGCGCCAACCAATACAGCGGTAATGGCCGCGCCAAGCCAGTGCATGCGACCAGTGACAGTGCCCAGCACCACCACGATCACCAATAGTGCCAGGCCGAGTTTCAAATAGGCACCGCGGCGTTGGCCCGGGGGGATCGCCTGGATACGGCGGTAGATGATGTAGCCAACCAATCCGATGGTCAGCAAAATTATAAGACGGGCCAAGGTGTCAGTGATCCTGTTTTAGTTGTTCCAGCAACAGTTTACCGCTAGAGCCCTCTGCAGAGCTATAACGCAACAAGCCCTGTTCACCGGCGGCAGCGTAAGTGGCCACTGCACCCAACAAGTCCGCCAGTTGCCCCGGGCTGTTGTGATCGAAGCGCGCATAGGCGCCACCGCTGAGACGGGCCATGGTTTTGAAGCACTGCTGCACGGCGGGGTCATCGGCTTCCTGGAACATGAACAGGGGCAGTTTATGCAAGCCGCAGTCGCCGGCCTTGCCACAGAGAATGTCCACAGATTCCTCCACCGCGTCACCGATGAATACCAGGGCCTTTACTGCGGTATTGCTGTGCTCGCGCAGGGCGTGATTGAGTAAACGTTCAATTTGAGTGAGGCCACCTTCACAGCGCACGCTGTTCATTTGGCTCAGCAGTGCAGCCTCGTCCAGCAGCCATTTGCTGGCGCGCAATTCATTGAAGCCGCGGTAATAGCAGAGTTGTATGGCCAGGCCACCCAGATCACGGGTGGCCTGGAACATGCGGCCCTGTAATTCACAGGCCCTGTTCCAGGTTGGTTGACGGCTGGCAGTGGCATCGATGGCAAATAACAGGCGCGGGCGCTGGTCGGCCGGAACGGCCAGTTTTTTTGACTGGGTGATGAATTTGTCTATTTCGCCGCGTTTGGAAGGGCGGGTGGGATAGTCAGCCAATTAGCCGATCAACTGCCAGCGGGCAGGTCTAGTGACTCGTCCAACAGTGCCAGCTCTGCCAGGTAGTGACGGCGATTGGAGAGTTCCGTCACTGCGGCCTCCAGTTCGGCACGGGAGCCAGTTGTATCTGCTTCGGCGCAGACGATCTCCCACAGCTTGCTGCTGCAAAATTCTTCGGGTTTAAAACCATGTAAATCAGACATTTCTTTTATCGCTTTTGCTTTTCTTTTCGAGTGAATACCACTCATCGTAGAGCCATCTCATGACAGTTGCATGACACTCACCCATGAACTTATCCAAAGGGAAATGGTGGAGGGCCATCAAAGGTGGGCCCCTCCAGCTGCGGCTCTTGTTGTTGAGACCACCGTGGCAGACGAAAGTTCGCCACGTGTTGGATAGGGTGCCCCTTATTGTCACTTTCGTCAACCGGTGCTTGCACTGTTACCAGCTGTACCTGGCAGACATCGCCGTCAAATCGGGCCAGCCCGTAGCCGTTGCTGTTGCTGTCGACGTAAACCGTGCCCGGATTGGCCTCATTGGGCGACAACCAGTCAGCGACGGTTTCCAGCCCGGTGCGGCTATAGGCCAGGCTCGCCAGGGTGCCCTGGGTTAGGGTCATATTCCAGGTTTCCATCAACTTGTCGTCAGTCTCGTAGGCGACCAGCTGCATAAAATCGGGATTGTTCTGGCTGCCATTGTTTAAGACACCCGCGTACTGGGGGGTGGAGCTGATGCCGCTGACATTGAAATCAACCCCCACAAATTGCGCACTCTCGGCATCCACGTCAATCGCCAGCGAGCCGACCCCGTGGGCGTGATGGTCGCCGGACAGTGACACCAGGTTGCTGATCTTCTGGTCGGATAGATAGTTCATCAGTTCTTTGTATTCTGTGGGATAACCAGACCAGGCATCCGTTCCCAGCACACTGTTGTGGAGATCGCCAAAGGGCAGTTCCGCCAGGTCCATACGCAGGGACATGATGGGCAGGGCATTGCCCCAGACTTTCCAGGTGGCTTTGGAGTCTGCCAGCTGCTGCTTGAACCAGCGCTTTTGCTCAGGGCCCAACATGGTTCCGGGCTCACGATCGCGAGCTGTATTCGGATGACTGCCGTCACCGAAGGGCAGTGTTTCGGGTGGCGAGCCATTGTTATAACGCTTACCCGCATCGAAAATCTCTACCAACTGCGAAGGTGTGGTGGGTAGCGCCAGCTCCTTGACCAGGCCGTGGGGCAGGGGATGGTGGCTGCGATAACTGCGCAGGTCGGTCAGTATCAGGTCGATGTGTTTGCCCCAGCTGAGGGTGCGGTAAATGTGCAGTTCCTGAGGGTTGTCTTCCACCAGCGCCGGGATGTATTCAAACCAGGCCTTGTTGGCGGCGGTTTTCCGCTCGGGCTGGCGCACGGGCTGGTCACCGTAGGTGTTGTAGTTCTGCACTCCGTTGTTGGAAAATTCATGGTCATCCCAGGTACAGACAAACGGCCAGCGGGCGCGGGCCGCCTGCAGGTGTGGATCATCCAGGTAGGTGTGGTAGAGATGGCGATAGTCGGCCAGGGTATCGGCCCAATACAGATCGCCGTCGCCATCGCCATCGGGGTAGGCGGGCAGTTTGCGCACGTAGCGCTGGTTGTCGCGGTCTTCATAGCCGTAGCGCTCATAGATAAAATCGCCCAGGTGAAGTACGAACTGGATTTGATCCGCCTGCGGCTTGGCCAAGTCTTCGGTGACCATGCGCGACCAGGCACCAAAAAATCCCTGTTCGTAGTTCTGGCAACTGGCGAAGGCCAGGTTGACCGGGCGTGCATCATCGGAAGCGGGTGCGGTCATGGTGCGGCCGACAATTGATTGCCCGCCGTCGACACCCAGGAAGCGATAAAAGTAGCGTTGGGCCGGTTGTAGGTCGTCGATATAGGCCCGCACCGTGAAGTCATTGTCAGCGCTAGCCGTAACCGGGGCTTCCACCAACACCTCGGTGAAATCGTCGGTCTCGCTCAATTGAACCACTAATGGCACAGCGTCCTGGCCCGGTATCAAAGCGCGGGTCCAGAGGATGATACTGTCACTTTGCGGATCGCCAGAGGCGATGCCCTGGGGAAAAGACAGGGCGGGGGAGACGGTGGCTTGTTGTGCAGCCCGTGCAGGCAAGCCGGCACTGAGCATAAAAGTTCCGGCGATTTGCAGGAACTGACGGCGCTTCCATTCACTCATGATTTACTTCCTTCTCCCCACCGCTGAAACAGTGTGTGCTCCAGCCCAATCATGTCAAAACACTTGCCGATGGTCTGGTCTATCAAGTCTTCGATAGTTTCTGGCTTGTGATAGAACGCCGGCATGGGCGGCAGAATGATGGCACCGTAATCGGCAGCCCGCGCCATGAGCTCTAGATGACCTTTGTGCAAAGGTGTTTCGCGCACGGCTAACACCAGTTGTCGCTGTTCTTTGAGCATGACATCGGCGGCCCGCACTAACAGATTTTCGGCATAGGAGTTGGCGATGCCGGACAGTGTTTTGATGGAGCAGGGCAGCACCAGCATGGCATCGCAAAGGTAGGAGCCACTGGCGATAGTGGCGGCGAGATTGTCGTTGCTGTGTACGATGTCCGCAAGTGCCGTGATCTGCTCAAGTTTGAAATCGGTTTCCACGGCGATATTGGTGAGCGCACCGTCAGTCAGGATCAGGTGACTCTCCACGTCATCCATGGCTTGCAGGTGCTGCAAAGCCCGAATGCCATAAATTACCCCGGAGGCGCCGCTGATACCTATAATGACTTTCTTTTTCATGGCCATGCAGCATCGCAGAAAGCCTTGTTGTGGTCAAAGCGGTGGTCAAAGTGACTCATCCGAACAGACGATTGCACTCGGGCTACACTCACCTATGATGGCAGGACTCATAAGTAGAAAACCAGGTTAAGGTCAGCACATGAAAGAATCCCTGTCTTTTTGTCGCATGTGCATGGGGCATTGCGGCGTTGTGGTGAAAACAGACGAGCAGGATCAACTGGTAGACATTCGCGGTGATCATGACGACCCGCAAACCATGGGCTTTGCCTGCTTCAAAGGTCTCAAGGCGGTGGAGGCCGCTCAAAGTGACACGCGTGTATTGCAGCCCCTGAAGAAAACCGCCGACGGTAGTTTCGAGGCAATTCCCCTTGAGCAGGCACTGGACGAAATCGCCAACAAAATTGCGGGTATTCGAGCCAGCCATGGCGATCACGCTATCGGCGGCTATAAGGGCGGCGGTGGTTTCTTTACCTCGTCGTCAGTCAATATGTTGTCCAGCCTGATGGCGCAATTGAACAGCCCCAAGTATTTTTCCTCGGTCACCATTGATCAATCAGCTAAGACGGTTGCTGCTGGGCGCATTGGCGTATGGCCCGCTGGCAAAGACCCCTTTGCAAAAAGCGATGTCATCATGCTGGTCGGCGCCAATCCGCTGCTGTCAGTCAGCCACAATGGATTCGATACCCGCAACCCGGTCAAGCGCATGAAGGAGGCCAAGGCTCGCGGCATGAAGGTGATCGTAATCGATCCCCGCCAGACCGAGACCGCGAAGTTTGCCGACATCCACCTGCAACCCTTACCCGGCGAAGACCCGAGTATCCTGGCGGGATTGATCAATATTATTCTCAGCAATGACTGGGAGGACAAAGACTTCCTGGCGGACCACGGTGGGCAGCTGGAAGAGTTACGTCAGGCAGTGGCGCCTTTCACCGCAGATTATGTCGCTCAACGCGCCGACGTATTGGCTGACGATTTGCTGGCCGCGGCCCGCCTGTATGCAGCCGACAGTAAGCGTGGCGCAGCCAGTAGCGCCACCGGGCCGGATATGTCTCCCTTCTGTAACCTGTCAGAGCATTTGTTAGAAGCGCTTAACGTTGTCTGCGGTCGATTCTTACGGGAAGGCGAGCAGATTCCCAATCCCGGTGTCATGCTGCCGCGCTGGCCACGGCCGGCCCAGGTGATGCCTGCAGAGCGCTGGTGGGAAGACGGTTTTCACAGCCGCACCGGTTATGGCCTGATTGAGAATGAATTGCCGACCGGCATTCTCGCTGATGAAATCCTCGAGCCCGGTGCTGATCAACTGCGGGTGCTGATCGTGCACGGTGGTAACCCGGCCTCGGCAGTGCCCGACCAGCACAAGATAGTGCGGGCGCTGGAGTCGCTCGAATTACTGGTGTCCATCGAACCTTTTATGAGCACCACGGCCATGTTGTCGGACTACATCCTCCCACCCACCCTGCATTATGAGCGAGCGGACCTGCCCATCTATATCTATGAGTCGATTGTGACGCACGCCCCGTACACACGGTATACACCGGCGGTGGCGAAGCCGCCGCTGGGGGCGGAGGTTTATGATGACCAGGTGTTTTTCTGGGGCCTGGCCAAGCGTCTGGGGCTGACCCTGCATTACATGGATGTGCCCCTGGATATGGAGCAGGCACCGACTACCGAGGAAATTCTCGAGATTGCCGCCCGCCACTCGTTGATTCCTTTCGCGGAACTGAAAGCCATGGAGCGGGGCGGTTATGTTGATGAGCCCCAGTTTGTAGAGGCGGCGGATCCGTCTGTCGAGACCAGCTTCAGCCTGATGCCCGAGGATGTGAACGTGGAGTTGCAGCAGGTTTATGGGCAGCCCGTCGGCACCGAGTTCAAATACCGCCTGGCGGTGCGTCGATTGCGCGACACGCTCAATTCCGCCAGTCGCGATCTGCCGTCCATCAAGTCACGCATGCCCTACAACTACGCCTACATGAGCCCCGTCGATATGGACGAGGAAGCGCTGAGCGATGATATGAGCATTGAGGTGCAGTCAGACCACGGTGTCATTCCCGCCAAAGTGCGTGCGGATGAAACCCTGCGCGAAGGTGTCATTTCGATCAGCCAGGGTTTTGGTGGCTTGCCAGGACAGGCGGCGTATGAAGAGCAGGGCTCCAATACCAATTTATTGATCAGTACTGACCGTGATCGCGCTACAATAAACGCTATGCCGAGGATGAGCGGTATTCCGGTTAATATCAGCAGGAGTTGAGCATGGACTTGTTTGGAATTCGCAAGAAGCACCTGATGCCCAGTGCCGAAAACGCACTGCCCGGTAGCGCTGAAGAAATGTCTGTGCCCGCAGCACACTTCGTCAATGGCAACCCTATGAAAGGTCCCTTTCCAGATAATCTGGAACAGGCGGTATTTGGTATGGGTTGTTTCTGGGGGGTAGAGAAGATGTTTTGGCAGCTGCCCGGTGTCTATACCACTGCCGTCGGTTATGCGGCGGGAATAACCGCGAATCCCAGCTACCAGGAAATTTGCAGCGGACAAACCGGCCACAATGAGGTGATGCTAGTGGTGTTTGATCCCGCTATTATCAGCTACGAGGAATTGCTCAACGTTTTCTGGGAGGGACACGACCCCACCCAGGGCATGCGCCAGGGTAATGACATGGGTACCCAGTATCGCTCCGGCATTTATACCTATGGGGAAGAGCAGCAGGCCATAGCCGAGGCCTCCCGTGAACCGTTCCAGTCAGCCTTGTCTACTGCAGGGTTTGGCGAAATCACCACCGAGATTATACCGGCGCCGGAGTTTTATTACGCCGAGGATTATCACCAGCAGTACCTGGCGAAGAATCCCGGTGGTTATTGTGGCATTGGCGGTACTGGCGTCAGTTGCCCGGCAGGGCTTACTCAGAGCTCTTTGTAGAGGCGGGCTTAGTTCGACTCAAGGGTGTAGCTCTGAATCGCAGCGTTACTCACAGCTTCCGGGTTGAACGGCAGCTCCAGCCATTGTTTGCGCGCATACATCTCGGTCTGGTCTTTGTACCAGGGTGAGTCGGGGTTGGCCGACAGGGAGTAAGTCAATATCCCCTTCGCGCGTGGGCCCCTGTGGCTGAACTCAGTCACCATGATCCAGCTGGAACTCCAGCTGGTGACATCCGGATAGGCCTGCTCGCCCTGGAAGGCCGCTTCAATCTTGTTGAAGATACCTTCGTATTCCGGGCCGCCGTGAAGGGCGATGAATTCACCATTGCGGGTCACGCCCTGCAATTCCCCCAATGTTGCATCCAGGGGTAAGTTTGCGGCCTGCAGCTCAAGCACTGCACTGGCCAAAGCGACCAACACGGTTTCCCGGGCACTAGCGCTCAATCCACGTGGCGTCTGCAAGGGCTGGTCCGCGTCGAAAGCTATTGCGGTGGTAAAGGAGGGCGGTAGGAAGCGGCGGAATTCTTTACTTTTGGCTCCCGCCAACATTTGCCGGAACAGGTGCGCACCGCGACTGTCCAGGTTGGCGTGCAGGTCCCAGTCGGCCAGTACCTGGCAAGCTTCACCCAGATCAACGGTTTGCTCGTCGATCACCACGGTGGGCTGTTGCCGACAAAAACTAACCAGGTCATCGCGAATCAATTGCCCGGCATAGTTTTCATTGAGCAGGGTAATTTCCAGTAGCTCATCCTGGGTTATGCCTATTTCACCATCACCGCCCTCACCTGCAAGATAGCGTTGCACCATGCTCAGTCCGGAGCGGGTGCGTAAAGTACGGTTGCTGCGCTCGGATCCGAGAATACTGGCATAGCCTTCCAGTGGCTGACTGGGATTAGCCAGCCAATAACTGTCATTGGAATTGGTCACGTAATCGCGACGATAAATCAGCGGCAGCTGGTCCGGCGGCATAATACCCGCGGCGGCGGCATTGGCATCACTGTGCCACTGACACGCAGAGCGACTGCCATCCAGTGCAGCACCGTACATCACACCGCAGTCCTTGAGCTGATCGTCGGTCAGGTAGGGCACCGGGCCGGGGTCGGTATACATGACGTCGCCGTTGGCATCGGCGGCGATCAGGTTGACCGAGAGAAACTGGTACTTGTTGTGTACTGCTTTAAGGTCGGCGACGGACTGCGCCTGGTACTGCTCGAACGTCGAGACTTCACCACGGAAACCGACATTGTGCATGAGTACAGCCACGGCTGATTGCGAGTTCCATTGGAAGAAGGGGCTCTGTACCAGCAGTGCACCAAAATGCGTGGAGTAGAAGGTGTGCTTACGCCCGTTTACGCTGACAGTTTCACGCACCATGTCGTGAGTTTCGCCATCGAAGACATACTGGGTTGGCTGACCTTCTACGAGTGTGAGTTGGTAGAAGCTCATGCGCTTGGCGGTGGAGACCGTACTGGTCCAGGCTACTTTCTCGGTGGTGCCAAAGCCTACCCGTGGACGGCCCAACAGGTTGGCACCCAACATGTTCAGTTCGCCCGGAATCATATGGTGCATGGGGTAAAACCGCTGGAAGGGTTCGTTCCAGGGCATATGCGGATTAGCCACCAATAGAGCAGTCGCGGATTGAGTCCCCTCACCGCCAATGGCAATGGCATTGCTGCCGCCCTGTTTGGGTACTTCCATGAAGATGTCTACCGCGGCGGCAATCTGCGGATCAGACATGGCTTCTACCGGCGCGTCTTCGGGCACTTTATTCGACGCTTTATTAGCTGACGGCTTTGCGTTAACAATCATGCCCAGCATATAGTCGAGGGCGTAGTCGACGCTGGATATACGTTTCACCGCCAGGGTAGAGGTAGGCTTGACCCAGGCAGCGCCGCGACAGCTGGCGTCGGGCAAATTGTCGATACCCGTGTCGGCCAAGTAGCGGTTATAGCCATCCGCATAGCCGCTGAACAGGGCTTCCAGCTTAACCGGAACAACTTGATCGGCATCGCCGCGGTCGATCAGCAGCTGGTAGAAAAAGTCACTGGCCCAGGCCATCGGGTCTTCCGGTGTGTATTGCGTGCGCTGGGCGCCGAACTTCATATATTGGCGAGCCAGGATGCAGACATTGTCCTCGGCCTGCACAAAGCCCGTGGCATAACCGAGGCTGCCCCAGTCGTTGGCCGTGATGTGCGGTATACCGCCCGCGCTGCGCTCGACTTTTGCGTTGTACTTCGGCGGTTGGGCGGGGGTGGCGCAGGCCAACAGGGCTGCGCTCAACAGGGCAATCAGGGTGCGGCGGGGCATAGACATGGTTTATCCTCGGCTAGGGCACTATATACTCCAAATAAAACTATATAGAAAGATGGGGTATCCTCAAAGCCTAGACCAGCTGTGACCAACTGCTACTGAGGCCTGGTTCGTTAGCTTGAACCCGGTGGCCGGACAAGACGCCGGGCTTTGGCTACATTAGACAACCTGGAACCCTAACAAGAGTAATGTCATGTCCGCCGCTGCCGAACAGACCCAATCCAGTCCCAGTCCTGAGGAGTTTTTGCAGCGCGCCCGCGCCATGCACGACACCCTGTTAGCGCGCGCCTCTCACGCACGAGAGTTGCGACGGGTGCCGGATGAGACCATCGCCGAATTCAAGCAGGCGGGTTTTTTCCGGATGATGCAGCCGGCTCGATACGGCGGTTATGAAATGAGCCCCAAGCATTTCTACAATGTCGTGTTTGAAATTGCCCGCGCCTGTCCCAGCTCTGGCTGGGTATTGAGTGTGGTAGGTGTGCACAACTGGCAGATGGGTTTGCTGGATGACCGCGCCCAACAAGATGTGTGGGCTGACGATTCCGATGTATTGATTTCATCCTCTTACGCGCCCAAAGGAAAAGTGGAACCGGGTGAAGGCGGCTATAACTTCTCTGGCCAGTGGCAGTTCTCCAGCGGCAGCGATCACTGCGAGTGGATTTTTGTTGGCGGCCTGATCCCGAGTGAGGACGGCACACCACCGAGCATTTCCTCGTTCCTGATTCCCCGAGCGGATTATGAAATTGTCGACGACTGGTATACCACCGGTCTGCAGGGTTCCGGCAGTAAAACCCTGGTGGTAGAAAACGCCTTTGTGCCGAGCTATCGCATTCACGGGTTTGACGAGGGCTTTAGCTGTATCAGCCCGGGCCAGGCCGTCAACACCAACCCCATTTTCAAATTGCCGTTCGGCCAGGTGTTTGTGCGCGCGGTGTCCATGCCTGCCGTCGGTGCTACCCAGGGCGCGCTGGATGCCTATTGCGAGTACAACGCCAGCCGTCTTAATAGCGTCGGCATGGCTGCCAAGGAATTTCCCGCCAGCCAGGCCGCCGGCGCGGAAGCCCTGACGGCGATTCGTACTGCGCGTCTGAAAATGCACGATGCCTATGACACATTGCTGGGCAAGGCGGAGCGGGGTGAGTCCTTCGAAGATGTAGAGAGAGCACAGTTTCGCTACGAGGCGGCGCGCTCGGTCGATGATTGCGTGAAGGTGGTGCAACAGCTAATGGCGAACTCGGGTGGCAGTGCCATTTATACCGGCAACCGGGTCAATGATATCTTCCAGGACATGTTGGCTTTCCGCCAGCACGCGGCAAACCAACCTGATGGCAGTTCCAAGAACGTGGGTGCAGTGATGTTTGGTCAGCCTAATCTGGATTTCATGAGTTAAATATGAGCGTTCCTGAAGACGGTCCTGTTGCACCGCAGGTAGTCAGAACACCGGAGGCTCGTTTTGAAAACTTGCCTGGCTATCCCTTTGCCTCACACTACGTAGAGGTCACTAGCCCCCAGGTTGATAGCCCACTGCGGATGCACTACGTGGATGAAGGGCCGGCAGATGGCCCAGTCGTTCTCATGGTGCACGGTGAACCCTCCTGGTCTTACCTGTACCGCAAAATGATTCCGGTGTTTGCAGAGGCCGGCTTGCGCGCCATTGCTATCGACCATATCGGTTTTGGCAAGTCGGATAAGCTGACCTTTGGCCCTCATTACAGCTTCGCCAATCACATTGACTGGTTGCGCCAACTGGTGATCGAACTCGACCTACAGGACATCACCCTGGTGTGCCAGGACTGGGGTGGACCGATTGGCATGGCCGTGCTGGCACAAGAACCCGACAGGTTTTCCCGCGTGGTTGCCGGCAATACCATGTTGCACGCCGCCGAACCGGAACTGGCCGGGCGACTGGACTGGGCCGTGCATGCAAGTGGTGAGGAAAACTCGGAAGTCAGTACCATGCTGCTGGATTGGATGCATCATTCGCACCGGGCTATCGACTTTAATGCCAGCGGCTCCCTGCAGTTTGCCACGGCGCGTGGAGTTTCAGAGGCGGAAGCCGCAGCCTGGGACGCACCCTTTCCCAGCGAATGGCACAAGGCCGGTATGCGTCAGTTCCCGGTGCTGATACCCGTGACCCAGAGTGACGAGGGGGCTCAGATAAATATGCGTACCTGGGAAGCACTGGCCAAGTTTGAAAAACCGTTTTTAACTCTGTTTGGTGACTCGGACCCACCCACGCGTGGCTGGGAGACAATCTTCCAGGAGCGGGTGTCAGGTGCGAAGGGGCAGCCGCATCAAATATTGGAAAAGGCGGGGCACTTCTGGCAGGAGGATTGTGGTGCCGAGACGGCGCAGTTGATTGTGGAGTGGATGGGCCCGAAACCAACGGAACAAGTATGAGTACAGATCCGGATTTTAATTTCTCCAGGCAGTTTGTGTCTGTTCGCGGCAGTCGCATGGCTTACATCGATGAGGGGGAGGGTGAGCCCATTGTTCTACTGCACGGTAATCCCACCTCATCGTACCTCTGGCGCGGTGTGATCCCGCATGTGAGCAAGGTGGGGCGCACCATCGCCTTCGACATGATCGGCATGGGGCATTCGGATAAACCCGATATTCCGTATCGTGTGTACGATCAGTGTGATTATTTCGTCGACTTTATTGATGAGCTGGGGCTAAAAGACATCCACCTGGTTGCGAATGACTGGGGCACCGCGGTGGCCTCGCAGTACGTCGCTGAGCATCGAGACAATGTGAAAAGTATCTCCTACGTCGGCAACATCATTACACCCTGGCCGACCTGGCAGCAGTTCGGCGGTCAGAGTGTTGCCCGTGTGTTGTGGCGCGCCTATCGCGAGCCGAAGTTGGGCTGGGAGCTGGTGGTGAACGAGCATCTCTTTGTCGAACCGGCCCTGCGCCTGCTTATCGAAGAGGAACCGTCACAGGAAGTTCTCAATCACTATCTAGAGCCCTTTGTGAATCCTGATAGCCGGCGACGCTGCTGGCAGTTGGCAAATGACTTGCCCATTGCGGGTCATCCCGAGGATTTCTACGCGACGGCTACCAATTACTGCGGCGCTCTCGCCGGCAGCGGCCTACCGTCACTGCTGCTGTACTACCCGCAGATGGAACCTGCGGTAGAGCATTACAGGAATTTCCTCCTGGACATGACGGCGGTTGAGATCCCCGACAGCGGGCACTACATGCCCGAGGATCAGCCTGATCGCGTTGGAGAAGAGCTTGCCAGGTGGCTTCAGAATCAAATGTAGTCATGCGTCACGTGAAGAAATAATTGCTATAACTAATATATCTATCACGTGAAGTGTTTCCCGGCCAAGAAGTTCTAAACACACTTCATATCGCCTACTATACTGTTCAGATAGCGGTTTTGACGCATATGCATGCATGGAGTATGCCCATGAAAGGTATTTCTGCTTTCGCTCTTCTGTTCATTCTCACGGCCTGTAAACACCCCCTGGCTATAGAGGGTGAAGGCGATATTGTTGATCTCAATGGCAGCGACCATGGCTGTACTCTGGAGCAGTTTCAGGCGGAAGATATTGCCTGCACTGAAAACGAGGTCCTGGGTGACTATGACGTTGAATATTCCGCGGTCCCCCGCGACGGCTGGGAGTTCGTAGGATGGACGGGGCCCTGTGCTCCCCGTTCAGTGGTGCCCACTTGCACATTGAGTACGACGGCGGCCGCGGTGGAGTTTTGGGATGCCGAGTATGCCGAATACCCCATTCCAGCCACAATCGCACACTTCGAACGTATACCTGAAGGTTTGCCAGAAGACCCGGGCGAGGCCGGTATGGCAACCCTCGCCGGTATTGATTCCGATGATGACGGTGTGCGTGATGACATTGAAATTGGTATTGCGGCTATTGGTTTCGACAGCGGCGAAGAAACTGATTCGGTCATGCAATTAGCCGAGGCGCTACAAGCCGCCATTGAAAGCGACAGTACCAGTGAGGATGACGTGCGCAGCACGGGTAACCAGATTGCGATTGCTGTAAATTGTGCCTCGGCCGTGTTTGGCGAGGATGCAGCTACGCAAATCCTGCTGATGGAATTGTTGGCACTTAATACAGAAGCGCGATCGCAAGCCTATGCAGAGTTTAATGCCCAAAGTGCGGGGCAGCAATTCGGGGTCACGGTAAGTGAGGAGGTGGCCTGTGAATAAGCTTTCGGAAATGGGAACCGCATTGCTTCTGGCCCTTTTTGGTGTGGCATCGGCTAGCCCTGTGAATGCTGAGGAGCATACGCTTGCCTGTGGTGGAAAAATCACCAATATCTATTTTGGCAACGGCGTGCTTGTTACTCGGTTAGATGCCGAGGGCGCCCTCGATGAACTTAAAAGCGCCTACGAATCTAGGTTGGAAGCACTTGCCGATGATCCAGAGGCGCGCTTTATTTTCGGTTTGGCCTACAACCCTACGCAGGATGAAACTGAAGACCTTGCGGAGGTATACAGGCAGCTCAATCCTGCCCCGGGAGCGGAGAATATGACCTCAGGGCAGCTAATTGCCCTGTCGCGGTTGAGACTCACAGAAATTCGGAAATTGGCAAAACGTATCAGAATGTTGGAAAGCTCAGGTAATATTTCTCGCCTTCAACCCCTGTATCAGATATTGGGGATCAACGGCGGTAAAGACGCAGTGGCCCTGGAGCAGGCGAAGAAAGCTGGTGATGCATTGTTACAAAAATTGCTTATAGGTTTTAGCGAGACTAGCCAGACAAGCACCAATGAAGAACATGCTCAGCTCTACCGCAATAACTTGTTGGCAGGCCAACGTGTGATTGTGGTGGCCCATTCACAGGGCAACCTGTTTGCCAATCATAATGTTCAAACAGTTATAGATGAGAACTCAGAATGGGCCAATAGCATTGGGGTCGTGGCTGTGGCTACGCCGGCAACCGAGACGGTCAATCGGGGTAAATATGTGACCGCCCACGATGATCTTGTGATAGCTGGCCTGCGCGCTGTTCCGGGAAGCGGGGTGTTGGCCAGCAATATTGAGAACGACCTGTTTTCGATACCGTTCACGGATTTCAGGGACAGCACTGGCCACTATTTCATACCAAGCTACCTGGATGGTCGGCTACCCTCCCGTGCCGTAATTGACGATCTACTCTATGGGTTTGCATCCAGCTTGACCTATCCAGAATCAGAAGTTGGTGATGGCGCGATACGGGCGACGTTGCAGTGGGGCAGCGAACTCGATGTTGATTTGCACGTATACGAACCCGACAATGTCCATGTTTACTACTCCAATACTGTTGGAGAGGCCGGGGAACTTGACCGGGATGATACCAGTTCATTTGGCCCGGAAAACTACTTTGTGGCCTGTGACAAACTAAAGGCAGGTACCTATCAATTCGGTGTCAATTATTTCAGCGGCGAAAACCCCGAAAACGCGCGCCTGCAGCTGACCACAGCGGATGGGCAGGTTCTCAGCACCAGCCGCTTCTTGTCAGAAGCCGTGGGGTCGGGCGGTAATGACAGCCCACAGATCCTTATTACCCTGGAAGTATCAATTGATAGCGAAGGCAAGGTGACCTACACACCAAGCGCTTCTTAGTACACTGCCAGCGTGGGCGCGTCGGACTGTTGTTGGCTGGCATTAAACCTGCGCAAGGTCCGCACCAGTATCAACAAGCATACGAAACCACAAATCGGCGCCAGCGTGGCAAGGGTGTTGTAGCCGCCGGTTTCCACCAGTATGCCCCCTACAAAAGCACCGGGTGCAGCGCCAAGCCACCAGACTGCGTCAGCCGCGACTGCCCAGCGACCCCGGTCATCCATTTGGGCTAACACACCCAGCATATAGGGGATTAGAAAGTAATAGGCTATGTTCCAGCCGAGGTAGCTCGCGCCGAAAAAGAGGGGGCTGGTGCCAAGTGCGAGCATAGACGCGAAGAAGGCATTGAAAATTATGCCGATGACTATGGGTCGCAAATTGCCAAAACGATTCGACATCCAGGCGGCCAGTATCCCACCCGACAGGCCCAGGAAACCGGTGACTCCCAGTATCTGGCCTATCCGGATTTCTTCCAGGCCTGTGCGCAGGCCAAATTGCTCGAGAAACACCTGGGTGGCCCCTTGACCAATTTCGAAGATGAACAGCCCCACCATCACCAGTACCGCAAAGCGTGCGTTGGGGGCGTCTCGTACCCCAAGACGCTCTGTCAGGCGTTCAAATAAGGATAACTTTTGCTCGAAGGCTTTACTCACCTGCGCTGCTTCGTGGGGGCGCGGTGGGTTTAGCCACAGGATCAACGGCAGGAACAGTACAACCGCGCCGACCATGCCGTAGTAACCCCCGGCAGCCCCATAGGGGACCGTCAGGTAGGGCACCACCATGAGTTGTATCGCGGCTATCAAGCCCCAACTCACACCGACGATGGCGAATACGCGCTGAGGATTTAAAGAGGACGCCGCTGAGGCAGTACCGGCAGCGCCAATCAGGCCACCGGCGAATCCTGCCAGCAGTCGAGTCACTCGCAACATTTCAAAACTGTCGGTGTACGCGGAAATCAGATTGACGATGATCAGCACCAACCCGCCGAACGCGGCTGCTTTTACTCGGGAAATTCGTGACAGTGGTCCGGCAACAAACAGCGCAGCGAGCGCGTAGACAGTCAGTTCCTGGGTGAACATCAAGCCGACGGTGATTTCGCCGAGATCATATTGCGACATCAGGGGGCCCAGCATCTGAGCCTGCGCGTAGTAACTCATCTGTGCCAGGAACCAGCACGCGGTACAGGAAACGAGGGTCCGAATGAGAGATCCGGTCGTCATTGCGTCCGGGGTACTAGAGGGGTCGCTCATCTTTTTTTAGTTCTTTATTAGAATTGGCGTGAGGTTAGTATAGAGGAACCATCAATTCTTCTCTCCCGATAGGCATTGATGAGTGAGCTCGTAGCGAGGACATTTTAAGCGATGAATGAAGCACTGAAATTTGACGCACTGTTTACGCTGTCGGAGATGGCCGTCACCATGATTGGGGTATCAGGCCTGGTAACCATATTTCTGTCCAAGGGAGAGCTGCAGCCCGCTGACCGTATACGCTTTATCGCAATTCTTATTATTGGCTTCATGGCGGCCTTCCTGTCTTACCTGCCCTATTGGATGTCGAGCTACGTTGAAGACGTAATCGTTGTTTGGAAATACAGCTCAATAGCAGGGGCCGCATTGGTCTTCTCGGTGATTCTAAGTGTGCTCCTCACCAGAGCCGCGGAAGGTGTCCGGCAGTTGCGTAGCATCTACCCATTGCCACTGCTAATTTTTATTGCGAGCCTTCCCTGGTTCAATATTGCCCTCTTTCTCATGAATGTAATCGCCTGGCCTGTGCCGACAGGTTCCACGCTCTATGAGCTAGCCCTGATGGTTATGATTGGTGCCATCACTGTCCACTTTGGGGGCCTGGTGATCTATAGCGCTCCCCGGGCTGGCACGCCTTGATTCCAGCAGACAACCATATGGCGGTAATGGCCGCCCTGTTCGCCATTGCCGCAATGGGTTTCTTACTGGAGAAAACACGCATTGGTGCCATGCTCACCGGCGCCGTCATAGCCATACTGGGCGCTATCTTCCTGGCCAATATCGGGGTGATTCCCCACAGCGCGCCCGCCTACAGTTTCGTGTTCACTTATTTTGTGCCCATCCTGATACCCCTGTTTTTGTTTCGCGCTAACCTGCGCACCATCTTTATGGAGACCACGCGCCTGAGCATGGCATTTCTGCTGGCGGCACTGGGTACCGTGCTGGGGGTGACAGTGGCAGCGCTGTTGCTGGACCTGGCACCGCTGGCAGCTAATGTCGGACTTGAATCTTCCCAGGGGGAACCCGCCATTGCCGGATTGTTTGCCGCCACCTATATTGGCGGTTCGGTGAACTACGCCGCACTGGGTGAAGTGACGGGCCTGCAAAAGGATGCCTCATTCTTCTCCGCCGCCACCGCCGCCGACAATCTTTTTAGTGCCGTGTTTTTGAGCCTGCTGGCAGTCATGCCGGGTTGGACCTGGTTGGCCTCAAAGTTTGTCGATCACGATCACACTGAAATTGTCGCGGAAGTTGAAACCCAGCCCATTACGGCGATGTCGCTGATCCTGTCAGTGGCATTGGCGATGATCATCGTGGTGGCTGGCGATGCGCTGGTAGGTGCGTTTGACCTGGGCTCCTGGCGCTATGTGATTATCACCGCCATCACCCTGGCAATAGCGACGTTGGTTCCCAACCTGGCCGAAAGATTGGCCGGTAGTTTTGAGTTGGGGGTGGGCCTGGCCTTTGTCTTCTTTGCAGCTATTGCCGCCGGTGCCGATATTGTGGCGATGATCGAAGTGGCGCCCTTGTTAATCGCGCTGGTGTTCATTCTCCTTACGGTTCACGCCATGGTGACCTTCGGGATTGGTTCATTGCTGAAGCTCAGCCTGCCGGAACTGATTACCGCTTCTAACGCGGCCATTCTCGGTGCGACGACGGCACCGGCCCTGGCTGCCACCAAGGGTTGGAATAACCTCGTGACACCGGGGGTGCTGGTGGGGGTGTTGGGTTACGCCCTGGGTACGCTAATAGGCACCCTGATCTTCAAATACTGGGGGCTTATCCTTTAACGTCCCAGTCGCGAAAGCGAATGTGGGCGGGCTCGTTATCCTGTTTATGCTTGCTGACCTGGATGCAAAGCCACTCAAACCATTCGCCCCAGGAGGGCTGCTGCTGATCGGTGCGAAGATCTTCCTGCCAGCGCGCCAGTTTTCGCCACATGGTATTGATGATGCCGCCACATAAATCCATCACCAGGTCGAGGGTGGCTACCCGTTTGTGAACCAGTAAACCCATGGTTTCGAATGTGGTGGTGACGTGGATGGCGGCGGCGGTGTATTCGGGGCCGAGTTCTCTCATTTCCGCTAGCGAAATACCATCTTGCAGGGGTTGCAGCAATGCCAGGGCCTCAGCCAGGTCACGGCTATAGAATGTTTGTGTGATATTGGTGGCGATGTTGTCGCGCTGTTGCACACGCCAGTGTCGCAGTTGCATGGTGCCAAATATCAAGCCGATCAAGATCGAGCCGGCACCGATGATCTCGGCGTAATTGGCGATTATTTGCAGTGCAGAGTTGTCCATGCTCAGTAACCTTTCTCAAAATCGATGAGGTGGTGTAACGCTTCGCCAGCGTGGAAGCGTCGGTAATTGTCGCAGAATACACCGACGATGGATTCAGATAATGAAGGTGCGGCGGTATGGGAAGTAATATGCAGGTTTTCCACCTGCCACAGTGAATCATCATCCGGCAGTGGTTCCTCATCCAGCACATCCAATACCGCGTGCCTGAGTTGACCGCTTGAGAGCGCCTCGACCAGGGCAGCATTGTCGACACTGTTGCCGCGCCCGGCATTGATGAATATGGCACCCGGTTTCAGTTGCGCCAGCAGGGGAGCGTCCACGGCTCGATTGGTCGTGGGGGTATCCGGCAGTAGCGCCAGCAGGTAATCGAGGCCCTCGGCAAAAGCCAGGCGGTCGCTGAACGGGAAACACTGGTCAAAATGACCTAACCAGTGACCGTCGGAGTTGAGCCCGCGAATAGACATGCCAAATGGTTTTAAAAATCCTGCCACAGCCTCGCCAATTGAGCCCGTGCCCATAATGCCGATGGATTTTCCCAGCAGGGTGCCATCGGCCGACTCATCCCAGTGACTGGCGCCAGTGTGCCTCGCTAGCTGGCGCTCAAAGTTGAGTAACCAGGCCAACGTGTATTCCGCCATCACCTGGCCGAAAATGCCTTTCACCCCGCACAACGCATAGCCCCGGCGCGGATGATCTATCAGCGGTGTAATGCCGGCCCAACTGGATTGCACCCACTTGAGTTGTGGGCAGTACTCCAGCACGGGCGCAATCAGATCCGGGGCACCAAAGAGGATCTCTGCATCCTCACAGTGGCGGCGGGCGTCCGCTGGTGTTGATACACGGTTGATAGTCAACTCTGGCAGCTGCGCAGCCGCCAGTAGTTCAGAAAATTCAGCAGCGTGATCGCTTATTACCAATAGCCGGTGCTTGGCCATGGACGAATGATTCCCGCTTCCCTAGGATGGTGCCCTCGATACTAGTACAGATTGATAAGTAGGGGAAAGAACATGAGTGAGCCAAGTCGCGTTGTGGTAGTGACCGGCGCCAGCCGTGGCGCTGGTCGCGGTATTGCGGTGGCCCTGGGGGGTAGCGGGGCGACGGTGTATGTCACCGGGCGTTCGCAAAAGGAAGGCGATGCGCCGCTGCCGGGTACTGTCTACTCAACCGCGGAGGCGGTGACGGCGGCCGGCGGAACTGGCATTGCCGTGGTGTGTGATCACGGCGATGACAAACAGGTGCAAGCCTTGTTTGAGCAGATCCGTGAAGAGCAGGGCAGGCTCGATATCCTGGTCAACAACGCTACCTGCGTACCCGATGGTCTCACTGCGCAGGGACCGTTCTGGAAAAAGCCCCTGTCATTGACGGATATCCTCGATGTGGGCATGCGTTCCCATTACACAGCCACCTATTACGCGGCACCACTGCTGGTAGAGAGTGAAGGGTTGGTGGTGATGACCTCGTCTTTCGGCGGACGTATCTACATGCACGGGCCAGCGTATGGTGCGGGCAAGGCCGCCGTGGACAAGATGGCCCATGATATGGCGATAGATTTCACACCGTTCAATGTACCCGTCATATCCCTGTGGATGGGTCTGTTGTTAACCGAGCGCACCCGGGCGGTGTTTGAAGCCGAGCCGGAGCAGTATGCAGACCTGGCAGCGACGGCGGAGAACCCGGAATTTTCGGGACTGGTGATAGATGCCCTGGCGCGGGACCCGGCGCGCATGGAGAAGTCTGGTCAGGTCTGGATTGGCGCGGAACTGGGGGAAGCATATGGGGTAAAAGACATCAACGGTGCCCAGCCACCTTCCCATCGGGCTTTCTTTGGCGAAACCACCAGCTATGGCGAAGCCGTGGTTGAATGACGATTCGGCGTACTTTGTTCAATTATTAGTTAATTTATGACATTATGAAAGTAATGTAACCCATTGAATATAATATATAAATGCGATTTACCTCAAACGAGTGATGCCGTCGCTCGGCCGACACGATTAAATAGCCACCTGATAGTAAGTCCACGACAGCGCCACAGTGCGCGGAGTAAAGAACAATGACAGCACATCAACCCCTGTTAGCACCCAACGAGTACAGCATGGGTAGCGCCCGTGCCGAAGAAATGCTGCAGAATGCACGGGATCTGCAACCGGTATTGCGAGATCGCGCCGCCCAGTGCAAGGCCGATCGCAAGATACCTGTGGAGACCATCCAGGACTTTCGCGAAGCGGGCTTTTTCAAAGTTCTGCAGGCCGAACAATATGGCGGCTACGCCATGGACCCGCAGGTGTTCTACGAGGTGGGTCTTATCATCGCCGAGGCCTGCACCTCCAGTGCCTGGGTGTTGGGTGTAGTGGCCGTGCACAATTGGCAATTAGCCCTGTTTGATGACCAGGCGGCGCAGGATGTCTGGGGCGATGATCCCGAAACGCTGATTTCCTCCTCTTACGCGCCGGTAGGCAAAGTGACCCCGGTGGAAGGTGGATTCAAGTTGAGTGGTCGCTGGAGTTTCTCCAGTGGCACTGAGCACTGCAAATGGGTGTTTGTGGGTGCCGTGGTGCCCACCGAGGAGGCACCCTTCGATATGTCGAACTACCGCACCTTCCTGGTGCCGATTGAAGATTATGAGATTGTGGATAACTGGGACGTGGTGGGCCTGCAGGGCACCGGTAGCCATGACGTGGTCGTCGATGATGTCTTTGTGCCGGAGCATCGCACCCACAAAGTGATTGATGGCTTCAACTGCGACAACCCTGGCAACGCCGTAAACACGGCGCCGCTGTATCGTATGCCATTTATGCAGGTATTCGTGCGCGCTGTTTGCACGGCGACCCTGGGGGCATTGGAAGGTGCGCTGCAGGACTTTGTCGAAGTGGCGAAAACCCGACAGGCGGGTCCGGTGCCCATGCGCAATGACCCGCTGGCTAAGATGTTAGCAGCGGAAGTTAAAGCAGAAATAGAGCAGATGAAGCTGGTGATGCACCGCAACTTCGACAACATGATGGATTGCACCCGTGCCGGTCAGCCCATAGAAATTGAGGATCGTATTCGCTATCGCTACGATTCTTCGGCGGTAGCTGACACTTGCCTGGCGCTGTCCAGCAGGATGCTCAAGGCCGCCGGTTCCAGCGCGGTGCGCGAGGGCAGCCCGCTGCTGGCCAAGCACCTGGATATACTCTGCAGCCAGGCGCACGTGGCCAATCACTCAACGCCGTTTGCCATTAACATGGGTGGCGTGATGTTTGGCCAGGACAACGGCGACTTTGGTCTGTAAGAAACGGGGGCTATAATCGCTCGCCATGGATACCACTAAAATTGAACAGATCGGTGATGAGCTATACGCGGCGCTGTGCGAGCAGCGTACCCTGCAGCCGTTAACTGACCGAGAGCCGGGCATTACCATTGAAGATGCTTATCATATCTCGCAGCGCTTCGTGAATCGACGCATCGAAGCGGGTGAGCAGATAGTTGGCAAGAAAATTGGTGTAACCAGCGCCCCGGTGCAGGAGATGCTGGGAGTGTTCCAACCCGATTTCGGTTTCCTCACCAGTGCCATGGTATTTGAAGATGGTGCTGATATTCCCATCGCCGGGCACCTGATCGCGCCGCGGGCGGAGGGAGAGATTGCTTTCCGTTTGAAAGCTGACCTGGTGGGACCGGGAGTGACGGAACAGGATGTGCTGGATGCTACCGAAACTATCATGCCCTGTTTTGAGATTGTCGATTCTCGTATCGAAGACTGGAACATCAAGATCCAGGACACGGTAGCGGACAATGCCAGCTGCGGTGTCTATGTACTGAGCAGGAACGAGGTGGATCCCCGCGACTTCGATCTGCCTAATCTGAAGATGACCATCTACAAGAATGGCGAATTCAACAGTGAAGGCCTGGGCAGCGCGGTGCAGGGTAATCCGCTGACGGCCGTGGCCTGGTTGGCCAATACCCTGGGCGAGTTCGGCATTCCCTTCAAAGCCGGCGAAGTGATTCTGTCCGGTTCCCTGGTGCCCCTGATTCCCGTGGTGGCCGGCGACAAGATGTCGCTGGAAATCGAGGGTATTGGCGGCTGCAGCTGCAATTTTGTGTAAGCAATTTTCAAGAGAAGACAAACATGAGTAACAAGATCAAAGCGGCCATCATTGGCCCCGGCAATATCGGCACAGACTTGCTGATGAAAGCCATGCGCAGCGAGCTGATTGAGCCGGTGTGGATGGTGGGTGTGGAGGCCACTTCCCCAGGCCTGGCCCGCGCGAAAGAAATGGGTTTGCAAACCACCGCTGAGGGGGTCGATGGCATGCTGGGGACCATGAAGGCAGACGGGGTGCAGATTTGTTTTGATGCCACCTCGGCCTATGTCCATGAAGAAAACAGCCGCAAGGTCAACGCCCAGGGTGCGGTCATGATTGACCTGACCCCAGCGGCGATTGGTCCCTACTGTGTGCCGCCGGTGAACCTGGAAGAAGCGGTCTCTGCCAAAGCTATGAACGTGAACATGGTGACCTGCGGTGGCCAGGCCACGATTCCCATGGTGGCGGCGGTCAGCCGGGTACAGGCGGTGTCCTATGGCGAGATTGTGGCGACGGTGAGCTCCAAGTCCGCCGGCCCGGGTACACGTAAGAATATTGACGAATTTACCCGCACTACAGCCAATGGGATTTCCAAAGTGGGCGGCGCTGATGAAGGCAAGGCCATTATTATCATTAACCCGGCCGAGCCTCCCTTGATGATGCGTGACACCATTCACTGCCTGACCAAGGAAGAGCCCAACCAGGAAGCCATCATCGCCTCCGTGAATGAGATGATTGTCGAGGTACAGAAGTATGTGCCCGGCTATACGCTAAAAAATGGCCCGGTGTTTGATGGCAACCGCGTGTCGATCTATATGGAAGTGGAAGGTCTTGGTGATTTCCTGCCCAAGTATGCGGGCAATCTCGACATCATGACGGCGGCGGGCCTGCGCACGGCGGAAATGTACGCGGAACAAATATTGAGCGGGGACTTCGTCCCGGTAGCGGCTTAAGGGAGATTAGCGTTATGGATTTAGCTGGTAAAAAAATCACAGTGCACGACATGTGCCTGCGCGACGGTATGCACCCCAAGCAGCATCAAATCAGTGTTGAAGAAATGGTGACGGTAGCCAAAGCCATGGACGAGGCGGGCGTGCCCATGATTGAAGTCACTCATGGCGATGGCCTGGGCGGGGCCAGTGTGAATTACGGTTTTCCGGCCGCCTCGGACCAGGAATACCTCACCGCGGTGTGCAAGGAAATGAAGAACACCAAAGTCTCGGCCCTGTTGCTACCCGGTATCGGCACGGTCGATCATCTGGCGATGGCAGTTGATTGCGGTATCTCCACGATACGGGTGGCCACCCACTGCACAGAGGCCGATGTCTCGGAGCAGCATATCGGCGCGGCTACTCAAATTGACGGCCTGGATACTGTGGGTTTCCTGATGATGGCCCATATGATTGAGGCCGACGAGTTGGTCGAACAGCTCCAGTTAATGGAATCCTACGGCGCTAACTGTGTCTACATTACCGACTCGGCCGGCTATATGTTGCCTGAGCACGTGACGTCCCGAGTTGCCCTGGCCCGCAGGGAACTGAAGCCGGAGACGGAGCTGGGCTTCCACGGTCACCACAATATGGCGATGGGTATCGCCAACTCACTGGCCGCAGTAGAGGCCGGTGCCAATCGCATCGATGGTTCCATGGCGGGACTGGGTGCCGGTGCCGGTAATACCCCGCTGGAGGTGTTTATTGCGGTGTGTGATCGCATGGGCATCGAGACCGGCGTGGATGTGTTCAAGGCCATGGATATCGCCGAAGACCTGATCGTTCCGATGATGGATCACATGGTGCGTCTTGACCGCGATGCCCTGACCCTGGGTTATGCCGGGGTGTACTCTTCTTTCCTGCTGTTTGCCAAGCGCAGTGCCGAGAAATACAACCTGTCGAGCCGCGATCTCCTGGTTGAACTGGGTCGCCGCAGAACGGTTGGTGGGCAGGAAGATATGATTGAAGACCTGGCTCTGGATATGGCCAAAGAAGCGGGTACCATCTAAGCACCTATTTGGGTTTGTACCAGATCGGTGAGGTGAACGCGCGCTCCTGGGTGGTCATGGGCACCGTGTCGGGCATCTCAATGCCGAAACGAGCCGCGTCATAGGCTGTCCAGCGTGGTCGCGGAATTTCGATAACCCTGGCGTAATAAAATGCGGGCAGCCTGTGGTCAAAATCCGGATCCTGCCACACTGCCGTTAAATCTGGCGCGCCAATGGTATTGGTCCAGGTGGCGCTGGCGATGTCTACCGTGCTGCCCACCGCGGGCAGCTCGTCAGCGGCATTCAGAGTACGCTCGCCTCCCCAGGCCACATTGTAAATTTTCTCGTGCGGTTGACCCTCACTGTCGGCCCAGCCTTTGATGATTTGAATTCGGTCCAGGTTTGCACCCACAGCATCACGTTGGGCCGCGACCAGGAATGAAGGCGCGCCGGCCTCGGTCGGCGCATCGAGTACGGCGCCCATAGGTACGCCCTTGGCGTAGCCGATATCAGCCAGCACCTGGCTGCGTGTATCTCGCTCGGTAAAATTCCAACCGCCAAAAAACCGCACTGTCATGCGACTGCCCGTGGTGCCGTAGGTTTCGCGGCGACGCATGGCGTCCCACAGTGCTTCACGGGTGTTGTCGGTAGCCCACACCGCGGCATAGCCGGATGCCACGTTTTCCCAGCCGTAATAGGTGGCAATAGGTGTCGACTTGTAGGCCAGGGAGAATCGTTCCGGTTTTGGTTCCACGCCGGCATGTTTGCTGAAATAGTTGTCTTCGGCGACCGCTGACAGGGATGTGTGTGAATCGGTACTGGCAATAAGGCCAAACTCAAAAGGGTTAGCGCCATACTTGGCCTGGTAGCTAAGACCACGTTTCAAGGCCTCCCGGGCATACTCGTAGCGCAACATATCCGGTGTTTTGGCCTGGCTCAGATCGAGATTGCCCTTGTCCCAGATCTCGTAATCAGCAAATTCATCATCCGGTGACAGCATTGGATGCGTCTCGCTGCTACCCTTGATCTGACTTGCCTCGTACAGGGGTTCCCAGCGCTGCCTGCGCTGCAGGTAGTCTTTGTCAAGCGCAGCTCCGCCCATCGTGGTATCGGCAAACATCATACCGTTGCTCAAATTGCCGTTGTGAGGGATCGCCAGCACCGAACCACCGCTGACTCTCTCGTACTCGGCCAGGTAGTTCCATAAATCCTCCGGATCGGCACTGTCAGCCAGTGTATAGGGCATCACGGCGCGCGTGCGTGCCGCGCCGTCGCGATAAATAACCACCCGGTGCAGGTTGTTACCCTTCACCAGTGAAGTCCACTCGTAGCCGACGAATGCGGTAAAGTGCCCCGGGTCATTGTGGCGCTCTGCGGCGTCTACCACCTGCTGCCAAACCGGGGTCATCAGCGCAGTGTCGTTGCTTTCCCAAGGCATGGTCCCCTGTGCGAACCTACTGATAATTTCTTTTGCTACCTTTACACCTTGCCCAGTTTTTAGCATTTCATGCCAGCGCCGGCCAAGCTCAAACTCCATGATGCGGGCATCGCCTTCGGCCAGCAGTTTGAAAAATCCCATGCCGTCTGAATGATCGGCGGGAACCAGAAAATCCAGTGGTCTATCGAGACGCACCGGCAAACCCGTGGAAGACGTCACCTGCTCGCCCCGCGCAAAGCGATAGGCTGCATTGAGTCCAAGCCTGGCACCGCGGGCGGCGGCATCGGTCGACAAACTGGTGTGCAAATGTGTGTCACCCCAATACACGCGGGTGGGAAAGTCTCGACCGGCGTGCGGAGAATAGGGCAGTTGAGTATCACTAGTGGCCAGGCTTGCTGACAACAAGGCGCTCAAAAGAAGTGTGACTTTCGAAATGAGGGTTGGGTAGCTGGCCATGGTCACGATTTCCTCATCGAGTTAGTTCTGGTACCAGTTTCTCGCGCCGGGAACGCGTTGGCAAGAAGCCGCTGTCGTTGAACAGTGGCCTGGGTCGCATTTTATCCGACCTGAATTTCCTGTTATCTTTTTGCGGATGGCCCTCCCACAAAATTTGAAGCACTTTATATTTCCGTTTCTGATCGCGGCGCTGGCGAGTGGCTGCTACCCCGCAGATAACAGCCAGCCACCGCTGATTATTCACAATGCTGACATCTGGACCATGGATCCAAGCCGGCCCCGAGCTCAGGCCATTGCCATCGACGGGAATCGTATCCTCGCTGTTGGCAATAATGAGGATATCCGTGCCCTGGTAACCCCGCAGACTCGGGTGCTAAATGCCAGGGGGCGCACGCTGCTACCAGGGTTTAACGATGCCCACCAACACCCGGCTGCCGTCTCTGCTGACTCGGTGGATTTGGGGCCGCTTTCTATAAGCAATATTGACGAGCTAATCGAGACGCTGCAGGTCCGCGCCAGTCAAATACCCGCCGGTGAATGGGTGCTTGGCTGGGGCTATGACGATGTCGCATTGGGCGGACACCCGACCCGGCAACAACTGGACAAGGTGTCCCAGCAGCACCCGGTACTCATTCGCCACTCCAGTGGCCATCTCGCTGCGGCCAACTCACTGGTATACAGTGCGGCGGGTATTGAGGCGGCTACTCCAGACCCCGCCGGCGGATCATTTATCCGGGATGAGAAGGGCGAGCCGACGGGTGTGTGTAATGAACCGGCTGCCTGCGACCTGCTCTATTCAGATCGATTTCCTGAACCCGAGCGCGGCCTGCAACAAACCATCATTGAGTTGCGCGAGACCTTTGCGCGCTTACACGCGATGGGAGTCACCAGTCTTGGCGATGCCTACGTAACACCCGGCTTGTTGCTGCTATACCAATTGGCATTGAATGACGATGCCTCCATGCGGGTTAACTTGATGTTAGGTGAGGAGCATGTGGCGCTCGCCAGGGTCACTCACTGGTTGCAACAAAGCGGCTTCTTCAGCTGGCTGTTGGATAGTCGGATCAGGGCCAGCACCATCAAGGTATTCCATGGCAATTCCCTCAGCGGCCGCACTTGCTGGTTGTTTGAACCCTACGCCGACCAACCCGACTATTTCGGTGTACCGCCGGCACGGAGTCAAGAGGAACTCAATGCCCTGGTCGCCGAGATCCACCATGCCGGCCTGCAATTGGCCATTCATGCCAATGGTGACCGCGAGATCGACATGGTGCTTACGGCCATAGCCCAAGCGCTGGCCGACGAGCCCCGTCCCAACCACCGCCATCGAATAGAGCACGCCAGCATACTCAACGCCGACCTGCTGCAGCGCGTTGGTGAACTGGGCGTGGTGCTAGTGCCACACTCCTATATTTTGGAGCACGGCAATAAAATGGAAGCCTATGGTGAGCAGCGCTTCCCCTGGATGCATGCCAATCGTGCGGCCCTGGAGATGGGTATACCGGTGGCCGGCAACTCTGATTACCCGGTCTCGTCGGCACATGTGATGAGCCGAATTCGCAGCCTGATGACCCGCACCAGCCTGCAGGGAAAGAGCTATGGCAGCAGCCAGGTGCTCAGTGCTGAACAAGCCCTCTACACCTACACGGCGGGCAGTGCCTACGCCAGCTTTGATGAGAACAATAAAGGCACGCTCGCGCCAGGTTACCTGGCTGACCTGACGATGCTCTCCGCCAGCCCGGAGGACGTGCCACCGACAGAAGTTAGCGACATTGATGTGCTGCTGACCATATTGGACGGCCGGCCGGTATATCAGCGGCCAGAAGTCCAACTCAGCTGGGACTAGCCGGGTCGCACTGATACCACTATCTGGTCTATGCTGGATAGCATGGAGCCATTAACTGACGGTTATCGCATTGATATGTGCTGGGGCGAGCTCAGCGAGGACCAATTGCGCCTGGTAGCCTCATTTATACAGGCACGGGCGATCAAAGATGCGGATCGCGCTCTCGAGCGAGCTCGTCAGACGGTTGCGCTGCTATACGATGATCAGGGCCTAATTGTTGGCCTCGGTTCGGTAGAGCGTATCCATATCGCCCAGTTGATAAATGATTTTTGGTCTGTGGCGGTCTACGTGGATCCGGCTCACGTCAAACGGCAGCTGGCGCGTCGCCTGAACCTGGTGATTCGCGATTATTTTGAGCAGCGCTTTACCGCAGGCGAAGACCTGGATGTGATCGGCATGATCATGAAAGTGCAGAGCGCCATCCTGAGTAAAGCACGCACCGAGGCAGTGACCCCGAATGGTGGCTTTCTGTTCTTTGGTCGCAATCGCGCCGGTCATGACATGCGCGTGTATTACTTCGCCGGTGCACTATTGGAGGACCACGCTGACACCCTGCCAGTCGCCTATGATTCGCCGCCTTCCGAAGGCTCTGCGCATATTGAATTGTGTTGGGATAATCGCACGCCAGCGCTGGAGGAAGAGGTTGCCGACTTCCTGCAAAGCGAAGGTGCCCTGAAAGACCCGGCCATCGCGAAAGAGCGGGCATCGCATACTGCAGCCATCGCCCGCGATACCAGCGGGAAGCTGATCGCGGAGTTTTCAGCCCAGGCCCGCAGAATCAACCAACTGGATAACAAACTCTGGTGGGTGGCGACCTATGTATCACCCGATAATCGCAGTGCCAACCTGTCCCGGGAGATTCTTATCCTGGTACGGGATTTCCTGGAGCAGCGTTTCAAGGAAGGCAAGGACAGGGACGTTATCGGAATGTTTGTGGTGATGCAGACCCGGGCGTACAAGGGGGGTCGTAATAGGGCGGTAGGGCCCACCAACCTGGCTTTCGTCGGCCGCAATAAGCGCGGTGACAATATGCGAGTTTATTACTTCGAGGGAGCACACATAGACTTGAGCCACATTGAAGGCCGTGTAAACTGAGCGACATGACTAAGAATACAGCGGCGCTGGAGTTGCGCCAGAAAATTCGCTCCGGGGAACATAGCGGTAACACCTCTGGTTTTGCGCCGGGGCATGTGCAATGCAACCTCATGATTTTGCCGCAGGATTGGGCCATGGATTTCATGGGCTTCTGTCAGCAAAACCCCAAGCCCTGCCCACTGGTGGCGGTCGCGCAAAACCCCGGCGACCCACATTTACCGTCCCTCGGCGCAGATCTGGATATCCGCACCGACCTGCCCAGTTACCGGGTCTATGAAAATGGTGCATTGATAGCATCACCGACCGACATCTCTGAATTCTGGCGTGACGACCTGGTGGTGTTTGCCATCGGCTGCTCCTTTTCCTTTGAGGAAGCGTTGGTTGCTGACGGCTTGGAGATTCGCAATATTAGCGAAAGCAAAAATGTGCCTATGTATCGCACCAGTATCGAGTGTGCCCCATCGGGCAGACTGCACGGCAACATGGTGGTGAGCATGCGGCCGTTTGTAGCGGCGGATGCGATTCGCGCGGTACAGATCTGTAGCCGGTTTCCCTCTGTTCACGGTGCACCGGTACACCTGGGTGACCCTTCACTGATTGGTATTGGGGACATCAATAGCCCTGATTATGGCGATGCCGTCAGCATAAACACAGGTGAGATACCCCTGTTCTGGGGCTGTGGTGTGACGCCCCAGAGCGTGGTGGAGGCGTCCAAGCCGCCATTTTGCATTGCCCATGGCCCAGGGGATATGTTGGTGACGGATTTGAGAAACAGCCAGTTGGCGGTATTTTAATCTCCGAAACTGAGAATCGGCGCACGCTTTTGCTATTGCCACACTTTGTTTCCAGGCGCTCAAGCCTGTTATTCTGGCCATCAAATCAAGCCAAGCATAAGGGGGTGAGGGCGTGGACTGGCTCGAGCTGATGTTTCAATTCCTGGTGCTGCATGCCGTTCTGGATTTTATGCTGCAGCCCAATATTATGGCGGCCGCCAAAAGCCGACATAGTGACTACCACAAAGATGGGAACCGCGATTTCCCAGCCTGGTACTACTGGATGACGGCGCATTCGCTGGGGCACGGCGGTGCGGTATACCTCATTTCCGGCTCTCTCTACCTGGGTCTGTTAGAAGCCGTCCTGCATGGCGTCATCGATTTTACCAAGTGCGAACACAAAACCACCCTGGTCCAGGATCAGGCCCTGCACATGGTCTGTAAGGTCGGCTACGTCATTTACCTCGTCAACTGAATACTTGTACCGGCGATACTTCACGAAAAGCCAATCTGGGTTAATCTAGCTGGCTCCGCAGCGCAGAGGCATCGACGTGAGTCAGACTATCCTGGTAATTGGTAACAAGAATTATTCCTCCTGGTCCCTGCGTGGCTGGCTGGCGGTGCGCAAAAGCGGTGTGGCGTTTGAAGAGCGTCTTCTGCACCTGGATACCCCGGAGTTCTTTGATGAGATCGGCGACTTGTCGCCGGCCTCCAAGGTGCCGGTGCTATGGCACGGTGGACGTTGTATCTGGGATTCCCTGGCGATAGCAGAATACGCCAACGAGGTTTTCGCGGGAGGTACCATGCTGCCCTCCAATCCGCAGGATAGAGGCTGGGCCCGTGCCATCTGTGCGGAAATGCACTCCGGCTTTAATGCGCTGCGCAACGACATGCCCATGAACATACGCGCTGCGGGTCGCCAGGTGGAAATGACCGCGGGCCTGGAACGGGACATTGGACGGGTGTTTTCGATCTGGCAGGAGTGCCGGGATGCGCACGCGGATAAGGGCCCCTGGCTGTTTGGCGAGTTTTCAATTGCCGACGTGATGTATGCACCGGTGGCCATGCGCCTCCCCACCTATGGGATTGAGTTGCCGCCAGTGGCACAGGCCTGGTCCGATACGCTGCGCGCGGATTCGGCCATGCAGGAGTGGATAGCCGCCGCCCTGGAAGAAACCGAAATTGTAGAGGCCGACGAGGCCGGATAAAGGAGAAGTAGTATGGCGAGTAACTTGGAGATCGTGAGCCACTTTTGTTCCCTGTGGCAGGCAAACCTGGACTTGGAGACGGTCGTTGACTGTTTCACCGATGATGCGGAGTATGTGAACATTCCCATCGATCCCCCCAATGTGGGCAAGGACATGATCCGTGCGACTATCGAGGGTTTCACCGCGGCTGCCACTGAGATTCATTTCGTCGTACATCACCAGGCGGAGAATGCCGATGGCACCGTCATGAACGAGCGAACAGATCGTTTCCTGATCGGCGACAAGTGGGTGGAGTTACCGGTCATGGGCGTGTTCGAACTGCGTGATGGCAAGATATGCAAATGGCGCGATTACTTCGATATGAATCAGTTCATGAGTCAGATGCCGGGCTGATATGCGGCTGGCGCCTTAGTCGATTTCCGCTACGCCGCTGATTTCTACCAGCATGCCCTCCATCGCCAACCCTTTGACACCGATCAGGCTCGAGGCGTGAGGTGGAAAACCCTGGCCATCCAGTGCCTCGTTCATGCCCGCAATAAATGCCTGGGTGGCGTCGGCATCCAGGTCAACCACGTACATCACCGTGCTGACAATATCGGTTGCCGCGGCGCCGGCTGCCTCCAAGGCGACCGCCAGGTTGTTGAACGCCTGGCAGGCCTGGGCCCGATAATCCCCCGCACCGATCAGCGTCATGTTTTTGTCGAAAGCACCCTGGCCGGCGACGTAGATCCTGCTGCCGCCGTTGCTTTTTACAATCTGGGAAAAGCCCGGTAGTTCAAACAGTCCATCGGGATTAATGTGTTCAATGCTCATGTAGTGCTCCTCAGTCTAATAAAATAATGTCATCGCCCGGCTTACATTGGCCGGCTTGTTCAATCAGCAGGTTAACTCCCAGCTGCCGATCGACATGATCAACCATTGCCCTGGCCATACCTTTGATCGCCGCCAGGCCATGGGGAGATTGCTCGCGCGAAGGCATGCTGCAGCGCACGGTGCGGCTGTTGACGGCAACAATGGCATTTCCAATCTGCAGGCGTTTTCCGACCCAGCTATTTTCCGGTAACTCCGTGCTGCCCGCGCTTGCCTGTACCAGCAGGTTTGCCCGGAAACGTGGGAATGCGGCATCCACCTGGCCCCGCTCGCTGAGATAGTCGAGAGACTGGGTGGTTACCAGGTGCAGTGGGAAGGCGTCAAAATAGGTGCCTACCGGGGTCACGTGCTCTGCCAGCTGCACCAGCAGCTCTTCGGGTGCAGCTGAGAAATCCGGGAAGCTCTCGCCTTCGAGTAAGCCCATTTCTGCGACAAAATCCTTCTCTGTTCGCGCCTTCGCCATCTTGTAATGAGCCGTCCTTGAAGGCGGGGCCAGCGGAGCCAGCCGAGCAGGTTTGCCGAGGAAGTCTGATAGACGCTGATCAGCCTGTGGGTCACGCGTGCTGAAGCTGTCGCCATTGGGTAAGGTCACAGTGGCGCTCGGCACTGCATCTTCGTAAATTGGCGCCCCTGCATCGGGTTGTGCCGACAGGGTGGCACTGAGATTGAGCAGTTCAGGCCAGCGTTTGGCACTGCGAATCTCATTGAGTTCGGCGTCGAGGACGGCCCAGCAACGGTCACCGGCAATACCGGCCTGGGTAATCGTGGCCTGCTCCAGTAACATGCCGCCAGCGCTCTTCAGTGGGTATTGCCAGATCTCAGCGAGTTGCCCCACGACCATGTTGCTCTCCTTGTACAGGTTGATAGCGTATGATGCACGCCTATGTCTGAATACTGGCTTATATTGATTGCACTTGTCACCTCGGTCGTGGCGGGTGTATTCGGTATGGGCGGTGGCGTACTCCTGATCACGCTGATGCCCGGACTGGTGCCGGTGGGCGCCATTATCCCCATTCACGGGGTAACCCAGTTGGCCAGCAATAGTTCCCGGGCCGTGTTTGGTTGGCGCCATATCGACGCGAGCCTGATCTTCCCCTTCGCCACCGGCGCGCTGCTCGGTGCCCTGTTAGGAGGGCAGATCTATCAGAACCTGCAGCTGGATTGGCTGCCGGCATTCATAGGAGTCTTCATCCTGGCAATCACCTGGGTTCCCCTGCCCGGTGTGCATGGCGCAGGCAATTGGGCCCTGGTTCTACTGGGATTTTACCAGACCGGGCTCGGTATGCTGATGGGCGCGACCGGTCCATTGGGTGCGGCAGTGTTGGCGCAGCGCAAACAACAGCGAGATTGGTTGGTGGTGAATACGGCAACCTACATGAGCTGCAACCACCTGTTGAGAATCATGGTTTTCGGCATCATGGGTTTCGCCTTCGTAGATTACCTGTGGCTAATACTGGGTATGATCGTGGGTGTTATCGCAGGTTCCTGGCTGGGAACACAATTGCGCCAATATATCCCAGAGGGCAACTTCCAACTCTGGTTCAAACTGATGGTAAGCCTGCTGGCCGTGCGCATGATCGTAATGACGGTGCTCGGAGGCATGGCGTGAACCGGGGTATGTTGCTGGCCACCATCGCCTATCTTATCTGGGGCTTTATGGCCCTGTACTGGGTAGAGACGAAACCGGTGTCAGCCCAGGACCTGGTGGCACATCGCGTGGTCTGGTCATTCCCGGTACTGGTCATCTGCCTGCTCTTTCTCGGTCACCTGAAGGCCGCCCTGGCGCTGTTCAAAAACCCGCGCACCGTGGCCATACTATTATGTTCGGCGCTGATGCAGATGACTAATTGGGGAATTTTTCTGTGGGCGGTTACGCACGAGCAGGCGACCCAGGCCAGCCTCGGCTACTTTCTACTGCCGCTGATCAATGTGGCCATTGGTCTGGGTGTATTCGGTGAGAAGCTGGACAAAGCCCAACTCATTGCCATCGCCCTGGCCTCGGTCGGCATGGCTATCTTGATTATCGAGAATAAGGGCCTGCCCTGGGTGGCACTGGGTGTTGCGATCAGCTTTGGCTTTTATGCGGCCATCCGCAAGGCAGTATCGGTCGAGGCAGTTGAGGGTTTGTTCGTCGAAGTCCTGTTGATGCTGCCGTTTGCGCTGGCCTGGTTCTGGCTGCAACAGGGCGCCGGCTTAGGTCAGTTCGGGGTAAAGGTGGACCTGTTCCTGGTGGGCGCTGGCATTGTCTCGGTAGTGCCGCTTGTTTGTTATGTGGCGGCCTCTCGATTGACGGCCTTGTCCGCCCTGGGCCTGGTTTTCTACCTGGGTCCTAGTTGCCAGTTGTTTGTCGCCATATGCATCTTTGGCGAACCCATGAACCCGGTTCAGTTGTTCAGCTTCTCCCTGGTCTGGCTGGGCCTGGGGATCGTGGCAGCGGATAGTTTGCGCCGTCTGAGAAATGTGAGAGCCTTAGCTAATGACTGACTATTCCCATGTCCATGAAGGCGCCTGCGACTGTGGTGCAGTGCGTTTTGAGTACCATTGTCAACTGGCCCTGCCCGAGCAAATCGCGCGAGCTTGCCAGTGTGAGTTTTGTAAGCCGCGCCGGGCCACCTACCTGTCGCTGGTGGATTCTGAGCTGCACATACACCTAAAGGACAGTCGCTATCTGTACGCGCACCGCTTTGGTACCAATACCGCGGACTTTATGCACTGCGCTGTGTGTAATGCGCAGGTGTTTGTTAAGACCGAAGTCGACGGTGGTAACTATGCCCTGGTCTATGCTCCTGCGCTGGCGAGTTTTTCGGAATTGCAGAACTTCAGCGACGTGGATTACGAGGGCGAAGTAGTAGGGGATCGTTTGCAGCGTCGGGCCGTGAACTGGATTCCCAACTTATTGATACACAGCGAACGTGAAGGCTGACGGCTTCAGTGAGCTGCTGGGGTTGATCTATGAGGGACCGCTGGAAGCGTCACCCTGGCAGTCATTCCTGGCGGAAATCCGCGAGCAGTTGGGTGCCCATACCGTAACCCTGTTGCTGCGGCCACCGCGCAGCGAAGGTCACAACGTGATGTTGAGCGACGGCGGTTCGCTGACGGCCATTGAGAGTTATAACGAGGAACAGTTCGCCCTGGATCCCTTCGTGAACCTCGAGAGCGGCGAAGTCATCAGTCTGCACGAATTTATGACTACCGAGGCCCTGCTGGCCAGCGATTTCTATAAAGTGGTTATGGAGCCGCAGCGTTGGTACGATTTTCTCGGCGCCGATCTACGAGATGGCAGTGAGATGGATGCGCGCTTTCGGGTTGGCCGCTACCAGGGTGCAAAAAAATTTGGCAAGCGCGAAAAAAACCTGGTGCAGGCCTTGTTGCCGCACCTGGCGAGAGCTATTCGCCTGCATTCACGCTTGCATCGTAGCGAGAAAGAGCGGGCTCTCTACGCCGGCGCCATCGATCAACTGGCAGTGGCTGCCATCATACTGGACGAGAGCGGCCGGGTACTGTCTCGCAATAAGCGGGCGGAGGAATTGTTGGCCGAAGCGGATGGCATTGGCATGCAAGGGCCATCGTTGCAATTGACCAGCCGTGAAGCCAACCGGGAATTGCAGACTATGATTGAGGCAGCCTTGCGGCCAGCCATTGACCGGGACGCGGTGGCGGTTGAAGCACTGCGTGTACCTCGCAGTAGCCAGCGGGCTGACCTGGGCCTGGTGATTCGCAAGGTGCCGGAAACCAGCGCGGTGGAAGGGCAAGCAATGCCCAGCGTGGTGGTGTTTATCAGCGATCCCGAGCGTGTGTCGGAAACGCCCGTGGACGTCATAACCCGTCTATTCGGTTTTACCCCAACCGAGGCCAGGCTGGCGATGATGTTGGCCCAGGGACTAAATCTGGATGAGGCGTCGACGGAGTTGACGGTTAGCCGTAATACCACCCGCACGCATTTGCGTGCCTTGTTTTCCAAAACCGGCGTTACCCGGCAGAGTTTGCTGGTGCGCCTGATACTCAGTTCCGTGGCGCCCCTGGCCTGAACTCGACTATGGATAGGATTATGAACAGACTGTTCTGGCTCTCGCTTTTGCTGTTGTCTGCGTGCTCTAACCAGCCGCGGCCGGCAGAAAAAGTGGTGCAAAGTATCGCCGCGACCCGGGTCTATGAGTGTGGCGAGTTCGAATTTGTTACGCGCGACAGTTCGCAAGGTATTACCTTGTATATGCCCGAGGATAGTCTGGTCATGGAAAAGGTGCGATCTGTATCCGGTTCGAAGTATGAGGGCGGCGGCGCGGTACTTCATTTGAAGGACGATGGAACTGTGTTGGACCTGGGCTATCGCAGCTATAGCAACTGCCAGCTCAATGTTCAGCGCGGACCCTGGGAGGACGCCCGCCGGCGCGGCGTTCAGTTTCGAGCAGTGGGGCAGGAACCCGGCTGGTTCCTGGAAATCAAAGCTGGCCAGCAAATCCTATTGGTGGCCGATTACGGCGGCAGTCGCTACCTGTTTGATGCGCCGGAACCCGCATTGGATGCTGAGACTGCTATTTATCAGGCCCAGAACGCACAGCACCAGCTCAGCATAGAGATCAATGCCGACTGGTGCCAGGACAGCATGTCGGGTCAGGTGTTCTCCAATCGAGTACTACTCAACCTCGATGGCAGGGAACTGCGGGGCTGTGGTGAGGCCTTTGAAGACGAGTGGCGTTAGTTGTCTAGGTATGCGTCTTTAGCATTTGATCCTGAGAGCCTGGTTTCAATGCATTCCACTCACGATAGGTTGCATTATCTTCTGGCTTTCATGTTGTGGATAATTGGAAATCCATTGCTCCAGCGCGGGCCGAAAATTCGGCCATCGGGCAAGTTCGATTGATACATCCTGCGCACAAGCTTGGTATGTACTCGTATCGAGCTGACCATTGTCATGGGCACTCTGCGCTGACAGCCAGACATTACAAAACATCATTGCAAAGTTGTAGATCTGCTCTACCTCTTCGGCTGTTAGCTCGTCAGTTTTCATCAAAACCTGCCGGAGCGTTGAATCTGTAGCTACTAGACGATTGAGATCGTTAAACTGATTAATAATTTCCTTGGCCCCGTTAAAATAGGCAAGTTCATTGGACCGTCTCACTTGAGTTGCGAGATATACCAAGGTGATTAGGACTGCGGTAGCACCTAATATCTCGCCAATAGCACCTATTGCGTCCCAGTTCATGCAGAACTCCTAATTAGACACATAACAACTTATTCAGTGGCAAAGCACCGTGTTGTAACGCGGCACAATGATATATCTCCGACAGTAGTTATGAGTCGATAATTTTCCTCAGCATAGCAGACTGGGAACGTCCGTTTTCGGAGTATAGCTGCAACTGCGAGCACAAGCCCAGGGTCTGCTTTGACCTAGAACCGGACGTTCGCATTGGACATCAGGAATGGGAGCTTCGTCGTTTTGCTCCGGTTTGATGGACACCTTAAAATTGGCGCGAGAAGCGCCGGGAGATACCTCCTGTCAATCAGAAAACCTTACGAGCATTAACCGCCCCGAGTACTAGGGCTCCAATTTTTATGGCTCCCCGGCGACTATGAAATCAGGTGATCGAATCCCGCACCCGCCTGAGATAGATAAGTATCCAGATCGTGATTGGATGAGGTGATTGCTTGCACAAGTGACGCGAGCGCAGTTCCCTCAACTTGGGAAAATTGCTGCACGACCTCAAGACTCTCCCGTTCCAATGCATCTGGTTCCGTTATGCGATCAACGATACCCAGCTCCAGGGCCTCTTCCGCGTTTAGCCGCTCGTTGGATAGATACAGTTTTTTCGCAACGACCGGTCCCAGTAAGTTACTCAGGAACCAAGGAGTGGCACATCCTGGGGGAAGTTGACGCTGGAGGGTTCGATTAACAAAGACCGTATCACTGCTACATATCCTGTAGCTCGCCGTGAGAAACAAACCCAGCAAATCGAAATCCATTTCGCCTTCTATGGAGCTTATGGTCATCGCAGGAATGGCATGCATGAACGCGAGATAGCGCTTGATTGAAATATCGGCGTACGCAACCACCTGCGGTATGCGGCGTCCGTCATACTGCAGAATCGATGGCGCCGCCTTGGCGGTTTTCCAGAAATCATCGAGCATCCTTGGAGCGTAATAATCCCTCGGCGACCTAAACAGGACGACCTTCTTGCTCTCAATCTGTAGCTCGTCATATAACTGCCACATTTCAGAGACCGCCTCGGTATCTGCCGTATAGAAACTGTTTCGAGGGTGAAATCTCACAACAGCGTATGTATCGTGATCTTCCGTACTACATAGTGCGTCGTCCATATTTCCACCCCGATGCTGTCATTCCACCCAATATGACCCGTAAGCTGAGCTGAAGCTTCCAGCGAGTCGCTGTCTGTCATTTAGCATAGCAGACCTTGAACGTCCGCTTTCGGAGTATAGCCGACCTAGCCAGGCTGCGAGGTTGGTGTATGGCTCTAGGTCTGCTTTGACCTAGGAGCGGACGTTCCCAAGGCTACTCTCCCTGCCAAAAAATAGGCTATTTCCTAGCGTCGGCAATCTGCTCAGGAGTTCTCAGGTCTGGATACGGCGGTCTCCTGCCAATGAACGCGTGGTAATCGTGGTCAACGCCAAAGTCGGTAGAACTCTTGAGAATAGCCTTCTCCTGTTCTGCATCGACTGCGATATCGTCTTCATAGATCATTTCACTCAATATCTCGATCGCCAATCCATACTCACCATGGTTAACATACGACTGTAGATCAGCGACGCGTTCAGAAGAGAACGCGGTCCCGAAAGAGTCGATGAGTCTTCTCAGATTGCGTTTCTTGAACATAACGTGACCCCGTTAAGCAGCGCCGCTTCGCCGCATGCTGCAGGTGAATAGTTGCCCTTCAGCAAAGCAGACCCCGAAGGGCCGCTTCCGGAGTATAGCCGCCAGATGATGTATCTGCCGTGGCTGGTTGCTTCATGGGAGTAGATCAGGTAAACAATACTTGCCCTATAGCTGAAAGTAAGCGGAGAGCAATAATGAACGAAGCAATTACGGCATTAGCGGGTTTTGCAGCTTGGACACTGGTCGTTACCCTGATCATGGTGGTCAATAGATTCGCCAATTCTTTTGGAGGTTCGAAAATTGCGCTCAACCAGTTCTCACCTGATGGTGAGGATTTACCTGGGTTTGGCCGGCGCGTTACACGAGCCCATCTCAATTGTCTGGAAACCCTGCCAGTATTTACGGCGTTGGTCGCAGCGGCAGGCCTGTCTGACCAAATGGCCATTCTGGAAGGTACGGTGATGTTTGTGTTGTACGCAAGGGTGGGTCAATCGGTTGTGCATATGACATCTACGGCGTTGCCGATGGTTATTCTGCGTGGCGGATTGTTTGGCGTACAGCTGGTGCTAATGATTTCCTACGCGAGACAAATGTTATTTTAGATAGCGTCGGGGAAGCTATGACCTAGGAGCGGACGCTCGCCACAACCGCATAACGCCGCGATAACCGGCATTTTCAATGCTTGCTGTAGCGGAGTGGAAGCATGCTTTAAGATGTCCGATTCATTGCCTTGTTATGTGTTGATTAGGTTCATGAAAAAAAATGCCAATTCTGTATACGGCCACAAGTAGATACGGCTACGGATTGTAGATATCATCCGTCAACTGAGCACTCGGGCGAAATACAATTCGGCAAAATCGACTAGCTGTCGAGTTGCAAATAGCATCGAATCTGCCTCCCCCACACGGCCAGCGCAAACCGCACCAGTTGCAGCAAACTGTTCACCAACGACTGGAAAATGAATACCGTCGTCGCTTGCCATGTCTGGGACTTCCACCCAGATTCGGTCATCGTTCTCCATCAGGGGGAATCTATGTACTGTCGTTCGTCGCGTAGACACCAACGACTCTGCATAGTGCAAAGACGTGCATCGGTTGAAGCCTACACCTAGCAATAGCGTATGCGCGTCTAGCTGGTAGAGTTTCTCAAATGGCGTCCCCTTACCCTCGCAAAATTCCATCGAATGTTCTTTCGTGATTTGCCTTGCAAGTGGGCCGTTGGCGCAAACCGACACCATTGGGTGGTTACTCCTTAGTGTTCCGGGAAGCGCCCTAAATGCCTCTGGAATCACGCCCATCGTCGTTGGTGTTGTTAGCGGATCGAACACGGGAAGGTGCTCTCGTATCGTTCCATGCCAGTCAGCCTTCACCCGTTTGTCATTCCATCCGCTTGGGTCAGATACGTTCGGAGACGCCGCCGGCATGACCAATGTTCCCTCTGGTCCGACGACTTCTAGAAGAGCACGAATCACTGATACCGGTCCACCAACCGTCCAGCCAACTTTACCCAGCGAGGAATGAACCATTACTGTCGTTCCGGACCCGAGTCCTATGTCAGATAAGTCCCGACACAATGAATCGATGGTGTTTGGAAGCGCCATCAACGAGTCCTTGTGAGATAAATATACGAGCGCTTAGGGTCGAACGACCGTTCCTGAAACACATAACAGCCTATTCAATGTCTAAGTGACGTGTTATATCACGTCTCATGGACACATTTCTCCGGCAGTGGTTTTGAGTCAAGAGTTTCTCTCAACATAGCAGACCGTGAACATCCGCTTTCGGAGCATAGCGGTCTTTGCTCCGCTGCGAGAATCATCGGTTGGAGCCTAGAGTGCGTTATGTCTGCTATGACCTAATTCCGGCCGTTGGCGGAGTGGAAAATTCAGGGCTGAATCGGGCCCTTTTGTGCCAAAAGCGGACCCTCAGCAACGCTTGATTGTACTGGCACCTGCCGCGTGGTGAGGCCGTGGCATGGCGCCCAGCTGACACGGCTTATCAGAGTGCGATTACTCTACTTCGTTGGATATTCAAACGTCCTGCCAACCGCCTCGCTCGCCTCCCTGTAGACTCCCCGGAGCGCCTCGTCGACTTCGCTCCACCGACCTTCGATGACAAAATCTGAGTAGGATAGCGCACCAATGGGAATACCCGCATCCTTACTGAATTGCTCTCTGTCTTTATCTCCCCCAGGAGGCTGCGGGGCACCTGTCAGAGGCGGCGCCCACGTGTGTTCTTCCACAACTGCCATCCTGACAGTTATGTCATCCTTGGTGATGTTCCAGACCATGAAATCTTCAGCAAGGCTCAGTGGCCCGTCATAAGTAGTGCGGATGCGGTCGTTCACTTGCGCAGTTGTGTCAAAATCCTTGAAGAAATGATACGCCACGGCCATACGCGGCTGGATTTCCGCCATTAGCTTGCCAAAAGCCTCCGGGGCGGTGTGTATCTGGGTACCAACGAGCAAGGCCTGCTCCGGCGTGAACCTCATCTTCTTGATCAGATCGGGAACAGCGACGAAACACTCGTGTACAGCAAGATCCGCGTCTTTGGCATATTTCACGAACCATTTGTTGGGATAAGAGTCCGAGCCGAAGACGAATTTCAGCTCGTTCCATTCCAGACTGAAGCTAACGGGTCCGTCGAGTGAATGGATCGCGGGAAACGAGCGGATTGTCACCCCGTTCTTCTCATAGATTACAGCGTTTTCAGCTTTGTAATCGAATTCGTTGACCTCAATCGTGTAACCCCGAAAGTCGACAATACCGACGCGCCCGGCGAGGTCCCATGTGTACATTTCCTTCATTTTCTGAACGGCATATGCGGTACCTAGCTCGGGGGAGGGGCCGTTCGGGCCCCAGACTTGTAGCGGTTTCTGCCGCCCCATGAGTGCGCCCCCGATGAATATCTCTCCCAGTGAACCGAAATGATCGGCGTGCAGGTGTCCAATGAAGATCTTGTCGAGGAAGTCGTAAGGGATCTGCAAGGACGAAATTCGTTCGGCCGAACCGGATCCAACATCGAAGATGAACTTGTCGCCATTTCCAAGCTCGACGAGAAAGCAGGCAGCAGCTTGCGCGGCGCGGGTGGTCGGCATACCGGTACCACATGCGATAACACGCATCTCATCCGATGCAAGGTCCTCACTATTCGGAGAATAAACATCGCGCGACCGCGCCTTGACTGCAGAAATCATTGGCGTGCTTGCAGCTTCTGCAGACTTAAACACAGTTCTACCATAGCGCGCGTCTGTATGACCCCACATATATAGGGTGGCACCAGTGACAACAACAGCGGCAATAGTTAGAGTTTTCTTAAGTATCATCACAATTACAACGCTCCAGTTTCAATGTTGGATTCCAATAAGACTAACTATAGAACAATTCCATCCCCTGTAAATTAGAGGTCCGCTATGATCTAAAAGCGGACGCTCAACTTGGCGTGGCTCCGCTGATATTTGCGGCTTCCTGGCTCTGAACGGCTCGCCACAAAGGGTGAAGAAGTAGACGCGCGAACATGTAACTAACCAAGCTAAAACATAGAACAAGCCCCACTAGATATGGGCCAGGCTCTCTATGAAAGTAAATATCTACTGCATTGAGAATCAATGAGATAACGAGGAGGCCAAACGCTCCTTGAAAACTCCCGAATAGTATTCGCTGAGAAGTTTTCCTGCCGGCTCCCCTCATATTTCTATTTACAACGTACATGTTGTAAGTGCCCCAACTGGCTCCAAAGGCGCTGCAAGCGGCCCACAATGTCCCCTCGTCGATTCCAATGATTGAGAGAACTATAGGGATAACAGTGAGCAACGCACACCCTAAGGAAATTTGGACAATCATTGTCAGTCCTACTACGTCACCACGTTTGATTTCTCTATCATCCCTAAATTGAAATGTTGCGATAATGCCTGCAAACCCGGCAAACGCCACACTCACTTCAGCCCCAACTAATAGTAAGTCAGTCGTCTCCATCATCGATCTCCTAGATATTAGATTGATACAAGGATAGACCGAAATGGAGAGGGTGGGACAGTCAGGCGAATGACCCTTCAGAGTAGTTTACTGCCATTATGCATAACAGACGGCGAATGGCTGCTCACGGAGTATAGCGGCCATCCTGCCAACTGGCTCTCTACGTCTGCTTTGACCTAGGAGCGGTCGTTCAGTAACGCCTCAATAACCGGCTGGCTGTAAGCCAGTCCGGCGCCAGAGGCGCGTAGTTGATTGACTTATTAGGAGAGCGCATAGCCTAGTTGGGTCGGACTAAAAGACGAGCGAAAAGCAACAGCGACCACATAATCTGGATCGACGCCGCTGCAAGTAACGGCCCGGCCGATCTCCAAACAATAAAGTTAGCAAGTAATAAGACCAGGCTTATAACGTTCTGAAGCGTTCCCAGTGTGACGATTGACAGAGAGGTGGAGGTATCAGCATCCCTGGCCAGCGCGTAAGTTCTAGGTGTAAGTGGATAGAGGAACCAAACCAAAAAGAAAGCTCCCAAGAGACCACTGTAGGCGTAAACCGTTTCAGCATCCAATAGGATGCTTTTGAGCGTAAGCACGCAAAGGCTAATTGCGAGGACACACGCGCTGGAAAGAAAAATTGCTGCAAGACGGACTCGGTCGGCTGCGGAATACTCACGAGACCGACCGCCGAACGCAGCTGCAACACCAGTGAACCCAGCGAGCGCGACGGCTACCTCTGCCAGTAGCGAAAATGTCTCGGCTTCTTCGATGTCGTGCCTCCTAACAGCTTATTCATTGTCCAAGTGACGTGTTATATCACGTCTCCTGGACACATTTCTCCGGCAGTGGTTTTGAGTCAATAATTTCTCTCAGCATAGTAGACATCGAACGTCTGCTTTCGGAGTATAGCCGACCTTATTCAGTTGAGAGGTTTGTCGGTAGGACCTAAAAGCAGTCACTCAAAATATCTAAAACTGGGGTCTGTCTCCAATTATCTTTACTATGCGGATGAAACACCGAGGAAGTAATTTTTGATCCCGGGTTGAATCATTTTCTTTAGTCCCGGCGTACCTAAAGCGACAATGACAATGAGTATCGTTTTACCTGTTTCTTCTGGCAAGCCGATGTAGGTCGCTGAGAAGACCGCCAACGGCTCGACAAAAAACTCAAGAGATAGGGCGAACAGCGCGACGAGGATTGCATAGGTCAATGAGACGCTTACAACACGGTCAATGTGTCCGAAATCGGATTTCAGGATTGCCATTGCAAATCCAGTAGCAAAAAATCCTTTAGTGAATAAACCAAGGAACTTGAGGTCATCGTTTGTCAAGATCCAACCAGCAGCGAAGGCCGCGAATCCGCCTGTAACTGAGAACGCAGCTCCGGCTAACACCCAGTTAAGTTGTTGACGCGTCGCTGTTTCTAGCCGTGAGTGAATGAGAAACACAGTTCCGAACCAACACACCATGCCCGCCCAGTACAAGATAGTAAACGCATGGTCGGCGAACGGGGGTGGTATTGGGGCACCCCAGTGCAATGAGAAAACAACGATGCCGAAGACTGAAAACAGCCACGGCAGCAGCAGTCGACGATACTCAACGTCAGGTTTAGCCAGGTGTTGCAGCCAGTTGATGGAAATAGGCCAGTACAGGCCACAGGCGACACTATAGATAATAAAACTTAGCATGACGGTATCGCCGGTGGGGCCGTTTACGGGATCAATCCCTACGATTGCAAGGATCAGCAGAATCATCGCTGGTCTACGTGTGCCGTGGTTCGGTTTGCCAAAAAATGCGACGAGAAGACCGAGTGCGCAAAGAACACAATTCAGTGCCAGAGACAGCCAGCCGAGCGGCTTAGGTTTCACTTGTGCGGCGATGGGTATTATCTGGCCACCTCTCTCGATGAGGACCTGGCCGTGGGCATTCAGGAAGGCTGAGCGAAACGCACTCTGAGATCGCGGGATGCCTCCCGTATCTTCGAACTTGTTAGCACCAATGCCAACGATAATGTCGTTTTGCTGTAGCCCCTCGACGCTGTCGTTTTCGGACCGGAATTTATCCACGAAGAGGGTGCCATCTTGAGACAGGGAAACGTAGAACCCCATCGACATGTGCCGATCTGAGACCATGTCATCAATTTGCATTAGAAATGATAAGAGCCACGCAATCGCAATTAGAGCGACGGCGGCATTCCCAAGCAGTACACGCGGCTGATGAAAATTGGTCATTGGAAACCAAGATTTAGATGCATTCTCACCATACATTAATTCGATAATTCAGACAATTTGTGGGATAACTGGGGACAGACCACTACGGTATATTTCTACCGACCTGTTTGTTGACGAACGGATTGCAGAATTTCACGAGCGATTCCCGTATGTCGCTTCAGACACCAAAAATACAATGAGGGAAAGTCTGCTCTCGGAGTAGAGCTGACCTTGTTCGCCTGCGAGATGAACGCTTCTAACCTGGGGGACGCTATGCCCGCTTTGACCTAGGAGCGGACATAACGTCCGAAACAGCAGCTGGCAGCACGCAAGTCTGCTTGCTTGCGCTTGTTATGAGTTTCCATGTGTTCGCTCCTTTCGTTCCTGAAAACCCTATGTCGGCACCAGCTACCGAAAGAGCTGCTCTGGCTGCGACATCTGAACTATGAGCAACACAAAGAACAGTGGCGGCCAAATAGCCAACACAGCATGCACTCGCGCATTGTCCGTCGCAATCCCTACTAAAAAAACACCAATCGTTACGTACAGAATTATCTCCAACCAGTGGAAGGGCGAGGCACCTTGTATCAGCTGATTACTGAGAACGATCGCTGTGAACCATTGCGCCCCCGTCACAAAGAAGGCAAGTGGCGAAGCCACGAGTCCAGCGCGAAGCGCGTTTGTGCCCGAACTTGTTATATGGCATGTGCAATTACTCCTAGCCTGTTTAAAGCGTTTTTTCCTTTTGCCAGCACAATTTGTGTTGCCCATATTGTGAAGTGCTTAGCTTTGTAAATTGCAAACTGACAATATCTAGTTGGACTGGTTAGTAATGGAGCGGGGTACGAGATTCGAACTCGCGACATTCAGCTTGGGAAGCTGACACTCTACCAACTGAGTTAACCCCGCATATAAGTTTGGATTGCTAATGCTTTATAACAGCTTATTGGATGTCTCGGTGATATATAACTTGTACACCATCGGTAAGGCTTTTGGTTTACGACTCAATAACGTTGATAGGTGGGTGCATAGCAACATGCCTTGAGTATACACAAACACTAACGACTACAAAGTACTCCACTAAATGCATGCTCTTTGAGAATCCTAGCTCAAACTCAGTGCACGCTATGTGCCAAAAGCAGGCCCTACGACTTCGAGCGCCAGAGTCCACATGGAGGTGATAGCTGCATCTCCGAGTAACTGCCTCGGAATGTCCGCTTTCGGAGTGTAGCAGCCCTAGCTCCGCTACGAGGCTTTAGGTCTGCTTTGACCTAGGAGCGGACGTTCGCTGTGAGTTGTTGGCGGTCATTGCTGGGCGCTGACTCCATCTATACAGACGAAGAATGATCGATAACCTGATTCGCTTGAAAAACATCGAAATCCTACTCAAATTTACTGTCTACGTGTTCGGCAAACTCAGGTTTATATAATGGCCTAATCTCAATCCACCATTCCTTGGGGAGACCTTCCTTCACATAATCAGACAGGTACTTATCCCAGTCTCGCCAATCAATGGAGGCCAAAGCTCCACTTTTGTACTGGGTCCAGGCAATCTCCAATATACCCAGATAGCGGGCCTGGAACGCCAAGTATTGAATTTTCTCTACGTCCGACAGAGCATCGTTTTGTCTCACTTTGAGAGTCAGTGTCGCCAATCCAATGTCTCGAGATAGGTCACCACCAATTTCTGCATCAAGCTGATACAAGAAATTGGAATTGGATGTTTCCATTTCACTGGTATTTCGCTTGATGCTATACGCGACAAGGAGGAGAGAGAAAACAACGCCGACGGAGGCAATTATCTCGGCTAACGCAGCCCAGCCTGACAGATCAAGCGCATTCATATGAATTCCTTACTAGTTGCAAAACAATAAAAAGGCTCGGAGCTCCTTAGCTCCCCTGTTCCGCTATCCTAGCAATGCAGCCCTAGTTGCACCATCTGCCCTTAGTTCCGCTTTGAGTTGTTTGCGGATGTTTGGGGCACTCTATACCTAGGCAAGGTAGATAATCGGGCGGGGGAACGTCCGCTTTCGGAGTATAGCGGACCTTACTCGTTCGCAAGGAGAACCAGATCCAACCAGGAGGGTGCTACGTCTGCTATGACCTGTGGATTCAACCGGTCGACGCAACACTTTAATCTCTTAGCAGAGAGAAGGAGTGTTGCTGATGAAACGAAAGCCTCGGATATATTACTCAAATACGCAGAAGGCCCTGATGTGGGATCGCTGGGAAAAAGGCGATTCTCTCCATGCAATAGCTCGCCTTTTTGACCGAAGCCACAGTTCGGTTCAGGGAATTATTTCGAGGACTGGTGGCATCCGCCCCATTGATAGAACGCGCTCCGCCCTGGCGCTGACCCTCGCGGAACGAGAGATCATCTCCAGGGGTCTGGCGAAGCAGCAATCCATGCGTGCCATTGCATCTGAACTTGGCCGATCTCCGTCTACGGTGAGCCGGGAAATTCGGCGCAATGGAGGGTATGCTTCCTATCGAGCCAGCTCGGCCGAGGAAGCGGCTTGGCGGCGAGCCTTGCGACCCAAGGTTTGCAAGTTGGCAGGCCAGCCTCGCCTGGTGCGGGTGATCACTAAGAAGTTACAAACTGAGTGGTCACCTCAACAAATTGCAGGCTGGTTAAAGCGGCAATACCAGACAAATGAGTGCTACCACGTGTCACACGAAACTATCTACAAGAGTCTGTATATACAGGCCCGCGGCGTTCTGAAGAAGGAACTCTTGGCGTGCCTGAGAACCCAGCGTGTGATGCGTCGTTCAAAGCATGCCAGCTTGAAAGGGCAGGGATTGGGGAAGATTGTGGATGCAGTGCCGATCAGTGAGCGACCAGCCTCGGTGGAGGACCGGGCAGTTCCCGGTCACTGGGAGGGGGATCTCATCGCCGGCCCAAACTATACGTACATTGCCACCCTAGTGGAACGCCAGACCCGGTATGTGATGCTGGCCAAGGTTGAGAACAAGAATACAGAAACGGTGATCCGGGCTTTGATCAAGCAAGCCCGCAAGTTGCCCAACGAACTCTATAAGTCGCTCACTTGGGATCGTGGTTCGGAGTTATGTGACCACAAGAAATTTACGCTGGCGACAGATATTCAAGTGTACTTCTGCGATCCGAGGAGTCCTTGGCAACGAGGCTCAAACGAGAACACCAACCGACTACTGAGGCAGTACTTCCCGAAGGGTACTGATTTGTCTGTCCACTCACAGGCAGAGCTAAATCGCGTCGCAAGACGGCTGAACGAAAGACCGAGAAAAACGCTAGACTACGAAACACCAGCTGATCGATTTAACGCGTGTGTTGCGTCGACCGGTTGAATCCACACCTAGAAGCGGACGTAACGCCTCAGTAAACGGTAGCCTGCGGCGAAGCCGCGATTAGGCTGTCCGGCGCCGATAGGCGCGAATTTGACTGACTTGTTAGGCGGCTTCTTCGATGGTTCGAATATACTCTTCAATTAGGGCAGCAAACTCCGGATGGAGGGTATCTTTTGGGTAGCTCAGCCACCACTCTCTGACACCAGGGGATAAATAATACCACTTCAATGCTCTGAACAGATGGTCCCAGCGGTCTTCGGACAATATGCCATCTTTCTTCTGGTAGAAAGCGTTCTCATTGGTTACCAGATAGCCGCCTAGCACCCAATTAAATCGAAATTGTTCTAGAGAATTTAGAGATTCGTAGCTAGCCAGACCCCTTCGAAATATATCCGAAAGTGTTTCGTCTAACGCGACCGCACCGAAGTGATTCTGTAAGCCCATCAGCAGGCTCTGGTAGGACTGGCCCCTTGCTTCTTTGTGGCTACTCTCAATCTGTGAGGTACCTTGTTGCTTAATCTGGACCGCCAAATATACCAGTGTTGCTATAACCCCCAGAGCAGCAAGGAGCTCCGCGATTGCTCCTGTCGCTTCCCAATTCATCTCCATAATATGTTCCTCATGAGATGCCTAACAGCCTATTCAAAGTCTAAGCGACATGTTATATCACGTCTCATGGACGCATACTCCGTCGGTAATTTTGAATCGAAAATTTCTCTTAGTACAGCAGACCGCGAATGTCCGCTTTCGGAGTATAGGGGACTTGCATCGTTCCGGAGTTGAATCTGGGTAAACCGGGATTGAACGGGGTCCGCTGTGACCGAAAAACTGACGGTCGGCCTGCCATTCGCTGGGTAGCAGAAGACCAGCTTGCGCGGCTCATCCAGCCAATCTGGACTATAATATTACTACTACCATTTTTCGCCAACGCGCTAGGCTGGGTCGCCTTCCAGCGTCAGGAGGCAGAGAAATGAGGATTTTCACGACTCTGGCAGTCATCCTCATACTCCAAGCCTGTAAACACCCCCTGGCAGTAGTGGGAGAGGGTGATATTGTCGACGCCAACAACTCCGGCCATGGCTGTACTCTCGAACAATTTCTCACGCAGGACACCGCTTGCAGCGAGAATGAGGTCAGCGGCAACTACTTCGTCAACTACAAAGCGGAACCCAGGCCCGGCTGGCGCTTCGTCCGCTGGGAAGGGCCGTGCTCGCAACAGTCCGATTTTCAGTACTGCCGCATTGACGCAGAAGAAGATTGGGTTTCCTGGATGGATGAGACCTATCCAGATTATGAGATTCCCCCGAGCACAGCGGTGTTTGAGCCCATTACCGGAGTAGTCGGCTATCTGGGAGGTGGTCCGGCGGCGGGCGTGGCTTACGAGAGTCCAAGCTATCAGGGGTTTACGAATCTCGATGGCAGCTTTGAGTACGCACAAGGTGAAACGGTTCGTTTTCTGATTGGCGATACCGTGCTCGGTGAGGTTGTGGGTCGAGCAGAGGTGACGCCGTTTGACCTGGCTGGCTCGGCAGTGGTTACCGGAATAGATATCACCTGGGCGCTCGAGGGCGAGGATGACCCATTCCGCGCCGTTATTAACCTGGCGGTTTTGTTGCACAGCCTGGACCACGACGCCGATCCAGACAACGGCATACAGATCAGCCCCGACGTAGCCGCTCTTTTCCGGGGGGTGAGCCTCAATCTGAGCCAACATTGGCGGTCATTTCAGATGGAGCCAAGGCTGCGCCACGCGCTGGGGCAAGCGAACAGGGAGCAGCGATTCAATGAGGCACATGGGATCGTCAAGCCTGCAGTCGCGCTTGAACACCTCTACGCGGCGTTGGCAATTGATCCCCAAACGGTTGGGGTAACCGTGCGGACGAACGGAGACGGGGCTGACGATTCGGCATTCACCGAGCACTGGCAATACGATGCCAACGGTAACGTGACCCGCCATGAGAGTGAGACGCTAGGCTTCGAAAGTTGGCAGTACGACGCCGACGGCAATGTGACCCGGTATGAGCGTGACGCTTTGCTGTTTAACATGTATGACGAAGTCCAGACCCGGCATTACGACGCCAACGGCAATGAAACCCGGCATGAATTTGATGGAGATGCCAACGGCACGCCGGAACGAATTATCCGTTACCAGTACAACGCGGACGGCAATCCGACGCACGTTCAGGTTGACGACGACTTGGATGATGCGCCAAGTGGGGGATTCGAGACTTGGCAATACGACGTTGACGGCAGCTTGACGCAGTATCGGCAAGCGTGGCATGAAGCCGACGGCAGAGAGGGATTCGAGAGCGAGCAGTACGACGCCAGCGGTAACATTACCCGGTTTGAGTCACACGCCGAGCAAATTTCTGGCAGCACGCGCCATCAAATTGAAAGTTGGCAGTATGACCGCGATGACAATGTGACCCGGCAGGAATTGGATCGTGATGCCGACGGCTCACCAGAGCGTGCCGAGAGTTGGCACTACGATGCAGAGGGCAAACCGACACGATATGAAAATGACGCCGACGGCGTGGCGGATGAAATCGAGACCTGGCATTATCAGTATGACGCCAACGGCCAAGTGACCCGCACAGATCGAGTCGACGCCGTCGCTGGCGAGCTGGCGGAAGTAGAGATCTGGCAATATGACGCCAACAGCAACGTGACACGCTATGAGAACATGGCACCCTATGAGTGTGCCGACATCTGCGAGGGAGTGCTACCCAACTACCGCCTCGAGTTGTGGCAATACCACGCCAATGGCACCGTGATGCTGCACGAAATCACAGCCACTGAGCATTTTTGGATTCGCGGCAATTTCTACCAATCCGGCGGCAACCGTAGCTACCACTATGATGCCAATGGCAATTTGACCCGCTTTGCGACCGGCGAGCCTGGCGACGGCGAGATAATCAGTTGGCAGTACAATGAAAATGGCAAGCTGACGCGCGCGGAAGAGGACAGCGATGACAATGGCAGGCCAGAGCACCTTGAGACCTGGCAATACGATCTCGATGGCAATCTAACGCGGTATGATCGGGACGAGAACGGTGATGGCGCGATCGAGGAGACTACGACTTACCAATACGAGGCTACCGGATGGGGGCATCTCTTGTCCGATGCCGAGGTGTGGGGGCATCGCTCGCCGCCGCCGTTGAAACCCAGACCTGATGCAGTTTATTTGGAGTGAAGGAGATTGTGTCCGCGCCGGCACCGACACGAGGATTTTCAATCCCCGCGGCGAACACCCTCGAGGAAAATCTGTACGCCCAGTTCAATCTGTCGCTGCAGGTCGATATGGCGTTCAAATACGTGGGGGGTGTCAATTTTGAGTGTGGCCAGGCCGTGAATGGCTGACCAACCGGCATTCGCCAGGTACTCAACGTCGTGCTGTTTGAAAATGCCCTGTACCATCCCCTCGCGCATAATGTTGCGCACCAGGTCATAAGTGTCGCGCATGGCCTGGCGCAGTTCCGGGTAATCTTCCTGGGGTCGGTCCATGGGGCCAAACATCAAGCGAAACAAATCCGGGTGACGTACGGCGTAGTTGATATAGGTGTGAGCAAAGGCCCCCAGTTGTTGCTCGGGCCCACTGGCTTGCAGGCCAGCTTGTTTCAACTCAATAAGCAGTTGTTGGTAGCCCCGGGTGGCGAGGGCGACTAACAGTTCGTTCTTGTCACTGAAGTGGCGATAGGGGGCGGTTTGTGAAACACCGACGGCTCGGGCCAGGGCACGCAGGCTGAGTTCCTCAACACCTTCGGCCAGTTGGGCCTCAGCGGTGTCGAGCAATTCGTTGCGCAGGTTACCGTGGTGGTAACTCTTGGTCGATGCCTGATCCATCTAGCACTATTTCGCCTGACAAGGGCCTCTAGGGTAGCAGATGTTGGACCGCGTCGCGCTCTTCCGTCAGTTCCTGCTGGGTGGCTTCCATTTTGGCACGGCTGAACTCGCTGATTTCCAAGCCCTGCACAATTTCCCATTCGCCATTGCTGCAACGGCAGGGGAAGGAGTAGATCAGGCCCTCAGTGATGCCATACGAGCCATCGGAGTAGATACCCATGGAAACCCAATTGTCGCCCTCGGTGCCCAAAGCCCAGTTGCGCATGTGGTCGATGGCGGCGTTGGCGGCGGAGGCCGCAGAGGAAGCACCGCGGGCGGCAATGATAGCCGCGCCACGCTGTTGTACGGTGGGAATGAATTCACCCTCTAGCCAGTCCTGGTCAACCAGGTCCATGGCGGCAGCGCCGTTAACCTGGGTGTTGAACAGGTCGGGGTACTGGGTGGCAGAGTGGTTACCCCACACAGTCATATTGGAAACAGCGGTGATGGCCTGGCCGGTCTTCTGCGCCAGTTGAGTCTTGGCCCGGTTGTGGTCCAGGCGCATCATGGCGGTGAAGTTGCGGGGATCGATGTCCGGCGCATTGCGCTGGGTGATCAGGGCATTGGTGTTGGCGGGATTGCCGACCACCAGTACTTTGATGTTTTTGCTGGCGTTGTCATTGATAGACTTGCCCTGCACCGAGAAGATCGCGGCATTGGCTTCCAGCAGGTCTTTGCGTTCCATGCCGGGACCGCGGGGGCGGGCACCAACCAGCAGGGCATAGTCGGTGTCTTTGAAGGCGGTGTTGGGGTCATCGGTGCAGACAATATCGCTCAGCAACGGAAACGCGCAGTCATCCAGTTCCATGCGCACGCCCTCGAGGGCTTCCATGGCGGGGGTAATATCCAGCAATTGCAGAATGACGGGTTGATCGTCGCCCAGCATGGCGCCGGAGGCGATACGAAAGAGCAGGGCATAGCCAATCTGGCCAGCGGCGCCGGTAACGGCGACTCGTACAGGTGCTTTCATGGGATTAGTTTCCTTACAGAGAGTGAAAGGGGTGTTGATTCAGGGGCGGCCATTTTAGACATCTCGCCGCACAATTGCCACTTGCATTGGGATTTGCCGCCAAAACGCGTAAAATCCGCGCCCATGCGAGATTTGTCGAAAAAAGAGAAAACCCAGTTCAACAAACTGCAGAAGCGGCTGCGTCGCAATGTCGGCAATGCGATCGCGGACTACCAGATGATCGAGGAAGGGGACCGCGTGATGGTCTGCCTCTCCGGTGGCAAAGACTCCTACTCCATGCTCGACATCCTGCTGAATCTGCAGCGCAGTGCGCCGGTGAATTTCGAGCTGGTGGCGGTCAACCTCGACCAGAAACAACCGGGCTTTCCCGAACAGGTGCTGCCAGAGTACCTGGACCGGGTAGGCGTGCCTTATTACATCCTGGAAAAAGACACCTACAGCATCGTCAAAGAAGTGGTGCCCGAGGGCAACACCACCTGTGGCCTGTGTTCGCGTCTGCGCCGGGGTAGCCTGTATGGCTTCGCCCAGGATATCGGTGCCACCCGCATTGCGCTGGGCCATCACCGCGACGATATCGTGGAAACCTTGTTCCTGAATATGTTTTTCCAGGGCAGCCTCAAGGCGATGCCGCCCAAGCTGCTCAGTGATGACGGCAACAACGTGGTGATTCGCCCCATGGCCTACTGCAAAGAGAGTGACCTGGTAGCCTTTGCCGAGTACAAAGCCTTCCCCATCATTCCCTGCAACCTGTGTGGCTCCCAGGACAATTTGCAGCGGGTGCAGATCAAGAAGATGTTGCAGGACTGGGAGCGGCAGTATCCCGGTCGCACGGAAACCATCTTCCGAAGTATCTGCAACGTGGCCCCATCACAGTTGGGTGATCTCGGGCTGTTTGATTTCACCTCCCTGAAGATCGAAATCGATGAGGACATTCACCTGCCCGCCATCAATGTAGTCAGTCTCTGAAATGCCAGGCAGCCTGCTCACGGTCGAGGGCCTGACGCTGGAACGCGGCGGCCGGGTATTGCTGCAGAATTTTAATTTACAGGTAGCGGCCGGCGAGTTGATCCAGGTCGAGGGCGGCAATGGCACGGGGAAGACGTCGCTGCTGCGCTACCTGGCGGGGCTGTCCAGTTTTGGCAACGAGCGCAATATTCAGCGGACCAATTGCAGTCAGTTGTACCTCGGCCACAAGGCCGCTATCAAACCCCTGTTAACGCCGCGGGAAAATCTTGACTGGTATTGCCGCGGCCACGGTTGGGACACACGGGGTATCGATGATGCCCTGCAACAGGTCGGTTTATTTGGATACGAAGATGTTCACTGCCAGAACTTGTCCGCCGGCCAGCAGCGGCGGGTGGGGCTGGCGCGTCTGTACCTGAGTGATGCCAAGCTGTGGCTGCTGGATGAACCGTTTACCTCCATTGATGCCGACGGCGTGATCAAACTGGCGGCACTGCTGGAGCAGCGGGCGAGCGAGGGCGCGGCGATTGTTGTGACCTCGCACCAGGCGCTGCCGGTGCAATATCCTTTGCGCAGAGTGAAATTGGGAGCACAACTGGGAGTGAGCACGTGAGTGCTGGGTTCGCCTCCGGCCTGTTGCGCCGGCAGTTAACGCTGGCGCTGCGGCGGCCGGCGGAAATGGCCAATCCCCTGTTGTTTTTCGCCATGGTGATGATGTTGTTCCCCCTTGGTATCGGTCCCGATCCCAGCCAGCTGGCCCGCTTTGCGCCGGGTATTTTCTGGATCGTGGCCCTGCTGTCGACCCTGATGGCAGCCGAGAGTATGTTTCGCAGCGATTTCGAAGATGGCTCGCTGGAGCAACTGGTGCTGATGCCCCAGCCCCTGTTTTTTAGTTGCCTGGTGTATGCCGCGGCCCACTGGCTGATCACCGGCTTGCCACTGGTCCTCATGGCACCCCTGTTCGCAGTCATGTTGCAATTACCCGCTGCCGCCATGGGCGTGTTGTTATTGAGCCTGGTGTTAGGAACCGGGGTGTTGAGCCTGGTGGGTAGCATTGGTGCCGCGCTCACGGTCGGTCTGCGGCGCGGCGGCATTCTCTTGTCATTGTTGATCCTGCCTCTGTACGTGCCGGTGCTTATTTTTGGCAGCGGCGCGGTGCAATTCGCCGTCCAGGGGAATTCTGCTGTGCCCCAGCTGTCTATTTTGGCGGGTATGCTGGCATTGGCGGTGGCCTTGGCACCGCTGGCCTGTGCCGCCGGATTGCGTATCTCGGTTGATGCGGGCTAGGTTTTGCGTCGTCTTCCTCTGTATAATTCCACCCCTGTGAGTCAACGTTAATCGCCATGTGGTCCTTCTTCCATAAACTCGGTTCTCCCCCCTGGATGTACACCATCGCCGGGCGCATCCTGCAGTGGCTGCTGCCTATCACCCTACTGTTGTTGGCCTGGGGTGCTATCTGGGGTTTGTTGTATGCGCCGGCGGATTTCCGCCAGGGCAACAGTTTCCGCATCATCTACGTGCATGTGCCGGCCTCGGTGGTGGCACTGGCGGGGTATTACGTGATGGCCAGTGCCGGCGCTGTCAGCTTGATCTGGAAAATGAAAATGGCCGATGTGGCCCTGAAAGCCTGTGCGCCCATTGGCGCGGCATTTACCTTCCTCGGCCTGTTGTCGGGCGCGGTCTGGGGCAAGCCCACCTGGGGTACCTGGTGGGTATGGGATGCCCGGGTGACGTCCATGCTGGTGTTGTTCTTTCTCTACGTGGGGGTCATCGCCCTCTATGAAGCCTGGGACGACGAGGCCCTGGGTGCCAAGGCCGCTGCGGTACTGAGCCTGGTGGGGACAATCAATATTCCTATCATCTACAAATCGGTGGACTGGTGGTACAGCCTGCACCAGCCGGCCACCATCAAGTTCACCGAAGAGTCCTCCATGCACAGTGATATGTTGCAGCCACTACTATTGATGATCGTGGCTTTCTACTGTTTGTTTGCCTGCAGCATGCTCTTGCATATGCGCGGTGAACTGCTGCGCCGCGAAGGCAATACGGGCTGGGTGCGCAAGCTGTTACGGGCGGAGGTTGACCGTGCAGTTTGAATCGGTTGCCGCAGCGTTGGCCATGGATGGGCACGGTGCTTATGTGTGGTTTGTATTTGCCGCCGCCGCTTTTGTTGCCGTGGCCCTGTTGGTGATCCCGGTCGTGAGGCACGGGCGTATCGCTCGCGAACAACTTGGCGTCATCCGGCGTCGAGACGCTGCGGCACAGGGAGGTGATCATGCACCCGGTGCGTAAACAGCGTTTATTGGTGGTGGTATTTATCGTGGCGTTCTCCAGCCTGGCAATTGGCCTGGTGGCCTATGGCCTGCGCGGCAATATCAACCTGTTCTTCCCGCCTGCGGAAATCGCCGCCGGCAAAGCGCCGATAGGTCAGTCGATTCGTATGGGTGGCATGGTGGTAGAGGGCAGCGTGGTGCGCAGCAACGACAGTCTGCATATCCGTTTCGATGTCACCGACTACCAGGCCACGATTACGGCGGAGTACGAGGGCATCTTGCCAGACCTGTTCGCCGAAGGTGAGGGCGTGGTCGCCGCCGGTGTGCTGGATGAGAATGGTGTGTTCCAGGCCACGGAGGTGCTGGCCAAGCACGACGAAAACTACATGCCGCCGGAAGTGGCGGAGGCCCTGTCGAATGGAAAGGTGAATGGAATGGCGAATGGAATGGCGAATGGAATGGCGAATGGAATGGCGAATGGAATGGCGAATGGAATGGCGAATGGAATGGCAAAATCCGAGGCTAAGATGGGCGGGGGTGCTGGCTCTTGATACCCGAACTCGGTCATTTTGCCCTGATCCTGTCCCTGTGCCTGGCCCTGTGCCTGGCGATTGTGCCTATGTGGGGTAGCTTCGCCAACCATCGCGGTGCCATGTTGCTGGCGCCCTCGCTGGCGATTGGCCTGTGTGTGTTCACTGCTATCAGTTTCGCAATGCTGGCCCACGCCTTTGTCACCGATGATTTTTCGGTGGCACTGGTAGCCTCTCACTCCAATAGCCTGCTGCCGCCCGCCTTCAAGTTTTCGGCCTTGTGGGGCAATCATGAAGGCTCGCTGTTGCTGTGGGTGTTAACGCTGTCGTTGTGGACGGCGGCGGTGGCGCTGTTCAGCCGCCAGTTGCCACTGACCGTATTGGCACGGGTGCTCTCGGTCATGGGTTTTGTGGCGGTGGGCTTCCTGTTGTTTTCCCTGCTGACCTCAAATCCGTTTGCACGCACCCTGCCGGGTATACCCGCCGATGGTAGTGACCTCAATCCCTTACTGCAGGATATTGGCCTGGTCATCCATCCGCCGATTCTGTACATGGGTTATGTGGGTCTTTCCGTCGCCTTTGCTTTCGCCATCGCGGCGTTGTTGGCGGGTCGGCTCGATGCGTCGTGGGCGCGCTGGTCGCGGCCCTGGACCAACACCGCCTGGGCCTTTCTCAGTGTGGGCATCATGTTGGGTAGTTGGTGGGCCTATTACGAGCTGGGTTGGGGCGGCTGGTGGTTCTGGGACCCGGTGGAAAACGCCTCCTTCATGCCCTGGCTGGCGGCTACCGCACTGGTGCATAGCCTGGCGGTCACTGAAAAGCGCGGCGTCTTCAAAAGCTGGACGGTGTTGTTGGCGATATTTGCTTTCTCCCTGAGTTTGTTGGGCACGTTCCTGGTGCGCTCCGGTGTCTTGACCTCGGTGCATGCGTTTGCCACAGATCCGGCCCGGGGTCTCTTCATTCTGGTGTTCCTGGCCATCGTGATCGGCGGTTCACTGACACTCTATGCGCTGCGGGCACCGGCGGTGCAGAGCCGCATCAGTTTCGCCTGGGTGTCCCGCGAGTGCCTGATACTGGTGAACAACGTGGTGTTCCTGGTGGCCACCCTGACGGTGCTGTTCGGCACCCTGTTCCCGCTGCTGATGGATGCGCTGGGCCAGGGAAAATACTCGGTCGGCCCGCCGTACTTCAACGCGGTGTTTGTGCCGTTGATGGCGGTACTGATGCCTTTTATGGGCCTGGGTCCGGTATCGCGCTGGAAGCAGGACAAACTGCAGCGCTGGCGCGCGGAGTTACTGCTGCCGGCGGTGGCGGCGCTGGTGATCGGGCTACTGTTCCCCTGGGTTTACGGTGACGACTTCAACCTGGCGGTCATGCTGGTGGTCATCCTGGCCAGTTGGCTGATGCTGGGCCTGGCCCGCGATGTGTGGGGACGCACGCGTAATGCCAGGTCCTTTGGCGCTGGCGTGACGCGCCTGACGCCGAGCTACTGCGGCATGCTATTAGCGCACCTGGGTATTGGCGTGTGCGCGTTGGGACTGGTGCTAACCACGCAGTATGCCGTGGAGAAAGATCTGAAGATGGTGCCCGGACAGTCTGAAGAAGTCGCCGGCTACCGTTTCGAATTCAATGAACTGGTAGTGGTGCGGGGCCCTAACTTCATGGCTGAAGAAGGCCGTTTCACGGTCTACCAGGGCGACGACTTAATCGCCCGCATGGCCCCCCAGAAACGTCGCTACCTAGCATCGGGTCAGACCATGACGGAAGCGGCGATCGATGCGGGCCTGTTCCGGGATATTTTCATTGCCATGGGCGACCCGGTGGGTGACAACGGTTGGGCGATTCGCCTGCATTACAAACCGTTTGTGCGCTGGATCTGGGGCGGCGCAATTTTGATGGGGCTGGGTGGTCTGTTAACCGTGGCGGACAAGCGTTACCGCCGTCAGACCAGTCGCGTCAGCGAGGCTGCAGCAGGGGTTGAACATGGCGCGGCTTAAGCTGTTTGCACCGCTACTGGTGTTTGTGGTGCTGGCGTTGCTGCTGGCCCGCGGCTTGCAGCTGGATCCCAAGGCCCTGCCGTCAGCGCTGATTGACGACCCACTGCCGGAGTTTCTGTTGCCAGCCCTCGGTGACGAGGTGGTGCTGCAGCGCAACTCGGTGATTGGTGAGCCCAGCCTGTTCAATGTCTGGGCAACCTGGTGCATCTCCTGCCGGGTGGAGCATCCCTGGTTGCAAAAGCTCTCGGACCAGGGCGTGCCGATCTTTGGTATCAATTATAAAGACGAAGATGCGGCGGCCATCGAGTGGCTGGCGCAGCTCGGCAATCCCTATCGAGTCAATATAGTCGACGCCGAGGGCAGTCTCGGTCTCGACCTGGGGGTGTATGGCGCGCCGGAGACCTACCTGGTGGATAGTGAGGGCATCATTCGCTATCGGCATGTGGGTGTGATCGATGATCGGGTCTGGCGCGATATTCTCGAACCACTTTTTCGGGAGTTGCGCTGATGCAGATAGTAGTAGAGAGCTTGATGAAGCGCCTGTTGATCTGCCTGCTCTGGTTGGCCCTGCCGGCAGGGGCGGTGATTGAGACCTATGAATTCGACAACCTCGAATTGCAGCAACGTTACTTTGACCTGAGCGCGGAATTGCGTTGCCCCAAGTGCCAGAACCAGAATATCGCCGATTCCAATGCGCCGATTGCCGCCGATCTTCGCCGCCAATTACACCAGCAGTTGCACGCCGGCAAGAGCGACGATGAGATTGCGGAATACATGGTGTCGCGCTATGGCGAATTCGTTCTCTATCGACCGCGCTGGAATGCGCAGACCGCGGTGCTGTGGTTGGCGCCCATCTTGCTGCTCCTCGGCGCGCTGCTGGTGCTGGTCGGCGTGTTGCGAAAATCGCCGTCGCGGCCGGGTGCTGATACCGAATCAGCTGATGATGCGGAGCGATTGCGGGCCCTGTTGAACGAATCTGAAAGGTTGACGCGGGATGACTGAATTTTGGCTGGGTGCCGGGCTGTTATTGTTACTGGCCGGATTGTTTGTCTTGTTCCCGCGCTGGTTTATCCGCGGCGAACAGCGGGTCAGCCTGAAGCAGGACAACCTGGCCTGGTTTCAGCTCCGCCAGCGAGAACTGGCGGCGGAGCAGGCGGAGCCGGCATTACTGGAGGATGCCGGCCTGCGGTTGTTGGAAGACGAGGTCGATCATCTTCACGAGGAGAATGAAAGAGCAGGCGAAGCCCGCCTGGGCTGGCTGCTGCTGCCCGTCGCTGCCCTGGCGGCGCTGATATACCTGCAACTGGGGGCCGCGGAAGATGTCAGACTAGGACAGGCGATCCAAGCGTTCGATCCGGAAACCGGCGAGGCACAAGTGCATGAGCTGATGGCGGCGGTTGCCGCCAGGGCTGCACAACGTCCGGATAATCTCCATTACCAGGCCATGCTGGGTCGCTACTACATGAGTGGTGAAGATTATCAGCGGGCCCGCACTATTTACCTCCGCCTGGTCGAGGCGAATCCCACCGACCCCTCGGTGCTGGCGCTGGCAGCCCAGGCCAGTTTCCTCGCCAGCGGTCGAGTCTTGGATCAAGAGGCGCAAATGCTGGCGGAGCGGGCCCTCAACCAGAATCCCCATGAACGCTCGGCGCTGGGTTTACTGGGCATGGTGGCGTTTGAACGACAACAATACCGGGCTGCCATTGGCTACTGGCAACGTTTGTTGACGGTGGAAGAACCCGGTTCCCAGGGGGCAGAGCTTATCGCAGGTGTTATTACGCGGGCCGAGCAGGCGGTTGCCGATCAGGGGCAGGCTGCAGGATCTGCATCCGTTGAGTCGGAACACGTAGGCCGCCATATTACCGTGCGGGTAAGCCTGCCCGATGCGGCCGAACTTGCGCCCACAGACGTGGTCTTTGTGTTCGCCCGCAATGCCGACAGCGAGTCGCGTATGCCGGTGGCAGTCAGACGTTTCAGTGTTGGGCAGTTGCCCCTGGAGGTGCGCCTCGATGATGCCGCCGCCATGGCCGGGCAGAAGCTGTCGGCGCTGGAGCGGGTTCTAATCGTCGCCCGCGTTAGTCGCAATGGACAACCGGGCGAAGAGCATGCCAGCTGGCAGGGACAACTGGGCCCGGTTGCGCCCAGCGCTGAAGGTCCCATTCGCGAGCTGTTGCTGCGGCCCAAAAAAATCTAAAAAAAAGCCTGTTTGCACTCCCAAGCCTAGTGTAGTCGAGGTAAACTATCCCACTATATATTGTGGTTGAAGATATTGGTTTTCACAGGGGGAAGCCGGTATAAACATAATAAATTCACACACTTATAAGACATATTTAAGACCTTATGAGATTAAAGAGCATTCAGCTGGCGGGTTTTAAGACCTTCGTCGACCCCACTAGTGTCAATTTCCCCAGCAATATGTGTGCTGTGGTTGGCCCTAATGGCTGTGGTAAGTCCAATATTATCGACGCCGTGCGCTGGGTAATGGGCGAGAGTTCCGCCAAGAATCTGCGTGGCGAATCCATGAGCGATGTCATTTTCAATGGTTCGATCAACCGCCAGCCAGTGGGGCAGGCCTCCATTGAGCTGGTGTTCGACAACCAGGACGGTAGCATCGGTGGCGAGTACGCCAGCTACGCGGAAATTTCCATCAAACGACAGGTAATGCGCGAGGGTCAGTCCGAGTATTTTCTCAACGGTGGCAAGTGCCGACGCCGGGACATCACCGATATATTCCTCGGCACCGGGCTGGGCCCACGCAGCTACGCCATTATTGAACAGGGCATGATCTCGCGCCTGGTCGATTCCAGGCCGGAAGAGTTGCGGGTGTTTATCGAAGAAGCTGCTGGCATCTCCAAGTACAAGGAGCGGCGTAAAGAGACTGAAAGCCGCATGCGGCGCACAATGGAGAACCTGGAGCGCCTCACGGACCTGCGCGATGAGCTGGAACGGCAGCTGCAGCATTTGCAGCGACAGGCCCAGGCCGCCGAAAAGTACAGTGATTTCAAAGCCGAGGAGCGCACTCTGAAGGCACAGCTGTACGCCCTGCAGTGGCAGAGCCTGGACGGCCAGATTGGCGAGTGCAAACACCAGATGGGTGAACTGGAAGTCAAGTTGGAGGGCGTGATTGCCGAACACCGACAGGTGGATACGGAGCTGGAACAACACCGCCTCGCGCATACCGAGGCCACCGACGACTTCAACGAGGTACAGGCGCGCTACTACAGTCTCGGTGCTGAGGTTGCCCGTATTGAGCAGAGTATCAAACATCAGCAGGAGCGCGCGCGGCAACTGGCTGAAGACCTGAGTCAGACCGAGAGCAGTTTTGCTGAGGCGCAACAACATCTCGAAAGTGATCGCGAGCAACAGCAGCAGTGGCAGACCGAGATTGCCCAAGTCGGCCCCGAACTCGAGTCCCTGCAAGGCACTGAACAAATCTCCGCGGCAAGCCTGCAGACGGCAGAAGAGACCATGCAGACGTGGCAACAGGAATGGGATGAATTTAACCAGCGCGCGGCGGAGCCACGCCAGCAGGCGGAGGTGCAGCAGTCTCGTATCCAGCACCTGGAACAGGCTCTGCAGCGGGTTCAGCAGCGCATTACCAGCCTGGAGGAAGAAAAGCAGAGTCTGAGTGCGGGCCCGGCGGATGAAATTTGCGATCAACTTGGGGAGCACATTGCGACCCAGGAATTAAAGATTGGTGAGCAGGAACAATTAGCCGAGCAGCTGCTGGAGCAAGTCAACCAGTCCCGTGAGCAGCGCACCGAACTGTCCCGGCAGTTGGACCAGGCCCGTGGTGAGTTGCAGACCATGCGCGGCCGGCACGCCTCCCTGGAAGCCTTGCAGCAGGCGGCGACGGACCAGGGCAGTGGCGTTCAGAACTGGTTGCAGCAACAGCAACTGACAGAGCGCCCGCGTCTGTTGGACCAGCTGCAGGTTGAACCGGACTGGCAATTGGCGGTGGAAACCGTGCTGGGAGATTACCTGCAGGCCGTCTGCGTCGATCGTATCGACGATTTGCAGGCGCCCCTGGCAGATCCTCCCAAAGGTTCGCTGTTACTGCTCGATGGCGGCCAGTGCGGCAATGGTGCCGCGGCAGAAAGTCTGGCAGCGAAGGTCAGCGGCGGCCAGGATTGCTCGGCTCTGCTGGGTTCTGTGCTGGTAGCGGAGAGTTTGTCAGGGGCCTTGCAGCGGCGTGCCAGCCTGCAGGCACATCAGTCGATCATCACCCGCGAGGGGATCTGGTTGGGCAGTAATTGGTTGCGGGTGGCGCGGGTTGATGATGACGAGGTCGGTGTCATTCAGCGCCAGCAAGAGCTGGAACAATTGCTGGGGGATATGCAGTCCACTGAGCAGGCGTGTCAGCAAATTGAAGACAGCCTGGCGCAGACACTGGAATCGCTGAAGCAGTTGGAGGGGCAACGCCACGATGCCCAGGCCCAATTGCAGACAGAGACACGCCAACTGGCGAATATGAGTGCAGAACTCAGCGCCGAGCAGGCCAAGATTGAACAGATCAGCAAACGCCGTGAAGGTATCAACCGGGAGATTGACGAATCCCGGAGCCAGTTTCAAAGTGAACAGCAGTCCATGGCCGAGGCGCGTCGCTTGTTGGCCGCCGCTATAGAATCTATGGAGGCAGATTCCAAGGCTCGAGAAGCGTTACTGGCCGCGCGAGACCAGACCCGCACAGAATTGGATAACGCGCGTCAGCAAGCTCGCCACGACAAAGACGCGGCCCATCAAAGTGCCATGCGCAATCAGTCCCTGGAGGCGCAGCTGGACAGTATGGGGCAATCGATAGAGCGCACCGGCGCCCAGGTGGAACAACTGGTAACGCGTAAGGCCTCGCTCAGCGACAGCCTGGAGCAAAACGATTCGCCACTGCAAGGCATGCAGCAACAGCTCGAGGAACAACTGCAGCAGCGTCTGGAAGTCGAGGGCGAGTTGGCGGAGGCCCGTCAGCGAGTGGCCGAACTGGATAACCTGATGCGTGAAGCAGAGAGTCGCCGCGCCGGCATCGAGCAGCGCTCGCAAGCAGTTCGCTCTGAACTGGAGCAGCAGAAGCTCAACAATCAAACCTTGCAGGTGCAACGGCAGACCGTACAGGATCAACTGCAGGAGTCGGGCCACAAGGTAGAAGACGTGCTGCGGGATATGCCGGAGCATGCCAACGAGGGTGAGTGGCAGCGTTCGCTGGAACAGGTCGGCAATCGCATTTCGCGGCTCGGCCCAATCAACCTCGCGGCCATTGACGAATACACCCAGCAGTCCGAGCGGAAGAACTACCTCGACGCACAGAATGAAGACCTGGTGACAGCGCTGGAGACATTGGCGTCGGCCATTCGCAAGATTGACCGGGAAACCCGCAATCGTTTCCGTGAGACTTTCGATCAGGTTAACAACACCCTCAAGGACCTTTTCCCGCGGGTATTCGGCGGTGGCTCTGCTTACCTGGAAATGACCGGCGAGGATCTGTTGGACACCGGCATTACCATCATGGCACGGCCCCCGGGCAAGAAGAACAGCACCATTCACCTGCTTTCGGGTGGCGAGAAAGCGCTGGTTGCGATTGCCTTGGTCTTCTCAATATTCCAGCTGAACCCGGCACCCTTTTGCATGCTGGACGAAGTGGATGCGCCCCTGGACGACGCCAACACCGCCCGTTATGCGCGCATGGTGAAAGAGATGTCGGAGCACGTGCAGTTTATTTTCATCACCCACAACAAGATCACCATGGAAATGGCGGATCAACTGATGGGCGTAACCATGCAGGAGCCCGGCGTATCGCGCCTGGTGACTGTGGACGTAGAAGAGGCGGCAGAACTGGCGGCGAGCTGATGGATATCAACATTCGCGATTGGATGATCATTATCGGCATTTTGCTGATACTGGCGGTATTACTGGACGGCTATCGGCGTATGCGCTCGGACCCATCCCGGGTCAGGATGTCCCTGTCCAAAGTGCCCGAGGGCCCCGAGGGTGACAGCGACCTGCACAGATCCAGTGAATTACCCGGTGGTGGTGCCCGGGTGATCGAACGCAGTGACGAAGAAGACCTTCCGGAAGAGGATGCCGAGTCAGACACTGGTTTTTCAGGACTGGCTGAAGACGGGCCAGAGCACCCGGATATGGTGTTGGGCTTATCCAGCCGGGAACAGCCGGCAGCAGCAGAGCTTCCCGAGGGTATTGAGCAGGAAGTGGTCATGATGCATGTAATCGCCCGCGATGAAGCCGGTTTTGCCGGCGAAGAGATTCTGCATATTCTGCTGGCCTGTGATTTGCGATTCGGCGACATGAATTTCTTCCATCGCCACGAGCAAAAGGCGGGGCGAGGTCAGATTCAGTTCAGTGTCGCCAATATGATGCAACCAGGTGTCTTTGATATTGATGGCATGACCGGGTTTACCACCCAGGGATTGATTTTCTTTCTAACCCTGCCGGGCCCGAAGGATATGATGGCCGCCTTCGAATCCATGCTGGAGACAGCCGAATGTGTGGCCAGCAATCTCAATGGCGATCTTCTCGACGAGTCGCGCAGTGTGGCGACGCGTCAGACCCAGGAACATATCCGTCAGCAGATCAGGGACCTGGAACGGCGCCTGCTGACCCACGGTATCCGCTAGACTGCGGTGGCGCAGACACCTGAGCAAGAGATCGGCAGTCTTCGCGATCAGCTGAACCAGCACAACTACCGCTATCACGTGCTCGACGATCCGTCAGTGCCAGACATTGAATATGACCGCCTGCTGCGACGCTTGCAGGATCTGGAGAATCAGCACCCTGAGCTGGTCAGTGCCGATTCACCGACCCAGCGGGTCGGTGCCGGACCGCTGGACGAGTTCAGCCAGGTGCAACACAAAATGCCCATGTTGTCCCTGGACAACGCGTTCAACCTCGAAGAATTTGCCGACTTCGATCGCCGTGTCTGTGAGCGACTGGGCCTGGCAGAGAATCAGGAAAAACAAGCTGAGATCGAATATGCCTGCGAACCCAAGCTGGATGGTATCGCCGTCAGCTTGTTGTACCGCAACGGGGTACTGGTGCAAGGCGCCACCCGCGGTGATGGTCGCAGTGGCGAAGACATTACGCACAATGTTCGGACCATAGCGTCCATACCCTTGCGACTGATTGGTACAGGTCATCCCGAGCTACTGGAGGTGAGGGGTGAAATCTACATGCTGCGGGCGGGCTTCGATGCCATGAATGAGGAGGCTCGTGCGCGGGACGAAAAAGTCTTCGTCAATCCGCGCAATGCCGCGGCGGGGAGTTTGCGCCAACTCGATGCCCGCATTACGGCGCAGCGGCCGCTGGAAATGTGCTGCTACAGCGTGGGCCTGGTGGAGGGCGGCGAGCTGCCGCCTCGTCATGCCGAGATCCTGGCACAATTTAACCAATGGGGTCTGCGCATCAACAGCGAATCAGACCTGGCGACGGGAGTGGCGGCCTGTGACCGGTATTACCAGCGCATTGCCGCTAAACGCGAAACCTTGTCCTACGACATCGATGGCATTGTGTTCAAAGTTAACGACCTGTCTCAGCAGCAAGTCCTGGGTTTTGTCTCGCGAGCCCCGCGCTGGGCCATTGCCCGCAAGTTTCCCGCCCAGGAGGAAATTACCCGGCTGCTGGATGTGGAGTTCCAGGTTGGCCGCACCGGCGCCATCACACCTGTGGCCCGACTGGAACCGGTGTTCGTCGGTGGGGTGACCGTCAGCAATGCCACCTTGCACAATCGTGACGAGATTGACCGACTCGGTATCCAGATTGGTGACACGGTGGTTATCCGCCGGGCCGGCGATGTTATACCGCAGGTGGTATCGGTGCTGGAAGATCGGCGCCCGGCCGATGCCCGGAGCATCGTTTTTCCCAGCCACTGCCCGGTCTGTGGATCTGTGGCGGAACAGGAACAGGATGAGGCAGCGGTGCGTTGCACCGGCGGGCTGGTCTGCGGTGCCCAGCAAAAAGAGGCCATCAAGCATTTTGCCTCGCGCAAGGCCATGGATATCGATGGCCTCGGTGACAAGCTGGTGGAGCAATTGGTGGATGAGGGACTGATCAGTTCAGTGGCGGATCTGTACAACCTGGAAGTGGCGGCCCTGTCTGAACTCGAGCGCATGGCGGAAAAATCCGCAACGAACCTGGTTGCGGCCATCGCGGTCAGCCGGGAAACCACCTTGCCGCGGTTTATTTTTGCTCTGGGTATCCGGGAAGTAGGGGAAGCCACGGCACTCAACCTGGCGCGTCACTATGGTGACTGGCCGACGCTGGTGGCTGCCAGCGAAGAGAAGTTATTGCAAGTAGATGATGTGGGTCCGGTAGTGGCCGACCACTTGCGGCAGTTTTTTGATTCCGCTGAGTCCATGTCAGTGACCGCTCAGCTTATTGCCTCGGGCATCACCTGGCCGGTGATCGAAGTCGCGACGGCGGCTGAATTGCCGTTGGCGGGGCAGATCTGGGTGGTGACGGGAACCCTGGAAAGTATGAGCCGGGATGACGCAAAAGCTGCGCTGCAGGCGTTAGGCGCGAAGGTGGCCGGCAGTGTGTCCGCCAAGACCAGTACCGTCGTGGCCGGCCCTGGGGCGGGTTCCAAGCTCACCAAAGCCACGGATCTTGGCATAGAGGTGATTGACGAGGACGCTTTACTGGCGCTTTTAGAAGCTAATGGAAACTCTCCCTAATGATTCGTATACTATTGATATTTATAGCTTTTATGATTTCAGGGTGTACCACATCGCCGCCCACCGATGTGAGCAATATATGCAGCATGTTCGAGGAGAAGAAGGGCTGGTACAAGGATGCCGACAAGGCCAGTGATCGCTGGGGCAGCCCGATTCCGGTGATGATGGCCATCATGCACCAGGAGTCCCGCTTCAAGGCCAAGGCCAAGCCGCCGCGCAAAAAGATTCTATGGGTCATTCCGGGACCGAGACCATCCTCGTCTTACGGCTATACCCAGGCCCTGACGGCAACCTGGGAATCCTATATTCGCGATGGCGGGAACTACGGCGCCGATCGTGACGATTTTGGTGATTCCATCGACTTCATTGGCTGGTACAACCACCAGTCCTACAAGCGCAGCGGTATCAAGAAAGACGATCCCTATCACCTCTATCTCGCCTACCACGAGGGCTGGGGAGGATTTAACAAGCGCAGCTTCAAAAACAAGCAATGGCTGAAGGATGTGTCCAGGAAGGTCTCAAAGAATTCCGCGCGCTACACCAAGCAGCTGAATGGCTGTGAGAAGGATTTCCAGAAGAGCGGCGGCTTTTTCGGACTGTTTTAGGGGGGGCGCCTAGCCGCGGGCGCGCAGTCACTTAGCCGCCGCGGTTTAGATTGCTCGACCACTCCCCGTGAACTGCAAAAATGGTTGCAAGCCCGCGGAATAGCAGGGTTTTTCGCCGCCATAGTCGGTGTAAAAAGCAGGTATTTGTGAAATAATTGACCGGATTTGTCAGTGGGCCCCTATAGGGCCGAAAAAAACAGGGCTGTAACTGTGAAAGCAACCGATATCAAAGACCCCGAGTACTTCCACAAGGTGGTGGACTGCCAGTATGCATGTCCCGCACATACACCGGTGCCGCAGTATATCCGCATGATCGCCTTCGAGCGCTACGACGATGCCTATATGATCAATTGGGAGTCGAATGTGTTCCCGGGCGTGCTCGGGCGCACCTGTGATCGCCCCTGCGAACCCGCCTGCCGTCGGGGTCGTATTGAAGAGGAACCGGTTGCTATCTGTCGACTGAAAAGGGTGGCGGCTGACAACAAGAATGAAGAGGCTATTGCCGCGCGCATGCCGGAAATTCCAACCCGCAAGAACGGTAAGCGCATTGCACTGATTGGGGCTGGCCCGGCCTCGCTAACAGTGGCCCGCGATTTAATGCCGTTGGGTTACCAGGTGGATATCTTTGACGAACAGCTTGAGGGCGGTGGCATGATGTTGAGCCAGATCCCCGCCTTCCGCCTGCCTATCGAGGTGCTGCGCCAGGAAGTGAACTACATCCTCGATATGGGCGCGGTCACCACCTTCAGCCATTACGTGGACAGCCTCAAGGCGGTACTCAGCCAGGGTTATGACGCCATCTTCGTTGGCACCGGTGCGCCGCGCGGCAAGGACCTGCCCAACCTGCCGGGGCGGGAGGAGGCCGACGCCAGTATTCACGTCGGCATCGATTGGTTGTCGAGTGTGGCCTTTGAACACGTCGAGAGTATTGGTAAAAAAGTGCTGGTACTCGGCGGTGGCAATACCGCCATGGATTGTTGTCGCACCGCCCGTCGCCTCGGTGGGGAAGATGTGCGCGTTGTGGTGCGTAGCCCCTTTGCCAATATGAAGGCATCCCCCTGGGAAAAAGAGGATGCCATGCACGAGGACATCCCCATCTACGACAACCATGTACCCAAGGCGTTCGTGGTGGAAGATGGCCAGTTTATAGGTGTGCAGTTCGAGAAAGTCGAGGCGGTTTACGACGATGAGGGCAACCGCGAGCTGGTGCCCACGGGTGAAGACCTGGTGCTGATGGAGGCGGATGCCGTTCTCATGGCCATCGGTCAAGAGAATACCTTTCCCTGGATAGAGCGCGATATCGGGCTTCAGTTTGGCAAGTGGGATATGCCGGTGGTGGACGAGGTTACTTTCCAGACCAGTCTGCCCAACGTGTTTTTTGGCGGCGATGCCGCCTTCGGCCCCGAAAATATCATCACCGCGGTTGCCCATGCGCACCAGGCGGCGGTCTCCATAGACCTCTACTGTCGCGGCGAAAGTGTAAAGGACCGGCTGGCGCCGGGGGTGAACCTGGTCAGCACCAAGATGGGCATTCACGAGTGGAGCTACGACAACGCAATAGAGGCAGACCTGCGCTACATCGTGCCTCAGGCCGACAAAGATAAAACTTTGAAAGACCGCAAGGTGGAAGTAGAGCTGGGCTTTGACGCCAGCACTGGCTTCAAGGAGGCCCAGCGCTGTCTGAACTGTGATGTGCAGACGGTGTTCCAGGAAACGCGCTGTATTGAGTGTGATGCCTGCGTGGATATCTGCCCCACCGACTGCATCAGCTTTACCAACAATGGTGACGAGGTTGAATTGCGCACGCGCCTGGAGGCGCCGGCAAGTAACCTGACCCAGGACCTGTATGTCTCGGAAAAATTGCCGACGGCGCGAGTCATGGTGAAAGACGAAAATGTGTGCCTGCACTGCGGGCTCTGTGCCGAGCGCTGTCCCACCACCGCCTGGGATATGCAGCGGTTCCTCTACAACGTCAGCCAGGCGGGACAGTAAACGATGAAAACTATTCAAGCGGTAAACGACTTTGTCATCAAGTTTGCCAACGTTAACGGCACAGGTTCGGCCAGCGCCAATCATTTGTTTGCCAAGGCTCTGTTCCGGATGGGCCTGCCGGTTTGTCCGAAAAATATTTTCCCCTCCAACATCCAGGGTTTACCAACCTGGTATGAAGTACGCGTGAGTGAGAAGGGCTATCTTGGCCGTCGTGGCGGGGTGGACATCATGCTCAGCGTCAACCCGCAGAGCATGCCCCAGGACATCCAGGAAGTGGAGAGCGGCGGATTTTTTATCTACGACAATACCAAGCCCCTGGACCTGCGCCTGATTCGAAACGACGTGCAGATCCTCGGTCTGCCGCTGACCAAGATCTGCGCCCGGGAATACACCGATCCCCGTCAGCGCCAGCTCTTCAAAAACGTTATCTACGTCGGTGCCCTGGCCGCATTGCTGGACATCGATATGGGCGTTATCACCCGCCTGGTTGCTGACCAGTTCAAGGGCAAGGATAAATTAGTGGCGCCCAATATCCACGCCCTGGAATTAGGACACCAGTACGCCAAGGAGAATTTTGACTGTCCCCTCTCTATTCGTGTCGAAGCCCGGGACCTGGTCGGCGACGCCATTCTGATTGACGGCAACAGCGCCGTGGGTCTTGGCGCCATCTACGGTGGCGCTACCATGGCTGCCTGGTACCCGATTACGCCGTCTACCTCGGTGATCGAGGCCTTCGAAAAGTACTGCAAGCGCATGCGCATCGATCCCGGCAGCGGCCAGAAGAACTACGCGATTGTGCAGGCGGAAGATGAATTGGCAGCCATCGGCATGGTGATTGGGGCGAGCTGGAATGGCGCGCGTGCTTTTACCGCCACCAGTGGCCCCGGCATCTCACTGATGTCAGAATTCCTCGGACTGGCCTACTTCGCAGAAATTCCGACGGTGCTGATCGACGTGCAGCGGGCAGGTCCCTCCACCGGCATGCCCACCCGTACCCAGCAGTCTGATGTGTTGTCTACAGCCTATGCTTCCCATGGTGACACCAAGCAGGTGTTGCTGTTCCCGTCTTCACCGCTGGAGTGTTTCAATATGACGGCGGACTCTTTCGACCTGGCCGAACGTCTGCAGACACCGATTATCCTCATGTCCGACCTGGATCTGGGTATGAATGACAATATGTCGGCACCGTTTACCTGGGACGATGAGCGCGAGTATGATCGCGGCAAGGTCCTGTCGGCGGAAGACCTGGACAACATGGAAGAATTTGGTCGTTACCTGGATGTTGATCTCGATGCATTGTGCTATCGCACCTATCCGGGTACCCACCCCACCAAGGGGGCATTTTTTACCCGCGGCACCAGCCGTGATGAGTACGCGGTGTATACCGAGAGCGGCGAAATCTACGAGCAAAATATGCACCGGCTGATGGCCAAGTGGGAGACCGCCAAGTCCTTTGTACCGACTCCCGTTCAGACGCCGGCGCGGCAGGAAACCGACATCGGTGTTCTTTTCTACGGCACCAGTGAGGCCTCCAGCCTCGAGGCGCTGGATTACCTGGCGGACGAGGGTGTGCATATCGACGCCATTAGGGTGCGGGCATTCCCTTTCAATGACGAGGTGGAAGATTTCATTGACAACCATGAGCGCACTTTCGTGATTGAGCAGAATCGCGATGCCCAGTTGCGCACCCTGCTGATGGCAGAATTCGAATTTGGCCCGGACAAGTTGAAATCAGTATTGTGTTTTGACGGCACGCCCATCAGTGCCCGCAATATTCGCAAACAGATTTTGCAACAGATTCCCGGAACTAACGTAACGCCGCTGCACAGAGAAACTGCGCAGCTGAGCTCAGGAGAAGTCTCATGAGTTATATCAACCCGACATTTCGCCACCCCGAGCTGCCCGTCAATGAGCTCGGCTATACCAAGGCAGACTACGAGGGTTCCATTTCCACCCTCTGCGCCGGCTGTGGCCACGACTCTATTAGCGGCGCGATTGTTAAAGCGGTACACGAACTGTCGATCGAGCCACACAAAATCGCCAAGATATCCGGTATTGGTTGTTCCTCCAAGACGCCGACCTATTTCCTCGGTAAATCCCATGGCTTCAACTCGGTGCACGGGCGTATGCCCTCGGTGGCCACGGGTGCTTCCATGGCCAACCGCGACCTGATCTACCTGGCGGTGTCTGGTGACGGCGATACGGCATCGATTGGTATGGGGCAATTTACCCACGCCATCCGGCGCAACCTGAACATGGTGTATATCGTCATGAACAATGGCTGCTACGGTCTCACCAAGGGGCAGGATTCGGCCACCGCCGATGAGGGTTCAGCCAGCAAGAAAGGCGACCCCAATCTCTTTGGCGCGATAGATCTCTGTGCCACCGCGCTGACCCTGGGGGCAACCTTTGTTGCTCGCAGTTTCTCCGGGGACAAGGAGCAACTGGTGCCACTGATCAAAGCGGCTATTACCCACCAGGGCTTCGCCCTGATTGATGTGTTGTCGCCCTGTGTCACCTTTAACAACAATGAGGCCTCTACCAAGGCTTACGAATTTGTACGTGAGCACTCCCAGGCCACCGGCACCCTGGACTTCGTGCCCATGCGTCAGGAAATCACCGCCCACTACCAGCCCGGCACCTCCAACGAGGTCACCATGCACGATGGTTCGGTTATCCACCTGCACAAGCTGGCTGAGGGGCTCGATCCCTTTAATCGGGGCTCGGCAATGACGGTGATGGAACAACATCGTGGCGACGGCGAGATTCTCACCGGCCTGATATACATGAACAAGGACTCGCGCGACTTGCACGAAGCCCTGGATACCGTGTCCAGGCCTCTGAATGAACTGGGCCCTGAAGAGCTGTGCCCGGGCAGTAAAGTTCTGCAAAATATCAACGCCTCACTGCGTTAAAAGCTTCCGTTTTTCATTGTTTTGTCTTATTTTGCGCCTCCAACAGTGAGGCGCAAAATATCGCTGTGTGTAATCGGTAACTAGGAGAGCTACAACATGAAAAATGGTTATTCACTACTGGCAACGATTTTGCTGGTGCAAGTGCTGCTTCAGTCACCGCTCGCGAGTGCAGCCATCAGTGACCAGGAATTTGCCGATATGCAGGTGCAGTTTGCCCAGTTTTCAGAGCGCCTATCTGCGCTGGAAGCGGAAAATGAAAGGTTGCGCGAGATCAATGCGCAGACTGTTAAGGAGGTGGAATTCAGCAAGGCCCAGGTGGCGCCGGTCAATAAAAGTGCCGGCGCGGCATCCTGGACTGAAACGATTCGCATCAAGGGCGATTTCCGCTATCGCTACGAGGGCATCGACGAAGAGAATATATCCACTCGCGACCGAAACCGTATTCGTGCCCGTGCGGCCATCATTGCCAAGCTGGACGACGATGTCGAAGTGGGCTTGGGTTTCGCCAGCGGTGGCGACGATCCGGTCTCCACCAACCAGACCCTGGGTGGTGGCGGTTCCACCAAGGACCTGCGCCTCGACCTTGCGTATTTCAACTGGGGGGCCACGGATGATCTGAATCTTATCGGCGGTAAATTCAAGAATATTTACTACCGGCCCCAAAAGCACGGTCTGATCTGGGATGGTGACTACAATCCGGAAGGGATTGCTATGACCTGGACGCCGGGTTCGTTTTTTCTCAGTGCCGGCGGCACCTGGCTGGAAAGTGACCAGAAGAAAGATAACACCTCGTTCACCTACGGCGGCCAGGCGGGTTTCAACGGCCAACTGGGTAGCGCCAGGCTGGTAGCCGGTGTTGGCTATCAAAGCATCGAGACTGCCGGCAAGACACCGTTTTTTGGTGCCGCGGATGATTTCTTCGGCAACAGCTTTAGCTGTACGAACCCCAGCGAACTGATTGCTTGTGAATACCTGTATGACTACAAGACCGTGCAGGGTTTCTTTGACATGGGCCTGAATGTAGGCGACATGCCGCTCGCCATCTTTGCAGACTATGTATACAACACCGACGCTGACGAGAACGAAACCGGTTACGCGGTGGGCGTCAAACTCGGTAAAACCAGTGGCCGCGGCAGTTGGGACCTGGCCTATATCTGGCAGGACCTGGAAGCGGATGCCACCCTGGGATTGTTAAGCGATTCTGATTTCGGCGGTAGCGGCACCGATGCCAAGGGCCATGTGTTTAAAGGCGGCTTCGGTATCAACAAGAAGTGGAGCCTGGGTGTGACCTATTTCCGCAACGAAATCGGTGGCAACAGCGGCGATGCCCGCGACTACGATCGCATTATGTTCGACACCAAGTTCAAGTATTAATTAGACGCTGATTAATATCTGCAGGCGGTTGCCCACTTTTTCGGCATAGTCGGCAATATCACCAATCCAGTCGAGGAGCCGGTACAGGAACATCGCCTCTACCGGATCAATGTCTTTCTCCAGCTTGAACAGCTTCGCTCTCAGCTTGACCTGGAGTTTGTCGGAGCGATGTTCGAGTTTTTCGATTTCAGATATATTGTCCTCGACGGTCTTGACCTGGCGACTGCCAAAACCCGCCTCAATGACATCGTCGATACGCTTGATCGCCTCCAGTGCACTGCCGGAGGTGCTGATAGAGGCCTCGGCGTACTCGATAATCTGCTCGTCCAGCTTTTCCGGGAAGGCCATCTTGCGACCCAGCATCAGACCTGCAATGTCTTTGGCGCGGTTGGCGATCTGGTCCTGCATGGCTACCAGTTCCAGTAGATCACCGCGGGATACAGGCATAAACAGGCTCTTTGGCAAATGCTTGCGCAGCGAGCGCTTCTGCTTATCAGCGGCCTCTTCATGCTTGACGATGTCTTTTTGTAGCTCTTTCGCCTTATCCCAATTGCCCTTTTGTGCGGCCTTCAGGAAGGGTAGCAGTGCCTCGGCGGTGGCGTGAACTTTTGACATGTGATCCTGTAACGGCCCCATCGGAGATTGAGCGAACAGGTTACTAAAGGGGTTTTGTATAGCCATTACTTCGATCCAGACAACTTTTACCACAGTATATGGAGTGCACAGGGCGATAGAAAGCGTGGTGGTTGTTATAATTTCGCGCTTGAAAAAGGAGAGTTGTTGATGTCCCGTTTCTGGAGCCCCCTGGTCAGCGAGTTGTCGCCCTATGTTCCCGGCGAACAACCACAGCAGGACAAGCTGGTAAAGCTCAATACCAATGAGCTGCCCTGGCCGCCGTCACCGAAAGTGTTAGAGGCGATTCACAGCGCTGGTGATGATAGCCTGCGTTTGTACCCGGACCCGGAAAATACACGGCTGCGCCAGGCCTGGGCGACAGACCTGGCGCTGCAACCAGAACAGGTCTTTATCGGTAACGGTTCCGACGAGGTGCTGGCCCATACTTTCCAGGCCCTGTTCAATCCCAGCTTGCCGGTGTTATTTCCGGACGTGACCTACAGCTTTTACCCGGTCCACTGTGCCCTGTATCGGCTGACGTATCAGACTGTGCCACTCGATGAGCAATTTACTATTGATCCGCAGGCGTATCACCGCCACAACGGCGGCATCATCATTGCCAATCCCAATGCCCCCACGGGTATCGCCCTGGAGCTGGCGGCAATCGAAGGCCTGTTGCAAGACAATACCGACTCGGTGCTGGTGGTCGACGAGGCCTATGTCGACTTCGGCTGCGAGTCCGCCGTGTCGCTCATCGACCGCTATGACAACCTGCTGGTGGTGCAGACGCTCTCCAAGTCGCGGGGGCTGGCCGGCTTGCGAGTGGGCGCGGCGTTCGGTGATGTTGGATTGATCGAAGGTTTGCAGCGGGTAAAAAACAGCTTTAATTCCTACCCGCTAGACCGGCTGGCAGAAGCTGCCGCGGTAGCTGGGCTGGAGGATCGGCAGTGGTTTGAAGAGAGCTGTCAGCGCCTGATTGGCAATCGTGAAAACCTGTCTGCCGGGCTGACAGTACTAGGCTTCCAGGTGCTGCCATCCAGTGCCAACTTTGTGTTGGCGCGACCGCCGCAGAATAACGCAGAGGCTGTTTTCCTGGCCCTGCGCGAGCAACATATTCTGGTGCGTTACTTCAGTGCCGAGAGAACCCGCGACTACCTGCGAATTACCGTGGGTACCCAGGAACAATGTGAGCTGTTGTTGGCGGCCCTGGAAGGGATTGTCGGCGCCGCCTGACTCTCTGCCCGAACAGGCTAAAGACGTTCGAGTATGACCGAGCCGATACTGTAACCGGCGCCAAAGGAGCAGAGAACGCCGATGTCGCCGGCCTTGAAATCACTCCTGTGCTTGTGAAAGGCAATGACCGAGCCCGCTGAACTGGTATTGGCGTATTCATCGAGAATCGTCGGGGCCTCGTCGTCAGTAGCCTCGCGTCCCAATACCCGCTTGCCAATAAATTGATTCATGCTGAGGTTCGCCTGGTGCAGCCACATGCGTTTGATGTCCTGACCGGTCAAATCGAGACTACCCAGGTGGTCGACTATCTGTTCGGCCACCATCGGGCAAACTTCCTTGAATACTTTGCGTCCATTTTGGACAAACAGTTTGTCTGTTTCGCCAATGCCGCTTTCATCCGCGCGATTGAGGAAGCCAAAGTTATTGCGAATGTTATTGGAGAAGGTCGTTTGCAGCCGGCTGCCGAGTATCTTGTACTGCTCCGGTGAGCTGGCTGTATCGGCGCTTTCCAGCAGGACAGCGGTACACACGTCACCAAAGATAAAGTGGGCGTCGCGATCCCTGAAATTGAGGTGGCCACTGCATATTTCAGGATTTACCACCAGCACCGCGCGTGCACTGCCATTGGCGATGGCATCGCGGGCGGCTTGTATGCCAAAGGTGGCGGAAGAGCAGGCCACGTTCATGTCGTAACCCCAGCCTTTGATACCCAGCGCCGCCTGTAACTCCACCGCCATGGCGGGGTAGGCGCGTTGCAGGTTGGAGCAGGCTACCAGCACCGCATCGATGTCTTGCGGTTCCTTGCCGGCCATATCCATGGCCTGGCGCGCGGCGAGAACGCCTATTTCACATTGCAGCGAGGCTTCCTCATTGCTGCGTTCAGCAATGCTCGGGACCATTCGCGCCGGGTCGAGGACACCCGACTTGTCGATCACATACCGACTCTTGATGCCAGAGGCTTTCTCGATGAACTCCACCGAGGAGTGTGTCTGCGCCGCCACTTCGCCCGCGGCGATGGCATCGGCGTGTTCAGCATTGAACTGGTCAGCCCAGCTGTTGAAGGACTCTACCAGCTCGGTGTTGCTGATGGACTGTTCCGGCGTGAACAGTCCGGTTCCGCTGATGACTATATCAGTCATGCTTTCAGCGTTCGTCGACGGGTGCGTAGTCGCGTTGCGTGTGACCGGTGTAGAGCTGGCGCGGGCGACCGATACGGTAGCTGCCGCTGATCATCTCGTTCCAATGGGCGATCCAGCCCACGGTGCGGCCGACGGCAAAAATGACCGTGAACATGCTGGTGGGAATGCCGATAGCCTTGAGAATAATGCCTGAGTAAAAGTCCACATTGGGATACAGCTTCTTCTCGATGAAGTATTCGTCCTCGAGAGCGATTTCCTCCAGGCGTTTGGCAATGGCGAGCAGTGGGTCATTTTCCAGGCCCAGCTCCGCCAGTACTTCATCAGCGGCTTCTTTCATGACCTTGGCACGGGGGTCAAAATTCTTGTAGACGCGATGACCAAAGCCCATCAGCCGGAAGGGGTCTTCCTTGTCTTTGGCCCGGGCCACAAACTCATCGATGCGGCTGATATCACCGATCTCCTCCAACATATTCAGCACCGCCTCGTTAGCACCACCGTGGGAGGGGCCCCACAATGCGGCAATGCCAGCTGCTATACAGGCAAAGGGATTGGCGCCGGAGGAGCCGGTCAGGCGTACGGTTGAGGTGGAGGCATTTTGTTCATGGTCTGCGTGAAGCAGGAAGATACGATCCATGGCCTTGGCCAGTACCGGACTGATGTTGCTCTCTTCACAGGGCGTGCCAAACATCATGTGCAGGAAATTCTCGGCGTAATCGAGGCTGTTATCCGGGTACATAAAGGGCTGGCCAATGGAGAACTTGTAGCTCATGGCGGCCAGGGTTGGCATCTTGGCGATCAGTCGGAATGCGGCTATCTGGCGGTGGCGCTCATCGGAAATGTCCAGTGAGTCATGATAGAAGGCGGAGAGGGCACCGACGACGCCACAGAGGATGGCCATGGGGTGGGCGTCGCGACGGAAACCGTGGAAAAAGGAGGTCAGTTGGTCGTGCACCATGGTGTGGTAGCGCACGGTATTTTCGAACTCGGCCTTCTGCTCAGCGTTGGGCAGCTCGCCGTACAACAACAGGTAACAGGTCTCAAGATAATCGGAATGCTCGGCCAGTTGTTCGATGGGATAGCCGCGGTGTAACAGCACGCCCTTGCCGCCATCGATGTAAGTAATTTGCGATTCGCACGCGGCGGTAGAGACAAAACCCGGATCATAAGTAAACATGCCCTTGCCAGTCAGGCTGCCGACATCAATGACGTCTGGGCCGATACTGCCACTGTAAATTGGCAGCTCAATGGCCTCATCCAGTCCATCGATGCTAAGGGATGCTTTCTTGTCGCTCATAGAGGGTCCTGCGTTGTACACATTGGGGTGCTCAACTATAGAGTTTCAGCCGCCTTTGTCAATTGTATTTAGCCCGCGAACTGCCTATAATTTCGGCCGGTCTCAAGGGGCTGCAGCCGCAGTCGGCAGGCGCCCTTGGCCTCATCTTTTTCATACCTCTAGTGGTGTTACTACTGTGAAAGACAATCGACCTGTAAATCTCGATATCGGAACTATCCACTTCCCTTTGCCAGCGATAGTTTCCATCCTGACCCGCGTGTCCGGTATTGGCCTGTTTATCGGCATGGCCATCTTTCTATACCTACTCGACGCCAGCCTGGCCAGTGAAGCAAGTTTCAATGAACTCAAACAAACCTTGGCGAGCCCGCTGGTCAAGTTTTTGGTGTGGGGCACACTGAGTCTGCTGGCCTACCACGTGGCCGCTGGCATCAAGCACCTGGTCGCAGACGCGGGTTATGGCGAATCTCTGGAAGGCGGTATTCTCGGCGCGAAAATTACTGTCGCAGTAGCAATAGTACTTATTATTATGGCGGGGATTTGGATATGGTAACTGCAGTCACCAATTTTGGCCGTTCAGGTCTCTCTGATTGGGTGGTACAGCGGGTTGGCGGGGTTATCCTGTTGGCCTATTTCATTTTTCTGGGCGTACTGATCCTGGGCAACCCGGATATTAGCTACAGCGAGTGGAAAGCCGTCTTTGCGGCGACCTGGGTGCGCATATTCAGTGTTGCGGCACTACTGTCGCTGGCGGCACATGCCTGGGTAGGCCTCTGGAGTACGCTGACTGATTATGTGACTACCCGCACCATGGGCAGCCGCGCCAACGAGCTGCGTGGGGCGCTGGTCCTTATCTGTATTGCCACCCTGTTCACCTACGTGGTGTGGGGCATCAACATTATCTGGGGAAGTTGAATCATGGCTGGAATTCGAACTATTTCTTTTGACGGTGTGATTGTAGGCGGTGGCGGCGCGGGTATGCGCGCGGCCCTGCAGCTGGCTCAGTCCGGTTATAAAACGGCGGTTATCACCAAGGTTTTTCCGACACGCTCGCACACAGTGTCGGCCCAGGGTGGTATCACCTGTGCAATTGCCAGTGACGACCCCAATGATGATTGGCGCTGGCATATGTACGATACGGTCAAGGGTTCTGACTACATCGGCGACCAGGACGCGATAGAGTATATGTGTTCGGTAGGCCCGGAGGCGGTCTATGAGCTCGAGCACATGGGTTTGCCGTTTTCCCGAACTGAGGAAGGCCGAATTTACCAGCGCCCCTTCGGTGGCCAGTCCAAGAATTTCGGCGAAGGTGGCCAGGCAGCGCGCACCTGTGCGGCGGCAGATCGTACCGGTCACGCCCTGTTGCACACCCTCTACCAGGGTAATTTGAAAGCTAATACGGTGTTCTTTAACGAGTGGTTCGCGGTCGACCTGGTCAAAAACCAGGATGGTGCTGTCACCGGCGTGATTGCCATTTGCATGGAAACCGGCGAGACGGTGTATGTGAAGTCGAAGGCCACAGTATTTGCCACCGGCGGTGCCGGGCGTATATATGCCTCCACCACCAATGCGCACATCAATACCGGCGATGGCATCGGCATGGCGCTGCGCGCTGACGTGCCCGTGCAGGATATCGAGATGTGGCAGTTTCACCCCACCGGCATTGCTGGCGCCGGGGTGCTGGTCACTGAGGGTTGTCGCGGTGAAGGCGGTTACCTGATCAACAAGGACGGCGAGCGCTTTATGGAGCGCTATGCGCCCAATGCCAAGGATCTGGCGGGTCGCGATGTGGTAGCGCGCTCGATAGTGCTGGAAATTCTTGAGGGCCGCGGTTGTGGCCCTGAAGGTGACCACGTGCTCCTGAAACTGGACCACCTCGGTGAGGAGGTGCTGCAAAGCCGCCTGCCGGGTATCGTAGAACTTTCTCGCACATTCGCTCACGCCGATCCGGTCAGGGAACCTGTGCCCGTGGTGCCGACCTGCCACTACATGATGGGTGGCATTCCCACTAATGTGAACGGCCAGGCGCTGACCGTGGATGAAAATGGTAACGACAAGATCATACCGGGCCTGTTTGCCTGTGGTGAAGTCGCCTGTGTCTCCGTGCACGGTGCCAACCGCCTTGGCGGCAACTCACTGTTGGACCTGGTGGTGTTCGGCCGTGCCTCGGGCCTGTTTATCGAGAATGCCCTGCGCGACGGTATCGAGTTGCGCGACTCCAGCGACTCAGACATCGAAAAATCCATGGCCCGCCTGAATAAGCTCAACCAGTCCAGCTCCGGTGAGGGTGTGGCGGAACTGCGTACAGAATTACAGAACGTGATGCAGAACCATTTCGGTGTATTCCGTAAAGGCGAGTTTATGCAAGAGGGCATCAAGAAACTCGCGGACCTGCGTGTGCGTATTGACAATATTCATCTGCAGGACAAGAGCAACGCCTACAACACGGCCCGACTGGAAGCACTGGAATTACACAACCTGTTGGAAGTGGCGGAGGCAACCGCTATCGCCGCAGAAGCGCGCAAGGAGAGTCGTGGCGCCCATGCCCGAGAAGATTTCACCGAGCGCGATGATGAAAATTGGCTGTGTCACTCCCTGTTTTTCCCCGCCGATAAAAGCGTGGGCAAGCGCGCTGTGAATTTTGAACCGAAAACTGTTGATACCTTCCAACCCAAGATTCGTACCTACTAAGGGGAGCTGTTGAAATGTTGCAAGTAAGTATTTATCGCTACAACCCGGAGACGGACAGCGAACCCTTTATGCAGGACCTGGAAGTCGATACCGGCGGCAAGGACCTGATGGTGCTGGATGTACTGGAGCTGATCAAGGCCCAGGATCCTACGGTCACCTTTCGTCGCTCCTGTCGCGAGGGCGTATGTGGTTCAGATGGCCTCAACATGAATGGCAAGAATGGCCTGGCCTGTGTCACGCCGCTGTCGGCGACGGTCAAGAACAACAAGCTGATCGTGCGCCCTTTGCCAGGGCTGCCGGTAGTGCGTGACCTGGTCGTGGACATGACCCTGTTCTATGAGCAGTACGAGAAGATCGAACCCTACCTGCAGAACAATACGCCAGCACCCGCCATTGAGCGTCTGCAAACGCCGGAAGAGCGTGCCAAGCTGGATGGTTTGTATGAGTGCATCTTATGCGCCTGCTGCTCGAGCAGCTGTCCGTCCTTCTGGTGGAACCCCGATCGTTTCATTGGTCCCGCTGGATTATTACAGTCTTACCGCTTCCTGGCCGACAGTAGGGACACGGCGACTGAGGCGCGCCTGGCCAAATTGGATGACCCTTTCAGTGTATTTCGCTGTCACGGTATCCAGAATTGTGTGTCGGTGTGCCCCAAGGGCCTCAATCCCACCAAGGCTATCGGGCATATCCGCAACATGCTGCTAACGCGGGCTACCTGATTTTGTGCCACACTGGTGGTACTTCTAACGATCTTTAGCTAAGCGAAAACGGGCGGGAAATGCAAGAGAGTAGCATGGAGCTCCTGTGGCGGAGCTCCCATATTTCGGGCGGCAATGCCACTTATGTCGAAGACCTCTACGAGGCTTACCTGATGGACCCGAATGCCGTGCTGGAAGAGTGGCGCGGTTACTTCGACACCTTGCCGCGAGTCGGTGGTAGCACACTGCAGGATGTCCCTCATTCCACGGTGCGGGAGCGCTTTGCCCAAATTAGCAAAATGCGTGTGCGCACCGAAGCCACGGTGCAGGCGGATTCGCATGCCACTGAGTACGAACGCAAACAGGTGCGCGTGCTACAACTTATTTCAGCCTATCGCCAACGCGGACATCAGAAAGCCAAGCTTGACCCTCTTGGCTTGGCCGAGCGCCAGTTCGTCCCTGACCTGGAACTTAACTTCCACGAGCTTTCCACCGCAGATTTTGAAACCGTGTTCCAGACCGGCAGTCTGCATATCGGCAAGGCCGATGCCAGTCTCGGTGAAATATTCGATGCCCTCGAGCGTACTTATTGCAACACCGTCGGTTCGGAATTTATGCATATTACCGACACTGAAGAACGGCACTGGATTATGCAGCGCCTGGAGAGTGTGCGTTCGGCTCCTGAGTTTGGCGATGATATTCGTAAAACACTCTTGCGACGAACGATCAAGGCAGAGGGACTGGAGAAATCCCTCGGCTCCAAGTATCCCGGCACCAAGCGTTTCGGTCTGGAGGGTGGTGAGTCCATGATTCCCATGCTCTATGAAATGGTGCAACGTTTCGGTGGTTACGGTGCCAAGGAAATTGTGATTGGTATGGCCCACCGCGGCCGACTCAACGTACTGGTCAACGTATTTGGCAAAAGACCTTCCGAACTGTTTGACGAGTTCGAGGGCAAGGTCACCCATGAAAGTTCTGGTGATGTGAAGTACCACCAGGGTTTTTCATCGAATGTGATGACCCCTGGCGGTGAGTGTCACCTGGCCCTGGCCTTCAACCCCTCTCACCTGGAGATTGTGTCACCCGTGGTGGAGGGTTCAGTACGTGCCCGGCAAGACCGACGCCTGGACACCCAGGGGAACACGGTGGTTCCCATTGTGGTACACGGTGATGCCGCCTTTGCCGGCCAGGGCGTTGTCATGGAAACCTTCCAGATGTCCCAGACCCGGGGTTACCGCACCGGTGGCACCGTACATATCGTGCTCAACAACCAGGTCGGCTTTACTACCAGCCGGCGCGCTGATGCCCGCTCCACCGAATACTGCACGGATATCGCGAAAATGGTGCAGGCGCCCATCTTTCATGTCAATGCCGACGATCCCGAGGCGGTGTTGTTTGTCGCGCAGTTGACGGTGGACTACCGCAATGAGTTCGCCAAGGATGTGGTCATTGACCTGGTGTGTTATCGCCGTCGCGGACACAACGAGGCGGATGAGCCCTCGGTGACCCAACCGCTGATGTACCAGAAGATCAAGAACCATCCCACCACACGCGATCTGTATGCACAGAAGCTGATCGCGGAAGGGCTGGTATCCAGGGAAGAAGACGCCTTCCTGGTTGCGGGCTTCAGGGATTCCATGGATCGGGATGAGCCCCTGGTCAGCAGCCTGGTCTCAGAGCCGAATAAAGAAATGTTTGTCGACTGGTCACCCTACCTGGGCCACGACTGGGACCTGGCCTGCGACACCACAATTCAGTTGGCGGAATTGCAACGCCTGGGCCGCCATGTCAACGAGGCACCCGAGAGCGTACCCCTGCAGCGCCAGGTGAACCGCATCCTGGAAGACCGGCGCAGTATGGCCGCCGGCGCTCTTGAGATTAACTGGGGCTTTGCCGAGACCATGGCCTACGCCACCCTGTTGCACGAGGGCTATCCAATTCGCCTGACGGGGCAGGATGTGGGACGCGGTACCTTTTCGCATCGACACGCGGTTTTACACAATCAGAAAGACGGCAGCATCTATATCCCGCTGCAGAAGATTCACCCGGAGCAGCCAGATTTTGAGCTCTTTGATTCCCTGTTATCAGAAGAGGCGGTACTGGCTTTCGAGTATGGATATGCCACCACTGCGCCCGCTGGCCTGGTAATCTGGGAGGCCCAGTTCGGCGATTTCGCCAATGGTGCCCAGGTGGTTATCGACCAGTTTATTACCAGCGGCGAACACAAGTGGAGTCGGGTCTGCGGCTTGACGCTGTTGTTGCCCCATGGTTACGAAGGCCAAGGGCCCGAGCATTCCTCGGCGCGCCTCGAACGCTATCTGCAACTGTGTGCAGAGCACAATGTACAGGTCTGCATGCCTACCACCCCGGCACAGGTTTATCACATGTTGCGGCGCCAGGCGATACGACCCCTGCGCCGGCCGTTGATCGTGATGTCACCGAAGAGCCTGCTGAGACACAAACAGGCAGTGTCGACCCTGGATGAACTTGCCGGTGGCGCCTTTCAAAATGTGATCGGCGAAACCGATGATCTGGACGCGAGCAAGGTGACCCGTGTCGTACTCTGCTCCGGCAAGGTGTACTACGATCTGAGGGACACCCGGCGAGAGCGAGAAATCGAACACATCGCCATCATACGGCTGGAGCAGCTGTACCCGTTTCCGGAGCAGGAGCTGTCCAACATCTTGCATAATTATCCAAATGTGACCGATGCAGTCTGGTGTCAGGAAGAACCCATGAACCAGGGCGCCTGGTATTCAAGCCAGCACCATATGCGTCGGGTCATTCACCGTCACGGCGAAGATATATACCTGAGTTTCGTGGGCAGAGAAGCTTCCGCGGCTCCAGCGGCAGGGTACATGGCCCTGCACTTGAAACAACAACAGCAATTCATCAACCAGGCCCTGACGACGGAGTAAGAACATCATGGCTATCGAAATTAAGGCGCCGGCTTTTCCGGAGTCGATTGCAGATGGAGAAATCGCCGAGTGGCACAAGGTCGCGGGAGATGCCGTGAGCCGGGACGAGCTACTGGTCGAGATTGAAACTGACAAGGTGGTAATGGAAGTGGTTTCACCGGTTGACGGTGTGCTCACGGCTATCGTCAAGAACGTCGGCGACACCATTCTCAGCGAAGAGTTGATCGCAACGATTGAGGAGGGAGCGGCCGCTGCTGCGAGCCCTGCTGCGGCGGCAACGAGTGCCCCGAAGCCGGAGCCTCAGCCACAAACAGAACCAGAGCCAGCTGAGACCGATCAGCAGCTGGGTCCCGCCGCACGACGCCTTGCCGAAGAGGAGAATATTGATATCTCCAAAGTGACCGGCACGGGTAAGGACGGCAGGATCACCAAGGACGACTTGCTGAAACATTTGCGGCAGGAACAGAAGGCAGCGCCAGAACCGGCCCCAGAACAGCAGCCGCCAGCTGCACCGGCGCCGGCAGCCGCATCAGCGTCGCCAGAAGGGCACTCCAGCGAACGCGTGGAAAAGCGGGTGGCCATGACCCGTATGCGCAAGCGCATTGCCGAGAGACTACTCAGTGTGTCCCAGGACACGGCCATGCTGACCACGTTCAACGAGGTCAATATGGCGCCAGTAATGGCCCTCCGCAACAAGTACAAAGAGCAGTTTGAGAAGACTCACAACGGCACGCGCCTGGGTTTTATGGGCTTTTTCGTCAAAGCCAGTTGCGAGGCCCTAAAGCGCTTTCCGGCGGTGAATGCTTCGGTGGATGGTGACGATATCGTCTATCACGGTTACCAGGATATCGGCGTGGCGGTGTCCACCACCAATGGGCTGGTAGTGCCGATATTGCGCGATGCTGACTTTATGAGTATGGCCGATGTGGAGGCGAAAATTCGCGACCTGGGCCTGCGCGCTCGCGATGGCAAACTCAGTATCGAGGAAATGACAGGCGGCACTTTTACGCTGACCAATGGCGGCGTCTTTGGTTCGCTGATGTCGACCCCCATCCTCAATCCTCCGCAGGCGGGCATTCTGGGCATGCACAAAATTCAGGACCGCCCCATGGCGGTAAATGGCGAGGTGGTTATTCTTCCCATGATGTACCTGGCCCTGTCCTATGATCATCGCTTGATCGATGGCAAGGACGCGGTGCAATTCCTGGTTGCAGTCAAGGATCTGATTGAAGATCCCGCCCGTATCCTGCTGCAACTTTAATTGAGAGAGAAACATGTCAGAGCAATATGATGTTGTTGTTATCGGTTCCGGACCGGCGGGCTATGTGGCTGCTATTCGAGCGGCACAGTTGGGCCTGAATACCGCCTGCATTGAAAAATGGGTGGATGAGGATGGCAAGAGCAAGCTGGGTGGAACCTGTCTGAACGTGGGTTGTATTCCCTCCAAAGCGCTGCTGGACAGCAGCTATAAATTTCACGAGGCCATGGATGGACTCAAGGTTCACGGCATCGAGATCCCCGATGCGGATCTCGATGTCCCGGCCATGATCGCCCGTAAGGATAAGATTGTCGGCCAATTGACCGGTGGTATAACCGGCCTGTTCAAGGCCAACGGTGTGACCCCGCTGGCGGGAACGGGGAAAGTGTTGTCCGGCGCAAAAGTAGAACTGACGGCGGCGGATGGCAGCGCAACGGTGATTGAGACGAAAAACGTCATCATCGCTGCCGGTTCCGTGCCCATCGACATTCCGCCGGCACCTGTGGATAACGACCTGATCGTTGATTCCACCGGCGCGCTGGAATTTCAGTCGGTGCCGGGGCGACTCGGTGTTATTGGGGCCGGTGTTATTGGCCTGGAGCTGGGCAGTGTATGGAACCGCTGTGGCTCAGAAGTAGTAATGCTGGAGGCGCTGGAGGATTTCCTGCCGGCGATGGATGTTCTGATTGCCAAAGAGTCCAAGAAAATCCTCTCTAAACAAGGTCTGGACATTCGCATGGGCGCCCGGGTCACCAACGCCACAGTAGCCGACGGTATGGTTACGGTGACTTACAGTGATAGCGAGGGAGAGCACCAGGAGGTGTTTGACAAACTCATCGTCGCCGTGGGTCGCCGGCCCCTGAGCGACAACTTGCTGTCGGCCGATTGCGGCGTGAGCATGGACGAGCGCGGCTTTATCTACGTGAATGATTTCTGTGCCACCGAGGCACCGAACGTGTACGCGGTGGGTGATGTTGTGCGTGGGCCAATGCTGGCGCACAAGGGTTCGGAGGAGGGCGTTATGGTGGCCGAGCGAATTGCCGGCAAGCATGCGCAGATAAATTACGAGACCATTCCCTCCATTATTTACACACACCCGGAAATCGCGTCGGTTGGCAAGACCGAACAGGAACTCAAGGCTGACGGTGTCGCCTACAAGAGCGGCATGTTTCCCTTTGCCGCCAGTGGGCGCGCCCTGGCCGCCAATGAAACCGAGGGCATGGTTAAATTACTGGCGGACGAAGAATCGGATCGTATTCTCGGCTGCCACATTGTTGGCCCCAGCGCGGCAGACCTGGTACAACAGATTGTGATAGCGATGGAATTTGGTGCTTCAGCGGAGGATATCGGACTGATTGTATTCGGTCACCCGACCCTCTCAGAAGCGGTGCACGAGGCAGCATTGGCGGTGGATGGCCACGCCATTCATATCGCCAATCGACGCCGCAAATAGAGTTGCGATAAGGTGCCTTTTCATAGAAAATGGGCGCCGCTTTTTCAGCATCCCAGCATAATAATATTGGGGGCGGGGATCAGTTCCAACCCACGCCAGTTCAGTACAAAAACACAGTTGACGGATAGAGAAGCATGAATCTTCATGAATATCAGGGCAAGCAGCTCTTTGCTGAGTATGGATTGCCGGTTTCACAGGGGTATGCAGTGGACACACCGCAAGAGGCCGCGGAAGCGGCGGATCGTATCGGCGGAGATACGTGGGTGGTAAAAGCCCAGGTGTACGCCGGTGGTCGCGGTAAGGCCGGCGGCGTCAAGTTGGTTAAAACCAAGGAGGAAATCCGGGAGTTCGCTCAGCAATGGTTGGGCAAGAACATGGTCACCTACCAGACTGATGCAAGTGGCCAGCTAGTCAGCAAAATCCTGGTTGAGACCTGCACCGACATCGCCGAAGAACTCTATCTTGGCGCCGTGGTGGATCGCAGCAGCCGTCGCATCGTTTTCATGGCCTCCACCGAGGGTGGTGTGGAGATCGAGAAGGTGGCCGAAGAAACCCCTGAAAAAATACTGCGGGCTGTCATCGATCCCCTCAGTGGACCCCAGCCCTACCAGGGCCGCGAGCTGGCTTTCCAGCTGGGCCTGGAAGGTGAGCAAATCAAGCAGTTCGTGAAAATATTCATGGGCCTGGCGCAGATGTTCCAGGACAAAGACCTGGCGTTAATTGAGATCAACCCACTGGTCATCACCGAAGAGGGGAATCTGCACTGCCTCGACGCCAAACTCGGAATTGATGGTAATGCGCTTTATCGCCAGGCTGACGTGCGCGCCATGCACGATCCCAGCCAGGAAGATGAGCGAGAAGCTCATGCTGCCCAGTGGGAGCTGAACTACGTGGCCCTGGATGGCAGCATTGGTTGTATGGTCAACGGTGCTGGCCTGGCCATGGGTACGATGGATATCGTCGCCCTGCACGGTGGCTTCCCGGCCAACTTCCTCGATGTCGGCGGTGGTGCCACCAAGGAACGGGTCACAGAGGCATTCAAGATCATTCTCTCCGACGACAATGTTAAAGCCGTGCTGGTCAACATCTTCGGCGGCATTGTTCGCTGCGACCTGATCGCCGAGGGCATAATCGGTGCGGTTGAAGAAGTTGGCGTCGAAGTGCCGGTAGTCGTGCGCCTGGAAGGCAATAGCGCCGAACTGGGCCGCAAGCTGCTGGCCGACAGTGGCTTGAACATCATTGCTGCAGAAAGTCTGACCGACGCTGCGCAGCAGTCAGTTAAAGCTGCGGAGGGCAACTCATGAGTATTCTGATCGACAAGAACACCAAGGTAATCTGCCAGGGTTTCACCGGTTCCCAGGGAACCTTCCACTCTGAACAGGCCATCGAGTACGGCACCCAGATGGTTGGCGGTGTCACCCCGGGCAAAGGCGGCCAGGAACACCTGGGCCTGCCGGTTTTTAACACGGTTGTCGAAGCGGTTGCCGCCACTGGCGCCGATGCTTCTGTAATCTACGTACCGGCTCCCTTTTGCAAAGATTCAATCCTGGAAGCCGCCAATGGCGGCATCAAGTTGATTGTCTGCATCACCGAGGGTATTCCCACCCTCGATATGCTGGAAGCCAAGGTCAAGTGTGACGAATTGAATGTCCGCCTGATTGGCCCCAACTGCCCCGGCGTCATCACCCCAGGGGAGAGTAAAATTGGCATTATGCCGGGCAGCATCCACCTGCCGGGCAAAGTCGGTATCGTCTCGCGTTCCGGCACCCTGACCTATGAAGCGGTCAAGCAAACCACGGATGCCGGCTATGGACAGTCGACCTGTGTCGGTATTGGCGGAGATCCTATCCCGGGTTCCAACTTTATCGATGTGCTGGAGATGTTCGAAAATGATCCCGCCACCGAGGCCATCGTCATGATCGGCGAAATCGGTGGTACCGCCGAGGAAGAGGCAGCGGCTTACATCAAGGCCAATGTCAGCAAGCCAGTGGTTTCCTATATTGCCGGCGTAACCGCGCCCAAGGGTAAGCGCATGGGTCACGCCGGTGCGATTATCTCCGGTGGCAAAGGCACCGCTGACGAGAAATTTGCCGCCCTCGAAGACGCCGGTGTAAAAACTGTACGCTCCCTGGCAGATATCGGCAGCGGCTTAGCTGAAATTACTGGATGGTAAGGACCTTCAACTCGTCGAAGGAATCCTGCAGGCACTGGGTATAGAATTCGGGATCGGGCATCATCTCGCGACAGGCACAGAAAGTGATGGTGAGTAGCCCGGCGATGCTCATGACGCCGTGAAACAGGCCCATATTGTCCAGCAGCGGCCCCAGGCCGATGACGCTGTGCAGGCGTGCACCACTCATATACAGGGGTTGTTGCGGTCCGGGCACATTGGATACCACGGTGTGCGCCGGTAGTGGCATCTCCTGCAATAGTGTTGCCGCGGTGATAGCGCGGACGCCGAGACTGCCCATACGCGCTGAAATGTTGTCGGCGATGCTGCTGAGGGTGTGGGCGCCCATGGCATTGGCGTAAGCCTTCGACTCCATGGCGTGTTCGTGAATGGCCTCAAGCCGCTCCAGGGGATTTTCTATATCGGTGCGCATGCTCAGGGTCATGGCGCTGATCTGGTTGCCGCCAGAGCCCATCTCGTCTTCCGAGCGTACGCTGATCGGCGCCGCTGCGCCCAGTGAGTCAAAGGGCAGTTCATCCTTGGCCTGCAGATATTGGCGCATGGCACCACCGACGATGGCGATAACCACGTCATTGACGGTGACATTGGGCACGGCGTTCTTGATCGCCTTGACCTCGGCCAGATCCAGGCGCACGCCATCACAGACCCGATGCGGCGAAATACGCGCATTGAAACGTGTTCGCGTGCGACTGTCGGTGCGCGCGGCTTTGTCCTTGTCAACCTGTTGGCTCAATTGCCCCACCAGTTTGCTGACCTGTCCTATCAGCTTCACCGGTTTGGTCATATTGCGAAAATAGCCGCGCGCAGCAAGGCTGGTGGCATTGGGTTCCGCTTCGCCGGCCCAGTCATCAGCGCGCGGCGGCCTGGCCAACACCGGTTCCAGGGTATGGATGGCGTTAATGGTTTCCGCGGCTGAAACCCCGTCAATGGCGGAGTGATGTATCTTGAGCAGAACGGCGAAGGCGTCGTCGGGCAGATCTTTAACATTACTCAGCCCCCCTATCACGTAGGCCTCCCACAGCGGTCGCTTCATATCCAGGCCGTGGGCATGTAGGCGTGCCATGAGAATACAGAACTGGCGCCAATCGCCCGGTTTCGGCAGGGACACGTGGCGGACGTGGTATTCGAGGTCGAATTTACCGTCTTCGAGCCAATAGGGATTGTCCAGGTTCCAGGGAACGGTTGCCAACTTGCGACGAAAAAGCGGTGATTTGTGTAAATTATAGCCGAAAGTCTGCAGAATCTGCTTGAATCGAACCGGCTTGTCCGGCGCCGTCGAGGGGTCGTAGATCATCACGGCGGTGATGTGCATGGGCGTTCGAGCAGTTTCCTGGTGCACGAACATGGCATCCATACCGGATAATTGTTGCATACTGGCATTCCTCCTGGCTGGGGCCGCATTTATGGCCTTGAAACCTGTCGAGTAGCCCCCATATACGGGCTATCTGTTAATTATAGGAGAATACCCCGATGACCGCTGATGCCAGCAAGGAAACCCTGGGATTTCAGACCGAAGCCAAACAACTGCTGCAGTTGATGATTCACTCCCTCTACAGCAACCGGGAAATTTTCCTGCGCGAATTGATCTCAAACGCCTCGGATGCCATCGACAAACTGCGCTTTGAAAGCCTCTCAGACAGCGCCTTGCTGGAAGGGGACACCGACCTCGCCATTCAGGTTGAGGTGGATAAAGAGGCCGGCACCATCACCCTCAGTGACAACGGCATCGGCATGAGCCGGGATGAGGTTATCGAGAACCTCGGCACGATCGCCAAATCGGGCACAGCCCAGTTCCTCGAGGCGCTGACCGGTGACCAGCAAAAAGACTCGCAATTAATCGGTCAGTTTGGGGTCGGCTTTTACTCGTCATTTATCGTCGCCGAACGGGTCGAGGTGTTCAGCCGGCGGGCCGGTGACAGCGCTGAAGAAGCGGTGCACTGGGAGTCTGCCGGTGAGGCGGATTTCAGCGTTGAGAGCGTCGAAAAACACGATCGCGGAACCCGCATTGTGCTGCACTTGAAAGATGGTTGCAGTGAATTTGCAGATGACTGGCGCGTACGCAGTGTCATCAAGAAATACTCGGATCATATCTCCGTACCCGTAATGATGGAGAAGCCCGCGGCGCCAGCAGCACAAAGTGAAGAGCCCCTGGCCGAGGACGAAGAAGCGCCGGCGGCGGATGTGGCACCCGAGTTTGAGGCGGTAAACGAGGCCACGGCACTGTGGACACGCAGTCGCAGTGAGGTGTCCGACGAGGAGTACCAGGAGTTCTACAAGCATATCTCCCACGATTTCGAGGCACCCCAGCGCTGGAGTCACAACCGGGTTGAGGGCAAACTTGAGTACACCAGCCTGATATATATCCCCAAACGCGCGCCCTTCGATATGTGGAATCGGGAGATGTCCCGGGGCCTCAAGCTCTATGTACAGCGTACCTTCATCATGGACGAGGCGGAGCAGTTCCTGCCCTCGTACCTGCGTTTTGTGAAGGGCGTAGTCGATTCCAATGACTTGTCACTCAATGTTTCGCGGGAAATTCTGCAACAGGATCCGGCGGTTGAATCCATGCGCTCGGCCCTGACCAAGCGGGTGTTGGACATGCTGGGCAAAATGGCCAAGGCAGAGAACGGTGACGACTACGCCGACTTCTGGAAGGAATTCGGCCAGGTGTTAAAAGAGGGCCCCGCCGAGGATTTCTCCAACAAGGAGAAAATTTCCAAACTGCTGCGCTTCTCCACCACCCGGACGGATCTGGAGGTGCAGGATCAATCCCTGGAGGGCTATGTCTCTCGTTTACAGGAGGGTCAGGACAAAATCTTCTACGTGGTGGCGGAAAACTTCAATACCGCGCGCAACAGCCCCCACCTGGAGGTATTCCGTAAGAAAGGCATCGAGGTGCTATTACTGTCAGACCGGGTCGACGACTGGTTGATGAATCATCTGCAGGAATTTGATGGTAAGCAGTTCCAGGATGTCGCCCGTGGCGAACTGGACCTGGGAGAGTTGTCTGAGGATGACAAGAAGGCGCAGGAAGAGCTGGCCAAAGCCAGTGAAGGGCTGGTCGAGCGTTTGCAAACGGCGCTGGCTGAACAGGTGCAGGAAGTGCGTGCGACCTCCCGATTGACCGAGTCGCCGGCCTGCCTGGTGGTCGGTAATCACGACATGGGTGCACAGATGCGGCGTATCATGGAGGCCGCGGGTCAGGACGTACCGGATTCCAAGCCTATTCTCGAAGTGAACCCGGCTCATCCATTGCTGGAAAAGCTGGATGGGGAAAGTGATGAAGATCGCTTTGCCGATCTGGCCAGTGTCATTTTCGACCAGGCCCTGTTGGCAGAGGGCGGTCAACTGAATGATCCGGCCGCCTATGTCTCGCGCCTGAACAAGTTGTTGCTGGAACTGAGCAGCTGACAACTGGGCAACTGGGTCGAAACTGCTACACTAGGTCGCTCTGAATAGAAGGGCGACCACTAGTGACAGATCAGCCGGCAGCATCAACGCATGCACGGCACCGGGTATCGGTGCTGGGCGGCGGCAGTTTCGGTACTGTCATCGCCAACATCATCGCTGCTAACCACCATGACGTTACCCTGTGGATGCGCAACGGTGAGCGTGCCGACATCGTCAATGAAACGAGGGAAAACCCGACTTACCTGCCTGGCTACGTCCTGCACGAGGATCTTCAGGCCAGCACTGACCTGAACGCAGCGGTAGCAGGCGCGGATATTGTGTTCGTGGCCGTGCCCAGTAAGTCCTGCCGTGAGGTGCTGCGGGAGGTGGCGGGCCAGATTAACCCCCGGGCGCTGCTGATCAGTACCACCAAGGGTATCGAGCCCAGCGGATTTAAGTTAATGAGCCAGGTGGTGGATGAGGAATTGCCGGGTCACCAGATCGGTGTGTTGAGTGGCCCCAATTTTGCCAAGGAAATCGCCTCGGGTCAGATTACCGGTTCGGTTATCGCCAGTGCAAACAACGAGCTGATCGAGACGGTTCAGGGATTGCTGCGCAGCGGCAATTTTCGGGTCTACGCCAGCCGCGATATGTACGGGGTTGAGTTAGGCGGTGCTCTGAAAAATGTTTACGCCATTATGGCGGGCATCGGTGGTGCTCTTGAGCTGGGCGAAAATACTGTCGGTATGCTGTTAACCCGGAGCCTGGCAGAGATGTCCAGATTCGCTGTTAGCATGGGTGCGGATCCTCTGACATTCCTTGGATTGGCAGGCGTGGGTGATCTCATTGCTACCTGTTCTTCACCATTAAGTCGGAACTATCGAGTCGGCTTCGCTCTGGGCAAGGGACAGGCGCTGGACGATATACTGGACGAGCTGGACCAGGTTGCGGAAGGGGTTAATACGCTGCGAATTCTCAAAGCGGAAGCAGATAGCCGCGGCATTTACATGCCCCTGGTCAGCGGTCTCTACGCCATTCTCTATGAGCGCAAAACCCTGGGGGATGTTATCGGCGACCTGATGCTGTCAGACCAGGCCGATGACGTGGAATTCAGCGTTGTAGACAGGCTGCCCCAGTGAAGCTGTTTGTTATCCGTCACGGAGAAGCCAGTGCGCCCCGCCCTGGCGCCGAAAAGGCGCTGACAGATAATGGCCGCCAGCAGGCTCTGCGCAGGGCGCGATCGCTGATGGACGAGTCGATTTCTGTGTTGATTCACAGCCCCAAGTTGCGCACCACTCAAACCGCAGAAATACTCTATGAACAGGGTGTCGGTAGTTCCCTGCTGGAGGACCAGCGGCTATTACCTGGCGCCCAAGTCAAACATGTTGAGCAGCTACTGGAACAGCACGGCAATGGCACTGTTGCACTGGTGAGTCATTTACCTCTGGTGGCACATCTAGCAGGTTGGTTTTCTGCGGGCCAGATCGACGCCGGGAAATTCGGCTACTTTGCCCCTGCGGGCCTGGTGGTGCTGGAAATGGACACGATAGCCTGCGGCTGTGCCGAGCTGCTGTCGGTGGATTTCTACAATGACTGAACACGACCTGCGCAAAGCTTGTCGGGGCTTCTGCATCGGCCTGTTGCTGGTGTTACCCGTCGCGCAGGCCCAGATCGATGCACCGTTACCACTCACGGCTTATGAACACGCGCTGGTTCACCACCGTGCAGGCCCACTCAACACCGAGTATGAACTCGGTCTCGGCGCCCTGCAGAAAGTGGGCGGCCGCTGGCGTTTCAAGCACAGCGAGAGAGTAACCGGGGATTTGAGTCGAACCACCTGGCAGGTGACAGAAGCGCATACGGCGGCAGAGGCATTCAGTTGGTACCAGGGCCAGATCGAAGCATTGGCAGAGCCACTATTTCTCTGCAACGGCAGAGGTTGTGGGCGCAGCGCCCAGTGGGCCGATCGCGTCTTCCAGCAGCGGGTAATGTATGGTCATGACGACACTCAGCGCTACGGTGCCTGGCGCGGCCAGTTTAACGGCGAGTTGGTGACCCTGGTGTTGTACGGCGTGGACCGAGGCAGTCGCCGCCACTACATCCATTTGGACGTGCTGCGACACGCCCCCTGAGCCGGCTAGCGGGGGAAATTCAGCAGTGACAGGAATTCATTGCGAGTAGACTGGTTGTCCCTGAAACTGCCGAGCATGGCCGATGTTTTCATCAGTGAATTCTGTTTCTCCACCCCTCGCATCATCATGCACATATGCTGGGCTTCAATGATCACACCACAGCCCTCTGAGCCGGTAACCTCCTGGATGGTCTGAGCGATTTGCATGGTCAGCTGTTCCTGTATCTGCAGGCGGCGGGCATACAAGTCGACGATACGAGCCACCTTGGACAGGCCCAACACCGTTCCGTTGGGAATATAGGCGACGTGACATTTGCCGATGAAAGGCAATAAATGGTGCTCGCACAGGGAGTACATTTCGATATCCTGCACCACCACCATCTCGCTGGAGTCGGAGGGGAAGAGGGCGCCGTTGACCACCTCGGCGACATCCTGCTGATAGCCCCGGGTCAGAAACTGGAAGGCTTCGGCGGCGCGCCGCGGTGTATCTTTGAGACCGGGCCGCTGCAGGTTTTCACCACAGCCTTCAATAATTTTCGCGAATGATTTTTCCACAATGTTACCTGTGTCGTCGGGAGCTGGTATAGGGACGGGCGATGGTAGCAATCCGGTGGGTTGATGGCAATTTTGGCGTTACACTGCCCCTATGGAAGCAGTCGAGAAATTGAAAACAGAATTGGACACCGTGGGCGACTGCCTGCGCTGGACCCAGACCTGCTTCGAGCGGGCGGATTTGCATTACGGTCACGGTACCGACAACTCCTGGGACGAGGCTCTGCACCTGGTGTTGGGCGGCCTGCAGTTGTCGCTGGAATCTGATTCCACGGTACTAGACCTGGTACCCAGTGCTACTGAAAAGGAGCACCTGATCGAGTTAGTCAGGCGCCGGGTGGAGGAGCGGGTGCCGGTGCCCTACCTGACCGGGCGAGCCTGGTTCGCGGGGCTGGAGTTCCTGATTGATCGACGCGCCATTATTCCCCGCTCACCGATCGCGGAACTGATCGAGCGCGAATTCAATCCCTGGTACGCCGGGCAACAATTGACGCGAGTTCTCGACCTCTGTTGTGGTAGCGGCTGTATTGGATTGGCTATCGCCAAGTGGTTGCCGCAGACGCAGGTTGACCTGGCCGACATCGATGAGCCGGCATTGGCCCTGGCCAGGGAAAACGCCCGTCTACTGGGGCTGGACAGTCAGGTGGACATACTCCGTTCGGACTTGTTTGAGGGCCTGCGCGGGCGGCAGTACGACTTGATAGTTACCAATCCGCCCTACGTGGATGCGCAGGACATTGGGGGGATGCCGGCGGAGTACCGTCATGAACCGGCCCTGGCGCTGGGTTCCGGCGCCGATGGCCTCAGCGCCATTCGCACCATTCTTACCCATGCGGCGCACTTTTTGAGCCCGGACGGCTTGCTGGTGGCGGAGGTGGGGAATAGCTGGGAGGCGCTGGAGAGCGCTTTTCCGCGCATTCCCTTCACCTGGATAGAGCTGGAGCGCGGTGGGCATGGAGTTTTCGTGCTTACTGCACAAGAATTGGCCCACGGCGGCGAAAGCTTCCTCTGAAAGCTCTATAATGTCGCACTTTTACGCGGGCAGACCGGCAAATGGCAGGCAACAGCTTCGGACAGTTATTCAGGGTAACCAGCTTTGGTGAAAGCCACGGGCCTGCGCTTGGCTGCGTGGTCGATGGTTGTCCGCCGGGGCTGGAATTGTGTGAAGCGGATCTGCAGGCCGACTTGAATCGCCGAAAGCCCGGCACTTCCCGCTTCACCACCCAGCGCCGCGAAGATGACGCGGTGAACATCCTGTCCGGCGTGTTCGAGGGGAAAACCACGGGCACGCCGATTGGTTTACTGATTGAAAATACCGATCAGCGTTCCAGGGACTACAGCAATATCAAGGACACATTTCGCCCCGCCCACGCCGACTACACCTATACCCAGAAATACGGTTTCAGGGATTATCGCGGTGGTGGTCGGGCCTCGGCCCGGGAAACTGCCATGCGTGTAGCAGCGGGTGCTATCGCCAAGAAATACCTATCGCAGCAGGGGGTTCTAATCAGGGGATACCTGGCCCAACTGGGTCCTATTCGGGCTGAGCAGATCCAGTGGGACCAGGTAGAAACCAATCCCTTTTTCTGTCCGGACCCCGACAAGGTCGCCGAGATGGAAGAGTACATGGCGGCACTGAACAAGCGCGGCGATTCCATTGGCGCGCGTATCAACGTGGTGGCCAGTGGCGTGCCGGTAGGACTGGGCGAGCCGATCTTTGATCGCTTGGATGCTGATATCGCCCACGGCATGATGAGCATTAACGCGGTCAAGGGCGTCGAAATCGGCGCTGGCTTCGCTTCAATCGAACAACAGGGCAGCGAACACCGCGATGAATTGACGCCGCAGGGCTTTGTCGGCAATAACGCGGGTGGCGTGCTCGGTGGTATTTCCAGTGGACAGGACATTACCGTGAGCCTGGCACTTAAGCCCACCTCCAGTATCCGCCTGCCCGGTGCCAGTATCGATACCGCCGGCAATGCCGTAGAAGTAGCCACCCAAGGCCGTCACGACCCCTGCGTGGGCATCCGTGCTACGCCCATCGCCGAAGCCATGTTAGCGCTGGTGTTGATGGATCACTTTTTGCGTCATCGCGGCCAGAATGCCGATGTGAACTGCGCGACCCCGCAGATACCCGCTGGCAGTGATTAACCGCGGTCGGCGCACCTTGTTGCTGGCATTGCTGGCAACCCTGACCCTGGTTTGGGCCGCCATCTACAGATTTGATGTGCCTGCCGAAGAGATGGCCTGGCTGGCGCTCTACAGCGCGGCAGGGGTGTTCGGTATCGTCGTACTGGCGGCGTTGTTTGTCGCCCTGCTGCAGTTGCTAAAGTGGCTGCTGCGGCGTCTGCGAGAGCTGCATCAGGACGCCGGTTCCAATTGAATATCCAGTAGCATCTGGTTGGCAATATCATCCAGGGCCTCTGCCAGTTCATCGAGGTCACTGGTTTCATCCACCTGGGCTTCCACCGTGGCGCTGAACAGTAGTTCCGCGCTCATGGGTGCGCTGTCGACGCGGCTCTCCAGCTCTATCACGTTGATCTGGCGGGCGGCGAGGGCGGCGGAGACCTCGCGTACAATACCGGGCCGATCCGGCCCCAGTATCGACAGTCGGATATCACGCAGTCGGCCCTGGGCGGCAGGAGCTGGTTCAAAGGCAGTCACCCGGACACTGAGGCCTTTCTCCGACAGCGCCTTGAGCGCCAGCTCCAGGTCGGGACCGCGGTCAGTCGGCAGTGATACCCGGATCAGACCGGCAAATTTTCCGGCCAGCTGGGACAGACGGCTTTCCTGCCAGTTGCCCTGATGTGAGGAGATGGTGGAAGACAATTCCTCTACCAGCCCGGGCCGGTCATCGCCGATGAATGTAATAATGAATGAGGTGTCCACTGCACAGGCTCCACTTTTAGTGCTGCAGGCCGTATATTAACTGCCTCACCCGGTCAGGCATAGAGGCCTCACCGGTTTGGCATAGAGGCCTCACCGGTCATACAGAGAGAGGAAAACAAGATGATACGCTCAATAATGTTAGTCGCCGCGCTGATGTATGGATTGGCAGCGACACAATTTGTCATGGCCTCGGACTGGCAGGCTGTGCTCGAAGCCGAGCATCGCACTGACCAGAATCGCCAGCGTGATCACTATCGCCACCCGGCACAAACCCTGGCGTTTTTCGGTTTGCAGGGCGATATGACGGTGGTCGAGATTTCCCCAGGCGGCAGCGGCTGGTACACCGAAATTCTGGCGCCGATACTGAAGGATGACGGTAAGTTGTACGCCGCCCACTACGCACTGAATCCGCCGCACCGTTATTACCGCAACTCACTGGGCCAATACCTGCAGAAGCTGGCGGCTCACGATGAGGTCTACAGGGGGGTTGTAGTCACCCAGCTACAACCGCCCATCGCGGTAGAGACCGCTCCCGCCGGTACCGCCGATATGGCGCTGACCTTTCGCAACGTCCACAACTGGATGGAATCAGGACATGCGCAGGCGGTTATATATGAAGCCTTCAAGTCTCTTAAGCCGGGCGGAATTTTCGGCGTAGTCGAGCACCGAGCCAAGCCGGGAGCCAGCCTGGATATGATGATAGAAAGCGGCTACGTAACCGAGGCCAAGGTTATCGAACTGGTGCAGGCGGCGGGTTTTGAGCTGGTGGAGCGCTCTGAAATCAATGCCAACTCGAAAGACAGCGCCGATCACCCGGAGGGTGTCTGGACCTTGCCGCCCAGCCTGCGCCTCGGTGATGAACAGCGCGATCACTACCTGGCCATTGGCGAGAGTGATCGCATGACACTGAAATTCCGCAAGCCCTGAGTCGACTTGGCCAACTTCGTACAGGTTCCCGTCGAGTGCTTGCAGCCGGATGTATTTGCCGCGCTGCTGGAAGAGTATGCCTCTCGTGATGGCACCGACTATGGCGCGCGGGAATTGTCCCTGGCGGAAAAGGTCGCCAATCTCCGGCGGCAATTGGATGCAGGTGATATTTCCCTGGTCTACGATACTGACAGTGAAGAGTGAGACCTGATGGCATCGGCTCAACTGGAGGAGCTGGACTTGTGAGTAGCGACGAACGTGAGTTGGATGCGCGTGGGCTGTACTGTCCGGAGCCGGTCATGATGCTGCACAACGCCATTCGCGACATGGCTGAAGGCGAACTGGTTCGGGTGCTTGCTGATGATCCGTCAACCCAGCGGGACATTCCCAAGTTCTGTAGCTTTCTCGGCCACGAATTGTGCCAACAGGAAATTGTAGACCAGGAGTTTCACTACCTGATTCGGAAATCGACACCGTGACGGCGACCGCCTTGAGCGTGACTGAGACGGCCCCCATAACGGATGAGTGGCAGGCCAGCAGACAGCTGGAGCAGTTGTTCGAGAGGTGCTTTAGCGCTCGCTTCCAGACCTGCCTGCGCGGCGGCGCAGAAGAACCCCTGTATGAGCCAGCTGCGCGCACTGGTCAGCCCCACGTTATTTACTACCGGGAAGACTTTTTTAACAGCGCGCTGCACGAGATTGCCCATTGGTGTATCGCCGGCCGGGCGCGACGGCGGCAACTGGACTACGGCTACTGGTATGAAAGCGAAAGTCGCGACGAGGACACCCAGCATCGTTTTGAGGCAGTGGAAGTAAAGCCACAAGCCGTGGAATGGCACCTGGCATTGGCTTGCGGTCGCGCCTTTGATGTCAGCCTCGACAACCTGACTGGTCTTGAACACCGCCGGGATCCATTCGCCGAGAGGGTGGCAGAACAGGCGACTCTGTATCTGGATTCAGGCCTACCCGCGCGGGCCGAGAAAATGTGTGCAGCGCTGGTATTGGCATTTGCCGGGCGGCGCGCACGACCCAATGATTTTCCGCGGTCGCTATGAGCACAGCAGGCCGACCCGCGTACCTGCTCGATGCGTCGATTTACATTTTCCGCGCCTATTTTTCTCTGCCTGAGAACTGGCACAGTGCCGAGGGTTACCCGCTCAATGCGGTGTATGGTTACGCTGCTTTTCTCATGGATTTTCTGCGCAAGATAAAGCCGCGGGAGACGCCTGTACTAGCGGCAGCGTTTGATGAAAGTCTCGGCAGTTGCTATCGCAATGAGATATTTCCCGACTACAAATGCAGCCGCGAACACCCCGATGAAGCGTTGGCGTTTCAGCTGCAGGCTTGCCGCAAGCTGACGGAGATACTGGATATCCCCTGCTTTTCCGGCACCCGCTTTGAAGCCGACGATTATATTGCCACGCTGTCGCGGCTGGCGCGGCTGCAGGGATATCCGGTGGTTGTTGTCAGCCGGGACAAAGACCTGGGGCAGTTGTTGCTCGGTGCATCCGACAGCCAGTGGGATTTTGCCAGTGACCGCCATATGCAGCGGCAGGACTTTACCGAAAAATTTGGGGTAACTCCCGAGCAGTTTACCGACTACCAGGGGTTGGTGGGTGATGCTATCGACGATATTCCCGGCGTGCCCGGTGTCGGTGCCAAGACCGCGGCCAGTCTGTTACAGGCATTTGCCAACCTCGAGCAGCTGGCATACAACCTGGATCACCTGTCCGAAACGGGCATCCGCGGTGCCGCCCGCATCGCTAAACAACTGGGCGAACACTGGCCCGACGCGCTGCTGTCGCGACAACTGGCAACCCTGGCGGATTCTATTGAAGGGGTCGAGTTGCCGGGCGCGCTCAAGTTGGAGTCGTCCTCTGTGTTGGCGCTGCGCGATTACTTGCAGGAGCTGGGCATAGAGGGACCAATTTTGCAGCGTTGTCAGCACTTCGCCGGGCAGCTGTAAGAGCGATGCGGATACTGGCGGACGCCAACATGGCGGATGTAGCGAACATGTTCTCCGGGCTCGGGGACGTGGTGTTAATGCCCGGTCGGGAGATGGGTCGCGCCGATCTGGTGAATACCGAGTTGTTGCTGGTGCGCTCAGTGACCCGCGTCGATGCCGCTCTGCTGGAGGGCAGCCCTGTACGCTTCGTCGGTACCGCTACCAGTGGTTTTGACCATGTGGACCGCGCTTATTTGCAGCAGCACAATATCGGCTTTGCCTTTGCTCCCGGTTCCAATGCTAATTCGGTAGTGGAATATATTCTCAGTGTGATTGCTCATGATGGACAGCGATTGGAGTCACTGCGTGCAGGGGCGAGCCTGGGTATTATCGGCTATGGCGTGGTGGGCCGCCTGTTACATCGGCGTCTTGCTACGCTGGGTATTTCCTGTCGGGCTTACGATCCCTGGTTGCCGCAGGATGAGCACGATGACCTGGTCAGCTTGGAGCAAGTGCTGGACTGTGACGTGATTTCGCTACATGCCGAGCTCACCGATCGCCGACCCCATCCCAGCCGACACCTGCTGAATGCGGAAGCGCTGTCGCGTATCGCCGGCAAATGCCTGTTGATCAATGCCGGCCGCGGTCCCCTGATTGATAATGCCGCGCTGCTAGCGCAGCTGCGAGAAATGCCGAGCTGGCGCGTGGCACTGGATGTGTGGGAATTTGAGCCCGAGGTTGATCCGGAGCTGATGGCCGCCTGTTTTATTGTCAGCCCACATATCGCGGGTTACAGTCATGATGGCAAGTTACTGGCCACCCGCATGTTGCTCGAGGCAGTCTGCGAACAGCTGGATGTTGCGGCACCCCCGCAGAATACATCGCTCGAAATCGTGGATGTCAACGTGCCGCCGGGGTTGAAAGGTGCCGGGCTGTTGCGTTGGCTGCTGGCGCAGCGCTACGACGTCATGGATGACGACGACCTCATGCGGCGTGAGTTGTCCCGGGGGTTCGATACCTTGCGAGCCGAATACCGACAACGTCGAGAGCTGAGTAGCCTTTCTATTGGCAATGTCGACGCACTGACCGCTGAGCAACTGTCCATCATTGCCGCGCTGGGTTGTCGAGCGGACAGTCGAGCGGACAACACTTGATGCTACGACTGGGGCTGGTAGTGAACAGTTATGCCGGTGTGGGTGGCCCCCTGGCCCTGAAGGGCAGTGACGGTGAAACCCTGCGTCAACAAGCCTTGGCGGCCGGCGCTGAGTTACGGGCGAGCGCCCGGGTGGAGCGCGCCTTGAGCCAGTTGCGTTCTCAGGCTGAGGCCCTGGAAATTTTCTGTTGGTCAGGTGAAATGGGTGAGCAAGCCTGTCGGGATGCGGGCCTGGCCTGCACGCTGTGTGGCTATCCCGCCAGCACACTGTGTGGCTATCCCGCCAGCACACCGTCGAACGCTTCAGATACCGCCGCTGCCGCCGGTGATTTGCTGGGCCGCAATATCGACCTGTTACTGTTTGCCGGCGGCGATGGCACGGCCCGGGACGTTCTAGATGTGGTTGGCACACAGCTGCCGGTTTTAGGCATACCCGCCGGTGTCAAAATGCACTCTGGGGTTTTCGCAGTATCACCCGAGGCCGCCGGCGAGTTGTTGTTACGGTTGCTCAGCGGGGGGCTGGTGAATGTGCAGTTGCGCGAAGTGCGGGATATTGACGAGGCGGCTTTTCGACAAGGGCAGGTCAAGGCGCGCTTCTACGGTGAGCTGTTGGTACCGGAGGACGGACATTTCCTGCAGCACACCAAGGTCGCCGGCATCGAGAGCGATGAACTGGTTGCCAGTGATATTGCGGCGGGATTGGTTGAGGGCTTTAACCCCGACACCTTGTATATCATTGGGCCCGGCTCGACCACCCTGGCAATCACCGAGCAACTGGGCTTGCAGGGAACCCTGTTGGGGGTGGACGCAGTAGTGGATAGAGAACTGGTGGCGGTGGATGCAAACGCTGCAGAACTGGAGGCCCTGGTGGCCAACTATCCCCATGCAGAGATCATCGTCACCGCCATTGGCGGGCAGGGTCATATCCTGGGGCGGGGCAACCAACAGCTCAGCCCCACTCTGTTGCGAGCCGTAGGCACGGACCGCGTGCGGGTCGTCGCCGGCAAGGGAAAAATCAGTGCACTGCAGGGCCGGCCTTTGTTGGTAGATAGTAACGATCCTGAGCTGGACCGGGAATTGAGCGGTTATCGACGTGTGGTCACTGCTTACCAGGACGAGATCCTCTATCCGGTAGGGTGCCAGCCGTGATCGATATCGACGCCCTCGAGGACATAATTCGGGGCAACCTGGCGGACAGCGGTGGCGATGCCTGCCGTCTTCTGCACGGTCGGGGTCGCAGTGTGCCGGGCTGGGAGCAGGTAGCGATCGACTATTTTCATCCCTTGCTATTAATAACCGTATTCGACGAATTTGAGGAGGATTGGTTGCAGGCTCTCGCGGACAAGTTGCACGAGTGGAGCACTACTTATGAGGTAAGCGCTATCGCATTGCAGTCCCGCTACCGTGGACACTCCTCTCTAGACGGCCAGTTGCAACTGTTGTGGGGGCAGTTACCGCGCAAACCAGTGGCGCGGGAGACCGGTCTCGATTTTGGTCTGCAACTGGAACAGCGGCAGAATATCGGCTTCTTCCTGGACATGGCCGCGGCCCGGAATTGGTTGCGCGAGCGCGCCGCGGACAAGCGGGTGCTGAACTTGTTCGCCTACAGTTGCGCCTTCTCGGTGGTGGCGTGCGCCGGAGGAGCCTCGCGTGTGGTCAACCTGGACATGTCTTCGGCAGCATTGCGGCTGGGCCAGCAAAACCACCAGCGCAATGGCTTTAATGCCGGGGTGAGTTATCTGGCCCACAACCTGTTTCGAAGCTGGTCCAAACTGCGCCGAAGCGGGCCCTTTGACATTGTCGTGGTCGACCCGCCGAGCCGGCAGCCGGGAAGCTTTGTCGCCGAACAGGATTATCGAAAAGTTATCTCCAGGCTCGGCCCCCTCTGCGCGCCCGGCGCCGACGTACTGTTGTGCCTGAATTCCCCACACCTGGAATCGGCTTTTTTAACTGAGCTGGTTGCCGAATACGCGCCTGAGTTGGAGTTTCGTCAGCGTCTGCCCAACCCACCGCAATTTGTCGATGAGAACGAGGAATTGAGCTTGAAGGTATTGTGGTTTAACTATGTTGGCTCAACTATAGAGACAGCAAATAGTGCATCACCTGTTGGGTCATGATCGAGGAGCCCTCACGCAGGGCGAGTCGAACCTGGGTGACATTGGTCAGTGAGTGCTCCATGACTGAGGAGGGTAGCTCGGTATCTTCCTCGGTTCTATCCTCGACCCCAATGCCCAGCTCCAGTTCCGAGCGTGAGGACAGCACCATGAAGCCCCTTTGACTGAGCACCGCCTGGTCCAGGGCTTCCTCGCGAATGGTATCGAAATACTGTAGATAGCCCTGCTCCGCCAGCCACGTCATGGCGGAAAAGCAGGATTGATAGCGTTCCGTGTGCAGGCCAAATTCGTCGGGGGTATCGGGACCGCAGATGTCATCCACGTACAAAATAGTTTTGCGTGGAAAGTGCGAATACAGGTGCAACATGATTAGCGCGGAGTCGCGATAGAAATCATCTATATGCAGGTCGGCCATATTTGAAGAGAGTCGTGTACTTGAGTGCGGTGGATTTAGCAGCTAGTGTACGAGAAAGAATAGATGCTAGCTATACGGAGTAGTGCAGGACATGAGTGACCTCAAAGACGATGAACAGTGGCGCGACAAGCTCAGCCCACAGGAGTATGCCGTATGCCGGGAAAAAGGTACGGAGCCAGCATTTAGCGGCAAGTACTGGGACAGCAAGGAAGAGGGTGTGTACAACTGTAAGTGTTGTGGCAAACCCCTGTTTCTGTCGGACACCAAGTATGATTCCGGTTGCGGCTGGCCGAGCTTTTTCCAACCCGCAGACGGCGAGGTCATTCGCGAGCAACGCGACACAACCCACGGCATGATGCGCACTGAGGTCATGTGCGATAACTGTGGCGCACACCTGGGGCACGTGTTTGAAGACGGTCCTCAGCCCACGGGATTGCGTTACTGCATTAACTCCGCCTCAATCGACCTGGATCAGGTCGACTAAAGTTCAAAGCGGTGCTTGCGAAACCAGTGGGTGCCCGCCAGCAGGCCTGCCGCTACCACCAGCCCTGAAACCAGGCCGATATAGTCCAGCTCGGACCAATTCGGCGCAATACTGTTGAAGCTTTCACTTTCGTCGCCGTCACCTGCCAGGTTGGGTATGTGGTTGCCGATGGCCTGGCCTATCCAGTCGCCGCCCAGGAATAGCTCTTCTACAATCACCATTGCTAGCGGAACGGCGATGGCTAGCAGCAGAGGAGAGCGTTTCGCCGCTGCCGAGCACAGTAGCAGCCAGGCGAACACCGGTGCAGTCCAGAGTACCCAGATCAGCCAACCCGCCAGTTGCCCACCAAACAGTGATACGAAGTTAATGTTGTCCAGCACCACCTGTGATGGACTCATGTCCATGCGCCATACCAACAGCATAGCCAGCGATGCATAAGCGAGCTGGGTGATGATAGCGATAGCCACGTATATACCTGGCAACAACAGACACACGATAGCCATCTTGGTAAATATCTCTTCCCACTCGGAAACCGGCATCGACTTCCAGAACAGGACGCTGCGATCGCGTCGGTCCTGGTGAAAACTGCTGAGCAGGTAGTAGAAACTTACCAGGCTCATAATCACCATAAACAGTGCGTAAAGCGCGTTCAATATGGGGTTGAGGGAGTCGATCTCCTCGTCCAGTCGCTGTGCAAGTTTTTCACGCTGATCTGGTTCAAAGGTCCAGTCGCGGCCGAAATCCCAGGCGTCATCATCTGCGTCGGGGGCCTCGTGCTTTTGAATCAACAGATCATCAACTGCAATCTCCTCGTCCATCTGTATCGTGATGTCGGCGCCGATGCCAGAATGCTCATCAATGAGTACTTCCATGGCGGAGTCACCAATCACGGTGATTCGGTTCGCCAGCAGTACGCTCAGAAACATCATCAACACCAACACGCCGCCGATGATGGCCGGCGTCAGTAACAGTGAGTTGCGATACTCGAGAACCTCTCTTTGGAGCAGGGTGAATACCTTCATTTTGCCTTGTTCGTTCATGATGCTATTCCCCTTGTCCAACAACGGCGACGAACAGATCCGCCAGTGATGGTGTACTGAGTTCTCCCAGCCCCGTCAGTCGCTGCCGGGAGGCGTCGTCAAAAATAAATGCCTTGCCACCGAGCAGCGAGCGTTGCCCCAGCCAGGGTAGTTGGCTGGCTTCGTCGGCCTTGCTGCCGGTGGTGCGAAGTTCCAGGTAGCGACTGGCAATTCCCTGCATGGATTCCTCCAGCACCTTTCGACCCGACTTGAGGAACATCACGTCGGTGAGAATATTCTCCACTTCCTCTACCTGGTGGGTGGAGATGATGATGGTGCGCTCCGCGTCGTAGTAGTCATTCAGCAGTTGTTCAAAAAATTGTTTGCGAAAGAGGATGTCCAGCCCCAGTGTGGGTTCGTCCAGGATCAGTATTCGCGCATCAATACTCATAACCAGGGCCAGATGCAGCTGTACGGTCATACCCTTGGACAACTGCTTGACGCGGCGATTCGCGCCTACCTCAGTACGCGCCAGGAATCGTTCAGCGCGCTCGCGATCAAAGCCTGGATGCACACCCTGCACGTAATCGATGAGCTGTTTGACGGTCATCCAGCGGGGTAGCACCGCGGTATCCGGAATGGTGCATACCTCTTGCAGTAGAGCCGCTCTTTGCTGGCGGGGGTCCCTGCCCAGTACTTCAAGTTCACCGTTGAACTGGGTCAGACCCAGCAGCGAGCGCAGCAAGGTGGTTTTGCCTGCGCCGTTGGGGCCAATCAGCCCCAGGATAGCGCCGGCTTTAATATCCAGGTCAATATTATCCAATGCGTGCAGATCACCAAATTTCTTGTTGATGCCCACCCCTTTGACAATGGTGTCGTTCACGATTTTTCCCCTGTTTGCTGCAACTTGCCAATGACGGCATTCATATCCAGGCCGAGCAGTTTCACCCGCTCCCTGAAAGCGGGCAGTTCGACCGCCAGGAACTCTTCTTGCTCATTATCAGAGAGCAGGTTGCGTGCTCCCTCGACCACGAACATGCCGCGTCCCCGCTGTTTTTCGAGAATGCCCTGGTCCACCAGTTCCTGGTAGGCCTTGGCAACCGTGAGGTGGTTTATCTGGTATTCCGCAGACACGTTGCGCACCGACGGAACTGCCTCGCACTCGCAGAAGCTGCCATCCAGTATCCGCGCCACTACGAGTTCACGTAGTTGTTTGTAGATCGGCAGCTTATCGTTCCATTCAAAAGTCACGGCTGTCTCCTAGTTACGGCGCTGGCGACATTCGCCGGAACCCACCACCGATTTAGAAAGCGATGGGGAGCCGCGGTAGAGGATGTCGCCACTGCCAACAATTTCTGCCTCCAGGGAAGTCTCAGCCCAGACTTCAATATCACCAGAGCCGAGAATAGTGGCGTCGACTCTGGTGGCTTGCAACTTTCCCAGGCTGATATCTCCGCTGCCGAGCAGCCTCACCGTCAAGTCCTCGGCACGGCCATGCTCGTCAATGTCGATATCCCCTGAGCCATCCAGGTTGGTTGTGATCTGTCTTGCGTCCAGGCGACCCAGTTGTACATCGCCTGAGCCCTTGAGGTGTAGCAGGGCGGTGTCGGCCTTAACTGCCTCGGCCTGGATGTTGCCGGAACCCTCCAACCTCAACTCCAGCTGCCCCGCGTTAATATCGAAGGCCTTGATTTCGCCCGAGCCACTCAGTACCAGCTTGAGTCGCTCCAGTTCCAGCGGCCTGACGTAGGCTTCGCCGGAACCATTGACCTGGAGGTACTCCAGGTCCTGCACGGTAAGCTTGAACTTTACGTTGCGGACTTCGTGGCCATTTTCGTCAACGCCCAGGCGCAGTACTTTCCCGCGAATGGAGAAGGGTGGACGCTTGAACTCCCGTTTGCCGGAGCGATATTTCAAGGTGGTGGTATCACCCTGGCTGAGTTGCAACTCGTTGTGGCCGACCAGTTCCACGCCGTTGATGTCCAGACCGTCAACGCTGCTGATGTCAGCATTGGCCAGCATATTGATGAAGGCGAAGAATAAGAAAACTACGGCAACCCGGAACACCTTGTGGTCCATTGCCAGCTGCGGCTTGTGAAAGCGATATAAAGTCATGGTCGTCACCGTCCCGATTGCTCTTTGATATGGTATTATACAGGACTATAACACTAAAACAGATAATGGCAATGACTTTTTTGAGATTATTTATGTAGGGCTGGCCGAGCACGCAAAAAAAGGGCCCCCAGAAGGGACCCTTTTGAATTTGGAGCGGGAAACGAGGTTCGAACTCGCGACCTCAACCTTGGCAAGGTTGCGCTCTACCAGCTGAGCTATTCCCGCATACGATTTATGTCCGTCGACATCGGGGCTTACACGATCAGCAAAGGTTCCGCTGTACCAGCAAGCTATTCCCGCATACGATTTATGTCCGTCGACATGCGTCAATTATACACCGTCGCCACGGATCGATACTCAAAGTGAAATGGCGTCCCCTAGGGGGTTCGAACCCCTGTTACTGCCGTGAAAGGGCAGTGTCCTAGGCCACTAGACGAAGGGGACGCATAGGTCTCACTCGAGAGGCGCGCATTCTAGGCATACCGCAGATAAACGTCAACCCCAACAGGCGGCAAATTCGAAGGAATTACTATTGTAATTTCAACAGGTTGGCGCGGACTCCGTGATAGTCCAATAACTCGCCTCTGGCACTGGCTTGCCAGCGCTCATCGTCGAGCTGCTGGTACAGGGTAATTTCTTCATCCGGCATCAGTTGCAGGCAGTCACCGCCAAGAAACCACAACAGCTCCCGCGGGAAGTGGGGGGCCAGGTGGGGGCAACTGGCAAACAGCCTGGCCACCAGGTCCGGCCCGGCGGCGTACAGGTCGCTGGAACCGTCAACGAGCTTGCCAAAGGCCTCACTGAGTTCCCGCAGCGGATCGGCCTCGGAACTGGTCTGCGCCTGCTGGGCCAGCAGCTGGTTAAATTTGCCGAGCATATCAAGGCAGTGTTGTCGGTACTGGTTATCGTCCATGCTTCATATACAATAGCGGGCTTTTTTGTGAATTGTACAGCGAGAATTGAATGACAGCGGCCCTGGCCATCAAAGACTTGAGCAAGGTATATGCCAATGGCGTTGAAGCCCTCAAGGGTATCAGCCTCACCGTGGAAACCGGTGACTTTTTTGCCCTGCTGGGCCCTAACGGTGCCGGCAAGTCCACCACTATCGGTATCCTGTTTTCGTTGGTTAATAAATCTGGCGGTTCCGTCAAGGTGTTTGGGGTCGATATCGATACTGATTTCGCTCTCGCCAAGAAGTACATCGGCATCGTGCCCCAGGAATTCAACTTCAATATGTTCGAATGCGTGATCGATATCGTGGCGACCCAGGGTGGTTACTACGGATTGCCCCGTGAACTGGCACTCGAGAGGGCGGAGAAGTACCTGCGCAAGCTGGGCCTGTGGGAGAAGCGCCTCGATCGCGCCCGCGAACTATCCGGCGGCATGAAGCGGCGGCTGTTGATCGCCCGGGCCCTGGTGCACGAGCCGCGTCTGCTGATACTGGATGAGCCCACCGCTGGCGTCGATATCGAGATGCGACGCCTCATGTGGGACTTTTTGCGGGAGATCAACGCCAGCGGCACCACCATCATTCTCACCACCCACTACCTCGAAGAAGCGGAAACCCTGTGCCGCAATATCGCCATCATTGACCAGGGCAGGATCGTCCAGAACAGCAGCATGCGCGAACTACTGCAGCAGTTGCACGCGGAGATGTTCATCCTCGATTTGCGCAACGATCTGCCAGCAGAGTTTTCCCTGCCCGATTTCCCCTTCGAAAAGCTGGACCCGCACACGCTGGAAGTGGTGGTGGATAAAAGCCAGGATATGAATGCCCTGTTTGCCGCCCTGTCTGCCCAGGGCATTGAGGTGAGCAGCATGCGCAACAAGTCCAATCGGCTGGAGGAGATGTTTGTCAGCCTGCTGAGTGAGCCCGTAAGCGGGGAGGACAGCCATGAGTAAATACGAAATCTGGGTGGCATTCTGTACCATTCTCATCAAGGAAGTGCGCCGCTACCTGCGTATCTGGCCGCAAACGCTGCTGCCACCGGCGATTACCATGAGCTTGTACTTCGTTATTTTTGGCACGCTCATCGGTTCCCGCATCGGCGAGATGGGGGGATTTAGCTACATGCAGTTCGTCGTGCCGGGTCTGATCATGATGGCGGTGGTTACCAACTCCTATTCCAACGTGGTGTCTTCTTTTTTTGGTTCTAAATTTAATCACAGCGTCGAGGAACTGCTGGTCTCCCCGGTACCCAACTGGGTGATCCTGTCGGGGTTCGTAGTGGGTGGTGCTAGTCGTGGCTTGTTGATGGCACTTATTGTCACACTGCTATCCCTGTTTTTCGCCGATCTGCAGGTGCAAAACCTGGCCCTGACGGTGGCCATTGTCTTGCTGACCTCGGTGTTGTTCTGTCTGTTCGGTTTTATCAACGCGGTGTTCGCCAACAATTTTGATGACATCTCCATTGTCCCCACTTTCATTCTCACTCCCCTTATTTATCTCGGTGGTGTGTTTTACTCCATGGACCTGTTGCCACCCTTTTGGGCGGCGGTGTCCCAATTCAATCCACTGGTCTACGTGATAAACGGCTTTCGTTACGGTGTGTTGGGTGTCAGTGATGTGGATATCCGTTTCTCCTTTGGCATGATTCTCCTGTTCACCGTGGCGGCATACACATACTGCGTGCATCTGCTCAACACCGGCAAACGTCTGAGGCAATAGTGGCAGAGAACCTGCTTGGCAAGAACACGCCGCTGGTTGAGCACTACTCGCCACAACTGCTGTTTGCCATTCCGCGCGCTGACAGTCGGGCCGAGTTGGGCCTGGATCCGGCCTCGTTGCCTTTTCACGGTGAAGATACCTGGCACGGCTGGGAGTTGTCCTGGCTGGGGCCAAAGGGCGTGCCGCACGCGGCGGTGGCGCGCTTTCGTTTTCCCTGTGAGGCGACCAACCTGGTCGAGTCCAAATCTTTCAAGCTCTACCTGAATTCCCTGAACCAACACCAGGTTGAGTCTCGTGAACAGCTTCGGCAAATTCTGGCGGACGATCTTGGTGCGGTGGCGGGTGCTGCGGTGTCGGTTGAGCTGCTTGACCTGGATGCCCCTGAGCTGCAGACGGTCAGCTTGCCCGGCCTTTGTATAGATGGGCTGGAGCCGCTGGAGCACGTGACCGAGCCGACGGCAGAGTTATTGGCGCCAGCGGCGGGAGAGGGTGGTTGCTGGCACAGCCATTTGCTGCGCTCCCTGTGCCCGGTCACTGCGCAACCGGATTGGGGCAGTATTGTAATAGAGACGGTGGGGGTCGATATAGTGCCAGAGACGCTGCTGGCCTACCTGCTGGGCTACCGGAATCATCAGGAATTTCATGAACAGTGCGTGGAGCGAATATTCTGTGATATCCAGCGGCTGATAGAACCCACACAGCTCTCCGTGCAGGCTCTCTATACGCGGCGCGGCGGCCTCGACATCAACCCCTGGCGCAGCACCTCGAAGGGGCGGGCGCCGCCGCGACGAACCAGTCGCCAATAAAGCGCCGACGAACAGAGCGCAGGCGCCAATTAACGGGCTCTGTGGGCTGGTATGTTGCAACTGTTGTGGTATGATGCGCGCCGCATTTGGAGAGGTGTCCGAGTGGCCGAAGGAGCACGCCTGGAAAGTGTGTATAGGGCAACCTATCGAGGGTTCGAATCCCTCCCTCTCCGCCATTTTTGGTGGCCCTTACGGTCCCCCCGCAGCGATAGGTAGCGAACTCCGCCAGGCCCGGAAGGGAGCAACGGTAGTTACTGTCTCGCGTGCCGGGGTGTGGCTGTTTGGGCCACCTTCTATTTAGCAGGGACGCTATAGCATCTATTCATATTGGCGCTATAGCATCCTATATCGGCGCTATCGCATCGTGTATGCTTGATAGCTGTCAATAACAAGCAAGAAAGTCCACTTATGTCCTATCAGGTTCTGGCCCGCAAATGGCGCCCCCGGGTGTTCAAGGAAATGGTTGGCCAGGAGCATGTGTTGCAGGCCCTGATCAATGCCCTGGATCACGACCGCCTGCATCACGCCTACCTGTTCACCGGCACCCGCGGTGTCGGAAAGACCACGGTGGCGCGCATTCTCGCCAAATGCCTGAATTGTGAGGCGGGGGTTAGTTCTGAGCCCTGTGGAAGCTGTGCCTCCTGTCTCGAGATTGCCGAGGGCCGCAGTATTGACCTGATAGAAGTGGATGCGGCCTCGCGTACCAAGGTAGAAGATACTCGCGAGCTGCTGGAGAACGTGCAGTACGCGCCGACTCGCTGCCGTTACAAGGTGTACCTGATTGACGAGGTACATATGCTCTCTACCCACAGTTTCAATGCGCTGCTGAAAACCCTTGAAGAACCGCCGCCCCACGTAATATTCCTGCTCGCCACCACCGATCCGCAGAAGTTACCGGCCACGGTGTTGTCACGCTGCCTGCAGTTCAACCTGAAAAACATGTCGCCAGAATTGATTGTCGGACACTTGCAGACCATTTTGGCCGCAGAGTCCACCAACAGTGACGAGCCGGCCCTGTGGTTACTGGCGCGGGCCGCCAATGGCAGTATGCGCGATGCGCTGAGCCTTACTGACCAGGCCATTGCCTTTGGTTCGGGGCAACTGCTTGAAGCAGATGTTCGCAGCATGCTCGGTACCGTGGATCTCAGTTTCGTCTACCAGCTGCTGCAGGCGGTGGTGGCACAAGACCCTGCCGCAGCCCTGGCAGTGGTGGGGCAGTTGTCTGAGCACGCGCCGGACTATGCGGGTACGTTGCAAGAAGTGATTGGCCTGTTGCACCGGGTTGCGGTGGCCCAGGCAGTACCGGAAGCCGCCGACAACAGTTGGGGTGATGCCGGCCAGGTGCTGGAGTTGGCCGCAGTGGCCAGCGCCGAAGATATCCAGTTGTTCTACCAGATTGCCGTCACCGGCAAGCGCGACATAGGGCTTGCCGCGGACTTGCGTAGCGGGCTGGAAATGACACTGCTGCGTATGATCGCCTTTCGGCCCGCGCTGGTGATCGATGAGCATGTGGTTGACGCGGAAATACTGCCGGTGGTCGAGGAGGCTGCCGCTCCGGTAAAAAAGCCTGAAACGCGCGTGGAGCTGGCGCCCGCGCCTGCAGCCACACCCACACCCACACCCACACCCACACCCACACCCACACCCACACCCACACCCACACCGGAACTCACATCCGAACCAGTACCTGAACCAATACCAGTACCAGAGCCAAAATTATCTGCGCAGGCAGGCGCTGAGTTTGAACCGGGCCGTTGGGCTGATTTACTGGAGTTGTTGAATCTCAGCGGGCTGTTGTACAACGTTGCCTCCAACGCAGAACTGAGCCGGGTTGATGGCGACAAGGCTTACTTTGTGCTGGATGAAAACAATGCCTCGCTATACAGTGAGAGTCACGCGGGGCAAATCCAACAAGCCCTGAGCGACTATCTGCAGCGGCCGGTGATCGTGCACCTGGAGGTCGGTGTGCCGCAGTATGAAACCCCGGCCCGGCGGGCCCAGCGCCTTCTGGATGAACGCCAGCGCGAGGCGGTGGAATCCATCGAGCAAGACCCGAAGGTCAAACTGCTAATAGAGCGCTTTGAAGGCACCCTCGACAGGGACTCTATAGCGCCGGTAAAACACTGAGGTGAGAACGTGAAAGATAGCATTGGCGATTTGATGAAGCAGGCCCAGCAAGTCCAGGAGACCATGCAAAAGGCGCAGCAGGAGCTGGCCAACACAGAACTGGAAGGGCAAGCGGGTGCCGGTATGGTGCGGGTTGTTATGACCGGCCGCTACGATGTGCGGCGGGTCTATATCGATGACATGGTGATGGGTGAGAGCAAGGAAATACTGGAAGACCTGCTCGCCGCGGCGGTCAATGATGCCGTTAAGAAAGTTGAGACCCATAGTCAACAGGCCATGTCGGGCTTGGCATCCGGTTTCAAGATGCCCGACGGCTTCAAGATGCCGTTCTGAGTTGAGGTTGGCCATTTGAATTTTAGTCCCGCCATACAGGCCCTGGTTGATGCTTTGCGCTGCCTGCCCGGAGTGGGGCCCAAGTCTGCGCAGCGCATGGCACTGCATTTGCTGGAACGCGACCGCGAGGGTGGTGAAGAGTTGTCCGGCGCGCTGACAGAGGCTATGCAGAAGGTGGTGCACTGCCGACAGTGTCGCAACTTCAGCGAGCAGGAACTATGTGGCATTTGCCAGGATCAACGCCGCGACGCCGCATTGATCTGCGTGGTCGAATCTCCGGCTGACGTGGTCGCCATCGAACAGAGCGCCAGTTTTCGTGGACGCTATTTTGTGCTCATGGGGCATTTGTCCCCGATCGATGGCATTGGCCCGGAAGAAATAGGGCTCAACCTGTTACAACAGCAAGTACAGGACAGCCCGGTGGACGAGGTGATTCTCGCCACCAATCCAACCGTGGAGGGAGAGGCTACCGCCTACTACCTGGCAGAAATGTTGCGCCAGCAGGGAGTAAAGGTATCTCGCATAGCGCACGGCGTTCCGCTCGGGGGAGAGCTGGAATACGTGGATGGTTCGACACTTGCCCATGCCCTCAGCGGTCGGCGGTTAGTGGGGGACGAGTGAACTGGCAGCTGATAGATTCTGACGAAGCGCTGAATACGCTGTTATCGTCACGGGGTGGCGCCGATATGGTGGCGATTGACACCGAATTTATGCGCCGCAATACCTTTTACCCGCAGCCGGCCCTGCTGCAGCTTTGTTTTCCCGGAGACGAACAAGCCCACTTGATAGATCCTCTGGCCATCGCGGATTTCTCCGCTCTGAAAGCGCTCTTCACCGATACCGCTACGGTCAAGGTCCTGCATTCTCCCGGCGAAGACCTGGAGGTGTTTGATCGATTGCTGCGGGTTCAGCCCGAGCCCTTGTTTGACACTCAGCGAGCGGCAGCGTTTCTGGATATGGGCCATGGCCTCGGTTACCGGGCGCTGGTGGAGACCATGACGGGCCTGCAGTTAGCCAAGGGAGAAACCCAGTCCAACTGGTTGCAGCGGCCATTGACCCATTCGCAGCTGGAATACGCCGCCCAGGATGTGTTGCCCGTGCCGGACATATACCGGGAGCTGCGCCGGCAACTGAAGGTGGCGGATAAGTTGGAATGGTTGCTGGAGGATGGACGCTGGGCAGTACGCCAGGCCCGCGGGGCGGGGCCGGCACCGGTGAACAGAATCAAGTCAGCCTGGAAGCTGGATCCACGCCAGCTGGCGTTATTGTTGCTCATCTGTGACTGGCGGGAAGCGCGCGCTAAAGACAGCGACAAACCCAGGAGTTGGATTCTCTCCGACAATCTCTGCCTGCAGATTGCTCAGCGCGGCCCGAACTCACTGGCGCAACTGGGCGCTATCGAGGAATTCCCGACAGCGGTTGTACGCAAGCAGGGTGAGCAGTTGTTGGCGTTGGTGGCCGAGGCTGAGGCGCTGGCAAGCGAAGCATTACCAGCGCGATTGCCGCAACCTCTACAGGCGCAGCAGCGAGATTTGCTCAAGAAAATTAAACAGGCCGCCAGGAAATATGCCCACGATTGGCAGATGGCCCCGGAGTTGATGTTGCCTTCAAAAGATTATGAATTGCTGGTGCGGCAGCTCAGTGGAGAGCCTGTTGCCGAACCCGAATTGTGGCGCGGTTGGCGTCGCCATAGCTTGCTGGAGCCCTTATTAGCCGCCTTTCGGGAGGGGCGTTAATGCTACTGTGCCAGGTCTACAAAAGCCCACGTAAAGCGGAGATGTATCTGTACGTGGAACATGCCCAAGGCCTGGAACCGGTGCCCGCGTCCCTGCTGCAGCAGTTCGGCGAACCCGAGGCCATCATGTTGTTGAAGCTGGAACCCGGCCGCAAGCTGGCCAGGGCAGATGTGCAACTGGTGTTGGCAGCGCTGGAAGAGCAGGGTTATTACCTGCAGATGCCGCCGAGCACCGCCGAACTGTTGAAGCGTCATCATGGCGAGCCCTGACACGCCTTTCTGGAAGCGCAAATCCCTGGCCGAGATGACAGCCCAGGAGTGGGAGTCAGTCTGCGATGGTTGTGCCAAGTGTTGCTTGCACAAGCTTGAAGATGAAGACAGTGGCGAGGTGTTTTACACCAAGATACGCTGCCGCTATCTGCTGGAAGAAAGTTGTCGCTGCAGCAATTATGTAGAAAGATCGCAGCTCGTCCCCCATTGCGTTCACCTCGACCAGCATAACGTGAAGGATTTTGACTGGCTGCCACGCAGCTGCGCCTATCGACTTTTAGCCCACGGTGAAGACTTGCCGCAGTGGCACCACCTGGTATGCGGTGACAAAGAGGCGGTTCACCGGGCCGGCGTGTCGATTCGGGGGCGCGCAATTTCAGATGAATTTGTGCACCCTGACGGGTACGATGAGCATGTGATTCACTGGGTCGAATAAACGATGTTAACCACAGAATCTTACTACATTGCCTGGTCTGTCTATCTGCTGGCCGCCCTGGGTTTGTTGATCGTGGTGCGGGGCTGGTTATTACAGAGGCTGTCGCCCGCATCGATGGTGGCCCTGCTGTTGTTACTGGCGGCCTGGATGTTGACCCCGGCGCTACCCGAGACGGGTGCACAATCGTACGCTCCGGCCGTGGTAGTGGCGGGATTCGACCTCCTCACCCACGGCCCGCAAGCTGCCACCCGCGCACTCAAGCCACTGCTGTGGATGTCCGGGCTGGCGCTGACCCTCGGCGCGGTGTTCTATCTAGTTCAACGAACCCAGCAGCCCGCCAACCGGAAGGAAGTATGAGCATGAGGCGATTTGTCCTGGCAGTAATACAGCTGACTTTCTCCTGCTACCTGGCGCTGGCAGCTGCCAGTATGGCCAATGCCGTAGAGCGGCTGCCGGATGTGCGCCTGTTGATCGATGTCTCCGGTTCCATGCGCGAATCCGACCCGGATAATTTACGCGAACCGGCCCTGGATCTAATGTTGCGACTGCTGCCTGAGGGATCACGAGCCGGGGTGTGGACCTTTGGTCAGCGGGTCAATATGCCGGTACAACACCGGGCGGTCGATCAGCAATGGCGCGAGGATGCCGCCGCAGCGGTTGGGGAGATCAATAATCACGGTCTGTTTACCAATATCCCCGACGCGCTGGAATTGGCGACGTTTGACGCGCAGCGCTTGCGCTATGAGTACCGTACTTCGGTAATCCTGTTAACCGACGGCAAGGTCGATATATCCGAGAGCGATATTGAGAATGCCCGGGCGGCTCGGGACGTATTGACCAAGCATGCCATTGAGCTGCGTGACCTGGGTATACAGGTTCACACCATTGCGCTGTCGGACAATGCGGACTGGGAGTTCCTGCGCGAATTGGCCCGGGTCACCGGCGGCCTGGCAGAAAAGGCAGAATCACCGGAAGCGCTGTCGGCGGTGTTCCTGCAGGCACTGGACATCGCCGCGCCTACCGAGCAGGTGCCGCTGTTGGGTGGCGAATTCCTGATTGATGACAGCGTGCGCGAATTTACCCTGCTGGTGTTCCCGGAGGATGGGACAAGCCCGGTAAGCCTGAATAGCCCCGACGGTGCCCGGTTTGATACCGACAACCCCAGTAGCCGGGTCAGTTGGTTCGAGGGGCATGGTTTTTTCCTGGTTACTGTCACTGATCCGGAGCCCGGTACCTGGCGGGTAAGGGCACCGGCTGCTATTGCCAGGGTGAATGTTTTATCAAACTTGTCGTTGCTGGTCGAGGGCCTGGATACCAGTATGCCCGCGGGTCATCAACCTGAAATTGGCATCAGTCTGCGTGACAGCCAGGCCACAGTGACCGATGCCGACCTGTTGCTGGTATTGGGCATCAGCGTGGTGATTTCCCGCGATGATGGAGAGCGCTGGACTGTTGAGCCCGACTTTCCAGAGGTCCCTGCCAGTGGTGAATTTCGCCTGGCCCTACCCATGCTGGAAGAAGTCGGCCGCTACGAGGTACTGGTAAGTCTGGATGGTGGCAGTTTTCAGCGACAGGTCAGCCTGGTGACAGATGTTTATGCGCCGGAGCTGGCGGTAACAGTGCCCGAATTGCCGGAACCAGAGCCGCAGTCTGACCGCGGCTGGTTGCTGCCCGCGGGTATAACCGCGCTGCTACTGGTGGCCGTGCTGGGCTGGTGGATTCGTGGCCGTAGTGATGAAGAAGAGGGGGATGAAGAAGACTGGGATGAAGAAGACGGGGCATACGACGATATGCTAGAAGACGACGATGATGACCTGGTCACCGGCATCAGCACGACTGAGCCGAGGGATTCCTGATGAGTATGAGTAAAGTTGCGTCAAAAGACCTATGTCGGTAGTCTGGCACGCTTGTTTCAGCATCACAAAGTGAGAATCCATGAAATTTGGAGGAACAGAACGCTACGTAGCGACGGATGACCTGCGTATGGCCGTTAATGCGGCGGTGACATTGCAGCGTCCGCTGCTGATCAAAGGGGAACCAGGCACGGGTAAAACCATGCTGGCGGAAGAAGTCGCCCTGGCCCTGGGTATGCCGCTGATCGAGTGGCACATCAAGTCGACTACCAAAGCCCAGCAGGGACTGTATGAGTACGATGCCGTCTCGCGGCTGCGGGATTCCCAGTTGGGTGGCGACAAGGTTCACGATATTGCCAATTACATCAAGCGCGGCAAGATGTGGGACGCTTTCGGCGCAGACGAACAAGTGGTACTGCTGATCGATGAGGTAGACAAGGCCGACATCGAATTTCCCAACGACTTGCTGGTCGAGCTGGACCGCATGGAGTTCTTTGTCTACGAGACAGGCGAGACCGTGAAAGCCAAGCACCGCCCGGTTATTATCATTACCAGTAACAATGAGAAGGAGCTGCCAGACGCCTTTCTGCGCCGCTGCTTTTTTCACTTCATCAACTTCCCCGACCGCGACACCATGCGCAAGATCGTCGATGTGCACTATCCGAACATTACCCAGGACCTGGTGCAGGAAGCCATGGAAGTCTTCTTCGATGTGCGCAGTATTCCAGGGCTCAAGAAAAAGCCCTCAACCTCTGAGCTGATTGACTGGCTCAAGTTGTTGATGGCCGACGAAATTCCCGATGAGATACTCAAGGATCGCGACCCGACCAAGGCCATTCCGCCGCTGTATGGCGCGCTGTTGAAGAACGAGCAGGATGTTCACTTACTGGAACGCTTGGCCTTCATGCACCGCCGAGAGATGCGCTAGGACGGGCGGGTCATACAGTGCTGATTAACTTTTTCCAGGGCCTCCGCGATGCCGGGGTACCGGTGACCACGCGCGAGTTGCTCGACCTGATGGACGGACTCACGCAAAATATTGCCTTTGTCGATATGGACGAGTTTTACTACTTCTCGCGAGCCTGCATGGTCAAGGATGAGAAGTACTTTGACCGTTTCGACAAGGCCTTCGGTCTGCATTTCAAGGATCTGGAAGCGCTCGATGACATTATCGAGGCGCTGATCCCGGACGAGTGGCTGCGCAGCGAGTTCATGAAGAACCTCAGCGAGGAGGACAAAGCCAAGATTGAATCACTGGGTGGCCTGGAAAAATTGATTGAGGAGTTCAAGAAGCGCCTGGAAGAACAGGACGAACGTCACGAGGGCGGCAGCAAGTGGATTGGCACTGGGGGCACCTCGCCCTTTGGCCAGGAGGGTTACCACCCTGAAGGCATTCGAGTCGGTCCCAATGGCAAGAACAAGAAAGCGGTAAAAGTCTGGGAGAAGCGCGACTACGCCAACCTGGATGATTCGGTTGAACTGGGTACCCGCAATATCAAGTTGGCCCTACGTCGGCTACGCAAATTTGCCCGCACCGGCGCGGCGGATGAACTGGATCTGGACGATACCATCAGTTCCACGGCGCGCAATGCCGGTTATCTGGATATCAAAATGGTGCCGGAACGGCACAACGCGGTGAAAGTGTTGCTGTTCTTTGATGTCGGCGGTTCCATGGACCCCCATGTCAAAATATGTGAGGAATTGTTCTCTGCGGCGCGTACTGAATTCAAGCACATGGAATATTTTTACTTCCACAATTTCATCTATGAATCGGTGTGGAAGAACAATATTCGACGTCACAACGAGCGCAGCTCGACCCTGGATATCATGCACAAGTACGCCCACGACTATAAGCTGGTTTTTGTCGGGGACGCCTCGATGTCTCCCTACGAAATCGCCCAACCGGGCGGCAGCGTCGAGCACTGGAACGAGGAGGCAGGCGAAGTCTGGATGCGGCGCCTTTCCAGTACCTATGACAAGGTAATATGGATCAATCCCGTGCCCGAGGACGAGTGGGAGTATACCCAGTCCATTTCCCTGACCAACAAGTTGCTGGAGGGACATATGTATCCCCTCAGCCTGAAAGGTCTGGAAGAGGGTATGGCCTACCTGTCCAAGTAAGCGATCAGTGCCGCGCTAACCGCGACATTAAGTGATTCCACGCCATTCTGCATTGGGATGGCCAGTTCGCTGTCTGCAATTTCTGCGACCGCCGCCGAAATACCGTCAGTTTCGTTGCCGAGCACATAAATCCGATTACCCGTCACCGGGTGGGCTCCCAGCAGCTGTTTGGCATTCGCATTCAGCACCAGCACACGGTAGTTTGACTGCTGCAGTTGTTGCAGCGCGGTGGCTAAGTTGTCGCAGAAAACCAACGGTGCCCGAAACAGTGTGCCCGCGCTGGCTTTGATGACCAGCGCCCCCAATTCAGCATTGCCCGCTCGAGACCAGAGGATGCCATCGATCCCGCCGGCCACGGCGGAGCGAATAATCATGCCGACATTGGCGGGATTAGTGATGCCGTCCAATGCCAGCAGCCGCTGTTCACCACTGGTCGACGCTGCGGCAGCCGCTGCTGCGCTCAGGAAGCTCTCCAGGTCAGAAAACTTGGGGCACAGGATGTCGGCGGCAACCCCCTGGTCATGCTTGCCATTGCGTGAAATACGGGACAGGGCACGTTTGTCGTGGACCAATAATTCGGCGCCGCGCTGTGTTGCCAGCGCCGTGATCTGCTCGAGGATTGCAGCGGTTTTGTTGCTGTCAGCCAGGTGCAGGCGGTAGCAGTCGAGGTTTGGATCCAGCAGGGCTTCCAGTACCGGCTTACGCCCGTAGACTGTCAGAACCCTGTTGAAGAAGGCCTTCTTGCGCCGGTATTCGGCACTGTCGCCATCACTCATCAGCCGAGCTCAACATCCTCTTGGATGCTGCGGGAGCGAGCCTTTTCGGTGACCAGCTCGGCGGCGCCGCGCATGCGTTCAGCAATGTTCTCTATCTCGGCACCGCTGACAGGTGCGCGGAAAGAGCCGGCAGCGAAACACAGGGCGGGCATTTGCTTGTAGGCAAATACCGGTACGTTGATGGCGCTGATGTCGTAACGGGAGCGTGGCTCAAAGCGATCCAGGTGTATGTATTCGTCACAGATCGTGCGTTGATATTCCTGGGTGATGTCCTCCAGGTCTTTGAGGTTCCAGGCATTCTGGATGGCCTCAAGATTGCGATGCAATTCCTGCTCGGCGCGAGTCTTGAGTATGATTTCATAACCGCGGGCACGAATTGAAATCACCGACATGCGCAGGCGCTGATCAAGCTTTTCATTGTATTCGCCACGGGCCTCGTGGCAACGAGTCAGCCATTGCTCCAGGTACTTGGCTGGCGACCAGGCGGTAAAGCAGGCGCCCAGCGGGGCAGTATTGGGCAGTCGCAGGCCCAGCTGAAATTGATCGATGAGGCTGCTGGCGGAGCCGTACAGGGCCAGTAGCACTACGTGGGTCTTGGAGCGCCCAGTCACCGCGAAGCCCACCTCGAGCTCGCTCTCCAGGCTCTCCAGCTCAGGTCGCGCGTACTCCAGCACCGGGAACTGGGCGAAAGCGGCATTGCCGGCGGCGATGATCGAGGGGCCAAGCCGGTAGGCTTTGGTTTTGGGATGTTGCACCAGGAAGCCGTAGTTCGACATGGTGGTGAGGATGGCATGACAGGTGGCCTTGTTGAGATTAAGGCGGCGGGTCATTTCCGTCAGGCCAAAAGCCTGGTGGGGATTGGCCATCAGCAGGTCGAGTATTGCCAAGGCGCGGGCGGTGGGTTGGGAAAATAAAGCCATTTTTTCTTCGTTAGTCTCGGTATGATTTCTTAAACTTGGTGGTTATGGTACTGCCAAGTCCATGCCCAGTTCAAGGCCGCAAGCCGCTCTATTTTAATCCTTTCACTTGTCTGTTCGCGGCCAACTCCAGTACTCTTAGCACCTGATAGTTATTCCCATAATAATGATAGAGGGCCTGCAAGATGGACGGAGCCAACACCTCCTGGATTCTCACTTCCACAACCTTAGTACTGTTTATGACCCTGCCGGGGCTGGCGCTGTTTTACGGCGGCCTAGTGCGTTCCAAAAACGTGCTATCGATATTGATGCAATGCTTCGGCATCGCCTGTGTGGTCTCAATACTGTGGTTCCTACTCGGTTACAGCCTGGCCTTCGGCGAAGGTAATGCCTGGATCGGGGGCACCGGCAAAGCCATGTTGGCCGGGGTTGGTGAGGACAGCCTCAGCGGCGATATTCCCGAAACCCTGTTTGTCATGTTTCAGATGACCTTTGCCATTATTACCCCGGCTCTGATCATTGGCAGTTTCGCGGAACGAACACGCTTTTCGGCAGTGCTGATTTTTTCGTCCCTGTGGCTGCTGGTGGTTTACTCACCGATTACCCACTGGGTCTGGGGTGGTGGCTGGCTCCAAGGCATCGGCCTGCTCGATTTTGCCGGCGGCACGGTGGTGCATATCACCGCCGGTGTGTCCGCGCTGGTGTGCGCCCTGGTGATTGGTAATCGCAAAGGCTTTGGTGAAACCGCCATGCCGCCTCACAATATGACCATGACCATCACTGGCGCCTGCATGCTGTGGGTCGGCTGGTTCGGTTTTAATGCCGGTAGTGCGCTGGCGGCCAATGGCGATGCCGCCATGGCCATGCTGGTCACGCACCTGTCGGCGGCGGCAGGTGCCTTTACCTGGCTCACCATAGAGTGGATCAAGTATGGCAAGCCCAGCGCCCTGGGTGCGGTGACGGGCATGGTAGCGGGGCTTGGCACCATTACCCCGGCCTCTGGCTTTGTCGGCCCCGCCGGTGCCCTGGTGATTGGCATCTGTGCGGGCCTGGTGTGTTTCTATGCCACCCTGGCGCTCAAGCAGAAGTTCAAGATCGATGATTCTCTGGACGTGTTTCCCGTGCACGGTGTCGGCGGCATGCTGGGGACATTTGCGGTGGGTATTTTCGCCAGTTCCGAATTGGGCCTGTTCAGCGGCCAGGGCCTGGCCGAGGGTGTCTCTATCGGTGACCAGTTACTGGTGCAGCTCTGCGGTATTACTGCAGTCGTGCTGTATACCGCCGTCGCGACCTTTGTCCTGCTCAAGCTCACCAACCTGATTACCCCGTTGCGGGTATCGGATGAAGAGGAAATCCAGGGCCTGGATATCGTGCTGCATAACGAGAGTGGTTACGACCTCTAGCCGTCTGGTTCTTTTTAGCACCAGCTCATGCCATCTGTGTGAGCTGGCTGCCGCGCTGCTGGTACCGTGGATTGAACGGGGCTGGTGCGTACAGGAGATCGATATTGCCGAGGATGACGGTCTGTTTCAACGCTACAGCCTGACCATTCCGGTGCTTCAGCGCAGCGACAGTGGTGCCGAGCTCAATTGGCCCTTCGATGCGCCGGCGCTGAAGGCTTTTCTCGGGGCCTGAGGGGCTCTCTTATCTTGTTTTTTAACTTCCTACCCTGACTGCCAGCACGTCGCAAGCGGCGCCGTGCAGCACCCCGTTGGCGGTGGAACCCATGAGCAGGGCGAGCCCGTAGCGACCGTGACTGCCAACCACGATCAGGTCGCTGTTCAATTCTTCCGCGAGGGCGTGAATTTCCACTTCGGGTCGGCCCAGTACGATATGCTGGTGATCCTGCTGAATATCGAATTTTTCACCAAACTTCTGCAACTGGACCTTGGCCTGTTGGTGTATCTCTTCCTGGATACCGGAGAAGTCCATGGGGATGTCGCCCCCGTAGGCAAAGCTGAGAGGCTCTATAACGTGAATAAGATGCAGAGTAGCGCCATAGGCGCTGCGTAAGGCAGATGCCCTGGCAGCGACGCTGTCAGATTCGTCGCTCAGGTCTACCGCCAATAGCAATGTGTTGTAGTTGCTCACCTTGTTTTCTCCCCTGTGTTCGGGTTCTGTCTATGTTATTTATACCATAGTATAGACGTCGTAAACGCTGCGCTAAGTCAAGTGAGCGTGGCTTCAAGGAGAACCGGTTGACCTGGTTGTTGATTGTATTCATTGTTTTTGTCGCCCTGGCGCCACTGATCAGCCTGATGCCGACCCGTCGGCAAAAACGACTTGCCGCTATCCGCCAGGCAGCGGCGGTGGCGGGCCTGCAGGTGCAGTTGCTGGAGCCGCCCGGCCCCGGCGTCGATAAGCGCCTGAGCGCCTGCTATGGCTTGCGAGCGCAGCATCGCCAGCGACTTGGCTTGACCGGTAATTTTGTGAGTGAGGGAGACGGCTGGCGCAACCTGGACCGGCGTGGCTCGCCCTTACTGAGCGAGTTGGCGGCGGGTTTTCCCTCCGGAGTGAGCCACCTGGTGTTGCGCCCCGACAGCGTCATGGCGTTCTGGGACGAACGTGGTGAGGTGGCAGAAGTTGAAACGATAAAACAGGCCCTGGAGGGCTTGTTGCGGGCTTGTTGCAGCGTGGAAAAATAGCATTCATTATCGCTTTTTTCTTGACCGCGAAGAAATCACGTCTTATATATGTCCACTTTTTGCACGAATTGAACAGGAAGTTATGGGCAAATCACTGGTCATAGTCGAGTCGCCGGCGAAGGCGAAGACGATCAATAAATATCTGGGCTCCGATTTTATCGTCAAGTCCAGCGTCGGTCATATCCGCGATTTGCCGACCGCCGGCAGTGGCAAAACCGCCTCTGATCCCAAGGAGCGTGCCAAGCAGGCGGCCAAAACCCGCAAGATGTCACCGGCGAAAAAGGCCGAGCACCGCAAAAAGAAGAGTCGCGAGCAACTGATCAAGCGCATGGGCATCGATCCGGAAAAGGGATGGCAGGCCAACTACCACATACTGCCCGGCAAAGAAAAAGTGGTAAACGAGCTGAAGAAGCTGGCCAAAGACGCCGACGCTATCTACCTGGCCACTGACCTTGATCGCGAGGGAGAGGCCATCGCCTGGCACTTGAAAGAGGCCATTGGTGGCGATGAGGATCGCTATCAACGTGTGGTCTTCAACGAAATTACCAAGAAGGCGATCCAGGAGGCTTTTGATAAGCCCGGCCATCTCGACACCAACCGCGTCAATGCCCAGCAGGCCCGACGCTTTCTCGACCGGGTGGTGGGTTACATGGTGTCGCCGCTGCTATGGGCCAAGGTTGCCCGCGGTCTGTCGGCGGGGCGGGTGCAATCGGTAGCTGTGCGCCTGTTGGTTGAGCGGGAGCGGGAGATACATGTGTTTATCCCGGAGGAATTCTGGGAACTACACGCCGAATTAAAAGACGATGGCGAGCACCAGGTGCGTTTCCAGGTGCGCAAGCACCTGGGCGAAAATTTTCGCCCTGGCAACGAAGCACAAACCACCGCAGCGGTGGCAGCACTGCGTGATGTGCCCTACCAGGTCAGTGAGCGTGAGGACAAACCCACCCGCAGCAAACCTACGGCGCCGTTTATTACGTCTACCCTACAGCAGGCCGCGAGTACCCGGCTGGGCTTCAGCGTCAAAAAGACCATGATGATGGCTCAGCGTCTTTACGAGGCCGGCTATATCACTTACATGCGAACCGACTCCACCAATCTCAGTGGGGAAGCGGTAGCCGCATGTCGGGTTTATATCAGCAGTAATTTTCCGCCCGCCTACCTGCCCGAGAGCCCTAATCAGTATTCTTCCAAAGAAGGCGCCCAGGAAGCTCACGAGGCAATACGTCCGTCGGATATCGGCGTGCAGCAGCACCAGCTGAAGTCTATGGAACGCGACGCCGAGCGCCTGTACGAATTGATCTGGCGTCAGTTCGTGGCCTGCCAGATGACCCCCGCCCAATACCTGGCCACCACGGTCACGGTCAGTGCCGGCGACTACAGCCTCAATGCCAAAGGCCGCATTATCAAGTTTGACGGCTATACCCGGGTGCAGCCGACCGCCGGCAAGCGTGCCGAGGATGTGGTATTGCCGGACCTGAAGCGCGGCGACATCATGCAATTATTGGAATTGCAGCCGGCCCAGCACTTCACCAAGCCGCCGAGTCGCTACGGCGAAGCGAGCCTGGTGCGGGAATTGGAAAAGCGCGGTATCGGCCGTCCTTCGACCTATGCCTCCATCATTTCTACGATCCAGGACCGCGGCTATGTGCGCCTGGAAAACAAGCGCTTTTACGCGGAGAAGATGGGGGACATTGTCACCGAGCGCCTGCAGGAGAGCTTCGAGGAGCTACTCGACTACGGTTTCACCGCCACCATGGAAGAGCGCCTGGACGAGGTCGCTGAGGGTGAGTTGGACTGGCGCGATCTGCTGGATCAGTTCTACAAGGATTTTTCGGCGCAGATGCAGAACGCGGAACAGGAAGAGGGCGGCATGCGGCGCAATGAGCCGACCATGACCGACATCGAGTGTACGCAGTGCGGACGGCCCATGCAGATACGCACAGCCAGTACGGGTGTGTTCCTGGGCTGCTCAGGTTATGGATTACCGCCTAAAGAGCGCTGCAAGTCTACGGTTAACCTGATACGGGGTGACGAGGCGGTCAGTGAAGACGCCGATGACGAGGCGGAGTCCCGGCAACTGGTTAGCCGCCACCGCTGCGGCAGTTGCAATACAGCGATGGACAGCTATCTGATCGATGAAAAGCGCAAGTTGCACGTGTGTGGTAATAACCCCGATTGCGCCGGCTATGACATTGAGCAGGGCGCCTTCAAAATCAAGGGCTACGACGGCCCGGTGCTGGAGTGCGACAAGTGTGGTGCCGACATGCAGTTGAAGACCGGCCGCTTCGGCAAGTACTTTGGCTGTACCAGCGAAGATTGCAAAAACACCCGCAAATTGCTTCGCAATGGTGAGGCCGCACCGCCGAAGATGGACCCGGTTCCCATGCCCGAGTTGCAGTGCCAGAAGGTGGAGGACACTTATGTGCTGCGCGACGGCGCCGCCGGCATGTTCCTGGCCGCCAGTCAGTTTCCGCGCAACCGTGAAACACGGGCACCGTTTGTCGATGAAATTCTGCAGCACAAGTCTGAGATCGATCCGAAATACAACTTCCTGTTCTCCGCGCCGGTCAATGACGGTGATGGCAATCGCACGCAGATCCGCTTCAGTCGCAAAACCAAGGAGCAGTACGTGATGACTGAAGTTGAGGGCAAGGCAACCGGCTGGAAAGCGCTGTACAAAGGTGGCGCCTGGGTGGTGGAAGAGGGCACTGGTAAACGCAAAACCAGGCGCGGCAAGAAGAGCGCCTGACAGTTGCTGCACGGCTTGATAGAATGGCGTATCAGCGTTACTGAAGTGAGGTAGGATGTGTCCTCATCCTTTCTGGAAATTGTAGAAATGCCCAATGGTGACATCGTCCTGCAGCGAGCGGATGATGACGCTGAGCCTATGGTGGTTATCCAGTTTTCCGAGGAATCCCGTATTTACCTGCTGGACAATACCCTGGAGGTGGCCCGGGCAATGATTCAGGCCGGAATCCAGGCTGTGGCCGATCTTTCTGAAGGTGTCGAGGGAGAGTTGGATGACATCGTCGAGGAAGCGCGGCGCATCCTGCACTGAGCGCTCCTGTTGTAAAGCTAGAGGGCAGAGCTAGAGGCCTTTTATACAGCTAGAGGCCTCTCCGCAATACGCCCACACTGAGGCCTTCGATCGCGAAATCCTGCTCCCGCAGGTCAACCTCAATCGGTTGGAAGTCAGAATTTTCCGGCAACAGGGTCAGGCGGGAACGGTCTTTTCCTCGCCGCAACCGCTTCACCGTCACCTCGTCGTCTATTCGAGCCACCACCACATCGCCATCCTTCACCTCGGTGGTTTTATGCACGGCCAGCAGGTCGTCATCGAAGATACCGATGTCTATCATGCTGTCGCCGCTCACCCGTAGAAAGTAATCCGCGGCGGGGCTGAAGAAAGAGGCGGGAATATTACAGTGATCTTCAATATGCTCCTGCGCCAGGATCGGGCTGCCCGCTGCTACCCGGCCGACGATGGGGATGCCGCCGGTGTCGGGCAGACGGATACCGCGAGAGGCGCCGGCAATCATTTCAATGGCGCCCTTGCGCGCCAGCGCCTTGAGATGTTCTTCCGCCGCGTTGGCCGATTTGAAGCCCAGCGCCTGGGCGATCTCGGCACGGGTGGGGGGATAACCGGTATCGTCAATATGAGTGCGGATCAGGTCCAGCACTTCTTGTTGTCGTGCAGTCAGTCTTAGCATGGGAATGGCTCCGCAGAACTGTTTAAATGTCCAGTAGCTGGAATTATATACAGTATTGCGGGCGCTGCAAGGACCAAAAAGGGGTCAGACCCCTTTTTCCGAAGGAAAACTGAATAAAAGGAATGGAGTGGAAAAAGGGGTCTACGCGACCCGGTCACCCCTATTTAGGACTCGTCGACCCCGTGCATGAATTCTGGCTCTATGGCGTTAATCGGACCAGACCAATCCTCCGGGTGGAAGGGCAGGTCGGGATCCTGGCCGGCTTCGCCGTCGAGTTCATAGGGGTTGCGCCAGTCTTCTGGTTCCTCAACTGACACCAGTAGTAATTCGCGCCACGAGTCCAGGTCATATTCGCTGATTTCACCATCGATGTGCTGGGTTTCCACCAGCAGTGTCTGTGGGTCCCAAGCCACGACCTCGAAGGTCGCCCCGGTTTGAATGTCCTGGTACCACTCCCCAACTTTCGGACCCAATAGCTTCATCAACTGCACCTCGCGCTCGTTGGGATAAACATATCAAACTGGCAGAGGCTGTCCATTATGCTGAAAGTGTCTAACAAGCACTTGCCAAATAGTCCAAAGATATAGGTCTTTTAACTTTAACTACAAGATCAAAGGCTTAACAATGAGCTAGCGCAGACTACATTTATCGGCGGCGTGGTTTTAAGGTTGCAAGGGTATTAAAGCCTGTCGTATAAATAAAAAAATTGTATAAGGCGGTGGAAATTAAATGAGCGAACTGGCAGTAATTGGTGGCACTGGCTTGGGGCAATTACCGGATTTCGAAGTAGAGCGGGGGGTGATGCTGGATACTCCCTGGGGCGAGGCATCACACCCGGCGCTGGCGGGGCAGCTGAAAGGTTGCCCACTGTGGTTTTTACCCCGCCATGGTCGACCCCACGCGCTGCCTCCACACGCTATCAATTACCGCGCCAATCTGTGGTTGTTGCGTGAACTTGGTGTGACCCAGGTAGTGGCCATCAATGCGGTCGGCGGCTTGCGAGCCGAGCTACTGCCTGGAGCATTAGTGGTGCCGGACCAACTGATCGACTACACCTGGGGCCGTGAACAGACCTACTTTGACAGCAGCTCCGATCGTCTCCAGCACATTGATTTTACCCATCCCTACAGCGCGCAATTACGCCGTGACCTGGTCGCTGCGATTCGGACCAGTGGTGCTGATTGTCTCGATGGCGGAGTCTATGCGACCACCCAGGGGCCGCGCCTGGAAACCGCTGCCGAAGTAAAGCGACTGCGCCAGGATGGCGGTGATGTGGTCGGTATGACCGGTATGCCGGAGGCGGCCCTGGCGCGGGAGCTGGATCTGGCTTATGCCTCCCTCTGCATCGTAGTGAATCCCGGCGCGGGACTATCCGACCAGCCTATCACTCTGACGGCAATGACGGAGGTGCTGGCGCAGGCGGCACAGCAGGTCAGCGCGAGCCTGGTCCAACTGCAGCGGGCACAATCGGGCTGAACTCATAGGGTGTCAGCTTGATCATCAATCCCAGGCGGGGATGATCGATGTAATGTAACTCGCCGCCGCGCATACGGCGCCGCTGTTGCAGCAAGATGGCGTGATTGAACGGCGTGTAAAAACGTCGCGCCAGGAACTCGGCTTCGTCCAGGGCTACTATTGGTTTGCCAACGGCATCCAGGCGCGCTGGCAGCGTTGCAATATCTATTCCCTCCAGTAGTACGCTGGCGAGATCGTCGAGCCGTATGCCGGTTGGGTCGAAAAAGGCTTGAGCGGGTAACGCTACCCGAAATTCATAGTCAATGCTTTGGTAGGGGGGCGCTGGTGCTGGCGGCGGCGCAGGCATGGCCCAGCCCTCTGGTAAATCGGCACGGCTATGGTTCAACCACAAATTGCTTTCCAGGTGCAAATAGCGCGAGACGTAGAGTTTGATGCTGCCTTGCAGCACCGGGTAATCGGTGTCGCCCTCACTCTGAATTTGAATGGGGTTGGCCTGGTCGCGGCCGTGGACAGGCTGACGCCAGGCCTGGTGGAACAAGACCCGCATGTCCTTACTGCGACCGATACGCGTGCGTTCGCTGTTGAATTCCCGCGCCGCTGCATCGAGCAGCTTATAGGCGGCGGGCACCCGGTAATCCGGTGCGGCCGTCTGCGGGGGAAGCCCTGACGAGAGCTCTGGAGCAAGTTCAGCAGAGAGTTCAGCAGCTGGGGCCGGTTCGGTCATTGCCGCCAAAGCACTTTCAAGGCTAAAGGCAGCGGTTGGTTTGCGGGCCTCGGGTCCCCTCAGCTCAAAGTCCTGATCCAGCTCCAGGAAGCTTGCTCCTGCTGCCAGGGACTGCAATGTGTCTGGATACTTCAGCTCGGGTAGCAGCGGAAAAATTTCCGCACTGTCGGGCTGCAGGTAACGGAATACGATCAACTCGACGGTATACCAGTTGGTATCATCGCGGGGTCGTTCCTGCGCGTGGCTGCCATGGGCCAGTAGGGAGGAAAGCAATGCGATAAAGATGGTGTTACGGATCACGCAGCGGCCTCGGTGCTCTCTGATTCCATGGCGATTAGTAGTTCCTTGACAAAATTCAGTCTCTCATGGAAGTCCGGCAGTTCAAAGTCGAAGCGCAGTCGGTTGCCATTAGTGAGTCGAAAGATTTGCGATTGTTCCTGAACCAACCGGACCAGGCTCATGGGATTGACCCGGGTCTTGTCACTGAATTCGATGCTGCCGCCGCGCTCGCCCACATCAATTTTGGCAATCCCCAGTGCCGCTGCCTGCAATTTGGTCTCGGTGGTTTGAAACAGGTTGCGGCTGGGCACTGGCAGTAAGCCAAAGCGGTCAATCATCTCAACCTGGATATCCTTCAAATCTTCATCACTGCCGGCGGCGGCAATACGTTTGTACAGGACAAGGCGGCTATTGATGTCCGGCAGGTAATCATCCGGGATCAACGCCGGCGCCCGCAGATTGACCTCTGTGGGGTGAGCACCGACCCCCTCTGGGTCGGGAATCTCCCCGCGGCGCAGGGATTCAACCGCCCGCTCGAGCATCTCCATGTAGAGAGAAAAGCCCACGCTGTGAATTTGGCCACTCTGCTCATCGCCGAGCAACTCGCCGGCGCCGCGAATCTCCAGGTCCTGGGTCGCCAACAGGTAGCCCGCGCCCAGGTCGCCGGAGGCTTCAATGGCGGCCAGTCGCTTTTCGGCGTCCCCGGTCATGGCGGAGCGGGGCGGACACAACAGGTAGGCGTAGGCCTGGTGGTGGGAGCGACCGACGCGACCACGCAGCTGGTGTAACTGGGCCAGGCCAAACTTGTCGGCGCGTTCAATAATGATGGTGTTGGCATTGGGCACATCGATGCCGGTTTCAATGATCGTCGAGCACAACAGGACATGGTATTGCTGGTGGTAGAAGGCCGACATGACCTGTTCCAGCTGTCGCTCTCGCAATTGACCGTGGGCGATGCCGATGCGCAGGTCCGGCAGCAGTTCCTGCAGCTTGCGGCCGGTCTCCTCTATGGTGCGGACCTCGTTGTGCAGGTAGTAGACCTGGCCGCCACGCAGGGTCTCCCGGGTCACCGCTTCCTTGATCAGAGCGATATTGTACTCCCGCACAAAGGTGTTAATGGAGAGTCGGCGGGCGGGTGGCGTGGCGATAATGGAGAGGTCGCGCAGGCCGCCCAGGGCCATGTTCAAGGTGCGTGGAATGGGCGTTGCGGTGAGGGTGAGAATGTCTACCTCGGCGCGCATGGCCTTGATGACTTCCTTTTGTTTTACCCCGAAGCGGTGTTCCTCATCGATGATCAGCAGGCCCAGGTCGCGATAACGGAGCTGGCTACTAAGTAACTTATGCGTGCCGATCAGGATATCGACCTTGCCGGCTTTTACCTTCTCTATGATGGCGTTCTGTTCACTGGTACTGCGAAAGCGCGAGATCACTTCTACGGTGACCGGCCAGTCGGCGAAACGGTCACTGAACGAGCCGAAGTGTTGTTGGGCCAGCAGGGTGGTGGGCACCAGAATGGCAACTTGCTTGTCGTTCTGGACCGCCACAAAGGCCGCTCGCATGGCCACCTCGGTCTTGCCAAAGCCCACGTCGCCACAGATCAGTCGATCCATAACCTGGTCTGAGCGCATGTCCTTGAGCACTGTGTGGATGGCATCTGCCTGGTCCGGGGTTTCCTCGAATGGGAAGGCGGCGCTGAATTTCTCGTATTCGGCTTCATCAAAGGCGAACGCATGGCCCGGCCGGGCCTCCCGACGGGCGTATACCTCCAGCAATTCAGCGGCGACGTCAGAGACTTTTTCGCCAGCCTTGCGGCGGGCTTTTTTCCACTGTTCGCTGCCGAGCCGATGCAGAGGTGCCGTCTCCGGATCGCTGCCACTGTAGCGGCTGATCAGGTGCAGACTGGCAACCGGGACATACAATCTCGAGGCGTCGGCATATTGAAGACTGATAAATTCTGTCAGTTGATCGTCAATTTCCAGGGTCTGCAAACCCTCGTAGCGACCGACGCCATGGTCGATATGAACCACCGGTACGCCAGCGCGTAATTCGTTGATGTTCTTGATATTGGTCGCCGTTTGCACCTGGTTGGCGTCGCGCCGACGGCGCTGGGCAACACGATTACCAAATAGCTGGGCCTCGGCAATCAATGTCGGCTGGCCCGGGCCCCAGTACAGGCCCCGATCAACCGGTGCGGTGACCATGGCCAGGCGGTGGCCCTGCTCAAGGAATTGCTGCCAACTCTCCACCAGCACCGGCTCCAGCCCGTGGCTAGCCAGGGATTCCAACAGGATCTCGCGGCGGCCAGCGGACTCCGCGCACAAGAGTGTGGGTCCTTCGTGTTCCTGCAGAAATTTGGCCAGCATCAGCGCCGGCGCCAGGTTGTTGTCAGGAGTTAGATTGGGTGCCGGCTTCAGACCGGTAGCGATGTGCACGGGTGCCTTGGGGTCGGTGCGGAACTCGATCATGCCGTGCTGGCGCAGCTGTTGGTAGAGCTCCTCCACCGGCACGAAGCTGCGATTGGGCGCTAGCAGAGGTCGCCTTGGATCGATACCGTACTCCTCGTAGCGGTTCTGCACCTGTGCCCAGAAATCCTGGGCCGCCTGATGGTGTTCACCAACGGCGATCAACTGACATTGCTCGGGCAGGTAGTCAAAGAGTGTGGCGCAGTCCTCAAAAAACAGCGGCAGGTAATACTCACTGCCACCGGGTGCGCGACCTGCGCCGACTTCGCTGTACATGGGGCAGGCGTCGTGGTCGACATTGAACTCGTGTAGCCAGTTGTCCTGGAAACGACTGATGGCTTCTCTGTGCAGGGCAAATTCGCGGGCTGGCAGCAGGCGAATGCGGTCAACCTTTTTAATCGTGCGCTGGGTCTCCGGGTCGAAGATACGCAGTGTCTCCACCTCGTCGTCCAACAGGTCGATGCGATAGGGACTGGCGCTGCCCATGGGGAAAACATCCAACAGGGAGCCGCGCAGGGCAAATTCGCCGTGCTCAAACACGGTTTCGACATTTCGATAGCCGCTGCGCTGGAGATTACGCCGGAACAGGTCCACATCCAGTTGCTGGCCGAGATCGAGCATCAGGCTATTGCCAGCGATATAGCTCACCGGTGCCAGTCGGTGCATCAGTGTGGAGATGGGCACCACCAGGATGCCGTGCTGCAACTGTGGCAGTCGGTACAGGGTATGCAGTCGCTCGGACAGGATGTCCTGGTGAGGAGAAAAATTGTCGTAGGGCAGGGTTTCCCAGTCCGGGAAAGCGAGAATCTCCAGCTCGCTGCCGCGGCTGTAAAACTGCAGTTCCCGAATTAGCTGGTAGGCGCTGAGACTGTCGCGGGTTATAGCGACGTGTACGCCGGCCTTGGTGGCCAGCTGGGCCAGCAGGCAGGCGGCGGAACTGCCGTACACCGGGCCGATGGCGGTTCGACGCGCTGTAGCATCGAGATTGGCCAGATTATCGAGAATATCCTGGAACATTTTTGGCAGAAATACCTGTTATTGCGGCGGGCTATTGTAGCCAGCTTGCGTGGTCCCCACCATATGAAGATAATACCCGCAAATTTTCATCACTCGAGCAGGTAAATATAAGTGACCGATCGTGAACGCAGTCGTCCCGAAGATTATTTCCAGGACTGGAAGGAGCGGGAAGCACTGGCCGAAGCCATGATTCCGTTGGTTGGCAAATTGTCCCGTGAGAATAGCGTCAAAACCTATCTGTATGGCCACTCCCTGGTCAATCGCTCGGTGCTGGATATCATGCAGGATCACCGCTATGTGCGGCAGGTCGAGCAGAATGAATTGTCGGAGTTCGAGACCTACCCGGTGATCAAGACGCTGGCCAGCCTCGACCTGGGTACGGCGCATATCGACGTGGGCCGCATTGCCGTCGGATACGAGGAAGAGGGCCGCGAGCAGGGCCTCAGCGTCAAGAAGTATGTCCTGCAACAAGTGGCGGGCCTGGTGGGCGGCAACAACAAGCCCTTGCAGAAACCCCGCGATGTCGTGTTGTACGGCTTCGGTCGCATTGGCCGCCTGTTGGCGCGTCTGCTGGTAGAGAAAGCGGATGGCGGCGACACCCTGCGCCTGCGCGCCATCGTGGTACGCAAGGGCAAGGCCGAAAACGATCTGGTCAAACGAGCCAGCCTGTTGCGCCGGGATTCGGTACACGGTCCCTTCAGTGGCACCATCCGGGTCGATGAAGAACGCAATTCCTTTGTCGCCAATGGCAATGAGGTCCAGGTGATCTACGCCGATGCCCCGGATGAAATTGATTACACCGCCTACGGTATTGATGATGCCCTGATCATCGACAACACCGGTATGTGGCGCGATGAAGCCGGCCTTTCCCGCCATCTCAAGTCCAAGGGCGCGGCCAAGGTCATCCTGACGGCGCCGGGTAAAGGGGATATGAAAAATATAGTGCACGGCATTAATAGCCACGAAATCAGTGACAGCGACACGCTAATTTCTGCGGCTTCCTGCACCACCAATGCGATCGCGCCACCGCTGAAAGCCCTGGACGATGAATTTGGCATTATCACTGGCCATGTGGAAACGGTGCACGCCTACACCAACGACCAGAACCTGACCGACAACTATCACAAGGCCAATCGCCGCGGTCGCAGCGCTCCGCTCAATATGGTGCTCACGGAAACCGGCGCGGCTACTGCGGTAGGCAAGGTCTTACCTCAATTTGCCGGTAAGCTCACCGGCAACGCGATTCGCGTGCCCACGCCCAATGTCTCCATGGCCATTCTCAACCTGAACCTGAAGAAGCGGACCAGCGCGGAGGAAGTCAACGAGTACATGCGCACGGTGGCGCTGCACTCACCCCTGCGCAAGCAAATCGATTTTTCCAATTCGCCAGAGGTGGTTTCCAGCGATTTTGTCGGTTCCCGGCACGCCTGCGTGTTTGACTCTGAGGCAACCATTGTCAATGGTACGCAGGCGGTGATCTACCTGTGGTACGACAATGAATTTGGCTACAGCTGCCAGGTGTTTCGTATTTTGCAGCAAATGGCCGGCATCGAGTACGCCACCTACCCGAAAATCGACTGAGAAAAACCTGTGCAAAATCAACGGAGTTCTCCCCTGTGGCGTAGCGTTACCATTGGGGATTCCGTATAATGCGCGCGGCTTGGCGAGGGCTCTTGTCAGCCGTAACCCATTGGCACATTCTCATCAACAGGCGCAATGAATGATTAAGCTGAAGCGGGGTATGGATATTCCCATATCCGGGCAGCCCGAGCAGGTAATATCCGCTGCGGCAGCCGTACGCTCGGTAGCCCTGATCGGCTTCGACTACATCGGCATGAAGCCAACCATGACAGTTCAGGTCGGTGACCGGGTCAAACTCGGTCAAACGCTCTTTATCGACAAACAAAATCCCGGCGTAAATTTTACCGCTCCAGCAGCCGGTACGGTCGCATCTATTAACCGCGGTGCCAGGCGGGTACTGCAGTCTGTGGTGATTGATATCGACGGTGACGACGCTGTTGAATTTAGCCGTGGAGACCCGGCGGCACTGGGTGCAGTCGGCGTTAGGCGCCTGATGCTGGAGTCCGGGCAATGGACCGCCCTGCGCACCCGGCCCTATAGCTGCGTGCCGGCAGCCGATGCCCAGGCCGAGGCCATTTTCATCACCGCCATGGACACCCATCCGCTGGCCGCAGACCCGGCGGTGGTAATTGCCGAACAAGCAGAGGCTTTCAAACTCGGACAACAAGCGCTGGCTACACTCAGCAGCGGCAAGACTTATGTCTGTGCCGCCCCCGACGCCGATATCCCCCTGGCTGAAGGCGACTCTATCGTCGGCGAGCGCTTTGCCGGCCCCCATCCGGCAGGCCTGGCGGGCACACATGTTCACTGCCTGCACCCGGTCAGCAGCCAGCGCGTGGTCTGGACCATTGGCTACCAGGATGTCATAGCGCTGGGCCGGTTACTGCAGCACGGTAAGCTCTACACCGAACGCGTTATTGCCCTGGCGGGTCCGCAGGTCAATCAACCGCGGTTATTGCGCGTCCGACTGGGTGCTGATTTACAGGCCCTCTGCGCTGGCGAATTGGCGGAGGGGGAAAATCGCATAATTTCAGGCTCGGTACTGGGCGGGCGTCGGGTGCAGGCGGGAACCGCCTACCTGGGCCGCTACCACCAACAAGTATCTGTGCTGTTGGAAGGGCGCCATCGCGAATTTATGGGTTGGTTGTCACCGGGCTTCAATAAGCACTCCAGTCTGCGCATTTACGTGTCCAGAATACTGCCGCGGAAACTATTGCCGATGACGACAAATACCAATGGCAGTGAACGCGCCATGGTACCCATGGGCAGTTACGAGGATGTCATGCCCCTGGATATCCTACCGACGCAACTGTTGCGTGCGTTGATCGTAGGCGACACCCAGACCGCGCAACAATTGGGCTGCCTGGAACTTGAGGAAGAAGATTTGGCACTTTGTAGCTATGTTTGCCCCGGTAAGTACGAGTACGGGCCGATCCTGCGCGACAACCTGTCGCGCATTGAGAAGGAGGGCTGACAGTGTCACTGCGTAAGTTCCTCGACGGGCTCGAGCACCACTTCCAGGAAGGCGGCCGCTTCCAGCGGTATTATGCATTGTACGAGTTATTCGACACTTTCCTCTACGCCCCCGATAGCGTGACCCGTTCTACCGCCCACGTGCGCGACGGTGTGGACCTGAAACGGATCATGATTACCGTGTGGCTGGCGACCTTTCCAGCCATGTTTTACGGCATGTACAACCTGGGTATCCAGGGCAACACGATTCTCGCCGCTGGCAGCGGTGTACTGACCGATTGGCACGCCCCCCTGATCGGCTTGCTGGCGGGCAACGACCCCACCAGTATCTGGGATTGTTTCTGGTTTGGAGCGGTTTATTTCCTGCCCATCTACATCACCACCTTCCTGGTCGGTATTATCTGGGAAATTGTCTTTGCCATTAAGCGCGGCCACGAGGTCAACGAGGGGTTCTTCGTCACCTCTGTCCTATTTGCGCTGGCATGTCCGCCGGATATCCCCCTGTGGCAGGTGGCGCTCGGTATCAGTTTCGGTGTGGTGCTGGGCAAGGAAGTGTTCGGCGGCACCGGCAAGAATTTCCTCAATCCGGCCCTGACCGGTCGGGCTTTCCTATATTTCGCCTACCCGGCACAGATGTCCGGTGACGCGGTGTGGACCGCGGTGGACGGTTACACCGGCGCCACGGCGTTGTCGGTCATGGCTTCCCAGGGACATGAGGTATTGCAACAAAGTCTGAGCCTGGGCCAGGCCTTTATTGGTAATATGCAGGGCTCGATCGGCGAGACCTCAACCCTGGCCATCCTGCTGGGCGGTGTTTTGCTGGTGTATACCCGGATTGCCGCCTGGCGCATTATCGCCGGTGTCATGATCGGCATGGTGGCGACCACCCTGTTGTTCAACGCTACCGGCTCTGACACCAATCCAATGTTCGCGGTGCCCTGGTACTGGCATTTCGTCGTCGGTGGCTTTGCTTTTGGCATGGTGTTTATGGCGACCGACCCGGTGTCGGCGGCAATGACCGATGTGGGTAAATGGTGGTTCGGTGGCTTGATCGGTGTGATGACCGTGCTTATCCGGGTTGTGAACCCGGCATTCCCCGAGGGCATCATGCTGGCCATTCTGTTCGCCAACCTGTTTGCACCCCTGATCGACCATTTCGTGGTGCAGTCTAATATCAAGCGGAGGCTCGCCCGTGTCCAATAACGACTCTGTCGCCAAGACCCTGATCGTCGCCATCGCCCTGTGCGTGGTTTGCTCGGTCATCGTCTCCGGCGCAGCGGTACTGCTGAAAGATCGCCAGGTCGCCAATGTCATAGATGATCGCAATCGCAATATCTTGGCCGCGGCGGGCCTGTTGGAAGAGGGCGTGCCGGTCAACGAGCAGTTTGAAAAGGTCAGGCCGCGGATAGTCGATCTGCGCAGCGGCAGGTTCAGTGATGAAGTCCCTGTGGAAAAATACAACCAGCGCAAGGCCGCCAAGGATCCGGCCCAGTCCGCGGCGCTGGACAGCAGGGACGATATTGCAAAAGTGGGCCGGCGTGAAAATTTCGCCATCGTCTACCTGGTCGAAGAGGAAGGTAAGCTGGACAAAATCATCCTGCCCATTCACGGCTATGGGTTGTGGTCGACGCTGTACGGATTCGTGGCCCTGGAGGCCGATGGCAATACCGTGGCAGGCCTGGGTTTTTATGAGCACAAGGAAACACCTGGACTGGGCGGTGAAGTGGACAATGCGAAATGGAAGTCGGTCTGGCCGGGCAAAAAGGTGTACCGGCAGGGCGAGGTCGCTATCGGCCTGGTCAAGGGCGTGGCCGCCGCAGGTTCTGAGCATGACATTGATGGCCTGGCGGGCGCGACGCTGACCGGGCGTGGTGTGACCAACCTGGTGCAGTTCTGGCTGGGTGAAAATGGTTTTGGTCCGTTTATCGATAATTTGATGGCCGGGGAGGCCTAACAACTCATGTCGACGATGAAAGAAACGCTTTCAACGCCTATCTTCAAGGAGAACCCGATCGCGCTGCAGGTGCTGGGTGTATGCTCGGCGCTGGCGGTGACGTCCTCCCTGCAGGTGACCATGGTCATGTGCATTGCCCTGACTACAGTGACGGCCTTCTCCAACTTCTTTATTTCCCTGATCCGTCTGCACATACCGAGCAATATCCGCATTATCGTGCAGATGATCGTCATTGCCTCACTGGTAATCGTGGTGGATGAGGTGCTGAAGGCCGTGGCTTACGGTATCAGCAAGCAGCTGTCAGTATTCGTCGGCTTGATTATCACCAATTGTATCGTCATGGGTCGCGCGGAAGCCTTCGCCATGAAGAATCCACCGCTGCCGAGTTTTGTCGATGGCATAGGCAACGGCCTGGGTTACAGCGTGGTGCTTCTCTGTGTGGGTTTTGTTCGCGAACTGTTTGGTGCGGGCAAATTATTTGGATTCGAAATACTACCTCTGGTTACCGACGGCGGCTGGTATAACCCCAATGGCCTATTGCTGTTGCCGCCCAGCGCTTTCTTCCTGATCGGCTTGTTCATCTGGGCGCTGCGCTCGTGGAAGCCGGAACAGGTCGAGGCGCCGGAATTTCGCATATCCAGTCATACGGTTGTGCGGGAGGGCGCGTAATGGAGCACTACCTGAGCCTGTTTGTGCGCTCCATATTTATCGAGAATATGGCGCTGAGTTTCTTCCTGGGCATGTGCACCTTCCTGGCGGTGTCTAAGAAAATCCAGGCGGCGTTTGGCCTGGGTGTGGCAGTGGTGGTGGTACTCATGATCACCGTACCGGTCAACAACCTGATCTACAATTACCTGCTGGCAGACGGGGCCCTGGCCTGGGCGGGTTTGCCCGACGTGGACCTGAGTTTCCTGGGGCTGCTTAGCTATATCGGCGTTATTGCCGCGCTGGTACAGATCCTGGAGATGTTCCTCGATCGTTATATGCCGGCACTGTATAACGCGCTGGGCGTGTTTTTACCCCTGATCACTGTCAACTGCGCCATTATGGGTGCCTCGCTGTTCATGGTGGAGCGTGACTACAACTTTGCGGAAAGTGCAGTTTATGGCGCTGGCGCGGGTATTGGCTGGGCGCTGGCAATAACCGCGCTGGCTGGTATCCGCGAAAAACTCAAATATTCGGATGTGCCAGAGGGGCTGCAGGGTCTCGGTATTACCTTCATTATTGTCGGTTTGATGTCGTTGGGCTTCATGTCCTTCGGCGGCATCGATCTGTAAGCGGGACTTTAGTAATGCAAACAATTTTACTGGGTGTCGCGATGTTCACGGTCATTGTGCTGACCCTGGTAGCAGTAATCCTGCTGGCCAGGCAACAGCTGGTGGCCTCGGGCAATATCACCATCAATATCAACGGTGAAAGGCAGTTGTCAGTCCCCGCTGGTGGCAAGTTGTTGCAAACGCTGGCTGCCGAGGATCTGTTCCTGGCCTCCGCCTGTGGTGGCAGCGGCACCTGCGCCCAGTGCAAGTGTGTGGTGAATGATGGCGGTGGCTCCATGCTGCCGACCGAGGAGTCGTTTTTCACCCGCCGTGAAGCCCAGGAAGGCTGGCGCCTGTCCTGCCAGACACCGGTCAAACAAGACATGGACATTCGCATTCCCGAGGAAGTGTTCGGGGTCAAGCAATGGCAGTGTACGGTCGAATCCAACAACAACGTCGCCACCTTCATCAAAGAGCTGACATTGACATTGCCAGAGGGCGAGAACGTGGATTTTCGCGCGGGCGGCTACGTACAGTTGGAGTGCCCGCCGCATCATGTGAAGTACTCCGACTTTGATATTGGCGAGGTATACCGCGGCGACTGGGAACGTTTCAAGTTCTTTGAGCACGAGTCCAACGTGGCAGATACCACTATACGCGCCTACTCGATGGCCAATTACCCGGAAGAAAAGGGTATCGTCAAGTTCAATATTCGTTGCTCTACGCCGCCGCCGGGCAGCGAGGGCATACCGCCGGGGATCATGTCCTCCTGGGTTTTCAACCTGAAGCCCGGTGACGAGGTGAAGGTGTATGGTCCCTTCGGTGATTTCTTTGCCAAAGAGAGCGAGGCCGAGATGATCTTTATCGGTGGTGGCGCAGGCATGGCCCCCATGCGCTCGCATATTTTTGATCAGCTCAAGCGGCTCAACTCGAACCGCAAAATAACATTCTGGTACGGTGCCCGCTCCCTGCGCGAGATGTTCTACGGGGATGAATACGACATGCTGGCCGCCGAAAATGAAAACTTTGAGTGGCATGTGGCCCTGTCTGATCCCCAGCCGGAAGACAACTGGGACGGGCTGACGGGCTTTATCCACAATGTGCTGTTCGAGGAGTATTTGAAGAATCACCCGGCCCCGGAAGATTGCGAATACTACATGTGCGGGCCGCCCATGATGAACTCGGCGGTGATCGCCATGCTGACCGATCTCGGTGTGGAGCCGGACAATATCCTGTTGGACGATTTCGGTGGTTAAGTTCAACCAGAGCACTATCCCAGGCCAGCCCATCGTGCTGGCCTTTTTCGTTGTCTTGCTGGTAGCGCTGACGGCGGCTTGTGAAAGCCCTCGGCAACCCCTCTACCTCGAGGGTAGCACCATGGGTACGAGCTACCATGTCACCGTGGTTGATCCACCCGCCGGTGTAGACCAGGCGCAGTTGACTGCGGAGATTGATGTGCTGCTGGAAGCTATCAATGACAGTATGTCCACCTATCGACTGGATTCGGAAATCAATCGCATTAACCGCTCTGCCCCCGGAGAGTGGCTAGAGGTCAGCGATGATTTTGCTGTGGTACTGGCGCAGGCGTTGGAGATCAGTCGGCTCAGCGACGGTGCTTATGACACAACGGTTGGACCCCTTGTTGACCTGTGGGGATTTGGACCGCAGCGGGGCGACACGGTACCGTCGGTACCGGCGATAGAGGCGGCGTTGTCCGAGGTCGGATATCAGGCCCTGGAACTGGACCGGCAACAGTCTCGACTGCGCAAATTGGAGCAGCGCGAGTTGGATTTTTCATCCCTGGCCAAGGGCTTTGGCGTCGACCGGCTGGCGACGCTGCTTGAACAACAGGGCATCAGACATTACCTGGTGGAAATCGGTGGTGAGATTCGGGTGCGGGGAGACAGTCCCCGGGGCGGGCCCTGGCATCTGGCCATTGAACGACCAGAATTGATGGGCGGTGAACCGATGGCCGGTCTGTCCGTCACAGCAGGCGCCGTAGCGACATCGGGGAGCTACCGCAATTTTTTCGAGGTCGATGGGGTGCGCTACGCCCACAGCATCAACCCACATAGTGGTTACCCGGTGCGTCACGAGTTGGCTTCGGTGACGGTGGTCGCCGAGCAGGCGATGGTGGCAGATGCCTGGGCTACTGCGCTGACCGTATTAGGCCTTGAACGGGCCCTGCAGGTGGCGCGGCGTGAGGGCCTGGCGGTGTACCTGGTTGTCGACGCAGGTGACGCTTACAGTGTCTACAAAACGTCGGCAATCGACACCTATTTGCAGTAGTATTGCGCCATGGCCACCTTCTTGCTCAGTTTCTTATTCTTCCTGCTGGTTGTAACGGGCATGGCTGTGGGCGTGATCTTCAGCAACAAACCCATCAAAGGTTCCTGCGGTGGCATGGGTGCACTGGGTATCGATACCTCTTGCGATATTTGTGGCGGTAACCCCACGGTGTGCGAACAAGAAACTCGCGAGGGTAAAGCCGCCCAGGCCGGCGTTGCCGGTTCGGACCAATTCTATGAGGCCGAATCGCATAAATAAACTGCCTTTCCTGATCGGCCTTCGCTACAGTTTCAGCCGTCAACGCAATCGCTTCATCGGCGTCGTTTCAATGGTTTCTCTGATTGGTATGGCCCTCGGGGTCGCCAGCCTTATCGTGGTTCTCTCGGTCATGAATGGTTTCGCCGATGAACTGCGCAGTCGTATTCTCAGTGTGGTTCCCCATGCTTCTGTACAGGCCCGGGAGGGTCGGCTCGCTGACTGGCGTTCTCTCAGCCAGATCCTGCAAGGGAGCTATGGCGTGGTCGCAACCGCACCTTATGCCAGTGCCAAGGTGTTGATTGATGGTTCGCGCACGATCCAGGGGGCCCAGCTGTTAGCCGTGGATGTCGCCCGTGAACCTGGTGTATCCCGGGTTGCCGCCAGCATCAGCGTGGGCAGTTTCGAGGCCCTGGCAGAAGGGCGCTGGAATATTGTCCTGGGAACTCTGCTGGCGCGCTCATTGGGAGTGACCGTGGGCGATCGTGTTGAGTTGACGGCGCCAGTGCTGACCCACACCCCGCTGGGTAGTTTGCCGCGACGCAAGCGCTTTGAGGTGGTGGGGTTGTTTGAAGTCGGTGCGCAGTTGGATGGCTCCCACGCCCTGATCAATTTGCCGGATGGCCAGGCGCTGCTGCGTATGGGTAACGAGGTAGATGGCCTGCGACTGGCCTATACCGATTTGTTCGCCGCCGCGGACATTTCCTCAGCATTATCGAAACAACTGCCGGGGGATGTGCGGGTAGTTCACTGGCAGCAATCTCATCGCAGCCTGTTCAGTGCAGTGAGCATGGAGAAAACCATGATCACCGTGTTACTGCTTAGCGTTGTCGCCGTGGCGGCCTTCAATATTGTGTCGACGCTGACCATGGCGGTCACAGAGAAACGTTCCGATATTGCCGTGCTGCGGACCATGGGGACGGGCCGCACTGGCATCATGGGCATTTTTGTTTGCCAGGGAATGCTGTTGGCCAGTTGTGGGGTTTTGATCGGCGCCCTTGGTGGCGCCTTGATCGCCGTCAATATCGCTTCCATCAGCCTGTTTGTGGAACAATTGCTTGGGGTGAAATTGTTCGATCCCCAGGTGTATTTCATTTCTAATCTGCCGGCGCGACTGGATTGGGAGGATGTCGGTGTCATCGTGTCGCTGGCACTGTTGTTGAGTCTTCTGGCCACCCTGATTCCAGCCTGGCGCGCCGCCCAGGTTCAGCCGGCGGAGATTTTGCGTTATGAGTGAGATGGTTCTGGCTGCACGCGGTTTGTCGCGTACCTATCAGGATGCTGAACTCAGTGTGGAGGTGCTGCGCGACATCGATTTTGAATTGGCCCCGGCTAGCCAGGTGGCTATCGTCGGTGCCTCTGGCTCCGGCAAATCGACCCTGCTAAACCTGCTCGGTGGGCTGGACAAGCCGACCTCTGGTCAGGTTTTGCTACAGGGCAAGGATATCGCGCAACTGCCAGAATCCGAATTGTGCCAACAGCGCAACCAGTCGCTGGGCTTTGTCTATCAGTTCCACCACCTGTTGCCGGAATTCTCAGCACTGGAGAATGTTGCCATGCCGGGCATGATCGGCGGGCAGGCTGCGGAACAGGCGAAAGAGACTGCGGCGACAATATTGTCCGATATTGGCCTGGCAGCACGACTTGAACACCGCCCCGCTCAGTTGTCGGGTGGTGAGCGCCAGCGTGTCGCCATCGCCAGGGCGCTGGTGATGAAACCGGCTGTTGTATTGATGGATGAGCCCACCGGCAACCTGGACCCTGCCTCGGCGCAACAGGTGCTTGAGCTGATTGCTGAATTACGCAGCACCACCACGGCCAGTTTTGTGTTGGTAACCCACGACCGGGAAATCGCCGCGCGCATGGATGCACGCTATCACTTGATCGACGGCCGGCTTGGGCTGGCGCCATGATGCTCCCACTATGAGCCTCTCACCATGAAGCTGTCGCAGCAGCTTTCCATTGCTCTGCGCTATACCCTCAATGCCCGGGGTAGTTATCTCAGTGGTTTCCTATCTCGCTTGTCCATGCTGGGGATCATCCTGGCCATCGCGCTGCTGATTATTGTGTTGTCGGTCATGAACGGTTTCGATCGGGAGATGCGCGACAATATTTTGTCGCTGGTGCCGCAGTTGACGCTCAAGTCGTGGCAGCCGGTCGCAGACTGGTCGGCGGAGATTGACGCGATTGAATCCTTCGCCGGGGTTCAGGGGGCGGCGCCTTTTGTTCAGCTGCAGGCCATGCTGGTGTATCGGGGGCGTATTGATACGACCCTGGTGACCGGCATCGACCTGGCCCGGGAAGCAAGGCTTGGCGGGGCCTATGATCTACTTGATGAACAGACGTTAAAGGCGTTTTCCAACGATAACAATGGCCTGCTTCTGGGCAGCCAGTTGGCGGCAAAGCTGGGTGTGGATGTGGGCGACGTGCTGACCCTGATCAGCCCGGCCACCAGCGGAAGCCAGGCACAGTTCGCCTATCTCACGGTGCAGGGCCTGGTTCATACCGGTACCGAGTGGGACCAGACAGCGGCCATGATGCACTTGCCAACGGCATCTCGTGTGGCCGGCCTGGACGGTGCAGCGCACGGATTTCGTGTTGTCGTCGATGATCTGTTCGCTGCCGGGCGCATCGGCTGGCAACTTGTGAGCGGTTTGCCCGCCGGCTACTACGCCAGTGACTGGACCATGACTCACGGTAATCTCTACGCCGCCATCCAACTGTCCCGCGACCTGATTGGTCTGCTGCTGTTGTCGATTATCGCTATCGCGGCGTTTAACGTGGTTTCCTCACTGGTGCTGGTGGTCATCGACAAGCAGGGGGACATTGCCATTCTGCGGGCCCTGGGGGCGACCCCGGCCAACATTCGCACGATATTTCTGTTGCAGGGGCTGGTGATTGCCCTGGTCGGTATTATTTTCGGCAGTGCCCTCGGTAGCCTGGGCAGTCTCTGGGCTAGCGAACTGGTCGACGCTATCGAGTGGCTGTTTGCGGTGCAATTTTTGACCACCGACGTGTACCCGATCGACTATATTCCAGCGGATCTGCGCTGGCAGGACGTGGTGGCTATTGCCCTGGTGACGGCGGGGATGTCTTTCCTGGCGGCCTGGTATCCGGCACACCGTGCTGCGCAATTTCTTCCTGCCGAAGTTCTACGTCATGAATAGCCTTTTGCATCTGGGCCCGACGTCGTTGGCCGCGCGCCTCCCAGCGTCGCACCGCACCCCAGCGCCACAGGGTACTGACCACAAAATACCCCAGGCAGCCAAAAAATAACCCACATAGCAGGCAACCGAGCAGGAAGGGTTGCCAGATGGCTACCAGGCCGTGGGTGATCCAGTCCCAGCTCAGCTCAAACTGAATAGCTTCCGGCGTCACCCCGAGGGTGACAGCACCAACTTTGTAGGCCAGGAAAAAAATCGGCCCCATGGTGAGGGGATTGGTTATCCAGCACAGGCCAACGGCAAGGGGTAGGTTGCAGCGCAACCACACCGAGAGGAAGGCGGCGAAGACCATTTGTGTGGGCAGGGGAATAAAGGCACAGAAAAAGCCAACAAAAAATCCCGTCGATGCGGAATGACGGTTGATATGCCAGAGATTGGGCTGGTAAATCCAATCGCCGAGTACCTGCAGTGATTTGATTTCGCGCAGCTTCCCGGGGCTGGGTAAATACCGTTTGATCGTGTTTTTTGCCATGCCGTTGGCGTCTTGGGAAGTCCTGTGCTTGACTGAGTATTGCCAGGGAAAATTAGGCGACAACTCTAGCATGCTTTCATGGATGACAGGTACTGCGACAGGGATTGTGGTGCTGGCCTGGATGCCGCACGCGCCCTCGCTCACGCAGCTGCAAGCAACGCTGAGCTGCAGTCTTTTGTTGTTGTTGTGGAGACGCAACAGATTGACGCGGTTTGCTGTAGCGCTGTGCCTGGGTGCCTGCTACGCGGGGCAGCACCTGGACAAACTGCCGGATCTTGGTTTGCCTTACCAGGGTGAGGCCGAGGTGAGGCAAATACATGGCCTGGTTTTGGCGCCCGCGGAAATTCGCCAGTTTAGCGGCGGCGGTCGGCGGCAGCGATTTATCCTGCAGCTAGATGAGTACCCAGGATGCAATTTATTGCTGTCCTACTACGGTGATACTTCAATCCGGGCGGGCCAGCGCTGGGCGCTGGAGGCCCGGCTCAAGCCCCCCTGGGGTCTGTCCAATCCGGGTTCCTTTAACTTTCAGGCCTGGCTGATCCAGAACCGGTATTGCGCAACCGGCTATGTGCGCGAACGCTCCTTGCGACTGCTCGGCAACGATGCGGCTGCGCTGCCCTGGTATCAACGAGCACGTCAGCAATTGCAGGACGACCTGGCCAAATCGGCGCTCACAAATACCGGCAGGGGCCTGGCGCAGGCACTGGCCATCGGCGAGCGCAGTGCGATTCCGGTGGCCGATTGGCAAGTGATCAAGGGCCTGGGTCTGTCGCATCTGTTCGTAGTATCCGGTCTGCACGTTGGCCTGGTGGCAGGGATCGGGTTTGGGCTGGGTAAATTACTGGTTCGCCTGGGCGGGGGTTACGCCTGGCCACAGCTGTGTAGCCTGGCGCTGGCAGGCAGCTTTGCGGCCCTGGCGGGATTTGGCTTGCCCGCGCAACGGGCCCTGGTCATGCTGGTGAGCCTGCAGTTGGCGCTGTTGTGCCGACGCAGGCTGGATGGCGGGCGGGCCTTGTTGATCGCTGCCTGGGCGGTCAATGTGCTCGATCCCCTGTGTACCCATAACCCGGGCTTCTGGCTTTCCTTCGCCGCCGTAGCGCTGATTATTTTCCTGTTGAGACGCTGGCCGTTGTTGCCGGGCTGGCGTCATCTTCTGCAAATTCAGTTGGTCCTGAGCCTGGGTCTGGGGACGTTTGCCAGTTTCTGGTTCGGTGGCTTGAGCCTGGTATCACCGCTGGCGAATCTGCTGGTGGTGCCGCTGGTCAGCTTTGTACTGGTACCCGCAAGCCTGTTGTTGGTGCTGTGGCTGGCTGTGACAGCTAGCGTACCAGCCGTGTTGGTAGGGCTGTTCAATGTTAGCGGCGTGGTTCTGGCCTGGTTCGACGCAACTTCCTGGCTCGCCTGGCAACAGGCCTGGCTGCAGTTTCAACCCTCTGCCGGTGCCCTGGTGTTGGCAGTGATCGGCGCCTGGCTGCTGGCCCTGTTTCGCCGCCAGCCTTGGGCTCTGCTCGGCTGCTGCTTGTTGCTGCCACTGTGGTCGGGTGCGCAGCCGCTGCCGCTGCCAGAGGGCGAACTGAAAATCACGGTATTTGATGTCGGCCAAGGGCTGGCAGTACTGGTGCAAACTGCTGATTATCGATTGCTGTATGACACCGGTGCCGGCGACCCGGCGGGATTCAATATGGCCAACTCGGTGCTGCTGCCATTCCTTCGCCAGCGCGGCATCAGCGGGCTCAACACACTGGTGATCAGTCATAGTGACCGGGATCACGCCAGTGGGGTGGCGACCCTGGCCGCGCAGCTTCGCATCGATGAACTGCTGTATGGGGACGCCAGGCAGCCGGTCGAGCTGCTTCAGCAAGCCTGCCAGAGGGGTGGTTTTTGGCGGGCGGGCGATCTGCTTATCACCCAGCTGCACCCGATCGCCTCCAGCAACATGGCCGATGACAATGAACAATCCTGCGTGTTGATGTTGGATTTCCATGGTTACCGGATACTGCTGCCCGGTGATATAGGCCGGCGCTCTGAGCTTGAGCTGGTGCAATATTACGGCAATGCGCTGGCGGCAGATGTGCTGGTGGTGCCACACCATGGCAGTGGTAACTCGTCATCCGGCCCTTTTCTGCGCCAGGTCGCACCGCGCATCGCGGTGGTCAGCGCAGGCTTTCTCAATCGCTTCGGTCATCCCCGACCGGCGGTACTGGCGGCTTACCGGAGAATCGGCGCGCGCCTGTACAACACCGCCGAGGACGGCGCCCTTGAGTTGCGCATTCGCGGTGGTGAACTGGTGTCGATCAGTGCTCATCGCGAGGGGACACGCGCTCACTGGCTTTGACTCTTTCTCCACGGCTGGCCTTGCGTATAATGATTCGCTATTGCACCACTGAACTGGGGAACCTTCGTGCTGGAAATTTTTACTGCGGGCGGCTGGTTGATGATTCCTATCGTGCTTTGCTCGGTAGCGTCCTTGGCCATCTGTGTCGAACGCCTGATTACGCTAAATCCGCGTAAGATCTCGCCGCCTCACCTGTTGGCATTAGTCTGGAAGCAGCTGAAGAACAACGAGCTTGATGCGCCCAGGCTCCGCACCTTGCGCAATTCCTCACCACTGGGCCAAATACTGGCCGCCGGGCTCGGTAATGCCCGCCATGGACGGGAGGTGATGAAGGAGAGCATCGAAGAGGCAGCCAGCCACGTGGTGCACGACCTGGAGCGGTTCCTCAATCCGCTCGGCACCATCGCCGCGGTAACGCCGCTACTGGGCTTGCTGGGCACCGTGGTCGGCATGATCAAGGTTTTCACCGAGATCATGGCCCAGGGTACGGGGAATGCCTCGGTCCTGGCCGGTGGTATCTCAGAGGCCCTGATAACAACCGCCGCGGGTCTGTCTGTAGCGATTCCCAGCCTCATCATGCACCGCTACTTTATCGGCAGGATCGACGCGCTGGTGGTGGAGCTAGAGCAGGAGACAATCAAGCTGGTGGACGCGCTCCACAATGAGCGCGAGGATGGCGAGGCGGGCGACAAGCCTTGAAATTTCGTCGTCAGCAGCTGGAGCCAGTTGACGTCAACCTGACGCCGCTGATTGACGTGGTTTTTTTGCTGCTGATCTTTTTCATGGTCTCGACCACTTTTACCAAGGAGACTCATCTGAGTATTGACCTGCCTGAAGCTGTCGGTCACGCCAGTGCCGATGTTCCCGTGCAGATCGAAATTCTCATCAACGAAACGGGTCAGTACCGCATCAATGACCGCAACCTGGTCGACAATCAACTGAACACGGTGAAGGCAGCGATACGCATGGTCTCTGAAGGCGACACCAGTATCCCGATGGTGATTACTGCCGATGCCCAGACTCCCCATCAGGCGGTGGTGAGGGCCATGGATGCTGCCGGGCAGATGGGTTTTGTCCATCTCAGTGTCACCACGATTCAACCCCGCGAGACTGACTGAGGCCATTGATGACTTACACGGTTGTGATTCCGGCGCGTTATGGCTCCAGTCGACTGCCCGGCAAACCGCTGGCCGATATTGCTGGCAAGCCCATGGTGCAGCGTGTCTACGAGCGCGCCTGCGAAAGTGGTGCCAGCCAGGTGGTAGTGGCGACCGATGATGAGCGCATAGCAACTGCCTGCACCAATGCCAACAGCAGAGTTTGCATGACGCGCGCGGACCATCCCTCGGGCACGGATCGAATCGAAGAAGTGAGCCGCCTGTTGCAGTTGGCGGACGATGACATTGTGGTCAATGTGCAGGGCGATGAACCCTTGATACCGGCGGCGGTAATCGACCAGGTGGCCGCCAATCTCGCCAACCACCCCGATGCGGCGATAGCGACCTTGTGCGAGCCGATAAACAACGCCGGGGACCTGTTTAATCCCAACGTGGTCAAGGTAGTGGCGGATAATGAGGGAATGGCGCTGTACTTCAGCCGCGCCCCCGTGCCCTGGAATCGGGACGAGTACGGCCAGGGTCAGCCCGCAGCGGCTGCCAACGTGGTGGCCCATCGCCACCTGGGCATCTATGCCTACCGGGTCGGGTTGTTGCGCCAGTTTGTGACCTGGCCACCACATCCGCTGGAAACCATCGAGGCGCTGGAACAATTGCGGGCCATGGCCAATGGCGCCCGTATTCACGTGGCTGAGGCCTGCGAGTATGTGCCGCCGGGCGTGGATACCGCCGAGGACCTGGAGCAGGTGCGGCGCATAATCCTGGGTGAGCATTGAGGTGAGCACTTCAGTACTGTTCGTGTGCCTGGGCAATATTTGTCGATCACCCACGGCTCACGGTGTATTCCAGGGCCTGGTTGAGGCGGCCGGCGAAGCGGGCAATATTGAGGTCGATTCCGCGGGCACCGGCTCCTGGCATGTGGGAGAAGCGCCGGATCAACGCGCTACCGCCGCCGCCCTGGAGCGCGGCTACGATCTGTCAACGCTGCGCGCCAGGCAAGTGTGCCGAAACGATTTTGAGCGCTTCGACTACGTCCTGGCCATGGACGGGGACAACCTGGCGGGACTACAGCAGTTGGCGCCGAGCTCCTACCCGGGCCGACTCATGTTGTTGCTGGATTTCCACCCGAAAGCGGACTTTAGCGAAGTGCCCGACCCCTATTACGGTGGCGATACGGGCTTTACCCAGGTGCTGGATATGGTTGAGGAGGCCAGTCGGGGTCTGCTTGCAGATATCCTCGCGCGGCACCATGGCTGACTTCCCGCTTCAGGACGTAAACCTGCAGTCCCTCAACACACTGGCCGTGCCCTCGCAGGCCAGCGCTTTCGCCCGTCTGCAGCGGCCCGAAGATTTTCCCCTGTTACTGGATTACAGCAGGACTCACGGTCTGCCCCTGTTGCCGCTGGGGGAGGGCAGCAACGTTGTGCTGGCTGAACAATTAGAGGCATTGGTAGTGCAACAGGGCTGTAAGGGGATCGAACAGATTGCAGAAAGCCCGTCCACGGTTCATCTGCGGGTGGCGGCGGGGGAGAATTGGCACGACTTCGTCAGCTGGTGCCTGCAGCAGGGCTATTCTGGTCTGGAAAACCTGGCCCTGATTCCCGGTACCGTGGGGGCCGCGCCCGTGCAGAATATTGGTGCCTACGGCGTGGAGATTGCCGGTTTTGTCCGCCGTGTGCAGGCGGTCGATTTGCTCTCCGGCGAGCCGGTGGAATTGTCGGCAGATGAATGCGGTTTCAGTTATCGCGACAGTATTTTCAAGGGGCAGCTGGCTGATCAGCTGTTGATCCAGGCGGTTGAACTGGAACTTCCCAGGGAGGGCAGTGTCAACGTGAACTACCCGGCCCTGGCTGCCTACCTGCAGGAGCAGCAAGTCTCTGAACCGGGGCCACAGCAGGTATTTGATGCGGTAGTGGCTATTCGCAGTAGTAAACTGCCAGATCCCGTTGCGATTCCCAATGTGGGCAGTTTCTTCAAGAACCCGACCCTCACGGCCAGCGAGGTGCGACAACTGCAGCAGCAGTGGCAGGCACTGCCCGCCTTTCTGCAGGCGGATGGCAGCAGCCGCATTGCCGCAGCGTGGATGATTGACGAGTGCGGATTCAAGGCGCGTCAGCAAGAGCCGGTTTGTGTTCATCCCCAACACGCATTGGTTATTACTAATCGGCAGCGCCGCGGAGGTTCTGAAGTGTTGGAGTTGGCCAGTGAAATAGTCGCCGCCGTTGCAGCCCGCTTTGCGGTGACGCTGGAACAGGAGCCGAGAAGCTATGGTTGGGTCTAAGATCAGGGCTGGATTTGACGCCAAGTCCTTCCTCGGTTCGTTGACCTCTCGGCCGGGGGTCTACCAGATGTACGACAAGGAAGGCACGGTGTTGTATATCGGCAAGGCCAAGAACCTGAAAAACCGGGTGTCGAGTTATTTTCGTGCCAGTGGCCTGGCCACCAAGACCATGGCCATGGTGGCCAAGATCGCCGACATCCAGGTGACGGTGACCGATTCGGAAACCGATGCCCTGCTGCTGGAACACAACCTGATCAAGCAGCATCAGCCGGGCTACAACATCCTGCTGCGAGACGATAAGTCTTACCCTTATATCTACATGTCCAGCCAGGACCAGTACCCGCGACTGTCTCTGCACCGGGGCAAGAAACGCGGCAAAGGTGAGTATTTTGGCCCCTTTCCCAGTGCCGGTGCTGTGCGCGAAAGCCTGCACCTGATGCAGAAGGTGTTCCAGGTACGCCAGTGCGAGGACAGTTATTTCAAGAACCGTTCACGACCCTGCCTGCAGTATCAAATAGGGCGCTGTACCGGGCCCTGCGTGGAGTTGGTGAGTGAAGCGGATTATGAGCGGCAGGTGGCGAATACGCGATTGTTCCTGCGCGGTAAATCCACTGAGCTCATGGCCAAGCTGGCCGATGACATGGAGGCCGCGGCCGCGGAGCTGGAGTTTGAGCGAGCCGCCCTGTTGCGCGATCAACTGGCGCAACTTCAGCACGTGCAGGCCCGCCAGGGTATAGAGGGGCGCGTGGCAGACATGGATATTGTCAGTGCCGTGGTGGAGGCCGGGAAGACTTGCGTGCAGGTATTGTTCGTGCGTGCGGGCCGGGTGCTGGGCAGCAAGAGCTACTTTCCGCCTTTCAAATTGGATGAGAACCCAGCCGAGATCATCAGTGCATTTCTGCCACAGTTCTATCTCGCCGGGGAGCGGGAAATTCCGGCAGAAGTTATTCTCGGTGCTCGACCAGAGGAGCTGGAGAGTTTGCAGGCGGTCTTGACCGAACGCGCTCAACGCAAGGTGCAGATTAAAACGCGGGTGCGCGATGCCCGCGCCAAGTGGTTGCAACTGGCGGGCCAGACCGCCACGGAAAACCTTCAGTCACACCTGGCGGCGCGACAAACCGGGCTGGAGCGAGTGCAGGCTCTGCAAAAAGCCCTGGACCTGGACCAGGCGCCAAAGCGTATGGAGTGCTTTGATATCAGCCACAGTTCCGGTGAGGCCACCGTGGCCTCCTGCGTGGTGTTCGATGCCAATGGTCCACGTAAATCCGATTACCGTAAGTTCAATATCGAGGGTATTACTGGCGGTGACGATTACGCGGCCATGCAACAAGCGCTGGAGCGCCGCTACAAGCGACTCAAGAGTGGCGAGGCCGCCATGCCCGACATCCTGTTTATCGATGGTGGCAAGGGGCAGGTGAGCCAGGCTATGTCGGTGTTGGCGGAACTGGAGATCAGTGCCGTGGAAGTCATCGGGGTGGCCAAGGGTACGACCCGCAAAGCCGGCTTCGAGACCTTGATCATGGGAGACAGCGGCCGCGAATTACAGCTGCGCGGTGACAACAAGGGTTTGCACCTGATTCAGCATATCCGCGACGAGGCCCACCGTTTCGCCATCACGGGCCACCGTGGGCGTAGGGATAAAAAACGCAAAGGTTCAATTTTGGAGCAAATCCCCGGCATAGGTGCGAAACGCAGGCGGGATTTATTGCGTCATTTTGGTGGAATTCACGGAATTCAGCGTGCCAGCACGGATGAATTGATGAAAGTAACCGGGATTAATGAAAAAATAGCCCGCGACATCTACGACAACCTTCATAGCAACTGACACAGAAATAGATATGGAACTGAATATCCCCAACAGCCTGACCGTGACACGGATTGCCATGATCCCGGTGCTGGTGCTGGTGTTTTACTGGAATTTCGAAAACCACGAACTGGTAGCCGCGGGCATCTTCGGCCTGGCGGCCATTACTGACTGGGTGGATGGTTACCTGGCCCGGAAATTGGCGCAGATGACCCAGTTTGGCGCCTTCCTGGACCCGGTGGCAGACAAGTTGATGGTGGCGGTGGCCTTGGTTTTGTTGGTTGAGCGTCAGGAACATGTGCTGTTTACCCTGGCCGCCTGCGTGATTATCGGTCGGGAGATTGTGGTGTCAGCCTTGCGCGAATGGATGTCCGAGCTGGGACAGCGTACCAGTGTGGCGGTGTCTTACATCGGCAAGGTGAAAACCTTCGTGCAGATGCTCGCGATTTTCTTTCTGTTGGGTCTCGACCCGGATACCACGCCAGCCTGGCTGACGAGTGCTGCCTACCTCATGATCTACGCCGCTGCCGTGTTGACCCTGTATTCCATGGCGGTGTACCTGAAGGCCGCGTGGAAGGTACTTCTTGAAGGAGAAAGTACATAAAATACAATAACTTATAAATTACTTTAAAAGTTATTTATAGGGACGCGTTACGTGGCGGGTCACTAGCAAACGTAAGCAAATACCTCACGTGAGGTGTTTGGGTTGCAAAAAGTTATTAACTCATTGAACGGACAGACCTTTTCCGTATAATACCGCCCCCTTAAGGCCGGGTGTCAGATTGGTTATGTAGCGGACTGCAACTCCGTGTAGACGAGTTCGATTCTCGTCCCGGCCTCCAAACAAAACCCCGTAACCAGCGGCCCGGTTCGGGCCCGCACCCTCAGATCAGGTCGCAAGGCATGTCAGACAAATTTTTCTTCGATGGTCGCCAGGATGCGCGCCAAGATCATGGCAATCAGGCTTATCAGACCAAGGCCAGCAACAAAGGCGGCAGTAAGAAATATCCGCTGGCATTGATTGTCACCAGTTCAGCGCGCAAGCAAGAAGTTGAAGAGCTAGTGGCTGGGGCCCAGTTGTACGCTGAGGTTAGCGTTGATGGGAGCGAAGGCGCTGAAGAATCCATTGCTGAACTGACCGCATTGTTGAATAAGCAGGGTACGGTCAGGCAGGATAAGACGCCCTCGCGCAACGAACCCTGCAGCTGTGGAAGTGGCAAAAAATACAAGAAATGCTGCGGTTGATTGACCGGATTGGCCAATTCAGCCTATCAATGCCAGGCTGTTAAAGATAAGTCGTACCAATTCTGCCTGGCGTCTCGCCCCGGTCTTCGCGAATATCCGCTTTGAAACAGTTCGCGCGGTATTTTCTGCAATATTGAGCTCTATTGCCGCTTCTCCAAGTGTCAATCCATCTGCCAGCAGTATTGCTAGCGACGCTTCTGAAATTGTCAGGCCAAAGAGTTTTGCCACAAAAGACTCTTTGGTGTTTTTATGAGAGGCGGGGTCGCAAAGGTACACCACCACAGCCGGACAGCCAGTACCCTGGTAATCCCCCCATTATTAGCTGCGCACAAAAGTAGAGCTCATGCGGCTTGCGCCAACTTCTGATACGGGGTAATTCCTCCAATGGCCATGTTTGGCCGTTCTGTGTTGTATTGCCACAACCAGCGAGTGGCAGTGTGCTGGGCATATTCGATCGATTCAAACAGGTGCTGGTCCAGCCACTCGTGTCGAACCGTTCTGTTGAAGCGCTCCACGTACGCGTTCTGTTGCGGATTGCCGGGCTGGATATAGTGTAGCCTAATCTGTTGTTTCTCAGCCCACTCCATCAGTTGGCCACTGATTAGTTCGGGACCATTGTACATATGGAACAGAGCTCTTAACTGGTCAGAGCTTCCAATAGAGTGCTCGTAGTGGCCACAGCAACATGTAGATCTCCTAAAGTAAGAATGCGAACTCTCACAACAGGAGGCATGTTGCCATGACCGTAATTCACGATATATCTAAAACCAGTACATTAGTAGCCATTGTCGCAGCGAATGGAATTGGGCTTACCACGCCACTCGATGATTTGCTCCAGTGCCCGTATGACACGCACCGCCGGTAATGAGAAATCCACCTCAATACCCAGCCCCTCGCGATTGTAGTCGTCGATGACATTGAACGTCCTGAAGCTGCGGCCATCGGCCAGGCTGTCATGCATAAAATCCATCGACCACATGATGTTAATTTGACGAGGTACGGCTAGCTCATCCGGCACGTCGCGCTTTAACCGCCGCCTGGGCTTAATCCGTAGGTTCAGCTCTAACTCCCTGTAAATGCGGTATACGCGCTTGTGATTGTACGGGTAGCCCTTCACATTGCGCAGGTACAAATAGCACAACCCGAAACCCCAGGTTCGATTGGTCATCGTCAATCGCAGTAACCAATCGGCGATCAACGCATTGTCGCTCGAATGCTTGGCCTGATAGCGATAGCAGGTCTCGCTGATACAGAATGCGCGACAAGCCAGGCGTACCGACACGCCCTGTTGCTCTACCACGGCTTTGGCCATCTCCTTACGACGAGATGGCTTTACCACTTTTTTGCCAGGGCCTCCTTGACGATCTCCGCCTCTAATTTGGTCTCGGCGTACATCTTCTTGAGTCGCCGGTTCTCATCCTCGAGTTCCTTCATACGCTTCATGAGTGAGGCGTCCATGCCGCCGTATTTGGCGCGCCACTTGTAGAAGGTGGCACTGCTCATGCCGTGCTCCCGGCACAGATCGGAAACTGGCGTACCAGCCTCAGCCTGCTTGAGGATGGCAATGATTTGGCTGTCCTTGAACCTTGATGTCTTCATGCAGAATCTCCTGCGTTCATACTACGAGAAAATTCTACTTTTGGCGTCAGCTACTTCCCGGGGGGATTACCCCCTCATACCAGGGTTTGTAGGGCGCACATTTGAGCAGCAAACCCAGATCATTGCCGCTGTCCTGCTGGACTGTCATCAGGTCGACTCCTCCGGGCCAGGCCTCTTGGTCAAACAGGTCGAGTATCTCCTCAAAACTCACGCGGAAAGACTTTTGGTCAGCCGAGTGGGAGAAGTGCAGGCAGTCAGATTTGATGTCGATAGTCGTGGTTGCTGCCAGCAAGTCTTTGGCAACCCGGCTGATTTTTAGAACCTTGCCCTTGCGATCGAGGGTGAGAATGCCAACGGTCAATTGTTCTACAACTTCTGCGTATACGTCTGCTTCAACTTCAGCTTTATTGAGACGGGAATACAGCCCAAGCGCACGCGTCAGGTGGGGAGTCAATGCCTCGCAGTATTTCTTTTCAGATTCGCTGAAGGGAGGCGAAGTCTCCTTTCGCCCAGCGGCCAGCCAGGCCTGGAGTCCACCGGGCTCCTCCAGGTGATAGATCAGACCGTCGCCCATGCCAAAACCCTCGTACAGCTCCCTGAAGATAGCGCTTTGTCTATACGCGTCCTCACCAATCGCCGCCATGAGAAGTGTGACTTCGCCATGAGCCATGGGTCTTCTGAGAAGCACTGTTTCGCTGTGATACTGTTCGATAAAAGGTTCTACAAGACCTTCATATTCTGGCTCCATGTCGCTCAACGGGCGTTTTTGCCGTTCCAGTAATGGCGAGCGTATCCACATGGAGATGACGGGGCTGCCGAACTCAAGCCGTAGCTGGTGAAGGAAGCTGCTCCAGGGAGGCGACTCAACAATGCCATCGTAGATGCTGTCTATTAGTTCTTGCTTGATAGCCATTCGCCAGCGAGCTCCAGTGCCTAAGCTGCCCAGTATGCAAGAGCTCAATATGATGTACCAGATGGTGTATGCCCATTGGCAACAAGCTACCTATAATTCTGGCTCGCTTTGTAACCTGAACCGCGGATTCCAAGAACCATGCAAAAGATCAACCATCAGGAACTGCAGGCCAGCGGCCATCAGTTCGCTAGAATGCTGGACGATAGTGGCGTTCAGCGGCGGGGAACCGTCGCTGTCCTATTACCTAACTGCGTCGAATTTCTTTATTGTCTGAGGGGTGCTACCTGGTCTGGCCGTACATTTACGCCAGTGAACTGGCACCTGACACCCAAGGATATAGAATATATTGTCGCTGACAGCGAGGCTGACGCATTTGTAGTTCACGTGGATTTTGCTGATATTGCCCAAGCCGTTGCCCTCCATATTCCGGAAGCTTGTCGCTTTGCCGTTGGCGGCGAAATTCCCGGGTATCAGCCCTTTAACGATATCCAGTCGTATTCTGGCGAGGTTTTAGCCGCACCCCTGGCCGGCGCAGTCATGATGTACACCTCTGGTACAACTGGACGCCCCAGAGGGGTGAAGCCCGCCGCACCCAAAGATGCGCCACCGCCGTGCTTCTCTTCTGCAGCGGGTATGATGTTGTTGTCACACTACCTAGAGGATGAACGCAGTGGCACGCACCTGGTGGCGGGACCGCTGTATCACGCTGCGCCGAGCACCTATGCAGAAGGGGCCTCTCTCCTGGGGCAGGATGTGGTCATTATGGAGCGCTGGGACGCCGAGGAATTTTTGCGCCAGGTAGAACAAGAGAAGATCACTTCGGTGTTCCTGGTTCCCACCCATTTTGTACGCCTACTGCAGTTACCCGACGATGTGCGCAACAGCTATGACGTCAGCTCATTGCAGTTTGTCTGTCATGGCGCCGCGCCGGTCACCCAGGATGTCAAACGACAGATGATCGACTGGCTTGGCCCTGTGCTTTTCGAGTTCTATGGCGGTACCGAAGGTGGCGGCATCAGTATTTCCTCCCAGGAATGGTTGGAGCATCCCGGATCGGTGGGCAAACCCAGGCCGGACCAGGTTGTCTACATCCTCGATGACGAAGGCAATCCCTGCGATAGCGGAGCCGTCGGCAACATCTACTTCAAGGCGGCGGAACAACAGTTTGAATACAAGGACGATCCAGAGAAGACTGCGGCGGCCTACCGGGGAGATAAGTACACCCTGGGTGATATGGGCTATGTTGATGCCGATGGCTATCTCTACCTCAGTGATCGGAAGTCAGACACGATTATTTCTGGTGGCGTCAATATTTACCCGGCGGAAGTAGAAGCCATATTGGTCAAACACCCGGCGGTCAGGGATTCCTGTGTGGTTAGTGTGCTCGACGCAGAGTGGGGAGAGCGTGTGGTTGCCGCTGTTCAACTACATAACGCATTCGAGGAACGCAATTCTTTGCTCGAAGATATAGAAGCCCACTGCCGTGCAAATCTGGCCAGCTACCAGGTGCCCAGACAATTTATTTGCGAACACAGTTTGCCAAGAACCGAAACCGGGAAACTCCAGCGGCGCATTTTACGGGATGAATACCGGGCGAGGGGACCTGAGCTATGACCAATGCTTTGATATTGGACATCACAAAAGGTGTTGCGACTCTGACACTCAATCGACCGGAGGCCTACAACACGCTAGACGTTGCTATGCTGGATGCACTGCCACCCCTGTTGGCTGAGCTAAGTGAAAACCCTGCGGTGCGCTGTGTGGTGATCACAGGGTGGGGAGAAAAGGCTTTCTGTGCCGGCGGCGATATCAGTGGCTTGACGGGCAGTGAAGAAACAGCAGAGACAAAGGAACTCAGCGAGAGGCTGGTGGCCTGGGGACAAGCCTCAAGGTTGCTGCATGAAATGCCCAAGCCCACGCTGGCCGTTGTGAATGGTGCTGCTGCCGGGGCCGGCATGGCCCTGGCATTGGCCTGTGATCTTCGCCTGGCAACCTCCAGTGCTCACTTTACGCCCGCTTTCTCTCGATTGGCCATGTCGGGAGATTTCGGTGGCAGTTATTTCCTGACTCAATTGGTTGGGCCATCCAAGGCGCGAGAATTGTATTTTTTCAGCCCGCGTATAACTGCGGAGGATGCACTGGACTTGGGGCTGGTCAATTGGATGGTCAACGCGGAAGAGCTAGCGGGAAAGCTAGAAGAAGTTGTTAGCCATTTGGTGGCAATGCCCCCGCTGACCGCGAAATACATCAAACAGAACATGAACAATGCACTTGTGGAAAATGCCGCCGAGATCATCAGGCAGGAGTCCTACAATATGATCGAAACTGCTCTTAGTGAGGAAACACAGCAGGCAGCCATGGCTTTTTTCGCAATTAGGAATAAGTAGCTGTTAGCGCGGCTGACCCTTCAGTCTGCGCACCTTGAACTTGCGACCCTTGATCTTGCCGTTGGTGAGACGATTGAAGGCTTGCCCCGCCGCGTTGCGTTCAATGGCGACGTAGGCGGCGTAATCCATCACATCAATCTTGCCGACCGCTTTACCGTCGATACCACCCGCACCGGTGAGTGCGCCGAGGATATCGCCAGGGCGCACCTTGTCCTTGCGGCCACCGGCGATTGCCAGGGTGGTGAAGCGGGGCTCAGCTAAGGTTTCACCACTATCTGTCAGGGTTTCCAGGACCTCAAAGGCCAAGTCGCGATCCTGGTAGGCTGAGATAGCATCCAGCTTGTAGCGCTCGGTGTCGGCAAACAGGGTCAGTGCATGGCCTTCCTGGCTGGCACGGCCGGTGCGGCCAATACGGTGTACATAGGTTTCCGGATCGCGGGGCATGTCGAAGTTGATCACCGCGGGCAGATCGACAATATCCAGACCGCGCGCCGCCACGTCGGTGGCCACCAGTACCCGGCAGCTCTGCTGGCGAAACTGTACCAGCACCTGGTCGCGATCACGCTGTTCCAGGTCGCCGTTCAGGGCCAGCGCCGCGATACCGCTGCGATTCAGCTGGGCGCAGACTTCACGAGTACTTTCCTTGGTGTTGCAGAACACCACCGCACTGTCGGGCCGGAAATGCCTCAGTAGCTTTTCCAGCCCCGCTAATTTGTCCTTCTTCTGGCAGATAAAAAACTGCTGATCGATCTGGCTGTCATCGACCAGCGCTTCCACCGCGATAGTTTCCGGAGATTTCTGAAAGCGCCCACTCAGTGAACGAATGTCGTCGGGATAGGTGGCCGAGAACAGCAGGGTTTGGCGGCTGTTGGGGGTTTGCTCGATGATCTGGCTAATGTCGTCGATAAAACCCATCTCCAGCATGCGATCAGCTTCATCCAGTACCAGGGTGTCAACGCGTTCCAGTGACAGGGTTTTCTTGCGCAAGTGGTCCTTGATCCGTCCCGGCGTGCCGACCACGATATGAGCGCCATGCTCCAGTGAGCCAATTTGTGGGCCGATCGACTGGCCGCCGCACAAAACCACTACTTTGATATTTTGCTGATAGCGGGCCAGGCGGCGTATTTCACCGGCAACCTGGGTGGCCAGTTCGCGGGTGGGGCAGAGGATTAATGCCTGGGCGCCAAAGTCGCGAGGGTTCAGCTTGGTCAGCAGGGGCAGGGTGAAAGTGGCGGTTTTGCCGCTGCCAGTTTTGGCCTGGGCAATCAGGTCTTTACCCGCCAGTGCCAGCGGCAACGCCGCCGCCTGGATGTCCGTCATTTGCTTGTAACCCAGGTCTTGCAGGTTGCTCAGCTGGGCCGGAGGCAGATTGAGGGTGCTGAATGCCAACTCACTCACGCTTCAGCCCCTGCTTCGGCTTCACGCTGGCGTTCGAGGCGTTTCTCTTCCTCTTCTATCACCGCCTTGATTTCCAGCATCAGGCCGTCGACGTCGGCGGCAGTTTCGTCTTCTGCAAACAGACCCGTGAGCACGGTGTCGGGAGTGAGTTCGCCGTCTTCGTACAGGGCCCACATTTCCTTGGCAAATTTGCTGCCCAACAGCTCCGGCGCATAGAGGCCGTAATAGGCGGTCATATTATTCACATCTCTTTCCAGCATCGACTGGGCGTGGTTATTAGCGGCGGCGTCTACCGCCTGCGGCAAGTCAATGATGACCGGGCCGTAGTCATCCACCAATACGTTGAATTCAGACAAATCACCGTGCACCAGGCCGGCACACAGCATTTTCACCACGTAATCCATCATCACGGCGTGATCTTCCAGCGCTTGTTCCCGAGTCAGGGCAATGTCGTTTAATCGTGGGGCCACTTCTCCAGCATCATTGGTCACCAGTTCCATAAGCAGCACGCCATCGAAACAGCCATAGGGTGTTGGCACCCGCACCCCGGCACGATCGAGCTTATAGAGGGCATCGACTTCCGCATTGTGCCAGGCTTCTTCCTGCTGTTTGCGGCCGAATTTAGAGCGTTTTTCCATGGCCCGTTGGCGACGGGTATTGCGGCCCTTGCGGCCCTCCTGGTATTCCACAGCCTGTTTGAAGCTGCGCTTAGCGGCCTCCTTATAAACCTTGGCACAACGGATCTCGCCACCGCAGCGAACAACATAGACGGTGGCCTCTTTGCCGCTCATTAATTGGCGCACGACTTCGTCAACCAGGCCGTCTTCGACCAGGGGTAATAGGCGTTTGGGGATTTTCATGGCGCCCTTATACAGGAGTTAGGTGTGGGTTGCGAATGCAGTTACACTGCGCCTCCATGAGCGATGCCCACTATTTCCTGCAACATACCTTCGGTTTTGCCACTTTTCGGGATTCTCAGGCGGATATTATCCAGACCCTGGTCGAGGGTGGAGATGCTTTGGTATTAATGCCGACCGGCGGAGGCAAGTCGCTCTGCTACCAGATTCCGGCGCTGGTGCGCGAGGGTTGCGGGGTCGTTATTTCACCGCTGATCGCGTTGATGCAAGACCAGGTAGAGGCCATGCGTCAGCTGGGTGTGCGCGCCAGCTTCCTCAATTCAACCCTGGATGCAGATACGACGGCAGGTATTGAGCGTGCATTATTGGCCGGCGAGCTGGATTTGCTCTATATCGCCCCGGAACGACTCAACCAGGAGCGCACCCTGGCACTGTTGCAGGATGCTCCCATTGCCCTGTTCGCCATCGACGAGGCTCACTGCGTGTCGCAGTGGGGGCATGATTTTCGGGCCGATTACCTGCGCCTGAGTGTGTTGCACGAACTGTTTCCAGAGGTGCCGCGTATTGCGCTGACTGCCACCGCTGACGAGCGCACCCGCCAGGAGATAATCAACCGCCTGGACTTGCATCGGGCCGAGCACTATATCTCGGGCTTTGATCGGCCCAATATCCGCTATCGCATAGCGCTTAAGCACAACGCCAAGTCGCAGTTGTTGTGTTTTCTCAAGGAAGAACACCCACGAGATGCCGGCATTATCTATTGCCTGTCACGCAAAAAGACCGAGCAGATCGCCTATTGGCTACAGGGCGAAGGGTTTGATGCCGTGCCTTATCACGCCGGACTGCCCGCCAGCACCCGCGCCACCCACCAGTCGCGTTTTTTGCGTGAGGACAGCGTGATTGTGGTGGCCACCATCGCCTTTGGTATGGGCATTGATAAGCCCGATGTGCGTTTCGTGGCACACCTGGATTTGCCCAAAACGGTGGAAAGCTACTACCAGGAAACCGGCCGCGCCGGCCGCGATGGCGAGCCAGCCAATGCCTGGATGATTTATGGCCTGCAGGATGTCATCAAGCTGCGGCAGATGATGGAGGGGTCTGAGGGCAGTGAACAGCACAAGCGTGCCGAACAGCACCGGCTCAATGCCATGCTCGGTCTGTGTGAAATTACCAGCTGCCGCAGACAGGCGCTGCTGAATTACTTTGGCGATGAGCTGCCAGCCCCCTGTGGCAACTGCGATACCTGCCTGGAGCCGGTCAATACCTGGGATGGCACCGACGCTTCCCGCAAGGCGCTGAGCGCGGTGTATCGCACCGGCCAGCGCTTTGGGGTGAATCACCTGATTGATGTGTTGCGCGGGGGAGAAACCGATAAGATTATTCAGAACGACCACCATCAGCTGGCTATTCACGGCGTCGGTGGCGACCTGGACAATAACCAGTGGCGCTCGGTGTACCGGCAGTTGGTAGCGCGCGGCTTTCTCAGCGTCGATATGGAGCGCTTCGGGGCACTGCGACTGGAGGAGAAGTGTCGACCACTGCTGCGCGGCGAGGAAACCATTGAGTTGCGTCGGGACCTCAAGCAGGCGACGGCCAAGCGACAGACCAAGACGCCGCTGGCGGATGATATCGATGTGGTGTTGTGGGAGGCGCTCAGAGATCGGCGCCGACGCTTCGCCGAAGATCAGGGTGTGCCGCCTTACGTGATTTTTCACGACAGTACCTTGCAGGAAATGTGCGTGTTGATGCCGCAGTCGCTGGCGGAATTTGCCCAGTTGGGTGGGGTGGGTGAGCGCAAGCTGGAAAAATACGGCGGCGATTTCCTGCAGGTGATCAACGCGCACGTGGCTGCCTGACTGCCATCTACAGGCGCGCGCTATACTGTCTTCATGTTTGAGTGGCTCACCGTCGCGGCAGAGCACCAGGGTGTGCAGGCCTTTCCTCCCGATCAGGATTAGTCCTAAGCTTGCTGGGTGGGCACCACCAGGTATTCGCGCATCAGCTCCTCTGAAACGGCCCAGAGTTTCTCGGCCAGCTCGTCGTCGTTCAGGTAGTCCGTACCCTCGGCCGGATTGCAGTCGGCAAAGTACAACCCGTTGACGCCAGCCAGTGACGGATTGGTGGCCACGTAGGTCTGGGTGGCGGCACCTTCTGCTACATCTTTCATAAAGGCCCAGCCGAACATGGCGCTGCCCCAGCGCATATACCAGGGCAGATGGCGCCCCAGGTTGGTGTTGATTACGCCCGGGTGAACGCTGTTGGCGGTGGCCGTGGTGCCGTTGAGGCGTTTTGCCAGCGCCCGTGCGCACAGCGCGTTGGCCAGTTTGGATTGGCCGTAGGCGGTCCAGCCTGCGTATTCCCCGTTCTCGCCAGACAAGTTGTCGAACTCAATGCCACCCTCGGGAGCGCGGCGATGGGCCAGGCTGCTCAGTATCACGAAGCGACCGGCCTCGGCGGCCAGCACCGTGTCATGCAGTTGGTTGAGGAGCACGAAGTGGCCGAGGTGGTTGATGGCGAATTGTTTCTCGATGCCGTTGATTTGCTCCAACTCTGGCAAGGCCATGATACCTGCGTTGCAGATCAATCCATCGAGGGGGATATTCATCGCGCGAATGTTCTGCGCGCAGGCGACAATGGACTCGGGTATCGCCAGGTCGAGAAAGGCGGGCGTGGTCTGGCCGCTAACGCTGTTGCAGGCGATTTCGGCTTTCTCGGCGGTGCGGGCAATGCCGATGACATGGGCACCGCGCATCGTCAGCACCCGCATTGTTTCAAAGCCCAGCCCTGAGTTGGCACCGGTGATAGCATAAGTCTTGCCACTCAGGTCGAGCCCGACGGTGACTTCCTCGGCGGTCGAGTCCTCACCGAATGGCCCGTGAGGCGCGGTGGCACTGACAATGTCGGCCAGGATTGACTGGGGCAACAGGGACAGCACCGACAGGGTGGTCATCTGTTGCAGGAATTTACGGCGATTGATTTCGGACATAGAGAGCTCCTTAGCCCATCAAGGTATTGAGGAAGATAAAAAGTATAACGACCGGGCAGACAAAGCGAATATAGGCGGGCCAGATTTTCCAGAACAGGCCGTCCGCCACTTCCGGTGAGCCTTTGCGAACCTCCTCAAGAATGCTGTCGCGGTGCCACAGCCAACCGCAGAACAGGCAGTACATAAAGCCGAGCAGGGGTTGTGAGTAACGGGTGGTGATTGCGACCACCAGGCCGAACAGGGTGTCGAAATTCAGCAGAATGATCAGGCTCACCAGGCCAATCGCCAGGCCAATGTAGACAACGGCTTTGTGACGATCCATACCGTGTGATTCGATGGCATAGGCCACCGGAACCTCCAGCATGGAGATAGACGAGGTGAGGGCGGCAATGGCCATCAGGGTAAAGAAGGCCAGGGACACGATCATGCCGGCGACGCTCATGGTGTCAAACAGGGCTGGCAAGACCGTGAATATCAGCGTGTCTTCAGAGATCAATGCACCATTGGCACTAAAGATCTCAACCCCGTTGTGCAGGGCGACGTACATGGCGGGCAAGACCAGGAACCCGGCCAGTACCGCGATGGATATATCAACGAGGGTGACCATACCACCGACGGCGGGCAAGTTTTCCTGGTCGCTGATATAGGAGCCATATACCAGCATGGTGCCCACACCCAGTGATAGAGAGAAGAATGCAGAACCCAATGCGGCGACGATCAATTTTGGCGAGGCGGCAGCCTTGAAATCCGGCAGCAGGTACACCCGGAGGCCGTCCATTGCGCCGTCCAGAGTGAGAACATAGGCGACCAGTAATACCATTGTGCCCAATAGCACCGGCATCAGTCGGGCAGACCAGCGCTCAATGCCATCGTGTACACCGCCATTGATGATACCTACGGTCAGCACCATGAAAAAGCTCATGAACAGCAGGTTGCGGGAAAGACTGACAGAGATGAGCCAGTTTGCTATGTCGGTTGCCCCCACCAGGTGAGCAATGGCGGCCAGGGCGTGGGCGATCATCCAGCCAGCGACAATGGCGTAAAAACTGAGGATCAGGCTGGCCACAATGAAGCCAACGACGCCGGTGGTGGTGCCCACTCGACGACTGATTGGCCCGGGTGCTATCAGTTGCAGCGCCTTGACGGCGTTGGCGTGGGCGTGGCGGCCTATAATTAATTCCGCCATCAGGGCCGGGTAGGCCAGGGCAAAGGCCAATATCAGGTAAACCAGCAGGAAGGCAGCACCGCCGTTACTGGCGGCCTGGGTGGGAAAGCCCCAGATATTGCCCAATCCCACGGCGCTGCCGGCGGCAGCCATGATAAATCCAAAACGGGAGCTAAACTCCCCGCGAGCACTGGCCATAAAGCACATTCCTTTTTATTTGCGGAGCAGTGTAACACCCTTATGTTGTGCTATCATGCCGCCGCTTTTACGGCCTGCCCGGGTGGTGAAATTGGTAGACACAGGAGACTTAAAATCTCCCGACTTAACAGTCGTACCGGTTCGATTCCGGTCTCGGGCACCAAAGGCTGTAATGTGAACTTATCTCGATTGAGGTTGTCGAAGTAAGTTAACTGCGCCTAACCTGAGTGGTGCTAAGTATGCTCCGAGTCCTCATCGTTGTGCTGTCCTGTTCCCTGGCGGGCTGTTATGACCGCAATGCCGAGGGTGAGCTCATATTGGGTTCTGACATTAACCTCTACACCCTGACTGAACAGACCGTGCCGATCGGTACGACCACTCCAGGCGCTGATCCTGACAAGCCAAATCTGACGGGATTGATTAGTTTTTTCCCACTGCCGGAGAGGTACTCAGCGGACGATGGCTACTACCTGGTGGAAGCCTGTGGTGGTTCAGCCGGTGATGTGCCGCAAGATGGCTGTCGCCACATCATGGTCGACGCCAAGTTTTTCTTCCTACCAGAAGACCTGGAAGAATGGGGGGGCCAAACCGGGCTCTGGAATATCACCCCGACTACCGACGAAATTGCCCAATTAGTGAAGGATACCTTCAGTCATCAAGATGTGGCTGCTATTCGCGGGGCTTTGGATACCATTGTGGCTGAGTATTTCCCCAATGCCGACACCAACAGTGATGGCGCTGTCACTTACGAGGATATTGTCTTTGGCCGTGACTACGACGCTGACATTAACAGCACCACCCTTAGTAGTATGAGGTCCGACCTCACCATTGAAATTGCATTTGGAGGTGGCGGTGGCGGTGGTGGCGGTGGTGGTGGCGGTGACGGTGGCGGTGACGGTGGCGGTGACGGTGGCGGTGACGGTGGTGGTGGCGGTGGCGGTGGTGGTGGTCATGACTATTAAGAAAGACTCACCTGCAGAGAGCTCACTGTGTTTCCCGTCAGCGGTCGCTCATCAGTTGCTGCACGTGAACTATGCACCACTCCTGCCACACACAATAGCCACACGATAAGTCCGCCGGCTAATACTCTATATGGGGTTTTCATTGGCAACCTTTCCTTCTGTTACAGGGATGATTCGAGGGTGTAATTTGAACATGCGGCTGCTGCCGGCCACATGACCCGGTACGCCAATAAAGTGGCTGGACACGACAACTGTATCGTCGCCAGCGGGTCCAACTTGCGTCGTTAGCGTCTTTTTTGTGATCTGGGTTCGTTTAAATTCTTAGCATTACACGGTATTCCTGGTCGCAACTGAACACAGGCCCCACGAAATGTGTGAAACTAACTGTGATTATTGTCAGAGTGGGCCAATTCTGTGACCGAGACCAAGTTTACGTTCTGCTCCCTGTGCGAGTCCTTCTGCGGCCTCGAGGTCGATGTAAAAGATAACCGCATCACCGATATTCGACCCGACAAGGAGCATGTTGTCTCCGACGGCTATGTCTGTGTTAAGGGTACCCGCTTTGACTCCATTCAACACAGCCCGGACCGTATTACTGAGCCCATGAAGCGCGTGGGTAGTGAGTGGGTGGCGATTAGCTGGGAGCAGGCGCTGGCTGAGATTGCCGACAAGATTCGCATCATCCAGGATCAACACGGCAAGCAGTCTTTCGGTAATTTCGTCGGCGCCCCCGGCGGTGCCAACTTGATGTCACCGATCTTCCGCGGTGAGTTTTACAAAGGTCTGGGTTCCAATCGCCTGTACGGTACCGGCAGCTGTGACACCATGAACAAGTTCCGGGTCAATGGGGATATGTACGGCTCTCCCATGCGCCTGGCCTACCCGGATGTGGATCATACCGAGTTCATGATGATCCTCGGTGCCAATCCCAATATTTCCGGAACGACTCTCTATCACTTGCCGCGGTCGCGTGACCGCTTCGGCGGTATTGTCGAACGCGGTGGCCGTGTGGTGTTTATTAACCCGCGCCGGGTGGAGCGCGCGCGCAACTGCGAGCACCTGTTCATTCGCCCCGATACCGATGTGTATTTCCTGGCAGCTTTTTGTAACGAGATCATGTCCAGGAATGCGCTGGCGCATGCTCGTATTGAAAAAACCATGAAGAATCTCGATGAGCTGCGGCGGGTGGTTAAACCCTGGACACCGCAGCGCCAGGCCGAGGTCACCGGCATCTCGGCGGAAACATTGCTGGGGCTGGTCGAAGCCTACCTGGACGCCAATGGGGCAGCATTGAACATGGCGACCGGGGTGAACCAGGGGCGCAGTGGCACACTTTGTTACTGGTTGCTGGAGGCGATTAGCGCCATCACCGGCAATTTTGACCGACAGGGCGGCAACCTGATTGGCGAGGGCATCATTGATTTTGCCCTGCAAGCCAAAGACGATCCGGTGTTACAGCTGGGCTTCCACCGCCAGGATGACCTGCCCAGTGTATCCGGTCAGCAACCAGCGGCGATGCTGGCAGATGATATTTTCCAGGGCCAGGTCAAGGGCTTGTTCGTCGAGGCGTCCAATCCACTGCTGGCCGTCCCCAATCCTGAAAATCGCCTGGAGCAAGCACTGGCTGAGCTGGAGTTGTTAGTCTGTATCGACTGGTTCCGCAATGAGACTGGCAACCTGGCGCACTACATTCTGCCCGCGGCAACCTGGATGGAACGTCCGGGCATGCCCTATGCCTTGCAATCCTTCGTCGGTTGCACGCCCACACCGTACCTCTATGCGGCAGACAAGGTATTGGAACCGCCCGCCGGTGTCCGCGAGGAGTGGTGGATGTATATTCGTCTGGCTGACATGTTCGGTATCACTATCATGGGCAACCGATTGTTGAGCGGCATTTTGAAGCTGGCGGCGCGCTTGAGCTATACCCGCTTCTCCTTTCTCAGTGTCCCCAAGATGTTGATCAGCGGCATGTTGAAACAAGCCGGACAACCCGATTTCAAACGCATGCTCAAAGATCATCCCCACGGACTGCGGTTGGCGGACAATGCCGGCGACAATTTTCTCGGCACCGACCGGGTGCTCACCGACGATGGCCTGGTCGACCTGGCCCCGCTACTGTACGTGGAGCGCTTCGAGCAGTCGGTTGAGGCCATGTTCACTGAAGAACTGGCCAACCTTGGACGCATGAAGCTGATTGGCAAGCGCGAAATCAAGCGCATGAATAGCTCTTCGAGTAACTCTCAACGACTGGTGAAGGAGCAAACCAATTACGCCTATATCAGCCCCGAGGACGCCCAGCGTATTGGCGTGGCGGAGCTGGACTGGGTTGATGTGCGTTCCGCACACGACTGTATTGCCATTCCTGTGCGTATCACCGAGGAAATGATGCCGGGTACGGTTGCGATTCCCCAGTGCTGGGGCCACGCCAAGGCCGATGGCTTGCCCCACGCGCAGCGACATCCGGGGGTTAATTCCAACCTGTTGGCGGGTGATGGCTACAACAATATCGAGGTGTTGTCGGGTATGGCTCACCTCTCCGGCATCCTGGTCGATATCACCCGGTCGGATCGAATTGCCAGCGCTTCCTAAAGTTTTCTTTGTTAATCAATCAGTTGTATGATGTTCTTCAAAAAGAAGGACACTAATCGCGTGAAACGATCGTTTGTTCAAACTGTTCTATTCGCCGCGCTGTTGTGCGTTGCCATTCTTTCTCACGCCCAGGTTGCTACGCCATCTCCCGAACGGGTGAACACCGCCGAGCTACAGGCGCTCCTGTCAAAGGTCGAAGTCGATACCCAGTTGCAACAAACTGCCAAAGATGAGCTGGTGGCCACACTCAAACGTAGTCAGGGCTTGCTCAGAAATGCGGAGTCCTATCGCAAGTTAACCAAGACCTATAGTGTCGCACGTGAAAAAGCCGGCGCCCAAGCCGCCAATATTACTAAAATATTGGAGGCTGCCCTCAATGACGACGAGAGGGTTGTAGAGTTTGAAAAGACCATGGTGTTGTCCGAGCTCGAACACCAGTTACAGAAGGACAAGGCGGAACTAGCCAGCGAGTCTGCCCAACTGTCAGACCTCAAGAGCAAACTGCAGGTAGAAAGTACTCGCTCAAAAGAGGTCCGCCTGCGGCTGGCGGAGTTAAAGAAAGTTCAGAGCGATACCGAGGCGCAATCGGCACCGATCTTGAGTGCCGCGGCCACTGACCTGGAAAAAGCACAGCGCTGGGCGTACCTGGCAGGCCTGGATGCCTTGCAGGCCGAAGTCAAATTGCTCGATGAGGAGCTGCTTAGCCAACCCATGCGGGTTGAACTGATGAAAGCCCAGCGGGATGAAATCAGCTATTCCAGCAATATACTGCGAGAGCGCGTCAGGGCGTATGAGCTCTACGTTATCAAGCTGCGCCAGGAGGAGGCCGAGAAGGCACTGACGGAAGCGGAGAGTGTGGCAGAGAAAGCGGAGGGTAAGCATCCGCTAATCGTGCAGCTGGCCACGGCAAATGCCGAGCTCAGCGCCCAGTCAAGCAAAGTGACAGCGGGTATGGAGGACATCCGTGCGCAGGAGTTGAAGGGGCGAGAGCAAGCCACGCGTTATGAAGACGACCTGCAATCAATCCAACAAAAGCTGGAAATCGTCGGTATGAGCCAGGCCTTGGGCCAGGTCCTGCGTGAACAGCAAATTCGTTTGCCGCAAAGTGCCCAGGTAGTGACTACACCGGCCCAGCGGGAACGACAAATATCGTCTTCCAGTCTGCGACAACTGGAGTACGAGGATGAGCGTCGGCGCATAACGAATATGCGCTCCTACCTCGAGAATCTGACCAAGGATGTCGCGCCGGAAGATGTCGCCAAAATAGAAGTGGAGATCAGGGAACTGGCAACTGCGAGACGCGAGCTGCTGGCCAATGCCATCGATCTTGAGGAATCCTATTTGCGCGCCCTCGGTGACCTGGATTTTACCGCCCGTCGATTAGCATCGTCGGCCGATGCCTATGGCGCCTTTATCTCCGAGCGATTGCTGTGGATCCGCACTTCGGCCCCGTTTTCCTTCGATACCATCCTGGCATTGGGCCCCGAACTGGTGCGTGTGTTTGAGCCCAAACAGTGGATACAGCTCGCAGTATCGATGGTGGGCAATGTTTTCAGCTCTGTGCTCTACCTGGTGATGTTATTACTGGTGGCGGTTATGCTGCGATTTCGACCACAGCTGCTCGCCTTGCTGAACGCGACCGGTGATCAAGTAGGCAATGTTGACGAAGACAGATTGCGCTACTCGTTTGTTGCGCTGGGATTGACAGCGCTGTTGGCGCTGCGGTGGCCCTTCCTTATGTTTACCCTGGCGCTGGTGGTGGATGACTCGAAGACGCAACCTGAGTTGGGCGCCCATTTGTCAGAAGCGCTAATTAACGGTTCCTACTATTTGTACGGATTTGAAGTTCTGCGCCACTTTGTCATGTCAGAAGGCCTGTTCAAACGCCATTTTCAGTGGGGTGATAGCACCCTGCAGAGCATCGGCTTGCGCTTGCGTTTGCTGGAGCAGATCTTCGTGCCGGTTGTCGTGATGGCCGTTGTCAGCTCGCGGCTGTACGCAGCGGAAGGTGATAGTGTATTCAGCATGATGATGGTTATCAGTGCACAGGTGGCTCTGGCATTGTTCTTTGCACGCCTGCCTAATTTCATGGAGGGTCGGCTAGACGCGTTGTTATTACCCGGGACGCGACCGCTCAGTAGCTTCTGGTCAAGAGCGATTCGATCGCTGTTAATTGCCATTCCCTGCCTGTTGATCATTACCATATTGATGGGCTATACCGGTACAGCGGTTTCGTTCCTGGTGTTATTACTGCTAACGGTTTGTCTGTTCAGCGGTATTTTGCTGGCCTATGAATTTGGTATGCGCGGATTGCGCCTGATGCGCCAGCGCTGGATCAAGGCGGAGCGGGAGGCCACTGAACAAGAGGCCGCCAGACGGGCCGCCGAGGGCATCGAAGAAGAAGAGGCCGACGCGGGCCTGGAGCATTTCGATGAGCCCGACCCCAATGCGTTGGACGCGGATGGACGCAAGCTGCTGACCAGCGTACTCGGTCTTGGCGCGATATTCGGTTTCTGGGCCGTGTGGGCCGATGTCCTGCCGGCGTTGGGTATTCTCAACAATATCAACCTGTGGAGCCAAATTGACACGGTCAATGGCCAGTCGGCGATTGTCCCGGTGACGCTGGCGGATGTCGGTGTTGCGGTGCTGGTCGGCTTTTTCGGCTACGTCGCTCTGCAGCGGGTGCCGGGTATTCTGGAGATGATACTTCGGCAAAAAATCGATATGGCGCCCGGTACGGTCTACGCCGTCCTCTCCTTGTTTCGCTATGGCCTGATCACGTTTCTCGTGGTGATTGTGCTGGGCATCCTGGGTGGCAGCTGGTCGCAGATTCAATGGGCGGTGGCGGCGCTGTCGGTGGGTATCGGCTTTGGCCTGCAGGAGATCGTGGCGAACTTTATCTGCGGCCTTATTTTGCTATTTGAACAGCCCATCCGGGTCGGTGATACCGTGACAGTGGGTACAGCCTCCGGGGTTGTGACTAAAATACGCATGCGGGCAACCACCATACGCGATTGGGATCGCTTCGAATTACTGGTTCCCAACAAGGAGTTTATTACCGGTCGCCTGTTGAACTGGTCACTGTCTGACCACATCAACCGAGTGGTGATTGACATCGGCGTCAGCTATGGCACCAATCTCAAGCAGGCCATGGAAATAGCCCTGGAAGTTGCCAACCAACACCCGGATATTCTCGAGGATCCTGCGCCGTTCATCACTTTTGACGAGTTTGGTGATAACGCCCTGAAATTGGTATTGCGCTGTTACCTGGGGTCGGTCGATACCCGTCTTGGTGTGTCCAGTGCGTTGCGTCTCGCCATCAATGAGAAATTCAATGAGGCCGGCATCGTGGTGGCTTTCCCGCAGCGCGATGTGCATCTCGACACCAGCTCGCCACTGCAAGTCACCGTACGTTCGTCAGATGGACGGGTGCCAACCTAGCAGTCTCATGCCAGCGGGGGCAATGATTACCGCCAGCAGGGTAGTAAACAGGATGTCCGGGCTTATACCTTTTTCTAGCAGCAGTTCCGTCGGCAGGTTGATGGCGCCGGTTAATCCCGCTACCAACACAATGAAAAACAAGTTGCGGTGGGCAATCAGCCCAGCCACGCTGATCGCCACCAGCGCGATGATCATATAATTGCGCTCGATATTGAACTGAATCAGCATGTTCTGTCCCACGTTCACGCCGATAGACAACATAACAATGAAAAAGGTGAGGTAGTATCGATAGCGCGCCATAGTTGTTGTTCTTATGTGGAGGAGTTTTTACACTGTAGCGGCTAAAGGCCGTGTTAATCAAGCCGCTGGAGAAGTGTGTAACTCGCTGTTATTCTCAGCGCTCCCCCAATTCCTCACGGAGATAGCGGTAAGCCATGAAACAGGCCCTTAATAATATGCTCGCAATGCAGCATCGAATGAATACCCGTGTACACGAAGACTGGATGAACCAGGGTTTTGAATGGTACCGGGCGGCCTGGATTGAATGTGGCGAGCTGATGGATCACCAGGGCTATAAATGGTGGAAGCAGCAGCATTCAGACTTGCCCCAGGTGCAGCTTGAAATTATCGATATCTGGCATTTCGGGATGAGCGCCATCCTCAGCGAGGAGGGCGAGGTGAATGCCAGTGCAGAGCGTATCGCGCGGGAGTTGGACGGCTATACCCCGTCGCAGGGTACTGTACTGAAGGCGACAGAGGCTTTGGCCCTGCATGCGCTCGCGCAAAAAAGTTTTTCGCCGAGATGCTTCTGGGACTTGATGCAGGCGGCGGCAATGGACTTCGGGCAGCTCTATAGCGGCTACGTGGGGAAAAATGTGCTCAACTTTTTCCGTCAGGACCACGGCTACAAAGACGGCAGCTATATCAAGCAGTGGCAGGGCAGAGAGGACAATGAACACCTGGTGGAACTGGTCGAAGAACTGGATAGTGGCAGCGCGGATTTTGCCGACCAACTGTACCAGGCCTTGGATCAACGCTACCGGGAGTGCTGTGCCTGAGGCGTCCTATGAATGGCGATAGCAACAAGATATCTACCTCGGCGCTGGCCAAGAAACTGGATATACCGGCCCAGCAACTATTTGCCACGCTTAAGGATTACGGCTGGATTCAACGCCACGAAGACAACTGGTTGCTGACGACAAAAGGTGAGTTTGAGGGCGGCAGTTACCAGGAGAGTCGCCGCTACGGTCGCTATATCGTCTGGCCCGAGGCGCTGCAGACCCACCGCCTGGTCAGTGCAATAGAGTCGAGCAAGCGCGTAACTGCTGCAGGTATTAAACACTTTTATCCAGGCCTGGAGCTGCGCCACATAAATCGAGCCCTGGCCGAAATGGGCTTGCAGAATCACACGGTGCTGGGATGGGAATTGACCGACCTGGGTAAGCGCCTGGGTGGACAGCAACAGGAGAGCAAGAGCAGTGGCGCCCTGTATGTGAATTGGCCGCATCAGTTCGCAGAGAATCCCATCCTGCAGCGAGAGCTGCATAAACTGGAATCGACACCGGCCCGGTCAACTGTCAGCGCACTCGCGGAAGATCTGTTCGCTGTGGCGGATGGTGCGGTAGATGCCGGTTGTGAGGGTATCGACGGCCACCGGCTGAATACCGAGTTGGAGCGGCAGGTTTGCAATTGGCTGTACATGGCACAACTGGCCCACGCACACTGCCGGGCTTTGCCTGTAGAAGACGAGCTGTACGCCGATTTTTACCTGCCGGCGGCCGGTTGTTACATCGAGTGTTGGGAGGCGGAGGAGGGCAAAGAGCGGCTGACACTCAAGTTGCGAAAAAAGGATGTTTTTCGCGAACTGAAGCTACCGGTGATCGAACTCAAGCCGGGTGATGGCCAACATCTCGATGATTTGCTAGGTAAGGCCCTGATCGAATTCGGTATCCGTGTCTAATCGCAGACTGCATCAATAGCGGCCGCTAAACCGACATCGCGCGCCGTGATGCCGGCCAGGTCGTGGCTGACCAATTCAATGTCCACCCGGTTGTAGACATTGCTCCATTCGGGATGGTGATTGCGCGATTCCGCCAGCAATGCAACGCGACTCATAAAACCAAATGCCTGCACGAAGTCCGTGAATTCGAAGCTGCGATAGAGTTTGCCTTGGCGCAACTCCCAGTCGGGCAATCGTTTGAGTTCGGAGCTTAACTCTTGCTCAGACAGTAATGTCATGGCTGTACCTCCTTCCTGGTGAGCAATACCCCACACTCTGTGTGAGGGGTATAGGGGAACTGGTCGAAAAGCGCCAGGCGATCCAAGTTGTGAGTGACGCTGATTGTCTGCAAGTTGCGCTGCAGTGATTCAGGGCTGCAGGAAATATAAATAATATTGTCGAAGCGGGTGACCAGCGCTTCCGTCAGCGGATCGAGACCCGCACGCGGTGGATCAACAAACACGGTGCTGAATTGATACGCGTCGATGGGGGTCAGATCGCGCAGGCGGCGAAACTCCCGCACCCCATCCATGGCCTGGCACACCTCTTCCGCCGAGAGCCTGACCAGCTCCAGGTTATTGACCTGATTGCTGGCGGCATTGTGTCGTGCCGCCTTCATCGAAGACTTGGCTACTTCTGTGGCGAGCACCCTGTCGAAGTGGCGGCTCAGTGGCAGGCTGAAGTTGCCGTTCCCGCAATAGAGTTCCAGTAAATCGCCACCCCGGCCCTGCGCCGCCTGACAGGCCCAGTTCAGCATGCTGACATTGACGCGGGCATTGGGCTGCGTGAAGCCCTGCTCGAACTGGCGATAGCTAAAATCACCGCTGTTGAGTGCCAGCTGTTCATCGACATAATCGTCGCTCAACACACGTTTCTGTTTGCGTGAACGGCCTATCACCTTGGCGTCGAGTTCATCGGCAATCAGGCGGGCCGCACAATCCCAGTGTTCGTCCAGCGCACGGTGATAAATCAGGGTTAGCAGCAGCTCCCCGGACAGTGTTGAGAGAAACTCCACCTGGAATAATTTCTTGCGCAGATGGGCATGCCCCCGGATCAGTTCCAGTAAACGCGGCATTGCCGCCTGGATGCGTTCCGAGGCGATAGTGAAATTGTCGACCCGAACCGGCGTCTTCGGAGCGGCGGGGTCAAACATGGCATAGAACACATCTTCACCCTGGTGCCAGAGACGGAACTCCGCGCGCATTCGATAAGCCTGTGGTGGTGAGGCGAACAGCTCAATAGCGGGCGCGTTGAAGTCACTGAACTGGGCGGCCAAGCGCCGCCGCTTGTCCTCGAGTTGTGCATCGTAGTTGGTGGGGTCAGCTGAAGTAACCAGCATGTTATAGCCTGCCTTTATCTCGCTGCTGCCAGAGCTCGGTTGCCAGCGCCCGGGCGTCGTCCTCGTTGTTTGCTCGCCCGAGTAACAGCAGGGCGATGGCGCAGGTTTCGATGACCGCAATCGTGCCGTAGGCGTCGCTGCGTTCATCACGCCACAGCTGGAGCAGGGGTTGGCTGGCAGGAGCGATTACTGGCTGCGGTCGGTGGTCAATCTGCCGAGACCATTGCTGCTCGGTGATGTGAGTGGCGGAAAGCATGGAAAAGCGGCTCGCGGCCTGGGGTTTTATCTCCACCTCGCCGCCATCGCCCTTGAACACCAGGGAATTGGCTTGTCCCAGCAGTCTGTCCGCTTCCTGGTGCAGGGCCGAATAAGCGGGGTGAAAGACACTTTGCAGACTGAAGGCGGCCCGACCCGGGTTGAGTAGGCGAGTCAGTGTGTTGACGGGCGAGCGCAGCCCCAACAGGGGCTTCAACTGGATAAGTTGGTCCAGTTGAGGCAAGAAATTTTTCAGGGGCAGCCAGGCCAGGCCAGTGCTGTCTACCCGGTCCAGGGCCTCGTCAATACTATTGGCAGCCTCCAAGCCAAGTTCCGCCCACACCTGGCTGCTGTACAGGCGTTGTGCTGTATGTCCGTCGGAGCCATGCATTAAGACGCCAACGCCGTGTTCCGCCAACAGCAGGGCACTGAGAATGTACCAGGGATGCTGGGCTTTCTTACCAGCATAGGATGACCAGTCCAGCAGCGGCCTGTGGGTGGGGCGGGCGGTAGGATAGTGATCACGGCAGGCCTCAACGAATCCCGCCAGTTCCTGCGGTGACTCCTCCTTGACGCGCAGCAACATGAGGAAGGCACCCAGTTGTACCGGCTCGACCTCGCCCCTGAGGATCATATTGAAGGCGTCGCGCGCCTCGCTTTGCTGAAGGGAGCGGGTGCCGGTTTTGCCTTTACCGAGGATGCGCACATAGTTGGCAAAGGGGTGCTCTTTGCTCACAGGCAATTATCCGGTTTGGGCAGGCCGGCGATTTTGCTGCCGAGTTTGGCTGGACTGTCGGGGAATAACCGTAGCAAGTAGATGCTACGACCCTTTTCATCACCCAGCTGTTGGCGGGTGAATTTGACCAGTGCCCGCATGGCGGGGGATGCCTCGAACTGCTGATAATAGTCTCGCAGCAGGTATAGAATTTCCCAGTGAGCGTCGGTTAGCTCAAGCTGTTCTCGCCGCGCAATTTCCGACGCCATTGCTGGCGTCCAATGATCCAGGTTTTGTAGAAAGCCTTCCTCGTCATACATGGTTTAAACCCAGCTCTGCATTCTTCAAACCCAGCTGTGCACTCATTAAAACCAGCTCTGCAGTGCGTGACACTCGACACTCAGGCGTACGAATTCGTCGTAGTCGATCAGGGTGACTGCTGCATCCACACGCTCTAACAATCCTCGCGCGGCGACGTCACCGTGCAGGGCATAGCAGTGCCCTGCTTCACTCGAGGTGATTTTCGCAAGGGCCTCGCTGTCGGCGGTGGCCGCATAGACGCCATCCTGGAGCAGCAATATCAGGGCGCCCGGCGTGAGACTGCGCAGACAACTGTCGAGGCTGCGGCTGGCGGTGGGGCTGCTTGAAACAAGGTGTAATAGCATGTCAGCAACTGATGATCTGTTTGAAGCTGTCCATGAAAGCGGGCAGCTCCAGATGGCCAAGCAGCTGAATATTATCCCTGATCGTTGCGCTGCTGAGTTGTCTTTGAGTCAGAGATCTTTCATCCACGTACAGTGAATCCAGATCGTAGAGGGGAAATGAATCGATGGCTTTTTCTATGCTCTTGCTGTCGACGGCCGCTGCATCCTGGTTGGAAAGTAACTGCCATACGCCCTCATCCATAAATAGCACACTCACGTCGCGCTCAAATACGCTGGCGGCCAGCGCGATATCCAGGGCGCTGCGACTGAGTTGGCTGCCGTAGGGACTGTGCCGACATACCAGCAACAATTCTCGGTTGCTTACATTCATGTCTGTGTATTCATGTTCAGGGGCCGAAAGTCACTAGCCGTTCACAATCGGTGGCGGCGTCGATGAGAAGACCCAGGCCGCCGACGGTAAATGCTGGGTGCATATTGGCGGCGGCTTTACCGTGGCGCTGACCCTCGTCGCTGTCGAGTACGCCGCGGCGCGCGGCAGAGGCCACACACAACACCAGTTCGGTATCGCCATCCTGCGATAGCGTTGACCAGCGCTGCAGGCGATCGGTTTCATCCTGGGCCGGTGCTGCAAAGTCGTTGCCGTTATAAACCCCTTCGTGAAAGAAAAACACCCGCGGCAACTCGTGCCCCGCTCGCAGCACAGCATCCGCGTAATACCAGGCACTATCGGCACCGGCAGAGCCGAGTGGCGATCCCAGTACCAGCATTGCTATCTTCACTGTGTTAGATCCATAAATGAAAAGCCCCGGTGCGAGGCCGGGGCTTGTAATCGCGCAGACGCGGCTTTAGTTACCACCGCTCAGGGCTTCTACTCCAGACCGCGCAGGGCTGTTAGTCATCACCGCCCAGCGCTGTCAGCAGGTGCAGCAGGTGAATAAACAAGTTGTAGATATCCAGGTACAGGGACACCGTAGCGCGAATGTAGTTGGTTTCACCGCCATTGATAATACGGCTGGTATCAAACAGAATCAGGCCAGACATGATCATTACCACGGCTGCTGAAATTGTCAGCGACAAGGCGGGGATGCCCAGGAAAATATTGGCGATACTGGCGACGACAGCAACCAGCAAGCCAACAAACAAAAAGCCACCCATGTAAGAAAAATCTTTACGGGTAGTCAATGCGTAGGCGGAGAGTCCGAAAAATACCAGGGCGGTGCCACCAAGGGCCTGCATAACCAGTCCGGGTCCATTGGGCATGGCCAGGTAGAAGTTAAGCATGGGGCCTATTGAGGCACCCATCACGCCTGTAAAGGCGAAAATGGCAACAATGCCCTTGCTGCTGTCGGCAGTACGATTGACCACAAATAGCAACCCAAAGCCAGCCAGCATTAGTATTAATGCCGCTCCTTGCCCCAGACCCATGGCCATGGAAATACCGGCGGTGACGCTGCTGAAGACCAGCGTCATGCCTAGCAGCATGTATGTGTTTTTCAGTACTTTGTTGGTCGACAGGGCCGATTCGAGACCGGCTACATCGGCGCTGTACAGGCTTTTCTCTTGCATATCTATCACTCCACAACTGGGCCCAAACAGGGCATCAATACCTTAGACCTATAATAAGGGCGAAAAATCCAAAATCAAGGTAGAAAAAACCCGAGCAAGCCCGGGTTTTTGGAAGATGGCGGTGGGCTAGACAGCCTTCAAACCGATGACGGTGCAGCCCTTAAACCAAAAACTCCCATTCACTGTGCTCAATGATGTAGCCTGCAAACTCTTCGGAAAACATAAAGTCCTCGGCAATCTCTTGCAAGCTGTCTCCCGATTGATAGCGATCCAACCAGTAATCTTTGCCGGTTTGGTCAAACTCGCGGCCCATCAGGGCCTGGTACAGGTATTCGATGGCACTCTCGTCATCGGCATCCTCCACAACGATATCAAAGGTTAACTGGGCTTCTTCACTCCATAAAAAGTCGACCGCGATCGCCTGCAAACTATCGCTGTTTTCACTGCGTTCGGCCCAGTACTGGAAGCCGTCGAGATCGGCCTGGCGACTAAACATCTGTTGGTACAGGGTGGCGATCTTGTCGAGCTTGCTGTCGTAATTGAGACTGAGATTGCCATCGGCAAACTGGATGACTTCGGCATTGACAATGGTATCGATATCGCTGGGATCGGCTATGGAGGTGAGGGTGATGACGCTGTGATGTTGCTCTAGGGTGTAGTCGGCCTGATTGCCGGTATAGCTAATGGTGTCGGTATCGGCACCGCCGTGGATAAAGTCGGCACCCTCGCCGCCAAACAAGGTGTCGTTACCGGCATTGCCAAACAGCTGGTCGTCGCCGCCCTCGCTGCCGATAATATCGTCGCCATCACCGCCGTACAGTTCGTCGTCGTCTTCACCGAGCAAGATATCCTGGCTACCGGCCCCCGCGTAGACAATATTGGCGCCGGCGCCACCACGCAGGGTGGCGGGGCCGATAATCACAGCAAACTCCACATTCTCCAGATTGAGCTGGGTACCGGGTGGCAAATTGCTGGCATCGATGATCAGGGCTTCTTTGACACCGCCATTGGCCTCGGTGGGACTACCCTGAATCACAATGGTTTGGGGCACTTCGGTGACGCCCTCTGCCACGGTAAAGACGATGCTGTTGACCACGATCTCGTTGCCGGTCTCGATGGTCTCATCAAGGAAGGCCTGGGCTCCGGCGAGGGTGTCCTGGTTGTCCCCATCAATATCGGCCAGGGCACTTTCGGTCAGGCTAATCAGCGCATTCTGGGCGGTTTCGGCGGTTTTGGGTACCGGGTCGCCCTCAGAAACCAGGCCCACGCCCACGGGCAAACTGACGGTGGTCTGTGCGGTGCCCCTATCACTATCGCTAAACTGTAGCGGGATATCAGCTAGTTCCGCATTACCTGTGCCACCGTCTTCCTCACGGGTAGATGTAACCGGCTCAATGGTGGTGGTTTGGGTGGTAGTGCCATCGTCATTGGTGGTGACTACTGTTTCTGTGGTGACACCATCTATGGTTTCGGTGACTACTTCGGGCTCGGGCTCGGGTTCCGGCGGTGGAGTCGGCGGCTCTGGTGGCGGGATGACGGTAAAGGTAATGGTATTGGGTGTTGGATCTGTGGAGTTATCGCTGTCATCTTCAACGGTAAAGGTAAAGCTGTCGCTGCCGGTAGCACTCGGGGTATACACCAGGTTGCCAATATTGGCAAGGCTGATGGAATCGCCGTCGGTAACCGCCACACTACTCAATTCAAGTGCACCGTTATCAAGCGTTTGTACATTGACCTGCACGCTGTTGAGGGCGTCGCCGGTGTCGGGGTCGGTAAAACCGAAGTCGCTGGCCGCAAAGGTGTGGGTGGCTGTCGTTCGCAGGCGAATTGTTTTGTCGGTCCCGTCCGGATCATCCGAGGCCGCGGTGATGTCAATATTGATCACCGGATCAGACTCCAGAGAGCCGCCATTGCCATCGGTGGCCGATACCGTAATCGTTGCCTGGTCCTGACCATTGGCATTGGTCGCGCCCGTATATTGGATGTTGGCCGGGGTATCGAGATAGGTGGTGATGTTGGCTGCCGTGCCCTCAAGGGTGATGTTCTGACCATCAATCTGGGTCTCGGTCACAGAGTTTCCAGCCCCGTCAGCAAGTGTCGAAAAACTCTCTGCACTGAGCACCAGCGTCACCGTCAGATTGTCGCCGTCAACATCGGCAAAGCTCATTGCCGACAGGTCGACGTTGGACAGCGTATCTTCGATCACGGTGATATCGGTCGGCGCCCCGGAGACCGTCGGCGGGGAATTCACAGAAAAATCACTGGCGGTCAGGTCCCTGCTGATGTCCTTGACCAGAATAGTGACCTGTTCAGATCCACCGTTGTTAAAGACAATCTGGCGATCATTGGTATTGACCGTGGTCTGGGCCGCGATCAGGGCATCTCGTTTAGCTGAGCTGATCAGCGAGCTGCCGATTTCCAAATCCAGAGTTTCTGTGGTTTCACCGTTCTTGCGGAAGTCCCAGACCGTGTCTACGTCAGAACCTGAAGTGGCGTCGTTCAGTTCAAAGAGGAAGACATCTTCCCCGCCGAGGCCAAACAGATCATCTGATCCGGCACCGCCATCGAGCGTATCGGCGCCGCTGCCAAAGTCCGGGTTATTGGTCAGTAGGTTGGACAGTATAGCGCTGACCGCATTGTAGATGGTATTGGAGGTGTCGGTCAGAAAATGAACAGCACTATCCCCGCTAGACCCATACCCGCTCCCGCCATTACCGCCAGAGCCAAATCCGCCACCGCCTCCGCCCAGTGGTCCAGAATTGGCTCCCCCGGTCGCAAAGTGGCCGTCATCATCCGTTGTACTGTTGGCTCCGGTACTTCCGCTCCCTGCACCGCCGCCGTAGGTAGCAGATCCTCCGGCAAAACCAGAGTAAGCGCCGCCGCCACCGCCACCGAACAGTCCGCCGTCTCCCCCAACTTTAGGATTATTTCCAGCAGAACCGCCATCGTCGCCGTCAAAGCCGTCCCCAAACAGAATATCATTGCCGGCACCGCCGGAAATCTGATCATTGCCGGAACCGCCGGCAGCGCCGACCCTAATATTCACTCCGCCGCCACCACCACCGCCACCGCCGGACCCGTCGCCGACGATCACATCGCTTTCATCGGTCCCGGTCAGCGTATCGTTGGAGCCCCCACCGTTGCCGTTGGACTTTTTATTGCCGTTGGCGCCGCCGCCGGAGCCATCGCCAACAATGTATTGGCCATCAGCCAGGGTTTCGTGGACCGATAACAACTGAAGGCTTTCGGCCTCAACATCCCCCTGTTGGATTTCCAGGTCCCAGTCGCCGCCTGAAGCTGCGGCGCCGGTAAGATCACTCGAGGCCGCGACATCTGCCGATGTCGCCGACGACAGGCGCTCCAGGAACGCCGCCCCGGCCTCGCCTGCCCCGACATCACAGCCATAAAGCAGAATATCGCCGTTCAGCTCGAGACTGAGGCCGATCTGGCCGAGCAGGTCGGTATATCCCTCGATATTATCCGCAGACAAGACGCTGTTGCCTAGTGACAGCGACCCGGACGACCCGTGAGAGACGATATGAATGGCCCCCAGACTACTGTAGCCCGCCAGCGCATCAGCAATCTGTTCAACCCCGTCCGCATCCCCGGACAATTGCAAAACAATCGTGCCCGGTGAGCTATTGGTGATTTCTGCTGCAATCCTCTCGAAGTCCGGCACCCGATGATCGACAAACACCATATCGTGGGCACTACGGCTAAGCTGGAGGCCAAATTCGCCTTCTACAAGTTCTGACACTGTTAGACTCATTGCTCTACTCCCGCTGTATTCACCAATATGATGATTCTGCCAGGCCAATATAAAGGCAATAAAACACAGAACCACAGTAAATAAATGGCTTTTTACATTATGGTATGGAAGACTATCATTCTATACCCAGAATGGCACTGACCTTAGCATCCCGCAGCTCTCGTTCTACACCTCTTTTTTAGTGGCGATAATATTCGCTGCCGTGCCGGTACTGTCCTGCCAAAAGGCCATTTCGCTGTATTTGTGAAATAAATCCGGCGGCAATATACTGCGGCGGGGGGTGAATTCCACTTTGCGTTTTACACGGTGTAAATCCTTCACGCCCAACTTTGCATCAAAGGCGTTCTCTTCGTACTCAACATTGTCAAAATCGTGAGTAAATTCGGGTTCATCGATAAACTGATAGAGCAATTCTAAAGCTCTTTTCGGCTTCTGGCATAACAGGTCGTAATCAACCAGCAGCATGCGGTCGGAAAACTCACCGTAATAGGCTTCCTTTAGCGCTGCCCAGGCACCACCCACTGTGCTTCCGGCATTGATAAGTGACTCACAGCGTGAATAAACCGTCTGGCGGGTTTGTGGTGAATACATACGGCTGTAGTCGAAGGGGTTTTTGCGATAGATCACTTCAAAACTGTCCATCACCCAGGCCGGGTTGCGCACACAGCAAATCAGCTTGAAATCGTCATAGAGTTCGGTGAGCTGATGCAGACGTGCGGTCCACATCCGATTGGTATCAAAGATAACCTCGGTTTCGGGCTGATCGCTGTAATAGGCCTCAAACAGTGATTGACAGATATGTTTGCGCTTGTCCTCATCAAAGAATGTCGAAAATTCCCCGCTGGCGCCTATCTGCTCCAGGGCGCCACTGATTAGCGGTTCCACCGGAGAGCTCATGGCCGCATGAAAACGTGGGTTCTGCCGAAGAATGCCGGCCAGTAAGGTCGATCCGGAACGGGGCAGACCGGAAATAAAATGCAGTGTGTTCATATTTTTATTTAGTGTTAATTCATCCTTAAGCTATAACCGTTAAAACGCGCCATTTTTGTTACATTGGCAATCATCAGCCCTGATCTTTACAGGTGTTTGAGGCAGAATAGGTACTACCAGCTACGGTAACTGTAGCAGACATTGACGCCAATACTTTAATGCTCTGGATAATAAAGCAGGTTGCCATTTGAACTTCAATCCCAGCTCCTCTAATTGGCCTGCCCACGAATATCCGCGACGATCCTGGACTCCTTACAGGTCTTTCTATGAAGCCAGTTTCCAACGTGGCGCGGCGTCACCCGTTCGTCCAGATTAGTAATACATAGCACGGCCAGGAGTCCCAGACTGTAAGCGGGGTATACCTTGGGAGTGGGGGTGACGGAATTGGGAATTGAGGAAGAAGGAGCCCCACAGAAACAGAACCGACACTAACCGCGAGGCATCGATTTCTATTCGTGGAATTATTCGTGGGTAAAAACGATAGAGGGGCTAGAAGCCCCAATGTATCGATATATATGGCGGTGGGCCAGGGATTCGAACCCCGGGACGGGATAAACCGTCAACGGTTTTCAAGACCGCCGCATTCGACCACTCTGCCAGCCCACCGGAAAGAAGCGGGATTATACAGCTCTATAATCCCGACACAAGCGTTAGCCGTTGCCCATCTCTGCATCATCACGTTTGTTGCGCGGGTCATTGGCGGAGCGCGAGGATTTGGTTCCTAGCTGCTCCACGGGTGGCGCGACTTTATCACTGAACAGGGTTGTTTGTTCAGTGGTGATTTCCACACTGGCAACCGGCTTGGAGTGCTGTCGAGGATCGTTACCGGCGCGGCCATTTTCGGCCAAACCGGAAGTGTCAGCGATTTCCTCTGCAACGACTTCTTCGGCAGTGCTTTCTTCTGCAACGACTTCTTCGGCAGTGCTTTCTTCAGCGACGACTTCTTCGGCAGTGCTTTCTTCAGCAACCACTTCTTCGGCAGTGCTTTCTTCTGCAACGACTTCTTCGGCAGTGCTTTCTTCAGCAACGACTTCTTCGGCAGTGCTTTCTTCTGCAACGACTTCTTCGGCAGTGCTTTCTTCTGCAACGACTTCTTCGGCAGTGCTTTCTTCTGCAACGACTTCTTCCGCCGTGACTTCCTCGGCTGTGATTTCCTCGGGAGTGACTACCGGCTCTTGTACCGCTTCAGCAACTACCGGCGTTTCTGCTGCCGGTGTGTCAACCGCGGCTGCTTCTACTGCGGCTGTCTCGAGTTCCTGGTTGGCGGCCTCCTGTGCTGGCTTGTCCTCGCGATTGCCGCGTCGGCGGCGCCGGGGCTGGCCTTCGCCACGTTGGTCTGCCGGACGTTTACGCGGGCGGTCGGGGCTGCCACCAGTCGGGCTGCGATCAGTCGGGCTGCGATTGTCGTTGTCCTGACGAGCCTCCCTATTGTCCGTACTGGTGTCGGCAGTTCTTTCGTCGCGCTTGTCATTGCGTTCGCCTCGCGACCGCTCGTCGCGTCGCTTGCGGTCGCCGCCCTGTTTGCGCTCCCTGCTTTGTTCACGATCAGAACGTTCATGATCAGAACGTTCACGACCTTGTCCCTGTTCAGGATTGCGCTCCCGATCTGAACGCTCGCTACCGCCGCGACGGCGGCGACTACGATTGCGGTTGCGATTGTCATTGCGGCTGCGTTGGCGGTTACCGTCGCTCTTACCGTCGCTTCTGCCGCGTTTCTGATCGGACTTGCTCTGCGGTGCTTCTTTTTCTGCGGCGCCAAACAGGGCACCGAACAAGCGGCTTATAAGGCCGGGTTTCTTCTCGGCAGGCTTCTGCTGCTTTTGGCCAGGCGAGCGCTTCTGCTCTTTGGGGGTAGCTGGCGTTGGGGCCGGGGCTCGGGCTGACGGCGCAATGCTCTTCACCGCGGCTTCCTGTAAGGGAACGTCCGCCGTAGCGCTCTCGGAGGGCTCGTCTTCATCTGTCGGTTGTACGTCAATCTCAAAGGACAGGTCTGTGCGAGACTCGATCTCATTGTCGCGCAGTCGTTGGACTTCGAAGTGGGGCGTTTCCATGTGCGGATTAGGCACCACGATCAGGCGAACCTTGGTCAGCTCTTCGATCTCGGCCAGTGCCGCGCGCTTTTCATTTAGCAGGTACGCAGCTACTGGTACTGGCACAATGGCGCGCACTTCTGCAGAGCGGTCCTTGATAGCTTCTTCTTCCAGTAAGCGAAGAATTGCCAGCGCCAGCGACTTGGTGTCGCGGATCGTTCCCTGGCCGCTACAGCGAGGGCAGGGGATGGCACTGGTTTCTCCCAGTGAAGGACGCAGACGCTGGCGTGACATCTCCAGCAAACCAAAACGAGAGATTCTACCGACTTGGACGCGTGCACGGTCTATTTTCAAGGCATCGCGCATGCGGTTTTCTACCGCCCGTTGGTTGCGGGCTGCCAGCATGTCGATGTAGTCGATAACGATCAGGCCGCCCATGTCACGCAGGCGTAGTTGGCGAGCAATTTCGTCTGCGGCTTCGAGGTTGGTGTTGGTTGCCGTCTCTTCTATGTCGCTGCCGCGAGTAGCCCGGGCAGAGTTGATGTCTATGGACACCAGGGCCTCAGTTGGGTCGATAACAATAGAGCCGCCTGAGGGCAGCCTCACTTCCCGTTGGAAGGCTGTTTCAATCTGGCTTTCGATCTGGAAGCGGTTGAACATGGGGATCGAATCTTCGTACAGCTTGAGTCGGTCCTGCAGCTGAGGCATGACGTGGGAAACAAAATCCATTGCCAGCTTGAAGGCTTCTGGGGAATCAATCAGCACTTGGTCAATGTCGTCACGCAGGTAGTCGCGGATGGCACGAATAATGACATTGCTTTCCTGCAGCAACAGGCTGGGCGCTTTCTCCTCGGTGCTGGCCTTGGCTACCGCTTCCCAGAGCTGCACCTGGTAGTCCAGGTCCCACTGTAATTCTTCGCTGGTGCGGCCAATACCGGCGGTGCGAACAATCAAGCCCATACCGTCAGGAACTTCAACGTTGTTGAGGGCGTCACGCAATTCGTTGCGATCATCGCCTTCGATGCGCCGGGATATTCCGCCGGCGCGGGGGTTGTTTGGCATCAGAACCAGGTAACGCCCGGCCAGGCTGACGAAGGTGGTGAGTGCCGCGCCCTTGTTGCCGCGCTCCTCCTTCTCCACCTGCACGATGACTTCTGTGCCCTCCTTGACCAGGTCGCGGATTTTCATGCGGCCTTCGCCGCTGGGCGGCTTCTTGGTGAAGTATTCGCGGGCGATTTCCTTCATCGGCAGAAAGCCGTGGCGCTCGGCGCCGAATTCGACGAAGGCAGCTTCCAGGCTGGGTTCAACCCGGGTTATCTTGCCCTTGTAGACGTTGGATTTTTTCTGGACGCGAGTTCGGTTTTCGATGTCCAGGTCATAGAGCCGCTGGCCATCGACCAGGGCAACGCGCAACTCTTCAGGTTGAGTTGCATTGATTAGCATTTTTTTCATGTGTACCACTTATTGTGTGGCACAGCAGTTAAAGAGGGCACTACGCAAACGGGGGTCGCCCATGAAGGCGTCCCCAGGGGTTACACGCTATATAGCAATAAACCTGTCATCATCTGCACACTAAGAGCTCTTGTCCTTGGTAAAAGCGTCTGTTGGTTTGCTTCTTGTTTTCGTTCCGCAGCAGCGATGTGTCTACCGCGCGGTGTAAAACTGAATCCGTAGTGCCGCCAGCACTTGCTGCGCGGTTATCATCTGTGCCGACCAATTTTCTTTGGCGACACTGCCAAAAAACTAGTATGTTGTGACCCGGCGCTCGCCAGATGGTTGTGGCGGCATTAAGTACGCAATGTTGTCGTTACCGGATCACCGGCGGCGACTATAACAGTAATTACTAAGTCCTTCAAATATAAACATTTTATGAGCCAGGTTAGATTTGTAGAAGTGTCGGAAGAGCGCGCGGGGCAACGCCTGGACAATTTTCTCATGCGGGAAATGAAGGGGGTACCCAAGACCCGGCTCTACCGCGCCTTGCGCAAGGGCGAAATACGCGTCAATAAAGGCAGGGTCAAAGCCGATTACCGGGTGGAGGTGGGCGACCAGGTGCGTATACCTCCCATTCGCATGAGTGAAAGTACAGCTATTACCAAGGTGCCGGCGCGCTGGCGCGACCTGTTGACCGAGCGTTGTATCCACGAAGACGCTGGGCTGTTGGTCATCAATAAGCCCTCCGGGCTGGCGGTTCATGGGGGCAGCGGCTTGAGTGCCGGTTTGATTGAATGTCTGCGGCTGTTGCGATCAGAGGATCGCTACCTGGAGTTGGTACATCGGTTGGACCGTGATACCTCAGGCTGTCTGCTGATTGCCCGCAAGTCATCGGTGCTGAAGGATCTGCACCGGCAGTTGCGGGAAGGCAAAATAAATAAAACCTACCTGGCGCTGGTTGAGGGGCAATGGCCGCGTAAACGCAGCTACATTGATGCTCCACTCAAGAAAAACAACCTCAAGTCTGGCGAACGGGTAGTGCGGGTGGACAAGGAGGGCAAGCAGGCCCGCACCAATTTTCAGGTGATTGAACGGTTTGCCGATTGCACACTGGTACAAGCCACGCCGGTGACTGGCCGCACCCACCAAATTCGGGTGCATGCGCTGCACGCGGGTTACCCGCTGTTGGGGGATGAAAAGTACTGCGGGAGAGAGCGCCTGAAATCAGACCGGGATCGTGGCCTGCAACGATTATTCCTGCACGCTGAATCCCTGCGCTTCTCCGACCTGGATGGGGCCGCGGTAACCGTGCGGGCGGAGCTGGATCCCGAGCTTAAGCAATTTCTAGATACTATTCGTAAGTGATTGTAAATGTTAATAATATTTGATTGGGATGGTACGCTTTGTGATTCTGCCTCGCGCATAGTGGCGGCCATGGCGGCAGCTGCCCGGGAATGCGACCTGGCGGTGCCTGCTGCCGGCGCAACAGAGAATATTATCGGCCTGGGTCTGCAGGAGTCGATGGAGGCTCTGTTCCCAGGGCGCGATGAGGCCTGCTATACACAGCTTAAGGGGTTGTATTCATCTCACTTCCTGGCCCTCGACCAGATTCCCAGCCCCCTGTTTGAAGGGGCGTTGGAGACACTGGAAGAATTGCGGACGCGGGGCCACCGGCTGGCTGTGGCCACCGGCAAAAGCCGCCGTGGCCTGGACCGCGTGTTGGCAGGGCACCAGCTGGAGAAATACTTCGATGCCAGCCGCTGTGCCGACGAAAGCCGCTCCAAACCTCACCCCTTGATGCTGCACCAACTGTTGCAGGAACTGGGAAGCCGCGTCGATGACGCCTGTATGATCGGCGATACCGAGTATGATCTGGGCATGGCGCAGGCCGCCTCCATGGCCGCTATTGGCGTCAGTTATGGTTCCCACAGCAGGCAGCGGCTGAGCGGGTATGCGCCGCTGGCAATCGTGGATTCTCTGCCGCAGCTACTCGACCTGGAGGCATTCAACCGTGCCTAGCGTCTTTGTTCAAATCGCCAGTTACCGCGACCCTGAATGCCAGTGGACAGTAAAAGACCTGTTCGAGAAGGCGGCCAATCCCGATGCCATCAGGGTTGGTATTTGCTGGCAGCGGGACCCGGTTGTGGATGCTGATTGCTTTCTGGTCCCCTCACCGCGACCTTCGCAGACATTCGAAAGCTTTGTACTACCGGAGGAAAGCCAGGGCGTGTGTTGGGCCCGAGCCGAGGTTCAGAAATTCTATAGTGGCGAAGACTATGTGCTGATGATCGACAGCCATATGCGCTTCGTGGAGGGCTGGGACAGCATGCTCATCGCCGAGTTGGCCGAGTGTGCGTCGGATAAACCCATGCTCTCCTGTTACCCGCCGGCTTATACACCACCCCACAACCTGTCCGCAGAAGCCAATCCGCGGGTTATGTGTGCAAAGCCATTTCGAGACAATGGCGACATTCGCTTCGATGGCATCACCTTGCGACAGTGGCCCGAAAGGCCGTTGCGCGGGGCTTTCCTGGCAGCTGGATTTATCTTTGCGCCGGGACGTTTTGTGGAAGAGGTTCCCTACGACCCCCACCTGTATTTTGAGCAGGAAGAGGCTTGCCTGGCGGTTCGCGCCTACAGTCACGGTTGGGATGTATACAGTGCAGTGAGCGTGTTCCTCTACCACCATTATTTTGTGCCGGGCGAGGCAGAGCGCCCTCTGCACTGGAGTGATTGCCCCCATTGGGTGGATTACGCTGCACGATCTCGTGGGCGCTACCAGTTCCTGTTGCGGGGTATTGAGCCCGATCCGGGCCTCAACGCGCTGGTGGATATTGAAAAATTCGGTCTCGGCAGCAGTCGCAGCCTGGACCAATTTGAGACATTCTCGGGTCTGGATTTCGCGCAATCATTCGCCAGTGAACGGGCGCTGCAGGCTGAGTTCATCGAGGGCATCGAGGACTACCGCTAGTCCCGCAAGGTCCAGGGGCACTAGGAACTGAGTGGATCCAGCCCACATTGTCTGAGCATTTCCGCCAGGCGGATTAAAGGCAGTCCCTCCAGGGTGGTCGGATCATCTCCCGACAGGCGCTGGAACAGGGTAATGCCCAGACCCTCCCACTTGATACTGCCGGCGCAGTCGAGGGGGCGCTCGATGTCGATATAGCGGGCTATTTCCGTCTCGGCCAGCTGCCGAAAGAACACCTTGAACGCCTCTATGCCGACCAGGTCGTCACCATCGGGACGGATTACATGCACACCGGTCAGGAAACACACTTCTCGCCCGCTGCAGGCCTGCAACTGTTGCCGGGCGAGTACCGCAGTGCCGGGCTTCCCCAGGATTGTGCTATCTACAACGGCCACCTGGTCGCTGCCGATTACAACGGCATCGCCATGTAGCTCGCTGATCGCCTGCGCTTTACAGCGCGCTAATCGTTGGCACAGTGCCGCGGCAGACTCGCCCGGCAGCGCAGTTTCGTCTATTTCGGGGGCACAAACCTCAAAGGGTAGCTGCAGGCGCTCAAGCAACGCTTTGCGGTAGCTGGATCCGGATGCCAGGATGAGTTTTTTCATGTTGTCATTATTTCTCGAAGCCTATGTATTTTAAAGATTTTTTTTGACATATGGCAAAACCGCCCCTATGATTGCGCGCCTATGTTAAGCGAGCCCCTTCCGACGACTCTGGATGTTCGAAAAGCGGCTGCTCGTGGGGTGGTCGTCAAAGGCTTTTTGGTGCCGGCGAAACTGCCCCGATTACGCGAGTTACTGGCTTCAGAGCAGGGCCGGATCGAAGTGAGCTGTAGCTTTTACCGCGATGAAGAGTATCGTTCTATCGTAGCGATTGAAATCGAGGCAGATCTGCAGCTTGTGTGCCAGCGATGCCTGGAGGCAATGGATGTACAAATTGCCTCCGCCAATGAACTGGCGGTCGTTAGGGACGATGATCGGGCGCGGCAATTGCCGTCCCGACTTGAGCCGTTGGTGCTGGAAGAAGAGGACTGTGCGCTGTGGAGCGTAGCTGAAGATGAGTTGATCCTGAGTCTGCCCATCGTCAGTTACCATGACACAGACGCCTGTAAGCAATTATTGGAAGATTATTCCACGCCGGAAGAGACAGTCGATCCGACGCGGGAAAACCCGTTTAAGGTGCTGGAGAAGCTGAAATCCAGTCAAGAAAACCAGGAGTTTTGAAATGGCAGTGCAAAAGAGTAAAAAGACGCGTTCCCGTCGTGGTATGCGTCGTTCACATGATTCCCTGACAGGTGCCACCCTGTCCGTGGATCAAACCAGTGGTGAAACCCATCGTCGTCACCATGTTACCGCCGACGGCTTTTACCGCGGTCGCAAAGTAGTCGAGACCAGCGACGACGAATAAGTTTTGTCTACTACCATTCACCTGGCAGTAGATACCATGAGCGGAGACCACGGTCTCCGCAGCTCCATCCCCGCATCACTCAAGCTCCTGCAGGAGCTTAATGATCTGCATCTTCACCTGGTAGGTGATCAGGTCGGCATCGAAGCCGCCCTCGGCGCGGATGCACCAACAAATCTTTCCATTATTCACAGCACTGACGTCATCCCTATGCATGCCGATATCAGTACCGTGCTGCGTTCCAGGCCCGTGGCCAGTTCGATGCAATTGGCTCTGGACGCGGTAGAGGCCGGCGACTGCCAGGCAGCAATTAGCGGCGGCAATACCGGCGCCCTGATGGCATTGGCAAAGCGCACGCTGGGAATGCAATCCCCTTATACCAGACCGGCCCTGTGTGCCGCAGTGCCGACCCTGACAGCCGAGTGCTACATGCTTGACCTGGGTGCCAACGTCGATTGCAGCGCGGAACAGCTGCTTGAGTTTGCGCTGATGGGTAGAAACCTGCTCAAGGTGCTGGGCGCTGACCGGGAGCCGACGGTGGGGCTGTTGAGCAATGGCAGTGAACCGGGCAAGGGCAACGAGCAGGTAAGACGCGCGGCAACACTGTTGGCAGCGCAGACAGAGATTCAGTTCCTGGGCAACATCGAGGCGGACCAGTTGCAGCAGGGTGTGGTCGATGTCGTAGTCTGTGACGGCTTTGCCGGCAACGTGGCACTCAAGGCCATGGAGGGTACGGGACGCTACCTTCACGCCAGACTCGGTGACAAGTTGAATGAGGAAATGGATAGCATCATCAATCCAGATCATCACAATGGCGCCTGGTTATTGGGGCTTAACGCCGCGGTTGTCAAGAGTCATGGCGGTGCCGGTGCCGAAGGTTTTCATTCGGCTCTGCTACAGGCGTTACAATGCCTGCAAGGTGGAGCCGTGTTTAATTCTGGAAATGAGTAATAGCAAATGACAACGGACAATATCGCTTTTTTATTTCCCGGCCAGGGGTCACAAAAAGTGGGCATGCTGGCAGATGCCGCAGCAGCGCATCCCTCGGTGGGGCAGACCTTCGCTGAGGCTTCAGACGCGCTGGGCTACGATATGTGGGAACTGGTGCAAAATGGCGAGCAGGAGCAACTCAACCTGACGGAGACGACCCAACCGGTACTGCTCACTAGCAGTGTTGGCCTCTGGCGCAGCTGGCGTGCCGCCGGTGGTGCAGTGCCATCGATAATGGCCGGGCACAGCCTGGGGGAATTTTCGGCGCTGGTGTGTGCCGGTGCCATCGACTTTATCGATGCGGTGAAGTTGGTGCAGCAACGTGGTGCCTTTATGCAATCCGCTGTGCCGGTAGGCGAAGGCGCCATGGCAGCTATCATTGGCCTGGAAGATGACGCCATCAACCAGGCCTGTGCCGCCGCCGCAAGGAGTACGGGTGAGACAGTTGCCGCGGTAAACTACAATTCTCCTGGCCAGGTTGTCATTGCCGGCAAGGCGGGCGCCGTAGAAGTGGCTATTGAGCATTGTAAAGAAGCGGGTGCCAAGCGGGCCCTGCCGCTACCGGTGAGCGCACCTTTCCATACGGAATTGATGAGGCCCGCGGGGGATCAACTGCGAGAGGCGCTGTCGATACTAAATGTGGGCGCCCCAGACATCCCGGTGGTGCACAATGTTCACGCGGAGACCGAGACCGATCCTGCGCGCATCAAGGCGTTACTGGTGGAGCAGATATACAGCCCGGTGCAATGGACCCGCTGCGTGCAGAAGCTGTCGGCAAAGGGCGTAACGCGATTGGTGGAATGTGGCCCAGGCAAAGTGCTGAGCGGACTCAATCGGCGCATCGACAAGGAGCTGGAAAGCTTCAATATTGAGCAGGCGGAGGCGCTGAGCGCCAGCCTGGCAGAACTTAGCTGAGACTGAGCTGGCCTGGCCTGAGCTGAATTGAACTGAGGAACGCCGTATGTCCCAGAACCAGAACGAGAACGAAGCAAAAATAGCCCTGGTTACCGGCGCCAGTCGCGGCATAGGTAAAAGCATTGCCACCCGACTCGCCGAGGATGGCTTTGTCGTGGTTGGCACTGCGACTAGCGACGCGGGCGCCGATAGTATTTCAGCCTACCTGTCAGACGCGGGCAACAGTGGTCGCGGCGTGGTCTTGCGCGTCGGCGAAGAGGACAGCATCAGTGATGCCCTGGCAGTAATCAAGGAGCAATATGGTGCGCCGACGGTACTGGTAAATAACGCCGGCATTACCCGGGATAACCTCTTGATGCGCATGAAGAATGATGAGTGGGACGATGTCATCGATACCAACCTGACTGCGCTGTACCGGGTCAGCAAAGCCTGCCTGCGCGGCATGACCAAGGCCCGCTGGGGGCGCATCATCAACATCACCTCGGTCGTCGGCGGTATGGGTAATATCGGCCAGGCTAACTACGCGGCAACCAAGGCCGGTGCTGAGGGCTTCAGCCGGGCCCTGGCGCGGGAGTTGGGGAGTCGGGCCGTCACAGTAAATTGCGTGGCACCGGGCTTCATCGATACCGACATGACCCGCGAGTTACCCGAGGAACAGCGTGCGCTTTTACAGCAGCAGATTCCGCTGGGCCGGCTCGGCGATACCCATGAAGTTGCGGCAGTAGTGGGCTTCCTCGCGTCCTCGAGTGCAGGCTATATCACCGGCGAAACTATCCACGTAAACGGCGGCATGTACATGAACTAAGCTGTTGTATTTAAAGCTAAAAAAAGGCATTTAAAGGGGGGCTTTCGGAAAAAAGATTTTCCTCCCCGAAAAAAGAGAGTAAAATGCGGCCCGAACCGCATCTCATACCGGTTTATTTCGTATCACTAGGAGCAAAACGAAACCATGAGCAGCATTGAAGAACGCGTCAAAAAAATCGTTGCAGAACAACTAGGCGTTAAGGAAGAGGAAGTGCAGACTTCGAATTCATTCGTCGAAGATCTGGGTGCAGACTCACTGGACACTGTAGAGCTGGTAATGGCTCTGGAAGAGGAATTTGAAACTGAAATTCCCGATGAAGAAGCTGAGAAAATTACCACGGTTCAGCTGGCGATTGATTACATCAATTCTAATCTCGCCTGATCCCACTTCAGTACGCAGCAAAGCCGTTTCTATTGCGAGATAGAACGGCTTTTGTTGTATTGGAGCGAGATAAAACATCTGACTGGAGGATAGAAAGGTGTCACGGAGGAGGGTTGTAGTAACCGGGCTGGGGATGATTACCCCGGTGGGCAACACCGTCGATGAAACCTGGCAGAATATTCTGGCGGGGAAGAGCGGTGTCAGCACGATCGAGCAGTTTGACGTGTCTGCCTACACCACCCGGTTCAGTGCTAACGTCAAGGATTTCGACAGCTCTGATTATATGGCGGCCAAGGAATCCCGCAAGATGGATACCTTTGTCCAATATGGCATGGTTGCCGGTATCCAGGCCATGAATGATGCCGGCCTGGAAATTACCGACGCTAATGCCGCGCGCATAGGTGCGGCTATCGGGTCCGGTATTGGCGGCATCGGCCAGATTGAGAAGAACAAGGAGATTGTTCGCACCTCCGGCCCGCGCAGGATTTCTCCCTTCTTTGTTCCCGGTTCCATCATCAATATGATCGCCGGTAACCTGTCTATTAAGTATGGCTTCCAGGGCCCCAACCTGGCGGTGGTGACTGCCTGTACCACAGGCACCCATAATATTGGCCTGGGTGCCCAGTTGATCGAGCGCGGTGACGTGGATGCCATGCTGGTGGGTGGTGCGGAAATGGCGACCACCGAAGTGGGTCTTGGCGGCTTTGCAGCGGCGCGTGCCCTGTCTACCCGCAATGATGACCCACAAGCTGCCAGTCGTCCCTGGGATGTTGAACGCGATGGTTTTGTGCTCGGCGATGGCGCCGGGGTACTGGTGATCGAAGAGTATGAATTTGCCCGGGCCCGGGGCGCCCGAATCTACGCCGAGTTGGTTGGTTTTGGTATGAGCGGTGACGCCTACCATATGACCTCGCCACCCGAGGATGGACGCGGAGCCGCCCAGTCTATGAGTAATGCCCTACGCGACGCGAGTGTTAATGCTGACGCCATCAACTATATCAATGCGCATGGCACCTCCACCTCGGCGGGTGACAAGGCCGAGGCGCAGGCTGTCAAAAGCGTGATGGGTGATGCCGCATACCGGGTCGCTGTCAGTTCGACAAAATCCATGATTGGTCACCTGCTGGGTGCGGCCGGCGCGGTAGAGGCCATTTTCTCGGTGCTTTCCCTGCGCGACCAGGTGGCACCACCAACGATCAACCTCGACAATCCCGACGAGGGCTGTGACCTGAATTTTGTGCCGCATACCGCGCAGGAGCTGTCGATTGATTATGCACTGTCGAACTCCTTCGGTTTTGGCGGCACCAATGGCAGCCTGCTCTTCACCCGGATGGATTAACGCCGCTGTCTATGGCGGCACTTCCTGCACATTGGGTTAACGGAGAACGCTGCGACAGTATCGCGGTTACCGACAGGGGCCTCGCGTACGGTGACGGTCTTTTCGAAACCCTGCGTTTCTTCCGCGGTGGGTGGCTGTTGCTTGATACACATCTGCAGCGTATGGCTGAGGGGGCCAAACGGCTGGGAATAGCGTTCGCACCGGCCCTGGCAGAGGCTAGCCTGGTCCAGGCCCGGCAGTTTTTAGTTGAAGCCGGTTGCGAGGAAGCCCAGGTCAAGCTGCTGCTAACCCGCGGCAGTAACACCAGCCGGGGCGCGCCGGCGGGTTACGGTGGTGTTACCCCGAATGCCACGTTCATTCTCAGCCTGCTCGAAGTAGCCAGCGAATTGCTCGCGGCTCCCCCAATAGCTCGGCTGGGACTGTGTGAAACGAGGTACGCCGCACAACCGCAACTGGCGGGTATCAAACACTGTAATCGCCTGGAGCAGGTGCTCGCTGCCCGGGAAATCCAGGCCCGAAACCTGGACAATGGTCTTATGCTGGATCAGTGCGGCCTCGTGGTCAGCGCCATTAACGGCAACATCTTTACGGTAAAAGCCGGACGTTTGCAGACACCGGCACTGGGCGACAGTGGCGTGGAGGGCACCGTGAGAAAATTATTACTGGAAGTGATTGCACCGCGCTTCAAAGTGATGATAGACATAGCGGATATGAAGCCCGAAAGTATTACGGAGGCCGATGAGGTGTTTATCACCAATGCAATTGTTGGCCTGCAGCCAGCACAATTTGAGAGTCGTGAAATTCCCCACCGGCCGTTGACTGATCGCTTGCGCGAGGCCTATCTGTCTTACGTTCTGGAGCAGTTGCCGGAGACAGGCGAATGAGGTGGGGCACTATAGCCTTTTGCCTGGTTATACTGGTAATCGGTACGGCTGTGACGTCGTTTCGGGGATGGTGGTTGCAGCCCTTTGAAGAGCAGAAACGGGTAATCCTGCAGGTGCGTGCGGGTAGTTCACTGGCCTCTGTTGCGAGGGACCTCGAGCAGGCTGGCGCGCTGCGTTATCCCGAATTATGGCGCCAGATTGTACGCTTCAGCGGGCAGGCTACGCAGATCAAGCAGGGTGAGTATTTAATCACCTCAAACCTGTCGCCGAGCAGTATTCTGCAGCGGCTGGTCGCCGGAGACGTGGTTCAGTACGCGGTAACCCTGCCCGAAGGTATTCGCCTGGCACAGGCCCTTGAGCTGTTGCATATGCAGCAGCGCTTAACACAGAGTGTGTCAGCTATCGACGACCCCCGGCTGCTGGAAATGGTGCGTCCACAGACCTCGACGGAGGGAATGTTTTTTCCCGACACCTACCAGTTCAGTCTCGGCGATACTGATTTGAGTGTTCTGCGCCGTGCCCACACTCGCATGAAGACCCTGGTCAACGCAGAGTGGCAACAACGCGATACCGCCTCGCCGCTGACCAGTGCTTACCAGGCGGTCATCCTGGCTTCTATCGTTGAAAAGGAAACCGGCCTTGCCAGAGAGCGGGAAATCATTGCCGGTGTGTTCAGCCGCCGCCTGGAAAAGGGCATGCGATTGCAGACAGATCCCTCGGTTATTTATGGCCTCGGCGAGAGTTTTGATGGCAACCTGAAACGCAGTCATTTGGAAGATCAGACCAACCCGTACAACAGTTACCGCCACAGCGGCTTGCCACCTTCACCCATCGCGCTGGTCGGGCGGGCAGCCCTGCATGCGGCATTGCATCCCGCCGCTGGTGAAGCGCTCTACTTTGTCGCCCGCGGTGACGGCAGCCATGTTTTCAGTGCGACCATTGAAGAGCACAATAAAGCCGTTCGCCGTTACCAGTTGCAACGTAAAAGCGACTACCGCTCAGCACCGAGCGGCTCTGACAACTAATTATGGCCACTGCTATGGATAGAGGGTTATTCATTACCATCGAAGGCGGAGAGGGTGTAGGTAAAACCACCAACATCGGCGTCATCGAACAGTGGTTGCAAGAACAAGGGATTGCCTATCAATTAACCCGTGAGCCCGGCGGCACGCCACTGGCGGAAGAAATTAGAAAGCTATTGTTGGAGCTTCGTGACGAGACCCTGCAACCCACAACCGAGTTACTGATGATGTTTGCCGCCCGCGCCCAGCATTTACAGCAGCTGATCGAGCCGGCGTTGGCACAGGGCAAGTGGGTACTGTGTGATCGCTTTACCGATGCCACTTACGCCTACCAGGGTGGTGGTCGCGGTATGTCGGTGGAACAAATAGCTATATTGGAACAACTCGTGCAGGGCAGTCAGCGACCCGATTATACGCTGTTGCTGGACGCCCCGATTGAAGTGGGAATGGCCCGGGCCGGTCAGCGCGGAGCGCTGGATCGCTTTGAGTCAGAACAGCTGGATTTCTTTCAGCGGGTGCGTGACTGTTACCTGGCACGTGCCGAGAATGATCCCGATCGTTTCCGCGTGATCGACACCAACCGCAGCCCAGAGGCAATTGCCGCGGAGCTGACGCAATTACTGGCGGCCATTAAGGCCGGTGTAACGCCATGACCTGGCCGTTGGCACCTCTGCCCTGGCAGCAATCCGGTTGGGAGCAGTTGGGACAGTCATTGCAGGTGCAACGCTTTCCGCACGCCCTGTTGGTAACCGGCAGTGCCGGCATCGGCAAACTGCATTTCTGTCGGGCGCTCAGCGCGCTGTTACTCTGCCATGAGCCTATTGCCGGGACTGCCTGCGGTCGTTGCCGTTCCTGCACCTTGTTGCAAGCCGGAACTCACACCGACCTGCTCGACCTGGGTCTGGATGATGGCAGCCGACAAATAAAGGTAGACCAGATCCGCCAGCTGGGTGAATTCCTCAGTAAAACGGCGTCACTCGGTGAGCGCAAACTGGTGGTGCTGAATCCGGCGGATGCCATGAATGCAAACGCCGCCAATGCCCTGTTAAAGAATCTTGAGGAACCCACAGCCAGCACTTACCTGTTGCTGGTGAGTGCCAATCTCAGCCGTATCATGCCGACAGTTCGTTCCCGCTGCCAGAATGTACCGATGGCAGATCCCACACTGGAGGCGTGCACCGCCTGGGTAGAGCAGTTGTGTGGTGATGGACAACTGGCACAGTCGTTGCTCGAGCACAGTCAGGGTAAACCGCTGCTGGCGCAACAGCTGTTCGAGAGCGATCAGCTGTTGCAACAGCAAGCCCTGGCGAAAGGTCTTGAGGCGCTCGTGGCCGGCTCCATCAGCCCGCTGGAATTTCCGCAGCTGGTAGCGGATGAAGACCTGGAGTTCATTCTGGGAATGCTCTGCGCCAAGCTCGAGGGGGTTATACGCGAGCGCGTACAGTGCGGCGACAGGTCTCTGCAGAAGCAGTTCCAGGCGCTGGACGATCTGCAATTGTTACGGCGCAGGGTCAGTGCCGGCGGCAATCCCAATCGACAGCTCAGCATCGAATCTGCGGCCATACAGATGGTACAAGTGTTGGGGGCTGAAGCCTGATGGTGGTAGAATCAGTGGTTCATCCCAGGAGAGGGCAGGGAAGATGAGCCAGCAAGGCGGCCGCAACGGCATATTGTCACTGACCATCAAAGACAAGGCAGTTCTGTACTCAGCATATATGCCTTATCTGCTGCACGGTGGCCTGTTTGTTCCCACCAACAAGCCCTACAACATCGGCGACGAGGTTTTTATGTTGCTGAACCTGATGGACGAGCCAGACAAGATTCCCATAGCCGGCAAAGTGGTGTGGGTGACTCCGAGAGGGGCGCAAGGTAATCGCACGGCAGGTATCGGCGTGCAGTTCAGTGAGGAGGATGCCACCGCCAATTCCAAAATCGAAAACCATCTGGCCGGTTCACTACAGTCCGACCGGCCGACACATACCATGTAGCGATGCGTTCGCATCACTCCCCAGATAGTGCTTCCACCAAAAAAGATGGGCTCTATGAAATGGCAGCCCAAAAATGGGCTCTGTAGCATGGCAGCCAAAAAAATGGGCTCCAAAGATGGAGCCCAATAAGACCATTAGGAGTGAAACATAAAGGAATTGCTTCCCTTGGAGCACTCAGAATGCTCCAGCGAGCACCTGTTTGAACTAGGGGATAGGTGCTCACATTACTAGTATTCCGCAAAAATGGTAATTTTCCACATTTTTTCCACTATTCTCTACACTAAATCGCCATAAAAAGAGGTTTGCTTATTACAAATGAGTGAAAAGCGGTTTTCACCGGTCTCGTCGAGGGATTCTACGGGCGACAGTGGGACTGGCAAAGTCGCCGGGAATTTGTCCTCTTCATGGAGAGATTGGGCCTTAACAGCTATCTTTACTGCCCCAAGGGTGACGCTAATCTGCGCCGATGTTGGAGCGAGGACTGGCCGCCGGCGCAGCGGCGAGAATTGTTTGAGCTGGCGGCTCACTGCCGGCAAAGTCAGGTGGCATTTGGTGTAGGTCTGTCTCCGTTTGCCCTCTACCAGGATTATTCTGCGGCAGCGCGCCAACGGCTGCGACAGCGGGTTGAGCAGATCGAGGGCCTGGGGATTGAGCTGTTGGCTATTTTGTTCGATGACATGCCCGGTGATGTCGCCGACCTGGCCCAGCAACAGGCAGAGATAGTCACGGATATTCAGCACTGGGGCGGAGGTATGCGGCTGCTGGCCTGTCCGACCTATTACAGTTTTGATCCCCAGTTGGAGCAGTTTTTCGGCCCAATGCCCGACAATTACTGGCGTGAGCTGGGTGCCGGGCTGTCCGCTGAGGTCCATATTTTCTGGACCGGCAGCGCCGTCTGTTCGGCGTCCATTGCAGTGTCCGATATCGAGCCGATCGCCTCCCAGCTGGGCCGTGCCCCCGTGCTGTGGGATAACTACCCAGTGAATGACGGCGAAAAAGCCAGCAATCGCCTGCACCTGCGAGCGCTGTCAGGTCGCGAACCCGGTCTCGTCAAGGTGGTCAGCGGGCACTTCTGCAACCCCATGAACCAGCCCTGGTTGTCGCGAGCGGGTGTGTTGGGACTGAGTGAGCTCTATGGCACAGGTGGGCTGGCACTGGCCGATATATACGGAGCTGAACTGGCCCAATGCCTGGTTCGGGATACTCCCCAACTACAGGACCGCGGGCTGCTGCAGATGAGTGCTGCGGACAAGGCACGGCTGCGGCATCGATACTCTGCCATCGAACATCCCGCGGCCGCCGAAATTGTGGCCTGGCTCGATGGCGAGTACCAGTTTGACCCCGCGTGTTTGACCGGCCAGGACGGTTGATCAGGCTGCCGGATTGTGGCAGAATCGCGGCCCTTGTGGCTACCCTCCGTAGATTGAAATCTGTTTGGAAATATTCCCTGTTATTCAGCAACTTAAGGGAAATTCTTGAAGCAAATTAAAACGCGGGTAGGCCGAAGTTTTAGCGAAAGTGGCGGAATTGGTAGACGCGCTGGATTTAGGTTCCAGTGCCGTAAGGCGTGAGAGTTCGAGTCTCTCCTTTCGCACCAGTAATTTTTCTGAGGATTAATCATGCAGGTTTTTATTGAAACCACGTCTGGTCTGGAACGTCGATTGACCGTGGGTATACCCGCTGAGCGGGTGGAAAATGAGGTCAATAGCCGGTTGCAGAAATCGGCCAAGAACATCCGTCTGGATGGCTTTCGTCCCGGTAAGGTGCCGATGAAGGTGATTCGCCAGCGTTTCGGGCCCGGTGTACGCCAGGAAGTGGTGGGCGAAGTAATCAACCAGTCTTTCTACGAGGCGGTAAGCCAGGAAAACCTGCGCCCCGCGGGCCAGCCCAGCATCGAGCCCAAGACCCTGGAGGAGGGTAAAGACCTGGAATACGTCGCTACCTTCGAGGTATTCCCTGAAATTGAGTTGAGTGCGATGACGGACATGAGCATCGAGAAGCCCAAGGCTGAAGTGACTCCCACCGATGTCGAGGAGATGATCGAGGTGTTTCGCAAGCAACAAGGCGGTATGGAAGCCGCCGATCGTCCGGCCCAGGATGGCGACCAGGTGACGATTGACTACGTCGGCACCCGTGACGGTGAGGTTTTCGACGGTGGCAGTGCCGAAAATTCTGACCTGGAGCTGGGTTCCGGCCGCATGATCCCGGGATTCGAATCTGGCATTGAAGGTATGAGCAGCGGCGACGATAAAGTACTGGAGCTGAATTTTCCTGAGGACTATCACAATGAAGACCTCAAGGGCGCGGCGGTGGAATTCAAGATCACACTGAAGGAAGTCAAGGAGCAAGTACTGGCTCCGTTGGATGACGAGTTGTATGCCAAGTACGGTGTGGAAGAAGGTGGCGAGGAGAAGTTTCGCGAGGAAATCTCCCAGAATATGAATCGCGAGCTGGACAATGCTGTCAAGAACACGGTTAAACAACAGGTGATGGATGCCATCTACGAAGCCCACAGAGGACAGGATGTGCCGAAGGCGTTGATTGATAGCGAGATCAGCAATATGCGCGGGCAGATGTTCCAGCAGTTTGGCGGGGCCGGTGCGGCCGACCTGGACCTGGAGTCGCTGCTGCCGGCAGATATGTTCCAGGAGCAGGCCGAGCGTCGGGTCAAGCTGGGCTTGATCCTGAGTGAGTTTGTCAGTAAGAACGAGCTGACTGCCGATGCTGACCGGGTACGCAGCACGATTGAGGAAATGGCCTCAACCTACCAGGAGCCGGAAGAGGTGATTAACTGGTATTACTCGAACCAGGAACAGCTGCAGAGCATAGAATCTAGGGTTCTGGAGGAGCAGGTAGTAGACAAATTGCTGGAAAATGCTACCGTCAGCGAGAAGGAATGCACATACCAGGACGCACTGAGCCAAGGGCGGGAGAACCAATAGCGATGACACAGCAGTTCGGAGACAACAACTACAACCAGATCAACAACCTGGGACTGGTGCCCATGGTGGTGGAGCAAACCGCTCGCGGTGAGCGCTCCTACGACATCTATTCGCGGCTGCTGAAAGAGCGGCTGATTTTTATTGTCGGTCCGATTGAGGACAATATGGCCAACCTGGTTGTGGCTCAGCTACTGTTCCTGGAAAGTGAAAATCCGGACATGGACATTCACCTGTATATCAACAGCCCCGGTGGCTCTGTGAGCGCTGGCATGGCGATTTACGACACCATGCAGTTCATCAAGCCTGATATCAGTACCACCTGTATTGGCCAGGCGGCCAGTATGGGTGCGTTCCTGTTAGCCGGTGGCACCAAGGGTAAACGTTATTGCCTGCCCAATGCCCGCACCATGATCCACCAGCCTAGCGGCGGTGCCCAGGGGCAGGCCACGGATATCGATATTCAGGCCAAGGAAATCCTGATCATCAGGGAACGTTTGAACAAGCTGATGGCCAAACATACTGGGCAGGATCTGGAAACGATACAGCGTGATACGGAACGAGATAACTTCATGAACGCGGAAGACAGTGCCAAATATGGTTTGGTAGACGAGGTCATGGAACAGAGAGACTCCGGGGCGAAATAGATAAAGCGTCGCGGCGGAATAGCTAAAGTGCTGGAGCGGCATAGAGCCGTTCTGAGCGGGTAATTGTAGCAAGATTTTTGCACGAGTGCAGGGCTTGCAAAGCGTGGCGAAAAGCCGCATCTTAAAACGCAGGCCAACTGGAATGTACGGCGTAGGATAGGTAAGTTTAATGACCGACGAAACAACGAATTCGGGTGACGACAACGGCAAGTTGTTGTATTGCTCCTTCTGCGGCAAAAGCCAGCACGAGGTACGCAAACTTATTGCCGGTCCCTCCGTATTCATATGCGATGAATGTGTCGATCTTTGCAACGATATTATTCGCGAAGAAGTGCAGGAATCCAGCAGCGAAAGTGATCAAGACCACCTGCCTGTGCCACAGGAGATTAAGGGTATCCTCGACGAGTACGTGATTGGCCAGGAACGGGCCAAGAGGATTCTCTCAGTGGCGGTGTACAACCACTACAAGCGCCTGCGCTATGACAATGGTCGATCCGACGGCGTTGAATTGGGTAAAAGTAATATACTGCTGGTGGGCCCCACTGGCAGCGGTAAGACGCTGCTGGCAGAAACCCTGGCCAGACTGTTGGACGTGCCGTTTACGATTGCCGACGCCACCACGCTGACTGAGGCGGGTTATGTGGGTGAAGATGTCGAAAATATCATCCAGAAACTGCTGCAAAAGTGTGATTACGACGTCGAGAAGGCCCAGGTGGGCATTGTCTATATCGATGAGATCGACAAGATCTCGCGCAAATCAGACAATCCTTCCATCACCCGCGATGTATCGGGCGAGGGTGTACAGCAGGCGCTGCTGAAATTGATCGAGGGTACCGTGGCCTCAGTGCCGCCCCAGGGCGGACGCAAACATCCCCAGCAGGAATTCTTGCAGGTAGATACCTCCAATATCCTGTTTATCTGCGGTGGCGCTTTCGCCGGCCTGGAAAAAGTCATCCGCGATCGCTCGGATAAGGGCGGCATTGGTTTCGGTGCCGAGGTCAAGAGCAAAGATGATGCCAAGAATGTCGGTGAGGTACTGAAGGACCTGGAACCGGAAGATCTGGTGCGCTACGGCCTGATCCCGGAGTTTGTCGGCCGCCTGCCGGTGATTCCGACCCTGGAAGAATTGGATGTCGATGCACTGGTACAGATTCTCACTGAACCCAAGAATTCTCTCTCCAAACAGTACTCCAAGCTGTTTGAAATGGAGGGTGTCGAAGTCGACTTCCGCGATGATGGCCTGCGCGCTATCGCGGAGCGAGCCATGGAGCGCAAAACTGGCGCCCGCGGCTTGCGGTCGATTCTTGAGTCCGTGCTGCTCGACAGCATGTACAACATCCCTTCTCGCGATGACGTCACTAAGGTGGTAATCGATGAATCCGTGATTCGCGGTGACTCTGAGCCTTTGCTGGTGTATCAAAGCCCCGAAGTAGCCAAGGTCGCGTCCCCGGAAGAGTAGTTTAGGGCTCGCCTGGCGCGGGCCTCGCACTTGTTACACGCATTACTTGTAATTCATAGACTTACCCCCATATCACTGATACGTGATAACGCTGGAGATTTTTATGGGCGAGCCTTCTGTAGTAAAACTTCCCCTGCTGCCGCTGCGCGATGTTGTGGTATACCCACACATGGTGTTGCCCTTGTTTGTCGGGCGGGAGAAGTCCATTGAGGCTCTCGAAGATGCCATGGCCAACGATAAGCAGGTGTTGCTGGTAGCCCAGCGCAATGCCTCAGATGACAACCCTGGTGTCGACGACATCTACCAGGTGGGCACGGTTTCCAACATTCTGCAGCTACTCAAACTTCCCGATGGCACCATCAAGGTGCTGGTTGAAGGTGGTTATCGTGCCAGTGTCGACAGCATGAACGATGATGGTGAGTTCACCGTTGCCGAAGTGCGCGAGATTGAAGGTGAAGTGCTACCTGCCGACGAAGCCGAGGTGCTGCTTCGCTCCACGGTCACGCAATTTGAAAAATACGTCAACCTGAGCAAGAAAGTTCCCGCAGAGGTATTGACCTCGTTGTCCGGTATCGATGAGCCGGGCCGGCTGGCAGACACCATTGCGGCACATATGAGTGTGGAGCTGGACCAGAAGCAGGCCATCCTGGAGATCTCCGGTATTCGCGAGCGACTGGAACACCTGATGGGCTTAATGGAAGCCGAAATTGACCTGTTCCAGGTCGAGAAGCGCATCCGTGGCCGAGTCAAGAAGCAGATGGAAAAAAGCCAGCGCGAGTACTACCTGAATGAGCAGATGAAGGCCATTCAGAAGGAACTCGGCGAATTGGATGAGGCGCCCAATGAAATCGAGGAGCTGCAGGCCAAGATCGAAGAGGCAAAAATGCCAGAGGAGGCGGCAGATAAGGTCTCAGCCGAGCTCAATAAGCTGAAAATGATGTCACCCATGTCCGCAGAGGCGTCGGTGGTACGCAGTTATATCGACTGGATGATCCAGGTACCCTGGTCCAAGCGCAGCAAGGTCAAACATGATCTGAAGCGCGCCAAGGAAATCCTCGATGAGGATCACTATGGCCTGGAGGAGGTGAAAGAGCGCATCCTCGAATACCTCGCCGTTCAAAAGCGTGTGCGGAAGATTAAAGGGCCGGTGTTATGCCTGGTTGGTCCGCCCGGTGTCGGTAAAACCTCCCTCGGGGAATCGATAGCTCGCGCTACCAATCGTAAGTTTGTACGCATGGCCCTGGGTGGCGTGCGCGACGAAGCTGAAATTCGTGGCCACCGCCGCACTTACATTGGCTCCATGCCGGGTAAGCTGCTGCAGAAGATGGCCAAGGCAGGGGTGCGTAACCCCTTGTTCCTACTCGATGAAATTGACAAGATGGGCATGGATCATCGCGGTGACCCGGCGTCAGCCATGCTGGAAGTGCTCGACCCAGAGCAAAATCACGCGTTCAACGATCACTACCTGGAAGTAGACTACGACCTCTCTGACACCATGTTCCTGTGCACCTCAAATACCATGAACATTCCCGGTCCGCTACTGGACCGGATGGAAGTGATCCGCATACCCGGCTACACGGAGGACGAGAAGTCCAACATCGCCGAGCGCTACCTGGTGCGCAAGCAAATCAAAAACAATGGCTTGAAAAAAGGTGAAATCGAGATTACCCATGAAGCCATTCTCGATATCATTCGCTACTACACCCGCGAGGCAGGCGTCCGCGCCCTGGAGCGTGAAATCGCCAAGATCTGCCGCAAGGCGGTCAAGGGTATCAGCTTAGGAGAACACGAGGCTCCACTCACGGTAGACAGCAAACTACTGGAAGAACTGTTGGGTGTGCGCAAGTTCAACTTCGGCTCGGCCGAGGAAGAAAATAAGATTGGTCAGGTGACTGGATTGGCCTGGACGCAGGTCGGCGGTGAATTATTGACCATAGAAGCGGTAGCCATCGCCGGCAAAGGTCGCCAGGTTAAAACCGGCTCTCTCGGCGACGTCATGCAGGAATCCATACAGGCCGCGAATACCGTGGTGCGCAGCCGTTCGCAGTTTCTCGGTATTCCCGCCAGTCATCACGACAGGTACGATGTACACATTCACGTGCCCGAGGGCGCGACACCCAAAGATGGCCCCAGCGCCGGGGTTGCCATGTGTACCGCGCTGGTGTCGGTGCTGACCAATATTCCGGTGCGCTCGGAAGTAGCCATGACCGGTGAAATCACCCTGCGTGGAGAGGTGTTGCCGATTGGCGGGTTGAAGGAAAAATTGCTTGCAGCCCACCGCGGAGGAATTACCACCGTGATCATTCCCAAAGAGAATGAGAGAGACCTGAAAGAGATTCCAGATAACATAAAAGCCGACCTGGATATCAAGCCAGTTAAGTGGATTGATGAGGCGCTCGATATAGCTCTTGAGTCTATGCCGGAGTCTTTGTCAGACGAAGAATATATGGCTGACCCGATAGGTACCACTAGCGATGCAGGCCAAGACGAAGAAAATCGGATAAATACGCATTAAACGCCTTATCTTTGTTGACCGGGTCGAGATTTCTATTATACAGTCGGGCTTACTAAATGCCCGGGTATTTAGGACATAACAACAATTCCATGCATTTTCCATAAAGGGGATAAGTGTGAACAAAACTGAACTTATTGAAGCAATTGCAGCCTCTGCAGACATTCCTAAAGCTGCTGCTGGCAGAGCACTCGACGCGGTTGTCGACTCGATTACAGGTGCTCTTAAGAATGGTGATTCTGTAGCGCTTGTTGGCTTCGGCACCTTTGGCGTAAAAGATCGCGCTGCTCGTACTGGGCGCAACCCACAAACGGGTGAGCCGATTCAAATTAAGGCCGCTCGTGTTCCAGGCTTTAAGGCAGGCAAGGCACTGAAAACCGCCGTCAATTCCTGACGGTTGTTTTCAAGCCAGACTGTTTTACGAAACCTTCTACGACCAATAAAGCCTACGCTATAGCAGCACCGGCGTAAGGAAATCATAGAGGAAAAGAGGGCGCACTGTTTGGTGCGCTTTTTTTTGAAGAAGTACCGCAATAACGTTCCCTGAGAAGTACCCGCTTATGCTCCAGAATATCCGTAAAAATCTGCAAGGAACCATCGCCAAGGTCATTGTGGCCATCATTATTGTTCCGTTTGCCCTGTTTGGGATTGAATCCCTGGTCGGTGGTGGTGGCGTACAGAATGTTGCCCAGGTGAATGGCGAAGCTATCAGTGCTATAGACCTGCAACAACAGATCAACTTGCAGAAACGTCGCCTGATGATGTCCATGGGTGAAAATGTCGACCCCTCCTTGCTGGATGACCAGCTTCTGGCTGGGCCAGCACTGGAATACATGGTGCAGAAAGCCCTACTGCTGCAAAGTGCAGCGGAACATGGCCTGGCCGTGTCAGACGAAAGACTGAACGCGCTCATCACCTCTAATGAGGCTTTTCAGGTGGATGGGCAATTTAATCCGCAACGCTACCAGGTATTGCTGTCAGACCAGGGCTTCACCCCGGCTGGTTTTCGCAAGGCAATGAGAGAGGACGTGATGAGCAGCCAGCTGCGGGCTGGTATCAGCGGGGCGGAATTCACTACCGCACAGGAATTGGCACAAATGGCCACGTTGCGTGAAGAGCGTAGAGATATTCGCTATTTGAGCGTGCCCATCGGACAGTTCAAGGATGCCAGCTCGGTTAGTGACGAAGATATTGCCAACTGGTATGAGGACAACAGTGCCCGTTACCAGACCACTGAGAACATCGACCTGGATTACATTGCGCTGCGGGTAGAGGATTTCGCGGTCGAAATCAGCGAAGCTGAGGTACGCGAGTTATTCGAGCTACAGAAAGACACCCTGCAAGTGCCTGAGCTACGTGCCGTCTCCCATATCCTGTTTGAGCCCGCCGATGGTGAATCTGACGAGGCGCTGCAGGCGCGCGTCGATGCGGTGCGCCAGCAGGTCGAAGTCGACGGGGCGAATTTCGCAGCGCTGGCGTACGAACACTCCCAGGACTTGGGTTCGGCCAATTTTGGTGGCGAGTTGGGCTTTACCAGCGGTGATACCTTTCCGCCCAAAATTGAAGACGCTATCGCCAAGCTGAACCTGAACCAGGTGTCTGAACCGGTGGAGAGCGAGTCGGGCTGGCATTTACTGCTGGTTACCGAAATTCGAAGCGGTGCCGCGCCCACGTTTGACGAGATGCGCACGGAGCTGGAATCCCAGCTGCAAGGTGAGCGGTCTCAGCGCGAGCTGGTGAAAACCAGTGAGCGCTTGAAGGACCTGGTGTTCAATGCTGAAGATCTGAGCGGCCCGGCCGAGGAATTGGGCCTGAGTGTTGCTCGAGTCGACGCTGTCAATCGCTACGGTGGACGGGGCATGTTTGCCGACAACCGCGTGATCGCGGCGGCCTTCAGCCCGGAGTTGCTGGAAGAAGGCTACAACAGCGAAGTATTGGAGCTGGAGGAGGGCCTTTTCCTGGTCGTGCGGGTGGCACAACATTACCCCGCTGCACTGAAGCCGCTGGCCCAGGTTCGCAGCGATGTGATTGACGCCATCCTGGACAGCCAGGCCAGGGATAATGCCAGTCAACATGCCGACGGCTTGCTGGTGCGCTTGTCCGAGGGGGCTAGCATAGAGGAGCTGGCACTGGCAGGAAATTATGAGTGGCAAGTGGAACTCGGAGCGCGGCGTGATAATCGCAATGTGCCGCGGGCCACGCTGGCCCGGGCTTTTGAGATAGCGACAAACGCCAACGGCTCGGTTTTTGATTACGTACAGACGCCAGAAGGTGATGTGGAAGTTTTCGAGATTTTCCGTGTTACAGCCGGCAGCGTTGACAAGATCGATGAGCGGCGCAAAACCCAGATTGGATTGGGTCTGGCGGACCAATCTGCCCGTGCCCTGGACAATGCCTTTCAGCAAACGCTGGTCAAACGAGCCGAAGTGGTAAGAAGTTAAATGCTTATAGAGTATCCGCTGCCAGAGTGCAGTGAAGAAGTTCACCTGTGGATTACAACGCCCCGGGATTACAACAGCGAGTCGGATGATGAGGCCTATGAGGCCTATGAGGCATTGCTGGGAGCCGCGGAGGCCCGGCATTACGCGGAGCTGGCGCAAGCAGATCACCGGCGCGAGTACCTGATTGGTCGGGTATTTCTGCGCGAAGTGCTCGCCACGTACAGCGGTAAGCTTGCCTCGGAACTGGAATTTGAGAACAATGCTTCAGGTAAGCCGCGGTTGAAAACCGCGGCCGACGTCGCCCCCCTGTCGTTCAATTTTTCCCACGGTGCTGAGCTGATGGCCTGTTCAATTACGCGCGCTGGTGAGGTGGGTGTCGATGTGGAAGCCGTATCTCAGGACCGGGGCATGGTCGAGGTTGCCGACCACTACTTCTCCACGATCGAGCTGGCGGGCCTGGAGGCCCTGGGAGCGGTCGACCAGCAGAGCCAGTTTTTCCGTATCTGGACTCTGAAGGAAGCCTATATCAAGGCGCGTGGCGAAGGCCACAGCCAGGCACTGGACAGTTTTAGTTTCTATTGCCCAGAACCGAACACGATTCGCCTGGTCGCCCAGGGTGAAGCGGTCGAGGGCTGGAGCTTCTGGTCACTGCAACCGGTAGCGGGCCAAATGATCGCCGTTGCGGTACAATCCGCCAGCGCGAATCTGCGGGTTTTCTCCCGCAATCCACAAGGTGTTCAACAGGAGTTGCCGCTGACGTCACTGGGTCAAGTTGCCTGAGACACAGCGGTTCCAAGCAAGAGGTTTTATCGTGTACAAGGTACTGACACTCAATGCGATTTCAGTAAAAGGGCTGGATCGTTTTCCCCGCGAGGGCTACGAGCTGGCCAGCGAAATCGGTCACCCAGACGCAATTTTACTGCGCAGCCACAAGCTGAGCCCCGATGAGATTGGTGAGACGGTGATGGCCATCGGCCGCGCCGGTGCGGGCACCAACAATATTCCGGTGCCGGTGTGCACCGAGCGAGGCATCCCGGTATTCAACTCTCCCGGCGCCAATGCCAATGCGGTCAAGGAGCTGGTAGCGGCGGGTATGCTGCTGGGTTCCAGGGGTATCGTGGAGGGTATTTCCTATGTCCACACCCTCGCTGAGATGCAGGACGAGGCCGAACTGAATAAACTTCTGGAAGCACAGAAGAAGCAATTCAAAGGCAGTGAACTGGCAGGCAAGACACTGGGCGTTGTCGGCCTCGGCGCTATTGGCTCGCTGGTGGCGGATATGGCGCTGGACCTGGGTATGAAGGTGTGCGGCTACGACCCGGCGCTGTCTGTTGATGCTGCCTGGAGACTGTCCTCGCGGGTGACAAAAATGGATGCCCTGGCTTCCCTGTTTGCCCGCTGCGACTATATTACCCTGCACCTGCCGGTGTTGGATTCTACCCGCGGCCTGGTCAACCATGAACTACTAAACGATCTGAAAAAGGGCGCCTGTGTGCTCAATTTTGCCCGCAAGGAGATCGTCGATTCCGCCTCAATAGTAGAGGCACTCGATGGTGACCGTCTGCGCTGTTACATCACCGATTTCCCGGAGCCGGCACTGATTGGTCGCAACGACGTTATCTTGATGCCTCATATCGGTGCGAGCACCGACGAGGCCGAGGACAACTGTGCCATCATGGCGGCCGACCAGCTGCAGGACTTCCTGGAGCACGGCAATATTCGCAATTCCGTGAACTTTCCCACCCTGCTGCTGGAGCCCGTTGAAGGCGTACGGCTGGCAATCAGTAATAACAACGTGCCCAAGATCCTGAGCAACCTGCTGTCTCTGCTGGCCGATGAAAATATTAACGTCATCGATATGCTCAACAAGAGCCGCGATGAGATCGCCTACAACCTGATCGATGTTGAATGTGTTCCCTGTGACGAGTCGCTCGATAAAATGCGAGCGGTGGAGGGGGTCATCAACGTCAGGGTCATCGAGGCGTAGCAAGCTCATGGTTGACGATCTGGAGTCCATTTCGGAGCAGGTTGGTCAGCATCAGCAAAAGAAAGATCCTGCCAATCCTCCGCTACACCTGTGGCATCCAGACCTGTCTGGCGATATTGATATTGTTATCAAGGCGGATAGCAGCTGGATTCATGAGGGCCGACCCTTTGAGCGCCAAGCCCTGGTGCGCCTGTTTGCCTCCATCCTGAGACGTGAAGAGGACGGTGAGTACTACCTGGTAACGCCGGTGGAGAAATGGCGACTGCAGGTCGAGCTCTTACCCCTTCTGGTTACTGATTTCGATATTCTCGGCAAACCGGGCGCTGGCCAGCAGGTGCAGATCACTCTCAACACCGGGCGACAGTACCTGGTAAATGGGGATCAGCCGCTGTATACCCCGGCCCATGAAAACCAAGCTGATGTACCCGCGGTAAAACTGCCTCACGGCCTGGCCGCCATCTTCACCCGGGCAGCATATTATCGACTGGTGGAGGCCTGTGTGAGCTCCGATGAGGGCACCGGTATCTACAGTTGCGGCGAATTTTATAAGGTAGCCTGATCAATGAAACTATTTCTCAAGGGGTTGTTGGCCCTGGTAGTACTCGCGATAGTCGGTGTAGTGATTGCCCTGTTACCAGCCCATCTACAGATACGTCAGATCAATCCGCCATTGCCGGGCGAGGCGGAATTACGCGCGTTGCTGACGGCGGAAAAGAGCCCCACCCGGGTCTCATACCTGGCCACTTCCAGCCAGGTCTCAACGGCGGGCATGCTCGGCCACACCAGTGTGCTAATTGAATGGGCCGATGGCCGCCTGATGATGATTGATGCGGGTATGGATGTCGCAGCGGCCACCAGTTTCGGTGAGCTGATGACCTCAATGATGGGCGCAGGGCAGGTTCACATCGAAGGCACCATCAGCGACCTGCTGGGAGACGCTATTGAGCGGGTGCAGGCAGTGGGTTTTACCCATCTACATATCGATCACAGCCAGGGCCTGGTCAATTTTTGTGCGGCGCGCGGCGAGGGGGCATTGGCCATCCAGACCACGTACCAGGCACAGGAGCACAATTACAACACCACGGAAGGCGCGGATATTGTTGCCACTTCCTGCCTGCAAGCCGGGGCGCTGGAAGGGGACGACCTGATCCCGCTGCCGGGCTTTCCTGGCGTGGCCATCTACCCGCTGGGCGGCCACACGCCGGGCTCAACCCTGTTTGCGGTGGCTGACGGTGAGAGATTGCTCCTGTTTTCCAGCGAGTAGCGGGGGTTTTGTGCCACAGAGGATGTAGGCGCATAATAAAAGAGAGATTTATACAGTGCTGGCGCGAGGTTCTTGATTCCTGTGTGGGTGTACTCTCGACATATTTGTTTCTTTATCTGCATGTTTGCTGTTTGTGCCTTGCCGGGAAACAAGGCTATTGCCGAGGAGACAGCCTCCGACCCTGGTGACTATTCCCCAGCGGATATCTGGAACTCGCGGCGTCCTATAACCACTAAAATCAAACACCCGAATAAACGCTTGAAAGAAACGATACTCGTTCTTTGCCATACGCTCGTTACGTCTGTGGGAGAATTTGAGCAAACTTCCTGCAATGGCAGAGAGGGAGTCTCTCAGAAATATCCTGGTGCGATTATCAAGGCCGCAGAAAAATCTGTGGCGAAGCCAGCTGAAAATGCTGACCAGAAAGAGGAAGTGTGGATGACCTTCTCTGTCATGTTCAGATCGGTTGCTAAATATCAGGATGCGTCCGTCCTGGTGTTTCCCAGTCACTTGACCAATATGAAGCAATATGGCCCCGCTTATATTGCTCCACAAAGAACTCTGGTGTCCGGCCCGCCGGAGTGTCTAACTTCAGATGAGGCCACGGTTCAACTGCAGCAGGAGATCTCTGCGGAGGGGCGTATTATCGATATTTCCGTGTCTGGAGAACTTGCAGGTTCATGCCAAACGGAACTGAATCGATATCAAACTGAGGCGAGGTTTATTCCAGCAATCAGCAAATTGCATTTTGTTCCCGCGACGATTGATGAATACATATTGCCAAAGGGTGCCACCAAGCGCGTAGGTGATATTCGCGCGAGCCAGAGAAACAATGACAACTTTGTGACCCCCCCGGAGGGGCGGGCATCACCCGGTGAGCCAACGCAGACCTGCCCCCGGCGCTTATGACCCATGGCTTACATATTCGGTGCCAAAGTAGAGGGCTAAGTAAGCAACAGACGCAGGCCGGTGAATAGTCTATCCTGTGCAGATAATAAGTCGCTGTGCACCGCTCATCCAGGAGATCGTGGTGGGAAATCTAGTCGCAGAATTGCGTCGCCGCAATGTAGTCAAAGTCATCGTAGCCTACCTGATTGTCGGGTGGATTTTGATTCAAGCTGGTGAGGTGTTGTTTCCATCCTTCGGTGCTCCGGACTGGGTGCTCAAGGTGTTCATCGTGGTGGTGGCATTGGGCTTTCCCCTGGCGATAGTGCTGGCCTGGGCCCTGGAGCTAACACCCCGGGGATTAGTTACTCAAAGCTCTCTCGATGGGCGTGCCGAGGAGCCCGACGCGGCGCAGGAGACCACTGCCGAGAGACTCTCGCTGGCTGTCCTGCCTTTCAATAACATGTCTGACAATCCGGACTATGATCACCTGGCTGACGGCATGTCGGAGGATCTCACCACCTTCCTGTCCCGGCTTCCCAGTGTGTCAGTGATTGCCCGCAATTCCACCTTCGCCTATAAGGGTCAAAGCCCTGACATTCGGCAAGTGGGGCGCGAGCTGGGTATACGCTACGTACTGGAGGGAAGCGTGCGCTCGCTGGGGCCACGGGTTCGGGTTGTCGCCCAGTTGATTGAAACGGAAACGGGTACACATGTTTGGGCAAACAATTTTGATGTCGCAGCGGAAGACATTCTGGAGATTCAGGATGAGATGTTGGCGGGCATTGTCAGTGCTGTGGGTCGCCAGCTGGGCCGGGCTGAATCTAAACGGGCCCACGATCAAGACGAAGATCAGCTCGATGCCTGGGGCTGGATTATGCGCGCTCACTGGTATGGCAGAACTCCCAGCGTAGCCGCAACCACGGAGATGGCGCGATGTGCCCGCAAGGCGCTGGAGATAGATCCATCCTACGCTCCGGCCTACGGCCTGCTTGCCGAGGCCCTCACCCACGAATCGTTGAATACTTTCTCGGACAAGGCCAGGGAATTGCGCGTGGAGGCCATGGCCATGCTGGAAAAGGCGGAGGAGATCGATAGCCAGAACCCCCTGGTCATGCAGTCATCCGGCATAGTACATGTGAACCTGGGTGACAAGGCCACCGGTTGTGCCAAGCTGAAAATTGCTTTGCAGCAGAATCCCAATTCGGCTACGACCTGTGGCCAACTGGCCTATGGCCTGGGGACAATGGGTAACTACGAGGAGGCCGAGCTGTATTTTGAGCGCTGCTTCAGGCTGGCATCGGAAGACCCCACGATGTGGATCTACGAATTCTGGCGCGGTGTGGTGCTGTCGCGCCATCCGGAAAAGGTTGGGGAAGCAGAAAAGATGATCCGTTCATCCATAACCCGCATGAACAGATTCGCCTTTGCCCACATCGTGCTGGGGATGATACTGGCTGCATCCAACCGCGTGGAAGAGGGTCAGCAGGAGATGCAGAAGGCGCGCGAGTTGGTGCCGCAATTTACCCTCGAAGCCGTGACGGAAGTTGTCTCCTTTACGGCAAGATCAGCGAGGATGAGGGAATTTTTTGTGCAGTTGCTCGAACAGATCTGGTCTGATGACACTTTGAATTCAGCCTGACCCTGTCCCTGGCGAATTCGCAATTCAAACAGCAATCGGTAATTCAAATAGCGCGCGACAAAGTACTGGGCCTGGAACTAGTTTAATACGGCTTAGAATGCTTAGTTATAGCTATCTTTTTGGTCAATCGTCCTTGAAGGGCCCAAAAAATATAATACTTTACATATTCGGGTAAGTTGGCCCGCCAAAGCCTTCCGGAGTCACCCAGGTGATGTTCTGTGACGGGTCTTTAATGTCACAGGTTTTACAATGTACACAGTTCTGGCCGTTGATCTGGAAGCGCGCGCCCTCGGCATCTTCCACAATCTCATAGACTCCCGCCGGGCAGTAACGCTGAGCCGGTTCATCCCACTTTTCCAGGTTGATACCCATGGGAATCGAATCATCTTTCAGGGTCAGGTGACAGGGCTGATCTTCTTCGTGATTGGTATTAGACAGGAAGACCGACGACAGGCGATCAAAGCTAATGGTGTTATCGGGCTTGGGATAGTCGATCTTCTTGCTCTCGGCCGCAGGTTTGAGGGTGTCGTGGTCTGCCACTGAATCCCGCAGGGTGAAGGGTAGGCGACCGCCAAAGATGTTCTGGTCAATCCAGACCATGCCGGAGCCGATCAGGAAGCCGAACTTGTGCATGAAACCGGCAAAATTGCGGGTGGTGTACAGCTCCTCGTGTAGCCAGGAATTCTCGATATTGGCCGCGTACGCCTCCAGGTCTGCCGGGGCATTCTCTGAGGCCAACGCCTCGACCACGGTTTCTGCCGCGAGCAGGCCGCTTTTCATAGCGGTGTGGTTACCTTTGATTTTCACACTGTTCATGGTGCCGGCATTACAGCCGATCAGCAGGCCACCGGGGAAGTGCATCTTGGGCAGGGAGTTGATGCCGCCCTTGGCCAGGGCGCGGGCGCCATAGCTAATACGGGTGCCACCTTGCAGGAAAGGCTTGGTCTGCGGGTGATGTTTCCAGCGCTGTAGCTCTTCGAAAGGGCTGAGGTGGGGATTGGAATAGTTCAGGTCGGTGATCAGGCCCAAATACACCTGGTTGTTCTCGGCGTGGTACAGGAAGGCACCGCCAGAGGAGTTGCTCTCACTGAGGGGCCAGCCAAGGCCGTGTACGACCAGGCCCGGTTGGTGCTTCTCGGGTGATATCTCCCAGATTTCCTTGATACCAAGACCGTAGTGCTGGGGATCTTTACCCTCATCCAGGCCCAGTTTCTCGATCAGTTGCTTGCCCAGGTGGCCGCGGCAGCCCTCGGCAAACAGGGTGTACTTGGCGTGCAGCTCCATGCCGCGCATATAGCTGTCCTTGTGCTCGCCGTTCTCGGCAATACCCATATCACCGGTGGCTATACCCTTGACGCGTCCATCTTCGTGGTAGAGCACCTCAGAGGCGGCGAAACCGGCATAGACCTCGACACCCAGGCCTTCGGCCTGTTCTGCCAGCCAGCGACAGACATTGCCCATGGAGACGATGTAGTTGCCCTCGTTATGGGTGGGTTTGGGAATCATCCAGTTAGGGAGCTTGACGGCACTGTTGGCACCGAAGTAGAAGTAGAACTTGTCCTCGGTGACCGCGGTCTCCAGCGGCGCGCCCTGTTCTTTCCAGTCGGGAAACAACTCGTTGAGGGCACGCGGTTCCAGCACGGCACCAGACAGGATATGGGCGCCGATTTCAGAGCCTTTCTCGACCAGGCAAACAGTAATTTCCCGCTCTTTTTCGGCAGCCAGTTGCATGATGCGACAGGCCGCAGACAGGCCCGCAGGGCCTCCACCGACGATGACGACATCAAATTCCATTGATTCGCGTTCCACGTATCTATCCTCTATCTAATTGACTCAAACTATGTGGCGGCAAGTATATAATTTTACAGGATTAATCTCTATTCACCGCTGACATTATCGCTGTTTTCAGGTGTCATTTAGGGTCAATTTCCGGTCCGGTTAAGCCCTTGACCTGCACGCCCTATGTGGGCATCATAGCCGCCCAAATCCCGTGGCTCGCCACGAAATTCACCTCTGATAATCAATGGAGAATCCATGAAGGTTCTTGTTGCTGTGAAGCGTGTTGTTGACTACAACGTTAAGGTTCGCGCCAAAGCTGATGGTACCGACGTCGATCTGAACAACGTCAAAATGGCCATCAACCCGTTCTGTGAAATTGCTGTGGAAGAGGCGATACGCTTGAAGGAAGCCGGTACTGCGACCGAGGTAATTGCGGTATCCGTAGGCGAGAAGCCTTGCCAGGAGCAGATTCGTACCGCGCTGGCGCTGGGCGCCGACCGTGGTATCCACGTCGAAACCGAAGGCAATGTCGAGCCGCTGGTCGTGGCCAAGCTGCTCAAGGCTGTGTGTGAGAAGGAACAGCCCTCGCTGGTCATCCTCGGCAAACAGTCCATTGACGGTGACAACAACCAGACCGGCCAGATGCTGGGTGCACTGGCCAACATGGGCCAGGGTACTTTCGCCTCAGAAGTCGTTATCGACGGTGACAAGGTGAATGTGACGCGTGAAGTTGACGGCGGCCTGCAAACGGTAAAGCTGAACCTGCCGGCGATTGTGACCACTGACCTGCGTCTGAACGAACCCCGTTACGCCTCGTTGCCCAACATTATGAAGGCCAAGAAGAAGCCGCTGGACGTGTACACCCCGGCTGACCTGGGTGTTGAGCCCAAGGCTCACCTGACTACCCTGAAAGTAGAGCCCCCGAAAGAACGCAAGGCTGGCATTATCGTGGCAGACGTGGCCGAGCTGGTCGACAAACTGAAGAACGAGGCGAAGGTAATATCATGAGTACTCTGGTTATTGCAGAACACGACAACAGCAACATCAAGGTAGCCACTCTCAGTGTCGTTGCCGCTGCCCAGGCCATGGGCGCCGACGTAGACATCCTGGTTGCCGGTGCAGATTGCGCCGCTGCCGGTGAAGCCGCCGCCAAGATTCCCGGCGTCAACAAGGTACTGGTTGCAGACAACGCTGCCTACGCGCACCAATTGGCTGAGAATGTAGCCCTGTTGGCCGCCGATCTGGGTGCCAATTATGACAACTTGCTGGCACCAGACACCAGCAATGGTAAAAACATCATGCCGCGCGTCGCCGCGCTGTTGGATGTGGGCCAGATCTCTGACATCTTGTCGGTTGAATCCGCCGATACGTTTACCCGCCCCATTTATGCGGGCAACGTGATCGCTACGGTGCAGTCTGCCGATGCCAAACGAGTCATCACCGTACGCTGTACTGCCTTTGACGGAGTTGCCGAGGAAGGTGGTTCCGCCGTCGTCGAAGCTGTTGATGCCGTTCACGATGCGGGTATTTCCAGTTTTGTGGGTGAAGAAGTGGCCGTTTCTGACCGCCCTGAACTCACTTCAGCCGATATCATTATCTCTGGTGGTCGCGGTATGCAAAACGGTGAGAACTTCCACATGCTGGAAGCCATTGCCGACAAACTCGGCGCTGCTGTAGGTGCATCTCGCGCCGCGGTCGATGCCGGCTTTGTTCCCAACGACATGCAGGTAGGCCAGACCGGCAAGATCGTCGCCCCCGACCTGTACATCGCCGTGGGCATTTCCGGTGCCATTCAGCACCTGGCGGGCATGAAAGACTCCAAGGTGATCGTGGCGATCAACAAAGACGAAGACGCGCCGATTTTTCAGGTAGCGGACTATGGACTGGTTGCCGACCTGTTCAATGCCGTTCCGGAGTTGGACGCAGCGCTGTAAAAAAAGACTTCCAAGTCTTACCGGAAGCCGGCCATGTGCCGGCTTTTTTTTGCTCGAAAATGGACACCTCTCGTGAGCTTTCTCTATGTTGCAAGCGGGTCAGTCAGCCCCTATGATAAAAATAAAAGTAGATTTAGCTTTCTGCATTAGTAACCAAGGAGGCGGGGGATGATTGACAAGTTATATGTCGCTCTTAACATGAGGAGAACTAAATGAAATCGATGACCTGCAGGCAGCTTGGTGGTGCATGTGATCTGGAATCCCGCGCCAACACTTTCGAAGAGATGGCCGATTTAAGTAAGAAGCACGGAATGGAGATGCACCAGAACCAAGACTCGGCCCATTTGGAAGCCATGCAAGCCATGGGGGAGCTCATGCAGAAGCCCGAGGATATGGAAAAGTGGTACGAATCCAGGCGGCAAGAATTCGAGGCTCTTCCAGAGATCTAGCAGGCGTGCATTGCGCAACACATAACAAAGCGGTCAATGATTTATGGGCACAGTAACCAACATTAGCAGGGGCAAATTTTCCGTCGGCGATCTCATTCACCATCGGCTCTTTGACTATCGTGGTGTCATCGTTGATGTCGATGCTACCTTCCAGTTGGAGGAGGCGTGGTATGACGCAGTTGCAAGGTCACGTCCACCGAAAGATAAACCCTGGTATCACGTGTTGGTTCACAGTGCAGTGAATATGACGTATGTGGCCGAGCAGAATCTGGAGCGCGATGTAACTGCCGAACCAATCGATCATCCGTTGATTCCACAATTCTTTTCGCACTTTGAGGATGGACGGTATGTTCGTGGGGGCCAAACCAATTGAAATTACTTATTCGCAATCTTTCTCGCAGCACCACCGAAGATGAGTTAAAAGCCCTCTTTGAAGAATATGGCACCGTACAATCCTGCAATTTGGTGTTGGACACAACCACGGGCGGCTCTAAGGGTTTTGCTTTTGTGGAAATGCCAAAACCAGGCGAGGCCAAGGCTGCTGTGAAGAACCTGAATAATAAGACGGTTGCCAGCAACACCATTCGCGTTAAAAAAGCTGAAGGCAAAAAGACATAACGCGTTGCAGCCAACATCCAGTGACTGTCCTTATTGCCATATACGTGCTGTTTGGCCTACTGCTCTATATCTTTCAGCGCCATCTTCTGTATTTTCCCACTCCGAAGATCACGCACGCGTACAACACGATGCAATTAGCGATCGACGAGGGTGTGCTGGAAGTTATCGTACTCAACGGCGGAAAGCCTGATGCCATCGTGTATTTTGGTGGCAATGGCGAATCCGTGGTGGGGAATGCGGCGAGTTTTAGCGAGGTATTCGCAAACCACGCAGTCTACCTGGTCAATTATAGAGGCTATGGCGGCAGTAGCGGCGCCCCAACAGAAGCAGCACTCTACGCCGATGCACAACATCTCTACGATACAATTTCTCCCGGTTACGGCGAGATAGCGGTAATCGGGCGCAGCCTGGGTTCAGGCGTGGCAACCTTCCTGGCGTCGACCAGGCGAATCGGCAAGATGATTCTGATTACGCCGTATAACAGCATAGAAAATATGGCTCAGAACCGGTATCCAATCTTCCCCATTTCACTGTTGCTAAAAGACAAATTTAATTCTGCCAGCAGGATAAGAGACATAGACTCGGCCACCCTGATAATCCTGGCAGAGTACGATACCGTGATACCCGCAAAATATTCGCACTTACTGATTAGGGAATTTCCCCCCTCACAGCTTACGGTAGAGGTCATCGAAGATGTCGGACACAATAGCCTTTCTGGATCCAATAAATACTATACCTTGCTCCAACAATTCATGTGATCGTGCGAACAATCCCAGCCGCAGGCGTTATCTGTCTGAGGGGATCATGAGGACTCTCATGGTAGCCTTTGCTATCGCGTCCTCCTCGCAGGCCAGGGGAACATCAGTATGGGCGAGGTAATTTCACAAACCGTGGTACTTCCAGCCCCGGCAGACGTTCTATTTCATATGTACCTGAATGCGGCTGAACATGAAGCGATTACTGGCTCACCTGTAAAGATCGGTGCTAGTCCCGGAGCTGAATTCAGAGCGTTCGAAGGTGCGCTGAGCGGTACTATTCTTGCTACTGCCGCCCCACAGCTAATCGTACAATCTTGGCGCTCAACAGATTTCAAGTCGACCGATCCAGATTCAACGCTTATTTTAAGCTTCTGCTCTCAAGGGGATAATGGACGGATTGATTTGGCGCATCTCAACGTTCCAGACCACGACCTGGATGCAGTTGACGAAGGGTGGGATAAATTCTATTGGACTCCATGGCGAGAATATTTGGGGCGGCTTCGGGTGTCTCGGGAGAATTCAGATTGATGATGAATCCTCGTAATAAGGCCATCATTTCGGTGGCTTTGGCGCTACTGTTAGCGAGTTGCGACAAGACAGCGAAAGTCGTTCCCGCTGAGGGCACGATTGACGGCGTCGAATACGTCAATGTTCGTCACGAACCCCAGCACCGGCATGAATTCGAAAACGATGACATCCGAATCTACGATGTCCTGTTGCCCCCGGGTTACGTGACACTTAATCACGCGCATACCCGCGATACCATCTACGTGGTGGTGAAGGGCTCGAAATTAAAGTCGGTGCCACTGGTCGGTTCAATGTCGATGCCTGTGGCCATTCCTGTCCCAACAGGAGCGGTGCTGTGGAACGAGCATTCAAAGGAGCCCTTGATCCACGAGGTCACAAACGCAGGCGATAACGCCGCGCGCCTGGTGGGTGTAGAGCTAAAGTATGAAGATACTATTGGCACGCGTGATTCGATCTCAGCAAACGGGCTGAACACCCACGACACATACGACAATGTGCGAGCATATTTGCTTGAACTGGCCCCTGGAGAAAGCACGGGCAAGATGACAATGGAGTTCGAAGGGCTAATCATTGCGCTAACGGAAGCGACAATTGCCCTGGCGTCTGACGCAGGCACACCTCGGGTATCTTCTTTAGAACCCGCATCCTGGATTTTGCTCGGCTCGTCGGGTGAAGTCTCGATAAGCAATATTGGTATATCCCCGTTGCGGGCGGTTGTTTATGAATTTCCCTAAGCCCACAACACGAACCGACGTTTGGTGAATATCCTACACGGCTAGACCGGCCTTGAATCCCTCCAGCACGGCTTCTTCCGCTGTGCGGGGTGCCAGGCAGTCGCCGGCGAGATGAACCTCGATACCAGTCTCGCGCACCAGCTCCTCAAGGGAATTCACCGGTGTATGGCCCTGGCATAACACCAGGGTATCGGTGCCTTCGCAAATAACGGCTTCCCCACTCATGGTGTGTTGCAGGTAGACCGTGTCTTGGTCCGCGCCAAATAGCCGGACATAGGGAATCATCTCCACGCCCAGCTTGTGTAGACGGCCGACACCGGTATCCCGCACATACATTTGAATGGTCTGGCCCGGCATGTAGCCATTGACCGCAAGACGAACAGAACAGCCTTCCTGTGCCAATTTCTCAGCTATACCAATGCCGATCCAGTCGGCACGCCAATCAGCCACTACAACGGAATGGCCGACAGTGGTTTCGTTATTGAGAACCTGCCAGGCATCTACCACGTGAGCGCTGTCTCGGCCTTCAAAGTCTGGCCAACGAGGTGTGGCGCCGGTGGCCAGGATGAAGGCATCGGCCTGCTCTGCCTTGATTACATCGAGGTCGACGAGGGTGTTCTTGTGTATTGAGACACCCGCCAGCGCCATTTCCTGCTCCAGGTTGGTGACAATGCCGCCAAACTCCGCCCGGGTGGGTAGCAACTGTGCCAGCAGGGCCTGTCCGCCGAGCTGGGATGATTGTTCATAGAGGCTGACTTTGTGGCCACGGCTGGCGGCAATCGCTGCTGCTTTCATGCCGGCGGGCCCGCCACCGACCACCATTATTTTGCGGGGGCTGGAGGCGGGCACTAGCGTGCCGTATTGAACTTCTCGGCCGGATACCGGGTGTTGAATGCAGGAGATCGGGTAGCCCTCGTGGAAGTGCCCGATGCAAGCCTGGTTACAACCGATGCAAGCGCGAATATCACTGCTGCGATTGTTAAACGCCTTGTTGGGCATGTCCTGATCCGCAATCATGGCGCGGGTCATACCACACATATCGGCGTGTCCGTTGGCGAGGACTTCTTCAGCCACCTGGGGTTGATTGATGCGGCCGGTCACGAATACAGGCAGCTCGGTGCGTCGTTTGATGGCCTGGGCCAGGGGAGCCGTGTAGGCGTTTTTCTCGGACATGGGTGGCACGATGTGAATCGATCCGGCCAGGGTGGCCGAGGAACCCGCCACCACGCTCAGGTAATCGAGAATACCATCAGCCGCCAGTGACTCGCAGATCTCCAGCATCTCGCTTGCCCCCAGGCCGTCGGCGCTCTGCTCGTCGCCGGATAGTCGCAAGCCAATGACAAAGCCCGTGTCGGTCTTGGCACGGATATTGACGGCCACTTCGCGTATGAAGCGCAGGCGGTTCTCGAATGAGCCGCCGTAATGGTCGTCACGCAGGTTGACCTGGGGATTCAAAAACTGTGCTGGCAGGTAGGCGTGGCTGGCCACGATCTCGACACCCGCCAGCTCAGCCTCACGCATGCGAGCGGCGGCATTACCGTAATAGTCTATGACTTCCTCCACCAGCCCGGTCGGCATAGGCCGAGGCAGGACGTGAAACCGCTCGTTGGGGACCGCGGAGGCGCTGTAAGAGATCGGTGCGGTACCGTCTTCTGTGGCGATAATTTCTCGTCCCGGGTGGAATAACTGGGAGATCAGGCCACAGTCGTAACCACGCAGAACATCGGCCAGACGCCTGTAGCCGGGGATGCAGTCATCGGTATCAATGCGGATGGGGTCGGCCACAAACACAGCACTGGGATGAACCAGGGCCACCTCGGTCATGATCAAACCGGCACCACCCCGTGCACGCGCTTCGTGATAGGCCACCATCCGCTCACCAATCTTGCCCTGCTGGTTGAGGTTGGTTTCATGGCCGGTGAATACAATCCGATTTTTCAGCTGCAGATCATTGATCTGAAAGGGCGAAAACAGGTGTGGGAACTTGGCGTGAGACATTCGTCAGAGTATAGGTGATCTCTGGCTTGTTGCTTTGTTCAATCCCGCCGCAAATGATCTGAAATTGCAATCGGGTTGGGGTAGTTGAGCACCACGATATAAGACGAGACCACGAATGTGATGATGGTGGTGGCCTGGATAAGCAAGGAGGCCTGGTCGCTAATGAGTAGGCCGGTGGCCGCTACATAAGCAATCAGCAGCGAGAACTCGCTGACCTGACCCAGCCGGAAGCCCAGGTCCCAGGCCAGGATCCGCTTCTCGCTCACGCCTTTGAGCAGGAAACGATAGACCACCGGTTTCAACACCAACACCAGTGCTGCCAGTATCAGTGCCGGCAGTAACACCTCAGACAGCATTGGCAGGTTGAAGCGGGCGCCGACGGAGAAGAAAAATAGCACCAGGAAGAAATCCCTGAGTGGTTTCAAATTGACTGCGATGTACTGGGAAATGGGGCTAGTAGCGATGGTGATGCCGGCGATAAAGGCGCCGATTTCACCCGACAGTCCCATCGCGTGGGCGGCTTCTGACAGGCCCAGGCACCAGCCAATGGCCAGCAGGAAGATATATTCATGAAAGCGGTCGAAGCGGGTGATAAGCGGCAGTATGACGTACCTGACAGTCACCAGGGCGACGCCGATGAGCAGGGGCAGGGCGAGCAACACCTGCAGCAGGCTGGGTGCGTCGTCGCCGGCGGTATGCGATGCACTCAGCAATAACATCAATACCAGGATGGCCAGCAAGTCCTGCAGCAGCAGCAAGCCAATCATTAATTCACCAATATGGCGATGGTGCAGCACCGTCGTGGGCAGCAGCTTGATACCGATAATGGTGGAGGAGAACATCATGGCCGCACCGATAATCAGTGCGTCGAAGCGGCTGTAGCCAAACAAGGCTGCCACCGCGTAACCGGTGAGCAGGAACACCGCTGAGGAGATAAATGCCACGAAGGTGGATTTGCGCAGGGTAGCCCACAGCGCCTGGGGTTGCATGTCCAGGCCGAGCAGGAACAACAGGAAAATAATGCCGATGTGCGCAATGTCTGACAACAGCTTGAGGTCAGTAACCAGGTGCAAGCCGTAGGGGCCTATGGCTGCTCCCAGTACGATATAGGCAATGATCAGTGGCTGGCGGGTGAACAGCGCAATCGACGCCAACACGGCAGCGCCGGTAAAAATCAGGAAAAACGAAAATGTGACGGTGCTGATATCCATGGCTGGATTATATCAGCTTGCCGGCACTTACCTTCTTCTAAGCCTACCTTCGTCTAAATAGGGGCTCCGGTTGATCAACGCCAGCTTGATACACTTCCGTAAAATCACTAAAGCTGGCCAGGCAATCGTCCAGTTGGCTTTCATCTTCCAGCTGGAAGGCGTTGAAACCGCAACGCTTGAGGAAGAACAGCTGGTCGCGAATGAACGCTCCCACGGCGCGTACTTCACCCTGGAAGCCCAGTTCACGCAGCTCGCGGGCGTAGGAGAAACCTCGACCATCGCTAAGCACCGGGAAATTCACCGCAATCGTAGCCAGGGACGCCAGCTCGACCGAAATCTGGTCGGGGCTCTCGCCGGGCTGCAGCACCACCGTGTCTCCCACTTCACCGGCATTGAGCTGTTCCAGGTTTAAGTAAGTGCTGCCAGCGTCTTCAGAGACCACCTGGCCATCGCGAATCAACTTAGGCATAGACCTTCTCCTTGAAGGGATCGAGGCCAATACGGCGGTAGGTGTCGAGGAAGTTCTCCTCGCCGGTACGCCTCTCGACGAAGGTGTTGACGATCTTTTCGATCACGTCAGGCATGACATCCTGCTCAAAGGAGGGGCCCAATATCTTGCCAATAGACGCATCCTTGGCTGCATTGCCTCCCAGGCTCACTTGATAAAATTCGCGGCCTTTCTTGTCGACCCCCAACACGCCAATATGGCCGATATGGTGGTGCCCGCAGGCGTTCATACAGCCTGAAATGTTCAAGTCGAGAGGTCCCAGGTCGTAGAGGTAGTCCAGGTTGTCAAAGCGCTCCTGGATAGCCTCAGCCACCGGGATAGACTTGGCATTGGCCAGGGCGCAGAAATCGCCACCCGGGCAGCAAATCATATCGGTGAGGTAGCCGATGTTGGGGGTCGCCAGGTTCAGCGCTTCAAGTTCCTGCCACAAGGCAAACAGCGCATCCTGCTCGACATCGGCCAGTACCAGGTTCTGCTCGTGGGTGGTGCGAATTTCGGCGAAAGAATAGCGGTCCGCAAGGTCGGCTACCGCGTCCAGTTGGCCATCGGTAATGTCACCCGGCGCATAGCCGGTACTCTTCAGAGACGTGTTAACAATGCGATAGCCAGCAACCCGGTGTGCCACGGTGTTGCGCTGCACCCAGTTCCCGAAGGCGGAATTCTCTGTGGATAGCTGATCGAGATCAGTCTGGGTGGCGATACCGTCGAAGGCCTTGTAATCGGGCTCCGTGAAAAACTGTTTTACCCGTTCGACTGCGTCGTCAGTGAGGGTAGAAGGGCCATCCTTGAGGCGAGTCCATTCCGCTTCAACCTTGGCGCGGAACGCGTCGGCGCCCATGGCTTTCACCAATATCTTAATGCGGGCCTTGTACTTGTTGTCACGGCGGCCGTGCTGGTTGTAAACCCGCAGGATAGCTTCCAGGTAGGTGATCAGGTGTTTCTTTTCCAGCCACTCGCAAATGGAAACACCGATAACCGGGGTGCGGCCGAGGCCACCGCCGACAAGAACTCTGAAGCCAACTTCGCCGGTGCCGGGGTGGGGTAACAACTCCAAGCCGATATCGTGGGTGTGGATGGCCGCGCGATCCGATTCACTGCCGCACACGGCGATCTTGAATTTACGCGGCAGAAAGGCAAATTCCGGGTGAAAGGTCGACCACTGGCGGATAATTTCACACCAGGGGCGAGGGTCTTCCAGTTCGTCGCGGGCGACACCCGCATACTGGTCGGTGGTGGTGTTGCGGATGCAGTTGCCACTTGTCTGTACCGCGTGCATCTGTACTGCGGCCAATTCTTCAAGAATATCGGGCACATCTTCCAACGCCGGCCAGTTCAACTGAATATTCTGGCGAGTACTGATATGGGCATAACCTTTATCGTATTCGCGACTGACATGGGTAATGGTGCGCAGTTGGCGGCTGCTGAGCAGGCCATAGGGCACGGCAATGCGCAGCATCGGCGCCAGGCGTTGAATATACAGGCCGTTCTGCAGGCGCAGGGGCAGGAATTCGTCTTCCTTGATCTCACCAGCGAGATAGCGCCGGGTTTGATCGCGGTACTGGGTGACGCGCTCATCAATCATGCGCTGGTCATATTGGTCGTATACGTACATGTCAACTTCTGTCTAAGGTGAGGGCGCAACCATAGCAAAAAGGCCTATACGCATAAATCCGGTTGTTTCGATATGGCTTATCGGAAAACTCGGGTATAATCGCGCCTGTTTTTGATGGATCTACGAGGTTTGACATGAGCGACGGCATGGCTGATGCAATTGCTGCCACAGCAGTATTGACTGTGGTGATTGCGGCGGTGGTGTTCTGGTTGAGCGGCATGCCGACCTGAAGCCACAGCGTGGATGAAAAAGGGGCTTAGGCCCCTTTTTTTGTTCTAAAAGGGGGCTGGCCCATTATCAGTCTGCAAGCACCAAAGTAACCACCAGGTAAATGGTGCCCATGAATAGGAGGGTGAAGGTAATGCCAGCGGCTATGAATATGCCGAGGCGGCCCTGTTTGAAATCCCGTTCCCGGTTCTTGCTTGATTGCACCCCGAAACCGGCGGCCAGTACGCTGCCGGCCAGCTGCAGAAAGTTCAGTTTCTTGGGTTCAGATTTTGAATCATCGTTCATCAGTTGTTTCCTGTGTAGGCATCCAGCGTTTCCGACGCCAGATAACACTGTAAAACGTGGCGGAAATGATGCGATCCACCACCTGCATGCACCACACGCCTATCAGGCCGTAGCCCAGGTATAAACCGACAAAGGCGGCCATGGGCAGGCCCCAGCACCATTGCAGGGCGACGGTGTATAACAACACCTGGCGAGCCTTCCCGGCCCCCAGCAGCGATTGGCTCAGCACAATGCCCACCGACTGAAATACTGCGATCAGCCCGGTTATTCGCAGCGGCCAGGCACCCATCGCCACCAGGTCATCGGGCAGGAACCAGTGCAGCACAAACTCTGGCGCCAACCACAGGGGCAGGCCCAATCCCCCCATCAGGATGGCGGTGAGTTTCACGGTATCCCAACCCCAGCGATAGGCATCTTCCGCCTGTTCCCGGCCCAGGGCCTGGCTGACCAGGGTAGTGGCGGCGATACCCAGGCCATTGCCGGGGAGAATAATAAACATGGAAATATTGATGATAGCGTGGCCGATGGCTGCGGCGGCAACATCAATCTGCGCCAGCAGGGCGAAATAAACCAACATCCCCCCGGCGATAAAGACCTGTTGCATGCCGTTGGGCAGAGACAGCCGGAAAATCTCGCGGGATATGTCCTTAGTGGGCAGTGATTTCAGCAGTAACTCGCCGTGATTGCTGAGCCGGGTCAGGAAGGTGTAGCCCAACATGCCGATAAACACCGCCACGGTGGTCCCCAGTCCGGAGCCCGCTGCTCCCAGGTTTGGCAATCCCAGTTCACCAAAAATAAAGCCATAGCTGAACACCAGGTTACAGAACTGGGACAGCAGGGCCATGCGAATAAACACGCTGACTTTGCGCACCCCGGTCCAGTAACCGCGGTAGGTGAAATTGATCGCAATGACCGCGACACTGATGGCCCGATACTGGAAATACTCGACCGCGACCTCGCCGACCGCGGGCTCATCAGAAAAGTGCATGAGCAGCGGTGCGGCGAAATAACAAATAACCGACAGGATCAGCCCGCCGATCGCCGCCATGGCCAGGCCACTATTGAGGGCGCGGAAGGCGGTATGGGTGTCGCCGGCGCCGATATTACGCGCCACCACGGTCTGAACGCCGACCGACAGACCCAGTACCAGCGCCACTGCCAGGAAGCTCGCGTAACCGCCAAGACCCACACCCGCCAGGGCATTGGGATCGTTGAGGGCCGCCACCATGGCGGTATCGACCAAGGTCAATAAACTCTGGGAAAGCATGGCCGCCGTGATCGGCAGCCCGAGGCCTAGAATTTGTTGGTTACGGGTCTCAGCTTGAGGCGACAAGGTCGTAATCTAGATTGGGGCGCAGCCACCGTTCCATGACTGCAACATCCATGTCTTTGCGCTGGGCCAGACTTTCCACCTGGTCGCGACCCACCTTACCGACCGCGAAATAACGGGCATCGGGGTGTGAGTAGTAGAAGCCACTCACAGCGGAGGCCGGAGTCATGGCGAAATTCTCGGTTAAGGCAACGCCGGTGTTAGCAGTCGCATCCAGCAGTTTAAACAAGGTGGCCTTCTCCGTGTGATCGGGGCAGGCAGGATAACCCGGTGCCGGTCGAATACCCGCATACTTTTCCTTGATTAATTCCTCGTTGCTGAGGTTCTCGGCGCTGGCATAGCCCCAGAATTCGCGGCGCACGCGTAAATGCAGGTGCTCGGCGAAAGCCTCCGCCAGGCGATCGCCCAGTGCTTTCAGCAAGATGCTGTTGTAGTCATCATGCTCCGCCTCGAAGGCAGCGGCACGCTGTTGCAGGCCGATACCGGTGGTCACCACAAAGCCGCCCACATAATCGGCGACTTTACTGTCACGCGGCGACACATAGTCTGCCAGGCTCAGGTTGGGCGTGCCATTGGGCTTGCCCATTTGCTGGCGCAGATGATGCAGGGTGCCGACAACCTCAGTGCGATTCTCATCGGTATAGAGCTCAATATCGTCGCCGTTAACCTGGTGTGCAGGCCAGAAACCGAACACCGCGTTCGCTGTCAGCCATTTCTCATCGACAATACGCTTGAGCATGGCCTGGGCGTCGTTGAACAATTGAGTCGCTGCTTCACCTACTACTTCATCCTGCAAAATTTTCGGATACTTACCCGCCAGTTCCCAGGTGATAAAGAAGGGCGTCCAGTCAATCATTTCGACCAGGGTCTCCAGCGGATAGTCTTCGAGCACACGCGTGCCGAGAAATTCCGGTGCCGGTGGGGTGTATTGTTGCCAGTCCACGTCGAGTCCGCGATCAACCGCCCGCAGGTATTCGAGTGACTTGGTGCGCGGTTTGCGATTGCCTATGCGCTCACGCACGGTGACATAGTCGGCCTGGGTGGCCTCAATGAAATCCTGCTTACCTCTACCCACCAACTGAGTGGCCACCGACACACTGCGCGAGGCATCAGGCACATAGATAGTGCCATCGCGGTTGTAGGCGGGTTCAATCTTGACCGCCGTATGGGCTTTGGAGGTGGTGGCGCCACCGATCAACAGTGGCACGCTGTAGTCCAGCCGCTGCATTTCGCTGGCCACGTGTATCATCTCATCAAGGGAGGGCGTAATCAGGCCGCTGAGACCGATGATATCGGCCTGTTCTTCCTTCGCCACCCGCAGTATTTCTTCGCAGGAAACCATCACCCCGAGATCGATCACCTCGAAATTATTGCACTGCAATACCACACCGACAATGTTCTTGCCAATGTCATGCACGTCGCCTTTCACCGTAGCCATTACGATCTTGCCATTGGAGCTACTGGCGCCATCTTTCTCTTCTTCAATGTACGGCTGTAGGTAGGCCACCGCCTGTTTCATCACCCGGGCGCTTTTCACCACCTGGGGCAAGAACATCTTGCCTTCGCCGAACAGGTCACCGACCACGTTCATGCCATCCATCAGCGGACCTTCAATCACCTCGATGGGTCGTGTGGCCTGTTGCCGGGCTGCCTCGGCATCTTCCAAAATGTAGGTGTTAATGCCTTTTACCAGGGCGTGTTCCAGGCGTTTGGCAACAGGCTGCTCGCGCCAGCTTAAATCTTCTTTGCGTTCAGCGGTGGTTCCATCGCCCTGGTATTTTGCCGCCAGGTCGAGCAGGCGTTCAGTGGAGTCATCACGGCGATTCAGCACCACGTCTTCGACGGCATCGCGCAATTCATCAGACAGATCGTCGTACACGCCCAGCTGGCCGGCATTCACAATGCCCATGCTGAGGCCGGCACGAATGGCGTGGTAGAGAAAGACCGAGTGAATCGCTTCGCGCACGGGGTTATTGCCGCGAAACGAGAATGACACGTTACTGACACCGCCGCTGACCAAGGCGCCAGGTAGATGATCGCGGATGTAGCGGGCGGCCTCGATAAAATCGACGGCGTAGTTGTTGTGCTCCTCAATACCGGTGGCAACGGCGAAGATATTCGGGTCAAAGATGATGTCGCTGGGTGAAAAGCCAACCTTTTCCACCAGGATGTCATAGGAGCGCTTACAGATTTCTGCTTTGCGCGCCTGGGTGTCGGCCTGCCCATCTGTATCAAAGGCCATAACAACCACCGCTGCGCCGTATTTCAGGCACAGGCGGGCCTTGTCGATAAATTCGGCCTCACCTTCCTTGAGTGAGATAGAGTTCACCACGGGCTTGCCCTGGATACATTTCAGGCCAGCCTCGATCACCGACCACTTGGATGAGTCGACCATGATTGGCACCCGGCAAATGTCGGGCTCTGAGGCGATCAGGTTGAGGAAGCGGACCATGGCTGCCTCAGAATCGAGCATGCCTTCATCCATGTTGATATCGATAATCTGGGCGCCGTCGTTGACCTGCTCCTGGGCAACGTGCAAGGCGACGTCGTAGTCTTCTTCCAGGATCAAGCGTTTGAAGCGCGCTGAGCCGGTCACATTGCAGCGTTCGCCGACGTTCACAAACAGCGAATCACTATCGATAGTGAAAGGTTCCAGGCCGCTCAGGCGGCAGGCGGGCAGGCGCTCGGGAAGAGGCCGCGGCGTTTTGTCCGCGACCGCGGCGGCGATGGCGACGATGTGGTCGGGCGTGGTGCCGCAACAACCGCCTGCCAGGTTCAGAAAACCGCGTTCGGCAAAGTCCGATAGGTCTTCAGCCATATCTTCCGGAGTCTCGTCGTATTCGCCAAAGGCATTGGGCAGACCGGCATTGAAGTGGCCACTGAAATAACAATCGGCGGCATTCGCCAGTTCTTCGACGAAGGGCCGGATTTCCTTGAAGCGGCGACCGCAATTGGTGCCGACTATTAGCGGCTTGGCATGGGCCACTGAGTTCCAGAAGGCCTCCGGGCTCTGTCCGGATAACACGCGACCGCTGATGTCGGGAAAGGTCACTGAAATCATCAGTGGCAGTTCGATGCCGGTTTCGTCCAGCACCGTGCGAATAGCGAACAGGGCCGCCTTGGCATTGAGGGTGTCGAAGATGGTTTCCACCATCAGCAAGTCGACGCCACCTTCTACCAGGGCCCGGGTGGCATCACTGTAATGTGCCACCAGGGTGTCAAAGGTGATATTGCGGGCGGCGGGATCGTTTACATCGGGCGATATTGAGGCCGTGCGCGGGGTGGGGCCGAGGATGCCGGCCACGAATCTCGGTCGATCGGGTGTTAAGGCTGTGACCTCGTCGGCTACTTGCCGGGCCAGGCGCGCGGCAGCGGCATTGAGATCTACGGCGACATGCGCAAGATCGTAGTCAGACTGGGCCACACCAGTGGCATTAAAACTGTTGGTCCCAATAATATCGGCACCGGCGTCCAGGTAGGCGCGATGAATATCCATGATGACATCGGGTCGGGTCAGGCTGAGCAGGTCGTTGTTGCCTTTCAGGTCCACCGGGTGGTCGGCAAAGCGCTCGCCACGATAGTCCGCCTCCACCAGCTCACGCGCCTGCACCTCGGTCCCCATGGCGCCGTCAATGATCAGAATGCGCTGGTTGAGGGCTTTGAGAAGGGCAGAAGAGGGCTCCTTGGCGGTGTTCATGGTCGTTCCGGGACTGTAAAAAGGGGCCATCCTATCACTTAGAGCAATCTATATCAAAATATTTTGATATAGATTTGGCGCTGTTAGCATGGATTAACGGGCACTACGACTACATTGTGAAGCCTCCCTCTCGCTTTTTGGCTCCCATTTGCTTAGAATACTTGAGTAATTTACTCGGATTCATTCTTTCGGAAACATAGTTATGGACACCAGCGGTATCACCATCACCGAATCTGCCCAGGAATACCTGGCGGAATTGCTCGGCAAGCAAGAAGGCGCCCTCGGCGTCAGGGTGTTTATCAATCAACCGGGTACGCCCCGTGCTGAGACCTGTATCGCCTATGCGCGCGAGGGTGACGTGCTGGAGGATGACGAAAAAATTGAATACCCGGCCTTTACCACCTGGTTTGAGGCGCGCAGCATGCCATTCCTGGAAGACGCGCTGGTCGACTACGCCAAGGACCGCATGGGTGGTCAGCTGACCATAAAAGCCCCCAATTCCAAGATGCCACGTCTCGGTGAGGACAGCCCGCTGGAAGATCGCATCAACTACCTGCTGTACAACGAGGTGAACCCGGCACTGGCCTCTCACGGCGGTGAGGTATCACTGATAGAGGTGACAGAGGATTCCTTCGCTGTGCTGCAGTTCGGCGGCGGTTGTCAGGGTTGTGGCATGGTTGACGCCACCCTCAAGGGCGGCGTGGAGAAGACCTTAATGGAAAACCTGCCGCAGCTGGCGGGCGTGCGTGATATCACTGATCACAGCGATCGAAGCAACGCATATTACAGCTAGGGCTTAGCTACAGCTAACGCTACCGAGCTGGCAGAACATCCTTTAGTTTCTCATGTAACCCGCGGATCGACGTTTCCGTCGTCTCCCAGTCTATACATCCATCTGTAACCGACACGCCGTACTTCAACTGGCTCAGATCTTCCGGGATAGACTGGTTACCGGCGCCGATATTACTCTCAATCATATAGCCCACCAGGGACTGATTGCCTGCGATGACCTGGTCGGCGACATTTTCCATCACCAGCGGTTGTAGCTCCGGATCTTTGTTGGAGTTGGCGTGAGAGCAATCGACCATGATGTTGATCGGCAGGCCGGATTTCTCCAGTGCGTCCTCGCACAGCTTCACATGCACGGAATCGTAATTGGGACCATCACTGCCGCCACGCAGCACTATATGGCCGTAGGGATTGCCGCGAGTACTGATAATCGATACCTGGCCCTGGTAGTTAATGCCGAGAAAGCGGTGGGGCTTGGAGGCCGACTTTAATGCATTGACGGCTACATCCAGGCCGCCATCTGTACCGTTTTTGAAACCCACAGAACACGACAGGCCACTGGACATCTCCCGGTGTGTCTGGCTCTCGGTAGTGCGGGCGCCGATGGCGGACCAGCTGATGCAATCCTGCAAATACTGGGGAGAAATGGGATCCAGGGCTTCGGTAGAGGTAGGCAATCCCATCTCCAGGATGTCCAACAACAGGCGCCGGCCGATGTGCAGGCCCTCCTGGATTTTGAAGGAATCATTCAGGTAAGGGTCGTTGATCAGGCCTTTCCAGCCGGTGGTGGTACGCGGTTTTTCAAAATACACGCGCATGACAATGTAAATCGTGTCGGACACCTCGTCCGCCAGCACTTTCAGGCGGCGAGCGTAATCAAGCGCCGCATCTACGTCGTGAATGGAGCAGGGACCTACCACGGCAAACATGCGGTGGTCCTTGCGATCGAGGATGTCGTAGATGGTCTGACGACTGCCCTGCAGGCAGGCAGCAGCGGCTTCAGAGATTGGCAGTTCTGCCTTCAAACTCTCCGGGGTTATCAGGATATCCTGTTTCTCGACATTGAGGTTGTCGAGCTGTTGTACGCTCATGGTTAAAAGGCTCTTAGTTGATCAATCGGTATACAGAAGGCGCGCTATTCTATAGCAAAGCGGCGGGTTAGAATACCGGCACTTTGAGTGCGCCACCTGTCTTCTACAACGTCGAAAACCTGCTGCCCTGGCTGGAGGGTGGCGTGCCGATCATCACTCCCAACCAACGCCTGGCCCGGCATATCAAGTATGCCTATGGGCGACACCTGCAGGATCAGGGCGTCAGCAGCTGGGAAACGCCGGCGGTATTCTCCCTGTCGCAATGGTGGCAACACTGCGCCCGGCAGCTGGACCCTTGGGCGGAACAATCAGCCAATATCCTCGACCCACACCAGGAACTGGAATTATGGCTGCGCTGTGTGACGGAAACGCAGCAATCCGCCGGCCTGTTGAGACCCCGCAGTGCTGCCAGGAGCGCACACGATGCCTATCACAACCTGCTGCTGTGGCAGCTTGACTGGCGCAGTGGCGAACAGGCCAGTGCCTTTCGCTATACGCCGGACGGTGAGTTGTTCCTGGCCTGGGCGGAAATGTTCGAGCAGCTTTGCGCCGAGCTGGGCTGTGTGGTGGAAGAATCCCTGTTCCTGGATTGGGCGGCGCGACTACCGCAGGCGCAGCTGGTGTTGGTGGACTTCGACGATATACCACCACTGCAGGAGGCGGCCCTGCAGATGCAGACGAGCACATTGGAGCAATACAGTGCGATGGCTGAGCAGGGTCAGTGCTATGTACTTGGCTGTGCCGACGTTGAACAGGAGCTTTACGCGTCCGCCAGGTGGGCCCGACAACAACTCATCGATGAACCCGGCGCGCGGCTGGGAATACTCTTGGAAGACGTGGCCAGCCAGCGGCTGCGCTTTGAACGGGTGCTGCGCGAAGTGCTACTCGAAGGAGAGGGCGTCGATGGGTCGCTGCCGGTAAATTTCAGCTCCGGTACTCAGTTGGGCAACGAGCCCATGGTGAAAACGGCCCTGCAGTTGTTGGGCCTGCTGTTTGGTGACGTTAAGGTCGAAGCGCTGATTCCCTTGTTGCACAGCCGCTATCGGTCGGTTGCCGATCGACCCGCAGAAGTTGCGGCCATGCAATTCCTGCAGGGTCAGGGCAGGGCAGTTCTCAGCAACCGTGATTTGCGCTGGCATTTTCGCGAACAGTTACTGGGCGAAACCTTGTTGAAGCTGAGCCAGGATCGGAATTTGCATCAACAACATCTGCCCTCAGCCTGGGCCCGGCAGTTTCCCGACTATCTCGAGGACCTGGGTTGGCCCGGTACGGCAGCGCTCAATTCCCGGGAATACCAACTGTTCGAGCATTGGCAAGCCTGTCTGGACAGTTTTAGTCGACTCGATAACGTAGTGGGCCCGATCAAATTGGCAGCCGCTACCAGCCTGCTGGAACAGGTCTGCATGGCCACAACCTTCCAGGTGCAAACCAGCGACAGCCAGCTGCAGGTGCTCGGCTTTCTCGAGGCCGCCGGCATGACATTTGATCACCTGTGGATTGTCGGTATGGGGCGCAATAATTTCCCCGCCAGTGCCAGTCCGAATCCATTCATACCCCTGTCCATCCAGACACGTTTGGGTTTGCCACATGCCAACAGCTTGCGTGAATACCAGTTTGCCAGTCAGATTTTGCACCGATTTCAATGCTCAGCCAAGAGCCTGACAGCCAGCTACGCACTGGAGATAGACGGCATTGGCCAGGATGCCAGCGGGTTGCTCAGCGACTTTGCGGCGACAACCGCCGTCGGCAGTATTGAGTTGCCCCGGCGCTGGCAGCGGGCACAGGAACTTGAACTGATCGTGAGTGCCGCCGATGAGCAGGCTCCAGCGGTATCAGTCTCCGAGATGTCCGAGTTGCGGGGCGGCAGCGGATTAATCCAGGATCAGTCCCTGTGCAGCTTCAGGGGGTTTGTCCGCCAGCGACTCAAGGTCTCGCCACTGCCCGAGTTGTCGGTGAGTCTCACCGCGGCGGAGCGAGGTACGCTGATGCATGGGGCGCTCAACTACCTGTGGGCCGAACTGGGGGATAGCCAGGCTCTGCAAACCAGGGCATCAGAATTCGAGGCCATTATCGCCGAGGCAGTGAACGCCGCGCTGGCAGATTTCAGCAAATCCGGCGGCGGGGAACTGGTGATGTTGCAGCTGGAACGGCAGCGGCTGCAGCAATTACTTTCAGGCTGGCTCGAGATTGAATCGCGAAGGCAGCAGTTTGAGGTTGTGGCCCGGGAAGAAAAAATTCCGGTTCAGCTGGGGGCACTGCAAATAAATTTGCGGGTGGATCGAATTGACCGACTCGCCAATGACGAATTATTGGTTGTGGACTACAAATCGGGGAATGCACAGATTCGCTACTGGCTGGGGGAACGCCCGCAACAACCGCAGCTGCCTCTGTATGTCTATGCCCTGGGAGAGCGTTGCACTGGCGCGGCCTTTGCGGTCGTGCGCTCGCTCGAGGCGGGCTATAAGGGGCTGGCCCTGGCCGATGCCGGCGCTGGCATCAAATCAGATGTATCCCGTGCCAGCCACGGCGTCGTGGCCGATTGGCAGACGCTGCGGCAGGGCTGGCAGTTGAGTCTTGAAACGTTGGCCCAGGATTTCCTGGATGGTGTGGCCCGAGTAGATCCGCCGGATCGAAACGTCAGCTGCCAGTACTGCGGCTTGCAGGCGGTGTGTCGAGTCGACGAGCTGGGGAGCGGGATTGATGAGTAGGGTAAGCGATCAGCCGCAGCGAGAACTGGCACTCGACCCACTGCAGTCTTTTTGTGTGACGGCCCCAGCGGGATCGGGCAAAACCGAACTGTTGATACAGCGTTTCCTGACGGTACTGGCACGGGTGGAGCAACCGGAACAGGTCCTGGCAATAACCTTCACCCGCAAGGCCGCCGCCGAAATGCGGGCCCGCATCGTGACCGCGTTGGAGTCTGCAACCGGCGATCAGCCAACCGACGAACACAGGACCCAGACCTGGCGTCTGGCCAAACAGGTGCTTGCAACAGGCAGCAACAAAGACTGGCAGATTCTGGAGATGCCGTCGCGACTGAATATTCGCACGATTGACTCCTGGAGTGCCTACCTGACCCGGCAGATGCCGGTGCTGTCGAGTTTTGGCGGTTCAGTCAGCCCGGTGGATAGCGCCGCCGTGTATTACCGTTCTGCGGTGAGGGCCTTACTGGCACTGCTAGAACGAGGCCACTGGATTGCCGGGGACCTGTCCACGGTGTTACTGCATTTCGACAACAACTGGCAGCAACTGGAAGAGCTGTTGATCAGGATGCTGGCTCGCCGCGAACAGTGGTTGATGCACCTGGGCAGTGGCATTGAGCCAGCAGACGTCGAGCAGGTGTTGCAACATAGCGTGGACCAACTGGTAGTGGACCAGTTGTCGGCACTGAGTGAAGCGCTGGGCGGGCGCAGTCACGAGCTGTTTGATTGCCTCAATTACAGCCTGGAGAACCGGGATCTACCCACCTTGGCTGAATTGCCATCCGCCAGCCCGGCTGACCTGGAGCACTGGTTAAAGCTGTGTGACATGCTGTTAACCGGCGGCGGTAGTTGGCGCAAAAAAGTGGATAAGCGCCAGGGTTTTCCAGCGGATGGTGAAGAGGCGAAGGCGCGCAAACAGACACTCTATGAGCTGGTTGGGGAGCTGTCTCAGCAGACAGGACTTCAGCAGCAATTGTTGTTGGTTCAATTCCTGCCGCTGCCCGGGGCTGAGGCCGAAACCTGGGATGTATTGATGTCGCTGGCCCGCCTGCTACCAGTGGCTGCCGCTCAGCTGAGCGTGGTGTTCCAGCAGGAGGGGGTTGTCGATCACTCCCAGATTGCCATGGCCGCCAGGGCGGCACTGGGCGACGACGAGCACATTACCAACCTGGCGCAGAAGCTGGACTACCAGTTGAAACATATCTTGCTGGATGAATTCCAGGACACCTCGGTGACCCAGTTTGACTTGCTGAGGCGACTGACGCGCAACTGGGCCGAAGACAACGCCGAAAATCCGGGCAATCCGAACACCCTGTTCGTGGTCGGTGACGGCATGCAGTCGATCTACGGTTTCCGTGATGCCGATGTCAGCCTGTTTGTGCAGCTGAAAACAGATGGGATAAATGGCGTGGCGTTGCAGGACCTGGAGCTCAGTACCAATTTCAGGAGCGACGCCGGCCTGGTGAACTGGGTGAGTGGGGCTTTCCGGGCTGCGTTCCCGCTACAGGACGATGTTCAGTTGGGTGCGGTGGCATTCACTGCTTCCCAGCCCTACAAGGATGCCGTGCAAGAACTGCCGGTCAATATGCTGGCCGCGTACGGGGAGGACAGGACAACCGCTGAACTGAGCGAAGCCCATGCCATTACCCAGGTCATTGAGCAGGGCATGGTCGACGATGGCTGCGAATCGATAGCCGTGCTGGTGCGCACACGGCGCCACCTCTATCAGCTGATCGATCAGCTCAAACAGCGACAGATACCCTGGCAGGCACAGGAGATTGATACGCTGGCAGAGTCGCCCGTAGTTATCGACCTGCTCAACCTGTGCAAGGCCCTGCACAACTTTGCCGACGACGCCGCCTGGCTGGCATTGCTGCGAGCCCCCTGGTGCGGCCTGACGCTTGAGGAATTGCTGAGCGTGCTGGGCCAGCGGGGTGAAGTGAGTGTGTGGGAAACCCTGCAGCATGCAGAGGGCGTAGCCGCACTGACAAGGCTGCGCGATGTATTGAGTAACGCGCAATCCTTGAGGGAGCAGTTGCCTTTGCGCACCTGGATTGAGGATACCTGGTTGAATCTTGGTGGCCCCGCCATTGCCAACAGTGAACAGCAGCTGAGTGACGCCGGTGACTTTTTTGACCTGCTCGAAGAGATGGATGCCCTGGATGAGGTCTTCTCAGGCTGGAGCCTCGAAGAGCGGGTGGCGCGCCTGTTTAGCAAACCGAGTGCGGGCACGGCCAAGCTCCAGCTGATGACCCTGCATAAATCCAAGGGCCTGGAATTCGACTGGGTCATTATTCCCGGCCTGGGTAGAGCGCCAGCGTCTGATCGGCGGGAGATCTTACTGTGGGATGATTTCGTCACCGCTGCCGGGCACAGGGGTTTGCTGCTGGCGGCCGATGACCGCCGCCAGGCCGGAGCCAACAGTATTTACGGTTGGCTTGGGGAGCAGCAAAAACGCAAGCGCGACCTCGAGACGACCCGTCTGATGTACGTGGGTTGTACGCGAGCGGTGAAGCGCCTGTTTCTCAGCGCGGTGGTGGAGAGTGATGACAACACCGGTGAGTGGAAACCGCCGTCGTCTAGAACCTTGCTGTCCAGGGTTTGGGAAAGTTTTGCCACAGAAGCGCAGACGCTCAGCCCCGACCCTGTTGCCGCCGCGAAACCTGCGGCGCGAACGTTCAGAAGACTGGCGCCGACATCCTCACCGGTGAAGGCTGTTGTTGAGCCTGGCACGGAGCGCAATATACCGGGAACCAGTCGCAATCAACTGGCGCGGGAAGTCGGTAACCTGGTGCACCTGAGCCTGGAGCGCCTGTCATCTTTAGCGGACGCAGAATTGTCCTCTTTTAACCTGTCTCAGTGGCAGGCATGGTGGGAACATTACCTGGCTCGCCGGATACCCATTGCGGAGCGGGATACTGCTCTGGAGCGGGTGCAACAATCAGTGGCGAATATCCTGCAGGATGACAGGGGCCGCTGGCTGCTTTCGAATCAACGGGAGGAGGCCGTCAGTGAATTTTGCCTTAGCCGCATTGGCGACGACGGTCGGCTCAGGGAATTGATTGTGGATCGCAGCTTTGTCGATGAGGGCACGCGATGGATCATCGACTACAAGAGTGGCACGCCGGCGCAAGGCGAGTCGGTAGAAGCGTTCCTGGACTATCAGCAGGCGCAATATAAATCCCAGTTAATGTCTTATTGTGAGGCGCTAATGGGGATGGACGGTAAACCAACAAAAATGGCACTATATTTCACCGCGTTGCCCTTGTGGCATGAGTGTGACTATTAACAATAAGCAGGAGGCAGCATGCCCGACACATTAACCGGTTATATTGAACAGTGGGTCGAGGAGTGTCCCGATAAAGTTTGGCTGGAAGATCGCAAAGGCGACGAGTTTAGCCGGTGGACCTGGCAGCAAGCCCATGACGAGATACAGGCGCTCGGCGCCTGGCTGGAAAGCAAATTCGGCGCTGACGGCAAAGCCAACATTGGCATATTGTCCAGGAACCGGGCGCACTGGATTCTGGCGGATATGGCGATCGCTGCCAGTGGCAATGTTACCATCCCCATGTTCACTACCTTGCCCAATGAAACTGCTGCCTACGTGATGGAATTTACCGACATGGGTCTCATCTTTGTCGGTGAGTCAGACAACTGGGCCAATCTGGGCGAGATACTGCCCGCTGCAACCCAACTGGTAGCACTGCCGGGTGTAGAACTGGCGCAGGAACATCTGCGGTGGGAGGACCTGTTGGAAGAATACAGGGGTCAGACAACCACCCATACACCGGTAGCGGAAGAGTTGATCTCTATCGTCTTCACTTCAGGCACCACCGGTGTGCCCAAGGGCGTCATGCAAACTCACGCCTCCAACGTCTTGCCGATTGAACGCTTCCTCGGCGTATTTGATCTAGGCGAGGACCCCCGTTTTATGTCCTATCTGCCGCTGTCTCATATTGCCGAGCGACAGTTGGTGGAGGGGTCTTCGCTAATTAATTGTGCCCAGGTTAACTTCAATGAGAATCTCACCACCCTGTTGCGAGATCTGGCCTACACTCAGCCGTCCTTCTTCTTCGGGCCACCGCGGATGTGGGAGCAGCTGCAACAAATTATCATCGCTCAATTTGGGTCGCAGGCAGAGCTCGACAACGCACTCGCAGACAACCGCGAAGCCACCGGACAACAGGTACGAGATTTGCTGGGTATGGACACTGCCCGCTACTTGTTGACCGCAGCCGCGCCGACCCCACCGGCCTTGATAGAGTGGTTCGGTCAGTTGGGCTTAACCCTGATGGAAGGCTTTGGTCAGACTGAAGCCATGGGCCTGATCGCCAACAACCACGGAGCACGCAAGATTGGTGCCATTGGTCGCGTAGTAGATGGGGTCGAAGTCCGCATCAGTGAAGTGGGCGAAATGCAGGTCAAGGCCACCGGCCTGTCGATTGGCTATTACAAAAACCCGGAGAAGACGGCCGAGACTTTCGTCGATGGCTGGATACTGACCGGCGATAAATGCGAAATCGACGAGGATGGCTTTATCTTTCTCACCGGGCGGGTGAAGGATTATTTCAAAACCATCCAGGGCAAGTTTGTAGCGCCGCCGCCGATTGAGGCGGTGTTCTCAGACAATGTACACACCGAGCAACAGTGCTTGCTGGGCCGCGGCTATTCCAAAACCGTGATGGTGTGTGTTCTCAGCGCAATAGCCCAGGAACTGGCGCAAGAACAGGTTGAACGCGATCTTATGCAGGTGGTTGCACGCTTGAACGACGAAGTAGAAAAGCATGCCCGGGTCGGTGCATTGATTATTTCAGCCGAACCCTGGTCGATCGAAAACGCCATGCTGACACCGACCATGAAGATACGACGTGAGCAAGTGGAAAAAGCCTTTGGTGAAAAGGCCCAAGAACTGGCCCGCAGTGGCGCCGAGCAGGGCAAAGTGCTGGTGCACTGGCATTGATATAACCCTGCAGCCAGAATAGCGCTTGGCCAGGGTTGATTCGGTGGCATGGAGGGAAGAATGAGAAGGGAAATATTGTGCTCGCTGATATTGGGCGGGTTGTCGATGGCAATGGCAACCTTTGTCCAGGCACAGCAAGGTGAACAGGACGATATTAGCAAGGCGCTGGATTCCACCGCCACCCAGTGGAGCTACCAGTTCGCCTACCAGGTCATGCCGGATTACCACGACGACACGGTTGATGGCCAGCAGCGACCTGAAGGCAACACCGACTTCGTCCAGGTACGAATAGTGGCCCCGATTGCGCTGGAGAAGTTCACAATTCTGCCGCGTCTCACACTCCGCCATTACGAAAATGCGCAAGGAAAATCGGGCATTGGTAACACCGAGTTATTTGGCTTGATCATTCCCAAGTCCTGGGACTGGGGTAGCGGGCGCATGGGCCTGGGACCTTTGATTACAGCACCCGGTGACGAAGATGTGGCAAAAGACGAATGGGGTTATGGTCTGGCCGGTGCCTGGGTGAACACATCCGGCAACTGGTTTTACGGATTCCTCGCCACTCAGTCCTGGCGGGCGGTTGATCCCGTGGCTCTGCCACCCAGTGAATCTGACACCCAGCCCCTGGGCCTGGCGCCGTTCCTGAATTACCAATTGGGAAATGGCTGGTTTGTCGGCAACGGGGATATGACCGTGCGCTATGACTGGGATTCCAAAGAATGGTACGTCCCCATTGGTGTTCGCTTCGGGCGGGTCATCGTCAACCCGAATAGCAGCTTCAATATCTACGCGGAGTACCAGACCAGCCTGGTCTACGACAACTACCCCGGCCCGGCGGTTGAGAACTCGTTCCGTATCAATTTCACATTGACCACACCGGCACTGTAATTTCAGGAGAAGTGAAAATGAAATCTGTAGAAATACCGCTCAAGTGGATGGCGAGCATGTGCTTACTGCTTGCCAGCGCGCTGACCGTTGCCGCAGACAAACCCAATATCCTGGTTATTTGGGGTGATGATGTCGGACAGTTCAACGTCAGTGCCTACAACATGGGGATGATGGGCTACAGAACCCCGAATATTGATCGCATTGGGGCCGAGGGCGCAGTGTTCACCGATTGGTATGGTCAGCAGAGCTGCACAGCCGGCCGCGCTGCATTCATCACCGGACAATCCCCTATGCGCACCGGCCTGACTAAGGTTGGACTACCGGGCGCCGAGGAGGGCATGCAGAAAGAAGACCCGACCATAGCGACACTGCTTAAAGCACAGGGCTATGTCACTGGCCAGTTTGGCAAGAATCACCTTGGCGATCGCGACGATATGCTACCAACTAATCATGGCTTTGATGAGTTTCTCGGCAACCTCTATCACTTGAATGCGGAGGAAGAACCAGAGCTTCCAGACTATCCCAAGGATCCGGAATTCAGAAAGCAATTTGGACCCCGCGGCGTTATTCACAGCTTCGCCTATGGCAAGATCGAGGACACCGGCCCGCTCACCAAAAAGCGCATGGAGACGGTAGACGAGGAAGTGACCGCCGCCGCGCTCGAGTTTATGGATAAGGCGGTAAAGAACGACAAACCCTTCTTCGTCTGGTGGAACAGCACCCGCATGCATGTGTGGACACACCTGAAACCCGAATCCGAGGGAAAGACCGGACTGGGCGTTTACGCTGATGGCATGGTCGAACACGATGGCATGGTCGGTGAGCTACTCGACAAGCTTGACGAACTCGGCATAGCCGACAACACCATCGTCATGTATTCAACCGACAACGGCGCCGAGGTATTCACCTGGCCCGACGGTGGTACCACCATCTTCGCCGGGGAGAAGGCGACGCAATGGGAGGGCGGCTTCCGGGTGCCCACTGTTATTCCGTGGCCCGGGGTCATCAAACCCAATACCGTCAACAATGAAATCGCCTCCCACGAAGACATGCTTAGCACGCTGCTCGCAGCCGCAGGTGCGCCCAACGTGAAAGAGGAACTATTGAAGGGCAAGCGCGTAGGGGGTACCAGGTATAAGGTTCACCTCGACGGCTACAATTTGATGCCGGCCCTGCAGGGCAAAGCCGAGTGGCCACGAGAAGAGTTTCTCTATTGGACTGACGACGGCAACGTCGCGGCCCTGCGCTTTAACAACTGGAAGATTACCTTCCTGAGGCAGAACGCTCACGGAATGCACGTCTGGCAAGCGCCATACGAGCAATTGCGTATGCCAATGATCGGCAATCTGCGCAGCGATCCTTTCGAGCGTGCCTATCACGAAGGCATTGGCTATCCCCAATGGCAGTTCGAGCACATGTACATGTTCGCCCCCGCAGGTGCCTTTGTCGGCGAATGGCTACAGAGTTTCCGCGAGTTTCCACCGCGCCAGAAACCCGGCAGCTTTAGCCTTGACCGGGTGATGGAAGCCATCACCAAGGGAGCGGGAGACAAATAGCCGTGAGTGTTTGACGAGAGAGCTCGGCAAGGCCGGGCTTACATCATTGGCTGAACAATATCCTCGGCATAGCGTTTGACGCCATCGATTTTCAGTTCGAGCTCCTGGGTATCGCCGTGATAAAAGGGCCAGGGCATGGTCAGTATATGGGTGATACCCACGTCCTCGAGGCGTTTGTAGCCATCAATGTCGTAGGCATCTGACGGGGTCGCCATCACTTCGAAGGGCAGGTGATCGCGGCCATACTCTTTGCGCATTGCCTGGATATGCAAGACGGACTCTATGATTTCCTCAGAGGTCTGCAGATCGCTGACCCAGCCATCCGCCAGGCGCGCGGCGCGGCGCATGGCGGGTTTGGATATGCCACCCACCCACAGGGGGATCGGTTCACTGGGGGCCGGGTTCATCTCCATCGCTTCAAACTGGTAGTACTCACCCTGGTATTCAACCCAGTCGCCACTCCACAACAGTTTCATGACTTCGATCATTTCGTCCGCACGCTTGCCGCGGGTCTTGAAGTCCTGGCCCATCAATTCGAATTCATCGCTGGACCAACCCACGCCCAACGCCGGGGTAATGCGGTTGTTAGAGATTACCGCGGCGGTACTGATGGCTTTGGCCACCAGGTAGGGGTTGCGCATGGGCAGTACAAACACGTTATTGGTGAAGCGCAGCCGCTTGGTCAATGCCGCCAGGGCGCCGATGGTAACCCAGGGGTCGGGCCAGTCGGTAAAGGCTTCCCAGCGTCGGTTGCCGTCATCGGTATAGGGGTAGGGCGTGCTGATGGATTGTGGGTGCACCACGTGGTCGGAGAATGACATGGCCTCCCAGCCGCTGTCATCGGCCACCGGGGCGAGGGCGGTGAGGTGTGCAACCTTGCTGAAAGAGGTGGAAAGAACAAATTTCATGGGGCGTTCCTGTCAAATTTGTGGGTGCTGCCGATGTGATCGAGCAGGGCGATTGTCGCTTTTTCCAGGGTCTTGATGACCTGGTCAAATTTGCCGGCATCGTCATAGTAGGGATCGGGCACCTGGGTGACGCCCCGATGTTTGCCGTAACTCATAAGCAGTGCGATTTCCCCGCTGAAATCTTGCGGGGCCCAGGCCTGTACGTTGGTCAGGTTTACCCGGTCCATGGCGATAACATAGTGATATTTGCCATAGTCTGTGGGCTCAATCTGCCGGGCCCGCTGCTGGGCAATGTCATAGCCCTTGCGCGCCGCGGCTGCGATGGCACGAGGATCTGGTGACTTACCGATGTTGAAAGCGGCAGTGCCGCAGGAGTCGATAGTAAGTGCGCTAGCCCAGCCGCGGTCTTGGGCGTGGCGCTCCATGATGCCCTGGGCGCTGGGAGATCGACAAATATTGCCCAGGCAAACAAACAGCACACCGATCGGTTCTTCACTCACGTGTTATCGCTTCCCAGGCAATGAATTTTCGATTCTCAGCGAGCTTGTTCAACTGGCTACATTGACGCCGCAGCATATCACCGTAGGAGAGGTGCCGGTTGGCGATCAGCCATAAACGCCCGCCGGGTCGCAGCACTTGAACCGCCTGCTGTACCAGGCGTCTGCCAAAGTACTCATTGATCAAGTGTTGTTGGTGAAAAGGTGGATTGCACACTATCAGGTCTGGCTTCTCGAATGAATTGTCGCCTGAGTAATCCAGCAAGCCATCACTACACAAAAACCGGGCCGGGGTGTTGGGTTGGTGCTCATCCCAGTTGTGCTGCGCACACTGAATGGCAGTGTAGGACTCGTCCAGGAATACCAGCTGTGCGGCCGGTTGTTGGCGAGCGGCGACTAATCCGAGCACGCCGCTGCCGCACGCCAGGTCGAGAATTGTCCGTGCTGGAGGCAGCTTTGAAAACTGCTCCAGCAGGAAGCGGCTGCCCATATCCAGCTGGCGTGCGCTGAACACACCGGCGACACTTTTCACTGGCCGGTCCAACTGAGGTACAGAAATCTCCCAGGCGGGTGCGATTTCAATAGGCGCCCCAGACGTGATCTGACTGACAAACAATCGTGCCTTGCGTTGCCCCCTGGGTCGCTCGGTGGATCCAAGCACAGCTTCTATCAGCTCCGCGGTATTGGGGCTGAGGTGCTTGTCCATGCCAGCACAGACGACCGTTGCCCCGGTTGGGAGAAAGGACTGCAGCAGGTTCAACTGATGTTGGAAGAATGTGGCATCCTTGGGTATGCGCAATAAAGCCAGCTGGTAATCACCCGGGGGCGTGTCCGTGGCGGCGATAATTCTCGGTGGATGCTCCAGTTCATTCGCCTGGCAGTTCTTTTCGATGGCAATGGAAGCCATGCGTGAATCGGTCCATACATCGCAGCCATTTAGTCCAAGGCACAGTGCACCGTGCTGATCGTTGACTGCGAGTATAGTCTCGCTGGCATAGCCATTCTCTACAGCGTACTCATGCAGCAACGCATCAGCACTGTTCCAGGCACGCAGATCCAACCCCGGCACTGCGGGATAACACTGTAAATCCAGATTGGCGAGTGTGCTCAACTGGTGAGTGATTTGCGATATTCGCCCGGCGTCAGCCCGGTCCATTTTTTGAATGAACGGTGAAAGGCGGATGGCTCATCAAATCCCAGTAGAGCGGCTATGGCGTTGATTTTTAACTCGGGGCGACTGAGCAGGCGGGTAGCGGCATCGCGCCGGGTCTGGTCCTTGAACTCTTGATACGTTGTGCCAACGTCCTTGAGGCGTCGGCGCAAGGTGCGAACTGACACGTGCAGTTCGTCGGCCATATCGACAACGCTGGGAAACTCGCGACTGAGGTCATTGCCGACCACGCGCCGCATTTGCGAAATAATGCCCTCGTCGCTCTCCACCTCATGATTGGCCAACAGGTGATAGGGCGCGCTGCGCAGGAACTGTGACAGTGATTCCTCGTCGTGGAGTATGGGCGACTTCAGGTAGCGCTGGTCAAAGACAAAACCATTGTGATCCCGGGAAAATTGAATAGGGCACTCGTAAATCCTGGCCAGGTAACTTTGATCAGGCGGCTCGGGCAGCTGTATGTGCACCTCGCGCAGGGGTATGTGTGTGCCAATTAGCCAGCTGCAAAATCGCCGCCAGACGGCCATAGTATGGGCAATGGCGTACCAGGCCATGTCAGTACCCTGGGCAGCGTACTCGTCGCTGTCGGGCATAATATGGAAAACCCCGTCGCCCCCCATGGGCTGCAACGCGGGAGTTTCATAGGCCGACAGGCTGGCAACCTGGCGGCAGAACGACTGGAATTCGTGGGCCCGTAGCAGTGCCTGTTCCAGGTCATTACAGTGAATCACGAACAGCGCCATCATGCGGAAAGAGCCGGATGGGGTGGGCTGTTTCATACTGATGCCGAGGGTTTCATCCTGCAGCATGCGCATCACCACCCTGTATACGCTGCTGTAGTAGTCGGCTGGAACCAGTTGTGAGGGATCGGCTTTCCTTGCCAGCAGAGCCAGTGGCAAACCCGCTCTGCGTGCCACCTGCTCAACATCGTAGGACTGTTCCTGGGCTACCCGCAGCAGGGTGTTGATGTATTTCAGGGGGACAGTGTCGGTACTCTCAGCTGGCATAGTCAGCTTCCCCTCACGTCGACATACAGGGTGAGTCGGTCGCCGGGGTGTATATATTTCTTACCCCCTATTTGCTGGTTCCAGCCGAGGATATCTTCGATGCTGAGATTAAATTTATCCGCAATCCTGGCCAGGGAATCACCCTGGCGCACCCGGTAGCCCAACTTCTTGAGCATAGGCGGACGCAGGGAAGTATCAATACTACTCACGTTGATCGGCGCGGCTGTCCATATGACCAGGGTCTCGCCGACAAAAATAGGGTCGCGGCTGACCTTGCCATTCCAATCCGCCAACTGTCGCACACTGGTGTTATAACGGCGGGCAAGCTCCCAGAAACTGTCACCCACCTTTACACGGTATTCGGTGCGCACACCTGCACCGGTTTTTATCTTTCCGGCCAGACGCTGCGCGCTGCTGAGGGAGTAGCTTTCCGGTGATGCCAACGCCGTGGGAATCAGCAGCGTATCGCCGGCACGAATCTGGTTGCCCTTGAGCCCGTTGACCTGCTTGATGACATCCACGCCAGTATTAAAGCGGTTGCCGATGCGTATCAGGCTGTCACCCGGTTGTATGGTGTAACGGTTCCACTGCACTCGCTGGCTCGGGTCCAGGTTCTCCAGGGCAGCTGTGAAATTGTCAGCCCGTGGTACTGGCAATACCAGTTCGTGGGGGCCAGCCGGATCGGTGGCCCAGCGGCTGTAGCCGGGGTTCAGTCGGTACAGTTGATCAATATCGAGTTCGGCCAACTGCGCTGCCTGGGACAAATCGAGTTGGCCATAGGTGTTCACAGCGACAAAATGCGGCGCATCTGCCACTGGGCTCAGGGGCAGACCATAGTGATCGGCCCGGCGCACCACCTCTGCCAACGCCAGGAAGCGAGGTACGTAATTACGGGTCTCGGTGGGCAATTTCAAGGACCAGAAATCAGTAGCACGCCCGCGCTCCCGATTGTATTGCTCGGCTTCCTCGAGCCGACGCTGGCCGCCGTTATAGGCTGCCAGGGCCTTGAGCCAGTCACCATCAAAGGCGCGGTTTAATTTCCGCAGGTAATCCAGTGCTGCCATCGTTGAAGCGCGCACATCGCGGCGGCCGTCGTACCACCAGTTCTGCTCCAGTCCCAGGTCACCGGCAGTACCCGGAATGATCTGCCAGAGCCCGGCCGCGCGACCATGTGAATAGGCAAATGGATCGTAGGCGCTCTCCATGATGGGGAGCAGGGCAAATTCCAGGGGCATGTTGCGTCGCTCGACTTCCTGCACTACGAAATACAGGTAGGGTTCGGCGCGAGCGCTGACTCGGCCCATGTACTTGGGGTTGCGCTGATACCAGTCCCTCTCCGCACTGACACGGCGGTTGTCGGGAATCTGTAACTGCATCTGGCTGCCAATTCGCTGCCATAAATCGTCACCAGGCGGCTGATCGGTGTTTGCAGAGGCCAGCAGAGGCATCAGCAATATGCTGGATATCAGGTGAACTAAAGGCCTTAAGCCTTTGTTTTTTATCATTATAAAAATAAACTCTGGAATAGCTTAAAGGCTGTGACGCAACGCCCGTGATCGGCTAACATGCACATCATGAGCGAGGAGTTTAACCAGATTTGCCGGCAACTGGAATGCTGGTATGACAGTCCTTTAGGGGAATACCTGTATCGGCGTGAACGCGAGATTGTTGACGAGCTGGTGCAGCCACTGTTTGGACATCGCTTATTGCAACTCGGAACCAGTACCCGGCAACCGCTGCTGGAGAGTGCGCCGCAAGTTCAGAAAATTTACGCTGCCAACAGCAACACCGAGGCCATACAGCTGTGTACGGAGCTGGAACACCTACCGTTTGCCGCTGAGAGTATTGATATCCTGGTGCTTCATCACGCGGTGGAATTTACCAGCAATCCACATCAGTTACTGCGCGAGGCAAGCCGGGTACTGGCCCATCGCGGCGAGATTCTCATCGTTGGCTTTAATCCCTGGTCTCTGTTTGGCGCCTCATGTAGCGTTCGACGACCGCTTGGCAATAAACCCTGGTCCTCGGCCCAATTACTTAGCAAGCACCGTTTGCGAGACTGGTTGCGCCTGCTGGGCATGGAGATCGAATGTATTCGCCATAGTATCAGCGTCCCGCCCGCGGGCAGGGGCCGCATTGAGCGCGCCTTGCTGGGCATGGATGCCTTTGCTACCCGCCACAACTGGGTCACGGGAGGGCTCTATGTCCTGCACGCCCGCAAGCATATTTCTGCCCTCACGCCGGACCGTGCCCTGTGGAACCGCCGGGTCGGTGATCGCCTGATCGGGCTGGCAAGCGCCAAACCGGTACCGACTCCGTTTGAGGGAGATGTTGCCGCTTGAAAGCTGTTGAGGTATTTACCGATGGTGCCTGCAGGGGCAACCCCGGGCCGGGTGGCTGGGGCGCGTTGCTGCGATTTCAGGGCAAGGAAAGGGAATTGTTTGGCGGCGCGGCAGAGACCACTAATAACCGCATGGAACTGATGGCGGCGATAGAGGCATTAAAAGCCCTCAGCGAACCCTGTCAGGTTCAATTAACCACGGATTCCGAGTATGTCCGCAAAGGCATTACCGATTGGATCCATGGCTGGAAGAAGAAGGGCTGGAAAACGGCGGCAAGAAAGCCGGTAAAGAATGCCGATCTCTGGCAATTGCTGGACGCTGAAGCGGCCCGACACCAGGTGGAATGGCACTGGGTCAAGGGGCACAGTGGCCACCGGGAAAATGAAATTGCCGATCAATTGGCAAACAAGGGGATTGACGAGCTGTGAGGCGAACTGTGAGAGAGCAAACATGAGACAAGTGGTACTGGATACGGAAACCACCGGGCTGGAGACCAGCCAGGGGCACCGAATAATTGAGATCGGCTGTGTTGAGCTGATTAACCGCAAACTCACCGGTAAACATTTTCACCAGTACATCAACCCGGACCGGGAAATCGACCAGGGCGCCATCGAGGTGCACGGCATTACCAACGAGTTCCTGGCAGACAAGCCGGCATTTGCCACCATCGTCGATGATTTTCTGGCCTACGTCGATGGCGCCGAGCTGGTGATACACAACGCGGCCTTCGACATGGGTTTTCTCAATGCCGAGCTGGGTAAAATTGCCGGGCTGAAAACCCGTATGGAATCCATCTGCACCGTGGTGGATACGCTGAAGATGGCCCGCGAGAAGCACCCGGGGCAACGCAACAACCTCGATGCCCTGTGTCAACGCTACGGTGTCGACAACTCGCAACGCGACCTGCACGGGGCCCTGCTCGATGCAGAAATCCTGGCGGACGTTTACTTGCTGATGACCGGCGGCCAGACCACGTTTCAGCTCGGTGCGGCTCAGGACAGTGGGCCAGGAAGTGGTGACGGCTCAGGGATTCGTCAGCTGGATGCCAATCGGCCGAAGCTACGGGTGATTAAAGCCAGTGATGAGGAGCTGGAACGGCATCAACAGGTCCTGCAGACGATAGCCGCCAGCAGCGATGGCAAGGTGGTGTGGCGGGAGCTGGACGCCCTACAACAAGTAGATAACAGCTAACAGGCCAACGCCGCCGAGTACGAAGGTATAGGGCAGGGCCATAATGACCATGCGCCCATAGGACAGTCGTATCAAGGGCGCCAGGGCGGAGGTTAACAGGAACAGGAAGGCCGCCTGCCCGTTGGGAGTTGCCACACTGGGCAGGTTGGTGCCGGTGTTAATGGCGACCGCCATCAGATCAAATTCCTCGCGGGTAATCTGCCCGGACTCCAACGCGTCGTAGACCTCGTTGATATAGACCGTGGCGACAAATACATTGTCACTGATCATAGACAAGACGCCATTGGCGACAAAGAAGGCGGATATTCGGGTATCACCCTCCAAGGTCAACACATAATCAATAACCGGCGTAAATAAATGTTGATCGTGAATAACCGCGACAATGGAGAAAAACACCACCAGCAGGGCGGTAAAGGGCAGGGCCTCTTCGAAGGCGTGACCAATCTGGTGTTCTTCGATAATACCGTTGAAGGCCGTTAATAAGACAATCACCATCAGTCCGATCAGACCCACCGCTGCCCAGTGCCGGGCCAGGGCTACCACCAACAGCACCGCCACCAGGCCCTGGACGATGAGCCGCATTTTTTCGCGGGATGAACGCTTTTGCTCTTCTGAGGCCTGGTGTTCCTCCAGCACTTCGCGCACCGCGCCCGGTAATTGCGAACCGTAACCAAACTTACCGGTTACCTCCAGCAGGTAGCAGGTCAGTAAGCCGGCCACCAGGGTGGGCATGGTCACCGGCGCCATTTTCATGAAAAAGGTGGCGAAATCCCAACCGGCTACTGTGGCGATCAGCAGGTTTTGAGGTTCGCCTACCAGGGTACAGACGCCGCCCAGGGCGGTACCCACCGCGCCGTGCATGATCAGGCTGCGCAGAAAGGCGCGAAATTCGATCAGGTCAACCCGGTGGTATTCGATGATCTCGGAGTCTTCCGAATGGTCGTGATGGCCCTCGTGTGCCAGTTTTTTACCCGAGGCGACCTTGTGGTAGACCGAGTAAAAGCCCACGCCAACACTGATCAGCACGGCAGTGACCGTCAGTGCGTCGAGGAATGCAGACAGCACCGCCGAAACACTACAGAACAACAGCGCGAGTATTTTCTTGGAGCGGACATTGAGCAGCATCTTGGTAAAAACATATAGCAGCAGATCTTTCATGAAATAGATGCCCGCCACCATGAACATCAGCAGCAGGATCACTTCAAAGTTGCCGACGGTTTCGTCAAACACAGTTTGGGGGCTGGTCAGCCCGATGACTACGCCCTCCAGCGCCAGCAGGCCGCCCGGCTGCAGGGGATAGCACTTGAGCGCCAGGGCCAGGGTAAATATAAATTCGGCGATCAGCAGCCAGCCGGCTACGACCGGTCCCAGCGCCAGTAGTACCAGTGGGTTGATTAACAGGAAGCCGACAATGGACTTCTTGTACCAGGTGGGTGCCGAGCCCAGGAAATTTCTCGCAAAGGCGACGCTGAGGGATCTATCCATGGATGAATTCTTCAAAGCCTTGTCTGTGAATGGGGCATCTTACGTTATTGCGGCCATTCTGCGTAGCACCCCTATCTATTTTGTTGCCTGCTCCCGTTGGAGTACTATAGCCGGCTGTTTGATAGTCTGGATTGTAACTTTATGTATCGACCCGATCTGCGCGAACCTGAGAACGTGGACAACGCGCTCTATTTTGTTTTTCACGGCGAGAACCTGCTGACGGATATGCGGGCCAGCGAGCCCTGCCTGCTGCCCGGTGCGGGAATTCGTTTTCTGGCACCGGCACCACTGAGGCAGCAGTTCCTGGGCTACTGGTTCGACCAGCCTTGTTTTGCGCGAGAGATTGATGGTGACACCCCGCTAGGCAGCGATGCCTATATGAGGGGTAATCTCTACAATATCCTGGGCCGGGTGAGCGAAGAGATGTTTGCCCTGGCGGGACGGGCCCAGCAATTGCTGGCCTGGCAGCGGAACAATAGCTATTGCGGTAGCTGTGGCGATAAAATGCAGCGCCATGAGCAGGAGATGGCCATGTCCTGCGAACCCTGCGGATCGATGATCTATCCGAGAATCTCACCCTGCATCATTGTGCTAGTAACCCGCGGGGAAGAGATGCTGTTGGCACGAAATGCCAATTTTCCGGTGGAGATGTTCAGCACCCTGGCGGGCTTTATCGAGGCAGGAGAAACCGTTGAAGAGTGCCTGGTGCGAGAAGTGAAGGAAGAGGTCGGTGTGGACGTGGACGATATTCGCTACTTCAAGTCCCAGTCCTGGCCCTTTCCCAACCAGCTGATGCTGGGTTTCTTTGCGGAATATACCGGCGGGGAAATTGTCTGTGAGGACCAGGAGATTGCCGAAGCCCACTGGTACAAGCCAGATGGCCTACCGGTGACGCCGCCACCGACCTCGATTTCCGGGCAGCTGATTTCCGATCATGTGGCCCGACACACCACCGGGGAGGCAGCGTAGTGGAGTTTTTATACGAATACGGCTTGTTCCTGGCCCAGGCGATCACCCTGGTGGTCGCCATCCTGGTGGTGGTCGGCTTTACCATGGCCATGGGGCAGCGCACTCGCGGAAGCCCCGAAGGCCACATGGAAATTCGCAAGCTCAATGAGCGTTACGAGATGTTCACTGAATTCATGGAATCAGAAATTCTCGATGAACATGCCTTCAAGGCGTTGCAGAAGCAAAAGAAAAAGGACCACAAAAAAGAGGACAAGGAGAATAAGAAGCGCAAGCAGCCTGATGAACGCCATCGCCTCTATGTGTTGCATTTTGACGGTGATATCAAAGCCAGCGCCACCGAGGACTTGCGCGAGGAAATCAGCGCGGTTCTCAATGTGGCTTCGGCCGATGACGAAATCCTGGTCAAACTGGAAAGTGGTGGCGGCATGGTTCACAGCTATGGCTTTGCTGCCAGCCAGCTGCAGCGTATTCGGGATGCCGGCGTACCCTTGTTAATTTCTGTCGACAAGGTGGCCGCCAGTGGGGGCTACATGATGGCCTGTGTGGGCGATCGCATACTGGCCGCACCCTTTGCCCTTATCGGCAGTATTGGCGTGCTGGCTCAACTGCCAAACTTTCACCGTTTACTGAAGAAGGCCAATGTTGATTTCGAGCAACATACGGCGGGTGAGTATAAACGTACCGTGACCATGTTTGGCGAGAACACCGATGAAGATCGCGCCAAGTTGCAACAAGACCTCGAGGACACACATGTTCTTTTCAAACAGTTTGTATCAGAGCATCGTCCCCAGTTATCTATCGACGGGGTCGCGACCGGGGAGGTCTGGTATGGCCAGCAGGCTTTGGACAGGGGCCTGGTCGATGAACTGCTGACCAGCGATAGCTATGTGCAGACTGCGCTGACGGATCGCGATGTGTTTGAGGTAAGGCATGTCCTGAAAAAAGGCTGGCAGGAAAAGCTCGGCATCGCCGCTGAAGGCGCGGTTCAGCGCGGGCTGTTGAAGCTGTGGCAACAAGGCCAGGCCCGCTGGCCATTCTGAGCGGCCGTGACCTCCAGCCATTTCCCTGTTGTCGATCTTGCTCTGCCAGCAGAGCAAGTGCAGGCAGCACTGCGGGATGCCTGTCGAGATTGGGGCTTCTTTAATCTCATCGGCCATGGCTTTGATCCACAGCTATGCGAGGCCGCCCACGCGCACAGCTGCCAGTTTTTCCAGATGGATACTGCGGTCAAGAAAGCACTCGAGCGCGACCTCGATCAGCCCTGGGGTTTTTATGACCGCGAGTTGACCAAAAACTCCCGCGATCGCAAGGAAATCTTCGATTTCAGCCCCCTGGAAGACGCGCCCTGGCCCGAGGCGCTACCCACCTTTCGCGACACACTGGAGCGCTACGCTGAACAAGTACAGCTGCTGTCGATGAGACTGTTGGGGCTGATCACCACCAGCCTCGCTTGTGAGCCAGAGGGAATAGCGCGATGCTTTGCCAATGACCACAGTAGTTTTTGCCGTCTGAATTACTATCCTTGCGAGGTGCCTGATGAAGCTGAAACAACCGCTGACGCGCCGCTGGCCGAGCTGGGTATCAGTGAGCACACCGATGCCGGCGCCTTGACCGTGTTGATGCAGGATCAGTATGCCGGTTTACAAGTTTTCCACGATAAAGCGTGGCATACGGTGCCGCCCCTGGCAGGCGCCTTCACCATCAATGTGGGCGATATGATGCAGGTGTGGAGCAACGATACCTATTGCGCACCGCTGCACCGGGTGTTGGCCAGTACCGAAGCGAGCCGTTACAGCATTGCCTATTTTCTAAACCCATCCTACGATGCGGTCATCGACCCCTGTGCAGTTGATCCGAAATACCGATCAGTGCCCTGGCGGGAATTTCGCGATTTACGTGCACAGGGCGATTACGGCGACTACGGCGAAGAAGTACAGATCAGCCACTATCGAAAATAACGAGAAGCAACAGGAGTAGATATCTATGTCCGGACCCATGCACGGCGTAACAGTACTCGACCTGGGCACCATGATTGCCGGCCCTGGCGCCGCCACCATTCTTTCCGACCAGGGCGCCGATGTGATTAAGATCGAAACCCCGGGCATTGGCGATGTCATGCGCTACCTGAGCTCCATGAAGGATGGCATCAGCGGGCTCTACCACAATGTGAACCGTGGCAAACGCTCAATCGCCATCAATCTCAAGTCAGCCGCGGGTGTAGACCTGCTTAAAGACATGGCCCGCAGTGCCGACGTGGTGGTAGAGAATTTTCGCCCCGGTGTGGCCGAACGGCTGGGTGTTGGCTATGAGGCATTGCGCGAGGTCAACAAGGAGCTGATATATCTATCCGTGTGCGGCTTCGGCGACAAGGGACCCAATAGCGGTAAGGCCGCCTACGACAACGTGATCCAGGCCTTTGCCGGCGTCTCCCAGAGCCAGGCCGACCGGCAAACCGGTGAACCCATCCAGTATTTCCAACTGTTCTGTGACAAGACCACGGCGTTAACCGGCAGCCAGGCTATTTCCGCGGCCCTGTTTGCGCGCGAGCGCGGCGCCGGTGGTCAACATATCAAGCTGTCCATGGTCGATTCGGTGGTGAGTTTTCTGTGGGCCGATGTGGCCGGTGTGGCAACGTTTCTCGAAGCGGGCGCGGAGGAGGGCATGACCATCGCCAAAGGGGTGCGGCTGATGCAGTTCAAGGACGGTTACGGCGCAGCGGCGCCGGTCAATGATGCCCAGTTTTTCGGCTACTGCGCCGCCTTTGGTATCGATGCCAGCGATCCAAAGTTTGCGACTATCTCGGATCGCAACGCCAACTCCGAAGCCATGATGGATTTAATGCGCGATGTCATTTGCCGTGCGGCAGAGACCACGGCAGCGGATGCCATGGCGGCAATGGAAGCCAACGACGTGCCCTGTTCAATAGCCCAGGATCTGGCGGATCTGCCCGAGCACCCACAAATGATTGCCAACAACAGTTTTGCCCGCATCGACAACCCGACAGCCGGCGCCATGGTCGAACCCAATAACCCGCCCAACTTCCTGGCAACTCCATCGCCCGCATTACGACCGGCATCAGCACTGGGCCAGCACAGCGATGAAATCATGGCAGCGGCGGGGCGGAGCGAAACCGAGATAGCAGCCCTGCGCGAGAGCGGCGTGGTCGGCTAAACCGGCTCAATGAGCATGGTCGGCAGGCCCAGGGTGTCGCTCTTTACGGTGGCCACCCGGGTGCCCGGTTTGCGGCCCTCGCGAATTTCTGAATGCTCCACGCTGCGCTGATCGAGCTGAGTCAGCGTAAAATCGAGGTCAGGGCAGAGATAAGTAATACCCCAGAATTGGTCTTGAACGGGAGGGTCCTCAAGATTGTGGATCACTTCCAGGGTCATTTTTCCGCAACGGAAAAACAACATGCGACCACCCCATTCGGGTACTAACTGGTCAAGTGCCAGACGCATACCCAGTTCCTCGCCAAACAGACGGATACAGTCGTCAGCATCACGGGTCATCAGCACCAGGTGATCGACCGCAGCAATACCGGTAGCGGTCAGCTCGCTATTGCCACTGCATTTGCGCTGGGGAATAGAATAGATGGGGATGTCGCGTGCGCCGGAATCGATGGCGGCGGCACTGCGTTCTTCAGCGACGACGGTCAGGCCGCCGATGCGGGCCTGCGCAGCCGACGGGTCCTGTTCCAGCACGATGCCGATGTTGGACAGCGACAGCAGCATCGCCTCACCCATGTTACTGAACTCGCCGGTAAACTGGCTGTACTCGGCACAGGCCTCGCTTGTGCTCGGCACCTTGAGAGTGATTCGATCAAATCCTGTTATCACGCTATACCTCCTCGACTTTGGTGCCGTAGAATACCTGTCTTCTACTGAGGATATCCACTTGCGCGCACTGGTTATTGGAGGTACCGGCCCGACCGGCCACTTCGTCGTCAACGGTTTGCTGGAACGAGGTTACCAGGTCGACATCCTGCACCGGGGCAGCCATGAGATTGACGAGATTCCGTCCCAGGTCTTTCACATTCACACCGACCCCTATGATGAAGACTGTTTGCGCGACGCGTTGCAGGGCCGTGACTACGACTTGTGCTTTGCGATGTATGGCCGCCTGCGCGCAATCGCCAGCATCATGAGCGAGCGTTCGGTGAGGTTTATATCCGCCGGCGGCGCTCCCGCTTACCGGGGTTATATGAATCCCTACCTGTTTGAGCCGCCGGGCTTACCGGTACCGACCCGGGAGGGGGATCCGGTTGTGGCAGAGGACAGTGAAGACAGCAAGGGTTTTCGCATTCGCCTCACCGAGGAAAAACTGTTGGAGCTCATCCCGACCGCGACTCATTTCCGCTATCCCTTTATCTATGGCCCCTACCAATTGGTGCCGCGGGAGTGGCTGATCGTCAAACGCATACTGGATGGTCGACCTCATATCATTTTGCCGGATGGGGGCCTGACCCTGCACAGTTTCGGCTACGCGGAGAATGTCGCCCATGCGCTGTTGCTGGCAGTAGATCATCCGGAGAGCAGCCAGGGCAAAATTTACAACGTGGCCGATGACCAGGTGCTGAGCCTGCGACAGGTCACCGAGATCATCATTGCGCACATGGACAGCGACATGCAGATTATCAACATGCCCTACGAGCAGGCGCCCTGTACGCGGCCCCTGGTGATGCAACCGCTGACAACCCACCGGGTACAGGATACGGCTGCGATTCGCGCCGACCTGGGCTATCGCGACAAAGTGGCACCAGTACAGGCACTGCAGCGCACGGTTGACTGGCTGGTAACGAATCCGCCGACCAGCGGTGGCACCGAGGAATGGGTGTTGGAAGACCCTTTCGATTATGCTGCCGAAGATGAGCTGGTCAGATGCTGGCAAGACGCACAGGAGCAGCTGGGTAAGGTAGTATTCAGTACCCCGCCGGGAATCGGCTTGGCCTACAGTGGCCCCGGCGGCAGAGCCAGGAGCCAACAGGAATTCGAGGACTGACTATGGATGCCAGATCGGTCAACACGGTTGCAGATGCCAAAACCATTGTGGAGCAGCGCGGGCTGAGCCACATTAAAGTCGGTGTATTTGATATCGATGGTGTGATGCGCGGCAAGTACATGAGCCGGGAAAAATTCTTTTCTGCACTCGACAACGGCTTCGGCTTTTGTGACGTGGTACTGGGCTGGGATAGCCACGACCAGCTCTATGAAAACCCCGCGGTTGAATACACTGGCTGGCACACGGGCTACCCGGATGCCCCGGTTAGGATACTGCCCGGCAGTTGTCGCGAGATAACCTTTGAGCCCAACATGTTGCTGTTCCTGGCCGAGTTTGCCGAGGATGCAGAGGCTTTCTGCCCACGGGCGCTACTGCGGCGGACACTGGAAAAGGCCGATGCCATGGGTATTGCCTGCAAGGCCGCGCTGGAATACGAGTTCTTCCTGTTCGACGAGTCCCCGGACAGTGTCCGGGAAAAACACTTCCAGAACCTACAACCGGCCACCCCGGGATTCTTTGGCTACTCCGTATTACGAAGTTCTGTGCATGCGGACTGGTACAGGGAACTGCTGGAGCTCAGCGAACAAATGGACTTCCCGCTCGAGGGCCTGCACACCGAAACCGGCCCGGGCGTACTCGAGGCCGCTATCGCGGTCGACGCTGCCGAAGCGGCCGCGGACAAGGCGGCCTTGTTCAAAACTTTCACCAAGGTATGGGCCCAGCGCCGCGACATGATGGCCACCTTCATGGCCAAGTGGTCAAACGATTATCCCGGCCAGAGCGGGCATATTCATGTATCGCTACAGAATAATGCTACCGGTGCATCACTCTTTTACGACGGCGATCGCGAGCACGGTATGACGACACTGCAACAGCAGTTTGTCGCCGGCCTGCAGCAATTAATGCCCGAGCTGACGGCAATGCTGGCGCCGACGGTGAACGCGTACTCGCGAATGGTGCCCGGTTTCTGGGCGCCGACATCGGCCAGCTGGGGTGTCGACAATCGAACGACTGCGTTACGGGTTATTCCCGGCAGCGCCAAGTCGCAACGGGTTGAGCATCGCCTGACAGCAGCGGATGCCAATCCCCATATCGCCCTGGCTGCCGTCATCGGCGCCGGCTTACACGGTATTGAGCAGGGTTTGGAACCCACGCCAGCTTGTGTGGGGAATGCGTATGAGCAAGATCACCCAGCTGAACTGGCCCTGCCGCAGAGCCTCGGCGAGGCGGCTCGTAGCCTGTCACGCTCCACCACCGCGAGGGCTTTGTTTGGGGATGCTTTCGTGGAACATTTCTCCCGTACCCGCTTGTGGGAAGAACAGGAGTGCCGCAAGCACATCAGCGACTGGGAACTGGCCCGTTACTTCGAGATTATTTAATGGCAGAAATTGAGCATCGCGCCGATTGGAATTACCCAACCCAGGTTAAGCTAGGGGTAGGGCGCCGCTCCGACATTGCATCATTGTGCGCCGCGCACGCTATGCAACATCCCCTGGTGGTGACCGATCCGGGCCTGGCTGACTTAGCCATCATCCAGGATTTACTGGAACGGATACGTGCCGGTGGTACGCAAGTGGCAATGTTCAGCGGCGTGCAGGGTAATCCCACAGGCAGGAATGTGGAGGAGGGCGCCGCGGTTTTTCGAGAGGGCCGTCACGATGGTGTGATTGCCCTCGGTGGCGGCTCCGCCCTTGACGCGGGCAAAGCGATCGCCTTCGTCGCCCAACAGGAGAAGTCCCTGTGGGATTGTGAAGACAGTGAGGGAGACTGGTTTAATGCCGATGATAGCAAAATTGCGCCGGTTATCGCCGTACCAACCACCGCGGGTACCGGCTCAGAAGTGGGCCGCGCTGCACTCATTATCCAGGAACAACTGCAGCTGAAGAAAATTATCTGGCATCCGCGCATGTTGCCGGTGGCGGTGGTATTGGATCCGGAATTGACCCTGGCATTGCCGGCGCATCTCACGGCAGCCACCGGTATGGATGCCCTGTCCCACAACCTGGAGGCCTGGTGTGCACCGCACTATCATCCCATGGCAGAGGGCATAGCGCTGCAGGGTATGAAGCTGGTGAAGGATAATCTTCCGATTGCGGTGACGAATGGCGACAACATCGAGGCGCGTACGCAAATGCTGGTGGCTTCCAGCATGGGGGCCACGGCGTTTCAACGGGGATTGGGGGGTATGCACGCCCTGGCCCATCCCCTTGGTGCGCTGTACGACGCTCATCATGGCTTATTGAATGCAATCCTGATGCCCTATGTTTTGCGGGCCAACGAAAGCGCAATTAGCCAGCAATTGAGCTCCGCGGCGGGCTACCTGGGTTTACCGGCCAGCTATGGCGACTTCCTCGACTGGGTATTAGGGCTGCGCGAGACCGTACACATCCCTCATACACTCAGAGACATCGGCATCGATGCGGCGCAGGCAGAGCGAATAGGGCAGATGGCCGTTGCCGATCCCAGCGCCGGTGGCAATCCCATCACTTTTGATGCCGCGCAATACAGTGCCATTTTTGTGAGAGCTGTTGAAGGACAATTGTGAGGGCGGCTGTGAGGGCGGCTCTTATGGCAACACGGCTGGCTATTCTTAGCGTTCTCTGTGTACCGGCTAATGCCTGGGGACCCCTGGGTCACGAAGTACCCGCCGAGTTGGCACAGCGCTGGCTCAATGCCCAGGCCCGGGACATGCTGGATGAACTAGTGCCCGGTGAATCACTGGCAGACATGTCCACCTGGGCCGACCGTATGCGCAGCAATCCCAATCAGTTCTGGCAAAAAACGGCGAAACCTTTTCACTATGTGACGGTAGCCGATGGCAGTCACTACGATATTAGCAAGGCGCCATCCAAGGGTGATGCCGTCACTGCGCTCAAACAATTCAAAGCAATCCTGCAAGATCCGAACAGCTCCCACGCGGAGAAGCAATTAGCCCTGCGCTTCTCGATACATCTCGTCGGCGACCTGCATCAACCTCTGCACGTGGGCAATGGCAAGGACCTGGGTGGCAATAAGGTCAAAGTGAAACACCGCGGCAAAACCACCAATTTGCACCGGCTGTGGGATTCGGGCCTGATCTATGAACGGGGCTGGAACCGCGACCAATGGCTGGCACACTTGAGGAAAGACGTTTCCGCGGCAACGCTGGCGGACAAAGATAATATCGACCCAGGTATCTGGATCGAAGAGAGTAGAGCGCTGCGCTCACTGGTTTACAGCTACCGCAGCACCATCTCCGACGAATACATCCAACAGGCCCAGCCGGTCTTAGATCAGCGGCTGCAGCAATCCAGCGTGCGCATTGCGGCTTACCTTAATCATCTCGCCCGCTAACGCATAACCTTGGGGCTCAGCGAAACTTTCCCGGGTCACTGCTCTGGGGTGCCTGGCTGGGTGGATACTGCTGGAAGGTTTGCATGAAGCCCCCGACAACCACCCATGACTTATAAAAAATCGGCACCCGTTTCAACACCCATTCGTTGTAGGTGTTCGCCACCCTTGATCTTTAGCTCAAATGAAAATCAGTCGGTATCGACGGGCAGCAGGTGTGTCGATTTTACCTGCTCCATAACCGCGTAGGTGTGAGTCTGTGCCACCAGTTCAATGGCGGCTAACTTATCCCCGAGAAACCGTCGGTAGCCTTGCATGTCTACCGTACGAATCTTTAAAAGATAGTCAAAACCGCCTGCGACCATAGCGCATTCCACTACCTCGGGCAGCGCCATCATGTGTTGGTTAAACGCGTTCAGGTCTGCGGTTGCGGTTCTCTTGAGGGACACCTCGATATAGACAACCAGTTCTGCACGCAGACGCTCGGCGTTGAGATGGGCAACGTATTCTTCTATAAAGCCCTTTTTCTCCAGCCGGCGCACCCGTTCCAGGCATGGGGACGGGCTGAGGTTGACCAGACTGGCCAGGTCAACATTGGAGATACGGCCATCTCGCTGCAGGATATCGAGGATTTTGCGGTCAGTTCGATCAAGTGCGTTAATCGTGATCATAATAGAGCAGCATTTAATGCTGTAATAACCTAATTAGACACAATTATATACATTCTGTATAAATTGTAACCCAATATATAGAACAATTTTGGAGATTAAACGAAACTTAATTCTTAAAGGATTTGGATAGTATAACACCCGAGTTCAACAGAGAATCGGGGTCGGAAGTGCTTACAAATCTTGCAGAAATACCGCTGGCTGGCGGCGCGCTGCGCGGTGCTATTCGAAGGCACTACCGCTGTGATGAGTCCAATTTGATAGCTAAACTGTTACCACAAGCCCAACTCTCAGATGCCAATCAGCAACTGGCTCACCGTCAGGGGCTGCGTATGGCGCAAGGGCTGCGAAGTGCCGCAGCCAGCAGCTCCACAGTATTCAGAGCTTGTTAAACCAATACTCCCTCTCTACCCACGAGGGCGTTGTCCTGATGTGTCTGGCGGAGGCATTACTGAGAGTGCCTGACCGCGAAACGGCGGACCGTTTGATTCGCGACAAGCTGGAGGAGGGTGATTGGTCTGCTCACGTGGGCAGCAGTGATTCACTGTTTGTTAATGCGTCGGCCTGGGGACTGCTGTTGTCGGGAAAAGTGGTTAGTTTCAGCGATATTGAACATCACCGTCGGCTCAACCACTTGCACAGACGCCTGGGCGATCTCGGCACACCGTTGGTGCGTGGCGCCATGAGACAGGCCATGAAGATCATGGGCAGCCAGTTTGTGCTGGGGCGAACCATTGCCGAGGCGCGCCGGCGCGCACGCGATTGGGAACATCGCGGCTGGTGCTATTCGTTTGACATGCTGGGTGAGGCCTCGCGGACCATGGCCGATGCCGATGCCTGCTTGTCCGCCTATACCGAGGCCATCACGTATATAGGGCAGTGCAGCCAGGGCCAAGGCGTATACGACGGTGCCGGCATTTCCGTGAAGCTATCGGCCATTCATCCTCGCTATGAAGTGGCACAGAGAGAGCGGGTAATGGTGGAGCTGTTGCCGCGCTTGAGGTCGTTGGCATTGTTGGCCCGAAAATTTGATATTGGCCTAACCGTTGACGCTGAAGAAGCCGACCGGTTGGAGCTGTCTCTTGACGTGATAGAAGCGGTATATGCAGATGCCGCATTGAGTGGTTGGTGCGGTTTAGGCATCGTCGTGCAGGCGTACCAGAAACGCGCGTTGCCGATTTTGGAATGGGCTATCGATCTGTCGCGTGCAGTTGGCCGGCGGATGAATATTCGCCTCGTCAAAGGCGCGTACTGGGATACCGAAATCAAGCAAGCCCAGGTCGATGGTTTGGCTAACTACCCGGTTTTTACCCGTAAGGAAAACACCGATGTATCCTACCAGGCCTGCACAGCTTTGCTGATGCGCAACCGCTCTGTCGTGTACCCGCAATTTGCTACGCACAATGCCTGGACCGCCGCTCATGTGCTGGCCTGCGCCGGTGAAGACCTAGCGGGATTTGAGTTTCAACGACTACATGGCATGGGCGAGGGCCTGTATGAAGAGTTGTTAGCTGAGGGCCGAGTGCCGGTGAGAATATATGCGCCGGTGGGGGAGCACAAAGATTTGCTGGCGTACCTGGTGCGGCGCCTGTTGGAGAATGGCGCCAATTCGTCATTCATAAACAGTGTCACCGATAAGAACGTGACCTTGGCATCATTGGTGGAAGACCCCTGTCGCCGCGTCGCTGGCAATACGCACAGCAGTCACCCACTGATCGCTTTGCCGGAAAATATTTACGGAGATGCGCGCCGCAACGCACTCGGCGTAGACTTAAGTGACGGCGAGCGTCTGCAGCAGATACTCAGTCACCGCCACGCAATCGAACAGCGACGGCCGCTGGAAAAATCTGCTGGCGAAAGTGTCAATCATTCCTATAATCCCGCCGATACGCGCCAGCTTTTGGGTGGTGTGGCCCAGTGTTCCGCCGCCGTCATGCAGCAGCGCCTGGAAAATGCCCAGCTGGCGTTCGGCAGCTGGTCCAGTTTATCGGCGCATCGACGAGGCCAATACCTTGAAAACCTGGCAGTGCTGCTGGAATCACACATGGATGAGTTGGTCAGTTTGCTCAACCTGGAGGCAGGTAAGGTCATTCACGACGCCGTGGCGGAAGTGCGCGAGGCGGGGGACTTTTGCCGCTACTATGCTGCCGAAGGGCGACGGGCTTGTAACGCCACCACCGGGTCCCGCGGCGTTGTGTTGTGTATCAGTCCCTGGAATTTTCCGCTGGCTATCTTTCTGGGCCAGATCACTGCAGCACTGGCGGCTGGCAATACAGTGTTGGCAAAGCCGGCGGACGCCACCTGCTTGATAGCACAGCGTGTTTTGGAACTGATAGGGGAGGCGGGCATCCCCGTCAATGTTGTGCAACTCATAGTTGCCGAGGGTGCGCTGGTGGGCGAACAGTTGCTGCCCGAGAGCCGAATAGCCGCCGTGCTGTTCACCGGTTCGACAAGCGTGGGTAAGCATATTGCGACGGTGTTAGCGGCCAGAGCCGGGGCTCGCATTCCCTTGATAGCGGAGACAGGCGGCCAGAACTGCCTGGTGGTTGATTCCAGCGCGCTGCCGGAGCAGGTGGTAGACGATGTGATTGCTTCGGGCTTTGGCAGTGCTGGCCAGCGATGTTCTGCCTTGCGAGTGCTCTACTTGCCGGAACCGGTCGCAGATGAAATCATCGAGATGATTATTGGTGCTATGCGCGAGCTTAGTATTGGAGATCCGGCGCGCTTGAGTACCGATGTGGGCCCGGTGATTGACCAGCGGGCCCTGCAGGCGTTGCAGCAACATACACAGTATATGGAAAAGCACGGCCAACTCCTCCACCAGTGTGAGCTTGAAGCGGCCTGCGCCGAGGGCACTTTTTTTGCGCCCAGGCTCTACCAAATAGAGAGCATTAATGTGCTGGCAGAGGAAGTTTTCGGTCCTGTCGTCCACGTGGTGCGGTACCAGCCGCAAGAATTTGACGCGGTATTGGCATCAATCAACAGCACCGGATTCGGGCTGACCGCCGGCGTGCACTCACGGGTGGGGGCCACAACCCGTCGATTCACAGAACAGGTAGCGGCCGGCAATATCTACGTTAATCGTAATATGATTGGCGCCGTCGTCGGTGTGCAGCCGTTTGGCGGCCATGGCCTATCGGGGACCGGGCCAAAGGCCGGTGGCCCACACTATGTTCCACGCCTGCTGTCGCACGCTGAAGGCGAAGAAGCCAGACGCGAACCGCAGTATTGGCAGAATCAATTGGCGCAGTTGGCCAGCTTGATCGACGGTGGAATAATCAAGGATCGGCAGCTCGCCGGGCCCACGGGTGAATCCAATCAATGGCTGTGCATTCCCCGCGGCACGGTGCTGTGCCTGGATGATGGGCAGTGCCCGGCAGCTGGCATAATGCAGGTTGCAGCAGCACTGACAAGCGGTAACAGGGTGCTTCACGTCAGTGATAAAGCCGTCGACTTCAGCCGTTACCCCAGCCTCGCGGATTTTAGATCAGCCTATCGCTGGCGAGCATGGACCGGCGCTGATGCAGCGACGCGGCATTTGTCTACCGACAAGTTCGACGCCGTCACGCTGGCGGGCGACAATACCCTGGCCCGGCAGCTTGAGGAAATGCTGGTGATGCGACCGGGTGCGCTCGTCCCGCTAATTGTGGAAACCGCAGCGGCGTCGCTTTTGCCGCGCCTGGTGCTGGAAAAAACGATCTCCATTGATACCACCGCCGCCGGTGGCAATACATCATTGCTGACTATGGGTGGCCAGCTGGAGATCAGCGAAACAATTACAGCTTGTGGCTGAACAGGAGCAGTACATGCCGACAAAGAAGATCCTGATCATTGGCAGTGGCGGGCGAGTGGGTATGCAAATAGCCGCTGAGTTAATGCGACTGAACTTCGATCTGGCTATGGTCGATATCATGGATGAGCAGCTGCTGCGGCAAAAAGCCGGACGCTTACTCAACGATAGCCGCCTCACTCTGACAGGCAGCACCAGTAAGCTGTCGATCCATGGCGGAGTTGACGCACTCGATACCGCAGCGGTGACAGAGATCATAGGCCTGGAGAATCCCGATCTGGTAATCAATTACGCCATTCCCATCACCTGGGATGCGGCCAAGCGTCTACCCAATTATCGAAACATCAGTGCCGCCGGTCTCGGGGCGTTTACGCCTTTGCAGGTGCTAACGCCTTTATCGGTAGGCCGAGCTATCGCCAATGCCGGCGTGAATACCCGCTATATGGTTGGAAATTTGCCGGATATCACCATTCCTATTATTACCGGGATTGCCCGGCAGGGCGGTGTCCAGTCACCCTTGTGCGGCGCCGGCAATGTGGGTCTTAACCAGGTGGCGTTTCGCAGCCAACTTGCCCTGGAAACTGGAGTGAGTTTTAGCGATATAGAATTGTCACTGGTTGCTCATCATGTGCACTGGGTGGCGCCGCGGGAGCCAGGCTACAGTAACGAGGCACCCTTTATGGCCAGGGTTTGTGTGCACGGGGAAGACATCAGCGGCCGCTTTGAGGATCTGCGCGCGGTGATGAATCAGGGCGTGAATAATCACTATGAAGCCGACGCTTCATTTTCCAGCACCACCGGCATTCTTGCCAGCCGGGTAGCAATAGCGCTGCTGGACGACAGTGACAAGGCGCACTATTTGCACGCGCCTGCGCCCAATGGTCTGCCTGGGGGCTATCCTATCCGTATCCAACAGGGGGCAGTAGACGTGGTGTTGCCGGGGGATTGGCAATTGGCAGATGCCATCACCGCCATGGAACAGGCCCACACCCTGGATGGCGTGCAAGCAATCGATAGTGATGGCACGGTGAGATTCACCGACTATGCCCAGGAGATTCTGCGCAAAGAAACCGGCTTTGAGCTACCTGCTACTATGCCACCGAGCGATATAGAGGCTACGGCGCTTGAGCAAATCAGTGTTATGCGGAAGCATTTCGACGCACTTTACTCCTGATCAACTATGACTTCATTTTGAAAAAGGAGCTTTTCGTTATATCCAAATCAACTCCAGCATATTTACAACGATTTAACGCACTCAATCACAGGTGCTTGGCAAAAAGAATTGGTGTATAATAACCGTTGCACATCGGTAAACAGCAGGCTACTGTGATAAAAAGCTTCAAGCATAAAGGATTGGAGAAATTTTTTACTAAAGGTAGGACAGCAGGGATTCAAAGCGACCACAGGGCTCGTTTGGAAGAACGGCTGCAGGCGCTGCACACAGCTTTCGCTGTCGAAGATATGAACATTCCGGGTTGGCGGTTACATGCGCTCAAAGGCGATAGAAAAGGACAGTGGACCATCAATGTTAGCGGTAATTGGCGGGTCATATTTGAGTTTGTAGATGGCCATGCCTATGTGGTGAATTACGAGGATTATCATTGATGAGTATTGAGCAACACAACCCAATGCACCCAGGTGCGTTTATTAGACGAGTGTACCTTGAACCCAATGGTATTGGTTCGAACGAACTGGCACGGCTGCTAAAAGTCAGTGGCGGACTGGTGAGCCGATTGCTTAATGAGAAAATAGGGATTTCCTCAGAAATGGCGCTCAAACTTTCCAAAGTGTTGGGGCGCTCGCCAGAAAGCTGGTTGCTCATGCAGGATAACTACGCATTGTGGCAAGCCAGGAAAGTCGTTGATCTCAACGAATACCAAGCGCTGCAATTCGCTTGAATCACTGTCCAGGTAGAGGAAACTTGCTCGCACTAGCATGGTGCAAAAAGTTTTCGCGGAAACGTTTCTGAACTGAAATAAATCGGGCCCCAGCACATGGTTGCAAGGGAGCAGGGGTGCCTTCCTACAACCATATGCACTATTTCTGATGACTACGTAAGCAGATTTGCGAGGATCTATCGTTGACGAATGCTTTGAGTTTTCGACTGTTACGGGCTGAAGAGGCGCCATTGTTAGTCGAGTTTGTTGAAAAGGTTTACGGAAGAACCTACCCAAACGACTTACTGTATAACTCGAATAAAATATCTCAACATATTGATAATAAAAGACTAATTTGTAGCGGGGCCTTCGATGGCCAGGCGTTGGTCGGGCACCTGGCCACCTATTATGAAGCCCTGGACGATATTACTGCCGATGCCATAACAGCCCTGGTTTTGCCGGAATATCGTGGCCAAAGCGTCATGGCCCAGCTTTCAGTACCCATGTGGGAGGTCTACGAAGCCCGTAAATTGGTGGGCTTACATCTGTACGCGGTCACTATTCACGATGTATCCCAGCGTAAATCCCTGGATGCCCGCGCCGTGGTAACCGGCTTGTTAACACATGATTGGCCCGGAGATTTTCAGGCGGCGGGATTTGACCCGGTGGGCCTGGCACGAATGCCAATAGTCACCATGTTTATGTGCTTTTCCGGTGCCAGCATGCCGCAGCGGGATATCTGGATACCCGATAAACATCAAGGCGTGCTCAGTGACATGTACAAGGCTATGGGCGCCAAAAGAACGTTCCACGACACTGTGCGCACGCCGCAAAACGCCACAATAGTGCGTTTGACCGAAAAGCCAGCCCAGCAGCAGGCTTGCTTGCGAATTGACAAGATCGGCGCTGACGCGCGGCAAGTGATAGATAAGTTCTTGGCTGAGCATCGGCAGCTGGCGGTTCAGTACGTTGACGTGCCATTAACCGACGCAGCAGCAGCTGTGCTTATTACGCAGCTTGAACTACAAGGGTGGTTATTTGGTTGTTTGTTGCCTGAACGCCAGGGAACCGACTATCTACGGATGCAAAAGGTGGAAATACCGAAAAACTGGGGATCTATGGTACTGGACCCACGGGTTAGTGTTGTGGTCTACTAAAAGTGGACACCTTGTATAGACTGTAAAGAAGCAAATACGAGGTGAACAATGATAAGTAGACAAAAACGGAACTTTCCCGATGATTTCAAACGAGATGCTGTGGCATTGGTGATTGAGCAGGGCTATTCCATAGCCGCAGCTGCACGGAGCCTGGATGTTGGCCCAGGGCTGCTCGGACGTTGGAAGCGAGAGCATGAGGCTAATTCCCACATCAATGCACTTGCCAAGGACGAACAAGAGGAACTCAAGCGGCTGCGCCGCGAGGTTCGAGAGCTCAAAATGGAGAAAGAAATTCTAAAAAAGGCGTCGGCGTATTTCGCAAAGGAAATGAAGTGAAGTACGCCTTAGTGCAAGGTAATACCGCCAAATATCCAGTAACAATGTTGTGCCGGGTCATCGGTGTAAAGCGCAGTTCATACTACGCCTGGAGATGTTGTGGTCAACTATTTTTGGACACTTTGCTTAAGTTAAATTCGTAGTCCATCGGTGTTTTGTACCCCAGCGTAGAATGCAGCCGCTTTGCGTTGTAA